>NZ_CP107855.1:4800000-8192422 GCF_036346895.1 Streptomyces sp. NBC_00503 | reverse complement strand
TGCATGTCGAAAATGGCGGCTGACGTCGAGGTCTTCGGCACGGCGGTGAACGCCTCGATGCGTTCCCGGTCGGTGATGACCGGTTCGTATTTGACGGCGAAAGTGCGGCGGCTCCTCTGGAGTTCAAACAGTGCATAAGTCGTCGGCGCGGCTACGGCTGCGGCGAGGTTGGCGGCCGGTGGGGATCTGTCATCTCGGCCAGGCTGTAGCGTGGCGCAATCACGGCTCAAGCGGTTGACCTCCACCTAAGGTTGCGGGTGGCGATTCTCAGATGGTGATGGTGAGCTGGGTTCGAAGACGATGCCGTCACTGCCAGACGGGAGACGGGTGGTGCACGATCTGTCTTGGCTCGGCCGAGTGCCACCGTGGTCGGGGTGAACTCAGCCTGTCGCAGATCGGCGGATTGTCGGCGAGCTGGCGGGCGAGCTGGCGGACGAGCCGGTGACAGGTGGCCTGGGGCCGCCGGGCTCCGGTGGCACTGGGGCGGAGCCCGGATTTGTGGGGAACAGCTCGCTGATGGTGCCCCAGCCAGCCAGCCACCTGCGCAGCTCACCGGCATCCGGCTGTCCCCAGCCGTCCCCTGCCGGAGCGGGGTCGCGGGTGGTAGAGAGCTCCTCACCAAGGCCTGCGGTAGGCGCTCATCTGCCGAACACCGGTACGCGACACCCCGGCGAAGGGCGGCGCTTTGGTCTCGTTCCGTACCGGCCGTCCACTGGCCCGGGTCGTACCGCACCCCGCATCATCTCCCCGGGGCTGTCCTGCCGGCGTCCTCCGGCCAGAGCCCCGCCGCGGCGGGGGCCGTCCGAACAACCTCGTAGACCGGCCTAGGCCTGGGCCTGCCTACCGTTTGAACGGTGGTCGGCGAACTGCGACTGGCGACAATCATCTTGCATCAACGCCAGGCCCGGCCGGGCGGCCACCTGCGCACTGCCGAGTCGATGTACGATGCCGTTGCGCCGCGGCGCGGTCACGCACCACGTCGCCGGCCGTGGCGGACCGACGACCTGGGTGGCCTCGTCTGGAATTGGTGCGCCTGCGCAGCGGCTTCGTCCAGGGGAACGTAGGTGTCCGTACCACCGCGGCGGAAGGCGCGGATGGGGTCGTCTGCTGACGTCGCCTCGATCAGGCGGGTCGCGGGCAGCCAGCGCCTGCAGGAGGGCGGCGGGTGGCGGACCTGGCCGTGGGGGGTGGTAGTCGGCGCCGAGTCATCGATTGTCGTCAGCAACCATCGAGGTCCATGCAGGTCTGTTTCATGTTCACACACGTCCGTTCATCATCACCGTCGGCGGCACAGGGCGTGCTCGTCCTCGTGCCCCAGCGGCCGGGGCAGTCGGCGGTGTCGTCGGCAGGCTAAAGAGCTGAAAGTCTCACGATCGCCCCCGCCCGTTCTCGTCGTGCCACCGCAGCCGGCTGCGCTGCTCCGGCGGCCGCCGACGACGCGTCACCGCGGTCCAGGACCATGCTGACTCCGGAGGTGACAGGCCGGTCGCGGACCACCAGGCGAGCCCCGGCCTCAGTACCTGCCCGGGACATCAGGGGGTCGTGGAGACCGGCTCCGCTGAACGGTCGCCGCACTAATGCTGGAGACCAGCCCTGCCGAACCCGGCGAACGCCGGGCCTCGAACGGCGGAGACCTGGGCGCTGCGGAACCCGCCACGTCCGGAGTTGGCCCGGTTTCAACCAGCAGGGGCGAGGAAGTTCTGCGCTTGCCGTGCGGGAAGCCCTGATGCGGTAGGGGCGCCGGGCGGCCGCCGCCACCCCTTCGGCGTCCGCCTACGTCGTTTCGCCCAGGTCACCATTGCGCTGACGTCGCGGGAGCGATTTTTCTCGCAGCCTTCACGGCTGCGCGAGCGCGGCCCCGTGGGGGCTCTCGGCCGAAACCGGAATGGTCGAGTCGCTGGAGGAGAAGACGGGCGGCGCTGGTGGGCCGCTGGAAGGCGGCTCCCCTGGCGAGGTTGGTGATGAACATGCGCGCTCTGGGCACGGTGTTGAGCGCCAGCCTGCCGGAATCGCCTCGCGGCTGGGCCTGTTCATGGTAAGGTCGGGTTCGACCCTCCTCGGCGGGACGGCGCCGTAGGGGCCGGCCCTCGTAGCGCCGCCGACGGATTTTCCACGATCGGGTGTTTCCCCCGCCCGCGCGGCCAGCGGCCCTCGCTCGTGGGCGTCCCGCTCCGCCGCCGAGGCCGAACCGGCTTCTCCCCGGGCGGCGTCTCACCCTACTGCTGTCATCCACGTCAGTTCTCCTGCAGTTTCGGGTTCAGGAGTGATCCCGCCTGTGTTGGCCTCCCACGGACTTTCGTAGCTAATCATCCCGGCCGGATCGCCGGCCGGCCTGATCGATCTCCTCAAGTGAGGTGCTCATCGGCCTCGCATTACCTGAGATCATGACGTGGCCAGATCCAGCCCCATCTCAGTGAAAGGAGGTTTCCGTCTCGGCAACACGCAGGCTCAAGTACTGAACAATCCTCCTGCCTTGGCCTCCCAAAGTGGCCTCGAAGCGTGAGCGCCACCGCCGGCCAGCCCTCGATTTTCGGGCTCGTGCTAGGCTCAAGTAGCTGGAATGGCACGGCGGTCCAGGCACCGCGGCACTGCGAGTGCCTCGGACCGGTTCGAGTCTCAGTTGCCCAGTGGTGCCGGTGCCGCGAGCGAGCCGGCTACTTGTCACTCGGTTCCAGATCGGCACCACCAGCGCCAGCGGGCCTCGTGGAGACCCGCGCCAGTGGAGTTTTCACTGTTGCTGTCCTCCAGACTGGGGTGTTGAGGTGATCCGCCCGCCTCGACAGTCTCGGCTCAAGCGAGCCTCCTGCCCATCGGCCGAGCTAGTGATCTGTGTCCCGGCGGAGGGTGGGGTTTGGTGGTTTCACCATCTCGGCCCGGAGTAGGCAGCTGGGTCCCGGTCGGGCGGTCACGATTCGGCTGGGATCGAGGACCTGGTGTAGCTCTTCAACGGACCACTCGACCCTGCCGGAGGTCGGTCGGACCAGCACGCCTGTCCAGGTGACCTGAGCCCCGGAGCCGTTCGGCGGAGACCCCGGTAGGCTCTCCGTTTTCTGGGCCTAAGCGGGGCATGAGGGGGTCGCGCGTGGTTTGCCACAGGATCGGCGAGCGCCTCGCGGGATTCGGGCGAGCGGGCACGCCGCGGGGACGGCCGACTCGAATCTCCGATCTCGCGCGGCGGAGCCGACGACCGACAAACGTCACCAGCGGCCCAGCGCGGCCGACGCTCACAGGCCACGAGCTCCCAACTCGTCGGGGCTTGGCGTGCGAACACCGTGGAGTTCGCTGTCACCCCGGCCTGGCCTCGCTCCTGGGACCTGGTGATGGACCTGCCGATCCTTGTCCTGGCGCCCTGAACCGGTAGCGCCCTCGCCGAAGTCTTCAGCGAAGTCGACCGAGGATCGCGGCATCCGGGCACGAGGGCTTTCTCCGGGAGCCGGAGCAGGAATGGACCCAGCTCATCAGGTCGGTGCTCGTCCTTGCAACGACGGCGACGACGCCCTTCGTTCGGCTTCGGCGACGATGCGGCATGCTCGGCCATCCGATTTTCGTCGCGGTAGGCCCTGCGTGCGCTGCCGGGGGTACACGAAGCGCGTGCGTGACGGTTTCGAGGTGGCTGGGGCCTTGGCGACCCGCGCTCCGAGTCGAGCGGTAGTCCCGGTCGACGGTCGCCTGGGTGATCACCGTTGGGAGAGACGCAGGTCTCGACGCATCCGGACGTCGGTGCGCTCGACGGCCGTCGATACTGGCCGCTGCTGTGCTCGAGCTGTTCTGCCGTAGTTCGCCTGCTGGGTCTCGACGCCGAGCGGTCAATCGGCGCCCTCGCAGCCTGGGTCCTGGGCATGCGCAGCATCGCCCGGCGTCCTTGGTGCGGACGTGGCGTCATGGTGACGGACGAAGGCGAGCCGTACCTGCTCCGGGCTTGACCTCCACGCCGTTTGGGTGTCTGGGTCTCGGCTCGAGATCTCGGTATCGCCGTTGGCGGAGTTCTGTAGGCGGGTTTGGGTTCGGTGGGTCATTCACGGCTCTGTTTTGCCGGGGTGTTGACCTCCGGACGGGATTCATGCTGACGGGATCTCGGCTCAGCCTCGGCTGCAGGCTCCGGAACCCCGGACCCATGCACCAAGCTTGAGGGCGGTGTATCAAAGACCCATGATCCCGGATCTGATCGACCTTCTGAGGACGCCGCAGGGGCCCTTGATTTCTTCGGCCGTCGTCCGGCCGCAGCCGAGGCCAAACTCGACCGAGCCAGGGTCTCTGCCGGATGTCTCGGCTCGAGGGGTGCCGCACACGCTAGTTTCGGACGGCCGGTGTGTGTCGCAATTTCGGATCATGACGTTCAGTATTCGAGCTGTAGCGTCCCCGGCAGCGAGTGCCGTAGTGGCTGTCACTGCGAGCCTGCTGGAGAGATGGGAACATGGTCTCGTGTTGACTTTGCCGTGAACTCACGTGCATAACGAAGGCCTCCGTGGTTCGGAGGCCTGCCCCGTGGATTGCACGGACGAGGTCGTCCTTCGGTCCACATGTCTGCTTGGCTGAGTGTTTTTAGTAATACGGGGTGATCACTGCATGGTCAGGCTCAAACTCCTGACCTCGGGATTTTGCGCCTCGACGCCCCACTTGGGTTTCTGTGTCATACGGAGATGGTGGCCTAGTGTCGGAGGATAGTTGAGTGATGCGTTGGCCTGTTGGTTGTGTCGTGTGTCTCCGGATCTCACCGCAACTCTGCCTCCTGGCGGTGAGGTGCACAAGCCTCAAAACTGATAATTTGCCGAGTTCTTCAGTGTCTGGCGGTTCAGCCAGTGGCCTTGAGCGCGACGCGGCAGTTCGTGGCGATGTCGTTCCTTCCGAAGCGCCGGGCGCCGATTTGCTCGCCGAAGAGCCGCCGCCCGCGGAGCCGCGTCGACCTGCAGGGCGCTGGAATGGCGGGCGCGGAAGGTGGTCTTTGCAAGAGGTGAGTCTTCGTGCCACCAGCCGGGTGGCTTCGGGAGTTCGACGATGTCGATGTCGAAAATCGGCGAGCCAGGCGTCGGCCGTCGATTCCAGTCGAGGGCGCGGGCGAAGCGTCGTGACCGGCTTCGCCGAAACCAGGCGGTGGTCGTTGAGCGACCCTTGTCGGCGCGTGCGATTTGCCCGCTGGCGTCGACGTTTCTGGTGTTTGGCTTGATGACGGTGTCGTCGACTTCTTCGTCGATGGCGACTGCGTCGATCTCGTCGTCGCGGATTCGGCGACCCAGGACTTCGAGTCCGCCTCGAATCGGCGATCGCCGGATGAGATGTGGAGTTCGACGTAGGTCGAATGGGTCGGCTGCCCGTCGGCTGATCACCGTGCTCGGCGAGTTTGCCTGGCGCAGTTCCAGGAACCAGCCGTCGGACGGTTCCAGGTCGTAGGCGTTGAGGATGACGGCGTTGAGGTACGCAGTTCAGGTGCCTTGTCGTCCACAGGCCCTGCCCGCGGCAGGCCGAACGAGGAAAACGGATCTGGGTGCCCTGCGGCCTCGGTCCTTGGCATGCCGACGATCACCAGCGCGGGTGGTGTCACGGCGAGTGCCGCGGCGAGGTATTCTGCTGACGAGGTCCCTGCCGAGCCGGCCTATCTCGGCGTTCGCGGCCGGGGGACGACCGAGTCGGTCTCGGTATGGAGCCGCATGGCCACCGGCACCACCCGGCTTGGGGGAGCTCAATGTCCGTTAACGAGCTCCTCCTGCACTCAATCCCGCACGCCACGCGCCGCGAAGTCCGTTGCAGCGGGTCGAGGCAGCTTCGACGTGCGGTCATCGCGTCGATGGCCATTGCCGACCGTTACCTGCTCCACCGGCAGCGGCAGCGTGTAGTCCCGTCGCGTCTGCCGGTGGTTAACGGTACCAGTCCTCGATGACCCCGGGCCGGCCCGGCCGCGGTTCTTCGCTTAGGTCCTCGCTCAATACGGCTGTTCGCCTTGCCCGGCCTCGACATGCCGCGGCCTCTTCTTCTGCTCGGTCGCTGTTCGGCACGCCGGGTCCCGACCTGATCTCGATAGGCCTACGGTCCAGCCACCGGCCAGCCCGGCTGTCACCACTACCGCAGTCGTTGTTTCCGCTCAGCAGGCCGCCGCCCAGCGGCACCGAGCCGCGCCTGGTCTCCCCTGTAGCCTGTTCGCAACACGGGCCCTCTGCGTACATCCGTTCCATCGTCGTCGTTCGGGTGATGCTGCGCGGCGCGGCCCAGGGTGGGCGGCGGACGGTTCTTGCCGGGTGTTCTGTTCGAGGTGATGCATGGCTGTCCTCGCCGACGTGGCGAGGCCAGTTGCCGAGGCGGTTGCCGCCTGGATTCGGCATGATCGGCGCATGGCAACTGGTGGCGTCGAGCAGGCGTGGAGCTGGTTGTCCGCGGGCGATGAAGGCCTCCTGCGATCGAGATTCGGCAGCACAGTGGGGATACCGTGCACCGTGAGCTCGGCCGCGCGGAGGACCTCGCCCGTTGGCCGGTGCCGTCGGCCTCGCCGGCCGATTTCACCAGGGCGATGCTGGCGCCCGTCGTCGCCGGAGCGGGAGTCGCCACCGGCGTCCCGGCCGTGCCGGGAGGTGGAATACGCGGGGTCCTGAGTGGGTGGATCTGCGTCTGCGGTGCGCGTCCGTGGTGACGTGGGTCGACGGGGTGACGAGCGCGACCGCCCGCGGCGGTTACCCGGGTACCGCTTCCAGCCGAGGGAGGAACTCGGCCGCGTTGATCAGCAGGCGGCATCCGTGAGCGCCCGTCGGCGGTATTCTGCTCGGCGTGGCGGGCGGGATCGGGGCAAGCTTGTGCCGGACCAGGAAGCGCTGTACCTGGTGGATGATCTCTTAGCCGTAGCAAGCCGTACCGCAAGGGCACCGCCCAGGCGCCGAACGGTGCGGCGGAGGAGGATGCTGCCGGTCTCGCCGCCGGGCTATACAGCGCCGCCGCTCGCCCGGCGGAGGCGTGCCGTCCGGATCCGGCGGAGGACCTGCTCTCGTACCCGGACCTCGCGCAGCGGAACCCGCTGGCACCGGGTGGCCGGGTGGCATCCACCGAGCGCCGCCCTGCCGGTCTGGCCGCGGACCTGAACGCCCGCCGGCGGCGTGGGAGGCGAGATCCGCGCGCCGAGGACGCGCTGCGGAGGAGCGCCTGGCGGTCTTCGCGCCGGAGGACGATCGGCCGGGTCCGGAAGATCACCACGAACGGAGTCAGCTGGCGACGTCGCGCCTAGATCGCGCCGTGGATGGGCCGGCCCGTCGGCATGCGGGTCCCGGCTGCGGTATCTGCCGCACTACGACGGGCAGATCGAGGTGTTCTCTACCGAGGAGTGGAAACCGGCACCTCCGGGACCGCCTACCTGGCCCAGGCGGCGACGGTGGAGCAGCGTCGTGCGCTGAGTTCGGTCAGGGCAGAAGCAGGCCCGCGCGTTGAAGGCGGATCGGAAGGGCGGCGGAGAAGCCGGCGCAAGGCCTGCCACACGGCCATCCGACGACGGCTGCGGAGCCGTCCGCGCCGCACACGGGTCACTTCCTCGCAGGCCGAGGCGGAATCGCCCGGTCAGGGGCGTGGACTCTGGCGGCCCTGTGCTCTGCCTGGATTTGATCCCGCCGGCGTGAGCCTCCGGCGTCCTGGGCCCGGCCGGCTGTCCGCCCCCGCCGCGCGGCCATTCTGAACCGATTCCGAGCAGGCGAGCAGCCGAGGCGGCGCGCCCGGAGCAGGCGGCGCACGTGACGACAGCGGGGAGCGCTGGTCAATCGGCGACCGCCGAACGGCGCTTGGTAGAGCTGCCCCAGGGCGGGAGGACCACTTCGGGCAGCTGCCGGGCGCCCAGGCGGTCTCCGTCGCGCGCGCTGCTGATGGTGCGGGAGAACATCCGTGCCGCGGTCGAGGCCGCAGAGCCATGATCTGCAGCCCACGGGCAGGCGGGGCCGGGGCAAGTCGTTGGCTGTGAACACCTCGCGCTGCGTGAGCTCGCACCGAGGCTGGCCACGCCGGATCCAGTTCCGGGCCGCCCTTCGACCCGCGACCTGCGCCATGAGCGTTCCACGCCCTGGGTGTGCGAAGGGCCGTCCGCCGACGCGGCCGATCGAGTTCGGCCGTATGCTGCGCGGCGCCCTGGAAGGCGACCGCGTCCTGGTCTGTGACGAGGCGCAGTGGCTCGTCGAAGATGTGCTTCGAGTGCCTGCGTTATCCTGCGGGATGACATCGGCACGGATCTGACGATCGATGTTCACGGGCGGGGACGGCTGTTTCGAGATGTTGCAGAGTGAGCCGATGCTGGAGTCCCGGGTGTACGCGTGGCAGGAGATCGAGCCGATGCCGCTGGAGGAGGTCCTCACCGTCATCCCGGCGTTCCACCCCGTGTGGGCGGATGCGGACCCGGATCTGATCGCGATGTGCGATGACGAGGCCGCGCACGGCAATTTCCGGGCCTGGGCGAAGATCACCCATCACCTGACTGCCGGGATGAAGGAGTCCGGGCGGAGCCTGGACGAGGACTTGCTGCGCTGGTCCTACAGCAAGCTGCGCCAGCGCCCGGTGGTGGCCTGAGGTGCTGGACTGCCCGAACCCGCCGCCGGTCACGGTGGTCCTGGACCCGTACGACGACGTGGTCCACACCCGGGCGCGGCGCTGGCCTCCCGCCCGCACGGCACGGACGTCCTCACCGTTCGTCTGACCCCGGCGCCGACGCCGCGATCGCGCTCGCCCACGACGTCCTCGCTGCCCTTGGCAAGCCGGTCCCCGTGGCCGGCCACCGCCATCCTCGACCCGGCCCCGGCCCGGTCGATCGCCGCGACCCGGATCCTGGCCACCCTCATCACCACCCGACCCTGCTGCGCGGCCCGCCTGCTTGCTCCGCACCGCTTCCAGAGCTCTCCTCAGCCCCGCGCAGGCCGAGCAGGGCCGGTGCCGCGGCCTGGTTCTGGGTCTCGCCAATTCCACCGGGCCGGCACAGCGGCATACCCCCGGAACGCCAACTGCGCCAGGTGGACCATCAAGATGTCGATCTGCCGAGGCAACTCCGCCCTGCTGCCCGAAAAGGCCGAACCGATCATCGCCCACGGCCTGGCGCCCCGCGGGCAGCAACGGGCCCCTGGCGGCTCAAGCCTGGATCGACTTCGCCCGCACCGACCGCCCTCAAGGACCTTCGACGAGTCGATCCGGACCGTGCCGGTGCGCCGCGCCATTAGCGAGCAGACCGGGACTTCGTCCCGCCCCGGTGATGCCGCCGGTCACCGAGGCGG
Source organism: Streptomyces sp. NBC_00503 (assembly GCF_036346895.1). Lineage (NCBI taxonomy): Bacteria > Bacillati > Actinomycetota > Actinomycetes > Kitasatosporales > Streptomycetaceae > Streptomyces > Streptomyces sp. NBC_00503. Next base: position 8,183,204 of record NZ_CP107855.1, on the reverse strand, counting down.
AGGGGTGTCGCGGCGGCTCCAATTCCGCGCGACTTGGGCGCACCCTACCTGGCCGGCTCAGCTGGCCACGGCCGTCGTCCCCGCGGCCCACCACCGGCTCGAGCGATGCCGCGCACGCGCGCGATCCGAAGGCGCAACGGGGCACGACGCTCGACTGCATGACCGCGGGCTGCGCCGGGGACGCATGACCCACCCTGCCTTCCCGCCTGGGCACGTCCCCGCTGAGGGCGACCCGTCTCCTCTGGAGGATCGGTGGCGGCAGCGGGACCCGCCGTTCCCAGCGATCCGCTGAAGAGCGGCACCGCCGGCCCCGATGGCCTTCGCCGAGGGCTGCGAGGATCCGCCCGCCCCAGCCTCCGTGCCCCAAGCGGCCCCACGGGCGGCGTGGGACGCCCCTGAGATTGAAGGGAGCCTCCGGCGGCCGTCACAGCCTGTGCGCCGCGCCCCGCCGACGGGCCGGCGTGGGTCAGGGATGAACCCGATCTGATGCAGGGCTGCCCGTACCCGCCTCACACACGCGGAGGACCATCGGAGAGGCGGAAGCAGGCGCGGCTGCCACGCCACCGGACTACGGGCTGCACGGCACGTCACCTGCGCAAGCAGAGGGGTGGGAACGATTCGGCCCATCTGCGACCTGCCGCTGGGTCTCCGCAGAATCGGGGGCTGCGCTGTCCTCGCCGCAGGGCCGGTGTTTGGGCCAGGTGTCCAGTCTTCGCCCCATCGGCCTGCCCGGCCGGGCGTTGGAACTGGCCTGGCCTGGGCCGTGGGACTGTCAGTTGGCGCGTGGGAATCTTCGGCCAAGGACCTTTCGGGGAAGTGGTCCATATCGAGCACTCCGACGCATACACGGGCGGTGTCCATGGGCGGTGGACAAGCGCGACGCATGCATCGCAAGGAGCCGCCTCCGGACGGCTGCCGCCTGGTGCGGTGACGAGCAGGGACCATCACGGCGCCCACGTCGGTCGCGTCAGTCAGCCTCCACCACGTGGGAGCCTCCCGACGCGTGAACGGCGGCTCAAGCGGCGTGCAGGCGCGACGCGCGCGGCGCGTCAGGCCGCAAGCGTGCGGCCTGCCGGTCGATTGAGGGCCCCGCGTTCTGCGCGCGAGTGACCAAGGCGTCGGGTGCAGCCAGTGCGGCGGGGTCGCGGTCCTTGGGAAGGTGGTAGCGACGCCGACCATCAGGCCTTCCTGGGTCTGAGTGCCCTTCGGCCAGAAGCCCGGCCTGGAACGCAGGCGGTCAAGTGGCTGCGAGCCGAACTTTCCGGCTCGCAGTGCTTCGACTCCTTCAGGCCGGCCAGGGACCCGCGGCCGGTGCTCGGCTTCAGTAGCGGGTTGGCCGTGTTCGCCCAGTCGTCACTGGTGAACAGGTCCTCCAAGCTCGCCGGGGGAGCCGAGGTAGAGCACCCCTTGGCCAGGCCTGGAAGCCATGCTCCCCTGAGCTTGTCGTCTCGAAAGACACGCTTCTGGCAAGGCACGACTCGTCCTGGGTTCCACGACAGGGGCGACGTCGGCCATCGCTCCTTGAGGAACTTGGCGAATCGCAGCGCACCCTCGTTGCAGCCACCCGTCCGAAGGCGAATGCCGGCGGATTGGATGGGAAACCCGGCGTGCTTTCGGAACATGATCGGGAATGCGGACGTCTCGGACACACCCTCCCATCCGCGACGAAAGGACCGCTCGTGCGTAGCAGAACACTGTTACGGTGGCCCCGGGAGGTGGTCGCGATCGTCGACAGATGGCGACGCACAACCACGTCTGCGCTGCCCTCGGCTCAGAACCTCTGCCCGTACGCCGCCCCTCGTGGGTGCGCAGGTGCACTACGGAGGGAATGTCGCCGTCGATCAGGTTGAGCGAGGTGCGTCGCCACAGCATGGCCGCGCGCATTGGGTCGCGATGACTGCAACTGGATCAATGCAACATGATGCGCCGCTGGTGGGAATAGTCGAGGTGGGTGTCGGGCTCGTCGTAAACGAACACGTTGTCGACGACATCTGCGTCGGGCTCCCTGCGTCGAGTCGTGCTGCCCCAGGCCGTCTCCCGCTCTCCAGAGGGGCCAGCGACGATGCGACGTGAGCGACCGGTTCCTGCCCACGAGAGTTGGTGAACCGCCGACCACGAGTCCACGATGTTCGCGTCGACCCCGACCAGCGCGACTGGACGCGCCTGCACCGGCGGGTCCAGCTCCGACAGACGGCAGGCTGCACCGGCTCGGCGGATGTGCCCGCGGACGCGGTTGGATGTCGGGCGCCCGCGATCTCGGCCAGGATAGCCCTGGGTCTGCCACGCGCTTGGCTACTTCATCGACCCGCGTGGGCTCGCGTAGCCGGGGAGCTGAGCAGGCTCGGGACCGAGCGGCCTCGGGCGCCTGTACCGTCACCCTTGAAGTACACCATCGGACGGCATCGCGGGCGGCCGGCCTCAGAGACCCGCGGGCCAAACCCATCTCCGGCCGGAACTGCTCCATCTGCTGGGCCAGCTCGCCGAAGAGCGCCGCTCCCCGGCCGTCCCTCCGAGACGCCGGCTCCGGAGGAGGGATCGGACCCCGTGTTGCGGCCTGCCAGCGCTGTGCCCGGCAGCTGCGCCCAGCATTCCAAGTCCCGCAGCCCGGGATCCTTGCGGACGCTGCGTCTGAATCTCCAGGAACGTTCCTGCTTCCGGGCGGAAGCCGGCGCCGGATCAGGCGCGCGCTCGGGCAGGGCGAAGCGCCGGCGGCTCATCCGCGTTGAGGGCCAGCTCGCCCGCCACCGATGCCGGCTGGCTCGCGCGTAGGACTGCGACCGGTGCGCCGATCGGGTCAGCCGGCTCCCGAACGCCCCCGCCGCCGACGTAGGTGAGATCGCAGCTCGCTCAGCGCTGTCCCGAGCAGGAGGAAGTTCAGCGGCGCCCGGCGAAGCGCGCTTCCCGCCCTCGTTCGAGCCTGGCCGGAACTGTCTGCAGCAGGACCGGAACATCGCCGATGTCCGCGGGCGCAAGCGGAAGCTCCCTCAACGGAAACGGGAGCAGATCTGCGCGCACGCCACAGCTCAACAACGATCGAACGGGTCTAAGAAACTGTCTGGGCATCAGACGGAGATCGGACGGCACTGGTAGCGGCCCCTGACGAGACTGGGCCAGGACCCGCCCCCCAGCTGGAGGACGCCATCAGGGCCGCGTGCACGTCCGGCAGGGACGTCTTCGTAGCGGTACAGCCCTCCGTTGTGAGCGACCTCGAGCACACGCTCTGCTCCGGCTGTAGCCCACAGACCGGACGTTGGAGGAGCGAACAGGTTCATGCAACAAAATGCCTCCTGCGGCCTGCGCGCCGGGCGCCGCACGACGGACCGAAATGATAGCGCCGCGCTGCTCGGCCGAGGGGCAGCCGGTGCCGAGGCTGGCACTGTACCCGGCCGGGTCGACGGCGGCCGCAGGTTGCCGGCCATCTGCGGCCAGCCGGGACCGGAGGCTGCACGGACCGCATCCACCGCCGTCACCGCGCTCAGCAGCACGGGCGCCACGGCAGAGTCTCGACAGAGCACCTGGGGCGCCGAGGTCGAGTGAAGCTGCGCACTGCTCAGTTCTTCTGGTTCTCGACCGTTGTCTGGCGAGGTTTCCTCGCCATGAAGCCGCAAGTCCGGGGTCTGGGACCCGCCCGCCATTTTGAGTCAGACTGGGGCGGCTCTTGGCCGGACAGTTTTGGTGTCGGCCACGTGGGGCGGCCTGGCACTAGCTGTCCGGGACGGCCTGGTACGGGTTCCTTATGAAGGATTGGGGGCCGCCGGATGACACTGGAAGTCTCGTTCTATGTGAGTTGCCGTGACCAGCTGTCATTACGGTCCCGGGTACGTTCGTGTCGGATGCTCCCGCTTCCGTGCCTCTTGCCGTCAGGCGGAAGTCGGCCCCGCGGCACACGGAGGTCAGCGAAAATGAGGGACTGAGCCTCCTCACGCTGAACGAGGACGGCACCCCTCCGACCGGCAAGGCCGAGGCCCCGGACAAGTACGAGGCGGAGCTCGATGCCATGCGGATCGTTACGGCGGCCTTGGAGGAGGCGGGCCGCCTCAGAGGCCGGTGCCCCGCTCGGCCCGATGCGGCGTGACCGGCCTCGACCAGCGGCCTGTGATCCCCGTGGAGGAGCTTGTGGTGGCGAAAATTGAGGTGGCCGGAGCTGACGGGGAAGCCGGCGGAGGAGGCCCGCGAGCAGATCCGGGCTGAGTTCCCGGAGATCGCGGTCCATGCGGTGCCCGACGGCAGCATGGTCACGATGGACTTCAACGAGCAACGCGTGAGGCTCTTCGTGAAGGAGACGGCAAGGTGGTCCGGGCCCCCTAGGCGGGGGATAGCAGCTGCCGCTGGCCAGGACCGCGAAGCAGGCCTGGTCCTGGAAGGCGGAGCCGGAAGGACTAAGAGGTGGGGGAGCGGAGCGGACCCACCCAACGGGCCGAAGGCCCGGACCCCGTGAAACGGGGTCATCTCCCGCGTAGCGCGGGGCCCCGGGGCCTGCTCCGCGGGCCCCGGCTCTGGTGGGCGCAGCGGGACCAGAGCCAGTCGGAGCGAAGCGCAGGACATCCGGCCGGAGGCCGGCCATGTGCTCAGGCGAAGCGAGGCCAGGCGCCAGGCGCTGGCCGAGCGCAGCGAGGCCGTTCAGTCCTGAGCGCTGCGCGCTCAGGACTGAACGGCCTCGCTGCGCTCGGCCAGCGCCTTCGGCGCCTGGCTCTCCGCTTCGCCTGAGCCATGGCTCGACTTCCGGCCGGATGTCCTGCGCTTCGCTCCGGACTGGCTCTGGTTCCGCTGCGCTCCACCAGAGCCGGGGCCTGCGGAGCAGGCCCCGGGGCTCCCGCGCTACGCGCGGGAGATGACCCCGTTTCACGGGGTCCGGGCCTTCGGCCCGTTGGGTGGGTCCGCTCCGCTCCCCCACCTCTTAGTCCTTCCGGCTCCGCCTCCAGGACCAGGCCTGCTTCGCAGTCCTGGCTAGCAGCAGTTGCTATCCCCGCCTAGGGGCCCGGACCACCTTGCCGTTCTTCACGAAGAGCCTCACGCGTTGCTCGTTGAAGTCCATCGTGACCATGCTGCCGTCGGGCACCGCATGGACCGCGATCTCCGGGAACTCAGCCCGGATCTGCTCGCGGGCCTCCTCCGCCGGCTTCCCCGTCAGCTCCGGCCACTCACTTTTCGCCACCACAAGCTCCTCCACGGGGATCACAGGCCGCTGTCGATACCGGTCACGGCCGGCGGGCCGAGCGGGGCATCGGACTCTGAGAGGCCCGCCTCTTTCAAGGCTGCCGTAACGATCCGCATGGCATCGAGCTCCGCCTCATACTTGTCCGGGGCCTCAACCTCAAGCCGGATGGAGAAGGTGCCGTCCTCGTTCAGCGTGAGGAGGCTCAGTCCCTCATTTTCACTGACCTCCGTGTGCCGCGGGGCCAACTTCCGCTCGACGGCAAGAGGCACGGAAGCGGGAACATCCGACACGAACGTACCCGGGACCGTAATGACAAAGCTGGTCACGGCAACTCCTCACATAGAACGAGACCTCCAGTGTCATCCTGCTGCCCCCAATCCTTCATAAGGAACTCGTACCAGGCCATCCCGGACGCTAGTACCAGGCCGCCCCACGTGGCCGACACCAAAACGACCAGCCAAGAGCCGCCCCAGTCTGACTCAAAATGGCAGGCGGATACAGACTTGAACTAACGGCTCATAGCGAGGAAACCTCGCCAGACAACGGTCGAGAACCAGAAGAACTGAGCAGTGCGCAGCTTCACTGACCTCGAGCCCCAGGTGCTCTGTCGAGCTCTACCGTGGCGCTCTCGTGCTGCTGAGCGTGTGACGGCTGTGTTGGTCTGTGCAGCCTCGGTCACGACGACTGTAGATGGCCCTGCAACCGAGGCCGCCGTCGACCTGGCCGGGTACAGGCCAGCTTCGGCACCGGCTGCCCCTCGACAGCAGCGCGGCGCTATCATTTCGGTCAATCGTGCAACGCCCGGCACGCAGGCCGCAGGAGGCATTTTGTTGCATGAACCTGTTCGCTCCTCCAACGTCCGGTCTGTGGGCTACAGCCAGGCAGAGCGTGTGCTCGAGGTCGCCTTTCACAACGGAGGGCTGTACCGCTACGAAGACGTCCCTGCGGACGTGCACGCGGCCCTGATGGCGTCCTCCAGCAAGGGCGGGTTCCTGGCCCAGTTCATCAAGGGCCGCTACCAGTACCGTCCGATCTCCGTCTGATTCCCAGACAGTTTCTTAGACCCGTTCGATCGTTGTTGAGTTGAGGCGTGCGTGCAGATCTGCTCCGTTTCCGTTGAGGGCTTCCGCTGCCTTGCGGACATCGGCGATGTTCCGGTCCTGCCGCAGACAGTTCTGACCGGCCAGAACGAGGGTGGGAAGAGCGCTTTGCTAGACGCGCTGAACTTTCTCCTTCACGGGACAGCGCTGAGCGAGCGCGATCTCACCTACGTCGGCGACGGGGGGCATCGGGAGCCGGCACCCGACGGTGAACCGGTCGCACCCCACGCGCGAGTGCCTCAGACAACCGTGACTGGCGAGTTCGCCCTCAACACGGATGAGCAGCAGCGCTTCGCCCTGCCCGAGCGCGTGCCCATCCGGCGCCGCTTCCGCCCGGAAGCAGGAACATTCCTGGAGATTCGACGCAGCGTCTGCAAGGATCCCGGGCTGCGGGACTTGGAATCTGTGAAGTTGCCGAACCTCAAGAAGCTGGCAGCCGCACACGGGGTCGATCCCATCGGACAGGCGAATGTGAGGAACAGCTGGGAGCAGCCTCTTCGGGAGCTGGCCCAGCAGATGGAGCAGTTCGACGAGTGGGTGGCTGCGGATTCTGAGGTAGCCGCCGCGATGCCGTCGATGGTGTACTTCAAGGGTGACGCAGTACAGGCGCCCGAGGCCGTAGTCCAGAGCCTGCTCAACTCCCGGCTACGCGAGTACACGCGGGCTGATGAAGTAGCCAAGCGCGTGGCAGACCTTGAGGGCTACTTGGCCGAATCGCTGACGCCCGACATCAACAGCATCCGCGGGCACATCGCCGAGCGGTGCGCCCTGCCGTCTGTCGAGCTGGACCCGCAGGTGCAGGTGCGTCCAGCGCTGGTCGGGGTCGAGCTGAACATCGTGGACTCGCAGGGTCGGCGGTTCCCACTCTCGTCGGCAGGAACCGGTCGCTCACGTCGCATCTCGCTGGCCCTCTGGGAGAGCAGCAACGACCTGGGGCAGCACGACTCGACGCAAGGGCCCGACGCAGATGTCGTGTTCGTTTACGACGAGCCCGACACCCACCTCGACTATTCCCACCAGCGGCGCATCATGGCATTGATCCAGTTGCAGTCATCGCGACCCAATGCGCGCGTCATTGTGGCGACGCACTCGCTCAACCTGATCGACGGCGTGGACATCTCCTCCGTAGTGCACCTGCGCACCCACGAGGGGCGGGTACGGGCAGAGGTTCTGAGCGAGGACAGCGCAGACGTGGATGTGCGTCGCCATCTGTCGACGATCGCGACCACTCTGGGGTTCCGTAACAGTGTGCTGCTGCACGAGCGGTTCTTCGTCGCGGTGGAGGGTGTGTCCGAGACGTCCGCATTCCCGATCATGTTCCGAAAGCACGCCGGGTTTCCCATCCAATCCGCCGGTATCTGCCTCTGGGCGGGTGGCAGCAACGAGGGTGCGCTGCGATTCGCCAAGTTCCTCAAGGAGCATGGCCGTGACGTCGCCTTTGTCGTCGACAAGGACAGTCGTGCCAACCAGAAGCATGTCTTTCGAGACGACAAGCTCAGGGAGCATGGCTTCGACCTGACCAAAGAGTGCCTCTACCTCGGCTCCCCCAACGAGCTTGAGGACCTGTTCACCAGTGACGACTGGGCGAACACGGCCAATGCACTGTGGAAGCCGAACACCGAACGCGGTCCCTGGCAGCCTGAAGAAGTCGAAGCACTGCGAGCCGGAAAGTTCAGCTCGCAGCTACTGACCATGTTCAAGGCCGGCTCGGCCGAAGGGCCTCAGAACAAGGAAGACCTGATGGTCGGCATCGCTGCACACCTTCCCAAGGACCGCATCCCCGCCGCACTGGCTGCAATCTTCGACGCCTTGGTCACTCGCGCGCAGAACGCGGGGCCTCATCTTTGGTAGGCCGTACGCGCTCGGCCTGACGCGCCGCGCGTCGCGCCTGCATACGCTTGAGCCGCTGTTCACGCGTCGGAGGCTCCCACGTGTGGAGGCCGACTGACGCGACCCACTGGGCGCCGTGATGGTCCTGCTCGTCACCGCACCAACGGCAGCCGTCTGGAGTGGGCGGCTCCTTGCGATGTATGCGTCGCGCTTGTCCACCACCCATGGAACACCGCCCGTATGCGTCGGAATGCCTTCGATATGAACACTTCCCCGAAAGGTCATAGCCGAAGATTCCCACACGCCACTGACAGTCCTACGGCCCAAGCCAGGCCGCTCCAACGCCAAGCCGGGCAGGCCATTCGTCGAAGACTGGACCTGGCCCAAACACCACCTGCGAGGACAGCGCAGCCCCGATTCTGCGGAGACCCAGCGGCAGGTCGCAGATGGGCCGAATCGTTCCCACCCACTCTTAACGCAGGTGACGTAACTCGCGCAGCCCGTAGTCCGGTGGCAGCCACCCCTTCTTCCGCCTCTCGATAGTCTTCCGCGTGTGTGGAGGCGGGTACGGGCAGCCCTGCATCAGATCGGGTTCATCCCTGACCCACGCAAGCCCGTAATGGGCGCTGCACACAGGCCAGATGGTCGCCGCAGGCTCCTTCACTCTCAGGGGCGTTCCACGCCGCCCGTGGGGCCGCTTGGGGCACGGAGGCTGGGGCGGGCGGATCCTGCAGCCCTCGGCGAAGGCCATCAGGGACGGCAGTCCCGCACTTCTCAGCGGATCGCTAAACAGCGGTCCGCTGCCGCCACCGATCCTCCAGAGGAGAGCGGTCGCCCTCAGCAGAGGACGTGCCCAGGCGGGAACAGGGTGGGTCATGCAGCCCCGGCGCAGCCCGTGGTCATGCAGCGTGAGCGTCGTGCCGTTCGCGCTCAGATCGCGCGCGTGCGCGGCATCGAGCTGAGTGGTGGAGGCCGCGGTGAACGCGGCCGTGGCCAGCTGAGCCGCCAGGTAGGGGTGCGCCGTCGCGCGGTGGAGCCGCCACGACACCTCCGCCTCGGTGACCGGCGGCATCACCGGCGGGAAGAAGTCCCGGTCTGCCGCTAATGGCGCGGCGCACCGGCACGGTCCGATCGACTCGTCGAAGGTCCTGAGGGTGGTCAGTGCGGGCAAGTCGATCCAGCGGTTCGCCAGGGGCCGTGCTGCTTGCGGGGCCCGGCGTTGTGGGATGGTCGGTTCGGCCTCGGGCAGCAGGGCGGAGGCCTCGGCGATGCTGTGGTCCACCTGGCGCAGTTCGCGTTCCAGGAATGCCCGTACGGCCCGGTGGTGGCAGACCAGAACCAGGCGGACACCGGTACGCCGGCGCAGGGTGAGGAGAGCTCTGAAGCGGTGCGGAGTAAGCAGGTGGGCGCGCAGCAGGGTCAGGTGGGTGATGGGGGTGGCCAGGATCCAGGCCGCGGCGATCGACCAGGCCGGGGCCGGGTCGAGGTGGCGGTAGCCGGCCACGGGGACCGGCTTGCCAAGGGCAGCGAGGACGTCGTAGGCGAGCGCGATCGCGGCGTCGGTGCCCGGGGTCGGATGAACGGTGAGGCGTCCGTGCTGCGGGGCGTGGGAGGCCAGCGCCGCCCGGGTGTGGACCACGTCGTCGTACGGGTCCAGGACCACCGTGACCGGCGGCGGGTTCGGGCAGTCCAGCACCTCAGGCCACCACCGGGCGCTGGCGCAGCTTGCTGTAGGACCAGCGCAGCAAGTCCTCGTCCAGGCTCCGCCCGGACTCCTTCATCCCGGCAGTCAGGTGATGGGTGATCTTCGCCCAGGCCCGGAAATTGCCGTGCGCGGCCTCGTCATCGCACATCGCGATCAGATCCGGGTCCGCATCCGCCCACACGGGGTGGAACGCCGGGATGACGGTGAGGACCTCCTCCAGCGGCATCGGCTCGATCTCCTGCCACGCGTACACCCGGGACTCCAGCATCGGCTCACTCTGCAACATCTCGAAACAGCCGTCCCCGCCCGTGAACACGATCGTCAGATCCGAGCCGATGTCATCCCACAGATAACGCAGGTACTCGAAGCACATCTTCGACAGCCACTGCGCCTCGTCACAGACCAGGACGTGCGTCGCCTCCAGGGCGCCGCGCAGCATACGGTCGAACTCGATCGGCTGCGTCGGCGGACGGCCCTGCATACCCAGGGCGTGGAACAGCTCATGGCGCAGGTCGCGGGTCGAAGGGCGGGCCCGGAACTGGATCCGGCGTGTCAGCCTCGGTGCGAGCTCACGCAGCGAGGTGTTCACAGCCAACGACTTGCCCCGGCCCGCCTGCCCGTAGATGCAGATCATGGCTCTGGCCTCGATTGCGGCACGGATGTTCTCCCGCACCATCAGCAGCGCGCGCGTGGAGACCACCTGGGCGCCCGGCAGCCGCATGAAGTGGTCCTCCCGCTCCCGGGGCAGCCGGCCCTGCCGTTCAGCAGTCGCCATTGATCAACGCTCCCCGCTGTCGTCACGTACACCACCCGCTCCAGACGGCCCGCCCTCGGCTGCCTCCGCCTGCCCGGAATCGGTCTGCGAGTCGGCCGCGCGGCGGGGGCGGACAACCGGCCGGGCCCAGGAAGCCGGAGGCTCACGCGGCGGGATCAAGTCCGGCAGAGCACGGGCCGCCAGATCCACGCCCCTGGACCGGGCGATCTCCGCCTCGGCCTGCGAGGAAGTGACCGTGCGGCGCGGACGGGGCACCGCAGCCGTCGTCGTGGCCGTGTAGCGGGCCTTGCGCAGCTTCTCCGCCGCCTTCAGATCCGCCTTCAACGCGCGGGCCTGCTTCTCCCTGACCGAACTCAGCGCACGACGCTGCTCCACCGTCGCCGCCTGGGCCAGGTAGGCGGTCCCGAGGTGCCGGCCCCACTCCTCGGTAGAGAACACCTCGATCTGCCCGTCGTAGTGCGGCAGATACCGCAGCCGGACCCGCATGCCGACGTGGCCGGCCATCCACGGCGCGATATAGGCACGACGTCGCCAGCTGATTCCGTTCGTGGTGATCTTCCGGACCCGGCCGTCGTCCTCCAGCGCGAAGAACGCCAGGCGCTCCTCCGCAACGTCCTCGACCGGCGCCGGATCCGCCTCCCACGCCGCCAACGGCGTCAGGTTCGCGGCCAGACCGGCAGGGCGGTGCTCGGTGTTCCACCAGGCCACCCAGTCCAGCAGGACCTTCACGAAGTCCGGGTACGAGAGCAGGTCCTCCACCGGATCCGGACGGTACGCCTCCGCCGGGCGAGCACGGTGCGTATAGCCCGGCAGCGAGACCAGCAGCATCTCCTCCACCGCACCGTTCAACGCCTCGACGGTGCCCTTGCGGTACGGCTTATACGCCGGCAGATCATCCACCGGAACAGCGAAAGCACCCAGAGCACGCTCCACCGTCCGGCACAAGAACTCCTTGCCCCGGTCCACCCGCACCACGCCGGGCAGACCACCGAACGGGCCGTACGGATCCTGCCTGCTGATCCCCGTGCGCAGCGCGGCCAGGACCGCATCCCTCGCCGGCTGGTGCGGAGTAACCGCCACCCCGACGATCGCCTTCGTCGCTACATCGATGAACCACGTCACCCACGGACACACCGCAGACCCTTCAAGATCCACCCGCACCGGGACCCGCTTGTGGTCCCCCTCCCAGCACGCATTCCGATGCGTCGCGGGGCGCTTCCCATACACATCGAAGCGTCGGCGGGCCTCCTCGCCGCCCTTCAGGCCCTCGCGCTCCCCCACCGACAAGTCCTGCCGTACGGCGCGGTGGAACACCGACAGTGACGGCACCGGCCCCAGCGACGGGTCCTCCACCGCACGAGCCACGAGCTCACGGTGCACCGCAGAGACATTCCCGCCCCACACAGCCAGCTGCTGCCGAATCTCCTGCGTCACGGTGAGCCTCGAACGCGGCTTCGGACCCATCCGCCCCTCGCTCCGCCCCACGGACAACCAGCTCCACACCGTGCGCTCCGACACTCCGGACACCGACGCCACCAACCGCACATGCGCCGACGTCAGCTCGCCCCGGGAATCCAACGACATCAGACGGGCAACAGCCGCCTCACGCACTACAGCAACTGGCATCACCACGTCCCCGGCGTCGGGACCCTCCCCAGCCATGCACATCACCCCTCAGACAGAACGCCCAGCGAAGACGCTGTCCGCCGCTTCCCACCCCACACAGACACGCCGCGCAGCATCACCCGAACGGAGACGGCGGGCTCAAGCAGACCGCCCAGATTGACGCAGGAGCCCGCGGGGCAGCTCTTGCCTCAGACAGGGCTACAAGGGGGGAACCATGGCGCGAAGGAAGTCGCTGGCGTCTCAGCTCATGCAGGCGTACCGCGACGCCCAGAAGGCCAAGGCAGCAGCTGCCAAGCAGGCGGAAGCAGAGCGGCTGCGGCAGGCGCGCGCTGAAGAACGGGAAGCGGCCCGGCAGGGCAGGGAGGACGCGCGGAGAGAGCGGGAGCAGGCCCAGGCTTGGGTACGGGCCAAGAAGCAGAACGAGCGGACCCGTGCCGAGGAGGCGCGCAAGGCCGATCAGATCGTCCGGGACCTGGAGAAGCGTGAAGCAGCCCGAGCGAAGGCGGCCGAGCAGAAGAAGAAGGCCGCGGCGCGTGAGAAAACCGAGGCCGACCGGCGAGCAAGCCAACAACTGAGCGAGGACCTGCGCCGAGAAGCCGCAGCCAAGACAGCCGAAGTCGAGGAGCAGGTCAAGCGCCTGAACGCCGTGCTCACCGGCAGAGCGACAGGACTGCACACTCACCGCCTGCCGGTAGAGCAGGCCTTTGTCAGCAATGGCATCGACGCGATGACTGGCCACGTCGAAGCTGCACTCGGCCAGGTCAGCTACCCCAACGGACTTCGCGGCACGTGGCGTACGGCGTTCACACCCGAATCACGAGAGCTCGTGCTGGACGTTGAGCTCCCCAGCCAGGTGGCAGTACCAGTGGCCATGCAGTACCGATACAAGGGTTCGACTCCGCCCACAGTCGTCCCCCAGCCGCGGAAAGACGCCGAGACCAAGGCCATGTACAGGGACCTCGTCGCCAGACTCGCACTCCGCGCCATCGACGAAGCGCTCGCCGTGACACCACCCGCGCTGGTCGACGTCGTGGCCTTCAACGGGCATGTCAATGCCAAGGACCGGGCCACAGGAAAGGCCGTCCGGCCCTGCCTGGTCAGCCTGCGTGCGGAGCGGAACACCTTCGAGGAACTCGTCCTGGACGAACCAGAACTCGACCCTGTGCAGACCCTGCGTTACCTCAACGCCATCGTCTCCCAACACCCCTACGACCTGGAACCCGTCCGGCCAGTAGTTACGTTCGACCTAGCCAAATTCAAACTCGCACCCGAACACGACGTGGTCGCCGGCCTTGACAGCCGACCCGACCTACTCGCACTCGACCCCATCGAATTCGAACATCTCATCCGGCGTCTGTTCGAGGCGAGGGGACTCAAGTCCTGGGTCACCCAGGCCTCACGCGACGACGGAATCGACGCAGTCGCCATCAGCGAGGAACCCCTGGTCGGCGGCCTCTGCATCATCCAAGCCAAACGCACCAAGAACGTCGTACCAGCGGAGACCGTCCGCGCACACGCCGCCATGGTCAACGACAAAGTCGCTTCCAAGGGCATCGTCGTCACCACCGCCTGGTTCGGCAAAGCCAGTCACGACTTCGCCCCGCGCCACCGACTGGAACTCATCGACGGCCGACACCTGAAGGCACTCCTCCTCGAGTACCTCGACATCGACGCTCTCATCGGACTTCCCAAGCTCCCACCCGGCTGGGCAACCCGAGACCTCACCTAACACAGGACCAGCAAGAAGACCGCCCCAACTCACTCCGCGCATACCGATCCAACGCCTACAGACTCGGCGCGAGCTCCACCCCAGATTCGGCAGCACTCTTCAGCAACAAATCAGCGCCAAACCTTCAGAGCAGGAGCGACATCACCACAAACCTGCACGTCACAGCGCTCAAAACCCACTGAAAACGAAACGCCGAACCACTGAAGAACCGACGCCGAATATCAACTGAGCAGTGCGCACCTCATTCACACCGCCGCCAGGATCAGCACGGAGGCTGGAGTTCGCGCGGGATGGAGTCGGAGACTGCGAGCAATGCGGCGTGCGCGGCATCACTCAACTCGTTGTCCTCCGGTACCGACCGCCATGTCCCGTGCCTGACGGGCCGCTCGTCGGCGTCGAGAAACGCCTTTAGAACCGGCTCGGCAGAGGCCGCAGGCCTGCCTATCTCAGCCAGGAGTTTCACTGTCGCAGTGATCGCCCGGTAGGCGCCGCCGCGCTCAGCGAACGGAGCGATGGCCTGGACGAGGACGGGGACGACCTCGTCGGTCTGTCCGGTGATCTTCCACAGGGCCTCGGAGACACGGAGGGGCAGCCAGCCTTCGTTGTGCACGTGGAGGAGTTCGCGCAGCCGCTCAACATACGGGGCGCCCGCCGGACCCATCTCTCCCAGCAGGGTCGCGGGGTTGTTCTGGCCATACGGCTCGCCCAGCTGCGGGAGCAGCAGCTCGAGTGCGGGCGTGCGGTCGCCGGTCAGCCGGCCGTACGCGAGCGTCAGGCAACGTGGTGCGAACGTCTGACCCTCGGGCGGGGCATCGAGCAGGGCCCGCAACCGTTCGGGGGACACGGCCTCGGCTGCGGCCGGACCGATCGCGGCGAGGGCATCCAGGGCCCACACTGCGGCGTCGGTGCTCAGAAGACCGATCAGGTCCGGGATCGCTGGGGTCGCGGCCGCACCCCATGCCTCGAGCAACTGGCAGAGTGCTCGACGCTCGTCGAGGGTCGAGGCTGCGGCGAGCCGGGCACGCAACGGCGGCATCAGCACGTCGGCGTGGGCCCCGAGCCCTCCAGCGGTCTCGGTCAGGCTCAGCTCGTACGTCCCCCAGCCGTCGGCGTGGACCCCGTGGTACCCGAACCCAAGCCGCTCCCCCGACAGGCGCCGCACCAGCGGCGGTACACACCGGGCGTCGCCGAGCCGAGACAACGCCCAAACGGCGTGGTCCTGGGCGGGCAGGTACGGCTCGCCTTCGTCCGTCACCATGGCCGCCAGCGCGTCCGCCCAAGGGCGGGCGGCATGCCCGCACATGCCCAGGACCCGGGCTGCGAAGAGCCGATTGTCGGGCTCGGCGTCGGACAGCAGGCAGGCCACGGCAGGGAGCAGCTCGGGCACGGCGGAGCGCCGGCGGCTGAGCATATCGGCGGCCGTCCGGAGCGCGCCCGCGCGTACCGAGGCGTCCGGATGCGTCAGCAGCCTCTGGACCGCGTCGGACCGGTTCGCCCGGTCTTCTCCCAACAGCCCGATCGCCCAGACGACCGTCGACTGGGACACACCTCCGCTCGGCCTCCAGGCGCCCGGGTCGCTGCCGCCGAACAGCACCTCAGAGACCGTCCACGCGTACGCGCTGTCGTCGTGCCCCGGTAGCGCGCGACGCAGGGCCTGCACGGCGAAGAGTCGGATGGCGGGCGCTGCATCGTGCATGAGCTGGCGTAGCCAGGTGAGGGCGTCGTCGCGCTGTGCGTCGGCGTACGGGACAATTGAGCCGACCGCATCGATGAGCTGGGTCCGCGACTCCTGCTCCGGCTCCCGGGCCCATCGTGCCCGGAGTGCCGCGATCACCTCGTCGGCTCTGTGGCGGGCTTCGGCGAGGGCGTCGGCCACGGCAATACGGTTCAGGGTCGCCGGGTCGTCGAGCAGCGGCAGCAGGTCCGTCACCGCCAGGTCCCAGGAAGCGGGCCAGGCCGGGGTGACCCAGCGGGGCTCCGCGGTGTTCGCCGTGTACGCCAAAGCCCCGACGAGTTCAAGGAGCTCGTGGCGGACGGCTGGAGCGATGGCCGGATCGGCCGCTGCCCTGAGTACGTACACAAGAGCGGCCGGAGCCGCAGAGCAGACCGCGCCACCCTGGTGGTGGACATGCGTGAGCAGGTCATCGGCTGCATCAGCGGCCTTCTCCGGCCGGTACAGATCCCGAAGCATTCCGGGTACGTCCTCGGCCGTCCCATAGGCGTGCTCCAGCCTCGCCCAATCGATGGCATCGATCCCCGCGAGAGCATCGCTCATCAGTCCCCCCTCCCCAACCCGTCCTGTGGCAAAAATACGGCACCACGCGCGACCCCCTCATGCCCCGCCGGCAGAAGCGAGGGGTTACCGCAGGGTCTCGCGGGCAGCCAAAGGGCGTGATCGCCTGGACAGGCATGCCTGAGTCCGACCGACCTCCAGCAGGGATCTACCGAGTGGGTCCGTTGAAGAGAGAAACTACCTGGTCCATGATCTGCCGAATCGCTGACCGCTACGGCCAGGAACCCAGCTGCCTACTCGGGCACTGGCGGTGGAGGAACCACCAGCCCCGGCACCCCGGCGGGGCGCTCCGCGCGGACGCCGAAGTCCTGCTCAGCCCGATGGGCAGGACTGCGCTGGCAGGACTGTGCAAGGTCGACGAGGAGACGCTCAGACATGCGCTGCCGTCCTGGGACAGCAACGAGGACGAACTCTCCGCACAGGAAGAGGCAGATGCCCCACAGGCCCTTTGGCGCGCTGGTGGTGCAGTCGTAGGGCCGGTGGCGTTCGGCTGCCGGCTGTGTACGGCACGGCGCACTGGGCAGCTGGTTCGGACGGTTCGTTACGCCGAACGCTGGGAGCGGGTCTGCGGGCGGCACGGTCGTTGGTTGCTGGACGCCGATGCCGACCAGCACTTGGAGAACCTAGACCTGCGGACGAGCCCGGAGGTCGTCGGGGCGCAGCGGCAGTGGCGTGAGGTGTCCCGCCGGGCGCGCCGGGCCGGGGTGGAGCCGGCGGAGGTGTTCGGTATGGCGCGGGCGGTCGTGTGCCAGTGGTGGGAACACTCCCTTCACTGGGAGCAGGAACGGATCTGGCCACGTCGTCTGGAGCAAGTCGCGGGCCGTGGAGCTCGCGGAGACGTTGATCGGCGGCGGGCGATCGGGCGGGACGCAGTGGTCTTCCCCGAGATCGTCGCCGTAGCGAACGTCCTTCTGGACCCGGCTGCCGAAGAACTGGCGTGGACCGACAGCGGTAGGGCGGGGCTACCCCGCCCGCTCCCTGGGGAGAGCCGGTTCGGCCGCCATCTCGGCGAGCAGGTGGGACGCCCCTGGCTGGGGCCGCTGGCCGCGCCGGACGGCGGCCCGCTGATCACGTGGAAGGCCGCCGTCATCCGTCGGCGATGGCATACGAGGGTTGACCCCTACGACGCCGGTCCGTGGAGGGTCAGGGCCGATCAGCAGCCGCCCACCATGGCAGCCCTGCTCCGTGAGCAGACCCGGGAAAAGGCCGCGGGCGGTTCCGGTACGAACTGGCGCTCAACCGTGCCGCCAGAGCAGCGCATGTTCATCACCAACCTCATCGAGGCCGCCCAGGACGAACTGCTCCAGCTGCGCGGCGCGCACCAGGGCCGTACCGCGGACGCCGCCCGTCTTCTCCTCCAGCGACTCGGCCATTCCATCGACCTGCTCGACCAGGCCCTGCGGGAGACAGCGCTCGCAGCCGTGAACGCGGGCGTCGCTCTCCACGACGTCGAGCAATGGGCAGGCCTGGGCACCGTCACCGCGGATGAGAACGACGAGTAGGCGGACGCCCACGAGGGGGTGTAGCCGACGCGGCTACCGCATCAGGGCCTCCCGCACGAGCAGAACACGCAAACCGGCCCAAACTGCTGGTTGAGGTAGTTGGCTCGGTCCCGTGACGAGCGTGGCAGACACGGGCGGTGCGCAGCCGAGCGCGTCCCCAGGGTCCGTATTCGAGGTGGCGTTCGCCGGGTTCGGCGGGCAGGCCGTGGTGCAGCGGTGGGTGGATGCGGCGGTGACCGTCGCGTTCGAGGAACTTGAACCGGTCTCCGCGTTCCCGGTGGTCCCGGGCAGACGCTGGGGACCAGGGCTGTGGTGGTCCGCGACCACCGGGCGCCATGTCGCCTCCGGGTCGAACGCGATGCGAGCCCAGTTGATGGTCCTGGACCGTGACCCGGACGTCGTCGGTCTTGCCGGACGGCCCGTACGGCTGCAGTGGCACGACGAACAGGGGCGGGGGCGATCGTGGACCCCTCAGCTCTTCGCCCGGCGTGCCGACGGCACCGCGCTGCTCGCCGACTGCCCCAGCCACCCTTCGGCGGGAGGAGAACGCGCCCTGGCTGCCGCCGTGATGATGGAGCGGGCGTGTGAGCAGGTCGGCTGGAGCTACCTGCGCCTGGACCCGCTCGATGAGTTGCTGGCGGCCAATCTGCGGTGGCTCGCCGGCTACCGGCACCCCCGCAACCAGGTCCGCCCCACCCTCACCACCGCCCTCCTGCAAGCCTTCGCCTGCCCGCGGCCACTGATCGAAGGCGTCGAAGCGGTAGGCGACCCCATCGAAGTCCTCCCCGCCGCCTTCCACGCCCTGTGGCACGGACACCTGCACGTTCCCCTGGACAAGCCGCTGCACGAACGCGTCCTGGTCCAGGCAGGCACCCTCGCGTCATCCGAAGTCCTTACGGCCGCCGGTGCGCACCGTGAGGCCGGCGGCGGCCAGTTCCGGGAGGTGCCGTGACCGCGCCGCGCAGCGGACGGCCCGTCGTGGCGGTCGGCGCGCACATCGACTTCGGCGGTGCGCGGTGGCAGGTCGTGGCGCTGGCCGGGCAGTCCGTGCACTTGGCCGGCGACGACGGAAGCAGTGCCGTGGTGCTCGCCGGGCATCTGTTCGCCGACCCTGCGTTCAAACTGGCCGGCGAGCAGGCCGAGCAGGTTCGGCCAGTGCCGCAGTGGGGGTTGTTCGAGACGGCCCCCGCCGCGGCGCGGGAGAAGGCTCTGGCCTGGCAGAGGCACGTCCGGGAGGTCGAGTGCGGACGGCCGGGTGGCCCGGACAGCGGGGAGGTGGTGCGGGTGCAGTACGACCCGGGCCGGTGGACGCTGGCCGAGCGGGAGCAGGCCAAAGCTGCCGAGCTCACCGCGCTGGGGTTCGCCAGGGTGTCGCGTACGACGGTTCAGCGGATGAGGCTCGCCTACCGCAGGCAAGGTCTGTGGGGGCTGCTCGACCGCCGCACCACCCGCGGTCCCGCTCCGGCGGGACGGCAGGACGAGCGGGTGGCGGATGCGGTGAAGGAGGCGTTGCGCAGGCAGCGGCGGCGGTCCAAGGGCACCATCAACGGGCTGTTCCCCCTCGTCATCCGAATCCTTGAAGACCGCCACGGGCCCGGCACGGTACCCGCCCCCTCACAGGCCACCTGTACCGGCTCGTCCACCAGCTCGCCCGCCCCGCCGACCTCCCCAGCCGCCCGGTACGCAATCCGCCGATCACCGGCGACGGGCGCGGGTTCACCCCGACGGTGGCGCTGCGGCCCGGGGAACAGGTACAGATCGACACCACCCGTCTCGACGTCCTGGCCGTCTTCGACGACGGCATCGTCGCCAGGCCCGAGCTCACCATCGCCATCGACATCGCCACCCGCGCCATCCTCGCCGCCGTGCTCTGCCCGTCCAGCACCCAGGCCGTCGACGCCGCGCTGCTCCTGGCAGAGATGGCCGTCCCCCACCCGGCCCGGCCCGCCTGGCCCGACGCCCTGCGCTTCGCGCACAGCTCGCTGCTGCCCCACCAGCGGCTGCTCACCTTCGACGAACGCCTCCAAGGAGCCGCCGCGCGCCCGGCCGTCATCCCCGAAACGGTCATCACCGACCGGGGCAGCATCTACCTGTCGAAGGCATTCACCGCCGCGTGCGAGACCCTCGGCATCAGCGTCCAAGCTGCCCCGCCGTACACGCCGACCGCGAAAGGCATCGTGGAGCGGACCTTCGGGACCATCAACACGCTGTTCTGCCAGCATCTGCCCGGCTACACCGGCCCCAACATCACCCAGCGCGGCCCTGGCACCCACCTTGAGGCCCGCTACACCGTCCCCCAGCTCCAGGACCTCCTCGACGAGTGGCTCGTCCACTACCACCATCGCCCCCACGAAGGCCTGCGCCACCCGGTCCTGCCCAGGGCCGCGCTCACACCGAACCAGATGTGGGCCGCCCTCATCAGCGTGGCCGGCCACGTGCCCGTGCCGCTGACCGGGAACGACTACCTGGAACTCCTGCCGGTGCGCTGGACGGCCGTCACCGAACGCGGCATCCGCCTGCACCACCGCACCTACGACCACGACCTCCTCGCCCCCTACCGCGGCCAGCCCTCCCCCATCACCGCCCGTGGAGGGAAGTGGGAGGTCCACCACAACCCCCACGATGCCCGCCAGATCTGGCTACGCCTGACCGACGGAACCCTGGCCGAGATCCCCTGGATCCACCGCGACCACACCCACCAGCCATTCAACGAACGCACCTGGCAACACGTCCGCGCCCAGACCGTCCACCACCCCGATCCCGACCAGCACGAAGCCGACCTCGCCGACGCCCTCGACCACCTCATGCGACGAGCACGCAACGGAGACGCCACACGCACCGAGCAGCATCTCCTGAGCCGCGCCACCCTGCCCCTACCCGCCCTGGCATCCGCGCCGGCCCGCTCCAGGGACACCGGCGAAGAATCCGCCACCGGCCCGACAGACGCCGATGCCGACAGCCTCGATGCCCTGGACGACTGCCCCGACGAACCGGATGACACCGAAGGCGAAGACGAGCCTGCGGGCGACAACGGCACCCCTGCCCGCCCGTATACCGGGCTCGGGCTCTACGACGCACACACGGAAGCACTCACATGGTGAACAACACCCCGTCGCGTCCCAGCACCCCGGCCGGCGGCCTCCACCAGACCGCGGACCCAGACCTGGCCGACGCCGACACCCTGCAGGCGCAGAGGCCCTGGCCGATCACGACCTGGCAGGGCTGGCAGCAGTTCGCCCACACCCCGGCCTTGGTACCACCCACACCCGATACCCCGCCGCGGAGCGTCGAGGAGCGCCTGGCCTACCACTCCGCGTTCGTCACCGTCCGCACCCCCGCCATCGACACCCTCGCCACCAATATCCGCACCCTGATGATCCTCGGCCGCCACCAGCAGACCACCGCCCGACCCTCACTCATCCTCACCGGGCCCGCCGCGGCCGGAAAGACCACGGCGCTCCTCCACGTCGGGCGCACCTGCCACCTCGCCCACACCCGCGCCGCGTCCCCACCCGGCAAGCCTTCCGACATCCAGGTCCCCGTCGCGTACGTCCTGGTCCCGCCCGGAGCAACCGCGAAAATGCTCGCGGCGGAATTCGCCCGCTACCTCGCCATCCCCACCACGACCCGGATGACGCAAACCCAGATCACCGAGAGCGTCTGCCACACCTACAACCAGACCGGTATCCGCCTCGTCCTCATCGACGAAATCCACCGCGTCAACCCCCGCACCACCACCGGCGCCGAAACCGCCGACCTCATCAAAGACCTCACCGAACGCATCCAAGCAACCTTCGTGTACGCCGGTATCGACGTCACATCCACGCCCCTGTTCACCGGGGTCCGAGGCGCGCAACTCGCAGGCAGGGCCTCACTCATCGAGTGCGGGCCACTCCCCGCCCGCCTGGGCAACCGGCATCCCTTCACCGACACCGTCACCGACCTCGAAAACGCCCTCGACCTCCACCACCACAAACCCGGAACGCTCCCCCGCCACGCGACCTACCTCCACCAACGCACCGCCGGCCGCATCGGAAGCCTCACCCGACTCATCCGGCAAGCCGCCATCACCGCCATCGGTGACGGCACCGAACGCATCACCAAGACAGCCTTGGACGCGATCCGCCTCGACCACCACGCCGAAACCACACACCAGCCCCGCACCCGTACCCCGAACCGCCGAACACCCCACTGACCTGCATAAACACCTGAGAACGCGAAATGACGCCTCGGCCCTTTAGACCCAGACGCCATCTGCAACACCCAGACATTTTCCCAACCAACCTGCAACAACCCCAGATCAAGCCACCACCAGCACCGCACAACCGCTCTCACACAGACCTGCAACACCCCAGCTCACCGAGCCATCGCTACCCCAACCACCCTCCCCCTCAGCGACACCATGTACACCCGTGCGTCTCCTGCATCGTGGAGCCCGTCCACGGCCTGAGCCAGACTCTCCAGCAGACCCGGATCAGCTCCTCCCGTCTCCACCAGCATGTCCAGCCGGTCGCACCAGATCGCCCACAACGAGTGGGCCGAGGCCGTATTCGAAGGGACCTCCCACCTCGCGCCCGACAGCAGAGCGGCCAAGGCCGCGGGCCCGCTGATGGAGCCATTCCGGGCCAGAGCGGACATCAACACCTCGAACATCAAATCGCCCCCTCTGGTTTGGTCATGGTGCTCAGAATCCGTCGCCCCATCCGAAAGTGACGTTGTACGCGCGCTGGAGTGCGTGTCGGCCGTGGTCCCCGTCGGCGTAGGCCCATGCGAGGGCTGCGGAGAACCAGAGCAGAAAGACTCCGCCGACGATGCCCAGAGCGACCAGCTTCCTGTTCCAGCTGAGGAGGACCAGGGCGATGGTCACGATGGCCACGCCGAGGTGGGCTCCCCGCGAGTCGAGGGACGCAGCCTTGCGTGTCTCTCTGCGTTCGGCCCGTTCTACGGCGAAGCGCTCCTCTCGAACAGACTGCGGTTCGTTCTCGTCGAAGTTCATCTCATCCCCTGGCGCTGACGCTACATGGACCCCGTCCACGTCGACAGAGGAGCATCACGGGGCTATGGATCAGGTACTGATCATTTGCAGGTCATCTCGCGTGACCGGAGATCGCTGTGTACTGCTCGACTCCTCGTTCCCCGGACGCGCCGTCAGGGGGTCAGTGCGGTTGCGACCTCGGCGAGGCGGGCGGTCGGCCAGGCGAAGCGGTTGGCGGGGTTACGGAAGGAGTAGCCACCATCGTTGATCAGGTAGCCGCCCTCGGCCGTGGTCCAGTGCGTGGGGCCCCACTCCCCCTGATGCGCGAGGCGCGCCACGGCGAGCCTCTCCGGCGCCTCAACGCGGGTGCGGGCGCGCAGCGCCGCGGTCAGGCGCTCGAAGGCCTCATCCGGCACGGCGTCGTCGCCGAATGCCGGGAGCAGGAGCAGTAGTCGGGCGTGGGGGTCGGTGGTGCTGCCGCCGGGCAGGCCGTTGTCCGCTGCGGCGGTCAGCTCGGCCCAGGACAGGCCGGGGCCCATGAAGTGCCCATCGTCCTGCGCCAAGGTCTCGGCCGCGTTCCAGTCAGGGTGGTGCACGAGGTAGTCGATGCCGGCCTCCCCCTCCAAGGCGCGATACACCACATGCAGGCGGTGATCACCGGCCAGCGGCACCGTGAACACGGGCCAGGTGTCGCCTCCCAGCAGCTGGGACAGCAAGGCTCCCGCTTCCAGATCGCGCGTATCGCCCAGATGCAGGTGGACCAGCCAAAACAGGTGGTCGTCCAGGAGTTCGGGCTGGTGGCGGAAGGGGCCTCCGTCATAGCCCGGGATCCGGGCCGGAGGTGTCTGTGGGCTGCTCGTCACGAGGGCCATCATGTCCCCGGCTGCCTCACGAGTGACAGCTGGGGTGCCTGAAGCAATGCGGGACGCACAGCAAGGATATGGATCAGGTACTCAGTCGGATTTCCACGGCAGGCTGGTGTTGGCCTGTCCGATGAGGTACCTGACGCCTTGGTTGTCGTCGGGGTTGGTCCACAGACTGTTGGAGAAGACCGCCGCCGCCTTCTCCGGCTCTCCCAATCGCCGCCACGTACTGGGATCTGCTGGGAGTCATAAGTGCGCCGAGTTCAACCCATCGGGACCAGGAGGCATAGCGGCGGACCTGGTGCTCGTCCAAGGCGGCCTGGCCCTTGCCGGATTGGAAGAACTCCTCTACTCGCAGTGATCAAGTGCGGCCTGATCCTCGTTCGCGCCATCGAACCCAGTAGTCAACCCCGTCGACCCGATAGCGGTCCCCACCGTCGAACCGCCACTCGGCAACCAGCAGCTTCGCGTCTGCAGGCGCTTGGCGGTGCGGGGTGAGCAATGCCGTCAGCTCGTCATACCGGGGGTCGATACCTCCATGACCAGGATGGCCCTCAATCCCGGCGGTTCCTGCTTCGTAGCAGTGGTTCCACGCGACGAAGATCGCCCACTGTTCGCGCTCCAGCGCGGCCAGGGTCTCGTCCGCCGGCCACACGAAGTACTCATCCGGGGCAACGGAGAAGTCCACGTCGTGGCACTGGAAGTAGTGAGGCACCCCATCGACGTCGACAAGCCCGTCGCGAGGACCGTCGTACCACTCCAACTCGGCGTATATATGCTCGAATCCGTCAGTGACCAGCTGCCGTACGTCCCAGATCTCACCCACACGTGCAGGCTACCGGCGACAAGCCGCAGCCCGGACATGAAGATCACGATCTACGGCTGGAGTATTAGTACTCCAGCCGGACTTTGATGTTTTGCCTGGTCAACGGCTTGGGTGTGGGGAGTGTAGCGGGGCAGTGCCGGGAGTGGGACGGGTTCGCGCGGCCCGTCCCGCGAACGAGTGCCCGCGCCGCGTGTAGTGACATCGGCGGGCCCGCGCCTGGTGCCGCCGGCGCCATCGTGACCAGTTCATCGAGTGGTCGCCCCGTGCGGCAGGATGTCGGTGGGTAGTTGCCAGCAGACGGCGGATCTCGGCTGGTGTGAGGTCCACGAGGTCGGGCGTGTCCCGCTGGGTTCCCCCTTTTCTCTCGCGTGGGCGGCGGTGACGGCCAGGAACGCGTGGGCGAGCATGGCGAGGGTGATGTGCCGGTGCCAGCCGGTGTAGCGGCGGACTTCGTACTGGTCCAGGCCGCACTCGTTCTTCGCGCTCTGGAAGCATTCCTCGATCTTCCAGCGGACGCCGGCGATCCGCACGAGGTCGGCGAGGGTTGCCTGCAGGGGTGCCGAAGCCAGGAAGTAGGCGAGCTCGTCCGGCTTGGTGATGCTGCGGCGGGCGAGCATCCATCGCTGGCGGGTGGGCTCGTCGCCGTCGAATTCCCAGACGGCCGGCAGCCGGGCGGCGGCCCAGTCGTAGATGCGTGGCCCTTTGGCGCCGTCGCCGCAGGAGAGCCGTTGCCATGCTTCGGGAGGAGCTTGGCCGATGAGGTGGTCGATGCGGGGGCCGTGGACCTGCTGGGACTTGGGCACGGCCATGACGTAGGACAGGCCGGCGTCTTCCAGGAAGCGGCGGAAGCGGGAGTCCTGCCCGTAGGCGGCATCCGCGGCGACCCAGGTGACGGGCAGCGGGGAGGCGAGTGCTCGCAGGACCATGGTGCGGGCCAGGTCGTTCTTCGTCGCGAAGCCACGTTCGCTGGGGATCTTGGCGGCGCGGCAGCGTTCCGGATCGTCGGTCCAGGACTTGGGCAGGTAGAGCTCGCGGTCGACCAAGGCGTGGCCCAGGGTGGTGGCGTAGGCGGCGAAGACGCCGATCTGGCAGTTTTCGGTCCGGCCGGGGCCCGTATTTGAATAACTGTCAGGGACAACCTTCGGTGGGAATCGCTCGGGCGTGTAGTTGTTCCAGGGTGCGGGCGGCCGGGCCGGGGAGAGGCGTGACGAGGATCTGGTGGAGGTCCAGGAGCCGCTTTGCGTCTTGGTACTGGATGGACAGGTTGGTGCGTTTGACGCCCATGAGCTGAGCCAAGAACGTCATGGTCAGTGCTCTGCGGCGGTGCAAGATGGCGGCCAGGATCCGGTGGAGGTGATCCACGCTGCTGATCTGCGGGTGGCGGTAGTTGCGCGGGCGGTGGAAACGCCGCTGGAATGCCGTCTCGGCCATGGCGTCCCAGAAAGGTTCCGAGACCGCCACCAACTGCGCGAACGCGGTCCGTGACATGCCGGTCAGGGTCGGGTCGGTGAGCATCACGGTCAGGGCGGGGTCGACCTGGCGCGTGCTGGCCGGCGTGTCTGGTGTTCGCGGTGGGAGGGGAGCCAGCGTGTAGTTCCAGTCGCCGTGGAAGCCGTTCGGTGTGATCGGGAGAGCGTGGAATTCGGCGGGCGTCACGCTGATGCCCAGGTCGTACTTGCCGGTGTCCAGTTCGGCCCCGATGGTCAGCCCGGTCTTGGTGGTCGTGGCGGCGATGGTCTCGAGGACGACCTGGTAGCTGGTCAGAGGTCGCCCTCGCCAGTTCGCGGTGATGTGGCAGAACATCCGGTGCTCGATCTTGTTCCACTTCGACGTTCCGGGAGGCAGGTGGCAGACCGAGATCTCCAGCCCGCTTTCCCGGGCGAAAGCGGCCAGGTTGCTCTTCCAGGTCCAGCGGCGAGGGTCGTTGGAACCCCCGGAGTCAGCCGTGATCAGGAGCCGGCTGGCACGTGGATAGTCCGCCTGTCCGCGGTGCTGCCACCAGCGGCGGATGGACTCCACCGCGAACTGGGCGGTGTCGTGGTCGGTGCCGACGTTGACCCATCCGGTGTTGTGGGCGATGTCGTAGATCCCGTAGGGAATCGCCATCGGCTGATCGGTGGTGGTGAATGTGTGGCAGTCCACCTTGATCGCGTCCTTGCCCGGCCGCCAGGTACGACCGGGCCGGTCACGGTTGCCGAGCCATTCCTTGGCCTTGGTATCGACGCTGATCACCGGCTGGGCGTCGTTGAGGAAGGCGGCGGCGGTGGTGTTCAGGTGGGTGAACTGGGCATCGCGGTCTGGATGGCTGATGCCCTCCGTCGTCTTTGCGGTGCCCTGCAAGCTGTATCCCAAGGTGTGCAGCAGGTGCCCGACGGTGGAAGCGCTGGCGGGATGGCCCCGTGCCGCGAGGGCCGAGGCCAGGGCCCGCAGCGACAGCGTGGTCCACCGCAGTGGAGAGACGGGGTCGCCCCGGGTGTGTGGCTCGATCAGCGACTCCAGTTCGGGCACCAGGCCGGGATCGGTGTCTGTCAGACGTTTGCGGCCGGCACCTGGGGCCCGGATTCGGAGGGTTGGGACGGAGCCATCAGCCAATTCGGCGATACCACGCGCGATGGTGACAGGACTGGTGCCGGAAACCGCGGCGACAAAGGCGATCCCGCCATGACCGAGGGCGGTGGCCTCGCTGGCCAGGTACAACCGACGCCGACGCTCATCGAAATGCGGCAAAATCTGATCGAACTTGGCCCGCAACACGAGGGCGACGGCGCGGTCAGCCAGAAGCGGAGCCATGGTTCAGACTCCCACCAACTCCCCTTCCACCGTGCACTATTTGATGTACGGGCCCCCGGCCGAACGGAGAACTGCCAAATCGGGGTGTTCACCGCCTACGCCTCCGCCAAGGGCCGGGCCCTGGTGGACCGCGAGCTCTACCTGCCCAAGTCCTGGACCGAGGATCCGGACCGGTGTCGCGCCGCCCGGATCCCGGAGGACAAGCCTGGCGGCGATGACAGCCCAATCCCTCGAAAAGGGGGCCGGCGAAACGGTTCGAGCAGCCTCGTTCCCCTCACCGTGGCAGAAATCCGACGGCTCCTGGACCTTGCCCATCCCCCCTGCATCCCGGTGCCAGTCATCCTGGCACCGTCTCCACTGGTCCCGCTGGCGCCGACGCCACCAGGCCATTGCCCACGGCTGGCACTATCGGCGCCGCACGCACCCCGATCGAGTGAGTCACGAACCACCGCCCACCTGATGCAACGTCAGCCAACTAGACTCCGAAAGGGCCCCGTGACCAGGGCAAATGGAGAAGTGCAACTGGAGTACTAGGCCTCGCGGCTCCCCCGGCAGCGCCGGGGCGCCGGCGGGGGAGCTGATGTCGGGTTACGGCGTCCGGGCCTTCCAGATTCCGCGGCCGTGCGTGGCCACGTACAGCTGGCTGCCGTCCGGGCTCGGCGAGAGGTAGACCGCCGGCGAGGTGGGCAGGTTCGTGCCCAGGCGCGCCCAGTGACCCGGCGAGGTGCTGGTGAACACGCCCAGGTCGGTGGCGACCACCAGAGTGTGGTTCGCGGTGATCAGCGCCGCGTTGGCCGGGGCGTCGGGGAAGGAGTCCGAGGCCGAGGCGTCGCCGCTGACGTCGGTCCAGGTCGTGCCGCCGTCCGCCGTCTTCCAGACGTGGCCGTAGCCGGCGCCGGGGCCTTCGTTCCAGTGCCGGGAGAAGCCGTTGACCAGCGCGTAGACGGTCTTGCCCGAGGCGTCGGCCGGGTCGATGGTCAGACCGGAGACGTAGCGGTTGGGGAAGGCGGCTGGCAGCTCCAGCTGGTGCCAGGTGCCGCCAGAGTTGGTGGCGATGCCACGCCCGAAGGTGCCGTCGACCTTCGAGCAGGGGCCGCACCAGGCTGCCCACGTCACGTGGCCGCGGCTGGCGACCGCCGAGGCGGAGTGACCCGCGCCCAGGTCGTACAGCTTGGTCCAGTCGGTGCCGGAGGTGCTCTGCCAGGTCTTGGTGTTGCCCCAGACGTATTGGCCGCCCGCGACCCACAGGCCGTTCGGGTCGGTCTCGTCCGCGCTGAACGGGGCGATGAACCGGGCTCCCGGGTCGCCGGGCGCGATGTCGGTGATCACGTCCTCGGAGCCGTCGTCGCTCGCGGTGTACCCGCAGTTGTTCGTGATCTGCAACGCCAGGTCGACGTACTCGCCGACCGTTTGGCAGCCGTTGGCGGGGTTGACCAGCTGGTCGCCGCCGTCACCGCCGAACGGGGAGACCATTTTGCCGTCCGGGTTGAGCTGCTGCCCCTGGTAGGTGGCGCCCTTGGGTGCGAGCAGCGAGACGCCGTTGTCCTGCAGGCCGCCCCAGACGGCCTCGCCGCTGCCGTCGGTCATCCTTCCCGCGCGCACGGAGTAGTACTGGAGGTTGCGCAGGGTGCCGGACTCGTTGAGGTTGCGCCAGCCCGCGCTGGTCTGCGCGGTCGGGCGGGCGTAGGCGCCGCCGTCGTTGCCGACGAACACCTCCGGGGTCGAGCCCTTCCACTGGGAGAAGGCGAGGGCGTGCTGGTCCGAGTGCATCACGTCGCCGTCGCAGGTGTTCTGCGCCGCGTCGTAACTGAAGCAGCCCATGCCGAAGTTCCAGTAGCGGCCGATCCCCTTCCAGGTGGCGCCGCCGTCCCGGGACTCGAACATCTCCTCAAGGCCCAGGTAGACGTGGTTCGGGTCGCTCGGGTCGACGGCGATCACCTGGTCGTACCAGGACTGCGATCCGGGCTGGTAGCCGCTGCCGATCTCGTTGATCTTCATCGCGGAGCCGGTCGTCGACAGCGAAGAGGAGGTCGCGATCTGCTTGAACGAGCCGTTCGCGTTGCCGCTCTGACTGACGTACACACCCGCGAGGACCGAGTACGCGCCGGCGCCGGAGGACTTGGCGAGGAGCTTCGGGGACTCCATCGAGACGTACAGCCTGCTGCCGTCGGCGGCGTAGGCGAAGGCGGCGTTGCCGATCTCGGCGGGGTTGATGGCTCCGGTCGGGTTGGCGCGCTTCCAGGTGGTGCCCGCGTCGGCGGAGTAGTAGAAGCCGTTGTAGGCAGCGCCGCCGCGCCAGGCCACGTTGGCCAGCAGCTTGGTGCCGTCGCTGCCGGGCTGTACGGCTATGTCGTTGGCGATGTCCGCGTAGGCTCCCTCGACCCCGCAGCTCACTCCGCTGATGCCGACGCCCGCGCAGGGGGCGAGCACCTTCGTCCAGGCCGTGGACAGGCCCGCCGACAGCGGGCGCCGGAAGACACCGTGTGAGGAGGTCGCGAAGATGTAGCCGGCGGCCTTGTCGAAGGTGACGGTGTGGATGGAGGCGGAGTCCAGCTCGGGACCGCCCACCTTGTCGCTCTCGCTGAAAGCGCCGGTGGCCGGGTCCGCGAGCCGGTAGACACCGCTTCCCAGGTAGTTGTCCGAGGCGGTGGTCGCCTCGCCGGTGGCCAGCCACAGCGAACCGTCGGGCGCGGTGGCGAGGGCGCCCACGGACAGGGCCGGCAGCCGGTCGGCGATCGGCGTCCAGGTCTTGCCGTTGTCGGTCGAGCGGAACACACCGCCGCCGGCGGCACCCGCGTAGACCACGCCCTGGTGCGTCGGATCGGTGGCCAGGGCCGCGATACGGCCCGCCGCGTAGCCCGCACCGCCACCGGAGTTCGAGGCGGACTGGTCGCGGTAGTGGAGTGCGTCCTCGTTGTAGGGAGAGGCGGTGACCTCGGACCAACTACCGGACGAGATAGGCATGTTCTTGATGTGCGCCCACGCGGCGGCGTACGCGCCCGGGGTGATCTGGGCACTGGGCGAGAGCCTCGGCTCGTTGAACGAGTCGAGGGACTCCATCAGTTCGTGCGATTCCTCGCCCGCCACCTCATGGCGGCTGGATCCCGTGTCGCCGTCCACTCCGTACGCGGCGACGGGTCCCGTCCCCGCGATCAGGAGTGCGGCGGCGGACAGGGCGAGTGCCGCCCGCCCGCTGCTCTCCGCCCTGCGGCGCGGTCTGCGTCGTGCGGAAAACACACCCATGGATGTCTCCGGCTTCTTCGGCGTAAGTAGCGGCCGCCTTAGGGCCGCACTTGATCCCTTGCCGCCGAGCCTCGGAACCGTACCTCTGGGGCACCCCTCAACCCCAGGGGCTTACGCCTACTTTATGGGCCGACAAGGCAACGATTACCCAAAGCCGGCGCGGCGGACGCCAGGCTGCCCCACTGACGCCCGTGGTGCCGCACCGGGTGGGGGTGGAGCCTGGTACACCCCGGCCGGGGTGGCAGGTGCAGTGCCCGGGGTCGTACCGCCCGGCATCGTCGTGTGTGTAGGGACACGAGCAGACGGGCGGGACGGTCATGGGAACGGTGGACGGCGTGGAACCGGCGGGGCGCGGCGGGGTGTGGGGTGCGGCGGGGGTGTTCACCGCGGTGGCCTTCGTGGCAGCCGGGGCGTTGGGGGCGGCGCAGCCGGGGACCGGTGTCCCCACCGAGGTGGTGCAGCTGACCCAGTTCGGGCCGGCCGTGGGGGTGGGCGCGGTCGCGCTGTACCGGTGGCGGCGGACCCGCGAGCTGCTGCGGGGCGGCGGAGGCGGGCCCCGCCGCGCGGTGGCCCTCCTCGGCACGGCCGCTCTGGTCGTCGCGCTCACCGTCCTCCTGTACGGACTGGCCCCCGGGGGCGCGGGCTTCACACCTCCGGGAGTCCTACACCACCCCTTCCTGCTGATCGCGGCGGCTCAGCTGGTGGGAGCGTGCGGGGAGGAGATCGGCTGGCGCTGCTTCCTCCAGCCCCTGCTGCGGACCCGGTACGGGGTACTGGTCTCGTCGCTGACGGTGGGTGCGGTGTGGGGCGTCTGGCACGTACCGGTCTTCGCGCAGGCCCCGGCCTACGCCGCGGGATTCCTCGCCGCCACCGTGGCCATGTCGGTCGTGCTGGGCGTCGCGCTCGACGGCGCGGGTGGTCCGTACCGCCTGCTGCTCGCGGGCGGGTTCCACACGCTCGTCAACCTCGGACTGCTCCTCTTCATGGACGAGGAGTCCGGGGCCGTCCTCCCGATGCTCTGCTTCGGGCTCTCCTGCCTGGTGGTGGCCCTGGCGTGGGCCGGACGGCACGCCAAGGCCTCGGCCAAGGTCAAGGCCACGCCTGAGGCCACGGCTGAGGCCACGGCCTCGGCAGTCTCACCAGTGCCGGCGCCCGCGCCCTCACCCGTACCGACTACCCTGAACAGGACATGAGTTCGATCACCTCCCGCTCCCGTAGGTCCTTCCAGGGCCTGGCCGCCGTCGGCCGCTGCCAACTGGCCGGTCTGCTGGGCCTGGCGGTGGCCGTCGTCGGGTCGGGCGTCGTAGGCGCGCTGCTGTTGCTGCCCGTCGGCATCGGGCACCGGATGCTGCCGCCGGCAGCGGCCGCGCTGCGCCGGTGCGCCGACCGCGCCCGACAGCGGGCGAAGCTATGGTCGGGGGTGCGGATCAGCCCGCCGGATCCGCTCCCGCGGACGGCGGGGGCCCGCGCCGTCCTGGCCGACCCGGGGTTCTGGCGGGACCTGGCCTGGGCGTGGCTGGAGCCCCTGGCGGGCGGTCTGCTGGTGGCCGGACCCCCGTCCCTCGTCGTGTACGGGGTCTTCGGGACGCTGGTCCAGCCGTTCGTGTGGCGGCTGATCGACGACGGCAACTGGTACGCGTTCGTCCCCGTGCACAGCACGGGCCTCATGGTCGCGGCGCTGGTGCTGGGCCTCGCCTTCACAGCCGCGGGCATCCTCCTTGCACCCGGAGTCCTGCGCCTGCACGCCCGCTGGAGCCGACTGCTCCTCGCCGCGCCCCGCAGCACTGAACTCCACCGCCGCATCGAGCAGTTGACGGACACGCGGACGGACGCCCTGGACGGCCGTGCGGCCGAACTCCAGCGCATCGAGCGGGATCTGCACGACGGGGCCCAGGCCCGCCTCGTCGCCCTGGGGATGCGGCTCGACAGTGCGACGCGGCTGCTGCAGAACGATCCGCCGGCCGCCCGGGCCGCGCTGCTGGAGGTGCGCGAGTTGTCCGCGCGGGCCCTGCAGGACCTGCGCGACCTGGTCCGGGGCATCCAGCCGCCGGTCCTCACCGACCGTGGTCTGGGCGACGCCGTGCGCTCCCTGGCCCTCGACAGCTTCCTCGACGTGCAAGTCGAGGCAGCTCTGGTCCGGCGGCTGCCGGCGGCCGTCGAATCCGCTGCCTATTTCGCGGTCAACGAGCTTCTGGCCAACGCGGCGAAGCACTCCGGGGCCGACCGCGTCGACGTCGTCCTCACACACGACACACACGACGGCGACGGTGTGGGCGACGGCGGCCCGCGGCTGCGCATCACGGTCACCGACGACGGGAGGGGCGGGGCGGACCCCACCCGGGGAACCGGACTGCTCGGCGTCCGCAAGCGATTGGCTACCTTTGACGGCAGCCTCGCCCTGCACAGCCCGCAGGGCGGGCCGACCACAGTGACCCTGGAGATCCCGTGCGCGTCGTCCTTGCCGAAGACCTCTTCCTCCTGAGGGACGGTCTGATCCGCACGCTCCGGGAGCACGGCTTCGACGTCGCCGCCGCGGTGGACAACGGCCCCTCCCTGCTGCGCGCCCTGCTGGAAGAGGCGCCGGACGTGGCGGTGGTCGACGTACGCCTGCCGCCGTCCTTCACCGACGAGGGGCTCCAGGCCGCCCTCGAAGCCCGCCGGCAGCGTCCTGGTCTGCCGGTCCTCGTCCTCTCCCAGTACGTCGACCAGCTCTACGCGAACGAGCTCCTGGCGAGCGGCGACGGCGGCGTCGGCTACCTGCTCAAGGACCGGGTCACCGACACCGGCCAGTTCATCGATGCCGTCCGCCGCGTCGCCGCCGGCGGCACCGTCCTGGACCCGCAGGTGATCGCCCGGCTGCTGTCGCGCGGCGACGCCCGGGGCACCATTTCCGCCCTCACTCCGCGCGAACGCGACGTCCTGGAACTGATGGCCGAAGGCCGCTCGAACGCCGCCATCGCGGCCACCCTCCACTTCAGCGAGAGCGCCGTCGCCAAGCACACCGCGAGCATCTTCGCCAAGCTCGGCATCACCACCTCCACCGAGGACAACCGCCGGGTACTGGCAGTCCTCGCGTACCTGCGCCGCTAGTGCTGTGGCCGGAAAGGTTTGCCGGGTCGCGGCGTCCGGTGCGGTGCATCGCAAGGCGGAGGACTGCGGCTCGTACTGGACGTACCGCCGCGGTCCGACAACGCGGCGAGGTGCCGTGCCGGGCGCCGCGCCCCGGTGAACCTTTCCGGCCACAGCACAAGCGACCGGGAGCGCTCCGATGGCGCCGCTGTTGGGTGGGGGCCGGTCGGGCGCGGTCAGGTGGCAGGTTTGCGGCCCCGGACGAAGACCATGTCGCCGGTGGCGGTGGTGTCCCAGAGGCGTTCTGCGTCGCCGAGCCGGAGGTTGATGCAGCCTGCCGAGCCGCCGCCGTTGAATAGGTCGCCGTACAACGCCGTGCAGGGCCTGGCCACCGGAGAAGTACTGGGCGTACGGCATGGATCGCGCTGGCACCGACGGTGAGCGAGCCAAGGGAGCCAATGCGGGCCAGTCTCAGACGCTCGTCGGATCTGGATCCTGTGGTCCATGGGGTTAAGGCGGTAGCCGGACCGTGTGTTTCAGGGTGGTATCTCGCTCCGGCCTGCCCCAGGAGTCCTGGTTTCCGGGGCAGGCCAACAGGCGGTTCAGGCGGTTCAGGCAGCGGTGATGTTCTCCGCCTGCGGGCCCTTCTGGCCCTGCGTGATGTCGAAGGTCACGGCCTGGCCCTCCTGGAGCTCACGGTAACCGTTGCCCGAGATGTTGGAGTAGTGCGCGAAGACGTCCGGTCCGCCGCCGTCCTACGCGATGAAGCCGAAACCCTTTTCGGAGTTGAACCACTTCACGGTTCCGCTGGCCATGGTCATGCCTTCCAGTCGAGGTCGGATCCGCACCACGCGGATCCGGAGGTGATCGCCCTGGTCCGGCACTGCACAGCAAGACGCCCACGCCAAGGCGCGGGCAGGGGACTGCGAACCACGACAGCTGAAGGTGAAGTTACATGCCGGAACCGGCTGTTACCAGAGAGCGACGATCATCACCTCGCCTTCACGGCCGGAAGACGAGCTGACGCCGACGGGCAGCCGCCGCCCTGGCAACGCCCTCCGGACTTCCTTCAGCGGGGGAAGCTGGCCGAAGTCCTGCCGACACCACTCGTCCGGTGCGGAGCAGGGCCTCAGCAGCCGTGGGACTCCAGGATCTGGCTGGACTTCACATTGGCCGGGGTCAGCCGGTGGAGCCTGCCCCGGACAGCGTGATCAAGAATCAGCGGCTGGTACGTCTTGTCGATCGGGGTGACGGTCATCCGCTCGGAGGCCCGGTCGTCGTAGGTGACCTGCGAAGCCTTCGGGAACTCGCGCTCACTCGCGTACGGGGTGCCGTGCAGGCAATGCCCCGGGCCGCCGCCGAGCTCCCGGTGATACCGGGCCATCTGATCTGGGAACACGTAGGCGGCAGCCTCCGGCGCCGCCGCGCCCGTGCAGCACAGCACCGCCGCGGCTAGAGCGATGTGCCACCAGTGCGCCCCCTGGGCCTCCAGCAGCGGATCCCAGTCCTGGGCGACCTCGATGAGCTGCTCCATCACGGCCGACGGCACCGCCTTGAACAAGCAGGAACTGGCGCACCCCAACTGCGGCGTTCGCCCTCCGGGACGGCCGCCGGGCGGCCTGCGCACCGGGCGGCGGCCCGACGCTGGAAGGCTTCGAAGGACAGGTGACCGGCCTCAGCGCCCCAGAAGTCGCCTGCGGGATCATGTCCAACATCGTCCTGGTCCTGCAGCACCCGCAACAACACGAGATGCCATAGCGATGGCCCGGTTGGACCGTGGAGTTCTGACAGGACCGATGGGAGGAGCACGTACGGGCAGCGGCCGGACGGTTTGAACCGCCACCGATCGACCATGAACACGCCGTGGCACACCTGCGGGCGGCGGCCAAGCTCCGGCAGAAAGCGCGGGCCGTGAGAGGACGTTCTGAGCCAGTATGACCGTCTTATGGTCACCTGATCGTGTGGGCTTGGGCGGTTCAGGCTGGTCGCGCGGCTTGGTCCTGCTGGGCTGTCCAGGTGAGTGACCGCAAGCCCTACAAGAGCGACCTGTCCGATGAGCGGTGGGCGTTGATCGAGCCGGTGATCGCGGCGTGGAAGGCCGACCATCGGTCTCCGACCAGGCATCAGGGTCGGTACGAGATACGGGAGATCGTTAACGCGATCCTGTGCCAGGGCAGGACCGGCTGCCAGTGGGACTACCTACCGCACGACCTGCCGCCGAAGTCGGCCGTCTACTACTACTTCGCGGTCTGGCGCGACGACGGCACGGACGTGAAGATGAACGACCTGCTGCGCTGGCAGGTCCGGGAGAAGGCCGGGCGATCGGAGGATCCGAGCCTGGTCGTGATCGACACGCAGAGCGTCCGCGCGGCGGTGAACGTGCCCGCGGCCACGACCGGGAAGGACGCGGCCAAGAAGGTGCCCGGACGCAAGCGCGGGCTGGCGGTCGACATCCTCGGCCTGGTCATCGCCGTGACCGTGCTGGCCGCCAGCGCCCACGACAACGCGTTCGGCATCGCCCTGCTCGGCCAGGTCTCCCCCATCGGCACCATCAAGAAGGCGTTAGTGGACCAGGGCTTCAAGAAGACCGTCGTCGAGCACGGCACCGCGGTCGGCATCGACGTCGAGATCGTCGAACGCAACCCCGCCGACAAAGACGCCGGCTTCGTCCCGCAGGCCAAGAGGTGGATCGTGGAGCAGACGCTCGGCATCCTCATGCTGTTCAGGCGGCTCGTGCCGGACTACGAGAGCAGGCCGAAGTCCTCGGAGTCCAGGGTTCGCTGGGCCATGATCGACGTGATAGCGCGCCGGCTGACCGGTCAGACCACGCCCACCTGGCGCGGGTGACCGCATGGATGACCAGATCACACCATTCCTCGAGCGGATCAAGGCACGCGAGCGGGAGCTCGCTGCCACCGCGGAACAACTCCGCACGCAGATCGACGAGCACACCACGCGCCTGCGTGAACTCGACGAGGAGATGGAGAACCTGGCGGTGACCCGCAAGACGCTTCTCGCCCTACCGCCCACTGGCCCGGAGCTGGCCGAATCACGACCCGTGCTGCCGAACCACCCGGCCTACCAGCAGATCCTCGACTCCTTCGCCGACGCCGCAGGGCCGATGCGCGCCCGCGACCTGTGCGAGCGCCTCGACCTCGCCATCATGCCGAAGAACATCGAGAGCACCCGGCACAAGCTCAAGCGCCTGGTCAGCCTCGGGGTCCTCGCCGAGCCCGAGGCCGGCTTGTTTGCCCGGCACCGTCCGAGCAGCTCCGCACCACCAGCCCACCTGACCCGAGCCGACGGTTGAATCGGGGCTTGCGCCCCGCCCATGGGCGTCACCGTACTGCCCCCGGACACCCCGAACCTCGCCGACGCCCGGTTCCAGTCGCGAGCGCAAGCCCTTCCGGCTGACGTCGGGGCCGGTCCGAAACCCCTTGGACGGCATGGGGACCGGCTTGCTGAAATGGGAGGCGGATGCTGTTGGAATCGAAGGGATGCGGCGATGACCGAGATCAGGCTGCACCTGTCGGTGCGCGGCCTCACCGACGCGGACCTGCCGTCGTGCAGCTGGGCCGGCTCCCCCAAGCACGTGCGCGAGCTCGTCCACCAGATCCGCCGCGCCGAGACGGGCGAGATCGACTACCTGGCGGTGTGCACGCCGGTCGGGCTCCCGGTGGCGGTCGGCGGCATCGACTACACGGTCAAGCCCGGCGTCGGCACGCTCTGGCAACTCGGCGTCCATCCGGCCCTGCAGTCCTGCGGGATCGGCACGCTGCTGATCCGCTCCGCCGAGCAGCGGATCGGCGCCCGGGGCCTGACCCGTGCCGAACTTGGCGTCGAGGAGAGCAACCCGCGCGCCAGCGCCCTCTACGAACGCCTGGGCTACCGGGCCTTCGGCCGCGAGCTCGACTCCTGGGACGTGGAGGCCGAGGACGGTTCGCTCCAGCGGTACGAGACGACGTGCACGCTGATGTGCAAGGACCTGACGTGACACTGGATTTCGCGGCGTTCGTCGCCGAGGCGACGGCCGACCCGGCCGTCGTCGGGCTCGTCCTCAAGGGCTCCCGGGCCCACGACGGCATGACCACCCGTCACTCCGACCACGACGTCTACGTCATCCTCTCCGACGACGCGGCGAGCGAGCTGGCTGCGCTCGACGGCTACCGATCCGCGCGGCTCGACCTGGTCGTCACCACCCTCGAGCGGTTCCGCCGGCCCGCCGACTGGGAGCGGTACGCCATCGCCCGCTCCCGGGTGCTGGTCGACCGCCGCGACGGGGAGGTCACCCAGATCGTCGCCGCGATGGGACAGCTCGGCGCTGAGGAGGCCTTCCGGTCCGCCGCCGCCCTACTGGACGCCCACGCCAACTCGCTCTACCGCTCGGTCAAGAACCACCGCGACGGCAACCCGCTCGCCGGACACCTCGACGCGGCCGCCAGTGTCGGATTCCTGCTCGACCTGCTCTTCGCCCTGAACCGCCGACCGCGCCCCTACAACAAGTACCTGGCTTGGGAGCTCGACCGGTTCCCCCTGCCTGGCTGGGAGAGCGCCGCGCTGCTAGACACCGTCGCCCGGATCACCGCGACCGGCGAAGTGGCGCCGCAGCAGCAGCTCTTCGCCCAAGCCGAGGCGGCTGCCCGGGCCGCCGGCCACGCGGCGGTGCTGGACGCCTGGGGCGAGGACCTGCTACTGATGCGGCCCCACCCGGACGCCCCGGCCCACCAGACCTCCTGACCCGGGCCAACAGGCGAATCGGGCAAAGCGGCTCAGAGCGTCCTCCAAGGTTCATTTGAGGCGCCGGGAGCTTGGTGCGACTGGACTACTGCGCCCAGCGTCCCATGGTCGGCGCGGTGCCGATCAGGCACTCGATGTCGGTCTCGAAGCCAACAAGGGCGTGGGCGGTCAGGCGCAGGTGGCCCTCAAGGCAGACCAGATTGTCCTGACTCTCGCCGACGAGGATGAGCGGAGGAAACCGCTCGCCTCTGATGAGCGCGTGGGCTGCGTCGACGAACGGTTCGTTGGGAACGTCGAACGCCCGTAGCCCTGCCTTGATGCGTGCGGCCGCGTCGCTCGGCCGGCGGCTGCCACCCGACAGTTCGACCCAGTAGGAATAGTCGAGGTAGCGCACGCCGGCCGCCTCGTCGGCGGACAGGAGTGCCCTGGTCCACGTGACTTGAGTGGGGAAGTTCTCGAACAGGTCGCGGTTCTCGCCGTACCCGCGCGTCGCAGCGAGCAGAGCGCGACGTGCGAAGTTCGCTCCAGTGCCGGAGAGGTCCGGATGCGTCAGCAACTGCTCGGTCTGCCCGGCTGCCGCCAGGTGGGACCGGAGGTTCTGGCCGAACCTCCGGCTGGACAGCTCGCCGCTCAAGAAGCAGGCGACCATCTCGTCCTCACTGCTCATGCCCAGTACCCGCACGACCGTCAGCATAGGATCGACCTCGTTCGCCCGGCACTGCCCGGGCAAATCCGTCACTCTTGCGCCACCAGCCCACCTGGCCCAAGCCAGCGGTCGAATCGGGTAAAGCGGTTCAGAACGTCCTCTGAAAGGTCGTTTTCATCTTGAGTGTCGCCTTATGGCGTGGTTTGGGCTTCCCATCGGGGTGGGGCTGTGGCGGTGGGGCTGCGTGGTGAGGCCAGTGGTGTGGCAGGTGGGGTGAGGGCTTGCT
Source organism: Streptomyces sp. NBC_00503 (assembly GCF_036346895.1). Lineage (NCBI taxonomy): Bacteria > Bacillati > Actinomycetota > Actinomycetes > Kitasatosporales > Streptomycetaceae > Streptomyces > Streptomyces sp. NBC_00503. The sequence continues at coordinate 8,144,051 of NZ_CP107855.1, read as the reverse complement.
TGCGCCTGTCTCATTCCAGGACGCCCAGAGTTGTCCCGTGCTTCGACTCGGCGGGTTGCACGCCTGGGCGCACGCCCCCGGTCGGCGGTATGCCCAGTTCATGACGGAACGACGTGCGTATCCAAGTGACCTGTCCGATGCGCGCTGGGAGTTGATCGAGCCGGTGCTGTCCGCGTGGCGCTTCGAGCGCCGCGGCCGGGCCCTGGATTTTGGCCGGCCTCCACGGCATGACCTGCGCGAGATCATGAACGCGATCCTCTACGTGGATCGCACCGGCTGCCAGTGGGCCTATCTCCCACATGACTTCCCGCCGCATCAGAGCGTCTACGGCTACTTCGCCAGGTGGCAGAAGGACGGCGTCTTCGCCCAGCTCAACGGCCTGCTCAGGGAGCTGGTGTGCCAGCAGGAGGGGAAGAGCCCCGAGCCGACGGCCTGCGTGATCGACGCGCAGAGCGTCAAGACCTCGACCTCCGTCCCCGCCAACAGCCAGGGCATCGACGCGGGCAAAAAGATCGTGGGCCGCAAACGCAGCATCATCACCGACACCCTCGGCCTGCTCCTGGCAGTCCTGGTCACCGCGGCCGGCGTCCAGGACTCCGCCGCCGGGCAAACCCTCCTGAACCAAGTCGCCGCGGACCATCCCGGCCTGCGGAAGGTCTGGGTCGACGGTGGCTACCGCCAGCCCGGCACCAGGGGCTTCACCCCCATCCCTAAGCGGTGGGCGGTCGAGCGGACCTACGGCTGGCTCATGCTCCACCGCCGCCTGGCCCGCGACTACGAAACCCACCCACACCGCTCCGAAGCCATAATCCACCTCGCCATGACCGACCTCATGGCCCGCCGCCTCACCGGCGAGAACACCATCTCCTGGCGCGACCCGACACCAGCACACCAAAGCCGCATCCCGGGATGAAACAACAGGATGAAACGACCTCTCAGAGCCGCCGGCAGCACCAAGGTCGTCGCGCACCACCAGCCGGGCGTCGACGCTTGGCGCTGGTTTTTCGGCGAGTACTACTGGGACCCCCTTGAGCTTCACCTTCCGGCTTCGACCGGTGTGAGCGTTCACGGTCAGCGGTCTGCCGTTCGGGTGCTGCACTACGGGTTAGCGCGCATATGGGATATATCACCCATACATTAGCGAAATGACGAAAATCCGGAAGATCGTTCACGCGTTCATGGTTGGTGCGGTCGCACCAGCCCTCGTGGTCACTGCGGCCACCTCAGCCCACGCCGCCGTCTACAACATCGACTGGGGCCCATCCGCTCTCACCTGGCCAGTGGGCAAGACCCTCCACAAGGGTGACGTCCTGGTGTTCAGATACGCGAGGGGTAGCCGGGACGTCGCAATTGTCGACGCCATCAACTTCGCCAGATGTATCGTTCCCCGAGGGGCCACGGTGCTCAGTAGCGGGAATGACAGAGTCACTCTGACCCAGGGTACGCACTACTACATCTCCTCGTTCCGCGGTCAATGCGCAGGCGGTACGAAGATGGCCGTCCTCGCGACGTAGCAACGCTAAAGGCGACTGGCCGTCCGGTCCTGCGTGTACGAGCAGGACCGGACGGCCAGTCTCTTCTCGCCGCCACCGCGTATGAGCTGGCTCTATGGACGGTCACCGTCAAAGCCAATGAGCCCACCTTGGACGGCTTCCCTGCCCGCGACCACCGCTGCGCCGGCTGTCTGCGCCGTACGGACGAAACCTCGCTGAGTCGTCGCCGTCGGGCTGCCGACGCCCGTGATCCGATCGCGGTCCGGATCGTCGACTTCTGCCCGCCGGACGGCAGCGGAACGCCCGACACCGGGTGCAACGAGCGGCGGAAGAACTTCGACCTCACGAGCGCGGGCTTCGGCAGGATCTCCAGTCGTCGCCGCCTCGCGGGCCCGCGTACGGGACGGACTGCGGTTGCGTCGCGGAGCACTCCCCTGACGACGACTGTGTCCGGCTCCTACGGACACGACGCGGCACGTCCAGCCGGAGCTGGTTGGGGGGCCTACGCGGCATGAGCCTTTCGGAGAGTCATGCCCCCATCCTGCCACGCCTGTGATCTTTACGGGCAAGAGATGCCCGCGGACTGCTCGCCACCCCCACTCCACCGGCAGCCGTAGTCATCACGGAAGCGCGGTCACAGCCAAAATTCGAGATCCGCATCAGGGCGGCGTCGCGCCAGGCTGTGGTACTGGCCTCGATCCCGCCCTCTGCGGTGACCTGCGGCTGCGGGCAGCGGACGTCCTTGGACGGCTCGACCCTCGGCGTGCCGCGGACGTCTGCTTCGTGCTCGCCTACGATCCTCTGGCCCATAGCGGTGTCCGGGTGGCGGCCGCGCGTGATCCCCGGTCGGCCGACCTGTGCTTCGTACTGGCGCGGGACGATGAATTGGATGGGGAGGCCGGACTCGTGGCTGAGCGGCAGTTGGCCGGTCTGGGAGATGACCGGATCGGTCTCTGACTGGACCCGGAGGACGAGGACATCCGGCCCGGCACCCGCGAGTTGCCGCAGCTGCTGTCGTGCGAAGTCGTTGATGAGACGGGCTCGCACCAGCGACGCGTGCGGGTGTCCCTGGCAGAGCAGTCAACCGACCTTCAGAAGACTGTCCGGGTTGTTCGTAGGTGCCCGGGTGAGCACGCCCCGGCAGGCGGCGCCGGGCCGCATGAAGGGTTTCTCCGTGCGGCCCGGCGGTGGGGTGGGGCGGGGGGTCAGCCCCAGGGCTGGGCGATGAGCCAGCTGGTGTCGTCGGTCCAGAAGGTGGCGCTGTCCCAGGCGTTGGAGCCGCCGTTGGAGGCGGGGTAGAGCGTGTAGTTGTAGTGGCGCAGGTACTTGTCGGGGTAGTTGACCGACTGGAAGGAGTAGCCCTGGCCGTTCTGCCCGGTCTGCGGGCAGAACGTGGCGTCCTGGGCGAACTGGGAGCTGTTGTCGTTGGCGTTCAGGTAGATCTGGAAGCCCGAGTGCCGCAGGTACTGCCCCGAGTTGTTGGCGGACTCGAAGGAGACGCAGGCGCTGTTGGCCAGGCCGGCCCGGACGATCCAGGTGGCGTCGGCCTTGACGGTGGCGCTGCTGGAGGCGTCGACGGGGGAGATGGCGACCTTGGTGTCGGCGTCGTCGTGGCGGATGTAGTCGCCGGTGCAGCAGGAGGTGGTGGCCTTCAGGGAGATCCTCGAGCCGGGGGTGATCGAGCCGGTGCCCGAGGAGGAGTCGGCGTAGCCGGCGGCGGTGATGTTGGCCTGGACTTCGTTCTCGGTGGCGTCGCTGGGGTAGCCGGAGGTCATCACGCCTTCGTAGAAGGTGCCGGCGGAGCTGTTGCTGTTGTCGCCGCCGATGCCGAGGATGATCGCGCCCTGCTTCTTCATCGGGTTGTAGCCCGAGACGTTGGGGCGCACACCACTGTAGGAGGTGGACAGCGCACCGGACTGGGCGTTGCCGGAGCGGATCGCCCACTGGTTCGCGCCGCCCTTGACGATGGCGGTCAGGAAGCGGTTGTTCACGGTCGGGTCGTTGGCGTTGTAGCCGGCATTGACGCCGGAGAACAGGCCGTTCTCCAGGTCGGCCATGACCCACGGGCCGTTGCCGGCGCCCCAGCCCCAGCCCTTGCTGTTGCCGAAGTAGATGGCCTCCATGGTCCCGTTGCCGTCGTCGTTGCCGCTCGTCTCGGCGTTGCCGTAGTCGAAGCAGCAGCCGCCGTTGTAGTGGGTGCCGTCCAGGACCGCGTACATGCCCTCGGGCTGGTCGCCGGTGGCGATGCCGGAGGTGTTGTTGTTCCGGTAGCCGGTGCCGGGGGCCACGTAGACGCCGTAGGCCTTGTGGCCGCCGACGGTGACCGGGGCGGCGCTGGCGTTGGCGAGGTTGTCGTTGCCTCCGGCCGCCGGGCCGGGCCAGTAGCCCTTGAGCGCCTGGGTGAGTTTGTTGCCCTTGCCTGACTGGTCGTAGATCACCGTGATCACGCAGCTGGTGCCGGAGCAGAAGGAGTCCTGGGCGGCGGCGTTGGCGTAGCCGCCGGCGGCGAGCAGGCCGATGTTCGCGGTGGCGTTGTCCGAGGCGCGTTGCACCTGGTACAGAGGGCCGTTGTACGCGGCGTACAGCGCGCGGGTCGTGGAGTGCGCGGCCACGCACGGGGCGCCGCCCGCGGCGTAGATGTCACACGCCTGCTGGGTGGCCGCCTGCGAGGTGGTGGCGGTGCCGACCAGTGCGCCGGCGGCAAGGGCGAGAGTCGCCCCCGTCGCCAGCAGGGTGCGCCGAGCGTGGCGCATCCATCCCGAAATGATCACGTGCAAACTCCTTCGTCCGTCGGTGAGCGGAACCGGTGACCCTGATTGTTAGCGCTAACAATTCATTCTGTGGAATTGCGCATGGAACGCCCAGGGATGTGACTGTTTGAGCAGCGCGATTGCCAATCATGGAGGCGAGCGCAGGTTGCGTCAAGGTTTCGCACAGGCCTGATTGTTAACGCGAACAACTGTCATCGGGCCTCTGTCTGACTGTCGGTGATCTTGGTGCTTCCCGGTGCGCGAGCGTGATCGGTGGGCATCTCGGACTGTCTCGTCGACCGATTCAGCTGCCGAGGTGTCCGTTGTCGCTTCACCCTCGCCCTGGTGGGCAGGTCCCGTCTCGGACCGCGCAGATCGCCCGGGCGAGCAACCCGGGTGGCACGACGGCAATGTGGGTACGGGACCGGCTGGACGGGCTGTGGTGCGATGAGGACTTCGCGAGCTGGTATCCGCGCGACGGACGTCCGGGGCTCTCGCCCGCCCAACTGGCCACCGTCTGCGTGCTGCAGTTCCTGCTGGGCTCGTCGGACCGGCAGGCCACGGAAGCGGTCCTGGCCCTTTTTGGCCATGGGAGGATTGGTCGCGTTCGCGCCAAGAGTCCCGGTGGACAGCCAGTGGACAGTTGTGCGTGACACTCCATCAGGGGCTGTTGCTGACCCTGGCCGACGTGTGGGTCCGCCCGTCTTCCAATGGTTCGTGCGGCAGTCGACGGGACTGTCGGGTGCCGACAGGACTCGCGTGCTGCTCGGGCCCGGCATCGGATCGCGAGGGCCTCGAACTCGGCGTTCATCGCGCAGGCACCGCGCCGACTGGTCGCGCGAGCGGAGGAGCTTCAGTGAAAAGGAGGTCAGTTGATCCAACTGCGGGGCCCGTTCCAGTTCCAGCCACGCAGCGCTTCCAGCGCCTTGGTCCGTCTGTGGAAATTCGCCCTCGTTGGTAGTTGTTCTGGTGGGTCCTGACCCAGTTGCCGAGGCGCAGTCCGGTGGCGGTGATGAAGGTGCGGGCGGTCGGGCGTGCGGTGCAGACAGGCAGGGCTTGGAGCCCGCGTTCCCACCGCGCTGATGGGCAGCTCCTCGAGGCCCCCTTCGCGGAGACGGCTCCTCGACTGCGAGTCGAGCGCGTTCAATATCCACCGGGATGGGGAAGTGTCCAATCAGACCCCTGGCCTGCGCGGATGCCATTCTCGGCGGCTGCACCCGCAACCAGCAACTTCAGGATGAAGCGATCCCAGCCTTCACAGCAGGCTCCTTCGAGCATGACCCACCCGGAGATCACCTCACTCCGTCGGCCTCGCGGCAGCACCTGTCGCACTTCTTGACAGTGCATGGACGGTGCGGGAGTGTCTCCGTGCCGAAACTTCTCGGAAATATCCCGCCATGGACATGATCCTGCGCCGTCGCGAGATGTTAGCGCTAACAATAAATGGATCTTGTTCAATGCGGAGCTTGGAGATCACATGAACGTGCGCGTATGGGCATGCCGTTGGGCCGGAGCGAAGCGCCGGGCATCAGCTCCGCCCCGCGGCGTGGCAGGGTCGCGCACGCCGGATGCGGTCGCCGTCCATCGGCCGACCCGTGGACCGGGCCGCACGCGGTTGGCCCGTCTGGGGGCCGCTGCCGCGGTGCTCCTTGGTGTACTGGCAGGCAACGCGGCCACGAGCGGTCCGGCCCAGGCCGCTGTCCAGACGGTCGCGTCGGTCAGTACGCCGCCGATGGGTTGGGCGTCGTGGAACAGCTTCGCCGCGCAGATCAACTACGACGTCATCAAGTCGCAGACCGACGCCATGGTGGCTTCGGGGATGAAGGACGCCGGATACCAGTACGTCAACATCGACGAGGGCTGGTGGCAGGGAACCCGCGACTCCTCCGGCAACATCGCGGTGGATCCCGCCGACTGGCCCGGCGGGATGAAGGCCATCGCCGACTACATCCACAGCAAGGGCCTCAAAGCCGGGATCTACACCGACGCCGGCCGCGACGGCTGCGGCTACTACTATCCCACCGGCCGTCCGGCGGCGCCGGGCAGTGGCAGCGAGGGCCACTACGACCAGGACTTCCTCCAGTTCTCCCGGTGGGGCTTCGACTACGTCAAGGTCGACTGGTGCGGCGGCAACGCCGAGGGGCTGAAGGCACAGAGCACCTACCAGGCGATCAGCGACTCGATCAGTCGCGCCACCGCGACGACCGGCCGGCCGATGGTGCTGTCGGTGTGCGACTGGGGCAACGAGAGCCCGTGGAACTGGGCACCGGGCATGTCCAACCTGTGGCGCACCAGTAGCGACATCAGTGCGTCGATGACCAGTGTGCTGTCCAATTTCGATGCGGCACAGCATCCGAGTGCCCAGAGCCCGGGCCACTACAACGATCCGGACATGCTGGTCGTGGGAATGGGCGGGTTCACCGCAGCACAGAACCGCACCCACCTGAGCCTGTGGGCCGTCTCCGGCGCCCCGCTGTTGGCGGGCAACAACCTGGCCACGATGAACAGCGACACGCGCAGTGTCCTGACCAACCCGGAAGTGATCGCTGTCGACCAGGACGCCCGCGGCCAGCAGGGCGTGAAAGTCGCCGAGGACCAAAGCGGGCTGCAGGTGTACAGCAAGACCCTGTCCGGCAGTGGCCGGCGTGCGGTGGTCCTGCTCAACCGCACCGGCGCGGCGGCCACGATCACTGCCAACTGGGCCAACCTCGGCCTGACCGGCGCAGCTTCGGTACGCGATCTGTGGGCCGCCACCGACCGAGGCAGCTTCACCGGCAGCTACGCCACCAGCGTCCCGGCGGGCCAGGCCGTCCTGCTCACCGTGACCGGCACCGACGCCGGTACGGCCGGCGCGAAGCAGATCGTCGGCGGCCAGTCCGGCCGCTGCGTGGACATCGACAACTACTCGACCACCAACGGCACCCAGGCGCAGCTGTGGGACTGCAACGGGCAGGCCAACCAGAAATGGACGTACACCGCGAGCAAGCAGCTGATGATCTACGGCAACAAGTGCCTGGACGCCTACAACCACGGCGCCACCAACGGCACGGCGGCCGTGGTCTGGGACTGCAACGGCCAGACCAACCAGCAATGGAACGTGAACGCCGACGGCACGATCACCGGCGTGCAGTCCGGAATGTGCCTGGACGCCTACAACAACGGCACCACCAACGGCACGAAGCTTGAGCTGTGGGCCTGCCATGGCGGCAGCAATCAGCAGTGGGCTATGCGGTAGACGGCGGGCGGCGGGGACGCTGTCTGCGACCAGTGCCCCTGGACCGGTTCGGCCGGGGACTTTCGGCCGGGTCTCGATGACCGCGATCGTTTCATCCTGAAGTTGCTGGTCGTGACTCCTCCCCGCCATAAATGACGGGGCTTCCTGTTACGCCGTGTTGGCGTTGCAGCGGACCAGCCCGGCCCGGTTCAAAACGTTGATCGCGCCCACGGTGTCTGCGTGCGCGGCGTGGCCGCACGAGACGCAGTGGAACTTCTCCTGCGCGGGACGGTTCTCCTTCGCGGTGTGCCCGCATTCGGGACACTCGCGCGAGGTGTTGCGAGGGTCCACCGCGACGATTTTCCGGCCGGCACTTTCAGCCTTGCTGGTGAGGATCGCGAGGAACACCCCCCAACCCGCATCGTAGATCGACTTGTTCAGTCCGGCCTTGGCGGCGGCCCCGTTGGGCAGGAAGCTGTCCGCGTTGTCGGGGTCGGGCTTCGACTTGGGGGCCCGCACCATGTTGGCGATCGACAGTTTCTCGTGCGCTATCGCGTCGTGGACGCGGACGAGCTGGAGTGCGGCCTTGTGTGCGTGGTCGAGCCGCTGGCGCCGTACCTTGCCGTGCAGCTTGGCGACCTTCTCGACGGCGGCGCGGTGCTTCTTCGTCCGCTTGTCGCGGCGGACGCGGGGGAAGACGGCAACCGCCCGCTGAGCCTCGGCCAGAGCTTCGGCGTTGACTTGGCCGTGGCGAGGGTTGGGGACGAACTCACCGTTGGAGTCGGCCAGGAAGTTGGCGATCCCGACGTCGATCCCGACGACGGAGCCCGTCGCGGGCAGCGGCTCGGGCTGGGGCTGCTCGGCGGTCAGCACCACGTACCAGCGCTTGCCCTCGCGCTTGACCGACACGGTCTTGACCTTGCCGACCACCGACCGGTGCTGGTGCACCTTGACGTGCCCGACTCCCTGGAAGCGGACGCGGGTCGCGCGGTCCGGGAGGGAGTCCCACCGGCAGCCGTCGCCGTCCTTCGGGAAGTCGACGGTGTCGAACCAGTTCACCCCACGAAAGCGCGGGTATCCCGGCGTATCGCCGGACTTGACCCGGCGGAAGAACGCGGCGAACGCCTTGTCGAGACGGCGCAAGGTGGCCTGCTGGCTGGAGAACGACCACCGGCCGTGACGCTCGGGGTCGAAGGCCCGGATGTCCTTGAGCTGCGCGGACTGCATCCCGTACTTGATGCTCGTCTTCGAGGCGTGACGGTAGGCGTCGCGGCGTTCCTGCAATGCGCCGTTGTAGAGGCCGCAGTGATCGCGCAGCATCTCGCCGAGCGCGATCGCCTGGCCCATGGTGGGTCGCATGAGGAACTTGTACGCACGGATCATCCGGCCCGCCCCCCTTCGGCCCCTCAACGCGATCATACTACGCTTGGCGCATGTCACCACGGTGGGAACCAGACTCCGACATCCGCAGGGGAAACCACGTCGTCCACAACCTTCACGTCCACTTGGTGTTCGTCACCAAGTTTCGGCGCGGCATCTTCGATGACGCCATGCTGACGCGCTGCGAAGAGATCATGCGGGACGTGTGTGTCAGCTTCGGAGCAGAGCTACGGGAGTTCAACGGGGAGGGCGACCACGTCCACCTTCTGGTGCACTACCCGCCGAAGATCGCTATCTCCAAGCTGGTCAACAGCTTGAAGGGCGTCAGCTCTCGCTATCTGCGCGCGGAGTACACCGGCCGAATCAACCGCATCGGATTGGGGTCAGTTTTCTGGGCACCCTCCTACTTCGCAGGGTCCTGCGGCGGCGCACCGCTCACCATCGTCAGGGAGTACATCGAGAACCAGAAGCGGCCGACCTGACCGTCACCACGGAGGCGCAGAGCACTCCGGCGCTTCGCGCCTCCGAGCCAAGGATCGCTTTCCCACCCGGCCTAAAGGCCGGGATTCCCAGCGAAGATCAGGGGATGGACCCGCTCATGAGCGGTGGGGATCTCGCGCTCAGCGGTGTCGAGGGACTCCGGCATGCTCTGCGCACTGGCGGCATGCCGGGAGCCAGCCCCACCGCCGCGTCCCGACCCGAATCACGGAAGACCGACCCGGCGGTAACCGAAGAGTAAGCGCCCCCACAGGGCCAAGGAGCTACACGGCCGAGAGGGTTAGCCGATACCTGGATCCATGCCGTACGCCGGAGTCGGGCCTGCGATGACCGGGGTTCCGGGGATGCCGCCTTCCGGTCAGTCGGCTTCGGCGCGGGCTTTAACATCCTCAATGCCGGAGGGGCGGCCGGCGCGGACCCAGCGGAGGTAGAAGGCCCCGGCGATGGCGAGGGTGGCCGCGATGGAGAGGACGGGCCAGCCGCGGAGCAGGTTCACCAGGAGGGTGAAGGCCACCGCGACGGCTGCCGCGCCGTTGAGCCAGGCCAGGGTCGGATTGCTCTCGGTGCGGGCGAAGCGGGTCATGGCCAGCAGGCCGACCAAGAAGCTGACGAAGACCGCGACCGCATAGAAGAGGACGAGTTCCTGCTCCTCTCCGGAGGCGGCCACGATGATCACGGCTGCCGCGGCCAGGTAGACGAGGACAGACCAGTACGGGGTGTGGTGCCGGTTGGTCCGACCCAGCGCCGATGGTAGGACGCCCGGCTGATCCGCCGTGCCGGCGAGGGCCTTGAGGAGTCCAGGGCCGGCCTGGAACGAGGAGCTGGCAGCGGCGAGAAGCAGCAGGGAGCTCGTGAGCTGGAAGGCCTCGTAGAGCCAACCGGATCCGGTGGCCGCGTGCGCGATGTCGGCGATCTGGGTGGAGTCCTTGCACGGGATGTCGATGTGGAGACGTACCGCCAGGGCCGTGAGGGCGATGGTCAGGCCGCCGACGATGACCAAGAGCAGGGCGAGGGTGCCGCGCCCGAAGCGGCGGCGATGGGTGTCGTCGAGCTGGCCGAGCTGGGCGATGGCCGTGGACGGCGCCTCGATGCCGGTGGCCAGGGCCATCGCGACAGGGAAGGCCAGGACGACCGCCAGGGCGGCGGAGCGGCCCGGGTCGGTCGAGGTGGGGGCCGCGCCGACGGCGTGCGGTGAGACGAAGCCGCGTACGAGGACGGCCATGCAGACGGCGATGAACAGGACGGTCATCACGGCGAACAGCAGTCGGCCGCCGTGTCCGAACCAGGTCAGCCCGGCGACGGCCAGCAGCAGGAGCAGGGCGAGCGGAATGCGGAGGGGCGCGGCCGCGGGGAACAGGGCGATGACGGCGCTGGCCGCGGCGGCGATGGAAATCCCGATGGTGAGGACGAAGTCGACGACGAGCGCGCCGATCGGGACGAAGGTCCAGCGCGGCCCGAAGGCCCGGCCCGCGGCGGCAGCGGCCCCGCCACCCTTGGGGAAGCGGCGTACCAGCTGCCAGTAGTTGGCGGTGACGACCACGACCAGGCCCACCACCAGTGACATGGTGGGCAGGAGCAGGGCGAGGTCGCCGTGGAGGGCGCGCAAGGCCGCTTCGATGGCGTAGGCGACGGAGGAGACGGGGTCCGCGATCACGGCGAAGGCGAAGGCGAAGAAGAGGACCGAGCGGCGTGGGCCGCGGTGTCCGGTGCCTCCCGGTGCGGGCGAAGGCGCAGCGGGCTGCTGTATGGCGGTCATGAGGGGCGCCTTTCGAGGCGAGAGCCGGAGCGCATGGAACAGCCCATGGGTTCTTGACCGCCGACCAGACCCGGAATGCACAGCGTGACAGGGGACTTGAGTGTTGGGCCCTGTCGTGGCGGCGGACGTGCCTGCGCCCGCTCAGAGGAACTTCTGGGTGCCTTCGAAGAGGAAGACCGCGCCGACATGGCGGCGGATGAGGACCACGGCGCCGGGCGCGTGTGTCGCGGTCGGTTTCGTCTGCCAGGAGTTGAGCGGAACCATGTGGGAGTGCCCCTTCGCCGCTGGGGGGATGGTGTGGTGGCGATATCGTCCCGTGTGGCGTCGGTGCGCGGCGGTTCTTGCAGACGCAGGGCGCGTCGTGGTTCGCCGCTACTGCTTGTGCTGGGCGGTGATCGTGCGGCGGATGCCGTAGGCGGCGGCGCCCGCGGCCAGAACCGCCGTGCCGGAGATCACCGAGGAGGCAGGCAGCGCGAAGGCCAGGACCAGGCAGCCGGCCAGCCCCAGCACAGGGATGATCCGCGCCGGGCGGCCTTCGGCCGGGGTGAGGGTCCACGCGGCGGCGTTGGCGATGGCGTAGTAGGCCAGGACGCCGAAGGAGGAGAAGCCGATCGCGCCGCGTACGTCGGCGGTCGCGGCGAGGACCGCGACTACCGCACCGACGACGAGTTCTGCCCGGTGGGGTACCTGGTTGCGGGGGTGGACGGCGGCCAGGGCGTGCGGCAGGTGCCGGTCCCGGGCCATCGCCAGCGTCGTACGCGAGACCCCGAGGATGAGCGCCAGCAGCGACCCGAGCGCCGCTACCGCCGCACCGACGCGGACGACCGGTGACAACCAGCCCGCGTCGGCTGCCCGCACCGCCTCCGACAGCGGCGCCGTCGCCTCCGCTAGACCCTGCGGACCCAGCACCGTCAGCACAGCCACGGCGACCAGGGCGTAGACGACCAGGGTGATACCCAGGGCGAACGGGATCGCCCGCGGGATGGTGCGCTGCGGGTCGCGGACCTCCTCGCCCAGGGTGGCGATGCGCGCGTATCCGGCGAAGGCGAAGAACAGCAGGCCGGCTGCTTGGAGGACTCCGCCCCACGCGAGGTCCGATCCGACCGCCAGCCGTGCCGCGTCGGAGGAAGGAGAGGTGAGGGAGACGGTGACGACGGCGGCGAGTACCGCCAGGACCACGGCGACGATGATCCGGGTGAGCAGGGCGGACTTCTGCACCCCGGCGTAGTTCACCGCGGTCAGCGCGACCACGGCCGCGACCGCCACAGCGTGGGACTGACCGGGCCAGACGTAGGCGCCGACCGTGAGGGCCATGGCCGCGCAAGAGGCGGTCTTGCCGACGATGAACCCCCAGCCGGCGAGGTAGCCCCAGAAGTCGCCGAGGCGTTCGCGGCCGTAGACGTAGGTGCCACCGGAGGCCGGATAGCGGGCGGCCAGTCGGGCCGAGGAGGTGGCATTGCAGTACGCCACCACGCCGGCCAGGGCGAGGGCCACCAGGAGGCTGGAGCCCGCGGCGGCGGCCGCGGGGCCCAGCGCGGCGAAGATGCCTGCACCGATCATCGAGCCGAGGCCGATCACCACCGCGTCGCCCACACCCAGGCGCCGCTGCAACGCGGCACCGGCGGGCGCACCGTCAGGCTTGATCATGTTGGCTTCTCCCCCGGGCGCCGGTCGCGCCACCGTCTGGCTCTTTGTCGTCGCGGGCACCATAGACGACCTGCGTGAACGGCTACCCCCGCTCAGGGGTCGATGTCCTGGAGCGAGGCCCTCAGCGCGGCCACCGCACCGGCCGTCATGTGAGCATGGGCCCCGGCAGCGCAACAGGCAGGAAACCACTGCCAGCCCAGGGGGAAGGCACATACAGGCGCGGGACTTCACATCCGCACCAGGTGAACCTCGGCCTCTACAGCAATTCCGGGTTCACTAGGATCCGCGCCTTCTCGCCGTTGCCCACAGCGTTCCGCGATCGCCCCCACGCCACGCGGACCGGCAACCCCAACCCCTCCTGCCGGACGTTGCTGCGGTGCAGCACAGGCCTCGCCGGTCAGGTGGACGCGCCCGGGGCGGGGTGCGCGGCTTCGGCCCCGAGCCGGAAGCCCGTAACGAGATCGGGCCTGATACTCAGCGCCTTGGTCGCCGTCTGACTCGCCCACGGCAGCAGCAACGCCTCGTACCGGTCCGCCTCATCGTCGTCGCCGATCAGAGAGGCGTAGCCGGTGACGACGACGCTCCAGCCGAGGCGGGTCTCAGGGTCGATGGCATCAGCCTCGTAGGCGACGACGACCGCAGGCACATCGGGCGTCGCCGGGAGCAACACGGACGCTCCGCCACCCTGGATGCGAACGATGAGGTCCTCCCCGTCCACAAGATGGCTGGCTGGCCGCACGGCCGGAAGAGCGTGCTCGGTAAAGACAATGCGTCCCAGCAAGACCGTGGCGAGCAGCCTCAAGGCTTCACTGCGGTCCAACGTCTTCACGCACCGGGTCGGCACCATTTCCGGGCCGCGGATGTCCTTTCGCACCGTCGCTTCGTGGTCCATCATTCGCGCCCTTTGCTCGGCCCCCACTGCCGGGTTGATCGCGAGACCAGTTGGCCCCTGTCGCGGCTTGCGCCCGCAGGGCCAAGTTCAGCTCTGTCCCCGTCCCGGCCGACCTCGACCTGGATCGTGCGCACGCAGTGTGGTCAGACGCTGTTCGTACTCTTCTTCGTCGATCTCACCTCGGGCGAACCGTTCGGCGAGCAGCTGCCTGGCCGAGGGCGCAGCCGGGGACCGCGTCGGGCCCGCGGGAAAGCGGTCGACGCTGCGGAGGAGCAGAACAACTGCCGTGACGGCCAGGGCCACGAGGAGGACCATGCTGAACGACATGACGGCCCAGCCCCATCCGCTCATTCCGTGGTCGTACCAGAACATGGTTCACACCCCTTCGGAGATGGTCTGGGACTCAGCCCGCAGGGCACGTCCCGTATGTCCTCACTGTCCGCCGGGCAGCGCCGTCCTGCATGGGCCGTTAGGGGTCACGGCCAGGGCCGATCGGCCCATCCCTGCGGTCGTGTCCGCGTCCCATGCTGAGAGCGGACTCGAACGGAGGCCACAATGAGTACACCTTCCCCCACCCGGATCGCCGCCGCTCTGCCGGCGGAGTACCGCGCACGTCTGACCGACATCGCACGCGAGGTCGGTTTCCCCGCAGGTACGCGCCTCTTCAATGAGGGAGGCCATGCCGGCCGGTTCTGGATCGTGCGGTCCGGCACGGTCGGCCTCGACGTCCACGTGCCCGGCCGGCAGGCCGCGGTCATCGAGAGTCTGGGTTCCGGTGAGCTGGTCGGATGGTCCTGGCTGTTCCCTCCCCACACCTGGCACTTCGGTGCCGAGGCCATGAGTCCTGTACGCGCCCACGAGTTCGATGCGGCCACCGTGCGGACGATGATGGAGGCCGACCCCCGCTTCGGCGCCGCCATGTGGCGCTGGGTGGCCCAGGTACTGGCCCACCGGCTCGTTTCCGCCAGGGTCCGGCTCCTCGACCTCTACGCCCCTCACGGCAGCGGCAGCTCGCTGTGAACCTCATCCTCCCGGCCAAGACCACTTGAGGAGGCGGCCATGCCCGCAACCCGGTACACCGTCAGCGATGTCATGACCCAGACCGCCGTGGCCATCGGCCGCGAAGCCTCGTACAAGGAGATCGTCGAGCTGATGCACCAGTGGAAGGTGAGCGCGCTGCCGGTACTCGAAGGAGAGGGCCGCGTCGTGGGTGTCGTCTCCGAGGCAGACCTCCTGCCCAAGGAGGAGTTCCGGAAAGAGGACCCGCGGCTGCCGGAGCAGTTGGAGGAGGCGTCCAAGGCGGTGGGCGTGCTCGCCGAGGAGCTCATGTCCAGCCCAGCCGTCACTGTTCATCCTGACGCCACGATCACCGAGGCCGCCCGCATCATGGCCAGGAAGCGTGTGAAGCGGCTGCCGGTGGTGAACGGGCTCGGCCTGCTGGAGGGCGTCGTCAGCCGCAGTGATCTGCTGAAGGTGTTCCTGCGGCCCGACGAGGAGATCGAGGACGAGGTCCGCAACGGCGTCCTGGCAGAACTCGCTCCCCCGGTACGCATCGACTGCACGGTCGAGGAGGGCGTCGTCACCCTGAAGGGCGACCTCCACAACCGCGCTCTGGCGCCTCTGATCGCCCGCGCCGTCCGCGCCGTCGAAGGGGTCGTGGACGTGAGGATGGACCTCGGTCACGCTATTGGCACATCCGCCTGACACCGCTCGCCAGGTACATTCCATTCCCTCCTGCAACAATCCTCTTGAGACGTACGCCGACCTCAGGGGCGTGGATGTCCGATACACCGGCCGCAGGTGCGGAGGCGCCCATCAGGGTGTTCCTCCTGGACGACCACGAGGTCGTCCGCCGGGGGCTGCACGACCTCTTGGACGCCGAGCCCGACATCGAGGTGGTCGGCGAGGCGGCGACGGCCGCGCAGGCCCTGGCCCGGGGGCCCGTCCTGCGGCCGGACGTGGCCGTCCTGGACGTCCGACTCCCCGACAGCGACGGCATCACCGTCTGCCGCGAGCTGCGCTCACGCATGCCGGGTCTCGCCTGCCTCATGCTGACGTCCTTCGACGACGAGGACGCATTGCTCGACGCGATCATGGCCGGCGCAGCCGGATACGTACTCAAACAGATCAAGGGATCGGACCTGGTCTCCGCCGTCCGGACAGTCGCAACCGGGCAGTCGATGCTCGACCCCGCGATGACCGCCCAGCTCATGCACTCGCTGCGGGACCCCGAAGCCGTCAAGCCGCCAGAAGACCAGCGCCTCACCGTCCTCACCGAGCGCGAGCGCGCCGTGCTGGAACTCATCGGCGGCGGTCTGACCAATCGGCAGATCGCCAAGCAGCTCTACCTGTCGGAGAAGACGGTGAAGAATCACATCTCCCGCCTGCTCGGCAAGCTGGGCGTCGAGCGTCGGGTCCAGGCCGCGGTCATCGCCGCCCAGGTGCACGAGCACGACGAGGGCAAGCGCTGACAGCCACTGCGTGACGGCCGGAGGTCAGCTGCTGCTCGCGGCGATAGGGACTGTCCATTCGAGGCGGGTGCCGTCTCCCTCCGCACCTCGCGCCGAAACGATCAGTCGGCCGCCCAGCGCCTCCGCCCGCTCCGCCAGGTTGCGCAGACCGCTGTGCCGTCCGCCTTCCGGGAGCCCGACGCCGTCGTCGGTGACCGTGACCGTCAGAACACCGTCGGCAGCTGCGACCGAGACCTCTGCGCGGCGGGCACGAGCATGCCGAGCCACGTTGCTGAGCGCCTCGCTGATCACCGCCAGCACTTCATCGGCCATTGACCGTGGTACCCCGGTTTCGATCAGACCTTCCATCCGCAAGGCAGGGGCGAACCCGAGCACGGAAGCTGCTGCTTCCACAGCCTGAAAGGCCCGGAGTCTGAGTCTCGGCGCCACACCTTGCACCTCGTGTTCGCGGAGGCCGAAGATGGTCGACCGGATGATCTTGATCGTCGCGTCGAGGTCGTCGATCACCCTCGCGAGCCGTTCGGACGCCTGCGGGTGCTCCACGAAGCGCTGGGCGCTCTGCAGGGTCATTCCCGCTGCGAAGAGCCGCTGGATCGCGAGATCGTGCAGGTCACGGGCAATGCGGTCGTGATCCTCCAGGAGACTCACCTGTTCGGCGTCCCGCCTGCGGTCGGCAAGCTCGAGTGCCAGCGCGGCCTGCCCCGCGAAGTGCGGCAATGCCAGGACCTCGGTGGGCGCGAACGGTGGGCGACCGCTGCGACGGGCCAGCATGAGTACGCCGCTCAGCCGCTCCTTTGTGCCCACGGTCACCGCGACGGCGGGCCCGAAGCCCTCCCACCGCTCCGGCTGCACGGTCACGCGTTCGTCGCTCGCGACGTCCGGGACTGTTATCAGCCCGTCCTGGGCGAGGGCGGCCGCGGCGAGGGTTCCGTCGCTGCTCGGCAGCACGATGCCGCGATGTGCGTCGGCTCCCTCCCCCAGGGCCAGCGAGCCGCAAAGCTCGCCACTGGGGCCGACCAGGTAGAAGACGCCCACGTCGGCCCCAGTGATCTCGCGGGCCCGCTCCAGCATTCCTTCGAGCACCTGGATCTCGGAGGAACCGGACAGCAGCTCGCTCGTGAAGTCGGAGCTGGCTTCCAGCCAGCGTTCCCTGAGCCGGACCGCCTCGAAGAGGCGGGCGTTCTCGATGGCGATCCCGGCCGCGACGGCCAGGGTCGACAGGACGGCCTCATCCTCGGCGTCGAAGTCCGCCCGGCCCCGCTTCTCGGTCATGTAGAGGTTGCCGAACACCGCCTCGCGGACCCGGATGGGTACGCCGAGGAACGAATGCATGGGCGGGTGGTGGGGTGGGAACCCGTACGAGGCGGGATGCTGGGACAGTTCTGCCAGGCGCAGGGGCTCGGGGTGCCGGATCAGCTCCCCTAGGATGCCGTGCCCGGACGGCAGATCACCGATCTGGGCACGCAGCTCGTCGCTGATGCCCACAGGGAGGAATTCCGCGAGCTTCCGGTCGTCCCCGATCACGCCCAGGGCCCCGTACTCCGCGTCGACCAGCACCACTGCCGCTTCCACGATCCGCGTCAGGACCTGGGGCAGGTCGAGTTCGCGCCCGACCGACATGACGGCCTCCAGCAGGCCGTTCAGACGGTCTCGAGTGCCGCGTACCTCGTCGATCCGCCCCTGGAGCTCATCGAGCAGCTGATCCAACCGCAGGCGCGGGAGCTGGCTGCGCGGGGTGTCGTGGCCATCCTCGACCATGGCACCTCCAGGGGCGCACGGGATCGGAAATCACATCTCCTTCCACGGTAGCCTCACGTTGCCGTGGGTTCACTTCGAAGAGGGCGCGGTCGCTACTGTGCGTGGTGGGACGCCGCCGGCTTTCCCTCGGCTTCGCTCAGGTGTCTGACATGGGCGTCCGGGCCGGGGAAGTAGAGGGTGGTGCGGCCGGTGTCCGACCAGCGGATGTCGTAGGGCGGAGTCCCGTCGTCATGGTGCAGGCCGACGACCTCGCCGTCACGGCCGGGCTTCCCGACCACTGGGCCTCCCACCACGACCTGGTCCCCCAGATGTGCGTGGATTCCACTTTCACTGGCGTATGCGCTCATCGTCTTGTCTCCTTGTGGAACGCGGGTCTCGAATACCGGGCCGCGGCGAATCCGGTGATGGCGGCGACTGCCGCGAGGCCCTTACCCGTCCAGCCGATGGGCTCGGTGTCCAGCACGGCCCGAAGGAACGGCACGTAGAGCGCGGCTGCGGCGAGCAGGATCGACGCGAGTACGGACAACGGCAGGAAGAGGTTCTGTCGGGTCAGCAGGCGCGTGCGCAGGCCCAGCACGACGCCCAGTTGCCCTGCCAGGAGTGCGAGGAAGAGGACGCTCTGCCAGGGCAGGCCCCAGTGCAGAGCGACGACTCCGGCACCCAGGCTCGATGTCGTGACCACGGCGGCGAGGAGGAGCAGCCGTTGCCAGGCTCCGTCTCCGAGGATCTGCTGGCCCGCCGGCCGTGGGGGCCTGTGCATGGCTCCCGGCGCGACCGGCTCGGCCCCCATGGCCACACCCGTCAAGCCATGGGTGAGGAGGTTGATCCACAGGATCTGGCCCGCCCGCAGCGGCAGGGCGAGTCCGAGCACGGGGCCGGCCAGCATCACGAGGATCTCCGCCGCGCCGCCGGCCAGCCCGTAGACGAGGAAGCGGCGGATGTTGTCATAGACCCGCCTGCCCTCCTCCACGGCCGCGACCACGGTCGACAGCTCGTCGTCGGTGATTACCAGGTCGGCGGCCTGCCGGGCGACCTCCGTACCGCGGCGGCCCATGGCCACGCCGATGTCGGCCTGGCGGAGGGCCGGGCCGTCGTTGACTCCGTCGCCGGTCATCGCGGTGATGTCGCCGTGCGAACGCCAGGCCTCGACGATGTCCAGCTTCTGCTGCGGAGTCGTACGGGCGAACACCTTGACGGCGGTGAGGTCGGCGACCAGTCCCGCGGCTACATCCGGGCCGGTGACGACGTGCTCCTGCGTGTGCTCGTCGTTCAGCAGGCCGACTCGTGTGGCGATCGCCCGTGCCGTGGCGGGATGGTCTCCCGTGATGAGCACCGGGGTGATGCCCGCCGCGCGGCAGGCGGCGAGCGTGGCGGCCGCGTGGGGCTTGGGCGGGTCTCTGATCGCTACGAGACCGAGCAGGCGCAGCCCCGATTCCGCGTCGGCCGGGTGTCGCGGTACGTCGTCCCGTGTGCCCGAGGCGACCGCCAGGACCCGATAACCGTGCGAGGCCAGCAGGGCCGCTTCCTGCCGGGCGCCGCGCAGCAGATCGGTTCTCTCGCCGAGAACGGCTGCGTCCAGCACCACTTCCGGCGCGCCTTTCAGACAGACTAGGACCTGGCCCGACGGGGTGGTGTGCAGGGTGGTCATCCGCTTGCGCACGCTGTCGAAAGGCGCCTCGCCGGTTCTCGCATGCCCACGCTGCAGGCTGGCCTGGTCGGCACAGCCTGCTTTGGCGGCCGCCGCCAGGAGCGCGGCTTCCATGGGGTCGCCGACGGCGGTCCAGCGATTCTCGCCATCCGGGGAATCCTGGGGCGGCCGCAGCCCCGCGTCATTGCAGAGGGCCGTCACGGTCAGCAGCTCGCGGACGGGATCGAGTTCGTCGGCGGTCGGCCGTCCGCCTTCGAACCGGATGTCGCCTTCCAGCTCGTACCCGATGCCGAAGAAGTCGAACGTGCCGCGTGGCGTCCACACGTGCTGGACCACCATGCGGCCCTCCGTGAGGGTGCCGGTCTTGTCGGTGGCCAGGACCGACACCGAGCCCAGCGTCTCCACAGCCGGAAGCCGCCTCACCAGAGCGTGCCGGTCCGCCATCCGCCGCGCACCCAGCGCCAGGGCCAACGTGACCACGGCGGGAAGGGATTCGGGGACGGCCGCCACCGCGAGGCTGATCGCCGTCACGGCCATCGTGGCGACCGAAAACCCGCGAGCGAGGCCGAGCACGAACACGACCAGGCACAGGGCCAGGGTCACGCCGGCCAGGACACGTCCGAGGGCTCCGAGGCGGCGTTGCAAGGGAGTCGGCTCGCGTCGGCCGTCGAGGAGGGCGGCGATGCGGCCGAGCGCGCTGTCGGCTCCCGTGGCCGTCACCGTTGCCACGCCTCGTCCTCGTACGACCACGGTCCCGGCGCTCAAACGGCTGCCGGGGTCCTTGTCCACGGACACTGATTCACCGGTCAGCATGGACTCGTCGATCAACAGAGCAGACGCTTCGGTAAGTTCGGCATCGGCGGCGACGATGTCACCTTCACCGAGGAGCAGTACGTCCCCGGGAACGACTTCCGCGGCGGGGACTTCCCGCGGAGTGGAGTCACGGAGCACCCGGGCGTTCGGGGCGGACATCGCCGACAGGGCAGCGACCGCGTTGTCGGCCCGGACCTCCTGCACGACACCGACTGCGGTGTTCACCACGATCACCAGCGCGATCACCACCGCGTCGGCGTGGTCGCCGATCACCACGGTCAGTACGACGGCCCCCAGCAGGACCATGATCAGCGCATCCTTCAGCTGCGCCCCCACCCTGGTGTACAGCGGCACGGCCTTGCCGGCCGCCACTTCGTTGCGGCCGTGCTCCGCGAGCCGCCGGGCCGCCTCCGGCTCCGTCAGGCCCCTGTGGTGTGCCGCGGGGGCGGACTTCTGCTGTGCGGCGTGTGTCGTCACGGCGATGTCACCTGACGGGGACCGTGATCACCGGGCAGTGGGCCCGGTGCAGCAGCCCGTGGACGACCGACCCGAGCCTCATGCCTGTGTAACCACCCTTGCCTCGACGGCCCACAACCACGGCCAGGGCGTGCTCGGCGGCACCGGCGAGCTCCTCCACGGGGTGTCCGGTCAGCACCTCGTGCGTCAGCGTGATGTCCGGGTACTTCTGTGACCAGCCGGCCGTCGTCTCGGACAGCATCCGGCGCTGCGCCTGCACAGCGGCTTCCTCGTCGTGGAACGGGAAGACCGGCGGCTGCCATACCGAGACGGCACGTAGCGCGGCTCCTCTGAGATCGGCTTCTTCGAGAGCCAGTGCCAGCGCCGCTTTCGACGATTCGCTGCCGTCGATGCCCACCACGAGGTATGGCGGCTGCTGCGTGACGTGCTCGGCGTCGCCCACGACGACGACCGGGCAATGCGCCTGGGCCGTGACGGGGACGACCAGGGAACCGGCACTGAAGAACTCCGACGTGCGACTCAAGTGACGGGAGCCGAGCACGATGATGCGCGCCTGGCTGGACAGTCGGCCGATCGCCTGAGCCGGGAACCCCTCGACCAGATCCACGACCGGTTCGCCCTCGGGGTGGCGCTCCCGGCTCCAGGCCGCAGCGGCGCCGAGGGCGTCCGAGGCTGCCTGGTGCAGGGCGATGTTGCGGGGGGTGTCGTCGACATGCTGCGCATCGTGCTGCGGGGGTACGGCAGCAACGAGTCGCAACCCGCACCGGCGCCGTCGTGCCTCGTCCACCGCCCAGGCCAGGGACAGGTGCCAGTCCCTGGCCGGGTCGATGCCGACGACGATCTCATGGCGCTCGCCCGCGTCCATCACGACTCGCTCCCGCGCTCGTGGCCGTGGCGCGGAATGAGCTGCACGGGGCAGTGAGCGTGGTGGATCAAGCTGTGCGTTGCCCGCCCGAGGGTGGGGCCGAGGTAGCTGGGTGACCGGCGGCCGCCCATCACCAGAAGGTCCGCGTGGCGCGATGCCTCGACCAGGACACCGGCTACGGACACGCTCTTCTCCGCGTCCACCTGCAGGGCGAGGTCCGGGAACTCCTCGCGGACCTGATCCGCCACTGCCTTCAGGTGATGGACATGCTCGCCCGCGATCTGGTCCACGTCGTCGAGAAGGGTCACCACATTGCCGACGGACTGCAGGATGTTCCACACGTGCAGCAGCCGCAGCGAGCCCTTGCGGAGCTCGGCTTCGCGTGCGGCGTACCGTGCGGATTCGAGGTCGTGTTCGTCCCGGACGGCGGCGAGGACCGTACCCGTCTCGGCGCCGTTGTCGATGCCGCGGACGATGATGACGGGCGTCTTGGCACCTGCCGCGACCTTGAGCCCGACCGAGCCGAGCATGAGCGAGCTGAATCCGCCCATGCCACGGTTGCCTACCACGATGGTGCCGTAAAGGCCGGCGGACCGATGGAGGCTCGGAACGGGTGCGCTGCGGCTGAACTCCGTGTTGACCCGCAGGCCTGGAAACTGCTCCGTCACCGCGGCGGCGCTGGCGTGCAGCAGTTCACGGCCCGCCTCGCGGACACGTTCGATGCTCTCCACCGATACGTAGAGGGCGCGACCGTCCGTGTCGGCCCCGTACACGATGTGCAGCGGGCGCTCGCGGCGCGTGGCCTCGGCAGCCGCCCAGAGCGCTGCCTGGCGAGCCGGCTCGGAGCCGTCGACACCCACGATGACGGAGCCGAATTCCGGGCTGCTCGTGGTGCTGTTCATGGTTCCTCCTTGCAGAGCCGCCAAGGGTCCGGCTCTCAGGTTGACACCGCGGACGCTCACACCCGGAGGGCCGCTCAGGCCCCCGACAGGGGCCGAAGGTCCCTGTTCATTCACTACGGCGTCCGTAGGTGTGGCGCGGGTCCGATCGGACCCGGATCCGGACCATTCGGCCCTCCTCCTCTCATGGGAGCCGGCGGATCGTGGGTTCTGAAGCGACCTCCGACCGTCACGTCCGCATGGGATCGCCGCACCGGCAGGAGGTGTCTCCATGAAGCACATCAAGGTGGGAGACCTGATGACCGACGAGGTCGTCTCGGTCGTCACCTCCACTTCCTTCAAGGATGTCGCCAAGCTGCTCGCACAGCACGACATCAGCGGACTGCCGGTCCTCGATGACGAGGACCGCGTGCTGGGTGTCGTCTCCGAGAGTGACCTGATCGGCCGGGAAGCCGCAGATCATCCGCTGGTGGGCGATGCGCCTGATGCCGCCCGAGGGGCCGCCACGTTCCCATCCGAGGTGATCTTCACTGCCGGTGAGGTCATGTCCGCGCCGGCGGTCACGGTTCACGCGGACGAGACCGCGACGGGAGCCGCCCGCTTGATGGCCCGCAGAGGCGTCGAGCGACTGCCGGTCGTGGACGACGAGGACCGCCTCGTCGGCATCGTCACCCGTCGTGACCTGCTCCGGCTCTTCCTGCGACCGGACGCGGAGATCCGACGCCGCGTGATCGAGGACGTGCTCACGGACACCATGGGGCTGGACGAGGACACGGTCACCGTCCACGTGGTCGACGGCATCGTCACGCTCGAGGGCCGGCTGGGAGGGCGGAGCCAGATTCCGGTTCTGATAGGACTCGTCAGCCAGCTCGATGGCGTGGTCGCCGTCGTCCCCCGCCTGACGGCTCGCGTCGACGACTCCCTGCTCGCTCCACCGCACCGCAGCGCCTACGGGATGCCCTGGTGACCGCCACGGCCGTCGTGGGCCGTCCGGGGGGACACCCGGACATCGCGCGCCGCGTTTCCCGCCGCCACCAAGCGTGACGTTGTCTCCTTGAAGATTCCAAGGTGAGGACAAGGACCCGGCCATGGATCACCTGATCATCCGCAAACAGCCCGGACCCGGCGCCGTCTTCATGCTCCAGGACTACGAGCGGGTCCGGGCGGACTTCACCTGGGACGAGGCTCGCTCCCGGATGTCCGGGCTGCCGGGAGGCGGGCTGAACATCGGATACGAGGCCGTCGACAGACATCTGGCGGCAGGCCACGGCGGGCGGGAAGCTCTCCGCTGCATCGCATCCGACGACACCGTCACCCACCTCACATACGGCGAGCTCGGCGCCCTCACAAGCCGTTTCGCCAACGTACTCACCTCCCTGGGCGTGGGACGGCAAGAGAAGGTATTCACTCTCCTCGGCCGCTGCCCTGAGCTGTACGCCACGGTCCTGGGCACGCTGCGCAGCGTACGTGTGCTGTGCCCGCTCTTCTCGGCCTTCGGGCCCGAGCCGGTGCGCCAGCGTCTGGAGCTGGGCGACGCCCGGGTCCTCGTCACCACCGAGGCGCTGTACCGGCGCAAGGTCGAGGAGAACCGGCACCGCCTGCCCCATCTGGACCATGTCCTGCTCGTGGGCCCGGTCACGGATCCGCCGCCCGGAACCGTCTCGTTCGCCGAGCTCATGGAGCAGGCAGCGGAGGAGTACGTCGTACCGCCGACCGATCCGCAGGACATGGCGCTGCTCCACTTCACCAGTGGCACGACCGGTACCCCCAAGGGCGCGGTCCATGTGCACGAGGCGGTCGTCGCCCACCACGCGACCGCGGCCTTCGCGCTCGACCTCCGTCAGGAGGACGTCTACTGGTGCACGGCGGACCCCGGGTGGGTGACCGGTACCTCGTACGGGATCATCGCCCCGCTCACCCACGGCGCGACCGTCGTGGTGGACGAGGGTGACTTCGACGTACACCGCTGGTACCGCATCCTCGACGGCCAGCGCGTCACGGTCTGGTACACGGCGCCGACCGCCATCCGCATGCTGATGCGCGCCACCCCCAGGGGCGGCACCCGGGAGCTCCCCGGGCCGTACGACCTTTCGGCCTTGCGATTCATCGCCAGCGTGGGCGAGCCGCTCAATCCGGAAGCCGTCCTGTGGGGCCAGGAGGTGCTCGGCCTGCCGATCCACGACAACTGGTGGCAGACGGAGACCGGGGCCATCATGATCGCCAACTTCGCCGTCAGCGACATCCGGCCCGGCTCCATGGGGCGGCCCCTGCCCGGTGTGGAGGCCGCGCTGCTCGAACGCGGCGAGGACGGACGCGCCCAGGTGACCGAAGGACACGTCCGTGTGATCACCGAGCCGGGCGTCGAAGGGGAGCTCGCGTTGCGCCCGGGCTGGCCCTCCATGTTCCGCGGCTATCTCAACGAGGAGGCCCGCTACCGGGCCTGCTTCGCGGACGGCTGGTATCTCACGGGTGACCTTGCCAAACGAGACGAGGACGGATGGTTCTGGTTCATCGGCCGAGCCGACGACGTCATCAAGTCGGCAGGGCACCTCATCGGCCCGTTCGAGGTGGAGAGCGCCCTGATGGAGCACCCCGCCGTCGCGGAAGCCGGCGTCATCGGCCGCCCGGACCCGGTGGTGGGAGCGGTCGTCAAGGCCTTCGTCTCCCTGCGTCCGGGGCTCACCCCCGACGCGTCCCTCCAGCGCGAACTCCTGGCGTTCGCACGCAGGCGGCTGGGCCCGGCCGTGGCCCCCAGAGAGATCGAGTTCGAGCAGAACCTTCCCAAGACGCGCAGCGGCAAGGTGATGCGCCGCCTGCTGCGGGCCCGGGAACTGGGGCTGCCCGAAGGGGACCTGTCGACCCTGGAGAACCCCGGATGACCAGCTCACGAGAGAAGGCAGCACGATGAGCACCACCACCCCGCAGCACGAGGGACGAGCCCCTGCGGCAGCACACAGGAGCGGGCGGAAGAAGACACCGGCCGGCGCCGCCCGCGGCGCTCCCGACAGGCATCCGGCACTCGGAGATCGCCTCTCGCTGCTCCGCCGGATGCTCGCCATCCGCCGCTTCGAGGAACGGTGCGTCGAGCTGTACAGCGGCGCGAAGATCCGTGGATTCGTCCACCTCTGCATCGGAGAGGAGGCCGTCGCCGTAGGCGTCAACCAGGCCCTGCTCGAGGAGGACGCGGTGGTGTCCACTTATCGCGAGCACGGGCACGCCCTGGCCCGCGGAGTTCCCGCCGATGCCGTGATGGCCGAGATGTACGGCAAGGCCACCGGCTGCAGCCACGGGCGCGGTGGCTCCATGCACCTCTTCGACGCCGCGCGCCGCTTCTACGGGGGCAACGCGATCGTGGCCGGCGGACTTCCTCTGGCGGCCGGGCTCGCACTCGCCGACCGGATGCGCGGCAGCACCCGCGTCACCTGCTGCTTCTTCGGGGACGGAGCCTTCGCCGAAGGCGAGTTCCACGAGACCGCCAACCTCGCGGCCCTGTGGCGGCTGCCCCTGCTGCTGGTCTGCGAGAACAACCTGTACGCCATGGGCACGAGCCTGGCCCGGGAGCACGCGCAGACCAACCTCGCCATGCGCGCCGCTTCTTACGGAATGCCCGCCTGGACCGTCGACGGCATGGACGTGCTCGCCGTCGAAGCCGCCGCCCGACGCGCGACGGAGTCCGTGCGCGCGGGCAACGGACCGCACTTCCTGGAGGCGCAGACGTACCGGTTCCGCGCCCACTCCATGTACGACCCGGACCGGTACCGGGCCAAGTCCGAGATCGAGGAATGGAAGGGCCGCGACCCTCTCAAGGGACTGGCCGACCTGATGCGTTCGGAAGGGCAGCTCGACGACCGGGTGATGGAGGGACTCGACAGAGAAGTGCTCGACGAGATCGACAAGGCCGTCCACCGGGCCGAGGAAGCTCCTGCGGAGCCGGTCGCGGACCTGCTCCGCTTCGTCACGAGCGCATCCGGGAGCACCTCATGAACACACGAAAGCCGTCCACGGATACGCCGCGGCCGACCACCTACCGAGAGGCGCTCCGTGAGGGGCTGCGCGAGGCCCTGCAGCAGGACGAGCGGGTCTTCCTCATGGGCGAGGACGTGGGCCGGTACGGCGGGTGCTTCGGCGTCAGCCTGGGACTGCTCGAAGAGTTCGGACCCGACCGCATCCGCGACACTCCGCTGTCGGAATCCGGCTTCGTCGGCGCGGGCATCGGCGCCGCGATCGGTGGGATGCGGCCCGTGGTCGAGATCATGACCGTCAATTTCAGCCTTCTGGCACTGGACCAGATCCTCAACAACGCGGCCACGCTGCTCCACATGTCCGGCGGGCAGGTGAACGTGCCCGTGGTGATCCGCATGACGACCGGAGCAGGCCGGCAGCTCGGTGCCCAGCACTCCCACAGCCTCGAAGGCTGGTACGCCCACATTCCCGGCATCCGAGTGCTCGCCCCCGCGACGGTCGACGACGCGCGGCACATGCTCGCCGCCGCCCTCGCCGACCCGGATCCGGTACTGATCTTCGAACACGGAAGTCTGTACAACGCGGAGGGCTCCCTGGACGAGACCGTCGAAGCCGTCGATCTCGACACGGCGGCCGTACGCCGGTCCGGTGCGGACGTCTCCTTGATCACCTACGGCGGCTCCTTGCCGAAGGCCATGGCGGCTGCGGAAACCCTTGCCGGGGAGGGCATCAGCGCGGAGGTCGTGGACCTGCGCACCCTGCGCCCGCTCGACGATGCCGCGGTGATGGCGTCCGTCGGCCGCACGCATCGAGCGGTGATCGTCGACGAGGCATGGCGCAGCGGCAGTCTGGCCGCGGAAATCTCGTCCCGCATCACCGAGCAGGCGTTCTACGAACTCGACGCCCCCGTCCAGCGCGTCTGCAGCGCGGAGGTGCCCATTCCCTACGCACGGCAGCTCGAAGAGGCGGCCCTGCCCCAGCCCGCGACCATCGTGGATGCCGTCCGCCGGACGGTGAGCTGACATGGCCGACTTCACCATGCCTTCCCTCGGCTCGGACATGGAAGAGGGCACCCTCGTGGAATGGCTGGTCAGCCCCGGCGACACCGTGGCGAAGGGCGATGTCGTCGCGGTCGTGGAGACGGCCAAGTCGACCATCGAGGTCGAATGCTTCGACTCGGGCACGATCAGTGCCCTCCTCGTCACCCCGGGGACCACCGTGCCGGTGGGGACACGGATGGCCGTGATCGGCTCGGCGGTCGGGCCTGAGGCCCCGGCCGTTGCGAAGCAGCCGGCCGCCCCGGCCACCGGCCTGCGGGCCGCTCCCGGCCGCACCGTCGTCCCGGGCGTGGACACCGTGTCCACCCCCTTGGTTCGGCACTTGGCCGAACGCAAGGGCATCGATCTGTCGTCCGTGCACGGTTCCGGCAAGGGCGGGCGGATCACCCGCTCCGACGTAGAGCATGCACCGGTCGAGGCTCCGCACCGGGTGAAGGCCTCCCCCCTTGCCCGCCGACTGGCCCAAGCGGCAGGCGTCGACCTGAGTGCTCTGCGGGGAACCGGGCGGAGCGGCACGATCCGGGCCGACGACGTACGCGCCGCGGCGGAAGGGGCTCCGGCCGGTACCGGCGAAAGCCATGAGCCGGTACGGCCGCCCTCGCCTGCCACGCCCGAGCCGCTGCCTCCGGCGCGTTCGGCGATCGCCGCGCTGATGGCCCGCGCCAACCGCGAGATCCCCCACTACTACTTGTCGACGAGGGTCGACCTGGCCGTCGCGATGACGTGGATGCGCCATCGGAATGCGAGCATGCCGGTCGCGGAACGGCTCGTGCCGGCGGCCCTGCTACTCAAATCCGTTGCCCTGGCGGCACGCCAGGTACCGGAGCTGAACGGCTACTGGCGCGAGGAGGAATTCGTCCCCGCAGGCGCGGTGCGACTCGGCGTCGCGGTGTCCCTGCGCGGCGGCGGCCTGGTGGCGCCCGCGCTGACGGACGCCGACACCATGCCGCTGCCGGAGCTGATGGCGACGCTGAAGGACCTGGTATCGCGGGCTCGCGGCGGCCGTCTGCGGGCTTCGGAGACCGCAGACCCGACCCTGACGGTGACCAACCTCGGCGACCAGGGGGTGGAGGCCGTCTTCGGGGTGATCTACCCACCGCAAGTCGCGCTCGTGGGTCTAGGGCGTGTCATCGAGCAGCCGGTGGCCGTGGACGGGATGCTCACTGTGCACCCGACCGTGACGGCCACTCTCTCCGCCGACCACCGGGCGAGCGACGGTGCGACCGGGGCGCGTTTCCTGACGGCCATCGACCGCCTTCTCCAACGACCGGAGGAACTGTGAATCCTGACGAGGCCCTCGTACTGATCAAGGACGTCCTGACAGACGCGGTTCCCGGCGCCGACGCGGCTGTGCTCTCCCCCGACGAGAACTTCCGGGACAGTCTGGAGATGGACTCGCTGGACTTCCTCAACTTCATCGAGGCGCTGGGCGAACGCACCGGGCTCCCCCTGCCCGAGACCGATTATCCGGCCCTGAACACCCTGCACGGCTGTGCGGACTACATCGCCTCACGCACCACCGTGCAGTAGCCGGGGCTGCTCGGCCCCACATGGGGCCACATGGCCCCTCCCCTCTCACTGCGCCGCGGACGAACCTGGAAGGGCACCGCGGCCCCGCGCCGCCCAAGGAGGATCTCGCCATGAAGCACCATGTGACCGTCGGCGTCGACGGCTCTCCCGAGAGCCGGGCTGCGGCCCGTTGGGGCGCCCGGGAGGCAGCCTTGCGGGAGGTGCCGCTGAGGCTCGTCCACGCCGTCGACTGGCTGATCAGCCCCGCGATTCCAGGATTGGGCCGTGAGGGCGCCGACCGGTGGGCCGACGAAGCTCTCACCGAGGCCCTGGAGGACGTACGACGCCTGAACCCGGGTCTGGAGGTCTCCACGAGATGCCTCGCCGGCAGGCCGGCGGCAGCCCTGGCCGCGGAGGCGGCCGACGCCGCTCTGCTCGTACTCGGCTCCCGCGGCATGGGCGGCCTGGCCGGCTTCCTCGTCGGCTCGGTGAGCATGTCGACGCTCGCGGCCACCGAGACGCCGGTGGCGCTCGTACGGGTGGCGAGCGAAGCCGAGAAGACCCGACCCACCCCGTACGGAGAGATCGTTCTGGGCGTCGACATCCACGAGGCAGCGGACAAGGTTTTGGCCTTCGCATTCGAAGAAGCGGCCCGCCGGGGCTGCGCCCTGCGTGCGGTCCACGGCTGGAAGATGCCCTCCATGTACCAGTACGCCCCCTTCTTCGACCCGGAGAACGAGCGGGAGGTCGGCTGGAGCGTCACCCAGATGCTGGACGACATGCTGCTGCCGTGGCGCCACAAGTTCCCGTCCGTGAGCGTCACCCATCAGGCGTTCATGGGACCTGCCGGCCGGCAACTCGTCCAGGCCGCAGCGGGCGCGGACCTCGTGGTGGTGGGCCGGCACCTGCGCCGCTCGCCCTTGGGGGCGCATCTGGGTTCGGTGGCCCACGCCGTTCTGCACCACGCCGCGGCTCCCGTCGCGGTCATCGCCCACGACTGACGGCCTCATTCCCAAGGGAGATCGGACCATGTCCCATCGCACCGTCGCAGACGTCATGACCAGGGACGTGGCCACCGCCAGCCCCGAAGCGTCACTCAAAGCAGTCGTCTGGAGCCTCGACCACAACGGCGTCTCGGCCCTGCCCGTCGTGGACACCCGCCACCACCCGATCGGCATCGTCTCCGAGGCCGACCTCCTCCGCAGGCAAGCCGGCCTGCCCGACACCGGAGGGCGCGACCCCGTGCACCGTGCAGCACCCCTGGACCGCGCCTCCATGGAATCCCGAACGGCCGGGGATCTGATGTCCACCCCCGTACTGACCGCCCGGCCGGAGTGGGGCATCGTCGCGACGGCCCGCTTCCTGCACGAGCGGGGTGTCAAGCGGCTGCCGGTGGTCGATGAAACCGGAATTCTGGTCGGCATCGTCAGCCGCTCCGACCTGCTGCGCCCCATGCTCCGCCGCGACGACGCCATACGGGATGAAATCGTCGACGACGTGCTGGGCCGGACGCTCAAAATGACCCCGGGCGGCGTCGCCGTCACCGTGCGGGAAGGCATCGTCTCCCTGAGCGGCCGGGTCGAGGAGCGGTCCACCATTCCGGTCCTCGAACGACTGTGCCGGTCGGTCGACGGAGTCGTCACAGTGGACCAAGCCCTCGACTACGCCGTCGACGACCTGTCTCCGGGTGCCGAACCGAACCACGGCATCCGCTGAACCCCTTCACGACAAGAGGCGGAAAGAGCCCGCCCGCTTCTCGCGGATCCCGATTGCGCGGTGCACGGCCATCAGCCGCTTCTCCGCATCCTCTCAGGGACTCTTTCCGTCAACTTCAGGAAAGCATGCCTGCCGCCCGGACCATAGGGCCGATCAGCCCCCAGTGACCCCCGGACGGCCCTGGCAACAGCGGGTGGTGGTGCCGACGCTCGGATGTATCAGGACACCGCTCTGGAGGAATCATGAAGCGCCTGCGCACCGTCAACGACGTGATGACCCACGCCGTCATCTCCGTCGACCGCGGAGCACCGTTCAAGGACATCGTGGAGGCCATGCGGCAGTGGCGGATCAGCGCCCTGCCCGTCCTGTCGGAAGACGGACGAGTCGCCGGCGTGGTGTCCGAAGCCGATCTGCTGCTCAAGGCCCAGGGCGCGGACGAGTCCCGCGCCGTCACCGCCGGCCAGCTGATGACCGTACCCGCCGTCACCGTGACCGAGGAGACCGGCATCCCCGGCGCAGCCCGCTTGATGGCCCACCAGCACCTCAAGCGGCTCCCCGTCGTCGATGCCGACGGCCGCCTCGTCGGCGTCGTCAGCCGGGGCGACCTGCTCAAGATCTACCTCCGGCCCGACGCGGACATCGCGGAGGAGCTCCGCGAATTGATCATGGCCGAGCTCATCCCCGCCGGCTCTGCCGTAGTGCAGGTCCACGTCGCCAACGGCATCGTTTACCTGGACGGTTCCCTCCCCGACCCGTCCCTCAAAGACGTGCTGATACGTGTCGCACGCACGGTACCGGGGGTCGTGGACGTGACGGCCGCGCGCCTCGACACGGAAGTCCGCGCGTGAGGGGGCGACGATGAGACACCGCAGCGTCGCCGACCTGATGACCCCCTCCGTCGTCAGCGTGCAGCGCGGCACCCCGTTCAAGGAGATCGCCCGGCTCCTGAAAGAGTTCGACATCTCCGCCGTGCCCGTCGTGGACGAGGCCGAGCGTCCGGTGGGCGTCGTCTCCGAAGCCGACCTGCTCCGCAAGCCCTCCTTCGGCAGCGGGACGAACGCCGCCGCCGGTCTCATGACCAGCCCCGCCATCACCGCCCAGCCGCACTGGAGCGTCGTCCGCGCAGCGCGAGTCATGCGCAAGCACCAGGTCAAGAGACTGCCCGTCGTGGATGCCGCCGGACGGCTGATCGGCATCCTGAGCCGCAGCGACCTGCTGCAGCTCTTCCTGCGCAGGGACCACGCGATCCAGCAGGAAATCCTCGAGGACGTGCTGACGCGCACCCTCGGGCTCAGGCCCTCTTCGCTGACGGTTGAGGTCACCGACGGCCTCGTCACCCTCAGCGGCGCCGTCAGCCGACGCAGTCTCGTTCCCGTCGTGCTGCGCCTTTGCCAGAGCGTCGACGGCGTCGTGGACGTCGTCAACCGGCTGGACTACGAGCAGGACGACATGTCGGACGGCCAGCAAGCGGCCGACGAGCGGTAGGAGAAGAGCATGAGGCATCGAGAAGTCCGCGAGCTGATGACCCGCGAGGTCGTCACCGTCCCCCACAACGCACCCTTCAAGGAGATCGCCCGGACGCTGACGGAGCACCAGGTGTCCGCAGTCCCGGTCGTCGACCATGCCGGCCACCCGCTCGGCGTGATCTCGGAACGGGACCTGCTGCCGAAGTCCGCAGGCCAAGGAGACTACTTCCAGTCACTGCCCGAACGCGAGACGTGGCAGGAGGACAAAGCCGCGGGTACGCGCGCCGAAGAGCTGATGTCCTCGCCCCCCGTGTGCGCCAGACCGGACTGGACCGTCGCCGAAGCGGCCAGGCTGATGGAGGCACAAGGGGTGAAGCGGCTCCTGGTCGTGGATGACGCGGACGTACTGATCGGCATCGTCAGCCGACGGGACCTGCTACGGATCTTCCTCCGGGACGACGAGGACATCCGTCACGAGATCACGGGTGACGTACTCGACCTCAGCCTGCGCCAGAGCCCCACCGCCATCACAGTGGCCGTCACCGACGGCCGGGTCGAACTGCACGGAACCGTCGACTTCAAGAGCCTCATCCCGCTGATCGAACGGCTCTGCCGCACCGTGGACGGCGTGGTCTCCGTCACCCAGCACCTCGGATACGCCATCGACGACACGAACCCGGCCTGAAGGAGCCGACGGGTGCGACGAGCGCATCCGGGACCCCGCGCCCGGTCTCTCGTACTACGCGTACAGCACCGACCCGTACCCCCGTTCAGCCTCGACACGACGAACCCCCGACCCCGTGCGGGCCACTGCCTGAAGGAACAAGACATGAACGATCGAATCGTCGTCGGCCTCGATGGATCCCCGGAGAGCCTCTCGGCAGCCCACTGGGCAGCGCGTGAGGCTCTGCTCCGCGGCGTGCCGCTCCACCTCGTCCACGCAGAGGAGTGGTCCTCCCCCCGCGACCTTCCCGTCCCTGCAGCCGATGTGCGCCGCCAGTGGGCCCAGGCACTACTGGCCGAAGCCGCCGAAGAGTTGCGCACGACCCACAGCGAACTGGACGTCGACATCCGGTCATTCAACGGCCGGCCAGCCGCCATGCTGGCCAGTGTCGCGGCGAACGCGGACATGATCGTCCTCGGGTCCCGGGGACTGGGCACCCTCACGGGGTTCGTTCTCGGTTCCGTCGGCATGGCAGTCATCCAGGCAACGGTGATGCCCGTCGTCATGGTGCGGGCAAGCGAAGACGCGGTACCACACGCCGACGACCGACACGCATCCCGTGACCTCGTGCTGGGCCTCGACATCGGCCAGCCCTGCGACGCGCTGCTGGCCTTCGCCTTCGAGGAAGCAGCGCGGCGGGCCTGCGCACTTCATGTCCGGCACAGCTGGTCGATGCCTCCGCTGGTGGGCTACGGCGCGGCGTACGACCCCAGGCTTCACGCCCAGCTCGAAATGAGCGCGAAAGCCTCGTTGGACGACCTCCTGAAGCCCTGGCGGGACAAGTACCCGGCTGTCGACGTCAGCTCGCGGGCAAACGCCGGGCGCGCTGCCACGGAGCTCCTCGATCGAAGCTCCGAAGCGGGACTCATCATCGTCGGCCGCCGCATCCGACGGTCCTCGATCGGCGCCCACATCGGACCCGTCGCCCACGCGGTCCTCCACCACGCCAAGGCGCCCGTCGCCGTCATCGCCCACGAATAACCCCGCAGGCGACGCTCCGGGGCTCAGCGCTCTGCGCAGATCGTCTCGACGAAGTGGCCCACCTGCTCCTCGGACAGGTGCCGGGCAAGATCCGCCTCGCTGATCATCCCGACGAGGCGGTGATCGGCGATGACCGGGACGCGCCGGATCCGATGGTCCTGCATCGTCTGCAACACCTGGCTCGTGTCAGCTTCCGCGTCGACCGTGATCGGCTTGCCCTGCGCGAGCTGCCCGGCGGTCATGTGGTGCGGGTCCTTGCCTTTGGCCAGGCACTTCAGCACGATGTCACGGTCGGTGATGATGCCGTGCAGACGGTCGTCAGGCCCGCAGATCGGCAGCGCGCCGACATCCAGTTCACTCATCCGCCGGGCCGCGTCCATGAGCGTCTCGGTCTCCTGAACGCAGGTGGCACCGCTGTGCATGATGTCCCGTGCAGTGGTCATGGCTGGCTCCTCACACCTGTACACCCCGTCTCCAGTCTGGGCTTCGGCGCAGCACCCCGCTCGTCGGTGTGGAGATCCACGTGCGCCTCCTGCGATCCGGATCGATCCTGGGGGAATGGCTTCTCTGCGCCATGAGGAACAGCCCGATGCGTTCCGTTCTCTTGCCGGCCGCCGGGGCCGGCCGGGAGACCGGCTGACGCGGGCACTGGCCGCGTCACGCGAACAACACACGGCCGGTCCGGCGGAATGGGCTCCTGAGGTCGCCGAACGGTTCGGCCTGCCTGGTGCCGCAGCTCTCGGCCCCGCCACCTACTTCGCCGACCTGGCCACCCCGCACGGACGTCGCCACGTGTCCATCTGCTCCGCTACCGCGTGCTTCGCGGCGACCGGTGGGCGCCCGCTCGATCCGGTGGAACGAGAGCTGGGTGTGCGCCCGGGTTCTGTGTCACCGGACGGAGGAACATCGCTCCAGTCCGTCCGGTGTCTCGGCTACTGCTACGCGGCCCCCGCAGCGCTGGATGGCAGCACGCCGTGCACCGGGCCGTCGCTGGCCGCCCAGCTGGCCGGACAGGAACCGCCGCACGCCCCCGTCATCCCCTCCACCGACGACACCGGTGATCCCGTACTCCTCTCGGACGCGAGCCCATGGCAGCTGTGGCCGGAGGCCGTTGCCCGCGGTTCGGCCGAAGCCATCCGCCGGGAAGTCGCGGCCTCCGGTCTCCGGGGACGCGGCGGGGCGGGGTTCCCCGTCCACGCGAAATGGGAGGCCGTGCGCGGCGCGCCCGGACCGGAGAAGGTCGTCGTGGCCAACGGGGACGAGGGAGATCCCGGTTCCTTCGCCGACCGCCTTCTGATGGAGCACTTCCCGGAACGGGTACTGGAAGGCCTGGCGTTGGCCTGCTTCGCATGCGGAGCGGACCGCGGGGTCGTACTGGTGCGCTCCGAGTACCCGCGGGCGCTGGACTCCATGCGCACGGCCCTCGCGCGGGCCTACGCGGACGGCCATTTCGGAAGGTCCGCGCACGGGACGGCGACCGCCCTCGACGTCGACGTGGTCAGCGGGGCCGGGTCGTACGTGGCCGGCGAGGAGACGGCGCTGATAGCGGGCTTGGAAGGCGGCCGCGGGTGCGCCCGGGCCCGGCCGCCGTACCCCACGCAGCGGGGAGTCTGGGACCGCCCGACCGTGGTCAGCAACGTGGAGACGCTCTCCGCGATCCCCTGGATCGTGGCCCGGGGCGGCGCGGCCTACGCCCGGCGCGGCACAGCTGCGGAGACCGGGACCAAGCTCGTCTGCCTCTCCGAACGCTTCGCCCGCCCAGGCGCCTACGAGGTCGACATCGGAACGCCCGTGGAGCACATCGTCACTGAGCTGGGCGGTGGCCTCAAGAACGGCGCGGAGCTGGCCGTCCTGCAGGTCGGCGGGCCGCTCGGCGGGTTCCTCGCCGCCGATGCCCTGGACGTGCCCCTCACCGAGGCAGACTTGGCCGCGCACGGCGCGGCACTCGGGCACGCGGGGCTGGTGGCCCTGGACCGCGAGCTCGATCCCGTCGAAGTGCTGAGACACGTCTGGGAGTTCGCCGCCGCGGAGAGCTGCGGGGCATGTTCGCCCTGCCGGGTGGGCTCGCGCCGAGGCCTGGAACTCGCAACGGCGGGCGCACCGCCCGGGGACGAGTGGGTCCGGTTGTCGCGAGTCCTGGAGAAGGCCAGCCTGTGCGCCTTCGGCAGGCGCCTTCCGGCGGCGGTCCGCAGTCTGGCGCGGGCGTACGGGGATCGACTCCCGGGGTGGGATCCGTGATCCGGGTCGAGGTCGACGGCGTGGACGTCGACGTATCCGAGGGAGTGACACTGCTGTCCGCGGTCCAGTCCGCGGGAGTGGAACTGCCGGCGCTCTGCTCGGACGAACGACTGCGGCCGGTGGGGTCGTGCCGTACTTGTCTGGTCCTGTCCGACGAACGGCTCGTGGCCGCGTGCGTCACGCCCGCGACCCCCGGCATCCGCGTGGTGACCGCCACGGACGACCTACGGGCGCTGCGGCGGGAAGCCGTGGAGGTTCTCGTGTCCGCCCTCCCATCCCGCGCACTGGAGCCCGGCAATCCCTCCGAGCTCGCGCACGTGTGCAGATCGCTCGGGATCGGCCCGGAGGCGGCAGGGGGCACCGACGGGCGCGGGAGCGACGGCTCCCACCCCTACGTCGCTCTGGACCGTGATCTGTGCATCGCCTGCGGCCGGTGCGTGCGCATGTGCGCCGACGTGCAGGGCACCTTCGCCCTGACCCTGATCGGCCGGGGAGCCGACACCGTCGTCGCTCCCGGCACCGGCGGGTCCTGGGCGGACTCGGACTGCGTGTCCTGCGGCGGCTGCGTGGACAGCTGCCCCACCGGCGCGATCGCAGCGCCGGGGCCGGGCCGCGGCCTGACATCCGGGGTTCCCTCCGGCGGTGCCGTACGCACGACGTGCGGGTACTGCGGCGTCGGATGTTCCCTCGACGTGGTCGTCCGCGACGGAGACGTGGCAGCAGTGCTGCCGACCCGGGACGGACCGGTCAACCGCGGGCACGCGTGTGTCAAGGGCCGCTTCGCCCACGGCTACCGTCTCTCCCCCGACCGTCTCACGCAGCCCCTGATGCGCCGAGGAAACCGCCTGGAACCGGTGGAGTGGGACACGGCGGTCCGCCACGTGGCCGACCGACTCTCGGCAGCCGTGCACGCGGCCGGCCCCGACGCGGTGGCCGCCATCTCCTCGGCCCGGGCCACCAACGAGGAGAACTACCTCTTCCAGAAATTCATGCGGACCGTCATCGGCACGAACAACATCGACAACTGCTCCAGGCTCTGCCACGCCCCCTCCGCAGCCGGCCTCGTGGCCTCCTTCGGCCTGTCCGGCGGCACCGACTCCTTCGACGACGTGGAACAGGCCGACTGCCTCCTGATCGTCGGCGCCAATCCGGTGGAGGCCCACCCCGTCGTCGGGGCACGGCTGCTCCAGAGCGCCCTGCGAGGAGCCAAACTGGTCGTCGCCGATCCACGCGCCGTGGGGCTGGCCCTGCACGCGGACGTGCATCTCAGGCCGCGCCCGGGCACCAACGTGGCACTGTGCCACGGCCTGGCCCACGTGCTGCTGGCCGAGGGGCTCGTCGACGAGCGGTTCCTGCGGGACCGGGCGGGCGGACTCCCCGAGTTCTGCGAACTGGTGGCCGACTACCCTCCGGAGCGGGTGGCCGCCATCACCGGAGTGCCGGCGGCGGACCTGATCAGCGCCGCCCGGCTCTACGGGCGGGCTCTGCGGCCCGCGATCGTCTATGGTCTGGGCGTCACCGAGCACCTCCACGGCACCGACGGCGTCCGCTCCCTCGCCAATCTGGCCATCCTGCGCGGCGCCGTCGGCACGGAGCGCGGCTTCGGCATCAACCCGCTGCGCGGCCAGAACAACGTCCAGGGCGCCTCCGACATGGGAGCCCTGCCGGACCTGCTCCCCGGATACGGAAAGCTCACCGATCCGGCGGCCCGCGCCCGCGCGGAAGACGTCTGGGGCCTGCCGGTCCCGCCGCGCCCCGGCCTGCGCATCCCGGAGATGTTCGCGGCCGGCCGCTCGGGAACCCTGCGAGCCCTGTGGATCATGGGCGAGGACGTGTGCGCCACCGATCCCGACACGGAGAACGTGGTCCAGGCCCTCCAGGCCTGCCCCTTCGTCGTCGTCAGCGAGCTGTTCCCGTCGGAGACCGCCCTGTACGCGGATGTCGTCCTCCCGGCCGCGTCGTGGCTGGAGAAGGACGGCACCTTCGTCAACCTCGACCGCCGCTTCCAGCGCGTACGCACGGCGGTACAGCCGCCCGGCCAGGCCCGCAGCGACTTCGAGGCCGTACACGCCGTCGCAGCCGCCATGGGCGCCGACCTGGGCTGCACGACCCCCGCCGACGCACTGGCCGAGTGCGCACGACTCGCCCCGCTCTTCGCAGGGATCTCCCACGCGCGGCTGGACCGGGAAGGGGCCGTCCCGTGGCCCTGCCCGGATCCGGACGGACCCGGGACTGCCAAGCTGTACCGAGAACGGTTCGCCACACCGGACGGCCTGGCGCACCTGGCGGCCGTGCCCTACCTGCCACCGGGCGAAGAGCCCGACGCCGACTACCCACTGGTTCTCGTCACCGGCCGCAGCTGGGCCCACTACAACTCCGGCAGCATGACGCGGCGGGGCGGCAACCTCGACTTGGACGCCGTCGACCACCTCGACATCCATCCTGACGACGCCGGCCGCCACGGCGTGCACGACGGTGAGCCGGTCACCGTGGAGAGCCGTCATGGCCGGGCCCGGCTGCTGGCTCGCGTCGGTCGGAGCATCTCTCCCGGTCAGGTGTTCTGCACGTTCCATTTCCCCGCCAGCGGGGTGAACCGGCTGACGTCCGACCGCATCGACACCGTCACGTCGTGCCCCGAGTACAAGGTGACGGCGGTTCGTCTGACCATGTGAGCGCAATCCGTCATCGACACGACAGGCGACCAATGTGCGGGGTTGCGGTCGCCGCAAGCGGGCTGGTCGGTCCCACAGGGGACCGACTGGCCCCTCCACAGAGGCTCGCCGAACAGCCAGTCTGGAAGAGGCGGGAGGACCCCCCGCTCAGAAGGAGATGGTGACCATGGCGAACCGAGTGACCGTCGGCCTCGACGGGTCCCCGGAAAGCACGGCGGCCGCCCGCTGGGCCGCACGCGAGGCCGAGCTCCGCGGCGCCACCCTGGACCTGGTCCACGCGGAGGAGTGGCTGGAGAATCCACCGCTTCCCGTCGCGACCACCGAAGAACGCCGACACTGGGCGGAGACCGTCCTGCGCGACACCGCCGAAGAGGCGCGACGCGTGCATCCGTCCTTGAAGGTGGACACCCGGCGAGTGGGCGGGCTGCCTTCCCTGGCGCTGACGCACGCCGCCGAGGATTCCGACATGCTGGTACTCGGCTCGCGCGCGCTCGGCAGCATCGCCGGGTTCCTCGTCGGATCCACCGGCTCGGACATCGTTGCCGAGACCGAACGCCCCGTCGTACTGGTCCGGGCCGTCGGCCGCGCGGGCCCTGCGCCCGACGGCGAAGGTGACCGCGGGCCGGTCGTGGTCGGCGTGGACATCCACCAGCCCTGCGACAAGCTCCTGGCCTTCGCTTTCGAGGAGGCGTCCTTCCGGCACTGCCCGCTCGTGATCGTCCACGGCTGGTCGCCACCGCCGATCCTCAGCTATGCACCAGCCCTCGACCCGGGGATCCATCAGGAGATGGTCCGCGGCATCACCAGCACGCTGGACGAGATGGTCCGTCCGTGGCGCGAGAAGTACCCCGCAGCGCAGGTCGACTCGCGGGTCACCATCGGCCAGTCGGCGATCCAGATCCTCGACGCGGCCTCCGCAGCCGCCCTCGTCGTCGTCGGCCGCCGCATCCGCCGTTCCGCATTCGGCGCCCACATCGGCCCCATCGCACACGCCGTGATGCACCACGCGGTCTCGCCGGTCGCCGTCATCGCCCACGACTGAGGCCCACCACACAGGCAGGACAGTCCCATGACCGCATCGATTCCCGAGCCGGCGGAGGTCGTTCCCCTCATCGAGGACGCCGTCATGGCTCCGTCCATGCACAACGCCCAGCCCTGGAAGTTCCTCTTCCGGCCGGCTTCCGGCAGTATCGAACTGTACGGCGACCCCGGACGTGCCATGCCCCTCGCCGACCCGGACCACCGCGCCCTCCACCTGGGCTGCGCCGCCGCACTGTTCAACCTACGCGTGTCCGCCGCCTGGGCAGGCCGGGGCGCCAACGTGCGGGTGCTGCCCGACAGGGATGATCCGTGGCTGTTGGCTGCAGTGGACCTCAAGGGCCCCGAGCCCAAGGACCGGGATCTTGGAGCCCTCCGCCCCGCCATACGGCGACGTCACTCCAGCCGTTTCCCCTTCTCGGAGGAGGACATACCTCCCGCGCTCCTGGACGGCCTGCAGGCCGCCGCCCTTCTCGAAGGGTGCCGCCTGCTCATTCCGGACGCATGGCACACCGACACGGTGCTGGGCCTCATACACGACTCCGAGCACCGCGAGGAGATGGATCTCGCCGTGGCGGCGGAAACCTTGGCCTGGACACACACCGGTACGCCGGAGCAGCAGACCCGTCCCGACGGCATTCCCGTAAACGCCTTCGGCCCGAAGCACGCGGGTCGCGGTGGAGGCGTGCGCGACTTCGGCCGTTCGCAGCACATCCCGGGACGCGCCTGGGCCGCCTTCGAACGGAAGCCGCACATCACGTTGCTGGGCACCTCCGGTGACAGGCCCGAGGACTGGATGCGAGCAGGACAGGCCCTGCAACGCGTCCTCCTCCAAGCCACCGCCGACGGACTGGTCACGTCCATGACCTCGCACCCGCTCGAATGGCCCGAACTGCGCTGGACGGTGCGCGATCCCGGCTCGGCCATGAACCACGTGCAGATGGTTATCCGGCTCGGCTACGGGCCACAAGGTCCCGCCACGCCCCGACGCCCCGTGGCCGAGGTTCTGCACATCCGGTGAGTCGGACATCTGGAGAGTCGTGCTCTGGCTATGCCGGTGCGGCAGCCGCAGAACGAGGAAGCGGTGGCTAGGACGTCCCGATGTCCAGCCACCCGGCATGCGGCTTGAGGGACTCGCGCAGTGACGGTTCGTCGGCGGCCTGCCTGTCTCCGTAAGCGGTTTGCTTCACCTGGGCCGCCAGGTCCTCCATGGCGCGGGCGACCGCGAGTTCGTCGCCGATTTCAGGGATGTCGGTGTCCTGCGGGGCGCAGCGGGCGGTTCCGTGGCCGGTGAGTCTGGTCGTGCCGGTGTCGAGCTCCAGGCGGGCCTTGGTCGTCTGTTCCTCTTCGAAGAGGAACAGACGGAGCTTCCATTCGACTGTGCGTGACATGGAGTGTCTCCCGGGAGGGTGTCAAGGGTGCGGGTTTCCGTGCGTACGTCGCCTCCAGCGCCTCAGTTCGTCGGTACCCCAGACGAGGACCGGGAAGCAGGCGATGAGGGTGACGACGTCGAGGGGCAGGGCTGCGGTACCGAAGAGGCCTTGCAGGGGCGGTGCGTAGACGAGGGCTGCCGTGAAGGCGAGTTCGAAGGCGATGCCGGCCAGGAGCAGGGGGTTGGTGAACAGGCCGATGGCGCGCAGCGCCGCGTGGTCGGTTCGGGCGGCTACCGCTGTGCCGACCTGGCAGGTGACGATTCCGGCGAAAGTGGCGGTGGTCGCGGTGACGTACGCGTGG
Organism: Streptomyces sp. NBC_00503; assembly: GCF_036346895.1. NCBI lineage: Bacteria > Bacillati > Actinomycetota > Actinomycetes > Kitasatosporales > Streptomycetaceae > Streptomyces > Streptomyces sp. NBC_00503. The sequence continues at coordinate 8,102,391 of NZ_CP107855.1, read as the reverse complement.
TGGAGGGGGCTGCCGACACCGGTGGGGTCTCCCGGGTGCCAGCCTGCACGCCACAGCACGTAGAAGAACGCGGTCATGACCAGGACGGCGGAGACGGTTCCGAGGTAGCCCCAGCTGCGGATGAGCATGTCGCGTGAGATGACTCCTTGCGAACTCGGGCGGGGCGGGCGGCTCATGGTGCCCGGCTCGGCCCGTTCGCGGCCGAGGGCGAGGGCGGGGAGGGTCTCGGTGCCGAGGTCGATGGCCAGGATCTGGAGGACGGTCAGGGGTAGCGGGACGGCGCCCGCCGACAGGGCGAAGACCAGGAAGGGGACGACCTCGGGGGTGAGGTGGGCGAAGATGTAGACGATGAACTTGCGGACGTTGTCGTAGACGCGGCGGCCGGATTCGATCGCGGTGACGATGGTGGCGAAGTTGTCGTCGGTCAGCACCATCGTGGATGCCTCGCGGGCGACGTCCGTGCCGGACCGGCCCATGGCCACGCCGATGTGTGCGCGGTGGAGGGCGGGTGCGTCGTTGACGCCGTCCCCGGTCATGGCGACGATCTGGCCGTGGGCGCGCAGTGTGTCGGCCACTTTCAGCTTGGTCTCGGGCGAGGAACGCGCGAACACGACCTCCGCGTCTGCCGAGGCGAGGAGTTCGTCGAGTTCGTGGTCGCCGATCGCCTCGGACTGGGCCACGACGCGCAGATGGGGCAGGCCGATGCCGACCTCGCGTGCGACGGCTGCGGCGGTGGCGCCATTGTCCCCGGTCACGATGTGCACGCGTAGTCCCGCTTCGTGGCAGCGGCGGACCGCGGCGGCGACTTCGGGGCGTGGCGGGTCGTACAGGCCGACGAGCCCGAGCAGGCGCAACCCGGTCTCCGCGTCCTGGCGACGGCTCGGCACCCCGGCATCGTCCGGCAGAGCTCGGACGGCGACCGCCAGGACGCGCATTCCTTCATGCGCGAGTTCCTCGGCAGCGGCAGCCGCAGACTCCGAACTGTCTTCCAAGGTCTGCAAGACCGTCTCGGGCGCCCCCTTGGCGATGATGAGCAGACCGTGCTCTCCATCGGCCTGGACGGCGGACATCAGTCGCAGCCGCGGGTCGAAGCGGAAGAGGGCCCGGCGCCCGGTGTCCCGGCCGTCGAGGTCGACGGGAGCGGCGTGGGCAGCGGCGCCTTCGATCAGGGCCATCTCCGTGGGGTCGCCGTGTAGTTCGCCGTCGTCGTCTCGGGTGACCGTGGTGCACTGTGCGCTGGTCCGCATCAGCTCTCCCACCCAGGGGCCGGTCTCCCTTCCGTGCTCGGGCGTCCAGACTGCTTGGAGGCGCATGCGGTTCTGGGTGAGGGTGCCGGTCTTGTCGGTACAGATGACATTGGTGGAGCCGAGGGTTTCGACGGCGCTCAGCCGTTTGATCACCGCTCCTTGGCGGGCGAGGACGCGTACGCCGACAGCGAGCGCGAGGGTGATGGTCGGCAGCAGCCCCTCGGGGACATTGGCGACGAGCAGGCCGATCGCGAACATCAGGGTGTCGGTCAGCGGCAGGCCCACGGCGACACCGGCCGCCAGGAAGACACCGCCCATGGCGACCGCTACGGCGGCGATGAGCCAGGCAACCTTCTTGACCTGCTGTTCCAGGGGGCTGGGGTCGCGCCGGGTGCGCTGACTCAGAGCCGCGATGCGGCCGAGCTCCGTGTGGTTACCGGTGGCGAAGACGATCCCCTGAGCCTGTCCCCCGGTGCAAATGGTGCCGCTGAAGACGAGGTTGGGCTCCTGCAGCAGCGGCGCGCCGACGAGTCCGGGGCCGGCGAGGCGTTCGGCGGGGGTGGACTCGCCGTTCAGCATCGACAGGTCGACCTCGATGCCTCCCTCGGTCAGCCGTGCGTCGGCCGGAACCTTGGCACCCTCTTCGAGAACAACCAGATCTCCCGGTACCAGTTCCCCTGCCTCGACCACCGTGGGCCGACCGTCGCGGATCACCAGGGCGTGCTCGGGCAGGTATTTGGCGAGTGTCTCCACGGCCTGTTCGGCCTGCCGTTCCTGAAGGAGCGCGAACGCCGCGTTGACGAGGACCACGGCGACGATGGCCCAGCCGAGCACGGGAAGGCGGGCGACGAACGCCAGCGCGGCCGCCGCCCAGAGCAACAGGGCCAAGGGGTGGACCAGCTGCCGTACGAGTTCACGCCCCAGGGAGGTACGGGCCTTGCGCCGGACCTCGTTGGGCCCGTAGACGGCGAGGCGGCGGGCCGCCTCCCGGGCCGACAGCCCGCGCGGCCCGGTTCCGAGCTCGCGCCGCAGCAGCGGCAGCGGCTCCATCGGGTCGGGGTTCAGGAGCGGATCCCCGTCGGAGGACCGGAGGGTGGTGGCAGATTCAGTCATCCTCGACTCCCGGGTCCCTGCGCACCCGGCCGGACCAACGCGGCTCCAGGAGCTCCCACTCGCGGTCCCATGCGGCCAAGCTGTGCGCTTCGACGCGGCGGAGCCTCAGCCAGACGACTCCCCCGGCAGAAAGGACGGTAACGCCGAAAGCAGCAGCTCCGGCGGCGACCGCGGTGGAGGCCACTTCGCCCTCGCGGCGGGGCTCGGACGCCTCCCTACCCGCGTCGTCGACCCAGACCGTGACCTTCCCACCCACGGGTGTGCCGACCGGGACCAGAACCGTGTCGGTGTGGCGGTGGGAGACGGGATACTCCCAGGCCACCTGCGCCGTCGCCATCCGGGGTTCGTTGAAACGAACGGGAAGTGCGCGTTCGGCCTGGCCTACCGTCGTCGCCGGGATTCGGTGCCGGTGCAGTGCCTCCGCCTGGGCGGCGCGGTTCTCGGCGTTCCAGACTGCCGTCCCGATGACGATGCCGCAGAGCACGGCGATCAGCGGGGAGAGCCTGAAGGCGGCGATCCAGCGGCCGCGCGTGCGGTCGCCCGCGCGACGCAGTTCATTCGGGCGGCGACCCAGCAGCCGACGCCGTGGGCGGCCTTCCTCTGCGGGACCCTCGCGCATATCGTGCCTCCGGCTGCCGGGAATTGACCGAGCGTGTCAGTGGAGAGCGGTGAGCTCGGCGCTGATGTGGTGGGCCCAGGTCTGGATCCGCTCGGGATTGCGGAAGTCACCACCCTTGCCGGAGCGGACCAGCGCTTTGGCGAGCAGACCCGGAGTGTGCGCCGTGATGCTGCCGCCGAAGGTGATGTGTTCGCGTGCGCCCAGGCTCTCCATCTGCTGCGCGACCGCCCGCACGGGCGGGATGTCGTGCTGCTCGGCGGAACTGTCCACCGGGTCGCTGCTGAACAGCCAGACCGGTCGGTGCTTCAGATAGTGGGCATTTCGTTCGGCGCAGCGCTTGGCCTTGCGGCTCCAGCGCCCTGCGTACAGGGCTCCGCCGAGCACCACGGCGTCGTAGCCACGCACATCGTCCACGTCGTCGGCAGGGAGCACGACGGCGTCGAGGCCGTCCGCGCGCAGCGACACACCGATCTGCTCGGCGATTCCCGCGGTTGCTCCGTGCTTGGTGCCGTAGGCGACCAGTACCCGCTTCGTTGTCATGACGATTCTCCGTTCCCGTCGTTCTCGGCACGCTTCACCGGGAACCCGGCCCGGACCGTTGGGTCCGCGCCGTAACGCTTGAGTTCGGCGGCGGCCACGTGCTGTTTGACCGCGGCGAAACTGTCGGGGGCGACGGAGATCGAGTCGATGCCGGTCTTCACCAGGAACTCGGTGAAGGCGGGGTCGTCGCTGGGGCGTTGGCCGCACAGGCCGACCGTGGCGCCCACGGACTGGGCTCGCGGGACAAGGATCTCTATGCTGCGGGTGACGGCGGGGTTGGTCTCGTCGAAGACGTGTGCGAGGGCTTCGGAGTCGCGGTCGACTCCCAACGTGAGCTGGGTGAGATCGTTGCTGCCGATCGAGAAGCCGTCGAAGCGTTGGGCGAAGTCCTGGGCCAGGATGACGTTCGCGGGGATCTCCGCCATGACGTACACCTTCAGCCCGTTCTCACCCCGGCGCAGGCCCTGCCCGTCCATGGCCTCCAGGACCTTGTCGGCCTCTTCGAGGGTGCGGCAGAAGGGGATCATGACGATGACGTTCGTCAGGCCCATTTCGTCACGGACCCGGCGCAGTGCCCGGCATTCCAGGGCGAATCCCTCCCGGTAGCCGTCGCTGTAGTAGCGGCTCGCACCGCGCCAGCCGATCATCGGATTGGCTTCGACCGGTTCGAAGGGCCGGCCGCCCAGCAGGCGCGCGTACTCGTTGGTCTTGAAGTCACTGGTGCGGACGACGACGGGCGCGGGCCAGCGGGAGGCGGCGATGCGGGCGATCCCGTAGGCCAGCCGATCGACGAAGTATTCGCCGCGGTCCAGGTAGCCCTCGGTGAGCTGATCGATGACGCAGCGGTCGTGGTCGTCCAGCCGTTCGGGGTGCAGAAGGGCCATGGGATGGACCTTGACCTGGTGGGCGACGATGAACTCCAGTCGGGCGAGGCCCACGCCGTCGGCGGGCAGCCGCCACCAGCGGAAGGCCGCTGACGGGTCGGCGAGGTTCAGCATGACCTGGGTCCGCGTGGCCGGCAGGCCGGCGAGGTCGGTCTCGGTCTCCTCGTAGGCGAGCAGGCCCGGATAGACCCGGCCGCGGCCTCCTTCGGCGCAGGAGATGGTGACCTCCTGGCCGTCGCGGAGCACCTCGGTGGCCCGGCCGGTTCCGACGACGGCGGGAACGCCGAGTTCGCGACTGACGATGGCTGCGTGCGAGGTGCGGCCACCGTGGTCGGTGACGATCGCAGAGGCCCGCTTCATGATCGGTTCCCAGTCCGGGTCCGTGATGCCGGTGACGAGCACGCCACCGGCGGGGAAGCGGTCCAGGTCGACGGGCGAGTCCAGGGCGACGACCGGGCCGCGGCCGATGGCCTCACCCACCGCGATCCCCTCGATCAAGGCCTCACCCGGTGTGGCGGTCAGGCGACAGCGGCGCAGGGTCGAGGCGCGGCGCCGCGACTGCACGGTCTCGGGCCGGGCCTGGACGATCCACAGCTCTCCTGTCAGGCCGTCCTTGGCCCATTCCAGGTCCATGGGGCAGCCGTAGTGTTCCTCGACGGTCTGGGCCCAGCCGGCCAGGAACCGGACTTCCGCGTCGGTCAGGACGCGCTGTGAGCGCTCGGCGCCGGTCGTGTCCACCGTCCGGGTCAGACCGTGCTCTGCGTAGACGGCCTTCTGCCGCTTCGCGCCGATCCGTACGTCGATCACCGGGTCCAGCGACGATTCCTTCAAGCTCGGCTTGAACACCGTGTACTCATCGGGGTCGACCTGCCCGCTGACAACGGTCTCGCCCAGGCCCCAGGCCGCGCTGACCACGATGACCTCGGGGAATCCGCTCTCCGGGTCGAGGGTGAACATCACGCCCGCACCTGCCAGGTCCGACCGGACCATCACCTGGATTCCGGCGGAGAGCGCCACCGCGAGATGGTCGAAGCCCATCCGCTCCCGGTAGTCGATGGCCCGGTCGGTGAAGAGCGAGGCGTAGCAGCGGTGGACCGACTCCAGCAGTTGGGCGGGCCCCCGGACGTTCAAGTAGGTTTCCTGCTGCCCTGCGAAGCTCGCCTCCGGAAGATCCTCGGCGGTGGCGCTACTGCGTACGGCGACCTCCGGTTCCTCACGGCCTTCATCGCGCCCCAGCTGTTCGTACGCCGAGACGATCTCCGTACGCAGCTCGTCCGGCAGCGGCTCGGCCAGGATCATCGACCGAATGCCCGCCCCCACCTCATCGAGCGCCGCCCCTTCATGGAGGCGCCCGATCTGCTCCTCGATGCGCCCGCGCAGCCCGTGGCCGCCCAGCAGCTCTCCGTACGCGTCCGCCGTCGTGGCGAACCCAGGAGGCACACGCACACCTTCGGAGACCAGGTGCACGGTCATCTCTCCCAGGGAGGCGTTCTTCCCTCCCACACGGCCGAGGTCCTGCCGGTCGAGTTCTGCGAACGGTATGACGCGTCGGGTGGTTGCCATGACGTCCTCCGTCGTACGTGCGGTGATCGCGGGGCTCAGTAGGGCATCGGGCGGCCGGACGGGGTGCGCAGGTCCAGCGGCCCAGGCGTGCGGGGCTGCCTCGGTCGGGTCTGGATCCGAATGCGCTGCATCGTCCTCACCTCTTCCGGAACGGAGCCTTCAGCGGCGTCCGGATTCCACGATCGCTCCGCGCACTGCTGGGTCCGCAGTGCCGAGGGGGCCCACAGTGGGGGCCGGGTGGGCCGTGCCTGGGAGGGGCCCATCGGTCCCTGCGCCTGGAGCAGGGCGCCCGTGATGGCGCCAACACCGGACAGCGGGTGCACGCCAACCGAGAGATCCGCTGCGCGAAGCCGTCCCGCAATGTGTTCGGGGGCGTAGCAGGTCAGGACTCTCACTCTCATGGGACACCTCTCCGACCGGCGGCTCCAGGCGGACGGAGCTCCCTTCCAGGGGAGTCCATCGGACCGGGCCGCGGACAGGGCCGCGTGGGGCAAACGAGGGCCCAAAGGGCCCATGCTGCGGCAGCGGGACGCGGTCAGGCTGGGGGGTACGACCGAGGCGACGACCACCGACCTGTACGAGGTCACAATGGCGATGTCATACCTGCGTGAGGGTATGCGCGCCCCGGCCACCTTCAGCCTGTTCGTCCGGGATCCACCGCCAGGTCGTGGGTTCCTCGCCGCTGCGGGCCTCGAACCGGCCCTGGACTACCTTTGCCGGTTCCGTATCACTTCGGCTGACGTGCGGCAGCCCCTGCTGGAGGTCACCGCACCGCTGCCGCAGGCCCACCTCGTCCAGACGTACTTGCTCACCCAGGTGTGCCACCGCGGCCCGCTGTGTGATCGCCGCCCAGGGGCACCCCGTCGGTGTCAAAGATGACCGCGCGGAGTGTGCTCACCAGTGCACTACGCGGCGTCCGGTGATCCGGATCGGTGTGATCTTCATCCAGTGGGTGCGCTTGCCTCCGGCCCAGGGCATCGAGCGCGCAACGGCGTCGAGATGCTGCTTGCCCGCCGCATCGGTGACGGCTTCGGCCTCGCCCACGGCCATGACGCTCCAGCCTTGTTTCATGGCGTCGTCGATGTGGTCGACCTCGAAGGCCACCTCCGTCCCCGCGGCCCGCGCGAGAACCGCCTCTTCAGACGTGCGGAACGCGATCTCGCTGCCGGCCATGACGTAGTTGACGGGGAAGATCGCGGGTCCCTCGGGAGTGAAGACCGCGACTCTGCCGACGCCGTGGGTGGACAGCAGGCGTCGGCACTCGGCGTCGGTGAGCGCCATCAGTTCCGCGTTCCGCAGAGCAGTACCCCGCCCGGGCGGATACTCGGTGGTCGCACCGGTCAGTTCCGCCACGGTCGTTCCCAGCGCGTCGGCGATGCGGGCGAGGGAGCCGATGGCGGGGGCCGCGGCGTGTTCTTCCAGGTAGGCGACGTACGTGGCGTCGGCCCCGCAGCGCTTGCCCACCTGTTCCCTGGTGAGGCCGAGTTCCTGGCGGCGCGCGGCGATCCGGCGCCCCAGGTCGGTGCGACCGGCGGGCACCTCGGTGGAGGCGGGTCCGGACTTGTTCCTGCTCATGACCACCACGTCCTCTCGGCTTCGCGTTGGGTCGCCTCGGCGACCACGTCGTGCCGGGGGCCACCCAGCACCACCTTCAGTGCCCCCGTGTCGCCGGCGCGGGAGAACACGTCGTATGCCTCTTCCATCTGTCCCAGCTCGAAGCGATGGGTGACCAGCGCGCTCCCGGGCAGGCGGCCGGCCGCCATCATCCGGAGCAGCATCGGCGTGGAGTAGGTGTCGACCAGCCCTGTGGTGATGGTGATGTCCTTGATCCACAGGTCTTCGAGGTGCAGGGTGGCAGGCTTACCGTGCACGCCTATGTTGGCGACCCGGCCGCCGGGGCGCACCATGCGCGTGCACATTTCGAAGGCTTCCGGAACGCCGACGGCTTCGATGACCACGTCGGCGCCGAGCCCGTCGGTGAGGTCGGCGACCAACTGTTCCGGTTCCTCGGTCGCGCTGGCGGTCGTGTCCGCGCCGAGTGCGCGGGCCGCCGCCAGCCTCGAGTCCGCGAGGTCTACGGCGACGATCCGCCCGGGGCTGTACAGACCGGCGGTGGCGATCGCCGCGAGGCCGATCGGGCCCGCTCCGACCACCACGACCGTGTCGCCCGGCTGCACGTTCCCGTTGAGCACGCCGACCTCGTACGAGGTGGGGAAGATGTCAGCCAGCAGCACAGCGTCCTGGCTGTCCACGGCGCTCGGAAGCGGGTGCACGGAGAGATCGGCGAAGGGGACCCGTACGTACTCGGCCTGGGTGCCGTCGATGGTGTGGCCGAGCACCCAGCCGCCGCCTCCGCGGCACTGCCCGTAGTGGCCTTCGCGGCAGAAGCGGCACCGGCCGCACGAGGAGATGCAGGAGATGAGGACCCGGTCCCCGGGGCGGACGGTGCGGACGTCGCCGCCGGTCTCCACCACGGTCCCGACGGCCTCGTGGCCCAGTACTCGGCCGGGCGTGACCTCGGGCACGTCGCCCTTGATGATGTGCAGGTCGGTGCCGCAGATGGTCACGGCGTCGACCCGGACGATCGCGTCGGCGGCGTCCTTGATGGAGGGGTCCGGGACTTCCTGCCAGGCGGTCTGCCCCGGGCCGTGGAAGACGAGTGCCTTCATGGCTTCGCCCTGCTTCCTGTCGCTCGTCCAGTGGGGGACAGTGCCAGGTTGGCCCGACCTCCGTTTCGGGCGCATGGGCCGTTCGGTCCCGTCCTGGACCCTGTCGGCCCCCTCGCCGCCCCCTACGGCAAATGCGATGGTGAAGACCGGTACTCGCCTCGAAAGGAGGGCTGCCGCCATGGCCGAGACAGCCCCGACACCCGTGCCCTCACCCTCCCGCCCAGCTCTGCTGCGCTTCCTCGGGGGCGTACGGACCGTGACCGGCAGCAAGTTCCTGATCGAGAGCGACCACGCCCGGATCCTCGTCGACTGCGGACTCTTCCAGGGTTTCGCGGACCTGCGACGACGCAACTGGGAGAAGCTGGCCTGCGACGCCGCCGACATCCACGCCGTGGTCGTCACCCACGCCCACCTGGACCACTGCGGCTACCTGCCGCGCCTGGTCCGGCACGGCTTCCGGGGACCCATTCTGACCAGTGCTTACACCGCCCGCCTCGCCGAGATCGTCCTGCGGGACAGCGCGAAACTGCAGATGGAAGCAGCCCGTCACGCCAACGAGCACGGCTGGTCCAAACACCGGCCCGCCGCTCCCCTCTACGACGACAACGACGTGGACCAGACGATCAAGTACTTCGACCCCGTGCCGGTGGGCGAAGAGATCGAGATCATGGCCGGGACGAAGCTGAAACTGCACCACGGCGGCCACATCCTCGGTTCCGCCTGGGTTCACCTCACGCTGGAGGACGGCCACACGCTCGCGGCCAGCGGCGACCTCGGGCGTCCCGGACACCCCCTGCTCCTGCCGCCGGAACCGTTCTCCGGTGCCGACGTGCTGTTGATGGAGTCCACGTACGGGGACCGGCACCACGATCACGAGACCGCTCAGCGGGAGTTCGCCTCCGTTATCACCCGAGCCCTCGCGCGGGGTGGAACCGTCGTGATCCCGGCCTTCGCGATCGACCGCACCGAGGTGGTGCTCCACGAGCTCGCCGGCCTGCGCCGCGATGGCGTCCTGCCGCGGAACGTCCCCGTGTACGTGGACAGCCCCATGGCCCTCGCGGCTCTGGACGTCTACCGCGAAGCCCTCCGTTCCCGCTCACCCGAGCTGCGGCCGGAGGCCTTGGCGCGGGGCGAGCAGGCGATCAGCCCGGACCCCTTCCTGGCCGCCCGCACGGTGCAGGAATCCATCGACATCAACAACGCCGAAGGTCCGGCCGTCATCGTCTCCTCCGCAGGCATGGCGACGGGCGGGCGTGTGCTGCACCACCTGAGCAGGGTCCTCCCCGACCCGCGCAGCGCCGTGGTCATCGTCGGGTTCGCCGCCGCCGGCACCCGCGCCCGCGACCTGGTGGACGGCGCCCGCACGCTCAAGATGTTCGGCGAGTACATCCCCGTACGGGCCGAGATCGCCGACGTGCCGCACTTCTCGGCCCACGCCGACGCCGGCCAGATCATCGACTGGCTACGCGACGCGCCCGCTCCCCACACCACCTACCTGGTCCACGGCGAGGAGGCCGCCGCCGAGACGCTTCGGGACCGGATCGACCGCGAGCTGGGCTGGACGGCCGTCGTACCCAAGTCCGGGGAGGCCGTCCTGGTCCGCTGACCTGGGCCGCATGGGTCCCAAGGCCGGTCCCGCGAGGCCCTTCCGGAGCCTTGTAACCGGTGTGAGTCTGTGGGAAAGGCCGGAGATACGCCATGACCACCATGAGGACTCTCCTGAACGGCACGGCATCGGAGACCCGCGAGGCTCTGCTCGCTCACTCCCGTTGGGTACAGGACTCCATGATCGGACGCGCCGCCTCGATCACCGTCGCGGCCGTTGCAGCACAGCGCCTCTCCTCCGCACGCATGCGGACCCTCGACCTGTTCGCCGCCACGGCAGCGGTCAACCGCTCGCCTACGCCCGCTAAGGACCAGCCATGACCTCCACCCCGTACACCGTCAACGACGTCATGACCAAGCCCGTCACCACCGTCGCCCCCACCACCGACTTCAAGGAGATCGTCGCTGCAATGGAGCGTTGGCAGGTCACCGCGGTCCCCGTCGTAGAGGGAGAAGGCCGTGTCGTCGGCGTCGTCTCCGAAGCCGACCTCCTCCCGAAGGAGGAGTTCCACGAACACCGGCCGGGCCTCATCGAGCAGATGCGCCGCCTCGGCGACACGTCCAAGGCCGGTTCCGTCCGTGCCGAGGAACTGATGACCAGTCCAGCTGTCACCATCCGCCCCGAGGCCACACTCCCCCAGGCCGCCCGCCTGATGGCTGAGCGCCGCATCAAGCGCCTCCCAGTCGTCGACGCCGACGGCACCCTCAAGGGCATCGTCAGCCGAGCCGACCTCCTCAAGGTCTTCCTGCGCACCGACGACGAACTCGCCGCCGAGATCCGCCACGAAGTCATCGAGCAGCTCTTCCCCGTCTCGCGGAGGGCAGTCAAGGTCGGCGTCACGCACGGGATCGTCACGCTCACCGGCCAGGTACGCGACGCACACCGCATCCCCGTGGCCACGCGCCTCGCTCAGGCCGTCGAGGGAGTCGTCAGCGTGCGCAATCGCCTGGAAGTGCTTGAGTCCGCCTCGGATGACGGAGCCTAAGGAGCCAGATCCCGCCCCATCAGCAACGTATGCGCCGCGAAGAGTCCGAGCACTCCGACGCCTGCGAGAACTCCCAATTGCGGCCAGAGCACATGTCCTTGGGCGAGCGCGTCACCGGGTGTGTAGTAGTGGAACGGGCTGATGAAGCGCAGCGGCGCTGCCTTCGACCACGCCAGGGCGATGAAATTCAGGGCAAAGCCCACTGCCCCGATCGCGATGGTGGCCCCGACCACCTGGGCCCGCCTGCGGCCCCACGCCGACACGGCAAGAGCCGGTCCCATCAGGCACAACGCAAAGCCGCAGCCCATCACCCCGGCGGCGAACACTCCGCCGAGCGATACCTGCTGGTGGATGTCGGGCGACAGCACAACGCCGGCCGCCACCGTCAGCGTGGCCGCCGCGTTCAGGGCGAGCGCGGCAAGTCCCAGCGCCACCGTGCGTTCGGCCAGCAGGCGGAGCCGTGACACCGGGCGCACCATGAGCAGCTCGATCGTCCCCGACTCCACATCGGCGGCGACGGCCGCAGCGGCGAGCGAACCAATGGCGGTGAGCTGCATGGCGATCCAGAACGGATGTACCAGTCCGGCTCCCAGCAGGCCCGGATAACTCGCGAGCGACACGTCGCCGCTCGACCCGCTGAAGGCCCGGTACGCCGACGGCGGCCCCTTCCCGTTCCCGGAGAACAGCTGCCCCGGCGGGATCGTATTGGCCACGACGACGATCAGCCCTTCGAAGACCACCATCCCCACCACCAGGGCCACCAGCATCCGCCGACGCCGGTGCAGTGCCAGCCACAACAGAGGCCACCGAGCCTTCACGGCCCCTCCCCCTCGTCGCTCTCCCGGTAGAGGTCCAGGAACGCCTCGTCCAGCCCGGCCTCCTCCACGGTCAGGTCGACCACCGCCAGCTCCAGCAGCCCCCTCAGCGCGCCCACCACCGCACTGGGCGGTACGAGCAGTTCCACCCGGTCGCCGTCCCACCGCGGTGACCACTGGTCGGCACGCCCCAAGGGCCGAGGGCCCGCACCATCACCGAAGGCGAGCCGGATCCTCCGGGCCCGGGCGTCGCGCAGAGCCGCCACGCGTTCGACGGTGACCAGCCGCCCGTCCCGCACGATCGCGACGCGCCCGCAGGCTCGCTGGACCTCAGGCAGTACATGACTGGACAGCAACACGGTCCGCCCGCCTGTCTCGGCCTCCCTCAGCAGCTCGAAGAACGTCTCCTGCACCAAGGGATCCAGTCCCTCGGTCGGCTCATCCAGCACGACCAACTGCGGATCGTGCTGCAGCGCCTGCACCAGTCCGATCTTCTGTTTCATGCCCCGGGAGTACTCACCTTGCCGGCCCCGTTCGGCCCGAGGAACCCGAACACCTCCCCCGCCTGCACAGTCAGGGTCAGTCCTTCCACGCCGACCACACGCCCGTATTTCTTGGTCAACCCGCTGAATTCGATGGCGTGCACAGGTCCCATACAACCAGTCTGTCCCAACCGGATCCCTTCACTCTTCTCTGTCACGAACAGCCTGACCGAGGTCATACGTTGGAAGTACCAGGCGGCCACGGCAGTGAAGGTGACGGCCCGGCACCGAGGGACTCCCCGGGGCCTGCCGTAGGCCCTTCTCGAAGGGTGGTCCGCATACGGCCGACGCTACGGTTCTTGTTCCCCCGTCCGGCAGGAATGTGGACCATTAGGCCCCTGCCGGGCACATTGGACCGCGCGCAATGCCGGAAGGCGGCAGGGCTCGTCGGCACCGTGGGCGGCCGTAGCCGGACACGGCACTCCGCTTCCCGAAGGGACCGGATCAGCCGAAGAGATCAGGCACCCGGATCGTGTGTACGGGACGCAGCCCGGGTTGGGCCCTGCCCTGTTCCCGGGGAGGAGGCGTCAACGTCGTGCGCGTGGGCAGCGTGCCGCTCGGGCCAGGACCAACTGGTTCATCGTGGGCTGCCACGAGTTCCTTGCGTGGGGTCGCATGCGCCGTCACGATCTCCTCCTATCGATAGTTCTGGGGTCTGCCGGCGAGCCGCCTGGCGTAGCAGGTGAGCGACCAGTCGGCGGCTTGAGACCATCGGGTCCTTCGAGGGAACCACCGGGCCCAACTGCCCCAGGCCGGTCCACGGGCCGACATCGAGGCACTGCCTGTCAGGTTGTGTCGGCTGGGCCGCTGCCGGAGTGGCGGTGGCCCTGCGGCGTGGCGGTCATCAGCCACGACATCGTGCGGCTGATGTCGGAGGACGCGACGATGCCCACGACCGTGCCGCCCTCGTCGACGACGAGAGCGCGCTGCCCGGCCGCGGCCGACATCCGCGGAAGGAGTTCGACCAGCTGATCGTCCGGGCCGACGACGACGACCTGTGACAACGGGATCATCACCTCCCGAACTCTCACCGCCTCACGTTGCTCCTCGGGCACCCGCCCTGCTGTCTTGAGAGTCACCAGTCCCTCCGGAGAGTGACCGTCGTCTCCGGTGACGGGGAAAGCGGAATGGCGGTAGCGATATCGAGGATCGACCAGAAACGCCGCGACACTCAGCCCGGCGGGCACGGTGACCGGCGCGAACGTCATGGTCTGGCGCACCGGGACACCGCGGAGCACGGCCCGAAGTTCTGCCTGCTGCCCCTCTGCGGTCGCCGCGGCGATCAGGAACCAGGCGATCATCGCCAGCCACAGCCCACCGACCACATCGCCCCGCGCGAACAGCAGCAGACCCACCAGGAGAAGGAACCAGCCGAACCCGCGGCCCGCCGCCGCCGCTCCGGCGGTCGCCCGCGCCCGGTCCCCGGTCCGCCACCACAGGAACGCGCGCAGGAGCCGTCCGCCGTCCAGCGGAGCGGCCGGCACGGAGTTGAACACGGCCAGCAACAGGTTGATCACCGCCAGCCAGACCAACGCCTCACTGGCCAGCCCCGGCCCGACGGCGCTGTCGACCAGCCATGCGGCCAACGCGAAGCACCCGCCCAGGCACAGGCTCACCAGCGGCCCCACGCCCGCGATGCGCAGTTCCGCGGCGGGCGTGGACGCTTCTGACCTGAGCCTGGCCACGCCGCCCAGGAGCCACAGCACGATGTCGTCCACCGCAACGTTGTTGCGACGGGCCACGACGGCGTGCGCCAACTCGTGCGCGAGCAGGGAGGCGAAGAACACGGCGGCGGTGATCAGCCCGATCAGCCAGTAGCTCCACCAGGAACGCCCCGGATACGCGTCCGGCAACCGTCCCTCGGCCAGCCCCAGCGCGATGAGGGTGAAGATGATCAGGATGCTCCAGTGCACCCCGACCCGTACCCCTGCGATCCGTCCCAGTGTGAATGTCGCCCTCACGGCTCCTCCAACGTCGCAGTCCCTGGAACCGTCAGCCGCGTCGTCGATCACGCCTGGCGGCAAGGGCACGGAGTTCGCTCACCGCAGAGAGGTACGGGATTCCCCGGATTCCGCGTCCATGACGGCCGCGGTGATGGCCGCCTTGTGTCGGCGGACTCGGCCTCACGGACCGGCGGGACCTCTTCGCGGGCCATCACCAGCGTAGACACCCGCCCACCTCCTGGGAGGGGCCGGATGGTCCACACCTCGCCCAGGCGGTCCTACGAGCCACCTGGGCCTGCCAGGTCTCCGCGGGCCCCTGCTCATCGATTCGGCGGACTTTGAGCTTTCAAGCTCATAGCGCGGGTTCGATTCCCGTCATCCGCTCTTGCAAGAAGGCCCAGGTCACCGACCTGGGCCTTCTTTATTGTCTAGACCTCTCCTTCCCGCTGTGCCCTCCGCGTGCCGCAACTCGGCGGAACACCCGGGCCAGAGGCTCAGCCGGGGATGGTGAGGCGGAAGTCGGTGTGTCCTGGGCTGCTGGTGACGGTTGCGGTTCCGCCGTGGGCGGTGAGGACGGCGTGGACGATGGCGAGGCCGAGGCCGGTGCTTCCGGTGCTGCGGGAGCGGGCGTGGTCCGCGCGGACGAACCGGCCGAAGACCTCGGACTGGAGGCCTTCGGGGATGCCTGGTCCGTTGTCGCTCACGTCAATGCAGACGCCGGTCCGATCGGTGGTGAGAGTGATGGTCACCTCGGTGCCGGGAGGGGTGTGGGTGCGGGCGTTGGCGAGGAGATTGGCGATGGCCTGCTGGAGGCGGTGGGCGTCGCCGGTGACGGTGACGGGTTCTTCGGGGAGGTCAAGGAGCCAGCGGTGGCCGGGGCCGGCGGCGCGGGCGTCGTCCGTCGCGTTCAGGATCAGCAAGGTCACATCGACCGGCTCGTGCTCGAGGGGGCGTCCGGCGTCCAGGCGCGCGAGCAGCAGCAGGTCGTCGACGAGGCGGGTCATGCGCTGGGACTCGCCGTCGATGCGTTCCAGGGCGTGGCGGACTTCGACCGGCACGGGGCCGTGGTGGCGCAGGGCGAGTTCGGCGTGACCGCGGATGTTGGCGACCGGAGTGCGCAGTTCGTGGCTGGCATCGGCGGCGAAGTGACGCAGCCGCTCTTCGCTCGCCTGGCGTCGGGTGAGGGCGTCCTCGACGTGGCCGAGCATGTGGTTCAGTGCGGTGCCGACCTGGCCGACCTCGGTATGGGGGTCGGTGTCGGGTAGCGGTCCAGGCATGGCGACCTCGCCACTGGCCAGCGGCAACCTCGCGACCTCGGCGGCCTGGGCGGTGACCTGTTGGAGGGGGCGCAGGGAGATCCGTACCCACAGGGCTCCCGCGATGCCGGTGGCCACCAGCGCGGCGCCGAACAGGGCGGCTTCGACCGCTTCGAGGCGGTGGACGGTCTCCTCCACCGGGTGCAGCGGCAGGCCGGTGATCAGGACGTCCTGGTCGTCGCCCTCGACGGCCGTGACGCGGTACTTGCCCAGAGTGGAGAGACGGATGCTGTGTCCGTGTCCGTCGGTGGGGACCCCTGCCAGGGTGTGCCGGTCCCCGGCGGTGAGCCGGAGGGAGCGGTCGGTCGCCTGATCGACGACGGCGGCCTGGGTGAGCGTTCCGTTCAGGAGCCGGGCGCCGAAGGTCGCCTCGGCCTGGCCCCGTGTGTCGGGGCGGTTGTCGGCGTCGGGCTTGGCCTCGTGTTCCAGGCTGGCGGCGAAACGGCCTCCGGAGGCGGCGAGTTGTTCGTCCAGACGGTTCATGAGGAAGCCGCGCAGGGCGAGGGCGGTGGTGATGCCGACGGCGAGGCAGGCGAGGGCGAGCAGGGTGACGAGCCCGGCGGTGAGCTGGCCGCGCAGGGTGCGGGGTACCGGGCGCCTCACGGGGTGTCCGGCTTGAGGACGTAGCCGACGCCGCGCACGGTGTGGATCATCGGGCTGCGTCCGGCGTCGATCTTCTTGCGCAGGTAACTGATGTAGAGCTCGACGACATGGGCGCGGCCGCCGAAGTCGTAGGCCCAGACCCGGTCGAGGATCTGGCCCTTGGACAGGACCCGGCGCGGGTTGCGCATGAGGAAGCGCAGGAGTTCGAACTCGGTCCGGGACAGGTCGACGACGGCTCCGCCGCGCCTGACCTCCCTGGCTTCCTCGTCCATGGTGAGGTCCCCGACGGTGAGCAGGTGCGTGCCCGGCTCGGCGGTCATGCCGGCGCGCCGGAGCAGCCCGCGCATCCGGGCCAGTACTTCTTCCAGGCTGTAGGGCTTGGTGACGTAGTCGTCGCCGCCCGCGGTGATACCGGCGATGCGGTCCTCGACCGCGTCGCGGGCGGTCAGGAACAGCACGCACACGCGGGGCTCCTCCCGGCGCAGGCCGCGCAGGACCTGGAGGCCGTCGAGGTCGGGGAGCATCCAGTCAAGGACCACTGCGTCGGGCCGGAAGGCGCGGGCGGTAGCGAGTGCGGTCGCGCCGTCGGCAGCGGTGCGCACCTGCCAGCCCTCGGCGGTCATGACCCCGGCCAGGACGTCGGTGACGTCGGGTTCGTCGTCGACGACGAGGATCCGCACGGGCTCACCGTCGGGGCGGTGCAGGAGCGAAGTGGTGCGAGGCTCGTTCATGGTTCCTTCAGGATCCCCCGGCCAGGGCCGGGGCAGGGCGCAGCGAATCTTTGAGTTTCCTCTGAATCCGCGCTGAGCAGGGTCGGCGGGGCCGATTCAGAAGGTACTCAAAGGTTGGGCTGTGAGGCTGGCCGCCCATCACCGGAGCGAGTGCCCACCCGGAGGAGCCATGACCACCACGTTCACCGGCACCCGCGCGAGCCGCGGGACGCGCCGCCGGCACCCGTACCGCAATGCCGTGCCCTTCCTGGCCCAGCTGGCCATCTGGGCGGGCGCCGCCGGGGTGCTCGTCCTGTGGTGGAGCGACACGACCTCGGTCGTCGGCCCGGCGGGCTGGCTCACGGGGGCAGGACGCATCACCGGACTCCTGGCGGGCTACGCCTGCGCGGTCCTGCTGGCCCTCATGGCCCGCGTGCCGCTCCTGGACCACACCGTGGGCACCGACCGGCTCGCCCGCTGGCACGCCTGGGGCGGCCGCTGCACCGTGTCCCTGGCCCTCGCCCACACCCTGCTGATCATCTGGGGGTACTCACTGACCTCGCACGCGAACGTGGTGGGCCAGACCGCCACGCTCGTCCTGCACTACCCCGACCTCCTCAAGGGGACGGCCGGGTTCCTGCTGTTCCTGGCCACCGGGGTCCTCTCGGCCCGCGCGGCCCGCCGCAGGCTGAGCTACGAGACCTGGCACTACCTGCACTTCGCCACCTACCTGGCGGTCTTCCTCACCTTCGGCCACCAGCTCTCCAACGGAGCCGACTTCGTCGGCAACCGCTCCGCACAGGCAGCCTGGTACGCGCTCTTCCTCGGCGTCGCCGCGCTGCTCACCTGGTACCGGTTCGCCGTCCCGGTGCGGCGCGGACTGCGCCACCGCCTGCGCGTCGCAGCGGTCCGCCCCGAGGCACCCGGCGTGGTCTCCGTCCACCTCACCGGCGAGCACCTGGACGAACTGGGCGGCCTGCCGGGGCAGTTCCTGCGATGGCGCTTCCTGACCAGCGGCCTGTGGTGGACCGCCAACCCCTACTCCCTCTCCGCCCCCGCACACCCGAACCACCTGCGCATCACGGTCAAGACCGCCGGCGGCCACAGCGCCGCGCTCGCCCGCCTGGCACCCGGTACCCGAGTGTGGGCGGAGGGACCGTACGGCGGCTTCACCGCGGATCGACGCACCGCCCCCAAGGTCCTGCTCCTCGCGGGCGGCGTCGGCATCACCCCCCTGCGCACGCTCTTCGAAACCCTGCCGGGCCAGGTCACCCTCGTCTACCGGGCCCGCCGCCCCGACGACCTCGCCCTGCGCGGCGAACTCGACGCGATAGCCGCCCACCGACGGGCCACCGTGCACTACATCGTCGACGAACCGGCCGCATACTCCTCCCCCCTCACCGCCCGGGGCCTGACCACCCTGGTGCCGGACCTGGCCGCCCACGACGTCTACCTCTGCGGCCCGCCCGGCATGGCCCAGGCCGCGATCCATGCCCTGCGCGAGGCAGGCGTCCCGGCCCGGCGCATCCACCACGAGTCCTTCGCGTTCTGAGGAGAACCACCATGCGCCGAGCCGTCCTCGCCACCACCGGGATCAGCACCCTCGTCGTCTCACTGCTCGCCCTCAAACCCCACCAACCGCCCACCCTCGTCGGCATGCCACACCGTTCCCCCACCGCCTCTTCGTCACCACGCACCCCCGGGACCTCCGCCCCCGGTGCGTCCACCGGGTCGGGCACATTCACCGGGGATCCCATCGATACCCGCTACGGAGCCGTGCAGGTCGCCGCCACCCTCAGCCAGGGAAAGATCACCTCGATCACGGTCCTCCAAGCCCCCGACCGGGGCGGCCGCGACCAGCAGATCTCCTCCTACGCCCTGCCTCGCCTGACCGAGGAGGCCATCGGCGCCCAAAGCGCGCAGATCGACGCCGTCTCCGGAGCCAGCTACACCAGCCAGGGCTACATGGAGTCCTTGCAGAGCGCTCTGGACCAGGCCCATGCCTGACACCGCACGGGGCCTGCGCCACGTCGAACACGTCATGGGCACCGTCTTCTCCTTCGACATACGCGACCAGCCGACCCCCGCCATCCAACTCGCCCTCACCGAGGCCGTACGCCGGCTCCACGAGATCGACGCCGTGTTCTCCACGTACCGGCCCGACAGCCACATCAGCCGCCTCGACCGCGGCGAGATCCACCTCGCGGACTGCCCGCCCGAAGTCCACGAAGTCATGTCCCTCTGCGCCCAGGCCGCCCACGTCACCGACGGCTGGTTCAGCGTCATCCCCGCGGGCACCCTCGACCCCTCAGGACTCGTCAAGGGCTGGGCCACCGAAGCCGCATCGCGCCTCCTCCACGAAGCCGGCGCGCAACACACCTGCGTCAACGGCGGCGGCGACATCCAGCTTCGCGGCCAGGCGAGCCCCGGCATCCCCTGGCGCATCGGCATCACCCACCCGCTGCACCCCGGCAAGCTGGCCACCGTCATCACCGCCGACCACGACCTGGCCGTCGCCACCTCCGGCACCGCCGAACGCGGCGCCCATATCCTCGACCCGCACACCGGCACCCCGGTGACCGCGTTCGCCTCTCTCACCCTGGTCGGACCCGCACTGACCCTGACCGACACGTACGCCACGGCCGCGTTCGCCAGAGGCGACAACGCAAGGGACTGGGTGGAAGCACTGGACGGCTACGAAGCCCTCGCGCTCCTGCCCGACGGCCAGGAATGGCGCACACCAGGGTTCCGCCGATATGGGTCATGAGACGGGACTCCGAAGCGTGGCCGTCCAGGGCGGCGGCGACGGAGCGGACCGGCATCGCCCCCTGACCCACACGAGAGCCCGTGCCATCCGGATCACCGCCGCCCTCTCGGCGGAGCACCGTGCACAGCTGATGAACGTGGCCCACGAGGTCAACTTCGAGGAGGGAACACGGATCTTCGGCGAGGGAGGCCGTGCGGACCGTGTTCCTCGACACCGGCGCCGATGCAGCGGCCTGCCTGGATGGCCACCCCTATCGGGCCTCGTCGTCCTGGTTGCCATGGCGCGGAATGAGTTCCACGGGGCAGTGTGAGTGGTGCAGGAGGCTGTGCGTCGCCCAGCCCAAAGTGGGTCCGAAGTATCCGGGGATGCGGCGGCCGCCCATCACCAACAGGTCCGCATGACGTGACGCCTCCACCATTACCCCAGCGACCGATGAACCTTTCTCGGTATCCACGTGCACGTTCAGGGCCGGGAACTCGTCACGAACCCGGTGTGCCACTGCCGTCAGCCTTCGTACGTGCACCTGCACCACTTCGTCCACGTCGTCGAGCATGGTCACGACCTCCCCCACGGACTCCAGCACATTCCAGACGTGCAACAGCCGCAGCGACGAGTTACGCAGCTCCGCCTCACGCGCCGCGTACCTCGCGCACTCCACGTCGTGTTCGTCGCGGATGGCGGCCAGCACGATCCCCACTTCCGCGGTGTTCTCGCCTCCCCGGACCACGACCACAGGCGTCTTGGCGCCCGCGGCAACCTTCAGGCCCACCGAACCCAGCATCAGTGACTCGAATCCGCCGAGGCCGCGGCTACCGACCACGATGGTGTCGGAGGCCTCGGCCGCAGCATGCAGGCCGGCGACCGGTTCGTGAGGGCTGAGTTCGGTCGACACGTGCAGTCCCGGATGGCGTTCGGCGACCTTGGCTGCGGTCTCCTTGAGCAGGTCCCGGCCCGCCTGTCGTATCCGCTCGATGGCGTACATGGATGCATACAGCATCCGGCTGTCGGTGTCCGTGCCGTGCACAAGGTGCAAGGAGCCCTCCCGCCGTACGGCCTCTGCTGCCGCCCAGAACACCGCCCGCTTCGCAGGCCGGGACCCGTCCACTCCCGCCACCACCGTGCCGAGTTCAGGACCGTGCGTCATAGCTGCCTCCATGAATCTTCCTCACCGAGAGCCATCGAGGGGTCATCCATCACACCTCAGACCGGATCGACCTCAGAGAGCTCGGCAGACCGGAGGTGCCCGTAGGAAGCACATCAAGGTCAGAAACCTGATGACGGACGCGGTCGCCTAGCTGGATCCCGTCGCCCCCTCCAGGATGTCGCGAAGCTGCGCGCCGCGCACGGCATCACCAGGCTCCCCCTGGTGGACGGGCAGGAGCGAGTGGCGGTGACTATCGCGGATGCGAAATCCGCAGCAGCCGCCGCTCCCTGTAGCCAGCACCGAGATACGCAGCCACTGGGGCGAAAACCTGCTGCGCGAGACGTCCGCCGAGCTGCGCCGCCTGCACCCACTCCTGGACATCACCACCCGAGTGGTTGGAGGACCGCCCTCTGAGGCCCTCGCAGCCGCCGCGCGCTCCTCGACGATGCTCGTCATCGGCTCACGCGGGCTGGGCAGCATCGCCGGGTTGGTCGTCGGTTCGGTCGTCTCGGCCACCATGGCCGCGACCGAACATCCTGTGGTAGTGGTCCGCTCCTCCGGCAACCCCGTGGCTCCCGCCAACGGCCTGCGCACGCGCGGAGCCATCGTGGCCGACGTGGAGACCCGTCGGCCCTGCGACAGTCTGCTCGCCTTCGCCTTCGAGGGGGCAGCCCATCGCCGAGCCGCTCTCCACGTGCTGCACGGTTGGACTCCGCCACCGATCCTGAGCTACGCGCCGGCCCTCGACCCCGGTGTCCTGCAGGAGATGGCCCACGGCATCACCGCCGCACTGGAAGAGCTATTCAGGCCATGGCGTGACAAATTCCCGTCGGTCGAAGTCGAGGCGCGTGCGCCCATCGGTCAGGCCGCGATCCAGCTCGTGGAGGCCGGATTCCAGGCGCCTCTCGCCGTCGGCCGCCGGATCCGCAGCTCCGCCTTCGGCCCTCACGTCGGACCGATCACCCACGCGCTCCTGCATCACTCCACCGCACCGGTCGCCGTCGTGGCCCACGACTGAACGGTTCCGTCGTTTCGTCCGCCTCCCTGCCCCGCGCACGATCAAGCTGCACGGCGCGAGGACGGGGCCGACGATCTCCCCGTATACGTTCCTGGGCCTCGCTCTGGCTTTCGGTCCCTGGTTCCGGTCCAGCCGGTGGCGCCACCGATCTCGTCTTCGCCCTGCCGTTGCTGGCCTGGCGTCGTGGGGAGCAACTGACTCTCCGGGAAGTGGCGGGGATCGTCTGCATAGCGGGGCCTGTAGCCATGTGCTCCCTGGGTGGCACGGAGCATTCCTCGGGACGACGCACCCTCAGGCACCGGCATGGCGTCCGTGGTCGCGGGCAAATGCGTCGAAGACCGTTCGCATCGCGCCACGGGTGTGAAGGAAGCGCTGGTCGAGGATGACTGCGAGGTCCTCCAGAGCAGCCCGGAGTACGGCGGCCGAGAGGCGGACATCAGGATGGCGGGCAGCGGCCGCTTGGTCGGCCAGGTGGTCGGCGTACGCGATGTGGAGTGCCAAGGACGTCCGGTCATCGCCGTCGTGGAAATAGTAGGACTCGGCGTACTGCATGAAGTCGACCGAGATCACCGAGATCCCAGCGGCCAGGCTGTCGAGGACCGCCGCCCCCGCGTCCGTGTCGATCTGATCCGTCGTGGGGTGCGTGCGGGCGAGATGGGACAGGCGCAGCGCCAGCGCGCGGCGGCGGGCCAGTGCCGGGTAGATGCCGAGGGTCCACGAGACGGTCGCGGTCAGGAGGGCGAACCCGACGAGGGCCTCCAGAGGAGCGAGGATCCGCAGCCATCCCTCGGTGGGTGCAATGTCGCCGAGGCCTAGGGTGGAGACATTGACCAGGGAGATGTACAGCGCGTCGACGAATGAGGCGTGGTCTGCGGGCCGAAGTCCGGCGGCATAGGTGAACGCTTCCGGCATGTGCGGCCAGTAGATCAGCGCCCAGCCCACGACCACGGCAAGGGCCCACACCGCGACCACGGCAACCATGGCCACGGGGCCGGCCAGGCCAGAGGCCCGACGGCGCGATGTCAACGAGGAGGACAGCCGCCACAGACCGGTCATGACCAGTCGACTCAAGCCACCGTGGCGCGTGGGATGCCAAAGCGTGTGGAACACGTCCCGCAGGACGAACCGCACCAGGACCGCACCCGCCACGTTGAACAACCAGGTCATCCGGCTTCCCCTTCCTGCGTCCGCCACTCAACCTTCCGCACGGAAGGGCCGGTCCACCGGAGCCGCGCACAGGATCGAACCATTCGCCGCAGGGGCATGCGTCTCCGGTCCGGCGCCGGCCAAGGTGTTCACCAACCTGGCCCTGGCATCTGCGGTGACCCGGCGCCCTGCATGTATTTCTCAGCCTCCTCTCTACCTAGGCGGGGGGCGATTCGCAGGTCAGCCTGGAGGGATGTCGGTCAGGCCCCCGTGCAGCTGGTCACGGCTGGGGAAACCGGCCGGGCCGTCCGGGGTCTGGTACATCCGGCAGGCCAGCCCGGCGGGGCGTCCCGGTTCGGGGAAGGGGTCGCGGCCGTCGATGAGGATGGTCGGGGAGCCGATGAAGCCGATCCGTTCCGCCTCGGCCTGGTCGGCGATGACCCTTGTGGCGATCGTGGTGCTGCTCCCGATGTCCTCGAGTACACGCCGCAGCCGCTCGGCTGCGGGCTTGTGGTGCGGGCAGTCGGGCACAACGAGGAGGTGGCCGCATGTCTTCAGGGTCCCCCTACCGGGCCGCCCCGCCGACGCCCCAGCACCGCGGCGACGGTGCTCTGCTGGCTGGCGCGGATCATGCCCCGCACATCCAGCACAGCCGTGCCCCGCTCCTTGCCCACGTTCGGCTCAGAATCCGGCAGGTGCCGCATGCCTGTTCACCTCCCCGATTGTCCAGTTGATCAGGCCCGAGGGGGCCACGACGGGCGGACCGGGAGCGGCCGGCAGCGCCGCAGAGCCGACGCGATTGCTGTCCACATCGAGGGTCGCCTCCAGCCCGCGCCCGAAGGGGCGCGTCCGGTTACATCCGTCCGTGACCAGCGCGGTGGTCGTGCTTGTGGTCGGTGCTGTGGATGTCGTGGCCGTCGTCGATGCGCATGCCGCGCTTCTTGATGGAACGTCAATTGCATGTACTCATATGTCAGTTGATTGCACTACTGGTCGGGCAGCGGAGACGCTAAAGGGTTGCGTGGTAGCAATCCAAGTCGCGGCCAGAGGCGTACACACGCATCGAAGCTCCATCGCAGACCACCCTAGGGACGGGGTCTGGCAACGCCGCAGCGATCGACGGTCGGACGGCCAGCCAGGGACGCACCGGCCGCGCCCACGGTCAGCCCGCAGTACGTTGCGCGCGCCGACCTGCTCGGCCGCTCCGCCCACGCTGGGCGTACCGGCCGCCTCGAGGGCCGTGAGCGCACCACACACAGGCAGGTGCCGACGAGTCAAGCAGCGGAGCGCCCGCCACCACGGACTCCCGCACACAAACGATCCCTGCCAGCCTCGGGTCCGGGTGGCAGGGATCGTCGGAGATCACGAAGGGAACGGGCCTTCGACCCTTTCCCGATTCACCGTGGTTCGCGGAGTTCGGTGACTTCCGCGCGGAGTGCGGTGGTTTCGTCGCGGAGTTCGATGATCAGGCGGTGCAGGGCCTGAATGGAGACGAGGGCGACGCCGTGGCCGTCGACGTTGGAGATCGACCGGTCGGTGTCGCCGAGGTCGAAGGCGGCCTTCCAATCCTGGGACATGGGCCCGAGGTGGCGCACGCCGGCCGGCTCCCACTGGTAGCGCCACGTACTGATCGGCAACGCGACGACCTTGTCCAGGATCTCGAAGCCATCCACCCCCTCAGCCGGGGCGACGGGGGCGACGGTGTCGGGGTTGACCCGGTCGCTGGGCACATGGCGGCGCGGCGGCCCAGCGGGCGCGGGGGCGAGCGTTTGCGCGGCACTGGTCAGGGCCCTCGCGGCCCGGCTCCGTGCCGAAGTGATCAGCTTGTTCATCCTCTTTCCCTCCACACGGGCCGGGTCGGACGGGCGGTGGCCGACCGGGCGTTCCGGCCGGCCACCACCCAGGTCTCAACGGGACCAGCGGACCTCGGCGATGTCCGACTTGATGGTGCGGTCGCTCGGGTTCGACGTTTCGTCGTCGAGGTGCGCAATGTTGTCCGAGACACCCCCGAGGTGGTCGTACGCGCAGTCACTGCCGGGCGTATTCAGACCGCTGCAGGACCTTTCGGCGGCGGCGGTGGCGGTGCCGGCGAACGCGAGGGTTCCCGCGGCGGCCGCTCCGGCCAGTGCGGTCGCCACAACGGCGCGAGTGATCTTCTTGTTCATGAAACAGCTCCCTTGAAATCCGGAAATTTACATAGGGCCCAACGGCCCAACCGGGTAGTAACGAAAGTAGTTCGGCGGCATTCCCTGCCGCCACGGCCAGAAGTACGGGTACGAAAGTGCCGGTGCCGAGTCGAGCAATCGGACCGTTCGGACGGGCCACACCCAACCAGGCTCCCCTCTCCTCCAGGCCCGCCAATCGCCCGCCCCGAGATGTGACCGGCTGTGTGGTGCCGCCGCTCCGGACTGCCCACCCACGCGGCACGGGCCCCCCTCATTCCGCCGGCCCTGTGCCGGGGTGGCCCCGCGCGAACCGGCTGTTCCCGCCGCGTGGCCACGTGTGCCACGGCGCCGAGCGGCCACGCTCTCGGCACGCTGCCGGCTTCGGCGGCCATCGGATCCTTCGCGCACCCGC
Organism: Streptomyces sp. NBC_00503; assembly: GCF_036346895.1. NCBI lineage: Bacteria > Bacillati > Actinomycetota > Actinomycetes > Kitasatosporales > Streptomycetaceae > Streptomyces > Streptomyces sp. NBC_00503. The sequence continues at coordinate 8,076,584 of NZ_CP107855.1, read as the reverse complement.
CCGCTGCGCCACCGCGCGAACTGGTGGTTCCCTCGGCCGCCCACGCGACCATCAGCCAAAGCTCTGTGGGGAGTTGGGGCGCGCCCGTCAGATCCGCGCTCGCGTACGCGAGAGGAAATCCACCCCTGCGGGGTGTCCGGGGCGGCTTCGGACACACCACAGCGCGGGCCGCCACCGGATGGGACGCTGTCGGTTACTGACTTCGACCAACATCAGCCCGGCGCGCCGAACTCAGTAGTCCACCCGGGAGAGCAGCTTTGGGGTGCGCCCCAACGATCTGCCACTGGGGTGGCGATCGAACGAAGGCCACACACGTTGATCACGCGTACGTAGGCAACCACCACGAGCCAGGCACTCTGGGGGGAATGTGGCAGGCGTGAACGTCGACAGTCTTCGCGGGAGGGATCTCGCGGAGTACATCGTGACGACCTACGGCTTCTCGGTCTACCCCGTGCAATCAGACGGGACGCCGCTGCAGAACTGCGATACGTGTCGTTCCAGAAGCGTGCGGTATAGATCCGGTTCGTTGTCATGCACGGCCTGTGTCCAGGGGTTTGGGGAGGCTCCTGAGCTGGTCGAGCACTTTGTGTCCGCCGAGACGATGTGGTGCCACGGCTCTCACTCGGCCACGGCCAGGCCTGACAAGGTCAAGGATTTCTGGCCCACCGACGCGCCCCCGGCTGTCGCCCTTGCTCCCTCCGGGCTGCGAGTTGTCAGGGTGTCGCCGCAGATGGAGGAGCCGGACCTGTCCGGGATCATTGACTACGCAGGCATGGAAAGGACTCTGGTCCTACGACACTCCAACGGGACGAGATCCATGATCTACATGGGGTACGGTCCAGCGACGACCTCGGGACCGACCGCGTCCCACTTACAGCTGATGCACACCTGTTCGGCATTCTTATGGGATGGAAGGATCGTCGCCGACTATCCCGTCTCGCACATGCAAAAGAGCATCTACGGGTCCCTGCAAGAGTGCGACAGTCTCCTCGGTCCGTGTAGCTGTTCTGGCGACTACCACGACAGCAATCAGTACCGGTACAGCTGGCAGCACTGCCCCGAGTCGCCGGACACCCATCCAGGGATCACAAACTGCCGAGGCAGCGCCCAGGTGACGGACGATGTTCCCCGATTCGAACTAGAGGCTGACCTGGTCAACTGGCTCGTCCGACAACTCTCCCCCTTCTTCGAGATTCAGCGCCAGGTCTCAGGTAAGTCCATTCACGGGAAAACCGTCCGCCTGGACCCGAGCGCGCAGTACCCGAGAATCGCGGCTGCGCCCGGACGCCGGCGGACTGTCACCCACGCGGACCACGCTGGGGCCTCGGCGGCCGGACCCACCCAACCCGTACGGTCGTGGACTGGCGCTGTCGCGGCGTACCGTGCCACCCAGGCAGAGGTCGAGCGGCTGCGCACCGGGCGCGCCCGGCTAGCCGGGGCCCTGGCGGCCGTCGAGTCCCCGTCGGCCGGGCAGCGGACCGCGGACCTGGAAGCCGCCGTGTCCCGGGCCGACCAGCAGGTCGCCTCGGCCACAACGGCGTTGGACCGGGCCGCCCGCCACCGCCACAGCGCGGACGGCCACGGTACGCCGCCTCTACCTGATCGGTGAGCGCAGCCTGTGGGCGCTGCTCCTCCACTTCGACGTCCTTGCCTCCGAGCTGACGGAGTTCCACCACCTCCGCGACCGCGTCACCTGGCCGCCGGACACCGAATGACCACCGACGGGGCCGGTAGGGCGGAGGGCTACACCCCCGTCACGACGCGACGCCACACGCCGTCGTCAGAGTCCATGGCCTTGCCGCCCGCGAGACAGCCTCGCGAGTGAGGTCGCCGACGCCCCGGAAGCGCTGCGCGGCCTGCACTACCGCTCGCGCGGGCCTCTCTCCTCCCCGCTAGGCAGCCTCGGTGAGTGCCTCGAACGACAGGGGGAGGGTCAGCTCCGATTCGAGGGCGAACACCGAGTCCATGACCGTGCGTAGGCGCTGCGGCGCGTCCGGCATCACGTGTGCGTAGGTCTGATAGGTGATCTTGGGATCTCGGTGTCCGAGCCATTCGGCCATATCGGTCACCGGCACGCCCTTGGACAGCCCTGCCGAGGCGAAGAAGTGCCTGAGCTAGTGAGGGGTGATCTTCCTGACGATCCCGGCAGCCGTCTTGGCCTTCCGCCAGAGCCGGTCCACGAGCGAGTACATGAGGATGTTGGTGCTACCCACGTTCGAGAACAGGTAGTCACCCTCGATCCTGTTCAGGCCGGACTCGACGCGGTAGGTCCCGTGCTCCTCGACATGCTGTCGGACCTTCGCCACGATGGTTGTCGGGATCGGAATCGCGCGCCCTTCGTCCTGGTCTCGCCACTTCAGGTGTCGGATGCAGTGCGCTCGCCCCCGCCCCTTCGTGGCAGCCTTCTGGCGGCGGGTCTTGGGCTTCTCGTTCTCGCCGTCCTGGGTAATCTGCCGGTCGACATAGAGGACTCCGGCCTCGAAATCGACCTGCTGAAGGCACACCGCGCTGGCCTCGCCTATGCGCAGCCCGCATCCAGCCATCAGCCACACCAGGAGCTGGTACGGTCCGGGCAAGTGGGCGGCTATAGCCGCGATCTCTTCCAGCGTGGGCAGGTGGATCGTCTTCTTGATCCTCCGCTTGGCCCTCCTGCGGCCGGCCTGGACATGCTGGCAAGGATTCTTGACGATGTAGTCGTTGGCAACGGCGAAGCTGAACACACCGCTGAGAGTCTCGTACCGGTTTACAGCTGTACTCGGTTCGTAGCCGCGCTCCTCGACCATCCACCGGAGCCAGGTCGTGAGGTCCTTTGGCTTGACCGCCCCGATCGGCTTGTTCTGGAAATACGGCCTGACGTGCAGACGAAGGCTTGTCTCATACTGATAGCGCGTTCCATTGACACGCTCACCAGAGGCAATGAACTCCCGATACACCTCGACGAGCGGTGTCATGAACCCGAGCGGCTCTATGTAGGTTCCAAGGTCCTTTTCGCGTTCGATCTTCGCCGCGAATGCGTCCGCCGTTCCCTTCTTCTCGAAGGTCTCCTCGCGTTGGCGTCCACTGCGGCCACCAGGCTCTCTATAGCGGACAGTCCAAGGGTGACCACATCTCACCCCTCCACACGGGTAGTTTTTACTGCGGGCCTCTTCCTTGCACTTCTGGAAAACCGTTGCCAAGCTAGCGCCCCCAACTTCCCTCTAGCCACACCGGCCCGATAAATCAGTTCTCACCCGTACATTCGGTCGAGGTAGTCCACCACGTCGCGCTCACGAAAACGCAACAGACGGCCCACCTTTTGCGACCTGAGCCCCCATGCCCGATGCTTGTTCTTCACCGTCACCTCACTAACCTTCAACCAATCAGCGACCTCAGCCGACGTAAGCAAAACGTAGCTCCCTCCGCGCGCCAACACTTTCTCCTCTCCAAGAACACTTCCCTCGCACTCACGAAAGCGCGAGGCTATGGGACCTATACGGTCGTCTCACCGGGTGCAGCAGGTGCGACGGAACCAATCTTGCAGAGGATTCGAGATTTCCGAATTCTTGGGTCAACTGCTATAAGCTCACCGAACGACCTCGCCGCTCCACACGACCCCGACCACTTCTGCACCACCCCCTAAAGACCACTGTTATTGACCGCCACCTTTTGGGCAGGTCAGTACGTTGACATGGATTGCGGCAAGGTCTCCACGCATGTCGCGTGCTTTGTCGTCTGCCACCAGCGAACTGAGAATGTTCGACTTGGTTCCGACACAGGGAACGCCAACGGACGGGCGGCCACCGTAGTGGCCTTCACCCACGTCCGGGCCATCGGCTGGCAGAGGTGTACCCGACCCCCATTCACTTCATCTCACCGCCTGGCCCAAGGCTGTTCCACAGCCTGATGATCTTGGGTTTGCCGGTCAGGCCAGACCGAGGAGGTCCAGCGGACGGCGGAAGGGCTCGTGGAGACCGGCGGCGATGTTGGTGACCCGCCGTCCTCAGGATGGTTGATCGCGAAGCTGCGGAACGTGGCCATGTTCTGCGGCCCGCGTCCGGTGCGGATCTTCGAGGCGTCTTCGGCGAAGGCGCTGTCGCGGACGAAGTGGAGCCAGTTCTCGATTACCCACTGAGAGCGGGCCAGCTGTCCGAGCCGCTGCGGGGAGGCCTGGCGGGCTGTCAGGTCGGTGAGCGCGTAGACGGTCTGCCGTGTCACATTGGCCGAGCGCAGGTCAGTGCGGTGGCGCAGGACCGTCACCGCCTGCGCCGCGTGTGGAAAGTCCAGGCCGAGGTCGGTGATTGTCAGGGACCTGGTGGGGCCCTCGATTCCTTGCGGCCGTGCCCCGTCTCACGGCCGTAGCGCCGAGCGGTGTCCTGTTCCCACAGCAGCGACCGCGGCTTCTGGAACAGTCCTGGCTGGTTGGCCTTGATCACCAGCAGACAGTGGGCCCGCTGCCGTCGACGGCCAGGGCCTCGGCCCCGGCTGGGTCGGCGCCGAGCAAGTCCGTGAGGTCTCCAGGGCAGACGGCGCTCAGGACCCGGCGGATGGTCGCCGCGCTCGGCGCGACACGGACGCTGAACACGCTCATGATGCGGGCGCCGATACGGACCAGGGCATCCTGCGGTGCACCGCTACGGGCCCACTGGCCGATCGCCGCGAACGAGCGGCCCCGCACAGCACGGCCAAGCAGGCGATCAGCAGCACACTCACGAACGTGTGACGCTTCCCCCGCCGCCGGCGCGGGTCAGCCAGCCTGGCCAGCCTCTCCGAGCAGATACCCGAGCACGCGGTGCTGACGCGAAGGCGACTTGACCAGACCGACGCTGGCGGATTGGCGGCACATCGAAACTCCAGCCGTTCAGGCCGACTTGGGAAGGTCGCCCCGTCCAAGCGGAGTTTCGTTGCGTTCGTGACGGATCAGCTCCGACTCACCGCACAGCTGCGGCCTACGGACTCACATGATCGCCGGACCTTTGAAACGCTCCTGTGCCACCGGCACTTAAGTCCATCAGGATCAGACTTAAGTCGTACTGCATTAGATGCGCGGCCATGCCTAGATTTGTAGCAAGCAGGCCGACGCTGGATAGGTGCGGAAAGCCTTCCAGCTTCAGCCTTACGAGACAGAAATCACGATGGGGAGTTCCCGTGAGCAATGCCTTTAATCTTGACGCCCGCGTATCGTCCACTGGCGGTCAGGACCCGCAGGTGCAGCAGGCCACCCCGACGGTGGCTATCAGCATTGCCAGCCGAGTCGGATGCAAGAAGGCGATCAACTGGACCATCAAGCGGACCATCGCGATGACGACCGCTTGCGCCTCGCAGCGCACCAAGGGGAAGTGCTGAGGGTCCTCCTCAGCTTTCCCTTGACCCTTCTTGGTTAGACCCCGGGTCTGAGCCTGAGCTGCTCAGACCCGGGGTCTCACCCTGTTGCATATGGCGACCATGAGATGTATACGCGAGAAAACCACCGCTCCGAAGTATTTCTGCCGAGCCACTTGGCCGGTCGGTGCCGCACACTAGCTGCTGCGGTGCGCATGTCCCTCATGACTCCGGAGCAGGTGGCCGAGTCCGTCCGCTCGGCCGCAAGTCAATCTCCTGGTGCAATTCTGTGGACTGGTCCGTCACTGAGCGGCGGCTATGCGGGGCTGGCCCTGATGCATCTGCAGGCCGCAGGCGAAGAAGCCGACGAAGCGGACCGCGAGACGTCCTTTCAGTTCCTTCGGGCGGCTTGCCTTGCCACCCGTGATGAACCGCTGAATTATCCGGGGCTGTTCGACGGAACCACCGGATTGGCCTTGGCCATGAGCGAGTGTGTCCAGCTGGAGCCCCGGTTTCAGTCGAGCCTGGACTCCCTCCATGAACAGTTGGCAGATCAGGTGCTGCGGATGGCGTGGCCGAAGGTTGAAGGCGGTGTTTCGGACCACCATTACGACTTGGTCTCTGGTGCGGCTGGAATTCTCCCATATCTGAGCCGGATACCGAATCCCAGTCCGCGTATCTCTGCGGCGACCGAATATGCCCTCGACTATCTTGTCTGGCTGGCCAGTGCGCCCTCACGCAAGGGGATGTCGAACCGATGGTTCATCGCACCCGCGCACTACTTCTCCGCTGATGACCTGATCGGCTATCCATACGGATATCTCGACACCGGCATGGCGCACGGGATCGCCGGCGTGGTTACGGCTCTGGCCGCGGCCTGGAGCGCTGGGGTCCGACGCCCCGGTCACCGCGAGGCCCTCGAGCTCGCCGCTGCCTGGCTCGTCGCACTGGGTGAGACCCGCTCAGGCCGTCCGCAGATGCCCCGTCGGGTGGCCGTATCGGTGGAGGGAGCCGAGCGGCCGGACTTCGCCGAGCCGGACGCGACAGCTTGGTGCTACGGATCTCCGGGGACGGCGACGGCACTGCTGATCGCCGCCGAAGCCCTCCAGGACCTAGGAATGCGCGTGCAGGCATGTGCGGTGTTCGAGCGGGCGCTCACCAGTGGCTTGGACCCACAGGTGGCCTCTTCGCCGACGATGTGCCACGGCCTGGGGGGAATCGTCGCGATGTGCCAGGAGTTCGCGACAGCAGGTAGTCGGACCGCCGCGGCAGCCCTTCCCCGCCTGGTCGAAGACCTACTGGCCTTGAGTGAACCAGACACGCCATCGGTCTTTCGGGACCGTCCGAAATCAGGCGGTGCAGTGGGCGACCCAGGCCTGCTCACCGGAGCGGCCGGCGTGGCCATGACCTTGCAGAGCATCAGCGGGGGCGTCAGATCTTCCTGGTCGCAGACGTTGTTCTCGCGATGACCGAAAGCAGAAACGGAACGATGACAGTGTCGACAGCTCCCAGGCGTGCTCAGCGGAACAGCTCGGCGCCGGGTTATGAGCATGCGGGGTTCTTCATGCTCCGTGCCCCTGCCCTGCCGGTGGACCAGTGGACCGCGCTCACCCGTCCCTCGCCGACCGAGCTCTGCGGCGTTGAAGATTCCTCGGTGGACCCTCTGGTCGCCCACACCCGGACCCAACTGCGGGCTCTCGTCGGTACCGACGACGTCCAGCATGCTCTGACGGCCGCTGGGAGCAGCCTCGTTGACGGGCTGAGCAGGCTCGGCGAAACGGTCCAGCCCGCAATTGGCTCAGCGGGCAAGGAGGCGGAGAAGAGGGTCGGTCGGATTTACGGTGGGGCCCTACGCTACGTCACCCGGATGAGCACCCGTCCCACCCCCTTTGGGGTCTTCTCCGGAATCGGACTCGGAGAGTTCGCCGACCGGACCACCGCCCGTTTGGGGGCTGAGGCCCTGGCTGAGCAGCGTGTTCGACCGGACATGGGATGGCTGCTGGCCCTGATCAAGAAGGTAGAGGAGGACCCGACGCTCCTGCCGGAGCTTCGGGTCGTGGTCAATACCTTGGCCTACCCGGCTGGCGAGCGGTTGGTCCTGCCCTGTTCCGATGTCTATGGACAGGAGGACCGGCGTGCGGCCCGCGTACGCGCCTCAACCGCGTTGTCCGCGGTTCTGGAACTGGCCTCCACCCCGCTTCCGTACCGATCCCTCATGGCGGGACTCAACGAGCGGTTCCCTGAAGTGGAGCTTTCGCAGGTGGAAGCCTTCCTGCGGGAACTGGTCGGCCTCAACTTCCTCATCAGTGACCTGCGCCCTCCGGTGACCCTGGCACGCCCTGAGGAGCACGTTCTCGAGCGCCTCGCCGAGGTGCCTGCGGCCTCGACGTTGGTGATGCGGCTGCGGGAGGTGTCCTTGCTCGGGAAGAAAATGACGCGTGGGAACACTGCGGCGCTGCGAGAACTGCGAGCCAAGCAACGGGAACTGGTCGCCGGCCAGGACCGGCAGCCATTCCAGCTGGACGCTCGGCTCGACCTCCCCGAGAAGTGTCTCAACGAGCGCGTGGCCATTGAGGTGGCCGATGCCGTGGGTTGCCTGTCCATGCTCAGCCAGGCGGCGGGCGGAGACTACCCTCACCTGGCGCAGTACCACTCGGCCTTCCTGGAGCGCTACGGCACCGACGTCATGGTTCCCATCCTGGAGGTACTCAGCCCGGAAGGTGGGCTGGACGCCCCGGAGGGATACACCCGACCGCCACGCGCTTTCCCCCTACCCGATGTCCCCCAGCCCGACGGATCAGCTCGCAGCCGGGTTCTGATGGCGCTGGCGGCCCGAGCCTGGCGCAACGGTGACAGCGAAGTCGAGCTTACGGACGATCTGCTCACCGAACTGACAGCCGATGCTGCGGACACCGGGAGGACACTGCCAGCGGCGCCGGCGATAGACGCCTATGTGCAGCTGCAGGCAGCCGATCCTTCCAGCCTTGACGCAGGCCGTTGGCGGGCGGTCCTCAACACGGACGGCCTGGCCATGGGAGGCCGGACCTTCGGTCGGTTCTTCGACCTGCTGGGTGCGGACGGCGTCACGAAGCTGCGTGAGTACGCGCTGGCCCGGGAGGCGCTGGAGCCCGACGTCGTCCATGCAGAGGTGGCATACCTCCCGCCGGACGGGCGGAGCGGCAACGTCACCATCCGACCCGGACTGCACCGGTACGAGATACCAGTGAACGTGACGCCTTCAGCCGAGGCCAACGACGTCATCAACCTCTCGGATGTCTTCGTCTACGCCACGGACGAGGGCCTGCGTCTGTACTCTGCCCGGCTCGGCAGGGAACTAGTGGCTGTGCAGAACCACATGCTCGCCCCGTTCGCCGCCCCGAATGTCTGCCGATTCATGCTGGAGGTCTCGCAGTCCCGGTGGTCCAGCCCGGCGGGATTCGACTGGGGGCCGGTCGAGGGTGCCCCGTTCCTGCCACGAGTGGCACGGGGCAAGGTGGTCCTGCGTCCTGCGGAATGGACGCTCCCCCCGGCCGCGCCGGATCGGGCGAACCCTCGCTCCCTGCACACCACCCAGGACGTGGCACGGTGGCGCGCGGACTGGGCGGTGCCGCGCCATGTCTACCTCGCCGACCATGACAACAGGCTGCTTCTCGATCTGGATCACCCTCTCTGCGTGAAGGAACTGCTGAGCGAACTCCGAAGTGCCACCGGCACGGTGTCGATTCAGGAGATGCTGCCCGGGCTGGAGGAGCTGTGGCTTCGGGACGAGGACGGGCGTGGCTACCTCTCAGAGGTGGTCATCCCCTTGATCACTCGTGCCGCCGCCGTGCGGCCTGCGCTGGAGCAGGTGCCCGCACGGCTGATGGTGAGTACCGAGCCCGCTACTGATCGGCATCTGCCGGGATCACGATGGTCCTTCCTGAAGTTGTACGCGGCAAAGGATGTCCACGACGAGATCGTCGTGAACCATCTGCGCAAGTTCGTTACGGAGCTGCGCACGACGGGTGAAGCGGACCGGTGGTTCTACATCCGCTATGCCGACACCATGCCGCATCTGCGGATACGGATCCGGGCCGGAAGCGACCAGGGTGCGGGCCGGGTTCTGACCCGTCTGATGGAATGGGGCAAGGATCTGGTGGAGCGGGGTATTGCCTCCGATCTCCAGGTCGCGGCCTACCATCCGGAAATCGGGCGATACGGAGGCCCGGCGGCATTCGATCCCATCGAGCGGCTGTTTGAAGCCGGGAGCGACCTGAGCTCCGAGCTGCTCTCCATGCTCTGGCACAAGAGCATCGACGCAGACCCTGACCTCGTGACCATCGCCGCGGTAGACGCTCTCTACGCGCAGTGGGGTCTCGATGTCCCCCAACGACTGGCCGCCACCCACACCCCGCTGGAGGACCTGGCGGCCCGCGACCGCTACCGTGCCCAACGGGACTACCTGTGCACGCTGCTGCAGCCCGAGAGCCGCCGTCCGCATGCGCGTGGGCGGGCCCACCACGACCTGCTCGCTCCGGTCTTCGCCAGACACGCCGCTGCCGCGGCACGAGCGGCATCGGCGGTCGCTGAGGCCGAGGCAGCAGGCGTCCTGCGAGGCAGTCGCGACAGCATCTTGTCGAGCCTGGCGCACATGCAGGTCAACCGGCTCATGCCCATCGACCGCGCCGCGGAGGAACGCTGCTACCTGGTCTGGCGCCAGACCCTGCGCTGTCTGCGGGGCAGGCCGGCATGAGCGCACCGATACCCTCTCCCACCGCCGCGCAACAGATGGCACAGAACCGCAACACCTCGCGTGGTAGGGCGTACTGGCTGTCCGTGGTGAGGGAGTTCTGGCGCCTCAGCCCGCTGCGCGTCACCGGTATGACTGGGCTCACGTGGCTGTCCGCCCTGTTCCCCGCGGTCCAGATCGCCCTGACGGCAAGCGCGGTGCAAGGCGTGGCCGACGTCGCTGGCGGCACGCCGGACGCGATGAATTCCGTGTTCTTCGCCGCCACTGCCATGGTCGTCCTCGCCGTCACCAGCCATCTGATCGGCGCAGCGGTGCAGTACCTCGGCACCCTGCTGGAGCTGGAGTTCACCACCAAGATCGGTGAACAGGTCATGCTCAAGGGCACCCAGATGGACCTGCAGACATATGAGGATGCCCACTCCTACGACCGGCTCCAGCGGGCGCTCAGAGAGAGCGGTGGAGGCACGGCTTTCCAGATCTTCGATGAGATGGTCCGCACCGTCACCTCTGCCATCTCGCTGGTGTCCGTCAGTGCGGTGCTGTTGGCCTGGAACCCATGGATAGCACTGGTGATCATCATCTCGCCGGTGCCCGCACTGATCGCCCACATCGTTTTCAGCAAGCGCGGATACGAGATCGAGTACGACCGGACACAGGACAGGAGACGCACGAACTACTATCAGTCCCTGACCACCACAGACTCGTCCTTCAAGGAAGTCAAGCTCTACCAGCTGGGACCATATTTCGTTGAGCGGTACCGGACCCTGGTCAATCAGTTCTTCCGGGTGGATCGCTCACTCGCGCGGCGCCAGCAGGGCTGGGCGGCCGGGATGGGCTTGCTGAGCGTCCTCATCTCGTCGAGCGCGCTGGTTTTCGCGCTCTTCGACACCGCGGACACCGGCCGCATGGGTGAACTCGCCGGATACCTGGCGGCGATCGGCGCAGTCCAGGCCGCGGCATCCGGCTTGCTGATGGGATTCGCCACCCTGTACCAGAGCACGCTGTTCGTCGGGGACCTCTTCGACTACCTACGCCTTCCGGACAGCGGAATCAGCGGCGGATCCCGCGCATTCCCCGAGAAGCTGAAAAAGGGAATCGAATTCCGGAATGTATCATTCCGATACCCGGGCACCGACGTGACCGCACTGGAAGACTTCAGCTGCTTCATCCCGGCCGGCACGTGCTGCGCCCTGGTGGGGCAGAACGGCGCAGGGAAGAGCACCGTCGTCAAGCTCCTGTCCCGGCTCTACGCTCCGACCAGCGGCCAGATCCTCATCGACGATGTACCGATCGAAGAATACGACACGGACGATCTTCAACGGAACATAGGGGTCGTCTTTCAGGACTTCATCCGATACGAAATGACCGCCCGGGAAAACATCGGTTTCGGTCGAGTGGAAGACATGGCCAACGCGGACCGGGTGCGAACCGCATCCGCCGCCAGTGGCGCGGATGCCGTGATCTCACGGCTGCCGGACGGGTACGACACGATCCTTGGGCGTCATTTCGAGGACGGCAGGCAGCTGTCCGGCGGTCAGTGGCAGAAGATGGCGATCTCCCGGGCCTTCATGCGAAGCGCTCCGATCGCGATCCTTGACGAGCCCACTGCCTCCATCGACGCGGAAGCCGAGTCCGAGATATTTGCGGGACTGCGGGATCTTTACGGGAAGGCCACGTCGCTAGTGATCTCGCACCGGTTCTCCACCGTTCGCATAGCGGACAAAATCATGGTCCTGGACGGCGGGAAACTCATCGAGGACGGATCGCACGACGAACTGATGAAGGCCGGCGGAACATATGCCTACTTGTTCAGCCTCCAGGCCGAGGCATACCTGGCAGATAGCTGACAGGGCCCGGCGCCGCCTGGCTTTCTCCCTCTCCTGTCCGACCTCTTATTGCCCTGTCCCGAAAGTGAGGTAAATCGTGCTCGCGACACCACAAGCACGAGCAGCCCAGCCAAGAGTCTCCGTCCTCTATCCCCTGATGGCCTACGATCTCGACGACCTCGCCCGGTTCGCCCGGGCCGTCCAGGACTTCGGCCTGGACCGGCTCTACCTGGGCCAGTCCACCCTCGTGGAGAGTCACCAGGCAGTCGCATACCTGGCAGGGAAGGGCCTGCGCGTACCCGTTGGACTCAGCGTGGCGCTGACCCCGCTACGGCACCCGATGGACGCCGCGGTCCAGGCGCGCTCCTTGGCCGTCCTCACCGGCAGCGAGGTCGTCGCGGGATATGGGATAGGGGATCCTGACTTCGTCGCCTCGCTGCGGGGGGAACGGTACGCAAGCCCGCGAACCGCCATCGCCGAGTATCTGTCCATCATGCGGGGGCTGCTGGACGGCGATGCCGTGGAGTTTCGCGGCGAGTACTTCTCCATGGATGACGGCCTCCACCAGATACCGAATCCCGGCGTCTCCCTCGGAGCGGGACTGCTGCGTCCGAAGATGGCGCATACGGTCGGTCAGAGCGCAGACGTCGCCATCACCCTCCTCACTCCGCCGGCTTACCTCTCGAAGACCCTGCGGCCCGCTCTGCGAGAAGGCGCGGAATCCGTCGGACGTGCGGTGCCACGAGTCGCCACGATCGTCTCAGCCGCGTTGGAGCGACCGTCCCGGGATCCTCGAAAGCTGGCCTACGCGGCCCATGAGTCCCACCTTTCCGGCCCTCACTATGCGGCCATGCTGCGCGCCGCCGGCCTCAGGGTGGATCCAGGCGATCCCTGGGCTGGGGCCAAGTCGTTGGTGGAAGGCGGAGTATTTGCCTATGGCACACCCGAGAGCCTCTCTGCACAGGTCGCCGAGTACCAGCTCCACGGGGAGGATGAGATAGTCCTCAATGTCCTCGGCGTTCTTCTCACCGAAGGAGTCGATGCCGCGCTGGCCGACCTCGCAACCATGGTGCACGCCATCAGGGGAGACAGCAGCATTGATTCCGGCGTGACCCAAACCCTCCACCGAGTTCACTAGGGCCCATGATTCAGCTCTTCATCGAAGCCACGTTCTGGCTGTGTTTCGACAGCATCCTCTGGATCACCAGGAGACGCATCACCAAACGTCGTACTGCCCGATTGGTCGCCGCTTTCCATCGCGGTGAAACCATTCGCATTCCCTGCATGGCAGGCTTCCTGGGCGAGGGCCTTGAGAAAAGGTCTCGCGTGCTGATCGTGAGCCACGGGGAGGTCCGGATTGCGGATCGGTGGCGAACGGGATCCGGCGACGTCATCAGTCCGTCGGCGGTCACGGTGGATCAATGCTCCGAGCGCTCCGCAATCATGACGTGCGATGTGGGGAACAGCAGGCTCGAGATAGTGCTCCCCACCCAGGAGCAGACATTGGTGGAGATCATCACCCGGGCGGTCCGCGGCCAAGGCTGACCTCGATTCGTCAGCGCGGTTGAGGCGGCCTGGACCACGGTACCCGGCGTTGCCTCAGCCGTGTCCCGCCGGCCCTGGACCAGGATGTCGAGGACGTTTGCCGTCAGTGTGGACGGCCCGTCACAGGCACTTCCGCTCACCCTCGATCTTGACGAAGACGTCCGCCCGGCCTGCCACTTCGCAGATGGGGCCGATATATCCTAGGTTCGTCCTGCTGATCCCATACGGTGGTATTTAGCGGAAAGCGAGAGTATGGGGTGCAGGTGCGGCTGAGTAGGGCGGATGTGGGACTGAGTGCGGGCACCGTCGTACTTGGTGTAGCGGACGCCGTCACCGCACGCCATGTCTCCGATTTCGGTCTCCTCCCCGACGACCTCTGGGTCGAAGTCGCGATCGTCGGCGTTCTCGGCTTTCTCCTGCTGTTCCGCCGCTTCTGGCCCCTTCCTGTGGCAGCGGCGGTGATCGTCGGGGACTTGCTCGCGTACGCACCGGCCGCCCTCGCCCTGGCCATGTTCACCGTTGCCAGGCAGGTCCGCCCCCCTGCCTGGCTGTGGGGCACCGTCGGCACGGCCTCGGTGCTGCACGCGCTCGCCATGGGCTGCCCGTGCGCAGGCGTAGCCAGCCGTACGGTCTCCCAGCTGCTCGGATTCGTGGCAGTGCCGGCACTCGCGGGGCTGTACCTGCGAACCCGCCACGAACTGGCTGGGCAGATCGCCGAGGAGAACCGCGAGCGGGCCATCGCGCAGGAGCGCTCCCGGATCGCGAAGGAGATGCACGACGTCGTTGCCCACCGGGTCAGCCATATGGTGCTGCGGGCCGGCGCGATCGAAGTGGCCGCCGACCGGGGCACCGCCTGGGTGGCCCAAGAAGCCTGCGCCATCGCCGACACTGGACGCGAGGCCGTCGAGGAGCTCCACACCATCCTCGGCGTGCTCTCCACCGGCTCTACGGCCCCAGCGCCCCGGGCCCCCCAGCCCACACTGGAGAACCTCCCGGACCTCGTCACCGACGCCCAGGCGATCGGCCTGCCCACCACCCTGACCATGCAGGGCACGGCCCCGGACGAACTCCCGCCAGACACACAGCGCACTGTGTACCGGCTGGTCCAAGAGGCGCTCACCAACGCCGCGAAATACGCACCCGGCGCCCGCACCCGCGTCGGTCTCGAACGCCTCCCGGGCGCCGTGCGGCTGGAAATCGTCAACGAACGGCCCCCGCGGCGCGGCACTTCCCCCCTCCCCAGCGGCGGGTTCGGCCTCATCGGCATGCAGGAACGCGTTGACTTGCTCGGCGGCACCTTCCACTCCGGCGCCACTCCCGAAGGCGGCTTTCGGGTACAGGCATACATCCCGGTCACCGGACCGGCACACGCACCCCACAAGGAGTCGGCCCCTTGATCACCATCCTGATCTCCGACGACGACGCCGTGGTCCGCGCCGGACTGCGCACCATCCTGGAGTCAGCCGACGACATCACTGTCATCGGCGAGGCCGCCGACGGCGAGGACGCCCTTACCCAGGCCCGGGCCCTCACCCCCGAAGTCGTACTCATGGACATCCGCATGCCCCGCCTCGACGGCCTGACCGCCACCCGACGTCTGACCACCATGCCCGATCCGCCCAAGGTGATCATCCTGACCACCTTCACCCTCGACGAATACGTCGACGAGGCCGTACAGGCCGGCGCCTCGGGCTATCTCCGCAAGGACACCCAGCCCAGAGACCTCATCCACGCCGTACGCAGCGTCGCTGCCGGAGACGCAGTGCTGTCCCCCTCCGTCACCCGGCGAGTCCTCGCCACCGCTCATACCGCCAGACCAGCCGTCGACCCCGCCGTGCGCGCACGCCTCGGCACCCTGACCCCGCGCGAGCGGGAAGTCCTCGTCCTGGTCGGCCAAGGACTGTCCAACGCTTCTATCTCCGCCACCTTGTTCATGTCGGAGTCCACTGTGAAAGCCCACGTCAGTAACGTGCTGTCCAAACTCGGTGCCGACAACCGCGTCCAGGCCGCGATCCTCTCCCACCAAGCGGGACTCACCGACGAGTGAACCGCCCCGGATCGGCCAGAGACCCCGGACACCCCGTCCCGCACGATCTCATCGACACCCGGGTCTGGGCGCGGTTCCACGGCGACGAACTCATCGTCACCGCCGTCGAGGAGAACGGATCGGCCCGCGAGGTCGCTCGCCACCACCGCGGCCAGCCCGGCCCACCCGTTCGCGACGACGCCCATTATCCGCCCCGCGAGGACGAGGAACCGACCACACCCCGCGAGCCACCTCAGCGGAAGAGGCGGCATTCCTCCAGCTCGGGCCTTGCGCCGCGTCCTGGCTGATCGAGGCCGGCGCCGCCGGAGTCCGCCGCATCAAGGCGAAGATGGCCGAGGCCGTCGCCCTCTCCAAGCTCTACTCGATCGCGGAAGTCGACCGCGCGATCGGCACCGCCGCAGTCACCGCTCGCTTCGCCGAGAAGGACCTGTTGTCGATCCTCGCGCGCGAAGGCCGCCGCTCACAAATTCGTGGACCCTACAAGGTGGTGCGATCAGCCGCCGCTGCCCAGTAGGTCGGGTCCAGCATTTCGCCCGGCCAGGCCGGCTGAGTGACAGGCCCTCGCGGCCCCATCTGCTCGAAGTACGGCGCGATGTCGTAGATGGGCGTGCCGTCGACGGCGTCGAGGTCCGTGACGTGCAGGTCGTAGCCAACGACCTTGATCAGACGCGGGAAGCTCAGCGCGAGTTGATTGGGGCGGCGGTGGTTTCGGTGTACGAACGTACCTGTGGCAGGCCAGCGGCTGTCACCGCGCGGGCTCCGTGCGTGGAGCTGGACATCGTCCGGCGATGCCCGGTGAAAGTGCCACAGGACGGTCAAGTGAGAGAACTCCTCGATGCCCTGCAGGGTCTCGATCGGGAACTGCCCATCAACGCGGATGACGGACTCGACGCCGCCTTGGAAATCATCTGCGACGGTCCTATGGCCGCCGATCACCGTGGCGATCTGCTGGATCCGAAGCGTCTCAGGCATGTGTCGTCGTCCCTCCTGGTCCCCGTCCCGACATCTCCTAGCGACCGATGGGGGCGGGCGATGTGCTGGCGGCGTCAGCCTACGGTGCGCAGGACTTCGCGGGCACGGGAGTCCACCTCGGCGGCTGTCCGGCCACCTCGCGCGAGCACCGGGGAGAGCGTTCGGCGCATCTGGACGACGGTGTCGTAGACGCGGCCGGACTGGACTCCGGCGGAGACGACGTCCAGGGCCCGGTTCCAGGTGGCACAGGCGGCATCGACGTGGCCCTGTTGTGCTTGGACGGCGCCGAGGTAGCCCAGGGTGACGGCATGTGTTCGGGAGTAGGGCAGGGCGCGGGTCCGAACGCTGTGCCGGAACTGCGCTTCGGCGGCGGGGAGGTCGCCCATGTCGCGCAGTGCTGCGGCGGTTTCGTGTGCGAGCGCGGCTTCACCGAAGAAGGTGACCCGGGCCGGGGCGTCGGCGCCGTCAGCCTGGGTGAGATCGCTCTCCGCCTGCTGGAGTGCGACTCGGGCTTCTTTCCGCCTCCCGGCGAGCGCAAGGGCGCGGGCGTGTACGACTCCGAGGAGCGCCCGCTCTCGGGGGGCCGCCTGGGCATAGCGGCGTTGCCCGAGCGAGCCTTCGGCGAGTTCGAGGGCGCGGGCAGGATGGTGGAGGTCGACGGCCTGGTGGGCGGCCGCTCTCAGGATGTGGCCCGCGAGCGGTCCGTTGTCCGCTTCGGCGGCCAGACGCAGGGCGATGCCGAAGTGGCGTTGGGCGATGGCATGGTCTCCGGAGTCGAAGCTCATCCAGCCGGCCAAGTACACGAGCTCAGCCGCGGCCGACATGAGCTCGGTGCGCAGCTCCTCCGTGGGAATCCGTGCGGAGACGAAGGCGGCAACGTCGTTGGTGAGGTAGGAGGTCAGCGCGCCGCGGCCGGCACGGCCGCCGAGGCGCTGGTCCTGGCGGGAGAAGTACTCCATGGCGTCCCGTAGCGCCTCGACGTGGGCGGGAGTCACCGTCAGCCGGGACAGTGCCGGGCGGCTTCGCGCCTCTTCGAGGGTCTTGCCCCACCAGGTCTCGGACGGGACTGCGGCTCCGGCAGCCGAGTAGGCCGAATCCGCGAGTACCTGTCGGCGGGTCATGTCCATGCCTTGTCCCCCGTGATGTGCCAGATCGGCCAGTGCGATCATTGTCGCCACGTCCCAGCCTGGCCCGCCCAGTTGATCGGGATCCGGCACGTGATCAAGGCCGATCTGCGCAGGGGTGACCGCACGGCCGAGCCGTCGCGACAGCGTCTCGCACAAGATAGATGCCGTTTTGGCGTCCGGGCGCGATCCGAGCACCCACTGCGAAACGTGGGTACGCGCGACACGTAGGAGATCCGCGTGGCCGGCTTCCGCCGCTGCTCGGCGGAAGTGGGCGGCGGTCTGCTCCTGCGACCAGCCTGCCTCACGGATGACCTCTGCCAAGGCGTTGTTACGGGTACGCGGCATGGTCCGCTCCCATCCCAGAAAACGATCTTTAGCAGCGTTAGCAGCCTCGCTGTCGACTCAGGGATACCCGCCGCCCCGGCGGCGCGGTTTCCTCATCAGGAAGCTAGCCCCCAACACCCGCCTCATGAAGGGGAATCCGGCGCAATGGCCCGAACGGGCTGCCCAACGTCCATGAGAAGGGATTCATGATGGTGACGCTCTGGCCGCCAACGAACCGCGACGGTGCCGCCTTGATCCGCGCCTACGAGGACCTGCTCTCCTGGCCCCTGATCGTCGGCACCGAGATCGTCTCGGCCGGGCGTGCGCTCCAGCTGATGGGCGAGCGGGAGCACATGCTGCACACCACCTGCTCCGCGTTCGATGCGGTCTTCGTGCCGGCCGCGCTGGGCTCGGATGTGCTGGTGCTCGCCGACCGTCGTGATGCAGCCCTCGCTCCGATTCCTGCCCTGACGTACGGCAACGGAGAAAAGGTGCTGCTCGTCGAACCAGAGACCGCCCGGCCCCTCACGGCCGTAGTCGATGTTCGCGTTGAGTCCGGCCCTGGCGGCCGTATCGCCCTGCCCCCTTCGAGGGGAGCGCGCTGGGATACCTGGCCCTGGGAGCTGGCAGAGCCCAAGCCCGTCCCGCTGACCAACGGTGTCCGGCTCCTGCCGGTACTGCGGACCGCTCTGGCCAACACACCGACTGGCTAGTTCTCCCGTCCGACCTCCGGCACGTCTCCGCCCCCTTCACGTCGTCTCACCGAGGTGTCGCCATGTCCGTCTCCACCGCCTCCCAGCTGAGTTCGCCAAAGGACCTTCTCCACTTCATCAACGGACTGACGCGCGCCCGGGAGCTGACCTCCTTATCGGAGGCCTCCCGTACTTGGGACGCCCTGGAGTTGGTGACTGGTCCTTCAGCTCCAACCTCGGACGAGCTTCCGGCACTCATCACGGAGCTTCATGGAGTTCTGCACACCCTCGACAGTTGCGCACCGAGGCTTCTGGCAATCCATCGGCAGGCGGTGGAACCGGGGGCAGCGGAGGAAGAGGCGATGGCCGAGGCACTCAGCCGAGCGCGGCGCCTGCTCAGCAGCCCGACGGCCGCTCGGACCGATCTGGGCTACGTGCGCCTCCTGGCCGCGGCGGCAGGGGCGATCTTCGATCTCGCCGGCGACGCGCCCTAAGCCGCCGCGTACCAGGTGCGCATCACCGGTCACACGTCCGCCCCGGCACCCCGCCGTGGCTCCACAGCCTCTGAGGACACCTCATGTGCGAGCACCAACCGCCCTGCCCGAAAGCCGCGTCTGGAGACCGGGAGAGAGCCCTTCGCGTGGCCGATGCCGTCGAGCAGGGCTGGAGCCTCCTGTGCAACGGCTTGATCGTCTTCGACGACACCGGCGCCCTGCTGCCCGACGGGCAGATCATCGCCCCGCTCCGCCTGATCCCCGCGCTCGCCACTACCTCATGACCGTTTCCCCCGCTGAAGCCCCCAAGAGAGGGCCCATGACCGCCCCCACCCCAACAGCACCACCTGCTCCGGTCACATCCAGATACGCAACAGGAGAGAGGCAGCGTGCGGACGACACACCCCGCGCCCTCCTTCTCGACCTCGATGGCGTCCTTCTCGACACCCGGCCGGTCATGGAGAAGGCTTGGCACGAGGTCCAAGTCGCTCATGGCCTCGACATGCCCTTCGCCTCGTATGAGCGCCACCTGGGGCGCGAGTTCAGTGACATCATGCGCCGCCTCGGAGTGCGGGACGCCGAGCTCGTCTTCGAGACGTACGAGTCGGCGTCCCGGGGCGCCTCGCATCTGGCCCAACAGTTCGTCGGCATGGCAGAAGTCCTCCACGCCTTCGCTGCCGCGGACTGGCGGCTGGGAGTCGTGACGTCCAAGCCCCTGGACCGTGCCGCACCGCTGCTCGCCCAACTCGGCTGCCCGTTCGCCACCATCCGGACACCGGACAGCGCGGGACGCGCGAAGCCGGCGCCGGACCCGATTCTGCTGGCCCTGATCGATCTAGGGATCGACCCCTCTGCGGCCACGTATGTGGGAGACATGTCAGTCGACCAAGAGGCTGCGGCGCGCGCCGGAGTCGCCTACATCCACGCGGGCTGGGGATACGGCCAGCCCACCTCACCCCTTCCGGAAACCGTCGCGTCACCGCAGGAGCTGCTGCAGCTCCTCCAGTCCGCCGGGCCGTCCGAGCCATCGGCCGCAGGGAGCTTGGTGTGAATACCCGTCAGACCGGCGGCCTATGTCTGGTCCGCTCCGACCTCGGCGGCCAGGCGCGATGGGCTCTCGTCGGCGGCGACGCCCTCGGCAACGTAGAGACCGACTGCGTCGAGACGGCTGAGCTGGAAGCCGTACCCCTCGACCGCGGCGAACTGCGCAACCTCGTCGAGACCGTAATGGCCGCCTTGGAGAGCACCAGCGCCGGGCTCGTCTCCACGCCCCGTGGGGCCAGCTGGCTACATGTCCAGCACGTTCCCGTTCGGCGCTTCGTGGCCGAGATCCTGCGCAAACTGCTCGCCCTGAGCGCCTGGGAGCCGTTCGCGACTTCTCCCGGGCCCGTGGCCCTTGCCCCACACGAAGGGCTCGTCGGTCTGCGTTCGAGCAGCTCGAGGGAGTACCTCGCCTACACCGTTACCTGGTCCGGCATCGCCTACCTCCTCGGAGCAGCGGCCGCGGAAATCCCTTGCTGCTCAGCCCAGTTACGCGATCTCTCCCGGACCGGCACGGCGCCTACGGAGTCAAACCTGCTCCCCTCAGATCTGCGCCAGAAGGACGTCGTCGCTCTGTCCTGGTCCTCCCGTCATGCGGCGACCCTGATGCCGGTGCTCGTCGAGCTGGAGCGCGACGGGCGGACGAGCCTCATGCTCGACCTCGCCACCGACCCGGCGGAACGATACCCGGCACCGGTGGGATCGGGCATCGGCCTGTTTACGCCGCCGAGTGACCTCTTCGCCCTTTCCGGCACCGCTGAGAACCTCTACCTGCCCGAGGACCACCACACGGTCCGCATTAAGAACCACTCAGTCGAACTCGCCCGAGTGGTTGCGCTCTTGTCCGTGCTTCTGGAATCAAGTGGAGGGTGCACACAGCCCTCGTGGCGCACCCTCGTACAGCTGGAAACATGGCTGGACGGCGTCCTCTCCGCAACCCGGCCGCATACCGTCCTACTCAGCAACGACACCAGCCCGCTGGGCGCGCTGGCCGTACACGCGGCGGAACGCCACGGCGCGAATACGGTGCACGTCCAGCACGGAGCATGGACGGCGGAGTCGGCGGCACGGCCGACTCTGCACAGTCGCGACGTCGTAGTCATGGGGGAACGGGACCGCCCGCTGGCGGCAGCCTGGGCACACCACCCCGACACAGAAGTGCACGTACTGGGACAGCCCCGTTTCGATGCACTCGCCGGCCTCAGCCGTGAGGCGCAGCGGTGGTACCTGGAGACCCTGCTGGCATCCGGCAACCGCCGTGCTCCTGCCCGGATCGCGGTATGGGCCTGCCAGCCGTTTGGCCCCGATCGACTCAAGTCCCAGGCAGATCTTCTCCTGGAGGGACTACGGGCGGCGGGCAGCGACTGGGGGCTCGTGATCGCCCCGCATCCGGCACAGAGCCCCGACGTCTTCTCGTCGCTGCTCCGGAGGGCCGGAAGGCCCCTCGTGGCCATCGCCAATCCGCGCGTCGGCGCCCGCGGCTGCCTCGCCGGTGCCGACGTGCTGGCGAGTGCGTACTCGACGTGCGGGATCGAGGCCGCGCTCCTTGGCGTTCCGGTCCTCGAAATCGGCTCACCGGGCGAACGCACGCTGGACCTGGCCAGCCATGGCCTCGCGAAACGGTGCAGCGACGCCCACGACGTCGCCGGAGTGCTCTCTGCCCTGCGCGATCCCCGCCCGCCTGTCCCGCAGACGGCCACGGACGCCGTGTGCCGGTGGCGCGGTGACAGTGCCGCCCGGGTCGCCCGTCTCATCATCCAGCGTGCCGAAGCCCGTGCCATGTCTTCCGCTCACCTCCACCACCATGCCCACGGCGCGGCCTCTGTGCCGCCCCAGGGCAAAGGAGTCCCTACCCCATGACGCACCTCACTGCCGACAGCATGGCCGAGCTGTTCGCCGGCGCTGTCTCACTGGCCAAGTCCGGCGAGCAGGTCAGCCCCCGGGGCATGGCCACCCGGGAAGTCCGCGACGTCCACCTGCTGCTCACCCAGCCGCGCGCCCGTCTCCTCTACGCACCCCCGGCCAGGATCGTGAACCCGGCCTTCGCGGTCGCCGAGACGGTCTGGCACTTGTCCGGCTCCGACGCGCCGTGGATCTTTGACTACAACGCCCGGCTCCGCGAGTACGCCGACGACGGCGTACTGCTGGGCGCGTACGGGCCCAGGATGCGGAACTGGGGCGGCAAGGTGGACCAACTGGCCCGCGTTGTGGAGATCCTGAAGGAGGACCGCGACTCCCGGCGGGCCCTGATCCAGCTCTACGACCCGGCCCAGGACGCCGCGGGGCACAAGGACGTGCCCTGCACCCTCGGCTTTCGCTTCCACCTGCGTGCCGGCCGTCTGCACATGGCGACCACGATGCGCGGCCAAGACGTGTGGATCGGCATGCCGTACGACGTGTTCTTCTACACCGTGCTGCACGAGCTGGTGGCCGGATGGCTCGACGCGGAGCTGGGAGACTTCCACCTGCACATCGGCTCGCTCCATATGTACGACAACCATGTCGAGCGGGCCGAGCAACTGGCCTCGCTCGCGGCGAGCCCGGTCATGCCGGATCTGCGGACGCCGTGGAAGGGCTTCGACGGACTGCTCCACAAGGTCGAGGCCCGCAATGCGACCGGCCATCCCGGCTGGGATGCAATGGCCCAGACGTTGTGCAGCTACCGGTTGTGGAAGGGCGGACAGCGTGAGCAGGCGTGCCGGGAGGCCGACCGGATCGAAGGTCCCCTCGGCCAGACCCTCACCGCCTGGTACGGCGAGCTGAAGCGGCGCACCCGCCAGCCCGCCGCGACTGCCGGGGCGAGGTGAGCACCGTCATGAAGCGAACCCCCTCGGTCGTCCTCGGCCTGTGCTCGTACACCCACGACTCGTCGGCTGCCCTGCTGATGGGCGGCGAACTGATCGGCTTCGTGGAGGAAGAACGCCTCTCCGAGCAGAAGCACACCAGGGCATACCCCGCCCGCGCGATCACGTGGCTGCTCGACCAGGCCAAGCTCACCGCCGCCGACGTGAACGCCGTCGCCTACAACTTCCAGCCCGCCCGCTACCTCTCCGAATCACCCGCAGCCCTTCGCATGGCGCTCGCCCCGGCGACGCGCGACCGGGCCATGGCCCGAGCACACGGGTTCGCCAAAGTGGCCGTGCGCACCCAGCGTCGCCTGCGCATGATCGGCCGGCAGTTCCCCTCCGCCCGCGTCACGCCCGTCCTGCACCACCGCGCCCACCAGCTCACGGCCTTCGCCGCCTCGGGCTGGGACGAAGCCGCCGTGCTCGTGGTCGACAGCATCGGAGAGCGGCAGACCACCACCATCGCCCGCGGACACACCGCGCTCCGCCGTCGGACGCAGACCCTGGAGGCGATCAACGACCCGGCCTCCCTCGGGTACGTGTACGGCGCCGTCACCGAGCACCTGGGCTGGCGGCGGGGCGACGAGGAGGGCACCGTCATGGCGCTGGCCGCCCTCGGAGACCCCGCCCGCTTCCGCCACCTGTTCGCCGAGGCCGTCCGCACGACCGCAACCGGCTTCCACATCAATCCGGCCTACTTCCCCACGCGCACCCTCACGTCGGGATACCCCCGGACGTCCCGGTGCTTCGTCACCGAAACCTGCCCCGAACGGCACCCGAGCGAGCCCCTGGCCGAAGTGCACAAGGACCTGGCAGCGGCCCTCCAGGAGCGGACCGAACAGGTCATGGTTCACCTGGCCCGACGCGCGCGCGTGCTCACCGACTCCCCGCGCCTGTGCGTGGGAGGAGGTGTGGCCACCAACTGCGTGAGCATCGGCCGGATCATCGAGGCCGGCATCTTCGACGAGGTCTTCGTACCTCCCGCGCCCGGCGACGCCGGCACCGCGATCGGCGCCGCCCTCGCCGTGCACCTCGACGGCCGCAGCCCCAGCCCGGTGGCCGGCATCGCCCGCACCTGCTACCTCGGCCCGTCCTACGAGGACCAGCCCCTCGACCTCACCCCCTGGCCCGGCCTTCATCAGAAGACCCCGGGCATCGAAACCGCGGAGTTCCTCGCCGACCAGCTGGCCCACGGCACCATCGTCGGCCTGTTCCAGGGGGCCGTCGAAGCCGGGCCGCGCGCCCTGGGCAACCGCTCGATCCTCGCCTCCCCGCTGGAACCCGATGTCGTCCAGCGGCTGAACGCCACTGTGAAGTTCCGCGAGCCGTTCAGGCCCTTCGCCCCCATCGTCCTGGCTGAGCACGCCGGAGAGTTCTTCACTCTCGGCCAGCAAGCGCCGTACATGTCCATGGCCTCCGGCGTGACGGACAAGGCGCGGGACCAGGTGCCGGCCATCGTGCACGCCAACGGCACCTCCCGTCTCCAGACCGTCACCAAGGAGCAAAATCCGTTCATGCACGCGGTCCTGACCGCCTTCGGCCGCCGTACCGGTGTGCCCGTGCTGATCAACACCTCCCTCAATGTCAAGGGCAAGCCGATCTGCGGGACACCGGAGATGGCCCTGGACTGCCTGGCCAACTCGGGACTCGACGCCCTGCTCCTTGAAGGGCGGTGGATCACCAAGTGAAGATCGGATACAGCTTCTGGGGCTTCCTCGGCAACGGCATCACCGACACCCCCGATGGGGGCCGCAGCCACCGCCGCCCCTTCATCGACGCCCTCCTCGCCCGCGGGCACGACATCGTCTTCCTGCAGGCCGACCGCGACCTCCTCGAAGCAGGCGACGACCTCGGCAGCGCGTACACCTTCGACTACGGCGTTCCGGACATCGACGCCCTGTTCCTGGAGTGGCGCTGGGCGATCACCGGCCGCAACACCACCGTGTGCGGGAGCGAGGGGCACACCTGCGACCTGCACCGCCAAGCCCAGCTCATCAACCACTACACCGTGCGTCACCAGACACCCACCGTCATCTGGGACAAGGACCGCACCCTGCGGACCGAGAGCGTGTGGCGGCGTACCGCCCACACCCGCGTCTGTGAGGCCGCCCTCGCACCGACCCACGGCGCGCACTCCTTGCTCTTCCCCGTCGCCGAGGGCCTCCTCGCCCAGGCAGACCCCGCAGCCCTCGCGGCACGGCCGCGGGACCTGGAGCTCAGCTACGTGGGCAACCAGTACGACCGCGACGAGCCCTTCGACCGCTTCTTCGCCCCAGCCGCCGCCCGCGTCGAGCACGTGGTCGCCGGAAAGTGGACGAAGACCGACCGCTGGCGGCACGTCCGCTTCCTGGGCCGGATCCCGTACGAGGCCGCCGCCGGCGTCTATGGCCGGTCCTTGGCCACGGTTCTCATGCTGCCCGAGCGGTACTCCGCCGTGGGGCAGATGACCCAGCGCATTTTCGAGGCCGTGCTCGCCGGATGCCTGCCCCTGGCCCCCGCGGACATCCGCTACGTCGACCGGTTCGTCCCGGGCGAGCTGATCGTGAGTTCCGGACGGGACGTGATCGAACGGCTCTCCTACCTCCGCGAGATCGCCGGCACGCAGCAGCACGCTGACTTGATCGCCACGTGCGTGGACCGCCTGCACGTGTTCGACCTGAGCAAGCAGGTCGACACCCTGGAATCCGTCCTGGACGGGCTCGTCCGACCCAGTGCGACCGAGCGAGGAGCTGCATGATGCAGACCGCTCCACAGGCCATGGCGCCTGGATCATCCGAACGCGTCCTGGAGGATGGTCCCGCCGGACACCCGGACCTCTCTACGCTGGAGCACCATGAAGAAGGTCGCCATCGTCGGCTGCGGAGGCAGCGGCAAATCCCACGTGGCCCGCGAACTGGGCACGATCCTCGATGCCCCGGTGACGCACCTGGACGCCGCGTTCTACGACGACGAGTGGAACGCGCTGCCCGTGGACAAGTTCACCGAAGTGCAGCGCGAGCTTGTCTCGCAGCCGCGGTGGGTGATCGACGGCAACTACAACTCGACGCTGCAGGTGCGGCTCGAAGCCTGCGACACGGTGGTCCTGATGGACGTATCGACCGTGGCAGCGCTGTACGGGATCTTCTCCCGGCAGATCCGGCACGGGTCCGGGCACAAGGGCAACGGCGTGCACAACCGCATCCACTGGGGCGTGATCAAGTACGTCGCCACGTACCGCCGCAAGATGCGGCCCCGGGTGCTGGCGAAGATCGAGGAGTTCGCCGCTGGAGCCGACGTGGTACTGCTGGCCAACCGGCGCCAGACGCGCCGTTGGCTACGGAAAGCCGCCGCCGAGCAGTCCTGAAGGGCCCGCGCCCCCGTACAGGGGGTGCGGTGTGAGCAAACCCAACCCGTTCCTGGACCCCGCTCGTCAGCGGGAGCTGTACGGGCATGCCTCCCGACTGGCCGGCCGGACCAGCGCCCTGATGCGCGCGAAGGCCGTCGGCCGCCCCGTGCCCGAGACGATCGTCGGCCTGGTGCAGAGCCACCACGCGCATCCGGACCAGCTCGACGTCGTGCTCGACATCGGCTGCGGGCGCGGGACGAGCAGCCTGGTCATCGCCGAGCGGCTTCGGCCGCAACGCGTCGTTGGCCTGGACGCCGCCCCGTCCCTACTCGCCCATGCCCGCGAGCGCGCCAACGAGCTGCCCGACATCGCGCTGGAGTTCCTCGAAGGGGACTTCCACGCCCTCCCGTTGCCCGCCGGGTCGTGCGACGTCGCCGTCGCCGCGTTCTGCCTCTACCACTCGCCGCAGCCCAAGGACGTCGTCGCGGAGATCACCAGGGTTCTAGCGCCCGGGGGCTTGGCCGTGCTCGTCACCAAGGGGCTCGACAGCTACCGCGATATGGACCAACTGGTCGCCAGGGCCGGGCTCGACTTGCGGGCTGAACAGCACGAGAGCCTCTACGCCAGCGCGCACAGCGGCAACCTCGCCGATCTGGCGGCCTCCTCGCTCGACGTGGTCATCGTCCAGAACGAGGAGCACACCTTCACCTTCGACGGGCACGAACACACGGCGCAGTACCTGGCCACGAACCCCAAGTACGACCTCGCACCCGGCCTGTACGGCAACCCCGGGGTGCTGGCTGCCGCCCTGCACGAGTTCCTTCCGGACCAACCACTCACCACCAGGTCCCTCATCACCTTCGTCATCGCCCAGCCGAAGAGAGGCCCGGCATGACTCCGCTGCACTTCACCAAGCGCTACCCGACGCCGGAGCGCACCGCTGCGGCGGTCCGCCACTACCGGTGGATCGGCCAGCACGCGAAGCCGCTTCGCCAGCCGGCGCTCATCTCCACGGCCTGCCACGCCCTGACGTTCGAGAGGATCGAGGGCCGCCCCGTGCGTCCGGAGGACCTCCCGCGCATGGCGGAACTCCTGGGTCACGCACATGGCGCCGCCTGGAGTAGTGACCTCCAGACGGCGTCGTTGAACACCCCGCATCGCTTCCAGGACGGCACGGATTTCGATGCCTACCTCGGGCCGCGAGAGGCTGCTCTCCGACGCCGCCACGCGGAGGGCTACCTGCCGGACAAAGTGGCCCTGTACGCGATGCTCGGCCTGCTGGAAGAGACAGCACAAGGTCCCTCTGCCTTCTACAAGGACAGCAACCCCCGGAACTTCATCATCACCGTGACCGGGGACATCGTCACGGTCGACACCGACGACCTGTCCCTCGCGCCTATGGGCTACGACCTCGCGAAGCTGATCACGACGCTCCATCTGACGTACGGACCGCTCCCGGACCAGGTCATCAACGCCGCCCTGTCCGCCTACAACATGGCGGCCGGGCGCTACGGCGTACGCCTCGGATCGACGGACCGCGAACGCCTCGACGACTTCCTCGCCCTGCACGCCGTCCTGAACGCCCCCTACGCCGGGCGCAACGGTTACCACTACAGCTGGCCGATACGCCCTCGCCCCCGAGGAACCTCATGATCACCACCGAACTCGTCTTCGTACGGCACGGCCAGGCCCAGTGCAACGCCGATGGTCTCGTCGGCGGGCCGCGCACCTGCACCGGGCTGACCGACCGCGGGTACGCCCAGGTCGAGCAGGCCGCACACCGTCTGGCCGCCGAGCACCAGAGACAGCCCTTCGACCTCGTCTACACCGGCCCGCGCGTCCGGCTGATCCAGAGCGGCGAGATCATCAGCCAGGCCCTGCAGATACCCATGTCCACCGACGAACGCCTCGACGGACCCGCCCACGGCGACGCCGACGGCAAGCCCTGGTTCACGGTGAAGACCGCCGCGGACGGCGGCCCCCACGCCCACCCGAACAGGCAGTGGGCCGCCGGCTCCGACACCTGGAACAACTACCTGGAACGCTCCAGCAGCTTCCTGCGTGAAATCATCGACCAGCACCAGGGACAGCGCGTCCTCTTCGCCGCTCACGGCGAGACCGTGATCACCGCCCATACCCTGCTCCTCGGCATTCCGATCGGCTCGCCTTCGGGCTTCACGGTCGACCACGCCTCCATCACCCGTTGGCAGGAGCACCACAACCGCCTCGGCCAGACCCGCTGGATGCTCGACCGTCACAACGACACCGAGCACCTCACGCCGGAGGCAGCCTCGTGATGACGGTGGCGGACGACCCGCGGATCCGGCTGGCGCGCAGGCTCGTGGGAACTGTCGAGATCGTGCCAGACCCGCTACTCCCTCCCCGGGTCGTACGGGTGATGGACGCCGACGGGCGCCATTTCGTCGCCAAACAACACACGGAGCACGACCGGTACTCGGGGGAAATCCACGCCTACCGAACATGGGGCACCCATCTGAACGGGCACGCCCCGAGGCTGGTCGGCCGCCACGACGCCACCCGCGCTCTGCTTCTGACCGCGCTCGCCGGCGTCCGGGCGGACACAGTGGCGCCGGGCTCACCGGAAGAGGAACTGGCCCACCACGAGGCCGGCCACGTCCTCGGCAAGCTCCACCGAGCCACCTCCATGCCCCAGGGCGGCGCCGTCGGCGCAGCGCTGGCGCAGCGCCTCCACGGCTGGATCGAGCGCGCCCTTCACTCCGACCTGATCAGCAGGGCCGAGCACAACCTGCTGAACCGCCACGCGGCCATCCTGGGCAACAGCCTCATGGACAGCGCGGTCTGCCACCTCGACTACCAACCGCGTAACTGGCTGGTCGGCGACGCCTTCGGCATCTACGACTTCGAACACATGCGACGCGACGCACGCATCCGCGACTTCGCCCGCCTCGAATTCCGGCGCTGGCAAGCCGCGCCCCACCTCCGGACCGCCTTCCTCGACGGATACGGACGCCGACTGACCGACACCGAACGACGGCTCCTGGAGTCCTTCGGCGCCATCGAGGCGGCCACCGCCCTCGTCAAGGGCCACAAAGAGAACGACCTCGCCCTGAGCACACACGGCCGAACCGTCCTGTCCCGACTCGCCTGACCTTCCCCCCTTCGACCACACCCCTTCTGGAGACTCCCGTGCCGCAGCGCGAGCAGCACCCGGCCACTGCTACCCCCCGTCGGGCCGTGGTGACCGGCTCCGCCGGATTCATCGGCTCCCATCTCGCACACGCCCTCGTCCAGGCCGGCACCACCGTGATCGGCGTCGACCGCCGCGATCCGTCCACCGACCCCACAGCCGCCGCAAACCTCGCCGTCCTGCGAGCGCTCCCCGGATACCACCACGTCACCGCCGATCTCCTCCACTGCGCGATCGACCCTCTCCTGATCGACGCGGACGCGGTCTTCCACCTCGCCGGAATCCCTGGCGTGCGGCCCTCCTGGGGACCGCAGTTCGGCAACTACCTCGCGTCCAACGTGCTGGCCACCCACCGGGTGCTGGAAGCCTGCACCCGCATCGGCGTCCCCCGACTGGTCGTCGCTTCCTCCTCCAGCGTCTACGGGCCGAACGGCGGCGGCGCGAGCATCGAAACCGACCGGCCGCAGCCGGCCTCCCCTTACGCGGTGACCAAGCTGGCCGAGGAGCAGCTCTGCCTCGCATACGCCGCGCGCCCCGGCGGACCCAGCGTCGTCGCCCTCCGGTACTTCACCGTCTACGGCCCCCGCCAACGCACGGACATGTTCACCCACCGTGCCCTGCAGGCGGCTCTGACCGGACAGATGCTGCGGCTGTACGGAGACGGCCACCAGCGACGCGACTTCACCTACATCGATGACGTGGTCACGGCCACGATCGCCGCTGCCGCGGTGCCGGGGGCGCACGGTGCGATCAACGTGGGCGGCGGGTCGAACGCGTCCCTGCTGGAAGTGATCAACATCGCCACCAGCCTCATCGGCCGCGACATCCAGATCCAGCAGGACCACGCGCGCAGCGGTGACGTCCTCCTCACCCGCGCCGACCCCAGTCGCGCCCGGGAGGTCCTCGGCTGGCAGCCACGAGTGGATCTCCACAACGGCCTGCGCTCCCACATGCAGGCCCTGGCCGCGCAGGCTCCGTACACCCGAGCGGCATGACTCCTCGGCCCGAAGCCCGAGAGGAGACGCAATGGAGAGTCCCGAACGCGCGAGGCTGGACGCCTTCTTCCGGCAGATCACCTCACACTTCCCCGCCGGCGACGCGATCACAACCCTGGTCATCACGCATCTGCTCCCCGAGCGCCCGGCGTTCCTTCGCGCCATGACCGCGGTGTCCACGGTCGGCGCCGTGCTGCCCAAGCCCCGGTCGATCCACCAGGCGACCCTCGAGGAGGTACGCCGCACCTTCATGGTCCACGACCTCACACGGGAACGGTTCACGGACGACACCCAGGCCTTGGACTACCTGGAGGAGACAGCTGGGGGCCGGGACGTCGTCCTGGTGGACATCGGCGGGTATTTCGCGGCGAGCCTCGACACCCTCGTGAGCAAGTTCTCCGGCCGCATCCTCGGCGTCGTCGAGGACACCGAGAACGGACACCAGCGGTATGCGGCGCTCGACTCCTTGGCATGCCCGCTCGTCTCCGTAGCCCGCTCCCCGCTCAAGGACTGCGAAGACCACCTCGTGGGCCGGTCGATCGTGTTCTCCACTGACGCGCTCGTCCGGGCCCGCGGGGACATCCTGACCAGCCGGAACGCCTGCGTCATCGGCTTCGGCAAGATCGGCCGAGCCATCGCACAAACCCTGCGGGCCCAAGACTTGCGCGTCACCGTGTACGACAGCGATCCGATCAAGCGAGTCCAGGCGCACTCCCTCGGCTTCCGCACCAGCGCGTCCACCGCCGAGGCCGTACGCGACGCGGAACTCGTCCTGTGCGCCACCGGCAACCTCGCCCTTCGACAGGCAGACTTCGCCTCCTTGCGCAATGGCGCGTACCTCGGATCAGTGACCTCGTCCGAGGACGAACTCGAACTCGGAAGCCTCCACGACCTCTACCAGCGCAGCCCCGTCAGCACTCAGCTGACGCGGTACGAGGTCACCGGTCACTACTTCTACGTCCTCGCTGACGGCGGCGCCGTCAACTTCGTGCATGGCGCTGCCGTCGGCGCGTACATCCACCTCGTGCAGGCCGAGATACTCGCCGCCACCGCCGCGTTGAGCCACGGCCGCTTCGAGCCCGGACTCCACGAGATGCCGGCGGCCGACCGCGACGTCATCGCCAGAACCTGGCTCCACCACTTCGAAAGGTGACTCCGGGTGCCGCCTTCCATCCACCACATCCGCTCTGTCGCTGGGGCGTACCTCGCCCGCCACTCTGACGAACACGGCTCGTTCTCCCTGCTGTTCGCCGCACTTGTCTCTCCAAACGACCCGACGAGCCTCAACACCTTCCCCGCCCACGTGCCGTGCAGCGCCATCGTCAAGCTCGCCTTGCTGCCCTGAACTCCCACCCCCATCCGACCACCAGGAGGACGCTGTGGCCGCCACCACATCCCTGCCGACCGGCACCCCACCGCGTAGGCACATCGCCGTCATCCCCTGCCGCTGGGGCGCTTCGCGCTTCCCCGGCAAGCCGTTGGCCCGCCTCGGAGGTATGCCACTGTTGTGGCACGTCCACCAACGCTGCCTGGAGGCCAAACGCCTCGACGGCGCCGTCGTGGCCACCGACGACGAACGCATCGAAGATGCGTGCCACCAACTGGGAATCGAATGCATCCGCACCGGTGAGCACCTCACGGGCACCGACCGCGTCGCGGAGGTCGCCGAGCGGATTCAGGCCGAGGCGTACATCAACGTCCAAGGAGACGAGCCCTTCATCTCGCCGGCCGCAATCGACTCGGTCTCTGAGGCTCTGTCGCACCTACCGCCGGGCGCCCTTGCCGTGAACGCGTACTCCGAGCTGGTCGACGTCAGCGCTGTCCTGGACCACAACGTCGTCAAGGTCGCCATCACGGCCTGTGGCGACGCCCTGATGTTCTCGCGCCAGCCCATCCCCTACCCGAAGAGCGAGCGACCGAGGTACCTCCGCCAGCTGGGCCTCTACGGTTTGACTGGCGCTGCCCTTCAACGCTTCCGGCAGCTCCCGCAGGGCCCTCTGGAGCGCGCCGAGGGAGTGGAGATGCTGCGCTTCGTCGAACACGGTCACGCCGTGCGGATGATCCCTGTCGTAGACGACGGTCTATCCGTGGACACCCCGGAGGACCTGGCGCGAGCCGAGGGCCACCTCGCCAGCGCCGGGTACGCAGAAACGATCCTCCGCGATGTCGCGGCGGGGCGGTCCGCTGGCTTCTGAAGGCGGCATCGGAGGAGGCCAGGGCAACGACACGACAGCATCTGTGCACGCCCCTTGCTCGAGCGCATCCGAGTGCCCCGCACCAGCCCGGGCCGGCCCCCCTGTCGGCCGGATCAGGTGATCGCCGACAAGGCCTACAGCCTCGCGGCTCCCACGCCTACCTGCACAGACTCGGCATAGGAGCCACCATCCCGGAGAAGGACGACCAGGCAAACCACCGTCACAACCGTGGCCGGCGAGGCGGTCGCCCACCATGACGCCGAAACCTACCGCCGCCGCAACACGGTCGAACGCTGCTTCAACCAGCTCAAAGGCTTCCGAGGCGTTGCCACACGCTACGAGAAAACCGCCACCTCCTACGAAGCAGCAGTCACCCTCACACCCCTCCCGATCTGGACAAGATCAATTCGAAGAGGGACCCTACCCCTCTCACCATTTGGACAGAAAAACAGTGGCCTTGAATCGGTTTTCGTCAACCAATTCTACTCTGACGTATTTCCTTTCTAAAATGCGCAGCAGTAGTCCCGGTGGGCCAGCTCCGCTACCCACCCCTCCTACCATCTACGGGGCGCGAGCCATTTATCACACATTCGCAGGATCGCGGCCGCGACCAAAAGAGTGCCTCCCATCCCTCAAAGGTGAGAGGGACCCTTACGGGGGGCAGGCTTGGAGTTGCTCACGTCATCCGACGGGAACCTCGCCCAATCGAAAGAAATTCAGGATGCGAACGAACATCACTGTCCGCCGTACCCTAATCGCCGCGCTCATCCTCTCCGGTTACGCGCTGACCGTCCCCGCGGCCTACGCCACCCCCACCCTCAGCGTGGCCGTCGCCTCTCAGCGGGCCGATGCAGACCAAGTCGCTCTGCTCAAGAGGAGCGTGTCGGAGTGGAATCAGTGGCGTACGGACAACCCCGGTGTCAAGCCCGACCTCACCGAGGCTGACCTCGCCGGAGCGAACCTCCTTGGGGCCAACCTCTCCGCCGCGGACCTCACCGACGCCACCCTTACCGACACGAACCTCACCGAGGCGAACCTCAGCGAGGCCAAGCTCACCGGCGTGAAGGCAACGGGCGCCCTCCTCTTCAGTGCCAACCTCGACAACGCCAACGCCAACGGCGCCAACCTTGAGGGCGCCAACCTCTCCAGCGCCAAGGCCCGTCACACGGTCTTCGCCAGCGCTGATCTCAGACGCGCCAATCTCGCCGAGGCCGACCTCGCCGAGGCCGACCTCACCGGCGCCAACCTCGAAGGCGCCAACCTCAACTGCATCAACCACCCCCAGTGCACGTCCACCCCTGCCGGGTGACCTAAGGCGGCCGCGGCACCGCGAGTGACGGGCGCCGGAAGAGCCCTCCCCGTGGTGAGCTGGGAGGGCCCTTCGTCGTACTGGTGGTGCTAGGGTCCGCCTTCAAATTGATCTAGCCCAGAGCAGGAGCGATGCGAGGGTGACCACAGCCTCGTACGAGGCGGCGGTCTTCTCGTAGCGGGTTGCAATGCCTCGGTAGCCTTCGAGCCGGTTGAAGCAGCGTTCGACTGTATTGCGGCAGCGGTAGATCTCGACGTCGAAGCCTGCCGGTCGACCACATCGCCGGCCTCGGTTCCGGCGATGCTTCCCTGCGCCAGCTACTCCCAATGGATCCCGGCATTCAGTACGAACAGAGTCCCGCAGAGGGCCTGCAGCCCGGCAATCACGGGCGGCCATCCGCCTGCTTCAGCACCGGATCCGGAAGCAACGGCTGGACGAGCGAAACAACCTGCACTCGCTCTATGACTCGTCCAGGAACCCACCGAGGACGGCGCGTTCGGCGTCATCGAATCGACGGACTCGTCCGGCAACCGAGTCGAAGCCGGCCATCTTGGAGGTCGCGGCAACATACAGGCCGCCACCGTCCTTGATTTCATAGGCGAGTTCGAATGAGACGCCCTTCAAGCTGGTGACCCAAGCCTCGATCAACACCGGCTCCTTGCTGTAGACAAGCGGCTTGGAGAACTTCATCCATTGCTCTGACAGGAAGAAGTTCTTACTGAGCCGCTGGGTGGGATCGCTGGGCACAAGCTCTTCGAACATGTTCATCCGCGCCTCTTCGAGATAGCGGGGGTAAACAGCGTTGTTGACGTGGTTGTTGGCGTCCATGTCCGACCATCGGATAGGACACAGGTAGGTGAAACGGGGCACGGCTCCTCCTGAAGGACTTGAGATTGTGGTCCGCCGACAACGACGGCAACGCTGCGACCAGCCAGCCGCATTCGACACGAGTCGAGCGGACGCTCGCGAGGACTCGTCGTGCGACATCGCCTGAGTCGCTCTCCTGCTAGACCAGTCCCGCGGCGTTCGGCGCACATACGCCCGCTCGGGTAGATCGAGTTCGCCTGCTCGAGGTCGCCCGAGGCCTCCTGAGGTCACCCTGTTGCTGCGAGCAGGCCATTGTGGTGCGCATCAGGGCATCGAGCTCAGTCGTGGTGTCCGGGTCCCCTGTGCATGGGAAGCGCGCCAGGACGGCCGACGCGTTGAACTCGGCCACGGCCCAGCTTCCGCTCTTCCGAGTCGCCCAGATCACGGAGGCATTCGAGGGTGAAAGGGTCAGCCGGACGTCGGGGCCAACGTGCCTACTAAGAGCAGGAAGGCGGACACCACCGTCGCCGGCAAAGGCGGCGGCTTCGTCCGGTGTACGACAGGAAGCGCTTCGCCGAGGGAGCTCGGCAGGCCGTTTCCACTCCCGGGTGAGATGCCGGACACCGCTCGACCTGTCGGCCCAAGCGTCGCGCACACCGCCCAGGGCGTCGATGCGCCGACTGTTCGACTCGTCTCCCTGCACCCAGGTGATGACGACGAGCCTGCACTCGGGCAGGCTTGCCGGAAACAGGACGTGGCTGACGACTTCTACGGTTTCACCGAGCGCAGGAACGTCCATATGGAAGACGTGGCCGTCGCGGTCGGCGCCAAGGTCATAATGAGTCTTCCAAATTCGTCCGACATCCGGATCGGCACAAACATCTGAAATGAGCCGCAGCAGGGCTTTGTCTCCACGGCGACTCGCCACAGCAAACTTCAACAGCCGAACATAGACCTCGGCATGCTTCTCCCAGTCCGAGTACTGAACGCGGGCCTCCGGCGAGAGCAGCGCCCACTTCATAAGGTTTGCGTCCGGCTCCGTTACCCACGGCCACCACTCCGCCATGGTGTGGTTGTAAGCCAGAATGGACCAGGTGCCGTCGCTCAGGTAGGCAGGGCTGGGCATCTGCTGGTCGATGAAGAGCTGTAGGGCCTTCTTGACTCGCGGATCAGGCCTGCGAGGTGCCGCCTCCGGCAAGGTCCCAAGGCTGTGGAGCATGAGGGCTCGACGTTCATCCCGGCTAAGCATCAACAGCTCGGCGAGAGCCTCACACTGGTCGCCGTCGAGCTTGAGGACAGTCGCGCCCCGCTCTATGGCGCCATACGAGCGCACGGACCGCTTGATAGCCGCCGCAGCTTCCTGCTGCGTGATCGTCCGCCCTCGACGCGCGCCGGCGGCTGCGCGCCACGCCTTGAGCAAGCCGGCGAACCCCATCACCTGACCAGGCGTCGGATCCGGATCGCCTGGCGGGATTGGATCGACCTCTCGTCGCATCGCAGCGGGACCTCATTCGGGTAGCGGGAAATATCCGGCAACTCTCACAGCTACCGGATGCGCGGCTTTAGCGACAGGCCGTCGCCCCCGAGGCCACGCCTTTTCACGATACGCCTGCACCGTCACCCCAAAGCCCACCGCTCCCCTACGCCAGAATAAATACGACCATAAGGATGACACGCCAGATCCGAATCCAAGGACCTTGGGCCCAAACACCCCAGACCAAATACCCCTGAAATGCCCCCTGCCTTCAGCGCAGATTCCAGCGACAGACAATCCCGAAAGAGCCTCTCCTCTACCCTGAAGAGCCGCGGCTTTCCGCTTCAACGCTGGCGACCACCCACCCCGGGAACCAGGGGCGCGAAGCCACCCACTGCTTCGACAACTGGAGGGGCAAACGCGAGGGGACCCCAATCAGCCCCCCTCGCCGCACCCAGACCCCTGCACACCTAACTTCAGGGTCAAGATCAATTCCCCCTGTGATCAAAGACACTTCACCGCAAGGCGCCACTGCAAGGCGACCTCCCCGGGGCAGACGGTGCGTACAAGAACGAATCGGACATGAAAATCGGCAACTGATTTCCGATCTGGAAATCGGCAACAAATTGCCGGTTTTCGGCACGCTCGGTTCATCCCACGCCCAAGGCCAGGCGTCCGGATCACAGGAGGCCGCCATCTCCCCACCAGCGAAGAAGAGTTGAGGGCATCCCGCGACCACCCCCACACGAAAGCACGTAGCGAGCCGCACCCAGGATAGGGTGATTTGTCACAGATTGACGAGTCCGCCCAGTCGGGTTTGAATCCCTGCGACCGACCAATCCAAGATCCGCGTATCGATAGTCACCGTGGGGGAACCGTGATCAGGAACGTCTCACGCAATCGAATCAGGCACGCCAGGCCAATAGCGCCACTACACATCGACAGGGCACAGCCTCACCAGCGTCCCGCTGGCGCCTGGTTTTTATTTCATTAGCTAAGTCTGGATCTTGCCGCACCATCCGCATATGTTCGTCGTCGCCCCCGGGGCAAGCCGCCCGCACAAGGCGAAGGACGAGGAGTTGTACGCGGGTAGTGAGATCGCCGGAACGAAACCGGACCAGAAACAGCGTCGGCGTCTGGGAGAGCGAACTCCCAGACGCCGCACACCGAATGGACGGGTCTGCCGCACGATCGGGTGACATCTGATCTGGCTTGCCCTGTGGGGTAGGTGGGAAGGATGTCGCTGTGCCCAAGCCTTATCCGGAAGAGTTCCGTCAGGATGTCGTGCGGGTCGCGAGGAACCGCGGCCCGGGCGTGACGGTCGAGCAAGTGGCCGCCGACTTCGGAGTCCATGCGATGACGCTGTGGAAGTGGATGCGCCGGGCGGACATCGACGACGGGGCCAAGCCCGGAACAACCAGCCAGGAGAGCGCGGAGCTGCGCGAA
Source organism: Streptomyces sp. NBC_00503 (assembly GCF_036346895.1). NCBI lineage: Bacteria > Bacillati > Actinomycetota > Actinomycetes > Kitasatosporales > Streptomycetaceae > Streptomyces > Streptomyces sp. NBC_00503. The sequence goes on along the minus strand of NZ_CP107855.1, from coordinate 8,038,923 downwards.
GCGCGTCGGCGCATCAAGCTGCTGGAGCAGGAGAACGAGGTCTTGCGCCGGGCCGCGGCCTACCTGTCCCAGGCGAACCTTCCGGGAAAAGGATCTACCCGCTCGTGAAAGAGCTGGCCGTGGACGGGGTGCCCGTCACGGTGACGTGCCGGGTCCTCAAGCTCGCCAGAGCGCCCTACTACCGGTGGCTGGAGCGGCCGGTGACCGATGCCGAGGTCGAGCGGGCCGCTCGCGCGAACGCGTTGTTCGACGCCCACCGTGAGGACCCGGAGTTCGGCTACCGCTTCCTGGCCGACGAGGCCCGCCGCGCGGGATCCGGCATGGCCGACCGGACCGCGTGGCGGATCTGCCGGGACAACCGCTGGTGGAGCGTGTTCGGCAAGAAGCGTGGCAGGAACAAGAAGGCCGGCCCACCGGTGCACGACGATCTCGTTCGCCGCGACTTCACCGCGACCGGCCCGAACCGGCTGTGGCTCACCGACATCACCGAACACACCACCGGCGAGGGGAAGCTGTATCTCTGCGCGATCAAGGACGTCTTCAGCAAGCGGATCGTGGGCTACTCCATCGACACGCGCATGAAGTCCCGCCTGGCCGTCGCCGCCCTGGACAACGCCGTGGCCCGGCGTGAACACGTCGCCGGATGCATCCTGCACAGCGACCGCGGATCGCAGGGCGGATTCAATTGGTCGTCGCAACACCCTGATCTCGGAGGTGTGCGGCGTGGCTACGGTGGACTGGAGTTTGAAGACCAGCGATGTTCCGGAGGGGAGGCGTCGACAGTGGCGTGCTGACCGTGCGTTGCGGCCGGCGATGCGTTCACCGGGGCGGCCTGATCCGTCTCGGGTCGTGCAGCGCCAGTTTTGGCGGCTGATCGCCACGGGGGTCACGACGGTGGAGGCGTCGTTGGCGGTCGGCGTGTCGTGGCCGGTGGGTGCGAGGTGGTTTCGTCACGCTGGCGGCATGCCTCCGATCTCGTTGGCCGAGCCCTCGGGCCGCTACCTGACGTTCGAGGAGCGCGAGGAGATCGCGATCCTCAGGGCGACGGACAAGGGCGTGCGCGAGATCGCCCGCGCTCTGGGGCGTGACCCGGGGACGATCTCTCGGGAACTGCGCCGCAACGCCGCCACGCGCGCCGGCAAGCAGGAGTACCGCGCGACGGTCGCGCAGTGGAAGGCCCAGCAGGCGGCCAAACGTCCGAAGAGCGCGAAGCTCCTGGGCAACGACCCGTTGCGTGAGTACGTGCAGGAGCGGCTGGCCGGGAACGTCCGCCGGCCTGACGGGACAGTCGTCGCGGGGCCGCAGGCACCTGAGTGGAAAGGGCTGAACAAGCCGCACCGGCAGGACAGACGATGGGCGATGGCATGGAGCCCGGAACAGATCTCGCACCGGCTCCCTGTCGACTTCCCCGAGGATGAGTCCATGCGTATCAGTCATGAGGCGATCTACCAGGCACTGTTCATCGAGGGCCGTGGCGCGCTCAAGCGGGAACTGGTCACGTGCCTGCGCACTGGCCGGGCGCTGCGGGCTCCCCGAGCGCGGTCGCAGAACAAGCCGCAGGGGCATGTCACCGCGGACGTCGTCCTCAGCGAACGCCCCGCCGAGGCCGGGGACCGTGCGGCCCCGGGACACTGGGAGGGCGACTTGATCATCGGGACGGGCCGCTCCGCGATCGGCACGCTCGTCGAGCGCAGCAGCCGCTCCACGCTCCTGGTGCACCTGCCCCGGCTCGAGGGCTGGGGCGAGAATCCGCCCGTGAAGAGCGGCCCCTCGCTCGGGGGCTACGGCGCGATCGCGATGAACACGGCACTCACCACGTCGATGACGCAGTTGCCCGAGCAGCTGCGCAAGACCCTCACCTGGGACCGGGGGAAGGAACTCTCCGGTCATGCCCAGTTCGCTCTCGACACCGGGACGAAAGTGTTCTTCGCCGATCCGCACTCGCCCTGGCAGCGACCGACGAACGAGAACACGAACGGGCTACTGCGCCAGTACTTCCCCAAGGGAACCGACCTGGCCAGATGGTCTGCCGAGGACCTCGAGGCCGTCGCCCTGGCGATCAACAATCGACCCCGCAAAGTTCTCGGCTGGAAGACTCCCGCCGAGGTCTTCGGTGAGCAGCTACTCTCGATCCAAGAAGCCGGTGTTGCAACGACTGGTTGAACTCGCCCAGTTCCGGTCCCGGAAATTCGTCCGGGCGCTCGACCGGCACCGCATGGCCGGATCGATAGGGAGGGTCGGGGCGGCCGGCGACAACGCGGCCATGGAGTCCTTCTTCAGCCTGCTGCAGAAGAACGTCCTCGACCGCCGGACGTGGACCACCCACCAGGAACTGCGGATCGCGATCGTCACCTGGATCGAGAGGACCTACCACCGCCGCCGCAGACAAGCCGCACTCGGCCGGCTGACCCCCGTCGAATTCGAGACCGTCATGACGACACCGGCCCTCCAGGCCGCGTAACCGAACCTGTCACCCAAACCTGCATCAGACCCCTCGCCCACTTTCGTAAACACTTCGGCCACCCCGAAGAGGCAATGCAGCTTCTTCTCCAAGCCGCTTATGCAGGCAGCACCCACGCCATGTTGGAACTCCTCGATCATTACCATGGATCAGGTGAGCAGGCCAAGGTTGACGAACTCCTAGCCGCGTTTTCCGAGTCCAGCGATCTCTTCACGCTGATCGAACTGGCGATATTCTGTCAGGAGGCTAGCGAGCTTACCGCGGCCGATTCACTTCTGACCAAGGTATGCGCAAGCGACGATGCATACGCCCTGCTGAAAGCTAGTTCGTTGAGGATGGAAGGGGGAGACGAGGAGCTCTCCGAACAACTTTTGCGGCGTGCCGCAGACATCGGCGATTGGGGTGACGAAATACCGGACGAGTTCGCTGCAATGTGGCCGTTCGGCCTCGATGCTGACGGAACTCCGACTCCTCCCTGGTGAGATCGAAGCGTGGCTGACTCCGATCGTTCCACAGGTAGGGGGCTCGCCCGTGTCCGGGAGTCCCACCCGCCCCAACATGCAATGCTCTGGTCAACGAATGCCGTTGGCAGCTGGCGTGGCAGACTGCTCGGCGCTCCTATCTGAGCGCAGGCAGGATCGGTGCCAGGTCAAGCTCCCTGGCGACGGCCCGCAGAAACTGCTTTCGCGGCTTGCCATTCGCCATCTCGTCGAAGGCACGGCCGGCCCAAGAGCACGCACATGGTTGCGGTCACCGCCACCGCGGAAGCAGGCGATCTCGAGTGCTGCGAAGGCTGACCGGTTCGGTGGACGGTTCGATGAAGGCGAATGCGCCAACTGTGCTGGGATGCGCGTAGCCGCACAGGTACCTATAGACAGAGTAGAGCTCGCTCTTGGGGTCGATCTCGTCGCACTGGGCCTGAATCCTGCGGAAGATCTCGCCCTCGTCGGTCTTGCCGAAGGTCTGATTCTTGGTCACGTCTAAGAGATCCTGGGGTGGGGAGAATGCCTTCTCCAGGTCTACGGCTGAGGCCCGGTTCGCCCTGTCGCCCTCGGCAAAGACCCCCAGTGCTCCGGCATCACCCTTCTGAGACAGCCAGTGGATGGCCGAGCCGGTGGTCGTGGCCTACGACGGACGCGATGGTATCGATCTGCCGTGACCGGCGCAGTACCTCCTCTGGGCCCAATATCCAGGCGGTGGCCGCCGAGGCCGGCCCCAGCCGACACCGCCTGACGGCAGTCCCTCGGCTCTTCACCCTCCTCGACGGTCTCTCGCGCCGCTCCCTGCGAGTGATCGGCGACACCGAATGGCACGACTCGCCCGCCGTGTACCAAGAAGCCATCGACAACGTCCCCAAGGCCGCGTTCTCGCCCGACGCCCACTGCTGGTGGAGCACCCAAGCAGCCGGGCGTCTCCCCCACCTCCTGTCCATGGCACGCGCAGACGCCGCCTCCGCACAACAGCATGCACAGCGCGCCCAGGCACCTTGGCGGTAAGACGACCACCGCCTCGGGCCCAGCTGACGAGCTGCCGGGGGCATGCGGGACATGGATCACTCCCAGAACTTCCCATCCCACGCCAGCTCCTCCGCCTGGGGACCACCAGGACCAAGATCCGGACCATTTCCGGACCAGCCCTCACCAGAAGGCCGCGCCAACTATTGTTTTGCCTGGTCAGCATGGGTGCAACTGCTGTACTACCAGCAGACGAAGAATCTGCTGGCACCCAGAGTCCGAGTCCAGCGGGAGTCCGGCCATCGCTGTGTCCCAGCCCACTGCCCACGGCCTTTCGGGGTGGGTCGTGCACTCGAATTCGGTCACCGCGGCGTGCCGGTCAACGCCCCGTGCGAAACGGGCCCGAGGGGCGGAACTCAGCCTGATTCTCAGCGCTTCCGCTTTGCCCCGCCTCGACCGCAATCAGGTCGCGCTCAACGCAGCGTAACCAGCACCGAACCAGCACGGGACGGGTCGCGAGGGGTGCTGACGTGGGCTTTCAGGTCAGCACCAAACCAGCACGGGAGTCAGCACCGCCTACCCAAAAGAGCCCTAACTCTGCAATTCCGACAGGGCCTCATAGCCTCGTTCCGGAGGGGTTTCGGGGCAGGCGTTCAGGTCATATGGTGTGCGGGCACATCAGTCGTGGCCCGATTGTGATGGCGGGCCACATATGCGGTTGACCTGGGGACTTCTACGTTGTGGCCACGCCCGACGTCCCCGCAGACACCCTGGAAGTGGTGCACATGACCTCCACCGGTACCGACCCCAAGGCTCCATCCGGAATCAGACGGATCGTTGCCGCCAGCCTGATCGGGACCACCATCGAGTGGTACGACAACTCATCCGATCAGAGCTACCACCTGCAGCTTCTCTGCGTACAGCCGCTGGCGCTCCGCGGCAAGGGGTCAGAGCGCCCTGAGCTGTCGCAAGTGTCGTCCCAGTGAGCAACGCCAGTCGCGAGGCTTCAGCAACTCGCCATACACCGCACCGTGCCCACGGAGTCAGCAACAGAGCAGACGCCCTCGGCCGGCGACCCGCTGCGAGCTCGCATGCTGACGCTCTCGGCCACCCCTTGTCACGGTAAACGGGGCCCCGAGCCGCCCAGGAAGCCGGTCAGGCACGAAGGGTTGGTTTTGGGGAGCATCCGGCGCCGCCGCGGTGCGGATGGCATCGGCGTATGCGCTTACGGGGTGTGACGAGAGCGGTCGCGTCGGGGCAAGAGGAAGGCGGCCAGGAAGGCCACCACAAGGAGTCCGGTTCCGCTCCACAGGGTGATCGTCATGGTCGTGGTGTAGCCGGGCAGGGCGGCACCGCGGTGGCCGAGGGCGGAGAGGAAGACCGTGCCCAGTACGGCGGTGCCCAGTGCGCTGCCGAGCTGCTGGACGGCGGTCAGGGTGCCGGAGCCGGTCTCGTTGGGGTCGACGGCGGAGAGAACCGTGTCGAAGAACGGGCCCATCGCCAGACCAATGCGCGACCTGGCCGACCAGCGGTTCCGGCGCGCGGACGCGCCCATGCCCGATGGGGACAAGCCTGCTGGGGCTACGTGCCGCTCGAGACCATCGCCGGTATCCGCCGGGGATGCGGAACGTGCCACAGGTGGGTGCTGCGGCGGCGCAGCACCGGTGAGGAACTGGGCCGGTGCGCTTAGGCGCCGGGGTGCATGGCGTCGCGGACCAGGGCGGTGTCGACGAACTGCTCGAAGCGGACGATCTTTCCGCCGCGTACGACGAAGTGGTGGGCGACGCGCACGTCGAGCGGTTTGTTGGTGGTTTTGTTGGTGGCGGTGTAGCGGGCGAGGACGACGACGTTCTCGCCGTCGACTACGTAGGTGTCGTCGTGGGCGGCCCAGCCGTCCCAGGACTTGCCGAGCTGTTCCATGACGGCGGAGGTGACGCCGGTGGGGGTGCGGTAGGTGCCGGCCAGGGGGAAGCCGGCCATCTCGGTCCACTCCACGTCGTCGGCCAGGGTGGCCCGCAGGGCCTCGAGGTCGCCGTTGGCGGAGGCGACGTACTGGCGGCGCACCACGTCGGCGGGGGCCGCGGAGGCGTGGAAGTCGGTGGTCTCCATGGGTTACGGCCTTTCTCAGATGGGTGCTGGTGGGGGCACAGGCGGTAGGCGGGTACGCGCCTGGCTCCTGCGTAGCGTTGAAGCAACTGGTGGATGCCCGCGCCGAGGGCGGCGCCGAGGACCGGCGCCATCAGGTACACGGCGAGGTAGCCGTAGGTCCCCAGCAACGCGGGGCCGAACTGGCGGGCCGGGTTCGTCACGCCGCCGCTGCGCGGTCCGAGCACTGCGATGATCAGTGTCGTGGCGACGGCGAGGCAGAGCGGGGAGTCGGGGGCGGGCGGTGGTGCTCGTGGGTTCTCGTTGAGCTCGGCGGGCACGGTCCGGCCGGTGTCCCCGGCCAGACCGTGGTCGGGGTGGGTCAGCCCCAGGTCATTTCACCCTTGGCGACCTTCGCGCCGAGCTGGGCCGCGATGAGCATGCCGGAGTTCGGGTAGCGGGCGACCAGCGCGTTGGTCAGGGCCTCGCCGCTGTCGGCCTTGTCCAGCTCGTCCTCGAAGGCGGTGAGGTAGTCCCGGGTGTAGGCGATCGGGCTCGAGTCGAGGGCGGCGGCGGTGGGCAGTCGGTGGCCGGGGACGGCGAAGGCGGGGTCGAGGACCGTCATCTCGTCCAGCAGCTCGATCCACACGGCGCGGTCCTGGGGCTTGCCGGTGTCGGCGACCCAGACGTGCTCGTTCTGGAAGAGCAGAACGCCGCCGACGACGGCCCGGTGTTCGGCCTGCCACAGGTAGTGGCGGTCGGGCAGCCCCGGGTGGCCGCCCTTGAGCTGGAAGACGTGGCCTTCGAAGGTGAGGTCGCCGGTCAGTTCGGCCATCTCGACCAGGCGGGTGGGGCGGTTGACGCCCACCGGTTCCCAGGCCTTGAGCTTGCCCTCGTACGCGGCCTTGATGTGCTCGATCACCAGCGGTGTCGCCAGGATCTCGGCATCGGGGAAGGCGTCGGCGATGACCTCGGCGCCCCAGTAGTAGTCGGGGTCGGCGTGGCTGATGAAGACCTTGGTCAGGGTCTTGCCGGAGTCGAGGATCTCGGCGGCCAGCCGGTGTCCGTCGGCGCGGGTGAATCCGGTGTCGATGAGGAACGCGCCCTGCTCACCGGTGATGAGGGTGGCGGTCTTGTTCTTCGAGCCGACGGGGAAGTCCAGGTCGATGACCTTGAAGTCGAGAGTGCTCATCATCATGTCCTTTGCCGGGATCAGCATGGGGGGTGGGGCGGGGTGGAGTGCTGGTCGTATGGGGTTCAGGTTCGCCCCACCGTGTCTGGACGGCACCGACCGTGCCGGTGTGTCGGCCGGGATTCAGCGGCCGGATACGGCCGACCGGGTGCGGGCGGCGCCGAACTGCTCCAGGAGGGTGTCGATCTTGTCGGGACCCGCGTGGCCGACGGCGAGGACCTTGGTGCGGTCGCCGTCCTGGGCCAGGAGGGTCGGATAGGCCTGCGCGCCCAGGGCTGCCGCCCGCCGGAAGTCGGCCTCGGCCGCGAGAGCGGCGGCCGGTGCGGTGAGCGCGGCGCCGACCTCCAGGGCGTCGAGGCCGGCTGCCGCGGCGATCCGGGTGAAGGTGTCGGGGTCGGACAGGCTCAGGCCGTCCTGGTAGAACGCGGCCTGCACGGCCATGGCCAGCTCCACCGCCCGCTCCGGGACCGCCCGTCGCAGCACCGCCATGCCCCGGGCGGCGTCCAGGGAATCCATGACGAACGAGCCGTCGGCGATCAGCCGCTCGTACCCGGCCCCGAATTCGACACCGGTCAGCTCGCTGATCTTGGCGTTGGCGCCCTGAACGTAGCCGAACTCGCGGATCGGCACGGCCCGCGACCCGGTGAACAAGCCGCCCGAAACGACCTCGACGGGCAGTCCGGGGTGACGCAGGGTGAGCTCGGCCAGGGTGGGGGCGAACCCGTAGGACCAGCCGCAGTAGGCGTCGAAGACGTAGACGAGTTTCATGGGAAGGCCTTTGCAGAGGGAGTCGCTCCGCGGCGGAGCGATATACCTGCTTGAACAGTATCTGTTGCGTCAGGTATTCCCATATGGCGAAAGGCCCCTCCCTCGGGACTTCCGCCCCTACCGCAGGCGGGGCAGGGCGTCCCGCGCCGAGTGGGACAGGATCCGCAGGCACTCCATGAACTGCTCCCGCGCCTCCTCGGGCAGCGGAGCCAGGAAATGGCGGCGGATGTTCTCCACGTGCAGACGGCTGGCCCGCACCACGAGGTCCTCGCCCCGCTCGGTGAGCCGCACCAGCTTGCCCCTGCGGTCCGCGGGGTCATCGGCGCGCACCACCAGGCCGGCCGCCTCCATCCTGTCCACCAAGCGGGTCATCCCGCCCGTGGTCAGGACCCGCTCCTGCGCGATGGCCCGCATCGACATGCCCGGACCGCCCGCCCTGCCCACGATCAGCAGCACCTCGTACATCAAGTGGCTGATCCCGAACTCCTTCTCGATGGCACCGCCGAGCAGGTACTCCAGCCGCCCCGCGGCCCCCTGCAGCCGTCCGAACGCGAGCACCAGCTCGTCGTTCGCCGCCTCCTGCGCCGAAGTGATCCCCGCGCCTTCGCCCACCCGCCACACCCTTCGCTCGTCAGATCCGGTCTCGACACGATCATCGCCCCTCCAGGCCGCCCGGCTCGCGGCGACGCCCTCCCTACTGGGCTCCGGAGAGAGCAGCGGCCGCACCCGCCGCCGCGGCCCGCCTGATGGCTGCCGCCGCCATCCCCGGCAGCGTCCTGACCTCCCGCGCGCCGATCGCCGCCGAAGCCGTCATCGGCCGAAGGCCCGACCTCCGGAACCGCGAAGGTGCCTGGGAGAGCGAAGGTGGGGCGCGCATATCCGACATCGGATCCCTCGCCAAGCTGCCGGTCGGGCCGCTGTCGGCCGGTGCCTGGTGGTGAGCGCTGCCATGCCTGGCCGTCGTGGAGGAAGGGGTGAGGATCCGCGCGCGGATCGGTGTCGAGCCCCGGCCTGACTAGGATTCGAGGAACTCGAGCGCCTGTGAGACGAATTCGGCGTGGTGCTGGAAGATCCCTCCGTGTCCGGCGTCGGGGTAGAGGGGTACGAGTTGGCTCTGGGGCAGCCGTGCGGCCAGGTCGAGGGTGTTTTCGCTGGGCACCATCCGGTCGCTCTCACCGTTTGCCACGAGGGCTGGATGGTGGATGCGCGAGAGGTCTGCCGGCGCCTGGAGGCCCCACCGGTGGATAGCCTTCAACTGGGCGCGGAACGACAACAGCGAGATGGCTTTGTCGCGGTTGCCTGTGCGCTCCTTCAACCGTTCCAGGAAGGCACGCCCTGCCCGTCGGCCGCCCTCGGTGTCGGTGAAGAAGAGGAACTGCTTCGGATCCTGGCGGGTCAGGGCCCCCTTCAGCGTGGCCCGGATGGTGAGTGCCGGGACCTTGTCGATGCCGGGGCCCCCGGCTGGGCCCGTGCCCGCAAGGATGATCTTGCGCACGAGATGCGGTTCCTCCGCAGCGATGACCTGGGCGATGAAGCCGCCCATCGACAGGCCGAGCAGGTCGACCCGGTCGAACCCGAGGGCCCGGATGAACAGCACCGCGTCGTGAGCCATCGCCTCGATGGTGTCGGGCGTGGAGCCGCCTGACGCACCGACTCCGCGGTTGTCGAAGGTGACCACCCGGCGTCGGGCGGCGAGTCCGTCGATGACGCGTGGATCCCAGTTGTCCAGGACCGCGGCCAGATGGTTGAGGAAGATCAGCGGGACGCCGTCCTGCGGACCGAGCTGCCGGTGGACGAAGTCCACGCCGTGCACGGACACGGAACGGGTCAGCATGCTCTTGCACGACGCCGGGGCGGGGGTGGGGGAACTCCGCGGTGCACTCATGACCGGGTCCTGGGGGTAGTGGGGTGCGGGATCTTCTCGTGCCTGAGGGGGTCTCCACCGGCCGTCCGGCGAGGGCCCGACCTCACGTCATCGCGACGACGACCTTGCCGGCCTTCGCACGGCCCTTCTCGACGTACTCCAGCGCCTCCCGGGTCGCCTCGAACGGGAAGACACGGTCGACGACGGGACGGATCTTCCCGGCGTCGATGAGCGGCGTGAGTTCGCGCAGCTGGTCGCCGCTGGCCTTCATGAACAGGAAGGAGTACGTCACGCCCAGGCGCTTGGCGCGGCGCCGGGTCTTGAAGCTCAGCGCGCTCATCGCCAGTCGGAGAATCGCGTTCGCGCCCAGCTCGCGGGCGAAGGCCGCGTCGGGAGGGCCTGCGACGCTGATGACCTTCCCGCCGGGCTTGAGTACCCGCAGGGACTTCTCGAGCGTCTCGCCGCCGAGGGTGTCCAGGACGACGTCGTAGCCGTCGAGCACCGTCTCGAAAGCCTGCCTCTTGTAGTCGATGACGACGTCCGCGCCGAGCTCCTTCACCAGGTCGACGCTGGCCGTGCTCGCGGTGGTGGCCACGTGCGCGCCCAGCTGCTTCGCCAGCTGGACGGCGATGGTGCCGAGGCCGCCGGCGCCCGCGTGGATCAGGACCTTCTGGCCCGGCTGCACCCGTGCCCGCTCGACCAGCGCCTGCCACGCGGTCAGGGCGACCAGAGGGAGGGACGCGGCCTCCGCCATGGTGAGCGTGGCCGGCTTGATCGCCACGTCGTCCTGGTGCACGGCGATGAGTTCGGCGAAGGTGCCGATGCGGTCCTTGTCGGGCCGCGCGTAGACCTCGTCGCCCACCGCGAACCGGGTGACGGCCGGTCCCACCCGGACCACCACCCCGGCGAGGTCGTTGCCCAGGACGAGCGGGAGCCGGTACGGCAGGATCGCCTTGAAGTCCCCGTCACGGATCTTGAGGTCCAGCGGGTTGACGCCCGCCGCGTGGATCCGGACCAGGACGTCGTCGGCTCCCACCTGCGGGTCGGGCATCTCACCGCCGCGCACGCCGGCCTTGTCGCCGTACCACTCGACCATGAAGGCCTTCATCGCCGCCTCCGTTTCTCGTCCGCGAAGGGACGGGACCTTTGCTCATCCTGAGGTTCTCCCAGTACGAGACACTTTGTGGTGTTTGCTCCGGCCTCTCGGAGCCCCTCGCCGATGCGGCGGGGGCGGCAATCACCGACCATGTTCTTGCGCCTGTTGCCCGTCTTGGAGACGCTCGGCCGCGGCGCGGCCCCGAGGGCGAACTTGGCGGCCAGGACGAAGTGGTCCCGGTCGGCAGAGATGAACTTCCCGGTCAGCTCTTCCGACTCGCCGAACTGGTAGGTGTCCGCGGTGTCGAGGAAGGTGCCGCCCGCTTCGGCGAACCGGTCGAAGATGCGGCGCGCCTCGTCCAGCTCGGCGCCCGCGCCCCAGCCGGTGCCGAAGTTCGCCGTGCCGAGCGCGTACTCGGACACGCGCAGTCCGGTCCGGTGTCCGAAGGTCGTGTATCGCATCAGATGTCCTTGCTCAAAGGCCGAAAGGGGCAGGCGGCAGGACGTGCCTCACGCCGCGCTCGGATATGCGGCCAGGCTCTGCCTGACGTACCGGGTGGTCTCGTCGGCGAGGATCTCGGGCAGGCCCGTCTCGATCCCGTACAGGGCCTGTGCGGCGACATCGGCGGGATCGGTCTTCTGATCGGCGGGAACGGCCGCGGCCATGTCGGTGTCCATGTACGCCACGTGCAGCGCCGAAACGGTGATGCCGCGGGGCGCGAGTTCCTCCCGGGCCGCGTCGGTCAGCGCCCATGCCGCGGCCTTGGCCGCGGCGTAGGACCCGAGACCGGCCGGGTGCAGCCAGGACAGGACCGACAGGACGTTGAGCACGGAGCCGCCGCCGTTGTCCTCGATGACGGGGGCAAAGGCCCGCGTCACGGCGAGCGGACCGAAGAAGTTCGTCTCCATCTCCAGGCGCACCGCATCCAGGCCGCCCGCGATCAGCGGCGTGGCGGTGGAGATGCCCGCGTTGTTCACCAACAGTGTCGCGTCCGACGCGGTGCGGGCCGCTGCCCGGATCGACTCCTCATCCGTCACATCCAGTAGCAGCGGGGTGACGCCCGGCAGGTCCACCGTCTCGGGGCGGCGGGCCGCCGCGTACACCTTCGCCCCGCGCTCCACGAGCTGGGCGGCCAGATGCCGCCCGAGCCCCCTGTTGGCGCCAGTGACCACCGCTACCGCGTCCTTCAGTTCCATGCCTGCTCCCAGCGTCGGCGCGGGCACCGAGGGGCCCGCAGAAATTAGATTACGGACACAATCTAAACCCTGACGTAGGATAGATGTCAATCGACATCCGATCGAGGAGGTGGCTCATGGGCCGCGTATCGCAGGCGCAAGCGGAGGAGAACCGCCGACGGGTCGTGGAAACCGCCTCCCGGCTGTTCAGGGAGCAGGGAACCCACGTCAGCGTCGCCGACCTCATGAAGGCGTCCGGCCTCACCCACGGCGGCTTCTACAAGCAGTTCGCCTCCAAGGAGGCACTCGTAGACGAAGCCACCGCCCATGCCTTCGACGAACTCACCCGGCTCCGCAATGACGGACTCGAACAGCACGCCGGACAGCGCGACGCCGCCCAGCAGGCGCTGATCGACACGTACCTGTCCATCGAGCATCGCGACAGCGCGGCAGACGGGTGCCCCGCCGCCGCCCTCGCCACCGACATCGCGCGCGAACCCGGAGATCGCGAGGCCCGCCGCGTCTACACCGAAGGAGTGAGCGACTTCGCCGAGTGGCTCGCCACCGAGGACCAGGACGGCATCACCCGTCTGTGCACCATGCTCGGCGCTCTCGTCCTGGCCCGAGCCACCAAGGGTTCCCCGCTCTCCGAGGAGATCCTCACCACTGCACGCGCGGCATTGACGGCGACCGACTGACCCGGGACACGACGCTTGGCACCACGCCACAGGAATCCACCGCCCGTCAGGAGCAGTTGCGCACACGCACCGCCGTAGGCACCGCGACCGGCTTGACAACGGCCGCCCTGCGCAGCAACCCAGGAACGCGTCGCTGAACCGCTCGGGGTGCGACGGCTCACCGTCGCGAAGGTGCAGGCGGTCAATTCCGTCGAGGCCGGGGTAGCCAGTAGCAGTCCGAGGGCCCAGGCCTCGCCGGCCCGGGCCCTGCGGGTGGGCCTCGTCCGCGGGTCGCGCAGGCGCGAGCAGGGTAGTCCGCCGCCTGATCCCGCACGGGCAGCGTTGACGGTCCGATCAGCCGCCCCCACGCGTGGAGACATGCCACATTCGAGCCCGTTTACCTCGTGGTCGAACATGCGAAAATCTATGACGGTCGCAGTAGACATTCACTCCTGTCGTGGCTATGGTTTCTCTCGTAGCCGAGATCGAGCAAGGCCCGGAGAGACGAACTGCCGGGCATCGGTACACGCAGGGCGGTGCGGTGGCGGGGTTCCGAAGCCAGGGCTTGTTGCAGGACGGCGACGGGACTGGCGACCGGACCGAGTGGCCCGCAGTGGTCAGGGGCTGCCATGAGCAGTGAAGTCAGTGAGTGGTACCTCGGTGAAGGCGTCGGCTGCGGGCGCGCGTACCGGGAGGTTCGGCAGTGGGGTTCCAAGCCAGAGCAGACGCAGGATGGGCGACGGGGCTGGCTGCCGAAGAGTGGCGCTACTCCAGGCCACTGAGCAGTTCGCATCACCAGCAGTACGCAGGAGAGCAGTACCAGCAGTACGCAGTCCCCCGCTGGGTAAGTAGTTGATCACCGAGGGAAGAACGGAGGGGCCGAGCGCCATCAGGATCGCCCGGGTCGAAAGGCTGAGCCCGGGTACCGCAGGACATCGATAGTGAGGTGGTCTCCGGTCAAGCAACCGCGATCCCCGCGCCCCAGGCCGAGTTCAGGTCAGGTCCGCGGAAACAGTAGGCCGACGCAGTACCAGGGTCGGCAGATGGTGTAGCAGTTCCTTCGGGGCCCTGGTGCCATACGGCACCAGGGCCCCTCCACGCGTTCCACAGAGAGGTTCCATGACCGCACACGACTCGTTCGACGGCCGTCTCGACGACGACGACTACCCCGCCTACACCATGGGCCGAGCCGCAGAAATGCTCGGCACCACCCAGGCCTTCCTACGGGCGATCGGCGAAGCCCGCCTCATCACACCACTCCGCTCCGAGGGCGGACACCGCCGCTACTCGCGCTACCAGCTGCGCATCGCCGCCCGCGCCCGCGAACTCGTCGACCAAGGCACCCCCATCGAGTCCGCCTGCCGCATCATCATCCTCGAAGACCAACTCGAAGAAGCCCAGCGCATCAACGCCGAATACCGCCGCGCCGCCGGATCATCCGCTCCGTCGGCCGCAGTGTGACAACTGCATCTGCGAGACAACGGTCAGGCGGGCCGAGGCCTCCCATGGTGGAGCGCCAGAGCCCGTGTGCCGCACCTGGGCCACGCTCGACCTCTCCCGGGGCCGTCCGGAAGTTGGCTCTTCCAAGATCTTCGTAGGCGTTGATCGTCTCGGTGTTCCATCACTGGCACGGGGGTGCCCCTGCCAAGCTGGTGGCGTGTGTTGTCGCGGTCGAGGAACTACTGCCGCAGCTGGCCGGGTTACGGATCGAGCGGGTGGAGACCAGCCCGGAGGCGCTGCGGATCACCGCCGCGACCGGGCGGGCGTCCGCTGGTGATCGACCTGTCCGTGCGGCGGTTGGACTGCGAGAACCCGGACTGCCCGAAGCCGACCTTCGTCGAGCAGGCCGACGGCCTGACGGAGCCCTACCAGCGGCGTACCGCGGCGCCGCGGCGGGTGGTCGAGGCAGTCGCGGTGGCTCTGGCGGGCTCGGCCGGCGCCCTGCTACTCACTGTCCTGCATCACGGACTGTCCGGGGCAACGGTGCTGAACTGCCTGATGCGGATCGCGCTGCCGGACCGGCTGGTGCCCAGGGTTGCCGGGATTGATGAGTTGGCTCTGCTCAAGACCTCCGCTACGGCCGGATCATCATCGATGCCGAGACTGGCGAGCGGGTCGAGGTGTTGCCCGACCGGCGGGCCGCGAGCATCCGATAGTCCCGGCACAAACGGCGCGAGTGCATCAACCACGCCGGCGTGCGCTCTACCACCCAGCGTCTCGGCAGCACCAAGAACCCCTCCATGTCGTCCGTGCGTTTGACAACCTCCAGGGTCAGGCCGCGCGCAAACGCCGAATCCTGCCCGTCATCTCCCGCAAGGGCTCCCCGAATATCAAGAGCATGGGCAAGCTCCGCTACGTCGTGGAGCAGACCTTCGCCCTGCTCCACCAGTTCAAACGACTCGCTGTCCGATGGGAACGCCGCACCGAACTGCACCTCGCATGCCCTCGCCGAGCACCTGACTCCAGGTGACACCCCATGAGAGCAAGCGTCAAAATGAGCTTCAGTGCCATTCGATCATCTGCCCCCGTGAGCAGTCATGTTCTTCCGGGCCTCGAGGACTCCAGCGCTTCAGGTACGGCTTCAGTTCCTCGGGTTCTGGAACACGCGTCGCCGGCATCCCGGGCGGCTCCCGCAGCGGGTCCAGGGAACCCACGTAGGCCCGGGCCCACTCCAGCCGCTGTCGGGCCCAGGGCGGGAACGTATTCTCACCTGCCCGCCAGAAGGTCCTGGTGCGCGGCAGCCGCCATCGCGGGCAGTGCAATGGCGCCTGGTGGGATCGGCGGGCGCCAGCCCGCTTTGGCTCCCGCCGATCATACGTCCGAATGACTGATTGTCACGCTTCGTGTCCGGGCTGATACGGTGCGAATGTGTACGCGTGATCAGCAGTCGGCATCGCGGCATCGTTTGCGGTCATGGATTTCGACACAGCGAAGCCCGATCGGTCCCTTCAGCCGCGATGTGACCGGCAAGTGAACAGTGGTTCCCGCGTTCACGATGACGGGCCTCTTACCGCACGCACGCCCGTCTCTTCGGTTTGCCCACCTGGAGGATTTGCATGTCGCTCTTAACATCCCACGGCAGCGTACGAGCGGATGCAACTGCGCCGTGGGACTGTTCGGCAGTTGACGGGTTGCTTGCACGGTTCCTGGCCGACAAGGAGCAGGCATCGGGCGGTCCTGAAATCGCGATGTTCGTGGAACTACTGGAAGGGTTCCTGTCGGGCGGCAAGCGGCTGCGCCCGCTGCTGTGCTACTACGGCTGGCAAGCCGCAGGTGGGCACGGCGGCACCAGCGCCGTGACTCATCTGGGCGCCGCATTGGAGCTGTTCCACTCCGGCGTTTTGATCCATGACGACGTCATGGACGGCAGCGACGTCCGGCGGGGCCGTCCGACGGTGCACCGCACGCTCGCCGGCAGCCATGCCCGGCACGCCTCGCCTGACCGTTTCGGCGTGAACGTGGCGATCCTGCTGGGTGATCTCGCGCTGTGTTGGTCCTACGACCTGCTCCAGGTCGCCGAGCTGGCCACCCCTCGGGCAGGAACGCTCAGGGCCCTGCTGGACGCCATGCGCATGCAAGCCATGACCGGCCAGTACCTCGACATTCTCGCGACGGGAAGCTCCGCCATCGCAGTCGAGGAGGCACTGGCCATCTGCCGTGCCAAGACCGCCCGTTACACCGTGGAGTATCCCTTGCTGGCCGGTGCGCACCTGGCAGGCGCCGATCAGGGCATGCTGGCCGCGTGCAGCGCCTACGGCGTTCCGCTCGGTGAAGCCTTCCAGCTCCGCGATGACCTGCTCGGGGTCTTCGGCGACCCGGGAACCACCGGAAAATCCGATCTCGACGATCTGCGTGACGGCAAGCACACCGTATTGCTGGCCATTGCCAGGCAACGTGCCGACTCGGTCCAGGCCGGCGCTCTGCGCGCCCTGATCGGGAACCCCGGTCTCGACCGTACCGGTGCCCAGGACATCCGCGACATCCTCGTCGCCACGGGAGCACGCGACGCCGTCGAAGACATGATCGACCAACGCCGGATGCGTGCCCTGGCTGCTCTCGACGGCTTTCCTTTCCCGGCTGCCGCGGCCGCATCCCTGAGGCATCTGGCCGACATGGCCACCCGCCGCGACCACTGAAACAGGCCCTCACCCCGAACAAGGAACTGTCATGGCAAGTCTGCATGTCCCCTCACTCCTCGCCCCCGCTGCTGCGCCGGGTGATGACTCCCTCTTCGATGTCGGCCTGCAGCTGGTGGAGAGGCACGACGGGGGAAGGAAACCGCAGGAATTCGAGATGCAGGGGTTGCGGTGGGATCTCATTCCCCAGGTGTTCGCTCCAGTCCACACCGACTCCACCCGGCTGTTCACCCAATGGCTGCCGTTCCCCGTAGGGGGAAGTTTTTTAGAAGTGGGCTGCGGAGCCGGCGTCACCGCGGTGATGGCGGTGCTGGCGGGGTGCTCGAGGGTCACCGCGGTGGACATCAACCCCGAGGCGGTGCGCAACACCGAGCTCAACGCCGCCCGCCACGGTGTGACCGACCGGATGAACGTGCTGCACAGCGATCTGTACGACGCCCTGGCGCCCAATGAACAGTTCGACGTGGTGTTCTGGAACTCCAACGTCGTCTGCGCCCCCGAGGAGTTCGTCTACACGCGCCCCATGCAGCACGCGATCTTCGATCGTGGCTACGCCACGCACCACAGGTACCTGCGCGAGGGCCGGGCACGGCTGACGGATTCGGGTCGCCTGTTCCTGGGGTTCAACAGCCTCGGTGACCCCGGCCGGCTGAACTCACTGGCCGCCCGGTGCGGTGTGCGGCTCACGGAGCGGGAACGGACGACCCGCCGGGCTGGTGACGTTCCAGTGACGTTCCAACTGCTTGAAGCCGTCAGCGTCCGCGATGAGCGGAGGAGCGCGTGACCGCCACGCAAACGCCGGTCGCCGCCTCGATCAGGCCCCGGCCCAAAATGATCAGCTACCTCAGGCTCGCCAAGGCCCGGGTGTACCACTACGTCTACGGCTGGGCCCTGGGGCTGCTGCTCCTGCGTTCGGACGGTTTCCTGAGCGGCGGCACGCTGCTCGCCATGGCTTTCATGCTTGTCGGCACGCTGGCCATCCAGTGGAGCGCGTCAGCCGCCGACGACGTGAGCGGGTTCTTGAACGGCAGTGACGCCCGTAACTACGCGGGACGGCCACTGGTGACGAGGGTGAGGAAGCCACTGCTCACCGGCGCTCTGACCTCGCCGGAGGCGATCGGGTTCGCCGTCGTGACGTGGGTCGGCGGAATGCTCACGATCTCGCTTGCCGCCGGCGTTCTGGACTGGCGGGTTCCTTTACCGGCCATGGTGGTCGCCTTCGGTGTGCCCGCTCTCGCTGTCCAGTACTCCTGCGGCATCAAGCTGAGCTACCGGCCCTTGGGCCTCGAGTCGACGATCTTCCTCACTGGTGTCTGCACCGTACTCGTGCCCTACTGGTTCGCCGCCGGAACCGTCAGCCGTGAGACGCTCCTCATGAGTGCGGTGTTCGGACTGTGGTTGCTCCTGGTGGTGTCGTACGGGAACGCCTCCGACCGGGCAGGAGACGCTGCCGTCTCCCGGAAAACCCTTGCCGTCGTCCTGTCACCCCTGGCGTTCGCCGTCGCACTTCATGTGCTGGTCGCGGTCAATGCCGTACTGCTTGTTCTGCTTTTCACCACGACACGGCTGAACGCGGGATTCATCGTGCTCAGTGCTCCAGCGGTGGCACTCCAACTCGCCCAGCTGTACTACGGGGTGTACCGCCACGAGTTGCGCAAGGCCCGGTTCCTCGTGCTGATCTCCATCGACCTCGGGTTCCTCGGCCTCGCCACCGCGCTCCTGACGGGGCGCCCGTCATGAGCCGATTCGTTGGCGACCGGGCTGTCGTGCTCGGAGGAAGCATCGCCGGAACGTTCTCGGCCAGGGTCCTCTCAGAGTTCTACCGTGAAGTCATCGTCGTCGACCGCGACCGGGTGGTCAACGTGAACCGGCCCCGGCGCGGCGCTCCCCATGCCGGGCATGCCCACGGACTGCACGCCCGCGGCTGCCTCATCCTGGAAGAACTCTTTCCCAACCTGCTTCGGGACATTCTGCACGCAAAACTTCCAGTGGGAGATCTCGGCGAGCAGCGCTGGTACTTCAACGCCCGGCCGTTCCGGTCCACGCGGACCGGCTTGCCGTCTGTGACCGCCCAGCGGCCCGTGTTGGAAGAGTACTTCCGCGACAGGGTCGCCGCGCTGCCCAACGTCACTTTCCTGGAGCAGACTGAGGTTCTCGGCTTCCTCTCCACACCGGACGGCAGACAGGTGACCGGGGTCCGGCTGCGTTCGACGGCAGCGGATGCCGGAAGCGCATTCAATCTCGACGCGGATCTGCTCGTCGATGCCACCGGCCGCGGATCGCGCACGCCGGTATGGCTGGAGGAGCTGGGGTACGAACGACCGGTCGAGCAGCGGATGACGATCGGCCTGGCCTACACCACACGGCTCTACCGACGCCGCCCGGACATGCTCAACGGTACGCAGTTCATCAACTGCATCGCATCACGCGAGTTCCCGCGAGGGGCGTTCTTCGGGCAGGTCGACCGCAAAACCTGCATCGTGTCGCTGACCGGCATGCTCGGCGACCATCCACCGACCGATCCCGGCGGATTTCTCGCATTCGCCAGGTCCCTGCCCGTCGCTGACGTCTACGAGCAGATTCGGCACGCCGAGCCGCTGAGCGACCCGGTCTGCTTCCGCTTCCCGGCGAGCGTGCGCCGACACTACGAACGGCTGCCTCGCCTTCCCGAGCGGCTACTCGTGCTCGGCGACGCAGTGTGCAGCCTCAACCCCAACTACAGCCAGGGCATGACCGTCGCGGCCATGGAAGTGATGGCCCTGCACCGGCACCTGTCACGCGGCACGCCGAGCACCATCGCGTTCATGCGCGACGTCGGACGGATCGTAGACCAGCCGTGGTTCATCTCGACGACCAGCGACCTCAAGTACAAGGGAATGGCAGGGCGTCGTGGGCTCACCGCGCGGATGGGTAACGCGTACGTGACGCGGTTGCATCATGCGGCGGCGAAGGACCCCGCCGTCACGAATGCCCTGATGCGAGTCGCAGGGCTGATCGACCGGCCGACCGCGCTCATGCGCCCACGCGTTCTCCTCGGGGCACTGCGACCTCAGAGCCCGTGGACAGGGCTCGTCGAATGACCGGACCGCCCACCGCTGCGGTGCCAACCGACCTGGCCGGCCCAGCGTGCGGCCAGCACCTCCACGGTCCAGAGGCAGAACAAGGCACGTACCGGGCCGACAACGTGATCGTCGGACAGGGCCTGTGACACACCAGGAAGGCGCGGATGAAACCGTCGAGACGACGAGCCTGGCTGACCGTGGTCCTGGCGATGCTGGCTGCGGTGTGCGCCGGTGTCCTGGCGCCGACTGTGATGGCATCGCTGACCACCGGCGGCTCGGTGGCCACCGGGATCGAAGCAGTGCACGCCCAGCGGCGGGCTGAACGGCTGGGTGTTCCCTCTCCAGACCTGTTCCTCGCCCTCTCCCCCGCCGGAGCGCACCCGGCGCAGCCACCTTTGGCAGACGGCGTCGTGGCAGTGGCCGCAGCCCTGGCCCGCGACCGCGAAGTGGCCGGCGTATGGACCCCCACCGCGCGCGACAACACGTGGTTGCGCTCGCGGGATGGCAAGACCATGCTGGTCGCCGCTCGTTTGAAGAAGATGGACGGGCATCCCCCGCCTGACGTCTCCCGCCTGATCAAAGCCGCCCGCACGGCGGCCGGCGGCCTGCGGGTGGAAGCCAGCGGTCCAGCTGCCGCCAACGAGGAAATCGACGAAACAAGCGAACGCGACCTCATGCGGGCAGAGTTGATCACAGCTCCCGTACTGTTCCTGCTGCTGCTCTTCGCCTACGGCTCCCTGGTAGCCGCTCTCCTGCCGGTCCTGGTGGCCGTACTGGCAGTCGGCTGCACCATCCCCTTGCTGGGACTGCTCGCTCAGGTCACCGAAGTCTCCTGGGCAGCGGTCAACGCCGCCTCAGCGCTCGGCGCGGGACTCGCAGTCGACTACAGCCTCTTCCTCCTGGCCCGGCTCCGCGAGCAGCGTGCGCGAGGCGACAGCGAACAGCAAGCGCTGTCCACCGCGCTGCACTCCACCAGGCGGTCCATCGTCTTCTCCGCCGCCGCGATCACCGCCTGCCTGGCGGCAGCACTGGTGGTGCCCGTACCGGTACTGCGCGCCCTGTCCATGGCGGGCATGATCGTCGCGATCCTGTCCGCCGCCGTTGCCCTGTTAGTGCTACCTGCTCTCCTGCGTCTGCTCAGCCCGCACACCTACGCTTTCGACCCCTTGTCCCGGTGGCGACGCACCCACCACGAGAACGGCAGCAAATTCTGGCGGTCCACCGCCCGCACGGTCACCACGCGTCCCCTGCTCACCACCGCTCTCGCGGCGGTCCTGCTGGGAGTGATCACCCTGCCGCTTGGCCACGCCAGGCTCGGCCTGGCGGACGAGCGCACTCTGCCGCCCTCCGCCCCGGCGGCGGCCGCCGCCCAGCACGTGAGGGACGCCTTCGCCGCCCCACCCGAACGGCTGCTGACCTTGGTCGTCACCGGCCCCGAGACCGCCCGAGGCCTGCCCGCCTACACGCAACGACTGACCCGCGTCCCCCACATCATCGGCGTCCGCATCATGCGCCCCGCCCAGCCCGCGAACGGACCCAGCCGCAGCGGCCGCCCCTCTCCCGCCGCCGTGCTCCTGCTCGCCTCCGCCGCCGACCCCGGCACAGAGCAGGCGGCAGCAGTCGTACGGGCCGTACGCGCCACCACCGCACCCGGGGCCGTCCTGGTGGGCGGCCGGGCCGCAGAGGTCACCGACACCATCACGGCCATCCGCACGGCCATGCCCCTGTGCTTCCTCCTCCTGGCCTGCGCACTCCTGACTCTCCTCGCTGCCTACACCCGCACGATCATCGCTCCGATCAAAGCCATCCTGGTCGCCGTGGCCAGCCTGGGAGCCAGCCTCGGCATCCTGGTAGTCCTCTTCCAAGACGGCCACGGCCGCACCCTGGTCGGCAGCTTCACCGTGACAGGAACCCTCGACACCCCCATGCTCCTGTTCACCCTCTTCGTCACCCTCGCCCTGTCCATCGACTACGAGATCTTCCTCCTCGGCCGCATCCGCGAGGAATACGACCGCACCGGCAGCAACCGCACCGCCATCGTCGACGGCATCGCCCGCACCGGCCGCCTCATCAGCAGTGCTGCCGCAGCCCTCGCCCTGTCCGCCGCCGCCATGGGCACCTCAGACGTCAGCCTCCTCAAATTCACCGGCCTCGGCATCGCCATCGGCGCGCTGGTCGACGCCGTTCTCGTACGCGGCATCCTCGTCCCTGCCGTCATGGCAGCACTCGGCCCCGCCAACTGGTGGACGCCCTCACCATGGCGAAAACCCGTCACCGCCTCCTGAACGGCGTTGATCAGCCGGACCGGACCGGGTGGGTCGGCGGGATCTTCCTCGGACTTTGCGGTGCACAGGCCGTCTGAGCCAGCACCGAACCAGCACGGGGTGCGAAGCGGGCCGTTCCTCTTTCGCCCCGACACCACAAGACATCTCCGCCAAGGACATCGGCAACGCCGCCTGCTGACCGCGGTACGCCGGATCACCGACCGATCCGTTTCCGGTGTCTCCCTTGATCGGTACAGACACCCGATCCATGACACTCGCGTAGACGTTCCCAGTCGAAACCAAGCCGCTCGGGTGTCATGAGGGGATCGCCACTGTCAGACTCGGCTCCACCGTTGGTTGGCGGCATTGTTGCATGTCCAGATCTGGACATGGACGCCGTTGGCCGTGGAGTTGCTGGGTACGTCCAGGCACTTGTTCGCGCCGAGGGCTGTGATGCTCCCGTCGGTGTTGAAGCGCCACTTCTGGTTGGCCTGGCCGTTGCAGTCCCAAATGAGCACGCTGCTGCCGTCGGCGGTGCCGTTGTTGTTCACGTCGAGGCACTTGTTTCCGTAGACCCGCAGTTCACCGGCCGCCGTGGAGGTCCACTGCTGGTTGCTCTGACCGTGGCAGTCCCAGATGTCCACCCGGGTTCCGTTCGTCTGGGAGGCTCCGGCGACATCGAGGCATCTTCCCGACCCCACTCCCTGGATCGTGGACGCGGGGTTGGGCGCTCCGCCGCTGACCCGGAACACCACGGTGCCGTGGGCCGGCACGCTCGCCGAGATGGCTCCGGTGGTCGAGGTGACGGCGTTCGTCCAGCTCTCACGCAGGCTGAAGGAGTTGCCGGACAAGCCGATCGCCGAGGCGGTGGTGCTGATCGTCGTCGCGCTGCCGCCCTGGTTGAACAGCGCGACCGCGACGTCGCCGTTGCTCAGCCGTTTGGCCAGGATGCGGCGGGTGCCGTCGTTGCTGACCTGGGTGGCCTGGAGGCCGAGCGGGTCCTGGTTGAGGTCGATCAGGTTCTGGTTCTTCATGATCGTGGCGGTCGCGGCGTCCATGTTCCGCATGTCGTTGCCCGCGATCAGTGGAGCGGCCATCATCGCCCAGAGGGCGAAGTGGCTGCGCATCTCGGTGTCGGTCATGCCACCCCGGCCGACCACCATCATGTCGGGGTCGTTGAACTGCCCCGGCTTGGCGTAGCCCGACAGCGGCGCGTTGACGTTGACGATGTTCTGGACGCCCATCGGATAGCCGTTGCTCTGACCGGAGTTCCAGACGTTGGTGATGTCCTCGGTTGTGCGCCAAATGTTGGCGACGTCGCCCCAGTTGCGCTGCGGGCCGGTCTTCTCGTGGATGCTGTTGGAGTTGATGCTGTAGAGGATCGGCCGACCGGTGGCCGCCAGGGCGTCGCGCATCTTCGCGAAGGTGCGGACCTGGTCGTCGATGGTGCCGGTGGGGGAACACCAGTCGTACTTGAGATAGTCGACGCCCCAGGCGGCGAACTGCCGGGCGTCCTGGACCTCGTGGTTGAGACTGCCGGTGGCACCCGGATAGGAACCGAAGTACTGGGCGCAGGTCCGGTCCAGAGGTGCTTGGTAGAGGCCGAACTTCAGGCCCCGGGTGTGCAGGTAGTCACCGAGGGCCTTCATGCCGCTGGGGAATCTCGACGGATTGGCCTGCAGGTTGCCGGCGGAGTCGCGGGTCGGGTCGAACCAGCAGTCGTCGACGACGACGTACTGATATCCGAGGTCGCGCATGCCGGAGCTGACCATCGAGTCGGCAGTCTGGCGGATCAGCGTCTCGTTGATGTTGCAGCCGAAGGTGTTCCAGGTGTTCCACCCCATCGGCGGGGTGCGGCCCGCGCCGTTGTCGAGCGCTTGAGCCTGTGGGGCGGAGGTGAGCGTGGAGGCCACGGCCAGGGCCAGGGCCGCCATGGTCAGCAGCGTGCGGTTTCGTTTCCTGCTCATGAAGATCGCTCCTTGGCGAATCGAAGACCGGGTTCATGGGGTGGACCGGCCACCTCATGAACCCGGTGCTCAGGGCTCGGCCTTCCGCCGAGCCCGCCGCGCCGGCTCCGCCGCGGAGCCGGACCCGTGTCACTCCGTCAGCGCTGCAGTGTCAGCAGACCCGGCCGGTAGGGCAGGAGGCCGTAGTCGATGCCGTCGGAGTTGGGGCTGCGTCCCTGGTAGAGCAACTGCAGGTTGCAGGGATCGACGGTCATGGTCTGATCGGCAGTGGTGCGGATCAGTTCGCCATGGCTGATGTCGTTGGTCCAGGTGGCACCGCTGTTGGCCTTGCCGGCGAAGGGGTTGCTCTCGGTGGCGGCCTGCGGGGTCCATGAACCGTTCAGGCTGGAGGCCGTGAACGAGCGGAAGTAGCGCTGCTCGTTCGCACCCCGAGCCTCGACGATCATGAGGTACTGGTTCTGGCCCTGGACCTTGTAGACCTGCGGCGCCTCGAACAGGTTCTTCACCGTGTCGCTCATGACCGTCGTGTACGAAGAGCCGAAGCTGCCCGGGAAGTTCCCGATCGGCATGCTCGCCCGGTAGATCTTGCCGTTGTCACCGGCGAAGAACAGGTACATGTTCTGGTCGTCACCGATGATCGTCTGGTCAATGGGTGCTGCTCCGGTGCCGATGCTTCCGGAGAAGAGCTCCTGCGGTGATGACCAGCCGTTCGGGTTGGTGGGGTCGCTCGACGTCCGGTAGGAGAACGCGGTCGCACCCCACTGGTAGGTGAGCACCCAGATGTTCTTCGGCGCGAAGTAGAACAGCGTCGGCGCGACGGTGCCGCTCGACATCGTGTTCTGGCTGGCCGATCCCATCTCCGACCAGTTGGTGAACGGGCTGAAGTTCATCGAGCCCCAGTTGTTTCCCGTGTCGTGGGTCGTCGCGTAGACGAGTTGCTTGCCGTTGTAGGGGACGACGGTGAAGTCCTTGAGCGAGGCCCAGCCGGGCTTGGGCTGCGCCAGCGCGCCCGTCGAGGTCCAGCGGTAGGACGACGGAAGACCACACGAGCCGGGGGTGCCGGCGCCGACCCGGACGAGCTGCCACTGCTGGTTGGTGCCGCCCCAGTCGTCGTACTGGACGATGTTCGCGTTGTCGGCGGTGGACCCGCCTTGTACTTCGAGGGCCTTGTTGCTGTGGCGCGCGATCAACCTCACGTAGCCGTCCGAGCTGTCGGCCAGCCGCCACTGCTGGTTGGTGCCGTTCACGTCGGCCCACTGGACGATCGCGGCGCCGTTCGCCGTGGACTTGTTCTGGACGTCCAGCACCTTGCCGGAGTGTCGGGACTTGATGCGGTAGTAGCCGTCGCCCGAGTCGATGAACTGCCACTGCTGCTGGTTCTGATCGTTCCGGGTCCACTGGGTGATGCGGGCGCCGTCATTGGTCGCCAGGTTGTAGACGTCCAGGGCCTTGCCGCTATTGCGGTTGACCAGCACGTACGAGGCGTTGGGGTCGACGGCCGTCGCCGCGCCGGCGGGCTGCACACCGAGGAAGGCGACCAGGAGCAGCAAGGGCGTGAGGACGGCGAGCAGGCGTCGTCTCAGGTGGACCGGGGATGGATGGCGGGACCACATCAGAAGGGCTCCTTCGGGGGGTGGGGGCGGGGTGACCCCGACGGCCCGCGGGGCGGACGCATTGAGGGGTCGGGGACGGGATAGGTGTGGAGGCGGCCGCACATGCCGAAGCGTTGGTGCTCCGGGCGCTCCAGGCGTGACACTGCGCCGTGGTCGAGGTGGGAGAGGTCTCCGGCCTTCAGCCGTTCCAGCTGACGGCCGGTCGTGACGGCCGCGGCGAGGGCGCCGTCACGCCAGCGGATCCGCCAGGCGTCCAGGAGCTCGCTCTTCAGGCGGTGGGCCGCGATGTGGAACTCCCGCAGCCCGCCTTCGCGCAAGGCCAGGAAACCCTCCAGTGCCAGGTCGCGGCGGCGGCGGGCTGCTGCGGAACGGTCGCCGCTCAGGCCGGCCGCCCGGCGGTAGGCGTGGGGATCGGCCAGCACGGGAGCGGGGAAGGTGAAGACGGCGTCGCCCGCCTCGGGGAGTCCACTGTTCTGCATGAGCACCACGAGGCGCAGGCCGCCGTCGTTGACGAGGCGGTGGATCGTGCCGGGGGTGAACCAGACGACGTCGCCGGGGAGCAGCGGGGTCTCGTCGAAACCGGAGGTGGTGAGGGTCTGGACGCTGCCCGCGCCGTCGATGACGACGTAGGCCTCGGAGCAGACGAGGTGCATGTGGGGCGTGCCACCGCACAGCCCGTCGGCGGCCTCCCAGTCATAGACGGTCAACCCGGAGATCCCCACGCCGCCGGGGAGCGGGGTCACCACGGGTGTTCCGCGATGTGGCGGGACAGGCGCCCGGGGGTCCATGCGCCGTCGGCCACGACGATCCGGTAGCGGCGCGACAGGGTGTCGCCGGGGGCCAGTGGCAGTTCCTTGTCGAAGGCCAGGGACGGGTTGACGGCGGGGATGGGCTCACTGCGGACGAACCAGTGGCCGGGGGCGTCGGGATCGTCCAGGAACAGCAGCGTGGAGGAGCGGTCGACCTCGTCGTGCGCGCCGATGAAGGCCAGCCAGTCGCCCTGCTCGCCCATCGCGGGGCCGATCACTTCGCCGCCGGTGAACTCGCGCGGGCCGCGCCAGAACAGGCCGGAGTACCCGGCGAGCTCTCTGCCCTGCGTGCCGGGGCTGCCGACCATCAGAGCGCTGTCGCGGACGTTGGTCAGCGAGGTGGTGACGTCCAGGGTCCAGAAGTCGGCCCCGACGTCGTGTGCGGTCAGCGTGCGGCGCTCGTCGATCCAGTGCTCCCCCGCCATCGTGTGCCAGGCCAGGGCTTCGGTGATCACGGCGCGGCCGTGGCCCGCTTCGGCGGACACGGCGAGGCTGCGCATCGTGCCGAGGTTCGGCAGGTCCACGTAGCCCTGGCCGCGCAGGTAGGTGCCGCCGCCCCAGAAGTTCTGTCCCGACAGCCACGACGCCGTGATCTGGATGCCCTTGTGCCACCGGTGGTCGTGCGGCCGGTACCCGGTGACCACGTCGCCGGCGAGCGTGCGCACCGGATGCAGGTAGGGCTTCGGGGCCTCGAAGGGGTCCATGACCGGCCGGTGCACGTACCGGAAGAGGTCGATGTCGCGGGCCCGGACGGTCAGCGAGTCCTCGTTCTCGAGGAGTTCGAAGGTCACCGGAACACCCCCGGGCGCCCTCCGTTGAGCGAGCCGTAGAACGGGTCGGCCGCGTCGATCTCTCCGCGCCGGACCGGCCGGCCGGTGATCGCGGCCTTGTACAGGGCGGTGACCAGTTCCATGGTGGGCCTGCCGGGATCGGGCGGGGTCCCCGCCTCGTAGTCGTCCAGGAAGGCCGCGAGTTGGGCGGTGTGCGAGCTGGGCACGTCGTCCGGCGGCTCCCACTTCACGTCCGGCGACCTCGTGGTGAAGGTCCAGTCCGCGTTGGAGTAGCCGTACAGGTGCCGCAGCTCGACCGTGGCGTCGGTGAGGTCGAAGCGCAGGTAGCTCTCCTCGCGCAGGGAAAGGACGCTGTTGAGAACCGTCGCGATGGCTCCGTTGTCGAACCGGACCAGGGCCGCGGACACGTCCTCGGTCTGGACTTCGCGCGCGAGGCGGCCGGCCATCGCGCGTACCTCGCTCCATTCGCCCAGCACCGCGAGCATCAGGTCCATCTGGTGGATGCCGTGCCCCAGGGTCGGGCCACCGCCCTCGTTCTCCCAGGTGCCGCGCCAGGGCACGTCGTAGTAGGCGTCGTCGCGGTGCCACGCCGTGACGCACTGCGCGACGAGCGGACGGCCCAGGGTCCCGGCCGCGATCCGGTCGCGCAGGTACCGGGCCCCCGAGCCGAACCTGTGCTGGAACACCGCGCCCGCGCGGGCGGGCCCTTCGGCGCGGCGGATCCGGTCGAGCTCGGCCAGCGACAGGGCCACCGGCTTCTCGCACCACACCCACGCCTGCGACTCCAGGCAGGCCACGGCCTGTTCGGCGTGCAGGAACGGAGGCGTGCACAGGTGCACCACGTCCGGACTCTGCTCCTCGAGCATCGTGTGCAGGTCGGTGTAGACCGCGGGGATGCCGTGTTCGGCCGCGAACTCCTCGGCGCGCGCGGCGTCCACGTCGACGGCTGCCACGATCCGGGCCCGGTGCGCCTGCGCGCGGAGGGCCGGAACGTGGCAGATGCCCGCGATCCCGCCCGTTCCGACGATCGCCGTCCTGATCATCCGCCCAGCACC
The DNA here is from genome assembly GCF_036346895.1 of Streptomyces sp. NBC_00503. Lineage (NCBI taxonomy): Bacteria > Bacillati > Actinomycetota > Actinomycetes > Kitasatosporales > Streptomycetaceae > Streptomyces > Streptomyces sp. NBC_00503. Next base: position 8,010,454 of record NZ_CP107855.1, on the reverse strand, counting down.
TCCTTGATCGAGTGATAGGCGGGCTTGGGCATCAGGTTCTCGTCGTAGGGCAGCGCCGCGCCCTCGCCGGGGAAGACGGAGGGGATCCACGAGTACTTGTCCGTGTAGTCCCAGATGGTGACGCCGACGCACTTCTCGACCGCCAGGCAGGCCTTGACGTAGTCGGCGTACCAGGTGGCCTGGGTGGCGAGCTTTTCCGGGGTCGCGGGGAGGGCCATCCGGATGTCGAGCTCGGTGACCGCGACGTCGACCCCGAGGTCGGCGAAGCGCTGCATGTTCTGCTGGACGTCGCCTGGGAAGCCGTACTGGAGCGCCAGGTGGCCCTGGATGCCGAAGCCCTCCACCGGGACCCCGTCGGCCTTCAGCTGCTTGATCAGGGTGTAGTAGGCATCGCTCTTGGGGCCTATGCCGTCGACGTTGTAGTCGTTGAGGTACAGCTTGACGTGCCGGTCGGCCTCGTGGGCCCAGCGCAGGGCGTCGGCGATGTAGCCGGGGCCGAGCGTCTTGTAGAAGAGCGATTCGCGGTAGGTGCCGTCATCGTTGAAGGCCTCGTTGACCACGTCCCACTGGATCACCTGGCCCTTGAAGTGCCGGACCTCCGTCTGGATGTGGTTCTTGAGGATGGCGCGCAGCTCGTCGGCGCTCCAGGTGCCCTCGGTGAGCCAGGCGGGGAGCTGGTTGTGCCAGATGAGGGTGTGGCCGCGGACCTTCTGGTGGTGGGCCTTGGCGAACGAGACGACCTTGTCGGCGTCGGTGAAGTCGAAGACTCCGCGCTCGGGCTCGGTGGCGTACCACTTCATGGCGTTGCCGGGGGTGGTCTGGCCGAATTCGCTGCCGAGGAGCTTCAGGTAGGCGGCGTCGGTGAACTCGGGGTTGTCGGTGGCGGAGCCGAAGTACTTGTGGTGCTTCGCGGCCAGTTCGCCGAGCGTCCTGGGACGGGGCTCGGCGGCCGCCGGCGCAGCGGCGAGGCCGGCCGAAAGGCAGACGGCGGCGGACAGGGCGGTGAGGATCCGGGACACGGGAGCGGACAGGTGAAGGGACATGGCGGGTTACTCCTCGGGGTGCGGGCGGTTCAGTCGAGGACGATCGTGGTCAGCGCGCGCGGGGCGAGCGTCGCCGTGAGGGCCGTGCCGTGCGTGGAGACGATGTCGGCCGGGGAGATCGAGCGGGTCCCGTCGGTGACGTAGCCGTCGGGGTGCCGGTCGTGGCCGCCGCGAAGGGAGAACTCGGCGGAGCTTTCGGTAGTCGCGGTGTTGAGGATTTCGATCACGCGGCTGCCGTCGGTGTTGCGGAAGGCCGTGATCTGCAGTGCCGGGTCGGCGTTCGTGACCGGCACGCGGACGGCGCCGGGGCGGATGAAGCGGCTGAAGGCGGCCAGGGCCCAGTACCGCTTGGACACCCGGTAGTCGTCACCGGGGTTGGCGAGCTGGATCAGTCCCCGGGTCGCGCCGAGGGACGCGCCGGTCCAGTAGACGTAGGCACTGGCGTTGCCGACGGTCAGGGTGTTCTGGATGTCGGCGGCGACGGCGAGACCGTCGTATCCGGTGCCGTCGTCCCAGTTCTCGTTCCAGGTGGCGCCGTCCGGAGACCATTCCGACATCCACACGGGCTTGTCGGTCGGCTGCGGGACCGCGGTGGGACCGCTGTAGCGGTGGCCGGTGACGGTCCGCACGGACTTGGCGGCGGCGGGGTCCGCCTCGATGGCCTCGGTGTAGGAGACCTGCCGGTCCCAGCCCGCGGCGTCGCAGCAGACCAGCCCGGTCTTCAGTCCGGATGCGCGGACGGTCGGCCCGAGCACCTTGAGGAAGTCGACGGCCTGCTGCGGGGTGAACCGCATCGAGGCGTAGGTCGCCGTCCAGTCGGGTTCGTTGGTGAATCCCAGGTCGGTGATCCCGATGCCTTCCTGGCGGTAGAACTTCGCGTACTGCACGAGGTAGTTCGCGTAGGCCTGACGCCATTCGGGCCGCAGCTCGCCGCCGTTGTTCTCGCTCCCGTTGGTCTTCATGAAGGCCGGGGCGCTCCAGGCGTCGGCGTAGAACCGTTTGACGCCGTAGGACTTGGCCTCCTTGGCGAGCCAGACCTGGCCGCCGTCCCAGCCGTCCCAGACGTACTTCGGCGTGGCGTCCGGCCCGCCGGGATCGGTCGGCAGGATCGTCGGCATGTGGTCGTAGACCTTGTCGGTCGACGACCCGATGCCCAGGCGCAGGATCGAAAGGCCCGCGCCCTTGTCCTTGCTGAACAGCAGGTCGAGCACTTCGCGTTGCTTGGCCGGGCTGAGGCCGCGCGCGCCGTGCAGCAGGTCGGCCCGCTGGAAGGCCATCGAGAAGCCGAATCCGTCTATGGGCTGGAGCGCCGTGCGGAAGTCGATGGCGCTGCCGCTTCGCTCGGGGGCGGGGGCGGGGGCGGCCACGGCCTGTGATGTTAACGCTAACAAAAATGGGACTGCCAGTGCGATCAGACGTTTCACCATGTCTCCTCGGGGGTGGAGGTCGTGCGGGACGGGTCAGCCCTTGGTGGCGCCCGCCGTGAGGCCGCCGATCAACTGCCGCTCGGCGACGGCGTAGAACGCGAGGGCGGGGACCATGGCGAGCACGATGTAGGCGAGGACGAGCGCGTAGTCGGTCGAGTACTGGCCCTGGAACTGCTGGACTCCGACCGGGATCGTCTGCCATTTCGGGTCGTTGAACACCAGCAGCGGCAGGAAGAAGTTGTTCCAGCTCGCGACGATCGCCAGCACCGACACCGTGCCGAGCGCCGGACGCGCCATCGGCAGCAGGATCTTCCAGAAGAACCGGAACTTGCCGCAGCCGTCCATGATCGCCGCCTCCTCGACCTCCGCCGGGATGGTCCGGAAGAAGCCGCGCAGGATGATGATCGTCATGGGGAGCCCGAAGGCCGCCTGCGGAAGGATCACTCCCAGCGGGTTGTCGAGCAGGTCGAAGTTGCGCAGCAGCAGGAACAAGGGCAGGACGGCCACTGCGAACGGGAACATGAGCCCGATCGTGAACAGCGTGTAGAAGAGCTCCCTGCCCCGGAAGGCGTAGCGGGCCAGTACGAACGCCGCCATCGCGGAAGCCGCCACCGTGCAGCACGTCGTGCCGATCGCGATGCCCGCGCTGTTGGCGATCTGCCGCCAGAACATTCCGTCGCCGAGGATGCCGGTGTAGTTGCCGGTCTTCCAGTGTTCGGGCAGCCCGAACGGGTTGGTCGTCAGCTCGCCGGTGCTCTTGAACCCGGAGATCACCGCGTAGACCAGCGGCACGACGACGAACGCGCCGATCAGCCAGACCACGGCGTGCAGCGACAGGCCGCGTGCCGTCCTGCGTGCGTTCATCGGCCACCTCCCGAGGTGACGGCCCCGCTCAGGTCACGGCGGAGCACGTAGCGCTGGTAGAAGAGGGAGAAGACCAGGCTGATCATGAACATCACCACGCTGATCGCACTGGCATAGCCGACCTGGTAGCGCTTGAACCCGAACTGGAACATCGAGATCGCCATCGTCTCGGAGGAGTGGTTGGGCCCGCCCGCGGTCATGACCCAGACCAGGTCGAAGAGCTGGATGGCCCCGATGATCGAAAGGAAGGCGCTGATCCGGATCGTCGGGCCGAGCAGCGGCAGCGTCACGTGCCGGAAGCGCTGCCATGCGCCCGCGCCGTCGATGGAGGCGGCTTCGAGGACCTCGCCCGGAATGCTCTGCAGTCCGGCGAGGAAGAGCATCATGTGGAAGCCGAAGTACTTCCAGGTCATGACCACGAACAGGGTCGGCATGACCGTCGAGGGATCGGCGAGCCACTTCCCCTGCAGCCCCTCCAGACCGAGGGCGCCGGCGAGATGGTCCGCCATGCCGGCACCGGGAAGGAAGATCATCGTGAAGAGGACCGCCGTGACCACCTCGGACAGGATGTACGGCGCGAAGAACAGCATCCGGTAGACGGCCCGGCCGCGCAGCCGCTGGTTGAGCAGGACCGCGGTGAACAGCGCGAAGGGCAACTGCACCGTGATCGACAGGGCGATCAGGTACAGCCCGCGCTTCAGATCGCCGAGGAAGACCTGATCGCGGAAGAGCGCGGCGTAGTTCCCGAAGCCGATGAAGTCGTCCAGGGGGCCGATCCCGCCCCACTTGAAGAAGCCGGTGCAGACGGCGACGACGATCGGGGCGAGGACGAAGACGAGGAAGAGGACCAGAGCCGGGACGAGGAACCAGGCGACCGACGCCCAGCTTCCCAACCCGCGCAGGAGCGACCGTGCCGGGGCTGGCGGGAGCGCCGGCACGGCGTCCTTCGTCCGCTCCTCGGTCAGGGTGGACACGGAGCTAGGCACCCTTCGCAGCCTCGGTGATCGACTTGGTGACCTGCTCGGGCGTCTTCTTGCCCGCGATGAGGTCGGCGACGCTGTCGTTGACCTCCTGGCCGACCGCGGGCGGGTAGGCCTGGTCGAGGAAGAGCTGGAAGCCCGTCGCCTTGACCAGGCTGTCGGCCACCACCTTTCTGTTGGGCTCGGTGAGCTGGCTCTCCGCGCCCTTGACCACCGGCAGGTAGCCGTTGGAGGCCAGCAGCTTCGACTCGTTCTCCAGCACGAAGAACTTCAGGAAGTCCAGCGCCTCTTTCGGGGCGCCCTTGCGCAGCGCGAAGCCGCTGCCACCGCCGAACACCTCGGTGGCCTGGCCGACGCCGCCCTCGACCGTTGGGAAGGGGAAGAAGCCCAGGTCCGCTCCGAGGTCCGCGCCCGCGTCCTTCTGCACCGACGGCGCCCACTGCCCCATCAGCTCCATGGCGGCCTTGCCGTTGCCCATGGTCGCGGCCTGGCCGCCGGGGGCGGAGTAGCCGGCGCCGAGGAAGCCCGTCTGGAACGGCTGGAGGTCGACCAGCTCCTTGAGGTGGGTGCCCGCCTGGACGAAGCCGGCGCCGGTGAAGTCCTTGGTGGTCGCGGCCTGCTGCAGCGCGGGGAGGCCGGCGACGCGCATCGCGAGGTAGGCCCAGTAGTAGTGGCCCGGCCATTTCTCCTTGCCCGCGAGGGCGATCGGAGTGACGCCGGCCGCCTTGAGCTTCTTGACGTCTTCGAGGAACTCGGCCCAGGTGGCCGGCGGAGCGGTGATCCCGGCCTGGGCGAAGAGCTTTTTGTTGTACCAGAAACCGACCATGCCGACGTCGTAGGGCACCCCGTAGGTCCGGCCCTCGAACTGATAGGCCTGCAGCGAGACCGGGGTGAGCTCGGACGACCACCCGAACTCCTCGGTGAGGTCCTCGACCAGCCCCGCGTCGATCTGCTGCCGCAGAACGCCGCCGCCCCAGGTCTGGAAGACGTCGGGGAGCTTGCCCGACGAAGTGTTGGCCGTCAGCTTGGACTTGAAGGCCTCGTTCTCCAACGAGGTCGTGTTGATCGTGATGTTCGGGTGAGCGGTCGTGAACGCCGAGGAGATCTCCGGGAACAGGGACTTGCCCGGTTCCGTCGTGGCGATGTTCCACCACGCGAAGGTCACCTTGCCGTCGGCCGCCGACCCCGAGCCGGAGCCCCCGCCGCCGCAGGCTGCGGTGAGCGAGACGGACAGAGCGGTCAGGCCCGAGAGCGCGAGGAAGCTTCGTCGACTCGGGGGTGTGCTGGCCATGGGACCTCCGGGGTGGTGAATGCCGGTTCAGTTCGAAAATGTTTCGTAACATTCTCGAATTCGTGCTGCCACAAACTAGGAACGTGAAGCCCCCCGGTCAAGCCTTCTCACCGAATTTCCGTCCGCAGCAACCCACTTATGGCTTGACAACCAGGTCACACCGACCGGAAACTCTTCGAAAGTTTGCGATACCTGTCGCCAACTCAAGGCGTCCTCAAGGCGTCCGCGCGGAGGAGAGAAGTTGAGCGAGCAGCGCCCGACCCTGGCCGTCATCGCCGCTGAGGCGGGGGTCTCACAGGCCACCGTGTCCAAGGTGGTCAACGGCCGCTCCGACGTCGCACCCGCGACACGCGAACGGATCGAAGGCCTGCTGCGCTCCCACAACTACCTCCACCCCGGCGCGCAGGCCAGGGCCCGCAGGTCCGGCCTGGTCGACCTGATCATCGGCGGGCTGGACAGCGCCTGGGCAGTGGAAATACTGCGCGGCGTCGAAGCCGAGTGCGCCCAGCGGAGCGTCGGCACCGTCGTGTCGCTCGTCCCGCCGGGCGAGGCCACGCCTTCGAGTTGGGCCGCGCTGCCGGTCCTGCACCACAGCGACGGCGTCATCCTCGTCACCGCCTCGGTCACCCAGGCCCAGCGCGCCCAGATCGAACAGGCCGGGGTGGCACTCGTCGTCATCGACCCGATCGACCTGCCGGGCAACGGTGTGCCGAGCATCGGCGCGACCAACTGGGCGGGCGGCCTCGCCGCCACGGAACACCTGCTGGAGCTGGGGCACCGCCGGATCGCCGCGATCGGCGGGCGCAAGGAGATGCTCTGCAGCCAGGCCCGCATCGACGGGTACCGCGCCGCGCTGGAGCGGGCCGGGATCGAGGTCGACCGCGGCCTGATCCGGTTCGGCGACTTCCAGCACGAGGGCGGGTTCCAGCGCGCCCGGGAACTGCTCGCCCTCCCCGAGCCGCCGACCGCCATCTTCGCCGGCAGCGACCAGCAGGCGATGGGCGTCTACGAAGCCGCCCGCCAGGGCGGACTGAGCATCCCGCAGGACCTCAGCGTGGTCGGCTTCGACGACCTGCCGATGTGCGACTGGCTGTCCCCGCCGCTGACGACGGTGCGCCAGCCGCTGGAGGAGATGGGCCGGCTCGCCGCCCGCACGCTCTTCCAGCTCCTGGACGGCCAGCCCCTGGTCAGCCCCCGGATGGAGCTCTCGACCGAGCTCAAGGTCCGCCTCTCCACCGCCCCGCCCCGTTCCTAGCGCCGTAACCGGAAAGGTCCACCGGGTCGCGGCGCCCGGCACGGCACCTTTCCATCGCACCGAACACCGCGACCCGGCAAACCTTCCCGGCCACAGCACTAGGAGTCTTCCTTGACCGAGCCCTGGCGTGACCCCCTCCTGCCCGTGCCCCTACGAGTCGCCGATCTGCTGAAACGGATGACGCTGGAGGAGAAGGCGGGTCAGCTCGCCGGCTTCTGGGCGCTGCCCTCGGATCCGGGCGCACCCGTCGCGCCGATGGAGGACGATTCCGGGGAGTCCGCGCCCGGCCTCGACGACATCGTCGCCCACGGCCTCGGCCAGCTCACCCGGGTGTACGGCACCGCGCCCATCACCGCGGAGGCCGGGATGGAACGGCTCGCCTCGCTCCAGCGGCAGGTGACCGGATCCGGCCGGTTCGGGATACCGGCGGTCGCTCACGAAGAGTGCCTGACCGGGTTCATGACGTTCGGGGCGACGGTCTTCCCCGGGCCGCTGGCCTGGGGCGCCTCCTTCGATCCCGGGCTCGTGCGCCGGATGGCCGCCGCCATCGGCGCGGGGATGCGGCGGGTCGGCGTCCACCAGGGGCTGGCCCCGGTGCTCGACGTGGTCCGCGACTACCGGTGGGGCAGGACCGAGGAGTGCATCGGCGAGGACCCCTATCTCGTCGGAGCGATCGGCACCGCCTATGTGCAGGGCCTGGAGGGCGCCGGGATCGTGGCGACCCTCAAGCACTTCGCCGGGTACTCGGCCTCGCGCGGCGGCCGGAACATGGCCCCCGTCGCCTCGGGACCGCGCGAGTTCGCCGACGTCCTGGTCGAGCCCTTCGCACGGGCACTGCGCGAGGGGGGCGCCCGGTCGGTGATGAACAGTTACACCGACGTGGACGGCGTCCCGGTGGCTGCCGACGAGCGGCTGCTGACCGAACTGCTCAGGGGCGAGCTGGGGTTCAGCGGTGTGGTCGTCGCCGACTACTACGCCGTCTCCTTCCTGGAGACCCGGCACGGAGTCGCCGGATCGCGGGGCGCGGCCGGCGCACTGGCGCTGACCGCCGGGATCGACGTCGAACTGCCCACGGCCCGGTGCTACGGCGAGCCGCTGACCGAGCTCGTGCGGGCGGGAACCGTGTCCGAGGAGCTCATCGACCGGGCCGCGGAACGGGTCCTGCTCCAGAAGGCCGAGCTCGGCCTGCTCGACCCCGACTGGGAGCCCGTCAAGCCCGAGCCGGTCGACCTCGACCCGCCGGAGAACCGGGCACTGGCCAGGCTCCTGGCCGAAAGATCCACCGTGCTGCTCGCCAACGACGGCATCCTGCCGCTGCGGCCGTGCCGGGTCGCGATCAGCGGGCCTTACGCCGACGACCCCCAGTCCTTCCTCGGCTGCTACTCCTTCCCCAACCACGTCGCGCTGCCAGGCGACCTCGGGCTGGAGATCCCGACGCTCGGCGAGGCGCTCACCGCCGCCGGGTTCACGGTCACCGCGGACGATCCGGACGTGAACCTGCTGGTGCTCGGGGACCGGGCCGGCATGTTCGGCCGGGGCACCTCCGGAGAGGGCTGCGACGCCGAAACCCTCGACCTGCCCGGCGACCAGGCCGCACTGGCCTCCGCCCTTCTGGACTCGGAGGTGCCGACCGTCCTGGTCCTCGTCTCCGGACGGCCCTACGCGCTCGGCACGCTGGCCGAGCGCGCATCGGCCGTGGTGCAGGCCTTCTTCCCCGGCGAGGAGGGCGGGACGGCGCTGGCCCGGATCATCAGCGGCGCCGCGGAACCGTCCGGGCGGCTGCCCGTCTCCATCCCCCGCCAGGTCGGCGGCCAGCCCGGCACCTACCTGCACGGCAGGCTCGGCGGGCACACCGACTGGAGCTCGGTGGACCCCACCCCGCTGTTCCCGTTCGGACACGGGCTGAGCTGGACCACCTTCACCTGCTCGGAGCTCTCCGTGGATCCGGTCGCCGCGACGGACGGCGCCGTCGCCGTGTCGGTCACCGTACGCAACGTCGGCGAGGTGGCCGGGACCGAGGTGGTCCAGCTGTACCTCTCCGACCCCGTGGCCTCCGTCGTCCGGCCGCAGCGGTGGCTCGCCGGATTCGCCAGGGTCGAACTGGGGCCGGGCGCGGCCGCCCGGATCACCTTCTCCGTCCATGCCGACCGGACCTCCTTCACCGGGCTCGACCTGCGCAGAAGAGTGGAGCCCGGGGAGATCGGCGTGGCCGTCGGACGGTCCAGCGGCGATCTTCCGCTCCAGGGCTCCTTCACCCTGGAGGGCCCCGTACGTCACCCGGCGGCCGACCGGGTGCTGTCCGTGCCGGTCGAGATCGTGCCGGTTTCATGACCGCGTTCTTCGATGATCCCGTCTTCGGTGAGCCCGTGCTGCCCGGGTTCCGGCCCGACCCGTCCGTCTGCCGGGTGGGAGCGGACTACTACCTGGTGACGTCCAGCTTCGAATGGTTCCCGGGCCTTCCCGTCTTCCACAGCCGCGACCTCATGAACTGGCGGCGCATCGGCTCCGCGCTCGACCGGCCGTCCCAGCTCGACCTCGACGGGTGCGAGCCCTCCCGGGGCCTGTTCGCGCCGACGATCCGGCACCATGACGGGGTCTTCCACCTCGTCTGCACGCTGATGGACGGCCCCGGCCATTTCGTCGTCACCGCGACCGACCCGGCGGGGCCGTGGTCGGAGCCGCACTGGCTGGAGGGCGAGGGCTTCGACCCGTCGCTGTTCTTCGACGACGGGCCGGACGACGACGATGGGCACGGGCACGGGCACGGCGACGGTCACGGGGACGGGGACGGCGACGGCAACGGCCGGGCCTGGTTCACCGCCGCACGAGTCGTGGACGTAGCCGCGGGCCGTACCGAGATCTGGATGCGCGAATACCTTCCCCGGGAGCGACGGCTGACCGGCCCCGAGTACGTCCTGTGGTCGGGAACCCACCCCGGCGCCCGATGGTCGGAAGCTCCGCACCTGTACAAGACCGGCGGCACCTATCTACTGGTCACCGCCGAGGGCGGCACCGATGTGGACCACAGCGTGGTGGCCGCCCGCGCCGACCGCGTGACCGGCCCCTACGAGGGCGCCCCCGGCAATCCGGTGCTACCGCCCGCCAAGGGCCCGGTCACCTGCACCGGGCACGCCGACCTCGTACAGACCCCGAACGGCGACTGGCGGGCCGTCCTCCTGGGCGTCCGCCCCGGCTCCGCCCTCGGCCGCGAGACCTTCCTCAGCCGGATCACCTGGGACGCGGGCTGGCCGGTCTTCTCCCCCGTCGCCCACACCGACCCACGCCGCCCCGTCCACGACGACTTCGCCACGCTCTCCCCGGACTGGAGCAGCCTGCGCACACCGCCCGAGCGGTTCTGGGCCACCGGCGACGGGCTCCGCCTCCAGCTCCGCCGCGAACGCCTCGGCGACCGCGCCACCCCGTCCCTCCTGGCCCGCCCCCAGGAACAGCCCGACTGCGACGTCTCCACCGAACTGCACTTCACCCCCGCCGCGCCGGACGAAGAGGCGGGCCTCGCCGTAGTCCTCGACGACGACACCCATCTCCTCTTCCTCCGCACCGCGGAAGGGCTCAGCCTCCGCCACGGGGCCGAGGTCCTGGCCGGCGCTCCCCTCCCCCCGGGCCCCGTTCGCCTTGGGGTCCGCATCCGCGGCTTCAGCCACACCTTCGCCCACTCGGCACCGGACGGCGCCTGGCAGGACCTGGCCACCGTCGAAGCCACCTTCCTCACTCCGCTGTTCACCAGCATCCAGCTCGGCCTCTACGCCACCTCCAACGGCCGCCCCTCCACCAACCAAGCCCACTTCGCGTGGTTCGACATCACGTACCTGAGCCCGAGCCCGAGCCCGCAGGAACCGCCGGGCAGGCCCTGACGTCGCTGCTGCCGCGGCCAGGTGGCGGTCCGCGTCCGCCACCTGCCGGCTCGCACCTCACCTCCCGCCCAGCCGACCGCATTTGACCGCGGTGTAGGTGGCGCGTTGCACGCCACCGGAGTGGATCGGTCGCCCGGAGCAGCTGCGCGCGGTGCGCGGTGCGCGGGCCGGCCTTGTCGGCGCCGCCCGTCGAAAGTATTGACACGTCAATTGTGAGCGCTAACACTCATGCGCAGCAGGCGGCCGCCCCCACCGACCTCGCAGCCGCCGGTTGAAGCCCAACAGCCCTTGTGCGCGGCGTCCTCATCTCTCACGGACCATGGAGTTCGCCATGCCGGTTCCCCCCTTCAGCCGCCGCGCCATGATCAAGGCGACCGGCGTCGCGGCCGTAGCCGCGGCTGTCGGCCCCGTACTCAACACCGTCTCCGCCGCGGCCCAGACGCCCCCGGTCGGGTCCGACGTCGGAGTGTCGGCGCTCCCGTTCGACCTGGGTCAGGTCCAGCTCACCAGCAGCCGCTGGCTCGACAATCAGAACCGCACCCTGGCCTATCTCCGCTTCATCGACGTCGACCGGCTGCTGTACAACTTCCGCGCCAACCACCGGCTCTCCACCAACGCCGCGACCCCGACCGGAGGATGGGACGACCCGGCGTTCCCCTTCCGCACCCACGTGCAGGGCCACTTCCTCACGGCATGGGCACAGGCCTACGCCGCGGTCGGGGACACCACCTGCCGCGACAAGGCCGACCGCATGGTGGCCGAACTCGCCAAGTGCCAGGCCAACAACTCCACCGCGGGCTTCTCCGCCGGCTACCTGTCGGGCTTCCCCGAGGCCGACTTCACCAGCCTCGAAGCAGGCACGCTGACCAACGGCAACGTCCCGTACTACTGCGTCCACAAGACCATGGCCGGCCTGCTCGACGTGTGGCGCCTCATCGGCAACACGCAGGCCCGCGACGTCCTCCTCGCGCTCGCCGGCTGGGTCGACCGGCGCACCGCCGCGCTCAGCCAGAGCAAGATGCAGTCGTTGTTGGGCGTCGAGTTCGGCGGCATGAACGACGTGCTGGCCGACCTCCACCAACAGACCGGCGACGCACGCTGGCTGACCACCGCCCAGCGCTTCGACCACGCGGCGGTCTTCGACCCCCTCGCCGCGAACCTGGACCAATTGAACGGTCTGCACGCCAATACGCAGGTGCCCAAGTGGATCGGAGCCGTCCGCGAGTACAAGGCCACCGGGACGACCCGTTACCGCGACATCGCCGCCAACGCGTGGACGATCTGCACCACTTCGCACACCTACGCCATCGGCGGCAACAGCCAGGCGGAACACTTCCGGGCCCCGAACGCCATCTCCGGCTTCCTCGTCCCCGACACCTGCGAGCTCTGCAACTCCTACAACATGCTCAAGCTGACCCGAGACCTGTGGCAGCTGGACCCCGGCCGGGCGTCGTACTTCGACTTCTACGAGAAGGCCCTGCTCAACCACGTCATCGGCGCCCAGAACCCGGCCGACCCGCACGGGCACGTCACCTACTTCACCCCCCTCGACCCGGGCGGCCGCCGCGGCAAGGGCCCGGCGTGGGGCGGCGGCACCTGGAGCACCGACTACGACACGTTCTGGTGCTGCCAGGGAACGGGCATCGAGTCCAACACAAAGCTGATGGACTCCATCTACTTCCACGACGGCAGCACCATCCTCACCGTGAACCTGTTCCTCCCCTCCGTCCTGAACTGGACCCAGCGAGGCGTCACCGTCACCCAGACCACCTCCTATCCGGCAGACGACACCACGACGCTCAAGGTCACCGGCGGCGCCGGCGGGACCTGGTCGATGCGCATCCGCATCCCCGGATGGACCTCGGGCGCCACCGTCAGCGTCAACGGCGTCGCCCAGAGCGTCACGGCCAGTCCGGGCACCTACGCCACGCTCACCCGGGCCTGGGCCTCCGGCGACACCGTCACCGTGAAGCTCCCCATGCGCGTGGCCCTCCAGGCCTCCAACGACAACCCCGGTGTCGCGGCGATCACCTACGGCCCCGCCGTCCTCGCCGGCAACTACGGCAGCACCACCCTGTCCTCCCTCCCGGCCCTGGACCCCTCCTCGATCACCCGGACCAGCAGCACCGCCCTCGCGTTCGCGGCCACCGCCAACGGAACGAAGGTCGAACTCGGCCCGTTCCACGACGCCCAGGGCTTCAACTACACCGTCTACTGGCGGACCGACAGTCCCGGCTTCCGTCTCGTCAACGCGGCCAGCGGACTCGTCCTCGGCATCCGGGACATGTCCACCGCCGACGGGGGCCTCGCCCTGCAGTGGACCGACTCCGGCACCGCCGACCACGACTGGCTCCTCCTCGTCGACGGCACCGCACTGCGGCTGCGCAACCTCAACAGCGGCAAGGTCCTCGGCGTGAAGGACATGTCCACCGCCGACAACGCCCCGGTCCTCCAGTGGGCCGACACCGGCACCGCCGACCACCGGTGGACCGTCGTCGACTCAGGCAACGGCTACCACAAGCTTCAAAACGTCCACACCGGCAAGCTGCTCGGCATCGAAGGCGGCTCCAGCGCCAACGGCGCCGCAGCCGTGCAGGTGCCCGACACCGTAGCCCCCACCAGCCAGTGGCAGTTCGTCCCCGACGGCGCCAGGCGCATCCAGAACGTCGCCAGCGGGCGGGTCCTCGGTGTGCGGAACATGTCCACCGCCGACGGCGGCCTCGCCATCCAGTGGGACGACAGCGGCACCGCCGACCATCTCTGGACGGCCGTCGTCGACACCGGCGGCTATCTGCGCCTGCGCAACTCCCACAGCGGCAAGGTCCTCGCCGTGGAGAACGGCGCCACCGCCAACGGCGCCCGGATCGTCCAGTGGGCGGACGACGGCGCTGCCGACCACCGGTGGCGCCTGCGCCACGGCGGCGGCGACGCCTTCAGGATCCAGTGCGCCAACAGCGGCCGCGTCCTCGGCGTCTCCGACGCCTCCACCGCCCAGGGAGCACAGACCGTCCTCTGGGACGACAACGGCACCGCCGACCACCTGTGGCGCTTCATCTGACCCTGCCGCAAGCGCCCGCCGGTCAGGCGGGCGCGGGCAGATCGGGGGCCGATTCGCGCACGGTCAGGCGGGTCGGGAGGATCAACGGGCTGGGGCGGTGTCCTTCGATGGCACTGACCAGCATCCTGGCCATCTCCTGTCCCAGCGCCCGTACCGGCTGATGGACGGTGGTCAGCGGTGGGCTGGTGTGCCGGGCGCTCGCCAGGTCGTTGAAGCCGATCACCGCGACGTCCTCGGGCACCCGCAGCCCCCGTTCCCGCAAGGTGCGCAGAGCGCCGATGGCCATCGCGTCGGAGGCCGCGAACACCGCGTCGGGATCGGGGTGTTCGCGGAGCAGCCGCTCCATCGCCTCGGCGCCGCCCTCCTCGGTGAACTGCCCGGGCTCGACCCCGAGCAGCGGCAGGCCGGACAGGGTCAGACCGTCGGTGAACCCCTGTTCCCGCGCGACCGCGGCCCTGGCGTCCACCTGGCCGGTGATCATGACGGGCCGTCGGCGGCCCGTGCGCGCGAAGTGCTCGGCGGCCAGGCGGGCACCGCCCCGGTTGTCGGCGTCCACGTACCACGTGGGTTCCCCGATGAGCGGCAGTCCGCCGAAGACGACGGGGAGATCGACCTCCTCGCCCAGGCGGCCCAGCGGATCGTCGCCCCGCAGCGCCATCAGCATGACGCCGTCGGCCCGGCGCGAGCGCAGCAGCCGCTCGAACCTCTCCCGGCCGCGCGGGGTGTTGGCCAGCAGCAGGATCAGTTCCAGCTCGGTCTGCTCCAGCGCCTCGCTGACGCCGACGATGACCTCCGCGAAGAACGGGTCGGCGAACAGCCCCGGTTCATCGCTCGAGACCGCCAGCACCACCGCTCCGACCCTGCGGGTCGCGAGGGCCTGCGCGGACGGATTGGGCACGAAATCCAGCTCGCGCACCGCCCGTTGGACCGCCTCCCGCTTGGCACGACTGACGTGCGGGGCGTTGTTGATCACCCGGGAGGCCGCCGTGCGCGACACGCCGGCGCGTGCGGCCACCTCGTCGAGAGTCGGCATGCGCTTGGGTGACGGCTCCATGGAAGGACTGCTCCTCGGGCTCACGCGGACGGCGAACATCGAACGCCGACATCGAACGAGCGACATCGAACAGCGCCATGATTCCATCACCGCCCCGACTTCGGACCTGCACGCGGATGCTGCCCGGGTCTCGATCTGGTAGCGCTTCCAACCAATGACGCCATATCAGCCATGACGATGCTTCCGTGTTCAACCACTTGACACACCCCGGCGACGGCCCCAATCATCCCATCAGCGCGATCCGACCCCACATCAAAACTGGAAGCGCTTCCACTTCCCCATCCCCCACCGGAGGAAGAACCATGCGCATGTCCGTCCGAGCCGCGTCCGCCCTGCTGGCCGGCGCCCTGACCGCCGGCCTCGCCCTGATCAACGCCGGCCCGGCGTACGCCGCCGACCCGACCACCATGACCAGCGGCTTCTACGCCGACCCCGACAACTCCGCCCTGCGGTGGACCAACGCGAACCCGGGCGACGGGCGGGCGGCGGCGATCCGTACGTCCATCGCCAACACCCCGGCGGCCCGCTGGTTCGGCAACTGGAGCGGCGACATCGGCAGCGCCACCGGCGCCTACGTCGGCCGCGCGGACTCCTACGACAAGTTGCCGGTCCTGGTCGCGTACAACATCCCCAACCGGGACATCTGCGCCGGTCAGTCCGGCGGCGGCGCCGGGAGCCGCGCTGCCTACGACGCCTGGATCGCCGCCTTCGCCAGTGGCATCGGCAACCGCCCGGCCGTCGTCGTCCTCGAACCCGATGCCCTGGGCCACGAGAGCTGCATGACGGCTGCTCAGATCGCCGAGCGCAACGCCATGCTGAAGAACGCGATCGCCCAGTTCAATGCCAAGGCACCCAACACCTGGGTCTACCTCGACGCCGGGAACCCCGGCTGGATCGGCGCCTCGACCATGGCGCAGCAGCTCGCCGCCGCCGGGGTCAGCGGGGCACGCGGCTTCGTACTGAACGTCTCCAACTACTTCACCACCGACCAGAACACCTCCTACGGCAACGCGGTCAACTCCGCACTGGGCTCCTACGGCTACACCAAGCCGTTCGTCATCGACACCAGCCGCAACGGCAACGGTTCCAACGGCCAGTGGTGCAACCCCGCCGGCCGCCGGATCGGTACTCCCACCCAGCGCGGCGGCAGTGCCGAGATGCTGCTGTGGATCAAGATCCCCGGCGAGTCCGACGGCAACTGCGGCGTCGGGGCCGGCTCCTCGGCCGGACAGTTCCTGCCGGAGGTCGCCTACAAGATGATCTACGGCTACTGACCCGGCCCCGCTTCCCTCCCTCACCGAAGGAACCCCGTGCGCATCCCCCTGCACCGATTAGTCCTGGCAGCGAGCGCGCTCACCCTGCTCCTCGGCGCCGTCGCCCCCGCCTCTGCCGAGGCGCGCTCCGCACCGGCATCCCACACGCTTCCTGCGAACACCCGCTTCTACGTCGATCCCGACAGCGACGCGGCCCACCAGGCCGTCACCGACCTCCTCCACCGGGACTTCGATGGCGCCAAGTCCATGGCGAAGCTGGCCAGTTGGCCGGAGGCCGCCTGGTTCACCGACGGCACCCCGGAGCAGGTCGAATCCCGCGTACGCGACCTGGTGCGCGGGGCCGAGCGAACCCGGACGGTTCCCGTCCTGGTGGCCTACGACATACCGCTGCGCGACTGCTCCCAGTACTCCTCCGGCGGTGCACAGTCGGACGCCGAGTACCAGGCCTGGATCAGCGCCTTCGCCCGGGGGATCGGACGCAGCAAGGCCGTCGTCATCCTCGAACCGGACGGGCTGGCCAACCTCCCCTCCGACTGCGGGCCCGGCAGCGACCCCACCGGCGCGATCACCGCCGGACGCTTCGCCGACCTCAACCACGCGATCGACGCCCTGGAGCGGCAGCCGAACAGCGTCGTCTACCTGGACGCCGGAAACAGCCACTGGCGCAGCGTCGGCGACGCCGCGGGGCGCCTCCTCCAGGCAGGTGTCACCCGTACCCAGGGCTTCTCGCTGAACGTCTCCAACTACCTGGCCACCGATCTGTCCACCCACTACGGCACCTGGGTCTCCCAGTGCCTGTGGTTCGCCACCAAGGGCCCGGACTGGGCCAAGGGGCACCCCGACTGGTGCGCGAGCCAGTACTACTCCCCCGCGGCACCGAACGACGGGCAGCCGGGAAGTTCCGTGAACGTGGACGACCCGTCCACCTGGCACTGGACCGACCTGTGGTTCCAACAGAACGTGGGCACCCCGCCCGCGCAGGAGCTCACCCACCTCGTCGTGGACACCAGCCGCGACGGCCGGGGCGCCTGGACCCCGCCTGCGGGCAAGTACAGCGGCGATCCGCAGACCTGGTGCAACGCTCCCGGTCGCGGCATCGGCGCCCGGCCGACCGCGAACACCCGCGTCCCGCTCGTGGACGCCTACCTGTGGATCAAGACGGTCGGCCAGTCCGACGGCCAGTGCAACCGCAGCATCCCGGGCGGCACCATCGACCCGGAGTACGGCGTCGTCGATCCCGCGGCCGGCGTGTGGTGGCCGGAGCAGGCCAAGTCCCTCGTCCGCAACGCCGACCCGGCACTGGAGTTCAACACGGCCCTGCGCTGACCGGAGATCCGAACTGTAGAAATACCCGTTGCAGAGCGATCCTCATCGAAACACTTTCGATGAGGATCGCTCTACGAAAAGCGGCTATTAGGCTATTCGGAGGCACCGGATTCTCGAAACACTTTCGAAAGTATTGACATGTTTCGGCGGTGTTTCCAGACTGGGGCCCGAGGCGATACCCCCGTCTATGTCCGAGTGCCGGGTGTCGGCCTTGAATCGTTACGCCCTGACTGGTGAGCGTCCTTTTGTCAATGGACGCGGGCGTCGTTCACGCGGATTCACTCTGCCCCGCTCCAATCCTTCCGTGATTTCTGTCCTGGAGGCTCTTTCATGGGCTCAAATGCCATTCCCCCATCCACCGTCCGCCGGAAGATCGGAATTCTCCGTACGGCGCTGGTCGCCGGCGTCCTCGGCTCAGCCGCCCTACTGGTGGCTCCGCTGGCCTCACAGGCCGCCGAGAGCACCCTCGGCGGCGCGGCGGCGCAGAGCGGCCGCTACTTCGGCACCGCCGTCGCCTCGGGCAGGCTGGGCGACTCGGCGTACACGACGATCGCGGGCCGCGAGTTCAACATGGTGACGCCCGAGAACGAGATGAAGATCGACGCCACCGAACCCCAGCAGGGCCAGTTCAACTTCGCCGCCGGTGACCGCGTCTACAACTGGGCGGTACAGAACGGCAAGCAGGTACGCGGTCACACCCTGGCCTGGTACTCCCAGCAGCCCGGCTGGATGCAGAACCTCAGCGGCAGCGCGCTGCGCCAGGCGATGACCAACCACATCAACGGCGTGATGGCCCACTACAAGGGCAAGATCGTCCAGTGGGACGTCGTGAACGAGGCCTTCGCCGACGGCAGTTCGGGGGCCCGCCGCGACTCCAACCTGCAGCGCACCGGCAACGACTGGATCGAGGTCGCCTTCCGCACCGCGCGCGCCGCCGACCCGGCCGCCAAGCTCTGCTACAACGACTACAACGTCGAGAACTGGACCTGGGCCAAGACCCAGGCCATGTACAACATGGTCCGGGACTTCAAGCAGCGCGGCGTGCCGATCGACTGCGTCGGCTTCCAGTCCCACTTCAACAACGACAGCCCCTACAACAGCAACTTCCGCACCACCCTGCAGAGCTTCGCCGCCCTCGGCGTCGACGTGGCCGTCACCGAACTCGACATCCAGGGCGCCTCGGCCACGACCTACGCCAACGTGACCAACGACTGCCTGGCTGTCCCGCGCTGCCTCGGCATCACCGTCTGGGGTGTGCGCGACACCGACTCCTGGCGGTCGGAGCAATCGCCGCTGCTGTTCGACGGCAACGGCAACAAGAAGCCGGCCTACACCTCGGTGCTCAACGCACTCAACGCCGGTTCCTCCAACCCCACTCCGACCCCCACACCCGGTTCCGGACAGGTCAAGGGCGTCGGTTCGGGCCGCTGCCTGGACGTGCCCGGTGCCAGCACGACCGACGGCACCCAGCTCAACCTGTGGGACTGCAACAACCGCGCCAACCAGCAGTGGTCGTACACCGCCGGGGGCGAGCTCAAGGTCTACGGCGACAAGTGCCTGGACGCCGCCGGCACCGCCAACGGCACCAAGGTCCAGATCTACAGCTGCTGGGGCGGCGACAACCAGAAGTGGCGCCTGAACTCCGACGGTTCCATCGTCGGAGTCCAGTCCGGCCTCTGCCTGGACGCTGCCGGAACCGGCACCGCCAACGGCACCCTGATCCAGCTCTACTCCTGCTCGGGCGGCAGCAACCAGCGCTGGAGCCGCACCTGACGACCTGTCACGGCGAAAGGGTGAACCGATGAAGACCTACGGTACGGCTTCCCCCGCTCCTCCACGAAGGAACCGCTGGTGGTCCCGGTTGGCCTCCGTGGTGGCGGCGACGCTTGCGATCGGCACGCTCTTCTCGGTGAAGCCGGCGCCCGCTGAGGCGGCGACGGTGGACGGCAATGCCTGGTACGTCCTGGTCAACCGCAACAGCGGCAAGGCGCTGGACGTCTATGGCACCTCCACCGCCGACGGCGCGCGAGTCAGTCAGTGGACGCGCAACGACGGAGCCAACCAGCAGTGGCAGTTCGTGGACTCCGGCGGCGGCTTCTACCGGCTCAAGGCCCGGCATTCGGGCAAGGTCCTCGACGTGGCCGGCTCCTCGACCGCCGACGGCGCCGCGATCGCGCAGCGGACCGACGGCAACGGGGCCAACCAGCAGTTCCGGCTGGCCGACTCCGACGCGGGCCACGTCCGGCTGATCAACCGCAACAGCGGCAAGGCCGTCGAGGTACAGGGCGCCTCCACCGCCGACGGCGGCAACGTCGTCCAGTACGGCGACTGGGGCGGCGCCAACCAGCAATGGCAGATGGTCAAGCTGTCGTCCGGCGGCGGCGGATGCGGCAGCGCCCCGACGCTGGCGAGCGGTACGCACACGATCCAGAGCAGCGGCAAGAGCCGCAGCTTCATCCTCAGGGTGCCCGACAACTACTCCAACAGCCAGCCCTACCGGCTGATCTTCGCGTTCCACTGGCGGGGCGGAACCGCCGGCGACGTCGCCTCGGGCGGAACGAGCGGGAAGGCCTGGTCCTACTACGGCCAACAGGAACAATCCAACAACAGCGCGATCCTCGTCGCCCCCCAGGGCCTCGACAACGGCTGGGCCAATCCGGGCGGTGAGGACGTCACCTTCGTCGACGACATGATCCGGCGGATCGAGGGCGGCCTCTGCGTCAACACGGCGCAGCGTTTCGCCACCGGTTTCAGCTGGGGCGGCGGGATGAGCTACGCACTCGCATGCACCCGGGCCGACGTCTTCAGGGCTGTCGCGGTCATCTCCGGCGGCGAGATCAGCGGGTGCAGCGGCGGCGCCCAGCCCATCGCCTACTTCGGAATCCACGGCGTCAGCGACTCCGTCCTCAACATCGCGCAAGGACGGTCCCTGCGCGACCGGTTCGTCAGCAACAACGGCTGCACCTCCCAGACCCCGCGCGAGCCCGCGCCGGGCAGCCGGACGCACATCACCACCACCTACTCGGGCTGCCGTGCCGGGTACCCGGTCCAATGGGCCGCCTTCGACGGTGGCCACTTGCCCGGTCCGGTCGACGGCTCCTCCAACGAAAGCGGTGTCACGACCTGGACCAAGGGAGAGATCTGGAGGTTCTTCGCACAGTTCCAGTGACACACCCCGCGCCATGGAGTGGAGCCAGGATCATCCTGGCTCCACTCCGTCGTCGTCCCTCGATGGCAGCGCTTCCCGCAAAACGCACCTGCCCTGCGCCCGGGGCTGGCTCACCGTCCAGGCGGAGCTGAGCCCACCGAAAGCGGCCCGCCGCACCAGGGCTTCCCGGTGCGGCGGGCGGGCAGGGCGTGGTGATCGTTCAGGAGCAGAGTGCGCCGTTGAGCGTGTAGCGCGCCGGGATCGCGTTGGTACCCGAGTACGTCGCCTGGAAGCCGAAGCCCACGCTGCCGCCGGGCTCCAGCGTGCCGTTCCACCCCGCGTCCCGGGCGGTGACCGTGCTGCCCGACTGGCTCACCGTGGCGTTCCAGCCGTTGCTGATCCGCTGGTCACCCGCGAAGCTCCAGCCGAGGGTCCAGCCGGAGATCGTCGAGGTTCCGGTGTTCCTCACGGTCACCGTCGCGGTGAAACCGTTGCTCCAGGCGTTGTCGATCCGGTACGCCACCGTGCAGGAGGCCGCCGACGCGTCGTCGTCCGCCTCCGTCGCCGTGAACGTCGCCGACTGCACGCCAGGACCACCGACCGTGAACGTCGCGCTGCCCGACGACACGTCGGCGTCCTGCGCGCCGAGGACCGAAACCTGCTGCGCCGTCGCCCAGTTGGCCGGGGTGAACACCAGGGTCGCGGCTGCCGACAGGTCCTCGTCGCCGGAGTTCCGGGCCACCGTCACCGTCACGTTCTGCGCGGGCGCTGCCGAGAGCCGCACGCCCACCGGCGCCGAGCCGCCCTCCGGGACCGTTACGGCCGCCGGCGCCACCTGGACCACGGGCGCCGCCGGGGCGCCGCGCCGCTCGGCCGCGAAGGCCGCCAGCCAGGCCAGGGAGGCGTTCCAGTTGATGGCCACCTCGTTGGTGGAGTACGAGCCGATGTCGTCCACGTAGCAGGCCGCCGGTGCGCAGCCCGTGAGCTTCTCCTTGGCCACCGGGTCCTCCAGCCCGGAGTTCGGCCCGCCCGCGAAGGAACCGGCTGGCGGGTGCGGGAGCGAGGCGTCGTTCTGATGCGCCCAGAACCGGTGGTGCTGGTTCTCGGAAGTGCGGTCGCCGTAGCCGGTGACGTAGGAGAGGTCGAGCGCGTTGCGGCCGAGCAGGTAGTCCAGGGACTCCAACGCTCCGGCCCGGTAGCGCTGTTGCCCGGTGATCTCGTACGCGACGGCCAGCACCATCGCGTTGTTGGTGACGGAGCTGTTGGAGCCCCACACGTACCCGGTGTCGGGGAGCGGCACCGCGTAGCCCTGGCCGGACATCGTGGACAGGTGGCCGTCGGCGGCCGTGGTCAGCAGGCCGCGCAGCCGGGTCACGTCGTCGGCGGGCAGGGTCACGCCGGGGACGGTGGCGAGGGTGATGCGGCCGAGCGTCGCGGTGCCGCCCCACCAGAACGCGTCGACGGGCTTGGTGTGGTGCGGGGAGGAGGTGACAGCGTCCCGGTACTGGGACTCGCCGGTGGTGGCGAGGAGTTCCGCCGCCGCCCAGTAGAACTCGTCGGAGACGTCTGCGTCCTCGTACGCACCACCGCCGGTGTTGTCGCTCGCCAAGGCGAGCACGTTCGGGTTGGCCTTGGCGGCCGTCCAGGCGCGGCGGGCCGCGTCCAGGCAGCGCGCGGAGAACGCGGCGTCGTACGACGCGTACACCCGGGCACATTGCGCAGCCGAGGCTGCCAGGTTCAGCGTCGCGGCGGTCGACGGCTTGTGCAACTCGCGTTGTTCGGAATCGAGTTCGGGCCGGGTCGGCAGGGCGGTCCACTTGGCGTCGTGCATCTTGTGGAAGGCCATCCCGGCCATCGGCTTCCCGGCCGGGACCTGCATCCGCAGCAGGAACTCCAGCTCCCAACGGGCCTCGTCCAGCACGTCCGGCGTCCCGTTGCCGCGCTCCGGCACCCGCAGCGTCGCATCGCCGAGCGCCGCTTCACCACCCGAACGGCGGGCCCGCTCGAAGGAGTTCACCATCTCCCAGACGGAGATGCCGCCGTTGACCACGTACTTGCCCTGGTCGCCCGCGTCGTACCAGCCGCCGCGCACGTCCAGTTGGTAGTCGCACACCCCGGACTGGCAGGGGACACCGGTGTCGCCCTTGTTCGGGGCGACGCCGAGGTGCCCGGCGGGGCGGGCGTACGCGCTGCCGCCCGCCAGGGCGGCATCGATCGCGATGCCACTGCGCTGCTGGTAGAAGAACGACATGCTGTCGGCGCGCAGTCCGTCGTAGAGCGAGGCGGATATGTCGAAGGGGTGGCTGCTCTGGCCGCCGACGGCCAGGGTGAAGCCGGTGCCGGTGCCGGTGTACGCGCCGAAGTCCACCAGGTGCGTGGACTGACCGGACGCCTGGTCGGCGCCGTGCACCGTGGTGGCGCCCGAAGCGGTCACCGCACCGGAAGCGTCGCGCAGTTGCCAGGCGAGCGGGGCCGTCGCGGAGCTGGCCACGGTGGCCCGCTTGGGGCCGTCGGGCAGGTAGCCGAGCTGGTTGACCCGGACGGGCGTGTCGGCAGCGGCGGCCACGGTGGCGGCAGCCGCGACCGGAAGGGTCAGGGCGGTCGCGGACAGACCGCCGACCGCCAGCGCGAAGCCGGCGAGCACGGCGGCCGCGCGACGTGGCACGCCGCGGGCGGAGGTGACAGGAGGCACGGTGAAGCCTTCCTCGGTGGATGAGGGGCGGAGTGGGAGCGCTCCCAATCAAGCCAGGCGCCTCACGGACCCGTCAAGGCACCGGTACGAACCGGTGGTTGAACGAACCGCATCCGCGAACAGGCCGACCGCCACCACAGCTTCGGCGCACGTGAACCGGTGGCCCGAAATCGACGACCAGAGCCGGCGCCGGCCCCGCCGAGGGGGCTCACACACCCCAACCCCCACCGCCCGACCCTCACTCACCGGCGGCCAGCGCATCGGCCGGTTGCGCGGGAGCGGACATCGACGGACAGCCGGCCCAGTCACGCTCCGCGCGGACGCGGTGTCCGTCCGGCAAGGTACCGGTCCCGGCGGTGACGGACGCGAGCCGGTCGCGCCAGCCGCTGTGAAGCGTCGGCGCAAGCCACGCGGCTCCAGCCACTCAGCGACCGCCGGTCGGCGACCGCCACTCAGTGACTGCCACTCATCCAGCGACCGGCAAGGTCGAGCCCCGCCACAGGGCCGACTCAGACGATCCGGCCCGCGCCGCCGCGGCTGGCCACGAGGGCAGGAGGGCGGGCCGACGACTGGAGTAGCAGGTGGTCGGACCCGGCCGGAACCGTGGCATTCGGCGACCCGTGAGGCGTCAGCCCGGCGGGGCGAGGTCGCGCGCCGCCGGCGACAGCACCTCGCGGCCGCCGACGCCCCCTCCCCCGCCGCAGATTCTCCGGAAACCTGTCGCCGCGCCGCGCCGTGAGGCGGTGCGCGACCTCAGACGCCCCGAGGTGTGCGGGGCACCCGGGGTGCGCGGGGCCGCTCGCCGCACCGTGACGAAGCGCAGGGCCTCGCACGCCCGGGGCCTGCGAAGCGCCCAAGGCATGCGACGCCACTCGCCGCGCCGCGATCAAGCGCAGGCCTCAGACGCCCGGGGCATGAGGGGCGTTGCCGTAATAGGCGTCCGGTCCGTGCTTGCGGGTGAAGTGCCGCTCCAGCAGATGCCTCGGCGGTTCGGAGGTGTCTCCGAGGCGGGAGCCCAGCGCCAGCGTGTGCAGCGCCATCTCCGCCACGGCCTCGCAGACGATGGCGTTCTCCAGCGCAGCCTTCGCGGTGGCGCCCCAGGTGAAGGGGCCGTGCCGTGAGACGAGCGCGCCGGGGACCTCGTCGGCCCGGCGGGGGTCGCCGTCGAGCCGGGCAACGATCACCTGTCCGGTGTTGTACTCGTAGTCCTGCGCGCACTGCTCGGCGGTGAGGTCCGCCGTCACGGGGACGGGCCCGTTGAAGGTGTCGGCGTGTGTCGTGCCGAGCACGGGGATCGGGCGGCGCGCCTGGGCGAAGGCGACGGCGTGCGTCGAGTGCGTGTGGGTGACGCCGCCGATGGAGGGGAAGGCCCGGTAGAGGCACCGATGGGTTTCGGTGTCGGTGGACGGCCTGAGGTTTCCGTCGACGACCCGCCCGTCCTCCAGCGCCACCACCACCAGGTCATCCTCGGTGAGGTCGGCGTAGGAGACTCCGGACGGCTTGATGACGAAGACGCCGGCGTCTCGATCCACTCCACTGACGTTTCCCCAGGTGAGGGTGGCCAGACCGGCCTCCGGGATGCGCAGGTTGGCCGCGAGGACCTCGCGACGGAGGTCCTTGAGAATGGTCTCGCTCACTACGCTCTCACCGTCTGTCTGACATGCGCGGCGGTTTCTCCGGACCGGCGTCCCGCCGGCCCCGCAGTCGCGCATGAGCGGGCTGGACTGATCGGGGGCCGCACCGGGCATCGCGGCTGCGCTGCCGCAGCTATCCCACCCACCCGGCTGCCCCGATCGAATTGTTAACGCTAACAAGCAGTAATCTCAAGAGGTAGGAGAAGATTCATGCCCACACCATGCGACCAACGCTGCATAATGTGAACGCCCACATCGATCCTGATCGACGGACTCCCGGCCGGTCCGGGATATGTGCGGGCCGCGGCTGGTTCGGTACCTTGAGGGAAGGCCGCTCGATGAGGAAAGGAAGAGAGTTGACCCAGCTCCCAGACGTCTCGCGAGCGCCCACCATGACGGACGTCGCACGTGTCGCCGGCGTGTCCCACCAGACCGTTTCGCGAGTGCTCAGCGACCACCCGAACGTCAGCGCCAAGACCCGGGCCGCCGTGACACAGGTCATCGAGCAGCTCGGGTACCGCCGCAATTCGGCAGCCCGGGCCCTGGCCACTCGCCGGACCCACACGCTCGGCGTCATCGCGGTGAACACCACACTGCACGGGCCCGCCAGCACCGTGGCGGGAGTCCAGGAGGCGGCTCGGGACCGCGGCTATCTGACGTCCGCCGTCACGCTTCGGACCGCCACACAGACGGCCCTCGCCGAAGCCATGCAGCACCTCGCCGGGTGGGGCGTGGAGGGGATCGTGGCCGTCACTCCCCAACGCGCCGCGGTGAGGGCCCTGGCGGCACTGGAAGCACCGTGCCCGGTGGTCACCGTGGAAGGCGGCCACACCCTCGACCTGCCGGGGGTTTCGCTGGACCAGAGCCTCGGGGCTCGCATGATCACGGAACATCTCCTCGCCTCGGGCCACGCCACCGTGTGGCATGTCGCGGGCCCTCCCGACTGGCTGGAGAGCGAGGCCCGCACCCAGGGATGGGAGGACGCGCTCCGCGATGCCGGCGCCGAGGTGCCGCCCCTGCTGCGCGGCGACTGGAGTCCGCTGTCGGGATACCAGGCCGGCCAGCAGCTCGCGGGGCGATTCCGGTCGTCACAAGGGCGGGGAGCGGCCCTCACCGCGGTGTTCGTCGCCAACGACCAGATGGCCCTCGGTGTCCTACGGGCCTTGCGGGAGGCCGGCCTGCGCACGCCGGAGGACGTGGCGGTCGCCGGGTTCGACGACATCCCCGAGGCCGAGTTCTTCCCGCCCCCGCTGACGACGATCCGTCAGGACTTCGCCTCGATCGGCCGCTACAGCATCGGGCTGCTCCTGGACCACATCGAAGGCCGGACCGACGAGTCGACGCACCTGGTGGTGGCGCCCGAGCTCATCGTGCGCGCCAGCACGGCGCGCAGGGTCACTCCCCCCGGCGAATGACCCCCCGATGACCCCCAGGAGCCCGGCCGTTGACCCCTCCCAGGGAGAGCCGGGCCCCGGGGGCGCCTCGTACGGGAAGCCGGGCCCCCTGGGGCACCTCGTACGGGGATTGACGCCACAGGCACGAAAGCCGCTGTCCGGTGCCCCCCTGCGGCACCGGACAGCGGCGACGGCCGACGCCGCCCCTCTCAGGCGGTGACCGTGGTGAAACTGTGGATCGTGGTGGACCGGTACAGCTCGCCCGGGCGCAGCAGGACCGTCGGGTAGTCGGGGCGGTTCGGGGAGTCAGGGAAGTGCTGGGTTTCCAGCGCGACCCCCGCGTAGGCCTGGTAGGGCCTGCCTCCCTTGCCCGTGATGTCACCCGTCAGGCCTTGGGCGGTGTAGACCTGGATGCCCGGTTCCGTGGTGAGCACGTCCATGCGGCGGCCGGATGCGGGGGCGTACAACACGGCGGCCTGGCGGGGACGGGCCCGCCGGTCGCCGTCGAGGACCCAGTTGTGGTCGAAGCCGCCACCCGCGAGGGCCAGTTGCGCATCCGTATAGGTCAGTACGTCGGAGAGCCGCCGGGGCCGACGAAGGTCGAACGGGGTACCGCTGACCGAGCGGTGGGGGCCGTCGGGGATCAACTCGCTGTCGACGGGGGTGTAGAGCGGGGCCGCGACCTGGAGATGGTGGGCCAGGACGTTGCCGCGTCCCTCCCCTTCGAGGTTCCAGTAGGCGTGGTTGGTGAGGTTCACGATCGTCGGCGCGTCGGCGACCGCCTGGTACGACAGGGTCAGGTTGTCGTCCCGGTCCAGCGTGTAGGTGACGCGGACGTTGAGGGCGCCGGGGAATCCCTGGTCGCCGTCGGGGCTGTGCAGGAACAGACGGACACCGGTGCGGTGTGCGGAGTGGAAGGGTTCGCACCGCCACACGCGCTGGTCGAACCCGTCGGGACCGCCGTGCAGCGTGTGCCCGGTCTCCTGGGTGGCCAGCCGGTGGGTGACGCCGTCGACGACGAGCCGGCCCCCGGCGATCCGGTTGGCGTAACGGCCCACCGTCGCGCCGAAGTAGCGTGCGGAGCCCTCGAAGGCGCCGGGGTCGCCGGCGGCGAGCACCACGTCGGCGGTGTGGCCCCAGCGGTCCGGCAGGATCAGGGAATGGAGGCGGGCGCCGCGCGTGTGGACCTCCGCGCAGGCCCGGCCGGGGAAGCCGAACCGCCACCTCTCCCCCGGTCCTTCATCGTCCAGGCGCAGGGGGCGGACCGCCCGCGGACCGGCGGCAGTCTGCCCGCGCTCGGCGGCCTGATCGACAGTTTCGTATGCGTGTTCCATGGCGGTATTCCCTGGAAGTCGGTCCATCGGAGGGCGCGCCGGGAAGCGCTGTGATCGCGGCGCGCGAACGCGGTGGCACGGGCAGATGGGCTGCGGAGCCGGGCCGGAGTCAGTCGGTGGCGGGGCGGCGGCCGCTCATCAGACGTTGCAGCACGATGAACACGAGCAGCAGGGCGCCGATGACGATCCGGGTCCACCAGGAGCTGAGCGTGCCCTGGAAGTTGACGACCGTCTGGATCATGCCGAGGACGAGCACGCCCAGGGCGGTGCCCAGGACGAAGCCGGAACCGCCGGTCAGCAGCGTGCCGCCGATCACGGTGGCTGCGATCGCGTCGAGTTCCATGCCCATGGCGTGGAGTGCGTAGCCGGAGAGCATGTAGAAGGTCAGCAGCAGGCCGCCGAGTGCGGAGCACAGGCCGCTGACGGCGTATACGGCGATCTTGGTGGAGCCTGCCAGAAGACCCATCAGGCGTGCGGAGGACTCGTTGCCGCCCAGCGCGTACACGTTGCGGCCGAAGCGCGTGTGGTGCAGTACGACGAAGGCGATCACCAGCACCGCCAGGGCGATGACGACCGGGATCGAGACGAACAGGCCCCCCGGGCCGTACAGCCGGGTCTGCGCGATTGCGGCCGTGGTGGGGTCGCTGATCGTGATGGATTCGGTGCTGATCGTGTAGCAGAGCCCGCGGGCGAGGAACATGCCGGCCAGGGTGACGATGAACGGCTGGATCTCGAAGGTGTGGATGATCCAGCCCATGAGGGTCCCGCTCGCGGCGCCGACCAGCAGGACGAGGGGGATGACGGCGGCCAGGGGCCAGCCGTGCGACTCGACCAGCCAGGCGGTGATCATGGTCGACAGGGCCACCATGGAGCCGACGGACAGATCGATGCCGCCGGTGAGGATGACGAAGGTCGCCCCGACCGCGACGACCAGGAGGAATCCGTTGTCGATCAGCAGGTTCAGTACGACTTGCGCGGAGAGGAAGCCCTCGTAGCGCACCGATCCGACGCTGAACATGACGACCAGCAGGACGGCCGTGACGATCAGTGGGATACGGGTGCGGGTGCGCGGCGACACGGTCGCGAAGGGGCGGGTGAGGTGCGCGGCGGCGCTCGCGATGCCGGTGCTCATGCGCCTGCCTCCTGCTGCTGCGGGGCGGCGCCCGCTGCGGTGTGGGATCGGGGAGTGGTCGTCCTGCGGCGGCGCAGGACCTTGGCCCGGAAGACCGAAGACTGCACGAGGCAGACGACGATGACGACGAAGGCCTTGAAGACGAGGGTGGTCTCGGGCGGGACGCCGAGGGTGTAGACGGTGGTGGACAGGGTCTGGATGATCAGGGCGCCCAGGACGGTGCCGCCGAGGGAGAAGCGTCCTCCGGTCAGGGCGGTACCACCGACGACTACGGCGAGGATCGCGTCGAGTTCGATCCACAGGCCGGCGTTGTTGCCGTCGGCGCTGGAGACGTTGGAGCTGATCATCAGCCCGGCGACGGCGGCGCACAGCGCGCTGAAGACGTAGACCAGGGCGAGCAGACCGCCGGCCCGGATGCCGACCAGGCGGCTGGCGGCGGGGTTGCCGCCGACGGACTCGATCAGCATGCCGAGTGCGCTGCGACGGGTGACGAAGGCGGTGAGCGCGACGAGGGCGGCCGCCAGGAGTACGGCGAAGGGGAAGGTGAGCCAGTAGCCGCCTCCGATCATCTTGTAGGGGGCGCTGGTCACCGTGATGATCTGGCCGTCGGTGATCAGCTGGGCGACACCGCGGCCCGCGACCATGAGGATCAAGGTGGCCACGATGGGCTGCACCCCCAGCCCGGACACCAGGAAGCCGTTGGCCAGACCCAGTACGAGGGCGACGCCGAGCGCGAGGCCGACGGCCGTGAGCATGGTGGCGACGCTGCCGGGGTGTGCGGCGGTGGAGATGTGCCCGCAGGCGAGGGCGCCGGCGATGGCGACGGTGGAGCCCACCGAGAGGTCGATGCCGCGGGTGGCGATGACCAGGGTCATGCCGAGCGCCACCAGGATGAGGGGCGCACCGAACTGCAGGATGTCGATGAGGCTGCCGTAGAGGTGTCCGTCGCGTATGCGGACGGAGAAGAAGTCGTGGTGGAACGCGAGGTTGCCGAGGAGCAGGGCGAGCAGGATGAGCGCGGGCCACAGCAGGCGGTGGCCGGCCAGTCGTCTCCCGATTCCGCCGGCCGCCTCGGACTTGGCGGGCTGGGTGGTCATGAGTCCGTTCCGGTGGCGATGGTCGTGAGGAGGCGTTCGGGCGTGACGGTGTCGTCGTTCGCGAGGGTGGCCACCATGCGGTGGTCGCGGAGCACGGCGATGCGGTGGCTCAGGCGCAGGACCTCTTCGAGTTCCGCCGAGATGAACAGCACGGAGGTGCCTTCGCCCGCCAGGCGGGCCACGAGTTTCTGGATCTCCGCCTTGGCCCCGATGTCGATGCCCCGGGTGGGTTCGTCGAGGATCAGGAGCCGGGGGTCGGTCAGCAGCCAACGCGCGAGCAGGACCTTCTGCTGGTTGCCTCCGCTGAGGTGGCGCACCTGCGCTTCGGGGTCGCCGGGGCGGATGTCCAGGGCTTCGATCCAGTGCCGCGCCAGTTCGTCCTGTTTCGCACGGGCCAGCGGCCTGGTCCAGCCGCGGGCGGCCTG
Source organism: Streptomyces sp. NBC_00503 (assembly GCF_036346895.1). Lineage (NCBI taxonomy): Bacteria > Bacillati > Actinomycetota > Actinomycetes > Kitasatosporales > Streptomycetaceae > Streptomyces > Streptomyces sp. NBC_00503. The sequence continues at coordinate 7,980,154 of NZ_CP107855.1, read as the reverse complement.
CAGGGCGAGGATGATGTTCTCGCGGACCGTGAGCTCGCCCACCAGCCCCTCGGACTTGCGGTTCTCGGAGCAGAACGCGATGCCCCGGGCGATGGCGTGGCGGGGGGTGCGCAGGACCACCTTCTCGCCCTCGATGCTCACATCTCCGGCGTCCGCGCTGTCCGCGCCGAACAGGAGGCGTGCCACCTCGGTGCGGCCCGAACCCAGCAGGCCCGCCAGTCCGATGACCTCGCCGGCGTGGATGTCGAGGTCGTACGGTTCGATCGAGCCCGTGCGGGTCAGCTGCCGTGCCCGGAGGAACGGCTCGCCGGCCGCCCGTACGGCCGCTTCCTCGTGGGCACGGCCGGACAGCTGGTCGAGGGTGGCCAGTTCTCCGCCGATCATGCGCTGTACCAGCGTCACCGGCGTGAGTTCCCCGATGGGGTACTCGCCTTCCAGCTGGCCGTTGCGCAGGATGGTGACGCGGTCGCAGAGGTCGAATACCTGGTCGAGGAAGTGCGTGACGAACAGGATGGCCACACCGCGGTCCCGCAGGCGCCGCACCAGGGTGAAGAGCTGGGCGACCTCCTCGCGGTCCAGGCTGGAGGTGGGTTCGTCCAGCACGAGCACCTTCGCCGAGACGTCCACCGCCCTGACGATGGCGACCAGTTGCTGTACCGCCAGGGAATGCGAATCGAGCAGACTGGTGACGTCCAGGTCGAGGTCCAGTTCCGTCAGCAGCTCGACCGCCCGCTGACGCATCGCGGACCAGTGGATGAGACCGAACCGGCGCGGTTCGCGCCCGATGAGGATGTTCTCGGCGACCGAGATGTTCGGGCAGAGGTTCACCTCCTGGTAGACGGTGCTGATTCCGGCCTGCTGCGCCTGGAGGGGGTCCGCGAACGCGTGGGGCCGGCCGTCGACCACGAGGGTGCCGCCGTCGGCGGGGTGGACACCGGTGAGCACCTTGATCAAGGTGGACTTCCCGGCGCCGTTCTCGCCCATCAGGGCGTGCACCTCACCGGGGAAGAGCCGCAGGGCGACTCCGTCGAGGGCGAGCACGCCCGGGAACTGCTTGCGGATGCCCTGGGCTTCCAGGACCGGTCGCGGGCCGCCCGCGTCCGTGGGCCGCGGGGTGGTGGACGGGGATGCCATCCGCCCTCCTCTCATGGGTGGGGTGGTGGAGCGGGCTGCCGACTGTGGAGGAGGCGCCGAAACCGGGCCTCCTCCCGCACCGGAACCCTGCTGCGTCAGTAGCTCCGGGACGGCAGCGCGGCCGCGGCCTTGTCCTGCGGGAAGACGCCCTCCTGGGTCTCGATGCGAGGCGGCACGCTCTCACCCGCCGCCACCTTCTTGGTCAGCTCCATCAGCTGGTCACCGAGCATCGGGTTGCACTCCACCACGACGTTGATCTTGCCCTCGGTCATCGCGACGAAGGCGTCCTTGATCCCGTCCACCGAGATCACCTTGATGTCCGTACCGGGCTTCTTGCCGGACTCCTCGATGGCCTGGATGGCACCGAGGGCCATGTCGTCGTTGTGGGCGTAGAGGACGTCGATGTCCTTCTGGGACTTCAGGAACGCCTGCATGACCTCCTTGCCCTTGGCGCGGGTGAAGTCGCCCGTCTGCGAGGCGACGATCTTGAACTTGCCGTCGGCGTGAATGGCGTCGGCGAAGCCGGCCTTGCGGTCGTTGGCGGGTGCGGAGCCCGTGGTGCCCTGGAGCTCGACGATGTTGACCGGGCCCTGCTCGTTCGCATAAGCGGCGGTCAGCCACTCGCCCGCGGACTTGCCCTCCTTGACGAAGTCCGAGCCCAGGAAGGTCTTGTAGAGGGAGGTGTCCTTGGTGTCCACGGCGCGGTCGGTGAGGATGACCGGGATGCCCGCGTCCTTGGCCTCCTTCAGCACCGTGTCCCAGCCGGACTCCACGACCGGAGAGAAGGCGATGACGTCGACCTTCTGCTGGATGAAGTTGCGGATCGCCTTGATCTGGTTCTCCTGCTTCTGCTGCGCGTCGGAGAACTTGAGGGTGATCCCGGCCTTCTTCGCCGCCTCCTGGACCGACTTGGTGTTGGCGGTGCGCCAACCGCTCTCGGCGCCGACCTGGGCGAAGCCGAGCGTGATCGTCTTGCCGGCTCCCCCCTTGGCCTCCGAGGGGGAGCTGGAGGCGGGGCTGCTGGTCGAGCAGGCGGTCAACGAGGAGGAGAGAAGGGCGGCGGTGAGGACGAGAACTGCTCTGCGAGCCATGTCGGGGTCCTTTCAGGGTGTACGGGAAGAGGCGCCGCACGGCCGGGGCCGGGCTTTGCCCGCCAGGAGTCCCAGGAGTGCCGCGGTGCACGACGGCCGTGACGGCCGGCGTCCGGGTAGGCAGGAGAGGGACCCCCTTGAGAGGGGGGGCACCGTGGCATTGTGAGCGCTAACAAGCCAGGTTCTCAACCCCCTTGCGCACGTTACCTCCCCGTTACCGCCTCGGACGCGGCGACGAGGCGGGCCTCAATCCGCCCCCGAGGCCATCGGCCCCGCCACCCGGATTGAAGGCGCAACCCGCCTCACGTCGACAGCAGTTCGACCCGGGCCGCCGTATACGGAGGCCACGGCGCCGGTGGAGCTCAAACCTGATCCGTGCAGACCCCTTGCCTATCGACATTGTTAGCGCTCACAATGCATTGCATTGGACCACCCGGCCGACCGCCACTCCCGCGGGCGGCAAAGCCGCCCGCCGGGCCGCCCGCAGCCTGCCGCCCCACGGCTCCTTCGAAAGGCACTCCGTTGACCTCACCCCGTCCCCTCGCGCCCACCCCGCATTCCGAGGAATCGGAGCAGTACACGGTCGGCGTCGACTTCGGCACGCTGTCGGGCCGCGCCGTGGTGGTGCGGGTTCACGACGGTCAGGAGCTGGCCGCGGCGGTCCACGTCTACCGGCACGGCATCATCGACCGCTATCTGCCGCACGGCGGTGCGCCGCTGCCTCCGGACTGGGCCCTGCAACACCCCCAGGACTGGCGGGACGTACTGCATCACGCCGTCCCGCAGGCCGTGGCGGCGGCCGGAATCGATCCCGCGGCGGTGATCGGCATCGCCACCGACTTCACCGCCTGCACCGTCCTGCCCACACTGGCCGACGGGACCCCCCTCGCCGAGACGGAGCTCGCCGGACGGCCGCACGCGTGGCCCAAGCTGTGGAAGCACCACTCCGCCCAGTCGCATGCCGACCGCATCAACGAACTCGCCCACGCCCGCGGGGAGAAGTGGATCGCCCGCTACGGCGGCAAGATCTCCGCCGAGTGGCAGTTCGCGAAGGCCCTCCAGGTCCTGGAGGAGGATCCGCTCGTCTACGACACCTGCGCGCGGTGGATCGAGGCCGCCGACTGGATCGTGTGGCAGCTCACCGGAACCGAGTCCCGCAACGCCTGCACGGCCGGGTACAAGGGCATCCACCAGGACGGCGCCTACCCGAGCGAGGAGTACCTCGCCGAGCTGAATCCCCGGTTCGCCGACTTCGCGCGCACCCGCCTCGAATTCCCCCTCTCCGCACTGGGCTCACGAGTGGGCTCGCTCAGTACCGAGGCGGCAGCGTGGACGGGACTGCGCCCCGGCATCGCCGTGGCCGCGGGCAACGTCGACGCCCATGTGACCGCGGCGGCGGCCCAGGCCGTCGAGGACGGCCAGCTGCTCGCCATCATGGGCACCTCCACCTGCCACGTCGTGAACGCCCCCGTCCTCGCCGACGTCCCCGGCATCTGCGGTGTCGTGGCCGGCGGGATCGTCGAGGGGACCTACGGCTACGAGGCCGGCCAGAGCGCGGTCGGCGACATCTTCGCCTGGGTACTGGACCAAGGCGTCCCCTCGGACTACCTCACCGAGGCCGCCGACCGCGGCGAGGACCTGCACACCCTGCTGACCCGCAAGGCCGCAGGCCAGCCGGTCGGCGGACACGGACTGGTCGCCCTCGACTGGCTGAACGGCAACCGTTCGGTCCTCGTCGACCACCACCTCTCCGGGGTCATCGTGGGCCTCACCCTCGCGACCCGCCCCGAGGACGTCTACCGCGCGCTGCTCGAAGCCACGGCGTTCGGCACCCGCGTCATCGTCGAGGCCCTGGAGACCGGCGGCGTACCGGTGTACGAGTTCATCGTCGCCGGCGGACTGGCCAAGAACGAACTGCTGATGCAGATCTACTCCGACGTGCTGCGCCGCCCCGTTTCGCTCGCCGCGTCCGACCAGGGCCCCGCCCTCGGGTCGGCCATCCACGCCGCCGTGGCCGCCGGCGCGCACGCGGACGTGCGCACGGCCACCGCCGCCATGGGCCGTCGGCTGCCCGCCGTCTACACGCCCGACGCCTCCCGGGCAGACGCCTACGACGCCCTCTTCGCCGAATACCGGCTCCTGCACGACCACTTCGCCGTCGGCGGCCTGCTGCACCGGCTGAGGAGCATCCGCGACACGACCCACACCGGGGGCTGACCCCGCCCCGCTGTCCGCACCCACTTCCCCACCCGCCCGCCGCCCTCACCCTCGTAGCGGGACGTCACCTTCAGGAGTCCATGTGCCCAGCCCTACATCTCCCGCCCAGGAAATCTGGTTCCTCACGGGCAGCCAAGGCCTGTACGGGGAGGAGACCCTGAAGCAGGTCGCCGAACAGTCGCAGCAGATCGCCACCACCCTGGCCGAAGCCTCCGGCATTCCCGCACGTGTCGTGTGGAAGCCGGTACTGACCGACGCCGACGCCATCCGCCGGACATGCCTCGACGCGAACGCCGACGACCGGTGCATCGGGCTCATCGCCTGGATGCACACCTTCTCGCCGGCCAAGATGTGGATCGCCGGACTGGACGCGCTGCGCAAGCCGTTGCTGCACCTGCACACCCAGTCGAACGTGGCCCTGCCCTGGGACACCATCGACATGGACTTCATGAACCTCAACCAAGCCGCCCACGGGGACCGCGAGTTCGGGCACATCCAGGCCCGTCTCGGCGTCCCGCGCAAGACCGTGGCCGGCCACGTCAGCGATCCGGTCACGACCGCACGCGTCGCGGTCTGGGCGCGGGCGGCCGCCGCGCGGTCCGAACTGGCCACCCTCAAGGTCGCCCGCTTCGGCGACAACATGCGCGACGTGGCCGTCACCGAGGGCGACAAGGTCGAGGCCCAGCTGCGCTTCGGCGTCTCCGTCAACACCTACGGCGTCAACGACCTGGTGGAGGTCGTCGACAGCGCGGACGAGAGCGAGGTGGCCTCCCTCGTCGAGGAGTACGCGGACCTGTACCACCTGGCGCCGGAACTGCGACCGGGCGGCGAACGGCACGACTCGCTGCGTTACGCGGCCCGCATCGAAGCCGGCCTGCGCACCTTCCTCGAAACGGGCGGCTTCGGGGCCTTCACCACCAACTTCGAGGACCTGGGCGGACTGCGCCAGCTGCCCGGCCTCGCGGTCCAGCGGCTCATGGCCCAGGGCTACGGCTTCGGCGGAGAGGGCGACTGGAAGACCTCCACCCTGCTGCGCGCCCTCAAGGTGGCCGCCACCGGTCTCCCGGGCGGCACCTCCTTCATGGAGGACTACACCTATGACATGACTCCCGGCAACGAGCTCATCCTCGGCGCGCACATGCTGGAAGTCTGCCCCACCATCGCGACCGCCAGGACCAGCGTTGAGATCCACCCCCTCGGCATCGGCGGGCGGGAGGACCCGGTGCGCCTGGTGTTCGACGCGGCCCCCGGCCCGGCCGTGGTGGTCGGGCTCGCCGACCTCGGCGACCGCTTCCGCCTGATCGCCAATGACATCGACGTGGTGGCACCCCCTCACCCGCTGCCCGCCCTGCCCGTCGCCCGCGCGGTCTGGCGGCCCCGCCCCGACCTGCGGACCTCCACCGAATCCTGGCTGACGGCCGGAGGACCGCACCACACCGTCCTCAGCACCGCCCTCACCTCCGACCACCTCGACGACCTGGCCGAGATGCTCCGCGTGGAACTCGCACTCATCGACGAGACCACCACCCCGAAGCAGTTCCGGCGCGATCTCCGCTGGAACCAGGCGTACCACCGGCTCGCCCTGGGCCTGTGACCCGCTCGAAGCCCGGCGCGTCCCCCCGTCACGGACATCGACGCGGCCCGGGCTTCCCGGAGAGCGTGTGACGGGTGGACGCGTAGAGGCCGGGCAGGCCCTGAGGGCCTGCCCGGCCTCGTCGTACGCGGAGCCGTCTCCGGGCGGGGCGCTCTGTTATTCGAGCAGCTGCGCGTACGAGCCCATGGCCAGGGCGATGTCCGCCTGGGCCCAGAACCGGTGGTAGGTGAAGACGGGCGCGGCGCCGCCCGCCAGGTAGGCCTCGACCTTCGGCCAGGCCGGGTCGTTCTTGTAGAAGCCGCGGATCGAGGCGAAGGTGGACGAGGAGTTCACCGAGTCGCCGTTCGGCATCTTTCCGGTCCACGTGCTGGGCACGTACACCGGGTCGTTGAAGCGCTTGTAGTCGGTCCGGGTCTCCTGAACGGAGAGGCCCAGCGGGTCCTGGTGGTGGGCCCACATGCCGTCGAGCAGGGCCTTGGCCACCCGCTTGGCCTCGGCGTTCCCGGACTTGGCGGCGTAGTAGGTCAGGGTCTTGGCGTACGCGGCGGCCACACCCACGTCGTCGGTGTAGTCGGCGACGGTGACGTGCAGGCCCGCGTTGGCGCCGGGAGCCGACGCGTTCCAGGTGTCGGGGGCGCCGGACCACTTGAGGGTGGAGGGGATCCGGTAGGTGCCGTCGGGGTTGATCGTGGTCTTCGACAGGGCCCAGCCGACCCACTTGTCGAGCACGGCCTTGGCGCCCGCGTCGCCCGTCTGCTCGTAGAGCTCGGCGACCCGCTCCATGGACCAGGCCTGGAAGCCGAACCACTGGTTGGACGGCGGGTCCTGGTAGACCGGCTTCTCGTCGTAGAACAGGCCGTGGAAGGTGGGGGTCCCGGCCGGGGGCTGTGCGTAGCGCCCCTGCCAGCTGTTGGTGGCGCCGCCCGCGATGGCGCCCTCGTCGGACTGGAGCCAGCGGTAGAACTCCAACTGCCGGTCGAGGCTGGTCGCCCAGTCCGTGGCACCGGTCGGCGACTTGGGCTTCAGCGGGGCGTACTCGCTGAGCGCGTAGGCGGCGAGGGGGTTCTGGTATCCGCTGTGCGCGTGGCTGGAGCCGATCCGCCAGGACCAGCCGGCCGCGGTGTCGGTGGCGCCGCCCCAGGCGTAGTACCAGGACATCAGGTAGTGCGCGCTGTCCTTGCCGGTGCCGGCGGGGCAGACGGTCGGGCCGACGCAGTTCCCGGCCTTCTTGAAGTACTTGTCGAACATGGAGTACCGCAGGTAGTCGCCCATCTTGGCCGCCTTGGAGACGGTCGCGGTGACCTGCGTTCCCTTGCCCTGTTCCTTCGCCCAGACATCGGCCCAGTAGGCGGCCTGGATGGCGCGCGCGTCGGCGTCCGGTGCATCGGTGAACTTCCACTGCTTGGCGTAGGAGGCGTCCCCGGTGAAGAGGTCGAGGTAGCCGTTCTTGCCGCCGTAGGTGAAGTTGTCGCAGGTGGGGTGCGGAACGGTCTCCCAGACCGATTCCTCGGGTCCGCGCTGGAAGGTGTTGATGTACGAGGGCCCGGTCGCGGTCGGTCCGGCGGAGCACTTTCCGGGCTCGTTGCCGTAGCCGTAGACGTTGTCGACGTCCTGGAGCCAGTGCATGCCGTAGATGTCGTCCGTGCCGTACGCGCTCTTCAGCTCACCGGCGATCGGGTCCGCGCCGGCGGCGACTCCCCCGTCGAGCTTGGCCGGGTACTGCGAGGGGAGGTCCTGCTCGGGTGCGTAGGTGGCCGGCTTGGAGGCGTTGTAGGAGCCGGTCGTCGGCTGGTCGGCGTGGGTGGGGATCATGAACTTCTCCATGGTCTCCCACGCACCGTTGAACTTGGTCCAGTCCCCGGTGATCTTCCCGTACATCGCCTGCAGCCAGATCAGATAGCTGTAGGCCTCCGAGGTCGTCTCGTGCCCCTGGTCCGGGGCCTCCACGATCAGCGTCTCGACGGAGTGGTACGGGACGCCCTCGGGCGAGAAGTAGCCGTTGGCCGGGTTGGTGATCTTCCCGTACAGGTCGAGGAAGCGGGCGTCGTACGTGGAGTCGGCGGCCAGCTCGGCGACCGTCACGTCGGCCTTCGCGTGACCGGGGGCGGTCACGGTGAAGACGGCGGATCCGCTGCCGGCGGTCCCTGCGGTGACCGTCACCTTCTGGGCGGTGTTCCAGTTCGCCGGGGTGAACGTGAGCGTGGCGGGTGCCGCGGAGAGGTCGGTGTTGCCCGAGGTGCGGGCCACGGCCACCGTGACGTTCGCGGCCGGCTGCTTGGAGAGCTTCAGGTCGAAGGTGCCCGTCTCCCCGCGGCGTACGGAGAGCTGCGCGGGGGTGGCGACGAGCGCGGGGCCCGCGGCGACGGAGATGCCGACGGGGGCGGACTCGGCCGAGGCCCCGAGGCTGTCGTAGGCCTTGGCGTAGAGGGAGTGGGAACCGGCTGCGAGGCCGGTGGCGTCCAGGGTGAAGGGCGCCGTGGTGTCCGTGCCCAGGAGCGTGGTGTCGCTGTAGAACTCGACCTTGCCCACGGTGGCGCCGTCGGCCGCGGCGGCGGTGGCGGCCAGCGGGACGGGAGTTCCCGCCGTGTAGACGGCGCCCGCGGTGGGGCTGGTCAGGACGGCGACCGGGGGCTGGTGGGCTCCGGTGCACGGGGTGCCGTTGACGGCGAAGGAGGTGGGGGCGGCGTTGGTCCCGCTGTAGCTGAACTGGGCGCCGGCGGTGACGGCCGCGCCGGCGGCGACGGTCTTGCTCCAGTCCGGGGCCGCGACGCGGACGCTCTTCCCGGACTGGGTCCAGGTGCCGTTCCAGCCGTTGGTCAGCTGCTGGTTTCCGGAGTAGTCGTAGGTGAGGGTCCAGCCGTCGAGTGCGGTCGCGGACCGGTTGGTGAGGGTGAGTTCGGTGGTGAAGCCCGAACCCCAGTCGTTGTTGATCTTGTAGTCGACGCTGCACTGCACCGCTGCTGCCGCGGCGGTGGTGGCGCCGACGGCCGTGAGGCCCAGGGGGAGGGAGAGGGCCACGGCCGCGGCGGACGCGGTCAGCAGTTTGCGTCGTCCGTGGAATCCGGGTGGGGGATGTGACGACATGCGGATGGTTCTCCTCGCGGCTCGGGGAGACGGGATGGGAGGAGCGGGCTGCGCACAAGCTCTGAACCAGTGGGAGCGCTCCCACTTTGCAGACGCGCCGCGACGGCGTCAAGACGTGTGAAGAGTCGAAAGCAATCTGCGAGGAATTTACTCAACCCCTCTTTTGCTTGGCGGTACTTGGCGCTACGGTCTGGCCCCAACCAGTGGGAGCGGTTCCATCACTCGGTGCGCCGTCAGGGCGCACCTCGCTGCAAGGACTCGCTCGTTTACACCCCCGCGCCTGTCAGCACTGCTCGGCGGAGCAGCGCTGACCTCGTGCGACGGCGGTACCCGCCGGCATCGGCCACGAGGCCGGCGGCACGAAGGACCTGGTGCAGGCCGTGCATGCGACCGGGGCCCGCAGTTTCCTGCCGGTCCCCGGGATCGCCTACAACGACCCGAGCCAGTGGCTCATCCGTTCCCCCACCCCCGCTTCGGTCGCGGACCGGGTCCCCCGGTCGCGGGCGAGAGCGGCGAGCACACCGGACACGCGTTCATCGACCGCGCCGCGGCACGGTTCCGACGACCGCACCCGCTCCGTACGAGGACACCCCTCCGCACCACGGAACCCCCCCATTCGGCACCGGGTGCGCGACCGCCTGCGCGCCCTGAACTGAAAGGCACCCCCCGAAATGAGCCGCACCATCCCCCGCACCGCCCTACTGGCGGCCCTCAGTCTCGTCACGGCGGCCGGCGCCACCGCCACCGTGTTCGGCACCAGCGCCGGAGCCGCCACTGCCGGCTGCAAGGTCGAGTACCAGATCACCAACCAGTGGAACAACGGCTTCGGCACCAACGTGACCGTCACCAACACCGGTGACCCGGTCGCCTCCTGGACCCTGGAGTGGTCCTACGCGAACGGCCAGCAGGTCACCCAGGGCTGGAACGCCACCATCACCCAGTCCGGTTCCGCGGTCACCGCGAAGAGCATGTCCTACAACGGGTCGCTGGCCACGGGCGGTTCGACCTCCTTCGGCTTCAACGGCTCGCACACCGGCACGAACGCCGTCCCCGCGACGTTCAAGCTCAACGGCGTCACCTGCAACGGCGCAACCGACCCGACCCAGCCGCCGACCACTCCCCCGACCACTCCCCCGACCACCCCACCGACGACACCGCCCACGACGCCGCCGACCACACCTCCGCCCACCGGCGGGAAGGTCGACAACCCCTACGCCGGCGCCAAGATGTACGTGAACCCCGAGTGGTCCGCCCATGCCGCCGCCGAACCGGGCGGCAGCAGGGTGTCCAACCAGCCCACCGCGGTCTGGCTGGACCGCATCGCCCTCGTCACGGGCACGAGCGGCACCATGGGTCTGCGCGACCACCTCAACGCGGCCCTGACACAGAAGGGAAGCGGCGAACTCGTCGTCCAGCTGGTGATCTACAACCTGCCCGGACGAGACTGCTCCGCGCTCGCCTCCAACGGCGAACTGGGCCCCACCGAGATCGACAAGTACAAGACGCAGTACATCGACCCGATCGCCTCGATCCTCGGCGAAGCCAAGTACGCGGGGCTGCGGATCGTCACCACCGTCGAGATCGACTCACTGCCGAACCTCGTCACCAACGTCTCCGGCCGCCCCACCGCCACCGCCAACTGCGACGTGATGAAGACCAACGGCAACTACATCAAGGGCGTCGGCTACGCCCTGAACAAGCTCGGCTCGATCGCCAACGTCTACAACTACGTCGACGCGGGCCACCACGGCTGGCTCGGCTGGGACGACAACCTCGGCGCCTCCGCCGAGATGTTCAAGCAGGCCGCGACCGCCGAGGGCTCCACGCTCTCCAACGTGCACGGCTTCATCGTCAACACCGCCAACTACAGCGCCCTGAAGGAGGACAACTTCAAGATCGACGACTCCGTCAACGGCACCTCCGTGCGCCAGTCGAAGTGGGTCGACTGGAACCGCTACACCGACGAGCTGTCCTACGCCCAGGGCATGCGGACCAAGCTGGTCTCCCTGGGCTTCGACGCCAACATCGGCATGCTCATCGACACCTCCCGCAACGGCTGGGGCGGCGCCGCCCGCCCGACCGGACCCGGCGCACTGACCAGCGTGGACACCTACGTCAACGGCGGCCGCTACGACCGCCGCATCCACCTCGGCAACTGGTGCAACCAGTCCGGCGCCGGACTCGGCGAACGACCGCAGGCCGCCCCCGCCGCGGGCATCGACGCCTACGTGTGGATCAAGCCCCCGGGCGAGTCCGACGGGGCGAGCAAGGAGATACCGAACAACGAGGGCAAGGGCTTCGACCGGATGTGCGACCCGACCTACACGGGCAACGTGCGCAACGGCAACAGCATGTCGGGCGCCCTCCCCGACGCCCCGCTCGCCGGCCAGTGGTTCTCCGCCCAGTTCCAGGAGCTCATGAAGAACGCCTACCCCGCGCTGTGACGCAGGGCAGGTGACGAGCCCGGAGCCTTACGGAAGCATTCCCTTCCGCAGGGCTCCGGGCCTCGGCCGTCTCTTTCGGATCCTGCCGGGCCCGCGGTGGGGGGCGGCCGGCGGGCTGCCGGAGCGGCTCGCTCAGGAGGAATCCCGCACGACCAGTTCCGTCGGGAGCACCCGGCGCGGCTCCTCGCCCATGCCCTGCCTCGGGGCGGCGCCGTCCCGGGACTCCTCCGCGATCTTCTGGAGCAGGAGCCGGGTCATCGTGCGGCCCATCTCCTCGATGGGCTGGCGCACGCTGGTCAGGGGCGGGTCCATCAGACGGGCCACCGTGGAGTCGTCGACCCCTACGAGGGCGACGTCCTCGGGAACCCGCCGGCCGGCCTCGCGCAGCACGCCGCGCGCGCCGGCCGCCATCACGTCGGAGGCGGCGAAGACGGCGTCCAGGCCGGGGGCGCGCTCCAGGAGCTCGCGCATCGCCAGCCGGCCGCCCTCCTCGGTGAAGTCCGCGGTCGCCACGAGCGACTCGTCGGGCTGGATCCCGGCCTCGGCCAGGCCCGCGCGGTAGCCGCCCAGACGGGCTCGGGCCACGTACATGTCCAGCGGTCCGCTGATGGTCGCGATCCTGGACCGGCCGCGCCCCGCGAGGTGGGCGACGGCCGCCCGTCCCGCACCGATGTTGTCGGAGTCCACGTAGGCCACCGGCTCGGCCTCCGAACGCCGCCCGTTCATGACGACCGGCAGGCCCAGCCGCGCGATCCGGTCGGGCAGCGGGTCGTTCCCGTGGACCGACGCCAGCAGCACTCCGTCGACTCGCTGGGCCGCCAGGTAGTGCTCGAACCGCTGCCGCTCGGCCTCGGTCCGGACGAGGGTGAGCAGCAGCTGCTTGTCCGCCTCGGCCAGCTCGGCGCTGACCCCGCGGATCAGATCGAGGAAGTACGGCTCCGAGAACAGCCGGGCCTCGGTCTCCGGAATGACCAGGGCCACCGCGTCGGTCCGACTGCCGGCCAGCGCCCTGGCCGCCTGATTGGGGACGTACCCCAGCTCTGCGACAGCCCGGGCCACGGCGTCCTTGGCCCGCTCGCTCACCCGCGGCGAACCGTTGATGACCCGGGAGACCGTGCCCCGGCCGACACCGGCCAGGGCCGCGACCTCTTCCAGGGTGGGCCTGCCGCCGCTCTGCCGTCCGCTCACGCTCTTGAACTCCCCTCGTGTGCCATCGCACTCCGCACCGGGCGCGGGCCCGGCCTGCTGATCAGGTAAGCAGGCCGGTGGACCCGCCCCGTAGCCGTGGGACACGTTACGCCGACTAGGAGTGGGAGCGCTCCCACAGTACTCCCAATCCCCTCCCGCCACCACGGTCGCGTTCACAACCTGACGCGGGCAGCGCGCTCGAGAGGGAAGCGGCCCGCCTCTGAGGCTCCTGTGTAATGAATTCGCGTTCATCTCTTGACACCCGCACCCGCCAGGCAGCAACCTTCCGGCAGCGACGTGGGAGCGCTCCCATCCAGGGGTGCGACAACGGCTTTCACATCAGGTCCGGGCGGGCCCCTGGCCGAGCCGCGAACAACCCGCCGGACCCCATGGCGCACGACGAGCAGCACCTTGGACGAGGAGAGTGGAATGCGTACTTCCAGCAGCAGACACGGACGCGGACGCGGACGCCGCACCGTGATCAACGCGGTCGCCGCGGTCGCCGTCGTAGCGACCGGTACGGCCCTGCTCACCGGCTGCGGCGGTGACAGCGACAAGGGCAAGGGCGACGGTGGCGCGGCCGGCGGCGAGCAGATCACGCTGCGGATCGGTACCTTCGGTTCCTTCGGCTACGACGACGCGACCGGGGCCAAGCTCTACGCCGAGTACACGAAGGCCCACCCGAACATCAAGATAGAAGAGTCGAACGTCGCGGACGGCCAGAAGTACTGGGACACGCTCAAGCTGCGCCTCTCCCGCGACAGCGGTCTCGCGGACATCCAGGCCCTGGAGGTCGGCTACATCGCGGAGGCGACCGGTCCCGCCATGGCCGACAAGTGGACCGACCTCGGCAAGACCGGCGGTGCGGACCTCGGCGCGTTCCTCGACTGGAAGGTCAAGCAGGCGACCACGGGTGACGGCAAGGTCATAGGTCTCGGTACGGACATCGGCCCGATGGCCATCTGCTACAACAAGGACCTCTTCGCCAAGGCCGGTCTGCCGACCGATCGCGCCGAAGTCGCCAAGCTGTGGGCGGGCGACTGGGCGAAGTTCATCGCCACCGGCGAGGCGTACAAGAAGAGCGCCCCGGAGGGGACCTCCTTCCACGACTCCGCGAGCGGCCTGTTCAACGCCGTGATCTCCAGCGAGCCGGTGCAGTACGCCAACGCCAAGGGCGAGCTGGACTACGAGAACAGCCCGGGCGTGAAGAAGGCCTGGGACACCGCCGTGGCGGCCGCCAAGGGCGAAATGACCGCGAAGCTCCGCCAGTTCGACGAGAAGGGCACGTGGAACGCGGCCTTCAAGAACTCGAAGTTCGCGACGGTCGCCTGCCCCAGCTGGATGACGGGCATCATCAAGGACCAGGCGGGCCCGGAGAACCAGGGGAAGTGGGACATCGCCGCACCGCCCGTGGCCGGCAACTGGGGCGGCTCCTTCCTCGCCGTCCCGAAGTCGGGCAAGCACACCAAGGAGGCGGCCGAACTCGCCGCATGGCTCACCGCACCGGCCCAGCACGCCAAGGTCTTCGGTGTGAACGGCAACATCCCCTCCTCCAAGGACACCCTCAGCTCCCCGGCGGTGCAGGGCGCCAAGCTGCCGTACTTCGGTGACACCCCGGTCGGCAAGATCTACTCGGAAGCCGCGGCCGGCATCACCCCCGCGCCGATCAGCCGCTGGGACGGACAGGTGAAGACCTTCCTCACCGACAACGGCATCCTCGACATCGAGCAGCGCGGCACCGACCCGGCGAAGGCCTGGGAGAACGTCAAGAAGCTGGTCGCCGACAAGATCGACAAGTAGCGGGGCCACGCGGCGGCCCGCCCCCGCCCGCCTCCCGCCGTCTCCCGCCGCCTCCCCGCGGGTGGCGGCGGGCCGTCGCCGTCCGCACCACCGCACCACCGCACGCATCGACCTGGAAGGACGCCCCCGTGGCCACCTCCGTACGGGCGACCAGTGGCGGCTCCCCGCCGCCCGCCGCACAGCCCCCGGCCCCCAGCACCGGCTCCAGCAAGCAGCGGCCCTCCGGCCGGAGCGGACTACGCAGCACGCTCTACCGCCTGGACCTGAAGGCGGTCCCCTACGTCTTCCTCGCCCCCTTCTTCCTCACCTTCGCCGCCTTCGGACTCTTCCCCCTGATCTACACGGGCTGGCTCTCGCTCCACCGGGTGGAACTCGGCGGCAGCGCACAGTGGAAGGGGCTGGAGAACTACACCTCCCTGGCGGGCAGCGAGTTCTTCTGGAACGCCCTCGCCAACACCTTCACCATCGGCGTGATCTCCACCGTCCCCCAGCTGCTGATGGCCCTCGGCCTGGCCCACCTGCTCAACTACCAGCTGCGCGGCCGCGGTTTCTTCCGCGTCGCGGTCCTCGCCCCGTACGCCACCTCGATCGCCGCGGCGACGCTCGTCTTCGCCCAGCTCTTCAACACCGACTACGGGCTGATCAACACGGCGCTGGGCTGGGCCGGCTTCGAGCCCGTCGCCTGGGAATCCTCCAAGTGGCCCGCTCAGATCGCGATTTCGGTGATCGTGACCTGGCGCTGGACCGGCTACAACGCCCTCATCTACCTGGCGGCGATGCAGGCCGTGCCCCAGGACCTCTACGAGGCGGCCGCGTTGGACGGGGCTTCGCGCTGGCGCCAGTTCCTCAGCGTGACCATCCCCTCGATCCGGCCGACGATCCTCTTCACCGTCATCGTCTCGACGATCGGCGCCACCCAGCTCTTCGGCGAGCCGATGCTCTTCGGCGGCAGCGTCGGTATCAGCGGCGGCAGCGGGAACCAGTTCCAGACGTTGAGCCTGCTCATGTACGAGAAGGGCTGGGTGACCGGCGCGCTGGGCCAGGCCTCCGCCATCGCCTGGGTCATGCTCCTGCTCCTCCTGCTCATCGGCAGCCTCCAGGCCTTGGTCTCCCGCTCGAACCGCAGCCGGAACCGCAACCGCGACCGAACCCGCAACCTCGCCGGCCGCATTCGCACGAAGGCGGGGAGCTGAACCCATGAGCCGCACACTCGACACGACCGCCGCCGCTGCACCGCGCGCCAGGCGCCTTCGCCCGTCGGCCGGCCGCCAGCACCACGCCGGACCGCTGACCTACGTCATGCTCGGCATCGCCGCGCTGGTCTCCCTCTTCCCCCTGTACTGGAACCTGGTCGCCGCCTCCCATACGGGCGAGCGCGTGGTCAAGGCTCCGGCGCCGCTGCTGCCCGGCCCCCGGCTGTTCGACAACCTCTCCTTCGCCTGGAACCAGGTCGACATGGGCGAGGCGCTGGTCAACACGACGATCGTGGCCGGGCTCGTGGCCCTGTCCACCGTCCTGTTCTCCACCCTGGCGGGCTTCGCCTTCGCCAAACTGGCCTTCAGGGGCAAGGGCGCGCTGCTGGCGCTCGTGGTGGCCACCATGACGATCCCACCGCAGCTCAGTGTGATCCCGCTCTACCAGATCATCACCGACCTCGGCTGGGTCGACCAGCTCCAGTCGGTGGTCCTGCCCTCGCTGGTCGCCGCCTTCGGCGTGTTCTTCATGCGCCAGTACCTCATCGAGGCCCTGCCCGTGGAGCTGGTGGAGGCGGCGCGGATGGACGGCGCGCACAGCCTGCGCATCATCTGGCACGTGGTGTTCCCGGTCGCCCGGCCCGCGATGGCGGTCCTTGGCATGCTCGTCTTCGTCCAGGCCTGGAACGACTTCTTCTGGCCGTTCATCGCGCTGACCCCCGACGGGAACCCCACCCTCCAGGTCGCCCTGGCCGGCCTCGGCGCGGGAAACCACACAGTCGACCAGGCCGTCGTCCTGACCGGCGCGCTCATATCCACCCTGCCGCTGCTGCTGGTCTTCGCCGTGCTCGGCAAGCACATCGTGGGCGGCATCACCGCCGGCGCCGTCAAAAACTGACGGCATTCGTCGAGGACCGGCCCCGGCCCGTCGGGCTGTTCGCACACCCTGCCTTCCGCCACCACTTCATCGGGCACGACTTCATCCGGCACCACTTCATCCAAGCTTGCGTTGGGAGCGCTCTCCTATGACCGCGTCCGAGACCCGGCCGCTCACGGCCACCCGCACCTTCCCGCCCGACTTCCTGTGGGGCACGGCCACCGCCGCGTACCAGATCGAGGGCGCCGCCCGGGAGGACGGCCGGACCCCGTCCATCTGGGACACCTTCTCCCACACCCCCGGCAAGGTCTTCGAAGGCCACACCGGTGACGTGGCCGTGGACCACTACCACCGGTTCCCCGAGGACGTCCGCCTCATGTCCGAACTCGGCCTCGGCGCCTACCGGTTCTCCGTCTCCTGGTCCCGCGTACAGCCGACCGGCCGGGGCCCCGCCGTCCAGAAGGGCCTGGACTTCTACCGCCGGCTCGTCGACGAACTGCTCGCCTCCGGCGTCACACCCGCCCTCACCCTCTACCACTGGGACCTCCCCCAGGACCTGGAGGACGCGGGCGGCTGGCCCGAGCGCGCGACCGCGGAGCGGTTCGCCGAGTACACGGGCCTGGTGGCCGACGCCCTCGGCGACCGGGTGAAGCACTGGATCACCCTCAACGAGCCCTGGTGCAGCGCGTTCCTCGGCTACGCCTCCGGCGTCCACGCCCCCGGCCGTACGAACCCGGTCGCCGCCCTGCGCGCCGCCCATCACCTCAACCTCGGTCACGGCCTCGCCGTCCAGGCCCTGCGGGCCGCGCTGCCCGGGGACGGCCAGGTCGCCGTCTCCCTCAACCTCCACGAGGTGCGGCCCCTGACCCCCTCGGCCGACGACCGGGAGGCGGCCCGGCGCATCGACGCCGTCGGCAACCGGATCTGGCTCGGACCGATGCTGGAGGGCGCCTACCCCGAGGACCTCCTCGCGGACACCGCGCACCTGACCGACTGGTCCTTCGTCCGGGACGGCGACACCGCCACGGCGCACCAGCCCCTGGACCTGCTCGCCGTGAACTACTACACCCCGACGGTCGTCTCGCACGCGGCGGAGGGCGGAGCGGTGCCGCAGGACGACGGGCACGGCAACAGCGAGTACTCGCCGTGGCCCGGAGCGCAGGGCGTGGCCTTCCACCGGGCGCCGGGTGAACGTACGGCGATGGACTGGCCGGTAGACGCCGGCGCCCTGTACGACCTGCTGACCCGGACCGCCGCCCGGTACCCCGGACTGCCGCTCGTGGTCAGCGAGAACGGGGCGGCGTACGAGGACGAGATCGGCCCCGACGGCACGGTCCACGACCCGGAGCGCGCCGCCTACGTCCACGCCCACCTCGACGCGGTGCACCGGGCGATCACGGACGGGGCGGACGTGCGCGGCTACTTCCTCTGGTCGCTGCTCGACAACTTCGAGTGGTCCTACGGCTACGCCAAACGGTTCGGCGCCATCCACGTCGACTACGACACCCTGGAGCGCACACCCAAGTCGAGCGCTCACTGGTACTCCCGCGTGGCCCGGACAGGTGAGCTTCGCGCTCCCGGCGAGGCGTAGCCCACGGCCACCGAGCGGCCCGCCCCACCAGCAACTCCGGTGCGGCGGGCCGCTCGGTGGGCTCAGCTCCGCCTGGACGGTGACCTACTGTTCCGCATCCGATACGGAACGCGACCAGACGGCGCGCCCACCGGAGCTCCGCGTGCCGGGTGATGGCGCACTCCGAGGAGCAGGTGCTCGGTGAGAAGTACCGCGAGCTGTTCCCCGAACTGGACGACATGGCCTACACCGACCGGCTCTCCGAGGTGGCGAGGACGGGCGAGCCCGCACGTCTCATCACCGTCTTCCGTCCGCTCGGCAGCAACGACGCCAACGCCTGGGCCACCAGCGTGTGGCCCGTCCGAGATGCCGAGGGCAGGGTCCGCGCAGTCGCCAATTGGGGATTCGACATGAGCGCCGAGTACTGGGCCCGGCAACGCCTGCTCCTCCTCAACAAGGCCAGCGGCGGCATCGGCCGGACACTCGACGTGATCGGCACCGCCCGGGAACTGGCCAGGACCCCGGTGCCGGGATTCGCCGACCTCGTCAGCGTCGATCTGTTCGACGAGGTGCTGCGCGAAGGGGGACACGGCCCGGGAGCCCGGGCCCACGACTCGGGTCAGCCACGCCCCCGGTTCCGTCGCCGCCCGCTGCATGGCCACCGGCAGGTCCACGGTCGAGCTCGCCGTCGAGCCGGGCCAGGGCGGCGAATGGGCCTTCGGCCCCGGGCTCGCCGCCGACCCGGCCCACTGGCCACCGGGCAACCCGGTGATCGACGGGTCCATCGCCGGGGACGGGCTGACCGGCCGGATCACCGTGCCGCTGCGGGCGCGCGGCGCGCTGCTCGGAGTCGTCGCGTTCTCCCGCCGCGACCGGCCCGAGGCCTTCACCGCCGACGACCTGATCCTCGCCGAGGAGCTGACCGCCAAGGCGGCGGTCGCCGTCGACAACGCCCGCCGGTACTCGCGCGAGCGCACCACGGCGCTGACCTTGCAGCGCAGCCTGCTGCCGCAGCGACTGCCGAGCCAGGAGGCGATCGAGGTGGCGTCCCGCTGCCTTCCCGCCGGGACCGGCGCGGACGTGGGCGGTGACTGGTTCGACGTCATTCCGCTGTCCGGCGCCCGGGTCGCCCTGGTCGTAGGCGATGTCGTCGGCCACGGCCTGCACGCCTCGGCCAGCATGGGCCGGCTGCGTACGGCGGTCCGTACCCTCGCCGACGTCGACCTGCCGCCGGACGAGTTGCTGACCCACCTGGACGACCTGGTCCTCCACCTGTCCAGCGACCTTCAGCCGGCCGGCCAATCCGAGGCCACCGGCGAGTTCGGGGCAACCTGCCTGTACTCGGTCTACGACCCGGTCTCCCGCCGCTTCACGCTGGCGAGCGCCGGCCATCCGCTGCCGTTGATCATCTCTCCGGACGGCACCAGGCCCCCGGTACGCGCACAGCCGGGACCGCCGCTCGGATTCGGTGGGCTGCCTTTCGAGGCCACCGAGCTCAAACTGGCCGAGGGCAGCCTGCTCGCCCTCTACACCGATGGGCTGGTGGCGAGCCGCGAGCGGGACGTCGACCAGGGGATCGCCGAGCTGCAGCGGGTCCTCGACCACAGGGCCACCTCAATGGAGGCCCTGTGCGACAGGTGGACGCTGGGGTCTGGAGGAGGCCTCGTTCGTCACCGAACTGGTCGTCAGCGAGCTGGTCACCAAAGCCATCAGATACGGCGAGCCGCCGATCGGGCTGCGGCTGATTCGCGATGCTTCGCTGATCCGCGAGGTCTCCGACGCGAGCAACACCGCTCCGCACCTCCGCCGGGCCCGCACTTTCGACGAGGGTGGCCGGGGCCTGCTGCTCGTCGCCCAGCTCACCCAGGGCTGGGGCACCCGGCAGACCACCAGCGGCAAGACGATCTGGTGCGCGCAGGCCCTCCACTGAGGGGGGTCCTGCGGATCATGCCGGGCTCGCAGGTATCGATGATGCCCTTCGTCGGTCGGTGCCGTCACCAGCCTGTCGGGAGTCCGGCGATGAACGAGGTGAGCCGGTCGGCGATGAGCCGGTCGTCGTGGGCCGAGTAGTGCCAGTCGCAGCCGAGGAAGTCCAGGCCCGAGTCGTCCAGAGCCCAGTAGCGGACCCCGCTGTCGCCGGCGTCGTTGCGCGCCTTGACCGCCTGCTGGACATGGCCGGCGTACGGGCCGGCGCCGACTGCCACGACGGTCGTCCCGGTCCCGTAGCTCGTACGCAGCTTCTGGAGGAAGGCTCCGTAGGCGCTGCGATAGCCGGCCGCGAGGCTCTCGGGCGTCCACGGCTCACCCGGGTTGACGGCGGTCGAGAAGTCGTTGGTGCCGAGGTTGACCACCACGAACTGAGGGCGCCAGGTGCCCGGGTTCTGCCAGACGTCGCCGGACACGCTCAACAGGGCGCGGTCGTAGAAGGTCCGGTACGTGACGTCCGAGCGGCCGCCGTTGGAGTTGCGCACCATGCCGAGGCCCGAATAGCCGTTGATCTGGTAGTCGGCATTCAGTTGCCGGGCGGTGAGGGCGCCGTAGCTCACATCTGAGTTGGTGCTCCGCTTGACCTGGTCCCAGGTGCAGGTGCGGGAGGTCGAGAGGTTGCCGTAGCCCACCGTGAGGGAGTCGCCGATGAACTCGATCTGACGGCTGCGGGCCGCAGGTTTGCTCAGTACGGCGCCGCCGGGCGCGGCCAGGAAGCCCCCGAAGGCACTGGTGTCCCCCGGGCTGTCGTTGCGCTTGACCAGCCGTACGGCGTGCTCACGGTCCTGCAGCCCGTTGATCCAGTGCGTGGTGTTGCCGGGCGCAACGAGCGTGGCGACGGTGGCTCCGTCGACCTGGACGTCGTAGTCGGCCGCCGGGTCGCCCAGCACGATCCCCGCGCCGGTGCCCCTGACGCGGCCCTCGAAGTACACGCCGGGCCAGCTGTACTGCACCGTGTTCCCGGCGTCCTTGACCCGCCCGGCGGTGTGCACCTGGGCCAGCACCCCCGACGCACGGACCAGTTGCCACTGCTGGTTGGCTCCGCCCCAGTCGGTGAACTGCACGACTTTCGCACCGTCCGCGGTGGAGGCGTTCTGGACCTCTACGGCCTTGCCGCTGTTGCGGTTGATCAGCCGGGTGTAACCGTCCGGGGAATCCGCCAGTCGGAACTGCTGGTTGACGCCGCCCGCATCACTCCACTGCACGATGTCCGCATGGTCGTCGGTGGAGAAGCCGTAGACGTCCAGCACCTTGCCCGAGTGCTGCGCCTTCAGCCGGTAGTAGCCTCCACCCGAGTCGACGAACTGGAACAGCTGATTGGCCCCGTCATGACGGGCCCACTGCGACAAGGCCGCCCCGTCGGCGGTACTCCCTCCCGACACGTCGAGCGCCTTGCCGCTGCCACGGTTGACCAGCACGTACCACGCGCTCGTATCCACGCTCGCCGCCTGCGCCGTCCCCACAGCGGCGAGTCCGGTGAAAAGCCCCGCCATTAAGCCGGTCAGCACGGCGAGCGCCCCCGCGCGCCTCCCGCGTCCCCGCCATAGGGCCTTCCACAGGGCCCTCCATGCCGTGAGCATGCCTTCCATCGGTCTCTCCTCTTTCTCCGGGTGCGGCTGTCGTCCGCCGGGGCATTGCCCCGAGACAGGGGCAGCCGCGCTGAAGTGGATTCCGGGCGGATGCCGGACGTCCGTCCGCCGAGCAGGCCCGTCTCACGGGCCGCCGTCGCGCCTGCACTGTTTGCTGAACCGCGTCATGTCCCGCTACGTGGAACCGGAGACGGGCGGGGGGAAGCCACCCTGCCAGGCGGTGTCGCCTGGGCCGGCGCGCCGCCACCCTGGCGGGCAGAAGCGCCGACGCCAGGGAGCTGTCGCAGGACAGTAGGCATGCGGAATACCTCCGTCAATAGTTCCCCCAAGATTGCCGCCAACGGGTCGGCTCGCCGCCCGGCTGGGGTTGTTACCCGGCGCGTGTCGTACGGCTCAGGGCGCAGAACCAAATGCGATCGAAGCGCTTCGACGTCCTCACCAGCCCGGACGGGCCGCCAACGGGCCAGTAGAAGCCACTCTTGAGCCAGAGGCCCTTGTTTCCTACGAAACTTGTCCGTTACTTTTTGTCGCCTGAGGTGAAGCGCTTCGACAGCGCCGCCACAGGAAGGCCGTCGCCGAGCGCTGCCCCCACATCGACTCTGATGCTCCGTCAGAGCGCGACTCGACTTCTCCGTACTCGAGGAACCGTCATGACGACTCGCAGCATCACCGATCGCCTGGGTGGCCTGGCCTTCGGCGGGGACTACAACCCCGAGCAGTGGGACGAGCCGATCTGGAAGGAAGACGACGACCTCATGCGACGGGCCAGGGTCAACCTGGCCACGGTGGGCGTCTTCTCGTGGGCCCTGCTCGAACCGGAGGAAGGGCGCTACGACTTCACCTGGCTCGACGCCCACATCGACCGCCTGCACGCGAACGGCGTGGCCGTCGACCTGGCCACCCCGACCGCCTCCCCGCCCCCGTGGTTCACCCTGGCCCACCCCGACGCACTGGCGGTCCGGGCCGACGGCACCCGCCTCGTCCACGGCAGCCGCGACACCTACTGCCTCGCCTCCCCCGCCTACCGCGGCGCGGCCCGCCGGATCGCCTTCGCGCTCGCGGAGCGGTACGGCGACCACCCCGCCCTCGCGCTGTGGCACGTGCACAACGAATACGGCACGCTCTGCTGGTGCGACCACGCGGCCGCCGCGTTCCGGGTCTGGCTGCGCGCCCGCCACGGCTCACTGGACGCCCTCAACGAGGCCTGGGGAACGGCCTTTTGGAGCCAGCGCTACACGTCCTGGGAGCAGGTGCTGCCGCCGCGTGCGACCCAGTACCACAAGAACCCCGGCCAGACGGTGGACTTCCACCGCTTCTGGGGCGACGAGATCATCTCCGCGTACTGCGAACAGCGCGACGCGATCCGCGTGCACAGCGACCGCCCGGTGACGACGAACCTGATGCTGCCCTACTACCTGAGGCTCAACCTGTGGGCCTTCGCCCGCGAACTCGACGTCGTCACCTCCGACCAGTACCCGTCCGAGCCCGGACTGGACGCCTGCGCCCACGTCGCCTTCTACGCCGACCGCTCCCGCTCCTTGGCCGGCGGCCGCCCGTGGCTGCTGATGGAACAGGGCACCAGCACCCTCTACGACGGCGAACAGGTGCTCGGCAAGGAGCCCGGCGAGATCCTGCGCCACAGCCTCGGCCACATCGCGCGCGGTTCGGAAGGGGCCCTCTTCTTCCAGTGGCGCCAGTCCCGGGCCGGGGCCGAGACCTGGCATTCGGCGATGCTTCCGCACGCGGGGCCCGACAGCCGCATCTTCCGCGAGGTCACCCGGACCGGCGAGGCGGTCGCGCGGCTCGGCGAGTTGGCGGGATCCACGGTCACCGCGCCGGTCGCCGTACTCGACGACCCGGACGCCATGTGGGCACTGGAGGCGGACGGCCTGCCCTCCGCCCGGCTCGACTACCATGCGCCGCTCGCCGGGGCGCACCGGGCGCTGTGGGACGCGGGCGTCACGGCCGACTTCGCCCACCCGGAACACGAGTTGAGCGGCTACCGGCTCGTCATCGCCCCGTCCTTGTTCCTGCAGTCCGACAAGGCGGCAGAGAACCTGCGCCGTTACGTCGAGGGCGGCGGCACGCTCCTCGTCCAGCACGCGAGCGGGTTCGTCGACGACCGCATGCACGCCCGGCTGGGCGGCTATCCGGCGGGCCCGCTGCGCGAGGCGCTGGGCATCCGCGTCGAGGAGCACCGGCCGCTGCGGACGGATGAACGCATCACCCTGTCGGACGGGTCGCACGGCACGCTCTGGAGCGAGTCCCTGCGCACGGAGGGCGCGGAGGCGCTCGCCACCTACACCCACGGCATGCTCACGGGCAGCCCGGCCCTGACCCGGCACCGCTCCGGCAGCGGACAGGGCTGGTACCTCTCCACCCGCCTGAACGACGCGGACTACGCGGCCCTGGTCGGCCGCCTGCTCAAGGAGGCCGGTGTCGAGCCGGAGGCGCCGGGCCTGCCGGCCGGTGTCGAAGCCGTCACCCGGCACGCACCCGACGGCCGCCGCTGGCAGGTCCTGCTCAACCACACCTCCGAAACCGTGTCCCTGCCGGAACCGGCGCACGACCTGCTCACCGATGTCCCCGTGCACGAGCTGCCGCCCGGCGGTTGCGCGGTTCTGCGCGGGCACTGACCTCGATGGGGGCCATGATGACCAAGGAACCAGAGACCTTCCACTGGGGGCACGAGGCCCTCCACCTCGAGATCGCCCTCGATGACCACGGCAGCCCTCGCCTGACGCACCTCGGACCACCCGGCGAAGCGCGGGACATCCCCGGTGCATCGCTGCACCTGGAGTCGGTCAGCTCGCTCGCGGTGGGCTGCCTGACCCCGCAGGATCCGGCGGCCGTCGATGACGCGGACCTGCTGTGGGCGGAGAACGACTGGCTCACCGAGTGCCGCTGGCGGCGACAGCCGCTGCGCCTGACCACGCCGGCCCACGGCGGACGGGTGACCAACGGGCACGGCAGAGCCGGCTTCGCCCTCAACGGACAGGGCACCTGGTCCAGTTGCGGCCGCCTGCCCATGGGCGGCCTGACGGACCGGCGTACCGGCCGCACGTGGGTGTGGCAGATCGAGCACAACGGCGGGGGCTGGCGCTGGGAGTGCGCAGAGCACGATCGGGCGGCCTACGCGGCCCTGTTCGGACCCACCGACACCCAGCACGGCTGGCGGCGCTCCCTCGAACCCGGCACCGCCTTCCGCACCGTCCCCGCCGCCCTGTCCTTCAGCGCCGACGGAGGGCCCGACGCCGCGTTCGCCGCGCTGACCCGCTACCGCCGCGCCCGGCGCCGCCCGCACGCCGACCACCAGCGCCTGCCCGTCATCTTCAACGACTACATGAACTGCCTGATGGGCGACCCCACGACCGGGAAGCTACTGCCGCTCGTCGACGCGGCCGCCGACGCGGGCGCGGAGTACTTCGTGATCGACGCCGGCTGGTACGACGACGACAACGGCGGCTGGTGGACCACCGTCGGCGCCTGGGAGCCCGCGGCCTCCCGGTTCCCCGGGGAGCGCGGGATCCACGAGGTGCTGGACCGCATCCGGGAGCGCGGCATGGTTCCCGGCCTGTGGCTGGAGCCGGAGGTGATCGGCGTAGGCAGCCCCATGGCCAAGTCCCTGCCCGACGGGGCGTTCTTCCGCCGCGACGGCGCCCGCGTCACCGAGGCCGGCCGGCACCACCTGGACCTGCGCCACCCGGCCGCCCGCGCCCACGTGGACCGGGTCGTGGACCGCCTGGTCGGCGAGTGGGGCGTCGGCTACCTCAAGCTCGACCACAACATCGACCCCGGCTCGGGCACCAGCGCCCACCCCGGCGAGACCCCGGGCGCCGGCCTGCTCGGCCACAACCGGGCGCACCTCGACTGGCTCGACGGCGTCCTCGACCGCTACCCGCACCTGGTGCTGGAGAACTGCGCCTCCGGCGGCATGCGCTGGGACGACGCCTTGCTCTCCCGGATGCAGCTGCAGTCCACCAGCGACCAGCAGAATCTCGCCCGCTACGCGCCCATCGCGGCTTCCGCGCCCACCGCCGTCACCCCCGAACAGGGTGCCGTCTGGGCGTACCCCCAGCCGGAGGACTCCCTCGACGAGGTGGCCTTCACCATGGCGAGCGCGCTCCTCGGCCGGGTCCACCTCTCCGGCCGCCTGACCGAACTCGAACCGCAGGCCCGCGCCCTGGTCCACGAGGCGGTGGCGGTATACAAGGCCGTGCGCGCCGACCTGCCGTACGCCGTGCCGGCCTGGCCGCTGGGCCTTCCCGCCTGGGACGACCCCTGGGTCGCCCTGGCCCTGCACACTCCCGCCGCCACCTACCTCACCGCCTGGCGCCGCCCCGGAGCCGACGCCACGGCGACGCTGCACCTGCCCCACCTGCGGGACACCGCCGCCCGTGTCGACCTGCTCTACCCCTCGGTGAGCCGGGCCGTTCCCGCCTGGATGCCCGACACGGCCGAGCTGAGCCTGACCCTGCCCACCGCGCCGTCCGCGGTCCTGCTCCGCATCACCCCCACGGCCCCGGGTGCTCCCTGAGAGCCCGTGTGACACAGGCTCCGCACCACCACCCCACGCCCGCATCACCCGCCGACGAGAGGACCCATCGGGTGCCCCCGCTGCGCCAGCCGGACGGACGCTCCACCAACCCCGTGATCCCCGGCTTCCACCCCGACCCCAGCGTCTGCCGGGTCGGCGACGACTACTACCTGGCCTGCTCCAGCTTCGAGTACTTCCCCGGCGTTCCCCTCTTCCACAGCCGCGACCTGGTGCACTGGACACAGATCGGCAACGTCCTGGACCGGCCGGAGCAACTACGCCTGTCCGACGCGTGGTCCTCCGGCGGGATCTACGCCCCCACCCTGCGCCACCACGACGACCGCTTCTGGTTGATCGTCACCAACTGCAGCGAGGGCGGCGGCAATCTGATCGTCACGGCCACCGACCCCGCCGGACCGTGGTCGGACCCCGTCTGGGCCCCGGGTGTCCCCGGCATCGATCCCGACCTGGTCTGGGACGAGGACGGCACCTGCTGGTGCATGGTCGCCGGGGGCTCGCAGATCCGTCTCGACCCGTCCACCGGGCAGACGTACGGAACCCCGCGCCGACTCTGGTCCGGCGGGCCCGGCGCCAAGGCCCCGGAGGCGCCGCACCTGTACCGGATCGGCGACTACTGGTACCTGCTCATCGCCGAGGGCGGCACCGAACGCGGCCACGCCGTGTCGATCGCCCGCGGTCGTACGCCCGCCGGCCCGTTCGAGCCGTGCCCGGCCAACCCGGTCCTCACCCACCGCGGCACCGACCGACCCGTCCAGAACACCGGGCACGCCGATCTGGTCCAAGGCCCCGACGGCTCCTGGTGGATGGTCCTGCTCGGCGTCCGACCGGGAGGCGGCACGCCGGGCTGGCACGTGCTCGGCCGGGAGACCTTCCTGACCCCCGTGACCTGGGTGGACGACTGGCCGGTCGTCGGCGAGGTCTCCCTGGAGCTGCCGGAGCTCCCGTGGCCGCTCTTCCCCGGCCCCGTCGAGGAACAGCGGGACGGCTTCGACCTCGCCGAGCTGCGCCCCTCCTGGATCTCCCTGCGCGACCGGTCCGCCGAACACTGCACCACCAAGGAGCGCCCCGGCTGGCTGACGCTGCGGGCGCGGGGCGGCTCCCTGGACGAACCCGACGCGGTGTTCACCGGTCGGCGCCAGCAGCACCTCGCGTGCCGGGCACGCACCCTGACCGACCCCTCGCAAGGGCGCGGCGGCCTCGCCGTCCGCCTCGACGAGCAGCACCATTACGCGATCGAGGCGTCCGGCTCGCAGGTACGGGTCGTCGCGCGCGTCGGCCCCCTGAGCACGGTCGTGGCCGCACGCTCCGTGCCCGCCGGGCCGGTGGTCCTCGTCGTCACGATCACGCAGCCGCCACCGCACGGACCGTGCACCGGCCCCGACCTCGTCCGACTCGGCGTCGAGCAGCCCGACGGCACGTTCACCGAGCTCGCGGCCCTCGACGGCCGCTACCTGTCGACCGAGGTGGCCGGCGGCTTCACCGGCCGCGTCATCGGCATGTACGCCGCTCAAGGCAGCGTCCACTTCGACTGGTTCGAGTACGAGCCCCTCGACGGCTGAACCAGGCCCCCCACCCGTACGACCGACCGAAAGGCATGACACATGAAGGACATACGGCGCCGCGCGCAGCACCGCGGCCGCGGCCCGGGCCGCCTCGCCGCCCTGCTGCTGACGCTGGTCGTCATGCTGGGGCTGAGCGCCGGCACCGCGCTGGCCGGGCCCGACGACCACCGCAAGCCGTCGCGGCCGGTGGTCCGGGTTCCGGACAACCCCATGGACGCCGTCGCACGGATGCAGCCCAGCTGGAACCTGGGCAACACCCTGGACGCCATCCCGGACGAGGGGTCCTGGGGCAACGGGCAGACCACCAAGGCGACGTTCGACACCATCGCCGGCCAGGGGTTCCGCAGCGTCCGCATCCCGGTGACCTGGACCGACCACCAGTCCACCACCGCGCCGTACACGATCGACGCCGCCTACATGGCCCGGGTCAAGCAGATAGTCGACTGGGCGCTGGCCGACGGCCTGTACGTGGTGCTCAACGTCCACCACGACTCGTGGATGTGGGTCGAGAAGATCACGAGCGACCACGACAAGGTGATGGCCCGGTTCAACTCCACCTGGTCCCAGATCTCCTCGACCTTCCGTGACGCGCCGCGCACCCTGGTCTTCGAGGGCATCAACGAGCCGAGCTTCGCCAACGCCACGGACGCGCAGAAGGCCTCCTACCTGAAGGAGCTGCAGACCTCGTTCCACTCCGTGGTCCGCGCTTCGGGCGGCGCGAACGCGAACCGCATGTTGTCGCTGACCACGCCGGGCGGCAGTGGTGACCAGGTCCACCTGGACAACCTGTACACCACGATCACCTCGCTGAAGGACCGTCAACTCATCGCGCAGGTGCACTTCTACAGCTGGTACCCGTTCAGCGTGAACGTGGCGGGCGGCACCCTGTACGACGACGTCGCGCAGAAGCACCTGGAGGATTCCTTCGCCGCCATGTACCGCACCTTCGTCGCCAGGGGCATCCCGCTCTACCTCGGTGAGTACGGCCTGCTGGGCTTTCCCGATCAGTTCCATCCCTCCCGCATCGAGCGGGGCGAGGCGCTGAAGTACTACGAGCACGTGGGCTACGGGGCCCGCAAGTACGGCTTCACCACCGCCCTGTGGGACGCGTTCGGCTACCTGAACCGCGACACCCTCCAGTGGCGTGACCCGGCCCTGTTCGCCGCGATCAAGTCGAGCTGGACCACCCGCTCGGGCACGGCATCCTTCGACAAGGTCTTCGTCCCGAAGTCCGGCCCGGTCACGGACAAGTCGCTCACCCTGAACCTCAACGGCACCTTCTTCCGGGGACTGTGGCAGGGCGACACCAGGCTGGTCGCCGGACGGGACTACACCGTCACCGGCAACCGGCTGACCTTCACCGCCAAGGCGCTCACCCGCCTGGTCGGCAACCGCGCCTACGGCGTCAACTCGACGCTCCAGGCCCGGTTCACCAGTGGGCTGCCCTGGAACATCGACATCGTCACCAACGACGCTCCGTCGGTGGCGGCCGCCACCGGCACCACGGACTCGTTCGCCGTCCCCACCCAGTACCGGGGCAACGACCTGGCGGCCATGCACGCCACCTACGCCGACGGCACCAACGCCGGCCCGATCGACTGGAACCCCTACCAGGAGTTCAACAAGGCGTTCTCGCCCGACTACCCGAACGGCACGATCATCCTGACCCCCGAGTTCCTGAGCGCGCTCCACGACGGACAGCCGGCGACGCTGGTCTTCCACTTCTACAGCGGC
Organism: Streptomyces sp. NBC_00503; assembly: GCF_036346895.1. Classification (NCBI taxonomy): domain Bacteria; kingdom Bacillati; phylum Actinomycetota; class Actinomycetes; order Kitasatosporales; family Streptomycetaceae; genus Streptomyces; species Streptomyces sp. NBC_00503. Next base: position 7,950,533 of record NZ_CP107855.1, on the reverse strand, counting down.
GCCACCGCTACCTACCACGTCACCAAGTCCGCAAGCGCGGTCACCGGCACGGTCTCCTGACGCGCCACGCCCCCGCCCGCGCCCCGGCCGCCCGCTCCCCCGGGCGGCCGGGGCACGTCACCCAGATCGTCGAAGCGCTTCGACTCAGGGTTGGACACGCGTCCGTGCTGGAGCTAGGGTCGGCGTGCGGAACACCACGTATAGGGTATGACGCGGACTGTCGAAGCGTTTCACAAGACTGGGAGAGCTAGATGGTAACCCTCGTCGAGGTCGCCCAGCACGCCGGAGTGTCGGCGAGCACGGTGAGCTATGTCCTCAGCGGCAAGCGGTCCATCTCCGCGACCACCCGGCTGCGGGTCGAACAGAGCATTCGCGAACTGGGGTACCACCCGAACGCCGGTGCGCGCGCCCTGGCCAGCAGCAGGTCGAACATCATCGCGCTGATGGTTCCGCTGCGCACCGACATGTACGTGCCGGTGATGATGGAGATCGCCATCGCGGTCGCCACGACGGCCCGGACCCACGGGTACGACGTGCTGCTGCTGACCGGCGAGGAGGGGCCCGACGCCGTCCGCCGCGTCACCGGCAGTGGGCTCGCCGACGCGATGATCCTGATGGACGTCGAACTCGACGACGAGCGGCTGCCGCTGCTGCGCGGCACCGACCTGCCGTCCGTACTGATCGGGCTGCCCGCCGACACCTCGGGGCTGACCTGCGTCGACCTCGACTTCAAGGCCACCGGCGCGTTGTGCGTCGAGCACCTGGCGACGCTCGGCCACCGCGACATCGCCGTCATCGGCGAGGCCCCCGCGGTCTACGAACGGCACACCGGCTTCGCCGAGCGCACTCTCGACGGACTCCGCTCCCGGGCCCGGGAGTTGGGCATGAGGATGTTGCACCGGCCGTGCGGGGGCGGCTACGACGCCATGGCCGTCACCCTCGCCCGCATCCTCGACGAGCGCCCGGGCACCTCCGGGTTCGTCGTACAGAACGAGCAGGCGGTCGAGCCGCTGCTCGCCCTGCTGCGCCGCCAGGGCCGCGCCGTGCCCGAGGACGTGTCGGTGGTCGCGATCTGCCCGGACCAGGTGGCCGTCCAGGCCTCGGTGCGGCTGACGTCGGTCTCCATCCCCGCACAGGAGATGGGCCGGCACGCGGTCGACCGTCTGGTCGCCAAGCTCGACGGCCGCGGAACCGATGAAGTCGTGCTCATCGCACCCGAATTGACCGTACGGGAGAGCACGGGGTCGGCGCCCTCCCCCGCCTCCTGACCCGACACGCCTGCGGGGCCGAAACGCCTGCGGGCCGAGGCCGGTCCGCGCCCGGTGAAGGCGCGGACCGGCCTCGGCCCTGAGGTCTCGGGTCAGCCTCCGCTGACGGTCAGGTTGTTGGTGGTGAAGTTGAGGCCACCGGACGACGAGGTGATCTCATAGCCGAACTGGACGTCGCCGATGGTCTCGCTGCCGGGCATCCAGCCCTTGGTGTGCGCGATCCAGTTGAGGATCGGCTTGACGTCCACGGTTCCGGAGTTGGAGTCGGACGTCCGCAGGAACGAGAACACCTGGTTCGACCCGTTGGTGCCCTTGTAGACGTTCCAGTTGTGTCCGCCGAGCGAGACGGTGGCCTGCCAGGTGCCGATCGGGCCGACGGCCCCGTTGTAGTTGACCCAGAGCATGATCTCGTACCGGTGGCCGGTGTCCCAGATGTCGTACGAGGTGTTGTAGGCGCCGGACGACGGGACGCTGACGTTGTAGCTGCTGGTGAGCCGGCCGAGGGAGTCGATCGTCTTGTTGATCGCCTTCGTCGAGTTGGGGTAGGACTTGATGCCGCCGGTGTTGGGGTGGTTCGCCCAGACACCCCAGCCGGTCCCGGAGTTGGCCCAGATGCACTGGCTTCCGGTACCGGAGCCCCAGACGTTGTTGTAGAGCTTGTAGCCGTTCAGGCTGGTGCTGCCCCATTGGTCGCAGGAGTTCCAGACTGCTGCCGAAGCGGGGGCGGAGGCCAGCCCGACGGTGGCTCCGAGAGCCATCGCCGGCGCCAGCACCGTCATGGCGATCTTGCGCATCGCATTTTTGACCATGGTGTCCCTTCCATGGGTGGGGGGAAATTGCGGGAGTGCTACTGCGCCCCCTGGCGGGGGACGCGATCCTCTCCGGCGACGCGATCGATCGGGTGGGCGCCACCGGAAGAAGTCATGGCTTCGACGACCGGAGCACCGCCACGCCGTGGCGGCCGAGGGTCACCCGGCCGGTGACGGCCGTCCCGGTCAGGAGGTCGTGGTGGGTGCCGGGCACCTCGACGGTCACCGGCTCGCGGCCGTGGTTGAGCACGAACAGCGCCTCGCCCCGGCGGACGGCCTCGACCTGCTCGGGGAGGCCTTCGAGCACCGGCCGGACGCCCGCGTCGGAGGCGATCCGGGCCAGCAGGTCGCGCAGCGCCTCCGGCTCCGGGAGCGTGGAGAGGTACCAGGCCCGGCCCTTGCGCAGGACCGCGGGCAGTCCGTCCAGTTCACCGCCCTTGTACGCCGCGGTCTCCTCGGCGGTGCCGTCGGCCTCCAGCTCCTCGGACCACAGGGACGCCCTGAAGCCCTCGCAGGTGACGCTCTCCCCCGCGTCCAGCGGCCACCACTCGTGCAGGGTGCGGATGCCGAACAGCTCGCGCAGCCGGGAATCCATGCCGCCGGCGCGGACCCGGTCGTCCTGGTCGGCGACGCCGGTCTGGAAGCCGCAGACGAGGGTGCCACCCCGGCGGACGTGGGCGAGGAGATTGTCGATCGCTGCGTCGGTGAGCGCGTACAGCTGCGGCACGACGACCACGGCGTACGGCGTCAGGTCGTGCTCGGGGTGGGCGAAGTCGGTGGTGAAGTGCGCCTGCCACAGCGCCCGGTGCCAGGCGCGCAGGATGTCCGGGTAGTCCACCAGCTTGGACGGTCGGCCGTCCTGGGCTCCGGCCCACCAGGCGTTCCAGTCGTGCAGGACCGCGATGTCCGCGGTGACGTTCCGGCCGCTCACCCCGGAGGCGATCCGCTCCAGATCCGCTCCGAGCTGCTTGACCTCCTGGAAGGTACGGCCCTGTTCCCCGGCATGACTGACCATGCCGGAGTGGAACTTCTCCGCGCCCTGGCGGGACTGGCGCCACTGGAAGTAGCAGACGGCATCGGCGCCCCGGGCCACGGCCTGGAGGGACCAGAGCCGGCCCAGCCCCCGGGGCTTGGGGTGGTTCACGCCCCGCCAGTTGACGGGCCCGGCGGCCTGCTCCATGAGCATCCACGGCCCGCGCGCCTGGGAGCGGGTCATGTCCTGGACGAGGGCGCCGCTCTGCGCGCCCAGCGGGTCGCGCGGATCCGGATAGATGTCGACGGAGACCACGTCCTCCTCCTGCGCCCAGCGCCAGGCGTCCTGGCCCACCCACAGCGGCATGAAGTTGCTGGTGACCGGCAGGTGCGGGGTGTGGCGGCGGACGATGTCCCGCTCGGCGGCGTAGCACTCCAGGAGCATGTCGGAGGTGAAGCGCCGGAAGTCCAGCACTTGGGTGGGGTTGCGCATGTAGTGGGGCAGGCGGGGCGGCAGGATGCCGTCCCAGGTGTCGTAGCCCTGGCTCCAGAAGGCAGTGCCCCAGGTCTCGTTGAGGGCGCCGAGGGTGCCGTACTTCTCGCGCAGCCAGCGGCGGAAGGCGGCCGCGGCTTCGTCGCCGTAGTCGAAGGTGCAGTACTCGTTGTTGATGTGCCACATCGTCAGCGCCGGATGGCTGCCGTAGCGGGCGGCGAGGTCCTCGGTGATGGCGGCGGCATAACGCCGGTAGGTGGCGCTGGAGTGCGAGAAGTGCTGCCGGCCGCCCCACCACTCGGTGCGGCCGTCCTCGGTGACGGGCAGGGTGTCCGGGTGGAGCCGGCCCAGCCAGGGCGGGGGCGAGGAGGTCGGGGTGGCGAGGACGACGCCGACGCCGTTCTCGTGCATCAGTTCCATCAGCGTGTCCAGTAGGCCGAACTCCCGGGCACCGGGGGCCGGTTCCAGCGTCGACCAGGAGAAGACGCCGAGGGTGACCGAGTTGACCCCGGCCGCCTTCATCAGCCGCACGTCCTCGCGCCAGGTCTCCTCGGGCCACTGCTCCGGGTTGTAGTCGCCGCCGAAGAGCACACGGCCTCGTGTCGCATCGCTCAGGTCGGGCATCAGAGGGGCTCCTCGTAGTGCGGGCGGCAGCGGTCGGTGGCGAGGCGGACCGGAGGGGGCGGCTTCAGCCCTTGACTGCGCCGGTGAGCATGCCCTTCTTGAAGTGCCGCTGGACGAAGGGGGAGGCGATCGCGACGGGGATCAGCGCGAGGACCATGACGGCCATCTGCAGTCCCAGCGAAGAGAGTTGTCCGGTGCGGACCGCCTGCTGGAGGCCGGTCGGCGCCTCGGTGTGCTTCTGGACCAGTTGGATGAGCACGTTCTGCAGCGGCATCATCTCCTGGTCGGAGAGGTAGATGGAGGCGTTGAACCAGGAACTCCAGTAGCCGACGGCGTAGAACAGCGAGATGACGGCCAGCACGGCGCGCGACAGCGGCATGATGATGGTCAGCAGGATGCGCAGGTCGCTGGCCCCGTCGATGCGGGCAGACTCGGTGAGTTCGGGTGAGATCCCCATGAAGAAGGCCCGCAGGACCAGGATGTTGAAGACACTGACCGCGCTCGGCAGGACCAGCGAGAGATAGGTGTCGGTGAGCCCCAGCGACTGCACCAGGAGATACGTCGGGATGAGGCCGGCCCCGAAGAACATGGTCGCCATCATGGTCATCAGGAAGAACCGATGGCCCAGACTCCCCGGCCGCGACAGGCCGTAGGCCGCCAGCACCGACACCGTCATCGAGAACAGCGTGCCGAAGAGCGTGACACCGGTCGAGACCATGATCGCGCGGCTGACCTGGCCACCGCCGAGCAGTTCGGTGTAGTTGACGAAGGTGATGCCCCGGGGGATCACGACGAGGCCGCCGACCCGGTCGATCACGGGTTTGGGAGAGAGGCTGGTGACGATCACGATCCACAGCGGAGCGAGCACCCCCAGGCAGCAGAGAAGGAGGAAGCCGCTCTTGGCGGCGAGTCCCGCCTTGCTCGGCGACTCCTCCCACACGGGGCGGGCGGGGGCCTTGAGGCTGCGGACGAGCTGTGTGTTGAGGCTCATTTCTTGTACACCCCCTGCTCGCCCAGCAGGTGCGCGAACTTGTTCGCGCCCAGGACGAGACAGATTCCGATGAGCCCCTTGGCCAGGCCGACCGCGGCCGCGTAGCTGAAGTCGCCGTTCTGGATGCCCATGTTCCACACGTACGTGTCGAGGACCTCGCTGGCCCCCGCGCCGACCGCGTCCCGCTGGAGCAGGAACTGCTCGAATCCGACGCTCAGCGCGTCGCCCACCCTGAGGACGAGCAGCAGCGCGATCACCGGGCGCAGCGCGGGCAGCGTCACGTGCCACATGCGGCGCCGGCGCCCCGCGCCGTCCATGGCGGCGGCCTCGTACAGGTCGGTGCTGACGGCGGACAGGGCCGCGAGGAAGACGATGATCCCCCAGCCGGCGTCCTTCCACACGGACTGCGCGGTGACCAGGTACTTGAAGAGGTCCGCGTTGGTCATCAGGTCGAAGCCGCTCCACCCGTGCTGCTCCAGGGTCTGGGCGATGACGCCCGCGCCGCCGAAGAGCTGCTGGAACACGGTGACGACGAGGACCCACGAGAAGAAGTGCGGCAGATACATGATCGCCTGCGCCACGGCCCGCACCCGGGGCCGGATCACGCTGTTGATGAGCAGCGCGAGGGCGATGGGGACCGGGAAGAACAGCACCAGTTGGAGCGCGAACAGGAGGAGGGTGTTCTTGGTGGCGCTCCAGAACAGCGGGTCCTCGAACATCCGCGAGAACTGCTCGAAGCCGACCCAGGGACTGTGGAAGATCGCCGTGATGCCGTTGCTGGAGACGTACGGGTCGTAGTCCTGGAAGGCGACGATGTTGCCGAGCAGCGGGAGGTAGTTGAAGAGCAACAGCAGCAGGATGACGGGCACCGTCATCAGGATGAGCGCACGGTCACGGCGCAGCCGGATCCGGAACGCGACCCTGCCGGCCTTGCTCTTCCCGCTTCGCACCCGCACCTTCGTCCCCGCGGTGGCGGCCCCGGCCTTCGCCCCCGCGGCGGCGAGCGCGACCGGCGTCGGCTTCTCGGCGGCCGCGGGGGAACGGGTCCCGTCGGGCCTGCTCCCGGCCGTGAGGGACATCAGTTGCCGCTGCCGTTCTCGTCGAGGAGCTTCTTGTACCAGTCGCGCAGCTCGTCGCCGCCGGAGGACCTCCAGGTGGAGATGGCGGCCTGCACGTCGGAGAGCTTCTTGTTGCCCCGCACGTAGTCGATCTGCAGTTGCTCGTGCTGGCTGGCGAGGTTGGCGTAGCGGGTCGGCTCGACGATGGTCATGCCGTATATGGACGTCTTCTTCATGAAGGCCCCCATCCGCTGCTGCCACTCGACCTGCTTGCGGGCGACATCGGGGAAGTCGGGGTGGGCGTAGTAGGGAGCCGGGGCCGCCAGCATCGTCCAGGCGTTGATCACCTCGGAGTTGCCCTGGTCGTTCTTGACGGGGACGCCGTCCTTGACCGTGTAGTGGGTGCCCTCGACGCCGTAGTCGACGAGCATCCGCTCCTTGGTGCCGTAGGGAGCGGCCGAGAAGTTGGCGGCGGCCAGCGCGTTCTCCACGGTCTCCTTCGAGGCGTCCTTGCTGATCAGCGACCAGATGATGGCGGGCGAGGACGCCCACAGCGTCGGGTTGCCGCCGGCGGCGCCGAAGATGTCCATGGCGTCGATCTGGAAGCCCGGGTTGGCCTGGGCCTGTTCGGCCGTCTTCTGGTACCAGGTGGACATGTCGTCGTTGAAGACCAGGATCTCTCCGGCGGTGAAGCGCTGTCCCGCGTTGCCGGAGCGCGCGATGTCGTCGGGATGGACCACGCCGGCGTCGAACAGCTTGCGGGTCCACTCCAGGGCTTCGAGGTATTCGGGCCGCTCGATGGCGTACCTGAGCTTGCCGTCGTCGTCGATGTTCCATTTGGGACAGGCGCCGAAGATGCTCCCCGAGAGCCAGCTCATGTCACCGCAGGCCCACACCTTGGCCTTGGCGCTGGTGGCGTCCTTGGCCCAGGTGAGGAACTCGTCGGCCGACTTGGGTACGGACCAGCCCTTCTTGTCGAAGAGGTCCTTGCGGTAGTACGGCACGATGAAGTTCGCGGAGGCGGCGGGCATCGGGATACCGCGCAGCGCGCCGCCGAAGATGCCCATGCGCCAGGCGTCGGACGGAATCGCGGCCAGGTTCGGGTACTTCTTGACCTTGTCGCCCGCCAGGTGGGGGCCGAGGTCCATGAACTTCGCGGTGACCGCGTTCGCGATCTTGCCGACCAGGTGCCAGTTGGCCACGACCACCATGTCGGGTACGGAGCTGGAGGCGAGGACGGCGCCGAGCTTCTCGCCGTAGGTGTTGCCGTCCTGGTTCTGCCAGGTGACCTTGGTGCCCGCCGCCGCGTCGACCGCCTCGTAGTACGCGCACCCGGCCTTCGGCGGGGTGCCCCAGAGCGGGGACATGATCTTGAGGGGAGCGCCGGTGCCGAGCTTGGCCGGGACCGAGGCGGCGAGGGCCGCGAGGTCGACCTTGGCGATGTAGCCGTCCGACGAACCGTTCTTCGAGGGAAGGTCCGGCTTGGCGACCGTGCTGGCGACGTACGTCGGGAGCAGCTTGTCGGCGCCCTTGCCCGCCGTGGTCCCGTTGGGCGTCCCGCTGCCCGAGCCGCCGCAGGCGGTGAGCAGCGGCATTCCCCCGGCCACCGCCGCGGTGGCGACCGCCGTGGAGGCGAGGAAGCTTCTCCGGCTCGGTCCGGAGGAGGCGGCATTCGGCGTCATTGCGTCAACCCTTCATGGCGCACCTGGTCACCCGGCGGTGGGGCCGTCGGCTGCGGTGTCGTGACTGGAACTGACTCAGCTGAAGCGGACATCCGACCACTGCGACGCGCATGACAGTCGAAGCGCTTCGATGTTGCAGTGAGGTTAAGTGAACACCCAGGGGCGCACAAGGGTGGCTTCCAAGATTCCCTCGTGGCCGGGAAGGGACTCTTCGTATGCGCTGCTTGAGGCACGGGCGTGGATCCCTTGACACCCACCCTCATGCCTGACGAGCATCGAAGCGCTTCGAAAGCACCTGCCGCTCCACCTCAAGGGGATCTCGCGTGTCCGCACATACACCACACACACCACCACCTTTCCGCGACCCGACGCTTCCTTTCGCGAAGCGCATCGACGACCTCCTGTCGCGGCTCGCGCTCGACGAGAAGATCGGATTCCTGCACCAGTTCGCGCCCGCCGTGGAGCGGCTCGGCGTCGCCGCGTTCCGCACGGGTCAGGAGGCCCTGCACGGCGTCGCCTGGATGGGCCCGGCCACCGTCTTCCCGCAGGCGGTGGGCCTGGGCGCGACCTGGAACACGGATCTGGTACGACGGGTCGGCGAGGCGGTCTCCAAGGAGGTCCGCGCGATGCGCACCCGCGACGACCGCGTGGGGCTGAACGTCTGGGCCCCGACCGTGAACCTGCTGCGCCACCCCCTGTGGGGCCGTAACGAGGAGGGCTACTCGGAGGACCCGAAGCTCACCTCGGCCATCGCCACCGCCTACACGCGCGGGCTGCGCGGCGAGCACCCGGCGTACTGGCGCACCGCGCCCGTCCTCAAGCACTGGCTGGCCCACAACAACGAGACGGGCCGCGACGTCACCTCCTCCTCGGTCCGCCCGCGCGTCCTGCACGAGTACGACCTGCGCGCCTTCCGCGAGACGGTCGAAGCGGGCGCGGTGGCCGGTGTGATGCCGGCGTACAACCTGGTCAACGGCCGCCCGAACCACATCTCGCCGTATCTGCGCGAGCATCTGCGCACCTGGACCGACGAGGAGCTGCTGGTCTGCTCGGACGCCGGCGCGCCCTCCAACCTGGTCGACTCCGAGCACTACTTCGGCACCCATGAGGAGGCTACGGCCGCCGCGCTGCTGGCCGGCGTCGACAGCTTCACCGACCACGGCACCGACAGTTCGCAGATCACCGCACGGATCCGCGGCGCCCTGGCACAGGGCCTGCTGACCGAGCCGGACCTCGACGCGGCGGTCCGCCGCCAGCTCTCGGTCCGCTTCCGCCTCGGCGAGTTCGACCCGGCACACGACCCCCACGCGCTCACCGCGGACTTCGACACCCCGGCCCACCGGGCACTCGCCCAGGAGGCGGCCGAGCAGGCCGTCGTGCTGCTCAAGAACAGCGGCGGCCTGCTGCCGCTGGCGTCCGGTGCCCGGATCGCGGTGGTCGGCCTGCTCGCCGACGAGTGCAAGCTCGACTGGTACAGCGGCACGCTCCTGCACCGCTCCACGCCGCTGGCGGGCCTGTACGAGCGGTTCGGCCCGGAAGAGGTGCGGTTCGCGGAGGGCGCGGACCGGATCCTGCTGAAGACCTCGGCCGGAACCTTCCTGCACGTACCCGAGGCGGTCGCCGACGACGAGGTGCGCGGCGCCGCGGGCGCCCTCGACCCGGCCCTGCTCGCGGGCCGGACGGACCTGCCCCCGCTCACCACCGGCGCGACGGGCACCGAGCTCTCCCTCGTCGACTGGGGCGAGGGCGCGGCGACCCTGCGCGCCTCCGACGGCCGCTACCTCTCCGTCGCCGAGGACGGCCGTGTCCGGGCCTCCGCCGACCAGCCCGGGGGCTGGGTCGTCCAGGAGACGTTCCGCCTGGAACCGCACGGGAACGGGCACCTCCTCCGGCACGTCGCTACGGGCCTCCCCGTCTCTGTCGCCGCCGACGGCCTGAAGGTTGCCGCCGGGAGCGGGGAGATCTTCGAGGTCGTCTTCGTCGAGAGGGGCGAGGACGCGGTGCACCGGGCCGCTTCGCAGGCGGACGTGGTCCTGGTGGTCGCGGGCAACGATCCGCACATCAACGGACGCGAGACCGAGGACCGTACGACCCTGGCCCTGCCCGCCCACCAGGAGCGACTCCTGCGCGCGGCCCGCGCGGCCAACCCGAACACGGTGCTGGCTCTGGTGTCGGCGTACCCGTACGCGGTCGATCACGCCGAGGTGCCGGCGCTGCTGTGGACGGCCCACGGCGGCCAGGCGGCCGGCAGCGCCCTGGCCCGGATCCTGGCCGGCGACGTCTCCCCCGCCGGCCGCCTCCCGCAGACCTGGTACGCCGGCGATTCCGATCTTCCCGGCCTCCTCGACTACGACGTGATCGGCGGCCGCCAGACGTACCTCTACTTCGAGGGGACGCCGCTCTTCCCCTTCGGCCACGGCCTGTCGTACGCGTCCTTCTCCTACGCAGGCCTCACGACCCGCGTCGAGGGCGGGACGCTGCACGTGTCCTTCACGGTCGCCAACACCGGTGACGTCACCGCGGACGAGGTCGCCCAGCTCTACACCCGGGCCGTGGAGCCCTCGGTGCCACGGCCCCGCAGGGAACTGGCCGCGCACCGGCGGATGACGCTCGCGCCCGGCGAGGTCACCGAGGTCGCCTTCAGCCTGCCCATGTCGGCCTTCGCGTTCTGGGACGTGGCGCAGCGGCGTCAGCGGGTGGCACCGGGTCCCTACGAGATCCTCGTCGGAGCGTCCAGCGAGGACATCCGCCTCACCCGGACCGTCGAGCTCGACGGCGAGCCGTCCCTCCCCCGGCCGGTCATGGCGGCCGGCCTGGACGCGGTGGACTTCGACGACCAGAGCGGCACCGAGATCGTGGACCGTACGAAGACCTCGGGTGACTCCGTCGCCCCTGTGGCCGGCCGGAGTTCGGGCGAACTGTTGTTCCGTGACTGTGATTTCGCGAAGGGGGCTGCCGGGATCACGGTGGAGGCCGCGGGTGAGGGCACGGTCGAACTCTCACTGGGTGACGGTCCGGTGCTGGCCGTGCTCGCGCTGTCCCCGGGCACGGCCGGTCCGTACGACTACGCCACCATGAGCGCCCCCGTCGCCGTGGCGGCCGGTGTGCACGAAGTCCGCCTCGGACTGCGCGGCCCGGTGCGGCTCGCGCGCGTCGCCTTCTCCGTCTGAGGCGGGGTGTGAGGCGAGATGTGAGGCGGGGTGGTGTGCCCTCGGCACGCCACCCCGGGCGCGCTTTCAGCCGATCTTGGTCAGGTTCCAGTTCTGCGCGGGGCCGCCGTTGGAGGACCACTGGATGACCGGGATTGCGTCCCCGCTCGCGTAGCCGTTGTCCAGGACCTTTCCGCTGTGCCGGTTGGTGAGCCGGAACGCACCCCCGCCCAGCGCGGTGACCGCCCACTGCTGGCCCTGACCGCCGCCATCGGTGCGCTGGACCAGCACCGTGCCGTCGGAGGTGCTGCCGTTGTCATCGAGGGCCTTGCCGCTGCGGACACAGACCAGCTTGTAGTAGCCGTGGCCCAGGTCGGTGACCGTCCACTGCTGGGGAGTGCCGCCGTTGGGGGCCCACTGGGCGACCTGGCCGCCCTCGGTGGTGGTGTTGGCATTGTCGAGGGCCTTGCCGTTCTGCGCGCTGACCAGCCGGTAGACGCCGCCCGCGAGGACCGCCGGCATACCGCTGACCTCCACGCAGACCACGGAGTCGTTCGCGTTGGGCGCCGTGGCCGGCACGCTGGCGTTGATCTGGCCGCCGCTGACCGTGTAGGCGAGCGAAACCGAGGGATTGCTCATCAAGTAGACGCGGCTGATGGTGTTCTGGACCGCCGGGATCTGCAGGGTGCCGCCCGTCGGCCATGTGAAGACGTGGGCGAAGAGCTTGCCGTTCTTCTTGGTGATCCTGCCCCACGACGGCTCGACGGCGAAGGGGCTGCCGCTGGTCCCGTGGATGCTGTCGGCGTGGGTGGCCATCCAGGAAGCCAGCCCGGTCAGTACCGTCGTCGCTCCGGCGGTCACGGTGCCGTCGCCCTTGGGGCCGATGTTGAGCAGGTAGTTGCCGTCCCGGGAGACGACCGTGACCATCTCCTGGACGATGTCCTTCACCGGCCTGTAGTTGTTCTCGGCCCAGTCGGTGTAGCCCCACTGGCCGTTCATCGTGGCGCAGGTCTCCCACGGCCGGTCCAGCGGCGTGACGGGCACGGTCTGCTCCGGGCAGGCGAAGTCCCCCAGGCCGAGGTCGCGCTTGACGCGTTCGTTGACGACGAGTCCGGGCTTGCGGGCCATCAGCCACCTGTAGAGGTCCTCGCCGTCGGCCTTGGTCCACCAGTCGGTGAGCGTGGGGGCGGCCGGGTTGGCACACCAATCGCCGTCGAACCACAGGACCGCCGGGTCGTAGCGGTCGAGCAGTTCCTGCAGCTGGGCCTTCATGTCGTTGATGTAGGCGGTGCGGGCGGCCTGCGAGGACATGTCGGAGAAGAGGGTGCTCCGGTTGATGGTCTGGGAGGGGTGGCTCCAGTCCAGGATCGAGTAGTAGAGCCCGAACTTGACGCCCCGCTTCTCGCACTCGGTCTTCAGCTGGGCCAGCAGGTCGGGCTGGAAGCCCTTGTAGTCGTGCAGGTTGTACTGCTTGGTGCCGGTGGTGTCCGTGAAGCCCGCGACGTTGGAGTCCCACATCGCATAGCCCTCGTGGTGCTTGGCGGTGATCACGAGGTACTTCATGCCGGCGTTCTTGGCCAGTTCGGCGATGTTCGCGGCGTTGAAGCTCGCCGGGTTGAACGGGGTGGTCACCTGGGCCTGGTAGTCGGCCTTGTTCCAGTTCTCGCTGGAGAACGCCCACTCGCCGTGGCCGCGGTAGGAGTAGGACCCGAAGTGGATGAACATGCCGAACCTGGCCTGGTACCACCAGTCCAGCTTCGAGGGGACGCCGTACGCCTGAGCGGTGGCGGGCCACACGACCTGCGGGAGACCGAACGCCACGGCGCCGCCGGCGAGGGCGGCGGCCTTGATCAGGGAGCGTCGGCTGAGGGGGGAGGAGGACATCTTCGACTCCTGGAGAGTGAATGGGCAGGGGGAAGCGGTCTGTTCGGTGAGGGGGGATGGGGAGGGGGTAGGGGGCAGCGCACCGGGCGCTATGCGTCCACGACCAGGACGATGTCCAGCGTCCTGGGCCCGTGCACGCCCTCGACACGGTCCAGCTCGATGTCGCTGGTGGCCGAGGGGCCCGAGATGAGCGTGAGCGGCCGGCAGGGGTCGAGCCGGCTCAGCGCGTCGGGGACGTCGGGCACGATCTGGTCCGCCCGGACCACGCAGACGTGCTGGTCCGGCAGCAAAGTGAGGACCCTGCGCCCCTGGCCGGGTCCGTGGTCGAGGGTCACGGTGCCGGTGACGGCGATCGCGACGGCGACGGTGGTGACCACGGCGTCCGCCCCGTCGAGTTGGCCCACGGTCAGCGGCGGAGCGTCTTCCAGCCGCGTCCAGGGCCCTTCCGGGAGCAGGTCCTCGGGAAACCCGGGCGGCACCACCAGGGACCGGGCCCCGGTGCGGGCCAGCGCGCGCCCGACGGCCGCCGCCGCACCGGCAGCGGGAACCCGGACCACCGTGGCGCGGTATTCGGCGGCGCGTTCGGCGAAGAGCCCGATGACGTCCGGTCCCGCGTGGTCGGCGCGCGGGTTGTCCGGGAGCGGTACGTCGTCGGGGTCCTCCGATCCGGGCACCCCGGCCAGGGCTGCCCGCACCGCGCTCAGTACGCTCTCGCGGTCGTTCATCCTCGTCCCTTCCCTTCCACGGTCTCGGGGCTGTCCGCATGCGCGGGTCTTCTCGTCCGGCGCCACCAGGCGCGGAACGTTTCCCTGGGCGGCACGGGTGTGTCACGGCTGGCGGACCAGCCGGCGAACGGACCCGGCAGGGCGCCGATCCGGCCGTCGCGGGCCACCAGCCGTGCCCCGAGGCCGGCGAGCTTCTGGGCCGCGGCCAGTCGGCGCAGGGAGGACATGACGGCGCCCGCGGCCTTCATGGCGAGCGCCTCGACGGTGGGCAGGCGCGGGCTGCGCCGCCCTGCCTCCACGGCCTTCGCGCGCAGGTGGACCAGCACCTCCGGGATGTCGATCTTCACGGGGCAGGCGTCGTAGCAGGCGCCGCAGAGGGTCGAGGCGAAGGGCAGGGAGGCCGCCCCGCTTTTGATGTCACTGCCGATGCCGACGAGCTGCGGGGTCAGTACGGCGCCGATCGGGCCGGGGTAGACGGACCCGTAGGCGTGGCCGCCGGTGCGCTCGTACACCGGGCAGACGTTCAGGCACGCCGAGCAGCGGATGCAGGCGAGTGCCTGGCGGCCCACCTCGTCGGCCAGTGTCGCGGTGCGGCCGTTGTCGAGGAGGATCAAGTGGAAGTTCTGCGGGCCGTCGCCCTCGGTGACGCCGGTCCACAGGGAGGTGTACGGGTTCATGCGCTCGCCCGTCGACGAGCGGGGCAGGAGCTGGAGGAAGACGTCCAGGTCGGCGAAGGACGGCAGGACCTTCTCGATGCCCATCACGGTGATCAGCGTCTCGGGCAGGGTCAGGCACATCCGCCCGTTGCCCTCCGACTCCACCACCACCACCGTCCCGGTGTCGGCGGCGGCGAAGTTGGCACCCGAGACGGCCACCTTGGCCCGCAGGAACTTCTCCCGCAGATGGAGGCGGGCCGCCTCGGCGAGATCGTGGGGATCGTCGGAGAGCCCTTCGGGAGCCGGCCTTCCCCACTCCCCCATCTCCCGCCGGAAGATCTCCCGGATCTCGGAGCGGTTGCGGTGGATGGCCGGCACCAGGATGTGGGACGGGCGATCGCGGCCCAACTGCACGATGAGCTCGGCGAGATCGGTCTCGTAGGCGCGGATGCCGGCGTCGGCGAGCGCCTCGTTGAGACCGATCTCCTGGGTCGCCATCGACTTGACCTTGACGACTTCACTCTCGTCCGTATCGCGCACCAGGTCGGTGACGATGCGGTTGGCCTCGGCGGCGTCCGCCGCCCAGTGGACCACTCCGCCCGCGGCGGTCACCGACTGCTCCAGGCGCAGGAGATGGTGGTCGAGGTGGCGCAGGGTGTGACGTTTGACGGCCGCGGCCGTCTCCCGCAGTTCCTCCCAGTCCTCCAGCTCGGCGGCGACCGCCAGCCGCTTGTCCCGGATGGTGCCGGTCGCCCGGCGCAGGTTCGCCCGCAGTTGGGTGTCCGCGAGCGCGGCACGCGCCGCCTGGGGGAAGGCCGGGGCGCCCAGCCATACGACGTTGTCGGCGCCGCTCACTGTGCGCCTCCTTCCGTGGAGGCCAGGATCTCGGCCAGGTGCACCGTGCCGACGCCGGTACGCAGACGGGACAGGCCGCCGCCGATGTGCGCGAGACAGGAGTTGTCGCCCGCGCTGAGGAACTCTGCCCCGGTGCCCAGGACATGGCGCATCTTGTCGGCGAGCATGGCGTTGGACACGTCCGCGTTCTTCAGCGCGAAGGTGCCGCCGAAGCCGCAGCAGGACTCGGCGGCGGGCAGTTCGACGAGGTCGATGGCCTTGACGGCGCGCAGCAGCCTGAGCGGCCGGTCGCCGACGCGGAGCATGCGCAGCGAGTGGCAGGTCGGGTGGTAGGTGACGCGGTGCGGGAAGTACGCGCCCACGTCGGTGACGCCGAGTACGTCGACGAGGAGTTCCGACAGCTCGTACACCGTCGGCGCCACTGCCTCGACCGCCTCGGTGAGGGCGGAGTCCCCGTACTGGGCGGCCACCACCCGGTGGTGGCCGCGCACCATGCCCGCGCAGGATCCGGAGGGCGCGACGACGGCGTCGTAGCCCGCGAAGACCTCGGCGAAGCGGCGCACCATGGGCAGGGTCTCGGGCCGGTAGCCGGTGTTGAAGTGCATCTGGCCGCAGCAGGTCTGGCCCTGCGGGAACTCCACGGTGTGGCCGAGGCGTTCCAGCAGTGCGGTCACCGCCTTGCCGGTGCCGGGGAACATCGTGTCGTTGAAGCACGTGATGAAAAGGGCTATGCGCATGGGCTTTCCTGGGGCGGGGGGTCCTGGGGCGGGACCGGGGGTGCGGCGATGGTCAGGCCGTAGGTCCGCACGGCCGTGCCGGTGAAGACCTCGCGGCGCTCGGCCAGGCTGAGCCCGGCTGTCATGTCGCGGGCAGCGGCGAGGACTTCGGCGTAGGTGGCGGCGAGCCGGCAGACGGGCCAGTCGGAGCCGAACATCAGCCGCGCGGGGCCGAAGGCGTCCAGGACGGTATCGGCGTAGGGCCTCAGGTCATCGGCCGTCCAGGAGTCCCAGTCGGCCTCGGTGACCATGCCCGAGAGTTTGCAGACGGTGTTGGGGAGGGCCGCGAGGCGCCTGATCTGTTCCGCCCAGGGGGCGAGTTCGCCGGACGCGACGGGCGGCTTGCCGAGGTGGTCGAGGACGAAGGCGAGACCCGGCAGGCGCTGCGCGGCCTCGATGGCGGCCGCGAGCTGGTACGGCTTCACCACGAGGTCGTAGACGAGTCCGGCCTCGGCGGTCGCGGTCAGGCCGCGCAGCACCTCCGGGCGCACGAGCCAGCGGGGGTCCGGCTCGCCCTGCACCTGGTGGCGCAGCCCCACCAGGTGCTCCCCGCCGGGGCCGGCGCGCAGCCCGGCGAGGGTGTCGGCGACGGCGGGTGCGGTCAGGTCGGTCCAGCCGACGACCCCGGCGACCAGGTCGCTGCGCGCGGCCATGGCCAGGAACTCGGGGGTCTCTTCCGCCACGGTGATCGTCTGCACCAGCACGGTTGCGGTGACGCCGGCCGCGCGGGCGTGGGGCACCAGGTCGGCCAGGGAGAAGTCCCTGCGCAGCGGGGCGAGTTCGGGCCCGGTGATCCAGTCCTGGTCGCGGACGGACAGGTCCCACACGTGGTGGTGGGCGTCCACGATTCCCGGCCCGTGGTCCGCCCCGGTCACAGCTCCCACACCACCGGCAGCGAGGCGTCCGAGCCCTGCGCGGAGTAGTCGTGGACGACGTCCAGCAGTTCGGCCATCCGGGCCTGCCAGGCGATGTTGACCGGCAGTTTCTCGAGTTCGGCGATCATCACCTGGTAGTCCCGGACCTCCAGCACGTGGAACAGGTCGGTGCCGCTGCGCCAGATCGTCCACGCAATCACCCCCGCGGCGCGGATGGCGGCGGTCAGCTCCTCGGGCACCTGGCGGTGCGCGGCGTCGTACTCCTCGACGCGGTCGGCGCGGACCTTGGTGTGCAGGGCGACCTTCATGACGGCTCCTTCGGCGACGGGGTCGCCCCGACGGGCGCCGTGGCGGGTAGGGGGGTGTCCGGGTCCAGCAGGCCCTCGGCGCGCAGCTCGTCCCACAGGGCGTCCGGGATCGGGCGCCGCAGCTGCTCCACGGTGTCGCGCACTTCCTCGGGGGAACGGGCACCGGTCAGGACGCTCGCCACGGACGGGTGGCCGAACGGGAAGCGCAGCGCGGCGGCCCGCAGCGGCACGCCGTAGCGCTCGGTGACCGCCAGCAGCCGCAGGGCCCGGTCGAGGACGGGCTGCGGAGCGGGCGCGTAGTCGTAGGTGGCGCCCGGCCGGGGGGCGGTCAGCAGCCCGGAGTTGAAGACTCCGCCGATGATGACGCTGCGGCCGCGGGCGGCCGCCTCCGGGAGCAGTTCGGTGAGCCCGTCCTGGTCCAGGAGGGTGTAGCGGCCGGCCAGGAGCACCACGTCGATGTCGGTCTCGCGCACGAAGCGGGCGGGCAGGGCGGACTGGTTCATGCCGATGCCGATCGCCCCGACCACGCCTTCGCCACGCAGCCGCTCCAGCGCCGGGTACGCCTCGCGCAGCGCCTGCTCGGCGTGGTCGTCCGGGTCGTGCAGCAGGGCTATGTCCACGCGGTCGAGGCCTAGGCGTTCCAGGCTCGCTTCGAGGGAGCGCAACACTCCGTCGGCGCTGAAGTCCCAGACCCGGCGGTGGGTGGACGGGACGGCGAAGCCGTGGCCGAGGTCGTTGCCGGGGATGCCCCGCGGGTCCGGCTCGAGGAGCCGGCCCACCTTCGTGGAGAGGGTGTAGGTGTCACGGGGGCGGGCGCGAAGGGCGGCGCCGAGCCGGCGTTCCGACAGGCCCAGTCCGTAGTGGGGGGCGGTGTCGAAGGTGCGGACGCCGGCGTCCCAGGCCGCGTCCACGGTGGCGTGGGCGGCCTCGTCGGTGACCGGGTGGTAGAGGTTGCCGAGGGCCGCGCAGCCCAGGGCGAGCTCGCAGACGGGTACCGCGCTGCCGCCCAGCCGAGTGGTCCTCACGGCCGGGCCGCCGGGCGCAGCCTCAGTCCCTGCATGCCGCCGTCCACGGCGAGGGCGGTGCCCGTGACGGACGCCGCGGCAGGACTGGCCAGGTAGACGATGGCGGCGGCCACCTCGTCGGCGGTCACCAGGCGGCCCATGGGCTGGCGGGCGTTGAGGGCGGCCCGTTCGGCCTCGGGTTCGTCGGCGGCGTCGAGCAGCCGGGCCACCCAAGGGGTGTCGGCGGTGCCGGGGTTGACGCAGTTGACGCGGATGCCCTCACGGACGTGGTCGGCGGCCATGGCCAGGGTGAGGGACAGCACGGCGCCCTTGCTGGCGGAGTACAGGGCGCGCTGCGGCAGTCCGGCGGTGGCCGCGATGGAGCAGGTGTTGACCACGGAGGCAGCGCCCGGACGGGCAGTGGCAGCGCGGCGCAGGTGGGGCAGGGCGGCTCGGGTGGTGCGGACCATGCCGATGACGTTGACGTCCAGGACGCGGTGCCACTGTTCGTCGGGGTTGTCCTCGACGGTGCCGGCGGCGCCGATGCCCGCGTTGTTGACGAGGATGTCGATGCCGCCGAGCCGCAGGGCCGCCTCCGCCACGGCGGCGCGTACGGAGGCGTCGTCACCGACGTCGGCCTTGAGGCCGAGCAGCGGTTCGGGTACGCCTTGCGGATCGAGGTCGAGTACGGCGACGGCCGCTCCCCGCGCCGCCAGCGCGCGGGCCGTGGCGAGCCCGATGCCGGACGCGCCGCCCGTGACGAGAGCTTTGAGGCCGGTCAGTTCGCTCATGCCCTTTCCTCCTGCGCGGCGCGGTCGGACACCCAGAACGTGCCGTCCGGGTAGAGGTATTCGGCGATGGACTCCGCGTGCATGGCGGCGGAGAAGCCGGAGGCTAGCGGGGCGGTGTAGTGCCCGTCCCTGATCACCACCGGCTCGATGAAGTGCTGGTGGAGGTGGTCGACGTACTCGATGACGCGGTTCTCGGTGGTTCCGGAGAGGGCAAGGTAGTCGAACATCGACAGGTGCTGCACCAGCTCGCACAGTCCCACTCCGCCGGCGTGCGGGCACACCGGCACCCCGAACTTCGCGGCGAGCAGCAGGATCGCGAGATTCTCGTTGACCCCGGCCACCCGCGCCGCATCGATCTGGAGTACGTCGATGGCACCGGCCTGGAGGAGCTGCTTGAAGACGATCCGGTTCTGCACGTGCTCGCCGGTGGCCACCTTCACGGGGGCGACGGCCCGCCGTACGGCCGCGTGGCCGAGTACGTCGTCGGGGCTGGTCGGCTCCTCGATCCAGTACGGGTCGAACTCGGCGAGCGCGTTGGTCCAGCTGATCGCCTCGGGTACGTTCCACCGCTGATTGGCGTCGATGGCGATGCGGATGCCGTCGCCGACGGCGGCGCGGGCGGTGCGCAGTCGGCGGATGTCGTCGCTCAAGTCGGCGCCGACCTTGAGCTTGATCTGCGTGAAGCCGTCGGCCACGGCCTGCTTGGCCAGCCGGGTGAGCTTGTCGTCGCTGTAGCCGAGCCAGCCCGGGGAGGTGGTGTAGCCCGGATATCCGCGCTCCAGCAGGTCGGCCTCGCGTTCCGCGAGCCCCGTGCGGCCCTCGCGCAGCAACGTGAGGGCCTCCTCGGGCGTGAGCGCGTCGGCGATGTAGCGGAAGTCGACCTGGGAGACCAGCCACTCCGGTGAGGCGTGGGCGAGCAGCCGCCACAACGGCTTGCCCGCCCGCTTGGCCGCCAGGTCCCACACGGCGTTGACCACGGCGCCGATGGCCATGTGCATGACGCCCTTCTCGGGGCCGAGCCAGCGCAGCTGGCTGTCTCCGATCAGGTCGCGGCTGACCGATCCCGGATCGGCGCACAGTTCCTGGACGGAGCGGCCGATGACATGGGGCCGCAGGGCGTCGATCGCGGCGACCTGGACGTCGTTGCCGCGTCCGATGGTGAAGGTGAAGCCGTGCCCTTCGTGCCCGTCGCCGGCGTCGGTGCGCAGTACGACGTACGCGGCGGAGTAGTCGGGGTCCGGGTTCATCGCGTCGGAGCCGTCCAGTTCCCGCGAGGTGGGGAACCGGACGTCGTAGGTGTCGACGGCGGTGATCCGGGCGGAGGTTGTCGTCAAGGCGGTGCTGCCTTTCAAGCTTGGATGAAGGTCTGGCGCTGGCTGCCGAGGCCGTCGACGGAGAGCTCGACCGTGTCGCCGGGGCGCAGATAGGGATTGCCGGGAAGACCCAGGGCCACGCCCGCGGGCGTGCCGGTGTTGATCACGTCGCCCGGTTCCAGGACCATGTACTGGCTCAGGTACCGCACGATGTGCTCGACCGTGAAGATCATGTCGCTGGTGTGGCCGTCCTGCCGCTTCGCACCGTTGACGCTCAGGTGCAGGCCGAGGTCCTGCGGGTCGCCGGCCTCGTCTGCGGTGACCAGCCACGGACCGAGCGGGTTGAAGGTCTCGCAGGACTTGCCCAGGTCCCACTGCGAGGAGTACTCCAGCTGGAACTCCCGCTCCGACACGTCGTGGCTGATCGCGTACCCGGCGATCACGGCCCGCGCGGCATCCGGTCCGTCCAGGTAGCGCGCCCGGCGGCCTATGACGACCGCGAGTTCGACCTCCCAGTCGGTCTTCACCGATCCGCGGGGGACCAGCACCTCGTCGTAGGGGCCGACGACCGTGCCCGGGTCCTTCATGAACACCACCGGACGGGCGGGAATCGCCGCGCCGGTCTCGGCGGCGTGATCGCGGTAGTTCAGGCCGACACAGACGAGCTTGCCCGGGCGGGTGACGGGCGGCCCGACGCGCAGGCCGTCCGGGTCCAGTTCGGGCAGCTCCCCCGCCGAGACCGCCGCGCGGGCCCGGTCGATCCCCCCGGAGGCGAGGAAGACGCCGTCGATGTCCCGGGTCACGGAGGACAGGTCCAGCAGCCGGCCGTCGTCGGTGCGTACCGCGGGCCGCTCTTCACCTGGGGGTCCGACTCGTAGCAGTTTCACCGGGGAACTCCCTCGCCGAGCGGGTTTCGGTTGAGCCTTCGGGACGGTCGGCCGTGCGGGCCGGGCGATTTGAGGTGCGCCGGTCCTTGCCGTTCGTCAGGGCCTCGGTCATCCGGATGGCCAGTCATTCATCGGATGTATCCCGGGCCACAGCGACCATAAGCGCGGAGATCGCGGCTGACAATGGATTCCTCGGATGTATTTCCGCGTCGTTGCCGCCGATGCTCACGACGAGCGGCTCTTCCGGAACCGGCCGGGGTACGCCTCCCGTTCCGTCTCTACCTGCGAGGAGTTGGAGATCGGGCGGGGTCGGACGGGATCGGGCAGTGGCGCGGAACCCGCTTGCGCATCGGTCCGGTACATCAACCCGGTCACGGACCTTGTCAACGTCGGCAACGTCGTCGTAACGTCCCCTCCCAGATACATCGGAGGAATGGCCGGATCATTGGGTGCGCCGTCCGGCGCCCCCCGCCGCCTTCCGCACGGCGCGTACGCCACCCCCTCCCACCGTCGCCGCGCCCCTGGCTCAAGGAGAGAACTCGGCCATGAACCCCACTCGCTTCCGCTCCACCGCCGCAGCCGCCACCGCCGTCCTGGCGATGCTCGCCCTCGCCACCGCGTGCAACCGCGAGAGCCCCGGCTCGGCCGCCCCGGGCGGCGACAAGTCCGTCATCGGCATCGACCTGCCCCGCTCCGACTCCGACTTCTGGAACTCGTACGCGCAGTACGTCAAGAACGGCATCAAGACCGACGGCGTCAACGCGCTGCCCCTGAGCAACTCACAGAACGACGTCACCAAGCTCGTCGCCAACGTCCAGGTGTTCCAGAACACGGGCGCCAAGGCCGTCGTCATGGCGCCCCAGGACACCGGCGCCGTCGCTTCCACCCTGGAGAGCCTCGCGTCGAAGAAGATCCCGGTGGTCAGCGTCGACACCAGACCGGACAAGGGCACTGTCTACATGGTCGTCCGAGCCGACAACAGGGCGTACGGCACCAAGGCGTGCGAGTTCCTCGGCAAGCAGCTGGGCGGTCAGGGCAAGGTCGCCGAGATGCAGGGCGCCCTCGACTCCATCAACGGCCGCGACCGCTCCGAGGCGTTCGCGCAGTGCATGAAGGCAAAGTTCCCCAACATCCAGGTCTTCGAGCTGCCCACCGACTGGAAGGGCGACGTGGCCTCGGCCAAACTGCAGAGCCTGCTCGCACAGCACCCGGACCTGAACGGCATCTACATGCAGGCGGGCGGTGTGTTCCTGCAGCCCACCCTCGCCCTGCTGGAACAGAAGGGCCTGCTCCAGCCCGCCGGGCAGAAGGGCCACATCAGCATCGTCTCCAACGACGGCATCCCGCAGGAGTTCGACGCCATCCGCAAGGGCCGGATCGACGCCACCATCTCCCAGCCCGCCGACCTCTACGCCAAGTACGCGCTGTACTACGCCAAGGCCGCCGCCGAGGGCAAGACCTTCCAGCCGGGTACGACCGACCACGACTCCACCATCATCCAGCTGCCCAACGGCCTGGAGGACCAGCTGCCCGCTCCGCTGGTCACCAAGGAGAACGTCGACGACAAGGCCCTGTGGGGCAACAACGTCGGCTGACGACCGGCGGGCCCCACGCCGCGCGCGGTCGGAACCGGACACCCCCCGTCCCCCCGGTCGCGGCCCCTCCCCCGCAGCCCGGGTGCGCTCCTGCGCACCTCGGCGCCCCAGCCTCCCCCCGTACACGAAGGACGGTATCCACCATGGCGGACACCGCGACCGCCCCGGCGGCCGGCCCCGGCACCCCGGCCCCCGTGGCCGAGGCGACCGGCATCAGCAAACGCTTCGGCGCGACCGTCGCGCTGCGCGACGCCCGCATCAGCATCGCCCCGGGCGAGTCGCACGCCCTGGTCGGCCGCAACGGCGCCGGCAAGTCGACGCTCGTGTCCGTCCTCACCGGCCTCCAGCAGCCCGACACCGGAGCACTGCGCTTCTCCGGCGAGCCGGCACCCGCCTTCGGCGACATCGACGCCTGGCGCTCCCGCGTCGCCTGCGTCTACCAGCGCTCCACGATCATCGGCGAACTGACCGTCGCCGAGAACCTCTTCCTGAACCGGCAGAGCGGCGGCCCGCTGCGGCCCATCCGCTGGAAGCAGCTGCGCCACCGCGCCGGGGAGCTCCTCGGCGAATACGGCGTCGACGTCGACCCCGCCGCTCGGGCGAGGGACCTCACCGTCGAGCAGCGGCAGTTCGTGGAGATCGCCCGGGCCCTGTCGTTCGGCGCCCGCTTCATCATCCTCGACGAGCCGACCGCGAAGCTCGACGGCCGCGGCATCGGCCGCCTCTTCGGCAAACTCCGCGACCTCCAGCGCCAGGGTGTCGCCTTCCTCTTCATCTCCCACCACCTGCAAGAGGTGTACGACCTCTGCACCACGGTCACGGTCTACCGCGACGCGGCCCACATCCTCACCGCGCCCGTCGCCGAGCTCGGCCGTGCGGCGCTGGTGGAGGCCATGACCGGCGAGTCCGCCGCCTCCACGGTCACCGCCGCCCCCGGTCGCCCGGGCACCCGGGCCGATGCGACGGAGCTACTGGCCATCGACGGTCTGACGCTGTCCGGCGCCTGCGAGGGCATCTCCCTCTCCGTACGCTCCGGCGAGGTCGTCGGGCTCGCCGGAGCCACCGCCAGCGGCAACGTGCAAGTGGGCGAGGCGGTCGCCGGTCTGCACCGCGCCAAGGCCGGCCGGATCTCGGTCGACGGCAAGGCCGTGCGCACCGGCAGCGTGCCCTCCGCGCTCACCGCCGGCGTCGGCCTGGTCCCCGAGGACCGCCACCATCAGGGGCTGGTCAACAACCGCAGCGTGGCGGAGAACGCCACGCTCACCGTCACCGACCAGCTCGGCCCCTTCGGCATCGTGCTGCCCGCCCGCACCAGGGCCTTCGCGCAGCGCGTGATCCTGGACCTCGACATCAAGACCCCCGGCGCCGCCACCCCGGTCTCCGCCCTCTCCGGCGGCAACCAGCAGAAGGTCGTCGTCGCCCGCGCCCTGGCCACCGATCCGCACGTGCTCGTGGCCATCCGCCCCACCAACGGTGTGGACGTCAAGTCCAAGGAGTTCCTGCTCGGCAGGATCCGGCAGGTCGCGGACGGCGGCAGGGCCGCGCTGATCGTCTCCGACGAGCTGGACGACCTCAAGGTCTGCGACCGGGTCGTCGTCATGTTCCACGGGCGGGTGGTGGCCGAGTTCGCCCAGGGCTGGAAGGACGAGGACGTCGTCGCCGCCATCGAGGGCGTCGCCGGCGACCCGGCTTCCGCCACCCCGTCTCCCACATCCGCCCTACCCGCCTCACCCGCCTCATCCGGCGCGGACGAGCACGGAAGGTAGTCATGTCCGCCACCTCAGATCTCACCGAGCACGCACCGAGCACGGCGGCGCCGGCCGCGGCGGACACCGCCCGCCGCGGGGCCGGCCTCGGGCGCCTGCGCGAACTGTCCCTGGTTCCGGCGATCCTCGTCCTGGGCCTCATCGGGTTCATCGTCTCGCCGGCCTTCCTCACCACCGACAACCTGATCGGTGTGGCCCAGCAGTCCACCGAACTGAGCCTGCTGGTGCTCGCCACGACCTTCGTCCTGATCGCCGGCCGGATGGACCTGTCCCTGGAGTCCACCATCGGCGTGGCCCCCGTCATCGCCGTGTGGCTGATCCTGCCCGCCAGTGGGGGCCGGTTCACCGGGCTCGGCCTCTTCCCCGAGTGGACGGCGATCCCGCTCTGCCTGCTCGTCGGGGCGCTGATCGGCGCCGTCAACGGCTTCCTCATCCTCAAGCTGCGCCTGAACGGCTTCATCGTCACCCTCGGCGCCCTGACCATGCTCCGAGGGCTGCAAGTCGCCCTCTCCGAAGGCCAGTCCATCGTCGAGCTGCCCCCGTCCTTCACCTACCTGGGCAGGGCGTCCTGGCTGGGCGTGCCCGCCGCGATCTGGGTGTGCGCGCTGCTCTTCGCGATCGGCGGCAGTGCGCTGGCCTGGCTCCGGCACGGCCGGGCGCTGTACGCGATCGGCGGCAATGCCGAGGCCGCCCGCACTGCGGGCATCCGCGTCGACCGCACCGTGTGGGTCGTCCTCGTCCTCGGCGGCGTGCTCGCCGCGTTCGCCGGTATCCTTTACAGCGGGCACTACGGCTCCATCTCCGCCACACAGGGCAGCGGCTGGATCTTCCAGGTCTTCGCCGCGACCGTCATCGGCGGAGTCAGCCTCAACGGCGGCAAGGGTTCCGTTTTCGGCGCCCTCACCGGCATCCTCACCCTCCAGCTCGTCGTCAACGTCATGACGCTGGCGGGCGTTCCGCCCCTGTGGAACCAGTTCCTCAATGGCGCCATCATCATCGTCGCCCTGGTCATCTCCCGGTTCGCGTCCGGTGAGAAGCAGGAATAGCCTCGTCCCGCAAGCGGCTCCGCAGGCCCCGGTCCGGGTATGTGCGGAGCCACCGCCCCGCACATACCCGGCACTGAGAGGCACGTTAGTGGCACTGACGGACGAGGCGATCGACAAGATCAAGGCGATGATCCTCGACGGAGAACTGGCCCCCGGCTCCCGCCTGCCCAAGGAGGAGATCCTCGCCGGACAGCTCGGCCTGTCCCGGAATTCGCTGCGCGAGGCCGTCCGGGCGCTGACGGCCATGCGGATCCTGATCACCCGTCAGGGCGACGGCACCTACGTGTCCAGCCTGGAGCCCCATCTCCTGCTGGAGAGCCTCTCCTTCGCCGCCGACGTCTCCCAGGGCCGCACCGCGCTGCAACTGCTCCAGGTGCGCCGGCTGCTGGAACCGCAGGCGACCGGGCTGGCCGCTGCCCTGCTGACGCCGCAGGACCTCCAGGAACTGCGCGACATCCTCGACAGGTCCCGGGCCGCCACCACCGTGGAGGAGTTCGTCGCCCACGACATCGCCTTCCACCTCAGGATCGTGGAAGCCGTCGACAACCCCGTGCTGTCGATGCTCCTGCGGGTCCTCTCCACCCGTACCCAGCGCGTCCGCATCGTCCGCGGCAGCCGGACCCGTGACGCGTTGGACAACGCCCACCAGGACCACGAGCAGATCCTGGGCGCGCTCCAGTCACGCGACGCCCTGCTGGCCGCCGCGGCCGCGACCGTCCACATCACGGCCGTGGAGCAGTGGCTGGCCGCCAGCCTGAGCGACGACCCGCTGCGAGCCATCGACGACTGACCCGGTCGCCCTTCTGCGAACCTAGTGCCGCGTCAGGCAACGTTTGCCCGTTGAGGAGCGGCGTCCGGTGCGTGCTCTCGGTGCGCCGGCCGGAAGCGCTCGTACTGGACGTACTCGGCTTTCGGCCGGTGCGGCGAGAGTGCGTGCCGGGCGTTGCGACGGGGCGAACGTTGCCTGACGCGGCACTAGGCACTGTTTCTCGGATCTCCTGACGTGAGTGGGGTGTTGGGGTCAGGCTTGCCGTATGGGCCGTGGGGATCTGACGAACGCTGAGTGGGACCGGCTGGAGTCGTTCCTGCCTCCTGGTGGTGCTCGTGGAGGCCGGTGGAGTGATCACCGCCGGGTCATCAACGGGGTGCTCTACCGGGTCCGGACCGGTGTGCAGTGGCGGGATCTGCCGGAGCGGTTCGGGCCGTGGGAAACCGTCTATAAACGCCATCGCCGCTGGTCAGCGGATGGAACGTGGGCGATGCTGCTCTCTCGGATTCAGGCCGCCGAGGATGCCGCGGGCCGGATCGACTGGGAGGTGTCGGTGGACTCGACAGCAGTGCGGGCCCACCAGCACGCTGCCGAGCGCGAGGAAGACACCGGCGGCATCCGGTCCTCAAAAGGGGGACGTTCGGGGGACGAACCAGGTCGATCCGGTGTTGCGGAAACTGGAGGTCCGGCTCGAAGAAGTGGTCAGATCGGCGAGTGCCTGGGACGCTCCCGCGGCGGATTCACGACCAAGATCCACCTCGTCGCGGACGGCCGATGCCGGCCTCTCGCCCTCCTCCTGACACCCGGACACTACGGCGACGGGCCCCAGTTCGAGCGGGTGCTGGAGCAGGTTTCCGTACCCCGCATCGGCGTCGGAAGGCCCCGCACTCGCCCCGACCATGTCCTGGCCGACAAGGCCTACACATCCCGAAGGAACCGCTGCTACCTGCGACGACGCGGAATCCGGCACACAATCCCCGAACGCCTCGACCAGCAAAGACACCGCAAGAACCGAGGTTCCCGAGGCGGCCGTCCCACCGGCTTCGACAGCGAGCGATACAAGAAACGCAACACCGTCGAACGAGCCATCAACCGGCTCAAGGGCTTCCGCGCCGTCGCCACCCGCTACGAGAAACGCGCCTACATCTACCTCGGCACCGTCACCCTCGCAGCCCTCATCATCTGGCTCCGCACATGATCCAAGAAACAGTGCCTAGTGCTGTGGCAGGCGGGCGGGATCGGCGATGATCTGCCGGACGGTCGACCACGCCGCGCCCAGCACCGGTCCGCGGCGCCCCAGGGCGGAGGGGCGTACCGCCTCCGGGTTCCAGGGCCGGACGGTGACCCGGGCGGCCAGCTCGGTGCGTACCGACGGGAGGAGCCAGTCGGCGAGTTCGGCGTAGGCGCCGCCCAGTACGAGGCCGTCCGGGTCGATCAGGTTCACCGCCGAGGTCAGGGCGAGGCCGAGGGCCCGGCCCGCGCGGTCCAGAGCGCGCAGGGTCGTCGCGTCCCCGGCGGCCGCCCGCTCGGCCAGGAGGGCCACCGGGTCGCCGACGTGCGCGAGCCCGGCCTCGCGGAGCACGGCAGCTTCGCCCGCGTACTGCTCCAGGCAGCCGCGTGCCCCGCAGGCGCAAGGGGCGCCCTCCGGATGGACGGGCAGGTGGCCGAGTTCGCCCGCGAAGCCGCGGGCGCCCCGGAACAGCTGCCCGCCGATGATCAGTGCGGCACCGATTCCGGCCTCGGCGGAGACGTGTACGAAGGTCTCGGCGGGGTTGCCCCGGTGCCACTGCTCGGCCAGCGCCCCGAGGTTGGCCTCGTTCTCCGGCTCGGGCGCGGTGTCGGGGTCGGGCCAGTGGTCGGCGGGGCGGACGGCTTGCCAGCCGAGGTTGGGGGCGTTCGCGATCAGTCCGCCCGGCTCGTTCGGCACCACCCCCGGCACGGCCAGGACGCGGCCCGCGACGCGCAGCCCGAGGGCGGCGGCCTCCGCCTCCGCCTCGGCGCCCAGCGCGGCGGCCTCCGCCAGCACCTGCCCGGCCGGCCGGCCCGCGTTGGCCCGCTCCACCCGGCGCCACACCCGGGGTTCACCGCGCAGGTCCACGACGCACGCGGCGAGATGGGTGACGCCGATCTCCAGGCCGAGGCCCGCGGGACCCCGGTCGTTCAGGACCAGTGCCCGTCCGGGGCGGCCGACGCGCCCGCTGGGCGCGGTCTCCGTCTCGGTCAGCGCGCCGCGGCCGATGAGCTCGTCGACCAAGGAGGAGACGGCCGGCCTGGTCAGGCCCGTATGGCCGGCGACGTCCGCCCGGGAGAGCGGACCGTGTGCGGCGACCGCGCCGATCACCACCGCAAGGTTCTGCCGGCGCATGCCCTGCTGCGAGGCGGGCACGGCCTCCGCGCCCCCGCTCGCCCTGCCGATCCCCGCCATTGGGCCGACCCTCCTATCGTTCTGCCGGCGGGAGCTCCTGCAAGGCCCGCGCCCGCCGCAGCGTACTGGTGATCCGTTCGAGCGTGTCGTCGTCACGGCGTACGGGGTCCAGTACCCGGCCCTCGGCGGTCCGCCAGCGCCGGGCGACGGCGTCTGCGGGCTCACCGGTGAGCAGTGCGGCGGCCTGGGCGGCGGCCCCGAGCGCGACCAGTTCCTGTGCCGCGGGTACCTGGACCGCTCGGCCGGACAGTCTCAGGACGGTCCGCTGCCAGGCCCTGCCGCGGGCTCCGCCGCCGATCAGCAGCAGTGGTTCGTCGGGGGCGGGGCTCTCGCCTCCGGCACGCAGTACGTCGTCCAGGGCCACGAGCAGGGCGTGGGCGGCGCCGTCGTAGGCGGCCTGGAGCACCTGTCCGGGCGTGGTGTCGTGGCGCAGGCCGTGGATCAGGCCGGAAGCGCCCGGGAGGTCCGGCGTGCGCTCGCCGTCCAGATAGGGAAGGACCACCACCGTGCCGCCCGCCTCGACGTCCTCGCGGTCGCGTCCGACCAGGGCTGCGAAGCGGTCGACGGCGAGGGTGCAGTTGAGCGTGCAGGCGAGCGGCAGCCAGCCGCCGAGGGCATCGGCGAAGCCGGCGACGGTTCCGCTCGGGTCGGTGGGCCGGGTCCGGCCGACGGCGTAGACGGTGCCGGAGGTACCGAGGCTCAGCACCGGGCGTCCGGGGGTCAGGCCCAGCCCGAGGGCGGCGGCCATGTTGTCACCGGTCCCGGTGGCCACCAACGTGCCCTCGCGCAGTGGCGTCCCGGCCCGGACGGTGCCCGCGAGGGCGCCCGGCGGGAGGACCTGTGGCAGCAGCCCGTGGTCGAGGCCGATCCGGTCGAGGACGTCCTGGTCGTAGCCGTCCGGGCCCCACCAGCCGGTTCCCGAGGCGTCACCGCGGTCCGTCACCGCCTCACCGGTCAGCCGCTCCGTCAGGAAGTCGTGGGGAAGCCGGACGGCCGCGACGCGGTCGGCGGCGGCAGGCTCGTTCGCGCGCAGCCAGGCCCACTTGGCGGCCGTGAAGGCGGCCGTCGGGACGCTGCCGGTACGGCGGGCGAGCTCGGCCGGGCCGAACGCGGCTCCGAGTCCGGCGGCCTGCGGGGCGGAGCGGACGTCGTTCCACAGCAGCGCCGGGCGCACCGGCCCGCCTGCCCCGTCGAGGGTGACCAGGCCGTGCTGCTGGCCGGCGATCGAGCAGGCGGCTGCGCGATCCGCCCAGCCGGTGGCCGCCACGGCCTTGCCGAGCGCCCCCCACCACTGTTCGGGGTCGCTCTCGCGTCCGGGGCCGGCGCTGACGTCGTGCGAGGCGCGGCCCTCGCCCAGGACGGCGCCGGTTTCCAGGTCGACGGCGAGGGCCTTGGTGGACTGGGTCGAGCTGTCGACACCGATCACGACACGCTGAGCAGACATGCGTTCCTCCGGTGGGGTTCCTTCTGGCGTCCCGGCATACTAATTTGTTTTTCGTCATTACAAATAGCCCTCGGCCTGATCCGGAGCGCCCCATGACCAGCGACCCGCTCGTTCCCACCCCCGCGCACAGGTTCACCTTCGGCCTGTGGACCGTCGGCTGGCAGGGGCGGGACCCCTTCGGCGACGCCACCCGGCCCGCCCTCGACCCCGTCGAGAGCGTGGAGCGGCTGGCCGAGCTCGGCGCCTACGGCGTCACGTTCCACGACGACGACCTGATCCCCTTCGGCTCCGGCGACGCCGCCCGCGAGCAGGCGGTCAAGCGGTTCCGTACCGCCCTCGACACGGCCGGGCTGAAGGTGCCGATGGCCACGACGAACCTCTTCACCCACCCGGTGTTCAAGGACGGCGCCTTCACCGCCAACGACCGGGACGTGCGCCGGTACGCGCTGCGCAAGACCATCCGCAACATCGACCTGGCCGTGGAACTCGGCGCCGAGGTCTACGTCGCCTGGGGCGGCCGCGAGGGCGCGGAGTCGGGCGGGGCCAAGGACGTGCGCACCGCCCTCGACCGGCTGAAGGAGGCCTTCAACCTGCTGGGCGAGTACGTCGAGAACCAGGGCTACGACCTGCGCTTCGCGATCGAACCCAAGCCCAACGAGCCGCGCGGCGACATCCTGCTGCCCACCATCGGCCACGCCCTGGCGTTCATCAACGAGCTGGACCGGCCCGACCGGGTCGGCCTCAACCCGGAGGTCGGCCACGAGCAGATGGCCGGGCTGAACTTCCCGCACGGCATCGCCCAGGCCCTGTGGCACGGCAAGCTGTTCCACATCGACCTCAACGGCCAGACCGGCATCAAGTACGACCAGGACCTGCGCTTCGGCGCCGGCGACCTGCGCCAGGCCTTCTGGCTGGTGGACCTGCTGGAGTCGGCCGGCTACGACGGCCCCCGCCACTTCGACTTCAAGCCGCCGCGCACCGAGGACTCCGCCGGCGTCTGGGCCTCGGCGGCCGCCTGCATGCGCAACTACCTGCTCCTGGCTGAGCGTTCCCGCGCCTTCCGGTCCGATCCGCAGGTCCGGGCCGCGCTCGCCGCCTCCCGACTGCCCGAGCTCGCCCTGCCCACCGCCGAGGACGGCCTGGCCGGGCTGCTGGCCGACCGGTCCGCCTTCGACGAGTTCGACGTGGATGCCGCCGCCCGCCGCGGCATGGCCTTCGAGCAGCTGGACCAGCTCGCCCTCGAACACCTCCTCGGGGCCCGCTGAGCCGACGCCCGCTGAGCCGGTGCGCGCAGGAGCCGGTGCGCGCAGGAGCCGGGCCGTGGGGTTCCACGGCCCGGCTCCGCCACGCCTTAAGAGGCCGGCGCCTTCGCGCCGCCCGCCCGCCTCAGGCCGGGTGGGCGAGGTCGGCCTCCAGGGTGCCGGCGGGCCGGGCGTGGACGGTCCCGTCCGGCCCGCCGAACCGGAGCTGCCAGGGATGCAGGCTGTCGGTGGTCACGCGGAGCCGGTCACCGCGGCGGCTCAGGTGGAAGCGGGCCGCCTCGCCGGGGCCGTCGGAGCGCGGGATCACCACGGTGCGCTCGGCGCCGTCGGCGAAGGCGTGCACCCGCAGTTCCACGCCGTCCGCCCAGGCGGAGACCGGGCGCTGGTCCTCGGCGCCGAGCGGGATGACGGAGTCGGGGCGGGCCAGCAGCGGCAGGGTGTGGAAGCCGTGCTGTTCGCGGACCCAGCGGGGACCGTTGATCCGGGCGCCGGTCAGAACGTTCGTCCACGTCCCTTCCGGCACGTAGTACTCGACCGTGCCGTCGTCGGTGAAGACCGGAGCGACGAGCAGGTCGTCGCCGAGCATGTACTGCCGCTCCAGCGCGGCCGCGGCGGGGTCGTCGGGGAATTCCAGCACCATGGCGCGCATGACGGGGATGCCGGTGGCGTGGGCCTGTTGGGCGGCGCGCTGGAGGTACGGGGCGAGGCGGTGCTTCAGCAGGGTGAACTCCCTGGTGACCTCGACGGCCTCCTCCCCGTAGTCCCACGGGACGCGGTAGGACTTGCTGCCGTGCAGGCGGCTGTGCGAGGAGAGGAGGCCGAACTGCACCCAGCGCTTGAAGACGGTGGGGGTCGGGGTGCCCTCGAAGCCGCCGATGTCGTGGCTCCAGAAGCCGAAGCCTGACATGCCCAGGGAGAGCCCGCCGCGCAGCGACTCGGCCATGGCGTTGAAGTGGGATTCGCAGTCGCCGCCCCAGTGCACCGGGTACTGCTGGCCGCCGGCCGTGGCGGAGCGCGCGAAGAGCAGTGCCTCGCCCTCGCCGCGTTCCGCCCGCAGCAGGTCGAAGACGGCCTCGTTGTAGAGGTGGGTGTAGTAGTTGTGCATCCGCTCGGGGTCGGAGCCGTCGTGCCAGACGACGTCCGTGGGGATGCGCTCGCCGAAGTCGGTCTTGAAGCAGTCCACGCCCTGGTCCAGCAGCGTCTTCAGCTTGCCGGTGTACCAGTCGCGGGCGGCCGGGTTGGTGAAGTCCACCAGGGCCATGCCGGGCTGCCACAGGTCCCACTGCCACACGCTGCCGTCCGGGCGCCGCACCAGGTAGCCCTCGCGCACGCCTTCCTCGAACATCACCGACTGCTGCGCGATGTACGGGTTGATCCAGGCGGAGATCCGCAGTCCCTGCTGCCCCAGCCGGGCGAGCATGCCGACCGGGTCGGGGAAGGTGTCGGAGTCCCATTCGAAATCGCACCACCGGTAGGCGCGCATCCAGAAGCAGTCGAAGTGGAAGACGCTCAGCGGGATGCCGCGCTCGGCCATGCCCGCGACGAAGCGGTTGACGGTGGCCTCGTCGTAGTCGGTGGTGAACGAGGTGGTCAGCCACAGGCCCAGCGCCCAGGCCGGGGGCAGGGCGGGGCGGCCGGTGAGCGCGGTGTAGCGCTCCAGGATCTGCTTCGGGGTCGGGCCGTGGACGACGAAGAACTCCAGCGACTGGTCCTCGACGCTGAACTGCACGTGGCCGACCGACTCGGAGCCGACCTCGTAGCTGACCTTGCCGGGATGGTTGACGAAGACGCCGTAGCCCCGGTTGGTCAGGTGGAAGGGGATGTTCTTGTACGCCTGTTCGCTGCTGGTGCCGCCGTCGGCCTGCCAGATGTCCACGACCTGCCCGTTCTTGACGAACGGCGTGAACCGCTCCCCCAGGCCGTAGACCAGCTCTCCTACTCCCAGCGAGAGTTGGCCGAGCATGAAGTGCCGCCCGGTGTCGTCGGTGACGAAGCCGGCACCGCGTTCGCCGACGGAGGTCAGCACCTGCCCGCCGGCGGTGAACTCCAGGCACCACGGCTGTGAGGTGTCCACCCGCAGCGACAGCTCACCCGCACTGAGCTCGACCACCGGGCCGTCCCGGTGCACCTTCCCGCTCCCCTCCTGCGCGCCGGGCAGTGCGAAATCCGGCCCGCGCCGCACCGAACCGGCGTGGTGGGTGACGCGCACCCCGATGACACCCTCGGCCGGCGACCAGCAATCGACCGTCAGGAGCACGCTGTTGAGCATGCCACCGCGGCTGCGCACGTGCTTCACCGGCGCGTGGAGGGTCATCCGGTGCTCGTCGGCCCGGACGTCCGCGACCTCGGCGGCATAACGCGCGGTGACGCCCGGGCGCATCAGCCAGTAGCCATCGGTGAACTTCATCGGGTGGTCTCCTCCGTCCGCGCTCGGTGCGCGGTGATCAGGGCCCGGAACCAGTGGTAACTGTCCTTGGGCGTTCGGGTCAGCGTGTCGTAGTCGACGTGGACCAGGCCGAAGCGCTGGCCGTAGCCGCGCGCCCACTCGAAGTTGTCCAGCAGCGACCAGACGTAGTAGCCGCGCACGTCCACGCCCACCGAGACCGCCTCCGCGACGGCGGCGAGGTGGTCCGCCAGGTAGTCGGTCCGCGCGGTGTCATGGACCCGGCCGTCGGGACCGACGGCGTCGGCCTCGGCGGAGCCGTTCTCGGTGATCCAGACCGGCGGAAGCCTCGGGTAGCGGGCGTGGAGTGCGCGAAGCAGTTCGGTGAGCGCCTCCGGGACGACGGGCCAGCCCATGGTGGTGTGCCGCGAACCGTACGGGTCCAGCTCTCTGACGCCGATGTCCGTGGCAGTGCGCAGTTCGAGGTCGTCCGTGCGGTGGGGGGCGGCGGCGACGGTGATCGGGCGGTAGAAGTTGACTCCGAGGAAATCGAGCGGCGCGCCGATCAGCTCCAGGTCGCCCGGCAGTCGCCAGGGGCCGTCGGCGAGGCCGGCCCAGGTCCCGGCCTCGTGCGCCGGGTAGCGTCCGGCGAGCAGCGGCTCGGTCCAGACCTCGTTGTGGAGGACTTCGGCGCGGCGCAGGGCGGCGCGGTCCCCGGGCAGGGCGGAGGCGGTGTGGATGCGGTCGAGGTTGAGTGCGATCCCGACCTCCCGGGCGCCCGCCGCACGTAGCTCCCGGACCGCGAGGCCGTGGGCGACCAGCAGGTGGTGGGCGGCGGCGAGCGCGCCCCGGCCCTCCTGGGCGCCGGGTGCGTGGCGCCCCTCGGCGTACCCGACGAAGGCGGAGCAGTAGGGCTCGTTGAGGGTGATCCAGCGCTCCACCCGGTCCCCGTAGCGCTCGGCCGCGAGGGCCGCGTACTGCGCGAAGGCCTCGGCGGTCTCGCGGACCCGCCAGCCGCCCCGGTCCTCCAGGGTCTGGGGCAGGTCCCAGTGGTAGAGGGTGACGGCGGGGGCGACTCCGGCGGCCAGCAGATCGTCGATCAGGCGGTCGTAGAAGTCGAGCCCCTTGGGGTTGGCCGGTCCGGTGCCCCGGGGCAGCAGGCGGGGCCAAGCGATCGAGAAGCGGTAACTGTCCACGCCGAGCCCGCGCAGCAGGGCGACGTCCTGCGGATGGCAGTGGTAGTGGTCGCAGGCCGTGTCGCCGGTGGCTCCGTCGAGCGTACGGCCGGGCGTGTGGCTGAAGGTGTCCCAGATGGACGGGCCGCGGCCGTCCTGGTCGTGGGCGCCCTCGATCTGGTAGGCGGCGGTCGCGGCACCGAAACGGAACCCGGCGGGCAGTTCCGGGAAGTCCGGGGTGGTCATGGGCGGTATCTCACGGGTCTGTCGGGCTCCTCGGTCTCGGGGGTGCGGGGCGCGGGGCGGCCAGGCGGGCTGCTCGGCCCGCGGGGCGCCCCCGCGCGCTCTGCCCGGTCCCGTGGTGCGGGGCGGGTCAGAGCTCCGGCGCCAGGCCGCGCTCGCGCAGCCAGGCCAGCTGGACGGGCGGGTTCGAGCCGAGGCCGCCGCCGTGGTCGCCGAACGGCCACACGGTCATGGTGCGGTCCACGCCCGCGTAGTGGTTGAAGGCGGCGTAGACCGTGGAGGGCGGGCAGATCGGATCCATCAGGGCCACGCTGAACAGCGTCGGCGCGGTGGCCCGCCGGGCGAAGTGGACGCCGTCGAAGTGGTCGAGGGTGGCGAAGGCCGGCTCCACGCGGTGACGGCTGTGCCAGCGCAGGTACTTGGCGATCTCCTGGTACGGGCCTTCGCCGCAGATCGCGGTGGCGCGGCGGAAGTGGCACAGGAACGGGACGTCCGGCATCGCGGCCGCCACGCGGTCCCCGGCGAGACCGGCGACGGCAAGCGCCAGACCGCCCCCCTGGCTGCCTCCGGCCACCACGATCCGACGGCTGTCGAGTCCGGGCAGCTCGGCGACCGCGTCCACGGCTCGCACGCAGTCGGTGATCAACCGCCGGTAGTAGTAGTCGTCGGGAGAGTCGATGCCGCGGGTCATGAACCCCTCCACCCACTGCGTGCCGTCGCCCGCGCCCCGGTCCGGGGTGTCGTGGCCCTGGCCCCGGCTGTCGACGACGAGTTGGGCGTAGCCGGCGGCGGACCAGAACAGGTGGTCGGTGGGCAGTCCGCGACCGCCGCTGTACCCGATGTAGGTGATGACGACCGGAAGCGGTCCGGCCGCGTCGCGCGGGCGCAGCAACCAGGCGGCCACCGGTTCGCCGTTCCAGCCGGGGAAGCGCACGTCGTCGACCTCGACGGTGTGCAGCATGTGCTGGGCGGTGACCCGCTCCACCTTGATCGCCCCGTCGTGTGACCGGGCTTCAGCGAGGGTACGCCGCCAGAAGTCGTCAAAACCTATCGGATCGGACAACTTGGGGCGGTAGTCGATGAGTTCGTCTGCACCAAGGTCTGTGAGCGGCATGGGGGCTTCCTCCGGTCGGAGAGGTGACGGGGTGACGCGGTGACGGAGCTCGGCGGACTCAGGGGGCCTTGCCTGCCGCGCAGGTCCGGGCGGTGGTACGGAAAGGGGTGGTACGGGAAGGGGTGGTACGGGAAGGGGTGGCGGCCCGCCCCCCTGTGGCGGGCCGCCGGTCTCGCGGGGGTGCGGGCCTCAGCCGTTCTCGCTGGACGCGGTGAAGCCGAAGGCGGCCAGACGGAAGCCGCCGTGCAGGGTCAGCCGCAGGTCGTGGACGCCGTCCAGGGGAGCGGCGAGTTCGGCCGCGACGGTCGTCCACGTGTAGCGGTTGCCGGTTGCGGGAACCGCGATCTCGGCCAACAGTCGCTCACCGGCCCGGAATTCCAACCGCGCCTGCCCGGAACCCGAGTCCTCGAGGGCGGTCTCGGCCTCCACCCGGACCGCCCCGGAGAGATCGGCGTCGCGGAAGAGGAGCGTCGCGGGCCGCGCCGGATCTGCCGGAGTCACCGCGTCACCGCCGGCGCGGGCGGCGTCGACGATGGTGATGTCCGCGTGGTC
The DNA here is from genome assembly GCF_036346895.1 of Streptomyces sp. NBC_00503. Taxonomy (NCBI): domain Bacteria; kingdom Bacillati; phylum Actinomycetota; class Actinomycetes; order Kitasatosporales; family Streptomycetaceae; genus Streptomyces; species Streptomyces sp. NBC_00503. The sequence goes on along the minus strand of NZ_CP107855.1, from coordinate 7,913,639 downwards.
GTCGAAGTCGACGGTCAGGGTTCGCCGGCCGACGACCACGCGGGGCTCGGGGGCCGGTCCGGTCACCGTGAGCCGTGCGGTGAGGACCGGGTTCTCGGCGGAGCGGCCGGCGGTGATCTCGTACACGCCGGGGTCGACGGTGAAGGCGCCGGTCGCGGTGGACCAGTGGGCGAGCCGGTCGGCCGGGAGCGAGAACCTCAACTCCCGGCCCTCGCCCGGCTCCAGGCGGACCTTGCGGAAGTCGGCGAGGTGCTGCCGGGGGGCCTCGTAACGGGCGTCCAGCGCGCGGACGTAGAGCTGGACCACCTCGCTGCCCGCCCGCCGGCCGGTGTTGGCCAGGCTTACCGTGACGTCGAGCCAACCGTCCGGGCCGATCGACGGATGCGACAGGCCGAGGCCGCCGTAGGCGAAGTCGGTGTAGGACAGCCCGTGGCCGAAGGGATAGAGGGGCGCGGCCCCGTGGTACTGGTAAGTCCAGCCGGCCTTGATCACGTCGTAGTCGAGCGGATCCGGCAACGGGTCCCCGCCCCGGTACCAGGTCTGCGGCAGGCGGCCGGCGGGCTCGGCCTCCCCGAGCAGCACCGCGGCCAGTGCATGGCCCGTCTCCTGCCCGGCGTGGGAGGTCCACACCACGGCGGGCAGGTGCTCCTGTGCCCAGTCGACGGCGTACGGGTAGCTACTCATCACCACCAGCACCGTCTCGGGGCAGACGGCCGCGACCGTGCGCAGCAGCGCGTCCTGAGTCCCGGGCAGGTCGATGCCCGCGCGGTCCTCGGTCTCGCGGCCGCCCACCATCGGGTGGTTGCCGAGGACGACGACCACCACGTCGGCCGTCTCGGCGGCCGCCCGCGCCTCGGCCGCGCCGTCGCGCAGCAGCTCCCGCTGCCAGCGCTCGGCGACGTCCGCGGTCAAGGCGGTGACGCTCACCCGGCCGTCGGCCGGGTCCACGGCGGCGTAGCGTCCGGTGAGGACGGAGCGCAGCACCACGTCTACGCCCTCGGCCGGTTCGAGCCGGAAGGTCTCGTGGATCTCCCAGCTCTTGAGCACCTCCTGGTCGGCCGCCAGCGAGTCGTCGCCCTTGAGGCTCAGGTAGCGGCCGGTGTCGGCGGCGCGCAGGGTCAGTACGCCGCTGCCCCAGTCGGCCACGTCGAAGGCGGTCTTGCCGAGCGGTTCCCCGGTGGTCCGGGAGCGCAGCGCGATCCGGTCGGCGCCCTCCTCGCAGACCACCTCGCCGCCGTGGACGCCGAGCGCCTCGGAGAGTCCCGCGGCGACGCCGACCTCGTAGGGCGGGGTGCCGCTGTACCAGTCCTCGCACAGCGTGTCGGCGAGCGGGCCGATGACGGCGATCCGTGGTGTCCGCGCCGCGTCGAGCGGCAGCAGGCCGTCGTTCTTGAGCAGCACCACCGACTCGGTCGCGGCGCGCCGCGCCAGCTCGCGGTGCTCGGCGCAGTCGATGACCTCGGGCCCGATACCGGCGTAGGGGTCCAGTTCCGGGTCGAACTCACCGAGCCGGAAGCGGAGCTCCAGCTGACGCCGGACGGCGCGGTTCACGTCGGCCCCGTCGATCAGGCCGCGCTCCAGGGCCTCGCGCAGTCGGCCGACCGGCGTCGCGCTGTCCTCGCCGTGGTCGGTGAAGCTGTCGATGCCCGCCTTGAGCGCCGCCGCGTGGGACTCGGCGTGGTCGTCGAAGTACTCCTCGAGGTCGACCAGATTGGACGGGGCTTCGGCGTCGCTGACCACGAACAGCTCGTGGCCGGTCGGCTCCGCCCAGCGGCGCAGCTCCGACTCGATGAGCGGGCTCACATGGCAGGGACGGCCGTTGACGAGGTTGTAGGCGGCCATGGCGCCGGTCGCGGCGCCGGATGCGATGACGGGGCGGAAGGCGGCCAGGTCGTACTCGTGCAGCACGCGCGGTCGCAGCCCGGAGGAGGTGGTGCACCGGTCGTCCTCGTTGTTGTAGGCGAGGAAGTGCTTGAGCACCGGGGCCACCCGCAGGTAGGTCGGGTGGTCGCCGGACAGTCCCCGGCAGAACGCCTCCCCGAGGCGGCTGGTGTGCACCGGGTCCTCGGAGTACCCCTCCTCGTTGCGCCCCCAGCGCGGGTCGCGCAGCAGGTTCAGCACGGGCGCCCAGGCCTGGAGGCTGTGGGGAGCGCTGCCGACGACGGGCGGGCGGTGGAGGTGGAAGGCGCGCAGTTCGATCGAGACCGCCTCGGCGACCCGGCGCACCAGGCCCTCGTCCCAGGTGGCGCCGAGGCCTACGGCCTGCGGGAAAACGGTCGCCACCCCCATCCACGAGACCCCGTGCAGGGCCTCGCTGCCGGTTCGGAAGGAGCCGACGCCGAGGCGCGGGACGGCCGGTACGCACTGGTGCAGCATCGCGAGCCGCTCGTCGAGCGTGAGCCGTTCGAGCAGGTCGTCGACACGCTTGCGCAGCGGTAGCTCCGGATTGCGGAAAGGAGGCGCACCGGCTGCGGGCGCGGACAGGGAACTCACGTGAACAACCCCTAGGCAGGTTGGGCGTTACGATCTTTTGTCGAAGCGCTTCGACGCTGACATGAACCACTGCCACTGTCAACCGTCCCTGGTGAAACCAGTTTTGCTTTGGTCCGCGTTCCTGCTGAACTCGGAACGCGTCGTTCGCGCGCTGGACGGCGTCCAAGCGCTTCGACAGCCGCCCTGAGGCTACGCCTCCCCGAGAACTCGTGGCTCGACCTGCCGGCGGCGTAGGCCCGGTCCGGTGGACACCTCGCGCTCGGCCCTCGCCCGGCCACGCCGACCCGGCGGCGGGGCCCGAGCGCGCCACGAGCCGGGCCCCACGGGCCTCCCGGCGAGCACAGGCGTGTCTTTCCACGGGGCCGGCGCGACCCGGCCACGGACCTCCCCCTCCGCACGCCGCCCCGGCGGTCCGCTGACGTCCTCCGGCGACCCGACCGCGACCGGCGGCTTGGGGGCCTCACCGCCGGCGAGAAACGGTGCCGGCCGTGCACGACCACCCGTACGTCCGCCGCTCGGACCGGCCCTCAGCACCCAGCGGCACGCCGTCGAGACGCGCACGGATCCGCCGACGTACGGGGCTTCGCCACGCACTGGAGGACGAATGCACACCCCCCGGCCGGTCGGCGGTGGGCCTGGTTCGAGCGCAGCTCCTTGGCGACCCGGCGGATGGCGGCGTCGGATTCGGCATCGGCATCGGCATCCGGTCACCAGGAGTTCCGGGGAGCGGGCAGTAGACGTCGGCGTGCGCGGGGCCGCCGGAGGCGAGGAGGGCGCATGGCCGCCTTCGACGACGTCCCCATCGAGGCCCACGGGGATCCTGCCCTGAGGCGCCGGCCCGTCGCGAGAGACCCCACTCGACCCGATGGCCAACAGGTCCTCACCGCGAACGCGGGGAGGAGACACCCACCCCAAGGCCACCGCCGCGGATAGCCCACATCCGGGGGTGCGCCCCGGGCCAACGGCGGCGCGGATCGCCGAGCCGAGGGGCGGACCTGCCGTAGCGGGAGATCCACTTCTCTCCGTGCACTCCCTCATCCCTCGCACGGGAAACCGGCATCGGTTCCTGTGGAGTTGATGCGCCACCTCTCTCCATGAAGGCAAATTGTTAGCGCTCACAATCTTCCTGTCAAGGAACCCATGGAAGCCTCGCCCAAGTGCGACCGGCCCGGCGGAGAGCCTCGGCCGACTCAGCGGCCGACCCCCCGGCCCGACGGCGCCAGCTCAAGGCCGACACCCGGGCCCGCGCTGCCATCTCGGGCAAGATCGCCAGGCGGGGATGCGGGTGTACAAGCCGCCCCCGACCCCTCGACGAGCGGTTTCCAGGGCCCGGCGGCCGAGCTCGCCGAAGCCCTGCCGCACAGCGGCCACGGACACAGCGGGGCAGGCGGGCTCAACAATGTCGCCGAATCCGGCGAGCCGACGCCTCCCGGAATCGAGCGGGCCGGACTTGCGCGGGGCGCGCCCCCAGCAGACCGAGCACCGTGTCGTCGTCGGCACAGAAGACGGCGGGACGTCTCCCAGTCCGGCGATCCGCAATCCCGCCCGACACCCGGCCCCCGTACGCCAGTCACCGCACTCGACAAAGCCGCAGAAACCGCGGAAGCCGCCCGTGGTCGACCTGCCCGGACGTCCCGCCATGGAGCCGCTCCGGCGAGGAGGCTGCCCGCCTGCGGCGATGTTGCCCAATGGTGATCTGAACAGACCCTTGACGACACACTTGTGAGCGTTAACACTCAGGTATCGCCAGGCCGGAGCCACTGCAAACCTGAACTTCGCAACAGCGCGGGGAACGACTCCCGGCCGGCCCCGCTCGACCGCTTCCGGTTCTCCCAGCCGGGTCGCACTGTGCCGGTCGCGGAACATCACTGGAGGAACTGTGCGGAAGCTTTCAGCGGGCCTTGTCACCCTGGGCCTGACGCTGTCGCTGGCAGCCTGCGGCCAGAGCGCCAACGGAACGGGCGACGCCGGGGCCGGCGGGACCGGCGGGGACGCCAAGGGCGGCCTCATCGGCATCGCGATGCCGACCAAGTCGTCGGAGCGCTGGATCAACGACGGCAACAACATGGTCAAGGAGTTCCAGGCCAAGGGTTACAAGACCGACCTCCAGTACGGCGACAACGTCGTGGAGAACCAGGTCTCCCAGGTGGAGAACATGATCACCAAGGGGGCCAAGCTGCTGGTGATCGCCGCCATCGACGGTTCCTCGCTCACGAACGTGCTGCAGAAGGCCGCCGACGCCCACGTCCCCGTGATCTCCTACGACCGGCTGATCCGCGGCACGAAGAACGTCGACTACTACGCGACCTTCGACAACTACAAGGTCGGTGTCCTCCAGGGCAGTTACATCGTCGACAAGCTCGGCGTCAAGGACGGCAAGGGCCCCTTCAACGTCGAGCTGTTCGCCGGCTCGCCGGACGACAACAACGCCGCGTTCTTCTACAACGGCGCGATGAGCGTCCTCAAGCCGTACATCGACGACAAGAAGCTGGTCGTGCAGAGCGGCCAGACCTCCCTCAACCAGATCGCCACACTGCGCTGGGACGGCGGTCTCGCCCAGTCCCGGATGGACAACCTGCTGAGCAAGTCGTACACCGCCGCCCGCGTCGACGCCGTGCTCTCGCCGTACGACGGCATCTCGATCGGCATCATCTCCTCGCTCAAGGGCGTCGGCTACGGAGCCGGCCAGCCGCTGCCCGTCGTCACGGGCCAGGACGGCGAGCTGGCGTCGGTGAAGTCGATCATCGCGGGTGAGCAGACCCAGACCGTATACAAGGACACCCGCCAACTGGCCAAGGCCGCCGTACAGATGGGCGACGCGCTGCTGACCGGCGGCAAGCCCGAGGTCAACGACACCAGCCAGTACGACAACGGCGTCAAGATCGTGCCGGCGCAGCTGCTCCAGCCGGTCAGCGTCGACAAGGAGAACTACCAGAAGGTCCTGGTGGACAGCGGCCAGTACACCGCGGACCAGCTGAAGTAGCCCGCGGAGCCCGACCGACGGGTCCGGCGACGACGAAACGGCGGTGCGACGCCGGGGAGACCGCCCGGCGCCGCACCGCCCCGACGATACGGATGCACAACCATGGCCCGACCCGTTCTCGAGATGCGGTCGATCAGCAAGACGTTTCCCGGTGTCAAGGCCCTCTCCGAGGTCAACCTGACCGTCGCCGCCGGTGAGGTGCACGCCATCTGCGGCGAGAACGGCGCCGGCAAGTCCACGCTGATGAAGGTGCTCAGCGGGGTCTATCCCCACGGCGGCTACGAGGGCGAGATCTACTTCGAGGGCGAGCCCTGCCGGTTCCGGGACATCCGGGCCAGCGAGCAGCGCGGCATCGTGATCATCCACCAGGAACTCGCGCTGGTGCCCTACCTGTCCATCGCCGAGAACATCTTCCTCGGCAACGAGCACGCCACTCGGGGCGTCATCAACTGGCACAAGACGCTGACCCACGCCGCCGCGCTGATCCGGCAGGTCGGGCTCGACGAGAGCCCGCACACCAGGATCGCCGATCTCGGCGTGGGCAAGCAGCAGTTGGTCGAGATCGCCAAGGCGCTCGCCAAGAAGGTCAAGCTGCTCATCCTGGACGAGCCGACGGCCGCCCTGAACGACGAGGACAGCCGCAAGCTGCTCGACCTGATCCTCGAACTCAAGGCCCAGGGGATCTCCTGCATCCTCATCTCGCACAAGCTGAACGAGATCGCCCGGGTCGCCGACTCCGTCACCATCCTGCGCGACGGGCGGACCATCGAGACCATCGCGATCGGTCCCGAGGGCATCTCCGAGGAGCGGATCATCCGTGGCATGGTCGGCCGCGACCTGGAACACCGCTACCCCGAGCGCGCACCCGAGATCGGCGAAGTCGCCTTCGAGATCGAGGACTGGAGCGTCCAGCACCCGATCGACCACCGGCGCAAGGTGGTCGACGGCGTCTCGCTCAACGTCCGTCGGGGCGAGATCGTCGGCATCGCCGGCCTCATGGGCGCCGGCCGCACCGAACTGGCCATGAGCGTCTTCGGCCGCTCGTACGGGCGGTGGACCGGCGGCCGGGTGCGGCTGGACGGCCGGGAGATCCGTACCCGGACGGTGCCGGAGGCGATCGGGCACGGCATCGCGTACGTGACCGAGGACCGCAAGCAGCTCGGCCTCAACCTGGGCGACGACATCAGCCGGAACATCTCGCTGAGCGCCCTCGGCAAGGTCGCCCGGCGGGGCTGGGTCGATCGGCACGAGGAGGCCCGGATCGCCGAATCGTTCCGGCGGACCATGAACATCAAGGCCCCCTCGGTGTTCGCGGAGACCGGCAAGCTCAGCGGCGGCAACCAGCAGAAGGTCGTCCTCAGCAAGTGGATCTTCGCCGAGCCGGAGGTGCTGATCCTCGACGAGCCCACCCGGGGCATCGACATCGGCGCCAAGGCGGAGATCTACACCGTCATCGCCGAACTCGCCGCCCAGGGCAAGACGGTACTCGTCATCTCCTCCGAACTCCCCGAACTCCTGGGCCTGTGCGACCGGATCTACACCATGGCCGAAGGCCGGATCACCGGTGAGGTCGACCGCGCGGAAGCCACCCAGGAATCCCTCATGCGGCTCATGACCATGAGCGCGGCATACCCCGACAAGCAGGTGTGAGGCATGGCCCAGACCAAGACGACCCCAGAGACCACGCCCAGCACACCGCAGACCGCCCGGCGCGCGTCGGCCGGTGCCGTACTGGCCCGAGCGCTGCGCGGCAACCTGCGCCAGTACGGGATGCTGCTCGCGCTGGCGCTGATCGTGCTGCTGTTCCAGTTCTGGACGGACGGCATCCTGCTCCAGCCGCTCAACATCACCAACCTGATCCAGCAGAACAGCTACATCCTCATCCTGGCCATCGGCATGATGATCGTCATCATCGCCGGCCACATCGACCTGTCGGTCGGGTCGCTCGCCGCCTTCGTCGGGGCGGCCGCCGCGGTGATGATGGTCAAACACCACGCGCCGTGGCCCGTGGCGCTGGTGGCCGCGCTGCTGATCGGGGCCCTCGCGGGAGCCTGGCAGGGCTTTTGGATCGCCTATCTCGGGATCCCCTCGTTCATCGTGACGCTGGCCGGCATGCTGCTGTTCCGCGGTGGGACCCAGATCCTCCTCCAGGGCCAGTCGGTGGCGCCGTTCCCCAAGGGCTTCCAGAACATCAGCAGCGGCTTCCTCCCCGCCGTCGGCCCCCACACCAACTACCACAACCTCACCCTCCTGCTGGGCCTCGTGGTGCTGGCCGTCGCGATACTCCAGGAGGTGCGCGGACGGCGGCGGGCCGCCTCGTACGGGCTGGAACCGCTCCCCACCGGACTGTTCCTGGTGAAGCTCGGCGCGATCACCGCGGCCGTGGTGGCCTTCACGCTGCTGCTGGCCAGCTACCACGGCGTGCCGATCGTCCTGCTGATCCTCGGCGTCCTGCTGGTCGGCTTCGGGTACGTGATGCGCAACTCGATCCTCGGCCGGCACACCTACGCCATCGGCGGCAACGAGGCCGCGGCGCGGCTGTCCGGCGTGAAGAGCAAGCGGGTCGTCTTCCTGGCCTTCGTGAACATGGGCGTCCTCGCGGCCCTGGCCGGGATGGTCTTCGCCGCGCGGCTCAACGCCGGTACTCCGCAGGCCGGCATCAACTTCGAGTTGGAGGCGATCGCCGCGGCCTTCATCGGCGGCGCCTCCGCGAGCGGCGGTGTGGGTACCGTCCTCGGTGCGCTCACCGGAGGCCTGGTCCTGGGCGTGCTGAACAACGGCATGTCGCTGGTCGGCGTGGGCACCGACTACCAGCAGGTGATCAAGGGCCTGGTACTGATGGCGGCCGTCGGCTTCGACGTCTACAACAAGCGCAAGGCCGGGGGCTGACCTCCCTCCTTCCTCTGCCGCTACCCCACCCCTGCCCCTCCTCGGCTCGGCGCCGCCGCCGCTCGCACGAGGAGGGGTGCCTCGTCTACTGGGGCCCCGGCTCCCGCGGCTCCGCCCTCGCGTCGACGATCCGCTCGAAGAAGAACTCGTGCTTGAGGAAGGAGACGTCGTACTCATGGCCCGGGTAGGGCGGGATCAGCTGCGCGGCCTGGATCATGCGCCAGCCCGCCCTGAGCGCCGCCACCCCTGACTCGTACGGTGGCTCGTCGCTGTCGCCCGTGGTCGGTGAGGTGCGGCCCGTGCCGTCGTACAGCGACCAGCCCACGACGTGGGAGTCCAGCGCCGAGGTGGCCAAGTACAGGACCAGCACCTGCTGCCGCAGCACCGGCGCGGCGCCTTCCGCCTCCCGCTCGGGGAGGATTGCTTCGGTCGTCATTCCTGTACCTCCGCGGGGCGGTTGGAGACCCTGGTCACCCAGTGGTCGAGGTCGAAGTGGTCGTCGCCGGTCAGCACCCGCCACAGCAGGATGCGGTTGTACCGCTCCAGCCGGCCGGTCGCCCCCTCGTACCACGGGAACATGGTGTCCAACTCGGCTGCCACCTGCGGGTCTTCGACATCCGAGGTGTTCCACAGGCGCTGTTGGCGCACCCTGGGATTGAAGCGGATCTTGAACATGTAGCGCATCACGTCGCTGTCGTTGCGCCGGCCCCCGTGCCAGAGGCCGTGGTGCAGAAACACCACGGTCCCGGCCGGGCAGACCAGCCGGTCCTGGCCGCGCAGGTTCTGGTAGCGGCCGGTGTCGGACTCGTTGATCCGCCGGAGGTGGCTGCCCGGCACGGTGAGCGTTCCGCCCATCTCCAGCGTCACCGCCTGCGGAAAGTACATCAGCTGCACGTCGAACGCGTCCGGCCGGACGTCGATGACGGCGTCCCCGTGCAGCGGCTGCGCCTCGCCGCCGTGGGGCTCGCGGGTGTGCACGAAGTGGTGGTCCACCCACGGCTCCGGGCCCACGAGGCTGTGCAGGGCTCCCGCCACCTGCGGAACTTCCAGCAGCCGGCGGACGAAGGATCCCTTCGCGTAGGCCTCGGACAGCGGGGTCCCGTACGGCACCAGCGGCACCCCGTCGGCCAGTACCGCCAGGCCCTCGGTGTTCATCTCCGCCGGGACCACCGCGTCCAGTCGCAGCGACCCGCGTGCCACGAACCGCGCCATCCGCACCGAATCGAGTAGTTCTCGCGTGTTCTCCACGGCAGCCACGCTAGGCCCGGCGGCCGCGCGCCGTGTGGGCCGCGTTCACCCTCCGCTGGTCGATTCTCACCACCTGCCCGGCACGCGGGGTGGGAGGGTGGTGGTCATGGAACGGCTCACCGACGCGCCGTCAGGAAAGGTGACCATGCACACGACCCTCGCCCACCTTGACGAGCCGCCCACTCTCGCCGCCGTCGGCATCGGCGTGCACGGCCCGGCCGGCCACGTGGACGTGTTCTCCCTGCCGGACCTCTGGCAGCTCCATCTGTACGACTACGAGGCCGACTTGACGGTTGACGGCACGGAGTACGCGATCCGCCCCGGCCGGGTCAGCCTCGTACCGCCCGGCGCCGAGGTCCGCTACCGCTACCGGGGCCGGTCCTCACACCTCTACGTCCACCTCCACCTGGGCTCGGCCGGAACTCCACACAGCATTCCGGTGATCCAGCACGCGGGCCCCGAACTCACTTGGCTGAACGCCCAGTTGCGGCAGGCACTGGCAGCCTGGCCGAACACCCCGGCACGGGCCGCGGCCGAAGTGTGGGCCGCCCTGTGGCGGGTCGCCCAGCTCGCGCCCGCGAGGGAGCGGAACACACAGGCCGCCCATCCGGCGGTTACGGCCGCCGTGGCCCTGATCGAGGCGCGGCTGGGGCAGCCTCTGACGGTGCCGGACATCGCGTCGGCCGCGGGTGTCTCCCACAACCACCTGACGCGGCTCTTCCGCGCCGCGACGGGGGAGACGGTCGTCGGCTACATCCGGGCCCGGCGGATGGAACGGGCGCGCCACTTCCTGCAGGCCACCACCCTCTCCGTCCCCGCCGTCGCCGCATCGGTCGGCATTCCCGACCTCCAGGCGTTCAACAAGGCTTGTCGCCGCGCGCTCGGAGCTTCTCCGCGCGGCATCCGTGCCGCGCAGCCCGTTTCCCCGCACTCCCCCGCTCAGTGAGCGGACCGGTGCGGGACACCGCTGCCCGGCCGCCCCGAAGGACCCGCCGCACGCCCTTTCCAAAACGGCGGCAACCTTTTCGCGTCCTGCGGCGACCAGGCAGTGCACCTCGACTCGAATCTTGGAACGGACGGACATGCAGACTGCACGGCAAGCCGCGCGGCAGCGCAGGCGCAGAAACAGGCTGATGCTGGGGACGGCAGTGATACTGACCGCCGCGGGCGTCCTCTTCTGCCTGGTGACGGCCATGCTCCCCGGCCCCAAGGCCCGGGCCGGGGCCCCGGCCGACGTGGCCGCCCCCGCCGCCACCCTGGCGGGGGCCACGTCCTCGGCTCCGACGAGCCCGTCCCCGGCGGACCGCCCGTCCGCCTCGGCAACCCCGAGCGCGGTCGGCGCGACGGCCACCGCGCAGACACCACAGCCTTCGGCGAAGCAGACCCCACCGGCGGCGTCCACCCCGGCGCCGTCGGCAGGACGCATCCAGCCCGGGGCCAGCTACAAGGGCGTCGCCACCTCCTACGCCGCCGGCGACGGCAACGGCGCCTGCCTGTTCGGCCCCAGCGACGACCTCATGGTCGCGGCGATGAACACCACCGACTACGAGTCGTCCAGGGCGTGCGGCGCGTACGTGCGCGTCCGCGCGGCGAACGGCGCTTCGATCACGGTCCGGATCACCAACGAATGCCCGCTGCCCTGCGCGCCTGGACAACTGGACCTCAGCCAAGAGGCCTTCGCGAAACTGGCCGACCCCAAGCTCGGCCGCATCCCGATCACCTGGAGCCTGCTGAGCCCCCAGAGCTCCGGGGCGCTCTCCATCCGGTACAAGACCGGGTCCAGCCGCTACTGGTGCGCCATCCAGGTGATCGGCCACCGCAATCCGGTCGCTGGGCTGGAGGTACGCACCGCCGCGGGCTGGCGCAAGCTGCCCCGTACCGATTACAACTACTTCCTCTCCGCCGACGGCAGCGGGTGCGGCGGCGCGATGAGGATCACCGACATCTACGGGGAACAGCTGACGGTCGAGGGCACCGCGCTGCTCCCGGACGTCGCACAACCGACTCGGGTCCAGTTCGCCCCGCACTGAAACCACACGGCGGCGGGTGGCCGTACCGGGCGCTGATACGCTGCCGCCCGGATGTTAGCGCACACATTTGCGAAAGGGGCGACCGTCGGACATGGTCCTCGATGACGCGTCCGCGGAGTTCCACGACTTCTTCGAACGCCACTACGCGGAACTCGCCCGGTTCGCCCATCTCCTGACGGGAGAGGCGGACGGCGCCGACGATCTGGCCGCGGACGCCCTGACCGCACTGTGGCAGCGCTGGGACCGGCTGCGCCAGGCCGAGCACCCCCTCGCGTACGCCCGTGGCGTGGTCGCCAACCTGGCACGGTCACGGATCCGCAGCACGGTGCGTGAGCGCCGCCGGAACGCCCTGTTCTGGTCCCGTGGCGCGGAGCCGTTGGACGGTCCGGACGTGGCCGCCGTGGTGGACGTGCGGACGGCTCTCGCCCGGTTGCCGTTCCGGAAGCGGACGTGCGTGGTCCTGCGGCACGCCTTCGACCTGTCGGAGAAGGACACCGCGCTGGCGCTCGGGATATCGGTCGGTACGGTAAAGAGCCAGACCTCGAAGGGGATGGCCGAACTGGAACGGATGCTGGACAGCACGGGATCAGCCGCGGAACTTCTGACGGGGAGGAGGAGTCGTTGAACGAGGAGCTCGCCGAGCGGCTGCGCGCAGCCGCCGAGGCCCACCAGCCCGACCGCGCCCGGATCCTGGCACGCGTGGAGCGCGGCATGTCCGGCGCCCCCGCCCGCCACCGCCAGCGGTCCGGCGCGAGGCCCTGGCCCAGGGTCGCGCTCGCTTCCCTCACCGCGGTCGGCACTCTGGCGGTCGGTGGTTTCGCCGTCGCCGCCATCGTCCAGTCACCGCCGGCCCGGCCGGAGGTCTCGGCCACCCCCGCAGCGCCGTCGCCCCCGTCCGGGAAGCCCCGGCCGACACCGTCGGCGCCCGCCACCGGCCGCCCGACCACGCCGGACCGTTCGTCCTCGACGGGCCCCAGCCCTTCGGCGTCAAGCCCCGCGGGCTCGACGCCGCCCGGCAGCGCGCACGTCCAGGACGGGCCTCTGTCGTCGTCCGGCGCCTTGGGCGCGAACAGCAACAGCTTCTGGGCGCAGAGCAACATCACCCTCAAGTCCACGCAGCCGCTCACCGCACTCACCGTGGAACTGCGCATCACGCAGACCGGCGCCGTGCAGAGCACCGGCAACTGGCGGACGCTGCCGGCCGAGGATTTCACCGTCACCGTGCAGAACGAGGCCGGGGCAGTGGTCTACCGCTGGATCCTCAAGCCGGGCCGCACGGTACCGGCCGGGCAGCATGTCTTCGCCGGCCAGTACAACCACGCCACCGGCGCACGCGAGGCCGAGCACGACGGCTACCGCGTCGATGCCAACGGTCCCCGCGGCGCCCTCTCGGTCTGGGGCGGATTCACCCCGGCACGATGAGACCGTGCCGGGGCGTACAAGGTGAGACGGCATGGGAATGAGGCTCGTGGATGCGGACCACGCGCGGCTGGTCGTCGCGGCACAGGGCGGTGACGATCGGGCGCGCGAGAAGCTGATCGCCGCGTACCTGCCGTTGCTCTACAACATCGTCGGGCGGGCGCTGAGCGGACCTGCCGACGTCGACGACGTCGTTCAGGAAACCCTGCCTCGCGTGGTGCGCGACCTGCCTGCCCTGCGTGCTCCGGAGAGCTTCCGGTCCTGACTCGTGTCGATCACACTCCACCAGGTCAATGCCCACTGGCAGCGGCAACGCGCCTTCGCCGGCCGGACCACGGTCATCGACGAGGCGCTCCAGCCACCGGACGCCGGCGCCGAACCCGAAATCCGAAATCCGCCACGTCTTGCCCTCGGTTCTCGACGGAAGTTCGTACGACAACTCATCCGATCAGAGCTACCACCTGCGGTTTCTCGGTAGACATGGCGCCTGAACCAGCACCAAACCAGCACAGGATCCGAAGCCCATCTACCGCCGCTACACCGTCGTCCGGATGGTCGCCGCCCGCGCCGACGTCCTGACCGCCGTCCACCAGCGCAACCCTGAACGGTTCGTCAACAAGCCAGCCGCCCCGCCGATCATCCCCACCAACGTGTGGATCAACCAGCCGGACGACCATGCCCCCGTCCGGTGATCACCTCGGACGCCGGCGACCTTGGCTCACTCGACAAACCCCGAAACCGACCGACTCACCAGGCTCGACACGTTCCGCGTCTCGTGGTCGACCATGACGAGGCCGCCACCATTCGGGTTCTCCACGTGCACGGCGGGCTCGGCCTTGTACCGAGCCCGCCGCTCCAACTCCACCCGTTCCTGATCGCTCACTGTGACGCTCACCCGGTTCGGCGTACGTCGTTGCCCGCGAACCTCAGGAACACCGGAGCCGGCCCTGTGTCACGCCACCGGCAAGATCCGAAAGAGACGGCCTAGCGCTGCAGTGTCAGCACGCCCGGCCGGTACGGCAGGAGGCCGTAGTCCATGCCGTCGGTGCTGGGGTCGCGCCCCTGGTAGAGGAACTGCAGGTTGCAGGGGTCGATGGTCTTGGTCTGGTCGGGGTTGGTGCGGACCAGATCGCCGTGGCTGATGTCGTTGGTCCAGGTCGCGCCGCTGTTGGCCTTGCCGGCGAAGGGGTTGCTCAGGGTGTCGGCCTGCGGTGTCCACGTGCCGTCGAGGCTGGTGGCCGTGAACGAGCGGAAGTAGCGACCACTCCCTGTGTAGTTCTGGGCCTCGACGATCATGAGGTACTGGTTCTGACCCTGGACCTTGTAGACCTCGACCGCCTCGAACAGGTTGAGCGGCGTGTCGCTCATGATCTTCGTGGACGACGAACCGAAGCTGCCCGGGAAGTTGCCGATGGGCATGCTGGACCGGTAGATGTCGCCCTCATCGTTGGCGAAGAACATGTACATCTTCGTGTCGTCGCCGATGAGGGTCACGTCGAGAGGGCCCCCCTTCGGGAGGGTGCCCGTGAACAGCTCCTGCTGCGCGGACCAGCCGTTGGGGTTGGTGGGGTCGCTCGAGGTGCGGTAGGAGAAGGCGTATGGCCAACCCCCGTTGTAGGCGAGCACCCAGAGGTTCTTCGGGGCGAAGTAGAACAGCGTCGGCGCGATGCCATCGAAGGGAATCGTGTTCTGGGTGGCAGTGGCCATGCCGGACCAGTTCGTGAAGGGGCTGAAGGTCGTCAACCCCCAGCGCCCATCGTTACCCGCGAGGGTGTTGTGCGTCGTGGCATAGACGACGTGCTTGCCGTTGTAGACGACGCTGGTGAAGTCCTTGAGCGAGGCCCACCCCGACTTCGGCTCCGCCAGCGGGCCGGTCGATGTCCAGCGGTAGGTCGACGGAAGAGCGCACGTGCCGGTGCTGACGTCGGCGACGGGGACGAGTTGCCACTGCTGGTTGCTGCCGCCCCAGTCGGCGTACTGGACGATCTTGCCGCCGTCGGCGGTGGAGGCGCTCTGGACCTCGAGGGCCTTGCTGCTGTGGCGGTTCAGGAGGCGGACGTAGCCGTCGGCGGAGTCGGCGAGGCGGAACTGCTGGTTGGTCGCGTTGAGGTCGCTCCACTGGACGACGTCGGTGCCGTCGGCCGAGGACCAGTTGTAGTCGTCCAGGACCTTGCCGGAGTTACGGTTCTGCAGGCGGTAGTAGCCGCTGCCGGAGTCCAGGAAGCGCCACTGCTGGGCTTCGTTGCTGGAGCGGGTCCACTGGACGACGGGCGAGCCGTCGGCGGTGGCGAAGTTGTAGTCGTCCAGCGCCTTGCCGCTGTTGCGGTTCACCAGTACGTACCACTTGCCGGTGTCGACCGAGGCGGCCGAGGCGGACGACGGGTTCACCATCGCCAGGAAGCCGGCCACGAAGACCATCGAGAGCAGGGCGGCCATCCGCGGCCGCCATCCTCGCCGTGTCGAGTTTGGTGGAGCTGTACCGAGAGCGTTCATCTGCACCCTCCTAGGGGCGACTTGGGCAGGGGCGGTCCTTGTCGGTGCGTGCGTGCGTGTGTGCGGACCGGGCACGACACGTCCGAGGCTGTGGCAAGACGTGACCCCTGCGGGTGGGGGCACCGGATCTCCGACATATTGTTAGCGTTAACAATTTGAAAGTCGAACATCTGGTGTGTTCACGGAGAAGACCATGGGGCCTGAGAGGCCGTCAAGTGCCGTGCCGCAACCTGTCCGTTACTAAGGCGTCATCAGAATCCCGTCCTGTCAGAGTTGTTGACGAGACTGACGTGAGTGATCACACTCTTCGGCGGCCGGGGCGGGCAGAAGACTGACCGCGCAGCGGGCGGTCGCGGTGACAACGGTGGCCAGGCGGAGTGCTCAGCACATCAGGGGACTCCTCCACGGGAACGGAAGACCGGTCAAGGTCTTCCAAGGACGCCCCGCACACGCCGAGTAAATGTCCGCCATGCGCAGGATGCGCACCAGCCGCTCGGACGGTGCACGTCCCCCCGCGCACGGCAGATCAACTGTGGCCAGTGACGGCGGACTCCCACGGATCTGGCAGCCCAGCACGGATGTGGGGGTAGCCCGTCTGGCCCGCACACGGCTCCCGCGGGCACCGGATGACTGGCGCACCGCAGGAGACAGCGCCGATCGCTGCCCCACCCCGCTGCTGATCTCCAGCCTTTTGCAGACAGGTAGCACCGCCCCGGACACGTCCGTGGGCGCCACCTGCACCACCGGCGCCGACGGTGTCTGCACCGCGACCGTCCCACTGGGGAGCTACTACTGGCAGGAGACCAAAGCACCGGACCTCTGGGAGCACTCCCATTCGTAGGCACATGAAGCGAGCCCCGCGCGGTGCGCGTCAAGACACGCGTCCGAGTTCACCTTCCGTAACCGGACTCCCCCCGGCCCCACCGCGTACGGTCGACGGGCCCGTCCGTGTCGATCTCCCCATGGACACCGCCTGGTCCCTTCGGGTTCACCCCGAAGGGACCAGGCCAGCGTTTCCCAACGGCCGTGAAGCCAACGGCCCGAGCCGACCCCCGTCAGTAGCCGACGTGGAAGGTGGCGTCGGCCTTATCCGTGGTGGTGGAGATCGGGTCGATGCGCAGGACGTAGCCGGTGTGCCGGATGTAGCGCGTCGGGAAGTTGTGCGATCGGAACGACGACCAGGCGGAGTCTGCCAGTCCGGCGGTCTTGTGGAACGTGGCGTCCGCGGCGAAGGTCGCGGTGCCGTCGTTCTCTTCCAGCCGCAGGTCGTAGTTGTAGTGCCGCAGATAGCGGGTCGGGAGGTCCACCGACTGGAAGGAGACACCCGCGCTGTCGGCCAGGCCGGGCACGAGCTTCCACTGCGACTCGGTGTACGGGTCGAACGGGTAGACATCGATCCGGCCGATCGAGTTGGCATGACGGACGTAACGGTCGGGGTAGTTGTAGGACTTCAGCCGGTTCCAGGCGGGGCTGCCCCACCTCGCCACGAGGTTGTCGTACTCACTCGTGGTGATCGTCGCGATGGTGCAGTGCTTGGAGTTGAGCGGCTGGGTGTAAAGGCGCTGGTCGAGCGGGGTCCAGGTGCCGGCGGCGAGGTCGTTGCTCTGCCAGGCGTAGAAGACGCCGTTCGGCGAGTAGGTGTCGCCCCACAGGTACCAGGATCCGGCGGTCAGGGACTTCACCAGGGTCGGCGCCTCGGTGGCACCGTGAGCGGCCGCCGTGCTGAAGGGGGTGAAGCTGCCCGGATCGAGGGTGGTCGACCGCGCGCCGACCAGGGTCTCGTCCCTCTTGTGGTAGAGGTAGTTGACGCCGTTGACGCCCACGGCCAGAGTGCCGTCAATGATGTCGTAGCCGGGATCGAAGAAAACCTGCGGGGACGACACCGTCTGGAAATCGGTGGTGTAGTTCACCATGATCACGCCGTGGCCGCTGGCATTGACGGACGAGTAGATGATCCCGTACGCGCCCCGGCCTGCGTCCCAGAACGACTCGGGCGCCCAGCTGTGGGTGACCATGTCGTGCAGCTTCAGGCGTCGGTAGCCCGTGAGGCTGCGCAGGTCCGCAGAGTCCCAGACATGGATGTACTGACTGTTGTAGCCCCAGTCGAAGCCCTTGAGGTCAGTGGCGAGTACGACGAAGGTGCCGTCCTGCTTGCGCATGATGAACGGATCACGCAGGCCGCCCGCACCCGCGGTCGGGGTCACCACGGGGTTGTTCTGGTTGAGCGGCATCCAGCGCAGGCCGTCGGTGCTGACGGCCAGGTGCAGGCCGTAGTTGGCGTCCAGCAAGGCCGCGGACTCGGTGAAGTAGCCCATGACGTAGGCCGCGTCGGCAGCGTAGGCGGGCCGCGCGCCCAGGGCCAGCGTGCCGCTCAGGGCCAGCGGGACGGTGGCGGCCATACCGAGGAACAGTCGGCGCGACGGGTGGGGGCCGGGGCCGGTTGTGGCGGTCATTTGCGCTCCAGGGTGGGTGGGGGGCGGGCGGCCGTCCTCGGGGGTCACGGCATGCACCGTCGCAGTGCTGGGCGGGGCGCCCCGGACCACGGGATGCGACGGGTCCCGCGGGTTGCCGCGGATGTTGGGTCCCGGTGCAGGAGGTTGCTGCCCGTTCCGCGGAGCCCAGTCCATCGAGGTGCGGGGGCGATGGAAGCGGGACTGAATGTTAGCGTTAACAATTCAGTCGGCGAGGTCATGCGTTAGATCAAGGCGGCTCGATGGCCATCACTATGGGTCAGCTCGAGTAGTGCGTCAAGGTCACGCGCAAGGTTGTCCCGCTGCCCGGCCGGGAATCGCGGCCAGGCCCGATCCGTCGTCCCGGACGGGCACGTCGGCCTCGACGAAGCCCCGCCGCCGGTTCATGCCGATGGCCGCAGCGTTGTCCGGGTGGCGGAGGGCCCGCATCCAGTGCACGTCGTGCGAACGCGCGAAGCTGATCGCCAGAAGCTTCATCGCCAGCGCGACGCCCCTCCCCCGGTGGCCGGCCAGCACTCCTGTCATCTCACTCAGGCGTGCCCTTCGGCCTGCAAAGACGTAGCCGCCATGCCGATCCACGTCCCGCCGTCCAGTACGAGGACGACCCCCTTCGGGTAGGTCGCGGTGTCGATGCGCTCAGCGAGGTGAGCGTCGAACGTGTAGAACTCCCCGCGTCCCGGGTGTCGGCGGAGCACTCCTTGTTCAGGTCGTAGAGCGCGCGCCGATGTTCTGCCGTGTCACCGAGAGCCGCCATCGTCATGAACTCGATGCCACCGTCCCGACAGCTCCGCAGACAGTGCTCGAAGCGGGCATCGTCGAACGCGTCCAGGTCGAGCTCGAGTCAAACCTATTCAACTGCCGTGCGGGAGCTCCGGTTTCACCAGCCTCGACGTGCCCTCCAGGGCTGATTCATAGCCCGGTTGGTCATGTGGCGTCGCTGGTCACGGCAGGATGACGATCTGCAGAAGAGCCGTCACACACGCAACGAAGCTCCGGTTTACGGGGTGACCTTGCAAGTCGCCCTGAACATCTGGAGCTTCGGTTCCGAGTCTGCGCTATTGGGGGATGGTGACCAGGATGCGGCCGTGGCCACCGCCGGCGTCGACCTGGTCGTGGGCCTTGGCGATGTCGTCCAGCGGGTGCCGGTCGCCGACGGCGACGGTGAGGGCGCCGACGGCGGCTGCGGAGGTGAGGTCGCGGGCGGCCTGGCGCTTGACCTCTGCGGGGAAGTCGTCGCTGCCGAGCAGCCGCAGGGTGACGTTGTTGAACAGCAGCGGCCAGAAGGGGATCTCGGTGCGGTCCGTGCGGGTGGCGTAGGCGGCGATGACGGCGTTCTCGGCGGCGACGGCGTTGTCGAGGTCGGCGTTGTCGGACAGTGCGACCTCGATGATCCGGTCGACGCCCTGCGGCGCGTACGAGCGGATGGCCGCGGCTGGGTCGCCGGTATCCAGGGCGACGGTGTGGGAGACGATGGCCGGGTCGACGCGGTGGAGGTCCGCGGTGCGGCGGACGGTGGCGATTACGGTGGCGCCGGCCCAGTGGGCGAGCTGGGCGGCCAGTGAGCCGACGCCGCCGAGGACTCCGTGGACCAGGACGATTCGGCCGTCGACCGGGCCGTCGGCGAAGACGGTGCGGTGGGCGGTGATGCCGGGGATGCCGAGGCTCGCCCCCAGCTCGTCGCTGAGGTGGTCGGGCAGAGGTACGGCCTGGTTCTCGGGTACGACGGTGTACTGGGCGGCCGTGCCGAAGGGGCGGTAGGACTGGGCGCCGTATACCCAGACCCGCCGTCCGACGCGGCGGGCGTCGCCTCCGGTGCCGACGGCGTCGATGACTCCGGCGGCGTCGCTATGCGGGATCACCCGCGGGAAGGGCATGGACGAGCCGAGCCAGCCGCGACGCTTCTTGGTGTCGCCGGGGTTGACACTCGAGACGGTGACACGGACGCGGACCTCGCCGGGGCCGGGGACAGGATCAGGGAGCTCGCCGACGTGCAGGACATCGGCGGCGGGTCCCTGGTCGTCGTACCAGGAAGCAAGCATGGAAGTACCTCCGTGGGCGGTCAGCTCGTGGGAGCGGCGGGCTCATGCGGATCACTGTCGGTGCATGCGGTGTCGAATGCGGGCGGCTTCTCCCCGAGGGTCTCGCGCAGCCAGGTCCGTTCGGCGCGGCTGGTGGCGCGGGCGGTGAGCAGCATGCCCCGCCGGTAGGGGTCGGCGACCTCCTCGGCACGCAGGGGCCGCTCGTGGTCGTAGAAGAAACTCGCCGGTTCTTCCAGGAACTCCAGCCGCCTGCGCAGCACCGCGTGCTGTTCGGCCATCTCGGGCAGGTGGGAGAGGAAGGCCAGGACGATGTAGAACCGGGTGAAGTCGGTGATCTCGTGGTCGGCGGGCTTGCGCAAGCGCTGCAGCATGTCGGCCCGGCCGGCCGCGGTCAGGCTGAGCACGTACCGGGCCGCTCCTGCGGCCGGGTCGGCGCGCCGCTCGATCAAGCCCGCCTTGGTCAGGCGATTGATCGCCGGATAGAGGCTGCCGTCACTGACCGGCCGCGTATAGCCGGTCAGCTGTGAGACACGGCGGCGCAGCTCGTGTCCGGGCAAGAGTGCCTCGGCCAGAAAACCGAGTATCGCGAGTTCGAGCATGCCCCCATCTTCGCACACACACATCGAATCGATGTGAACATCGATTCGATGTTACGCTCGGAGGTACCCACCCAAACGTCTCTGGAGAGGCACAGCACCATGCCATCGCAGTCCACCGAGTCAGTGATGAACCGCTTCGTCGAGTTCATCAACACGGGCAACGAGGACCTCGCCCGCGAGGTCATTTCTCCGAACGCGGTGTTCCACGCGCCAAGCCACCCGGAACCACTGCGGGGGCCCGATGGGTACTTGGAAGTCATCGGGATGATGCGCAGCGCCTTCCCGGACGTCCAGTGGACGCTGGAGGAGACGGTCACCGAAGGTGACACCGTGGCCGCACGGTTCACCATGCGAGGCACCCACGACGGTGACTTCTTCGGGATCCCGGCGAGCGGCAACAAGATCTCGGTGCAGGCCATGAACTTCTACTACCTGGCCGACGGCCGGATCGTCGGCGAACGAGGCCAGCCCGACCTCCTCGGGGTGATGCAGCAGATCGGTGCCCTCCCGGCGCCGTGAACCACGTAACGAACTCGCGACCGGCCCGGTGAGCGTGGTCGAGCACGACCAGGACTGCAAGGCCCTGGCCTGCGCGGTGTTCCAGCTGTGGCGCGAGAGCAACGGCACCGACGGCCTGCAGATCGACGGTGCGTCGTCCGACGCCAGGGTCGGTGCAGACCGGCGGCAGCCGCGCCGACACCCTGGCGCCCACCTCCTGCACCACGGACGCACAGGGGCGCTGCGCCTACCAGGGCCTCTCGCTGGGCTCCTACTATTTCAAGGAGATCGCGGCGTCGAAGGGCCATCTGCTGCCCTCGGTCCCGGTCAGCAGCCCCCACCTGCTCACTGCGGCGAACGACGGCAGGCCGCTAGTGCTGTGGCCGGAAAGGTTTGCCGGGTCGCGGCGTCCGGTGCGGTGCATCGCAAGGCGGAGGACCGCGGCTCGTACTGGACGTACCGCCGCGGTCCGACAACGCGCCGAGGTGCCGTGCCGGACGCCGCGACCCGGCAAACCTTTCCGGTCACAGCATCAGTGGTCGTCCGGCTGAACCAGCGCGCCTCCCGGCTTCCGGACACCGGGCTCGGGCTCGGGCTGCCGCTGGCGGCCGCCATCGCCGTCAGCCTGGCCAGTGCCTGCTGCGGGGTGTTCCTGCTGGCCCTGCGCAGCCGACGCCGCAGCAGCAGCCCATGACCGGATGAGGCAAGCGCTGAGGGAGCCGGGTCCGGTGGCCGAACACGGGCTGCTGGACCCGGCCCTCTCAGCGTGACAGCTGCTTCGGCCGTACACCCCAACCGCCTTGCAGACCTACCTTGACGAGAACGGCATCCCCCGGCCGAAGTCCTGGCGAACCCTTGGCACTTGAGCCCTACCATCCAAGATCCCCGACAGAGTCGAGGTAACGGGCGGGGGCGTGCTGGGCGCCGCTGACGATGCGCAGCCCCCAGCGCTACACACCGCCTGGCGGTAGATGTACGACAACAGGACCGTCGCGGTGGCGGCGGCCGCCGTCTTTCTATTCCTGTGCTTCCTGTGCGGCTTCAGCCGCTCGGCCACCGCGGGGCGGTGTGCGGCCGGAGGCATGTGATGGTTCGCGTCGTCGAGGCGGAAAGGGAGCCCGGGTGTGTCACCGGGTCACGGGGGCACGGGTCACCGGATCCGGTGAGTGAGACGGTACGACCGCGTCTCAACGGGAAACGATTGAGGCGGCAACCTTTTCGCTCTGAGTGGCCACTTAGGGGTGTACCGACGAGGGCGAGCCGTGGTCAGCGGCGCTACGCCCTCTGTGTCAACACCCGATCGGAGCCCCACGTGTCACCAGACGACCCGAGATCCGCCGAGCAGCCGATGCCCTGGGATCGCACGCCCCGCCGTAGCCGGATGCGCCGGCGCTTTGTCGCGGGGGCGGTGGCGGTGCTCGCCGCCTCGGTCGGCCTCGGCGCCCTGGCGCCCAGCGCGGGCGCCGCGCCGACCATCGACATCAGTGTGAACGCCGGTGCCTCCCTGGGCACAGTGCCCAGCAGTGGTGTCGGCCTCAACACGGGCTTCGGCGACGAGCACATGGGGGACGCCAAGGTCACATCGCTGATGAAGGCCGCGGGAGTTCGGCAGCTGCGCTATCCCGGCGGCTCCGGCGCGGACGACTACCACTGGAAGACCCACACCTCCGGCGACGGCACCGGCTGGATCCCCTCCAACACCGACTTCGACCACTTCATGGCCACCGCGAAGACGGTCGGCGCCCAGCCGATCCTGACCGCGAACTACGGTTCCGGCACCCCCCAGGAGGCCGCCGACTGGGTCAAGTACTCCAACGTCGACAAGGGTTACGGCGTGAAGTACTGGGAGATCGGCAACGAGGTCTACGGCAACGGGCACTACGGCAACGGCAAGGGCTGGGAAACCGACACGCACGCCGACAAGAGCCCGAGGGAGTACGGGAAGAACCTGGTCGCCTACTCGAAGGCGATGAAGGCCGTGGACCCGACGGTGAAGATCGGAGCGGTGCTCACCACCCCCGGCGGCTGGCCGGACAAGGAGAAGGCTCCCGGTGACAGCGCTGACTGGAACAACAGGGTGCTCTCCATCGCGGGAAGCTCGATCGACTTCGTCATCGTCCACTGGTATCCGGGCGGCACCACCACGGCCGACCTGCTGAACACCCCCTCCCGGATCGCCGGTACCACGTCCGAGCTGCGCTCTCTGATCGCCAAGTACGCGGGCTCGCGCGCCGCTTCGGTGGAGATCGCGGTCACCGAGACCGACGGCGTCGGCTCGCCCGCCTTGACCAGCCAGGCCGCGGCCCTGTTCGCGCCGGACACCTACATGACCTGGTTCGAGCAGGGTGCCACCCACGTGGACTGGTGGAACCTGCACAACGGCTCGGGCGAAGCACCCACCACCGTCAACGGCGAGATCGACTACCGGGACGGGGGTGTGCTCTCCGCTGAAACCTGCGCCGGGGGGAAGTGCCAACCGCCGCGCGATACGCCCTTCCCCACCTACTGGGGCATCCGCTCGCTGACCGCACTGGCGCAGCCCGGCGATACCATGGTCAAGTCGTCCTCGGGCAACTCGTCGGTCACTGTGCACGCGGTGCGGAGCGGCAACGGCGGTCTGAACGTCATGCTGACCAACAAGAGCCCGCAGAACGCGGCGCAGGTGTCGCTCTCGTACGCCGGATTCACCCCGGCCGCAGGGGCAGTCACGACCGTTTCGTATGCCACGGGAGGCACCGCCCTGACTACGGCGGAGCGGGGCACGGCGGTCGCGCAGACACTGCCGCCGTACTCGATCACGACTCTTCAGCTGAAGCCCGCGTCGGGGACTGCCGGCGCTGACAAGCCGACGCCCGTCCCCACGCCGACCGCCGTTGCGCCGGTTGTCTCCGCCCCCGGCACGACCGGCACCCGTGCACAGCGGGAGGCCGGCGCACCCGTCGGCCGGCCGACCCCGAACAGCACGTCCGGCGACCTGGCTTCCACCGGGGCGAGCAGCGCTGTCACGTACAGCGCCCTCGGTGGCCTACTGGTCATCGCTGCCGGCACTGTCCTGGTGCTTCGCGGACGTCGCCGCAGGGCTTCGCACCGGAAGTGAGACCGCATGACTGACTGACGGCCCGGCAGCAACACCACCCACCCGTGGCGTGCGCGCCGGGCCGTCGGCGTCGGCGTCGGCGGTCAGGAAACAACAAGGCCCGGGTCGTTGACCTGGACCTGGCGTTCCGGGCCGCTGTGGAACTACCGCGCGAGGACTTCGCGATGAACCACAACCAGTCGTCCAGGTCGGCATGGCCGCCATCGGCACCACGCTCCGCGTCGGGACCGACCTCCAGGCCGGCCAGGGCGAACGGCCTCCGTCGCTCACCTGACGGCACAGACGGCTCGGCCCCCTGCCTCGCTCGGGAAGCAGGGGGCCGAGCCGTCTGTGGCCTGTGCCGAGGTGGGCCCGCCAAGCTCCCGGGCTTCCGGTCCCGTGCGGCAGGCTCACCTCCAGGCGCCGGTCGGCGGCTGTGGCCCGAAAAGGCCCTGGACAGGTTCGGGCGCCGGGTTGCCGGCCCGGGCCCGACCCTTTATTGGTTCAGCTCTTGCCGGTCAGGCGCCAGACCTGGTTCTTCTTGGTGGCCAGGGCACTGGCGGAGTCACAGGTCCACTGGTGGACCAGCGCTCCGACGGCGGTGGAGATCCCGCTGACGTCCACGCACTTGCCGCTGTGCACCGCGACGAGCTGGTAGTCGTTGGCGGTGACCTGCCGCAGCGTGAACTGCTGGTTCGTGCCGCCGTGGCAGGTCCACTGGTGGACCGCCGCGCCGTCGGCGGTGGAGACGCCGCCGATGTCGAGGCACTTGCCGCTGGAGCGGTTCACCAGGGAGTAGGTGTCCGCCACCCCCAGTACCGGGTGGAAGTCGAACCGCTGTTCCTCACCGGCGCCGCAGGTGTACTGCCGGTACTGAGTGCCGTCGGTGGTGCTCTGGTTGGGGTCGTCCAGGCAGTACCCGCTGTGCTGGGCGACGGCGGTTGACGAGAAGGCGGGCCGGCCGCTGGTGAACTGCCACCAGTTCATGTTGAACAGGTACCCGCTGCCACCGGCGAAGCTCAGGTACAGATCGTGGGTCCCGGTCGCACCCGTGACAGGGCACGAGACCGTGCTCCAGCTCTGCCAGCCTCCGGTGCCCGACACCGTGCAGGTCCCGACCGTTGGCCCGGTAGGACTGTCCAGGTGCAGCTCAACTCGGCCGCCGCTGGTGTTTGAGGCCACCCTGGTGGTGAACGAGCCGGCACCGGCGCCGAATGCCACGCCCTTGACCTTGACGTAATCGCCGTTCTCAATCCAGCTGATGTTCATCCCGCCCTCGCTGGAGGGTTCGGTTTCGATGCCGCTGCCCCACGCGTTGGTCTCGGCTTCCTGGCGGACATAAGGATCGAGTGTGCCGACCTGCGGCGCCCCGGCCGTCGTCATATTCATCGTTGGAATGGTGCCGTCGGCGTTGTAGCTGAACTTCTCCACCGCGACCGACCGGGTGAAGCCACCACCGCCAGGCAGAGCGCCGTTGTGGTAGAAGAAGTACGAGCCGCCGTTGAAGTCGACGATGCCGACGTGGTTGGTGAAGCTGCTGCCCTGCGAGGGCATGATGGTGCCGCGATACGTCCACGGTCCGGTCGGGCCGGGCGAGGTGGAGTAGGCGATGAACTCAGAGCAGCATTTCGCCGCGAACACCATGTAGTACAGGCCGTTCCGCTTGTAGAACCACGGGCCTTCCTCGTACAGGGTGGGTCGGTTCGCGTCTCCCGTGCGGGTGCCGAACCCCGCGGTGGTCAGCGGTATCTGCGTCGGGCTGCCGGAGTACGAGATCATGTCGGCGTTGAGCCGCACGTACCAAAGATTCGGGTTGCCGTAATACAGGTAGGCCTGCCCGTCGTCGTCGATGAAGACGGTCGGGTCGATCTCACTGTTCTCCACCAGCGGGTGGCCGA
Organism: Streptomyces sp. NBC_00503; assembly: GCF_036346895.1. NCBI lineage: Bacteria > Bacillati > Actinomycetota > Actinomycetes > Kitasatosporales > Streptomycetaceae > Streptomyces > Streptomyces sp. NBC_00503. The sequence goes on along the minus strand of NZ_CP107855.1, from coordinate 7,887,503 downwards.
GGGCATCCCGGAACGGGCCGGTGGGGCTGTCCGACACCGCCACGCCGATGGCGAATTGCCCGGTCGCCCGGACCGACACCGGCACGTACCAGTAGAACTTGCCGCCCCGTTCGACGGCCTGGCCCGCCCACGCGTTGGCGCCCGCCCAGCTGAAGGTGTTCAGGCTGAGCGGTGAGCCGTGGTCGGTCCAGTTGACCATGTCGGCGGAGGACCACACCCGCCAGTCATTCATCACGAACGAGGAGGTGGAGGTGTCCTCGTCGTGCCCGGTGTACAGGTAGACCCGGCCGTTGTAGACCAGCGGTGCCGGGTCGGCGGTGTAAATGTGTTGCACGATCGGGTTGTCTGCCCGGGCTGCAGCCGGAAGAAAACCCACCATACAGAGAAGGCCTATCGTCAAGGCGAGGACGCGTTTCGACCACCGCTGAAGTGTGAATTTCACTGTTTGAGTCCCTTGTTCGGTTGGGATACGAAGGGGTGGCGTCGGCGGCGACCGCCAGCAGCCGGACCTCTAGCGCTGCAGTGTCAGCACGCCCGGCCGGTACGGCAGGAGGCCGTAGTCCCCGCCGTCGGTGCTGGGGTCGCGCCCCTGGTAGAGGAACTGCAGGTTGCAGGGGTCGATGGTCTTGGTCTGGTCGGGGTTGGTGCGAACCAGATCGCCGTGACTGATGTCGTTGGTCCATGTCGCGCCGCTGTTGGCCTTGCCGGCGAAGGGGTTGGTCACGGCGTCGGCCTGCGGTGTCCACGTGCCGTCGAGGCTGGTGGCCGTGAACGAGCGGAAGTAGCGACCACTCCCTGTGTAGTTCTGGGCCTCGACGATCATGAGGTACTGGTTCTGACCCTGGACCTTGTAGACCTCGACCGCCTCGAACAGGTCGAGCGGCGTGTCGCTCATGATCTTCGTGGACGACGAACCGAAGCCACCCCGCCCTCGGGGTTGCCAGCGGGCCGGTCGATGCCAGCGGTACGTCGACGGCAGCGTGCAGGTGCCGGTGCCCTTGTCCACCTGGACGAGTTGCCACTGCTGGTTGGTGCCGCCCCAGTCGCTGTACTGCACGACGTTGGCGCCGTCGTTGGCGGCCGCGTTCTGGGCCTCGACCGCCTTGTTGCTGTTGCGTCGTAGGCCGCGCGGCTGGCGGCGGTGACGGTCGGGCCACCTCCGCAGAGGCGCGCCCGGTATGGCCGCTGTGCGGAAGGGGTCAGGCACGTCCGCGCCCGACCCCTTCCGCGTGGTTCAACCTGCGCAGGGTTCATCAGCACATCTGGGCGAAGCGGTGCCGCCGCCTTGGAGCGGCGGCACCGCTTGTACCCGTCAGGCCGGCGGCCGGGTCTGGTTCATCGATAGCCGGCGGCGGCGATGTTCGCCTGGACCGCATTTTCGGTCGCATCCGACGGGTAGCCCGAGACCATGGCACCCTCGTAGAACGTGCCCGCGCTGTCGTTGATGTTGCCTACCTCGGATGAGCAGCAGTCGCCGCCACTACCCAAGACGATGGCGCCTTGCTTCTTCATCGGGCTGTATACGTTGGGCTCGTTGGGAAGCGCGCCGTCCCATAGGGTGTTCAGGCTTCCGGCCTGGGCATTGCTGCCCTTGAGCGCGAATCGCGTCGTCCCGTTGTTCTTGAGTGTCGCCGTGACGAACTTGCTGGTGAATGCCTGCTGGTTCGGGTTCCACGTGCTGCTGCCACCCGGGAACAGGCCCCATTCGAGGTCGGCCTGCACCCAGGGTCCGGTTCCGGAGCAGCCGCCGAACCAGCAGCTCGTCCCGAAGTAGATGGCATCCATGGCACCTGGCCCGTCGGCCTTGCGGGTGGTTTCGCTGTTGCCGTAGTCGAAGCAGCAGCCGCTGTTGACATGCGTACCGCTGGTGACCATGTACATGCCCTCGGGTTGGCTGCCCGTCGGGATACCCGTCAGGTGGCCGTCGCGCCAGTAGCTGGTCCCGGGGTTGATGTACAGCGAGTAGGCCTTGCTGCCACCGACCGTCAGCGATTCGGTGGTCGCTACGGCCGGGCGGGTCTGTGGTGAGCCCGGGACCACGCTGGAACCCTGGTACCACAGGTCGTTGCCACGCCCGGACTGATCGAACAGGACCGTGATGACACACGTGGTGTTTGCGCAGAAGGAGTCCTGGGCCGCCGCGTTGGCGACGCCGCCAGGGGTCAGTACGCCGATGTTGCGGGTTGTGTTGTCGGAGCGTCTGACCTGATACAGGTCTCCGTTGTAGGAGCTGTAGAGGGCGCGCGTTGTGCTGTGCGCCGCCACGCAGGGCGTACCACCTGCGCTGTAGATGTCGCACGGGCCGGAGCCGGTGCCCTTGTCCACCTGGACGAGTTGCCACTGCTGGTTGGTGCCGCCCCAGTCGCTGTACTGCACGACGTTGGCGCCGTCGTTGGTCGCCGCGTTCTGGACCTCGACCGCCTTGTTGCTGTTGCGGTTGATCAGCCGGACGTAGCCGCTGTCGGAGTCGGCCAACCGGAACTGCTGGTTGGTGCCGCCGTGGTCGGTCCACTGGTGGATGGCGGCACCGTCGGCTGTCGACCAGCTGGACACGTCGATCATCTTGCCCGAGTGGCGTGCCTTGAGCCGGTAGTAGCCGTCGCCGGAGTCCATGAACTGGAACTGCTGGTTGGTGGCGTTGGTGCGGGTCCACTGGACGACGTTGGCGCCGTCGGAGGTGGAGGAGTTGTAGACGTCGAGGGCCTTGCCACTGTTGTGGTTCACCAGTACGTACCAGGCGGTGGTGTCCACCGTGGCAGCCGACGCCGGCGTCGTGGCCACCGTGAACAACCCGCCCACAATCACCATGGCTGCCGCGGCGGCCGCCCCCGACCGCCACCGACGACGCCACCTCGCGGCGCGCGCTAACCAAACCGACATAGCGACTTCCTTCCATTCGGACGCCGACGACACCCGCGCACGGACAATTGCCCGGGAAGGGAGTTGTTAGCGTTCACATTTCTGAGGGCGAGCCGTGCAGGAATATGCGGGGTGTAGGTGTTGAGTAGCCAACCAGCAGTGCGGCTGAACGCATCACAGGTACTGTGAGCGCTAACATTCGCCCCGTCAAGATGTAACGGGAAGGTTTTCGGAGGAAGTCCCCTATGAGACGCTGGCCTCGCTGAGGCTCGACGGCCGTCAAGCCGACCGCAGCCTTTCGCCAACCGTTGATCAAGGCCGCGGTCCGGGCAGTCGATCTCGGGGAGGTCCTCCGGAGTTCACCGGCACGCCGATGGCCCGGCGCGGTGGCCGCAGTCCTCCGCCGACTGCTCGTCGGGACGTGGGCCGGTGTTCAGGCGATCGGTCGCGGTAGCGTGGTCAACCGGGTGAGCGCGTTGACCAGGTCGGTCATCCTGATGCCCTGAGCCGGTCGGATCCGCCACCGCCGACGCAGAAAGCCACGCCAGGCGAGTGGGCGGCCGCGACTATCCACGCCGGGTGTATGTACCAAGGGCTGCTGGCGCTATCGCGCCGGGGCCGAAGGGTCTGGCAGCGCGTTCGAGGACGGGTTCCAGCGTGCGGTGGCTCTCGGTGGACCGGTCGAAGGTGAGTTGGACAGCGGTGCCAGCGGCGATGGCGAGGTTTCCGGTCCTGGCGGTGACGGCCCGGACCCGGGCCCGTTGCAGGCCGAGGGCTGCGAAGGTGGCGTACAGCGTGTCCCGGATTGCCGGAGTGTGGGCGGTGGGTTCGCGCAGGGTACGCGACCCGGTGGTGGTGGAGCGGTCGGCGTAGGTGACCTGGAGCTCGACCGTGCGGGCGAGTTGCCCGGCTGCGCGCAGGTGGGTGCCGAGGTCGGTGGTGACGACGAGCAGGGCACGGCGGATCTAAAGGTTGTTGCAGAAGGTCGGTCTCGGGCAGGCCTGAGGGTTATTTGACCTGCTGTTTCACTGTGCCATGGCGAGGTTGTGCAGGGTGGCGACGGCTACGACGGCTTGGACAGCGTGGTGGAGGCCGTCTCCTTTCTGCCGGCAGTCGCGGAGGATCTTCCAGTTCTTCATGCGGGCGAAGGTGTGCTCGACGCGGGCGCGAACGCGTCGGTGTTCGGCGTTGTCTTCTTCCTGGCCGCGTAGGAGAGGCCGTCCCGGCCTTCTGCGGTGCGGGACGATCAGGCCGGTGCCCAGGTAGGCGCCGTCCGCGATGACCGTCGTCCCGGCCGCCGCGGCCGGTCCGACTCCTGCCAGACGTGGGCATCGGCCTTGTTGCCTGGCGCCGGGCGGGCGCTCGCGACGACCAGACGGCTGTCCGCGTCAATGATGAACTGCACGTTCGCCGAGAATCGATAGTTCCTCGACGAGGCACCGACGGTGCGGTCTCGGACGGGGATCAAGGTTCCGTCCACGATCCATAACCGGTCCACGTCGGCGACCGGCCGCGGCGCCGGCTCCAGCGCCAGCAAGGGCCGTAGGCGTTGGATGACCCGGCAGACGGTGGCCGGGGAGATTCCGAAGAGCGGCGCGAGCTGCCGCATCGTCAGGTTCGTGCGGTAGTAGACCACCACCAGCAGGACCCGGTCGGGCAGCGGCAGGCACCACGGCCGGCCACCGCCGGGGCCGTTTCCGCCCCGCTCCCGCACCACTTTCACCAGCTTCGCGAACCGATCGATCCGCAAACCCGTGAACGTCTCCACCGACACCGGCTCAGCCCGCAACACCCCACCCATACAGGCAAAATGCCCAACACCGAGCTTCTGCAACAACCTTTAGCTTGCCGTTTAACGTCCGGGCATCGAACGGGCTCGAACTTGTTTGGGTCTTCCCAGTTCACCGGACGTGCCACGGGCCAGGGTCTGATCCTGGGGGCAGGGTCGCTGCGGCACGGAGGCCGGGATCGTGGAGCTGGTCGAGCACGAGGTTCAACGAGACGCGTTCACGAACGTGGTGGAGTTCCGGTCGGAGCTGTACGCGTGCCTGGTTTCGAGAAGCGACGCACTGTTTGAGCTGTGCGACGCCCTGTTGTGCTCCGATGGGCCGGTCCGCACTCTCGTGGACCTGGCCCTCGCGCCCGAGCATCGGAGGGGTCATGGTGCCCTCTACTCCGGGCTGAATCGGGGCCGGATCGATGTTGCCCGGCTGCGGCGGGCCCTGGCCGGTGTGCCGTTGCCCAGGGCCGGGGACAATCGCCTGGTGTTGGCGGTGGATGTCTCCCCGTGGCTGCGGCCGGACGCCGACACATGCTCAGACCGGTCCTTCTGCCACACGTTCGGCCGAGGCCTGGGCAAGCACCAGATGGTGCCCGGCTGGCCCTACTCGATCGTCGCTGCCTTGGAGACCGGCCGCACGTCGTGGACGGCCCTGCTGGACGCGATCAGGCTGGAGCCCGGTGCCGATTTGGCAGCGGTTACCGCCGACCAGGTCCGCGACGTCGTCAAACGCCTGGTGGAAGCCGGCCAGTGGCAGGCAGGGGCTCCGAATATCTTGGTCGTCCTCGATGCCGGCTACGACGCGCCCCGCATCGCCCATCTCCTGAGTGATCTTCCCGTCGAGGTGCTGGGCCGGCTCCGTTCGGACCGGGTCATGCGCAAGCCCGTCCCGGTGCCGTGGATCTGTCCACCGCAAGGTGGCCGCCCGCCCAAGCACGGAGGCGAGTTCGTCTTCGGTGACCCGGCCACGTGGGGCGAGGCCACCGCGGTCACCGTCACCAACACCGACCGATACGGGACCGCGACCGCCCAAGCCTGGGATCGGCTGCACCCCCGGCTGACCCGACGGGCGGCGTGGATCGATCACGAGGGACCGTTGCCGATCATCGAGGGAACCGTGATCCGGCTCGCGGTCGAGAAGCTGCCGAGCGGCGGTGTGAACAAGCCCGTCTGGCTGTGGTGGTCGGGCACCGGCGTCGATCCCCAGGCCGTAGACCGCTGCTGGCAGGCGTTCCTTCGACGGTTCGACGTGGAGCACACCTTCAGGCTTCTCAAGCAGACTCTCGGCTGGACCCGGCCCAAACTGCGGGACTCGCGGGCCGCGGACCGCTGGACGTGGCTCGTCCTGGCCGCGCACGCTCAGCTCCGCCTCGCCCGCCCGCTCGCGCGTGATCTCCGCCGGCCATGGGAGCGGCCGGCGGAACCGAACAGACTCACCCCTGCCCGGGTCCGTCGCGGGTTCAGGAACCTGCGGGCGAAAACCGGCACGCCAGCCGGTGCACCGAAACCAACCCTCCCCGGTCCCGGCAGGCCGCCCGGGTCGAAGAATCGCCACCCAGCACTCCGCCACGACGTCGGCAGAGTCCTGGCCACCGGTGAGGCCTACGCCCGGCCCGCGCATCACCAGAAGGGAACCAAGCCCCGACGGACAGGATGAGCGACAAGTGATCCATCCGTGCACCGGTACGTCCGGGCCCGGGCGTCCTGGCCGCATGCCGGGGTGACAGGATCTTGCCGACAGTTCCGTACGAGGAGGCAGCGTGGACGACCGCTCGAAGCATGACCACACCGACTGGGATGCGGTCGTGCTCGCGGCTCGGGAGCGTGCCCGCTCGCGGCAGGCACTCATGGTCGAGCGCTTCGGCCTGTCGGGAGACGTGCAGTACGACTGGTCGATGGACGACGCGCAGATCACGTGGTCGCGTGACGGAAAAGTGTTCCTCACCGGTCGACTCACAGTGATCGGCAGCATCAGCGTCACCCAACAAACCTGGCTGTGGTCCTGGGCGAACGAGTCACTCCCGCACGCCGCCCTGGGCGACATCGAGCAGGTGCGGCAGTTCGGCGAGGAGAACGACTACCCCGTCCTTCCCTGGCCAGGCTTCAACTCCCACCCCGAACTCGTCGCCGAGGCGCGAATGGTCGCGGCCTCCGTGCTCGACGCAGAGGGGCTGTGGGCGGAGTCAATGGACGACGTGCAACTCCACTTCATGGTCCATGACCTGGTACTCACTGCCGAACGACAGTGACCGTTGCACGGATACCCAGGCTGCTGGTGCTGGCCGCCGGACGTTAAACGGCAAGTTTAGAGTCTGTTGCGAAAGTGGATCAGGAGTCGTGGTCGGCTCGGGCGGCTGTCTGGTCTGACCAGCCCCGCGACAGGGGGAGCCGGCCGGATCGAAGCGTGTCGCGCTGTTCGGTCACCCATTGCTCAACCTGATCTACGGATTCCGCGACCAGCTGGTCCGTGGTGTCGAGCAGGTGGGTGCACCAGCGCCGGTCATCGGCGGTCCACCCGGTCCAGCGGCGCCAGGCCATGCGGGGCCAGCTGTCGTCGATGATGACGTCGGGTCGGGATCGGGGATCCTCGGCGTGCTTGCGGTGCCAGGCGGCCCAGCCGAGAAAGGCGTCGACCGCCGGAGCGTCCCATCGGTCCGAGTCGCGCTTGGTGAGCCTGCGGCGCCGGGCCTCGTCGGACACGTCGACCAGACAGACCGCGATGCCATCCAGCAACGGGGCGGAGGGGCTGGCCAGGACCTCTCCCAGCGGGGACTGCCCGGTCAGCAGGAGGTCGACTCCACGCGCCTGGTATTCCAGCGCGCGACGCACCCACATCTCGGTCATGCGGTTTCGCCACTGGCGATCGGCGCCTTCCGGTACGCCGAGCTCGTCGAAGTCGTGCACGGCAATCCGCCCCAGCCGCTCGCCCACGGAGTAGGCGAGCGTGGTCTTGCCCGAACAGCTGGAGCCGGTCAGTTTGAGCAGCATCTCACCAGGGTGGCAGGTCAGTAGTGATGTTCTCGAAGGGTTTTCCCGGAACCTTCCGCCCCGCTCTGGTGCTTGTCACAACCACTCATTGATGGCAGCGACCAGTACGGTCACTTCGTTGCGGACCGCCAGCTTGATGCCCCTATGGATGTCAACCAACGTTCTCGGGGCGTCCGGGCTAGTCGGTCGGAATGTTCGCTGGGACGAGATGTCGGTAGATCTCTCGTGCGACGTAGCGTTTGAGGCAGCGGATGATCTCGCGGCGTGTCTTGCCCTCGGTTAGACGTCGTTGCAGGTAGTCGCGGGTGCGGTCGTCCCAGTGCAGGCGGCTGAGGACGATCCGGTAGAGGGCTGCATTCGCCTGGCGGTCGCCGCCGCGGTTCAGCCTGCGGCGCTGTGTCTTGCCGGAGGACGCCTCGACCGGGCTGGTTCCGCATAGGGCTGCGAAGGACGCCTCGCTGGCGAGTCGCTCGGGGTTGTCGCCAGCCGAGATGAGCAGGGCGGCGGCGCTGTCCGGGCCGACGCCACGGACTTCCAGCAAGCCCGGCGTACTGACTTCGACGGCCTCGGCTATCCGCTTGTTGAGATCGTCGATCTCCTCCGTCAGGTGTCCGATGCGGCGGGCCAGCAGCCTCAAGGTGTGACAGGCGGCCCCAGCCGGCCCCCTCGCGTGCTGGGGATCGAGGTAGGCGCACCGCTTGAACAGGTGCGGGTTGCTCAACCCGGCCAGCGACTCGCGGAGGGCCGAGTCAGCTGAGACCAGGAGGCTCTTGAGCTGGTTGATCGCCTGGGTTCTGGACTTGATCGCGGATCCCTTCGCCAGCTTGAACAGCCGGAGGCGCGGCGGCACCGGCAGGAGGCCATCCAAACTCTCGGCTGCTTCCGCCACCTGGCCCGGTGTCAGCAGCGGAACCCAATTTCTATGTGGACACCTTGCCAGGTCACCGCGCCACGGATCGCCGCTGCGTCGATGGCAAATGATCAAGCTCCAGCGTCACAGGACGAGGCCGGAAGATGAAGAACAAGCTCAGGCCCTGCGCGGCGGGTTCGTCACGGCTTCAGCTTCTCGGCCTCCCGGATTTCGTTGAGGTGGATGAGAATGTCGAAGGACTTGGCGATCGCGATGTCGCGGGGCTTCTCAGGGAACTGCGTGCCGATATTGAGCGTGGGCCGGGCGACGTTCAGCCAGGCGCGCGCGGGGGCCGACGCCTTGCGGACGTCTAGGTAGAAGTCCCGGTAGCCGACCTGGTCGAGAGTGTGCTCATTCCTGCCGGGCTCGGCGGCGCCCACGGAGAACTTCTTCCAGTCGCCGCCGAGGGCGGCGTCCTTCGACAGGAACGAACCCTGGTTGAAGGTGAAGCCCACAGGCAGGTAGTTCTTGCCCATGGTGTCGCGCAGGAACGAGCCCTGCGTCTTGGAGTACAGCTCGGGATTGTCGGATACGTAGCCGACGTGGTTGTTGTGCGCCGACACCAGGACCTTGTCGCCGGTGTGCTTCTGCCACCACGTGACGTTCTGAGCCATCACCTCGTCGCGGAAGCGTTGAAGACTGTTCAGGGACTCCCGGTCGGCGGGATTCAAGGTGAAGAACTTGGCGGTCTGGGCGATTGATCGGGCGTTCTGCTCGGCCCAGTCGAAGGCCTCTCCGCCGGAGCCCTTGTGACTGCTGACCAGTTCCAGTGCCTGCTGCGCCTTGGCGGCGAGCTGCTGCCGGTCCGCGAGCGGCTTGGCCAGGTAGGCGAAGGCGTCGTCGATGGGCCTCAGACCGGTGTAGAGCTCGTTGAGCCGGGGCAGCGCCTCATGGTGGTTCTTCTCCACATAGCCGGTCACTCGTTCGAAGAACGCGTCATTCAACGAGGGGGCGCCGATGTCGTCGCCCATGAAGTGCACGGGGCGGTCGGGGTGGCTGCGGTTGTAGTTGCGCATCCACTCGATGAGACTCACGAATTCTTCGCGTTCCCAAGGAGAGTTGGCCAGCGTCTGTGCGGCGATCTTGCGGGCATCGCCCTTGCCGGTCTGGAGGTAGTCGTCGATCTGGAGTCCCGCGGACCAGCTCAGCTCCAGGGCGAAGGTGGTGAAGCCCTTCTTCTCGACGAGGTGGCGGAAGACCCGCTCCTTCATGGTGAAGAACTCGTGGGAGCCGTGGGTGGCCTCGCCGAGGCCGACCACCTTGGCGTCGCCGATCATCGCGGACAGGGCTCGCAGGTCTGCCGTGTCTCCACCGGGCGCGGTCGAACGCAGCGGATGAGCGGCCCGCTCCAGTACGTGTGCGGGGTCCTGCTTCCTGCCGGCTGTGGCGACCTCGTCGACGGTGGCCGCCTGGACCCCCACGGGAACAAGGACCGCCCCCGCCGCTATCGCCACCGCTACGAGGAGCCGGGGGCGGCTGATCCGCTTCTTGTGAGTAGCCATCTGGTTCTACCTTTCGATCAACTTGCGTCGGGTTTGAGAAACGAAGGCCCAAAGGCCCGTTGCCGCGCGCTGAGGGAAATCGCCGAAGTCTCGGCCAGCCCAAGAGGGCGGACGAGACCCCCTGCTGCGCGTGGCTTTCCGAGCGATCGGGCACAGGCGAGGAGTGGTCTGGGGACCGGCGCCTCCCCAGGGGTGTTCAACAGCGGTGACCTTGTCGAACCGGCAGCCAACGCCGAGGCCGCGACCCCGCACATCCATGGACTTCGCGTGGAGAATCCGGACAGGGCGCGAATCACGGGAACTTCCGTTCGTAGGCGAACTCGGACAGTGCCCTTTCAGCACATCACCGGAATTCGCGCAGATCGTCGGAGTGCGGGACGAGAAGCCGTACGGGGCCCTGGACCTGTCCGTCCACCGGACCGGGACCCTGGTCCTGGTCCGATCTCGGCCCTGGGGCGGAGCCTGGGCCGCCAGCGAGCCGGGACAATGGCAGGAGCCAGCTACCGACTCGGTCTCACGGCGCTGGTCGTACCTGGCAGACGGGGACAGACTCGGGAGCGGCCCGCTGACGGTGCCCGCGCTCGCCGCCGGGGAGAGCGCGGAGGTCTCTCTACCCGCACCGGGCTACAACGCCGTCCACCCCACCGAGACCATCGAGGCCCACCGCGCCTTCATCGCCCGCCGCCGCACCCTGCGCCCCGCCGAGGGATAAAGGGTCTGCGCGTCAGCCTCGCCCGGCGCCGAAGCCAAGATCGACCGGATCGACGCCGTCTCCGGAGGTATGCCGATCAACCTCGGCATGCCTCGCCAGGCCCCAGCTCAACCCGCCCGACAGAGGGCAGCAGCGCACCGTTGAGACAATGACGGGATGATCAGCAATGAGATCCGGTTCGACTGCCATACCCGAGGCGACGGCGGCCCGCTCGTGGTGGTCCCTCACATCGACGGAGCACCACTCACCGAGCTGATCGACGGATTCGAGAACTCGGCCAAAATGGAACCCGCAGGTGATGCCTACGGTGGTCTGATCCCGGCGTTCTTCCGGTTCGGCCCGATGCAGGACCACTTCCTCGGACGGTCCACCAGCGCCATGGGGCCGAAGACACCCGTCCTCGGTTGCGAATGCGGCGAGTGGGGATGCTGGCCGCTCATGGCCCGCATCACCGCAACAGCCAACCTCGTATCCTGGGACGCCTTCGAGCAACCACACCGCACGACTCGCAACTACGTGCCATTTGGCCCGTTTCACTTCGGCCGTCACCAATACGAAGACGCCTTGCGGACCCTGAGTTCGGTAATCGGCTGAGGCCCAACGATTCGCACGCATGGGCGCTGCAGCCACATGGTCAGGCTGCAGGTGGAGCTACGGGATCGGGAACAACGACACGGGGACCTTTGTCCCGCCACCGCCATCCGCCCAGCCTCCGGGTACGCCGACGCCACCCGGTACTTGCTCAACACCCTCCTCGCCCACAAGCAGGCCCGTGGCCTGGCCCGACGGGCCGAGTTCACCACCGCGACCGGCCAGGACGTCGACGCCGTCCTGGCTACGCTCGCCGCCCGCGCCGAGGCCCTGGAAGGCGTCGACCAGGCTGCGGCCGCCACCTGTGTGAGCAGGTCCACCCCCCAGGTCGCCACGTACGCGGCCGCGCTGGAGCAGGCTGGCTACCCGCCGAGCCTGTTCTTCTCCCGTACCTTCACCATCGACACCGGGCAGATCGTCAACCAGGGCCGCGCCGAGAAGGTGTTCCGCGGCCTGACCGCCACCAACGGCGAGCCGATGGCCCCGCGCGGGGAACGCGGCTTCGGCCAGGCCAGCCTCTCCGCCGTCCGCGGCCCGATCTGGCGGATCACCCCGCTGCCCCTGCCCCCACCCGGCGCCTGTCGATCGCGGTTGCGGGGAAGAAGAATCCGCCCGCGAGCACGCCGAGCCTGCTGGTGGAGGAACTCGACCCCTGTCACCTCTCGCCGGTGATGCGGTCCACTGGCTGCCGACTGCGCCGCCACGTGCTGACCCTGCCGGACGGCTGGATCGAGCACACCAGCATGAAGGAGGGGCGTAAGGCGTTTGCCCTGCCGGGCCTGCCTGCCCGGCACCCGGATCCCGCCGCGATACTGGTGGTCATGACGAACACCCCTGCCACACCCGCCCCGTTCTCAAAAATCAAGATCAGGACCGGGGCGCTGGTGTTCTGCGGCGACGACGTGGCCCTCATCCGGCGCGACCGCGCCGACTCCACCCACTACACCCCGCCCGGCGGCAACGTCGAACACGGCGAAGACCTCGCCCGCGCCCTCGCCCGCGAGCTCGCCGAAGAACTCGGCCTGGACACGGCGGCGGCCGAGGGCGGGGACCTGATGTGGGTCGTCGACCAGCGCGTGACCCGCCCGGGCCCGACCCCGCCGCCGCGCAAGCTCCACCTGATCTACCGCTTCCACATCAGCCCCGACATCCGCGCGACCCTCGCCGAACAGGAGCTGGACGAGCTTCCCGACGGCAGCCACGAGGTCGGCGTCATCGAGTGGATCGACTACCGCAAGACCGCCGCGCTGCCCATCTTCCCGCCCATCGGCCCTGCCCTGGCCGCCCTCGCCGATCCACACGCCGCCGTCACCAACGCGGCCCTGGAGGCCGTCACCGACGCGAACTACACCTGGGTGTAGCGCTCAGACGCCTTGGCCCGCCAGCAGGCTCTCCCCGCACGACCGGGCCTCGGCGATACGGAGGACGCCGGGGCTGACCAGGTTGCCCGGTCCGGCCTGGGCGCCTGGCATGCCACTTCGCCCTCGGACCGCCGCGCATCACCGCCGCCGCCTCCAGTGCGGACGACACGGCCGCTGGACGGACCGGGGCTCTCACCAGGACTGGCAGCGGCTGTCCTGGTGCCCGGTCGCATCGCGCTCGTCGTTGTGCCAGTTGCCCAGGCGGTCACAATGCCAGTCGTTGCCAGAGGGATCACTGGGATCACTCTGGCCGGGGTGCTCCGCCCCCCACCATCCGTCCGACCCGGACGACACCGAAGGCGACGGTGGATCCACGAAGGTGGATGCCTGAGCACCCGGCGCACCCGACACTGAGGCCGCCAACAGCACGCCCATGACCGCCGCGGCCCACCAGGTGCCGCCTGCCCTGCGATCCACCATGGATCCTTCCCGTCGCCCGAACCTCAACCGGCAAGGTACGGACCCCGGCCAGAGATCGCCCCGCCTGCCCGGCGTGCCGTACCGCAAGACCACTCTCCCGGCCCACACTGGGCATAGCCGGGGGCGGCGCGCAGGCCAACAGCGTCTGAGTGCTGCACGATGCCGGGCATCCAACGCGGCCGCCGAACAGCAGTCGACTGCGGGCGGGGACACGACTGTTCCCCGAGGAGAATGGCGGGTTGGTTCTTGAGTTACGCCCCCACCAGCGGGAGGTCGTCGATGCGGTCATGCGTGTTCTCGAACTTCACGCCGTACACACAGTGCCCGGGCGCGGGCTGCGCACCCAGGTGGTCATGGCGACCGGGTCCGGGAAGACGCCGGTGGCAGCTCACAGCGGGAAGGAGCTCCACGCGGCCCGGGTGCTGGTCCACGCGCCGCTGGACCGGCTCGCCCAGACCGAGGCCGCGTGGCGTGAGGGCGGCCGCCGGGCCCCATGATCGGGTTGTCCTCGCTCCGGGGCGAGGACGTGCCCTTCCCCAACACCACGGACGTGGACGAACTGGTGGAGTGGACGCGGGGGCTGGCGAAGGTGAGGTCTCCACAAGTGGCGGCGCGCATCCTCGGAAACCATCTCCCCGGTACCCGGGCGGGCCGGAGTCCGCCCAGCCACAGAGGCGGGAGAGGGAAGCGACCCGGCGGCGGGCACCGGGCACCGATGACCGAGCAGAAAGTGAAGGGCTCCGCAGAAGCGGACACCCCCTCACGACAGGAGCCTGCCCAAACCGCGAAAACCTCGCAGGTCGAGACTCTGGGTAGCCCAGTTCTGCCCGGTCATGGACCCAGCGATGAGTTTTCCCGGCCCGGCAAGTCTCACCATCGTTGTCGATAACAGGAGGAGCACGTGGCTCAGCTGCTGAGAGTCCAGAACTTCAACGTCTCGAGTGACGGGATCGGTGCCGGTGCGGACCAGACCCTCGAGAGGCCATTCGGTCATGTCGATCCCGAGAGGCTGTTCTCCTGGGCCGGCGCCACCGCGAGCTGGCCCATGCGCAGCGACCCCGGCGGGAGCCGGGGCCTCGACGACTACCTCACGCGAGACTACCCACGTAACATCGGCGCCGAGATCATGGGCCGCAACAAATTCGGGCCCCAGCGCGGGCCCTGGAAAGACCACGACTGGCGCGGCTGGTGGGGTGCCGAGCCCCCGTTCCACACCCCGGTGTTCGTGATGACCCACCACAAGCGTCCTTCGTTCACGCTCTCCGACACCACGTTCCACTTCGTCGACGGCGACCCGGCCGCGGTCCTCGAACTGGCACGGGAGGCGGCGCAGGGCAAGGACGTCCGGCTCGGCGGCGGGGCCACCACCATCCGGGAGTTCCTTGACGCCGACCTCGTCGACACCATGCACGTGGCGGTCTCACCGGTGAAGCTCGGGTCCGGAGTACGTCTCTGGGAGTCACCCGATGAGCTGCTCGACCGGTTCCACCTCGAGGTCGTGCCCAGCCCCAGCGGTGTGACGCACCACCTGTTCTGGCGAAAATGACCGGTCCTCAGGGCTGGCCCAGGCCGGCTGTTCTGCCTGCCGGGGCCAGCCCTGAGGCGGGCCGTCGAGTCGCGCCTCGGGCGGTCAGCCGACCTTGGCGGTCTCCTCAGCTCATGCCCGCACGGTGATCACTCCGGATCGCCGCGTACAAATCGACCTTGGACATCTGCAGCATGACCAGGGCCTTTCACCAGGAGCACCCCGATGCTGCCCTGGCGCAGGCCCCGGACGGCCACCCGGCGCCAAGAACAAACACCGGGCCCCCGCTACGCCGCCGGTAAAACCGTCAAACGCCCCGAGATCGAAGGCCATCGGCAAGCCCAGAAGAATCATGTTCGGAGCCAAATGAAACCGGTCCGGCCCCGGGGCAGGACTGGGTCACCAGCACGACCGCGGGTCTTGTACGTGCTCTGGCGAGTGCCGGTCTTCTCCCCTGCCCAGGCCGGTCTGGACCAGGAAGCCGGGGTCCACCTCCCACGGCGGGGCAGCGATGTGCACTCGCTGGGTGCCGGGGATGCCCACCTCGACGAGGACCCCGCCGCGGAACATCCACAGACCGAACAGGTCGTCGTCCTCGTCGTGCAGCATGACCTGCACGCAGGCAGGCTCGTTCCACGGCAGGGACTCCAAGTCCTTGAGCACGCCGCGGCGCCGGTTCCACCGCTCGAACTCGATGTGCCACCCCCCTACGAACCAGGGGATCTGGACGAAGCAACCGTGCCAGGTGCGGGCCTCGTCCGGGCGCGTCAGCGGCTCCATCACCTCGTCCTCGTACCGCGCCAACACGATGACCTGCGCCATTCTGCTCATGCCCACATGTCACACCGTGCCGGGTACCGAGGGCAATCGATTTGGGACCCGGAGCCGTCGGTGTTCCTTCCGCACGTCCCAGCGGTTCGGGTAGTAGGCCGGGAAGTACACCGCGCCGTCCGCGCCGCAGATCTCGGTCTCCGGAATCCGGCTTGACTGCTTCTCGTAGGAGAGGAGAACCAGCTGGCGGCCCGAGGCTGAGGTCACGACGGCGTTGTGGACCGGGCCCGCCGCCTCCGGCGCCGTCCCCTTGTAGTCGTACGGGCCGTGCTCGCCCTCGACGACAGCGAGGACCTCGTGGCCGGCGGCGCGCAGGGCCTGCGTGGTGGGGTCATCGGGAAGAGGAGGCCGGCCGAGGCCGGTCCGGTGAAGAGTATCCGCACGGCTTCTCCTTGTTCGTGGTCCAGCGGTCGGCGGCACGTGCGGATGCGCCGCCGGTCTCCTTCGCCAACTGCTGCGGCGGCGGGGGGTGTTCCTGGACGAGGGACAATATCCGGACGTTCTGGCAGGGCCCCACCCCGAGCAACCCCGCCACGCCCCGGCCGGGCACACTGGTGTCCTCGGGGAGCATGGGCTCCAGGGGAGGGAGAGTGTTGTGGATCCTGCCGTTGTGACCGTCGCGGCCACCGCCGCGACCACGCTCGTCGCCGCCATGACCACGGATGCGTGGGGGCATGTCAAGCACGGTGTCGCCCAACTGCTGCGGCTGGAGCCCCGTCCCGGGAGCACCGAGGGCGTCGAGGAGGAGCTGGAGCGGGCGCGCACCACGGTCCTCGTGTCCCGTGACCACGGGGACGCCTCGGCCGAACGCGCCGTGCTCGACCTCCTGGCGCAGCGGCTCGAGGCGGTCCTGGAGGCGAACGCGCACCGTGCGGACGAGGTGGAGGAGCTGCTGCGCCGGCTGCTCACCGGGGACAGGTCCTCGGACGCGCAGATCCGCGCCCTCACGGAGGCGCTGAGGCAGCGCGGGAGCACCGTGTACAACCAGTGGGTGGACAACGGCGGTGGCGGCGCGCAGGGCCCGGGGGCCTCGGTGACGGTGAACCACCATCACCACGCGCCCGGCGGCAACCCTGCGGCACCCGGCCCCTCGTGACGGAGAGCCGGAACGAACAGTGGGTGGCCTCGGGCGGGGCGGGGGCGCAGGGTCCGTACGCGACGGCGACGGTCAACAACTTCTTCGGGTCCCGCCTGCCCACGGTCGGGGAATTACCGGCGCCGGTCGCCCCCGACGCGGCCTGGCTGATGGCCCAGCCCAGCCGGCTGCTCGACGCGCGCAGTCACGTGGTGCCCTTCACGGGCCGCGAGGCCGAGCTGGACCGGATGCGGCAGTGGCGGGACGCGGGCGACGCCCGGCTGTCCGTGCTCCTGCTGCACGCTCCCGGCGGGCAGGGCAAGACGCGGCTCGCCGTCGAGTTCGCCGAGCGTTCTCGGGCCCCGGAGCACCCGGCGGGCCGACGGTGGCACGTCCTGCAGGCGGGCTTCCGCGGCGCCGCCACCGGCTTCTCCCCCGTCGTCCCCGGGACGGTCGCCTCGCCCGGCGACGCGGCAGGGGTCCTCCTCGTCGTCGACTACGCCGACCGGTGGGTGCACAGCGAGCTGGAACGCCTGCTGTCCGAACCGGTGCTCCACCAGCAGCTGCCGGCCCGCGTCCTGCTGGTCGGCCGGACCGTACGGTGGTTCGCGGCGCTGCGCGGTTCGCTGGACGAACGGCGGGCCGACGCGTCGGACCTGCTCGTCCCCGATCTGGCCACGGACCGGCTGCGCATGTACGCCGCGGCCCGCGACCGCTTCGCCGCTCCTGATCTGTACGCCTGTGCCGACATCGCGGCGGCGGAGCCGCCGGGCGCGCTCGAGCACCGCGAGTTCGGCCTGACGCTGACCCTGCACATGGCGGCCCTGGCGGCGGTCGACGCCCACGCCCGCGGGGCGCGTCCGCCCGGCCGGCCGCACGGGTTGTCGGCGTACCTCCTGGACCGCGAACGCCTCGCGTGGCAGCGGCTCTCCGAGGCCGGGGCACAGGGGCAGGACTTCCGGACCCGCCCGGCCACGATGGCCAAGACGGTGTTCACCGCCGCGCTCACGGGAGCGCTCAGCCACCGCACCGGTATGAGGGCCCTGCGGACGCTGGAGGTGCCCGGCGATCCGCAGCACCTCATCGAGGATCACCGCTTCTGCTATCCCCCCGCCGACCGGGCGCTGGTCCTCGAACCGCTGTATCCCGACCGGCTCGCGGAGGACTTCCTCGGCCTGATGACGCCGGGGCACGAGGTCACGGGCGACGATCCGGATCCGTGGACCCTCGATGTTCCGGCGGCCCTGACGGAGGAGAGCGTACTGCGGTCCCTCGTGGCCCCGCGTACGGTCACCGTGCTGGCGTCCGCCGCCTCCCGTTGGGCGCACGTGGGCCACCGGGTGCTCTATCCCCTGCTGCGGGCCGATCCCGGCGTGGTGTTGGAGGCGGGCGGTCCGGCCCTGACGACGCTGGCCGAGATCGGCGGCTCGAACCCGTACGACGACCGATTCGATCCCGAGCTGCTGTCCGTCCTGGAGGCCGTCGAGGCCCGGTTGCCGGACGGGCGCCACGCCGACCTGGACACCGGGATCCTGGCGATCGAGGAGGTCCTGATCGCCCGGCGCATGGCCGCCACCACCGATCCGGCCCGGCTCGGGCGGCTGCACAGCACGCTGGCGTGGCGCCGCGGCAACGCGGGGCGCAGGCAGGAGGCGCTCGTCGCCGCCCGGGAGGCCGTGCGGCTGAACCGGCAGGTGGCCGCCGCGGATCCGCGCCACCGGCGCCGGCTGGCGATGTCGCTCACCGACCTGGGCAACCGGCTGTCCGCCGTGGGCCTGGAGGAGCAGGCGCTCGCCGCGGCCGAGGAGTCCACCGCCCTCAGCCGTGACCTGGCCGAATCCTCCTCGGGAACCGGCCGGGACGAACTGGTGACCTCCCTGATGAGTCTCGGCGCCAGGCTCAACGCCCACGACCGCCGCGAGGAGGCGCTGGCCGTCACCCAGGAGGCCGTGGCCCTCTGCCGCGCCCGCGCCGAGGACGACCCGGACCGGCACCGGCACAGTCTGGCCGGGGTGCTGGGCAATCTCGGCCTGGGCCTGTCCAGCGTGCGCCGCCACGAGGAGGCGCTGGCCGCGCTGCGGGAGGCCGTGTCCCTGGAACGGCAGCTCGCCGGGGCCGATCCCGCCGCCCACGGCCCCGAGCTCGCCGGGGCCCTCACCAACCTGGGGCACGTGTCCTTCCTGGCGGGCCACGAGGAGGAGGGGCTGGCCGCGACCCGCGAGAGCGCCGCGCTCTACCGCCGGCTGGCCGGGGCCAACCCCGCCGCCTTCCTGCCCGATCTGACGAAGGCGCTGATCAACCTCGGGAACTGTCTGCGCGGTGCGGAGACGGGCAGCGAGGAGGAGGCCCTCGCCCCGGTCGAGGAGGCCGTCGCCATCCAGCGACAGCTGGTCGAGCAGGACGCCCGGGCCCACCGGGCGGGTCTCGCACTGGCGTTGAGCGGCCTCAGCCAGCAGCTGGCCGCGATGGGCCGCGCCCCGCAGGCGCTGGCCGCCACGGAGGAGTCCGCCGATCTCTACCGTCAGCTGGCCGAGGCGAACCCCACCATCACCTCCCCCGAGCACGCCCGCGTACTGAGCGATCTCGGCCAGCGGCTGGCCGCCGAGGACCGCCGGGAACAGTCGCTGGCCGCCACGCAGCAGGCCACCGAGCTGTACGAGCGCCTCGCCGAGGCGCATCCCGCCACCGACCTTCCCGACCTGGGCCGTTCGCTGCGCAACCTCGGCTGGACGTTCACCGCGGTGGGGCGCATCGACGAGTCCATAGCGGCCTGTGAGCGGTCCGCGGCCGCCTACCGGAGCGCCGGGGATCTGCGCCAGGCCGGTGAAGTCCTCTCCGACTTCGGGCACGCGCTGCTCGGCATGCGCCGGTTCCGGGAGTCGGCGGCCCTGGGCGAGCAGGCCGTCGCCCTCTTCGCCGAGACCGGCCACCGCGAACCCGAGGCCGCGGCCCTGACCAACCTGAGCCAGGCGCTGGCCGAGACGGGCAGGGGCGAGGAGGCCGTCGGCGCCTCCGAGCGGGCGCTGGCCCTCTTCCGGGACATGGGCGCACCGTTCCTGGAGGCGGTGGCGCTGACCAACCTGAGCCATGCCCTGACCAGCCTGAAGCGGTTCGACCAGGCCGCCGAGGTGAGTGCCCGCTCGACGGCCGTCTTCGAGGCGGCGGGCGCCGGCCGTCAGGCCCGGCCGCTCCACAACGAGGGCAATGCGCTGCTCTCCCTGGGCCGCGCCGAGGAATCGATCCTCCCCAGCAGGCAGGCGGCGGACCTCTACCGCGCCGAGGACGACCCGCGCCACGAGGCCGACTCGCGCTTCAACCTCGGCGACGCCCTGTCCCGCACCGAGCGGTACGAGGAGGCGGCCGAGGCCCACGAACGCGCCGCAGCGCTATTCCGGGACACCGGAGACCGCGTTCTGGAGGGACGCTCCCTCTTCCGGCTCGCGACCGACCTCATACGCGCCCGGCGGTACGCGGAGGCCGCCGCGGCCGCCGAACAGGCCGCCGCCGTCTTCCGTGAGACCGGCGACCGGCAGGGCGAGGCGGAGGCCCTGACGAACTTCAGCGCCGCCTGCGCCCATACCGCACGGTGGGACGAGGCCATCGCCGCCGGGGAGCGGGCCGCGGCCCTCTTCCGCGAGACGGCCGACCCGAAGGGGGAGGGCGACGCCCTGGCCAACATCAGCGAGGCTCTGACCAGGGTGGGACGGCACGAGGAGGCCGTCGGCACCGGCGAACGCTCCCTGGCCCGCTACCGCGAAGTGGGAGACCGCGACCGCGAACGCGTACTGCTGCACAACCTCGCCATCAACCTCTTCGCCGTCCACCGTCCTCTGGAGTCCGCCCGGGCCTACCGGCAGGAACTCGCGATCTGCCAGGAGTCGGCCGAGCGCCCCGACGAGGGGCCGGCGCTGCACGGCCTCGGTACCGCGCTCGTGGCCGCCGAACGCTTCGAGGAAGCGATGGCCCCCCTCGAACGGGCCGCCGCGCTCTACCGCGAGGCGGGCTACCACGAAGGCGAGGGCCTGGTCCACGACCGGCTCGCGGCCGCCCTGCGCGGCCTGGGGCGGCGGGGCGAGGTCGTCACGGCACTGCGCGCCGCCGCGGTCGCCTTCCGCGGGGCGGGGAACCGGGCGGGCGAGGCGCAGGCGCTGGGCGAACTCGGCATCCTCCTGGGCGAGGCGGACGACCCGGAGACCCTGACCGCGTTCCGGCGGGCCGCCGACCTCTACCGGGAAGTCGGCGACCGCAGCCACGAAGCCCTGTCCCTGACCCACCTGGGCAAGGCGCTGGAGGGGCGGGGCCGGTCCGAGGAGGCCGTACGGGCCTGCTCGCGGGCCGTGGCGCTGTATCGGGAGGCCGACGACGGCCCCCGCGAGGCCAAGGCCCTGCGCGAACTCGGTGGCGCGCTGGGGTCGGTGGGGCGGGCGGAGGAGTCCCTCGCGGCGTGGCGGCGCTCCGCCGACCTCTGCCGGGAGGCCGGCGACGACCAGGGGGAAGCCCTCACGCTGTACGCCATGGGCGGCACCTTCCTGGAGCTGCGCCGGTTCGAGGAGGCCGTCACCGTGAACCAGCGGGCCGCGGAAGTCTTCCGGGCCGCGGAGGTCGCCGTGGTCGAGGCGAGCGCGCTGCTCAACCTGAGCCGGGGCCTGCTGGCGCTGGAGCGCTGGGAGGAAGTCATCACCGCATGCGGACGGGCCTCCGTCCTGCTGCGTGCCACGGGCGACCGGCCCCGCGAGGCGCACGCCCTGCACCATCTCGGCGCGACGCTCCTGAAGGTGGGCCGGCCCGGGGAGGCCGCGGAGGCCTGTGCGCAGGCCGCCGCGGTGTTCGCGGAGCTCGGTGACGGGGGCGCGAGGGCCTCGGCCCTCCACCACCTCCTCGACGCGCTGCTGAAGACGCGGCGCTTCGAGGAAGCGGTCCCGGCCGGTTTCGAAGCCGCCGCCGCGTACGGTGCGGCGGGCGAGCGGGCCGCCGAGCTCCAGGCGCTGTTCCAGCTGGCCACCGGCCTCCAGGCAGGCGGGCGGACGCTCTTGGCCGTCCCGGTCCTGCGGCGGTTCCTCACGGCCTGCAGGCAGGCGGGAGACCGCCCCCGCGAAGCCCAGGCGCTCCTGCTGCTCGGGGCGTCGCTCGTCGACACCGGCAGCTACGAGGAAGCCCTCGGCATCACCGAGCGGGCGGCCGGCCTCTACCGGGAGCTCGGCAACCCCCGCAGTGCGGAACTGGCTTCGGAGCACCACCGGATCGCCCTGCGCGCCCTCGGCCGGAGCGACGGCCGGCGACGAGGGCGCTGGAGACGGTGACGCCGCCGCGGCCTGTCTGACAATTGGTCTTGTGGCAGGTCGAGGCGAGTTGACGGAGGCGGCGTGGGGATGAAGCGCCGCTCCCGGTCGTCCGTACGCAGGTGGCCGATCAGCAGCGCGCCGCATGCGCCGGCCACTCCCGCAACCGACCAGAGCAGGCCGTTCATCGAGTCGGCATGGGCGACGTCGGCTGTCCGCTCCCGGACGAAGACCGGTACCGCCACCGCGAGGACTCCCCAACTCACTTGGTAGAGCGAGTACGACACGGCCAGTCCGCGCAGGGTGCGGTGCTTGACCACGTACAGCAGACCCGCGAGGGAGGCCTGGAGCAGTCCGGTCTGTGCCGAGCCGACAGGCGCGGGGCCGCTCATGGTCCGGCGCACGATCGGGACCATCGACACCACGGACCCGGCGTACAGCACCGCCACCACCAGCAGGGTGTTCTCGCCGCCGACGGCCGCGTAGAGCAAGCCGCGATCACCGGGGACACCAGCGACGAGCGCGACGTCGCCGCCGCCGTGCGCCGCGTGGTGGACACCTGGGGCCGGCTGGACAACGTCATTGCCAACGCCGGGTTCTCGCTGCCCGGGAATCTGGAGAGCCACGCCCCCGAGGACATGCGGGCCATGGTCCTCACCAACGTCCTGGGCCCGGCGCTGCTGGTGCGGGAGACCCTGCCGCAGCTCAGGGAGTCCAAGGGCCGGATCGTGCTGATGGGTTCGGTCGCGGGAGTGCGCCACACTCCTGGCAACCTGTACTCGGTCACCAAATGGGCCGTGCACGCGCTGGCCGAGAACACACGGCTGCTGGTCGGGCAGGACGGGGTCGGCGTGACCGTCGTCGCTCCCGGGGTGGTGGACACTCCGTTCTGGGACGAGCGCGGCGGCAGCCCCGAGACGGCGCTGACCGCCGAGCAGATCGCGGACACGATCGTCTTCGCCCTCAACCAGCCTGCGGGCGTGGACATCAACCACATCACCATGCGGCCGACCGGGCAGCTCGGCTGAGCAGGCCGGGCCTGTGGGTGGACAAGCGAGGTACGCAGCCGGCCGCGTACCGTCTCTACGCGTGGCTCGCAGCCGGCCGGAGCGTGCCGCCTGGCGGAACCGCGCTCCGGGTGCACGCGACCGGCCGCTTGCACCCGGTGATCGTCGAGCCCGCCAGGCGGCGGCCTACCGCGCAGCCGCAGAGTGGCCAGGTACGCGGACCGCCGCCCCGTCGGCGGATCGGCGCGCTCATGAGCCGGGGCGTCGCCTCATAGCCAGGGGAACTGGTCGGCGGAGTACCGGTAGGCGCGGAAGACGGAGTTCTGGGCGCCGGCCGAGGACTCCAGACCGACGCCCTCCCCGAAGGACCGGAACTGCGGGACCACGAACTCCCAGACCACGTCACCGGCGGGGGTCACCTCGAAGAGCCGTCCGAAGGAGCCCTCGGCGATGAAGGTGTTGCCGTTGGGGAGCCGCTGCGCGCTGGACATGTAGGGGCTGTAGAAGTTCTGGGGCGGGTTGTCCTCGTACGACCACACCTCCTTGCCCGTGCTCGGGTCGAGCTCGAGCACCCGCGAGTACGGTACGGACGTGGTGTCGCGGTAGGTGCCGTTGTCGAAGACCAGGATGTTCCCGCCCTCCAGCTCGTGCGGATGGTGCTGCTGCGCCAGGACGTCGGGGCCGATGTGCCACACCACCGAGCCGTCGGTGCGGTCGATGGCCACGGTGGAGGACGCGCTGCGGAAGCCCACGACGATCGAGCCGTCGGCGCGTTCGTTGACGGTGTTGGCCATCGGCCAGTGCTCACGCGCGAAGTGGGCGTTGAGCGGGAAATCCTCGGGGTCGAGGTGTTCGATCGCGGCCCAGCGCCACACCTGGTCACCATCCCAGGTCAGCTCGTACACCACGTCCCCGTAGATCACCCCGTCCGGGGCCTCGGAGCCGGGGATGCCGCCCCGGATGCGGGCCGCGTCGGCCGGGTCGAGCGGTTCGACGACGGTGACGATGAGGTTGCCGTTGCGCAGGACGGAGGCGTCGTGGTGGTGGAAGGGGTGCCGGACCTCGCGCAGGACCGTGGAGTCCGGGGCCAGCTCCTGGAAGATGCCGCCGTGGTAGACGTCCCAGATGGGGAAGAGGGTCGGGCTGCTGGCGTCCTTGGCCGCGTAGAAGAGGTTGCCGCCGGGGAGGAGCTGCGCCTGACGGCCGGGCGGGTGCGGGGAGCTCCAGGTGTGGACCGGACGGCCCTCGATGTCGACGAGGTGGATCTCGCCGGAGCCGGTGATGGGCGTGTAGAGGGTGAGGCCGCCGTAACTGCGGACGGGGTCGTGGGCGATCAGGCCGACGCCTCGGCGGCGCAGCGTGTTCTGGTCGACGGTCATGAGGATCTCCGTGAGGTGTTGGTCGTGCTCGGTGGGTGTGGTGGGTGCGGTCGGTCTGGTCGGTTCGTGCGGTCAGTGGACGGTGACGGCGGCCGGGTCTACGGCCGTGAGGGGCGCGGCCTGCAGGTACCGCAGCAGCGCGGCCCGGTCAACGGCGCCGGGCAGGCTCTGGGTGGCCTTGGCCCAGGCGGCCTCCTGCTCCAACTGGCTCAGCAGCTCGGGCGAAAGGGTCGCGCCGTAGGCGTAGCGGGGCTGGAAGGCGTCCACGTAGTCGGCCTGGAGCGCGCCCCTGGACTGGGCCAGTACGGCCTTTCGCGCGGCCTTCGGGTCGGCCGCGATCTCGCGCTGCGCCTTCAGCAGCGCCCGCAGAACGGCCGTGGTGGTCGCCTCGGTCGCCTTCGGGCCGGCGACGAGCAGGGTCCGCGCCGTGTAGCCGGTGAAGCGGAGCTCGGCGTAGCGGTCGCCGAGGGTCGTGCGGGCGGCGGCGTAGAAGCTGGGGAAGGTGACTCCGGCGTCCACGTCCCCCCGGGCCAGCGCCGAAGTCACTTGGTTCGGGGCGAGGTTGACCACGGTCACGTCTGCGGCCGTCAGCTGTGCGGAGGCGAGCATCCGCGACAGCGCGTACTCGACGTTCGTGCCCTGCGGGACACCGACCTTGCGGCCCTTCAGCGCGGCGAAGTCGGTGATCTGCCGGTCGGTCCGGGTCAGCAGGCGCCAGTCGTCGAACCGGGACAGGTCGGCGACGATCCGTAGCTCGCGCCCGCCCAACGCGGCCGTCACCGCGGGCAGGTCACCCACGACGCCGAGCTGCGCCTGGCCGCCGAGTACGGCGTTCAGTGAGTCCCGCCCCGTGGGCTGGGTGGTCACGGTGGCTTCGATGCCCTCGGCGGACCACAGCCCGCGCTCCTGGGCCACGTAGACGGGCGCCCCGCCGAGGTAGTCGCTCGCCGCGAGGGAAACGGCTGGGCGAGCGCCGGCCGCGGAACCGGAGCCGGATCCGGCACCACAGGCCGAGGTGAGTGCGCAGAGCAGGGCTGCCGTCAACAGGGCGGCCGCTGCACGGGGTCTGAGCATGGGAGGGGAGGTCCTTCCAGGAAGGGAGACGGGCATGGAAATGGAGCTGTAGGCGGAGCTTCAGGTGAAGGTGAAGGTGGAGACGGGTGCGGGAGACGGGTGCGGGAGTAGGGGGCGCTCTTCAGCCCACGCCGAGGTGACCTGCGATGAGTGAGCGCAGGGCGGGGTCGGGAGGCCCGGCAGGCACCGCGTGGTCGGCCAGTACCCGCCCCGGAGTTCCGCCGAGGACGACGACCCGTTCGGCGAGGGCCAGTGCCTCGTCGATGTCGTGCGTGACGAACAGGACGGTGGTGCCGCGGCGTTGCCACAGCTCCCGCAGCAGGATCTGCATCCGGGTCCGGGTCAGCGCGTCCAGCGCTCCGAACGGCTCGTCCATCAGCAGCACTTCGGGCTCCGCGGCCAGCGCCCGGGCCAGTGCCACGCGTTGCTGCATGCCGCCGGACAGCTGCGCCGGGTACTTCTCGGACCCGTCCGCCAGCCCCACCTCGGCCAGCGCCGCGAGGGCCCGCTTGCGACGCTCCGGGCGCGGCAGGCCGAGCCGCTTGAGGGCGAACTCGACGTTGCCGCGGGCGGTACGCCAGGGGAAGAGCGCGTAGTGCTGGAAGACCACGCCCCGCTCCGGGCCGGGCCCGCGCACGGGTGCGGAACCCGCCGTCACCCGGCCTTCGTTGGGGCGCGCGAACCCGGCCACCAGGTTGAGGATCGTGGACTTGCCGCACCCGCTGGGCCCCAGCAGCGCCGTGAACGAGCCCGCGGGGAGCTCCAGGTCGGTGCGCTCCAGGACCGGGGCGGCCCCGTAGCGGACCGACAGCCCCTCCAGTCGTACGCCGAGGCTCATGAGGTGCTCCAGTGCACGAACCGGCGGCCGACCGCGGCCAGTACGAGGTCGACGGCCACGCCGAGCAGGCCCAGCACGAGCAGCCCCGCGAACATCCTGTCCACCCGCAGGAACTGTCCGTCCACCTGAAGTCGGTATGCCAACCCGCTGTCCGCGCCGCCCAGTTCCGCCGCCACCAGGGCGAGCAGCGCGACCGAAGCTCCGTACCGCAACGCGGCGAGCAGCGCGGGTGCGGCGGCGGGCAGCAGCACCTCGGTGAACCGCCGGTGCAGCGGCGCCCCCAGCGACCGGGCCGCCCGCAGGTGGGACACCGGTACCCGGGAGACCCCGTCGTGGACGTACAGCCAGACGGCGAGCAGCACGGCGTACGCGATGAGCAGGCGCTTGGCGGTCTCCCCGATGCCGAACCAGGCGGTCGCGAGCGGCACCAGTGCGATGGCGGGGATCGGGCGCAGGAAGGAGACCACCGGGGTGACGGCGGCGGACAGCCTCGGCAGGTAGCCGGTGGCGAAGCCCAGCGCGCTGCCGACGAGGGCGCCCAGCGCGAAACCCTGCCCGGCACGGACCAGGCTCGCGCCGAGATCGGTGGCCAGCATGCCGCTGCGGGCGCTGTCCACGAGCGCGGCCATGGTCGCGCCGGGGGTGGGCAGCAGCCCCGGCGCCACGGCACCGGACCGGGCGAGCAGGTGCCACAGTGCGAGCACGGCGCCCGCCGCGCCCAGGGCCGGGCCGAGCCTGCGCAGGGCCCGGCCGGGCGGTGAGGGGGTGGCGGGCACGGGGCGGCTCCTTGGTTTGGTTCCTCGACGTCTATAAGTGAGGTCAATAATTGACCACGCTTATGACGGGAGTGTTGCGGCAGTACGAAACCTCACCGGGGCCTCCGACCCCCGAGCGGTGATGAGGTACGTTCACCTGCGTGTCTCGACCCGAACCCACACCGGAGGCGATCGAGGTCGGACGGGTGATCCGGGCCTGCCGCAGACAGCGCGGCGTCTCCATGGCCGTCCTCGCCACCCGTTCCGGGCTCTCCCAGCCGTTCCTCAGCCAGCTCGAACGCGGCCTCGCCACTCCCAGCCTGAGCTCGATCTACCGGATCGCGGAAGCGCTGGACGTCGCCCCGGGGACCTTCCTGCGACCACCTGCGCGACCGGGCGCGGTCAGCCACGAGAGCGACCCGCAGGTGATCCGCGTGAACGAGGCCGCAGGGCAGACCGCACAGGTCCTCATCCCCGGCGGCCGCAGCGCACTGATGGAGGCCTACGAGCACCGCTTCGAGCCCGGCCAGGGCGAGCGCGGCTGGTTCGAGCACCCTGGCGAGGACTTCCTCTACGTCCTGGAAGGCGAGATCGCCCTGGAGGTCGAGGGCGAGGAACCGCTGATCCTGCGCGCCGGACAGAGTGCCCACCACCGGGGCCAGGTCCCACACCGGTGCCGCCTGACGGGGCCGGTCGCCGCCCGCACCTTGCTGGTCATCGCGAGCGCCTGAGCCACCCGCACCTTGCCGGCACGGCGGGGCTCCTTCCTCTCAGGGGGTCCGGGCAGCGGTGTAGCCGCATTCCGGGGTGCACAGGGTCACCACGGCGCCGTACCGCATCACGGTGTCCCGCCCGGTCTTCTTCTCAGCTGCCGCAGACTTCTCGCGCAGCTCCCGCTTCCCGCACCGAGGGCACGCGCCACTTGCGGGCTTCCCCCACGGCCTCGACGGGCTGAGCTTCACGACGCCCGGTACCGCGAGGAGTAGACCGAGGGCCATGATGACTCCGCCGGCCGCCCGGTTCTCCGGCTTGTCCATCTTCCGACGCGCCCTGATCTCCTCGTAGCCCTCGTCGGTGCGGTCGCTGCCCTTCCAGGTGATGCACACCGACCCCGGGCTCATCGCCTTCCCGTCGCAGTTCGGCGCGGAACGGTCATTGCTGGGACCCGAGTTGGCGAAGAACAGCAGCCCCACCACGAAGAGGAGTACGGGCAGGCACAGAGCGGCGGCCAGGGACTTGCCGGAGCTTCTCCACTGCCGCTCGCGCACCGCCTGGTCCACCAGGAGCCGTGCCCCTCCTGGATCCTCCCGCTGGGGGGCAGGCTTCGGGGCGGGCCGACGGAAGGTACGGGGCTCATCGCCCACCATGAGCGTCACCGACTTCCCCGCCTCCTGTACCCGCCAGGTGTGGCCGCCGGGAAGGGACACGGAGGGTTGGCCGGGGTACACGGGCAGCGCCCGCAGGCGGGCGGCCGCTTCGGGGTAGCGGGCGTCGAGGTGGACCTGGAGGGCGGCGCGGGCCTCCTCGGTGGTGTCGTACGTCCGTCTGCTGAACTGCACCGTCGCGCCCTGGATGTGGATCCAGTCGTACATGTGAATCTTCCTCATGATCGTGCCGCGCCTCGAGGACAGGACCACACGCCCCGGCGGAATGTGACGCTCCAACGGGGTGGCCCGGGTCACCGCGACTGTCCGGTCCGGCCACGAGGGCCAGCGCCGTGGCCCGCCGGATCCCGCCCCCGTAGGAATCCGGCGGGATAGCGGCTACGCCCAGGGGTCGAGGGCGAGCTTGCCGGTGGTCTGGCGGTCCTCAAGCGCCTGGAGGACCTTCGGGCCGTCGGCCAGGGGGTGGATCTCGGGGGTGCCGGGCGGGTAGACGCCGTCTGCGATCAGCGTGTTCAGTTCCGTCAGCAGCCCGATGAAAAGGTCCGTGGCGGTGGCGGCCAGGGCGCCGATGTGCAGGCCCTGGATCCGGACGCGGTGGGTGAAGACCAGGTCGCGGGTGGAGATCGTGGCGTGTCCGGAGGCGGCGCCGTAGACGACGACGCGGCCCGTGAAGGGCCTGGTGGCGCCCAGGGAGGCGGTGAAGGTGGCCTGTCCGACCGATTCCAGGACGAGGTCGACGGGGCCGAGGTCCAGGAGCTGCTGGGCCAGGTCGGGGTGGGCACTGTCCAGAACTTCGTCGGCGCCAAGTCCCTTGACGAGGTGGTGCTTGGCCGGGGAGGCGGTGGCGATGATGCGGGCGCCGTAGTGGCGGGCGAGATGGATCGCGGCCTGGCCCACGCCTCCGGCGGCAGCGTGGATCAGGACCGTCTCACCCTGCTTGATCTCACCCAGCGGCTTCAAAGCCGCCAGAGCCGTCGCCCAGTTCGTCACCAGGCCCAGGGATTCGGCATCGGACCAGCCGTCAGGGACCGGGAGCGCCGCCACAGCCGCGAGCACCATGTACTGGGCGTAGGCGCCCACGCCGAAGCCGACCACGTGCGTGCCCACGGGCAGCGGGCTTTCGATGTCGGGGCCGAGGGCCACGATTTCGCCGGCTGCTTCGATGCCCGCCACGTGCGGGGCCGCCGGCCCGCCCTCGTAGCGGCCATGGGCCTGCATGACGTCGGCGAAGTTGACCCCCGCCGCCCCGACTCGGATCAGGTATTCGCCGGGGCCGGGCTGGGGCACGGGGTGGTCGAGGGTCAGTTCCAGGTGCTCGGGGCCTTCGAGGCGGGTCTGGACAAGAGCGTGCTGAGTTGGCGTGGTGATGGCCGTATTGATGGCCGTGTTGATTGTCATGGCGGGACCGTAAAACCTTTCCGTAAGGGAGAAGGTCAAGCGCGTCTTACGCTTCGGTCCGAGCGGTGCCCAAGAAGGCTTCCAGCGCTGCCTGTTGGGCAGCGAGGGAGGCGATCCGCTCCGCGAGGCCGTCGCGGCATTTCTCCACCTGAGCCAGGAACGCGGCGCACACCGCGCTCTGGCGGGGTTCGGCGGGGAGGTGGGGCAGGACTGCCTGGATCAGCTTCATGGGCAGCCCGGAGTGGGCCAGGTAGCGGATCACCCGTACGCGGTCGATCATGGCCGGGCTGTAGTACCGATACCCGTTGGCGCCCCGCTCGGGGGTGATCAGGCCCTCGTCCTCGTAGTACCGCAGTGCTCGCGCGCTGACCCCGCCGGCTCTGGCGGCTTCGCCGATCTTCATCGCAGACGTCATGGCGGGGCAACATCGGGGCGTTCCAGGGGTGTTCCGGCACGTCCGCAACGTGGACTGGGATCTACGCGGCCTTCACGACGAGGTCGCATCACGCGACGGCGGTTCCCTCTAGCTCGACCATCTGACTGGGGACGGCCAGTCGCGTCACTCCGAGCATCGTGGTGGTCGGCGCCACCCCGGCAGCGCCCAACCGTGCCGCCAGCACGCCGTAGTGCGGAAAGAGCAGATCGACGTCGGTCGTGTACACGTTCAGCCGGACCAAGTTCGCGAGAGACATCCCGGCCTCCCCGAGCACGCGCTCCAGGTTGTCGAGGCTCAGCGCCAACTGCGCCGCCATGTCACCGTCGTGTTCGGGCCTGCCCTCGGCACTCATGGCGGTCTGCCCCCCGAGATGTACAGGGTCCGGGTCTGCCCGGAGACGACCTCGCCCTGGTTGAATCCCAGCTCCTGCGACCACGTCACCGGGTTGACTGCGGTTCGTTGCGTTGCCATGTGTGGGCCTCCATCGGGTGGGGGCGGTGGCTCGGTTGCCGCCGCTCGTCCTGGTGGAGAGCCTCGCAACGAATCACGACATCCTCAGTCATGTATTCCGATAACGTTCCCGCATGCGCGCCGACCGGCTGGTCTCACTGGTTCTCCTTCTACGACAGCGCGGCCGGCTGACCGCGGACATGCTGGCCCGCGAGCTGGAGGTATCCACCCGCACCGTGCTGCGCGACATCGAGGCGCTGTCCGCGGCCGGCGTCCCGGTCTACGCCGAACGCGGCCGGCACGGCGGTTTCGCGCTGTCGCCCGGCTTCCGGACCGAGCTCACCGGTCTCAACCACGACGAGGCCCTCGCCCTGCTGACCGCCGGGTCAGGGAGCCGCGAGCGGGCACTCGGCCTCGGCCCGGCACTCGCTTCGGCCATGCGCAAGGTGGTCGACGCACTGCCCGAAAGCCACCAGGCCACCGCGAACGAAGCAGCCCAGCGTTTTCTCGTCGAACCGAAGACCGACCTGCTCTCACGCCGCCCGGCCAGCCAGGACGCACCCGACACCACCACGGTGACCGAGGTCCGGCGCGCAGTGCTCGCCGGACACAAGCTGCGCATCCACTACGCGGCCACGGGCCAGAGCCCACATTGGCGCACGGTGGACCCGATCGGCCTGGTCACCGTACGCGACCGGGGCTACTTGCTGGCCACAAGATCCGGCGCGGACCGCACCTACCGACTGTCGCGGGTGCTGGCCGCCGAGGAACTCCCCGAACCGGCACAGCGACCCGACCGGGTCGACCTCGTCCGCATCTGGCGGGAACGATCCGCACAGTTCCTCTCCGACGGCCACATCACCGTACGGGTGCGGGTGAAGCCCGCGCGGCGGGAAGACCTGCTGGAGCTCGCGCTGGCCGTCCGCGCGGAAGAACCCGACACAGAGGGATGGTTGCGGCTGGAGGTGACTTTCCAAGATGCACGGCACGCCGAATGGGCGCTGTGGCAGCTCAGCACGGACACGGAAGCCCTGGCCCCTCAGTCGCTCCGCACCTCCCTGCACCGCCGCGCCGCCGCAATCGCCACCCGCTACGAAGACTCGTCCTGAGCGCCTACGCCGACACCCACCCCGCAGGCGGCCCGTGACCCGCGGGGTGGGTGTCGGCGGAGCTTTGTTGTGGTTTTGGACGGTGCGGGGCAGCATAAACAGCCTGCTCAAGCAAAGAATTCAGAGCGTGACCGGGGTGAAAGAGCCGGGTGGCTGCTCGCCTTGGGGGGATGCCCGGCAGTAGAACGCGCGCGGCGCCTGGACGCTCGCCGGCGAAGCACGGTTCGCCGGATGTAGGCGGTGGGTCATACGGCGGCCGCGCGGGAGATTGGGTGTGTCCGGGGATCCGGGGTGCAGCAGGCGCTGCATCTGCTGCCAGCGCTGGTACTGGTTTCGCGGGTAATGGTTGGGTGAAGGCGGGCCTGCGGCGCCTGAACCTTTCGCGCGGGACGTGGGGCGTCGCTCTGCCGGGTGTCGTGTGGCTACCGTCCAGCGCAGGAGTAGCCGAGCCGGCGTGCTCGCCTGCTCGCCTGATCGGGTCACCCCGGGTGTAGGTGGCCGCTTACCGATGTGGACTGGGCCTATCAGCCAAGTGTGCGGATCAATCGGTGATCCGTGTCGAGCGGAGGAAACGTTCCGATGGCATCGCCGAAACCGAGCATCGTCTTCGCCCACGGCTTGTGGGCCGACGGTTCCTGCTTCAGCAAGCTGATCCCCACGCTGCAGCGCGAGGGACACGAGGTGATCTCCGCGCAGAACACCCTGGAATCGCTGGAGGGAGAAGTCGACGCCATCCACCGCGCCCTGGAACGGGTCAGCGCGCCGGCGATCCTCGTCGGCCACTCCTGGGGCGGGTTCGTCATCAGCGCCGCCGGAAACCACGAGAAGGTCGCCGGGCTGGTCTACGTCGCAGCCCTCAGCCCGGAGGCCGACGAAAGCGCCCAGGAGCAGATCGGCCGGTTCACCACGCCCGAGCTGTTCTCCCACCTGCAGGAGGAGAACGGGCGAATCTGGATCGCCCGCGACGGCATCTCCTACTTCTGCGGTGACCTGTCCCCGGAGGACCAGCAGCTCGTATGGGCTACCCAGGGCGCCCCACGCGCGGAGATCCTCACCGCCACCACCGACAACCCCGCCTGGAAGTCCAAGCCCACCTGGTACCTCCTCACCACCCAGGACCAGGCCGTCCACCCCGAGCTGCAACGCTTCGTCTCCCAGCGCATGGGCGCCACCACCGTCGAGGTCAACAGCAGCCACGTCCCGATGCTCTCCCAGCCCGAGGCCGTCCTCGACCTGATCCGCAAGGCAGCCGACGCCGTGGCCGCAGCCTAGATTCCTCACCGCAGGTCCCGGCGACCATGCGGGAGGCACCCAGCCCTGCCCCGGAAGCAGCGGGGATGGCTGGGTGCCTCCCGTTTTCGGGTTCTGGCTGAGAAGTGAGCCAGAACCAAGAAGTGAGAACACTCCTTGGTCTCTTCGTGCCACGTGGCTCTGGACTACGCCGGTTCCAGCAGGACCGTCGGCAGGGTGCCGTTCACGATCGGCTCCTTCGGGAGCGAGAGGTCGAAGAACTCTCCGACGATGCCCAGCGCGATGCGGTGTACTTCCCTCTCCCCCCGCTCCGGGGCCGGGAGGCCGGCAGCGGTGAGCAGCTCCTCCAGGCGGGCGGCTGTCGCGGGGTCGCCGTCGACTCCCTGGTAGCCCCACGAGGCGTCCAGGTGCAGGTTGCAGCCGCTCAACAGGCGGCCGTCGTGGAAGTACTCGAATTGTGGTGGGACCGGCTTGCCGTTCTCCTCCTCGTACTCCAGGAGGCAGATGTGCGCGCCGTCGCGCGAGACCGGCGCCAGCGGGCCGAACTCGCCTGGCCAGCCGCCGTACGCGACTGCGTACGTCCAGTCCCCGGCGCGTCCGAGTCGCAGGCCGATGCCGTCGAAGGGGTCGCCGTAGGTGTCGTCCATGAGCTCCAGAAGGGAGTCTCCGGTGTGCTCCCCGACTGCCACGGCGATGTGCTCGGCGTCGTACAGCACGGTCGCGGCGAGGCGGTCGGCGAGCTCTTCCGGGGACAGCCCGCGGGCGAGCACCACGTGGTAGCCCCCGAAGGCGATGGATTGAGGGGCAGCGAGCCAGGTCGTTCCGTCTGTCATGACCGTCATCCTGACTGCTGCCTCTGACAACGCGCGGGTCGGGATCGTCGAATTCGGCATCTTTGCGTAGGCAGCCACGGCGCAGGGAGTAATAGTCAAGACCTGTGGACAAGGAGTGATTGGCTGTCGTCAGACGGATGGGCTTGAGTCTCCACTAGGGGGAGACACGAAGGTGGGGGCATGCACGACGACACGCTCTACTCGATCGGCGAGCTGGCCCAGCGGACCGGTCTCACGGTCAAGACCATCCGGTTCTACTCCGATCGCGGAATCGTGGCGCCGACTGACCGGAGCCCGGCCGGCTACCGCCTTTACGACATAGATGCCGCTGCACGCCTGGACCTCGTGCGAACCCTGCGCGAACTGGGACTGGACCTTCCCACGATCCGGAAGGTCATGGACCGGGAGCTCTCATTTCCCGAGGTCGCCGCAGCGCATGCCGAAGCACTGGCGGTACAGATCAGTACCCTGCGCCTGCGGCGCGCGGTGCTGACGGCGGTGGCCGAACGCGGGTCCACTCCCGAGGAGACGGATATTATGCACAAGCTTGCCCAGCTCTCCGAGGACGAACGCCGACGCCTGATCGGCGATTTCCTCGACGCCGTCTTCGGCGGTCTTGACGCCGCGCCCGTATTCGCGGGGGTCATGCGCTCGATGACCCCCGAGCTGCCCGACAACCCGGAGGCGGAGCAGATCCAGGCATGGGTGGAACTGGCCGAAATATCCCAGGATCCGGATTTCCGGGCCAGCCTGCGGCGGATGACCGAGGACCAGGCGGCCGTGCAGGCCCGAAGCGACACCACGGGCCCGCGCCGCGACATTGCCGCAACCGTCCATGACCAGGCCGGCCCGGCCCTGACCGCGGGCATCGACCCGGCCTCGCCCCAGGCCGATCCAATCGTCGCGGCGCTCACGGATCACTACGCGCACCTCCTCGGCGTCCCCGACGACATCGAGCTTCGCCGCCGGCTGGCGACTCGGCTGGAGAGCGTGAACGACCCGCGCAGGGAGCGGTACCTCCAACTGCTCGCCGTGGTCAACGGCTGGCCGGCCCCGGAGAGTCTGGCTCCAGTGCTCGAATGGTCCGTCCAGGCTCTGCGCGTCCGGACACAGCAATGATGGGGCGATCGCAAGGCGGCGGCATGGGCCGGACGCGGCCGACGTCGGGCAAAGACGCCGCCGCGCACGTTCGGTTCATGAATGCCCCCGTCACCGGAATCCCGCATTGCGCCAGTGGGGCTCATGACCGAGCCGCCTCTGAGCGGTATTGAGCCGCCGATTCCTCGCGTGACTTGGCTGACCAGCAGTTCTTTCCCAAATCGCTGGGCCGTTCGAGGAGGGCGCCCGTAGGTTGGCGCCATGGTGAATGAGGGTGGGCAGCAGCTGTTCGTGAACCGGTGGGGCGATACGTCCTCCGCCCCGGGGCCGGCCGGAGGCAAACCCTACGTGGATACCTGCAGCTGCTTCGACCAGCGCAAGCCGCACCCGCGTGCCCGCGCCGGGTTCCACCCCGAGCTCCAGGACACCTCGGCTCCCGGCTGGCAGCACCTGCTCGAGCTCATCGACGAGGCGGCCGCCGACGGCCGGGAGGAGTTCCGTCCTCTCGTTGAGCTCAGCCCCGGGGAACGGCGGCAGGTCATCACTCTGCCGCCGACCATCGGCAAGCTGACGGCGGTCAAGCACCTCGTGCTCTACGGCAGCAACCTCGTCCGGCTCCCACCCGAGATCGGGGCGATGACCAGCCTGGAGGAGTTCACTCCGTACACCTCCTACCGGCTGCACTGGTTTCCGTACGAAATCACCAGATGCACCCGGCTCATGAGAAGCACGGTCAGCACGCGTTCCCTCTTCGGAAACCACAAGCTGCGGGCACCGTTCCCCCGGCTTGCTCCCGCCCTCGACTCGGTCGCCGGCCTCGACACGGCAGCCTTGGACGCACGTCGCTGGGGCACGACAGCCGTCTCCTCATGCAGCGTCTGCGACCGGCCCATGGATCAAGGCGGGCTCCACCCGGTCTGGATCTCTTTGCGCGTGGCCACGGATGTCCTGCCGCTCCTGGTCAACGCATGCTCTCCGCGATGCGTGGCCGCCCTCCCCCGGGCGCCCGAGGGCTACGTCCGGTCCGCGCACACGGGTGGGCCGGTCGGCCAACCCGCAGCCGACTGGGACTGAACTCGAAAACGACGCCCCTCATCCAAGAGAACGCACCCGAGGTCATGCATGCCCCTGCTCTACCAGGACTGTACGTTTCGCTACGGTCGCCGCGCACATCCCGTCTTGAACGGGCTGAACCTGGCATTGGCTCCAGGCCACACCGTCCTCCTCGGTCCCAACGGCGCCGGGAAGAGCACCCTGCTCTCACTCGGTGCCGCGCGTTCCGGCCGGGAACCGGGCGGGTGGACCTCGGCAGGTTGTCCGCCAGCGGCTCCCGTGACGCCCGCGCCTACCGGCGCAAGGTGGCCTGGCTGCCGCAACGGCCCGGCTTCCTGCCAGGACTGACCGCCCGTGAGCATGTGGCGTACATGGGCTGGCTCAAGGGGATGCGGGAGCGCGACGCCTGGGCGGCCGCCCCCGAAGCCATCGATCGTGTCGGGCTTGCCGAGAAGATGAACGACCGCATCAAGACGCTCTCCGGCGGTCGGCAGCAGCGCGTCGTCATCGCCGCTTCCTGGACCTGCTGGTGTCCTTGCGCGGCCAACCTCCGTGCCTCGGCCGCCCCCTGGGTGGCGCTGCCCGCCCTCGTCTACTCGGGCCCGTACATCACCGCCAACCGCATCAGCGTGCCGACGGCCTACGGGGTCGAGGCCGGCGAAGCCGTCGCGCAGGCCCTGCCGGTCATGGTCGGCGCCGTGGCCGCGGTCGCCGCGTAGGAGGCCGGACGCCACCGTCTGCTCGGCGCGTTCCCCGGTACGGCCGCACGCCGTGCGCTGCGCCGGTTCGTCTGGGCCGTCACCCCCGTCGTCATGCTGCAGACGGTGCTCCTCGCCGCCTCCTTCCTGCTGGCCGCCCACACGGTCGGGACGCTTCCGAGCGGAGCGGGCGGCTGGCTGGGCGTCGCCCATGCCCACGTGCTTCCGCTGGGATGGACGGCCATCGGATGGCGGCTGGGACACCTTCTTCCCCGGAGCCTGGCCGCCCCCGTCGCGGGCATCGGCGGCTGGATGTTCCTTTCCTTC
The DNA here is from genome assembly GCF_036346895.1 of Streptomyces sp. NBC_00503. NCBI lineage: Bacteria > Bacillati > Actinomycetota > Actinomycetes > Kitasatosporales > Streptomycetaceae > Streptomyces > Streptomyces sp. NBC_00503. Next base: position 7,850,519 of record NZ_CP107855.1, on the reverse strand, counting down.
CCTCAGGGCATGTCGAACCCGTGGCTGCGGCACCTGGGCGGGTTCATCGACGGGTTCTCCTCCCCGACCGACACCCGATCGCCGCTCGCGTACCTGATTCCCTGGGCGGTGCTCTGCGGTCTGGTTCTCGCGTTCTGGCTTCCCGCACTGGTCCGGCAACGGGTTGCCGCGATCTCCCTCGGTGTCGCTCTCGCGATCGCCACGATCCTGCTGGGACGGGGCGCGGTCGCGGACTGGGGCTACTTCCGCCCTTCGGAGGCGCGGATCGTCACCCCGGTGTGCGCGGGCGAGGCGCCCCGGGTGTGTCTGCCGCCCGAGTACGCCTCCCACGCGGACGGGATACGCAAGGACCTCACGGAGCCGCTGGCCAAGCTGCAGGCCGTAGGCGTGCCCATGCCCGGTGAACTGCTCCTGGCCTCCTCGAAGGAACCGCTGAAGCCCGGAGTCTGGCTCCTGATCTGGTCGCTGCCGCTCGCCCATGGGCAGGCGGATCCCGACTCCCTCCGGGCCGACCTGGCGGAATCCGCCGTCACCGGCACCGCCGTGAGCGCCGGGGTGACTCCCTGCCGCCTTCCCGGTTCCCCGCCTGCCTCTTGGGCTTCCCGGGGGCTGACTGCCGCCCGACCTCGAATCACGGCGACGGGACGTGAGCACCGTTAGTGCAGTCAACAAGCCATCCGCGGTATCCGGCGAGGTACTTCTGGGCCATGCCTTTGCAGGCCAGACGCTCGGCGACGGAGACCTTGGTCCAAGGCTCCAGCCGCTCCCGCGCCGTCGCGGGGTCCGTCGTCATGGGGCACAGCGTCCACGGCGCCGTCGGACCGTGGTCGGGTAACAGCTCCTCCAGAACGGCGCGCCGATCCTTGTACGGGCGCGCCGCGGCCGCGGGCAGCGGCGGCCCCGCGCTGCAACGCCTCGGACGGCGCGGTTGCCCACCGTCCGCAGCGGATCTCACCGGAGCCGGCGGTGCCGCCGGTATGGCCGAGAGATCTGAACCGATACCGGGAATCAGGCCGCGACGAGCTCCTGCTCGCGGTCCGGCGTCTTCACCTTGGGCTTCTTGTTCGGCAGCGAGAGCCGGAAGACCTTGTGCCAGGCGGAGAACACCTGCTTGGGCAGCGGGCCGGTGACGTACTCCAGCTCGTACTTCTCGAACAGCGCGCGCACCTTCACCGCGACCTCGGCGTAGCGGTTGCTCGGCAGGTCCGGGAAGAGGTGGTGCTCGATCTGGTGCGACAGGTTGCCGGTCATGAAGTGCATGGCCTTGCTGCCGCTGATGTTCGCCGAGCCCATCATCTGGCGCAGGTACCACTGGCCGCGCGTCTCGTTTTTGATCGACCGGCGCTCGAAGACCTGTACGCCCTCGGGGAAGTGCCCGCACATGATCACCGAGTGGGTCCAGAGGTTGCGGACCAGGTTCGCGGTGAACGTGGCGGCGAGGGTGGGGAGGAACGACGGGCCCGACAGCAGCGGGTGGATCACGTAGTCCTTGAGCACCTGCTTGCGGATCTTGCGGCCCACGGCCTTGGCCCGCGCGCGGAACTCCGGGTTGTTGCGGCGGCGCTTGTGGAGGTTCTTGGCGAGCTCCAGGTCGTACGCTGCGATGCCGTACTCGAAGAAGCAGGCGTTGATGAAGTTCCACAGCGGCTGGCCGAGGTGGAAGGGGTGCCACCGCTGGTCCTCGTCGACGCGCATGATGCCGTAGCCGAGGTCGTTGTCCTTGCCGATCACGTTGGTGTACGTGTGGTGCAGCTCGTTGTGCGAGTGCTTCCACTGCTCGGACGGGGAGACGTGATCCCACTCCCAGGTGGTGGAGTGGATCTTCGGGTCCCGCATCCAGTCCCACTGGCCGTGCAGGATGTTGTGGCCGATCTCCATGTTGTCCATGATCTTCGCCACGGACAGGCCGGCGGTGCCGATCAGCCACGCGGGCGGGAAGATCGAGAACAGCAGTACGCCCCGGCTGACCAGCTCGAGCTTGCGCTGCGCCGAGATGACCTTGCGGATGTAGGCGGCGTCCTTCTCACCGCGGGCGGCGATCACCTCGTCGCGGATCGCGTCCAGCTCGCGTCCCAGCTCCTCGATCTGCTCCGCGGTCAGGTGGGCGGTGGGGTCGATGGCGGTCAAGGTGCTCCTACCGTTCGATGTCGCAGGGGCCCGCCGCGGCGGACACGCAGGTCTGGATGAGGACGCCCGGCTCGGCCTCGGTGATCTCGCCGGTGCGCAGGTCGCGGACAGCGCCCGCCTTGAGCGGCGTGACGCAGCCGAAGCAGATGCCCATGCGGCACCCGGAGGGCATGAGTACGCCGGCTTCCTCGCCGATGTCCAGCAAGGGTGTGGCGCCGTCCGCGTCGACGGTCTTGCCAGTGGCACTGAAGGTGACCTCGCCGCCCTCGCCCACGACGACGATGCCGGGTCGGAAGCGTTCGGTGTGCAGGCGCTGCCGGACGCCGTGCTCGGTCCAGTGCGCTTCGGCGGCGTCGAGCAGGCCCGCGGGTCCGCAAGCCCAGGTCTCGCGCTCGGCCCAGTCGGGTACGAGTTCGGCGAGACGGGCGATGTCGAGCTGGCCGTCGGTGTCGGTGTGCAGCTCGGTGAGACGCAGCTTCTTGTCCGCGACCAGGTCGTGCAGCTCCTTGCGGAAGATCACGTCTTGCGGCTGTGGCGCGGAGTGAACCATGACGACGTCGTCGAACTCGGTGTCGCGCAGCATGCCCATCACAGGCGTGATGCCGCTGCCGGCCGTCAGGTAGAGCACCTTGGCGGGCTTGGCCTGCGGCAGCACGAAGTCACCGGTCGGCTGGTCGAGCTGGATCAGCGTGCCCGGCTTCGCCCTGCGGACCAGGTGGTTGCTGACCTTGCCGTCCGGGATCGCCTTCACGGTGATCGTGACGCGGCCGTCCTGGCGGTTCGTCGGCGAGGTGACGGAGTAGGCACGCCACAGGCGCACCCCGTCGACGTCGACCCCGATCCGCACGTACTGACCGGCCGTGTGGCCGCGCCAGCCCCGGCCCGGCTTGATCACGATGGTCGCGGCGTCACCCGTCTCGGGGTGCACGGCCTCGATGCGCCCACGCAGGTCGGCGCCCGCACGCAGCGGGCTGACCAGGTCGAGGTAGTCCGACGGCAGCAGCGGCGTCGTGACCATCTCCAGCAGTTTCCAGGCCCTGCTGCGGAGGGCTGTGCTCGTCATGACTCCAGCTTGCTGCGCCTCAGGGCGTAAAGTCCTGACCGCAGGACGTAAATCTGATCGGCCGAATTGTTCGCAAGGAACAAAAATATGAGCCATGCAATCCGGAGGGCCACCGAGCTGGCCCTGGATGAGACGACGGTCACAGCACTTCGGGCCACGCTGAAGGCCACCGCCGACGAGGTCGTCGAGGCGATCATCGACGAGGTCCCGTCCTACGCCAACGCCCTTTCGGGCCGCATGGGCGGCACCATCCGCCGATCCGTCCACACCGCCCTGGGGCACTTCCTGGACCTCGCGAGCGGGAACGCCACGGGCGGCGACGGCGATGACGCGGCCTACGAGCTGGGTCGCGGCGAAGTGCGCGACGGCCGTTCGATGGACGCCCTGCTCAGCGCCTACCGCGTCGGCGCCCGTGTGGCCTGGCGATGCCTGGCAGCGGGTGCCGTACCCGCGGGTCTGCCCGCCGCCGAGGTCGCCAAGTTCGCCGAGCTGACCTTCGCCTACATCGACGAGCTCTCGGCCGCGAGCGCCGCGGGCCACGCCGACGAACTGGCCGCCCGGGGCAGGGCCCACGAGCGCCACCTGGAACACCTGGCCCGCGACCTCCTCGCCGACGCGGGCCCGGACGTGCTGCTGGCCTCTGTTCAACGGGCCGGGTGGCAGCCTCCGGTTTCGCTGACCGCCGTCCTGCTGCCCGCCGCCCAGGCCCGGCCCGCCTACCGCGCACTCGACCCGAGCACCCTCGTCCTCGACGACCTGCCGGATGCCACCGGTGTGCTGCTCGTCCCCGATGCCGACCGATCACATCTCCTGCGGCAGCTGACCGACCGCACCGCCGTGGTCGGCCCGGCCCGGCCATGGACCCGCGCGTCCGCCTCGTACGCACGAGCCGTACGCGCGCGCTCCCTCTCCTCCGATATCCGCGACACCGAGGAACACCTGCCCGAGCTGGTGCTGAGCGCCGACGTGGACGCGTTCGCAGACCTGCGTGCCCGAGCCCTGGCACCGTTGCGGACCTTGCCCGTCGCGACCGCACGGCGGCTGGAGGAGACGTTGCGGGCATGGCTGCTGCACCAGGGCAGGCGGGACGAGGTGGCGGCGGCGTTGTTCGTCCATCCCCAGACAGTCCGGTACCGGATGTCGCAGCTGCGGGAGCTGTTCCCGGATCTCGCATCGCCTCACCGGGTCCTTGAACTGACGCTGGCGGTTGGTCTTCGGGTCGGCTGACGCGTACTTCGACCGCCGGTTCAGAAGGCGGTCAGCGCGTCGCGGGTGTTGGTGCGGTACAGGCCGACCTTCGGGTGGGCGACGCTGCCCGGCTTGGCCAGCTGGAGGCTGGCGCCGTCCGCGTTCGGCATGTGCTCCTTGTCGGCCAGGACGTTGACCTCGTCGGCCACGGGGCCGTTGCCACCCGACGGGTTGAGGTCCACGGCCGCGTACGCGGTGGCGCCGGGGTGCACCGGGTACGCCGGGGCGCCGCCCAGACCACCGGGAGCGGTGGCCTGGAGACCGAGCGCGCTGCCCTTGGCGCTGAATCCGACGGTGGGGAAGTAGTCCAGACCGCAGGAGGTGGAGCCGTTGTTGGTCACGGTGATGACGCGAACGGTGGCCGGAGTGCCCGTCGGGAAAGTGACTTTGACGGTCAGGTTCCGCGCCGAGCAGGGGTGGGTGTAGGCGTAGGAGTCACCGGTGGTGTCCCCCGTGTCCTTGCCGCCCGAACCGGCCTTCGCCGGGGTGGCGGCGGCCGTGCCGGTTCCGGTGACCTTGCCGGCGGACGGGGCGGCGGACGGGGCAGCGGAGGCGCCCTCCCCGGACGGCGTCACGGTCCCGGTCGAGACCGGCTTGTCCGCGCTCTTGGTCGCGGCGGGGTTCGCGCTCGGCCCGCCGGCGCTGTCCGAGCCGCCGCAGGCGGTCAGGGCCAGAGCGAGGCCGGCGGTGGCGGCGGCCAGGGCGGTGGTGCGGAGTCGGTAGGTGCGCATGGGGAACTCTCCGTTTTGGTGCGGTCGTCAGACGGAGGCTTCCGCTTCCCGTCTGACGAGATGTTGGGTGGGGCTGCTGTTCCGGTCGGCTGCTGCCGAGGGCGGCGGCCGAGGGGCGTCGGTGGGGCGGGTGGGGACCCTCCCGATGCGGCCGCCGAATCCGACTGCCGATCCGACCGGCGGACCGACTGGCTGACCGACTGACCGACTGACCGACCGGCTGATGACGCAACTGTGGGGCCGGTTTCGTCCCAGTGGCGTCTGGACCTGGATAGTTGGAACCCTGGAACGCTCCCGACCCCTCTCACCTGGGTGATCGGGCGAGCCTGGAACGTGCTTCCGGGATGAGGGGGAGGGTGGAATGGCCACGGAGACGGAGACGCAGCGGTTCGCGGAGCTGATGCGCGGACTCAAAGAGCGCTCGGGGCGCAGCTACGGCACGCTCGCGAAGCGTCTGCACTCCAGCAACTCGACGCTGCACCGCTATTGCAGCGGCGCGGCGGTGCCCATGGATTACGCCCCGGTGGAACGGTTCGCCCGAGTCTGCGGTGCCTCGGCCGACGAACTGCTCGCGCTGCACCGGCAGTGGCTGCTGGCGCTGGTGGAGCGGCGACGGGGGGCTACGGAGGGGCAGGCCTCGGGCCCGGGGGCGGCGAACTCCGCGGCGCCGCGGGGCGGTGACGCCGCGCCGGAGGCGCCGCCTGCGGCGGTGGTGGTGGCCGGGGAGGCTTTGGAGGTCCGGTCGCAGGCAGAGACCGACCCTGCGCCGGCACCAGCGTCCGCGGCCGGGTCCGCACCGGCGCCCGGACCTGCCGCTGCGGACGCACCCGCACACGCGGAGCCACCCGCCTCGGCGCCTACCCCGGCTCCCGCGCCGGGACCGGCCGAGGCCCCCGCCTCTTCACCGGCAACGGAGGCACCCGCACACGCCCCCGCCGCCCCTGTCCAGCCGGGCCCCGCCCGGGCCTCAGTACCGAGGGCCCGGCGTCCTCGGCTGCTGGTCGCCGTTGCGGCCGCCGTGGCCACCGCCGCGGTGGCGGGGACCGCCGCCGTCTCCGCCATGGGAGATACGGGTCACGGGGACACGCGCCACGGCGCCGCCCAGCCGTCCTCGCGCGAGCGGGCGGCGGGCCCGGCCCTGCCGTCCGGCGGGTCGTCGTCACCCACGCCCACAGCCGATTCCACATCCCCGTCCAGCCCCGGACCGTCGTCCCCCTCGGCAGCGTCCGCGTCCACCTCATCGACCACCGCCAAGGAGGGGGCCTCCCCCACCGCCCCCTTCACGGTCAACGTCCTGCCCGACAACTGGGACAGCCCCTGCGACCAGTGGTTCGCCCTGGACAAGGCACCCGGCACGGTCCCCCCGCCCCCCGCCGGGCAGGCGACCGAAGGGTGGGCCCGGGCTCTGCACGCCGTCCCGGCGGGGCACCTGCGCATGCAGCTGACCGTCCAGGGCACCGAGGGCAAGGCCGCGGTCCTGCACGCGCTGTACGTCCATGTCGTGAGCGGCCGCAAGGCTCCCGGCTGGAACGCGTACACCATGGGCGCCGGTTGCGGCGGCGCGCTGGTGCCTGCGTCCTTCGCCGTGGACCTGGACGACGCCTCCCCGCGGGCCAGGCCCGTACCTGGCAAGGAGGGCGAGCGGCCAACGGCCTCGACCGACTTCCCGTACAAGGTCTCCACCACCGACCCCCAGGTGCTGAACATCGACGCCGCCACACTCGGTCAGGACGTCAGCTGGTACCTGGAGCTGGCCTGGAGCAGTGGCGACCGCCAGGGCACCACCCGCATCGACGACCACGGCCGCCCGTTCCGCACGGTCGCCCTGAACGCCGGCCACAACTACTGGTACAACGCGAACAACAACGCCTGGCTACCGGACACGGAATGAAAGAACGCCTGCCCGGGTTCCGTGTCGCTGACGTGATCCACGGCCCACGGCGCCAGGGTGGGCGAGTTCAGCCGCGCCCTGGCCCACGCGTTGTGACCCCTCCGAGTCTCGTGGTGGTTCAGGTGCGTGTGGACCGTCGTTGGTGGCTGGGGCGAGGGAATCCTGTTTCGGGAGCGCCAGTACCCTGCTGACTTCTCGTGATTTGATCACTTGGGGTGGGAGGTGTGCTGGGGTGACCAACTCCGGGATCCGGTGGGTGGCCGCACTTGTGGTGCTCGCGTCGGTCACAGCCTGCGGGAGCTCGGCGAAGCCTCGACCGCCGGTGCCCGCTGCTGAGCCGCAACCACTGTCTGCGGCTGAGCTGCGAACACACCTCCTGCCCGCAGTCCTGCAGGGCGGCTGGACCTCCGTGGCAGATCCCAAGGATGTAAAGCCGAAGGGAGCCTCGGGCGCCTCGACAACGCCACCGTCCTGCACGGACCTTCTCGACGGGCAGAGTGTTGTGGACGCGAATACGAAGGCATCGTCCGCGACCGCAACAGCCATGTTCAGCGGCGGACACACCGCCGAGAACGGCGTCATCCCCGGCGCGGAGAAGCTCTACTCGTTCCAGGGCAACGGCGCGCACCAGGCCATGCAGGACATGCGCAACCTGGTGGACCGGTGCCGGAGCGTGGATCTGCCCCACGCGTCATGGGAGCCCGCCGAGACCTCGCGCTTCGCCGTCGCCGAGGGTCCCCGGCTCGGAGATGAGAGCCTAGTCATCCAGGCGGTGGTGACGACGAGCACCACGGGCAGAACGGATCACGCTGACGCGACTGTCGTACGCGTGGGGAGTTCGCTCGTCGTCATCAGCAGCGTCTTCACGCTGACCCGGGCAGAGGCCGATACCGTCGCGGCGTTCATGTCTGTTGCCGTGGAGCAGCTCGAGTCGAACCATCCCGAGCCCGTCGATGCAGTCTCGTGACACCCGTTCGGATCCGTTTCGGGAAACGATCAGTCAGCCAGTGACAGGGGCCGCGTCGTAGCCGATGCTCCGCGCGAGGATCTCCAGCCGGCTCGCGGCCTTGGCAACTGCTGCTTGCGGAGGTCCGACTCGGGCATGCGTGACCGGATCAACGGAGAGAGCTTCTCGTCCGTGCCGCACGAGAAGCCCGCCACGCCGCCAAGCTGCGCAACCACCCCAACATCGTCACCGTGCATGACGTCGTCGAAGTCGACGGCGTGCCCTGGATCATCATGCAGTTGGTGGAGGGCCACTCCCTCGCCGACGAGCTCAAGGCGAACGGTCCGCTCAGCGAGGCCAGAGCACGCCCCGTCGCACAGGCCCTTCTGAAGGCCCTGCAGTTCGCGCACGAGGCGAGCATTGTCCACCGTGACGTGAAGCCCGCCAACGTGATGCTCACACCTCACGGAGACGTCCTGCTCACGGACTTCGGAATCGCGGTGGACCACACCGATACCCGGCTGACCCCGACCAGCTTCGTCATCGGAACACCCGGATACACCGCACCCGAGCGGTGGCATGGCGCGCCACCGAGCGGCCCGTCGGCCGACGCCCGCGGAGGGGCTCGCTCTCCTGTCCGCCCCCTCGGCCAAACCTAAGGCTCCGAAACGGCGCAAAGTGGGAGTGCAGCGAGCGCAGACCGAACTCGCCCTCGGACGGGAAGAGATGGTTACCCAGAGGGTGCATCGGCGTATCTGGCCGAGCCTCGGACTCGGTCTGATGTGGGCTGTTGTTGCCGGGATCTCGAACAATGGACCGGCCACCACGTCCCCTTCGTGCCCGCTGAAGAACTGCACGATGCGTTCCGCACCTTCGCCGGACCGCTGTACGACGACCCGGACCATGCACCTGATCCGGTGTAGCCAGGCCTGATGCGGCACGTCACTCACAGCGCGACAGACGACTTCGGCACACCCGTCCGCGTCACCACACTCACCACGCGCTCAAAGAGCCGGCCGGACCCCGCGTCACCCGGCCTGTGGCTCCGAGACCGGGCCGGCCGAAATCAGTCGGTCGATGAGGATCATCGCCACGTCGTCCGTCAAGCGGCCCTCTGTGTGGCGGATGAGCGCCTTGTGCAGTTCGTCCAGGAACTCCTGTGGGGAGGTGCTGGCGGGTATCTTCTCCATGGTCTCCGGCAGGGGGAGGAAGTCGTTGTCACGGTTGCGGGCTTCGATCACGCCGTCGGTGTAGAACAGCAGCCGGTCGCCGGGCAGGAACGGGTAGCTCTCGGGCTTGGCGGGAAGGCCGTGGACGAGGTCTTCGAGGCCGAGCGGTGGCATGGGTGAGGCGGGCATCAGGGCATGGACCTTGCCCTCGCGCAGCACCAGCGGGGGTGGATGGCCGCGGTTGACCAGGTGCACCACCTGTTCGTCGGGCACCTGGGCGATGAGCGCGGTGGTGAATCCCTCCATGAGGACTTCGGGAAGTTCTGCCTGGGAGTAGGTACCCGGCACGGCGGCTTCTCGTCGCAGCGCGGCCGCGCAATGGTTCATGACCTCCTGCACCTCGGCCTCGTAGTGCACGGCCTCCCGGAACGCGCCCAATGCCACGGCGACCGCGCGTATGGCCGACAGTCCTTTCCCCCGGACGTCCCCCACGATCAGGCGGACGCCGTAGCGCGTCTGCACTGCCTCGTACAGATCGCCGCCCACCAGTGCCCCGGTCCCGGCCGCGAGGCACAGGCTGGCCGCCCGTACCGGCCCCAGGAGCTCGGGGACGGGCCGCAGGACGACCTCCTGGGCCGCCACTGCGATCCGGCGGACCTGGTCGAGCTCGCCCTGCCTGCGCGTGCGCACCGCGTTACTCAGAATGACACTGGCCACGGACACCACGATCAGCCCCAGGAAGTTGCCGATGATCAGCTGGGTCTGGGTTCCCCACGACTGGTTGTAGGTCGCGGAGGTCACGTTCACACCCACCGCGACGGCTGCGGCGGACAGAATGCCCTTCGGGCCCATCGTCAGCGCGGCCAGCGCCGGCGTCGTGGTGAGGACGGGGCCGGTGACCAGATAGTGGGCGGGCGAGAGCTCGATCCCCAGAACGCCCAGCGCGATCACGAAGGGCGCGCACTGCTCCAACAGGAACAGGACCGCGCCGTGACCGCCCGCTCCCGGCCGGGAGGACGCTCCTGGCCGGACGGGCGATCGAGGATGTGACCTCATGGAAACAGCCTGCCTCGCGAAAGCCGCCAGGGCCTCCCGGAAGCCCGTGACCAGCGGCAGCCCTGCTCCCCCTGCCCACCGTACGTCGCCCGCATCCTTGCCGAAGCTCCGCCTCCGCCTCCGCCTCCGTGACCGCGACCGCGTCCGAGCGGTGATCGCGGCGTGCGCAGTCCGGACGGCCCGTACCGGCGGGCGCCCGGACTGCGCCTGCCACGGCGCAGACCTACGCTGATCAGGTGACGGCCGTGTCGGAGACCATGGCCATTGCGGAGGCGGCCGGAGGGAAGTGTGGCCGGATGTCCGCATCCCGGCAGCGGCGCCGCCGCCGGGAGGGGCGATCGCGTCTGCCAGCGCCGTCTCCTCCAGCCCTCGAGCTCCACCATCCAGTGACTGTTACGCCGCTGTCGGTGGCGGTGGCGTCCTTGCTGCACCAGATGGCGTTGCCGGTGCCATACAGCACGTGCCCGGAGTCGAAGGGGTCGACGGCCAGGGCGGTCCGCCCGGAGAACCCATAACCGCCCTGCGGCGGAGAGACATTCCTATATACCCCGCCGGTCGGCGTGTACTTCCACACCGAGCCCGCTGTCACATCGTTGGGTCCGACAGTGTTCGCGTACGTCAGGTACAGCGAGCCGCCGCCGAAGAGGACGCCTGGGTCTCGGCTGGTTTCACCAGCTTCCACTGCTGGTTGGTGCTGCCCTTGTCGGGATACTGGATGACCGCGGCGCTCTCGGCCGTGGAGCCTCCTGAGACGTCCAGGACCTGGCCGCTCCTGCGGGAGGTGAAGGTGACGGGGTTCTCCTTGCGAACTGTTCACGAGAGAAAGGCTGATCCGGGCAGTGGAACCGGCCGGATCTACTTCCTTGTGGTCACAGGCCCCGCAAAGGGTTGCCTCGAGCCGGAGAATCTTTCAGGGGCCGGGCTCACGGACACCAGGAGCCGCCGCTCCGGCTCGCCCGGGCCTCCACCGTGTAGCCCTTCTCCCCGTCGAAGGCCCAGGACACGGCGAGATGGGAGGTGGCGCCGTCGATCTGCTGGGTGAAGCAGAGGCCGATCCGTTCGCCGGCCGGGTCGCGGCGCCAGGCGGGCTCGTCCGGCTCGGGCGGTGCCGGCAGCCAGCCGTTGCGGGCAGCGGCCGCCTGGTAGTAGGCGACGACATCCGCTCGGCGGGCGGGCTCGGCGTACCCCCGGCCGAAGTACGCGAAGCGGTCGTCGTCGTCGCAGCCGGAGTAGGAGTCGTCGGCCTGTGCTCCTTGGGGAGTGCCGAGCGTCCGGACCTGGGCGGCCATCGGGTCCTGCAGTGCCGCGTCCGCGGCGGTGCAGCCGTAGATCCCGCCGTTGAATGCCCACCAGCCACCGATGACGGCGAGTGTGCCTATGACCAGTCCGCCCGCAACTACGGACGCCCCCACTCGAAGATCGTTCACGGGCGGGAGCGTACCGGTCGGCGGCGGCGGCGAGAACCCGGGCACCCGCACCCTGCGCGACCAGGCTGCCCCGGCCTGAACCCCGGTCCTGGTGGGTCAGCGGGCGAGGGAGACGGCGAAGGGGCTGAAGCCGTGTCGGCGCAGGATGTGGGGCACGACCAGGATCATGGCTTCGGTGGCTCGGGCCGTGGTGATGTCACCCAGGTCCTCGATCAGTTCGGGCTGCCAGCCCAGGTCGCCGAGCAGGCCGGTGACGGTCTTCTTCGCGTATTCGTCATTGCCCGAGAGATAGGCGGTCGGTGGGGTGGCCAGAGTTTCGGGAGCGGTCATGACCATGAAGAGCATGGTGTTGAGCGTCTTGACCACATGGGTGTCGGGGAGCGCGGCCTGGAGCTTCTCGGCGAGGCTGCTGCCGGGATAGCACAGGTCGCCGGGCAGGCCGTCACGGTCGTCGCGGGTGGCGTTGGAGACGTCGATGAGTATTTTGCCGGCGAGTTCGGTGCGCAGGTCGGTGAGGCGGTCCAGGGAACTGTCGCCAGGCGTCGCGTTGATCACGATGTCTGCGGTGCGGGCAGTGGTGCGCTGGTCTGCGAAGGCGACCGGCGGGGCGAGTCCCGCGGTGCGGGCGGCGGTGCCTTCGGGGCTCCGGCCTCCGGGGCTCCGGCCTCCGAGGGTGACGTGGTGTCCGGCCGAGGAGAGCTTGGCGGCGAGGTTGGTGCCGACGCGGCCGGCGCCCAGGATTCCGATGCTGGTCATGTGGTGATGCTCCTTGCGGTATCGGGGTGGGGAGGGGCGGAGAGCTCCAGGTCAGGCGATCGGCGAGAGGACCTTGAGGGCGGCGCCCTGTATGCCGGGGGCGGCGGCCAGGAAGTCGCGGCTGGCGGTGTTCCAGGGTTCGCCCGTCAGGTCGGTGACGGTGCCTCCGGCTTCGGAGACCAGCAGGGCGCCGGCGACCAGGCCGGAGCGGACGTCGGAGAACTGCCAGAACGCGTCCGTGCGTCCGGCGGCGACGTGGATGAGTTGCATCGTGGCGGGAACGGACACCCGAACGACCAGGCCGTTGATGAGCATGGCGGTGACGGAGTCACCGATCTTCCGGAAGGTGCGCTCGTCCTCGCCGGGCTTGGCCTGGCCGGTGCCGACGAGCGCGGCGCCCAGGTCGGTTTTGGCGGACACCTTCAGGGGCTGGCTGTTCAGGCGGGCACCGCCGCCGGCGACCGCGGTGTAGGTGTCGCCGGTCAGCGGCAGGTGGACGACGGTGAGTACCGGCTGGTTGTCGCTGACCAGGGTGGCGGTGACGGCCCAGTCCTCCATGCCGTGGACGTGGTTGATGTTGCCCTCGGCGGGGTCGACGACCCACCACTCCCCGAGCGGGAGCGGGCCGCCGGCCAGCTCGTCCTCGGCCCATTGCGAGCCCGGCCGGGCCCGCAGCAGCGGTTCCCGCAGCACGTCCAGTACCGCGTCGTCGTTGGCGTGGATCTCCTCCACGACCTCGTCCAGGCTTACGCCCCGGGCATGGGAGGTGTAGCGGTCGCGCAGCGTGACCCCGGCGGTCTTCACCGCGGCCGTCACGTCGGAGAGGAGGGTCGTACCGGCGGCGAAGGGCATGGCTGTGCTCATGGCGGGCTCCCTGGGATCGATCGCAGCGGGGTGGTTGTTCCGCCCCCGCACTTCGAAGGTAGGTCGCCCGATCATTAACAACAAGTGCATGCTTGTCACTTGTAGAGTTACTGTCATGCAACTGGATTTGAACCTGCTCACAGCCCTCGACGCCCTGCTGGAAGAGGGCAGCGTCGCCGGCGCCGCAGCACGACTCCACGTCACCGCACCGGCGATGAGCCGCTCCCTGGGCCGCATCCGCAAGGCCACCGGTGACCAGATCCTGGTCCGCACCGGCCGCAGCATGGTCCCCACCACCCGCGCTCTGGCCATGCGCGCGCAGGTCCACGCCCTGGTGCAGCAAGCCCACCAACTTCTCTCCGCGCAGCAGGAACTCGACCTGGCGGCTCTGGACCGGGTGTTCACCGTGCGCTGGCACGACGCCCTGACCGCAGCCTCCGGCACCGCCCTGATCACCGCCGTCCACCGCCAGGCCCCCGGCGTCCGGCTGCGCCTGTCCGCCGAACCCGGGACGGACGACGCCGAGCTGCGCCGGGGTGAGGTCGACCTCGAATCCAGCTCCAGCACTCCGACGCTCCCCGACATCCGCCACCGCCTCGTCGGCAGGGACCGGCTGGTCGTCGCCGTCCGACCGGGCCACCCGCTCACCGAAGGCACGCTGAGCCTCGAGCGGTACGCAGCCGCCGAACACCTCACCGTGTCGCGGCGCGGCAGCCTCCGCGACCCGATCGATGACGCCCTGACCGCACGCGGCCTCGAACGACGCGTCGCCGCTTCCGGACCCACCGCCGCCTTCGCACTGCAACTCGCCCTCGACACCGACCTGGTCGTCACCCTCCCCGACGCGGTCACGCGCACGGCCCGGGAACAACTAGGCCTGGTCACACTGCTGCCGCCACTCCCCCTGCCCGACGTACCCCTGTACCTGCTGTGGCACCAGCGCTACGACAACGACCGCGCCCACACCTGGCTGCGAGACCTGGCCACCGAAACCGTCCAGGCACTGTTCACACCACCGACCGCCTCTCACCAGCCCGTCACCAACCGGACCGGGAGGTGACACATACGCCCGGGGGAAGGCCTGCGGCAGCAGACTCCCGTTCTCACTGACATCACCAATTCGCGCGAGCGTCCGATTCGCGATGTCGCTCGCGGGCATCAGGACGTCTGCGGTCGCTGGAGCCCCTGGAGTCCCTGGAGGAGGATGGCGATCATGCGTCGGGGGTCGTAGCGGGGGTCGTTGTCGCGTCCGATGCAGAGGTTGCCGATGCCGCGCATCAGCTCGTAGGGCTGCGTGCCGGGCCTGATGTCGTCGGCCTCGACTGCGGCGTCGAGCAGTTGGGCGCAGACGGGCAGCAGACGGTCGAGGAAGTAGGCGTGCAGCGCGGCGAAGCGGTCACTGTCGGACTGCAGGGCGTCGGCGAGGCCGTGCTTGGTGACGAGGAAGTCGACGAAGAGGTCGATCCATTGGCGCAGTGCGTCGAGCGGGGAGTCGGCGCCGGCCAGCAGGCTGAAGCACAGGGCCCAGCAGTCGCGAGAACCAGGGCGGCGCACCAAAAGCCCCCTGCCGCGCCTCGGAAGGGGACGCACGGGTCCAGCAACCTGGCTACTCGACGACGGCCTCCGGGCAGCCGGCTGCCACAGCGTGAAGTGGCTCGGCAACCCAGGATCCCCAGCCGCAACTGGCAATTTTTGAGGTCGCGGCTTCTGGATCATGGCGGGAGCAGGGCTGCCCGTTTCCCGCCGACGGCTGAGGTCATATGTCGGACCGTCGTCCGGCGCTGTCGGTGGCGCCTTCTACCCTTCCTCCCATGTCGGTCAACATTGATCTCGCCTTCACCGTTACCGGTGTCACGGGTGAGCCGCAGGCCTGGGAGATCGTCCGTGCTCTCGAGGAGCTGCTGCGTGAGGAGTCCCTCATCCTCCAGGTGTCTTTGGGGGTGGCGGTGGACGACGACGGCGCGTTCTTCGTGTCCGGCGAATCCGACTTTCCGCTTGGGATCAGCCGCTTCTACCTGTGGCGGCCGCATTTCGAAGGGCTCTTCGCGGCCACCGTCGCAGAAGTAGCTGCCGGTGCGAGCGGGAAGGTTCAGTGGGGCTATCCCGACGAGGAGTACTGATTTCCGACCGGCACCGGGGACTCTGCTGCCCTGAGGTAGCTCAGCCCAGCTCAGCTCACAGGTCGCACCCGACGACGGACCTGCGGGGGCGGTGGAAGTGACCCTGGCGTCCGCTCCTGGCGCGCCCCCGTCGCTGACCGGCCACGGCCCCAGCGAGAGCCCCGCAGCGGCGCCCTGGGCCCCCTCCCCGACCAGCTGTCTGCCGCGAGAGGGGGCATCCGCTGGGCTGACGCCCCTTGGCGTCCGTGGCGTGATGTGTCCGGATCTGCGAGCCGTCGGCCACCGGGGCGCGCTACTCACACGACGCCAGTGAACCTGTCTTGCACATAGGCCTTCCTCGCCTCATCGTCGCGCTCGGAAGCCAGGTACCTTGACCAGGCTTGCGCCTCGTGCCAGACGGCACCCATTTCCCACACGCAGAACGTGCCCCGGTGGTTGCCCGGCCAGGTATGCAGTTGGAAGGGGCCGTCGTTCTTGGCGAACACCGTCTCCCAGAGCTCGTTCTCTCCACGCCAGGTTTGCACCAGCAGGAACGAGAACGTCGGGGTGCACTTGTGGAGGATCACGAAGCCCAGCTCGTCATCGAACGGCAGTTCTGTCGAGACGAGGAAGTCGCGGGCCTGCTGACGTTCCTCCTCGGAAAGTTCCAGATCGGCCCGGCGCAGGTCGTACCACTTCAGATAGGCGCCCGGCAGACGCAAGTCGTCGGCAGGAGTCACCAGTTTCGAGACGTGGCGATAGGAATCGGCGACGCTGCCGCCGCCAGGAAGAGGAGTCATGCCGGAAACCTAGCCTGGACAGTGCTCCGACCACCCTCCAGGCCCGGCACGGCACCTCGCCACGTTGTCGGACCGCGCAATTACGTCCATCACATGACGGTGCCCCGGCAGCTTGACTGCTGGGACACCGTCACGTGTCAGCGGACCCGGCGGACTACCTTCCCGTCCACGAGTTCCACGACCGATGGCCGTTGATCCACGGGGTCCTGTTCCGTGTGCGGACCGGCATACCGCGGCGGGACCTTCCCGAGTGTTTCGGGAGTTGGAAGAACGCCTATGAACGCCCTCGCCGCTGGTCGGCGGATAGCGCGTGGGACCGGATCCTGCGCGCCGTCCAGGCCTACAGAGATCGACGCCCCGAACCCACCGCCTCGACGAGGGAAGTCCGGTTGTACGCCCGCCTCCCGCCCGGCCGCCGCGTCTGGAGAGGTGGGGTGTACTGTGCCGAATGTTTGAACGTGTTCAATGTCGAGATCGCCCGGCGCCCCGGAGCGAGCGGGGGAATGAGCAGTGGCACGGAAGACGGCAGGAAGGCGGACCCTGTGCATCACGGGGTACGCGACAACAGCCCAATACGCGGCCATCGGCATCCTACTGATCGCGCTGTCCCTGGTGACCGAGGGGCTGCCCATCAAGGGCAGCGACTGGCTGTACTCACTGGTGTGGCTCGCCTTCCTCAGCGCCGTCCTGGGACTGGCCCAAGCCGTATTGTTTGCCACTCCCACCGCCTTGATCGGCGAGGCCCTGGCCCGGCGGCTGCCCGGCCGCCGGATTCTGTGGCACCTGGTCCCCGTCCCCATCCTGCCGCTCGCCCCGGCCGCTGTCGCCTACTCCTTCGACGGCGCGGCCTGGCAGTGGTGGGCCTACCTGACCCTGCTGGGCTGCGTCCCCGCTGTGGCCGTGGGACGGTTTCGGGTCCGGGCCGCCCGGTTCGCCTCCTCATGACATCCACGATGTCTTCCGCACCCCCGGATTCGCACCGATCCGCTGGCGACGCCTGAACTCCGTCAGGGCATCAAGACGGGCACGGCTGAGGTTGACGGCCCGGCGGCCGGCCTCAGGTCGGCTTGCGCCACACGGAGACGTGCTTCGCGGAGTCCTGGGTGAACGGCGCCCCGTCCCAGTCCGCGACGCGGCGTTCCAGCTCGAGCCCGGCGATGCGTGCCATCAGGTCGAGCTCTGCCGGCCAGGCGTAGCGGTGCCGGGAGTTTTCGCGGCGGTAGCGGCCGTCGTCGCCGTCGCGGGTGAGGTGGTGCGAGACGAGAATCTGCTCGACGAGGTCGAAGGTGTCGAAGCCGAGATGCTGCTCGGAGACGTCGAACGGCACCGCGACCTGGCCGGGCGGCAGGAACCGTAGCGGCGGCACGCCCAGCTCGATGACGAATCGGCCGCCGGGTTCCAGATGGCGTGCGGCGTTGCGGAAGCACTCGACCTGCTCGTCCTGCGTGAGCAGGTTCGTGATGGTGTTGTAGACGAGATAGACCAGGGTGAACCCGCCGGGGACAACGGTGGTGGCCATGTCCCCGATGACCACCGGGAGGGTGTCCTCGTCGATCTTGCGCCGCAGCACCGCCGCCATGTGCTCGGACATTTCGATGCCCGTCACCGGCACACCGCGTTCCCGGAGCGGGACGCCCACCCGTCCGGTCCCGATGGCGAACTCCAGCGCCCGGCCGTCTCCGGCGAGCTCGGCAAGGAAGGCGAGGGTCGGTCCGAGAACGGCGGCCGAGGACATCTCGGTCTCCTCGGCGTCGTAGCGGTCGGCGGTCGCACGGGTCCACAGCTCACTGCTCGTCACGGGCGGCCACTTTGCCGGGTGGCGCGGAGCACTGTCGACGCATTTACCTTCCGCCGGGTCCGATCACATGGTTCGGGACGGGCCGGTACAGACCTTTCCGGGCGCCGCCCGGCTCGGGGCGGACGATCACAGCAGGGGTGGGATCAGAGGGCTCGGGCGGTGTTCCCGACGGTCCCGCTGAATGGCTCCTACCGGGCGTCGACCAGGTCGAGGACCTCGGTCAGCGCGGCGGTGAGGGCCTGGCGGCAGGGTCGGTCCGGGCCTCGGTGCACCAGGATGTAGAGGGGCCGCAGGGTTCGGACGGTGTTGGAGTACCAGGCGGGGACCGGACCGCGCGGCAGCGTGCGGAACGCCTGCGCCACGGGCTCCAGCCAGGCCGTCACCGTTTGTTCGGTCAGATCCTGGCGAGCCAGGACGATGTCGAGGGCCTTGGCCAGCCGGTCGTCCTCCTGCTGCTCCAACACGTGGTCCGTGGGCGTCAGCAGGCGGGTCGCGGCCAGGCGCAGCAGCAACCTGGGGTCCGCCTCGAGCCGCAGCCCGAAGGCGCCCAGCAGGTCGGCGCCGTGGGCCACCGCATGCAGCCAGCCGATCGTGTCGTCGTAGCCGCGCAGGTCGGTCTCGGTGACGAACCAGTCGGCGAAGGCGTCCAGCCAGCCCGGCCGGAAGTCTCCGGCCCGCACCAGATAGGTCAGCACCAGCGGAGCGAACGTACGGGCCTGAATCTCCTGGTCCGTGAAGCGGACCGCCATCGCGTCACCCAGCGCCGACCGCCTCGGGCCGTCGATCACCCCGCGCGCGATCCATTCCCTGAGCACCATGTGCGGGGCGCCGTCACGGATCTCGGGGTCCGGGTCGGCCAGTGCCTGCGAAAGATCGGCCACGAGGTCGTCGAAGGACCGAGTGGCCGGAACGGCGTAGTCGTGGTCCTCGATGACGCTGTCCCAATTGATCATGGAGGCATCGTAGGCAGGCCTCAGTTCCCCTGCACAACCGGATTTCCACATCCTGCGGATCGGGCAGGGAGCTGGGCTCCGGAGTTCACACCCCGGCGTTCCCGCTGCTGCCCCGCTCGACCGGGATCCACAGCTGGGATCCGGTCTCCGCGCCGATCTCCACCGGCTGCGTCAGCAGGAGCTCCGGACCTGGCCTGCTCGCGTACGGGTTCGAAGGGAACCACTGCGTGAACACGTCCCGCCACAGCTCCTGGATGGCGCTCGGATAGGGCCCGTGGTTGTCGAAGACCGCCCACGTACCGGCTGGCACGTCGAGGGCGTCGAGCTCCTCGGCTGTCGCCTCGGGATCGGTCACCACACCGATCCAGTAATCCGCCTCAGCACCCTCCTCCCGGCTGTCGGTCAGGTGCACCCACGCCGACAGGACCCCCTCCGGCTCCCGCTGGACCAGCGCCTTCATCCGTACGATCGCCTGCCGGTCCAGCCCCGCCAAGTGCGCCGTGGCAGCCGCGTTGACCCCCTCGTGCACGAGGGGGACCCGGGCCTTCCTTCCGACGACCCGGAACGCCTCCTTCTCCACGATCCGGTACCGCATGGTCGTACCCCCTTCGACGACGACACGGAAGGACATGCGCGGCTGTGCCGTGAGCACCGCACCGGTGCGCCGGGCCTCGCCCGGCCCGATCCCGTGCACCGACCGGAACGCCCGGGCGAACGCCTCGCCCGAGCCGTACCCGTACCGCACCGCGACATCGAGCAGCGTCAGCTCCCCGGCCAGTACCTCGGCCCCGGCGAGCGTCATCCGCCGACGCCGCACATAGACCGGGAGCGGCATCCCTGCGAGCGCGGAGAACAGCCGCCGGAAGTGGTACTCCGACACCGCGGCGATCCGGGCCACCTCGGCCATGTCGACCTCCCGGTCGAGGCAGGTCTCCAGGTGGTCCAGCGCCTGATTCAGCCGCTCCAGCACGTGTATCCGTCCTTCTTTTCCTTGTGTCTCCGCTGCAGGAACTCACCTTGCCGACCGCCCGCAACCGCAGAACCGGAGCGGTCGACCGCCCAGCGGTCAGGCCGTCTTGATCGAGTTGAGCGCATGTGATCGCGCCCCGCCCGATAAATCCAGTGCAGGAATTGTCGGGCAGGAAGACCTGGCGCCGCCTGAGGCTTACGCCCATGACTGATATTGATGGAGTATGCGAGCCGCGGTTTGCCTCGGTCCGTGAGGCGCTTGCGGCTTCGCTGGGCAAGGACGACGTGGGTGCCTCGGCGGCCGTCTACCTTGACGGCGAGCCGGTGGTCGACATCTGGGGTGGGTACGGCGATGTTGACCGTTCCGTCAGGTGGGAGCGCGACACCCTCACCAACGTGAACTCGACGACCAAGAACATGACCGCCCTGTGTGCGCTGATCCTCGCCGACCGAGGCCAGCTCGACCTGTCCGCGCCGGTCGCCGCCTATTGGCCCGAGTTCGCCGTGGCCGGCAAGGAGAACGTGCTGGTCCGGCACGCCCTGTCACACACCGCGGGGCTGCCGGACCTGTCCGGGCTGAGGGCGGTCGAGGAGCTCTACGACTGGGAGGGCGTGACGGCGGGGCTGGCCGCGCAGGCTCCCAAATGGGAACCCGGAACGGCCGCCGGCTATCACGCGCTCACCTTCGGGTTCCTTGTCGGTGAGATCGTCCGCCGCATCACCGGCCGCAGTCTCGGCGAGTTCTTCGCCGAAGAGGTGGCGGGGCCGCTGGGCGCGGACTTCCACATCGGGCTCCCTGCCAAGGACGACCACCGCGTCGTGCCGCTCGTCCCCCCGCAGTCGCTGACCGACGAGTACGCCTCCAGCGCGCCGCCCGGACCGGACGGCGCACGCCGGGAGTACACCGGTGCCGCGATCCGGGTCCGGGACGTCAACTCCGTGGCGTGGCGTCGTGCGCAGATCCCTGCGGTGAACGGCTTCGGCAACGCTCGGTCTGTCGCCCTCACCCAGTCGGTACTGGCGAACCAGGGATCGGCCGGCGGTGTGCGACTGCTGTCTCCCCGGGGCTGTGAGCCCGCGTGGCAGGAGGTGTTCCGCGGCGACGACCTGGTCCTGCGGACGCCGATGTCCTGGACCGTGGGCTTCGGCAAGTTCGGCAACACCTTCGGCTGGGGCGGCTGGGGCGGCTCACTGGTCGTGAGCGATCCCGACTCACGCATGACGGTGGCCTACGTCATGAACCAGATGATCGACCGGGACCGGCAGGAGGACAACCGCGGCATGGAAATCGTCATGGCCGCCTACGGCGGACTGCACTGACGGCCCGAGAGGAGGTCCGTGGGGTTCCCGTTTACACGGCGGGCAAGCAGAAGGAGGCGTAGACGTACGCGTATGTGGTTGAGCTTCTCGGCGATGTTCCGTCTCGGGCGGCGAGCGTTGACTGTTCTCATGACGCAGACACAGGGAACGCAGACGCAGGACACGCAGGCGCAGGCGAAGGCCGCGCAGGGCATGACGCTGGTCATCGGTGGTACGGGCAAGACGGGGCGGCGTGTGGCGGAGAAGCTCACCGCGCTGGGGCGGCCGGTGCGGATCGGGTCGCGCTCCGGTGTGCCGGCCTTCGACTGGACCGAGCCGGCGAGTTGGGGGCCGGCCCTGGAGGGTGTGGACCGGGTGTACGTCACCTACTACCCCGACCTCGGCTTCCCCGGCGCCGCCGAGAAGGTCGGGGCCTTCGCCCGGGTGGCGGTGACCGCCGGAGTGCGCCGACTGGTGCTGCTCTCGGGGCGCGGTGAGGAGTCGGCGCAGCGCAGCGAGGACGCGCTGAAGGAATCGGGGGCCGACTGGACGGTTGTGCGGGCGGCCTGGTTCAACCAGAACTTCGACGAGAGCTTCTTCCTGGAGCCCGTGCTGGCGGGCGAGATCGCCCTTCCGACGGCCGACGCGGTGGAGCCGTTCGTCGACGCCGACGACATCGCCGACGTGGTGGTGGCCGCGCTGACCGACGACCGGCACATCGGCCGCA
Source organism: Streptomyces sp. NBC_00503 (assembly GCF_036346895.1). Lineage (NCBI taxonomy): Bacteria > Bacillati > Actinomycetota > Actinomycetes > Kitasatosporales > Streptomycetaceae > Streptomyces > Streptomyces sp. NBC_00503. The sequence goes on along the minus strand of NZ_CP107855.1, from coordinate 7,828,596 downwards.
CCTACGAGCTCTCCGGTCCGCGGCTGCTCAGCTTCTCCGATGTCGCCGCCGAGCTGTCGAAGGCGACGGGGCGCGAGATCTCGTACGTTCCGGTCTCGGACGAGGAGTACCGGGGGGCGCTGCGCGAGCACGGGCTCCCGGAGGAGTTCGCGGACCTGTTCGCACTGATCCTGGACGGGCGCAACGCGCACGTGGTGGGCGGGGTGGAGGAGGCGCTGGGCCGCGGGCCACGGGATTTCGCGGACTTCGCACGGGAAGCGGCGGCGCGGGGGGTCTGGGACGTGGAGGGCGACGCGGGGGCGGGCGCGTAAGGGAACGGGCGCATGGGGAACGGTCGCGTGGAGATCGGCGTGAGGAGCGGGTGGGGATGGGGAGCGCGTGGGGAGAATGGTCGGATGGACGCGCTGACGGCTCTGCTCGAAGGTCCCAAGGCCAGGTCGGCCTTCCTCATCAAATCGGTCTTCAGTCCGCCCTGGGCGGTCCGGATCGAGGACCGGGCGCCGCTGTCGGTGATGACGATGGTGCACGGGTCGGCGTGGCTGCTGCCGGACGGGGGTGAGCCGGTGCACGTCGCGCCGGGCCAAGCCGCCCTGGTACGGGGACCTGACGCCTACACCCTGTGCGACGCCAAGGACACGCCCGCGCAGATCAGGGTGGGTCCGGACCAGAGGTGCAGCAGGATCGAGGACGGGGAGGACGTGTGCGACTCCATGACCCTCGGCGTGCGGACCTGGGGCGAGGTGGCCGGCTCGGCGGTGCTGCTGAGCGGTACCTACCAGGACCCGGGCGAGATCGGCAGCCGCCTGCTCACCGCGCTCCCCCCGGTCCTGGTCGGTCCCGTGGACCCCACGCTGGTGGGCCTGCTGAGCGGGGAGATGTCCCGTACGGAGCCGGCCCAGGAGGTCGTCCTGGACCGGCTGCTGGACCTGCTGCTGATCGGCGTCGTACGCGGCTGGCTCGCGGAGCGCGGCGGCGCCGAGAACGACCCGGTCACCGGCCCGGCACTGCGGCTGCTGCACGAGAACCCCGCGTACGGCTGGACGGTGGAGGCTCTGGCCCGCAAGGTCGGCGTCTCGCGGGCCGCGCTGGCCCGCCGCTTCACCGAGCTGGTCGGCGAGCCCCCGATGGCCTACCTGACGGGCTGGCGCCTTGCCATGGCGGCGGACCTGCTCCGCGACCCGTCCACGACGCTCGCCTCGGCCGCCCACCAGGTCGGCTACAGCTCCGCCTTCGCCCTCTCGACGGCCTTCAAACGGGTCCGGGGGGTCAGCCCCCGGGAGTACCGCACGGGGACGACCGCTTCGGGAGCGGTGGCGTCCGCGGCCACCACAGAGTCTTCTCGCGCAGGCGGACGTTGAACGGCCTTGACAGGCCAAGTGGTTAGCCGCCATATTATTCATATGACAAGGGATGGCATCGACGGCGAGGCGCCCACGCTCGAGCAGGCCAGGCTGCAGGTCGAGCACTACGGCCTGGACGTCGATCCGCAGGCGGTGCTGGTCGCGGTGCGGCTGATCTCGGCGGGCGCGAGGGTCGGCCGGGCGGCCGAGGCGCATTTCGCCAGGTTCGGCCTGTCGACGGGGCGATACCGCCTGCTCGCCGACCTCGAAGACCACGGCGGGGAGAAGTCCCCCTCGCACCTTGCGGTCGACCTCGGCGTCTCCAGGGCCACGGTCACCGGCCTGCTGGACGGCCTTGAGCGCGAGGGCCTGATCGCCCGCCGGCCGTCCACGGAGGACGGCCGGGGCACCGTGGCCATCCTGACCGCGCGCGGGGCGCAACGCCTGCGCGACATGGCGCCCGAGCACTTCGGGCGGCTCGAGGCGATGGTGGACGGGCTTTCCACCGAGGAGCGTGCGGTGTTCCTGGATCTGCTCGCCCGCGTCGTGCGCGGCAGTGCGGCTCTGGCCGCCGACTGACCCGCCCCTCCATCAGGTTGGCCCCACCCGCCGGGTAGGGCCCTTTTTTCGACGCAATAGTTAGCCACCTAATTACATTGGCGGGGGTAGGCCTGCCAGCCCTACCCGCCGCACCCTTCGCGCCCTCACACCGAATGAGAAAGAGGCCCCGCATGCCCGCAACGAAGGACAGAACCAGCCGAAGCCGGGCAGCCTCCCGGCCACTGCGTCCGTTCATCCTGTGGCGCGAGGTGCTGGCCGCCTACGCCGCCCCCGCGCTGATGGCAGGTACTGCTGGAGCCGTCACCGGGCAGCACGACCTGGTCGTCGCCGCCTGCACCACCATCGCCGGGACCTCCGCCGTGGTGGCGTTCCTCGTCGGAACCTGGCTGAGGCACGGCGGGCAGCCCCGACGGTGGACCACCACCACGCCGCGCGTGGCCCTGACCGGCGTACTCGTCATCACCGTCGCCGGAGCGGCGGCCCTGCTGGGGTGGTTCGCCACGCAATGGCTGCCCGCCCACACCCCGATCCCCACCGCCCCGTGGCTGGAGCGCCTGCGCATAGACCTGCCCGTCTCCGCAGCCCTCGCCACCACCATCGTCACCCTGCGCTGGCGCAGCACCACCACTGCACCCCGGCCGTAACCCGCCCCGGCACCACACCGGACCCACCCGACCGAACCAGCCAACCAGCCCCGCCCGCACCCGCCGCCGGGCAGTCACCAAGGAATGAGCACACGATGATCGTTGTCATGGGAGCGACCGGAGCGACCGGGAACGCCCTGCTCCACAGCCTCCTCGCACTCGGCACACCCGTCCGCGCACTCACCCGCACCCCGCACAGGTCGATCCCCGGCATAGCCGGCGCACACCAACCGCCCGTCGAGGTTCAGTACGCCGACGCCGCCGATCCCGACTCCCTGCACACCGCCTTCAAGGGTGCCGACCAGCTCTTCCTCGCGATGGCCAACAGCCCCGTACAGGTCGAACTCGAAACCCGAGTCATCGACATCGCCGCCAGCAGCGGCATCGGACACATCGTCAAGATCTCCGCACCCGCCGCCGAACCCGACTCCCCGGTCGCCATCTCCCGCGGACACCACGCCGTTGAGGAACACCTGCGCGCCAGCGGCCTCAACCACACCATCCTGCGCCCCTACGCATTCATGCAGAACCTCCTGCGTCTGGCCCCCGCCGTCGCCCAGGGCGTCATCCTCGGCTCGATGGGCGACGCGGCCTGCAACTACATCGACTGCCGCGACATCGGCGATGTCGCCGCTGCCGCCCTCACCCGGCCCGACATGGCCGGCGCGACCTACTCCCTGACCGGACCCGAAGCCGTCTCCTACCCCGAACTCGCCTCACGACTGACCGCTCTGACCGACAATCAAATCCGCTACATCGACCTCACCCCGGGCGAGCTGCGCGACAACCTCGTCCACAAGGCCCACATGCCCACCTGGCTCGCCGACCACGTCACGGAGATCCAGCAACTCGCCATCGCCCGGCCCGAAACACCCACCACCACCGTCAGCGACATCCTCGGCCGCCCGCCCCGCACCCTCGACGCCTTCCTGCACGAACACCAGGCCCACTTCCAACGATAGGCAACACGCCAAAGGGCGCAGACCGAAGCCGTCGACGGTGCGTGGCGGGGCACTTCGGCCTTGCGTGCCCGCGATTCGACGAACTCCCCAGGTTCTCGTACCCGACGTTCGCCGTGTACGACGGAGTGCGGCCGACCTGCGAGGCGATGGATTTGGTAAATCTCCTGCAAAGCTAGGGAGTTGGGGCATCGGGGAAGAACTCCCTCCGGGCCTACGGTGACCCGCATGACGAAGAGCGACGGGAACGACGAGCAGAAGACCGATGTCCGCGTGAGCATCATGGGTGGTCACCGCCTGGAGGGAAAGACCCTTCACGAGCGGACGGTGACGGCGTCCCTCATCGGAGGCGCCCACATCGACCTCACGGACGTCGACCTCCCCGACGGGGCCGAGGTCAAGATCACCAAACTCAGCCTCATCGGGGGCGTCACCCTTAAGGTCCGTCCGGACGTCACCGTGAAGGTCGGCGGCATCAGCCTCGGCGGGGTCACCGACGCAGGTCCCGCCTCGCCGGGCGGGCCGACCGTACGGGTGGACGCCTGGGGGCTCCTGGGCGGCGTACGCGTGGAGCGCGGCTGAGGTCCGCCAGGGTCGGCGCCCGGGCCCGCAAGGCCACGGGTGCCGATGCCGACGGCGGCGGCAGGGAGAGGTCCGCGCCGCCAGCCTGTGCGCGAGCAGGCCCATGTACAGGGCGGCGTTCGCGCAGAGGGCCACAGTGCCAGGCGATGGAGCGGAGCGCGAAGAGGTAGCGGTCGGTGACGGCGAAGGGCCAGCCTGTCGTCCATGATCTCGGCCTGGATGCCGGTCAGGATCGGCACGGCTCCGGGGGTGGTGATCTCGGCGAGCACCGGTGGGGCCGGCAACCCGGCCAACCATTCCGGTCGCAGCACCAGCTAGTGGTGCCAGGCACGCCCGCCCGTGTTGTGGATGAGTCGCTGCAGCACCTTGAGCGTGGTGAGGTACTCCTCATCCGAGACGTCCGCGTGCCGTTCCGCCCAGAGTTCGGCCTGGAGGGCCGCAGCCTTGTCGTAGAACGCCCGTCCCTCTGCCGTCATGCGCAGCCGTCCCTCGGCGTCCTCGGTGATCCAGCCCTGGGTAACGGTCCGGTCCATCTCCGACTCCAGGGCTTCCCGGCCCTCGTCGAGGTAGTCACGCAGGATGCGAGACACCTCTTCGCGGGTCTTGACGGTGTCGGCGCGCGCGACTTGCGCGAGGATCCACCACTGCGGCTGGGTGGTACCGATCGCGTCGAGTGCGCCCCGGGTGCGGGTGACTACGGCCTTGTAGGCCGCCCAACTCCAGTAGCCGATGGGCTGCTTGATCAATTCGGCGTCCGTGTGCGAATACTCCATGGCCGGCTCCTTTGTCCCTTGTTCTGGCTGGCCCGACGAGACCGACCCTAGGAGCTCAACCAGACTTGAGGTCAAGGCCGTTCGGCGAGAGGTCCCCAGGAGAGGTCACCGACCGCAAGGCGGATCCGACCGGCCCGAGGGAGTCATCCGGCCAATCGCTTGGCATGGCCCTGACATTTCAAGGTCCTTGTGACACGTTCCGTGCGTGCCCCGGTCCGCCCGGGCGCGCAGCCCTCCCCCGGCCGTACCCCGCGGATTCCGCCCCCGCCGACCGGGTGCACGCCGGCGCGGCCCACCCAGGCCCCGCTGACCCCACAAGGACGTGGCAAAGAGGAGCGACATGATGAAGATCTCGGCATTGTTGGGCGTCACCGCCCTGGCAACCGCGCTGGTCGTCGGCGGGTCGACGGCGGCGTCGGCCCTGGGCCCCACGGCCGACCAGCGAGTGGACGGCGTGATCGTGGTCTCGGGCAACACCTGCACCTGGACCAACGCCCGTACGAGCGCCAACCCGCCCAGCGCCCTGACCGTCGACCGCACCAGCATCAACGCGCCCGGAGGCAACCTGGCCTGCAGCGGCGGCATCACCGCCGCCCTCAACAACAACCCGGCCTTCGCCTTCGACGACGCCAACGGCCTCGCAAAAACGGACGCCATCGACATCTCCGGCAAGCAGAGCTTCGTGTCCTGCCGCTTCAAGGCCACGAACATCGTGTGGAAGCGCGACGGATCAACCCGCAAGTACGTCAACCAGGCCTTCACGGCGACGAAGGTGTCGGGGAGCTTCCTGTGCCCCGGCTCCGTTACGACCGGCGCGGGCGAGGCCTCCATGCTGTTCCACTGACCCGCTGATCCGCTGACCCACGTGCGCCGCAGCCCCGTACCGGGTTGCGGCGCACCCGGCCCGGACCCGCCGGGGCGCGGTCCCGCCGTCCGGATCGAAGAATCGATTATGCATACGGCGGGCCGAAAGGCGGTACACAGCGACAGGTGGCGGATGCATGTCCACCCGTTCGACTGACATCCCCCCACGTCCGGACGCACATCCGCATGATCGAGCCGTCTCCCGGTGAAGCTCGTCGGCGTCTGGCAGCCGCCGCTGCCGCCCCGAGACGAAAGGCCGGCAACTCCATGTTGATCGTCCAGCTCGCCCTCGTATCAGAGACTCAAACCAATCAGATCAGCCCCTCGCAGCTCAACCGCGTGGCAGCCGCTCTCCAGAAGCAGGCCACCCGCGACTTCGGCCCGCTCTGGCAGGTCGACGCGACCGTGGACGCCTTCGACCGGCTCGAAGACGTCCCGGTCGGGTACTGGCCGCTCATCGTGGTCGACGACGTCCCCGACGCGGCGGGCTTTCACACGGACGAGAACGGACAGCCGTTCTCCCTGATCGAGTTCGGCGACAGCTGGTCGCTGACGGCGAGCCACGAAATGCTGGAGATGTGCGCCGACCCGTTCGGGAACCGTCTGATTGCCGGCAAGTCTCCTCACCCGGACCAAGGCGTGGTCGAGTTCCTCGTCGAGGTCTCGGATCCCTCGGAAGCGGCCGAATTCGGCTACACCGTCAACGGCCTGCTCGTCTCGGACTTCTTCACCCCCAGGTTCTACGATCCGGTCACCACCGAAGGTGTCCGCTACAGCTTCGGCGGTCACATCACGAAGCCCCGGCAGGTGCTGCGCGGCGGGTACATCAGCTGGCGCGAGCCGGTCTCCAACGAGTGGTGGCAGCAGACCTGGTTCAAGGGGTCGGAGCCGAAGTTCCGCAACCTGGGGCCCCTGACGGGCAGCGGCAGCCTCCGAGCGGCCATCGACGCCAAGACCAAGACCGTCAGTCGCCTCGCCGTCAGCGGTCCCGCCTCCAAGCCCTTCAGCGCCGCGCGGACCCTTACCGCCCTGGCCAAGGAGTCCACCAACGCGCGGGCCGAAGCATGGCGTGCCGAGATCGGGCGCCTGAAGGTCTCGAATCCTGCGGCGAAGGCCTGGAAGGGCAAGAAGAGTTGACGGTCACCGGCTCCCGACTCCCAGTACGGCCTTCAGCCCGGATGTCAGGGCGGCCGTCGTGAGCGATGACGCTCAGCAGCGCAAGGAACGCGCGGAGAAGATGCGCCAGAGGATCCGTCGGCCCGCGCCCGGTCCGCCCGGTCCGACGGGGCCGACCCCGGCCGAGGACGAGCCGCCGGACGGGCAGAGCCTGAAGGACCGCATCGAGCGACGCATGCGTGAACTCGACGAAGCCGACCGCAATGATCACCCTCCCTCCTCGAGTGATGACGGCGCGCCCTGACCGAACGGCGCTTCTCAGCGGATGGCTCCGGCCCGGCGTCTCCTGCCGGGCCGGAGCGGACGGGCCAGGCCGGGCCGGAGCGGACGGGCCAGGCCGGGCCAGGCGCCGGGCCGGACGCGGCCAGCGCGTCCCTTCCGAATCCTGACCGGCCCTCGACGCCTTGCCAGATCCAAAAGCGACGGCCGCGAGACCGGCCCGCCAGTTCCCTTCAGTGACTGCGAGTGCTTCGCCTCCACCGCCTCCGGATGGTGCGGTCGGCCCATCCGGGGGGACCATGGAAGCCGAGGCACCCACAGACACGGGAGGCAGGCAGGGGCCAGTGCCAACGGACGGCCCGCGCGATGCCGGCAGGTGGAAGGAGAGCCTGCGATGAGCGCAAGTGAGGGGGGTCTGGTTGATGCCGGCCAGCCGGAGGGAGGCGCGCCGCAGCCGAGCGGGCTGATGGACCTCCTCGGTGTCGCCGCGGTGCTGCTGAACGCGGAAGGGCGGATCGTCCTGTGGAGCCCGCAGGCCGAGGACCTGTACGGCTACACCGCCGAAGAGGCGCTGGGGCAGTACGCAGCGTCGCTGCTCGTCCGGGAAGAGCACTGGGCACTGCTGATCAAACTGTTCGCCCACGTCATGGGGACCGGTGAGAGCTGGGCCGGAGCGTTCCCCATTCGGCACAAGGACGGCAGCACCCGCCTGGTGGAGTTCCGCAACATGCGGCTGCTGGACGACCACGGCGACTTCTACGCCCTCGGGCTCGCCACGGACGAGCCGACGTTGCGCGAGCTGGAGCGGGATGTCGCGCTGTCCACCCGGCTGGTTTCCCAGTCCCCCATCGGGCTGGCGATCCTCGACACCGATCTGCGGTACGTGGCCGTCAACCCCGCCCTGGAGCGGATGCACGGCATGCCCGCGAAGGATCACCTCGGCCGCCACTACCGCGAGATCATGACCGCCGAGAAGTTCGGGGTGCCCGAGGCCGCGATGACGGAGGTCCTGGAGACCGGGATTCCGATGGTTGACCAGTCCACCATTGTCGGCCACACACCTGGCGACCCTGATCAGCACGCCTGGTCGATCTCTCTGTACCGGCTGGAGGACCCCCAGGGGCGGGTTCTCGGGGTGGCCGACCTGGTAGTGGACGTCACCGACCGATTCCAGGCCGCCATGGAGGCTACGGAGGCCCGGCGGCGCCTGGCCCTGATCGCCGACGGCTCCGCCCGGATCGGCACCACCTTGGAGGTGGATCAGACCGCCCGTGAGCTGGCCGAAGTCGTTGTTCCCGAGCTCGCCGACGTGGTCGCGGTCGATGTGCTCGACTCCGTCCTCGGTGAGCACCGCCCGGGTCCTGCACCCATCGACGGCCCGGCGTTCTTTCGCGCGCTGGCTCTGAAAGCCGCCTATCCCACCGAAGCGGTCCAGGCCGCCGATCCGCCCGGCACGATCGCCGCCTACGCCGCCGACCGCGTGGCCACCGAGACCGTACGCACCGGCCGGCCGCTGCTGATCCCCCACGCCGACGGCAACGATCTGGCGCGCATCGCCCGCGACAGCCACTCCGCCGGCCTGCTGGCCAGCGCCGGCGTGCATTCCTACATGTCGGTCCCGCTCATCGCGCGCGGTCAGGTCCTCGGCTTCCTGGGGCTCACACGGGCCCGCAATCCGGTGCCCTTCTGCGAGGACGACCTCGCCCTCGCGGTGGAGCTGGCTTCCCGCGCCGCCGTGTGCATCGACAACGCCCGCACGCACCAGAGCGTGCGGAACGCCGCCGAGACCCTGCAGCGCAGCCTGCTCCCCAGCCACCCGGCACGTCTTCCCGGTCTGCAGATCGCCTCCCGGTACCGGCCCGCGCAGGCCACGTACGAGATCGGCGGCGACTGGTACGACGTCCTCCCCCTTGATCACGACAAGACCGCACTCGTCGTGGGCGACGTCATGGGCAGCGGCATCGACGCCGCCGCCACCATGGGCCGCCTGCGCACCGCCACCAGCGCCTTTGCCGACCTCGATCTCAACCCCGACCAGGTCCTCCAGCACCTCGACAAGATCACCTCAGGGCTGGAGCACTACATCGCCACCTGCGTCTACGCCGTCTACGACCCCCACCGCGCCGAATGCCGCATCGCCAACGCCGGCCACCTGCCGCCCGCCCTCGTACGCAGCGGCAAGCACCCCGAACTCCTCGGCCTGCCCACCGGCACCCCGCTCGGAGTCGGCGGCGTCCCCTTCGAGACCACCACCTTCGGCCTCGACCCCGGCGACCAGCTGGTCCTGTACACCGACGGGCTGGTCGAAACCCGCCACAACCCCATCGATGAGCGACTCGAGACCCTCCTCGACCTGCTCGACGTGCCTGATCGTTCCCTGGAGGAGACCTGCGACCGGCTCCTGCGCGAACTCCGACGTCCCGACGACCCGGACGACGTCGCCCTGCTCATCTGCCGCACGCAACCCTTCGCCCTCGGCACCGAGCCGCCTCAGCGGTGATCACGGAGTCGGTCCGTGGGTGCGCAGGCTGCTGGTGTACACGTCCGTACGGTTCTGTGGTGCGTCGGAGTTGGTTTCGGTGAGCACCGCCCGCACTCCCTTGCCGTCTGCGACCAGGCCTTGGTAGTCGCCGAGGAAGTAACCGCCGGCGTACGGCGCCTGCAGCCAGTCGAAGACCCGTGAGATCCGTCGTTCGGTCCGGAGCTCCGGGTTTCCGTGCGGCAGTGTGGCCAGCTGATAGGCGGTGGGCAGGGTGGTGGTGTCGCCCGGCTCGAGGAAGCGCAGGTCGTAGTAGGTGAGCGCGACCGTGCCCCGCTCGTCGACCGCGATCGACGGGGAGAAGGCCGGCACGTCCTCAGGGCTGATCAGCTCGGGGGTTCCCCAGGTACGTCCGCCGTCAGTGGAACGCACGAGCTGGACGGAGTCGAACCTGCCGCCGGAGAAGTCCGAGCCCTCGTAGGCCATGTACAGCGCGCCCGACTTGGGGTCGACGGCAGGGCTGGGCAGGGTGGCGGCGGCGCGCAGCAGTTTGGTGGGGTCGTTCGGGTCGACCTCCGGTACGGAGGTGTCGCGGGCCACGGTGGCCGGGGCGCTCCAGGTCTCTCCGGCGTCGGTGGAGGTGACCACCTCGTAGCGGGCTTCGGTGACGGTGCTCAGGTCGTCGGTGTAGGTGATCCGGTCGTAGAAGTCGTACAGGGTGCCGGTGTGCCGGTCGACGACGATCGCATGGCCGATGGTCTGGGTGTTGGGGACGGCGCCGGTATCGACGAACCGCCGGGCCTCGGACCAGGTGCGGCCGCCGTCGCGGGTGAGGGAGATGTAGCCGGGACCGTCGAGGGAGCTGGGGCCGGGCGGGTCGTTGTGGAGGCGGTCCCAGACCTGGTAGGCGGTGCCTTGGCGGATCGGGTCGGCGGTGATCGAGGGCTTGTCGTTGAAGAACGGCTGTTCGTCGACGTGGGTGGTGGTGAGGTTCTGCCAGGTGCGGCCGCCGTCGTGGGACGTGGCGGCCAGGAGGGCGCTGCGCGTGCTCCTGGTGAAGTCGACGCCTTCCCCGCTCGCGTAGACGGTGCCGTCCGGGCCGGTGCTCACCCAGGGGTCGGAGGCCCGCTCGTAGTCCGCGCCGCCGGGGGCGCACAGGCTGAACGGCAGCGTGCTCCGGTGGAAGCTGTGGCCGTCGGTGGTCCAGGAGGCCACCAGGCCGCGGGCGGCGCCGTCGTTCCAGCGGTCCTGCTGGTACACGGTGACCACGCGTTTCGGGTCGCGCGGATCGACGGACAGGTACGGCTCGACCTCGGTGCCCGGGTAGACGGTGCTCTCGGGGGAGATCGCGCCGATGGTGCAGTGCGCGTACGGGTCGCCCTGGGACACCTTGACCAGCGGTGTGCTGTCGGGGTTCCGGTCTGCCGCGGCGGGGGTCGCGCCGGTGACCGTGACGAGCAGGAGCGCCGAGGTGGTGACGGCGGTGCTGACGGCGGTCAGGGGCGGGGGCAGGAAGACGCGGCGCATGCAGGGATCTCCTCCGGGCCTGTCGGCCGGGGTATGGGACCGCCGTCATCGGGGCGGCCTGGGGCGCGGAGGAGTACCGGAACGCGAGGGTGGGGCGACTCCTTCTGCTCCTCTTCGGCGTGGCAGCCGGTGCCCTTGATGGGCCGAACGACGGAGTCGTCCCGTGAGTCGCCCCTGGGGTCGTCCCCGGAGTCGTCGAGGAGCATGGCGAAGCCGACCGGCGGGTGCACCATGCCGGTCGGCTCCTTGGTCGTGCGTTCTTCTGCGGCTGTTCAGGACCTACCGAGTGTCAACAACCCTCGCGATCAACGCAGTTGGGAAACCCCGAAAACATCAGTACAGGCAGGAAATGCGAACGACCTCGTCGGGCCGAGGCCGTCCAGGGTGGCGGTGAGCACGGCGTTCAGGACAGCGCGGACCGTCTCGAAACGGTGACAGCCTTGGCTTCGAGACGGTCGATGTCCGCCATCGCGCGTGCCGCGGTGTCTGGACGGGCGCAAGCACTCCACCCAACGGTGGAGCGGGCGCCATCACTCCATGGGCACCGCGCAGGGTTCATGGGCTCATGCGCACCGCGCCGGGTGCACCGGCCGGACTGGTTGCCCGGCCGTGCGCCGGCCGGTCAATCGACAGCTGGCGTGGTCCCGTCAGGCAACGCGCAGTAGTAGCCGGCGTAGGGGCGTGAAAGCACCTGTCCGCCGGCGGCCGTGCAGTCGTCTCTGGAGATGTTCGGAGACGAGGCGGCCCCGGCGCTGACAGCGCCGACGACGCTCGCGCCGGCAAGGGTTGCCGAGGCCAGGGCGAGGCCCAGAATTCTTCGCATACGCATGACTTCCTCCTCTCAGGCGCCTTCGTTCGGCCTTCGGGAAGGACAAGTCTCAGGACGACGGCGCCCTCTTACCCAGCATGGGCGCTCCACATGAGGCCCGCGAGGCGAGGCGGGGCGCCGCGCCCGGGCGGTGACTGCCCGGCTCCGGAGAGGCATGACGTCACCGACCTCGACCGGACGAATAGGCACGCCGCATGCGCGTAGGTGCGTCGGTGAGGCAGCGCGGCGGCAGAAGGGAGGCGACGTCGACGACCTCTAACGCGGTTCGTAAGCAGCCGCCCGGCAGGCACCGGTCGCGGCGCCGCCCGCCACTCCGGCCCCGGCCAGCCCGTTCACACAACTCTGCAGATCTCCGACCACGCCACGGCCGCAGGCCGCCGCGACGGAGTCGAAATCGGTGGCACCGGCCAGTTCTGCCATCTGTGTGCAGGCGGGGATGTCCGCCCGGACAGCAGGAGCGGCGAGGACCGCGCCGCCGAGGGCAAGGGTCAGGCCGGTGAGCGCACCGGCGATACGGGTCGACGTGCGCATGGGACGTACCTGCCTTCCGGGTTGGTCGCGCGGTCCTGGTCCCGGCGGGCCGGACCCACGCGGTGGGGCCGCCTGGCGGCGCTCGGCGAGTGGTGCCGTCGCCAAGCACAAAGAGAGGGCGCGGACCGGAGGAGGCGCACTCGACCTCGAACCTCCAGTCGCGGACTCCTCACTCCAGCGTCGCACCCTCTCCCCCGCCCGTCCTGGGGACCCGAGGATGCGGCGGCGCTGAGTGACTGCGGTGGTGCGGAGCGCGCTGGCCAGCCCGTCCAGCGGACCAGACGGATCGGACGGCCCAGGTCCCGCCCGTTCACCCCGCCACCCGAACGGCCCAACAAGACGTGCCACCCGCATCGGTGAGAAACTGACTTAGTGCCCCAACCGAGGCAATCCGTGAAAGGGGAACCACATGCGCATTCGACGAATCCTCGCTGCCGTCATCGCCACGGTAGCCCTCGCCGGACTCGGCCTCACAGGAGCCGCCACCGCCACCGCCATTACCACTGCCACCACTCAGAGTGCCCCATCCGTAGTCACCCCTTCTGAGTGCAAGCAGGGCGGCGGAACGCCCGCGATCAACGACGCGGGCAACTACTGCAGGGGCGGTATGTACGACGGGGAGCAAGTCGACTAAACCCCACAAGGCGCCCCACAGCCACGCGCCGCGGGGCGCTTCTGCGCGAGCGTAGCCGGGAGTTTCGGCTCCTCAGAACGCCTTCAGGTAGACCCGTGCACGGCCGTCGCCGACGTCCTGGACGAAGATGGTGACGGACTGGACGGTGGACCGGCGCTCGTCCTTGATGCAGGGCGGGCACACCGAGGCGGTGCGGACCCTCTGCTCGGTTTCCGGTTCCGGCAGTCCGAGGTGGGACCACGGGGTGGCGGGTGTGTACGTCTTGGGGTCGCGCGGGGTGTTGGCCCGCAGAGGTTCTTCCGGCCGCATGTCAGCGACGAAGGCTTCGACGTCGGCCGCGGGTGCGGTGAAGGCGATCAGGTAGGTGGTGTCCTGAAAGCCGTGTTGCACGGCCCCCTTCACCTCGGTGGCGCCGGCCGGCGTCCGGACGCGCATGAACCCCGCTGCCTCGGTGGCACCTTGGCCCTCTACCCAGACCGGCCCCCCGCTACGGTCCTTCGGCGAGCCACTGCCGCTCTCCGTGCAGGCGGTGGCTGACAGGGCCAGCAGGGACGTCGCCGCCGCGGAGGCGACGTGGATGACGAGGGAGCTCGTTCGCTTCACCGGTTCTCCTTCTCACCCCGGGCGGGGTCCTTGCGTGTGCCGTCCCGGCCGGCGTAGCCCACCGGCACGTCCGGGGTGAATGGCGAGTCCACCCCCACCGTTGATCATCCTCCCCGACTCGTAGAGTTCCGGAAGCAGTACGGGTACTTGCTTCCGGCCGCCCCGTGGTCTGGTCGGCTCTGCACAGAGCAAGTGATCATGGCTCCGCGCGCCGCCGCGTACCTCGCTGTCCTTCGACCCCGCCACCGAAACCGACTCCCCGACTCCCCGAGAGGACCCAACACCTGATGTCCATATGGCCTTCGATCGTTGCCGTACTCGGTACCCTCGCCGGTGCCCTGACCGCGGGACTCCTCCAGCACCGTTCGGCACGTTCCGCACGCGCCGAGGAGCGCGACGACAGCCACCGCCAGGACCAGCTCGGCGCCGTCACCGACTTCGCGGCCGCCCTGGACGCGCACCGCTCGGCGATGTTCCACCGGGAGCGGCTGACCCTGACCGAGGCGGGTACCGAGCACCAGTTGGAGGCCCAGACGCGGTCCCACGACACCCGGGCGGCCATCACCGCGCCCCACATCCGCCTTCAGGTCCTGTTCCCCGAGCTGGCCGGCCCCGCCCAGCAGGCCGCGGATGCCACGTACGAACTACGCAAGGCCACCAACCGGACCGAGCTGGACGCCCGGAGGCACGAGGCCAAGGAAGCATCCGCCGCCTTCATCGCCGCGGCCGCCACACGGCTCAGCCCCAACCACCGCTGACCGAAGGCGATGAGTGCCAGCGTCTACTGAGCCTGCCCTCGGGGCGGAGCCCGGAGCCGTGGCCGTGGTGGCCCCTCCCCCGGTTGCGGCGCGCGGGCTGGTGTCAGAGTCCGGCCAGCGCGAGGAGCCGGTGCATGTGCGCGGGCGGCAGGCTGGGGTTGCGAGCCGCGGCGGACGCGACGGATTCCGATGGATCGGCCAGGAGATGCGTCAGGTCGTGGGCCGACAGTCCGGGATGGGCCGCAACGGCGCGGCGCACGGTGTGATCGGGATCGGCGGCAAGGCTGTGGGCGAGTTCCGCCGGAAGGTCGGGGTCGCGCGGGGCCAGCTGCCTCATCCTCGGGTCGGGGTCGGCGGCAAGGCGTCGAAGGACGTCCACGGGGAGGGGAACGTCGTCGGCGGGGCGCCACCCGGACTTCTTGTCCGGGCGGTAGCCGCGCTCGATGCGTTCGGCGGTGACGGGGTCGATCCGGTCGCGGGCGTTCAGGGCCATCGTCGTGCGAACGACGCTCTCCTCGTCGTCAAGCAGCCTGGCCACGACCGTTGCGGGAAGGCTGTCGGACATCGCTGCCGAGGCACGGAAGCAGGGGTAAGGCGAGTCTGCGTACGGCAAGGGGTCGGCAGTCACCCATGGCAGACGCAGTGCCCGTAGTTCCGGACGTGCCATCTCGCTCATGAGGATCCGGTCGAGCGCGTCGTCGTCCAGGTCCTGGTGGTTGGCAAGCCAGTCAGACGGGGGCTCATCGGAGAGGATTTGCCTGTGGATCGCGGCGCGGATCGACTCTGGGCTGTCCTGACGTGCGAAGACGCCGATCCTGACCCACAAGTTGGGATCCTCGGCGAGGATGTCGGGCAGCGGCGCCGGGAGGTCAGGATGCTCCGCGAGTTCTCTGCGCACCTCTTCGTCCGGATCATGGGCCAGCCGATACGCGGTGTCGGCATCCAGCCTGCAGTGCCGAACGGCACCGGCGCGTGTGACCGGGTCCGCCAGCAGCGCCGGAAGCAGGTCGGCAGGCGGGACGGGATGAGGAAGGCGTCGGTAGTAGGTCGAACAGGCTGCGGCGCGCACCGTCGCGTCGTCATCCGACAGCAGGAGGCGGCGCACCGGCTCGGGGGCCTGCGTCCACCACTGGGCGAGCGCGGCCCGGATCTTCGGCTCCGGGTCGGCAGCCAGTCGGGCACGTAGATCCGCCGGCACGCAGTCGCTCTCCGCCAGCTGTTCGCGCACCAGCGGGTCCGCGTCGCCGAGGAGCCGCTCGAACAGCTCGCGGGGTGCATCGTCGGCGCCCACTACGACGGCTGCGCGTATCAACGGATTCGGATGTTCGGCAAGTGCCATCCGGAAGGCGTACGGGAGACTGCGATTGAGGGCGAGTGAGTGCGTAAGCCAGAGATCGTCGATGGCGACGATCTCAGCGATCATGTCGTCGGTGAGGTCCGGACGCTTGGCGACCCTGCCGAGCCCCTTGCTTTGGGCGAAAAGACGGCGGACCAGCTCGGGAGGCAGCGAGGGGTTCTCCGCGAGCCCCTCCACCACCTTGCCCAGGTGGACCGGCGGCGGGGTGGCGTCCGACATGGCAGGTGCCCCTTCAACCTCGGAGAGCTGACCGCCGAGTGTCTCACGCACAGTCAGCCGAGAAGCCGGGTCCGGGCACACCGTTCTTTGAGGTCCTCGGGTGCTCCCTGGCCGATGTCCTGGCGAACCTGGACAACTCCCAGATCTCCGGCTGAGAGTCGAGCTGCACCAGGCAGCCTCGGAGTCAGGCTGGTTCGTGCCAGGTCTCATGCAAAGCACACAGAGCGGCCGCCTTGGCTGAAAGGTAAGCCACCGCCCCCAGGGCCGCGCGTCCCACAGACCTGGTGCGCAGCGTCGTCCCCGTAGACCCGGCCTGTGTCCGAACGCCGCCCGGACACTCCGCACACCCACCGCTACGACTCCTGAACCGACCCGAACGGCTTCACGCAGCTACTTCGACGCAGTCCACCAGCGAGGCGGCCACTTCGTTCGACTTCGCGAGGCCGACAGATGCAGTGCCTGTGGCCCCCGACCTTTTGTCCGCGGACAAGAGGTCGGCGGGAACAGTGTTCTCAGCCCGGGGAAAATCAAGGTCTTCCTGGCAGCCGCTGCGACACAATCAGAGGATGATCGGCAGACGGATCACTCATCGCACCGTGGACGGCGTCCGCATACCCGGAACCTGGCGGCCCGCCTTCATCCGCAACGGCCCCTACCACCTCACCGAACTCTTCATCTACGCCGACGGGATGATCGACTGCTGGGGTCTGGTCACCTTTGAGGAGTTCGAGGAGAAGCTCCAGACCGGCTGGGTGGCCACCAGCCTCCCGGACGGCGCTCCGGCATCGGTGCACGGTCTGGCGCGCTGGAGGTTCGGCGAGCCCCGGAGTCTGCTCACGCCCGACCTGCTGGCCGCCGAGGTCCGCGACACCATTGACCAGCTGAACGGACGGCCCGACTCCACCGGCCGTTGCCTGGCCGCCGTCGAAGTCTTCCTCGCTGACCGGACGGAGGAGAACCGGGCTGCGGCGCGCACCGCGTTCATGGCCGTCCCGGTCTCGCGGCGCCGCTACGCGCTGAGCGACATGGACAGGAAGGACTGGCCGCTGCGGGTGCTGGTGGCAGGGCCCGGCGGTCAGACCTATCTGCCGATGGATTCGCCGGTCACACAGGAGCAGTACGACAGGGCCCTCGTGTACTTCGAGGAGCGGGCCCAGTTGCTGGCCGAGGCCCGCGCGCGAGTTCCAGCAGACGGACCGGAGGCTCCGTACGCTCCGGTGATCCATCTCCATTACTCGAATTCCAACAAGCCGGTGGCCGACCCCGGCCTGCTCGGTCTGCGTAACGGCTACCCCGCCCCGATCACCGTGGGGAAGACCACCTACCCCTCCGTCACCCATGCCTACTGGGCCTCGTCGGCTGCTCAGCCGGAGGCGCGCGCTGCGATCGCCGCAGCGGACACCGCCGCCGAAGCAGGCAAGCTCGCAGCCGGGGCACCGCGCCGCGAGGGCTGGGCGCACGCCCGCACCGCCGTCATGACCAGCCTGCTGCGCGCCAAGTACGACCAGCATCCCGAGCTGGCCGAGATCCTGCTGGCCACAGACGACGCCACCCTGGTCTACGAGGATCTGGACTCGGCCTTCTGGGGTGACAAGTCCGGCCGCGGCCGCAACTGGGCGGGACGCCTCCTCGAACTCGTCCGATCCGAACTCCATGTGCGGCGAGCCGGGATCTCCGGGCTGTGACCGGGCCCGGCGAGTGATCCCGTAGGGCCGCTCAAACGGTGGGACGGGACGTGAAGTCCTCACGGACGGAGGCTCGAGGCAATCCGTTCGCTCGGCCCCTTCCCGGGCGCGTACGGTCTGCGCATGACCAGGACCACGCCCGCCAGACCGGTATCCGTCGAGGCCGTCTTCCCGGAGCTGGCCGACCACCGGGGCCGGACGACCCGGCTGCACCCCAGGCCGGGGCGGCCCGGCATGCGCGACAGCCATGTCGGCGGGCCGATGCTGTGGCCGGAGGCCGAACCGTGGCCGGTCTGCAAGGAAACGCACCAGCGTGAGACCGAGGGGTACACGCCGGACGAGATCCGCCGCGCCCGGGCCGCGGACGTGTGGCCGAGGAGGCAGCCGTGGCCCGGCACCGGAACGCCCGGGGAAGACGGGCCGGTGCCGCTCATGGGGATCGCCCAGTTCTTCCAACGGGATGTCCCGGGCCTGGCGGCCGGGCCCGACGGTGCGGACCTGGTGCAGCTCTTCCGCTGCCCGTTCACCCACGGTCCGTACCTGGAGCGCCGCTACCGGCTGCGGTGGCGAGGGGCCGAGGAGACCGAGCAGGCGGAACGCTTCCTCGCCGTCCCGCCCGAAGTGCCCCTGCTGGCATGGGAACACGAACTGCCCGAGCCGTGTGTCCTGCATCCCGAGGAGGTGGACACCTGTCCCTGGGCGGAGGACGACACGTTGCCCGCCCCGCTGATCGCACGCATCGAGGCATGGGACGACGCCCAGGCCGCCGAACACGGCCCCGACGCACCCAACTACCAGTCCGACTTGTCGATCCCGCCCGGCTGGCGGGTCGGTGGTTTTCCCAGCTGGGCGTCGACGGGCCCGATGGCCATCGGCTGCGCATCCTGCGCGACCCCGATGCGGCTGCTGCTGACAGCCGGCTGCAATGAGATGGACGCCGGATCGCACAGCTGGGCGCCACTGGAGGACCGTGACCCCTCCCTACGGGGGAAGGACTCGATCCAAGGCGGCCGGTCCGTCGCCCAACCCACTCGGCTCCGCTTCGGCAGGAACCATGACCTGCACGTCTTCACATGCCCGGCCGATCCCGCACACCCGCCCCAATGGGTGCTCTCCTAGGCACTGTTTCTTGGATCATGTGCGGAGCCAGATGATGAGGGCTGCGAGGGTGACGGTGCCGAGGTAGATGTAGGCACGTTTCTCGTAGCGGGTGGCGACGGCGCGGAAGCCCTTGAGCCGGTTGATGGCTCGTTCGACGGTGTTGCGTTTCTTGTATCGCTCGCTGTCGAAGCCGGTGGGACGGCCGCCTCGGGAACCTCGGTTCTTGCGGTGTCTTTGCTGGTCGAGGCGTTCGGGGATTGTGTGCCGGATTCCGCGTCGTCGCAGGTAGCAGCGGTTCCTTCGGGATGTGTAGGCCTTGTCGGCCAGGACATGGTCGGGGCGAGTGCGGGGCCTTCCGACGCCGATGCGGGGTACGGAAACCTGCTCCAGCACCCGCTCGAACTGGGGCCCGTCGCCGTAGTGTCCGGGTGTCAGGAGGAGGGCGAGAGGCCGGCATCGGCCGTCCGCGACGAGGTGGATCTTGGTGGTGAATCCGCCGCGGGAGCGTCCCAGGCACTCGCCGATCTGACCACTTCTTCGAGCCGGACCTCCAGTTTCCGCAACACCGGATCGGCCTGGTTCGTCCCCCGAACGTCCCCCTTTTGAGGACCGGATGCCGCCGGTGTCTTCCTCGCGCCGGCAGCGTGCTGGTGGGCCCGCACTGCTGTCGAGTCCACCGACACCTCCCAGTCGATCCGGCCCGCGGCATCCTCGGCTGCCTGAATCCGAGAGAGCAGCATCGCCCACGTCCCGTCCGCTGACCAGCGGCGATGGCGTTTATAGACGGTTTCCCACGGCCCGAACCGCTCCGGAAGATCCCGCCACTGCACACCGGTCCGGACCCGGTAGAGCACCCCGTTGATGACCCGGCGGTGATCACTCCACCGGCCTCCACGAGCACCACCAGGAGGCAGGAACGACTCCAGCCGGTCCCACTCAGCGTTCGTCAGATCCCCACGGCCCATACGGCAAGCCTGACCCCAACACCCCACTCACGTCAGGAGATCCGAGAAACAGTGCCTAGGACCCACCGGTACGCCGGGCGGACGACGAAAGGGGCCCGACTTTTGTCCGCGGACAAAAGTCGGGGGTCACAGCGGAAGCACGGGCCGGGTGGAGAAGTCCTCACAGAGGTCTTCACCGTCCGGGCCGTAGACGAACTCGGCCATGGCGGGGTTGCGGTTGGCGGTGGCCAGAGGGAGCCAGGCCAGCAGGTTGCCGTACCCGCCGCACACCGACTCTCCACCATCCCCGCCGTGGACCGCTGTGACGTCGCTGGTCAGCTCCGCGCTGTAGGTGTCGTAGGCGATGCGCAGGCCGAACGCACCGAGCCTGCTGTGCGGACCAGTCGGATCGCCGTAGGGGATGCGGTCGAGCGGGCAGTCGTCACCCCACCGGAAAAGAGTGGCAGCGCCCGCTCCGCACGCGTGCTCCCACTCGTCGGAGGTGGGCCTCCGCAGGCCGCGTGCCACGAGCACGGCCGGCATGTCGGCGGGCAGCTCGGTCAGGGCTTCGGACTCCACGGCCATCAGCACCGTGGCCAGGGTGGCGCTCCGGTACGGGCTGAGCACTTCCGCCAAGTAGGCCCGGAGATCGAGGCCGTACCCGAAACCCTCCTCCAAGCTCGCCGCGTAGTCGAGGATCTGCTCGGGCGTCGGCCGCCAGCTGTCCAGATCGAACCCGAGGTTCACCGTGCCACCGGGTATCAGGGCGAACTCCGTACCGGCGCGCTCGATCCGGACCCGGTGCAGCGGGGCACCGAGGTGCTCGACAGTCTCGACGGAGACGACACGGCCCTCCACCAGGTCCGCGGCCTGCTGGGCGATGCGGCGCGCAGCGGGAAGGTCGGCGGACCGCCACTGATCGAGCGTGAGTTCGGCGAGAGACATGGCCGCAGTGTGGCAGGCGGGTCTGACAGTGAGGATGTAGGCGGCATCGCTCGGGGGCCTGACTCTGGGTCTGACTGGCGCTTCGGCTGCCTGTGCGTTGAATCGTCGGCCCCCGAGGGATGCCACCGCGTGTGCTCGCGGGTGTCCGTGACCTCATAGGAGCTTGGCCACCAGCCTCTTCACTGTCTTGTCCGTCTGCCCGGGCAGCACGCGCTGTGTCTGCACGCTTCAGACGGAAGGACGGCAGAGCCGAGCATGACAGTGCCCGAGATAGCAGTGATCGGCGGAATCGACACCCATAGAGACGTCCACCAGGCCGCAGTGATCGACTCGGTCGGCCGTCACTTGGACACGCAGTCCTTCGCAACGAACGCGGCCGGATACGAGCAACTGCTGGCCTGGCTCCACTCCCAAGGCGAGGTCATCGCGGTCGGGATGGAGGGCACCGGGGCCTACGGCGCCGAACTCGCCCGGTTCCTGACCACGAACGGCATCACGGTCGTGGAGGTCGACCGCCCAGACCGCAGGGCCAGGCGGGCTCACGGCAAGTCCGATCCGATCGACGCCTACGCCGCGGCCACCGCGGTCCTGTCCGGCCGGGCGAGCGGAACCCCGAAGAGCCGGGACGGCATC
Source organism: Streptomyces sp. NBC_00503 (assembly GCF_036346895.1). NCBI lineage: Bacteria > Bacillati > Actinomycetota > Actinomycetes > Kitasatosporales > Streptomycetaceae > Streptomyces > Streptomyces sp. NBC_00503. The sequence goes on along the minus strand of NZ_CP107855.1, from coordinate 7,807,233 downwards.
GTGGAAGCGATCCGTGCCCTGCGCTTGGTCCGCAAGAGCGCAGTCAAGGCCAGGACGCAGACGATCAACCAGATCCGCGCTCTGGTGGTCACCGCTCCCTCCGCCCTGCGAGACAAGCTGCGTGGCCTGCCCACCAGCCCGCTGATCGACACCCTCGCCCGGACCCGGCCAACCGGTGATCTCGCGGATCCGTCCTGCGCGGCCAAGACGGCACTTCGTCGCCTGGCCAGGCGCTACCAGACCCTTCAACAGGAGATCAAAGAGGCCGACGCGGACCTCGCTCCGCTGGTATCCCGGGCGGCACCCAGTCTCGTCGCCTTGTCCGGAGTGGGGACCGAGACGGCCGGCCAACTGCTGATCACCGCGGGAGACAACCCCGACCGGCTCAGATCCGAAGCGTCCTTCGCCCACCTGTGCGCCGCGGCCCCGGTCCCGGCCTCATCGGGCCGCACCAACCGCCACCGCATCAACCGCGGCGGAGACCGACATGCCAACAGCGCCCTCTACACCATCGTCCTGGTTCGCATGCGGCACGACGAACGGACACGGAACTACATGGCCAGACGCACTGCCGAGGGCATGTCCACCAAGGACATCATGCGGTGTCTCAAGAGGTTCGTCGCCCGTGAGATTTACAGGCACCTCGTGAGCACCAACACCCTGAACACGACAGGCTCGGCCAGAGCCGGATCATGAAGCCGACCGATTACGGTCCGCCGGAATCGAGCGACGTGGCCGCAACCAGACGCTCAACGAACGCTTGGAAGTCCGCGGCCAGCGGGAGCTCCATGCCGTCGTCCACGTCGAACCACGTCACGGACGGCTCCCCGCGCTTCCCGCACCCCCGATAGTCGAGAGCGATCCAGCAGTGGCCATCACCGGACAACAGAACCAGAGGGGACGGAAGACCCCACTCCTCGACCAGATAGGCCGTGTCCAGCAAGGACAACTGACCGTCGTGAGGGCCGATGCCCATCACGTCGTCGAGCGGAACGTGATTCTCGCTCCACGACGTCGGCACATCGGTCGGGAACGCGTTCCACAGCTCCGCCACCGCACCGCCGTTCTGGACCCGCAGGATCTCCACCAACGAAGCCGGCAGACGGACACCGAGCCGACGCTCGGCTTCCTGAACGACCGCGTCGGTCAGCGGTGGCTGAACCCCATACCGGCCCTCGCCCCAGAACGTCGCCTTGACCTCATCAAATCGCGCCACGAACGCATCCTATGGACCCCGCCACGGGCTTGACGATCTATAGGAGCTTCAACGAGGGGCGAGCCGCTGAGGGGAGTGCCAGGGCCGAGTCCTGGTGCAGCCGGAGGGGCCGACTTTTGTCCGCGGACAAAAGTCGGCCCCTCCGAGGCGGGTCCCTCAACGGGTCAGGATCAGCCCGCAGCTGTAGGCGCGGGCGTGGCCCAGGCCGTCGGAGAGGCCTGCGACCAGGGCTTGCGGGTCGGTGGTCAGCGCGGCCCGGGGGATGCGGCTTCAGTCGCCCGGTAACCGTGACTGCACGACCAGCACGACCAGCACGAGCGCCGCGGCCTAGAGGTCCACCGACCACGTCGAGCGGATCCCGATCTGGGAGCGGGCGCTCGAATCGCCGTCCTCGACCCAGCCGCGGGGGCCGGCTGTGGGTGTCGCGGCGGCTGCTGACGAAGACGTGGTGGGCCAGCAGTCGCTTGACCGCGGCCGGGCCAGCCAGTCAAGGATGGCAACATTTCAGAGTTCTGCCTCCAGGAGAGAGACGGGGCTGGCAGGCCCCGAAGCGACCTTTCCGATGCTCACCTGGGGCCGCGCCGCCGCAGCAGGATCGTCAGCGTCGCCCGGGCGTCGCGCCGACGCTCCGAGCTGCGGGAGAGCACGGACGACGCGGCGACCGTGACCACGGCTCCGGTGTAGGCCAGGCCGGTGACGGCGGTCAGCACGGCCGCGTCGTCGAGTACGGACGGCAAGACGGACATGGGATCCCCCTCGGGCAGTTCGCCCCAGCGGTCTTGCCCGCGGGGCTTCGGTGCCACAGGTATCCCTCGACGGGAGGTTCTCCGGCGATGTCCGGACGGCGGAAGGCGGCGTAAGTACGCTGGTCAGACGGGGCGTGACGAGTTTTCCGGCGAAGTCCTCGCCGGACAGGGGGTGGGCAGGGCCCGCATATCCATGCCGACTCGCCAGGCCGCTCCCGGCGCACCGCGCGGTCGTGTTCGCGGCCGTCGCGGGGTACTTGGCCCGGGTGCTGGTCCGCGTGACCGCCTTCGGGAACCCGGCGGATGCGGAACCACTGATCCACACGATCCGCGCCCTCGCGCTCGCCGCCTCCCCACAGACACCCGGCGACGAGCGGGCCGCGGCCCGGTTCGTACGGCAGGCCCTGGAGGGCGACGGCTGGCACCACGCCCTGCCGGTCCTGGCCCGCATCGCGCCGGAGGCGGTCGTACGGGTGCGCGACATCTCCCTGGCCCACCTACGGAGCGGAGCACGGCCTTCTACTCCTCCACCAGGAGCTTCTGGTTCAGCTCCGCCAGGAGTGGTTTGAGGGACTCGCGGAACTCGGCACTCTCCAACACCTCGTCCTACGCCCCGAGCGTGTCCGCCACCGCCGAGGAGGCGTCATCGGTGTCCGGCGGCTCCAGACGCAGCGCGGGGTAGCCATTCGCCGAGTCCAGGCCCTCAAGGACCTCTGCCTCCGAGATGCCGAGCCGCTCCGCCAGCTCGTGCACGGTGGGTGGGCGCCCGTGTTGCTGTGAGAGTTCGACCGTCGCCCTGGTCAGGGTCAGCCGTAGCTCCTGGAGCCGCCTCGGGACGCGTACCGCCCAGCCCTTGTCGCGGAAGTGGCGCTTTATCTCGCCTACGACGGTCGGGACGGCGTACGTCGAGAACTCGATGCCCCGCTCCGGGTCGAAGCGGTCCACCGACTTGATCAGGCCCATCGTGGCGATCTCGGTGAGGTCGTCGAGCGGCTCGCCGCGGTTGCGGAAGCGCCGCGCCAGGTGCTCGACCAGGGGCAGGTGCATCCGGACCAGCTGATTGCGCAGCTCGGCCTTCTTCGGCGAACCCTCGGGCAGCCTGCGCAGCTCACCGAACATCGCCTGGGACATGCTGCTGCGGTCCAGCAGGAGCGGTGGGGTCAGCTGCTCGGGGATCCGGGAGCGAAGTCGGTCGAGTCCCACCTCAACGTCGAAGAAGGGCCCGATGGCCTGGTCGGCCTGGTCCACGGCTTCTTCGAGCAAGAGACCGAGCTCAGGGTCGGATTTGGGGTCGTGGGACGGAACAACCGGATCGGCATCGGACGCCGTCCGTGCCGGGTCGGTGGGGCCGGTGGGGCCGGTCATGGCCGCCCCTCTCCGTCGGTCTGGTGGAGCGAACGGCGGGCCTGGCTGATCAGATTGCGTACCGTGCTCACTGTCACCTCCATGATCTCTGCTGTCTCCTGAGTGGTGAATCCGGCCAGGAAACACAGTCCCAAGGCCTGACGCTGCCGATCGGGCAGAGCGGCGATCTGCTGCAGCGTGCCCTTGAACGACTGCCTGATCACCGCCCAGTCCTCGGACAGCAGTCCTGTCGCAGGCGGATCCACCCCTTCCAATGAGCTGCCCCTCTCGGCCTGACGGCACTCCTCGACCACGCGGCGGATGGCCGTCCGGCGCAGCCACCCGGCCCAGTTGTCCACCGGTGGCCCGCCGGGGCGCGACATACGTTTCCATGCCTCCTCGATGGCATGCTGGGTCGCGTCGCCGGCGAACTCGAGCGAGACCGTCGCGGCGGAAGCCAGGACCTTGCGTGCGTGGGCGCGGTACAGATCCTCGAACCGCTCGACCGACGGCTGCTGCTCAGGTGGGCTCACCACGCTCCCCGCAGGAATCGGACGAAGGGATCGCAGGAGCCTGGGACGGCGGGATCAGCAGCTCCCACTCGGTAGCCGCCTGCCCTTGTCCATCCGCGGACCGGTACCGCACGTGACCCCCAGTACCCAACTCGCGCACAACGGACACCACAGCTCTCACACGTACCCGCTCCCGGTGCCCGTAGGCGAACGCGCCCACGCACAGCGCACCGAGCCCGGTCGGCCCGACAACTACGGCCCACCACAGCCAGATTGACACGATGACACCCCTCGTTCACCTACGTCCGCAGTTCCTTCCTTCTTGAGTGCAGAGGCGCCGGAAACGTCTAGGCAGTGCTGCGCGACGGGGTCGGCCCGCCGCCCCGACGGCGTGGTAATCCGCTTGAACCCAGGCAGGCGGACATGCAGGCTTGCGCGGTGATTGTCGAGCTAGCACCCCGCTTTCTGACCTGGGCCGATGTGGATCCCGCCCGTCATCCCTTCGACGGCGCTTCGGCGTCGCAGGTGGTGAGATCCCTCGGGCCCGCCCAGCGGGTGCCCAGCCGCCCCGAGGTCCCCGAAGGCGACCCGGCGATGAACGACTGGAGCTGGAGCGAGGGCAAACCCTGGGCGGACGCCATGTCGCAGGCCCTCGCCGAGCACTACGGACGCTGGACCGTGGGCTGGCGCTGGGCCCACGACGAAGGCGACTTCGACGGAGGACCCGTAGGGAACTGGTGCTGCCCGCAGGACTCGATCACCACCCCTGAGGAGACGCTCGGCCGTGTCACTGCGGCGCTGTGCGAGTGGCGTGAGTGGCTGGAGAGTCTCGCCGGCTGGTTCGAGGCGTACCCGCTGGCACTGGCCGACGTAGCGGACCAGCGGCCCCTGTGGGAGCACGCCGCCCGCAACCTGATCCTCCAGGTGACCGACCGCACCGGCTGCGGCAGCGGCTGGTACGGGCACTGCCGTCAGGTGCTCACCTGGTTCCTCAGCCGCTGGGACGTCGCACCCGACCTCGCGGAGGATCTGGTCGAACGGGCGATCGGCGGCCGCTTCCACAGCTGGATCGCCCCCGAGCCGGAAACGGTCGACGACGTCGCGGAACAGCTCGCGCTGTCGCTCCGGCCGACCGACGGCGGCGGCGCACCTTCCACTGGGCCTACGCCGGACCACCTCGAGCGCTGGCTCGAGGTCCGCGAGACCGTATCGTGGCAGGAGGCCCCGGACGGCGGCGGCGACGGACCGGTGACTCCGGCGTGCGACGGCGCTGCGGAGGACATCCGCACCTTCGACGGCGCCTTGGACCCGGACCGCGCCAACGGCCTGCTCGCCGCCCTGGAACTGCTACGGGCCGACGCGGCACGCGGCGCATCCCTCGACTTCGAACTGCTCCAGCGCTGGCAGCACCACGTCCTCGGCACACCGCAGCCTCCGCCGTTCCGCGACCAGCCGGCCTTCGCCAAGGCGGGCCGGGAACGCTACGGCATCGGCCCGGACACCCGAGCCCGCCTCGACGCCTGCCTGGCCGAGAGCGCGAAGGACGCACACAGGCCCCTGCCCCTCACAGCACGCGCCGCCCGCGCCTATCTCGACGTCTGCTTCTTCCACCCCTTCGACGACGGCAACGCCAGGTCCGCCTTCCTCACCCTCGTCTTCGTCCTCGCCCGCGAGGGCGTGGCGCTCGACGGGGTCAGCCTGCTGCGCCGCGTCACCTTCCAGGCCGACGAGCCCGCAGACGCGCTGATCCTCACCCGGTACATCGACAGCCACCTCGCGGAAACCCGATGCGGCGCAGCGACCTCGGGCGCGTAGGCGCGTAGGCGCGTAGGCGACATGCGTGGCGAGTCACCACCCGCCCCGGCAAATCCGATGGCACCGACAGCCTTCGGGCGACAAGACTGCGCCGGTGAACCCCCTGCCGCCGCGGCTGCCCGGCCCGCTCCCTGTGCCCGTACTGGACCCACGTGCCCGCCACGTCGTTCCCGACTACGAGGGCGTGCACGCCCTGGTCGCCGACCTGGTCCTGCCGGCCGGCGCGTCGATGTACGTCATGAGCACGATGGAAACCTCCCGCGAGCTCATCCGGCACTCCTACTACCGGTACGAGTTCGCCACGGTCGCCGTCACCCACTCCCTGTTCGCCCTGGAACACGTCTTCACCGAGCGCCTGCCATCAGCAAGCCGCTCCAGGACCTGATCGAGCGGGCCACCGACACAGGACTGATACCGGCCGCACTCGCCACCCGACTCGACCGCGCCCGACGGCTGCGCGACGAGCTCGCACAGGGCGCCATAACCAGTGCTGCCTACAGCCCGACCGGGGCCATCGAGATGGTGCGTGCCGTCTTCGACGCCGTTTCCCTGCTCCTTCGCCCACCGCCTGCGACAGAAGCGAAAGCCGGGACAGCCATCGACACGGGCGCTGCAGCCCAGCCCGAAGACCGACTCACCCGGCTGTGGGCGGAACACCGGGGCGCACCGTATCCCGACAGTTTCCGTGGCGTGGACATCGAGGGCGTGGAACTGATCCTCCTGGACGCCGATGTCGCCGGCCTCGTCCGAACCGAACTGAACCGCGGACTCGACGACAACGGCATCGCCATCCTCTGGGCTTGCATCGCCGACCTCGACAAGATCGTGCCCCTGATCAACTCGGAGTACTGCGCCTCCTACTTCGCGAAACTCCGGAAGATGGCCAAGGTCGCAGCAGGGCGCCACATCCCCACTGCGACCTGACCCTCGAGCTTGTCGCAGCGCCGCGGACCACTGCCGTGACCGGCCGGCGTTCGGGAAGCGGAGGCAAAGGCGGCGAGATCAATTCGACCGTCAGCGCCCGGTGTCTCCTGGGTGGGAGCAGAGGCCGCCCTGGTAGTTGCTGTCGTACCAGGCGCCGGTGGCGTCGGAGTCCAGGTTGGTTCGGCCGGGTCCGACGCAGCGGTGGTAGTTGGACCGGGGCCACCGCTTGACCTGGATCCATACGTTCGTATCGGTGGCGCAGTGCTCGTAGTAGGCCCGTTCGCCGCCCCTGCCCTCGTTCCAGCCACAGCCCGCGAGGGAGGTCGTCCTACCGGCCTCGGCGACCGTCCGGGTGGCCGGGGCCGGGGCCGTTCCCGCGCTGGCGGAGGCCGGCACCCATGCCAGGCCGCCGATGGCCAGCGCGGCTGCGACGGCGGCTGTTGTGCGGAGTCTTGCCCTCGGGAAGGTCATATCGCCATGGATATCGGGCACCACGTGCTCTGGAAAAGGGATGTCAGACAAAGCCCCTCAAATAGACGAGCGTCTTTCGGTCGTGCCGTTCGGTACGGCCGAAAGGCCGAAGGTCAGCAGGCCACCTCAGGGGTGCTCGACAACCCGCCCGAAGGCTTGCTGCTGCCCGCTCCCATCACTGGTTGAACGGACTGGGGGGCCTGATTTCTGAGTGGTGGTCAGCCGACCGTGTCATTGTTCTGGAGGTGGGCCGGGGGGTCTGTCGTCCGTTTGGCGGGGGGGGTGTGTGCGGTGGGATCGATCGGTGTCGTGTGCGTGGTGATCGGGCTTGTCGGCGCGGGGCTGTTGCGGTGGTTGCCCGCCAGAGGGCGGGCGGTCGGCCTGACGGCGGTCGGTGTCGCGGGTGTGCGGGGTGGTTCGAAGGCCGCGCTGACAGTGGCGGTCGTAGAGCTCCACCTTGCGGGAGCGATCGAAGTCGGCCGGCCCGGCCGGCTGCGGCGGGTGGTGCACACCAGCCCCGGACGTGACGTGACTGCGCTGAACCGGGCCGCTTGGACAGTGTTCGGCCGGGAGATATCGCTGGCTGATGCAGCCATTGCTCCGGCGGTATGGCGGGCTCGGGAGGAGCTGCGTGCCGAACTGGCCGAACGTGGCCTGCGATGCGGCCGAGCCCGGCTGGCGGTGGCCGGGCTGCTGATCCTTGCGACGGGCAGTACGGCTGTAGCCGTCGCGGTGCAGGGATCCCCCTGGGCGGGTCTGCCCCCGGCTGTGCTGTCGCTCGCCGTCCTGTGCGCCCCGGTGCGGACACTGGCCGGGCACCGACTGCTGCGAGAGATGCGCCGCCTGCATCCCCTTCCCGGTGACACCCCGGCCGGGCCGGAGGAGATCGGGCTCCTTGTCGCGCTTCACGGGCGCCGGGCACTGCGTCTGCTGGGGCCTGAGTTCGCCGTTCGCGCCGGTCTGCTCGGCGACCGTGCCGCCCGGGAAACCGTCGCACGAACCGAGGGCGACTCGTACGGCCACAGCGCCCTTTCCGGTGACGGCAGCCTCTGAGAGGGCGCTGCTGAAGCCTTCAGGGCGAAGGTGCTCAGCAAGGTGGCAGTGCCTCAGCGACCCAGGTAAGGCACAAAGTTGTCCGGTTCCAACAAGGGGTCGGCCCAGGCTGCGTGTGTAAATACGGGACGCTGTGACATCCGGCCGCCCGCGTCATCGACCAGCGTCGTCCTCACCCGAGGGGTGAGACGGATCCGATAACGCAGACCCTCCACCTCGACGACTCCGCAGTCACCTGCATCGGCGTCCAGTACTGCGTCCGGGACGACACTCACCGTCCATCCCGCCTTGGTGGCGAGATATGTCCACACCTCGAGAGCGCGCTCGCGAGGTGCGAAGTTGCCCACTCGGGCGATGATCTGGGCTGGGTCGGCTCTGTCGTCAATGGTCATGTCGCCCCTTCACGGCTTGGGGCGATCATGCTAGATCAGCCACAGAATCACCTGGTTCCCAGGCCAGTTCGTCTCCGGCCTCGTGCCTCTCGGCGGCGTCGGGATCGCCAACACCATGGTCGTCGGTGTCATGGAACGTCGCGGCGAGATCGGAATGCGCCGAGCACTGGGCGCCAGGGGCGGACAGATCGCCGTCCAGTTCCTGCTGGAAGCCGTCCTGATGGGCTTCATCGGAGGCATCGGCGGGCTGATCGTCGGCAGCCTCACCGACTACGGCTACGCCCTGGCCCAGGGATGGCCGGCCTCCATCCCGCTCTGCACGATCGTCGCCGGCCCCGTCGTCTCCATCATGGTCGCCGCCCTCGCCGGCATCTACCCGGCCCTGCGCGCGGCCAAGGCCTCCCCGACGGACGCCCTGCGCTCAGCCTGAGGAGAGACCTGGCCGCACCGGTTTCTTCCCCGGCCATCTGGGCGGGGGGATTCCCGGAGGCGGTGAAGTCGGCGTGGGCTGATCGACGGCCTCCGCGTATGGTCAGGCGACATGGGAATGTCAGTGCTCGGCGACATGTGGCATGTGGCATGTGGCGTGTGCCATGTCAGCGTGAGCCGAGGCTTTGGGTACCGGCCCGGGTTCCCGATGGTCTCCTGGATATTGCGAAGATCGACGCTATGACTATCCCGCTCTCCGTCGACCGGATCCTCGGCGACCGTGCCTTCGCCGAGATCGGTGACCCTGTACTGGCCACCGCCGACGAGCGGCGTGGCCTGCTGGCCGTGGCGGGCAGGTACGAGTTCGGCGGCACTGCACCCGTCGGTGTCTACGGCATGGGTGACCTGGCCTGCCGTGCCCTCGTCCGCTCGCATTACCCGGTGCACGCGATGGCTTTCCATCCCACGCTTCCGCTGCTCGCGGTCGGCACCGGCAGCTACGACGGCGGGTACTTCTTCGAAGGCCGGCTACTCCTGCTGAACCTGGAGACGGGCACGGCTGTCTCGCTCATTGAGCACTGGTTGGGCCGCCAGGTCCTGGAATTGGAATGGCTCGACGAACAGGCATTGCGGGTGGTGATGGCACCGCCTGACGACTGGCAGGACGCAACCGCACGCGTCGAGGGCCATGTCGCCGTGGTGCGCAGGCCGGACTGGACCGCTGTGCCTGCCAAGTCCCTCACCGAGCACGACCTGGCCGGCCCGCGGGTGCCGGCGCCACGTCCTGACGGCAGCGCAGTTGCCCACCGGATGGTCGCAGAGCTGAGCGCGGACTGGGAACCGCGCCGCAATGTCCGCGCGGTCGAGGCCCTTTCGGACGGCCGGATCCTGGCCACGCTCGACGGGGTACAGCTGGAATCCTGGCTGCCCTCGGGGGAGCGGTCGTGGATGGTTCCGGACGAGGAGGGCGGGCGCGCGATCGCCGTCGCTACGGATGAAGGATCCGCGTGGGTCGGGCTCATACGCCGCCCCGGTGCGCGCGACTCCGTTCCGCAGTCGGTCGTCCTGCTCTCCCTCGTAGACGGGAAACAACTCGACAGCATCGTCCCGTCGTCCTTCGTCTCACTGGTGCGCTGTGCTGACGGCCGGCCGGCCTTGTCACCGGACGGGCGCAACGGTGCCCGCAGCCGGCTCCCCATCCGGGGTGGACGCCGCATCTACTTCCAGTCGATCCTTCATCCCTCGGGCGAACGTAACTCCTACAAGGGTGAGTCCTGGGTCGCGGCCATGGACCTGCAAGGGCCCGCGACCGCGAGGCCGGTCGTACCCCTCGCTCAGTCGGCCCGGCGGATGTTCCGGTACTCCTGGGAGCCCGGCGAGACACACTTCGGCGGTCCGGGCATCGAGGCCGCAGACGGAACCCTGGTCCACGCCGGAACCGTGTACCACGGCCATGGACTCCAGCCAGGTGGGTCGTTCGTCGTCCGGCGCGAGATGACCGACGGCCGCCCGCAGTGGGTGTTCCGTACCGACAGGAAAGCCACGGCACTGGACGCTGACGCGGCTACCGTCTACGTCGGGTACGACGATGGAGAGGTGGTTGCGCTCGACCTGGGTGACGGCACGGTGCGCTGGCGCCAGCACCTCACCGTCGGCGCGGTCTTCGCCGTACCGACCGCTCTCACAGTCACCGCCACCGGCCGGTTCCTCATCGGCACCAGCGACGGCCGCATCCTCGAATGCTCGGCCCAGTAGCGCCCCACCTCTGCGACGTAGCTGCCGCCGAACCCGGGAAGTGATCACCAGGCCACCCCGAGCCACTTCAGCTGAAGCGGTGCGGGCACAGTCAGCAGCTGGTCGTGCCTCTCCCGGCCCGTGGTACCCACGCAGGTGGCCGCGACGTAGAGGAGGACCGCGAGCTGCTGGCGCCAGCCCCACGGGGTCCTGTGGGTCAGCCGTGTTCCGGGCTGGAGGGGGCCTCGACGATGCACCCCAGGCCACTGCCCTCGGGCCGGGCGAAGACGGCGTTCGCGTACGAGACCCGGGTGGTCGCGTCTTCGTACTCGCCGATGAACTGGACGATGCCCCGCCGGTTCTCCAGCGGATCGAAGATCGGCGTTCCTTCGCTGACCCAGCCGGGCACGGTCTGACGCTGTCGTGGACGCCTGGGCCGGTACGACGACTCCCGCTCCCGCGACAAGCCGCTCTCCCTGTCGTGGCTGGCGGCGGCGTACCTGGACGCGGGAGAGGTCGAGCACGCGACCGCGATCACGACCCGGGTCTTCGACCTCTCCGAGGGACTCGCATCGGTCAGACCGATGGATCGGGCCCGCCTGATGGTCAAGCGGCTGGAGCCCGACCGGTCCCTCGCCCCGGTCACCAGAGGTACGGAACGTCACCTGGTGTTCGGTTCCTTCGGAGACTGGCTTCGTCCACGTGAAGTGGCTCTGGCTCAGGTTTTGGATGCTGTTGGCGATCTAGGTCGGCAGGTTGCGGCAGAGTTGCTGGAAGCCGCTCCTCGGCCGTGCTTTGCGGGGCGGTGCGATGCCCGGTGAGAGGTACCCGCTGAGTCGGATGATGTTCGTTCCGGCTGCCGTCAGCACGTGTTGGACGCGGGTTCTGGCCATGCCGCGGTAGCGGCAGTTCCGCAGGCCGTGGGCACGAACGGTCTCGGAGACGGTGGCCTCGCAGCCTGCGCGGATCGCGTATATCCGGCGCCACTCAGTTGTCGTCTGGTTGGCCCTGTTCTGCGTCTAGCAGTCACGGAGAGTTAGATCTTCGGGGCCATGCGATGGCGGTCGGGATGCGCGCGAAGCCGGGGTGAGGTGAGTTCCAGGGCCCGGTTGTCGCGTCCGGCGCTCATGTGGTTGAGCCAGCGTTCGTACCAGTCGAGGAAGTCGGTAGCGGAGGAGACGTTGGGGCCCCAAAACCCGTCACCGTTGCCGATGAGGACGCGGCCGGTGAGAGCACCGGTCACCGCGATGACGCATACGTCGGTGCAGCCCATCTCGATGATGTGGAGGAAGAGGTCCCGTTCGTGCGCCCCGGGTTCTGCGCCGTCGAAGCCGCGGGGTATCCCTGGTTCTCCGCGCGGATTCATGACCAGCAGGGAGCACCACTCCAGCGGCATAAGGCCGTAGAAAGGCGCCGCGCCCGAGCCGCCGATGTGGGTGAGGAACTGCCGGTAGGCGCCGGGCACGGCGATGTCGTGCTCGGCCTCGAACACGGCGACGCGTGCTTCCGCGAGCTTCGGACCCAGGCGGAACTCGTGTTGCTCTTTCCCGAAGGAGTGGCTGCGCAGGGGTTGGAACGGGATCGCGGCCAGCTTGCGACGCAGGCGGGGTATGCGGGGATCCATGGTGCATCTTCTCTCGTCCCCGTCACCCTACGGGTGGCTGTGGTCAGCTGGCCAGAAGAACCCTCTTCCGCAGGAGAGCGAAGCCCGCACGTCCGAACATCTGGCGCTTGAGCATCTTGATCCGGCTGACGTGTCCTTCGACGACGCCGGAACTCCAGGGCAGGGTGAGCCCGGCAATGACGGCATCGCGGTCACGTTCGATGCCCGCGGCGAGGGTATGGAGGCTGGGGAGGTCGTCGCGCCGGACGGCATCGAGCCACTGCGGCAGCCGTTCGCCCTGGCGCTCGGTAAGCATCTCCGCGAACGAGCGGACGTGGGTGGTGAGGGCGTCAAGTTCGGGGCAGTGGACCAGGACGGCCTTGAGCCGAAGATGGTCGATCTCTGGGAGGGTCTCGGGGCGCCGGAGAATCCAGCCGGCGACGACGCGGGGTAACGGTGGCCGAGCTGTGATCGGGTTGGGAGAGGTCCGTTTCTCCCGGAAGTAGGCGCGAACGCGCTGGTAGCTGCCTTGATACCCGAGTGGCGCGATCTCCTCCCATACCGTCCAGGCGTTGGTGCAGCCCTGGTTCCAGCGGTCGTCCAGGTAGGGCTTGAACGCGTCCAGCTTGGACGGCCGGCCCTGCCACTGCCCTCGGAAGAGGTCCTCCGGGGTGGCTGCGTCGGCGAATAGTTTGACGGTGCGCGAGGTCATGCGGAGTTGGCGGCCGATCGCCCTCCGACTGAGTCCGGCGGTCAGCAGTTCGTGGACGGTCGCGTGGTTGGCTCGGGTTCGGTCGGCGAAGCGGTGTCCCCTTGGCCAGGGCGAGCCGGACGGGTCTTCGAACTTCTCCGGCTCGGGGGCAGGCTGGGCTGGCATCTGGCGCCAGCACCCGCAGGCATCCGCGGTGGTCTGCGACGCATCGCTCGGCGGCTTCGCTGAGGTTGTGCCAGAGATGCCACCTGTCTGCCACCTGCACCGCCTGGGGCGCCCCGGCGGTGGCGCCTTCTGCGAAGAACGGTGCCCGATCGCGGCAGACCACCTCTACCCCGGGCCGCTTCGCGAGCCAAGCGGCCAGGCTGTAGGCTTCCCGGTCGGGCAGCAGGTCCACCGGGCGTCGGCTTTCGACGTCGACCAGGACGGTCCCGTAGTGGCGGCCTTTGCGGGTCGCGTACTCATCGACGCCGACGACGCGCGGGGCCGGAACTTCCGGGTCGGGCAAGGCTTCGACCAGCCGCAGCACCGTGCTGCGGCTGACGGACAAGCCGAAGACTCTCGCCATGCGGGCCCCGGCCCGACCGGCGAGCGCGAGGCCGACCGCGGCCAGCGTCGACCGCAGGCGCTCGGTCCGCCGGCCGTATCGACGAGTCAGCCCCGGCATCTGCTCGGCGAAGGTCCGGCGCCCGCACGAGATGGCCGGGCAGAGGAACCTGCGGACACGCAGGCAGAGGACGACCCGCCTGCCCCCACTGGGTACATCAGCGGGAAAGCGCAGGTAGGAGCTGTGAATCCGCCGCGGCCAGATCCCGCAGCCAGGGCAATCGGACCCGGCCACCGTGCTCTGGGCCTCGATGCGTACCGCCTCGTCGTTCACGTCGACCGACAGCACAGCCACGTCCGCGATCGACGGGAACAGTAACTCCTCCAACCGGAGCACTACTTCTTCCACGAGTCGAACTGTCAGCCACACCGCACTGGGGACGAATCATTTTCAGGCAGCTTCCCGAGGTCCCGCCCGCCCGGCAAGCGTCACTCTGCGTAGCGATTCACGGAAAGTGAGTCAGAACCCGAGAAGTAGCGGCAGTGCCGTGTCGCTGAGGTGAACATCGTAAGGGGACGCTGGTTCGGTTCACGTTGAGTCCCGGGGGCTGGCGTCCCGGACGAAGGTGCCATGATCTGTTCGTGGTGACAGATGCCGAGTGGACTCGGATCCGGAGGGGCCTGCGCTTCGGGCAGGTATTTGAAGGCACCGTGGTGAAGGTTCCCCGGCCCGGTGTGATCGGGATCTTCGTGGACATCGGCCTGAGCGTCGGAGGATTTGTCGAGGCCCTGTGGCTGTCGGGCGAGATCGAGGACTGGCCAGCGGAAGGCACGGTTACCGATTTCAAGATCTTTTGGGCTGACAGCCGCCAACAGATACGGCTGGTGCCGTGCGATTCTCGGTATCTGCGGAACGACTTCACAGCCCTGGTCGAACACCTCCGCCCTAATTGGTCATCCGACGTCGGCCAGCCAGTGCCTGACCCAGAGCCTGCGACCCCCGACGCGTAGCGGACCGCCCTTCGCGCTGATGGCCGCGGGCCAACTTCCCCTGAGGTTGGAGAAGTGGCCGACGGCCCTGGCGGGAGCTAGCTGGCCGCGGCTTCGGCGCGGGGTGCGTGCTCAGCGACCGGCGGCCGGTGCGTGGCCGACCGGCCACGCCGGCTTCGGGAGCCTGGGCGCGCGGCGCCTGCGGGCTTCGAAGGCGAGCCAGGCAGCTCCTGAGACGACCGTCGTGAGGAACGGCAGCGCCCAAGCGGCCAGCTGCCAGACGGCCGCGACGTCCAGGGTGCTCACCAGCGCCGCCGCCGGAGCGGCGGCAAGGGTCAGCAGCAGCGTGATCCTGGCCCAGAGCGGCAGCCTGCGGCTCACCGCAGCGGTCGCGAGGCCCAGGCCCGCGCTCGCCGTGAGGATCACGGCCAGGGCCACAAGGGCGACGGCGAGGGCGACTATCAGGGCGAGGAGTAGCAGGATCAGGCCCATGTCGTGCCCACCTCCGGTCTCGTGGCGACCCGTCGCGAGGGCAGGCGGATCCGACTCCGCTGCTCCGGCAGGTTCACCGGAAGCCATACTGTCAGAGGTATTGAACACGTTCAACACTGCCTCTGGTGTCACCCGTAGGCCCTGGTGTCGGCGGCGGGGTCCGGCGGTGGGGGCGTGACACGATCGCGGGATGCAGTACCGGTACGCCACCGAGGCCTACGGCGTGGTCGGCTATGTCTGCATCTCGACCCCGGACTCCTACCTCGGACACCAGGGGGCGAGCAACTGGCGGGTAGCCGCCCGAATCCTCCGTTTGTCGACGTTTGCTCCTGGCACGGGTTGCCGACACTGCCGACCTGCGAAAACGCTCTGCCGAGCCGAGTGTCGGATGAACGTGCCCGCGGATGGCTCAACAGGCAGAAGGACAATCATCAACCTGGTTCCCTGCCGCAGCAGGGGAGGTGGGTTGCGTCCGAGGCTTGGCTTCGTTCACGTCTAACAGCAGCGTTTGTCCACGAGTTTCGGTTCTGGTCCAACTTCTGTGGAACCACAACCCGTGAACAAAGCCACTGGGCATTCCGTCCACGTCGACGGTGGCTGGCTGCTGCACCAACTGATCGTTTCAGAATGAATCCGGCCGAGAGCAGCACCCCCGTTGGCACTTGTGCGGCTGAGTTGGCACCTTGGCCCATGGCCTTGTGCATGCGGCCTGAGCAACAGAGGCAGATCCGGACCGGTCGGACGTGGGAGTGGGTGGATGGGCGCGGATGTGGAGCGGGAGTGCTGGGAGCTGCGGTCGGGAGCTGGTGTAGGTCCGTTGCAGTTCGGGATGTCGCCAGCCGAGGTCGCTCAGGCACTTTTGGTCCCTGGACCGCAGGAACGGGTTGGCGGTCCTTATGCGCAGGAGGACTTCCCGGATGGGGTGAAAGCGTTCTACGACGCGGGCAAGCTCGCCTGCGTTGCGCTGGATGCGGTCACCGGTCCGCAGGTCTTCCTATCTGGCTTCCCGCTGGCGGGAAGCGATCCGGAGCAGGGCCTGCAGTTCCTGCTGGACCACGCTGCGGAGCATGGGAACTGGGTGCTCTACACGCCTGATGACTCGCTTTCCCTGACTGATCTCGGGGTTCTTCTGCGCTCGCAGCAGGTCGGGGCAGCGCGCCTGACACGTCCGCTCTTCGTGAAGGAGGAGTGGTTGGATTCGCAGTACTTCCGAGACCGCCTTCCGTTGGAGGGCGCCTCAGGCTGAGCGCCCGGTCTGGCGAACGACGCCAGACCCTGCGCTCAAATCACGATGAGATGCCGCGGGTGTTGCACTCGACGATCTTGGTCGGCAAGGTGTCCGGGTGCGTGCTGATCTTGTTCCGGACGACCTGTGGGATCGGGTGGCCCCGTTGCTGCCACCCGCTCCCGAACGACGCCACCGGCATCCCGGGCGGTTGCGTGTTCCTGACCGAACAGCACTCTCCGGCGTCCTGTTCGTGCTGCGGACCAGTGTCGCCTGGCGGGACGTCCCGGCGGAGACTGTGGGCTGTTCCGGCGTGACGGCCTGGCGCCGACTGCGGGACTGGACCGAGTCCGGCGTCTGGCCACGCCTGCACGCCGCCCTGCTGACCGAGCTTCGCCGCGCCGACCTGCTGGATCTGGACGACTGCTCCGTGGACGGATCGCACGTCCGGGCCCTCAAAGGGGGGACCACGTTGGGCCCTCACCCGTCGACCGCGCCCGCCCCGGCTCCAAACACCACCTGATCGTCGACCGCCACGGAACCCCACTCGCCGTCACGCTCACCGGCGGCAACCGACACGACATCACCCAGCTCCTGCCCCTGCTCGACGCGGTCCCGCCGATTCGGGGAGCTCGGGGACGCCCCCGCCGCAAACCCCGGCGTCTGTACGCCGACCGGGGCTACGACTTCGACAAGTACCGCCGCTCACTGTGGAAACGTGGCATCAAACCCGTGATCGCCCGACGGGGAGTCACCCACGGTTCCGGACTGGGCAAGGTCCGCTGGGTGGTCAAGCGCGCATTCGCCTGGCTGCACCAGTTCAAACGGCTCCGCACCCGCTACGAACGCCGCGCCGATCTCCACCAGGGGTTGCTCGACCTGGCCTGCAGCCTCATATGCCTCCGCCGCCTTCGGACCTCATTCTTAAACGATCAGTAAGACGTCAACATGCGAGGAGACAAAGCCGAATGATCGAACGAGTCCGAGCCGTCCTCGTCACCGCGGACGACACGATGCTGGTCATCCGCCGCACCAAGCCGGATGTCCCCGAGTACTGGGTGCTCCCCGGCGGCGGGGTCGAAGAGAGCGACGAGTCCGGGGAGGCGGCCCTCCACCGGGAGATCCACGAGGAGATCGCGGGGAAGGCCGACATCGTCCGTCTCCTCCACACCATGGAATCCGACAAGGAGCGCCAGCTCTTCTACCTCGCCCGCATCGCGACCTGGTCCTTCGAAGACCGCACCGGCCCGGAGTTCAGCGCCGAGGGACGCGGCGAATACGCGCTTGAAGAGATCCCCCTGACCGTGGAAGGGCTCGACAGCATCGACCTCAAGCCCGAGGAGATCGCCCACGTCCTGCGGGGCGCCATCGGCGCCGGTGGACTTGGGGACGAGGCGACACTCTGAATCTTTCGAGCACGTCCGCAAGCCGCCGGGGCCGGCTCTGAGACGAGTCGGTCCCGGCGGTGTTCACATGGAATGCCAGCGCACCGTATCCGAAGGCTTCGACGGCAGGTGGCAGAGGCAACCCCCGGCTGCTCAGGTCGGTGGTAGCGGCTATGAGGCGGAGCACTGACCTCTGGTCCTGCCTGCCCAGCAGATCCTGAACCCGCGGTCGTCCAGTCCTTCGAGAGGGTGTACGAGTTCCATGCGGAGCATCGTGCCAGTCGCCTCCGAAATCAGCGGCTGTGCGGGCCGCCGGCCGGGAGTGGAAACCGTTCGACCACCAGGAGGGGCGTCCGGAGGCGGGGCGAGGAGGCTTTCTCAGGCGTCGTGGTCGCGTTCGTGGTCGTGCAGGCGCTGGTCGAGGTCGTCCGCCCAGCGGCGGGCCCAGATACGCAGCTCAGCCGTCTCGTCCTCGGTGAGGCCGTAGGCGGCGAACTCGTCGTCCGCCCAGTCCGCCCCGGTCAGGCGGTCGCGGAGGTCCTGGAGGCGGAACTCGTCACGCCCGTGCCGCTCGCCGAGGCGCTCGAGCTCGCCGGCGGCGCGGTGGCGGGAGGCGGCGTGGACGTCGATGAAGTCGCGGACCGCGCCGCGGTCTGCCAGCGCGCGGACCTTCGTACCGATGACGGAGTCGAAGGCGAGGACCGGGCCGTACTCGGTGAGGGCGGGCGGGCGGGGTCCAGAAGTGCTCCTTGAGGACGTCGGCCTCGCACTCCTCGCCGCTGTCCGGGTCCACGACCATCAGCCGGGCGGACAAGGGGTCCACGGAGATCACGCACACCTGCCAGCCCCGCGCCGCCAGACCCTGCTCGAGGCCGGTGACGATCTCGGCCATCGGGGCGGGGTTCTCGGTGGCCACGTCGAGGTCCTGGCTCAGGCGCTCGACGAGGCCGTGGGCCTGGACGGCGTACCCGCCGGTGATCACGAGGGGGTAGGGCGCGCCGATGTCGATCACGGCGGCGAGGAGCCGGCGTTGCGGTGCAGGTCAGTGAGGTTCACGCGGCGGCGGACCCCGTCGCCCGGAGGAGCTCGGGGAACGCGTCCTCCCAGACCTCCCGCAGGTGCCTGCTGACCAGGGTGCGCAGGACGGGCCACTGGGCGAGGAGGAGGTCGTGGTCGAGGAGGGTTACGAGGTCCTCGTGCTGCCCCTCGGCCAGGACGGTGCGGTAGAGACCCATGCGCAGGCGCGGGCGGTCCAGGTCGTAGGAACGCAGTCCGGACCAGGCCACGTGCAGCGGCAGCTCGACCACGCCGTGCCGGGGCCCCGCGAGCTCCTTCAGGGAGGCGGGCAGCCGGCCCGCGTACCGGGCGTGGAACACCTCGGCCGCCAAGGGCGCCGCGCTGCTGGAGGAGAGCATGACCATGAACCCGATTGTCCCGCGTCCCGCTCGGGTCCTACACGGGCTACGACTGCCGCCGACATCTGCGTACGGCCTCGGTCATCTGCGGACCGGGCGCTCTAGGCTGCACCCGGCGGCAGTGCGGTGGGCGGCTGCGATACGGCTGGGCGAGAGATGCCCGACGCCCCTACCGACAGTGCGTAGTCTTCAGGCCCTAATGGATTCCTTGTTCCATGTGCGAGAGTTGTCGAATATGCCGGTTTCGATGAAAGTGCCTCAGAACCTGCTGCTGCCGTCCTAAAGTTGCAGGTCAGTAAGTCTGCTCCCCACGCACGCGGGGATGACCTCCTCCTCGCTGCCTGGCTCGCGTTGCAAGCCTTCTGCTCCCCGCGCGTGTGGGGATGACCCGAAGGCCGACCAGACGTTCCGGTTCGGGTGGAGCTGCTCGCTGGGATCCGCCCAGGGAGCCCTGGTCGTGGACCGCCCGAGTCACCCTCCTCGGCCCGGACGTTGAGCCAGAACCCTGAGAAGTGAACGAATGCCGGCGCCGGCGGGTCATCTGTCAGGTACGAGCCCACCGTTGCTCCGAGAAGTCCCGAAGAGCAGTGGAACCTGGTCGAGGACGCTGCGGGCGCAGGCTCGTTACGGGGTGTCGCCGAGGGCACCGGGGCCGTCAGCCCACGACACCAGTCCGGCCGCGAGCAGCAGGTCCAGGCACCTGCTGGTGATCGTGCGGGCGGCGTCCTCACCCATCACTCCGTGCACCGTTCGGCGGTAGCGTTCGGCGAGCGAGGTCGGCGTCACCCCCTCGCACAGGGCGTAGACGGTCCAGGTGTGTGCGTCGAGCCAGTGGAAGCGCGCCTGGTCCGGCAGCAGTACGAGGAGCTGCCGCTGGTCGGGCAGCTCCCGAACCAGCACGGGTTCGTTGCGTACGAGGACACCGTCGGCGGACGCCGGCTCGGCGGACGGGTTCGCGGTGGCCGGGTTCGCGGTGGCCGGTAGGGGGACCTGGACCAGGGAGCGCACCCCGGGCTCGCAGTGCTCGATGCCGTCGAGCAGCCAGTGGACGAAACGTCGGCCTTCCGGGGTCACCTGGCCGTGGCCGGCGCTCAGAGCCTGCTCCGCGAGGTAGGTCAGGCGCTCCAGCACGGTGCGGTGCGTGCCCAGGGCGGCGGCCGGGCTCCCCGGGGTCGGCTCGTCGATGACCTCGTCGGCAGGCGGGGGGCCGTACCGCGCGATGAGCTCAGGAGCTGCCGCGCGGGCTGCGGATTGGAAGACCGTCATGTGCGCGTAGAAGTGCAGGGCCACCAGCACCCTGATGAAGCTCCAGGAGGACTGCCGCCAGGGGATCGGCACTTGGGCCGTACCGTCCTCCACCAGCGAGCAGGAGCGCAGCACGTCGAACAGTTTCAGGTGCGCGGCCTCGTGCAGCAACGTCTCGGCCGTCGTCCAGGGGTCGGCGAGCCGGCCGGGGGACATCAGAATCGCGGACGGCAGCGGGTCGCCGCCCGACAGCGACTGCAGCGGGCCGTCGGCGGACTCTCCGTCGCTGAACCCGATCAGCGAGACGTGCCGCAGGACGCTCGGACCGATCTGCGGGAGGAGGGATGTGAGCAGGTCGGCGCCCTGCCTCAGCGCCTCGACCATCTCTGGGGTCGCGTCGTAGGGCTCGGTCTGGCTGTCCGGCTCAAAGCTGTTGCGGCACAGCTCACGGAGCCGTTCGGCCATCGCCTGCTGGGAGACCGGCGCCCGGAGTCCGGTCCATACCCAGGCCGCCCCGTTCCCGGGCCAGGGACGGGCCGGGGTCCGCATGAGGCTCTCGCAGGGGCCCGTGCCGTCGGCGGGCAGCTGCCATGCGTCGTCCGCGAGGTAGCCGCCGAGGGCGCTCGCAGTGAACGCCCCGTTCTCCAGACAGGCCGTGTCGTCCTCGAAGGCGTTGCGCAGCACGGGGTCGGCCAGGACGGGGAGCAGCTGGTCGTCCCCCGCCAGCGCGAGCGCGTGCAGGACCGGGGCGTGCCGGGAGTCGCGGGCGCCCAGGAGCGACAGCCCCAGGCGGTACCTGGCGAGATTCCTGGCTTCGATGGCGGCGGAGTCTCCGAAGAGACCGTCCCGCGTGAGTATGTCCTCCGCCGTGCGGGGGGAGACCGTGGCCACGGTGATGCCTTTCTGTTTCGTTCC
This sequence comes from Streptomyces sp. NBC_00503, assembly GCF_036346895.1. Lineage (NCBI taxonomy): Bacteria > Bacillati > Actinomycetota > Actinomycetes > Kitasatosporales > Streptomycetaceae > Streptomyces > Streptomyces sp. NBC_00503. Next base: position 7,786,069 of record NZ_CP107855.1, on the reverse strand, counting down.
TGGGGCGCTGACGTGCGCCGTCGACCGAGGCGGGGCAGGGCGGTGGAGCGCGGTGTGCGCCTTTGTGGCAGGCACTCCACCGCCGTGCCCCGCTCAGGCGGGTGGGGTCAGACCCGCGGTCAGGCCGCCTTGATGAGCTGCATCGGCGCGGACGAGTCGGCGGGCGCGTACGCCAGCTGCGCCGCGTACGCCGGGACCCAGGCGCGCTCGGCCGCGGAATCGGTCATGACCCGCGGTGCCTCGTTCTCGTCGAGGACCGGGACGGGGAACTGCGGCAGCCGGATGGCCTGTGCTGACATGGGGTACTCCTTCTCCGCGGTGCTTTCTCCGCGGGCTTTCTCCGCATTGCTTCATGCGTTCCGGAGCGGTTCTCCGGAGTCAGTGGGGCGGGCGCTACCGGTCATCCGGTGGCCTGCAGATGGAAGAGTTCGGGCATGGGGGCGGGCTTGGCGAGGCCATCGGTTCCACGGGACACGGGGCGTCGGCACGTCCGGAGGGGTGCGGGACGAGCAGGTGCGCACCTCAACTCCGACCCTTCACCCTTCAGGCACCCCGTCCACAACGGTCGGGCCGGGGATCTCGGGGTGCCAGATCGGCCTGGGCGTCGTACCGGCGCCCGTGGGATACGGGCACCGGTGACGCTCCCCCGCGATGCAAGCGATACGAAACGGATCGTTGCGTCATCAGTGTGTGATCGGAAGTGAGGGTTGTCAATGCGATACGTAGCGTTGCGCTTGGATGCGGCCGACAGGGTGAGCCTTCATGGCCCCCGACCGGACGCTGGACGCCAGGTTGAAGGCCAGGCTGGAGGCCAGGCTGGAGGCCTGACAGGGGGCGTGGCAGGGGGGCGCGGCAGGGGGGCCTGACAGGGCGCGGAGGGTGCAACAGCAGAGGAGCGTCAGACGCAACGGAACGTAGCGTTCCGTAACGGTAGGATTGGTGTTCATGTCCGCACAACGCAACGAGCAAGCAAGACAGGCGATCATCGCTGCCGCCTTCCGGCTCTGCGCCTCCACCGGATTCGCCTCCACCACCATCGAGGCGATCGCCTCGGAGGCCGGGGTCGGCAAGACGACGATCTACCGCTGGTGGCCGTCGAAGGCCGCGATCCTGATCGAAGGCGTGGAAAGCGCCCGGGACTCGGCCGCCGACTTCCCGGACACCGGCGACATCGCGGCAGACCTGCTCACCCAGACCACCAACGTCTTGGCGCTCTTCGCGACCGACTTCGGCCCGGTCTGGCGGGGGTTGATCGCCTCCGCCCAATCCGACGACGTCGCCGCCGAAGGCGTCCCGCGCATTCTGCGGAGCTCCATCGACCAGTGCGTCGCACGCCTGGCGAAGGCCCAGGACTCCGGGCAGCTCCGCGCGGACCTGGACCTCGAACTGGCCGTCGAGCTCATCTACGGACCGATCTACCACACCTGGCTCCTGCGGACCCGCCCCGTCCCGCCGGACTTCATGCACACCGTACTGACCACCCTCATGCCCGCCTTCGCCCCGCCATCGAGCGGAGCCTGACCCGCAAACGTACGAAGGCGGCCGGAGAGGCCTTCCTCAGCGACGCGGCAGCCGCCACCGGCCTGAGGGGTGCTCGCCCTGCGCTACGCGAACCCGATCGGCGCCGACCCCCACCTGCCCACCGGACTCCGGCTCGACAGGCCCACCCACCAGCTGGGCCGGCTGATCTCCGCAGCCGAGGACGGGGTGCCGTTAACTCTCACGGGTACCGACTGACCGACCCGTGACGGCTCCGGCATCCGCGACTACGTCCACGTCTGGGACCTGGCCCGCACCCACGTGGCTGCCCTGCAGCGCTTCGACACCCTCAATGGGAACACCCCGTTCCAGGCCGTGAACATCTCCAGCAGCACCGCAACCACCGGCCGCAAACTCGCCCAGGCCTTCCAGCAAGCCGCTGGCCACACCATCGAGCTGCACGGGGCCACCGCACGGCCCGGCGACGTAGCGGGATTCAGCGCCGACAACTCCCGCGCCGCCGGCCTCCTGGACTGGACCCCGGAGCTCTCCCCCACCGACGAGATCCGCGACGCCATGCGCTGGCGGCCCGTACGCAACCGCGTCTTGGGCTGGACCGTCATGGAACCCAAGCCACCCTCGCAGGCGTTATAAGACACGTCGGGAGGGCCTGGCGAACTGGCCCAACGAACCGAACCGAGCACGACAGACAACAGCTCCACCGAACGGATGAGGAACCACCTTGAAGGCCTTGAAGGTACTGATCGCGGGCGGCGCCGGCTTCATCGGATCGACCATCGCCTCGGCATGCGTCGACAACGGCATCACCCCCGTGATCCTCGACAACCTCGCCACCGGCCGCCGCGAATTCACCGAGGGCCGGACCTTCTACGAGGGCGACATCTGCGACGGCGCTCTGATCGACCGCATCTTCGCCGAGCACCCCGACATCACCACCGCCGTCGACTGCGCCGCCCTGATCGTCGTCCCGGACTCGGTCGCCAACCCCCTCGGCTACTACCGCGAAAACGTCTCCAAGGGCATCCAGTTCCTCGAGCACCTCGTCCGCAACGACTGCCGCAACCTCCTCTTCAGCAGCTCCGCCTCCCTCTACCGGGCCGACCCGGAGGATTTCTCCGTAGACGAGAACTCCCCCGTCGACACCCTCAGCCCCTACGCCCGCACCAAAGCCGTCTTCGAGACGGTCCTGGCCGACGTAGCCGCCGCCGGAACCCTCAACGTCATCTCCTTGCGCTACTTCAACCCCATCGGGGCCGACCCCCAGCTGCGCACCGGCCTCCAGATCCGCACCCCCACCCACGCCCTGGGCAAGATGATCGACGTCCACCACGCCGGCGAGGCCTTCCCCCTGACGGGCACCGACTACCCGACCCGCGACGGCTCAGGCCTGCGCGACTACGTCCACGTCTGGGACCTGGCCGCCGCCCACATCAAGGCCGTGGAGCACTTCGCCACCATCACCCGCGAGGCCCCGTACCGCGTCATCAACCTCGGCACCGGCCGCGGCACCACAGTCCGCGAACTCGTCACCGCCTTCGAGACGGTCACCGGTACCCCCCTGCCCACCACCGAGACCCCCCACCACCGAGACCCCCCGCCGCCCGGGCGACTCCGCAGGCGCCTATGCCCGCGTCGACCTCGCCCAGGACCTCCTCGGCTGGAAGGCGGAACACTCCCTCGAGGACGGCATCCGCGACTCCCTGCGCTGGTACGCGAAGCGCGACACCGCCCTTGGCGTCGCGGACTGACCGGGGAGGCCCGCACCGCTGGCCCGTTTCCCTCGGAATGCCAAGGAGGACGGGCCGGCGGTGTTCCAGACCCGGCTCATCGATCCTTCAGCCATCGCCTGATCGAAACTCCCGAGGGGCGGGGCCTGGCGGGACGGCCTCTTCTAGGGCGCCGAACATGAGAGGGGCTCGCAAGCAGTGGCGGAGAGCGGGAGCTGCGGCCGGACTCGTTCCAGAGGGCCGCGAGCTGCCGGTTATGTCGGTTTCAGCGGAAGTGCTTCAAACGCCATTCCGCCCATCTAAAGTGGCAGGTCAGCAAGCCTGCTCCCCGCGCACGCGGGGATGACCCCTCAACCGTGCCGCGGCCAAAGAGCTCTGGTGTATACGGGAGCTGTACCTCCACCTACTTACCGACATCCAGGCTGCCCCGCAGGCTGTTGACATCCCGCGCCGCAGGGACGAGCTGTTCGAGAAGTTGAACCACATCTATCGTCTGGCGCCCGATACATCGAATGGCGCCTACCGGGCGACACAGCGTGCCTTGCAGATCGACGAGGACATGACCTTCAGTAGCGCGGAAATTGATCGCTTCTTGCCGGATGATGGCGATTCCTGAAAAGGACCACCCCTACTCCTCGCCCCACTTGCTACGCTTCTAAACCGAGTGGGGAGCGAGCGCGAGCGCGGTCCAGGTGGTGGAGTCAGGGCCGACCGACCGCGCAGTGTGCGGGCCGTGCCGAGCGGTCAAGGGCGCCTACGGCGGCGCTTCGCGCTGGGCTTCGCCCACCCTGGACAGCTCAGCCCGCCCCTGGACCTGGCTGGCTATCGGCCGGCCCCTCCGCTGTGCCGTAAACCGCAGGTCAGCTCCCGCGTTCCTGGGGAGCTTCGGTGAGCAGGTCTGGAGCCACCCTGAGTACCGGGTGGCCGATTTCAGAAAGCGCCATCAGCAGGATCCCGAGGGCGAGATTGTCCGCGAAACCAGCCGCCCACTTGTTGACCGTGTTGAAGGTGGCCGGTGCGACGGCGATGGCACCGGCCGGCGGGAACCGCCGTGCCTCGCCGGGTGAGCGCCATGCCGAGCGGATCGGGTACCCGGTCTGGTCTTCGACAGCCGCGGCGTCCAGGAAGCCGAGCCCCTGGGGTGTGGCGACCACTCCCACAAACCAGCCCAGGATCTGTGCAGCGGTGATGAGTCTGCCCACATCGCCTGCGACCCCGGCCGCGCACACGACGATGTACAGGAAAGGCTTGCGCTGCAGCTCGGTCACGCGGGTGCTCCCAGCCTGCGGCTGATGTGGTGGAGCTCCGGCAGCGTACGACGGCGGTCCCGGGCGGCCATATCGGTGACCAGCTCGCGGACGGCGGGACGGCGTACGTCCTGGGTGGCGCAGGTCTCGGCGATCCGCAGGGCCTGATAGCCGTCGGCGAGAAGGCCCTATTGGGCGTAAGCGCGAGCGGTCTCGATCCAGAGGGCGGGCGGCGTACTGCGCCACCTCTCTGGCTTCGGTGACGAACTCGCGGTATCTCCTGCGAGCGTGTCGCCATGACAATCCGATCACCTGATCGGCGTCCTGATGAGGCGGCCCTGGACTTCCTGCGCTCGGCCTTCGAGCCGGCCAGCGCGGCGGCGTCGGTGGTCGGAGAGTAGGCCCGGTGTCCAGCACCGCGCGTAGTCGCGAAGAGACGACGCCTTCCACGTAGGACTGCCTGGCGGCGAGCTGATGGATGCGGTGCAGGTCCACGTCGTGGCCGACGACACGGTACCCACCTCCGCGGCATGTACGGCCAGTGGAAGCCCCACGTTAGCCCTGACCAGCGACAACTGTCTGCATGGCAGCCCCTGCTCGATTGCGGTGCTTGAATGGACCGTCGTTACAGGTCTGGCAAGGAGAAGCGCTGTGCCCCTGGTGTCTGTCGTGATGCCCGTGTACAACTCGGCAGCCACCCTCGGCGCAGCCGTCCGATCGGTGCTCACGCAGACCCACAGCGACCTGGAGCTGCTGGTCACCGACGACCGGTCCTCCGACGGCTCGATGGACCTGCTCCGCGAGTTCGCCGCGCAGGACGAGCGTGTCCTGCCTGAGTCGGCGCCCGAACAGGGCGGTGCGGGTCGGGCCCGCAACCTCGCGATCGAGCGGGCCCGCGGGGACTACATCGCCTTTCTCGACAGCGACGACATGTGGCTTCCGGAGAAGACCGAGAAGCAGCTCGCCTTCGCTGCGGAGGCCAGCGCGCCTTTGACGTTCACCTCGTACTTCAAGATGGACGCCGGCTACGACGGCGAGAGCACCGACTGGGTCCCGAACGGTCGGGTGGTCCGTGCGCGGGAGCAGGTGGACTACCGCGCGATGCTGGTCCAGGACCGCATCGGGGCTCTCACCGCCATGTACGACCGCAAGGTCCTGGGCACGCGGCTGATGCCGGAGATGCGCAAGCGCCAGGACTACGCGCTGTGGCTGTCGATCATGAGGGACGGCGCTGACGCCCGGGGCCTGGCTGAGCCGCTTGCGGTGTACAGGGCCCACCAGGCGGGATCTCTGTCCTCCAACAAGCTGTCGCTCGTGCAGTACAACTGGGCCCTGTACCGCGAGCACGAACATCTCTCGGTCCCGCGGGCGACGCGGGCGCTGGTCGGTGCTGCGTGGCAGTCGCTGCGCAACTCGCGCATCTAGATCCGTGCACGGGCCCGGGGAGCCAGTGCGCGACCGTTTCCGGGGGCTTACGACCGGCCCGGCCCCCGCCCCGTGGCCGTGCCGCGTGCTTCGAACTGCGCGATGGCCTTGATGTGGGCGGCGGCCACCATCACACGCGGCGCCTGACCGGCCTTCCGAGGAGCTCGGTCAAGTCCGCCTCGACGGCGGCGAGCAGCTTGGGTCCCCATACGGTCAGTGTCTGTTCCCAAGGGTGGCCGATGCCCAGGCGCAGGTCGCTGGTGACGTGGAGGTAGTAGTCGCCGTCGGGATAGGCGCCTTGGCCGGGCCGGGGCGGCCGTCCGGGAACATCGGTGCGGCGGGGGTCATAGCGGTAGCCGTCGTGATTCCAGTCGAGCCAGTGGACGAACTCCCCGGGCTCGGTGGCGATGAGCAGTCCGCGCTGGACGATCGCGTCGAGTTCCGCGGGGAGGTCCGGGACGATCCGCTGGTGGGAATGCAGGTTCCAGACGGCGGAGGGCGCGGGATCGGTGATCGCGGGCCGGTTACGGCCTTGGGACTGGTAGGCGCGCATGTTGAGGTGTCGCGTATTCGCGGGTGAGGCCCACGGACCATGACGCTGGGTGAGAAGTCGGGCCGGTTGATTGGGGGTCTGGCATGATCGCGCGGTGAGTGATGCGAGGCTGCTGGCCGTGGAGGCCGTTGAGTCACATGTCCGGGCGTTCTTCGAGGGACATTCCGTTGAGGCTGTCGTCTGCGACCTGGGGCCGGAACGGCGCGAGGTCGTGCCCGACCTGCGGGTTCTCGTTGTCGGACCCGGTCCACGCAGCGATAGCTGGGCCTATGTGACCGCAGGGTGCTGGGCCGCGATGGAGAAGGACGGTCATGGACTTGAGTTCGTCATGACCGCCCACATCCGCGACCAGCGGTTTATCGACCTCATGGCCATGATCACGTACTACCACTGCGGTGGGCATCAGCTCGACTTGGAGCACATCATGCCGATCGGTGAACCATGGGTGCCGGGCTCGACCTGCGACCACCTGCTGATCAGCCTGCCCTATCTCCACGGACCTGACCTTGAACACTGTCCGCTGTCCGGGGGGCACGCCCGCATCCTGTGGACCTTGCCTGTGACGGCCGCCGAAATCGAGTTTCGCAGGCATCAGGGTCATGAGGCGTTGGAGCAGCTCTTCGACGAGGCGGAGATCATTCCCACTGATCCTTTCCGGGCATCGGTCGTGTGAGGCGACGCCGATGGCCCCGGGTCCGCTTCCAGGACGGGTGTCGCCTATTCGCATCCGATGCAATTGGCGTCGGTAGGCACAGCGGTACAACGGTTATCCGTGAGAACGATCACGGTGGGTGGAACAGCGTGCCCGACGGCGTGTCCGCAAGGGGATCCCTCACCGGGACGACCCGGGCCGCTCTTCCCGAACCGCTCGACCTGTGCACATGCCGTCTCACATAGGTGGTCCGCGAAATCGTCCGGTGAAGGGGGCCCAACCGGTACGCTCCCCGAGTGGGAGAATTCATCGGCTAGGCCAGGTGCTCGACCGTCGAACAAGACCTCACCGCCCAGCGCGAGACCCTTACCGTGCTTGGCGTCCCGGACGACGGATCTACCTCGACAAGGGACTCACCGATACCAGCCGCGCCCGCCCGGGCCTCGACCAGGGCCCTGGCCGCCGCCCGCGCCGGCGACACCCTGGTCGTGCCGAAGATCGACCGCCTCGCCCGCTCCGTCCCTGACGCCCGCGACATCGGCGACACCTTCGTCGCCCGCGGCGTCCGTCTCCCTGGTCCGCAGCGTCTACGACCCGGCCGACCCGATGCAGGCCGAACTGATCCGCATGCACGCCACCGGCGACTACACCATCGCCGAACTGATGGAGGTTTTCTCCGTGGGCCGCGCCACCGTCTACCGCGTCCTCGAACGCGCCAGTCACGGCCGCAAGGGAGAAACGGCATGAGGCGCCACGAGTCCGAGCTCGACCGGGACATAGCCGCACTCCTGGCGGTCAGGGCCTTCATCGAGATCCGCCATCTGGCCGGGAGTACGCGGCACGAGTCTGGGGACAGCCCCGAAGAGACACTGGAACACATCAGGTTCCTGGCCAACCTGGCCCACAACCTGCCTGGCGTCGCACATCCTCGCCCTTCCAGGCCATTCCGCCCGGGCACGAGCCCCGGAAGCTGGGAACAGGCGACCGCCGCACGGCCGATGACCGGGGCGTGGAGCACTGCCGGCGTGAAGGGGCAGGCGTGGATGCTTCGTCACATCGGCCAAGCAGGACGAACCTGGACGCCGCCCCCGCCACTGCCGGAGCGCCGTAAGGGTCCGTCACCTATGACACCGCGGCAGCGGGCCGGATTCCTGCTCGGACGCTGGCCCGTCAAGACCCCCGTCGGTCGCCAGCCGCTGCCCGGCGAGGCGAACTTCCTCAAGGCTCTCGACGCCGAAACGATCTGCTCTCTGTACGACGAGGCCCGACGGCTCCGACTCGGCCTGGGCGGAGGAGGACCGTGGCTCCGAGCCCACCTGGATCCCGACAGCGTGCACTACCTGCTGCCGAACCCGGCGTCGTACTACTGGCCCGGCACCCAGATCAGCGACGGCGAGATTGGCTGGTGGCAGTGCACCGCGCTGCTGCGGATGCGCGACGGAGAGCAGGTCAGCGACATGGTCGCCGTACTCCCGGACACCTTCACGGCGCTGCCCTCAACCGTGCCCCGGCGGCAACAGCTTCGCCTTGCTCACCACGCCCGGTCCACCGAGCGCGACACCTACCTCTGGGGCCAGGACCACAAGGCCGAGTGCAACCCGGAATTCTGCGGCTACATCCCCGAAGCAACGAACAACGCACCGACGGCAACATGACGACCGCCAGCGACGACGGCAGCGGGTTCGGTGGTCAACTGCGGCACGACAGTGCCTGATCACAGCCCTGGCGCCCCTGAACCCGCAGCTCGTCGTTCACGTCCCGCGGTCATCCTCAACGGTCACGTCATCAGGCCACACGGCATGCTCGATGAGATGCGCCACGGCCCGGCCGGCGACGCTGAAGACGACGGTGTCCCGGTCGGCGTACGTATCGACCTGTCCATTCGCCAGCTGAAACCCACCAGAGCGTCCCTCGCCACGGGCGTCGATCAGGTGCTCACCGGGATCCCCGTCTCCGTGCATCAACATCACCATCGCGCGTGTGCCGTTGGTGATCACCGCCAACAGCTGGCCATTCTCATCCTCGAACCAGGTCTCCTGGGTTGCCCAGTCAAGCCGATGACCCAACAGGGCTCTCGCCTCTGCGCCGGAGTACGCGTAATCGGCTGCACCACCGCGTAGGCCCCATCGCCGCGATGTGGGCCTCTGGCCCCGGGGGCTTCCCATGCGCCTATTCAACCGGACCACGGGTGTTTCGACAGCCATCTCCCGTCAGGCTGGCCTCGCCGTCAGCGGCCTCCCACTCCCGATAGGCCCTCTCGATCTCGCCGAGGTACTGCCTGAGATCGAACCGGACTTCGTCCACGAGTCCGCCCTGGAGGTCTGGGTACATCAGTTCGGTCCAGACGGCGGTCTCGCCCCGGAGGCGCACACGGACGATGAGCCCACCCGTGTTGGGCTCAGAGGGCACCAAAGAAGCCACGTTGACGTCTCGAATTGCATCGGTCGGATAGAGCGGTCCGCCGGGGCGGAGGAGTTGTCGGGGATGCAGGCCGACGGCCCCGCTGTGGCTTCGCGCGATCATGTCGAGTCCATCGACAAACAGGTACGTGTGCACACCCGGACAAGCCGGCGCCCCGGAGCAGCGACTGACGAACAACGTGCTGGTGGCACCATCGCTTGGAGGGCCGGGAGCTACAACCCGAACCTTGCGCGGCGGTCTACGCGGCATCTGCCCATCGTGACTTCATGAGCGGATCTTAGCGACAGCGCCTCCCGGCGTGGTCGATTAGCCGGGTCCCATCCGACGTGTGGGCCTCAGATACAGCTGCTGAGAGCTACTTGTCACTCCGCGGCAGCTTCGGAAGCACAGGGCCGAGATCCCCGAGAGTTCACGGAAACTGAAGGTTCTTCATCGGGAACCCGAGGGTCCGAGACTGTCATTGTCGGAGGTTGACCCCTGGGTTCGTGGCGAACACGCGGGGCGGCCACCAGCCTGCTCGCATCCCCTCTCGGGGACCGCTACGGACCGCTCAACGCCGAACTCATGTCTCGTGCCAACCCCGGCCCCAGTCTGGGCCTGAGCGGCTTTGAGCAGGGCGTCGAGTTCAGGGATGAGGTAGGGGGGGGAACCCCGTAGCGGCCCCGCATCGCGCGCAGAGCCGTGCGCTTCCCCAGGAAGCCGCTGCGGGTGGCGGAGACCTGCGCGACAAGGGCGTCGAGGCTCTCTTGGTGATGGCTCTCGAACCGCACTGCCGTATAGAGGTGAGCGAACTGCTCGGCCATATAGGCTTCCTGGCGCCTGAGCGAGGTCAATTCCTCTGGGGAGAACAGGAGCCGGGCGCGTGGAATGTACCGCGCACCGAGGCCGGAGTCGCCCGGCGCTTCTCCATGGCCTAGCGCCATTCAAGGCCCCGGCTCGATCACCGACGCCTTGCCGCTGGCCTTGATCGCCCAGGTCGCCTGAGCCCGGCATAGCCGGCAGTAGCCGTGCTTGATATCGACCGGGACCTGCCGCCGGCAGCCGACGCACTCGCCGACGGCATGCAGCTGGCCGTAGGTGTAGCAGCCGCGGCAGAACCGGCCGGGCAACTGTCCCCAGGCGAAACAGCCTGAGCAGGAGGCCGCCGGCTTGTTCTCACTGATCTTCCCCATGGCGATGGTGACCAGGTCACATCGGCGGCAGGGAACGGCCGTCACGGCGCTTGGGAACAACGGCCGGGGCCACCATCGAGCCGGTCGTGGCTTCCTGGACTCCAGCCTGCTGACCTGGGCGCCGGACCTTCCCGGGCTCGGGAATCAGCAGATCGCCGATCTCGCAGTCGAGCACGACGCAGATCACGTCCAGGTCCTCCAGCTTGAGGGAGACCGGCTGGCCGGACCACAGGCCGGACATCTTCCCGGCTGAGATCACCAAGCCGTGCTCGGCCAGGCTCCGCTGGATCTCCGACGCCTTCCAAATCCCTTTGTCCGCGGCTGGTCAGCCGCAGGTTCCACTTCATCCCATCAGTCCTTCCAGCCGCTTCGCGGCCCGCTGCTGCCCGGACACCCAGGCGTCCTCGACCCGGATCTGCTGGACGTGGATGTACCGCATCGTGGTGGCGATCCAAGAGTGTCCGAGGACCGCTTGGATCCCGAGCAGATCAAGACCTCCGAGGTAGAGTTCGGACGCGCAGAAGTGCCGCAGGACGTGCGGCGTCAGCGTGTCGGCCCAGCCAGGCAGATGGGCCTTCGCTGCCGCGGCCAGACCGTTGCGCAAGGCGTCGTCGCCGACGCGACGCGAGGAGCCGTCGGTGTTTTTGCGCTCGGAGGGGAACAGCGGGGCTCCGGGGCAGGTGTGGTCGTCGTCGAACTGGCCCCAGACGTCCTCGATGAACCACCGCAGCGTGCGGTCGGCGCCGTTGAGCAGCGGTAACATCCGCTCGCGCGGGCCTGAGCCACGGGCGCCCTTGCCGTGACGCACATGGAGCTTGCCGAAGCGGCCCAGGTCCCACTTGATGTCCGCCAGATCGAGCTTGCACGCCTCACTCACCCTGAGTCCGACCTGCGACATCAGTTTCGATGCGGTGTAGTTCCGCGCGGTCGGGGCGAACTTGCGGCAGGTTGCCAGCTCGCCGCCCCAGCCGGTGAACAGTGTCTTGATCTCCGGCTCGGTCGGCGGGATCCGCAGGGCGGCGTCCTTGGATCCCCTCGGGCGGTTCATCTCGTCGATCGGGCACTCCACGACCCGACCGGTCATCCGATGGATCTCGACCTTGTGCCGCAGCTCCAGGAACAGGAAGTACGTGGTCAGCGCCTGAGCGCGGGCCGGCCGGGTGCCGCTCGGCGAACCCCGCAGCACCTTCCCGAAGTACCCGTCGGCATGGGCCGGCTCCATACCCCACAGCGGCCGGCCGAACCAGGCCCGCATCTGGTCCAGGTGCCCGACGTCCCCGCGGATGGTGCCGTCCGCCAGCCCCGCCGAAGCCCGTGCGAGGACGAACCCGGCGAGCACGTCGGTCTCGAACTGCTCCAGTTCCTCCGCCGAGACCGGATCGCGGAACTCACGCAGGTCACGTACTCAGATCGATCGGACGAAGTGAGAAGGCTTCAAGAATCCTGAAGTTACGTCACCAGCTCGAAGAACACCCCAAGGAGACGGAACACCCGCGCCACGGCGACAAGGCTCAGGGGAACTCACGGGATGTCGCACAAAAGCATGACCCTGTGGAGAACTCTCCCGGCTCATCTGCAAGTCGTCGGACGCCCGGCACCGTGAGGGCCTCCGACACAAGGCGCCTCACCTATGCCGGGGCTCGGACCTCGTTGCGGATGGTCGACGTCTTCGCACTGAAGGCCTCGAGTTCGAACTCGGCTGGCGGCTTTGAGAAGTCCACGTTCTGGGACACACATGTACCACGGCCGATCCGTCCGCCCAGGATCAGTCCTGTTCCCAGGTCGTGCCGAACTGATCGACCTTTCGATGATCCGGCAGGAGACGGGCTCCGGGTGCTCTGCGGGACGATCGCGCGGGGGCCGATGATCACGGCGTGCGAGCCTTCAGGCCAGGCCACCCCTGCCAGCCGGGTCCCCCGTGGGTGGTGTGGGGCTGCTGCAGGGGCTGGCAGTCCGGTGGCCTGAAGGCTCGCGTCACAGCTTGAAGAGCACGCCGCGCCAGGTCCAGCCCACGCCGAGGACTGCTCGCTGCAGGGGGTTCCTCATGTCCTGTGTAGCGAAGCGGAAGGTCTCGGCCTTGTGCTGGCGCCCGTCCGCCCCCGGTCTGGTCTCCCACTGGCGGTAGACCTTGTCCGCCGGTCCGCGGCCGTACTGTCTGCGGGCCCCGTCTGCCGTCGGCTCCCAACATTCCTCGAGCACTCGTACCTCGTGCGCCGATGGGTTCAGGCGCATCCTGGTCTTGAGGGTCAAGTCCAGCGCCGGGAACTCGAACTCCGCCACCAAGTCCGCGCCCTCCTTCGGGGTCCCCTCGCGTACGACGAACCGTACGTCCGGGCCGTTGACCGCGAGCAGCGCGGCCCTGACCTCCGGGGCGGGCCGTGCCGCGACACCGCTGCGCGGGTACTTGGTACCGGTCCACCGGTCCGTGAAGCGGCCCATGGCTACGCCCCCGCCCCGGTGTCGGGCCGCACGGTGCGCACGAATTCCTGGAATTCCGACAGGACAGCGTCGTGCTGGGCCTCGGTGGCGGTCAGGGCCAGCCGGATCACCGCGCGCTTGTGCGGATCCACGATGTCCTGCAGGCACAGGTACACCTGGGACTGGACCAGGTCACGGCGTACGCCACCGACGACGGCTGAAAGGCTCACTCGCTGGGCCAGGGCCGGTGCGTCCGCAGAGCCGACTTCGCGGCGCTGGGCCTCCAGCTCCGGGTCGCCTACGCTGCGCAGCCGCTCCACCGACTCGTCCGCGACCCCGGCAAGGGTCTCGGCCTCGGCCAGGAGCCGCCCGTCGATGGTGATGTTGGCGGCGAATCCGGCGTCCGGTCGCGGGTGTACGGCGGCGAAGGCCACTGCCTCGTCGTCGAGTCCGTTCGGCTTCGCCGGGAGCCAGCCATCCGGCAGGCGGAATTCGATCGGCACGGGCAGTGTCGCGGGCATTCGGGGCTTTCCTTCCACGGAAACGTACATCAGCTGAACAGGTCGCCCAGTGCGTCGGCAGCGTCACCGATGGCGTCGGACACCTTGTGCGGATCAACGGTGATTTCGAGTCCGACCTTTCCACCGAGGATGGGGGAGAGTCCCGCGTCGCCGCCGATCTTCCACTTTCCGGTCTCCTTGTCCTTCTTGTAACCCCACCATGCCTCCGCACCGGGGCCCGCCCACCCTTCGGCGTTCACACCGACTCCGATGCCGAAGGCCTCCGCACCGCCGGCGAGTGTGCCTTTGGCCCCCGCGAACGCCTTCGCACCGACGGAGACCTCCTGCTTGGTCGCCTTGGCGCTGACGCCCGCCTCGGCGCCGGCAAAGCCCTCCGCCCGGCCGTAGCCTCCGACGTAGCCGTACTCAGCCCGCCCCTCGGTCAGTGCCCGTACGCCTATGGACGCCTCGGCCTTGGCTGAAGCGCCCTGGTCGGTGAATCCGTAGTTCGCGCTGGCTCTGCCTCCGCCATAGATGTCGGCGATCCCGGAGAGCTGCAGGTCACCCGCGGCCGTCGACCCCTTCGCGGTTTCGTGAAAGATGTCCGCGTACGCCTTGACCGATCCTTCCTTGCCGTACTTGGGACCGCTGACGGTGACGCCGGTCTTGCTGTCCGGCTTCGTGCCGACGCTGGATTGGTCGGGCTTCATCGCCTTCTTCAGGTCGCCTTCGGCGCCGGCGTTGAACCCGCCGAACGTTTCGTCGGCGCCCTTGCCGAAAGCGTCCTTGTTGCTGTCGGCACCGGCCCGCCCGAGGGCGACCTTGACACCCTCGTCGAGCGTGGAGACGGCCTTCACACAGTCGTCGATGTGCTGCTGCCACTTGGCGACGGCGGTCCGGATGGAGGCTTCGCCGTCGGGGTCGTGGTGGTAGGCGCTGCGCTCGGCGGGGGTGAGTTTGGTGTAGTCGAAGGCGACGTGTCCCTGCTCGGAGACGGTCATGTCGGCGGCTACCGCGTCGGCCCGGGCGCTGTCGAGCCTCTTCCTGAGGTCCGTGAACATCTCATGGGCATCGCGCAGGAGACCGGCTATCGCCTTGGCCTCGATCTGCGCGGCGGCGTACTCGTAGCGGGTCGCCGCAAAACTCGTGTGCGCAACCCCGGAGCTGACGCCCGACCAGCTTCCGCCCGTGGTGATCTTCTGAACGCTGTCCCCGTAGCGGGTCTCGACCTTCTTGAACTCGCCTGCCATCTCATCCCACTTAGAGGCGGCAGTCGTCAGCAGACCCAGGTCCGTGGTCATGACTTTGTAATAGGTCAGCATCGTCGGCCCCTACAGACCGTTCAGCTTTGACGGTGACACCAAGAACTGGTTGCCCAAGCCTGTGTCATTGCGTACGAAAAGACCCGAGGCCCCGTGCAGCGCGGCCCGCTCCCCCGCCAGGCGGCCCATCAAGGCATGCACCTGATGGTCCCACGTGTCCGCCAGCTTCTTCAGCCCCGCGGCCGTCTCCCAGTCTTCAAAGCCCTTCGCGGCGGCCTCGGTCGCCACATCCGCATGCGTCGCGGCCTTCTTCGTATTCGGCTGCAGCTCCGTCTCGATCACGCCTGCCGCCGCTGTCTTCTGCGCCGGTGTCGAGGCGAAGTCCGCAGGCCCGCCCGGGACCAGCGGCCCCGCCGGCGCACCGTTCAACTGCATACCCGCCTCCGCGGCGCCTGCGCGCTCATGGTTCCCGTCCCGGTCGAACGACATCGATCCCCCTCCGCCCAACTGTCCGGAGGATCACTGTAATCGAATGAGTCGAACTCATTTCCGGGGTTGCGCTTAGCGATCGCCAATGCCCGATACCTCCACGCGCAGCACTGCGGCGGGCACCGGCTGGTGGGCGGAGCGGCTCTGCGCGAGCAGCTCGCGGTTCGGCCGCCGCCACGCACGAGGCCGGTTCAGCCCTGCAGAGCTGCAGAGCTGCCTGACCGGGACCTGTTCGGCCTATCCCAACTTCCTGTTCTTTGTCGTCGAGGTACCTCTGTCGGCTACGGGTTCGGGCAGTTGGCCAGTCGCAGATAACGAGCGAGAGCGGAACCAGAGCCGGATCAGCGGCCGGCCCCAGTACTGTGACTTCGTATGGCCGACGTCGAGATCGAGATCACCGCAGACCTGGTTCACAAGCTGCTGCAGGAGCAGCATCCGGACCTCGCGGGGCTGGACATCCGCGAAGTAGCGGGCGGATGGGACAACCAGCAATGGCGCCTCGGGGAGGAGTTGGCCGTGCGCATGCCGCGTACAGAACGTGCCCCGGACCTCCAGCGAAAGGAGTGCCGGTGGCTGCCCGTACTCGCTCCGCGCCTGCCGCTCCCGGTCCCCAACCCCGTACGGATCGGTGAACCGTCCGCGCGCTTCCCGAAGCCCTGGACCGTCATGACGTGGGTCCCCGGCGAGCCACTGGACTACAGCTCCATCAGCCGCGGCGACCACGCGGCCGACACTCTGGCGGCCTTCCTCACCGCGCTCCATGTGGAGGCGCCCGAAGACGCGCCGATCAGCTCGGACCGCAGCGACCACCCCAAGAAGTACACCGACGGGTTCGACCACTTCTTCCACGCGGTCGTCCCCGACGGCATCGCCGACGATGTCCGTGCCGTCTGGGACGATGCCGTCGCGGCGCCCGAATGGGAGGGCCCGCCGCTGTGGGTGCATGGCGACCTCCATCCCGCGAACGTCGTCGTCTCGAACGGAACGCTCGCGGGCGTGATCGATTTCGGTGACGTGTTCGCCGGCGATCCGGCGTGGGACCTCGCGGCCGCCTGGGTCATCCTTCCCGCGGGCGCCACCTCACGCTTCTTCGACGCCTACGCGCAAGCGGACGAGGCGACGATTCGGCGCGCCCGCGGGCTGGCTGCTCTGAAAAGCCTGTTCCTCATGCTGATGGGCCAGAACGGAGAGCGAGGCCTTCCTGGCGGCAAGCCGACGTGGGGACCCGCGGGCCGGGCGGCACTCGATCGTGTCGTGAGCGACGGTTCGATGTAGGCACGGAGCGACCGATCGGCAATGGAGACCGTCAGGGAGGCGCAAGCCCAGAGACATCCCGCATGGTTGAGAGATCGCTCTTCACCCATCGCCGGGTGATGCTCCACTTCCCAGGCCGGCCGCCGTGGCTGCAGTGGAGCCGTAGATGATGACCCCCTGTGCCGACACCGGCCTTACGCCTCGCAGTCGTACTGCTTGGCGAGATTGTCGACGGCCTCAAGTATCACGGTCCGGGAGGCAGCGGCGAGGGCCGCGTCGTCCCAGTTGCCCGCCACGACGACGCCTGGTGCGACCTCCAGCGTGACGGTGGCGTACTCGGTGTCCGCCTTCATCTTCTTCGGGCACCCGGCGGGAAGCTGGACCTCGCTCTGCCGGGGGCCCACCCACCCCGAACGGCTGCCGGGAAGCGTGGCGGCGCCCTTGGCCGGGCTGTTCAGGGTGTCGGCGGGTCGGACGGCGAGGGTGTACTGGAGTGGGCCCTCGGTGGCCTTTTCCGGGACCCGGATGACGAAGCAGGTGGTGGAGAAGACCGGGTCCGCCCCGGACTTGCCGGCCTTGTGCTCGTCGACGCTGACCCGGCCGCCTTTGCCGTCGGACAGCAGACCCGCCGTCTGCTCGGTGAGCATGCCCAGGCAGAGGTTCTGCGCACGCAGGTCTTTCAGGGTGCTGGGCCACAGCTGGACGGCGGCGACGACCGCCGCCGCGACCACGAGCACGGCCGACAGCACCAAGTGCTTCTTGTTCATCAGTACTGCTCGCCCCTCTTGATGTCGGCGTCCTCGTGTCGTTCTGCCACCGCTGCTGGGCGGTCGGCTGGAGGCCGTCCCCGTACTCCCCCGGCCTCGCGTTCAAGTAGGCGACTGTGCAGACGTCGACGCATCTTGTTCCAGGCGTCCGCGTCCTTGTGGCCCCGCTAGAGATCGAAGATGACGGTGTCGCGCAGCCCGTCGAGGTGGCCGTGGACGTCAGACGACTCCTGGCCACTCAGCGAACGACATCGTCATCACCCCCGTGTTGGTGGTCGTCAACCTGCCCCCTGGCCCCTGGCCCCTGGCCGCCACGCTACCCACCTGGGTGGCGAACGGCTACGGATGATCGATCATAAATACGGGTTCCGTGTGATCGAGCGCTGCTCGGGGCCAGCCGGGTCGCAAGGCTTGGGCCGGAGGTCTTGGCCCGCACGGGGAACGGGGGCAGGGGCGCGTCGTTCTGGCGGTTTGCTCGATTTGATCGGATGATGCCCAGGGCGCTGAGCGGTCGGTTGGCGTCGCGTGCGTGGTGGCGGACTCCGGCGGCGATGTCGTCGTGGCCTGTCGGCCGAGGAGCGGCAGTAGCCAGGTTCCGCAAGGAGCGACACGCGGGGAGCGTTGCCTGTGCGAGCACGGGAGGCGTCCTCGGAAAGGTGACGTCCCTGAGGCGGTGGATCTTGTTCTCGGTGTCCCAGTGCTCTCGGATGTGGCGGGCGCTCTCGGGCGCGGTGTCCTGGTGCATGGTCGGGCTGGTAGCCGACACAGGGCCCCCGAGTAGGTGGGCCGGGCCGTCTGCGAGTATTCCTGACCATGACCACCAACCTCGTCCGCCGATCAGCGGGAACCCAGACCATGTCCGACATGCTGCTTTCCTGGCTGCGCATCCGGCGACTGACCACGGAGAAGGACCTCGCCGACCTGGCCGCGGGCACCACGCTGAAGGTGACCTGCTTGAGCGCGACGTTGGGCGCAGTCAAGACGGCCCCGATCGGCAAGGGCCGCACCATCCCGATCACCGCCATGGGCTACCTCCACCTGACGGCGGACCAGGTCAGCTGGCAGAACCGTCGGACCAGGGAGACCGTCACCGTCCAAGGTCCGTGCACGCTGACCCCCTCGGAGAGGAAAGCCGGGCACTGGAAGATGGCCCGCCTGGACCTGCTGGCGGACGGTCAACAGCACGTGATTATGATCCCCAAGGCCGACGTCCCGCTGGTCACTCGGTCCCTGGAGCAGGCCTGAGCGATAGTGCCTCAGGCCGCTGAAGGGCCGTCGAGGTCCGCGCAGAGGGCGGCGACGAGTTCGTGCGGGGCGGCTGAGGGCGATCAGGTGCCCGCCTGGAGACCTCGATCGGCAGACACAGGCTTTCCTTGGCCACGCGGCGCCGGAACTCCACCGGCAGGAAGCGGGCGTCGCGCCCCTGCGGGCAGCGGGTGGAGAACACCAGGGCGGCGCCGTTCAGGGGTTCTGTTCGGTTGATCACGTGATGCCGAGGGTGGCGAGCGGTCGGGGGGAATCTCGGCCGTGTCTGCGCAAGCCGGCGGCGATGTTGTCGTAGCCGGTCAGGCGGAGGGCGCCAATGGCCAGGTTGCGCAGTGCCGCCATGGCCCGGGGCGCGTTGCCGGTCCGCACCCGCGAGGCATCTTCGGCGAAGTTGGCATCGCGTACGTGGTAGATCTTGTTCTCGATTCCCCAGTGTTCGCGTACGCGATGCGCGATCTCTGGAGCGTCGGCTTGCTCCGCCGTCAGGTCGGTGATGGCGTAGACGCGTTCCAAAGTGACCTTGCCGGTGGTGATGATCCGGCGGCGGCGCACGATCTGCACGGCCTGCAGCGCGCGCGGGAAGCCGAGTCCGTGCGTGGTGGTAGCGGTCTTGACACGGCGGATCTCGTCGCGGCCATGCGCAGTGGCGCGGGTCTTGTCCAGCAGTGGAACGTCCCGCCAGGGCAGCTGCTTCAGGTGCTGCTGCAGCAGCGGCTGGTTGCCCTTGATCACGGCAATGGAGTGGGCTTTCCTGTCCCTCCACCAGGAAGCGGGCGGCGTGGGCGGTTCGGGAGTGCAGGGCGTCGAAGGTGACCACGGTGTCGGCCAGGTCAAGGTCGGCGAGCATCGGCCGGAAGACGGTGATCTCCTTGGTCTTAGAGTCGACCTCGCGTTGGGCTGTGACCAGGCCGGTTCCGGTCATCGCGGCGAGCAGGTGGATCTGGGTGCCGTCGGCACGACGGGCGCCGCGGACGGTCTTACCGTCCACGGCCAGCGAGCGGCGGGGGCGCTTGGCCGAGTATTGGTCGCGGGTGGGTCGGTCCGGGTCGCGTGCCGCGAGCCAGGAGCCGATTGCCGCGTCGAGGGCGTCGCCGTCGACGGCCTGCAGGATCCAGCGCACGGTGGCCTCGGCCGGAGCAACCGGTCCGGACGGTTCGCGGGTCAGGCCGCCGAGGGCGCCGAACACGCCAGCCGGGGCGTCGGCGGCCCACTCCGCGATCGCGGCCAGGGACTTGGCGCCGGCCAGTACCGCGCACGCGGCGAGTGCGCGGACGTAGGCGAGGGGGTGGCGACGTCCCTTGGCCCGGCGGGGATCGGGCACCGTCGCGAGGTGGTCCAGCAGTTGCGGGTGTTCCCCGGACACGGCGGGCCGGGCGTCGGCGAGCTGACCCAGGCCAGCGGAGATGGGAGATAGTGGTCGGGCAGGCACGGTCTTCCGTCGTAGTGATCAGGGACTCGACACCTCATGATCACCCGGAGGCCTCTGCCTGCCTCCGTTCGGCCTGGCTCGCGACCTCCTCAACCACATCAGCTGCCTGAAGCCGCATCAAGGTGGACACTCCGTCTGAACGACGCAGCCCTAGGAAGAGGGGTGTCCGGGACGGGCTTCGGAATCCCAGCGGGCGTGAATTCCGAATCCATTCAGGACCATTTTGCCGATTACTGCTCCGGGCCGCTCAGGTGCCCTATAGCGTGGAACTCGATAAACCCTCTGTAACGGGGCTTTGTCGTGCTGCCCCTCGCGGTGGCGGCCGGGCCCTCGGGGTGCGGCTGCCACGCCGAGGGGTGTGCATCCGGCGTGCTCCGCGAGAGGGAGGACACGTACATGTGTCCTACGGAAGAGAGCGGCGCTGCACGACGAGGGGTGCGGAAGCGGGTATTGGCCGGGTTTCGCCGGTTCGCCCGTGACGCCACACCGCTCGTGACGCTGCTCGCGGCCTGCGCCGAGTTGGCTCGTGCGCTGGTGAGGTAGCCGTCCGGACCTGCTTCAATCAGGTCCGGACGGCGGCTGTGGGGCCCGTCTTCAGCCGGCCGGCTGGGCGGGCCTTCGCCATGAGGCGGTCTCCGGAGCTTACGTAAGTTCCGGATTTTCCGGAACTTACGCGAATCACGTTACATGAAACGCCGCACGAAATAACGCGCTCCGGGAAACCGCATCCGGTAATTCCAGATTCTTCATGGATGTCAAGCCGGAATGTTCGGCCGGATCCACCCCTGAACTGTCAAGGGGTGATGGGCGGCGCGAATACTGCGGGACGGCCCTACACGGTGGTGTCGTCGAGGAGCGCGGCGGCTTCGTGGTGGCCGGCGGCGCGCTGGAGTTCGGCCAGTTCGATGGCATGCCGGGTGAGGATCTCGGTGGCAAAGCGGACGGCCCGGTGCTCGGGGTGGCCCTGCTCCACGTAGACCGCGGCCAACTCTCCGAGGGCGGTGGTCTTGGCCGACGCGGGGCCGGCGGCCGCGCCGGTTCGGTGTCCGTCGATACGGGTGAAGGCGGCGCGGAAGGCTGCGGCGACCTCCCTGTCCATACGGTAGCCGCCGGTCTTCTGCCAGTTGGAGTGACCGTCGTAGGTGGAAGTCAGCGGGTTGGCGGTGCCTTCGGGCAGGATCCCCGCCTTGATGGCGCGCTTGATGGCCTTGGTGAGAGCAGCAGTTGGGCCGTGCAGAGCGGTCTCGCCGCGGGTGGCCCGGTAGTGGGCTCCGTCGACCCAACCATCGCCGTCGGCAACGGCGCGGAGCAGATCGGTGGCGCGGCCGTTGAGCTTGCGCAGGACTTCCTCGGCCTGCTCGGAGGTCCAGCCGCCGGGTGCGACGGGGGCGTTCCCGGTGTCCGACGCGGTGGCGACGGTGCCGAGTTCGGCGGCGAGGGCGAGCAGCTTGGCCTCGACCCGGGCCTCGAACTCCTCGCCGGCGCCCTGGATCTGAAAAGTGACGTGCACCGGAGAATCCATCCTGGCGAAATAGCAACGGATTGAGCACTGACTTGCATGATGGCTCCCCCGACAAGGTGAGTCAATCCTCAATCGCTGGTCGATACCTGACAATTGACCACCACGTGCAGACATACATGAAAATTACAGTTTTCCTACAATCTCGGATCGTAGGGTGGCGAGGGCGAATTCGACGACGACGCCGCCGTGCGGCAGTCGGACTCCTGGATGCCCGATGGCCCGATGCCGGGAACGGACCAGCATCAAGGAGAAGTGTGATGATCAGCCCCGACCTCCCTGGGAGTGGCGCGGTGATGACGGGCGCGGCCCTCTCCCCCGCCACCACGCCCCGGCCCGGCAGCGCCGGTGCCACTCTCGCGACGCTCGGCCGGGATCCCCGTACGGGCTGGCCACCGCACGCCCGCCGCCTGTTCGAATACCTCGCCGCCCGCTACGGCGAACAGGACGCCCTCTGCACCCTGGCCGCGGGCTGGATCGCACACCAGCGATCCGAAGGAGTCCGCAAGACGTACTCCACCAACTTCCGTATCTTCGAGCCCTACTTCCGCGAGCACGGCATCCACCCGCTCACGGCCGGCTTCCTCGCCGCGGACTCCTTCGCCCGCTACCTGGAGACCGCCCCCACCCTGACCTGGCGCGACGGCCGCAGAGTTCCCGAGGGCCCACCCCGCAAGGACGCCACCCGGCACAACGTCCTCGCCGCCTGCTCCAGCTTCTACGAATACCTCCTCAAAGCCAGAGCGCTCCCCAAGGAAGTCCTCGACGCCAACCCCTTCTCGGGCGTCCTCTACCCGGTCATCGACCCCCTGGAGACCACCACCGTCTCCCTGACCGAGACGGAATGGGCAACCCTCCTCGCCACCGCCCGCGACACCCCCATCTCCCCCACAACGGCGAAGCGCACGTACGTACTCCTCTGGTTCATGTACGTCTGCTTCCTACGCATCGACGCGGCGCTCACCGCCCGCATCGAGAACATCGGCTACACCGACGGCCACCGCACCATCCGGGTCCGGATCAAGGGCGGAAAGTGGGCGACGAAGGCCCTCCCACCACCCCTGTACCCGGTCATCACGGACCTGATCGGCGACCGCACCGAAGGCTTCGTCTTCACCACGAGCACCGGCCGCCCCTTGGACCAACCCTCCGTATGGCGCACCCTGCGCAAACTCGCCCACCGCGCCGGCCTCCCCCAGGCCGACCGAATCCGTCCCCACTCCATCAAGCACACAGTGATCGAGCACGCCTTCGACCGCCCCGGAGCCAAGGCCGACCGCATCCAGGAAGCCGCCGACCACCGCGACCCCCGCACCACGATGCGCTACCACCAACGCCGCAAACGCCTGGACCACAGCCCCATGTACGACATGACAACAGCCACCGCCGACGCCCTCGACCATCAGTGAGCTCTTTCCAACCTCACGCTGACGCGTGGTGAAGGACGACGACGGCCTTCACGATGTTGGTGATGCGGTTGGTGCTGCAGCGGAGCTTCCGCAGGAGGCGCCAGCCCTTCAGGGTGGCCATGGCCCGCTCTCCGAGACAGCGGATCTTGGCGTGGGTGGTGTTGTGGCGGCGCTTCCATTGCTTGAGGCGGCGGCCCCGAAACGGGACCCGGACGGGTCCGCCGGCGCCTTGGTATGCCTTGTCCGCCCAGCATTTGAGGTCCGCGTCGGCGAGGGCTTCGATAATGCCGTGGTGTCGCGCGGCAGTCAGGTCGTGAGTCGAGCCGGGCAGGGCCGGCGAGACCCAGAGCAGCCGTCCGAACGGATCGGTGAGGACCTGGACATTCATGCCGTGGCGCTTGTGTTTCCCGGAGTAGTACGGGGTGTCGGCGGCGATCCGGTCAATCGGCAGCAGGGTGCCGTCGAGGATGACGAACGCCTTCACCCGGATCGTCTCCATCGCCTTGGCCAGGGACGGGGGCGAGAGTGGCCAGGATGTCGACGGCCTCGCGTATGTAGCGGAAGACGGTCGCGATCCCGATGCCGAATCCGGCCGCGAGCTGGGCATAGGTGTCACCGCACCGCAGGTGGGCCAGGGCCAGCAGGGCCTGTCGTTCTGCGGGAAGCCGCCGCCACCGCGTGCCGATCTCCTTCCTCCTGACGGTCAGTTGCCCGGTCAGGAACCGCAGGTTGCGGGTGGACAGATCGATCGACGACGGTAGACAAGCACGCGAAGCTCCTGGCAGACACGGGTGATCTTGGTCGAGAACCCGTCTACCAGGAGCTTCGTCGTTGCGCAGGACTGTCCGACTCGCGGTCAGCGCCATCAGGTTGAAAAGGCTCAGTAGGCCTGACGGGGCTTCAATTTTCAGCCCCACCGGAACGGATCCGGCGGGGCCGATTCGCCCTCATGGGGAAATGGATCCGAGGAGCATGTTAGCCATCAATGGTGGGTGGCCAAGGATCTAGCCCCGGGTCAGAATACAGGCACGGAAGAGGGCGGTTCGCGCAAATTGCCAGTTCTAGCGCAGATTCGAACGTAGGACCCATTTCCCAGATCCACCCCATTCCAGACGCAATGACCCTACCTCCGGCTTCCACGAAGACGCTGGAATAGCTGAGCCATTCTCCGACAGGGAAGTAGCTACCCCCTAGCACACTCTCCACTTCCGCAGCCAAAGAGAGCTGACCGGACCCAGCCGAGATGGGATCGAAATTTAACGGATCGTCGTTCCTGCCGGCGCAATGCTGAGTCCTCCTAGCGTGGCAAGCACCTCCAGCGCCAGAGGGTGAGGGCGGTAGCCTTCCCTGGTCAAATCGTTCACCCATGCGAGACCAACCTCCTTCGCCGCGAGGCTTGCCTCCTTCGCTACTGGCGGCAGTGGCGAGCCTGCCCTGTACGCCACAGAAAAGACCGTGACGGCTCGCCAGAATGCCTGGCGGCCGTCACGAAAGATTAAGGCTTGATCTTTTGCCTTACGGCAAAATCCACTGAGCCGTTTCTAATTCCGCCTCCGGGCCGTCGCGCCTATAGCGCTCACGCTTCCCAAAGCGCATCCATTCGCACCTTCCAGTTGCGATTCCTTTCCAGATTCGACGCGTGGTCCCCGCGCCAGAAATGGAAGTCACTGAGGTTTCTGCCAGGGCGATAGAACGACTCCAAAGCCTCGCGGATCGCCATCAATACATGCTCTGGATCACCCTTGCCTGATTCGGCAGCTTCCAGAAGTGCTAGGAAATTAGAATGCCAGATGAGCGCCTGACTATCTTCCTCGTCTTTAAGCTCGCGAACGACCCATAGTAGATGTCGAACCGCCTGCTCGTATCTTGCTGCGATCTCCGTCATTTCAGTGGACCCTTCGAAATGAGTTCAACACCATCAATGTGCCAGGGTTCAGGGATGAAGCATTGGTCTCTGGTCCTGCTTGCCGATCTGGGTGCTCAGGAGGCGGCCGGTGGCCGGGTCCTGGATGTTGGTGACGGTGACCTGCTTCGGTACGTCGCCGTAGGTCGTGCGCTGGACCTGGCCGTATTCGTCGTAGTCGGTGAAGTTGACGTAGTCGGTGGTGCTGGAGCCGTAGGAGAGAGGAAGGCCGTTGCTGTTGCGTCCGGTGGAGAGGCTCTCGGCGGGCAGGCCGCCGGCCGCGGGTATTTCGGTGGTGTTCTCGGCACCGCTGATCGGGTCGTAGTCCGTGGACGTGGAGTAGGTGCCGGTGAGGGTGCCTTCGCCGGCGGGGACGGTCAGCTTGGTGCCGGTGGGCCGGTAGCCGATGTCGTAGCCGGTGTTCTCCTGACGCCAGGCCTTGCCGTCCACCCAGCTGGTGGAAGCGGTCGGCTGTCCGGGCAGGATGGTGTCGTAGTCGTACGTGGCCAGCTTGGGGCCGTCCACCGCGTTCAGGTTGCGGGAGATCGGGCGGCCGATGATGTCGTAGCTGGTGAAGACCGCGGTGCCACGGGCATCAACGGTGGACACGGGGCGGTCGGCGTCGTCGTAGGCGACCGTGGAGGTGCCCTTGTCCGGGTCCACGGCCTTGAGCTGGCGGCCCTGGACGTCGTACTCGTACGTCCAGGCGTTGCCGGCCGGATCGGTGATCCGCTCCAGCTTGCCGTCGGCGTTGTAGGTGTAGCGGGTGGCGTCGAATGCTCCCTGCGGCGTGCCGCCCTTGTACCGCCGCTGTTCGACCTTGTGCCCGCGGGCGTCGGTGACGTCGCTGGAAGCCGTGCTGCCGGCGGGCGGGGTGGTGTCGACACGGTCGGCACCCGGGTAGGCGATGGCGGTGCGCCACTGCTCGATGGCCTTGGAGTAGAAGACCTTGGCCACCGGGCGGCCGAGGCCGTCGTACTGGGTGTTGTTCTGGGCCGACACCATGTTCTCGTCGGCGATGAAGCGGGTCTTCACCGGGTCGGAGTCCTTGTTGACGTACACGCCGGTCGTCTTGAAAGCGCGGCCGCGGCTGTCATAGGCCGTGTCAGTGATCAGGCGTGCGGTCACCGCACCATTCGGCGGAACCGACTGGACCTGAACCGGCTGCCCCATCGCATCGAGAATGCTGATGGACGTGGCGTACGACTCGTCCATGAGGAGCGTCTGCGTGGTGACCGAGCTGGTGCCGGTCTGGCTCAGGTCGTAGGTGAACACCTTGCTGGCGTTCTGATCACGCGCACGGCCCGGCTGCCACACGCCGGTGGTGCGGCCGAGGGCGTCGTAGGCGACCTCGGTGGTACGGCCGTTCTGGTCCACCGTCTTGACCGGAACCCCGCGCAGGGCATGCAGGGTGGTGGTCGTCGTCCAGTTCTTGGCGTTGGTGACCTTGAGCGTGGTCGCGCGGGCCGGTGCGGCCGGCTCGTACGCCGTCGTCGTCTTCGCCCCTGCCGCATCCGTGATGCTGGTGACGCGGCCGTAGGCGTCGTACTCGGTGGACGACTTGACGGTGTACTTGGGCTGGCCGGACTCGAAGCGGTCCAGTTCCTCCGCCTTGGTGGCCTGGCCCGGACCAGTGAGGGTGCCGAAGGCCTGGTTGTCGTAGTACGTGCGGCCGCGGCTGAGGGTGTTCGCCTCGGTCGCGCTCACGCCACAGGCAGCCTTTGTCTGAATGGTCTCCGCTACGCGGCCCAGCATCCAGGTGGCGGTGTTGCGGGCGTAGGACGTGGTGGTGCAGATGTCCGGCAGACCGTCCGCCTGCTCCAGAACCGACTCCTGCATGCCGTACGTGTCGTACTTGACGGTCTTCGAGGTGGAACGCCAGGTCTTGTCGGCGAGCAGCACCTTCTCCTTGGAGGAGCCGTCATCTTGCATCTGCGCCGTGAGGGCGGGGAGCTTGGTGCCGCGGCTGTGGGTGGCGGTGGCCGCGGAGAGCCACGGCTCGGACTGGGACACGGTGACGAGCTCGCCGCCGTCGGAGGCGAAGGTCTGCTTCTCACGGACACTTCCGGCCAGCGGGTTGCTGTCCTTGAGCGTGTTCCCGGCGATCCCGGTGAAGGTGGCGGTACGTGTGGTGCCGTCTGCCTTGACGTCGCCGTCCATACCGCGGAGGTAGAAGGCGGCCGTCTTGGAGACGACGTCCGGGGCGGTTCCGGCGCGGGTGATGACCTGCTCGTAGCCGCGGAACTGGGCCCATGTGCGGCGCTTGTCCTCGGTCAGCTCCTCGTCGTCGCGGTGCCAGGCAGCGCCGCCGACGTACTCGTAGCGGACCTCCTGCGGGCATGAGCCGCCGAAGGGATCCAATTCGGTGACACGGGCGACGACGTACTTGTGGAACCAGTCCAGCGTCGGATCCAGCGGGCTGTTCGGGTCCGGGTTCCAGTACACCGGGTAGCAGCGCTTGGTGTTGGAGTCCTGGGCCGACGGCAGGCCCGCGCCAGGGGTGCAGTCGGCGTAGCCGATGTCGGTGACCTTGCCGGTCTCCGCGGTGACGGAGACGAGGCGCCGCCGGTTGAGCGGGGGCTTGTTGTCACCGCTGGAGTCGACGCGGTTGTTCATCAGCGTGCCGGTGAAGGTGACCGGCGGTGTTTCGAGCTTGGCCGCACCGTCGTAGCCGGTGTGCCTGACGGAGGCCAGCCACAGGGCCGGGGCGGTGCCGTCCTGCGGGTTGGGGAACTCGTGTTTGAGCTCGTAGGCATCGACGTTGTCGTATCCGCCGGCGGTGTTGAGGACCTACGTGGAGATCTTCGTCAGGCGCTTGGTCGTCCAGAACGTGGCCGAGGTGTTCTCGCACGTACCCGTGGAGGCGCAGTTCTGGTCGAAGGGGACGTCCGGCCACTTGGTGGCGTTGGCCGTGGTCAGCTTGGCCGGCGCACAGTCGAAGCCGGCGTCGGGAAGGCAGCGCTCGGAGGTGGTGAACAGCACCTGGGCGGTCGGCTTGACCGTGTCCGCGTCCGACAACTTCGAACCGTAGGTGATCTTGGCGAGGTTGCCGCCGAGCCGCCCACGGGGCAGGCGGAGGGAGCAACTCCAGACGAGACCACCCCCGCCTCTGCCCCCGCATCAGCCGACACGGGGCGCGGAGCCGCGCTGCTGTCCCGCCTGGGCGCCATCGAACCCAAGCTGGCTCTGAGCGCCGCAGACGCCCTCACCCTCGCACCGCTGGCCGCACGGTGGCTGGACGCCGGGGTGTCCGAGCTGGAAGCCCGCTCGCTCCTCACCACCGGACTCCCCCCAGTGGTACACAGCGCACGGGCGCTCCTCGCCGACCGCCTCGTACGCAAACTGCCCACACCGCGCACCCGGCAAGACGCCGCCGCGCCGGAAACCCCGCTGGCGGAGTGCGCCGAATGCCGCGATCCCCTACCGCGAGGCCAGCAGAACGGCATCTGCGCCGCCTGCGCGGGGGCGGCGGCCTATGTCCACGAGGCCGCACCCGTCATAGAGACGGTGGCCGACCGTGTGGCAGCTCTACGGTCGGCGCTGCGTGCTCGGCCTACGACCGCCGCAGCCGGGGCCACCTGAGGTTGGAGAGGGCTCGCTGCCGTCACCCCACGCGGGACAGGGCGACTCTGCTGCCTAATTCGGCTCACGCCGTGAGCCGGCAAGCCAGTCGGGTCAACTGGCCGGCACGAGCCGCCGGTAGCGGTTTGTCCTCGTTTAGCCAGTGGGCGTCGAGACGGACGACGTTGATCGCGGGGGCGGAGAAGGCATGCTGGAGGCAGACTTTCGGCATGCCGCGGTAGCGGGCACGACGCGGGCCGGTGATATCGAGGGCCTGGTTGATGGTGCCCTCGACGCCGGCCCGCGGGGCGTACTTGCGCTGCCAGCTCTCCTGTTGCTGATCCGAGCGGGCGGAGGCTCGAACACAGCTCCGGTGCCGTCGAGGGGAACGTCACGCGCGTGACGCGGCTCAAACGAGACGGCTACGGACGGGCGAAGTTCGATCTCCTCAGAGCCCGAATACTCCTGGCTGACTGATCCAACGTCACGTGATCGTCGCCAGAGCCCAATACGGCTCTGACCCACATGGGTGGAGGCGTAGCACCAGGAACAGGTCCAGATCTCCTCTTCCTGCACAGTCGGCAGCGCCGGTAACCGCCACATCACCCGTCCACACACATCGCACTCCACACGCGGATCCTCACACTCCTCCGGGCGCGACCCCAATCCGCTGACATTGGGCGACTTACCAAACACCCCGGACGGGATGAAACTCTCTTTTAGATGCTCCAGAGGCCCCACCGGAAAGCAATCCGGTGGGGCCTCTGAATTCAAAGAGAACGCAACGCTAGGTACCGTCACGCCCTAGAGGAGAGATCTCAGGAATCAGCGGTGATGGCACTCACGTCATCAACACTCATACCCGTCTCGATGCTTCCGCTGAAGTTGTACCCATCATCACAGAACACCAAGTCGATACCCTCCGGCACCAAGCCCCGGAACCAGAGCGCAAACCGAGCAGCCAACCCAAGGGGCGAGTCGAGGTAAATGCACGTTCCGTCCACATGAGAGTAGCCCTCAAGCTCCTGGCCATCCTCCGCATAAGTCCAAACCACATCCCTGGACTCCTGCGATCCTTGGCTTTCCCGGACCACAGCGGTCGGCCAGTCGCGCTCCAAAGCCGCGATCAGATCCGAGCGCCGAACCCTGCGGCTCTGGTCCTCAAAGAGGGCAAGGTACGTCACTGAACTGCTCCTTTCCTATGGGCTCACGACTACAGAGCCAGGTACACCGTGCTGCTGCATCAAGCCCTGGAAATATGGCACGGCCCCTGGCTCGTTGGTGATGACACGCAACCCGGTCAAAGGATTCCCCGGATCGTTAATTACCGATGCATATCGCGAGAATTCATCGCCCATCTTGGCATCAATCTTCGCCTGGATAAATCCAGGCACCTTCCCGCCTGGCACGAAAGGACTCCGACCCGGACTGCCAACATACTTGGCATCCAAGAGTTCGAAGGTATTGATATCTAGACCATCGGCCCAAACCTGTGTTCCGCCGCCGGTGGCATGGTATTCAGTCGAACCAACCTGCCTGATCTGGTACGCCTGATTCGCGCCACTACCCTTCGGAGCGCCGGTCTTTAGCGACAACACATAGGCTGTCGGGCAGGTGTTGTGGACCAAGACTGCCGTGGTCCCCGCCAGCACATAGTACGTGTGCTACGCGACCCCCCTCTATCTGCGTATTCGCAGATCAGCGGCGGTTTCGGGTTCCGCTGGTGTCCGTGGTTGTGCGAGGGAATCCGTGGGTGTTGCCGTCGCTACTGCCGTCAGGAGCAACGGGGCGCACGGTGGTGGTGCCGCTGGTGTGAGGTGTCGGCGCAGGGGACTTTACTGCCAGGCTCCGGGCTCGGCATGGAGTATGGCTCGGACGGTCTGCTCGTAGTCCTGGTGGCCGGTCCGGGCGCAGTGTTCGGCGATCCAGCGCGTGAGTTCGTCCGAGGTGTGCAGGGTGTGGGATGTGGCAGCGCAGTTGCGTTCCTCGCCGGTGACGCAGACCGCCGTGAAGGCCGGCAGAGCCATAGGGTCGGGGACGGTGGTCACCTGGTACTCGCGGAAGCGGTAGCGCCCCCGCGCGGAGTCGCGGACCGGTGCGTTGGTGTCCGCAGAGTCAGGCACCCTCGTCCACCTCCTCCTCTTCCGGGGCCGGGAGGCGTTGTCCGCGTGAGTCGGCGACTCGGAGCGCGTCGGAGAGGGCTTCGGTCAACCGGCAGGCCAGCCAGCGGTATTCGGTGGCCGACAGGACCTTCGCGCCGGGGGCCGTGGTGTCGTGGGCGTACTCCAGCAGCTCCGCACCCATACCGAGTTGTACCAACTCGATATTGTCGGCGAGGGTGGCGAGGTAGCCGCGGCCGTCGGTGCTGAGGTAGCACGGCTTCCCCTCGGCGGTGGCCCACGGCAGCAGGCGGGGCCCCTGCATAGCGGGACCCTCTGGCCACGGTGTCGCACGCTCAGCCATCTTGTTGCCCTCTCCTCGACTCAGCCCGGGGTTGCTGATCAGCATCCCGCTGGCGTGGACCGTGCGGAGTAGCCAGCGTGTCTGCCTTGCTGTCTGCCAAGCTGGTGGGGTGCGGGAGACAGTCGGAGAACTGGTCAGACGGCTGCGCGTGGCGCGTGGTTGGAGTCAGCGGCGGCTCGCCGAGGCTCTGGCTGAGGCTGCTCCTGGGCGCGTTCCGCCGACGCGAAATGACGTGTCCCGTTGGGAGATCGGGACGCGATCTCCGCGGGAGTGGCTGCCCTTCCTCGCGCAGGTGCTTCAGGTGCCGCGCGAGATGCTGGAGCTGGCGAAAGCCGTCCAGCCGGTCGAGTCCACGCCGCGTGTCCGGTCGGTCGCCGACTTCCTGCCCGAGGGCGACCCACTGGCCCCACTGCATGCTCGTACGGGCCGCCGGATCGGGGCCGGCCAGGTGGCCGACCTGGCCCAGCGGGTCCACGGCCTGCGGCTGGCTGACGATGTGGTCTACGGCAAAGACCTGATCGGGCCCGCGCTGCGCGAGCTGCAGGCGGCGGTGACGCTCTACCGCGAGGGCGCACACACCGACGAAGTGGGGTGCGAACTTCTGCGAGCCATCGTGGAGTTGGCGCAGATCGCCGGGTGGGTCGCCTCTGATGCAGGGGAGCATGCCGAGGCGGAGCGCATCTACCGGCTCGGCATGAGCGCCGCACAGGCCGCCGGGGACGGCGTGCTGTGCGGGAACGGTGGCGGGCTCGCTGGCCTACCAGTGGAGCAACACCGGCCGGACAGCAGACGCCGTGGGACTGGCCCGCGCCGCGCTCAAGGACGCGGGTCCACACGCCCCGGCGAAGGCTCGCGCGCTGTACCTGGACCGTGTCGCCTGGGCGCATACCCGTGCCGGGCAGGACCGCCCGGCGATGACCGCCCTTGGGGAAGCGGCCGAGGCCCTGTCCGAGGACTCGGCCGGCACCGAATCGCCGTCGTACCTGTACTGGATGGACGCCGGGGAATTGCAGGTCATGGAGGCCCGCGTCTACACCGAACTGCACCGTCCCCTGCGCGCCGTACCGCTCCTGACGAATGTCCTGGGCCGTTACGACGCCAGTCACGCGAGGGAGTTGGCGCTGTACCTTTCCTGGCTGGCGGTGGCCTACGCCGATGCCAACGAGCCCGAGGCGGCGGCGGGAACAGCGGGTCGGATGCTGGCCCTGGGGCAGAGCGGCAGCGAACGCACCACGGTGCGCACACGGATCGTGCTGGACCGGCTGCAGAAGTTCCGCGATGTCCCAGAAGTCGCCGAGCTGCTGGCGTCCTGACCCTCCCGATCGGGAGGTGGGCGATTTCGGACTGCTGCTGATCGGCTTCTCGGCACGCGGCACGGCTCGCGCGTGGGCTGGTCGCTCGGCGCGGGTACGGTCGGCAGGTCGGCGGGGAGCCTCGCTCTGTGCCGGAGGCGACGTGGGGCACCGCCCGCGGTGAATCCGGCGAGAGAACCGGGTCGGCCCCCTGGCCGACCCGGTTGCCCGCGATCCGGCCGTAGGACGGTCGTAGGCGACAACTTGCTCCGCCAGGAGCCCGACTCCGGTCAGCCTGGTGTTCTGGCGGGTTGTCGCCTACAGCACTGGCCTGCCGGGTAAACGGTGGGCTCGTCGGCGACGTTCAGCCAGCTCCGCCGGGCGGGGCCCGCCTTGAACCTCGTAGAGAAAATCTGGACGCACGACTCCAGCCCCTGGCAGTCCAGCGACCGACGGGTCAGCGGTCTCGCTCGGTACCGGCCGCTTCCAGGACTTCGACGCGGGCCCGCAGGGCAGTGAGCTGATCAAGCGTCTCGGCCAGTGCCAGCTCCAGTGCCTCGACGCGCGCCGACGTCCCGCCGACGGGCGTGTTCCCCGCCTCTCCGTCACCTGAGTCATCATCGGTGTCGGCGTCGGGGTGGGTGACGAAGGCTCCCTTGCCGGGGCGGGAGATCGCGTAGCCGTCCTGCTTCAGCAGGGCCATGGCCTTCTGTACGGACAGGCTGGAGGCCCCGTACTCCGCCATCAGCACGGCCTGCGTCGGCAGCGCGTCCCCCGGGTTCAGCCCGCCGGAGGAGATCCGCTCCCGCAGGGCCTCGGCGATGACCTCGAACGTCAGCAGCACCGTGCTACCCGCCGGCCTGCGCCCTCGCCGCCCGCCCGTCACTGCAGGTCACCCGCCTTCTCTGCGCCACTATCACCGAAATCCGGCCCGTCCAAAACGAAAGTCCGGGGCCACAGTACGCGCGTCCCAACCGGCCACCGAAACAGATGAGGAGGGATGTACTTGAATGCGCGCTTGGAGCGATGCTACCTTCACGCACCGCCGCAGGACAGCACCGCTGACCAGGACAGATACCCCCGGACCACCGCCTGCGCCCGCCATCGCACGCCCCGGCCCCTCGCGCACTGACGCCTCCCGGGTCGCCCCTCAGGCACCTCTCCTCTTCTCCCGACTCCTGCCGGAGGTCTGTCCCCATGCCCGCACAGCTCCAACTCCCTTCCCCCACAACCACGTCCGCGATCTCGAACGCGGCGCTCGCCGCACCAGCGCACGGCAGGAAGGCCGATACATCCGCGAACGGGGGCTCGGCGTTGGAACGCCGGGCGCGGCTGACCGCCAGGCTGGCCAAGCTCGCTGCCGCCGGACACCTCGCGCCCCTGGCCCGGCAGATCGGCTCGCTGGATGGCTGCGCCCGCCCGATCCGGATGACCGGGCACCGCACCCGCCTCGACACCGCTACCGGCCAGATCCTCGACCACCTCGACACCCGCCACCTGCCCGCCGGTGAACTCCTGGTGCGGTGCGGTAACCGCCGCGCCACGCGCTGCCCGGCCTGCTCCACCCGCTACCGCTACGACACCTATCAGCTCATCGCCGCCGGACTGCGCGGCGGGAAGACCGTCCCGGCCAGCGTCGTCACCCATCCGCGCGTCTTCGCGACCCTCACCGCCCCCGGCTTCGGCCCCGTCCACAATCAGCCCGGTGCGGCCTCGTGTGTCTGCGGCACCCGGCATGGCGACGGCGATCCGCTGCTCGGCACGCCGCTGAACCCGCAGCGCTACGACTACACCGGCGCGGTGCTGTGGAACGCCCACGCCCCCGCGCTGTGGGCCCGTTTCACCACCCACCTGCGCCGCGAGATCGCCCACGCCGCCGGACTCACCCAGCGCACCCTGCGCCACCACGCCACGCTCTCCTACGCCAAGGTCGCCGAATACCAAAAGCGCGGCCAGATCCACTTCCACACCGTGATCCGCATCGACGGACCCACCGGCCCCGCCAGCACTCCGCCTGCCTGGGCCACCACCGAACTCCTCGACCACGCCGTCCGCGCCGCCTCCCAGCGCACCCGCGTCCAGCACCAACACCCCTCCGAGGCAGGGACATCCGACGGGTCACAGCAGCCAAAGCCCACGGCGTTCCGGTTCGGGCGGCAGATCGACGTCCGCGCGATCCGCAGCACCGACTTCACCTGTGATGGCCCCGTCACCGACCGGCACGTCGCCGCCTACATCGCCAAGTACGCCACCAAGGGCGCCGAGACCACCACCGGCACCCTCGACCGCCGACTCTGCTTCCTTGCCGAACTCGCCCAGCACGACCTCACCGACCACGCCCGCCGCATGATCCACACCGCCTGGCACCTCGGTGTCCGCCCCGAACACGCCCACCTGCGGCTGCGCCAGTGGGCCCACATGCTCGGCTTCCGAGGCCACTTCTCCACCCGCACCCGCCACTACTCCACCACCCTGGCCCACCTCCGAGCCGAACGCACCGCCTGGCGCAGCCGCCACAACGACGCCCCGGAGCGAGCCGATGACGGCCGGTCGGTCACTACCCGGCGCAGTGACCGCGATGACCGCAGTGACCTGACCGCCGGTCACACCGACCCCGACGCCGGTCACCACAACAGTCACTCCAGGGAAGGCGGGCAGCGCGGTCGCACGGACACGACCCTGGTGATCTCGCACTGGCAGTACGCCGGAACCGGCCTCCTGCCCGAACACGCCCATCTCGCCACTCTCCTGGCCGCTGCACCCAAGCCTCGGCCCGCGCAGACGGCCCGCCCCCGGACGCGACGCGCCGGCGACCGGGCCGGTCACTCCACCGACCCGCTGACCTCACCCGTCCAGACGGAGGCGAGCGCGTGATCGCCGACAGCGAACTCCTCACCGTCCCCGAGGTCATGGCCCACCTCAAGATCAGCCGCTCCACCGTCTACGACCTCATCCGCACCCGGCAACTCGCCTCCATCACTATCGGCCGCGCCCGACGCATCCCCGCTCACGCCCTGACCGCTCTCGTCCACCACCACCTCGAAGAGGCAGCCTGATGACCACCCCCAACACCAACCCCACCCCTGTTTCCGTCACCGGCTCGCGCAGGGTCCGCGCCAACGGAGACGGCACCGTCTACCAGCGCAAAGACGGACGTTGGGAAGCAGCCGGATACGTCCTGGCCCCCGGCAACACCCGCCGCCGCGTCCGCGTCTACGCCACCACCCGCAAGGAAGCCCTCGTCAAACTCACCGAGAAGATCCACGCCAGCAACCGTGGCCTCCCCGCCCCCTCCGCGCAGGGCGGCCTGGCCGCCTACCTGACGTACTGGCTTCAGAACGTCGCCGTCCACCAACTCCGCGAGAACACCCACACCCGCTACACCGCCGTCGCCCGGCTCTACCTCATCCCCGGACTCGGTAAGAAGAAGCTCGCCAGGCTCACCGCCAAGGACGTCCGCACCTGGCTCAACCAACTCCGCACCACCTGCCAGTGCTGCGCACGCGGCCTCGACACCACCCGCGACCAGTCCCGCTGCTGCGCCGCTGGAACGTGCTGCTCGAAGCGGCTCTCAGCACTGACCCTGGCCTACGTGCACTCGGTGCTCAAGTCCGCCCTGGAGCACGCTGTGCGCGAGGAGGAGATCCCGCGCAACGTCGCCCGCAACGTCCGCACCGGCACACCCCGCCCCCGCCGCTTCGAACCCCTCACCGCCGACGAAGCCCGCGCGTTCCTCGCCGCGACCAGCAACCATCGGCTGAACGCACTGTTCGAACTCGCCCTGCGTACCGGGCTCCGCAAGGGCGAACTCCTCGGCCTGCGCTGGGAAGACCTCGACCTGGCCGGCGGAACCGCCAGCATCCGACGCACCCTCCAGCGCACCAACAGCGGCGGCCTGACCGCCCTCCCGACGAAGACCCAGAGTTCGGAGCGGCGGATCGCCCTGCCCACCGAGTGCATGCGCTCCCTCGAACAGCACCGCGACCGCCAGCATCAGGAACGCGAAGCGGCGGGGACGGGCTGGAAGGCGAGCGGCTACGTCTTCACCCGGCCCGACGGCTCCCCGATCGAAGGAGCCACCCTCACCCGCCACTTCAACACCCTGCTCCACCGGGCCAGGCTGCGCCGCATTCGCTTCCATGATCTCCGACACTCGGCGGCAACCCTCCTCCTGGAGCAGGGAGTGGAACTCGTCGTGATCAAGGAGTTGTTGGGGCACGCCCACATCGGCGTTACCGCGACGGTGTACGCCCACGTCCGACTCCGCCTCCAACGCGACGCCATCGACCTCCTCGGCCACGCCCTCCGCAACCCCACCGAGACCACCAGCAAGCCCGACGACAGCGACGAACCACCGCTCTGCGCAGCCCCCGTCCGCTGACGTTGCCGTCAACTACTGCCGTCAAACGCCTCGGGGCCCGCTGATATCAGCGGGCCCCGAGGCGTCTTCCACCGCCGACGGCAATAGACCTTCCGAATACGAAGTGCCATCGATGACGAATTACGATCCGGCGCGCGACCGGCTCCACGCACGCTCGAATTCATCCACCGGAATCAATTCGGCACTGAAGTCCGGTTGGCTGGAGATCTCTTCAAGCCTCGGGAAAGAGATCTCCGAGAGGCCGACAGTAGCGGTCTCGCGGCTTTCATCGGCCCACTCGGATCGCCCATCCCGATAGAACTGCACCTTCCGAGTCTCATAACCATCTTCGCCGAGCTCACTGAGGTAGAGCACGGGATCATCGGCGGAATCATGATCCCATGCCACCTTCACGTATCTCACCTCTAGTTCCTTCCAGATCCTAGGATTCTCCCGGTGAGGTCAAGCGGCCCACTGTTAGGAACAACGAAGACACCTGGCCTCCCCTCGACGACATTAAGCCCTCTAACGTCGATTTCGATATAGTGCGTGAATTTCTGGCCAGCCCAGGGAACCCTCAAGAAAGCCGCGGAGAGCTGTCCGAGCGTCTTCGTTCCCGGCTGAATATCCGTCAGATACTGCCCGTCTCCATAACGCGCATCCTTCGGGTTGTTCGCCTTCAGAGACGGGTGCAATTCGCCGCTCCCGACTATGCCGTCATGCGCCCGGCACGTTCACCGTGAAGTCGACGGACCCCCTCCCGGACACCCGGACCGAGAACGGCAACCGGCTCCAGATCTGGGACTGCCACGACATCAACGCACAGCACTGGAACGCCCCCGGCCTGGCCTCCCCCCTGGCGGCCACCGGCTGACCACGGTCACCACGAATGACACGGGCTGCCGCAGGCAGCAGCCACTGGGAAACGATCTAGATCAGCGCGGGAAAGCAGGCCGTAGACGAGGCCAGCGGCGCTGACCAGTGACTTTCGTCGGTGCACCTCGTAGCCAGGCGAAGTGGCCCAAGGAGACCGTGACTGCCATCACCGGATTCAGGCCGTCCCGGAGTGGGCTCAGACACACAACACACCGGGACAGCCACCGCTCCATGGTCCCCGCCCCGCCGATCCACCTGGCGCGGGGCGGGGACCACGGGCCTGTGCCCAGGTGATGCGGGAGGTGTCGCGGTACAGGAGGCCGTAGACTACCGCCACCCCGTGGCACCGAACTTCATCGCGGAGGCGGGCACCACCCGGCACCCGGCTGATTCAGTCGATCCCCTTGAGGTAGACGCGGCTGCGCTCTCCGTCGACCTGTGCCACGGCGACGTGCAGTGCGTTCAAGTCGCCTTTGCACGGCGCGCACACCTGAGCCTTGCGGACGCCCGGCAGCGAGTCCGGTTCCGGCAGGCCCAGGTGCGCGAAGGGTGCCACCGGGGTGCTCTCACCGGCGAACGGCACAGCCCGGACCGCTACCGGTTCCTGCGGTTTCAGTCCTGCGAGGAACCCGTCGACGGCGTCGGAGGGCAGGACGAACGTCAGGAGGAGACCGTCGTCCTGGAACCCCTTCTGGTAAGCAGCCTTGGCCTCGCCCGCCGACGCGGGAATCTGCACCTGCAGCTGCTGCGCGACCGTCTCCACGCTCACGCCCTCCATCCAGTACGGCGGCACCTGCCGCCCCGGCGAACGGCTCGCGCCCCGGGCGGTCTCCGAGCCGGTGTCCCCCGTACATCCGGCGATGAGACCGGCGGCGAGCAGGGCCAGGCCCGCCGACAGCGCCGGGTACCGGATCCGTCCTCGCGTACGGCTACGGCTCACCGGGCGTCCGTGTTGCGGCCGATGTCCGTACGCGTCCCGTCGCGGCCCGGATCCTCGGGGCCGGGCCACCTACTGCCTTCCGAGCTCAGATCGTGGTGCTGCACCGAACTGCTCCCCCTCATGTCGAACTCCCTCGCCAGCCCGGTCGTGTGCAGGCGGGCCATGTCGGCGTCGGTGACCGTCGTCGGGCCGATGGGCGTGGCCTTGCCGGGGTCCCAGTTGTAGCGGTCCCACACGTTCACCTGGTAGTCGATGCCGATCTGCGGCCTGCCGTCGGGGCCCGGCACGGCCGTCACCACACCGGTCGTATTCGTCATGGCGCTGCCCACGGCCAGGTACCAGTTGCGGTCCCCGCCGTCCACGTGGGTGTATCCCTGGCCGGAGGTCTCCACGGGGATGGCGACCGGTTTGCCACCGGACTTCTCGAAGGCCTCCAGCGCCTGGCGGCGCCACTCGTCCTCCTTGTCGGCGCGTACACCAGCGGTCACGTCCCGGAGGTTCTTGTCGTCGGTCAGCATCCGGTCGACATCGAGATCGAGGGTGGTGCCGCTGCCGCCCAGGTAGTGGTCCATGTGATGGGCCGCGTCCGGCTTGCCCATGAAGTCGCCGGTGTTGGAGATCCCGCCGGCCAGGAACTGCTTCCAGTAGTCCCCCGCGCCCGGCGACTCGACGTCGTAAGGTCCCGCGCCCTTGTCCGCGGCGATACGTTTCACCTGCGGGGTGAGCAGCCCGGCGGCCAGCAGGTCGTCCTTGTGCCTGGTCCACAGCTGTACGCGTGCCTCCGGGCTCAGCGACTGCCACAGCCGGCGCAGTTCCTTCTGCTGACTGCCGTTGGCGTCTTCGCCGAGAGCCGCCAGCTTCAGGGCCCTGGGCACCATGTCCTCGTCCAGGGAGGTGTACGTGGCGTGGCCGGCGTTGTTCGGGTCACCGCCGTGGACGGCGCGCAGCGCCCGTACGGCGGCGGCGTCGACTTCGCCGGCGTGGGCGACGATCCCGGTGAACGTGTCGGCGTACCACTGCATGAGGTCCGTCTGCCTCTGGGTCCGCTCCACCGAGCAGATCAGCGCCTCCGCGATCACCACGGCGCCGTCCTTGCCGTCCGAGACCGCGAACCCGTCCCCTTTGGCGTCGTCCGCCAGGTCCCTGGCCTGCTGCTGGAGGTTCTTCAGCTCGGAGTAGGCGTCGTCGACGACGGCGTAGATGCTCTTCGCCTCCGCGCCCAGGTCCGCGAACTCCTTCACTGCCTTGCCTACGAAGTCACGGGATACGGCGGCGTTGACGCCTTCCCACCGAGCCGTGTCGGCCTTGGCCTTCAATCCGTCGCGGGCCTCACCGTCCAGCCGCTGCAGGTCGTCGGCCATCCGCTTCCAGTCGGCGACAGCCGCGCCCAGTTTGGCGAGGTCGACTGCCATGAGTTCGGTGTACTTCATGCCAAGCTCCTCCTCCCTCTCCCCTTGCCTACTTGAAGTACTCGGCTATGCGCGAGACCGGCACGGCCGAACCGTCGCGGTTTCGCAGGGATGCCGCGATCGCGGCGTCGTCCTCGGCGTGTGCCTTCTTCGAGTAGTCCAGATGGTTCGAGATGTGTGCGCAGGCCTGCAGGACCGTCTTGACCTGGGAGGTCCACACCGACATCGTCGTCTCCAACTCACCGCCCAGCGCGAACCCACTGGTCTTCAAGGCCGCCGCTGCCTGCATCGTTGAGCCGGAGCCGCCCTGGTCGATACCGGCTCCTGCTATGTCGGCCTGCTTCTGCAGCCGGCCGTGCAGCACGAACGCCTCGTGGCCCACCCCACCGAGATCGTCCTGGTTCACGACGAGATCGGTCCCTCCCCCGCCGCCGGGTCCGCCGGGCAGCACTCGTCCCATGTCATCGGGTCATTCCACCACGCACCTTGATCCAGATGCGGTCGATATCCGGCCGTAGGCAGGCCAGATGGAACCCTCCGGGAGGACGAGGAAGGCGGGTCACCAGTCAGTCTGTGTGCTCTCGAGGTCGGATCCCTGGCTACCGACGATCGGGAGTACGGGGCCGGGTCGGTCATCATGGACCGGTGAACCCTCGTGACCTCGACCTCGTCATCGCCGCCGTGCACGCCGTCGGACCGTGCCCGGCCGGTGAGGAGGCCGACTGGACCGACCGGGTGCGGGAGCGGGAGCGGGCCGTCGGTCTGTACGTGCTCGGCGACACGGTCGGGCAGGACATCGCCCGGCTCGACGCCGCCAAGCAGTTCACCGCCACGCTTCTGGACGTAAAGGTGGAGTCCTCCAGCACCCGTGGGGTCCTGGTCCTGCGCAACACCTCCGGCGAGCTCGAGCAGCCGATCCGGACGGACCGCGGAGACTGCGAGGCCGGCCGGGCGATGATCGAGCGGGCCCGTGCTCTGATCGGCCACCGGGTACGGGTCTACCAGCTCAACGAGCGGATGGCCTCGAACCCCAAGCTCGAGGTACGCATCGTCGTACACCTGGCCGACTTCGGCCTGGACACCGATCCGGTCCACGAGAACAGCGCGAAGCAGAACGTCCTCGCGGCCGCCGAAGGCGACACGGCCCTGGCACAGCACGCCTGGTCGCAGGCCGGCCTTCCGGAGTCCGGGGCGGTGTCCGTACGGCAGCTGACCGACGCCCTGGCCCGGCTCCCGCAGGCGGACGCATAACCCTCACAGCACTTGGGGTGCCGGCAAGAATCCTGTCACCGATCCTGCTGGCTTATTGGGGTCTCAGTAGTTCTCGCCGAAAACCAACGCTAAGCAGCTGCGACCCAGCTCAGAGGATGAATCAGGGCAGCCGCAGCGGGTGCCCGCCGAGGGGTGCCCGGGGGCGCGGGCCTGGTCACTGGCAGAGGGCTCTGACGCGGTTGGCCGACACCATCGCGCGGGTTACTGGAGGAATTCCGCTCGCGCTGGCGCCGGCGGTGTCATCCTGTGGTCGCCCCCGGCGTCCGTCGCACGGACGAGCGCCGGTCAACCCGGCGGTGGACGCTGAGCACCCACCCTGCACGCGAAGATCGACAACATCGGATCTCGTCGGGGGGCGCATATGACCACGCATGCCAGGGACACAGCAGCAGCAACGGCAGCCGATCTGTCAGTCGGCGCGCCGGCCGGCCGCAGGCCCGTCGAGCCAGTTCCCCGCTGGACGGTCCGGGTGGCCCATGCCATCCCACTGTGTGTCCTGCCGTCTGGGTTGTGGCGTGTCGCGCTGGTGCTGGGCCTGGCCGGCTACGACGCGGACTACCACTGGGCGGTGTGGGAACGCCCGTACGTGATCGGGCTGTCCGTGGCCTCCGAAGGACTCGCGCTGCTCGCCCTCGGGCTGGTGCGGCCCTGGGGCGAAGTCGTCCCGCGTTGGGCGCCCGGGCTGCACGGTAGACGGATCCCGATCCCGGCGGTGGTCATTCCGGCCGCACTCGGAGCAGCACTGATCATGATGTTCTGCGCGTACGCCGTGCTGAACCAGATCTTTGGTTTCGTGGAGCCGATGAA
Organism: Streptomyces sp. NBC_00503; assembly: GCF_036346895.1. NCBI lineage: Bacteria > Bacillati > Actinomycetota > Actinomycetes > Kitasatosporales > Streptomycetaceae > Streptomyces > Streptomyces sp. NBC_00503. The sequence continues at coordinate 7,744,176 of NZ_CP107855.1, read as the reverse complement.
CGAGAACGGCGACGGTTTCCCTACCAGCGGTCCGGCGGCCTGGGCCCTGTGGACGACGTACGCCCCGCTCCTCGCCTGGGGCCCGCTCCTGGCGATCCTCACCGTCGCCTACTACCGACGCCGCCGAGCGAACGACGCATCGGCTGCCGCTCGGCCCGAAACCGAATAGCCGGTCCGATCGAGCCCCCCGTTACGCAGGCCGCCCGCGAGCCGGCGAACAAGGAGGACAGGGGTGAGGTGTGAAGCCATCCGCCCGCCCGTCACCGTCACTCGTTCAGCCCAACGAGCCGCCCAGTGGCGGGCCACCGCCCCGCCGTCCCCGAGATCACCCCAGATCAGGGCGAGTCTGACGGGCTTAGCGTTGCTTCTTCGGCGGGAACTACTGGTACCCCTTATTCGGTCACACGACGAGGGAGAGATCGAGGCGGGCAAGGTGGCCGACGCGGGTGCGGTCGAGCGGGTGGCCGTTCCACCAGGCATCGAGGCGAATGAGGTTGAGCGCAACGGCGGAGAAGACGTGCTCCAGGTGGGTCTTCTGGAGACCAAGGTAGCGGGCACGTCTCATGCCGGTGACCGCGACGGCCTGGTGGATGGTTCCCTCGATGCCCGCGCGGGTTCCGTACTTGGCTCGCCACTGCTCGTCGCCCTGTTGGAGGCGGGCATGGTCGAGGACTTCTTGCACCTCGCGGGGTTACAGGGAGAGGGTTCGGCCACCGGTCTTCGAGCGGGAGCACTGGTCGCGCACCGGGCAGGGACGACATGTCTCCTTGTCGAACTTGATGACGATGGCCTTGGTGCCGCGCAGGGTGGTGGGGCTCCACCAGGTGCTGGTGTCCCCGCGTGGGCAGGTGGCCTGCCGCTTGTCCCAGTCGATGGTGAACGCGGTGCGGTCGAACCCGGCGCCGGCACGTGCCTGGGGTGAGCTGTTCATCAGGACCGGGGTGACCAGGGTGACCCCGAAGTTCTTCTTCATGCCGACGATCAACTCGGCGGAAGCGTAACCGGAGTCGAGGAAGTGCTCGGCGGGCAGGAGATCGCGGGCGGCGAGCATGTGATGGACCGGTTCGGTCATTTCCGCATCGGTCACCGTGGCGTCGGTGGTCGCGATGCCGGTGATCAAGCGCGGCGGCGGTCCGCCGGCTCCGAGGACCATCGCCTGGCCGGTAGCCGCGTCCTGCACGTCGGGTTCGTCGCAGGACTCACTGATGTGGACCTTGTAGCCGGTCCACCAGGAGCCCTGTTTGAGGCCGTAGCGCGCGTCAGTGTCGTACGGAGAAGCCAGCCGCAGCCTGCCGGGCGGGAGGTCCTTGCTCTTCCGCCGCTTCACCTCCGCCCCGGCCTCGGTCACAGTGCGGTGGTAGTTCTGCACCCACATCGCGCGCAGGGACCTGCACCGCCAGGAGCTCACGCAGCCAGGCCGGGGCATCAGGGGCATGTACCGCCTCCAGTAGCGCGAACCCGTCCCGGCCGTAGACCAGGGCTATCTCCTCGCGCTTGCTCGTGGAAGCCGGCGGATGCCAGGAGTGAGTCCGCGGGCCGTAGCGTTCGGCCCATTCCCGGACGGGCACCGCCTGGGCCAGCCAGTCAGGGGCCGCGCAGGCCAGCGCCTCCAGAGTGGCCCGCAGCGTCTCCCCGGCCAGCTCCAGCCTGTTCAGATCGCGTACTGCCGCCAGCACGCGGGTGGAGTCGGTGCGCTGCCTGCCTCCGGCCTTCACCAGGCCCCGGTCCTTGAGCGCGGTCAGCAGCAGATCGAGCGCCTTCTCCTCCATCCCGTGCTCGACCAGTCGCGTGCGGAACTCCGACAGCACCGAGGCGTCGAACCCGGGATCATCCAGCTCCAGGCCGAGTGCGTATTTCAGGTCCATGTCGTACCGCACCCGATGCGCTGCCGCCCGGTCGGTGATGTTCTCGGCGAACTGCAACACCGTCACCAGCGCGAGCTGGCCCGGTGACCAGCCTGGCCGCCCTCTGGCTTCGAACGCCTCGGCGAACTCGGCGTCCGCGAACAAGTCGCCCAGCTCGTCACGGACCCGCATCGCCAACGGGTACGGGCCCCGTGCCGCCACCGCCCGCGCCACCTGCGCGGTCAGCTCAGGCACCTTCGGCCACGGCCTCGGCTGCATCGACATTCCACACCCCACCCGCGACCGGGAACGCCAAGACGGCCGCTGCTGTCCCGACCAACGAGCCGTCAGCCCCGCTGGGCACGGAATAAGCCAGCAGGATCGTCACCGGCCGCAAACGGTGGTGATCAGTCCTTTGCCCTGGAGGGCAGGGCCCGCCCTACTGGTCGTCTCGGCGAGGGCGAGGCGGCCGCCCCTCAGAGGAATCCGAGATCACTGGTCATGACGTGGAGCCCAGGACCTACCGGCCGGGCGCCGATGGCCCCACTTCCGCGAGAGCCTCCAGAGCGTGGCGAGCGCGAGCAGCTGGGCCAGGAAGAACGCTACCGAGGCGATGCGCATCTGGTGGACGTACGCAACGAGACTGGCATGGGGAGCAAGAATCCTCCGACGATCCAGGCTACTTGCGGCTTCCTGTCAGCCTGCCTCGGCAGCGGCAGGTTGAGGCGGCCTCGGTGTCCCGGCGCTCCCCGAGGGCGCGGCGGTGATGATGGTGTCGAGGATCGCGCGCGACGCCTGCAGATCGTCGATGGCGCGGGTGATTCGCTCGCCCTCCCGTCGCAGTTGGGCGAGCAGGTCCGGGCAGGTGGGCACGAGGAGCTCGTCGTCCGCCCGGATGCACGGCAGGACCTGGGCGATCAGAGCGGTCGGAAGCCCGGCCGCCAGCAGACAGCGAACGCGGCGCACTGTCTCTACGTCCGACTCGCCGTAGATGCGGTAGCCGCTGGGCAGTCTGTCGGGCGTCAGGAGTCCTTGCTGTTCGTAGTAGCGCAGCAGCCGCTCATGGACGCCGGTACGCCGCACCATCTCCTTCATGCGCATGCCGTTCGCCTCATTCCCGCTCCGGTTGCCCACGCCGCGACTTGACTCTGACATTGATGTCGGAGTTTAGCGTCGGAGCCATGACCACTGATCACGTGCTTTCCACACCTCACCTCGACGTTCTCGTGCAGGGCAGCGGCCCGGCACTTCTGCTCGCGCACGGCGCCGGCGGAGGCATCGAGGGGAACTTCGGCCTCGTCCTCGACGACCTTGCCCAGGACCACACCCTCGTCGGCCCGCACTACCCCGGGGCCGGTGGCTCCGCCGTAGCCGTCGAACCCCTGGACCTGGACGACCTCGCCGACCGCCTGGTCGCGGCAGCCGTCGCGGCCGGCCAGGACTCGTTCGCCGTCCTCGGGGAGTCCCTCGGCAGCGCCGTGGCCGTCCGGATCGCCACACGGCATCCCCACCGTGTCCGGGCCCTCGTCCTCACCGCCGGCTTCGCTGCCGCCGACCCCGTCCTGGCGCTCGCCTCCCGGCTGATCAAGTCCCTGGCAGCCGCAGGTCAGTGGGAGGACGTGGCACGGCTCGCCCTTCTGTCCTGCATGTCCCCGGCAGGCTTGGCGGACCTCGAACCGGCCGCCCTCGACGAAGCGGTCGCCCAGACCCTGACCGCGATGCCGCCGGGCATGCTGGACCACTTCGACCTGGTGTCCCGCGTGGACGTCCGGGCCGACCTGGCGAAGGTGTCCGCCCCCACCCTGGTGGTGGCGCCGACCGGCGACCGACTGGTGCTGCCCGAGAGCTCGTACCGTCTGGCGGCCGGCATCCCGGGCGCCCGGCTGATCGAACTGCCCGGCGCTGCCCACGTCCTGAACCCGACAGACCGGGCGACCTGGCTCCGACACGTACGCGCGTTCCTCGCCGCACTCCCCGCCACGTCAGCGTGAGCGCACCACACCTCACGGATCAGGCCGGTCCGCCCACGAAACCGCCAGGCCGACGCCGGCGCGGCGCCGGGCCGGCCTGCTCGTTCTCGCCACCACGACCTTCGTCGTCGTCACCACAGAGCTGCTGCCGGTTGGACTGCTGACACCGATCAGCGACGATCCGGGAGTCGCGCGATCACGGGTGGGGCTGCTGGTCACCGTGTACGCCTTCGCCGTCGGACTGACCCCGGCTCCGCTCACGCACTGGGCCGCCGGCCGGCCGCGCAAGCGCCTCTACATGACCGTGAGCGCGGTCTTCTCCCTCGGCACCGGGTTCTCCGCGGCCGTGGAGAGCCACCCGAATACTGGCGATCGGCCTGTTCCTGTGCGCAATGGCGCACGAGGTCTTCTGCTGGCTCGCCAGTTCCTGCCGCGCGGTCGACGTCCCCGCGTACCCGATGGGGACCGGGCGTGCGGGCACGACGGCGAGTGCCAGGTTCTGCTTCTAGGCGCGGCCAGGGTGGTGGTCGGCGGGGACGAGAACTTCGACCCCGCGGAGCGCGGGGACCAGGATCAGCATGGGGAAGTTCTTTGTCTTCTGGCGCCCCTGAAGTGGCGCGGGCAGAGTGGGCGGCATGACAGACAGTTCCGGCCCCGTTCCTACGGACGTAGACGACCGCCAGGCGATGGAGCAGATCCTCGATCGTCCCTTGAGCCAGGCATGGCCGAAGGGTGCACTGGCACCGGGCAGCCGGGTCAAGGTCGTTCGTGACCAGGAATGGGACGGTCCTTGGCAGGTCGAGTTTGCAGGAACGATCGATGCCATGGGTGCACCCGACCTCAACGAACACGCCCAGTCGCTCAGCGGGGAGCTGTTGTACTGGGTGACCTTTGACGCGCCGCAGTACGACTGCGACGGGGCCGGTCCCTATTACAAGGCCCAGATCTGGGGTCGATACCTACGGGCCGAGCAAGCGCCCGAAGCGTAGATCCGCGTCTCATGTCCCGCTCGAATTGTTCGTCGAACTGGGTTGCTCACCTGGGCATTCCTCTTCTCGGACTTGCCGAGGACTGCCCGAACACCACTGTGGTCCACGAACCCGAGCGCAGGCACTCGGATGCCCCACGGGTCAGCTGAGACGGGATCCGGTCCGGAACCTCATGTCGCCGGCGGCGCGGCGTACATCCTCGGGCAGCCCGGCGCCCGGCGCGGGTCTCAGGCGCGGGCGGCCGCGGCGGCCTGGAGCGGTGGCGGGTGCGGCGGCCGTGGGTGGGATCGGCTCCTGGTTCGAGTCAGTCAGCCCGGAGCAGGGCGTGGAGCTCGGCGGTGTCGATGATGTGGGCCCGTGAGGGGAAGACTTTGTGGAGCAGGACGTTGTGGACTTCGGTGTCCGGGTCGGCGACGCCGTCGGACAGGACGTAGAGCTGGTAGTCGCGGTCGGCCGCGTCGATGACGGTGGACAGGACGGCGCCGCTGGTGCTGATGCCGGAGACGACCAGAGTGGTGATGCCGCGCTCGCGTAGCTGCTGGTCGAGGTCGGTGGTGGACATGCCGCCGTAGCGGATCTTGCGCACGGTGATGTCGCCGTCCTGGGGAGCCAGGCGCTCGTGGATGACGGAGGCAGGGTCCTTGTGGTGCATGACGCGGTGTTGGGCCAGCGGGGCGAAGGACTTGTTGGAGGCCGGGATCGCGTCCCAGTCGGCATCGGTGAAGCCGACGCGTACGTAGGCGATGGTGCCGCCATGTGCGCGAACGTCGGCGATGGCCCCTTCCACACGACCGAGCAGGGCGTTCCGGTCCTCGCCTTCTGGCACAAAGGCAAGGACCGCGGGCTGGTAGTCCATGACGAGAAGCGCGGTGTGGGCGGGTTCAAGCGCGGGTGCAGTGCTCACGCGAGTGTTCTCCTTTACCGGTGGTGTGCCAGGTCGACGCGGACGCGCACCGGCGGACCGGCTGCGGCCTGCGGGTGTCAGGTTGTGGTGCCTCATGAGTGGCTGTGGGACGGTTCCGGCTCGTGCTGCGACGTCTGGTCCTGTCGGGGAAGCAGGAGCGGTGTGGTCAGGATGAGCAGTCCTGCGACAGCGAGAGCGGTGCGTGGGCTGGTGACGTCGGCAAGCAGCCCGGCGAGCGCGGTGAGGACGGCGATGGAGGCCTGCTGGCCGATCGACCAGGCCGACAGGGTGCGGGCAACGAGATGCTTGGGGGTGTGTTCGAGCCGGTAGGTGGCCAGTACCGGGCTGTACAGGCTCATGTTGATGATGATCGCCAGTTCGACGGCCATCACGGTGACGAGACCGACGACGCCAGGACGGACAAAGGCCAGGCCGATCAGCCAGATGGCACGCAGGGTGCCGACGATCCGGAAGACCCGGTGCCGGCCGAAGCGGGCCACGACACGACGGGCCAGCCGGGAGCCGATGAGTCCGCCGAGGCAGGGGGCGGCGAAGGCGAGGGCGTACTGCCAGGGTGGGAACCCGAGCTGGCGAAGCAGGAGCAGGGCCAGCAGCGGCTCGGTGGCCATGATCAGACCGGCGACGAGCATTTGGTTGAGGTAGAGCGGGCGCAGACCGGGGTGGCCCATGATGTGTCGCCAGCCGTCGAGCAGTGCGCCTGCCCGGAGCGGGCTCTTGTCGGTCGTTCGTGGTGCTTCTTCCTGGCCGCGGATCGCGGCGATGCCCAGCGCGGAGAGGAGGTAGCTGAGCGCGTCGGCCACCACGGTGGTGACCGGCCCGAACAGGCCGATCGCCGCCCCGCCCAGCGGTGGCCCCACCGCGATGGAGCTCCAGTTCGTGGACTCGAAGCGCGCGTTGGCCACGAGCAGGTCGTCCGGCCGAACGAGGGCCTTGAGGTAGGCGCCGCTGGCCGCGCTGAAGGCAATCTTGGCTGCGGCGACCACGGCCGAGACCACGAGCAGCTGGACGAAACCGAGCCATCCGAAGGCGTAGGCGACCGGGATCGTAGCCATGGCCGCAAACCGGGCCAGGTCCATCATGATCATGACCGGGCGCTTGCGCCGAAACTCCACCCACGGCGCGAGCGGCACCGCGATCAGCGCACCCACCGCAGGCCCCACCGCGGACAGCGCGGACACCTCAGCGGGTCCGGCATGCAACACCAGCACGGCGATCAGCGGCAACGCCCCGAATCCCAGCCCGGACCCGTAGGCGCTCACCGCATATGACGCCCACAGCCAGCCGAACCGCCGGCCCAACCGTCTCCTGCCCACCATGCTCAGCGCACTCCCCTTGAGGTCCCACCCGAACAAACCGACGTTGACCAATGAGAGGTAAGCGGGCAGGACAACTGCAGGTCAAACAACTGACCTGCCAGCAATCCACAACCATCAGTTGTTCACTAAGGTGGGTCGGCGTGGACCTCGAAGCTGTACGTACCTTTGTCGCCGTCGCGGAAGCGGGCCAGTTCCAGAAAGCCGCCACCGACTTGTCGATCACCCAGCAGGCTGTCTCCAAGCGCATCGCCGCGTTGGAGAGCAACCTCGGCGTGCGGTTGTTCACCCGTGTCCCACGCGGCGCCGATCTCACCATCGATGGTCAGGCGTTCCTGCCCCACGCACGCGAGCTGCTGCGCGTCGCCGCGCGTGCGGGCGCGTCCGTGCGTCCCGGCCACCGTCCGCTGCGCGTCGACGTGATCGCCTCGCGCAGCGCGCAGTCGGGCCTGATGCGCGGCTTCCACCGCGCACACCCCGAGATCGACCTCGACGTGATGATGCTGTTCGACATCGAGACGGCCGTCACCGCCATCCGCTCCGGTGCGATCGACGCGTCCTTCCGCGCCGTCGCCGCGCCCGGTCGACCCCTGCCCGAGGACATCGCCTCGGTCCGGGTGCTCGACGAGCCGCTCCAACTCCTCACCGGCCCCGCCCATGCACTGGCGGGCGCCCGGTCGGTGACCGTCGCCCAGCTCGCCGGGCACCGGATCTGGATGCCCGGCATCGCCCCCGGTACCGAGTGGGGCGCCTACTACGACGACCTCGTCGCCGAGTTCGGCCTCACCATCGAGGTGACCGGCCCCAACTTCGGCTCAGACGCGCTCCTCGACACCATCTCCGACACCCCGGCCCTGGCCACCTTCATGGGCGAGCACACCCGCCTCATCTGGCCCGCCGACCACGGCCTGCGCCGCATCCCGGTCACCAACCCAACGCCCGTCTACCCCCACTCGCTCCTCTGGCACCGCGACAACCCCCACCCGGCGCTGGCGGCCCTCCGCACCCACCTCGCCGCCACGACGGCCGGCCACGAAACCGCCGGGACCTGGACACCGGGCTGGGCGATTCCTCACTGAACGGCTCCCCGCCCGTGCGGCCGGCCCCGCCCAGCGCAGGCGGTCAACGGCGGGCGTCGCCGGGGGCGAGCAGGCTGGTCAGCCCGGCGATCGCCCCCGGGAAGGGCTTTGAAGTAGCGGCGGACGTTCTCCGGCTTCTTGTGCCGGGACTTCGCCATCAGCATCAACAGCGATGCACCCTGCTCGCCGAGATGGGTCAGGGCGGAGTGGCGGTCGGCCTTGACCAGGCAACGGCGCCGAGGACTTTTGCGAGCGGCGACCTGCGGAAACGTGATCACTGAGGAGGTTCTCGCAGAGCTCTCACGGATGGTCATTTGTGAGAGCAGGCCGCCACCTGTCCGGCCGCCCTAACAAGCACTTTATGTAATTGATCGAATACTCTTCGTGTTGTGCGGGTGAAGGTGGGTTCTTGCGGGCCCCGTGCCATGCCGTGGCGGCTGGTACTGGTCACGGTGATGGCCGGGCTGTTGCACGTGCTCGGCTGCGCCCACGGCCCGCAGACCGACGGGGTACGCATCGACACTCTGGCCACCGTGACGGTCGCGGCCGCGGATCATGCGCGTCCCGCTGTTCCGGCTGCCGCTGCGGAACTCTGTGACCACGGCGGCGCCTTGGGGTGCACCGGGGCCGACGAGCCTGCCACAGCCGGGCCCCGGGCCGACCTGCCCGTACCTGCCCCCACCGACGACGCCGCGTTCCCTGCGGGGGACGCCTGGGCGCAGGGCGCCCGGAGCCGGGCGCCCTGCGCCCGCGCCAGCGGGGGACACCCTGCGGGGCACAGCCGGACGCGCGCGATGCTGGGGGTCTGGCGGGCCTGAGCGGACCACCGCTTCCCGCCGCGATATGGAGCGCGGGAGGCGGTGCCGCCCCATCGGTTCCGTCCTCGAACACCCCGGCCCGCCCCGCCCTGACCAGGCGCCGTGTGCGGCCGGCAGGAGACCCGTGCGATGAACTCCTCCCTCATGCCCTCTTGCACCCCGCCGGCCCAACTGCTGAGCGGCGCGACCCGGTGCGCCCACTCCCCGGCGGCGCTGGTCGGTGACACCCCCGTCCTGTGGGTCGGCGAGCCCTTCACCGCTGCCGGACGCGGCTTCTGGGCCAAACTCGAAGGCCACAACCCCGGTGGCATCAAGGACCGCACCGCCCTGTTCATGGTGGAACGCGCCCGGGAGCGCGGTGACCTGCTGCCCGGGGCGCGGATCGTGGAGTCGACCTCCGGCACGCTGGGCCTGGGCCTGGCGCTGGCCGGGATCGTCTTCGGCCACCCGGTCACCGTGGTCACCGACCCCGGCATGGAACCCCTCGTGTCGGGCCTGCTCACCGCCTACGGCGCGGACGTGCAGCGGGTTACCGAGCCGCACCCGGTCGGGGGATGGCAGCAGGCCCGCCGCGACCGCGTCACCGATCTCCTCGCCCTCCACCCGGACGCATGGTGCCCCGACCAGTACCACAATCCCGACAACGTGACCGCGTACGCGGGTCTGGCACGCGAGCTGGTCGCCCAGCTCGGGCGGATCGACGCCCTGGTCGTCAGCGTGGGGACCGGTGGCCATTCCGCCGGCGTCGCCTCGGTCCTGCGCACCTTCTTCCCCGATCTGAAGGTGGTCGGTGTCGACACCTGCGGCTCCACGATCTTCGGCCAGGAGGCCGCCCCCCGCCTGATGCGGGGCCTGGGCAGCAGCATCTACCCGCGCAACGTCGACTACACCCTCTTCGACGAGGTCCACTGGGTCGCCGCCGGGGAGGCCGTGTGGGCGGCGCGGGCGCTGGCCCGCTCCCGGTACGCGAGCGGCGGGTGGAGTGTGGGTGCGGTCGCCCTGGTCGCCCGCCACCTGTCCGCCACCCTCCCCGCCGAGGCCAGGATCGCCGCCGTCTTCCCCGACGGCCCCCACCGCTACGCCGGAACCGTCTTCGACGACGCCTGGTGCCAGGAACGCGGGCTGCTGGGATGCGAGCCGGCCGGCGCCCCGGACGAGATCGGCCACCCCGGCGAGCGGACCGTCACCCGGTGGACGAAATGCGAAACCGTCCTCGACCCCGTCCCGGCGGCCGCCGGACCGTACTCGGGCACGGCGAGCCTGACGGGAGCGGCCCGGTGAAGACCCTGTGGACCAGCACGTTGAGCTTCCCGCCCGCAGTGCGGCTTTTGATGGCCAACCAGTTCGCCATCAACCTCGCCTTCTACATGCTGATGCCCTACCTCGCCGCCCACCTCGCCGGTGAGCTCGGCCTCGCCGCGTGGGCGGTCGGGCTGGTGCTGGGCGTGCGCAACTTCTCCCAGCAGGGCATGTTCCTCATCGGCGGCACGATCGCCGACCGCTTCGGCTACAAGGCCCCGATCATGGCCGGCTGTCTGCTGCGGACGGGCGGGTTCGCCCTGCTGGGAGTCGTGGACAGCCTGCCCGTCCTGATCATCGCCTCGGCGGCCACCGGGTTCGCCGGCGCACTGTTCAACCCGGCAGTGCGCGCGTACCTCGCCGCCGAGGCCGGCCCGCGCCGGGTCGAGGCGTTCGCGACGTTCAACGTCTACTACCAGGCCGGGATGCTGCTGGGGCCCCTGGTGGGACTGGCCCTGCTGGCCGCCGACTTCCGTCTGGTGTGCCTGGTGGCCGCCGGTATCTTCGCCGCGCTGAGCGTGCTGCAGGGCCGGGCCCTGCCCGCCCGCCGGGCCTCTGGACCCGGCGGGGGCGAGAGCGGGGTGCTGGCGCAGTGGCGCTCGGTGGCTGCCAACCGGCCGTTCCTGCTGTTCTCGTGCGCGATGATCGGCTCCTACGTCCTGACCTTCCAGGTCTACCTCGCCCTGCCGCTCGCGGCCGGGGACGCGTTCGGGAAGGCGGGTACGAAGGCCACCAGCCTGCTGTTCGTCCTGTCGGCCGCGGTGGCCGTCGCCGGGCAGCTGCGGCTGACCGGCTGGGCCCGGACACGCTGGAGCGGCGAACAGGCCCTCGTCCGCGGCCTCGCGGTGATGGGCCTGGCGTTCACGCCGCTCGCCCTGACGGCCGCGAGCGGCAGTACCGTCCCCGGCGCCGTGTCGCTGGCGGCACTGACGGCGGCGGTCATCGCGCTGTCGGCCGGCAGCGCGATCGTCTACCCCTTCGAGATGGACACCGTCGTCTCGCTGTCCGGCGACCGCCTCGTCGCCACCCACTACGGCCTCTACAACACCGTCTCCGGCCTGGGCATCACACTGGGCAACCTGGCCACCGGAGCGCTGTGGGACTACGCCACGCGCAACCAGACACTGTGGCTGGTCTGGACCGTCCTGGCCCTGACCGGCGGGGCCTGCGCGGGCGCAGTCCTCGCACTGGCACGCACCGGACGGCTCACCGCGCCCACGCCGCAGCCCGCGCCCGCCTGACCAGGGTCGGGCGGGCGCCGGGACACAACCCCTCCCCGACCCTGCCCGACCGCTCCAGGACTCCTCGGCCGGGCGATGTCCTCGTCCCGGATCTCGTGGCCTTCCGCGCGGAGCTGGGCGACGGCGGCGTCGACGAGACGTAACCGAACTCGGGAGCCCGTCCCCTTCCTGGCCAGGGCCGGCAGGTCCGTATCGTAGGCGCGAAGGTCGCTCGCATGTTCGGGGGTTGGGTGCGCATCACAGATCACGCTCGGTGGGATCGGGGCTTCCCGGTGAAGTACCTCCTGGTCCAGGAGGACGAAGACGGCGTGGAACAGCTCTGGGGGAGGTGCGCGGGCGTCGAAGGGCTGTTCGTCGACCCGCTCCCGCCGCCACGGGAGATCCTCACCCTCCGCGGATGCAGCCCCGATGGCCTCCTGAGCGAGGTCCTGGCCGAGCCCGGCGTCTCGTTTCGGGGTCTGGGCGACGTGGGCATCGAGGTCTGGGACGACGAGCAGCCCGTGCAGTGGTGGACTCTCGTCGATGCGGTCGTGGTGGCCCATCAGCCCCACCCCGGCGACCCGGCGCGGTACGATATTGTGCTCGGTGCCGGCGTCAGGAACGACGAGGGCGTCTTCGAAGTGCCTGCGACACCACGCTTCGAGCTCTTCGCGGGAACGACGGTCGCTGCTGCAAGTACAGGCCGGTGCTCCGATGTGGACGGCCTGTTCAATCCGCGAGCGGACCCGGCCCCTGTCCCGATGGAGCTGATCGGCTGCGAGGCTACGGAGCCACTGCTCGTAGGGACTCAGCGACCACGCCGGTGGACACGGGGCTGGGCCGACCTCCTGGTGCTGGATCGCCATGGCGCTGTGATGGCCTCGCGCTCCGTGGGCCTGGCCCTCACCGGAGCGCGCCCGTCTGTGCTCGGCGATGGGCTGGAAGACATAACCCTCACCGATGGCGGCGCCGATCGACCATCGTCGGCGGCCCGCTCGATCTGGGCGGAGTGGTATCAGGGCCCGCCAGAAGCACCCAACATGTGGGCGCCGTACGACTCGCAAGGCAGGGCCGATTGGCTCGACCTCACCACCCGTGCCTGGCGGGTGCCCGCGCCTCGACCGGACCGCTCTGGCGGCGAATATCATCTCGACGGCCGGTTCGTCACGGACGTCCCCGGGCTGCACTGCGCGATCGCCGAGGCCTTGCTCGGACCTGGCCGCTACTTCGGCCGGGAGTGGAACGCCTTCAAGGACTGCCTGTGCGGTGGATTCGGAGTGGCCCCGCCCTTCACCTTGACCTGGCATGACTCCGAAGTCGCACGCCGCGCACTGGCGGATGTTGTGGAGGATCCGGAGGGTCAACTCTCCTACTTCGAGGAGATCGTGCAACTCCTCGAACGGCGCGGCGTCACGGTCGTGCTCCGGTAGCCCGCTGGCACCCGAGCGACTACGACTCGGGGACGGGGCTGAGCAAGATTGAGCGCCTGCTGTTGCCGGGTGCGAGCAGGCCGGTGACCTCGGCGATCGCCTCCGGGGACGGCTTGAAGCAGCGGCGGACGTTCTCGTCGCGGGCGCCGCCGCGGCGGCGGACCTTCGGTTGGGAGCCCTTCGCCTTCACCGGACACCGGCGGCCGGCCAAGTCAAGGTCCTCGACGTTGACGTCCAGGATCTCCTCCGAGCGGGCCCACGTCTCGTAGAGCATCCGCCACAGCGTCTTCTCCCGCAGGTGGACGTCGCGGCGGGCGATCAGCCGGTCGATCGCCGACTTCGAGCGCACCGGAGTCTCCTAGTCCGGCGGAGACAGCCGCTTGGCCCAGGCCGGGACCGTTGGCCCGTCGTACCCGCGCTCCGCGCACCAGCCGGTCCAGGACAGCACTGCGCCGCGTCGGGCGTTCCAGGTGTTCACCGCCGAGCTGCCCCACAGCAGCTCCAGCGCCTCGCCGATCTCGGCGTCCTCCACCGAGGCGAACGGCCGGCCCTCGCCCAGGCGCTCGGCGGTCTTCGCGACGGCGATGCCGTAGTTCCGGACGGTGTTCGGGTTGGCGAACGAGTCGAGGAACAGGTCGGCCGCCGCCTCATGACCGTTATCGGCGATCAAGGCCTGTGCCGATGTTCTCCAAGACCGCGCCGGGGCCCTATGCCCCGTGGGGCTCAGGTATCAGCTCCGCCATGACGGCCAGTGGCAGCGAGGGGTTGGCGGCAGCCGCTTCCACCACTTGCCAGTCGCAGTCGGCGAGCAGCTCGACGATGGCCTCCGGTGGCAGGGCTGGGTGTCCCGCAGCCACTCGCCTTGCCTGCCTGTCCGTCAGACAGACGAGCAGGGCGGGGCCGGTTGCGTTGGGGTGCCGGGCGATTTCGCGCAGCCCTTTCCGGACAGGCGGTACGTGCCCGGTCAGGTCTTCCAGCAAGGCGGCCGGGGTTTCCGGGTTGGCCGCAACCTTGGCGGCGACCTGGGCTCCGTGGCGTTCGACCATGGACCGTAGCTGGGCTTCCGAGAGGCCGGGGTGTTGTGCGATGGACTTGACGACCTTCGCGTCGGGGTCGTCGGCCAGCAGGTCTCGGATCTCGGCCGGCAGATCGCGCCGTTCGGCCAGGAGCATGCGTAGGACCGGGTTCGAGGACCTGGACAAGTCCTCGATCTCGGAGGGGGAAGTGGAGGCGATCCTCGGGAGCAGGGTCGAGCCGATCTTGGTGGCGGCGGCCAGGTCGGACAGCACGTCGAGGGGCACGCGGGGGTTGTGCGCCAGCCGGCGCTGTACGTCGTGGCCGAGGTCGGCGGCCAGTACGCGGACCGTGGCGTCGTCGATCGCCGGGTTCTGCGCGAGGTCGCCTCGAACACCGGGAACGGGGTCGTCGGCGAGCCGCGCCGCTGTCTGCGGCGGGAGGTCGGGGCGGGCGGCGAGTTCCCAGCGCAGCAGTGCCGAGGGGTGGTCGGCGAATCGGAGGAGAGCGGCGATCGGGGTGGCGGGGTTCCGCAGCGCCTGGTCCGCCATCTCGTGGAGGGTGGACTCGTGCGAGCCGGCGCACGAGGCACCGGACCGCAGGTCGCAGTCGAGGCGGGGACAGTGGGGATCGTGCGCGTACGGTGTCTCCTCCCGGTCGCAGACCAGGCACCGCTCCGCCGGTGGCAGCCCCTCGCCGGTGACCAGCATGGCCAGGACCTGCGGTGGTGTCGCCTCGTTGCCGGCTACCGCGCGGCGGACCTCGGCATGCGGGTGGCGTGCGAGGCGTGCCGCCATGTCCGCTGTGGTCCACAGCGCGAGTTCCGCGACGACCTGGACGTCCGGGTCGCAGGCGAGGCTCTCCCTCACGTCGGCCGGAAGTCCGGGACAGGCGGCGAGCTTCGCCCGGCGCTCGGGATCGGGGTCCTGGGCGAAGAGCCGCGCCCACTGCAGGTCACCGGAACCTGCGTCGAGCAGGGCGAGCGCGGCCTCCGGCCGTGCGAGGGGGTCGATGTCGGCGGCGGTCAAACGGCCCTCGTACGCGAGTCGCGCAGTGGCTTCCTCGACTCGCTTGGCCAGGTCGACCGCCTGCTCGCGGCTGAGGTCGGCGCGGCCGGCGAGGGCGTCGGCGATGTCCGCGTCCGCGACCGCGATCAGGCGCCCGACCAGCTCGTAGGGCAGTGCCTCATTGGCGGCGAGGCCGCACAGTACGTGGTTCACGGGAGGACATCCTGCCCGGAACACCGTCGTCACGGCCGATGGATTTCGGTGTCCACGAGCCGTTGCTGATGTCCCGTCTCAGTGGTCGACGCCGAAAATCCTTCGGGGGCTGACTCCCGCTGTTGTTGTGTGTGAAGTCCGGCCAGGTCTCGGGGACGGCCAGGTGGAGGCCGCAGGCGCAGTCTGGGGATCTCCCGGGGTGCCGCCGAAACGGCCCGTCGCCACTCTCACGGATGGTCATTTGTGAGAGTGGCGGAGCGTCGCGGGAGGTGAAAGCTCGGGCATGACTCTCCCGATGAGGCATCAGGAGGTTGCGGTCGCCCCCGGACTGGCCGCGGGTGGCTCTGCCTTCGCGCGACCGCGCACGGAGGCTGCTCCGATGTCGTCGGGCTGAAGGAGCCCGGTGAGTACGCGGGTGAGGATGCGGTCCAAGAGCGATTCCGATGAATCCTCGGCCTCGGTCGGCTGCCCGATCAGGGCGGTGGCGAGGTGCGGGTGATGGCCCGCCATGGCGACCTGGGTGAGATATTCCGCCTGGGCCTGCTGCCACTGCGGGATGGTCTGCCCGGCGAGACGCTGGATCACCTCGGCGCGGGTCAAAGTGGAGACGACGGCGTTGAGGATCGCGATGGCCTCCAGCTTGGTCCGGGGACTGACGTCGACGTCGGCGAGCGCGGCCAGGGCGTGCTCCAGGTAGGTGACCGCGTGCGGCCCCACCGGGGTCCTCGCCGCGGTCGCGTCCAGCAGCCATGGGTGCGCGAGGTAGACGCTCCTGCTCTGCCGGGCCAGGGCGAGCAGGTCGTCGAGCCAGTGTCCGGAACCGAGCCCGGCGTAGGAGATCTCGCCGTTGACCTGGTCGATCATCAGTTCCAGCAGTTCGTCGCGGGTGGCCACATAGCGGTAGAGGGATGCCGGCCCGGCCCCGAGGGCGACCGCCACGGCCCGCATGGTGACGGCGGGCAGGCCGTCCGCGTCGGCCAGGGCGATCCCGGCGGCGGCGATGCGGTCGCGGTCGAACGTGGGCGTCGGGCCGCGTCCGGCTCGTTCGGGGCGCAGCCAGATGCTGTGGGCGGACGGCTCGGTCATGACCCCTCCTTTTCTGCGAACGGTGTATGCAGTATCTTAGGCTGCATTAACTGCGAACGATGATCGCAGTAGATGAAAGAGAGCCGACATGCCCCAGGTGCAGCAGCAGTGGACGTCGACCCGGTACGCGCGCAACGGCGACGTGCAGGTGGCCTTCGACCAACTGAAGGGCTCCGAGGGCGAACCGCTGCTGCTGATCATGGGGTTGGCCACCGCCCGGTTCTGGTGGCCGGCCGGACTGTGCCAGGCCTTCGGCGACGCCGGGTTCGCCGTGGCCCGCTACGACCAGCGCGACGCCGGCCAGTCGACCCGGATGCCGGACACCGCCACCACCAACCCCTTCAAGGCCCTGTTCGCCAAGCGCGGGGACGCCTACACCTCCGAGGACATGACCGACGACGCCATCGCTGTGATGGACGAACTCGGCTGGGGGCGAGCCCATGTCTTCGGCCACTCCCTGGGCGGCGCGATCGCCCAGCGGATCGCGCTGCGACACCCCGACCGGGTGCTCAGCGTCACCTCCTCGGCGGCCCTGCCCAGCGACGTCTCCGGGCTGGGGGTCCTGCGCTACCTGCGGTTCGGCCTGCTCGCCAAGCTCGCCCGGACCAAGTTCCCCGAGGGCCGCGAGGGCGACATCGAGGCCGCCCTCACCGTCTGGCGCGGCATCGCCTCACCCGGCTACCCCTTCGACGAGGCCGCGGCCCGCGCCTGGGTCGAGGCCGACGTGGACAGCGGCCCGCGCGACAACAAGGCGCAGAGCCGCCAGATCGGCGCCCAGTGGCACGGACCCAGGCTCAGGGAGCTACGCCGACCCACCCTGGTCCTGCACGGCGAGCAGGACCCGATCCTGCGCGTCAGCGCGGGCCGCGCCACCGCCCGGGCCATCGACGGCGCCCGCCTGGTGACCTACCCGGGCGTCGGCCACGACCTCCCCGCCGCCCTGTGGACCGACATCGCCCGCCAGGTCAGCGACATGGCGGTCCGCCAGTTGCGGTCAGGCAGTGCGGGCGTGTTCGGACAACCACTGGGCGAGTGACAGCCCGGTGCACTCCGGCGTCGTGGGCACGGTGGCCGTCGTGCCGGATCGTTGAGGCGCCGGACACGGCAGGATGCCATCCGTCGTGATCCACTTCCCCCGATCGGCCCGCCTGCCATGCTCGTTGCCCCGGCCTGCCCGATAGTCGCGACCGCCGCCGAGCGCGAGCGGTTGAAGAAGATGGCCTACGGCCGCAAGGCCCCGTACCGGTTACGGCGGCGGGCGGGGATCGTCCTGCACGCGGCACGGGGGCGCTCCAACGCGCGCATCGCCCGCGAGACGGGCCTGCACCTGGACACGGTCCGCGCCTGGCGCGACCGGTTCGCCCTCGGCGGGCTGCCAGCCCTGGCCGACCGCAAGCGCACCGGGCGTCCCGCCGGCTTCACCCCGGTGCAGGTCGCCGAAGCCGAGGCGCTGGCCTGCCAGTTGGCGGCCGAGACCGGTATGCCCCTATCGCGCTGGTCGTGCCCGGAGCCGGCCACCGAGCTGACCGCGCGCGGGATCACCGACACCGTCTCCGCGTCCACGGTGCGCCGCTGGTTGCGTCAGGACGCGATCAAGCCCTGGAAGTACCGGTCTTGGATCTTCATCCGAGACCCGAACTTCCGCGTCAAGGCCCGGCGGGTCCCGGACCTTTACGCCCGCACCGACCACCGGCATCGTGCCCTTCATGTCCCTGGTCGCCCAAGCCGGAGTGACGTACGACCAGGCCAAGGCCCGCGGGATCGTCGAGCAGTCGATCCGCAAGGAGGCCGCGGCGAAGAACCGCCCGGCGGACCTCATCCACGACAGCATGAGCGCTGCTCAGCGGGCGGGGCTCATGCGGCTGCTGGAGGACCGTGACAGCGACGGGACGACGCTGTTCAACCGGCTGCCCAGCGCCGGGTGATCTCATCCTGCTGAGCCGGCGAGAACCCGGTCCCCGGGGCGGGGCAGACGGGGATTCCACGGCAGACCCCACGGCGCCCGGTCCGGGCGGTGGTGCACACGAGCGCGGCACCATGTGCGATGTATTGCTGTCCGGACCGCGCGGGACTGCCCATCATGAATTCCATCGCAGGACGAGACGGTGGGGTGGCACATGGACGGTTTGGACAGGCGCGCGGACCTGCGCTGGGTGACGGCGGTGCGTGCCCTCGACAGCCTCCATCGCACCACCGCGTGGCTGCGCTGCGCAAGCACAGCCCTGCTGTGGGCCTCCCTGGCCTGGACGCCGGCGTCCGCACGCACACACAGTGCTCTGGCCCTCCTGCTCGCGACCGCCGGAGCCGTCCTGTCCCTTCTGCACGCCTATCCGGAGACCAGGGCGCGCCTTGAGGCTGCCGGCGAACGGCTGCCCGTGCTGTACCGGCTGTTCGACCACCTCGACAGCGCCCGGGGACGGGCCTCCTTCAACCTGCCGGGGCTGGCGGAGGGCTTCGGCATGGCCGCGATGGGTTTCGCCCTCGTCGGCCCGTACGGTCCGGACGGCCCCGGCGTCTCGGTGACGATCGTCCAGCTCTCCGCCGTCATGGTGTTCGTGACCCTGGTCTTCGTCAACATCGTGTGCGACGCCGGCTATTACGCGCCGTCCCAGCGCGTGAAACTGGGATCCGACAAGAGCACGGGCGCCGCGGACGGGCGGCTGGTGCTGTTGCGGCGGCTGATCCCCGTCTGTGCTCTGCTGATCGCCGGGGGGCTGTTCGTACCGGACTGGACGGCCTCACTGACGGCCGTCCCCCGCGCCGCGCGGGTGTGCGTGGTGCTCGGAGTCGGCGCGGTCGCTGTCGTGTGGTGGTCCTTCGACCGGATTCTCGACGCGGCGGTCGCCACTGCGGTTGACAGCGAGCGCGGGGTGCGCGACATGGCGTGCCGAGACCTGCACAGCATGTCCAAGACCGCCATCTCCATGGTGGTCGAGGCCGAACGGAGCGACCACTACGAGCGCGTCGAGGTACGCGGTCTGCTGCGGGACGCGCTGGTACGGGTCGAGGAGATGCGGCTGGACTGGCTGGATCCGGGGCGGGGGCCCGGGGGAACCGTGGGGACGTTGTGGGAGGCGGTGCTCTGCGTGATGCCGAGCGGGTTGCGCGAGCGCTGCGTGCTGGATCCGGGATGCGCGTCGGTCGCGCTGCCGTCCACCGACTACCAGCTCGCCCGCCGTGTCCTCTCCGACCTGGTGGCCAACGCCGTCCAGTCCGGGGCGCTGAAGGTGGTGGTGAGCGTGAGCGCCGGGCGCGCAGCCGACGCCCGGGGCGGACGCGTGGTGCGGATCCGGGTCAGGGTGGCCGACGACGGGCCGGGGATGTGCCCGGACGCGCCGGCGCAGAACAGCAGCCTCGTCGTCCTGAAACGGGATCTGGACCGCTACCAGGGGTCCATTGAGTTCGCCGCGCGCAAGGGCGGTGGCACCAGGGTGGATGCGGGCTGGTCCTCCCAGCAGCCGGCCGAGCGGTGGCCGGTCCGAGCAGCCGTCCGAGAAGGTGAGTGAACGATGCGTGTACTCGTGGTCGACGACCAGTGGATCGTCGAATCGGCCGTCGCCCGCGCCCTGGCTCCCGCCGGGCACGTCGTGGTCGGCGTGCGGTCCCCTGAAGACCTGGCCGCACGGTTCGCCGGCGACGACCGGGATTTCCAGCTCGCCTTCGTCGACCTCGATTTCCAGAAGGAGTCGGAGAGGTCCGGGCTCGCCGCGCTGGAGGAGTGCGGCAAGGTGGGCGTACCGGCCGCCCTCCTCACCGCCGACGGCGAGCACAACCGGATCCTGCACCTTCTGGCCGCGTTCGAGTTCTACCCCGACACCCTCACCCTGGTGTCCAAGAACGGCGCCGAGAAGGATATTCGCGACATCGCCACCGCGGTCGCCTACGGCCATCGCCCGAACCCGGAAGCTTCGGCCGACTTCCGGCCCCCGCGCCGCGGACCCTCCTGGATCAACAGCCTCGTCCGCCAGCCCGGGCATCTCGCGCTCTGGCGCGCGGCCGCCGTGTGCGACCGGCATGCGACGATCATCGAGGAGACCAGGGTCGGGGCGCGCTCGCTGTCCACGTTTCTGGAGCAGTCCGCGGAGGCCGTGCAGGGCTTGCAGCAAGAGTTCTTCGGCGTCGCGTCGCCCGAGGACGAGCCGGGGGCGGGAACGCGCAAGAAGCACCTCCAGGTAGTGACCGCATTCGCGCAGACCTACGCCTGGTTCTTCGGTGACCAGGACGTCGAGCGTCTGGTGAACGAGATGTGGGGAACCGAGGGGCGGCAGGAGGGCCAGGGCCGCGCGGCGGGGGTCGCCCGCCGCCGAAAGTTCCGTACGGGGAAGCGGGTATGACGATGGCTGCCGCGGGGGACTGGCGGCCCTTCGTGGCGCCGACGCTGGAACACGGGCCGCTGTGGGCGTTCCTGGCCGCGTTCGCCGTGAGCCCCGGTGTCCCGGCGCTGCTCGCCCTCGTACTGGAACGGCGGTTGCTACGGCCGCGGCACGAGTTCACCGCGTTCCTCTACGGAGATCCGGCGCTGGCCGTGTCCTGCGCGGCCGGTGTCTGGCTCGTGGGCTCCCCGGGCGCCGCCTCCGTACCGGTCGCAGGGTGGCCGGCGGTGGCTATGACGGTGCTGCCGCTGGTGTTCGGCCTGTGGCAGGGCTGGTGGGAGCTGAGGACCGGTCTCTACACGCGTGCGCAGATGCTGTCCCCGACGAAGATCTGGCACCAGGCCGTCGTCTACCCGCTCCTGACCTATCTGGTCGGCAGCGCGCTCCTGAGGGGCGCGACGTCGGGTGTCGAAGGACCGCTCCGGTGGGCGGCGCTGGCCGTGATGGCGGGCTGTTGCCTGTTCTGGATCGCGGCCAACGTCCATGACCGCCGCCATCCCAGTACGGGCCATCCGCCTTACGATTGGCGCCGGTTGAGGCCACTGGCCTCGATGGATGCGATGGATCGCGCGTCCGCCCGCGAAACCTGCCCCGACACCGCGCGAAACAGCCCCGGTCCGGGCGCAAACCAACCCCTCTGAGCAGGCAAAACAGTGAATGCCCGTACCCGCCGCGTCGGCAATCGTGGTCGTGGAAGCAAGCCACGAACAGGCGGGGAAGGCGACATGGAGACGTATCTGCTGGTGCTGGAAGTCATCGGTGTCTACCTCACGCTCGCGGTGACGGTGCGCGAGGCGTGGAGGAGGAAGCAGAAGTGAGCCGGGCTCGGGCCCTGGTCACCGCTTGCCGGTGATCCGATCCGCCCGTACGACAGTGGGGCACACCGGGAGGTGTGCCCCACTGTCGCGTGCATCCGCGCCAGGACCTGTCGTCAAACCGGAGCTCGGCCAGGGCACGACCGTACGGCGCGGCCAGGGGTGCACGTTCCGTGTCCGCCGTCGACGGGCGGCAGGTGCCGGCCGCCTCCGAGAGGTGAGCCGCCCAGAGCCATCAGCCGAGCAGATCTGGCTCACCAATCGGAGCGGGGAGAACGCTCCCGTGGCCCGAGCGTCGCGGCTTACGCTGCGGCCATGCCGAAGACAAGGCTGAGCAACGACACCACGAAGACCCTGGGGATCTGGGTTGAACCATGGGGCGGGGACTACTGGATGAAGCCCGAGGAGGCATTCACGGTCGTCACGGACACCCCCAAGGGCGCCGACCGCGACGAAGCACCGTTCGAGGTCGTCTTCCACGACCAAGGCGCCAACGTGTGGGTGAACACCGGCTACGAGGCCACCGTCTACGACCGTTCGGGCAACGAGGTCGACTGCGGACATCAGCGTCCCATCGAAGTCCTGCGCGCCTGGACCGAAGCCTCCGAGGTAGCTGCGGATCGCTCCGGCCTGACACCGGAGCTTCAGGAGGAGGCCCGTAGCAAGGCGGAGACCATGCGGTGGCAACTCTCAAGGGCCGAAGCCGCCGAGCGGGAGGCGCGGGACGGCTGACACGGGGCATGACCCAGATACGCCAGAAACCCGCCACGGGATGATCTTGGCGGGCTAGGTCGTCTCTTTCGGATCTTGTCGGTCTGGTCCGCGTCGTCCGGTGGCGTGCCTCGGCGCGCTGCCGTGGCTCCCGCGTACTGGACGTACTCGGGTGCCGCGGCAGTGCGCCGAGGTGCGGTGCCGGGCGGCGCGTACCCGGCAAGATCCGAAAGAGACGGCCTAGCTCTGCTGCTTGCGGCTGGGTGTCGGCCACGAGGCTGTTGACGCGGTTCTCGTACTCGCGGCGGGCCATGCGCTGGGGCGGGGCAACCGGGAGGCCTTGGCACCGTCGAGGGGCTGGCCGCGGGCGAGTAGACAGCAGGGGTGAGGCCGACGCGCAGCGTGCCGTTCGAAAGCCAACGCCAGCTCTTGACCCTCACGTGGCGTCAGGCTGCATAGTCGGTGGCGTGGAAGATCACTGGACCGTGGGACGCGTGGCCGAGCTGGCCGGCGTGAGCGTCCGTACGCTGCATCACTACGACCAGATCAGGCTCGTTCGGCCGTCGGCGCGGACTGCGGCTGGGTACCGGGCCTACTCGGCGGGCGACGTGGAGCGGCTGCGCGAGGTACTCGCCTACCGGCGATTAGGCTTCGGCCTGAGGGAGGTTGCGGAACTGGTCGGCGACTCGTCCACCGACGCGGTCGCACACCTGCGCAGACTGCGAGGCCTGCTGCTGGAGCGCCGTGACCGCGCTGATGCCATGGTGGCGGCCATCGACCGGGAACTTGAGGCACGGGCGAAGGGACTGAAGGTGACACCGGAGGAGCAGCTGGAGATGCTCGGTGCACGGCTGTACGACGCGATCGGCGGCGCCTACACCGCGACACGGCGAACCGAGCCGCGGATCGCTGCGCAGATCTTGGACGCGCTCGGGGACGCGCGGACGGTGCTGAACGTCGGGGCCGGCACCGGTTCCTACGAGCCTGCTGATCGCAGCGTGATCGCGGTGGAGCCGTCGGCGGTCATGCGGGGGCAGCGCCCTGCCGGCTCGGCGCCGTGCGTGGCCGCCGCCGCGGAGAGCCTGCCGTTCGAGGACCACTCCTTCGACGTCGCGATGGCCGTCTCCACCGTTCACCACTGGGGGGACCCGATAGCGGGGCTGCGCGAGATGCGGCGCGTGGCCCGCCACGTGGTGGTGCTCACGTTCGACACCGACGAGCCTGGATGGCAGGACCGGTTCTGGCTGACCCGGGACTACCTGCCCGAGTTCGCCGGCGTCCTCGCGGATTTTCCCTCCCTTGCCGGGATGGCCGATGCGATCGGCGCCCGCGCCGAGCCGGTGCCTGTCCCGTGGGACTGCGCTGACGGCCTGTTCGAGGCGTACTGGCGTCGACCGGGGGCCTATCTGGAGGATCACGTGCGCCGTGCGATGTCAGTGTGGACGAGGGTCGGGCCGGAGGCCGAGCGGCGGGCGGTGCGCAGCCTCCGCGACGACCTCGACTCCGGCCGGTGGGCCGAGCGCAACAGCGACCTCGCTCACCTCAACGCGGCAGATCTCGGCCTCCGTCTGCTCATAGCTTGAACCACGGCGCGTCTATCAGGCAGGGGGTGCCGACCTCCGATCAACAAGGCTCGGGGTGCGGCGGCAGACATTGCATGTCCACTCATCCGGCCGCGGAGAACATCGGTACTGAGCTTGTTCCGCTTTGACGGACACCTTTGGTGTGGTGGTCAGGCGGCGAGGGCGGCCTCGTACTCGGCAGGACTGCGGTAGCCGAGGCTGCTGTGGAGCCGGTGCAAGTTGTACCAGCTCTCTATCCACTCGAAAATCGCGGTGCGTGCGGCAGCCCGGCTCGGCCAGGGGCCGGTGTCGCCCAGCTCGTTCTTGAGGGTCGAGAAGAACGATTCCGCGAGCGCGTTGCCCCAGCATTGCCCAGTGCGTCCGACCGACAGACGAATGCCGAACTCTGCGGCCAACAAGGCGAGTTCACGGCTGGTGTCTTGACAGCCGCGGTCGGAGTGGAAGATCACCGGCCCGGCCGGCCGCCGGGTCCGGCAGGCGGTCCGCAGTGCGTCGGCGACGAGCTCGGCTCGCAGGTGGTCGGCCGTTGCCCAGCCGACGACGCGGCGTGAGGCGATGTCGATCACGGTGGCCAGATAGAGCCAGCCCTCGTTCGTGGCGATATAGGTGATGTCTCCGCACCAGCGGGTGTCGAGAGCTGCGAAATCGGGCTGGAAGTTGCGAAGCACCAGGTCAGGTCGGGTGGAGGCGTGTGGGTCGGGGATGGTGGTGCGGTGTCGGCGCCTGCCGGTCAGGCCGGCCTGGCGCATCAGCCGTGCGACCCGGCGGCGTCCGCAGTCGGCGCCCTCGCGCTTGAGGACGGCGTGAACGCGCGGGGCACCGTAGGTGCCGCGGGACTGCTGGTGAACAGCGGTGATCCGACTGGTCAGCTCGGCGTCCCGCACCGCCCGGGGGCCAGGGGTGCCAGTGCGGCGGGCGTAGTAGGCGGTCCGGGAGACCTTGAGGAGTTCACACGTCCGTTTGACGTTGTGACCTGCGGTTTTCTCCGCATCGATGAACGGGTGCACCGTCACCGGGTCTCCGTCGCGAAGAAAGCCGTCGCACGCTTGAGGATGTCGACGTCCTCGCGCAGCCTGCGGTTCTCCTGCCGTAGTGCGGCCAGTTTCTCGCGTTCGCTGCTGGTCAGGCCGTCCCGCTCGCCGGCGTCGACCTCGGCCTGCCTCACCCAGCTCCGCACTGCCGTCTCGGTCAGCTCGAAATCCCTGGCGACCTGACCGACCGACCGATCGCCCCGCCGGCACAGCTCGACGATCTCGGCCTTGAACTCCGCCGTGAACGAGCGGCGAGGGCGAGGCTTCTTCTTCCCCATGCTCTCCATGATGAACATCATCCTTCCGGGGCCAAAGCCCCTGATCTCCGATGTCCGTCAAAGCGGATCAAGCCCAGGGTGTGGCAGGCGGCCTCGAGGGCGTCGGCGACGAGTTCGGTTCGCAGGTGGTCGGCGGTGGCCCAGCCGACGACGCGGCGGGAGGCGATGTCGATGACGGTGGCCAGGTAGAGCCAGCCCTCGTCGGTGGCGATATAGGTGATGTCGCCGCACCAGCGGGTGTCGACCGCTGCCGGGTCGGGCCGAAAGTCGCGGAGGACCAGGTCAGGGCGCGTGGCGGCCTGGGGGTCGGGGATGGTGGTGCGGTGCCGTCGACGACGGTTGCGGCCGGCGAGTCCGGCTTGCCGCATCAGGCGGGCCACCCACCTGCGGCCGCAGCCAGCGCCCTCGCGCTTGAGGACGGCGTGAATGCGTGGGGATCCGTAGGTTCCGCGTGACTGCTGGTGCACGGTGGTGATCCGCTCGGTCAGCTCAACGTCTCGCGCCGTGCGGGGACCGGGGACACCAGTGCGGCGGGCGTAGTAGGCGGTCCGGGAGACCTCGAGCAGTTCACACGCCTTCTTGACGCTGTGACCTGCAGCTTTCTCCGCCTCGATGAACGGGTGCACGTTCACCGGGTCTCCGTCGCGAAGAAAGCCGTCGCACGCTTGAGGACCTCTACGTCCTCCCGCAGCCTGCGGTTCTCGCGCCGCAGAACCGCCAGCTCCTCGCGCTCGCTGCTGGTCAGACCGTCCCGATCGCCTGCATCGACCTCGGCCTGACGCACCCAGCTCCGCACCGCGGTCTCGGTCAGGTCGAAGTCCTTGGCCACCTGGCCGACCGAGCGGTCACCACGCCGGCACAGACCGCCGATCTCGGCCTTGAACTCCGCCGTGAACGAGCGTCGAGGACGCACCTTCTTCTTCGCCATGCTCTCCATGATGGACATCATCCTTCCGGGGCCCAAGCCCCTGATCTCGGATGTCCGTCAAAGCGAAGCAAGCCCACACCAGCCGCAGACGCCAACGGCCCACTTGTCACCCGTCGCCGACAGATTCGTACCTGCACGTGCGGGAGCAGGCCTGCTGACGTGCCACTTCAGGCCTGCGGCGCGGAGTCTCAAAGCATTTGGCGAGGCGTCGGGCGGCTCCGGGCACGAGTACGTGCTCCCCCGCCCGGTCCGAGCACCGCGCACGCCTGGACGACCTCCGCCCGGTGGCCCGACTGGGTCCCCCCGACCGCCGCCATCACCCGCCGCGTGTGCTCCGCCTCCCGGCACTCCACCGTCCGCAGGCAGAACCAGCGCCTGGCCAGCTCGCACAGCACCACCGCCGCCACCGCGACCACCACCAGCCACGTCTCCGTCCCGTCCAGGGACGCCAGCACAGTCAGCACGCTCATGTCACCGCTCCTCGCTCGTTCGGCTGATGCGGCCAACGCTCCCCCAAGCGGGCAATTTCCCTCTAGCCTGCGGAAATACCGAGGAAACCCCCGGCACGGAGGCACGGTGCCAGCGCACCCCACCGGACCGTAAGAAGGAGAGCCACTTGCCCGCGGGACGACCCAGGACGACCGACCGCCGACCCGTCCCGGAACTGCTCGATCTGGCCAAGTGGTTCCAAGGCGAGCTCGAGACCGCCGGATACGCCTCTCCCAATGACCTGCGCACCTCGCGTCGGCGCACCGGACCGCTCCCGGGCAAGGACGCCCTCTACGACATCTTCGGAGCCCTCGAACTGAGGACTCTGGAGACCACACAGCTCCTCGCCCAGGCGCTGGGCCGCTCCCCCGACGAGGTCACCTCGAAGTGGCTGCGCGCCAGCCGCGCCCTTGAGCGCAAGAAGCTCGCCGAACGACGCCGGGCTTCGGGCGCCGCCCCCTCCTGGGAATCCATCCCCCTGCCCGATCCCTGGCTCGAGGATCTGCTTCGCAGCCAGGCCGTCGCCGCCGAGCAGTTCCCGTACGACCTCCTCGGCGTACGCAAGCCCCCGCTGTCGGACATCTACGTCGAACAGGACTTCCAGCCGCTGCCGCCCGCGGGTTCACCGGGGACGGCGCGGCACAGTGCGAGTGTCGCCCCGCCGTCGGAGCCGGCTCCCACACTCGCCGGCGTACTGACTTCCCATGACCACCTGTTCGTCACCGGCGGCCCCGGCGCCGGGAAGACGACGCTGGGCCGGCACCTGGTGCGCCAGATCGCCCGGTACTGGCTCCGGGCCGAGGACGCCGGACTGCCGTGGTGTCCGCAGGCCGTCACCACGATCCGGGTCACCTCCTCGGACCTCCTGACGCCCCACCCGTGGAGCCGACAGCTCAGCAGCGCGGCCGCGCGCACCGGCACACTGCACAGCCCGGTCGACCACAGTCATTTCGAAGGCCGCCCGCACGGTGCCCGCTGGCTCGTCGTCGTCGACGGACTGGACGAGGTGTCCTCCCCCGACGTCCGCCGCCGGCTTCTGGAGAAGCTGGCCGAACAGGCGCGGCCGAACGGCCCGTACCGCCTCGTCATCACCTCCCGGCCCCTGCCCCAGGAAGAACTGGCGCCCTTCGCGAACCTGGCGGGCGTCGGCTTCTACACGCTCAAGGGCTTCGACACCGCTCAGCAGCAGGCCTTCGCCGAACGCTGGTTCACCGCCCAGGGCGACCCGGACCCCTTCCGGCAGGCGCGCGACTTCCTCGCCGACATCGCCGACGCCTCCCTGGAGGAAGTACTCCAGGTTCCGCTTCTGGCGACCATCGCCGCGGCGTTCCGCAGCCGCAACCCGGGACGGCCCCTGCCCCGCGGACGCGTCGACCTCTACGAGAATTTCCTGGGCGACCTGCGAAACGCACGCGAGGGCAACACCGATGCCCTTGCCCGCTTCCGGGAACGGTGGACCGTACGGGGCTACGACGGCCTGGCCCAGTGGCTCCTCGACCACCAGGACCGCCTGCTGACCCACCTCGCCTGGGAACGCACCTCCCGGCAACCCCCGCCCTCGCTGCTCGACGCTGCCCTGACCTGGTTGTCCCGGCACCTGCCGGCCGGCATGGAATGGCCGCCGGGGGCCCGGGGCGAGCTGGGCCAGTTCCTCGCACAGTCGGGCGTCGTCGCCTTCGACGGCTCCGATCTCTCCTTCCTCCACCAGTCCTTCGCCGAGTTCCTGGCGGCTCGCGACGAGGCCGCCTCGATACCGGCCGACTTCCCCGGCTTCGACGACTGGTCCGCCGCCATCGCGAACGCGGCGACCGGCAACCGGCTCCTGTTCACCCTCGCCCTGTGGGCCAGACGTCCGGGCAACGACGTCACCGTGATCGTCCGCCGCCTCCTCGCGGGCGAGCTGAACCACCGCATCATGGCCCTTCGGCTGGTCACCACCGGAGTTCCGCTGGGAGAAGTACTGGAGGCCGCCGTCATCGAACGCCTCCTCGACTTCTCCCACCATCAGGATGCGCATGCCTACTTCACCTCCTCCCACCACCAGGTCCTCGCGGAGCTGGCCCAGCTCCGCGGCAACCGCCGGCTCTCCGAGCGTCTCTTCGCCATTGCCCGAACCGAGGGTCTGCCCATTCCGTTGCGCGCCGAGGCCGCGTGGGCTTACGCACGCACCACCAACCTGCCCGAGGGGGTCCGCCTCCTGCGGGTCCTCGCCGAAGAAGACGGCACGGTCGAGAGCGTCCTCGCCTGCTGCAGTCATCTGGAGTCACTGGACCCCGGGGACTCGGCGTTCGTCGTGGGCATCCTGCGTGGTGTGGTCACCGACCCCGGAGCGAGCTACCCGGAGCGGCTGACGGCGGCACGCCGTCTCCTGGAGCGGGGCAGCGTCGACGGCCTCGTCACGTTCGCCCGCTCGGTCCTGTCCGGGCCGGACCTGGACGGGAATCTCCTGTGGGGTGCGGGAGAACTCTGGTACGACATCGCCGGACCCGAGGCCGCGGCGGAGGTGGCTGAGGCAATCGCAGAGCGCGGCACCATCAACTCCTGGGCGCTCGTGGGCCTGGCCCAGACCCTGTTCCGGTTCGGCCTCCCCACCCAGGCCGTATCGCTTGCACGCAGAGCCTTCGAGGAAACCATCAATTCCGATGACCTCGGGGAACTGATCAGCCTGTGGCTGGAGCTCCGCGGAGCGCAGGGAGCCGACGAGATCGCGGCCATGATGCCGGGCTTGCACAACTGGAACGACGACTATCGTGCCGCCATCGCATTCGACCTGCTGCGCGATGGCCACCCCCGTCAGGCGGCCGAGATCGTCCGAGCCGTCCTGGAAGAGGGCTCGGGGCGCCATCGGTCGCGGACGTTCAAACTGTGGGCCCTGGCGGAGAGCGGTGGTACCGACTCGGTGGCAGAGGTGACGTCCTGGCTCGAACGCTTTGAGGCCGGACCCGACGAATACGCCGACGTGATGAAGCGACTCATGGATGCGGCCGTGGCCCCCGAGGCGGTCCTTCCACTGGCCCGGAAGGCTCTGAGTCACCCTGGCTGCGGCGACTCCGCGTTCACCCGCGCAGCCTCGGTGGTCCTCGCCCACGGCGGCCCCGGCGCCTGCACCGAGGTACTGACGGCTCTGGACGACCGCCTGTACGACGGCATGCCCCTACGGGCCCGGCTGCTGCCCCTCTTCGCGGACCACGACGAGGTCACGGCCGTCATGGAGCTGGGCACCCGGCTGCTCTCCGACCCGGGAGTGACCGGTCCCGAACTGGAAGCCGTCGTCCGCGCGTGGCTGCAGGTCGGGGGCCGGGCCGCGGTGCACGAGGTCGTCAAACGTGTGGAAGCAGCCTGTGCCCTCACCGTCGACCAGTCCACCGAACTCGCCTCGCTCCTCATCGGCCTCGGCCACGTATCGGCCGCAACGCCGCTGTGGTGCAGGGTGTGCACCACCCGCGGCACGGCGGTCGAGACACGCTGGCAGGCTCTCGAAAAGCTGATGGCCGCCGGAGCCGGGGAGACCGCCGAACGTGCCCTGCGCACGGCCCTGTCCGTCGAAGCGAACCCCGAGGAGATCCTCGTCCTGAAGCGGCTACTGGCCTGGCTCACCGCTGCCGCCTGAACCGGGCGGCAGCGGATCCGCGAAGGTACGTCGGCTGCCTGTCCGGGAGGGCAACAGCGCCGCGTCCGGCCGCGCCGAGCACCCTCCAGCGCGGCACAACAGCGGCTTCTCAGCACACGCCTCCGAGGGTGTCCGCCCGTAGGCAGTCGGCACCTCCTTGGCCAAGTCAACAGTTTATGTCAAATTGACGATAATGACGTTGCCGGGTTACCGTTCCCGCCATGAGAGTGATCGTCACGCGAGAAAGCGTGTGTATGGCCGACGACGTGCATGCACCGCACCAGGTGGACAGCGACTACGACGGCGACATGACGCTGGGTGACTTCCTGGACGATGTGATCCGTAGGCGTTACTGCACCCCTTACCGCGGTGCCCGCTGGGCGATGTTCCACAAGGGGGCTTCCCACGGAGAGGCACCCATCGGAGAGGTGTCGGCAGAGTGGCCAGGCCCACGGTTCACGGACGAGGCGGATCGTGAGCGGCGCCTCGACTCGCTGGCCCCCGCCTCGGGTGACCTGAGACTGGAATTCCGATATCACGCGCAAAGCGTTCCGCTGGCGGCGGAACCGTACTACGACAACACCCACGTCCCGCCCAGCACACTGGCGATTCGGACGGCCTTTCTGCTTTCGGACGTGACGCAGTCATGGCGGAAGCTGCGTGACCGCTTGCGACGGACCCGGGGAACGGTCTGAGGGTCGTGCCCCGCGCAAAGCTCGCCGAGGCCCTCGCGATCATCGCCGAAGTCGTCCCCGACGAGGAGCGCGATGAGGACACGGAGTGGACCCGCACGGAGACGACCTCGTACCCGGAACACGTCGACACCATGACGGTGATCCGTCCGTCGGCGATCCGTGCGCCGACCAGCGGTGGGTACGGATCCCCCATCGTCCGGATCCCGAGCAGCCCGCCCGCGCAGAGCGCGACGCCGAAGACTACCGCGACGGCCGTCCAGAGCTTCTCCCCCGGTTCACGGGGCCGCCCCGGCTCCGTTCTCCTTCATGCACGCTTCATCGACGGCCAGATGTCACCCGATCGTGCGGCAGACCCCCAGACTTCCGCGAATTCTTGCGAGGTCAGCTGATCGGCCTCGTAACCCTCCCAATGAGACACCGGAAGCCCTGCGGTGGCTCCGAAGTTCCTCTCGAACTCCCCCAGACCGCCTGTCTGCTGGGCGCGCTGCCATTCGTCCAGGGAGGCAGCCGCACGTGGGGTCGACCCAGAACCTTGGAGTTCGACCTGCTGGGTCACCCAGCCATCGGCGTCGACCTCGAAGTAGAACCACGTGGCTTCCTCGTCCCAGTAGCAGCGCATCCACGTCGTCACTGGTCAGCCTGCCTCTGTGACAGGGCAATACGACGACGCGCGAGATCGACATCCGTGATTTTCACCCTGAGAGCGTCGCCGACCTCGACAACGCCTCCGGGCGATTCATCGAGCTCGCTGGTGTGCACGAGCCCTTGGAAGCCGTCCTCCCGGTCTTCGATGCGGACGAAGACTCCGAACGGCATGACCTTGGTGACCGGTCCGGTGACCACCTGGCCGATCCGCTGCGCCACCTGCGGCCACGGGTCCTCCTGTACCGCTCGCAGCGACAGCGGTACCCGTTCCCAGACCATGTCGACGTCGAGGACTTCGGCCGTGATCTCCTGGCCGACGCTGACGACATCGGACGGGTGGTTGAAGGGACGCCAGGACAGCTCCGGGATGTTGATCATCGCGGTGAAGCCGCCGATGTCCACGAAGGTGACGCCGAAGCTTGCGATGGACGTCACCGTGCCGGTGACTACCTGACCGCGGCGCAGGGTCTTCAGGAACGCCCAGTCCCGGTCGCTGGGCGTCGGCTCGGTCTGCCAGCGAGCGCGCAGGACACCGTCGCTGTCCGGCACTACAGCTGTGAACAGGGGAAGGTCCTCACCGACATACGTGGATACGACGCCGGCAGCACGCGCGCCGGCGAGCTGGGAGGTCACTGCCTCGAACTGGGTCTCGTCCACGACCGTGCTCGTGATCTGTCCGTCCCTGTCCTCCCAGACGACCTCCACCAGGCCTTCGTCGGGCAGAGCGGCCACGGCCGTGTCGACGTCGGTGAGCAGGTCCGGCCAGACCGACAACTGGGAGCGTGGGGTCAACCGGGAGCGCACGGTCTCAATGGTGTCGCGGGTCAGGCGGTGCCACCGGGAGGCGTTGGCGGCGAAGACCTCCTCCAGGAACACGGCTCGGTAGGCGCTGAGGGTCCAGTGCAGGCGGCCCCAGAAGTCATCGTCGGCCGGACGCTGCACGTACGCAGGATCGTCGGGGGCGAAGTCGTACGGCGACTTCTCCAGGCGTTCCGGGAACAGGCCGAGCGCTCGGGTGCGGTCCAGCGCTGCTTCGCAGGGCCGACTGCTGCCGAGGTAGAGGTACTGGTCCCAGCCGACGTGCACCGTGAACGCTCCCTCCGCCTCCAGACGGCACCAGACGCCGCTGTCGCGGAGCATGGCCCGGACCAGTTCCAGGCCGACACCGATCGGCACCAGTGCGCCGTCGTGAAACCCGGCGGGGCCGGTGGGGCCTGTGGGACCGGCGGGACCGACGGGGAAGAGGCCCGCCAGGCCGTAGCCGTCGACCGGTGGTTCCAGACCGGAGTGGGCGAAGCCGCCGAGCTGCGGCTCGCGGATCGACAGCTGGTCGACGCCGGTGTCCTCGGCGAAGGCGGCGACGGCCCGCAGGTAGGCGGCTTCGACCGGCCCGTGGTCGCTGATCGCGGGCTCAGTGCCGGCGTAGTGGCCGTGATCGTCGCGGTCGGCGGGGTCGTACTTGGTGACCCGGTAGACGTAGGGCAGCACGTCACTGCCCGCTGGAGGCCGCAGGCGCGGCTGCGTTCTGCTGGCGGGCGGTGCGCGTGGGCTGGATCCGGCCCTCGGGGACATCCAGGCTGCGGAGGATCTGGCGCTGGGTGGTGAGGTCCTGCTGGTCCATACTCCATCTCGCGTAGCCGACGCGTTCGCTCATGCCCGGAGCGTACGGGTTCCTCTCACGTACGCCGACGGGCGGGTGCCCGGCAGGGGTCAGGACCCGGGCAGGTGGACGAAGTACTTCCTGGCGGAGTCCCCGCGCATGGAGCGCGCCAGCTCGGCGACGTACTGTGCCTGGGCGGCGGAGAGGCGCCGCACCTCCCACAACAGGACGGCGGCGTCCGTCGCCTCCGGGGCCGGGACCGGCGGCAGCTCACGCAGGTGTACGCCCGTCAGCGTGGCCAGGTCTTCGGCGTCGATCCCCAGCAGGGCTGCGAAATCCGTCACCAAGCGGGGCGTCAATTCCTTGCGGCCGTCGCCGATCACACCGTAGGTGGACGCCGCCAGGTAGGTCGGCGTCACCACTGCCATGACCTTCGCCATGCCCGACCAGCCCAGGTTGCGGTACTGGAGCATGCGGATGACCCAACCGCCTGGACCGGCATGGGCCGCGAGCCGCTTCACGGCGAAGACGGAAAGTCGTTTCTCCTGCGGCAGTGAGCGGATGAGCTGCAGGAGTTCACGCCGCTCGGCAGAAGGCAGGTGGACGGCATCCATCACGATGGACGGTGCCCACCGCTCGGCCGCGGCATCCAACGGTGCCATGTCCTCCGGGACCGCCAGTCCCGCGAGGATGAACAGATCGACGGCGCGGAAGCCCACGACAGGCGCCATCTGCCGGAGGAGCCCCTCGCTGGGGGCTTCCCCCGCGAGTACCCCTCGTACAACGTTTGCCGTCAATTCGGCGCGGTTTGCCAGCTCCTGCACACCAAACTCTCTTTGGTCATTCATCTGCTGATTGAACAAGTGCGGAACCGGCAGGATCAAGGCGTCATCGCGTCCGAGGTTCGCGTGGAGGAGGTGGAGGGCGAGCATCGAGATCTCGGAATCCTCAAGCGCGCGCTGGCATCCGTCGAGGAAGTATTGAAGAGCGGGGACGGCGTGCTGCGGCTGATCGTCCTCACGGGAGCGGGCACCTGCGCCGCGCTCGGTCTCAGTGGTGGCGCCTGGCTCGCGGGCCTGCCGCAGCGGTGCCGAGAGGCGCGATCCAGATCTCTCGGAGTTCGGTGGTCGGAGGATGTCGAGAACGTGCCACCGGCTCCGTCCCAGGGGCATCCGCGGCTGCTACCGGCCGCACGAGGAAGAAGGAGAAGCCAGCATGGCGATTCAGCGGATGGACAACGTCGGCATCGTCGTCGAGGACCTGGACGCCGCCATCGCGTTCTTCGTGGAACTCGGAATGGAGTTGGAAGGCAAGGCGCAGGTCGAGGGCCTCGTCGCCGACCAGTGCACCGGGCTCGACGGCGTCCGCTGTGACATCGCGATGGTCCGGACCCCGGACGGTCACAGCCGGCTCGAGCTGGCGAAGTACCGCAGCCCCGCGGCGATCAGTGCAGAGCCGCGCAACCGGCCGCACAACATTCTGGGCACGCACCGCGTCATGTTCGCCGTCGACGACCTCGAGGACACCGTTGCCCGCCTGCGCCCTCACGGCGCCGAGCTCGTCGGCGAGATCGCCCGGTTCGAGGACAGCTACCTGCTCTGCTACGTCCGCGGCCCGGAGGGCATCATCGTCGGACTGGCCGAGCAATTGCGCTGAGGAGGAGGAACCGCACGAACCGCACGACCGGCTCGGACTCCGAATTGGGCAGGGGCAGGCCTCAGCGAATCAGCCTCGGAGGGTGGTGATGGCCTTGTCGATGCGTCGTTGGCGTGTGTCGGGTTTCTTCGCGCTTTCGATGGCGCGTACGTGCTCGCGTTTGTGGCTGTAGGCGAGATTGTCGTAGGCGGCGCGGGCGGCGGGGTCCTCGTCCAGGGCCTGGGCGAAGTCCGGGGGCTCGATGACGACGCGCGGCTCGGTGTCGAGGTCGAGTTCGATCTCGGCCTCGTCGCCGGTTGTGATGCCTGCGGCCTGGCGGTTGGCGTTGCTGAGGCCGATCAGGTGGCGGCCGCGCAGGAAGGCGATCCGGCTCTTCCAGGAGTGCCCGTTGATGGTGATCGTCACCGGTGGCCGTGCGCCCGCGCCGAGCGCTGCTACCACCTCGGGCGGGACTTCCAGGCCTCGCATGGGCTCGGGTGGCTCGACGTGGGCCCGGAACTTCATGATCTTCTCCTTGTTCGGCGTGCTGGTTGGCTACGGATCCTGCCTGATCTTGGTGTGCGTGCCGGTCAAGCGAGCGGCGCGGCCGTCTCCCAGGTGAACCCGTCCGGGTCGGTGAAGGCATCTGTGGTGCTGCCGAGGGTGATGCGGTGTGAGCCGGTGCCCTCGGCGGGGACGCCGAGGTCCTTGGCCAGGGCGCGGCGCTTGTACAGGGCCAGCTTGACGGCGCCGGGCTGGCCGGGGGTGAACTCGACGTACTTGCTGCCGACGCTCTTGGCCACGCTCAGGCCCCGGTCGAGGTAGAACTGCTTGGTGGCCTTTACGGCCTCCACGCCGATCAGGAGGACGATGTCGTCGATCTGACGGGTGGCGGGGCCGGTGTTCTTCTTCGCTCCGGTGGCGATCTTCCAGATCGTCCCGTCCGGGGCCTGGACGACGCCGCTGTAGCCCCACAGTGACTTCGCGGTGGGCTTGAGGACCGTGGCACCGGCTGCCACTGCGGCGCCGAAGAAGCTGTCGACGGTGGCGGGCCCGGACACCGTGAGCGCCAGCGTGAAGCCACGGAACCCGGTCGAGGACATCTCGGACGCCCTCAGGTGAATGTGGGGGTCCACGCCGAAGGCGGTGTAGAAGCGGCGGGCGGCCTCGAGGTCGGCGACCTCAAGGGTGACGGATCCGAGGGACGTGTGGGCTGCGGTGGAAGCGTTGGTTGCCATGACCATCACGCTAGGCGCCGTGCGGCGGCCATGGCTTCTCCAATCCTGACCGGTCTCAAGGCCTTCTATCGCCACGCACCCCGGCATCCCCTCCACCCTGATCTCCCGCCGCCCCGTCGCGGGCCGTACCTGCGGCATCGGGGCGCCGAGTCGTCAGGCAGGCCGGACGGTGATGGTGCACAGGCGTTTGGTGGCCCGGGTCAGGGCCACGTACAGGTCCCTTTCCCCACCGGGGCGGGCCGCGATGATTTCCTCGGGGTTCATGACGACGACCCCGTCGAATTCCAGGCCGCGTGCTTCGGACGCGGGCACGATGCGTGCGTGGTGAGCGATGCCCCGGGCGGTCAGCTCGCTCACCCTGGTGTCCGCGCAGATCACTCCCAGCAGTTCGCCCGGGTGCGCGGCGCTCTGCTGGCGGAGTTCCGAGGCGACGGCGGTGACCGAACCGTCCGGAGGTGCGGTCACGGTGCGCGGGCTCTCACCGTTTCGCAGAGACCGTGTGGGCTTCTGGTCCGGGGCGATCCGCGTGAGCAGGTCCCGGACGCTCTCCAGGATCTCCTGCGTGGTGCGGTAGCTGACGGTCAGGTTGTGCAGCTTGAACCGCGGTCCGACGTGGGGGCTCAGTGCTTCCTTCCAGTCGCGTGCCGTCGCGACCGGGCCTGCCTGGGCGAAGTCGCCCACCAGCGTCATCGCCCGTGCCGGGCAGCGGCGTACGATCATCCGCCACTGCATGGCGGTCAGTTCCTGCGCCTCGTCGACGACGACGTGCCCGTACGTCTGGTCGGGAGGGCCGTCGACCAGGCTCGCCGACTCGTCCAGCAGCGGCACGTCGGCATCGGTCCACGGGTCGTTCGGACCGCGCAGCAGGAGGGACCGCTCCTGCGCGGTCAGGCGGGGCAGGTGCTCGGCGAGAGCGTCGGCGTCCGTCAGGAGCGACTTCACGAGGTCACCGGGTGCCAGCCGCGGCCACAACGCCTCGACCGCTCGGTCGACGCCTGGGTCGTCGTCGAGGAGATCGGCTCGGATCGCGTCCAGATCCAGCTCATGGGCCGGACCCGGGGCGGCCTCGCCTTCGGTACGGTGCTGGGCGGCTCCCGTGAACCGGTCGAGGTCCAGGCCCGTCATCGCGGCGGCATCGGCGTCGATCTGCTCCAGGAGGTCGCCCATGTCCCGTTGCATCGCGTCCGTGACGGCGTCGATCAAGAGCTCCCTGAACACCTGGCGCGCGGGGTTGTGCCCCGGTACGGCTGCCACGGCGGCGTCGCGTGCCGTGGCGACTTCCTCGCCGGACAGGCGAACCAGTTCCTGTCCGACCCGCACGGTGAAGTCACCGGCGGGGGCCTGGTGGACGCGCAGCAGACCGGCCAGGGCGTCCGCGAGGTCGGAGCTGCCCTTGAGGCGCGCCGTATCGAACGGGTCCACCGTGTCCGTGGACACTCCGGCCAGTTCCCGGCAGGTCGCCAGAGCGACGTCGTTCTCCCCGAGCGAGGGAAGGACTTGGGAGATGTAGTCGAGGAACCGGGCGTTCGGGCCCACGACCAGGACACCTTCCTCCGCGGCGCGCGGGAACGCGTACAGGACGTAGGCCGCCCGGTGCAGGGCGACCACCGTCTTGCCGGTGCCGGGCCCGCCCTGCACCACGGTCACCCCGCGGTGGGCGGAGCGGACGACCTCGTCCTGCTCGGCCTGCAGCGTCGCGACGGCCGCGTGCATCCTGCCCGTACGCCGTGCCGACAGAGCCTCGGTCAACGGGCCGTCCCCCACGACGTCCTCGTCGGTCGGGGCGGTCCCGTCCAGCAGCTCGTCGCTCACCGAGACGACCGTGCGCCCCTCGAGGCGCAGGTGCCGGCGCCGCCGCAGGTCCATCGGGTGGACCGCAGTCGCCTCGTAGAAGGGCCGCGCCGCGTTCGCGCGCCAGTCCACGAGCAGAGGCAGCTCGTCCTCCTCCGTATGCAGTCCGATCCGACCGATGCGCAGGGCTGTGCCGTCCGTCCAGTCGATGCGCCCGAAGACCAGCCCCTTTTCGGCGCCCTCCAGCCGGCCGATTTCCTTGGCCAGACGCTCGGCGGTGATTTCTCTTTCGTATGCCTCACCGGGGCTTTCCGCCGGGGCCTTCAGCACGCTCGCCCGGTGTACTCGCGCCTCGGAAATCCGCTCGGTGAGCAACTCGTACAAGGAGGACACATAATCCCGCTCCGATTCAACGGCTCGCACAGCAGGATCATTCACTTCCGACAACAGGGGGCTCCTTCGACTTCTTCGGATTCTTTGGATTCTTCGGCTCCTTCGATTCGAGCCACACCATACGGTCCGAGTTCTCTGAAAGTAAGTCTTGACTTACCTGGCACGTCATGGCCCCTGCGGCTGAATCCATGACGGCTGGCCGTATGGCTTTCCATGCATTCCGCCGTTCCGCATATCGGTTATTGCGCTCCCGAGACCCGCCTGCCTCACAGCGAGCCCGCCCTTGGATGCCGACGAGGCGACCGGCGCCATCGAGCCGACTGCCAGGGGCGGGGATCGCCGGCCAGGGCCGCGACATGCCCGGCGATGGCGGCCTGCCTGCCTGCCCTCCTGCCTTCAACGCAGGCTCGCAGTCGCACATTTGGGCTATATGATCAAGCCATGTGTCTTGAACAGGGCGCATAGGTAAGGAGATTGATTTCCATGTCCATCGGGACCAAGCTCGCCAGGAACGCTGCCGCTCTCGCCGTGGCGGGGGCGGTACTGCTGGGTACGGCGGGGGCCGCGAGCGCCGCCCCTGGTGCGCCCTATCTGGGATACGGCCGCACCACCTCCGGGAACGGTGTGTGGTGCGTTCAGCACAACATCAACTTCCTCGTGAACCAGCTCTACGCCCAGGGCACCATCACGACGCCGCCGCCCTACCGGACCCTCTCCGAGGACAGCTCCTGGGGCCCGAGGACCGACGCCAACGTCCGGTGGTTCCAGAAGATGGTCGGCCTCGGCCAGGACGGCGTCGTCGGTCCGGCCACCGGCTCGCGCCTGCTCACCCTGGGCGACCAGGACTACAACGGCTCCCCGCTGACGGGCAGCCACGGCTGGTGCTGGAACTACATCCCGGGCGACTTCAACTGACCTCCCCGGGCGGGGACGCCCGTAGAGGCAGGCGAAGCCAGACGACCTCCTCCCTCCGCCCTCCCCTTCCCCCTTCATTTGAGATCTCAAGATTGGGCAGATCCATCATGTTCAAGAGGCTGAAGTTCGCTTCCTTCGCACTCGCCGGCGTCCTCGCCGCCACCGGCTTGACCGCAGCCACCGCGTCCCCGGCCGCCGCCGCCCAGACGTGCCCGTGGCCCTACGTGTGCTTCCTCGACTCCAACGAGAACATTCTGACGATGTACAAGGACGTCGGCTGGCAGACCACGAGCGCCAAGACCCGTACGGCCCGCTGGGTCACCAACGCCCGGCACGACGACTGTGCGTACCTGGAGTTCGGGACCGGCTTCATCGACCAGATCCACCCGGGCCAGACCTTCGGCCTCGGCGCCGGCGTCGTGGCGATCAACATCACCTCCGGCTGCCCCTGAACCA
This sequence comes from Streptomyces sp. NBC_00503, assembly GCF_036346895.1. NCBI lineage: Bacteria > Bacillati > Actinomycetota > Actinomycetes > Kitasatosporales > Streptomycetaceae > Streptomyces > Streptomyces sp. NBC_00503. The sequence goes on along the minus strand of NZ_CP107855.1, from coordinate 7,704,783 downwards.
CGGCGTGGCCGGCCGGTCCGTCACCGGCCGGCCACTGGCACAGGCCGCGCGGCGCCTGAGCTGAGCTGGTACTCACTTGCCGGCCGGGTCCCGCAGGCACGCGAGGGCATCGGCCACGGCCGGGGTGCGGACTTCGTCGCCGTAGAGCCTGATGACCGCGGCGATGTGTTCCCGCACCTGGGATTCGGGATCGCGGAGCAGCCCGACGATGGTCCCGGCGAGGTCGTCGATCCCGTTGTGACCCGCGATCACGACCAGTATCCCGCCGGCCTCGCGCCGCACGCACGCGTCGTCGTCCGCCGCGAGCGTCAGGCCTTCGCGTCCCCCTGTCGGACCGTCGCTACGAGCTCCCGCTCCGGCCCCATCGCGGAACCACCCCCGCCCTTGCCGACGCCGGCTGCCGGTACAGCCGATACCTCCGCCGCAGCATCAACGCCACGGCGCGCATCAGGAAGACCCGCTCGCAGCTCTTTGAGTACGTCCGCACCCAGGACCTGAGTATCCGGACGACTGTGTGATTCCGGCGCGCAGCGGTTGGATGGGGCCATGAACACAACCCCCGCCCCCGACCACACGCTCTCCGCCCCGGCAGCCCGGGACCACAGCCGACTGTGGTCCGCCATCACCGCCGCCCTCTTCGTACCGGGCGTGGTGGCGGCCTTTCTGCTCACCCTGGTGCCGGAGTCGGCCGCACGCTGTCTGAACTACGGGGAGGAGTGCGCCTCCGGGCTGTCGCCGCGCTGGTTCGTCTGGGGTGCCGGCGTCGCGGCCGTGGCGTTCGTGGTCGCCATGGCCGCGCCTGTAGTCCGGGTGCGGCAGGCGGCGGTCGTCGTCCAGATCCTGGCCGAGTGCGCGGCCCTGCTGGTCATCCTCAGCTACGTCTGACCGCCGGACGCGCTGGAGCCCGTACGCGTACACGTACACGTACACGTACCGACGGTGGAGCTGCGGCAGTCTCAGGACCGCCACCGACACCACCCGCGCCCTTTCAGCTGAGGATTTGCGAATTGGGCCTGAAGCGCGTCCTGTCCGCCGGGTCGGCGGTGTCCTCGTGGTCGGTGAAGTAGGTCGAGGTCGTCGTGCCGGCCACGACGTCAAGGATGAATCGGCTGCACGATGCCGCATGGGGTTCCCAGAGGGGGCCGCGGCCCTCGTTGAGGATGACGGTCCATTCCTCCGGCTCGACACCGGGCCGGACCAGCCAGTACAGCATGTGCCCCGCGCCTTCCACGTACGCCCACGGCACCAGCCTGGCGGCGCCGTCATGGAGTTCCGGCGGCTTGGCCTCGCCCGCGTCCCAGAGGTCGGCGAGGGTCTCCTCGCGTTCCGCGGTCTGGGCGACCAGGTCGTACATCTCTTCCGGGCAGCCCGGTTCCAGCAGCCAGAGCATTCCGGCGAACTGGCCACCGCCGTACGTCTCGACGAGCCGCTTGTAGTCGGCCGGCAGGACGATGCCCAAGGCCGCCTCCACGGCGTCCCACTCGACGGCCCGGGCATCTTCGGGGAGCGGGGGCGGGCAGAGCCGCATCAGGGGTTCGGTGCAGCGCAGGCTCCGGGCGATCCGGATGTCGCTCGGCAGGGCGCTGAACCGCGGCGGCTTCCTGGTGGAGTCCAGGACCACCGCGCGCATCCGGTCGCCGACCGAGGGACGGGGAGCGTCCGAGCGCCATGAGGGGTGCTTGGCCTGGTCGATGAAACCGTCGTACCCCTGCGCGTGGATGGCGGTCCCTACGGGCGCCACGGCGGTGACGACCACGTCGCACTCTTGATGATCGGAAAACATGACCTCCACCCTGCCCGATCGCTCCGGGAACTGGGCAGCACCCCTCCCATTCCGCGGCGGCCGTCTTGGACGTGAGCCACGGAGCAGGAGCCCGGTCGGGGTATCGGATTCCAAGGCACGCAAGGAAGACCGGGTGCCCAACGACACAGACCCGCAGCTCAGTCCCCGCAAGGTAGTCCACCCCGGAGCCGCGAGGATCCCACATAGCCACGGAGTCGTCCCACGCGCGTGTGGCAGCATGACCCGCATGGCTTCCGGATCTCTCTCCCTGTGGTCCCAGGACTCGGTGCTGTCCATCGGTTCCGTGGGTTCGGTGCTCTCCATCGGCTCGGTCGGCAGCGTGCTGTCGATCGGCTCGATCGGCTCGGCGCTCTCCGTCGGCTCGACCGGCTCCTGGATGAGCGCGGGCTCCCTGCTCTCCGCGCAGTCGACGTTCTCGGTGCTCTCCTGGCGCTCGCGCGGCGGATTCATGGCGGCGGGCGCCATCGCCGCCGCGACCCTGGGCGCACTCGCGCTGGCGCGGACGACCCGCCCTCGCTGAGCGGACGCCTTCCGCAGCCCGTCCCGGTCCACCGACTGCCACAGCTCCACCCGCTCGGCACTCGCGCGGCCAGCCACTTGCTTCTGCTGTCCGTTCATACCGGCGGCAGCCCGCCCGGACCCCGCGGAACACAGAGGCGCTCGCGCAGTGGGAGCACGATCATTGCGTACGCGACCTCGGGGTCGCGTACGGCACGGCCCCGGCGGCCTTCTCAAAGGATGCGAGGTCGGGCTTGCTGGCGCCCCGGTCGTCTGAGGTGCCGACTAGGTCGACGTCGGCGGTTAACAAGCTCCGCAGGATGCCGGATGCTGCATTGGTTTGGAGCGCCTTCGCCGAATCCAACAAAAGGGCCATCAGGTCCCGGTCTGGCCCATCCGGCGGGCCTGTTGTTCGAAACGTAGGCGGCTACCAGGTGGGCCTGGGTGGAGATCGTCAGCGGGTCGGACTCCCCCAGGATCGGGACGCACATGAAGAGGATCTTGCGGTAGAGGCGGATGGCTTTGGCCAGGTCTCCCGCCGCGTGGTGGGCTTGGGCGAGGTTGTGGCCGGCCGTGAGGAATTGGACGTGCCCAGGGCCGAAAGTGCGCTTCGCGGCGCGGTAGGCCGTCTTCAGCAGCGGGAGGGACCGGTTCGTGTCTCCCGCCTCCCGGTGGGCGAGAGCCAGGTTGGAGGCCGCCTGCAGGGTCTGGGGGTCGTTTTGCCCAGCGTCCGTCCGTAGGAGGCGAGGATCCGTTCGCACAACGGGACGACCGCAGCCGGATTCCCCGCCTCGCGGTGGGCTCAGGCGAGGCCGTGGAGGGCGTTGAGGCTCCGGAAATGATCCTCGCCCAGGGTGCGGACGTATGCCGTGAGGGCCTGCTCGAAGAGGGGGACCGCCCGGCCCGGGTTGCCGGTGGCCTGATAGGCGGACGCCAGGTTGAGGCGGGCGGAGGGGATGTGCGGGTGGTCCTCGCCGAGCGTGCGCACGCTCGTGGCGAGGGGCTGCTCGAACAGGGGGATCGCCGTATCCGGATCTCCCCTCTCCGCGTGGACGAGAGCGAGGTTGCTGCGGGCGTTGACGGTGTCGGGGTGGTCCTCGCCGAGCACCCGCAGCCTGTCTTCGAGGACTTGGGCGCAGAGCAGGATCGCCTGGCCGAGTTCTCCCGCCGCCCGGTTCGCCGAGGCCAGGGTCTCGCGGGCGGAGAGGGTGTCGGGGTGGTCCTCGCCCAGCACACGGGTGCTGATGGCGACGGTCCGCTGCTGCAGGGCGACCGCCCGGTCGAAGTGCCCACCCGCACTTCGTGCTTCGTACTTCGGTGGTCGGTCTTCGGCCATCGGCCTTCGTTGTCCGCCCGACGGCTTGCCTGACGGCTGCCCGATGGCTGTACGTCCGATTGCGCGCCGGCTACGCGTCCGCGACGCCGCTGACCGCTCGGGAGCCCTGGCCTGTGGCCTCCGCGTCCCCGGTGTTGAATGCTCGCGCCGACCGTCCGCCACTTCCCCTTCCCCGGCCCACTCCCCCGGCACGCTCGACGCCCGTCACCGCAGTGCCCCCGTCCCTGGCCACCGCCCTGCCGGTGGCGGCGGCCACGTCACCGTCCGAGCCCGTGACGAAGGCGAGCAGCGCCCGCAGTTCGTCGGCCGCGCGCTGCTGGTCCTCGGGATCCAGGCTCTCCAGCAGGGTCTCGAACCGTGCCTGCCACATGCCCGCCTGGCGTACGCGTTCGCTCTCCTGGTCCGCGGTCGTACCCGGTTCCAGCGCACGCGATGTCCGGTCGAGGCGTTCCAGCTCGGCGTCACCACGCCCGGAGAGCTCGGCCACGCGCCGCCGTACCGCTTGCCACGCGTCGGTCCCGGCGGCCTGCGCCACCGCACCGCCCGCGGCCGCCGCCAACGTCGCCAACGCCTCGACCAGCACGGTCCTCCCCCTTGGGCTACGGGCCGACCCTGGGCCGGCCGAACGAAAGGTCAGTAGGACCACCCTAGGGAGGGCACGGGTTACCGGAGCGGAAATCCAGGAACCCGAAGATCCCCAACGCCCCCACCCCTCTGGTCGGACAAAGGGATCCGCACGCCTCCAGCAAGCCCGCGACGCTGCGGCCATCAGTCGCGGTGGCGAGCTCGGAACGCTTCACGGACGGTTTCGAACCGGCCGCGCGGAGAGCCGTACCGGAAGCTCACCGGCCAGCCCGGAGACGAACACCGCAATCAAGGCAAGCGCCGCCACACGCGGCCGTCTTCAAGACCAGCCCACGCTTCCAGAAAGGGAATGAATAAGTCCGATTTCGCCAGAGTCCGGAAATCGACCCTACGAAGGGAAGGGGGAATCCGTACAGGTTTTTCTTACGATTCCCTTACATGATCAATCTCACTTGACAGGCAATCCGTCAGCCATTGCCATGAACCAGACATATGGATCTGACAAAATGTTGACAGACCTGTACAGAGTTAAGGAGCGTGCGCCTGACCTTCGTTCACCGACGCGCATAGCGAGGACCTCCGCCCATGAGGCCATCACTCACTTCACATGACCCCAGACCCGGAAGACTCCGGCGTCGACAGGCGTCCGCGGCCGCCATGCTTCCCCTGGTCGGCGTAGCCGTGCTGTCCCTCGGGGCCGGGTTGATCGCCGCCCCGAACGCCTTCGCAGAGAACGGCCCGGCCAACCACGGCCCGGCCAACCGCAACTGGCCGGCTTCGACTCCCAAGCCCAAGCCCACTGCCGAGCAGAAGGCCATGGACGCCGCGCTGGCGCAGGCCAAGACCATGGGGAAGCGGGTGGTCGTCGACCACCTGACGACCGCGAACTCGCAGACGTTCGCCAATCCGGGTGGCACGCTCACCGTCGACACCGCGTCGGCCCCGGAACGGGTGAAGCAGGCGAACGGTTCCTGGCGTGCGATCGACACCACCCTCAAGGTCAACGCCGACGGCACCATCTCCCCGGCGGTCGTTCCCTCCGCGCTGAGCATTTCCGGCGGCGGCAGCGGGCCGATGGCCACGATGACGACCGGCGACGGCAAGAAGCTGGCCTTCAAGGCCCCGTTCAAGCTGCCCAAGCCCACGCTCGACGGCAACGACGCCCTCTACAAGAACGTCCTGCCCGACGTCGACCTGCGCCTGACCGCCACCCAGCTCGGCGGCTGGAGCCAGGTTCTGATCGTGCGTACGGCCGCGGCCGCCGCCAACCCGGCCCTGAAGAAGATCCGCCTCGACGTCGACGCCCCGGGGCTGCACACCTCGGCCGACGCCGCGGGCAACATCGCCTTCAACGACGTCCAGGGCAAGGCCCGTTTCACCAGCCCCACTTCCTTCATGTGGGACTCCGCCAAGACGGCCACCCCGGACACCGCCGCAGCCCCCCAGAACGGCGCCAAGGCCGGTAAGTCCGCGGCTGTGAGCGGCGCCGACGCCGCCCCCCAGGCCGCCCCGGCCCCTGCCGCAGCCGACGCGGTGGCAGCGTCCACCGCCGACGCCCCCGGCGACACCGCCAACGTCAAGCCCATCGCCGTCAAGACCGACGCCACCGGCATCGACCTGACCCCCGACACCTCCCTCCTCGGCCAGGGCACCGGCCCCTGGTACATCGACCCGGGCGTCAACCCCACCGCCGACAGCGGCAACCAGGCGTGGTCGCAGGTCCAGGAGGCGTACCCGGACACCAACGAGTTCAACGGAACCTCGGACGGCCAGAACACCCCGGCCGCCGGCTACTGCGGCTACTCGACGTGCACCGTCAAGGGCCGCACGCGCGCCTACTTCCAGATCGGGATCAACACGGCGATCCACGGCGCCGAGGTCCTCGACGCGCGGCTCTACGCCACCGTCGTCTCCTCCTCCAGCCCGAGCACGGCCACCCCGATGGGCCTCTACCACACCGGTGGCATCAGCAGCCCCACGAGCTGGAACCACCAGCCGTGCGACAAGAACTCGCGGATGGGCGGCTGCACGAAGATCGGCGGCGCCACCATCTCGGGCACCGGTGAGATCCAGTACGACGTCACCGCGCAGATGAAGAACGCCGCCTCCGGCCGCTGGTCGACCTTCACCTTCGGTCTCGCGCCGGACGACGAAGGCAACATGTACTACCGCCAGCGGTTCAACAACACCCCGCACGTCGTCACCACGTACGACTTCCAGCCCTTCGTCGGCAGCCCCCGTACCAGCCCCACCCCGGGCTTCGCCGGTACCGGCTCCTACTCCGCCTGCACCACCCCGGGTGCGGCCCAGCCCTGGGACAACCCGGGCTGGATGGGTGCCAACACCAACGTCTACCTGACGTCCGACACCTGGTCGCCCACCGGCCGCCAGCTCCAGACGACCTTCCAGATGTGGGACGACGACGCCGCCGGTGCGTCCCAGTGGTTCGCGACCGGCTGGAACGGCTCCTCCGGTGACGCCGTCGTGGACGCCGGCAGGCTCATCGAAGGCCACCAGTACGGCTGGACCGCCCGCACCACGGACGGGACGCTGACCAGCGCCGAGACCGGCTGGTGCTTCTTCCGGGTCGACCGGACCGCTCCGTCCGCGTCCGTGACCTCGACGGACTTCCCGGCCTCCGGGACCACCGGCGGTCACCCCAAGAAGGTCGACGAGCCGGGCACCTTCACCCTCTTCGGCGCGGACAACGCCCCGACCACCGGTACCAACCGCAGCTCCGGGCTGGCGTGTGCCCGTTGGACCATGGACCCGGTGAAGGCGGCTTCCGACTGGAACTGCACCGACACCGACCCGCAGATCATCAAGACCTTCACCGGCGGCCAGGCCACCGTCAACTACACCCCGCGGGCCTGGGGCACCAACTACCTGTACCTGCAGACCCAGGACAACGCGGGCAACATGTCCCAGCCCGTCGCGTACAGCTTCTACGTCCCGTCGAACCCGAACAGCCCGGCGCCGATCTTCGGTGACATCAACGGTGACAAGAAGGCCGACGTCGTCCTCGCCGACGCCGCCGGCAACATCCGCCAGATCAACGGCGGCGCAGACCCCGCAGCCTCCCCCGTCGCCCTCGCCCGCTCCAGCGTCAGCGGCAACGGCTGGAACAACATCCAGCTCACCCACCGCGGCAGCCTCGGCTACAAGAACGTCGACGACCTCCTCGCGCACGAGCCGGGCAAGCCCAACCTCTACGTCTTCACCAACAACAACACCGGCCTCGTCGACGGTCAGGCGCCCAACAAGGTGGACAAGCCCGCCTCCTGCGCCAAGACCGACGGCACCCCCATCGTCTGCGCCGACTACGGCTTCGGCACCGACTGGTCCAAGGCCACCCAGATCGCCGCCTACGGCTCCATCACCGGCGACAGCAAGGCCGGCCTGCCCAACTCCCTGCCCCAGACCTCACTCCTGTGGGTGGAGAACGGACGCCTGTGGCTCGGTATCCCCGGGGCCACCAACCAGCTCGACTCCCCCGCCTACCTGATCTCCGGCAACGACACCAAGTGGGACAGCTACGAGCTGATCACCCCCGGCCGCGCCAAGGGCACCAACTTCGCGACCCTGTGGGCCCGCAACAAGACCGACGGCGGCACCCTCCACGCCTTCACCATCACCGGCGGCACCCCTGACGCCCCCGTCCTCACCCCGATCACCGACCCCGCCGCCGGCGTGATCTCGGGCAAGGTCGACCCGGCCCGCTACCCCCGCGTCGGCTCCGACGGCGACCTCACCGGCGACAACATCCCCGACCTCTGGGCCGTGGACAAGGAACAGCAGCTCGTCGCCTTCGCCGGCGCCGGAACCGCCCCCAACGGCACCAGCATCCTCTACCCCACCGTCACCGGTGTTGCGTCCGCGTTCACCCTCCAGGGCAACCTCAACACGCCCACCGTCCAGTGGAAGCTGAACGCCGTTTCCGGCGCCAGCACCCCCAGCGCGGGCGGGAACAAGTACCCGGGCACCGTGGCGGGCGCCGTCACCTTCCCCACCGAAGTCATCGACGGCCGTAGCACCAAGTACGCGGCGTTCGGTGGTGCCGGGTCCACCATCACCACCACCGGTCCGGGCATCGACACCCGCAAGGACTTCACCATCACCACGTGGGCCAAGCACGGGTCGACCAGCCCCGGGCCCACGACCAGCATGATCGTCAGCCAGGACGGCACGCAGAACAGCTCGTTCATGATCTACGGCGACAAGAACAGCGGTCAGTGGCACTTCGCCATGGCCAACGCGCAGGGCGGAGCCTGGCCCTACGACTTCACCAGCGTGGCCAACCAGTCCGCCCGGTGGACCGCTGACACCTGGACCCGCCTGACCGCCGTCTACAACGCCGGCACCGGCCTGATGAGCCTCTACGTCAACGGCGTCCTGGCCAGCACCGGCCACCACACGGCGGCCACCAGCCCCGCCCCCAGCGGTCCGATCGTCTTCGGCCGGTACAAGGTCTCCGGTGCGAACTCGGACACCCTGAACGGCGGCGTCAGCAACTTCGCCGCCTACAGCTACGCGGCCGCGCCCACCGCACCCGCGGTCACGGGACGGATCACGCTCAGCGCGGCACCCGCCCCGGGCATCTGCATGGACAACGACTACGCCCTCTCCAACGACGGCAACAAGATCCAGATCGCGGCCTGCAACGGCACCGTCGCCCAGGACTTCGACGTACGCGCCGACGGATCCCTCCGGATCCAGGACAAGTGCGTGAACGCGACCAACTCGGGCACCGCCAACCTCACCCTGCTCGAACTGCGGACCTGTGGCGGTACTCCGACCCCGGCCCAGAAGTTCCTGCCCCGCGCCGACGGCAGCCTCTACAACCCGGCCTCCGGCCGCTGCGTCGACCTCGGCAACTACAACACCACCCCGGGCACCCAGCTCTGGCTGTACGACTGCAACCCCTCCAACGCCCAGCGCTGGAGCATCACGACCCTGGGCACCGCGCCCCTCCCCATCCCCACCCTGGACGCGGCTCCCTGATCCACCCGTAGCACCACAGCACGTCAACGGCCGCCCCTCCCACCCGGGAGGGGCGGCCGTCCTCATGGCCCCTGTTTCCTGGGCCTTCTCGAGCTCGGCCAGTGCGGCTGATCTCGTCGTACGCCGACTGTCAGAGGCTGCTGGCAGCATCACCGACGTGAACGTCATCCGTACCACTCCGCCACGACCCTTCGACGTGGCCGCGGTCTTCCCCCGGCTGGCTCCGCTGGCACGCACGACGACCCGGCTGCATCCCCGCCCCGGTTCTCCGTCGCCGTACGACAGTTCGATCGGCGGGCCGCTGCTGTGACCTGTCAATCAGCCGTGGCTGTACTGCGACAAGTAGCACGAGGGTCCGGTCTCCCCCCTCCTGCCAGTGGCCCAGCTGTACGTGCGCGAACCGAGTACCCCGACTTCCTGGAGTTGGACAAGGAGCTGCAGCAGCTGAGCGACTGGAGCGTCTGACAGGCGGCCGGCGTCGCGATGAACCCGCTGCTGACCATCGCCTCGGACGAGAGTCGCGACCACAGAAGGGGCTGGGTCCCGTACGAGGACCAGGCCATCGCCGTGATCGACGACGACATCGTGTCGAACCCGCCCGGAATCCAGGTCTCCGACGCGAACAACCTGCAGCTCTACTCCTGCCCGAAGTGCTACACGCACACCGACCTGATCCAATAGGCCATCGCTGGAATCACACGACCCCCAACCCGGGTCCACGAACTCTCGGAGACCGTCCAGGCCGGACCTGGGCGGCCGCCAGCCGCCACCGGTTCAACGAGGCGGCGGGGGCGGAGGCGGAGGCGGGGCTCACCTCGGCAAATAGGCTTGCCGTAAACGATCTACGCGCCTCGTGATCCCGGAGTGATCGCCCCCTTCCTCCCCATCGGCCTTGTCGTCCTCCCCTGCTTGGTCGTGCTCGGGAGCCGCCTGCGTGCGAAGCGCCCCGGCGGCGCTTCCCGTGGTGGCCTGCTCGCCTCGCGCTGGATACGTACGAGCTTCGACCCCGCCGACTTCGGCCTCGTCCCCACCGCCTCCCTGGACCCCGGCCGCGCGGGCCCGGAGCCCGACCCGGCGCACGAGGCCGAGGCGCAGAAGGCCGCCGACGCCGCCTGGGACGGGGACTGGCGGGTGGCCGCCGCGTACTGCGAGGCCGCCGGGCGCGACTGGGACGAGCGGTGGTCACGGATCGAGCTGCTGATCCACGTGGCCGACAGCGACGACCGCTGGCTGACCGACTGGCGCGCCGCCCAGCCCGACAACGGCGACGCGGGCACCGTGCACGCGATGCTGCTGGTGCGCCGCGCCTGGAAGATCCGCGGCATCCAGTACGCGCACAGGGTCCCCGAAGAGAACATGCAGCAGTTCCTGGCCCTGCTGCCCACTGCGATGGCCGCGGCCCGGCAGGCGGCGGAGCGCGCCCCGCGCGACCCCGGCCCCTGGGTCGTGATGGTGACGGCGGCGCGCGGGATGGGGTATTCGCACAGCCAGTTCGCCGACCTGTGGCGCAACCTCCAGCTGCGCGCCCCGCACCACGTGCCCGCCCACACCCAGGCCCTGCAGTACTGGTGCGCCAAGTGGAGCGGCTCCGACAAGTCGATGTTCGACTTCGCGGCGCGCGCCGTCATGAGCGCCCCGCCCGGCAGCCCGCTTCCCGGCCTCTACCTCCAGGCCCTCTACGAGGTCCCCCACCGCGAAGGCATGCACGGCAAGTTCGGCAGCCTCGCCGAATTCTCCGTCGAGCCCCGGCTGCGGGACGTGGCCCTGCACCTGGACACCCTCGCGCCGGACCACGAAGACCTGCCGGAACTGCGGCACCACCTCGCCCACCACCTGCTGGTCGCGGGGATGCCCCGGGAAGCGCTGGAGCAGTTCCGCCGTATCGGTCCGTACTGCGGTGCGAGCCCCTGGAACCTCGACCCGGCGGGCGCCGCCGCCGCCTTCGACCACGCGCGCGGCCGGGCGGCGTACGGGTCACGCGGCTGACGGCAACCGTCCACCCGCCGCCGGACGCACAGGGCCGACACCGGTCCCCTACGACGGCGTCGCGCGCAGAGCGCGATCTCCGGTACTTCAGAGCCTCGTCCGTCCGTCGCACTCGGCGAATTCGAGGGCCATGCCGTGAGCACCGCCCCCGCACCCCGGTGGCGTTCGCGGAGCACGGCCGCCGTAGGCTCCGCTCGATCATCGACACCGTGTGACGGGCGGTCGGAGCAAAGCGGGGAAGCCGCCGTCGGGCGGCCAGTGGGCCCGGAGACGAGTACGAAGACCGGTATGAGGATGTCAAGCACATGAGGAACACACGGACATGGGCAGCGGCCGCTGCGGCCACCCTGGTCCTCTACGGATCCACCGGCTGCGGCCCCGCCTCTTCGGCTGAAGACGACACAGCGGCGGCATCGGCCGCCAAGGTCCGCACCGTGGTTCACGACAGTTCCGTGACCGGCCTCACCCGCGGCAAGGTCGAGATGTACTGGACCTCCGAAGGTATGGCCGCAGTGGCCCGCGACGACGCCAAGGACGACCTGGCCCAGCCCGCCTGGACCGGCGGCGGCGCGATAGCCAAGACGGTCGGCCGACTGTACGCCTCGGGCGTTGACGGCAATCTCGGTGCCTGCACGGCGACCGTCATCGGGGTCCACACCGTCATAACCGCTGCGCACTGTGTCAGGACGTCGGTCGAGGGAGCCCCCGCGAGCGAGGCCACCTGGGACATGGGCCTCTACTTCGTACCGGGGTATCGAAGCGGAACCGCACCCTACGGCGGATTCACGGTGCGCCGGGTACGGATGGCCGAGAACTGGCAGAACTACGGTCTGGACGTCGCCATGCTCGAGATGAACCCCGGCGCCGACGGACGCAGCATCTCCGAGGCCACCGGCGTCCAGCCCGTCTCGTTCAGCGGTGAACCGGACACGAGTACGAGTACGAGTACGCACTTCTTCGGCTACCCCTACACGGACCGGCTCCTGCACTGCTCGGGTACCGGCGGGTGGGAGGCCGACAAGGCCTTGCGGCGTGTTCCCTGCATGATGGGGGTCGGATCGAGCGGCGGCCCCTACATCTCGGGGGACGCCGCGACCGGCAGCGTCATCGCGGTGAACATCAGCGGTGGTGACGATATGAGCTATGGAACGGCACTCGGCGCCTACGCCCAGAGTCTCTACCGGCAGTCCGAAGCTGGCTAGTGCTGTCACCGGGAAGGTTCTCCGGGATGGGAAGTGATGGGTTGGCCTGTCCCGTTCGGGCCGTGGTGCCGATGCCAGTTCAACGTCGAGTGCCAGTGATGAGAGCGTCGACCTCTCTGGCGAGGGTGGTGATGTCGACAGTCTGGGCGGTGTCGACGATCAGAGCGTGCCCGCCCAGTCCGAGCGGTCCTGGGTGGGCGGCCCAGACGGTGACGCGGTCGCTGATCTCCTCGCGGGTGAGGTCGTGGTCGAGGTGGCCTGGGTGGCGTTTGCGGGTCCGGAACCGTTCAGCGACAAGTCCGGTATCGCAGTCGCAGAACACCTCGACCAGCTGGGCGTCGAGTTGGCGGAGTCGGGCGGGGGCGGAGTCGTGGTGCCACCAGTTGACGAGGACGGCTCGCCCGGCGTCGGCAGCGAGCGCGAACAGGATGTCGTCGCTGGCCCTGCTCAATCGGTGACGCCATGCCTGATCGCCGATGCCGAGGGAGTCGTAGAGCGATTCCAGGATCACGTCTTTGTCGATCACCGGCAGGCCGAGTTCCGCGGCAAGTCCGCGGGCCAGGGTGCTCTTGCCGCTGGCCGGCAGACCGGAGACGATCACGAAGGCGTTGTCGATCATCACGTCAGTGTGTCGCAGCCCGTTTTCCTGGCTGCCCGCAGGGTGAAGTCGGCGCTGCTTCGGTCCTGCTCAGGCCGCTGTTGGTAGTGGTCTGCCGCCCCAGCGGATGGCTTTCTCGCTGCGAATGCGGGCACGTTCGCGCCGTAGGGCTGTGCGCACGTCGGGGTGGCGGGCGTTCTGTTGCGCCAGCGCAGGTAGGCGTGCAGGGCCCCGGTCTAGATCGTGTGGTGGGGGTGGTGGGAGTCGGCGAGGGTGACCTGCCGCAGGGATCCGAAGTGGGCTCCGATGGGATTGGCCCAGGACGCGTAGGTCGGGGTGAAGCACAGCTCGACCTTGTTCTTCACCGCCCAGCGTTTCATCCGCCAGCTCGTGTGGGCGGAGAGGTTGTCGAGGATCACGTAGGTCGGGGCCTCGGAAGGGTCCGACGGATTCGGACTCCTGTTCGAATTCCTTCCGGCGGGTCTGATCACTCGGATACTGCCGCCTGCCATGTCCATGAGGTGCGGCGAGGGCGGTGGCCCAGGTCTCCCCTTCCGGTACACCAGAGGAGAACCTGGGCGGGGTCACCGGGCGGAGCTTCGGGGAAGAGGCGGCGGAGCACCGCCTCGCAGAGAGGGGCCGGCGGCAGCCACGGCACTCCCAGTCCCTGGGTGATGTCATGGGTGTGGAGGAGGACCTCGGCGACACCCATCGCCGCGAAGCCCGGCGGGTCGCAAGGACCAAAGTGCCACGCCCGCGCCTCCGGTCCGGTCGTGGCCAGCGCACTGGTGAGGAGCCCCGCGCAGGCGGTGACCACCTGGAGCACCTCCCGCGGGGAGCTGTCCGGGCGGACGGCGAGGTCGAAGGGCAGGTAGCCGTCCGTCGGGCGCGCGGCGACCTGCCCGGCGTAGGCGAGCAGGTCATGGGCGATATGGGCGGCCGTCTTCCAACAGCTCCATTCCAGCGAACCCGCCGGAACCGACCAGTCCTTCGCGTCATGCGGGCCGAGCACCCGCAGCATCTCGCTCACGGCCTCATTGACGTCTCGGCTGTCGATGTAGTGCATCAGCCGATGCTACGGCTGCGCGCACGAGCATTCAGCCGGCCACGGCCGGACCACTATCGGGCTTACAGGTGGTTCGAACCGCAGCGCCGGATGTGCCCCGACTGAGTCGCCTGCGGACCACTCCCCGGCGGACGGAGGTCGGCCCGGTCGCCCTCGTAGGCCGGCGGGCCCGACCGGCGAGGCCGCGCTCTAGCGGTAGTCCCACTCATCCCTGGGGAGCGAGTGCCACAGGTCGAGCCAGTCGTGAAGCAGGAAGAGCGGTCGGGTCAGGAGGACGTCGCCGGATCGTTGGGATCGGATCGCCAGGCCGAGTTCGGAGGAGACCGGATCGCCCGCCGGGCTGTACGTCAGGCTGCCGGGCCGCTGCGCCTCCGGGCGACGCACGAGCCAGTCCTCGACCTGGGAGAGTACGCAACCTGTCAGCGGGGCTGCGTCCCATCGCACCTGGGGGCCGGTGAGCGCGTTCACGGCCACGCACCCCAGGCGGTCACCATCGAAGAGGGCTCTGATCCCGCTCGCGGTGAAGTCCGCGAAGTCGAGCCGCCGGTCTTCGCCGTCCTGTGTGTGGGAGGCGACGGTCGGCTGGTCGCCGAGGGCGGCGGTGATCTCCTTCATGGTCATCCCGAAGTGCAGGGGGCCGACCCCGATGTACGGGGTGAACGTCCACTCGGCGCGTTCCCCCTGCCTGGCAACCGTCCCCGGGCTCCGGGCCCCAGGGGCGGGTACCGGCGTTTCACGGGACGGTTCGTACGGGCCCGCCTGCGCGGGCGCGGTCCAGCCCTCGTGCCAGCGGCAGGGCGGGTTGAGAGCCGCGGTCTCCTCGGGCTGTTCGGCCAACCACCGCGAGACCTCCTCCTGCCCTTCGCCCCAGGGGTCGTCCGCCAGCACACGCGCTCTGGCCAGGGCTGCGTCGTGTTCCGCCTCCGCGGCGAGGAGGCCTGCGATGTCCTCGCCCCAGGCGGCGAGCCGTTCCCGGGCGATCCACCGGTAGTACGAGTCCACGCTCACGGCCAGGACCGCGCGGACGGCAGGGGCGTACCGGGGTACGGCCGGGGCGAGGGCAGGATCGGCCAACAGCAGGGCGGTCGCCGCGAGCGCGGCCTCCCTCACCTGCGGATCATTACCGTCCTCGCAGAAGACCGCGATCCGCGCGAGGAGTACGGGGCGTGCCGCACGGGCGGCGGCCAGGTCCCGCGCCGTGCCGACACCCTCCTCGACATCGCGGCGGGCGGTGTCGGCGAACGAAGCCAGCCAGTTCAGCAGCTCCGCACGCAGCGGCCGCCGACCCGCCCTGCGCTCCCACCGGTCCTCGGCTACGGTGCGCGGATCACCGAGAAGGGCGGCGACGATCAGGGCTGCCGGGGCGGTTGCCGGGAACACGCGCTCCTGGTTGAGGAGCAGCCGGTAGAGGTCCCCCACCGCCCGCACACGGCGGGCCGGGCCGGCGAGCACCCCGATGAGGATGTCCGGGGTGTCGGACACGTTGTGCCGTCCCGTGCAGAAGTGCGGCAGCGCCGCCCAATCGGTGCCGGTGAGCTCGGCCTGTGCTGTCGGCGGCAGCGAATCGTCAAGGCGGGCGGTGGGCGTCTCGTTGGTCACTGCCGCAGTGTTCCAGCCGGCTCCGACACCCGGGGTGCCGGGCTGGAACGACGTACCTCGGCAGAAGCAGCTGAGTAGCAGCGGCCGAGCAGCTTCAGTCGCTGGAGCCGTGCAGCTCCCGCGATCCGGACGAAGGCGTCCGCGTCCGCGTCCGCGTCCGTCTGGACAACGGCGGCCCGGGCGGCGGTGCGGGGGTTCGCACCGCCGGCCAGGGGTGGGGGTCAGCGGCGTAGGTAGTCCTGGCGGAGGGCTTCCAGGATGTCGGCGGCGTCGGGGAGGCCGGCCTGGCGGCAGCGGGCGGCGGCCGTGGTGAGCCGGGCGACGGCCGCCTGGAAGCGGCCGAGGCCCTTGCCCTCGATCAGGGCGGCCATGCGTACGGCTTCGGCGCGGCGCACCTCGCCCGTCTCACCGCCCTCCTCGTGGGCCGCGATGGAGGCCTCCGCCTCGGGCAGGGCCTCCTCGAAACGCTCGGCCTCCGCCAGGACACAGGCCCGGCGGTAGTGCACGTTGCCGCGCTCGTACCAGTGGGCGAAGTCCTCGTCGTCCTGCGGCACTCCGGCACGGACCGCGTCCGCCCGCTCGAGGTGCTCCAGCGCCGCTTCCAGGCCTTCGGCCTCCCGGGCCGACACCGTGAGCCGCGCGAACTGGCAGAGCATGTGGATGATCAGCGACGGGTTCGGCGCCTCGGCGTGCGAGGCGATCGCGCGCTCGTACGCCGCTTCCGCCGCCTCCCATCGGTCGGCCATCGCCAGCGTGACGGCCGCTTCCGCCGCCACCATGGTGTGGATCGGGCGGTCGTCCTCCCATGCGGCGACGGTGTCCGCCAGGCGCAGGAACTCCTCGGCCGCGGGCAGGTACTCGCCGAGCTCCCGCAGTCCGCGGGCCAGGGACAACCGGGCCTGGGCGAAGGCCCGTTCGTTCTCCGGGGTGTGGACCTCGTCCGCCAGGAGGGATTCCAGGACGGCGACGGCGTCCTCCGGCCGGCCGCTGCGCCCCAGGACGTCCGCGAGCTGGAGGCGTACGTCGGTGGCCTGGGCCTGCTCCCCGTCCTGGTCGAACAGCGCGGCAGCTTCGGAGAGATGGCGTACGGCGCCACCCAAGTCCCCGAGGTGCGTGGCCGCGTGCCCGAGCAGGGAGTACGTGGGGGCCAGCGCGAAGTCCGTGTCGTCGTAGAGGGACGCGTCGGCGAGCGCCCGGTGCAGGAGTTCCGCAGCCTCCTCCGGCTCGCCCTTGGAGAGCAGGAACTGTGCGAGCAGTGCGCGGGGGCGCGTACCCCGCCAGGGCCGCGCGGACGCGTCCACGGCGTCGAGGGCCGCGCGCAGCAGTTCCTCGGCCGCTTCGGTGTCGCCCCCGCGGCCGGACAGGTCCGCGGTGAGCTGCAAGGCGTTGGCCACGTGGTGGGGTACGGACAGCCGCTCCGCCTCGGTGCGCAGCGCTCGGGCGCGCTCCTCGAAGTGTTCCGCGGCGGGCCCCTCGGTCTCCGGCAGGTGCCGGATCGCGTCCTGGTAGGCGGCGTAGGCGGCGGAGTACCGCACGGTGAGGTACTCCAGTGCCGTCTCCGCCGTCAGGGGGGTCCCGGCTTCGAGGCGCTCCGCCTCGGCCACGAGTTCGTCGAGGCTCGCGCGGGTGGCGTCGCGGTCCACGTCTTCGTCGTTGCTTCCCCAGGCCAGGGAGCGGGAGCGTGCGGACAGCGCGTGCCAGGGCATCCCCAGCCCCTCGTACAGTTCGGCTGCCCTCTTGAGCTCGACGACGCTCTCCTCGTCGTGTTCCTTCTTGGCGAGCTTGTACGCCCGTTGGTCGGCGAGCTCCGCCATCAGGAGCTCCTGCGGGCCGAGTTCTTCGTCGTGGGCGGCGCTGCCGTCGGCAAGGCGTTCCTCGACGCGGGCCCAGAGACGGTTCTCCCCGGGGTGCCCCGCGGCGGCCAGCCGGCGTGCCTCGCGGACCAGCGTGGCGAAGTCCTGGGAGAGGTCCACTCCGGCGGCGGGCGTCACGGCGACGGCCGCCGCCGCGGTGACGGACGCGGAGGGACGGGTGACCCGCGTGCGCAGGCCGAGCGGCAGCGGCTCGTCGAGGAGCGGGCGTTGCGCGAGGCGGGTCCGCAACCGGTCCCCGACGGCGCTGGTGGCGTTGCGCGCGTCGAACGCGTCCGCGATCCGGCCGGCTTCGGTGCGGACGTGGGCGAGGAGCGCGCCGGCGCTCCAGTCGCGGCCGGGCGGCCCGGCGACGGCGGTGTCGGCGTGCCCGTCCTCGACGAGGCGGGTGAGCAGCACCCCGGCTCCGGTGAGGAAGCCGAGATGGGCCAGGGGCGCGCCGGTGGCCTCGAACAGCGGGCGGTTCTCCGCGAGGATCTCCAGCCCCCGCCCCTCGTTGCGGGAGAGGGCGCAGAACTCCAGGTGGAAGCCCACCTCGTCCTGTGTGCCGGTGCTCCCCCGCACCCGGCGGTAGCCGCTGAGGTGGTGGGAGCGCGCTTCGTCCGCACGGCCCGAGCGCAGCAGCGGCAGGAGCGAGCGCGACCGGCTCGACTGCGGCTCCTCGGTGCAGCCGGTCTCGCCTTCGAGGACCGGCCCCCAGATCTCCAGCGCCCCGGCGTCGTCAGCGGCCTCCACCCGGTGCTGGGCGAGGTGGCGGATCTCGCAGGCCTCGCAGTCGCTCATCTCGGTACGGGGGCGCGTGGCCCACAGGTCGTAGGCGTCGGCGAGGCCGGTGCCCGTGTGGTGCGCGAGGTGGTAGCGCATGGCCGCGACCGGCTGCATGCCGTGGTCGGCCGCCGCATAGCGGCCGCGCATCGTGTCGATCCAGCCGTGGATCGCGGCCAGTGGTACTTCGGGCACCTGCAGCAGGGAGGTCGCCACCCACTTGAAGCGCCAGAAGACCTGATGGGCCTCCCACTGGCTGAAGGACTCCGGGGCGGTGTCCCACAGCTTGAGCAGCCGGGCGAAGACGACCGGCGACTTGCGGTGCTCGCCGGTGAACTCGTACGAGCTCATCAGCTCGAGCAGGGCCGTGACGAGTGTGTCGGGCTCTTCGAGGAGCTCGGCCGCATCGACGATCTCCTCGGCGGTGACGGTGCGGTGGAGTCCGTGCGGACGGTCGTGGTTCTCGCGGAGTGCCTCGACCACGGCCTCGGGGGTGTCCAGCATCTACAGTTCCTTCCGGGGCTCGGAGCCGGGTGCCGTGGTACCGCTGTGGTGCATGGCGTGGGTGAGCAGGCCGATGAAGGCCCGGTTCAGCAGGGCGCTCTCGCTGGCCCGGAGCGGGCGGCGGCTGAGGAGCAGCGCCTGGCCGTAGAGGGCTTCGGCGGTCGTGACGGCCAGTCCGCGCTCGGCGATGGTGATCGCTTGCCGCACCAGCGGGTTGAGGTGGTTCAGGACGAGCTGGGCCCGCGGGGTCTCGTTGCGCAGCGAGCCGAGGATGTCGGCCCACACGCCGTCGCTGTCGGCGGCCAGGCTCGACCTGGTCCGCTCGTGGCGGGCTTCCCGGTTGTCGAGGAGCAGGGCGGAGGCCGTCACGGGCTGGAAGTCGCGCAGGACGACGTCGCAGTCGTGGACGCCGACGGTCTCCCGGGCGATGGCGAGGAAGGCCGCGGCGCGCAGTTCGGCGGACGGGTCGACGGCGTCGAGGTGGGCGGTGACGGTGGCCGGGTCGAGGTCGGTGACGGACGTGCCGGGCCGGATCTCCGGCAGTCGCAGCACGAGGTCGCGGTCGTAGGTGTATCCGCCGTTGACGACGCCCAGACCGGCCGCCGAGGCGATGGGCGCGACCTGGCGGAACTCCTCGACGCTGCGCGTGACCAGGAGGGTCGGGTGGGTGCGCGCGAACTCCTCCAGTGTGACGTTGCCGTCGGTGGTCTCGAACGGCAGCCACGGCAGCACGATGCGCAGCAGCTCGTCGTCGTAGCGGGCCAGGGCCTTCACGGCGAGGTGGTGCGTTTCGATGAACCGGTGCAGCAGGGAGGGGTCGCTGGCTGCGAGCCCGGTGAGCCATTCGCGGATCCGTTCGCCCAGGGCGTCCCGTACGGCGGACAGCGTGCCGTCCTCGTACAGGGATTCCCGCGAGGCGGTCGGCCGCAGACTGGTGGTGTCGACGACGCAGCGGACGAAGAACGCCCACTCCGGGAGCAGTTCGGGCGCCTGGTCCGTCAGCAGCATGCCCTTGAGGTGGACGCGGTGGCCGGCCCGCTGCGCCGGGCTCATGGCCGTGGGCAGGACGTACGCGACGCCGCGCAGCCCGGCGGCCGGCAGGTCGAGCTCGATGGTGTCGAGGGGGGTGAAGTCGAACAGCTTCCGGCAGTACGCGGTCATCGCCTCGCGGCGGGCCAGCGGGGAGCGGTGGGTCTGCTCCCAGGGGGGTGTCTCGTTGACCTTGTCGATCTCGCCGCGCGGTCCGACGACGGTGACCTCGTGGCGCAGGAGGCCGCCGTAGTGCCGGGCCAGGGAGACGACCTGCTGCGGGCGGGTCCACTCGGCGTTGTCGGCGCGCGGGGTGAGGCGCACGGTGGTGCCCGGTTCCGGCACGGCCGAGGCGGGCAGGGCGCGGATGGTGTAGCGGCCGTCGGAGTGGCCGCGCCATTCGACGGCGGGCGCCGAGGGGTCGGCCGCCGAGCGGCTGAGCACGGTGATCTCGTCGGCGACGACGAAGCAGGCGAGCAGCCCGATGCCGAACTGGCCGATGAAGTCCCCGCGCGCGGCGTCGAGCCCGGCACCGTCCAGGGCCCCGTCGGGGGTCCGCTTCGAGCTGCGGCCGATGGTCGCGAGGAACCGGTGCACGTCGGCCTCGGTGAGGCCGATGCCCGTGTCCGTGACAGTGAGGGTCTCTCCGGTGCGCACCGTGATGGTGGCCGGGGAGCCGGGCTCGACGGCCTGGCGTGCGGTGATGGCGTCCACGGCGTTCTGCAGCAGCTCACGCAGGTAGACGCGGGGGCTGGAGTAGAGGTGGTGGGAGAGCAGGTCGACCAGGCCGCGCAGGTCGACCTGGAAGGTGTGGGACGTCTCGGAATCGGGCACCTGGCGGAATCTTTCGGTGTGCCCCGTCCGCGCCGCCGTGGGCGATGCGGACGGGAAGGGCGGGAAGGGGTGGGCGGCGCCGGCGTGCCTGCCTCGCTGGTCGTCCGGCACGGCAGCGCGCGGGGTCGGGCTCACCGTCAGGTCGAGGAACGATGCTTCCGGTAGGCCGCGGCGGCATCGGAGCCGTTGATGTAGTACCAGGGGAACTCGGTGACCCGGCCGTCGGTGGCGCGGAAGCACTCCCTTGCCCCCTCGCGGTCCCCCGCGAGCGAGAACGCCATGGCGAAGGTGTTGAGGATCTGCGCCCACCCGGCCCGGCGGACGAAGTCCGGGTGCCGGAAGGAGTGTTCGGCGGCCTCCCGCAGGGACGCCGCGACCTGGGGCCCGCGCATGTACGCGGCGTCCTGGCCGGCGTCGAGAGAGAGCCACTGCTCGATGTGCGCGATGGCGACGAGCTGGCCCAGCTGTGTGCCGGCGGGTGCGCCGAACGCGGCATCGCGGGCGAAGGCGTGCATCTCCTCGTGCGAGCCGCCCCACTTCTCGCAGACCTGCTGCAACCGCTGTTGGTGCGCTCCCAGGTGCAGCGGGTCACGCCGTACGGTCGCCTCGAAGCGGCGGCGTGCGGCGGTCTGCCCGACCTCGAGGCCGCGGCCGGTGACCTGGAGTCCGTACCAGGGCGAAGTCCAGCGCGGTTCGCGCTCGGCCACCTCGTACAGCCACTGCTCGGCGGTGTGCAGCCGCGCGTGGAACACCTCGAACTGCTTGCTCGATACCGCCGAGGCCCGGGCGCCGGTCCGCGCCTCCCATCCCCAGCTGATGTGACGGATCCCCGCCACGAGCCGGGCCAGCGTCGCGTCCTGGTCCGCTTCGACGATCGGGACGATCCACCGCTCCACCCCGGCGGTATCGCCGACGGCCCACAGCAGTTCGGTCCGGTCGTCGCTCTCGGGACGTGCTTCGAGCACCTCGCGCACGGTGGTCCAGTCCGCTGCCGCGGCGGCCGCGCGCACGCGCCGCACATCTGGATCGCCGGAGTCCTCCTGGACCCTCGCGACGGGCTTGCCGGCCCATTTCCCCAGCGTAAGCCCCCATTGACGGAGCAACGCCATGTCCCCACCCCTTGCCATGTCCAAACGAGGAAGGAATGGATCACCTCCCATGAGAGAAGTGAGTACCACGCTCGACCGACAATCGCACGTTTGTTTACCCGAAGACCCGCGCCCGTCAGCGCGCCATTCCGTAACCCTGCGCCGCCGGGGCGGGACGGCTCCGGGAGAGCCTCACGGCCCGGCCCCGAGCCGCCTCGAACGCCATCACCGGGTTCCCCGCCTTACGCCAGGGCTCGGCTCCGCACCACGGTCCGATCTCACGGAACTGCTCGAGAGCGGGCGCGTACATCATCGACTGGAGCATGAAGTGCGCCAGCAGGTGGCGCAGGACCGGCAGGCGCTCGTCGTCGGGCGCGACCCGGTCGAACGACGCGGCGGTCCGCTTCAGCAGGCTCCTCGTCATGGGGGTGACGGGCAGCGCGGCAGCGGTGGACCGGTCGGCGAGTTCGCTCAGTGCGTGCAGGTAGATCCCGGCGAGCGGGCTGCCGGCCGGAGCCTTGCGGACCGTCTGCCGGGCAAACCGCATCATCCGCCGGTTGCTGCCGAACCACTTGGCGCACCAGTACTGGAGGGCCTGCCCGTGTCCCGCGTAGTGGTGGGGCGCGCGGGCGACGAGCTCCTTCCAGAGCGGCTTGAACTGTGAGTGGCCGTACCGGGCTCCCCGCGCCGCCGTGATCATCACGACCCAGGGGCCCGGGTTCGCGGGGTCGAGCAGCGCGGCCTTGCGGGCCTCCTCGATCGCGGCCGGGAGCATGGCGCGGAAGCGCTTCATGTCCTCGTACGGGACCTCGTGGGCGAAGGCGCTGCCCCGGATCTCCCAGGCGCGGTGGACCATGAGGCTTGCGCGGAGGGTTGCCGCGTCGCAGTTGTGCGGCTCGGCGTCAAGCCAGGCATCGAGCCAGGCGCCGTCCTTCTGGGCCACGTGCTGCAGCAGCTCCAGACGGTCCCATCGCTCGTCCCAGTCCTCTCCCGCAGCCCTGACGTGCCGTTCGGCGGCCTTCCAGTCCCCTTGCCACGCGGCGTCGGCGACGGCCTGCCGCTCATCACTCTCCGCAATATCTCAGGCCAACGATAAGCCGAGGTCAGAGCGGGTGAGCGGACCGACGAAACGATCGTTCCCGAGCGCCGGTCCCCTACCGTGGATGGAGTGAACAGGTTCCTCGTCGCGCTGTCGGCGGCCGCCTCCCTGCTGCTCCTCGCGCCCGGTCCGGCGCATGCCGTCGGTCCGGCGCCGTGTGTCAGGGGCGAGTCCGAATCGAAGTCCCGGAGCTCCGTGGACGAGGGCGAGATCCGGTACACCGACTCCTCGCAGTACGACGTGGACATCAAGCACGCCATCGCGGCATGGCAGTACTCCGGCGCGAGGATCAAGATCCTCGGGGACACCGCGAGTACGGTCAACGACCTCGACTTCACGGACTTCGACGACCCCGAGAACACGGCGGCCGGCATCTGGAGCTACAACGCCGAACCGGCATGGACGGACTACATCCGCTTCAACAAGGCGAAGATGAAGGGCTACTCGCCGAAGAAGCGCCGGAGTGTCGCCGCCCACGAGCTGGGACACGCGCTAGGCCTCTGCCACAAGGACTTCAATACGACGTACTCGCTGATGTGGCCCCAGGTGCAAGAGGACTACGACGTACCGCAGGCCGTGGACAAGGCCAACTACAAGAAGCTGTGGGGCTGATCATGGATGCAAAGCTGTGGGCTGCGGCGGGCCTGACCGGTGGGCTGCTGCTCGCCGGCGGCGGCTGGTACGCCGTCGCCGGGACGGAGACCTCCACGCACGCGGTGTGCGCGGCGGATCTGTCGAAGGACCCCGTCGTGGCAGACGAGTTCAAGGCGATGGCCGTGGTGGAGACGGTGAAGAACACCCGCGCGTGGGACGACGAGGGCGGCAGCTCGTTCCTCTCGAGCCAGGTACGCGTCCTCAGGACGCTGCAGGGCACCGTGCCCAATGTGCTCACGGTCACCCAAGGCGTCACGAAGAAGGAGACCGTCGCCGGCGGGTACGTCAACGACGATCCGCTCTACGCCGTCCTGGAGCCGGGCGGCCGGTACGTCGTGGGCATCGAGACCATGGACAACGACGGTCAGGGTCCGTGGGTCGGGTACGTGGCACCGGCCAAGCGCGGTGTCGACGGCGAGGCCGCGCACTGGCGGGACGTGCAGCGTGCCCCCGTCCCGGCGCCCTCGCCCTGCGACGACGTGGTGATCGGGTAGGTACCGGGGATGCGGGCCCTCGGATGGGGGCCGTCCTGCGCCGACCGTAAATCTTTCGCGAACGACCCAACCACGAACGCAATTTGATCATCCTCCTTGCCGAGTCCGTTACCGCCCCGTGGTAACGGCTCGCGATCAAGGAGGCCCCGTGGGTCGTGGGAAGAGCCGTAAGGAAGCCGACCGGAAGACCCGTCGCCTCCGCATCGACCTGCCCAGACGCGGCCGCCGGGGCTGGCGGCGCTGGACGCCCTCCTGGAAGCTGGTTTCCGGCCTGTTCCTGCTCTTCGCCGGCGCCCTCGCCGGCCTCTTCACTGTCGTCTACATACGGGTCGAGATACCGGACCCGCACGACTCCGCGCGCCGGCAGGCAACCGTGTACTACTGGGCGGACGGCAGCCGGATGGTGAGCATCGGCGATGTGAACCGGCAGGACGTGAAGCTCTCCCAGGTGCCCGATTCCGTCCAACGCGCCGTCATCGCCGCGGAGAACGAGGACTTCTACACCGACTCGGGCGTCTCGGTGACGGGCATCGGCCGCGCCGTCGTCAACATCGCCAAGGGAAAGGAGACCCAGGGCGGCTCGACGCTCACCCAGCAGTACGTGAAGAACACCTATCTGAGCCAGGACCAGACCGTCCAGCGAAAGATCAAGGAACTCTTCCTCTCCCTGAAGATCAGCAACCAGCGGCCCAAGACGGAGATCCTCGAGGGCTACCTCAACACCTCCTGGTTCGGCCGCGACGCGTACGGCGTCCAGGCAGCCTCGTACGCCTACTACGGCGTCCCTGCCGCGGAGTTGAACCCCAGTCAGGGCGCGCTGCTGGCCGCTGTCCTCAAGGGTGCGGAGAGCTTCGACCCGTCCCTCAGCGCCGCCAACCACCAACGTGCCGAGGATCGTTGGAGCTGGATTTTGGACCGCCAGGTCGACACGGGTTCGATGAGCGCCGAGGAACGCGCGAAGTACACGGAGTTCCCCGAGCCGAAGCCTCCCGTCAAGCCGACGAGCCAGGCCGGGCAGACCGGCTACCTCGTGGACATCGCCAACAAGTACCTCAAGAGCCGCAGCGGAATCACGGACAAGCAATTGGCCGGTGGCGGCTACAGCATCCACACCACCTTCGAGAAGGACAAGGTGGCCGCCCTGACCAAGGCCGTCGAGCAGGTGCGCGCGGACCGGCTGGACCCGAAGAATCGTGCGGAGGACCAGTACGTTCAGGTCGGCGCTGCCTCAATACGCCCCACGGACGGGGCGATCGTCGCGGTCTACGGCGGGTCCGACGCGATCGAGCACTTCACCAACAACGCGGACACCTCCGGCGTGCCTGCGGCCTCGGCATTCAAACCCTTCGTGTACGCCGCTGCTCTGGAGGAGGAGCTCGACGGCGCGGAGCCCCCGGCCGAGAGCCCTGCCCCGGAACCCCTGAAACCCAGGGCGGTGGGGGCAGCCGGGGCCCTCCGCACGGCCCTGGTGTTCCCCGACCACGCACCGTTCGTGGAAGCCGGCAAGAAGGTCGGGCTGGAGAAGGTCAAGGACCTCGCGGTCGCGTCGGGACTGCGTGAGGAGAGCATGGCCAAGCTGGAGCCGACCTTCTCCATCGGCACCTCTACCCCCAGCGCCGTCCGACTGGCCAGCGCCTACACGACCTTCATCAACAAGGGCCTGGCCACCGAGCCCTATTCGGTGGCCAAGGTCGAGCGCAACGGCGCCGCGGTGGACGGCTTCGGCCGGCCCAAACCGCGGCGGGCCATGAGCCCGGACACGGCCGCGATCGTGGGCGCGGCGCTCCGCCACGTGGGCTGGAACGCCATCGGATCTCCGACGGATCAGCGGACCTACGTTCCGTCCTGGGCGGGCAAGACCGGCCCCAACGACCGTATGAACTCCGCCTGGTTCATCGGCACGACGCCGGAACTGAGCACCTCGGTCGCAATGTTCCGCACGAAGCCCGACGTCACGCAACTCCTGCCCATGCAGGGCGTGGGCGGCCCCGACTCCGAGCGGGGCAGCGCCCTCCCGCCCCTGATCTGGAAGGCCTACACCGAGGTGGTGGTGCCCGCCCCGCCGTACCCGGCGGATGCGCCCGTGGAGCGCCCGTGACGGCCCCCTTCGGGTGCCGGTCCGCCTCGGCCCGGACGGTGCTCGCCTCAGCGGGCGCTGCCCATGGTGCGGTCGGCTTCGGAGCCGCTCAGCATCAGGGTGGTTTCCTCGATGCGCTGGAACCGGCCGTCGGGGGCGAGGTCGGCGAAGACGTAGACCTCCATGGTGACGGTGGTGCCGTCGTTCTTGGTGATGTGGCAGGTGTGCCGGTCGGCGTACTTGTTGCCGTCGTGCAGCTCCTCGTGGACCTCGACCTCGCCGCTGGCGACGATGCCGCGCAGGTGACTGATGTGGTCGAGGAACTGTGCGCGATCGGCCCACTCGCCGTCCGTGCGCTGGCGGTACCCGGGCGCGAAGTGGCGCTCGGCGGCCTCCTCCAAGGTGATGTCGTGGTTGAAGAGCAGGTCACCCAGGGCGCATGCGATTCCGGTGCGGTTCATTGCGGCTTCCTTCGGGCGGGGCGGGTGGGCGGGTCGGTGGGGGCGGGTTCGGGACGGCGGCTCGGGTTTCAGGCCGTGGCTGCGAGGGTGGTGTCGAGCCAGTCGTAGATGCGGGCCAGGGCCAGTCGCATGGCGCCGGGGTGGCAGTGGGCGCCGGCGCCTTCCTCGGCGGTGAACGGCATCAGGGTCTTGGGGCAGGTGAGGTGCTCGTAGAGCTGTTCGGGCTGGCCCTTGAAGAACTCGTCCTCGGCTGCGTCGCATACGAGGGTGGGGCACTGGATCAGTTCGGCGATGCCGTCGGCGAGGGTGTAGTCGAGGTAGGAGGCGCTGAAGGCCCGGGGGGTCTCGACGCCCATCACGTACATGCCGTGGTTGATCGCCCACCGCGCGGTGGCGTCCTGGGCCTTGATCTGTTCGAAGCGTGCGTCGAGTTCGGGGGCGGAGTCCGCGCGCAGGAGCCGTTCGGCCTCGTCGCGGTCGCCGGGGATGTGCCGGGTGGAGATCTGGCCGAGGTCGTAGACGCCGTCGACGGCGATCAGGGCGGCGAGGCGGTGCTCGTAGGCGGCCGCTCTGGGGGCGAGTACGCCGCCCATGCTGCTCCCGAAGAGTGCGATGCGCTGGTTGTCGACCTCGGGAAGCGTTTCGGCGAAGTCGATGACCGGGGTGATGACGTTCTCCCAGTCCGGGCGGAAGACCAGGCCCTGGTGGTGGCGGGGGCCGGGCTGTCCCGGGCCGTCGAAGGTCAGAACGGTGTACCCGCGCTCTACGGCGGCCAGTGCGCCGCTGAAGTGGAGTTCTTCGGCGGTGCCGTCGAAGCCGCTGTGCATGATCAGGGTCGGGCGGGGCGTGCCGGTGTCGTCGGCCCGGTAGAGGTAGCCGGGGAGGGTGGTGTCCTCGTAGGGGATGCGGACCGGTTCGATGCGCGGGGTGGTGTGGAGCGCGGCCGCGGCTCGGAAGCAGTCGACGCTGCGGTCGTAGGCGTGGTCGTGGCGGGGGTCGCACGGGTGGCCGTGCTGGAAGAACTCCGCCGACCGGTAGTAGTTCGAGGCGCGCAGGAATCCGTCCCGGGCGCTGATGGTGTGGCCCGCGTCCAGGGCCCGCTGGGCTTCGGCGGCCACCCGGTCGGCGGTCGCCGTCCACTCCTGGTACCAGCTGTCGTAGTCGCCTTCCTTGATGCGCTCGCCGGTGGAGACGACCTCGCCGAAGTCGGCGCCGCCGTAGGCGATGTGGCTCATGGAGCGCAGGGTCTCGTACCAGAACTGGGGGTTTCCGGGGAACATCAGCGGCTTCATCACACTCTCCTTAAGCACAGATCTGTGCGTATGGCAGGACTGTAGACCCCGCGGTCGCGATTAAGCAAATGTTTGTGCTTACGATGTGGGGGTGACTTCGAAAGAACCGGCCCCGCGCCTTCGCAAGAGCCCCGAGCAGGTCCGCTCGGCGGTCCACCAGGCCGTCATCGACCTGCTGTCCGACCCCGAGGGAGCGGACCTGACCATCCCCGCGGTCGCGCAGCGCGCCGGGGTGAACCACACCAGCGTCTACCGGCGCTGGGGCAGCCGGGAGGCGCTCCTGGCCGATGTGGTCGTCACCCGGCTCGAACAGGACTGGCCGCTGGCCGACACCGGAACCCTGCGCGGCGATCTGACGGCGTGGGTCACGGCCGGCGTCGCGAGCATCCGCACGGCCGAAGGGCGGCTGCTGATCCGCGCCGTCGCCCTGTCCATGCCGGGCAGCGCCACGGCCCAGGGCGAGCGCGCGCAGCAGTTCGAGCGGCGCCTCGGCGCCATCGAGAGCATCCGCGACCGGGCCATCGCGCGCGGCGAGGTCCCCCCGCCCCTCGACCGGATCCTCGACCAGCTCGTCGCGCCGCTGTATCTGCGGGCGATCTTCGGCATCGACCCGCCGGCCTCCGGCTACCCGGATCTCCTCGTGGACAGCCTCCTCGGCAGTACGGCCGCGTCGCAGCCGGCGTGAGCGTGCCGCCCAATCCTGCTGAGCGTGCGCCGAGTCCGATGCCCGCAGTGATCACACGAATTACGGTGGCGGAGGCCCGCGAGGACGTGTGACGGTTCGGTCCATGGGCAACTCCCGGGCGTATCCCGTCTTCCAGAGCACCGACGCAGCCACGGCGTACGAACAGGCCAAGCACCTGCGTACGTTGATGGCGAAGTGCGAGGCCAAAGCCGCTCTCTACGCCGAGTTGCGAACGGTCGAAGACGTGCGGCAGATGGTTGCGGTCCTGCCGGAGGCGGACTTCGACTACTTCGACTACCTGGACATGCGTACCGGTCCCGCGGGTGAGCACGTCTGGTTCGACCTCGATGTGGCGACCGTGGGTGCCGCCGCGCTGGAGGCGCATCTGCCGCTGGATGTCTCGGCGGACGTTCCGACGGGGACGGTGGAGGAGCGCTTCGTGGCGGTTCTCGGCCAGGGCATCGCCGACATCTGCTGGCGCGGCCTGTGGCCGGAGCGCCTGGAGGCGGAGCAGTACGCGAGCGCGAACCACGACGGAGTCCAGATCGTGTTCCACGGTGAGAGGGCCCAGTTGAACGGGTGGACCGAGCACCACACCGTCTTCGTCCACGGCTGCAGCAACCACGGGGCCCTGACCAGAGCCCAGGAGCTCGCCGCGCTCATCGGCAGCAAGGTCCTGGGCGAACCACAGCTCGGATGGTGATCAGGCTCGGGGCGGGGTCCGCCGCAGAACAGCACCCATTCGCGTGTCGGCCGGCAGGCGGCGCTCGTTACGATCATGGCCTCGCTGAGCTGAGCAGCGGGCCTTGCTCCGACGAAAGGTCCACCTGCCGCCATGAACCATCGCTTGAGTGAGCCGACGCCGACGCTGACGACGGCCCGGTTCGGCGAGGTCCTGTTGTCGCCGGACCAGCTGCTGTCGCCGGACCAGCTGCCACCAGCGGTTCACGCAAAGGTCCTGCGGGACGAACTCGTAGCCGCGGCCGAGTGGGTAGCGCAGTACCTGATCGAACTGCCGGCCGGCCCGGTGGGCCGCCAGATGCCTGCCCCGCAGCGGGCGCGCCTGCGTGAGGGACGGCTCAGCCCGCACGCCGGTGAACTGGGCGGAGTGCTGGACTTCGTGCGGGACGAAATCGCGCCGTTCCCGACAGGGAACGGGCACCCCGCGTTCTTCGCCTGGATCAACTCACCGCCCGCACCGGCCGGGGTCATCGCCGAACTGCTGGCCTGCGCCATCAACGCGACCTGCGGCATGGGCGAGAACGCCCTCATGGACCTGGAACGCGGCACCGTGCGCATGCTCGCCGACCTGGCCGGACTGCCCGCCGGCACGGGCGGGGTGCTGACGAGCGGCGGCTCCATGGCCAACCTCCTGGCCCTGGCCAGCGCCCGCACCTGCTTCCTCACCCGCCGCGGCTCCGCCGACGGCGTTGCCTACGACCGCGACCACGCCCGGCTCACCGTCTACTACAGCGCCCAAGCACACATGTCAGTGGCCAAGGCCGCCTCCTGCATCGGCCTGCCCGCCCACCGACTGCGCCCCGTGGCCACCGATGCACACGACCGCCTCGACCCGGCTACCCTGCGCGCCGCGGTCACCGCCGACCTGGACGCGGGCCTGCTGCCGTTCTGCACGGTCAGTACGTTGGGCACCACCGCGACCGGCGCCGTCGACCCGCTCGAAGCGGTCACGCAGGTGTGCCGGAGCGTCGGCATGTGGCATCACGCGGACGGGGCCTGGGGCGGGCTGGGAGCCGCCGTCCCGGCCCTGGCACCCCTCTACCAAGGCGTTGCCGGCCTCGACTCGATGACCGTGGACCCCCACAAGACCCTGAGCGTGCCGGTGGGCTGCGGTGCACTGCTGGTCCCGGACCCCGAGCATCTGCACACCGCCTTCGCGCACGAGGCCTCGTACCTCACCGCGGACGAACCGGACGCCCTGCCGTGGCTCTCCCACGCCACGATCGAGCTGACCCGCCCCGGCACCCGGGCCCTGGCCCTCTGGGCCACCCTGCAACACCTGGGCCGCGACGGCGTCACCGGCATGATCGAGCGCTACCTGACCCTCGCCGGCCAACTGCGCGACCGGATCACCGCCGAACCCGGACTGGAGCTCCTGCCGAGCGGCCCGTGGCCCGTCGTCTGCTTCCGCATCGCCAACCCGGACGGTGGAGACCCGGACATCCTTCACACCCGTGTCGCCCGCCGCGTCCAGGACAACGGACGCGCCTACCTCGCCACCGTCTCCGTACAGGACCGCACTGTTCTGCGCGCCTGCCTGTGCAACTACCGCACCACCACCAACGACCTCGACCTGCTCATCCGCGAAGTCCTCGCCGCCGCCGGCCCACCGCTCACCACTCGGTGAGGGGTGGCGATGCCGGTTCGCTCTGCTGCCAGGCTTCGGTGAGCCGGGCCATCCGGGCGGGGGCGGCGATGCCGCGCACGGTGTCGATCCTGCCGTCGGTGATGTCGAACGTCACGGCGCCCATGACCCGGTCGGCGAGCACGAAGAGGAGGGCGGGGCCGCTGTTGACGAGCGCGTAGTGGACGGCGAGCGCCCCGCCGACCAGCCGCCGCTTCGCGGGTGTGGGCTTGAATCCGGCCCGTGCCATGGCGGCGATGCGCTCCGCAGTGTCGTATCGCAGCAGCGTCTTGGCCAGGCCGGCGGCGTTGGAGTCGGAGACCGCGGTCGCCTTGTCGGTGAGCAGCGCCACCAGCCGTTCGGTGCGGCCTGAGGTGGCGGCGGTGAGGAAATCCTCGATGATCCTGCGGGCGGATGCCGGGTCGACTTCGCTACTGCGGCGGCGCGTGGCGGTGACGCGGGTCCGGGCACGGTGAAGGTGCTGCTGGCTCCCTGACTCGGTGATGTCGAGGATCTGGGCGATCTCGGCGTGGTGGTAGGAGAACGCTTCGCGCAGGATGTAGACGGCCCGCTCGACGGGTGACAGGCGCTCCATGACGGTCAGCATGGCCAGGGAGACCGATTCGCGCTGCTCGAAGGTGTCGGCCGGGCCGAGCATGGGGTCGCCGTCGAGGAGCGGTTCGGGCAGCCAGGCACCGGCGGTGCGTTCGCGACGGACCTGTGCCGAACGGAGCCGGTCGAGGCACAGGTTGGTGACGACCTTGGTCAGCCATGCCTCGGGCACCTTGATCTGCTGCCGATCGGCGGCCTGCCAGTGCAAGAACGCGTCCTGCACGGCGTCCTGGGCATCGGCGGCGGAGCCCGTCAGCCGGTACGCCAGCGAGGCCAGCCGGTTCCGGCTGGCCTCGAACCGACTGGTGTCGAAGCGATCACTGACGGTGCTGTCCACGCGGATCACCCTAAGCGGCTACGCGATGGCCTGGTCGGCGGGGGCATCCAGCGTGTACGGGACCTCGTCCATCGTGGGCCTGTCCTGCTCGGCGGCCAGGTGACGCCCCCGCTTGGGCATGCAGAAGGTCGGGTGCAAGCTGGTCCACAGCGAGACCTTGAGGATGCCCGCCTTGATCCGCGCGGCCTTGCGGCCGCCCATGAACTTCGGCTTTGCCCGCGCTTCTTGGTCGACCATCTGCAGGATCCCGTCCTGCCGCCCGAGGCTGATGTGGTTGCCCGGGTAGTGCAGGTTGACGTGTCCGATCCTGCCTCCGGTGAGGTGTCCCACGATGGCCTTCATGGCCTGCATGCCGGTGTAGCCGGCCGACGCGCAGGACATCGGGAGCGGCAGGCCGTTGTCGCCGATGGCGTGGACGCTGTCGCCGGCGGCGTAGACGTTGGGGTGCGAGAGCGAGCGCATGGTGCGGTCGACGAGGATCCGGCCGTTCCCGGTGACTGCCAGCCCCGCGGCAGCAGCAAGGGAGTTGACCGCGAACCCGGCGGTCCACACGGTGGCGTCGCAGACCAGGGCGGTACCGTCGGCGCACCGCACCCCCGTCGCTTCGACGGCTTCGACGCCGGTGTGTTCCAGGACGGTGATGCCCAGCCTGTCGCAGGCCCGGCGCAGGTGGCCGCGGGCTCCGTCGGAGAGCTGGGCGCCGAGCTCGCCACGGGCGACCAGCGTCACCGACAGGCCGGGCCGGGATTCGGCGATTTCGGTGGCGGTCTCGATGCCGGTCAGACCGTCGCCGACGATCAGCACGTTCCCCCCTTCCCGCAAGCTGTCCAGGCGCTCGCACAGGCGCAGCGCCGAGGGCCGGGCGGCGACGTCGAAGGCGTACTCGGCCACTCCGGGGACGCCGCGGTCGTCGCCGTGGCTGCCCAGCGCGTAGAGGAGCGTGTCGTATCCGAGCTCGTCGGCGCCACCGTCGGCGTCTTCCAGGGCGACGACCTGGCGCTCGGGGTCGACGGCCGTGACACGGGCCAGGCGCAGCCTTGTCCCCGTACCTGCGAAGATGTCGGCGAGCTTGTGGGTTCCGATCTCCTGGCCGGCCGCGACCTGGTGGAGCCGCAGCCGCTCGACGAAGTCGGGCACGGCGTTGACGACGGTGATCTCGGTGTCGGCCGGGGACAGCCGACGGGCCAGGTTCCCGGCCACGTAGGTCCCGGCGTAACCGGCGCCGAGGACGACGATGCGGTGCTTCATGTGATGCTCCTGTCCGTTCGGTTCGCTTGGCTCTCGGTGACTTGAGCGGAACAGCGCCCCGGTTCCTGACAGGAACTTCATGTGGCGCGGGTCACAGACCGGAAGGGAGGGGCTGGCGCCGGTGCACGGCGCCCGCCCCCCATGCCCTCGCGGGGGAATCTCGGCCTAGATCCGCTTGTAGGTGCGGTTGGAGACGAAGTCAGCGGCCTTGAAGACCGCGCTCATCCCGTCATTCGTGAAGGTGTGGACGATCGTCACGGTGACGCCCTCGACGTCCTGCCCGATCTCACGCCGGTCGGTTGGGCGGGCAGATCAGTGGCGCAGCGCGTAGTGGATCAAGCGCGAGCCGGCCTTGTCCGCGGCCAGACCGAGGGCGGTTGCGATCACCTCGTCCGACAGCTCATCGTCCTTGGCGTTGCAGGCCGCAATTCTGGCTGCTCGTTTGGTGGCACGTTCCAGTGCGGCTACGGCCCTGAGTGCGGCCAGCGGAGCATCGGCGGCCAGGTCGAGCAGATGGTCCTCCACGCGCTGCAGGAGGGTGGCCAACTCGGCGGGCAACTGCACCGTTCGGGACTCGACGTCCTCGATGTGTTCGTCCCAGTCGCCCTCCGGGCCGTCGATGACCGGCTCGTACCGACTCACCCTGTCGACGGCGTCCCAGTCGATCGGGTACGTCGTGCCGCCCCTCCAGCCGCAGGCGCACGCTGCCCGAGCCCCGGCGGCGTGCGGCCGGTTCAGGATCCCGCTGTACGCCCACCACTCGCGGGTCTCATGGAAATTGGAGCCGCTCCCGGGATCCAGATACACCGGCCCCGGTTCGCTCCCATCAGCCAGCACCGCCCCCGCCCAGCCGGCATGCGACGACCCGAAGTCCTCCGACACCCACCCCATGACCCACCTGCTCCCGGGCTGGCGAGCTCTCCCCGCGCACCCTCGCAACGCGCCCAGCCACGGCGGGCGTGGACGCCCTCGCGCCCTCGTCCAGCATGCCCAAACACGACGGCAGCCGAGCAGGGAACACCCGAATGTGTGGTCCGGCACGGAGCGGCAGGGGTCGTCAGTCGATCGTCCAGCCGTACTCCCGGTGAGCGGCACCGGCTTCCTCTTCGCCAAGTCAGACGAGACCGAGCCGCTGACCCCGTAGTCGGAAGATCCCCGCTGCCCAGTCCGCAAGCTCCTCGTCGAGTTCCTCGGCGGAGATGATCCCGTCGTCGAAGTCGGTCACTTGCTGTGCGGGGCCGGCATGAGACAGCAACCACTCAGGAAGTTCTCGCGGATCTACCCACCGCCTTCGCCAGAAGGGCCCTTCCCTCGTCCACCAGGCGTTGACTCGGATCACGAGCACGCCGATCTGCTCGTTCCCGTCCATGAGACGAGCGGCAGCACGGCGGTACGGGTCGAGCCGGGCATCGGCCCCGCACCACGCGGCTCAGTTCGGCGTGATGCCGGTGAGGACGGCGAGCACAGCGAGACGGATGCGGTTGTCCCGGCCCGTCTTCGCCATCAGGCTGGCCACGTGCGTCTTGACCGTGGTGACCCCGAGGTGCAGCCGGTCGGCGATCTCCTTGTTGGACAGGCCTACGCCGAGCAGTCCGAGCACCTCTCGCTCGCGCGGGGTGATGGCCGGCGCCGGGATGTCCGTAGGAGTGTCCGAGGAGGTACGGGTGTGGAGGGCCTGGGCGACGAGGCGGTCCAGGACGTCACGGCTGAAGGGGGCCTCTCCGTTGGCGGCCCGGCGTACGGCCTCCAGGAGTTCGGCCGGTGGGGTGTCCTTGACGAGGAAACCGCAGGCTCCGGCCGCGAGCACCGGATACAGATGGTCGTCGTCGTCGAACGTGGTGAGGGCGACGACCCGGGTGGCGGGGCGTGCGGTCAGGATGCGGCGGGTGGCCGTGATGCCGTCCATGCCGGGCATTCTCAAGTCCATGAGGACGACGTCGGGAGTCAGGTGCTCCGCCAGTCGTACCGCCTCCGCGCCGTTGTCCGCCTCGCCCAGGATCTCGATGTCCTGGGCCTGCTCGAAGAGCATGCGCAGTCCCATACGGACGAGCTGCTGGTCGTCGACGACGAGGATGCGGATCACAGCTGGGGCTCCATGTCGGTTGCGAGGGAGGGAAGTTCGGCCGTGAGCCGCCAACCCTGAGCGGCGGGGCCCGCGTCCAGTCGGCCGCCGAGCAGGTCCACGCGTTCGCGCATGCCGATCAAGCCGTGTCCGGACGGGCCGGAGGCCGGCGGCCGGGCCCTTCCGGCGCCGTCGTCGTGGATCGTCACGTGAACGGCGTCCTCGGCGACCCGCACGGCCAGCTCGGCGTGTGCGCCGGGACCGCCGTGCTTGGCCGCGTTGGCCAGGCCCTCTTGGGCCAGGCGCAGGACCGCGAGGCCGCGTACCGCGTCCAGCCGCGCGACGCGGGGATCCACGGAAGCGGTTACGGTCAGCCCGGTCTGGCGGCTGTGTTCCACCACCGACTCCAAAGCCGCCGGCAGGGCTCCGGGCTCCACCAGGGAGCCGGTGGTGGGACCGGTCCGGTCGGGGGCGCGCAGTACGGCGACCAGGCGCCGCAGATCGGTCAGTGCCGCGCCGGCGCTGGCATGCAGGTCGTCGAGGACTTCGGTGATCCGCGGGTCGGTGGTGCCGGTGGCCGCGGTGACATGCCGGGCTACACCGACGCGCAGCACCATGGAGGAGACGTGGTGGGCCACGAGGTCGTGCAACTCCCGTGCGATGGTGGTCCGTTCTGCAGCCCGGGCGGCCAGCAGCTGTTGTTCGGCGCGGAGTTCCTGCTGTTCCACGTTACGACGGGCATGCACCGCGGCGTCGCGGGTCACGCGTACGTAGGCACCCAGGAGCAGCGGCAGGCCTGCGACGACACCCATCTTGTAGAGCACCGGCAGGAGTTCGCCGGGCAGGTCTTCGATGCGGTTCACGGCGACGGCAAGGGCCAGTCCCGTCGCTCCGGCGGCGAGGCGGCGTCCGGACTGCCGCACCGCCAGCTCGAAGAGGGTGACGGCGGCCAGCACCTTCAACGAAGGAACGATGCCGGCGCCGAGCTCGTGTGAGACAACGAGCAGGACCGACTGCGCCAGGAGCGCACCGAACACCCATTTCCCCGCAGCCAGACACAGCAGGAGCCCGACTGCGGCGAGGCCCCAGCCCCGCGCCCCGAACGGTCGCTGCAGCAGCAGGACATAGCCGACCATTACGCCGGCAAGCGCCAGGATCCGCATCCCGGCGAATCGTCTGTCGAACACAGGCTCGATCCAAGCTCTGTTCACTCCCCCACGATAGGCGGACGCCCGTACGCCCGGGTCCTGCCGTGGGAGGAGGCCAACTCCTCCCACCGGCCGCGATGTCCGGCCCGTGGAGGGAGTCGGGAACCCGGGTCGTTCGGCGAGGGTGAGCGACATGGATACCGACGCACATACGGCCACGAGTGCCAACGCGGACGCAGAACCCACCGCCATGGGACGACGGTCCCTCCTCGGCGGTGCGGCCGCTCTGGGGCTGGGGAACACGGCCTTCGGCACCACCGCCCACGCGGCCGGTGCCCCACCGAGGTCCCACACCAGGGCCGGCCGCTTCCAGGGAAAGTCCGTACTCATCACGGGCGCCACATCCGGCATAGGCAGGGCGGTGGCGAAGGCGTTCGCCCTTGAGGGCGCCCATGTCGGATTCTGTGGCAGACGAGCCGAGTTGGGACGCCAGGTGGAACGCGAGATCCGGGACGCGGGCGGCGAAGCCACGTACATCGAGGCCGATGTCCGCGTGGACGCCCAAGTCCGCAGCTTCGTGGACCGGGTCGCGAGCCGTTACGGCGGCATCGACGTCGCCTTCAACAACGCCGGCATCGGAAGCAGCAAACTACCTCACGAGATGAGCGCCGAGGAGTGGGACGACGTCCAGGCCACCAACGCCCGGGGCGTGTTCCTCGCGATCAAGTACGAGATTCCGCACATGCTCAAGGCTCAGCACGGCGTCATCATCTGCACCTCGTCATCAGCGGCCGAACAGGCGCGGCCGAACAGCACCGCGTACACCGCCAGCAAGCGGGCGGTGCAGGGCATGGTGAAGTCCGCGGCCCTCGCATACGGACCCAAGGGAATCAGGCTCAACGCCCTGCTGCCCGGCACCACCGACACCCCCTTCGTCCGCCCGCCGGGAATCCCGGACGCGGATTGGGCGAAGTACAAGCAGGCGTGGGGACCGCTCAACGTCGACGGCCTCGAACGGATGGCCGAAGCCGAGGAGATCGCGCGCGCGGTGCTCGGGCTCGCGTCCGACGACTTCCCCTACATGACGGGTGCGTCGATCACCGTGGACGGCGGAAGCACGGCGGGCAGGAAGATGATCCGGCCGAGCGGTACGTGAGGCTGCCGGGTTCACCATTCCTCGCACGCCAGCGCCCCTCCCAACCAGCACGAAAGGATCGGCCCGGCACATCAACTAGGCATCTAACAAAGGGAGTCGATGCCAATCGACCCCACCCCACTGTCAGTGGCACAGCATACGCCGCACAGACGAAGTGGGGCCCGTTCATGCACGGACGCGTATTCCAGGGCACACGGCAGCACGTGCCCCGGCAGGCCCTTACGGCTCGATCCTCAGGAGGGATCTTGACTTCACAGCACCGCGGACGACTGCGCGCCCTGGCCGCCGGAGGCGTACTCGCCCTGGCCGCCGGCGTCCTCTCCGCCGCCCCGAGCACCGCCGCCCCGCAGTCCCTGGCGCCCGCACCGGCCCTCGCGCGGCCCGCGGCCGCCCCGGCAGCGGAGTCGGCCTCCAGCGCCGCCCCGCGAGGCGACGGCGGGCACCCGACCGTCGTCATGCCCGACCGCGCCACGCCCTCCGCACTGGTGGCTGCCGCGGCCCTGCCGCGGCACGACGTCGACGGCGACGGCATCAGCGACATGATCGTCGTGGAGTACGACCAGAGCATGGGCGTCTACCTGTCGTCGATCTCCGACTGGGGCGACTACACGATCTCCAAGACCGACCCCGATTCCTCGTACAAGGACCTGTTGCCGGTCGGCGACGTCGGCGGCACGGCCAAGGCCGAGTTGCTCTCCCTCTCCTTCGACGGCGTACTCACTCTCTACGAGACCGGTCTGAAGGGCACGTCGGCGCCCCTGTGGTCCGGGGGCGGCTGGCAGAAGTACAACCGCCTCGTGGCCACCGGCGACGTGACTGGCGACCACCACCCCGATCTGCTGGCCCGCGACCACGTCGGCGACCTGTGGCTGTACACCGGCACCGGGAGCGTCAACAAACCTTTCAACACGCGGGTCAAGGTCGGCTCCGGCTGGGGGATCTACGACCAGATCGTCGGTGCCAGCGATGTCGACGGCGACGGCCTCGGCGACGTCTTCACCCGCACCCTGACCGGCGAGTTGTGGTTCCACAAGGGATCCGGCAGTGCCACCGCCCCGCTCAAGCCCCGCGTCAAGGTCGGCACGGGCTGGAACACGTACAACGTGATCAGCGGCCCGGACGATGTCGACGGCGACGGCTTGAGCGACCTGGTAGCCCGCAATCGCGACGGCCTGCAGTACTTCTACAAGTCGATCGGCGGAGGCAAGTTCGCCGCACCCGTCTACCACGGCAGCGGGTGGGAACTCAACAGGTTCATGGTCGGCGCGGGCACCACTCAGCTCTACGGCAAGTCACAGAACCTCATGACCGAGTCCAACAACACGCTGGCCAAGTACTACGCCCTGGCCAACGGCACCTACGTGACGCCGCCGATGGCGGTCGGCACCGAGACGCCCGGCTCCCGCAACACCTACGCCACCGCGCTCAACAGCCACAACCACGCCAGCTACGTGCAGAACATCGGCAGCGATCTGTACATCCGCGGCCTGAAGGTCAGCACGACGTGGAACTACACGCTCATGGTCGGCCCAGGTGACCTCACCGGCGACGGCAAGGGCGACCTGCTCAGCCGCGACTCCGCCGGCGTCCTGTGGCTGCACCCCGGCGACGGCGCGGTGGAGACCAAGCTCGGCACGCGGATCAAGGTCGGCACCGGCTGGAACGCCTACAACGCGGTCGTCGGCGCAGGCGACTACTCCGGCGACGGGCGGCCCGACGTGATCGCCCGGGACACCTCCGGCCGGGTGTTCCTCTACAAGGGCACGGGGACGTCCACCGCGCCGTTCGCCGCCGCGGAACAGGTCGCCACCGGCTGGAACGTGTACGACACGCTGCTCGTTCCTGGTGACATCGACGGCGACAGCAAGGGCGATGTGCTCGGCCGCCTCCCGAACGGCGACATGTACCTGTACACCTCAACGGGCAACGCCGGTACCGCGACCTTCACCGCCCGGGTGCTGTTCGGCCGCGGCTGGAACATCTACAAGAACATGATCTGAGTCCCACGGCCGCCCGGCGGCCGGTCCACGATCAGCGACGGCGCGGGCCCGTCCACCGGCACCAGCCGGCGGGCAGGCCCGCGCCCGTTGCGCCACCGCGGCCCGCTCAGACCAACCCGTCGGCGTGTCCAGTGCTGTGGCCGGAAAGGTTTGCCGGGTCGCGGCGCCCGGCACGGCACTAGCCGGCCTTGAGGGTGCCGCCGTCGATGACGTGGTCGGCGCCGTGGATGTTGGCGGCACGCTCGGACAGGAGGAAGGCGACCAGGTCGGCCACCTCCTCGGGCGTGGTGATGCGCCCCGAGGCGAGGCCGAACTGGCCGGGTATGTTCGCGAGGAGATCGCTGTGGCTGACACCGTAGGCGTCGGCCACTTTGCCGCCGAAGCCGTTCGGGTCGGTCCACAGCGGGCTCGCGACGAAGCCGGGGGAAACGGTGTTGACCCGTACCCCGCGCGGTGCCAGTTCCTCGCTGAGCCGCTTGCTGAGCTGGTTCAGCGCCGCCTTGGCCTCGGCGTAGCCGACCGGTGAACCGGCGGGCACGCGCGCGTTGATCGACGAGATGTTGACGATCGACCCCCTGCGCTCGAGGATGCTCGGCAGCGCCGCCCGGGTCGTCCAGACCGCGCTGAACAGGTTGAGGTCGAAGACGGCCTGCCACTGTTCGTCGTCCACGTCGAGGAAGCCGCCCAGGGACAGCTTGTCCGGGTCACCGGCGCCGACGTTGTTGACCAGGAAGTCGATCCCGCCGACCGCGTCGATGGCCTCCTCGACCACCCTCGTCGCCCCGTCGCGCGTGCTCAGATCGACTGCCACGGTGGCAGCGGCGGCCTTCGCCAGCTCGGGGGTGATGGTGCGGGCGGCGCCCACCACCCTGACGCCTTCTGCGGCCAGCGCCTGGGTGATGGCGAGGCCGATGCCTCGGCCCGCGCCGGTGACGATGGCGGTCTTTCCTGTGATTCCGAGGTCCATGGCTCTCTTTTCTTGCGATTGCAGGAATTCTTGAACTACAGGTCAAAAATTAGGGCGTAAAAAATGCCCCCCATCGGGGGCATCGTGGATCAGAGAGCCGCCAGGGCGGTGTCGATGATCCCGTGCAAGATCGGCCCGTCGAACGACTTGGCCATGACGCGCAGCCCCACGATCGTGTTCAGGAGGAACTGCGCCTGCGCCCCGGCGTCGACCTCAGGGGCGACATCGCCGTCGCGCCGGCCCTGCTCGATGCGGGCGGTGAGGAGCTGGATGGTGTGCTGCCCCATGCGCTGAACCGCACGGGTGGCCTCCTCGTCCCGACCACCGAGCTCCAGCGCGGTGTTGGCACCGAGACAGCCGCGCCTGACGGGCCCGTTCAGGTCCGTGTCGACCAGGAAGATCAGGTAGTCGCGGATGCACTCCTTGGTCGCACCGGGCCGCGCGAGCAGCTCCTCGGTCATCTCGGAGCCGGCGCGATCGTAGAGCTCGAGGGCCTTGCCGAACAGCTCACGCTTGGATCCGAAGGCGTGGTAGAGACTCCCCTTGGCCACCCCGGTGGCCTCGGCGAGGTCGGCGGGAGAGGTGCCGGCGTAGCCGTTGGTCCAGAAAGCCTCCATCGCCTGCGCGATGACCACGTCCGGTTCGAAGTTCTTCGGCCTGCCCATGACGTCACGCTA
Source organism: Streptomyces sp. NBC_00503 (assembly GCF_036346895.1). Taxonomy (NCBI): domain Bacteria; kingdom Bacillati; phylum Actinomycetota; class Actinomycetes; order Kitasatosporales; family Streptomycetaceae; genus Streptomyces; species Streptomyces sp. NBC_00503. Next base: position 7,663,683 of record NZ_CP107855.1, on the reverse strand, counting down.
TCGATTCTTGACCCTGAGGTCAAGAATTCGAGTGCGGATGGGCTCGCGCTGCACGGTCGAACCGAATCGGCTCGGCTCGGGCCGCTACCGGCCTGCCGGCCTACCGGGCCGATACTGACTTACTTGGCGCCGAGACCGGCGTCGGAGACCTCGGGCTTGCCCGCCGCTTTGAGCACCTTGTTCAGGAGCCGCAGGTCGTAGATGCCGTTCAGGTCGGGCTGCTCGATGAACTTGGCCATGACCGCGTGGTCGGCCTGCTTCTTCAGCGTCGCGGCCAGCGGATCATCGGTGACCGTCAAGCTCGGCCACGCCGGGCGGATGACCTCCGCGTCGAGCGGCTTACCGGTGTCCGCCGCGAGCTTGGTGTTCGCGGAGACCTTCGCCTGGTCCTGATGGGCGTGGATCCACCCGTTCGTCTTCACCGTGCCGCGCAGAACGGCCTCGACCACGTCGGGGTGCTCCTTGAGGAACTTCTGCGACACGACGATGTTCGTGATCACGAACTTGTTCTCCGGCCACAGGAAGCCCTCGTCGAGAAGGACCTTGCCGCCGTCGGTAACGAGCTTGGAGGCGGTGGGTTCGGGGGCCCAGGCGCCGTCGATGGAGCCCTGCTTGAAGGCGTCCGGGGTGACCTTGTTGTCGGTGCGGACGACGGAGACGTCGCCCTTGCCGGACTCGGGGTCGACCTTCCAGCCCTTTTCGGCGATCCAGTTGAGGAACGCGACGTCCTGCGTGTTCCCCTTCTGCGGGGTGGCGATCTTCTTGCCCTTGAGGTCGTCCAGGGTCTTGATCTTCTCCGGGTTCACGACCAGCTTCACGCCGCCCGAGGCGGAGCCGGAGATGATCCGCAGGTTCGAGCCCTTGGACTTCACGTAGCCGTTGATCGACGGCGAGGGGCCGATGAAACCGATGTCGAGAGAGCCGCCGTTGAGGGCTTCGATCTCGGACGGACCGGCGTTGAAGGTCTGCGGCTTGATCGTCGTGGAGCCCAACTCCTTCTGGATCAGGCCCTCCTGGAGGCCGACCAGGGCGGTCGCGTGCGTCAGGTTCGGGAAATAGCCGATGCGGACCTCGGAAGCCGACAGCGGCTTGTCGACATCTGCAGCGAGGTTCGTCCTGCCGTCCTCCTTCTTCGCCTCGGCACGGAAGCCGCAGGCCGTGAGCAAAAGAGGAAGCGCCACTGTTAAGGCGATGGCTCGCAGGGTGGTGAGCGGTCGGGCGGCAGACACGAAGGTGTCCCTTCACGGGGTGGACGGCATTCGGGAAGGCAGGGAGAGACGGGCGATGCGACGCCATCGGCACGCACGGCACCCACTCCCCGCCGCCGGTGGTGAAACGCCGTAACCGGCCGGGAAGTGGAAGGTGTCGCGGAGCCCACGGAATGGACGTCGAGCCGCTGCGCATCGCACGTCGCGTACGAAGGCGGCGCGGGCGGTGAGGCCCACCGAAGGGCTGCCCGGCTGACGGAGAGCGGGAAGGCGAAGCGCACAACGGTCCACTGCACGTGGAGCCGGGCCCTACGGATGACGTCAGGCAGGCTGACAGATGGCGCTGGACGTCCGAACCAGGTCGATGTGGCGACGGGTGGTAAGAGCGGGCAGCAGACGGCGCCCACGGTGCGGTGTTCGCACGGCCACCTCGCAACTCCCTAGTTTTCCCACCTGGTTGGCAGGAATCTTGACAGATGGGAGTCGCCCGCCCAAGAGCATGCCCACATGATGGACGAGCACATGCGGCCGGCGCACGCTCGAAATCTCGCAAGTGGCCGGATGGCCAGGGCTGCGATCCTCAGCCTCCACCTCGGGAGACCTCCTTGCCGGCCGCCGTCCCCGGCTAACCGGCCCGGGACCTCCGCCACTCCACTTCCTCGGCCGCCATCGGGGCCTGGATGCTGTAGACGTCGCCGACCCGCAGCTTGTCCGGCGTGCTGTACTCGCCGTAGGTGCCGATGACGGAGACGGCCACCTGGGACGCGGGCTGCCAGAAGGTACGGAAGTACGGGGCGTTCGCCGGGATTTCCGGGATCTCCACCAGCGGGACGCCGCGCCGCTCCAGCAGGCGTCGAAGCTTCTCGAACCGGAGCCTGGGGGTGAACCGCCCGTACCGGGCACGGAGTGCACCGTCGACGAGCGTACGGTCCCGGTGCGCGAGCCGGTGCACCTGCAGGGTGTAGTGGTGGCCCGCCCAGGGGTCGTCGGCGGAAGCGCGGTCCCAGTAGAACTCTACGAGGCCGTAGTCGCGGACCATTCCCTGGTCGGACGTGTTCTCCCCGAAGTCCGCCCCGAATACCTCGGTGACGCGGTCGGGCGAGTCCGCGGGACCCACGCCGAGCACGGTGCCGGTGGTGACGACGTCCACGTAGAACGCCAGGGAGTACGGGGTCAAAGGCTGAATCCTCGGTGCGGTGCGGTGCGATGGGTGCACACCACCGTAAACCCAGGGCTCTGCTCGACCCGGCCGCCACCCTGCCGGCCAGGGCGTCTGAGTATCCGCACTCATGCCGTCGGGCCGTTGACCGGCAAGGATGGGCGGGTCCCTGACCTCGATTCATCGGAGGCGTTTGATGCGTCCGACGCACCCGCGCCCGCACGGCGGGTGGTACGCCGTACCGGCAGTCATGACGATCGGCTCACTGCTGTTGTCCCTCTACGGCCTCCTGTGGGGCCTGATCGCGAGGGCGGGCAAGCACATCGTGTGCGACTCGACCACGAGTTGCGCGGCGTCCCCGTACGAGGCGGGGTACGCCTCCCCCGGGTGGCCCGGCTGGACGTTTCTCACGGCCGGGGAGCTGTTCGCCCTGGCGCTGTTGGTGTGCGCGGGGCTGTTCGTGGCCCGCCGTGGCAGGCCCTCGCTGGTGACGGCATGAACGACGAAGTCGGACAGACGGAGACCTGCTTCCCCGCCAACCGACCGGCCCGGCTCAGCGCGTACACCGCCGCGGGCGGTGTCGCCCTGCTGATGAGCTTCCTGACCTTCTACGGATGGATGTTTCCCCAACTCACCCTGACCGGGGCAGTGGTGTGCGGACTGCTCGCCGTGGTCACCGGCCACGTCGGACGCCTGCGTCGGCGACGCCACGAGCGGGGCACGGCGCTGCTGGGCATCATCGGCGGCTGGCTGGTGCTCCTCACCTGCGCGGCGCTCACGACGGTGGTCATCGCGGTCTTCGGCGGGCTCGCCGCGGTACTGGACGGACCCTGATGCGGCGGACCGGTCCACGTGGTCGGGATATCCGCCGACGGCGCCAGGGGCCTGGCCGGCCCAACGTCCGCCCGTCCGGGAAGATGAGTACCGGGGCCGGCCGACCTGAGTACGCCCGCCCGTGCGACCAGCCGTTCAGGACTGCTTGGCTGTCGCCATGTACAAGACGACCCCTGCCCTTGACCTCGGCCACCCCGCCCAGACTCCCGCCGCCCACCAAGTGGCGATGTGGGTCACAGCGCTGACGGTCGCCCTGATCCCCGTGGCCTTCCTCTTCGGAGGGCTCGCGCCGATGGCCGCACAGGACCACCCTCAGACCGTGGCCGTCGTCACCGCTTGCTGGTGGGCGTCCTGGACCGCCACGCCCCTCCTCGTGGTGGCCTCCCGGCTCCCGTTGCACCGCACCGCCTGGGCATGGGCCGGCTACTGGGCCGGGTGGGCCGCACCCCTCCCGCCGGCCACCACGATCCTGCTGACACTCACCCTCTAGCCACCCAAGAGGTTGCGGTGTCACGCAGGCAGTTCGGCGGCGTGCTTCCAGAGCCATGACGGCTGGTCAGCCCCGGCTTCCCGGAGCGTCGTTGTCAGTGGTGGCCGTTAGGTTCGAGGTGTTGCACAGGGTGTCTTCGACGGGAGTGGATGATGATCGAGAGCAGTGTTCAGCCCACGCTGAGGGTGGTGCTGACAGACGTGAACGAGCGCGTGGTGGAGGCGTGGCGGGCAGCGTTCGCGGACACCCCCGGCATCGAGATCCGCAGGGGGTCCATCCTCGACGAGGACGTCGATGCCTGGGTCACCCCGACGAACTCCCGGGGCCGGATGGACGGCGGGGTCGACGCCGTCATCAAGCGCCACCTCGGATCCGGCATCCAGGTGCGTGTACAGCGCGCGATCCGCGACCGGTTCGCCGGAGTGCTCCCGGTGGGCAGCGCGGTCTGCGTCCCGTCCGGGGCAGACAGCCCCCGGTACCTGATATCGACGCCGACCATGGTGCGGTCCTCCCAGAACGTGAGTGCCACGCTGAACGTGGCGCTGGCCTGCGCGGCGGCCTTCCAAGCCGTACACCGGCAGAACCAGCTGGCGCCGGGCAGCATCCGCTCCGTGGCGCTGGTCGGGATGGGCGCGCAGACCGGTCGGGTCCCGGCCAGGGTGTGCGCCAACCTGATGTGGACCGGCTACACGCTCTTCCACGACCACTGGTTCGAAGACGACGACGAGTTGCGCGCCACGATCATCACTCAGCTCAATGGCATAGAGAACGCCCCTGTAGAAGAACGGGTGCGCATCGTGCCGCCGAAGGCCGCCGAACCTGTCGCTGCCGACCACCTCGCCGGCCACCCCGTCGGCCACTCCGTCGGCCACTCCGACGCGAACGACCCCCTGGTCCTCACCGAACTCTTCGACGGCGGCGGGGAGCCTTGGCTTCCGCTCCTGAAGCCCGTGATCGAGGGACTGCCGGACGCCGCCCGGTTCATCGGGAAGGGCCGCAGCCCCGAGATCGTCCCCGTCCGTGAGCTGACCTTCCAGGCACTCAAGCCCAATCCGCCGCACAAGTGGAAGGTCGTCGCCTTCGGCCAGAACCCCTACCCGCGGCCGGAGAGCGCGACCGGCATAGCCATGTTCGACAACACCTTCAACGACTGGAAGGACAGCCAGTTCGGCCGGGTCGTCAGCATCCGCTGCCTCATCAAGGCGGCGGCGATGTGGAAGTACGGCATCGCCAAGAAGACGCCCATCGCCGACGTCCGCGCGTTGTTGAAAGAGCGGGACACCGTCCAGCCGCCGGAGTGGTTCCAGGCGATGCTCACGCAGGGCGTGCTGTTGCTCAACGCTTCCCTCACGGCCAGTGGGGACGGGGCGATGGGGACCGACCAGCACACGGCGTTCTGGCGGCCCGTCGCCGAACGGATCGTCGAGGAGATCCTCAAGGCCAAGCAGGACGCCGACGTCGAGGACCGCGGGGTCGTGTTCGCCTGGTGGGGGGCGCACGCCCGCAGCCTGAAGGGGGTCGTCCTACGGCTCCAGGAGAAGTACCCGGACGTCGAGGTCCGGCACATCGACCACACCAACCCGGCAGCGCAGGGAGACATCTTCTGCGAGGGCGACCATTTCGCCATGGTCAACGAGGCCCTCGCTTCGCTGGGTACCGATGTGATCGACTGGCTGCCGAGCAAGGGGTGGAACGCAGGGGCGGCCGGTGCGGACGCCGGCGTGGCCGCGCGGATGGGCACCTTCATCGAGTCGACCATGAACCTGCACCAGCTGTACCTCGAGCGGCTCACCAGCGTCAAGGACGAGGGCCTGGTCCTCCCCGCGATCACCGGCGTGTTCGACACCCCGCTGATGGATTTCCAGGACGCCGTCGCACCGGTCGCCGAGACGCTGTCCGGGCTCGCCGGACACATCGTCCGATCACGCGACTTCGGCAAGCGGCGGGCGGACGGGACGTCCGGCGGCCTGTCCGCCGACGCGATCGCCGCGCTCTACCTCTACACCTGCGAGTCCGCCTTCTACCGCGAGATCAATGCGGTCCTCCGTTCCCCGGACCGCACCAGGGTCACGCCCTACCTGCCGTACCTGCGGCTGCTGTTCTCGGCGGTGTCCGGGCTACCCGCACACACGCAGCCGCTGTGGCGCGGTGTGTCTCTGGACCTGCGGGCTCAGTACCCGGTGGGCCAGACGGTCACCTGGTGGGGCGTCTCCTCGTGCACCTCCGAGCTGAAGGTGGCCCGGTCCTTCCTGGGGAGCCGCGGCAAGCGGACGCTCTTCGAGGTGACGCCCGCCCACGCGGTCGGGATCAGGGGCTTCTCCGCCTTTACCGGGGAGGAGGAGTACATCCTCACGCCGGGCACTCAGCTCAAGGTGACGGACGTGAAGAGCGAGCGCGGCGGGCTGTGCACGGTGAGACTGACCGAGGTGGACGCCGCTCCGATGGTGTCCTGACCGCCCTTCGGGCCGCGAGGCGTACTACGGCCCCTCGTCGTAGGCCCCCGCCTCGACCTCGAGGGCGAGTTCCTGGAGGACCTCGATCGCGGAGACGTCCGTACGCCCTTGGTCGTGGGCGATCGCGAGGCTGGTGAACGCCAGGCTGAATCCGGAAACCATCGTGTGCAGGGCCGGGCCCAGGGCCTCGGCCACCAGGGCCGCCACCTGCCGCGGAGACGCGTCGGCGGGGACGCTGATCGAGGGCAGCATTTCGTTCAGGAGCGTCGTGGCCACCTGGGCCGTCGCCCCTCCGTCCGCCGAGTCGTCGTCTCCGCCGCCGGCGCCCTCCTGCCCGGTCTCGGCGGCCCGCCGGATGTCCTGGGCTTCGGTGAGGATGCCGATCACTCGCTTGAGTACCTCTGCGCGTTCCACCCGTGGAGGGTAGCCGTGCCCTCCGGCCGCGGCCAGGTGCTCCAGGAGCGTGGCACCCGGCCGCAACCCGAACGGGCGTGGGAACAGCTCGAGGGGATGGTGGTACGGCGGTTCCCGCAGAGCCCGTTGCTCGCTGTCAATCCCCCATGAGAGCATCAGAGTTCAATGGTCCGCCGCCTTTCGTCTGCGCCTCGTCACGCATGTGGAATCGAGCGCACTGTTGCCATGTCCGCGGTTTCGAGTAATCCGCCAAGATGCGCGAGGGGCAGGTACCGTTTGATGTACACAACAGAGCTGACAGAAGCCTGCATCGGGGACGCGAGCAACGCCTTGGTTGCACCTTCGACGCTGCAGGACAATGATCTGATCAGGGACTTCTTCGGTTCCATCATCACGCCAGAGAACCTTGCCTCCGGGTCGCCCCAACTTGCGCAGAAGACCGTCTACCTGTGCGGCGACATATCCAGAATCAGCGGCCACCAACTGCGTGCGGCTGCCCGGGTATTCGTCATCCGGGAGCTGTCACACGGCTACCACGAGGACGTCGACAAGACTTGGACCCTCGTCGATGCCGGCCGAGTCCCCATCCTCGTACACGGCGTCGGCGTGTACTACCGCCGCTTTTTCGGACTCGACGCCGATCATTTCGGACGGATCAGTTCGGAGCACGAGTTCCAGTCCCTGACCGAGTCCACCAAGCCCGGATCAGCCCATCGCAGCGGAATCTATCTGACGCCCGTCACGCAGGTCAGTGACGAACTGCATTTCCGCCTGCTCCGGTGCTCCACGAATCTCTCGGGGCCGACCGAGAGCTTTGGCCCGACCGACACGCACATCGTCGAGGCTCTGAACCGCGAGGCCGCCGCCGTCTTCCGGAACCAGGCACCGCTCAATCACGTCCTCGCTCAGATCTACCACAACACCCTTGCCACGGCCGAGCGCAAGCAGTCCAAGGCCAAGATCTCATCCCACGCCGACAAGACCAAAGACATGCCCGTCAACGGCATCATGGCCTTCTGCACTTTCTACGACGGGCTCGAAAAGCTGCAACCCCTGGCCGAAGGCGCCTTCGACTACGGCGTGAAGGGGGCCAGCGGGCTGACCAAACTCCACTTTCGCCTCAAGGAGCCGACCGGAGAACACGATGGGATCACACTCCCCCCACAGTTCACCGTGACCCTGTACCCCGGCTCCGTATTCTTCATGCCGCTGTCCACCAACCGCCTGTATACGCACGAAATCCGCCCGTCAACGCTGGACGCCGAGTTGCTCCCGACCCGCCTGGGATACGTGGTGCGCTGTTCGGACGCCGAAGCCGTTCACAAGAACGGCCACACGTTCCTCAAGGTGGCCGGAGATTTCGTGAAGCTGGAAACGCCCACACCAGAGGGAATGGACGAGCTGCGCAGATTGTATGCCGAGGAGAACAGGACCTCGTCCTTCATTGATTACGGCGACGAATTCCACTTCAGCATGAACACAGGAGACTACGCTGCCCCCCGAATCTAGGATCTCGGACGAGATCCTCTCGTACTCGTTGCCAACCGAGGAGAATCTCTTCGCGGAGTTGTCCGCGTCGGCTCTTTTGGAGGACGTAGGAAAAGGCCGACGAGGCGCCGTGCTCACCAAGGTCGACGAGGCGGGTGACGTACCGCTCGTACGCACTACCACCCGATACGGCAGCCCGGCACAGCGTTTCCAGGCGGTACACGAGCGGCTGGCGCAACACATTCAAGAACGCGCGGCGCTCCCGGTCGGCTTCAACAACGCACTCATCGAGAGCTACACGAACGCTTACACCACCATGGGCAGCCATTCCGACCAAGCCCTCGACCTGGCCGACGAGTCGCTTATCGCCGTCTTTTCCTGCTACCAATATCCCGAAGCAAGCCCGCCAAGGAAGCTGATCTTCGAATCAAAGGGTTCCAGTGGCGAGAAGTTCGAAATTCCCCTCGCCCACCACAGCGTCGTCGCGTTCTCTGTCGACTCGAATCGGCGACTCAGGCACAAAATCGTATTGGACGCGCCCGCCCAGCCGACGGACAACCAATGGCTGGGGGTAACATTTCGAACCTCAAAAACATTCGTCCGATTTCGCGACGGACACGCATATCTCCCACAGGACGCACACCTCACGTCGGCCGACGATGAGCAGAGGCAGGAGTTTTATCAACTACGACGCCGCGAGAACAAGGAAACGGATTTCACCTACCCCCTGCTGACGTACACCATAAGCGAGAGCGACCTGATGCCGCCTGTCTGACCTCGAGGAATTCCGGCTGGTGTGATCACGGCGTCCGAACCGTCCTGGTCGGCTCACCGTCACGACAGCTCGGTTTGATAGCCTGTGGCGATGAACAAGGTGTTGGACGAAGGACCGTTCTTCCACGGAACAAAGGCCGAGCTGCAGGTCGGGGATCATCTCACCGCCGGCTTCCGCTCCAACTACCGGCCCGAAATCGTGATGAACCACATCTACTTCACCGCGTTGCGCGACGGCGCGGGACTCGCCGCCGAGCTCGCGGCCGGCGACGGGGCCCCGCGCGTGTATGCCGTCGAACCGACCGGTGAGTTCGAGAACGATCCAAACGTCACCGACAAGAAGTTCCCCGGCAATCCCACCCGCTCCTATCGCAGCGGGGGGCCGCTCCGGATCCTCGGTGAGGTCACCGACTGGACGCGACAGACACCCGAAGCCCTCCAGATGTGGCGAGACCGGCTGGCCGCGATCCGTCTGGACGACCGGGCCGAAATCATCAACTGACGGCCTCGTACCTGGTGGGCTCCAGGGTGCGCGGTGGCGCGGCGAGGCGCGGTTTTCTCGAGGCGGCACTACCGTTGCCAAGGTGACAGGTAGCGACGCCGACCGGCGGTGGTCCGAGTCCATGCCGGCGGCCTACGAGCAGTACCTGGTGCCGGTGCTCTTCCGGCCCTTCGCCGAGGACCTGGCCGCCCGAACAGCGGCGCTCCGGCCAGGGCGGATTCTCGAACTGGCCGCGGGTACCGGTGCTTTGACATCCCTCCTGCTCTCGGCGGATCCGTCGGCCGAGGTGACGGCCACGGACCTGAACGAGGCCATGGTCGCCTTCGGGGCGTCCCGGGCCCCCGGCGCCGTATGGCGGCAGGCCGACGCACAGCGGCTGCCGTTCCCGGACGGAAGCTTCGACCTGCTGGTCTGCCAGTTCGGCGTGATGTTCTTCCCCGACCGGGTCGCGGCCTTCGCCGAGGCCCGCCGGGTGCTGGCCCCGGGCGGCCGGTTCTTGTTCAACACCTGGGGCCCGATCGGCAGGCATGCCTTCGACGCCGCGGTGCAGGCAGGGCTCGAGCGGGCCTTTCCGGTCGACCCTCCACGGTTCCTCCCCACGGTCCCGCACGGCTACGCGGACCCCGCGGTGGTGGCCGCTGACCTGGTGGCGGCCGGGTTCGGCGTCGAGGAGGAGCAGGAGCTGACGTTGGATGGCCGGGCCGCGTCGGCTGCGGACGTCGCCATCGGGTTCCTCACCGGGACGCCGGTGCGCGCGGCCGTCGAGGAGCGCGGCGACGGGCCGACCGTCCGGGCCACCGTCATCGCGGAGACGACGGCCCGTCTGGGCGCAGGGCCGGTTGTCGCCCCGATGACGGCGTACGTCTTCCTCGGCGCGGCCTGAACGCTCGACACGCCCGCGCCGGGAAAGGCGCGCGGACCTCGATGCGGACCATCCGCAGTTCGGCTGCCAGCTCGGCCATGACCAGGCGCGGGGTGTCCCGGGCGATGTCCGCGGTGGGGCGGCCGCCCGGCCTCGGTGGTCATGGCCGGATCCGTGCGGTTGCGCCAGGGGTCCCCGGGACGCATCGTCGAAGGTCCCTCAGCGGGCGCCGCCCGTGGCCTACGATCTCGGCGGACGGTCCCGTTCCGCAATCACCGCTCGCCCCGTACTCATGGAGGTCAACCGTGTCCCGGACGGCCAGAGGAAGCCGCAGTCGCATCCACCACCTCCGTATCCGCGTCGCGGCCTCAGCCGCCGCGGCGGGTGCGTTCCTCATCGCAGGATGCTCCTCGAGCGGCGGCGGCGCAGGTGAGGCCGCCGGCGGAGTGCCCGTCGTCGAGAAGGGCAAGCTGACGACCTGCACCCACCTGCCGTACCCGCCGTTCCAGTTCGAGAAGGACGGCAAGGTCGTCGGTTTCGACGTGTCCCTGGTCGACCTGGTGGCGAGCCGGCTCAAGGTCGAGCAGAAGATCCTCGACACGCCCTTCGAGAACTTCAAGACCGGAGCCTTCCTGAACTCCGGCGAGTGCGACCTCGCGGCGGCCGGTATGACGATCACCGACGAGCGCAAGAAGAACGTCGACTTCTCCGTGCCCTACTTCGACGCGACTCAGGCACTGCTCGTGACCAAGAAGAGCGGCGTCACCTCGCTGGCCGATCTCAAGGCGAAGTCGAAGAAGCTGGGGGCGCAGGCCGAGACCACCGGCGAGAGCTACGCCAAGGGCCAGGGATTCGACCCCGTCGCCTTCGAGAGCTCGGACGCGGTGATCAACGGACTGCGCACCGGTCAGGTCGACGCCGTCGTCATCGACTACCCGGTCGTCCAGGGCTGGCTCAAGGACCCGAAGAACGCGGCCGAGTTCACCCTCGCGCAGAACATCGACACCGGCGAGCAGTACGGCTTCTCGGTGAAGAAGGGCAACACGGCCCTCGTGGCCGCGATCGACAAGGCGATCACGGACGCCAAGGCCGACGGTACCTACAAGAAGATCTACGAGCAGTGGATCGGCCCGCTGCCCCAGGCCGCGCCGTGACCTCTCGGCTGACCCGCCGTCAGCGCCGCCGCGTCTCGCAGGGCGTGCAGTACGCGCTCTTCGCTGCCGTGCTGGTGCTGATCGGCGTGAAGGCCGACTGGGGCCGGCTGCAGAACCAGTTCGCACAGAAGGACCTGGCGCTGCGGCTCTTCCCGGAGATCATCACCACGGCCCTGCGCAACACGGTGGTCTACACCCTGTCGGGGTTCCTCCTCGGCCTGGTCCTCGGCCTGGTCATCGCCATGATGCGGCTGTCCTCGGTGGCCCCCTACCGGTGGGTCGCCGGCGTCTACATCGAACTGTTCCGAGGCCTCCCGGCCCTGCTGATCTTCATTTTCGTCGGCGTGGCGGTGCCCCTGGCGTTCCCCGGTACGGCGATCCCCGGAGGCACGTACGGCAAGGTCGCACTCGGCCTCGGCCTGGTGGCCGCCGCCTACATGGCGGAAACGATTCGGGCCGGCATCCAGGCGGTCCCCAAGGGGCAGCTGGAGGCGGCCCGCTCACTGGGCTTCTCGCACGGCCGCGCCATGGTCTCGATCATCATTCCGCAGGCCTTCCGCATCGTCATCCCGCCGCTCACCAACGAACTGGTCCTGCTCTTCAAGGACTCCTCGCTCGTGCTGTTCCTCGGAGTGACGCTGCAGGAGCGGGAGTTGACCAAGTTCGGACGGGACCTCGCCAGCCAGAGCGCCAACTCCACCCCGATCCTGGTCGCGGGCCTGTGCTACCTCCTGGTGACCGTACCGCTGAGCTTCGTGGTGCGCCGGCTGGAAGCCCGCGCGGCCAAGGCCACGTGAGGACGAGATGCCACAGGAGACGGAAGCGGTGGACGCGATGACCACGGACGGCCCGGAGATCGAGATCCGCGGACTGCACAAGTCCTTCGGCGACAACCACGTCCTGCGCGGCATCGACTTGGAGATCGCGCGGGGCGAGGTGGTGTGTGTCATCGGGCCGTCCGGCTCGGGCAAATCGACGCTGCTGCGCTGTGTGAACCTGCTGGAGGAGCCCAGCGAGGGCCGGGTCTTCGTCGGAGGCACGGAGGTCACCGACGTGGACGTGGACATCGATGCCGTACGCCGCCGCATCGGCATGGTCTTCCAGCAGTTCAACCTCTTCCCCCACGTGAATGTCACGGAGAACCTCACCCTGCCCCAGCGCCGGGTCCTGCGCCGGGACAAGATCGGGGCCGCGGCCGTGGCCCGCGAGAACCTCGCGCGCGTGGGCCTGTCCGACAAGGCCGAGGCCTTCCCCGCCCAGCTGTCCGGCGGCCAGCAGCAGCGGGTGGCGATCGCCAGGGCCCTGTCCATGGGACCGGAGGTGATGCTCTTCGACGAGCCGACCTCGGCGCTCGATCCCGAACTCGTCGGCGAGGTGCTGGCGGTGATGCGGGTCCTGGCGAGCGAGGGCATGACGATGATGGTCGTCACCCACGAGATGAGCTTCGCCCGCGAGGTCGCGGACCGGGTCGTGTTCATGGACGGCGGTGTGATCGTCGAGCAGGGTCCGGCGGCGCAGGTGATCGGGCATCCCCGGCAGGAGCGGACCAGGAGCTTCCTCGACCGCATCCTGGACCCCGCGGCGGCCGAGCCGCCCCGGGCCGAGGGCGAGGGCCCGCGGCCGGGCGAGGACGCCTGAGTCCTGTCGGACCCCGGCGCGACCCCCGCTCCGTGCGCCAGGACGCCAGGACGGCGGGACGGCGGGACACCACGACGGCAGGACGGCAAACCCGGCCCACCTGCGGCGCCGCCGTGCCGATGGGGCAGGATGGCAACCCGTTCCGGATGCGTACGCATGTCCGAACGCGGCTTCCCGCACGACGAACTGACAGGTGACAAGGTGACGACACCCCTCATACGGCGGGCGGCAGCTCCCGCCGCCGCTTCCCCGGTCCGGCCAGGGGCGGAGGTCGTCCGTTGACCCGGGACCTCGTCCTGCACGACTGGCTGGTCGCCGGCATCGCACTCGCCGCGGGCGCCTTGGCCGGACTGCTCCTGCGCGCCCTCGTACGGTGGCTGGGCAAACACGCCCTGCGGACGCGCTGGAGCGGGGACGACATCATCGTCGACGCGCTGCGCACCTTCGCGCCAGGGGCGGCCGTCATCGGGGGCGCCGCCGTGGCCGCCTCGGCCCTGCCCCTCAGTACGCGAACCTCCGGCTGGGTGACCCATTCGCTGACCGCCCTGCTGATCCTCATGGCCACGCTCGGCGCGGCCCGGGTCGTCGCAGGTCTCGTCCAGTCCCTGGCCCATGCGCGGACCGGCGTGGCCGGATCGGCCACCATCTTCGTCAACATCACGCGGGTCGTGGTCCTCGCGATGGGCATGCTCGTCGCACTCGAAACCGTGGGCGTGTCCATCGCACCCCTGCTCACCGCCCTCGGGGTGGGCGGCCTGGCGGTCGCGCTGGCCCTGCAGGACACCCTCGCCAACCTCTTCGCCGGCGTCCACATCCTCGCCTCGAAGACGGTGCAGCCCGGTGACTACATCCGCCTCACGAGCGGCGAGGAGGGCTACGTCGTCGACATCAACTGGCGCAACACCGTGGTCCGCAACCTGTCGAACAACCTCGTGATCATCCCCAACGGGCGGCTCGCGCGCACGAACATGACCAACTTCACCCAGCCCGAGCAGCAGTTGTCGATCCTCGTCCAGGTGGGAGTGGGCTACGAAAGCGACTTGGAGCACGTCGAGCGGGTGACCCTCGAGGTGGTCGACGGGGTGATGGCCGACATCAACGGCGCGGTCCCCGACCACGAAGGGGCCGTCCGCTTCCACACGTTCGCGGACTCCAGGATCGACTTCACGGTGATCCTGGGCGTCGGCGAGTTCAGCGACCAGTACCGGATCAAACACGAGTTCATCAAGCGGCTGCACCGACGGTTCCGGGAAGAGGGCATCTCGATCCCCGCTCCCACGCGCACCGTCACGCTCCACCAGGACGACCCCCGGCCCGCACCGCCGGCGCCGTTCCCGCACCAGCGCGAGGCGCCGGCCTCGGCACTAGCGGACAACGGGCGTTAGCGGGCCCCGATCCAGCAGGGCGCTCGGGAGTCGATCGGCCGTTCGGTCGCTTCCGTTGCCTTCCCTGGCGCGCATGACGCAAAGCGTCGACACTGGCCCATATGGTCACGGTGAGCGACAATTTGCCCGCGCTATGGCGTGAGGGGAGCGTGACGTCATGCCCATGCTGTTGATCAAGGGTGCGTACGAGATCGTGGGGACCTCGCCGGACGGGGCTGGACTGGGTGGGGTTCACCGACGTCCAGTGGGGCGCCGACGGGAGGGTGGCCTCCACGGTCCCGGCGAGCGTGCCCGGCTTCGTCCTGACCCGGGGAGCGGACCCGGACAACCGCTGCATCGCCTTCGCCTGTCTCGGCGCCCACCCCGCGGCCAGCGGCACACACGTGAACGTCGACGCCGCGCTCCTGCAGAGCACTCTCAACTACCACCAGATCAGCAGCGGGTTCACCTATCCCCTGTACTACCAGACGCTCTTCCACGACCTACGGGACGCGCTGACGGCCGCGGTCCTGCAGGCGAAGGCGGCACCGGCCAAGGGCGTGTGGGCCGTGGACCAGACCCTGAACGGTGCCACGGTCACCGCGATGAGCTCGATCACCGACACGGGGCCGACGGCCGGCGGGGCGGTCCTGTACCCCAAGCTGTTCCGTCGGCTGGTGGAATACCTCAACCTCGGCAGCGCGAACCTGGCCGGCTTCCCCGCCTTCCTCAGCCAGAAGGCCGACAAGTTCATGGTCCTGTCCACCGGGCAGTTCACCACCGGCCTCGACGCGGTGGTCGACGTCGCCGGCACCACCGTGAGGATGACCCGGCCGCCCGAGGACCTGGTCTTCCAAGAGGCCTGAGAAGCAGCCGACCGGACCTCGTGACCAGCTCCGCCGACAGCGGCGCCTCGGACAGCGGCGCCTCGGCCACGCTCCCGAGGCAGGCTCCCGAAGGCACGCCCCCGAATCTCACCACCGCCGTCAGGCCTCTCCGTCCGCCCGGGACACGGCGCCCGAGCCGGGCCCGAACCCCTTGACGATCAGCCACCCGGCCAGCGTCAGCTCCCAAGCGAATACGGGGAGCGCGGCGACCGAACCCGCGACGGAGAGCTGCGCGTAGGCCCCGAACATCACGGCGACCGCCGAGACGCAGATGAGCGGCCCGCCGACCAGCCCGAGCACGGCGATGAAGCGCGGCACGAGCCGTGCGCGGTACGCCAGGTACGCGAGCACCACGGTGTTCAGGCCGAGGGCGATGTTGGGCCCGAGCAGGAACGTCCAGTCGTGCACGGCCACCAGCGCGGCGTCGGCGCCGTCCGCCGCCCCCGTGTCCCGCCGCAGGGTGACGAGCGCCAGGACGGAGACGATCCCGAGGGCGATGACGGCCGCCTCCAGTAGCCGCCCGAAGGCGTACCCGAGCGCGAGCCCCTCGCCGTGGCGCCGCAGGACGGGGAACAGCGCCGCCCCGGTACCGGCCACCGCCACCACCAGCACCACCTCGCAGACCACCCCGAGCAGCGCCTTCGTGTCGGCGCCCTGCGCGAGCCGCCCGTCCGCCGCGCCCAGCAGGGGGCGGTACAGAACCGCCCCGGCAATCGCGGCGACCTCGGTCAGCAGGAACAGCGACCCGGCGGCCACCGCGGTTCTCCGGTCCGGACTCATCTTCTCGACACCCCTCGCTCGATCGTGGTGTACGCCGTACACCTGGCGGCAACCATAGGTGTACGCCGTACACTCGTCAAGGAGAGGACGCTGAGGATGCTGTCGATGAGGGAAGGGGCCGAACCGGAATGACCCGGCAGGAAGCCACGCACGCACAACGGATCCCCCTGAACAGGGACCGCGTCCTGCACGCCGCCGTCACGCTCGCCGACGCCATCGGCATCGACGCGCTCAGCATGCGCAGGCTCGCGCAGGAACTGGGCGTCGTACCGATGGCCCTCTACAAGCACGTGGCCAACAAGGAGGAGCTCCTCGACGGCATGGCCGACGCCGTCGTCGGCGAGATCGACCCGCCGGCCGCCGGGTCCGACTGGCAGCGCGTGGTCCGCGGGCGGATCCTGTCGGCCCGGCGGGTCCTGCTGCGCCACCCCTGGGCGACCCGGGTCATCGAGTCACGGACCGGACCCACTCCGGCCGTGCTGGCTTACCTGGACTCGATGGCCGGGAGCTTCCGGGAGGGCGGCCTCTCCGCCGACCTCACGCACCACGTCATGCACGCGATGGGCAGCCGCCTGCTCGGCTACAGCCAGGAACTGTTCGACACCTCCGGTCCCCCCGGCCCGCCGGACCCCGGGATGGCGGCGCGCTACCCGCACATCGCGGAACTGGCCGCGACGGCCGCACACGACGGGGGCTCCGCGGTCGGCGGCGGCTGCGACGACCAGTTCGAGTTCGAATTCGCCCTGGACCTCCTCCTGGACGGCTTCGAAGGCCTCCGCCGCCAGGGCTGGACGTCCGCTCGGAAGACGTAGGCGGGGCGGGGGGCGGCCTCGGAGGAAGGTCGAGCCCGAATCAGACGATGTGCCAGCCGGAAGCCACCGCGATGAGCTGGATTCGGCACACTTCCCTTCCCTCTCGGGAAAAGGCGAACTGAATCCCGTCTTCGTAGCCCTGCTGGTTCTCCAGAGTCCAGATCCACCGCGCCGACGCGCCCAGCGCGCGAGTCCACGGCGACCCCTCGGGCGCCTCCCCGACGCGCATGCCTTCCAGCGGGAGCCCGTCGGAGCTGGAGATGCGGATCGTGTCGTCGTCGGCGTTCACCGCCAGCACCCAGGACCCGCCCTCGAAGTCCAGGACCACGGCAGGAACCATTGTCGGCGCGTCCGGGAAGCTGCCGTATCTCACACCCAGCAGGCGTCCGGCGTCGTAGCACATCGCCCGACGCTCTTCTTGGAACATGCCCGCCCCTTTCCGAATCCGACACGCTCGCGCTATCTCCGCATGCGCGGCTGATCATTCGAACACGATGGACACGGCACGGGGAGGGCGCGGAGCGGGAAATTCCTCACGCAAACGCAAAGACGCCCGGCCGGGAAGTCCGGGCCGAGCGTGCTGCTGTGTCTGGTGCCGCTGGTGGCTTAGTACCAGTGGTGGTTCTGCCAGAAGCTCCAGGCGCCGACGGGGCTGCCGTAGCGGGAGTTCATGTAGTCCAGGCCCCACTTGATCTGGGTGGCCGGGTTGGTCTTCCAGTCCGAGCCCGCCGAGGCCATCTTCGAGGCCGGCAGGGCCTGGACCAGGCCGTACGCACCGGAAGAGGAGTTCGTGGCGGTGTGGTCCCAGCCGCTCTCGCGGGAAACGATGTTGTTGAACGCAGCGAACTGGGCCGGGTCCTTGATCATCTGCTGGGCGATCGCCTTGGCGCTCATCGGGGCGGCCTGCGCGGGAACCGCGGCCAGCATGGAACCGGCGACGCCCAGGGCGAGGACGGTACCCGCGAGGGTCTTCTTCGAAGCGGCGATGCGGCGGATGACGGCGTTGGACACGGATTGACCTTCCGAAGGGGACAGGGACGGTCGCAGGCATGCCGAAGACATGCGTGAGCCACTCACGCAAAGGAGAGGGGTTCGTCGGGGGGAGCGGGAGACCGGGGGTGAACCCGGGGGATCTCCGTCCGCCCTGCGACTCATCCAGTTCTACGGGGGTTCCCGGGCCCTGGCAACGACCCCTCTTACTAGTGGTCCTCGCAGCCGGGGCGCAACGGCCCCCCTCCGACCGGGCAGGCA
The DNA here is from genome assembly GCF_036346895.1 of Streptomyces sp. NBC_00503. NCBI lineage: Bacteria > Bacillati > Actinomycetota > Actinomycetes > Kitasatosporales > Streptomycetaceae > Streptomyces > Streptomyces sp. NBC_00503. The sequence goes on along the minus strand of NZ_CP107855.1, from coordinate 7,645,613 downwards.
TCAGAGCAGGTGAGAGCAGGTATGAAGGGGTGCGTAGGGGACGTTTAAGGACTACTATCCCGGCTCGTATGTGACCTAGGTCCTGTGGGGCGGGTCACCGCCCCAGGCCCCGGATCTCACCCAGCGTGCCCACCCGTACCCAGCCCAGTTCTCAACCGAGGTAGTTGATCTGCAGGACGGTGATCGTTTTGAGCGCGTGTCCGATGAGGACGACGGCGAAACACTGCTCGGTGATGATCATCCGCACGATGTCGTCGCCTTCGCCGTACGCCTCGGTGGCGCCGAGGGGGTCCTGGCAGGCATCGGCAAGGGCCAGAGTGAGGGCCTCGCTGGCCGGCCCTGGCATGGCTTCGTGGACGGCCTCGGCCGCCGGGTCGTACTTGAGGCGATGGGTCACGTCTGCTTCCCATGTCTGAGCACCGGTTTCAGGGGCACAGGCCACCGGACGGCGGGCAGCGATCTTTGCGCGACTCAGCGTAGCGATCCGCGCGGGAGGTAAGGGCCGCTTCGGGAATTCAGGCAGCGCCGCGGGTCCGGAGCCGCGCGGCGTCCCCTTGGACCCGGTCCGTTACGTCGATCCATGCGGCCGTGGGGTCCTCGCCGCGCTCTTGGGCTGCGGCAATGTCCCGGCCTCGCTGGATGGCGGCGACCGTGTCCTTGGCGACGCGCTCCCAGCGTGCGAATACGGCGAGGAGTTCGTGGGCGGGCGCCCGGTTGATCTCACCGAGGAAGCGCTGGGCGAGTGCGGGGTTGCCGAGTACGCCGCAGATCCGCTCGATGGTCCACGGGGTCTCGCTCACGACGGCCTCCACGGCGGAATCACGACTGGTGATTTCCACCGTAGCGGAGATTCGTTAGCTGACTATCGTTTCCGTCTTGTCGCACCAGGTCGTATCCGGCGTACCGGTGCGGCCTGGTCCCGGCTCTTGCGGTGCGGCCAGCGCTTCGCGGTACCGGTCCGGATTACGGGCCGCTGCTCCCCCGCGAAGGACCTTGCTGCTACCCGAGCTTGGCAGCGGCCTTCTCGTAGTCGGCTGCCTGTGCCGGCGTGAGGAGGTGGGTGACGTCGTTCTCGGCGGTGACGGTCCCACCGAGCTTGGCGCTGGGTACCGCGGCACCGATGGTGCCGAAGGCGCTGGCGGCGTCGGCCGCCGCCTTGCTCGGCGCTGGAGCGGCAGCGGAGCCGCTCGTGGGGGTCGACCCACCGGGAGTGGCCTTGGTGGTATCGCGATCGAGCCGAGACTGGGATAGAAGGGTGGCCATGGAACTCACCCAGATACGCCTGTTGGTGTCCGACTTCCCTGCCGTCTACCGCTTCTACCGGGACGTGCTCGGGCTCAAGCCGCAGTTCGAGGCCGAGGACGGCCCGTACGCCAAGCTCAGCCCCGACACCGGACACGCCGCGATCGCGCTGCAGGACCGGGCGCATATGGCCGACGTGCTGGGGCAGTTGGGGGCGGAGCCGGAGGGATACCGCGCGCTGGTGGTTCTGCGGGTGGACGACCTGGACGCCGCCCACGCTGAACTCGCCGCGCGCGGAGCTGAGTTCACCCGTGACCCGGGCCCGATGGGCGATCGGATACGGGTCGCCTACCTGGAGGACCCGGAAGGAAATCTGATCGAGCTCCAGGAGTGGCTGGCGCTGCGCGAGCAGGCTGACAGCGGGCCGGCGTCAGAGGCCTGACGTCGATGTCGACCAGGTCGTCCTCCTGGCCGAGCCAATGGTCATGTGACTGCGGCCACCGGACTCGGTTGGGCACCCACCGGGGCGGACACGTCGCACCCCGCCAGAAATTCCCCGGAAAGGCCCCTCGGCCCCAGCCGAGAACGCCCCTCGCGCGCCTTCGGCGGGGCCTTCACGCCGCTGCGCTCCCGGTGGGGCCCCTCCCTGGACGGCGGCTTCGGCAAAGCCCTTGAGGCGGCCGCCTGAGGTCTCATCACATGCGACCTGACCTGCGGTTTCGCCGCCAAATACCTAGGATGAGCACAGGCGCACGACGGCCTGGATGCAGCGTCGGCTGCTTCGGCCACGTCCGTTCACCACCATGCTCAGGACGGCCCAGGGAGGGTGCTTCATGACCGAGTCCGGCAACCCCAGTCAGCCCCCGAAGGTGCACGAGTACACCAGCAGCCACATCCAGGTAATCGAGGGCCTCGAGGCAGTACGCAGGCGCCCCGGCATGTACATAGGCTCGACCGGCGAGCGCGGCCTGCATCAAATGGTGTACGAGGTCGTCTCGTACGCCGTCGATGAGCACCTCGCCGGCCACGCCGACGCCATCGACGTCACGATCACCCCGGACGGCGGCATTTGCATCGCCGACAACGGGCGGGGCCTGCCCGTCGAGGCAGAGCAGCCCGGCGGCAAGTCGGCCCTCGAACGCGAACTGACGGAGCTGTCATCAGGCTCCAAGCCCCGTACCGGCTACTGGGTGTCCGGCGGCCTCGGCAGCCTGGGCCTGTCCGTGGTCAACGCGCTGTCGAGCCGTCTCACGGTCGAGGTCCGCCGAGACGGCCACCGTTGGACCCAGGACTACGAGAAGGGCGCCCCGATCACTCCCTTGACCAAAAGGGAGGAGACGAGCGAACACGGCACCGCGATTGCGTTCTTGCCCGACGCCGACATCTTCGAGACCACCCGCTACTCGTTCGCCACGCTGTCGGAACGCTTCCAGGAACTGGCCTTCCTCAATGGGGGCCTGGCCTTCTCATTCACCGACGAGCGTCCCGAACGGCCGGTCCGCCACCACCACGCGGACGGTCTTCTGGCCTACGTCGCCCATCTCAACCCCTACCCCCCGAGCCTCGTCCACTCCCCCGCCATCGGCTTCGAGTCGGAGAATCAAGACGAGACGTTGTTCGTTCAAGTCGCCATGCAGTGGAACACCTGGCCCCAAGGAGAGTTCCGCTCCTTCGCGAACAGCACCCGCACTCATGAGGGCGGCGCCCACGAACAGGGCTTCCGTACCGCACTCACGGACGTCGTCAACGACTACGCGCCAGCAACGGCATCTGTCCGCGAGCGACGAGGACATCACGGCCGAAGCCGTCCAGGAGGGCCTGAGCGCGGTCTTCTCCGTAAAGCTCGCCCGTCCCGTTTTCGACGGCGCCACCAGAACCAAGCTCGGCAATCCCGAAGCAGGCGCCTACGTCCAAGAGGTCGTACGCCAACACCTCACCGACTGGCTGGAACGCAACCCGAGCGAGGGCGCGGCCATCGTCCGCCGCATCCTCAACTCCTCTACTGGATAAGGGAGAAGCAGCGCGGGCTTTGGGCCAGGGGCCGGCCGGTCGGCGGCCACCGGCCCTTCCGCATGCCAGGCGAGGGTGACGAGGTCGGCGTAGTTGGGGTTCCAGTGGTCCTCGGCGGCTTCCGGGAGGAGCAGGACGCGCTGCGGGTGCAGGGACTCGGCGGAGTACCCGCCGCGCGCCTGGAAGCGGGATTCGCCGCGGGCGTAGGCGTTCATGGCCTTCTCCAGCGCCGACGCGGTGGTGTCGGGCACCGCCATCGCCGCCTCGGCGGTGCGCAGGTCGTGCAGGGCGCGGTCGAGGTGCCGGGCGTTCAGGATGCGCTCGATCGCGGTGATGCCGGGTTCCTCGGCCCCGGGATCCTGCGGCAGGTGGCCGACGGACCCGGTGCGGGTGAGGGTGCCGCCGGCGGGCGATGCCTCAGCGGCGAGCATCCTCGTCAGGGTGGTCTTGCCCGCGCCGTTGCGGCCGACCAGGCCGATCCGGTCGCCGGGCGAGATGGTGAAGGAGGTGTTGGTGAGCAGAAGGCGGGCGCCCACGCGCACCGTACGGCTCGGGCCGCGCGGATCAGTGGGGCTGCGGTCTGCGCAGGAGTGGGGGTGCCGCGTGGGGCAGGGGGCTGGCTGCTGCGGGGTTGAGGCCGTCCAGGACCAGGGTCACGTAGCGCCGCCAGCCGTCTTCTGCCGGATCCATGGTCCACAGCACGCTGACCAGCATGCTCATGATCCGCTTCAGATCGTCGGGTACGAGGTCTTCGCGGATCACCCCGGCATGCTGACCCCGCGTCACCAGCGGGTCGAGCGCGTCGAAGAAGCGGGCGCTGATTTCCGCCGTGAACACGCCGGCGTTGCGGGCCGCCGTCAGCACGTGGTGCTCGTCGGCCGCCGAGGTCAGCGCGGCTTCGATCACGACGGTCAGACCGCGGCGCGGGTCCTCGTCGGCGAGCGCGCGATCGATGGCGGGCAGGACGTCCTGGGTGAACTGCTGGTCGAGTACGGCTCGAAGGAGAGCCGCCTTGTCCGGGAAGCGGCGGAAGAGCGTGGCGATCCCCACGCCGGCCCGCCGGGCGATCTCGTCGAGCGGCGCATCGGGCCCCACCTCGGCGTATACGTCGCGTGCCGCCCTGACGATCTTCTCGATGTTGCGGGCGGCGTCGGCTCGTAAAGGTTTGGGGGTGTCGGTCGGCATCCTGCCGACAATAGCAACTGATAGTCGACGATCGGATCTGGTTGACATGCCGCGCGTCGCGAACTGATAGTTGACTACTGCTTGTGGTGTGCACCGATCGCGTACCCACTCGCTGCCGGGCAGTCCCCTCCGTACCTCGCGCACCCGTGCCGTCCGGCCGGCCGGGCCCTCGACCTACGCTCCTAGGACTCTCCATGCCACAGTCCCCCACGGCCGCCACCCCTGCGGGCAAGGTGATCGCGACGCTCGCACTCGCGGGGGTCGCCGCGGCCGTCATGCAGACCCTGGTCACTCCGCTGCTGACCGACCTGCCGCGCATCCTGCACACCTCCCACTCCAACGCCGCCTGGGTCGTGACCGCCACCCTGCTCGTCGCGGGCGTGTGCGTCCCCATCAGCGGGCGTCTGGGCGACATGGTCGGCAAGCGCCGGATGCTGCTGGCGTGTTGCGTGCCGCTGATCGCCGGGTCGGTGGTGTGCGCCCTGTCCGGCAGCGTCGTCCCGATGATCGTGGGGCGCGGCCTGCAAGGCATCGGCATGGGCATGATCCCGCTGGGCATCGCCCTGCTCCGTGACATCCTCCCGGCCGAGAAGCTCAGTTCCTCCATCGCCCTGGTGAGCGCCTCCATGGGCATCGGCGGCGGAATAGGCCTCCCGCTCTCCGCCGCCGTCGCTCAGTACGCGAACTGGCGCTTCCTGTTCTGGGGAGCCGCGGCGCTCGCGGCCGCCGTCGCCGTCATGATCGTGGCCTTCGTGCCGGACGTCCCCGCCGGCGCCAGGGGTCAACGCTTCGACGTGGTCGGCGCGCTGGGCCTGGCGGCGGGCCTGGTGTGCCTGCTGCTCTCCGTGTCGAAGGGGGCCGACTGGGGCTGGGGCTCCGCCACCACCCTCGGTCTGATCACCGCCGCCGTCGTGGTCCTCGCCGCCTGGGGGTGGTTCGAATGGCGCACCACCGACCCGCTGGTCGACCTGCGCACCACGGTCCGTCCGCGCGTCCTGCTGACCAACCTCGCCTCGGTCTTCATCGGCTTCGGCATGTACGCGAGCATGCTGGTGGTCCCACAGCTGCTCCAGTTCCCCGCATCCACCGGCTACGGCCTGGGCCAGTCCATGATGGCGGCCGGGATGTGGATGCTCCCCGGCGGCCTGATGATGATGGCCGTCTCCCCCCTCGGGGGCAGGCTCACCAATGCCCGCGGCCCGAAGGTCACGCTCGTCTGCGGGGCGCTCGTCCTGGCCGCGGGCTACGGCGTCGCGCTCCTGCTGGCCTCGACCGCCGTCGGGCTGATGGCCGCCGCCATGGTCATCAACAGTGGTGTCGCCCTCGCCTACGGAGCCATGCCCGCCCTGGTCATGAGCGCGGTGCCGCCGGCCGAGACGGGCGCCGCGAACGGCTTCAACGCCCTCATGCGCTCCCTGGGCACCTCCTTCGGCGCCGCCGTCGTCGGTGTCGTCCTGGCCAGGATGACCACCACGGCCGGCGGCGTCACCTTCACCTCCGAGACGGGCTTCCGGACCGGCCTGCTGATGGGCGGCGGCTTCGCCCTGCTGTCCGGGGCCGTCGCCGCCCTCATCCCCGCGCCCCGGCCGGAACGTCCCGAACTGCGGGAGTCCTCGGGCCCCTCGACCGAGACCGCCCACACCTCCGTCAGCAAGTAGCACCCCCGGTCAAGCGAGGGGGTTCGGCCGAACAGGGCTGGCAGGACCGCAGGACCGGCAGGACCGGCGGCGCGAAGTCCGCGCCGCCGGTCCTCCCCCGCGCACCGTGCTCAAGCCGGACGGCCCGTCGTCAGTGGATCTCTCCACAGCTGTTGCCGTCGCCCACGAGACAGACGAAGATCCGGACGTCCGCCACGTTCGTGCTCGAGCCCGAGGAGTCGAGCTTGTTGTAACTGGAGGTGTGGTAGACCCACTTGGATCCGTCCCACTTGTTGTACTTGACGTAGAGGGACACGGCCTTGCCGTCCGCGCAGTTGTCGTAGACGTTGAAGTTCCAGTCCGTCCGGTAGACCGTCTTGCCGCTGGCCGAGCCCGTCGCGTACCAGTGGTAGGTCCCCGACGCGGAACCGCAGCCGTTCGTGGTGGTGGCCGAGTACGACCCGCCCGCGGCCTGTGCGCTGGTGGCCCCGGCGACGGCACCGAAGCCGGTCAGCAGTGCGGTGGCCGTCATCAGGGCTGCGGCGTTCCTCTTGATCTGCACGAGTTCTCCATCTGAAGTCGATCTCGAATGCGGACGCGTCACTATCGCAGCCTGCAGATCCAGGGGTATTGGACAAAAACGCTAGGAACTCACAGCAGTATGCTCGTGATCTGTCCCGGAACCCGGTCCACCGGCCGGTTTCCGCCGCCCCGACCCGCGAGGAATTCCTTCGGAGTGAAACCCGTCATCGCCCTGAAATCGCGATGCAGGTGAGCCTGGTCGTAAAACCCGCAGGAGGCCGCCACATTCGACGGAGAACGGCCGGAGCTCAACATGCTCAGCGTCCGGCGCATGCGCAGCACGCGCGAAACCGTCTTCGGGGACTGGCCGATCTGCTCGCGGAACCTGAGTTCGAGGTGCCTGGCACTCCAGTCGGCGGCCCTCATCAGCTCGCTCAGCGGGATCAGTCCGTCGCTGCGGACCAACTCCCTCCAGGCCCACACCACCTGCGGGGCCGGCGCGCGTCCCACTTCGAGCCTGTGCAGCAGGAGGGCGTCCATCAGGGCGAACCGCGCCCGCCAGCACGGGGCCTGCGCCAAGCGGTCTTCGAGCTGGTGGCTGAGCGGGCCGAGGAGGTCCACCAGCGGTACCGTGCGGCTTCTGAGCTCGTGCATGTCCGTACCGAAGACGGTGTACGCCATCCAGGGGGCGAAATGCACCTCGACTCCGTGCAGTCGCCCCTCGTGCTCGCCGAGCACCGAGTCGGTCCTGAGGCCATTGACCAGCGACGTGTACGACGTGGCGGCGGTGACCACGGTGGCCGGGGCGAGCGATGCGGCTGAGGTGACGGGGGTGGGCGCGGTGGCGCGGGTGGCCGCGGTGACCCGGGTGGGCGCGGTGGCGATCGGGCCGACTCGGACCGGATCACCGAAATTGATCGCCATGGTGACCGTCGCATTGGGGACTTCGATGCGCCGCTGTGGCCGATTCATTGCCAACCAGTATCCCCGATACCCCAGCACCCCCTCGCAAAGTCGAGCATCCGGCACACCGGTAACTAATCGCCACATCCCACCTTCGGTGATTCCCTGCGTCGATTCCATTCCACCCTCACTCCCCGTACCTGCACGATGAACTGATGGAATCCATACCCATCTCCGATCACGCGCATATGGAGAGCGCGGCGAGCAGCTCGTGCCGGGACTGCAAAAGGAATGACCTTGTCTCACATTCGGCGGTGAGGAAGAAGTCGCCGACCGCTCACCCCGCGGACCCGGTTCCCAGCGGCAGGGTGCCGCCGCTGGGCGGGGCGGCCAGGGCGCGCACGCACCCCGCGCGCTCCCCCGCCGGGGTGGTTCCCGGGAGCCAGTGGGCGCAGCACGGCACGTCTCGTTGGACCGTGCACGGCTCCGGCACGAAGCTGTGCGCTGCTCACCGCACGCTACGACGCCGCGACCACGGAGGTCCGTACGCCCATGACCCGCACACCCCTCAGACCAGCCCACCGCCGCCGCAGGCCCGGCGGGAGGGCCGGGACGCTGGCCGCGCTCGGGCTCGTACTCGTACTCGCGCTGCCCGGGACCGCGCTGGCGGCCCCCGGCGATCTCGACCCCGGCTTCGGGCCCGACGGACGGGTGACCACCGCCTTCCCTGGAAGCGCAGAAGGCCACGACATCGCGCGGCAGGCCGACGGCAAGCTGGTCGTGGTGGGCGGCTCGACCGATGCCGGCTTCGCGCTCGCCCGCTACAACACCAACGGCAGCCCCGACACCACCTTCGGCGGTGACGGCACGGTGACCGACGACTTCGGCGGTGGCGGCCACATCGCCAACGCGGTGGCGGTCCAGCCCTCCGACGGGAAGATCGTCGTGGCGGGGACCACCGAGGTGATCGCGGAGGAGGGCGGCGGGTGCTGCTTCTTCTCCGTGGCCCGCTACAACACCGACGGCAGCCCCGACACCGGCTTCGGCGACGGCGGCCTGGTGCGGGTCGAGGAGTTCGGCGGGTCCGCGGACGGCGCGGACGTGGCGGTGCAGCCCGACGGCAAGATCATCGCCGCGGGCAAGGGCGGTGGCGGCGGCTTCGCGCTGGTCCGCCTCAACTCCGACGGCAGCCTGGACCCGGGTCTCGGAGGCGACGGCGCGGTGGTGGCGGGCTTCACGCCCGCCTCGCCCCAGGACGCCGGCGGCACCGCACGAGGAATGGCACTCCAGCCGGACGGCAAGATCCTCGCGGTCGGCTACGTGGGCAACACCGCCTTCGACATCGGCGTGGCCCGCTACCTGCCCAACGGCAGCCTGGACACCACCTTCAGCGGTGACGGCATGGTGACCGCGGACTTCGGCGGCACCGAGTTCGGCAACGCCGTGGCATTGCAGCCGGACGGCAGGATCGTCGCCGCGGGCTCCGGCGGCGCCGGCTTCGCCCTGCTGCGCTACAACGCCAACGGCAGCCCCGACACCGGCTTCGGCACGGGCGGGCGCACCTCGGTCAACTTCCCCGGTGACGGCGGAACCGCGTCCGCCATGGCGCTCCAGCAGAACGGCAAGATCGTCCTCGCCGGCCGGGCCGACGACCCGAACAGTTCCGAGGCCAACGACTTCGGCCTGGCCCGCTTCAACACCAACGGCACCGTGGACACCGGCTTCGGCGGCGACGGCTTCGTGGTCACCGGCTTCGGGGACTTCGACGAGGCCCGCGGGGTGCTCGTACAGCCGGACGGCAAGATCGTCGCGGCCGGTTACGGGGCGGGCTACGCCTTCGCCCTCGCCCGCTACGACGGCAGCGACGGCGCGCCGCCGCCCCCTCCGGCCACCGCGAACCTGTCGGTGACGCAGGCGGGCACGGCGACCGTGAGCATCAGCGACCGCGCCTCGTACACGGTGACGGTCACCAACTCCCCGGCCTCCATCGCCACCGCGACCGGGGTCACGCTGTCCGACACGCTCGCCGGAGCCGGTGCGACCCTCGTCTCGGCCGCTCCCTCGCAGGGCACCTGCACGACCACGGCGACCGGAGCCAACTGCGCCCTCGGCTCCCTGGCCCCGGGCGCGAGCGCCACGGTCACGGTGACCGCCGAGCCCCGGGCCACCGGCACGCTGACCAACACGGCGGGCGTCAGCGCGACCCAGCCGGACCCGGTCACCGCCAACAACACGGCCACCGCGACCACGTCGGTGAACAACGCCCGCGGCTGCACGATCATCGGCACCAGCGGCGCGGACACCCTGAACGGCGGCTACTTCAACGACGTGATCTGCGCCCTCGGCGGCAACGACACCGTGCACGCGAGCTACGGCAACGACACCGTTTACGGGGGCTACGGCAACGACAACATCGACGGCGGCTACGGCGACGACACCCTGAACGGCGGCCCGGGCAACGACACCCTGACCGGCTACTACGGCAACGACCGCCTCACCACCACCGACGGGGTCTCCGGCAACGACACCGCCAACGGCGGCAGCGGAACCGACACCTGCACCACCGACACGGGCGACATCCGGATCAGCTGCCCCTGATCCGCACCGCCACCCTTCCCCCCTTCCGCCCTGCCGCCCTTCCACCAGGAGCCGTCACCGCCCCCGCGGTGGCGGCTCCGCCGGTTAGTCTCGGGGCATGCGGATCTCCGTTTCCTCCGACATGGACGAACCCGTGGCTCGCGCTCTCCTCGGGCTCCTGCACGACCGCGGACACGACGTGGTGACGTACGGGGCTCTGCGCCCCGGCGACGATCCGCAGTGGGCCGCCTGCTCGGAGGCGGCGGCCCGCGAGGTCGCCGCCGGCAACGCCGATCAGGCCGTCGTGTGCTGCTGGACCGGTACGGGCGCGTCGATCGCCGCGAACAAGGTGCCCGGCGTCCGGGCGGCCCTGTGCACGGACGCCTACACCGCGGACGGTGCGCGCCGCTGGAACGACGCGAACGTACTCGCGCTCAGCCTGCGCCTCACCTCGGAACCGCTCCTCAAGGAGATCCTGGACGCCTGGTTCGGCGCCGAGGCGAGCGCGGACCCCGAGGACCGGGAGAACGTGGCGCGCCTCGAACGGCTCGACAGCACCGAGCGGTGAGGCCGCAAGGGGCTCGCCGCCTCAGCTGAAGGCTCGGCGGTAGGCGTACGGGCTGACGCCGGTGGTCTTCTTGAAACGGTCCCGGAAGGCGGTGGGCGAGCCGAACCCGACCTGCGCGCCGATGCGTTCGACGGAGTGGTGCGTGGTCTCCAGGAGGTGCTGGGCCTGGCGGACGCGTGCGCGGTGGAGCCATTGGAGCGGGGTGGTGCCGGTCTGCTCGCTGAAGCGCCGGATCAGGGTCCGGGTGCTCGTTCCGGCATGGGCGGCGATGTCGGCGAGGGTGAGCTCGGAGCCCATGTTGTCCTGCAACCAGGCCAGTACCGGTTCGAGTACTGATCCCTGGGGGGCCGGCGCGTGTCGGTGGACGATGAACTGCGCCTGTCCGCCCTCGCGTTCCAGGGGCATGACGGACAGCCGGGCGGCGTCGGCGGCGACGGCCGAGCCGTAGTCGCGGCGGATCATGTGCAGGCACAGGTCCAGGCCCGCGGCGGCGCCGGCGGAGGTGAGGATCTGTCCGTTGTCGACGTACAGGACGTCCGGGTCCACCTCGATGTCCGGATGGGTGGCGGCGAGGAGATCGGCCGCGGCCCAGTGGGTGGTGGCGCGCAGCCCGTCGAGGAGTCCGGTGGCCGCCAGGGGGAAGGTGCCCGCACAGATGGAGGCGATGCGCGTGCCGTTCGCGGCGGCCGCGCGCAGCGCGTCGCGGACGGCGGGAGCGAGCGGGGCCGCGGGGTCGGCGGTGCCGGGAACGATGATCGTGTCCGCGGCCTCCAGCGCTTCCAGTCCCCAGCGCACACGGATGGAGAAGGTGCCGGCATCGACCTCCGGGTGCTCGGCGCAGACGCGGACCTGGTAGGCGGGGCGTCCGTCCGGGAGGCGGGTACGGGAGAAGACCTCGATCGGGGTGGACAGATCGAAGGGGATCACCTGGTCCAGGGCGAGGACGGCAATGGTGTGCATGGCGTGAACATACCTGGCCGCGGTGATTTCCTTCCGGCTGTTCGCGTGGATGCACCGCCAGTTTGGGCACGTCAGAGGAGTGAGAAGGGTGTTGGCGAGATCCCGTTGGAAGGTGTCACTTGTGCCACTGGGAGACGAGTCGGCGGCCGCCTAGCGTCGGGAGCGGCACCGGTACGGACCGGATGCCGACGCCCCGACCGACTGACCGGCTGACCGGCTGACCGGCCGCCGCCCGCGCGAAGGAACCTCCCGTGCACGTCCAGATCGTCCTCTTCGACGGCTTCGATCCGCTCGATGTCATCGCCCCCTACGAAGTCCTGTACGCCGGCGGCACCGCCTCGGGCGGTATCTCGAAGGCCGGCCGCCTTCCGGCGTCGAAGGTCACGGGCCGACGGCACGCCGTCCCGGCGGGCGGGGCACACCGGGCATGACGAAGCTCCTCCTCTCCCTGCACGTCCTGGCGGCGGTACTGGCCGTCGGCCCGGTCACGGTCGCCGCGAGCATGTTCCCCAAGACGCTGCGCAGCGCGCACGGCGCCACCCCCGACGACCGTGAGGCGCTGACGACCCTGCGCACCCTGCACCGCATCTGCCGCGTCTACGCCGGCATCGGCATCGCGGTCCCCGTCTTCGGGTTCGCCACGGCCAGCAGCCTCGGCGCCCTCGGCAATGGGTGGCTGATCACCTCGATCGTCCTGACCACCGGGGCCGCGGCTGTACTGGGCCTGCTGATCCTTCCCGGCCAGGACAACGCCCTAAGGGCCGCAGAGACCCTTGACCCCGGTCCCGACCCCGGAGAGGTTCCGGTACCGGTGCGCCGGTCCGCTGCCCGACTGGCCATGCTCACCGGCGTCTTCAACCTTCTGTGGGCAACCGTCACCGTCCTGATGATCGTCCGCCCCGGCTCCACCACGGGAGCGTGACCGTGCACCTTCGCCCCTTGCGCATCGCGGCGCACGTCGAACTCGTCTCGCTGACGGTCATGCTGGCCAACCTCGCCACCCTCCATCTGAAGCCCGTCTCCTCCTTGACGGGCCCCGCCCACGGCTGTGCGTACCTGTTCGTCGTGCTCGCGACCTGGCGTCTTACGTCGGCCACGGCCACCACCAAGGCCGTCGCCCTCGTCCCCGGCATCGGCGGCCTCCTCGCACTGCGCCGACTGCTCGCCGACCGGGGCCTCAGGCCAGCGGGCCGAGTACCTCCTGGGACTCGATGAGGCCCTGGTCGCTCGGCGCCTTCCCGTCGCCGAAGACGCGTGCGGCCTGGCGCGCCCGGAAGTCGGCGTGGGCCTCGGCGGGCCTCGCGTACCCGTACCGGGCGCGGGCCTGCTCGGGGGTGAGGACCTCCTTGGTACGGGGAGGCACGCCGAGCTTGATCGGCGCGACCACCTTCACCGTGGAGGGGGAGAGCATCCCCAACAGGAAGAGCTCGACGCGGGGGTTGAGGTGGGCGAGCGCGAAGGACATCCGCATGACGGGCACGACGAGGGCGTCCAGGAGCCGCGACTGCCGGATCTGCGCCATCTCCCGCATCCAGCGCGGCATGGTGGCGATGGTGGCGATCCGGTGCGTCCGGGCCACGACCATCCGTGCGGGCTTCATCCACCAGGGGGTCGGCGGCAGGACGAGGTCGGTGTTCAGGAGGTGGTTCATGGCCTGGCGGGCGATCGGGCTGGCGGACAGCCGCGGGCGCATGCTCTCGAAGTACGCCCGGATTCCGGCACGGTCGCGCGGGACGTCGTCGGGCGAGCACGTCTGGAGTTCGGCGGCGAGCGCGCAGGCCTCCCAGTACTCCGCCTCCTCCTCGGCGGTGAGCTTGCCGGGCCCGTACTTCTCGTACGCGTAGAGGATCGAGTGCCAGCCGGTCAGCTGGATCCACAGCTGCGAGGCGGGGTCGTTGGCGTCGTAGGTTCCTTCGCCGTAAGGGAGTTGGCCGATGGCCTTCGAGTGGACCTTGACCAGGACGTCTGCGGCCTTGCACACCTGCTCCGAGCCGGCGAAGGCCACCATGGCGAAGTAGCGCAGGGTGCGGTCGTAGCGGGTGCGGCTGCGTTCGTAGATGCCCTGGGTGCCGTGGACCGCCGCCACCAGCGGCGGATCGAGCTCCTCGACCACCACGGAACGCTGGAAGCCCACCGTGGGCGCCGTCGGATAGCTCCACACCTTCCAGACCACCGATCCGGGGCCGAAGAACCCGTAGTCCTCGTGCGGTTCGACCTCTTTGCCGTTCAGCCGGGCCATCGGGCCCTCCTTCGTGTCCGGGGCGGCGGGCGCTGGGCAGGCCGCTCCCTCATTAAGACAGCACTGTCGTAAATTAAGACACGACTGTCGTAAGATGCCAAGGTGTCGACACCGACGTCTCCCACGGACAGGCCGCGCAGACGGCGCCCCTACGCTCCGCGCGTCCCGATCACCGAACGGCGCGAGCAACTGCTCGACGCCGCCCTCGCCTTGATCGTGAGCGACGGGTACGGACGGATCTCGATCGACGCGATCGCCAAGCGCGCGGGCGTCGCCCGGTCCGTGGTCTACGGCGCCTTCGACGACCTCGACGCACTCCTGCTCACCCTCCTCGACCGGCAGCAGGAGCACGCCTACAGGTGCCTGCTCGCAGCCGCCCCCGATCCGCGCGGCGGCGGGGACCCGATCGACTTCGCCTGCGAGGCCGTGCACCGGATGGGCGCCATGCTCCGGGAGGACCCGGACACCTGGCGGCTGATCCTGCTGACCCCGGCGACCACTCCCCCGGCCGTCCACGCGCGCATCGAGGCGGACCGGGAGCGGTTCCGACGCAGGGTCGCCTCGTGGATCGGGTCCCTGCTGTCCCTGGCGGCGCCCGCCGCACCCGACACCGACGCCGGATCCGATGCCGCCCCCGCTCCCGATCCCGAGGTGCTGGCCCACGCGCTCGTCGCCTCGGCGGAACACTTCGCGCGCCTCGCGCTCACCTCGCCCGGGGCGATGGACGCCACCCGCCTGGCAGGGCAGGTACGGCTCCTGCTGGGCGGATTCCGGCTGGCGAACTAGCCAGGTCCTGTACGGCCAGGTCGATGCCGGCGGAGATCGCCGGGGCGAAGTCCTCGTAGGGGCTGTTCATCCAGCTCAGGACAGGCGCGGTCAGTCCGGCTGGCCCCGGGCGGCACATGACTTAGAATCTAAGTCTAGGTCGAGATGATAAGTTGAACTTCGCGGAGTACTCATGGACGACGAGGCGGACGGCGCGGTGCAGCGCGCGCGGGCTGACACCTCCCCGGGCTCCGGCAACGAGGCGGACGAGCACCTCATCCGGGAGGCCGAGAAGATCGCCGTCGCCCTCGGCCGGATGTTCCCGGGACTGTGCGAGGTGGTCCTGCACGACCTGCGCGACCCGCAGAACGCCATCCGGGCGATCGAGAACAACCTTTCCGGCCGGGCGGTCGGGGATTCCGCCACGGAGCTGGGGTTGCGCCGCATCAGCGATCCGCAGTACCCGAGCGTGATCCAGAACTATTCCAACCGGTTCCCCGACGGCCGCCCGGCGAAGAGCACGTCGATCGGCATCAAGAACGCCGCGGGCGAGTACATCGCGGCGCTCTGCCTGAACCTCGACGTGTCCGTCCTGTCCCCGGTGACGCTGACGTTGTCGAACCTCATCGCCACGGACAGCACGGACGGGGACCAGCCTTTGGAGTCGTTGCGGGACCGCAACGCCCAGGAGCTGCGCCACGTCGTCGAAGCGCTGTCGGCGGAGCGCGGCAGCATCCCCCGCTCCCTGAGCCGTACGGACAAGCGGGCCCTGGTCCGGCGACTGCGCGAGGACGGCTACTTCGACTCGCGCGACGCCGCGCAGGCCATGGCGGACCTGCTCGGGGTGTCCCGGGCGACCATCTACAACTACGCGAAGTGAAGGAGGGCCCGTGCCCGTCACCGGACCGTCGGAGATCTCCCCGCTGGACAGCCCGGACGCGATGGCGCCCGCCGGGCACTGCTCGCACGCCGCCGTGGCCGGCGTACGCGAACTGCGCTACGCCTCGGCCGTGGAAGTCCATGCCGTCGCGGCCGTGGCCTGAGCGCAGTCCCGGAAGCAAGCCGCATGCCGCGCACCCCGACACGCGGCCCACCCGTGAGGAGACCGACGCCCATGAACGCCAGCTCGCTGCCTTCCACCGGCGGCCGGACCCTGGCCGATCCCGATACCCCGTTCGCCGTCGTCGACGTGCGCAAGGCGCGGCGCAACATCGAGCGGCTCGCCCGGCGGGCCGAGGGGCTCGGCGTCGCCCTGCGGCCCCATGTCAAAACGTCCAAGAGCCTCGACGTCGCCGCACTGCTGGCCGAGGGCGCCGCCTGCCCCGTCACCGTGTCCACCCTCGCCGAGGCCGAGGCCTTCGCCGACGGCGGGTACACCGACATCACCTACGCCGTCGGCATCGACCCCCACAAACTGCCGCGGGTCTTCGCCCTGCTGCGCCGCGGTGTCACGCTCCGGATCCTGCTGGACAGCGCGGAACAGGCCGCTTTCGTCGCCCGGGCCTCCCGCGAGGCCGGGATCCCCGTACCCGCCCTCGTCGAGATCGACTGCGACGGCCACCGCGGCGGCGTCAAGGCGGACGCCCCCGAACTCCCCGACATCGCACGCACCTTGCACGGCGCGGGATGCCTGGACGGCGTACTGACCCACGCGGGCGAGTCGTACTTCGCCTTCACCCCGGAGCAGCAGCGCAAGGCGGCCGAGAACGAACGGGATGTCGCCGTGGCCGCGGCGGAGCGACTGCGCGCCGCCGGTCTGCCCGTCGCGACGGTCAGCGTCGGCTCCACCCCCACCGCCCACGCCGCCGAGGACCTCACCGGCATCACCGAACTGCGCGCCGGGAACTACGTGTTCTTCGACCTGGTCATGGCCGGGCTCGGCGTCTGCGACGTGGAGGACCTCGCACTGTCGGTGGTCGTGACCGTGATCGGGCACCGCGCCGAGTACGGGTGGATCGTCACCGACGGCGGCTGGATGGCGATGTCCCGCGACCGCGGTACCGCGGTCCAGGCCCAGGACCAGGGCTACGGGCTCGTCGCCGACCTGGACGGCACACTGCTCCCGGGCCTGGTCATGAGCGCCGCGAGCCAGGAGCACGGAACCCTCACCGCCCGCGACGGCGCCCCGCTCCCCGAACTCCCCATCGGCACCCGCCTGCGCATCCTGCCCAACCACGCCTGCGCGACCGGCGCCCAGCACCGCGGCTACCACGTCATCGACAGCGCCCGGGCCGGGACTCCCGGCTCCGCGCCGACCGTCGAGGCTGTCTGGGAACGCGTCACCGGCTGGTAGCCGCAACCCCCGGCGCATCCCCATGAGAGGTAACACCGTGCTCGTCACCTTCGTCTCCGTCGAGGAGATCCTGGATCTTCGCCAGCAGGTCCTGCGGCCCGGACAACCCCGCGAAAGCGCGCTCACCGAGGCCGACCTGCTCCCCGACACCTTCCACCTCGCCGCCCGCACCGACAGCGGCGAACTCGCCGCCTGCGCCACCTTCAGCACCGAACCCCTGCCCGACACCCCCGCACTGGCCCCCTTCGCGACCGAGGGAGCGTGGAGACTGCGCAAAATGGCCAGCGGTCCGCAGGTACGCGGGCAGGGCTTCGGCGCGGCCGTACTGCGCGCGGGGCTCGACGCCTGCGCCGCGCGCGGCGGGCGGCTCCTCTGGTGCAGCGGCCGGATCGCCGCGACCGGCTTCTACGAGCACCACGGCTTCACAGCGGTCGGTGACCAGTTCACCGTCCCCGGCATCGGCCAGCACTACCACTTCGTCCGCGAGCTCTCGTAGGGCCGGGTCGATACCGCATCGCAGACGGACGATCTGCCGGAGCCGCGGGGATCGCGCGGCTCCGGCAGAACTGAGGTCCGTCCCCGATCCGGGTCAGCCCGTGGCGCCCTCCGCGGCGCCGTCGGCGATCCAGGAGCCGTGGAGGCCGGCGCTCACCCGGTGGGGCAGGTGGACCGTGGCGATGCGGTCGAGGCCGGAGGCGTCGAGGACCAGCAGCTGCGAGGCGTTCTGCTTGAGGTCGGAGACGACGGTCAGGAGGTAGCCGTCGTCTTCGCCCGTGGCCCCGGCCGCGGGGACGAAGACCGCTTCGCCGGGCATCCGGGCGTCGCCGACCTGGTGGATGCGGCGGGCGCCGGTGGTGCGGTCGTACTTGACCACCCCGTAGCCGCCGAATCCCTTCTCGTCGGGGAAGGAGATGGCGTACTGGTAGCGGTTCTCGGCGCCCAGGTACTCCTCGTTGAGCGTCGGGAACTCCACCGCGAGGTCGTCGATGATCTGCTCGTCCACGCTGCCGTCGACCGTGTCGAGGACCCAACGGCGGGTGTAGGAGCGGGAGACTGGCTCGCTGCCGCGCCCGGGCGCGCCGACCCACCAGTTCCAGGAGAGCCGGAATCCCTCGCGGTCCACGGTGGGGCCCTCCAGGACGATGCGGCCCTGGCTGTCCTCGAAGGCGTTGGAGACGTGCAGCATGTTGCCCGGTTCGATGGAGAACCAGCGGACGCGGCCGGCGCCGTCGGTGCCGCGCGGCATGACCCCGATGCGGGAGAGCTGTTGGTCGCTCCAGGAGTAGGGGATGCCGGAGGGCTCGCTCGGGTCGAAGGTGACGTTGCCCTCGACGAAGACCACGTGGCGGCGGGTGACGGCGAAGTCGTGCTTGAGGGAGGCGGTCGCCCCCGGGACGTCGGCGCTGTGGATGATCTCGCCCTTGGCGTTGGCGACGTAGTACGTCAGGAACGGCGGAAACGGCGAGGACCCGAAGAAGTGGAGCTCCCCGGTCAACGGGTCCTCCTTGGGGTGTGCGGTCATCGCGCCGCGCAGCTTGCCGTCGAAGTCGTGGACGCCGATGGTTTCCAGCTCCGGGGTGAGCTCGAAGGGAAGGTTCGCCTCGCACAGCGCCAGGAGGCGCCCGCCGTGTTCGATGACGTGGGTACCGGCGGCGCTGGCCGTCAGGTCGGGTCCGCGCTCGGTCATGTACGGGGCGCCGTCGAGGGCCGGGGTGTGCACCCAGCGGTTGCGGTACCACTCGGCACGGCCGTCACGCAGCCGGATGCCGTGGACCATTCCGCTGCCCTTGAACCAGTGGGTGGGGGTGACTCCGGGCTTGGGGTTGTGCCCGTTGCGCAGCAGCCGGCCCGACAGTTCGGGGGGCAGGGAGCCCTCGACGGTGAGGCCGGCGGCGGTGACCTCCTCGGTGACGGGGGTGAAGTGGCCGGTCAGGTACGGCTTGGCGGTCGTCATGGCAGGAATGCCTTTCGTGAATGCGTGGATACGTGAATGCGTAAGTGCGCGGAAGATGTGAGGGGTGGTCAGGCAGCCTGTTCCGCACGGTTCTTGAGGTGGGAGAGCCAGCCTTCGAGGGAGTCGTGGAGGGCCTTGCCGAGGTGGTCCACCGCGGCATCGACCGGGGCGCCGCTCCAGGACTCCTCGGTGCGGACGGTGGTGCGCCCGCCGCTCTGCTCGAACGTCCAGACGTGGATGCCGACGATGCCTTCGACCGTCCCGCCCCACACGGTCCGCACCCCGGGCACCAGCTCCTGCACGGTGGAGGTGATGTCGAGCCCGTGCGTGAGCCAGCTGAAGGAACTGCCGGGCCGCAGCGGGCCGTCGACCTCTGCCCGGTCGATGTCCGTGTTCCAGGCGGGCCAGCCCGCGATGTCGGTGTGCAGCGCCCACACGGTCGCCAGGGGCGCGTCGATGACGGTGCTCAGGCGGACGATGACGGGTGCGTTCTCGTCAATGGTGATCATGGTGATGTTTCCTGTCTGGTCTGGGTGGGTCGGATCGTTGGCTGGTCTGGCGGTCTGGCGGTCTAGCGGTTCAGTGGGACGCGGGAGAGCACGGTGCGGTTGGCCGTGGGGGTGGTCGTGGTCGTGGGGGTACGCGCCCCAGTGCGGCGGGTGAGGAAGAGCGCGAGGACGGCCGTGGCGGCCAGCGCCCCGGCCGACACCGCGAACGCGGTGCGGTAGCCGGCGGTCAGCGCCTCCAACGGGGCCTGACCGGAGGACGCGTGGGCGGTCACGGAACCGGCCAGGGTGGCCAGCGCGGCCAGCCCGATCGCTCCGCCGACCTGCCGCGTGGTGTTCACCAGCCCACCGGCCAGACCCGCGTCCCGGCCCGGAACGCCCTCCACGGCGAGTGCGGTGAGTTGGACGAAGGCGACGCCGAGCCCCAGGCCGACCAGGACGCTCGGGCCCAGCACGTCGGCGAGGTAGCTGCCGTCGGCGCTGATCCGCGACAGCCACAGCAGCCCGGCGGCCTCCGTCATCAGGGCCGCGGTCACGGTCGCGGTGGCACCGATGCGCCGGGAGATGCGCGGGGCGAGAGCGGAGCCGATCATATGGACCACCGCGAGGGGGAGTTGCCCCGTACCGGTGACCAACGGGCTCTCTCCCAGGACCTGTTGCTGGTAGAGCGGAAGGAAGAAGAACAGGGCGATCCATACGGACCCCAGCAGGGCCATCAGTACATTGCCCGCGGCGACCCGGCCGGCGGTGAGCAGCCGCAGCGGCACCAGCGCATCCGGCCGGCGGGCCTCGATCGCGCAGAACGCCGCGAGCAGCACCCCGGCGCCGGCCAAGGAGCCCAGCACCCCGGCGTCGCTCCAGCCGGCACCGCGCGCGGTGGTCAGGCCCCACACGAGGCAGGTCAGGGCCAGGGTGATGGTGGCGGTGCCCAGCAGGTCGAAGTGCCCGCCCGGGCGACCGGCATCGCGCGGTACGAGCACCAGTACGGCGGCCATGACCAGTGCCGCCGCGAGCGCCACCGAGTGGAAGATCCACGGCCAGCCCCACTGCTGGGTGAGCACACCGCCCAGGAGGACCCCGCCCGCCGCCCCCGCCCCGGACACCGCGCCCCACACGCCCAGGGCCCTGCCGCGCCCGGGGCCGTACGGGGACCCGTCCATCGCCAGCGCGAGCGCGGCCGGGGCGATCGCGGCGGCGCCCAGGCCCTGGACCGCCCGGGCCGCGATCAGTACCCCGGCGGAGGCGCCCAGTCCCGCCGCCAGCGAAGCCAGCGCGAAGAGGGCGAGCCCGGCGAGAAGCACCCGGCGGCGGCCCAGCAGGTCGGCGACCCGTCCTCCGGCCAGGAGCAACGCCCCGAAGGCCAGGCCGTAGGCGTTGACCACCCAGGTGGTTCCGCCGTCCGTGAGGCCGGTCCCGGCACGGATCTGCGGGAGCGCCACGTTGACGATCGAGGTGGCGAGCATGACGGTGAACTGGGCCGCGGCCAGTGCCGCGAGCACCGCTCCCGGTCCGGGGGCCCGGCGTACCGTCCGGCCCGTCTGCGTGCGTGCAAGGTTCATGACGCACAGACTCGGCGCGGCAGGTGTCCACTATCCAGGCCCGGCCGGGCCGGGCACTGTCCACTCCTGTCCGCACCTGTCCACCCGCCCCGGCCCGGCGGATGTCCCGCCGTTCGGGCCGGGGCAGGCCGCTGCTACCCCGGTTCCTCCAACTCCCGCTGCCACAGCGCCTCGCAGAGCAGGTCCAGCCCCTGACGCACATGTCGGCGGTAGGTCCCGTACGGCAGACCCAGACGGCGGGCGGCGGCCTCCTGGGTGGGCGCACCGGTGAAATGGCCGGCCGCGAGCGCGTCGCGGGCCCGCACACCGCGCGGGTCACCGGCGAGATCCTCGACGGCCTGGTGGAGCAGGTCGCGCAACTCCCCCACCGGATCGGAGAAGTCGGCCGCGAGCCGGGTGCGCATCAGCGCACACGCGGCGAACGCGCCCGGGTCGCGCCAGTGCGCCAGCGCCTCGCGCACGGCCTGGTCGAACGCACTGCGCGAGACGGGCGGCGGACTGGCCAGGACGGGGGCCTTCGTGGCCGATATGAAGTTCATGAGCCATGCCTCCACCGGCAGATGACGCCAGTCGACACCGAAGAGCCCGTAGGTGTACTCGCCGACCCGCGGGCGCGCACCGGTGTCCTCGAGGGTCCCCTTGACGCGCGCACCCCAGGTCTCCGCGTCCCGGAAGACGGCGAAGCCGAAGGCGCGGCCGCGGGCCCGGGCCGCCTCCGCCTGGGCCCGGGAGCTGCTCAGGTCGGTGACGCGCGAGGGAACCTGGTAGTGCTCGGGGTAGATCGAGAAGCGGCTGACGCCGATGTGTTCGCCGGGGCTCACCGGAGCGATGGCCTCGGTGTACTGCCACGCGGCAGCCACGACCGGATCGGTGGCCACGTCCTGCGGGTCGGCCGGGGCGGGCAGTGCCAGCCGGGCCGTGAAGGCCACGACCCGCCCGGTGTCCACGAGCCGGTAGACGCTGAAGGCCTCCGGCTGGCGCTGGGCCCAGTACCGGACCAGTTCCGCGGAGGCGGGCCCCTCGGTCTCCTCGGCCATCCGCAGGACGACATCGATGTCGTCCTGGTGGAGAGGACGGTCGTGCACTTCCTCCTCGCGGGACCAGGACCGCAGCCGGGCCAGGGTCTCGCCCTCCCGGAAGAGGTAGAACAGGTCGTCGGTGACCGTCCACACCCGCTCCTGCGGCGCCTCGCGCAGGATGCGCAGGTACTCGTCCGCCAGGCGCCGGCGTATCGACTCGAAGGCGTTGGGCGCCCGCCAGCGCAGATCGGCGGCCAGCGTCTCGCGCGCGGCGTCGTGCGGGTACAGCCCCCGGTGAGTGGACTCCATGAACGGCAGGTCCCGCAGCCAGGAGAAGAGCGGATGGACGTCCTCCCCGGGCAGCACCGAGGCCAGCAGTTCCTCGGACGTCGAGTGGGCCTGCGCCGCCACCTCCAGCGCGCGGCGGTGCGCCGCCGTCGGCACCTCCCCTATCAGCCCCGCCAGCAGGGTGCGCAGGACGTCCGCCGTGGGGGCCCAGACCTCCTGGTTGTCGAAGCCCCCGGATCCCGCCGCGGCGGCCAGCGACAGGGCCAGCGGGTTGCCGCCGGCGAAGCGCAGTACCCTGTCCCGGATCTCGGGCCGGATCTGCGCCGCCGTCAGCAGGTTCCGGGCCTGCTCCTCGGAGAACGCCTCCAGTTCGCTGACGTGCAGGAGCCGGGACCAGGCGGGGTCGGCGGTCCACTGCGGCTGCGGAGCACGCCGGCCGGACAGGACGACGAGGGTGTCGTCCGCGGCGCGGGGCAGGAAGTGGTGCCACAGCCAGCTCTCCAGCCACTGGCAGTGCTCGAAGGAGTCCACGAACAGCACCGTGCCCGCAGCGTCCAGGAACGGACGGGCAGCCTGCTCGAAATCGGCGGGGTCGCGGCTGACGAACCGGCCGTCGAGTTCGACGAGCGGCCGGCCGGCCGCACGCGCGTGGTCCGCCAGACGCCGCAGCAGCGTCGACTTCCCGATGCCGCCCGGCCCGTACACGTAGAACGCGAACGGTGCCTGCGGGTCGCGGTCCAAAGCCTCCCCGAAGCGCGCCAGTTGCTCGTCCCGGCCGATGAAGGCCTGTACGCGCGCCCTGCTCAGTCTTTCCCCCACGGACACCATGGCGGTTCTCATTTCCTTTGTTCCAGTACGGGACAGCCATCTGCGCGGGCACGGTCAGGGCCTCGCGGTGGCAGCCATGGGCGCGGGGCACGCATGGCGGTGGCCGGGGCCCGCAGGCCCGTACGGCTCAGGTGATGAGCCCGAGGTTCTGGTCGTCGGTGCGGCCGGTCACCAGGAGGGTGGTCTCCTCGACGCACCGGAACCGGCCGTCGGGGGCGAGGTGGGCGAAGAGGTAGACCTCGGTGCGGGAGGTGTGGCCGTCGTGGTGTCCGAGGGTGACGGTGTGGCGGTCGGCGTACCGCAGCCCGTCGCGGAGTTCGTCGTGGACCTCTATGTGTCCGCTGCGGATCAGGGAACGCAGGCGGGTCATGTGCTGGGCGAAGGAGGCCCGGTCACTCCACACGCCGTTGGTGCGCTGGCGGTAGTCGGCGGTGAAGTGCCGGTCGATGGCCTCCTCGAGGCCGAGGCCCGGGGTGAACAGCAGATCGTTGATGGCCCGGGTGATGTCGGTCGGTGTCATACGGGGGTTCTCCTGCGGAGGGTGGGGGGTGTGGGGCAATGGGGGCGGTGGCGGAACGCCGGCGCCGTCTCAGTGGACGGGGGTGAAGTCCAGCAACAGCGAGGCAGGGCCGCGGGTGTACAGGCCGGTCTCCCGGTAACGGAAGCCGGGGCTGTAACGGACCTGGCCGAGCAGCGGCAGGAGCATCGCGGCGACGGTCTCGATCTCGGCGCGCGCGAAGGCGGCGCCGACGCACTGGTGGAGCCCGGTGCCGAAGGACAGGTGCTGGGCGGCCGCGGTGAAGGAGCGGGCGGTTCCCAGGTCGGGGCGGTGGATGTCGAAGACGTCCGGGTCGGTGAACGCGTCGGGGTCGCGGTTGGCCGCGCCGATCATGCAGAAGACGGTGGCGCCCGCCGGGACGGTGCCGCCGTCGAACACGGCGTCCCCCTCCGCCTGGCGGGGAACGAGCTGGACCGGCGGGGTGTGGCGCAACGTTTCTGCAATCGCGGCGCCCAGCAGCTCCGGGTCCCGGCGGACCTGCGCCAACTGCTCCGGATGGTCGAGCAGATGCTTGAAGAGCAGGGCGAGCGTCTTGTCCGCGGGCTCGGTGGAGGCCACCAGCACATTGATGATCAGCCCGGTGACCTCACGATCGCTCATGACGGCGCCGTCGTACTCGGCGGTGCACAGCTTCGATATCAGGTCCTCGCCGGGCCGGCGGCGCCGCTCCTGGATCACGGGCAGGAGGTAGGCCTCCAACTGCTCGGCGCAGTCCAGGCAGTGGCGGCGGCGCTCGGGGGTGAGGGTCAGGCTGGTGACGAACTCGGCGATCCCGCTGTGCCAGTCGGCGACCCGCTGCCAGTCCGCCCTGTCGAGGCCGAGGACGTCGAGCGTCACGTGCACGGCGAAGGGCTTGCCGAAATCGTTCAGCAGGTCCATCCGGCCCACGGGAAGGAACGGGGCCAAGATCTCTTCGGCGTTGGCGCGGATGGCGGGAATCCGGTCCTGGAGCGCCCGGCCCGTGAGGCCCCGTACGACGGTCTTCCGCTTGGCGGTGTGCTCGGCCCCGGTCATCTGCGCGAGGATCGGCCCGCGCATCACCGGCTCGGCGCGCGCCTGCAGGTTCTCGGTGGTGAAGGCGTCGTGGTCGCTCAGCACCCGCCTCACGTCCTCGTGGCGGGAGACGAAGTAGCAGTCGATCTCCGGCTCGTGGTGCACCGGCGCCTGCTCCCTCAACTGGGCGAAGTACCGGTAGGGGTCAGCAGCGAAGTCCTCGGACAGGACGTTGAATCGGGGAGTGACCACGGACATGGCGAAGACCTCTCGAACGGTGCGGTGCAGGGAGGGAGCACGAACGCCGAGCGGACGTCCACCGTGCTCTCCCCGTGAGTCGTGGCGGCCAGCGCCGCTGACCGATCCGGGCTGCAAGACGAACGAACAAGGTTACAGGTTCCGCTTGTTGGTACGAATTCCAGCCACGCGGATGATCATGCGATGCGTCGTAGGCATCCCGCGCGAGAGCGAGATCAGCGTTGCACCGTGACGCACGGACGCTCGGCGCGGTGCTCGAAACGCGCACAGATCCGGTCACCGTGCCGGAAGGTCCGCCGCATGGGCCACGAGACGATCTCGAACTTGGACTGCGCGATCTGCTCGGACGAAGCCGCCTTCCACCCGCCCAGGGTCTGGATCCGCTTGCCACCCCGTACGACGAAGCTCTCGGCACGGGCACCCGGATACCAGCCCGTCAGGACGGCCCGGACCTCCCGCACCTCCAGGCCGTCACCCACCACGCCGACACCGACCGGCCCCTTGTTGGCCCCGCCGCTCGCATGGGCCGGCGCGGCAACGGCCAGTACGAGCCCCACCGCGGTCACGTAGATCGTTCTCCTCATGACGGCATCAACGGCCGAAAGACGGCGAAGGCACGGCTCACGCGTCCGAGCCGCCCCGGACCCGCCCGGAAGTGGCAGTGTTCCCGCAGGGCAGCCTGTTGGCTCGTCGAACGCCGCGCCGGGAACAGCCGACCCGTTCGGCACGGTTGCATCTACAAAGGGACCGGCGCCGGACGGGCGGGGTACGCGGAGGCCACCCGGCCGCCCGCCCCACCAGGATCCGGACCGGACCCCAGGACCGCGGTACAACCGCCGCACACTCGTACCAACACGTAATTCCGCAGGAGGAATGTTTCATGACCGACCGGCCCTTGACGCTCATGGCAGTACACGCCCACCCCGATGACGAGGCCACCGGAACCGGAGGGGTCCTCGCCCGGTACGCGGCGGAAGGCATCCGCACGGTGCTCGTGACGTGTACCGACGGCGGTTGCGGTGACGGACCGGGCGGTGTCAAGCCGGGCGATCCCGGGCACGATCCGGCGGCCATCGCCCTGATGCGCCGTCAAGAGCTCGAAGCGAGCCGCGACGTCCTGAAGATCAGCGACCTGGAGACGCTGGACTACGCCGACTCCGGAATGATGGGCTGGCAGAGCAACGACGCCCCCGGAGCCTTCTGGCAGACGCCCGTGGAGAAAGGCGCCGCCCGACTCGCGGAACTCATGCGGCACTACCAGCCCGACGTGGTCGTCACCTACGACGAGAACGGCTTCTACGGCCACCCCGACCACATCCAGGCCCACCGCATCACGATGGCTGCGCTGGAGATGACCGAGCTGACGCCGAAGGTGTACTGGACGACGATGCCCCGCTCGGCGATGCAGCGCTTCGGCGAGATCATGCGCGAGTTCCAGGAGGACATGCCCGAGCCGGATCCCGCCGAAACCGCCGCGCTCGCCAAGATCGGCCTCCCCGACGACGAGATCACCACCTGGGTGGACACCACCGCATTCAGCGGTCAGAAGTTCGACGCCCTGGCCGCGCACGCCAGCCAGGGCGAGAACATCTTCTTCCTCAGGATGGGCAAGGAGAGGTTCGGCGAGCTGATGGGCATGGAGACCTTCGTACGCGTCCAGGACCCCACCGGCGCAGCCCTGCCCGAGAACGACCTCTTCGCCGGACTGCGCTGACCCACCCGTCCGACGGGGGCTTGGGAAACACACCGGCTACGCGGTGCGCGGAGTCCTGTCACACACCCGCAGACTCGTCCACGCGAGTTCCGCTCCGGCGGCCCCGCACCCAAGCCCCCGTGACGGAAAGTTGGGCCGCGCCGACCCACGTGAAGCTCGCCGGAGACGCGCGGGGAAAGCAGTAACCCCGGCGGGCGGTGCGGTCCTGCACATCACCAGGGAACCACACCGGCGTCGTTGAAGAACTGGCCGGTCGGGCCGTTGTCGGGCAGGGTCGCGAGTTTGACGGCGATCGCCGCGCCCTGTTCGGGGGTGCGCAGGCCGCGGAAGCCGTTGAGGTCGGTCGCGACGTAGCCGGGGCAGCCGACGTTGATCAGGATGTTCGTGCCGCTCAGCTCACGGACGTACTGGAGGGTGACGGCGTTCAGGAACGTCTTCGACGGCGCGTACGCCGCGGCCACCGGACCTGCCGTCTGCTCGGCAGCGGGTCCTGATTGGCGGGCGAGGGAGCCGACACTGCTGGACATGTTCACGATCCGCGGTGAGGCGGAGCGGCGCAGCAGCGGAAGCATCGCGTTGGTGACGCGGACGACGCCGATCACGTTGGTCTCCACGACCGTCCGGATGGTGGCGGGATCGACCATGGTGGGTTCCTGTGGCATGCCGCCGGTGATGGCGGCGTTGTTGACGAGCACGTCGAGACGCCCCGCCCGTTCCTCGATCAGCCGTGCGGCGGCGGTCGCGCTCGCGTCGTCGGTCACGTCCAGGGGTACGCCGAATGCCTCGACACCGGCCGCACGCAGTTTATCCACCGCGGCGTTGCGGCGCTGTTCGTCGCGGGCGCCGACGCCGATGCTCCAGCCGAGGGCGCCGAGGCCGGCAGCGATCTCGTAGCCGATTCCCTTGTTGGCGCCGGTGACCAGCGCAATCGTTCGTTCGCTCATGGGGACCATGCTGCGCTCCGGCCCCGACGGGGGTCCAACACCGATCGGGTGGGCAACGATGCCGTCCAGGTATTGATCCGGGATACCGTGGCGGTATGGAGACCCGGGAACTGCGCTACTTCGTCGCCGTCGCTGAAGAGCTGCACTTCGGGCGCGCCGCACAGCGGCTCGGGATCACGCAGCCGCCCTTGTCACGGGCGATCCAGCAGCTCGAACGGCGGCTCGGGACAGCACTGCTGGATCGGACCAGTCGCACGGTCACGCTGACCGAGGCCGGCTCGGTGCTGCTGGTCGAGGGCCGGGCGGCCCTCGACGCGGTCAGCGCCGCCGAGCGGCGGACCCGCCGCGCCGCCCTGCCCGCGACCGGCCGTCCCGGCCTGGTCCTGGTCACGAAGGCCAACGCGTCCAGCGAACTGCTGGCGAAGCTGCTCGACGCGTATGCCGCCGAACCCGGCGCGGTTCCCGTCGAGGTCATCCTGTGCGGCCCGGCCGAGCAGGCACGACTCCTGCGCGAGGGCCGGGCCGACGTGGCGCTGCTGCACCGGCCGTTCGACTCGACGGCCGGGTTCCACACCGAAGAGCTCAGCACGGAGGGCCAGGTGGTGGTCCTGCCGGCCGGGCATCCGCTCACCGCCCGGGCCCATGTGCACATGGCCGACATCACCGGGTTGCCAGGTCTCCCCCTGCCACGCTGGCCCGAGCCCGACGGCACGTACCTGCCCGGTCCCGGTCCCCAGGTCCGCGACCATGCGCAGTTGTTGCAGCTCGTCGCGCTCGGCCGGGCCTGCTCGGTCTCACCGGAGTCGTGCCGGTCCCAACTGCACGCCGACCTGGCCGCGGTGCCCGTGCTGGACGCTCCCGCGGTCACGACCGTGATCGCCTGGCCGCCGCACAGCCGGTCCAGAGCCGTCGCCGACCTCGTCCGGACTGCGACAGGGTCCGGGCCGCCGGAGAGTGGGGAGGCGGCAGGGGGCGGCGTCCATTGAGCCGGTTCCCGGGCGACTCGAACCCTTGCCCCCGCACCAGTGGAGTGGTGCGGGGCTCAGGCGTGGATCGTCAGGCGACGACCGTGACGTTGTCGGCCTGGGGGCCCTTGGGGCCCTGGGTGACTTCGAACTCCACCTTCTGGTTCTCCTCCAGCGAGCGGTAGCCCCCCGACTGGATCGCGGAGAAGTGGACGAACACGTCCGGGCCCTCGTCCTGGGCGATGAACCCGAAGCCCTTTTCCGCGTTGAACCACTTCACCGTGCCTGTTGCCATGCTGTTCTCCTTCAAGAGTGACGACGCTGTCAGTACGAGGTCGGAGCCGCAACTGATCAGCGCACATGACGCAAGGTACGGGCCCGAGCACCAGCCGCGATATGCGGAACTCAGCCACCTGAAGGCTTACTTCGGCTAGAAATCCACCCTGCCGAACCTCACACGGAAGCGGTGTCCCCACGGCAGGCTCGCTCGAGCTCAGCCGGGCCCGTTCGACGGGTCGTGGGTGATGAGGTCTCCCGGCTGGCAGCCGAGGACCTCGCAGATCCTCGACAGGGTCGAGAAGCGGATGGCCTTGGCCCGCCCGTTCTTGAGGATGGACAGGTTGACCACGGTGATGCCCACCTGTGCGGACAGTTCGGTCAGCGTCATCCCGCGCTCGGCCAGGAGCCGGTCGAGGTGGATCCGGACCGAGTGGAGTTCCTCGTCGGGCATCAGATGGTCCCTTCGAGGTCCTCCCGCATGCGCACACCCTCGCGCATGATCCTGCCCATGACCACCGCGGCGAGACCGGCGAGGACGAGCACCAGCGGCCCGGAGACCGTCGGCCCGGAGCCCACGATCGGCGCCATGCTGTCCACCAGCCAGGACTGGGACCATCCGGTGACCAGACCGGTCAGCGGCGTGCCCACGGCAACGAACCAGCCCAGGACGGACAGCCGGCGCGCCACCGTCTCCGTGAACGGCCCCTGCTTCACGACGCCTTCGAGCAGCCGGGAGAAGAGCAGCAGCGCTAGGGCGCTGAACAGCAGCCACGGCAGTTCGATCCCGAGGTCGGCGGCGCGCTGGCCCGCGGAAGGGCTGTGCTGGCACAGGCGCGCGGCGCTGCTGTACGCCTCCACTCCCTTGCCGACCGGCAGGCCGCCCGGTGCCAGCGCGGCGTTGCGCCAGAACTCCGACTGTACGCAGATGTCGCCGTCGTCGAGCAGGTGCGTGATCCCTGTGCCGATGAAGGCGAGCCCGCAGAGCATCGCCAGTCCGAAGGTCACCGAGGTCAGAGTCCTCGTGAGCCGTGTGTTCACCGCGTCCCTCCCTATCGATTATCGATAGGGATGAGACTAGGGGGCATATCGATAATCGACAAGCCCCGGGGCGGGTGGTCAGGGTTCCGGGGTGTCGTTGCCCGTCAGTACGCGGGTCGCGGTGCGGGCGAGGCTGTTCAGGGTCTGGGGGTCGGCTGCCGCCTTGCGGAGGTGGAAGAGGAACTCCGTCTTGCCGTCCTTGCGGTGGATCTTGATGTCCACCTTGGTCTGCAGCCAGGAGACCAGGGCCGCCAGCAGGACGATTCCGGCGCCCGCGGCCTCTACGGAGAGCTGGTCGTCCGCTGGCGGGTCGGCAGCGATCGGGGCCGCGACCGGTGCGGTGGCCGGGTCCGCCAGGGCTACGTCGAGGAGGCGGCGGGCGGCGGCCGTGGCCGCTGCCTCGTCGTCCAGGATGCGGTCCAGGTCGGCCCGGGCCGTCAGCGAGCGGATGGCCTCGCGGGCCTCGGACTCGCTCAGCTGAGGTGAGGGCGCCGAGGACGCCGAGACGTCGCTCAGCTCCTCGGTAAGTTCCTGGAGGACGAGCACCAGGGCTCGGTCGTCGAGGGGGTCGGTCAGGGACACGGTCATCTCCAGTCGCCGTTCAGCACCATGGGCGCGAAGTGGTAGGGGTGGGTGAGCCACGGGGCGTCCGACCGATCGAGCAGTTCGCGCTGGGCGCGCCAGTAGCAGACCCAGAGGGGTGTGTTCGGATCGGCCTTCATCCGTGAGTAGAGGGCGGACACCTGCAGGCCGGAGCTCTCCTGGTTGACGTTCCAGAGCGTGGAAAGCACCGAGCGCGCCCCCGCCTGCAGGAACGCCCTGGTCAGCCCGGCGAACTCGTCGCCGCGGTTCGTCTCGGCCTGCCAAGCGGAGGAGCAAGCCCGCAGCGTGATCAGGGCCGGAACCGACGGATGGTCGGTGAGCTGGGAGGGCCGCAGGAGGACGGCGCTGCGCTGCGCGACCGACAGGCGCCGGATGTGCTTTGTGGGCGGCGCCGACGCGCCGAGGGGCGAGAGGACCAGCCCGGACTCCATCGGGTTGGCCGGGTCCGCGTAGCCGTGGCAGGTGAAGTGCGCGACGTCCGCGGTGCGCAGGGCGTGGAGGACAGCCGACGAGTGCGCGTCCGACCCGGTGAGCTCCGTGACCTGCCAGCCCGCCGACTTCAGCAGCGTGCCGTCCGTCCGGAAGAGCTCGGGGTTGGGGTCCTCCTGTGCGGCTACGCCGACGAACAGGGCCCGGCCTGTGCGGCGCAGCGGGGTGCGCCGGCGCAGGACGGGTGCCAGCACGCTCAGGCTCGGGGTGTAGGTCAGGCAGTTGCGGGTCGCCAGCCGCGCGCCGTCCGCCATGGGCAGGGCGTGCAGTGGCAGGAGGTGCAGTGGGCCGTGGGGTGCCACGCAGATCAGGGTCTGCGGCGCGGTGAACTCGGCGAACGCGGTCAGGCGGGGGCCGAGGGCGTCGAGGAAGGCGATGCTGCGACGGTGCGGGGCGCGCGGCCTGAGCGGGGCGAGGGGCGGGAAGCTCTGGGGGTCGCCGTTGAAGATCCGGCGGAGTTCGTCCGCTGCTCCTTGCAGTTCGTCCCGGCCGATCCGCACCCGCTCGGCCCGCAGCTCCGCGTGGGTGGCGAGTACGAACACGTAGGTGTGCCGCGTGCCGCAGAAGAAGGATACGAAGGCCATGCCCTCGGGCGGCGCCGCGTCGGCGAGCAGGGCCTCGGTCCGGTCTGTTGTCAGCGGGGCCGCCCCCAGGTGGGCGAGCGTGGTCGGCGACTTCGCCTCCTCGTGCAGGTCGAACGCGAGCCGCCAGGCCTCACTCTCGGTGAGCCCGAGGGATTCCGGGGCGCCGACCAGGAGGCCGAGGAGTTCCTCGTAGATGCCGAAGTGCTCGCTCACCAGCTCGGCGCGCCGGTCGGGCACCTGCGTACGGGCGAGGAGGCGCTGGACGTGCCGCCGTGCCAGCTGGTACTCGGCCAGTGCCGCTCGCGGCCGGCCGAGTTCGTGGGCGAGTGCGGAGGCGAAGCGCGTCCGGATATGCAGGCACTCCAGACCTTCCGGGTCGCGGGAGGCGGCCTCCGCGAGGAGGTCGGTGAAGAGCCGGTGCCCCCGCTCGCGCTCGCCCCCGCGGATGACTTCACGGGCCAGGAACGCCCCGACGGCCGCCCTGTGCCGCCAGGAGGTGAGCTGGGTGAAGGCGGACTGGAGCAGGCCGAGGTGGGCCGCGCGGTCCTGGTCGTCGAACTTCTGGCCGCGCAGGAGGTAGTCGCCGAGCGCGGTCTCGTAGTGCCCGGAGGTGATTCCCGTCGCGAGCGCTACGAGGTACAGCTGTTTGGCCGAGTCGACGTCGCCTAGGGCGGAGGTCGCGTCCGCGAGGCCGAACCAGCTGATCAGCTCCCCACTGTCGCCCTGCGGCAGGGTGCGGGATGCGTTGATCGCGTCGCGGAAAGCGGCCCGGGCACCGGCGGCGTCGCCCATGGCGAGGCGGATCTGGCCGATGTTGTTCAGCGTGGCCGACACCCTGCGGTCATCGTGATGGCGCCGCGCTTCGGCCAGGACCTGCTCAAAGGCCTGGAGGGCTTCGCGCTGCCGTCCTGCCTTCGAGAGGGAAGCGGCGCCGTTCGTCACGGCCGAGAACCGCAGCCGATCGTCCCCGCAGCGTTGGGCTGCCAGGCCGGCCGCGGCGAAGTCGGCTGCGCCGAGGTCGTACTCCCCGAGGTCCTCCTGGATCAGGCCGCGCAGGTTCAGGAGTCCCGACCGCTTGGCCACGGTTTCCCTGTGATCGGGCATCGACTCCAGGACGATGTTCACGTGGGACAGCGCCTCACTGGTCCGGCCGAGGGAACGGAGATATCCGGCGAGCCTTTCATGGCAGAGCCAGGCAGCCACGATGTCTGCGTGGGCCGTCGCGATTGTCAGACCTTCACGGGCCAACCGGACGGCCTCCTCCAGCTCCCCGTCCGCGTCGGCCAACGCCGTCCGGGCGGTCAACAGTTGGAGCCGCAGTGTGTCCCCGGCCGGCGTGCCGTCCGGCTGCGCCCGGTCGAGGTGCCGGCGTGCGGCCCGCGGCGCCCCCCGGCGCCGCAGCAGCGCTGCCCACATCGCCCGGCCGAAGGCCTGTTCGTTCGGTCCGCCCCAGACCACGCCGATGACGGCGCAGGCCGAGGCGTGGCGCTCCCTCTCCACCGTGCGTGCGTCCGCGAACCAGGCCTGCAGGAGGGGCAAGGAGGCGCGGGCCAGTTCCGGGTACCGCCGAGCGAAGAGGTACTGGTCGAGGGCGGAGCCGCAGGCGAGCAGGCGGTCCAGAAGCTCCGCCGGCGTCTCAGGCGCTCGCGCCGCCCCTGTCGCAGCCGAGCGCGGGAGCGCCGCTTCCACCTGTGGAACCAGTGACCGCAGGAACGCGGCCTCGGCGTGCCGTCCGCCGGCCTCGGCGGTCGCTGCGCGAGCACGCAGACCGGCGAGGAGCTCCGGGCCGTCGAAGGGCAGCGCGGCTTCGAGGACAGCAGGCAGACGGCTGAGCTGGTCCAGCAGGAGCAGGCGCTCGATGATGTCCTGGGTCTGCGTCACGTTCCACGCACCCTGTCGTACTGGGCCTGGAACGCGGCCCGGGATCCCGCGTCCGGCGCGAGGGGCAGGGCCTCGGTGGCGTGGTGGTCCATCCGTTGGTCTCCGGCCACGCCGTAGACCATCGCCAGGGCAGCGTGCCCGTAGAAGTCGAGCGCCTCGGTGGCGGCCAGACCATCGGCCAGCCACAGCCCCTCGGCGACGTTCCCCGCGCGGACCTCTGCCTGCATCAGGCAGCGCTGGATGTCCGGGTTGTTCGGAGACAGCCGGTACTGCGACCGGAGATCCCGCAGGGCGCCGTGTGCGTCTTCAGTGCCGGAGGAGGCGACCGCGAGCAACCGGTCCGGGTTCGGAAGGACGGCCGTCGAGACGGAGCGCCAATGATCGAGGATGGCGGACCGCGGAGCGACCCGTTCCAGGGCGAGCAGCGCCTCGTGCCACTCCGCCTCGGCTCCCGCCTGGTGGGTCGCCGCCGTGAGGAGTTCCAGCACCTGTGAGTGATCGCCGTGGAGGCGGCGCGCCCGGTTCAGGGCGTCCATGACCTCCGGCCAGTCGACGCCGCTGCGCGGGATCCGGGCCAGCTGGTAGAGGCCCCTTGCCAGCATGATGTGCTCGTCGATTCCGCCGCCCTCATCGGCGAGGCGCTCGGCCAGGAAGGCGGCCCGGCGCTGCTGAAAGTCCACCTCGGCCACGCGCCACTGCAACCACACGCGGACATCAGCGAGTTGACGGTCGGCTGCGGCGAATCCGGGGAAGGCCGCCAGGATGCGCTCCAGCTCTCGCGACGCCCGTTCCACACTGCCGATCAGGATGTAGGCGCTCGCAAGATCGCACCGCACGGCCGGATCCGCCGGACCGGAGTCGGCCAGGAACTCCAGCAACGGGAGCCCTTCCATGGGGAGTTCCGCCACCAGATAGGCAGATGCCAGCGCATGCAGGTCTCCCGACAGGCCGGCGGCCATGGCCAGCGATTCCAGGGAGCTCAGCTTCGCCGGATCCCTCGTGGAGACGAACTGCTCGTAGCACTCCATGACTTCGGGACTCGAGTGCGTTCCTCGATACTGCGGACCCCAACCTATGGTCGGTTCACCAGTCACGCTGGACCACCCCCGTTGCCCGCTCGCACAACCGGGCATCCTGTCGACTCAGACTCATCGGGCGTCAAAGAGTCTGCCAGGTACACCGGTTCCGCGTCGGGCGTGACGGCGAACCGGCCGCCTGGACAAAACCCCGGCGGCCCTCCGCCGGATCTCGCACCGCGCCCGGCGGCACGTCGACGCCGGTCAGCCGTGGCTCAGGAGCACCTTCAGCAGCTGATCCGGCGCCTCCCGCATGACGTTGTGGCCGCTTTCGACGGCGTGCGTGCGCCACTGCGGTGAGCCGCTCAGCCGCTCGTACAGTTCTGTGAAGGGCGACGGCGTCGGCCACTTCGTGGCGTAGACGTACGACTTCTCGGCGAAGCGTGCCAGATCGCCCTCCAGGCGGACCGCCTGGAGCAGCGAGGCCAGCGGGTGCGGGGTGGCGCGCGGGTCGAAGAAGGGGAGCGGGGCGCTGGTGTAGCCGTTCTCCCCGGTGCCGGCGAGGTACCACTCGCGTTCGTTGTCCGACACCAGCGACCAGGTGGACTGGCCGTCCTCGGGGACCATCGCGTCCACGTACACCAGCCCCTTCACGCGCTCCGGGACCCGGTCGGCGGCGCCGGTGATGACCATGCCCCCGTAGCTGTGGCCGACCAGTACGGCATCGGTGACCGCCTCGTCCTCCAGCAGGTTCACCACGTCCGCGATGTGCGTGTCCAGGTTCACGGACGGGGTCAGCAGGTGTCTGCGGCTGCCGAGTCCGGTCAGGCTCAGCGGGTAGGCGTGGTGTCCGAGGCTCCGCAGTTCGCGGGCGAGCGGCTCGAAGGTCCAGGCGCCGTGCCAGGCACCGGGGACGAGTACGTACGTGGTCACTTGCGGGCTCCTCGAATCGCGTCGGCGCCGGTGGCGGTGGCCCCGGTGGTCAGTACGATCTTGCCGCTGGTGCGTCCGGATTGCGAGAGCTCGTGCGCCCTGCCCGCTTCGGCCAGCGGCAGCACCTGCGCGATGTGCGGGCGCAGTTCGCCCCGTTCGGCGAGCGCGGCTATCTCCCGCATCCCCGCGTGGTCGGCCTCCACGGCCATGAACACCGCCCGGACGCCGAGCGCCGCCGCCTCCTCGGCCAGGGCCGCTTCGCCAGGTGAGGCGAGGGAGACCACGATGCCGCCGGGGCGCAGGGTGCGCAGCGAACGCGGGCCGTACGTGCCGCCGATGGTGTCCACGACGACGTCCATGCCGGACACGGCCTCGGCGAAGTCGGTGGTGCGGTAGTCGATCACCTCGTCGGCGCCGAGCGAACGGACGAAGGCGTGCTTCGCGGCGCTCGCGGTGCCGATGACGTGCGCGCCGCGGGCCTTGGCGATCTGGACGGCCAGGTGCCCCACTCCCCCGGCCGCCGCGTGCACCAGCACCCGCTCCCCCGGCCGCACGCCGGCCGTGTCCACCAGGGCCTGCCAGGCGGTGAGGGCGGCCAGCGGGAGGGCGGCGGCTTGTACGTGGTCGAGTCCGGCGGGCTTGTGCGCGAGGTGCCGGGCGGGAGAGGTGGCGTACTCGGCGTAGGTTCCGGCCGGGACCGGGTGGCGGGGCATGCCGAACACCTCGTCGCCCGGCCGGAAGAGGGTGACGCCGATGCCGACGGCCTCGACGGTGCCGGAGAGGTCCCACCCGAGCGGGACGGGCGAACCGTCGGCGCCGGCCAGGCCGCCGGTGGTGCGGTGCCAGACGTCGGTGGGGTTGACGGCCGCGGCATGGATCCGTACGAGCACTTCCGCGGGGCCGGGCTCGGGACGCGCGGTCTCGGTGAGGCGGAGCACTTCGGGGCCGCCGAGGGCGGTCTGGGTGATGGCCCACATGGGGTGGTGCTGTGTCTTCGTCGTCGTCATGTGATCAAGGATGCGGGGCCCCGTCCCGGCGGACGAGTGGCCGGAGTGACACGATGTGAAAAGATCCGGCCATGCCTCCTGAGCGGACCCACCGGGTCGTCGTCCTGGCCCTCGACGGGGTCTACCCCTTCGAAATGACCATTCCGGTGCGGATCTTCGGTACGGCCGAAGGCCCGGACGGTGCACCCCTCTACGAGATCCTCACCTGCAGCCTCGACGGCCGCCCGGTCCGCACCAGTGCCGACTTCAGCATCACGGTCGAGCACGGCGGCGAGGCGGTCGCCACCGCAGACACCCTCGTGATCCCGCCCTTCATCTGTGGCCCCGGAGCCGACGGCGCGGACCCCGGCGCGGTGGAGTGGCTGCCTGCCGAACTGGCCCGGACCCTGTCCCGGCTGCCCGTCGGCGCACGGATCGTTTCGATGTGCACGGCCTCCTACGTCCTGGCCACCGCGGGCCTCCTGGACGGCCGCCGGGCAACCACCCACTGGAACGAGGCGGAACACTTCCAGCGCGCCTTCCCCCAGGTCGAGGTGGACGCGGACGTCCTGTTCGTGGACGGCGGCCAGGTGCTCACGGCCGCCGGGGTCGCCGCCGGAGTCGACCTCTGCCTGCACCTGCTGCGCCGCGACCACGGCAGCGCGGTGGCCAACCGGGTCGCCCGGCTGTGTGTCGTACCGCCGTGGCGGGAGGGCGGGCAGGCGCAGTTCATCGAACGGCCGGTGCCGGAGGTTTCGCAGGCGAGCACCGCCGTGACCCGCGAATGGGCCCTGACCCGACTCGGTCGCCCGATCGCGCTGGCGGAGCTGGCGCGGCACGCGGGGATGAGCGTACGGACCTTCTCGCGCCGGTTCCGCGACGAGGTCGGGATGACCCCCGGCCAGTGGCTCACCCGGCAGCGCGTCGAACACGCCCGGCGCCTGCTGGAGGTCACCGACCTGCCGGTGGACCGCATCGCACAGGAGGCGGGCCTGGGTACGGGCGCCTCACTGCGACGGCACATGTCACACGCGATCGGGGTGGCACCGATGGTGTACCGGCAGACGTTCCGGGCGCGGGCGAACTAGACGGCCCAGGGCCCTGTTCGGTATCAGGCAGCAGGACGGTGGCCCGGCAGTTGGGATTCCGACTCGCCTCAGCTGAGGCGGGCCAGGAGGTGGGCGTCGAGGAAGCCCCGCTCGGAGGCAGGGTCGTGGAGCAGGCGGGCGAAGGTGACGAGCCCGGCGCCGGCCAGCAGCTCGGCGAATTGGTCCGCCGGCCAGCTGTAGGCGGGTGTCACCTTGTGGTCGAAGCGGACCGGCTCGGGTGCGTCGGTCGCGAAGAGCGAGACCAGGAGCAGGCCGCCCGGTGCCAGGACCCGCGCCTGCTCGGCGAGGAGCGCGGGTAGTGCCCCGGGCGGGGTGTGGATCATCGAGTAGTGGGCCAGGAGGCCGCCGAGGGCCCCGTCCTCGACCGGCAGGGCCTCCATCCGTGCCTCGTCGAACCGCAGCGCCGGATGGGCCCGCCTGGCGTGGTCGACCATGGCCGGGGAGAGGTCGAGGCCGAAGGCGTCCAGCCCCAGGTCGTGCAGCATGGCCGTCAGATGTCCGGGCCCGCAGCCGACGTCGGCCACCCGCGTGTTCCCCGACCCGCGCACCAGCTCGGCGAAGGTGTCGACCATGGCCCGCGCGAACGGCCGCGTCTCCAGCCGGTCGGCGAACATCGACGCGTACAGCTCGACGACCCCGTCGTAGGCGGCCCTGGTCTCGTCCTGGTGCTCCATCACGAGGAGGAAGCTAACACCCGCGCTTGCGCGGCCGTTCTCCGGCCTGTGTCGGCAGTGCTGACGCCCGGCTCGACGGGCGGCGGGCGTGGCGTGGGGATTTGTGCGGGTCAGCGGGTGATGATGGCGCGGTGCGACTTGATCATGTGTCCTATGCGGTGGCCCGCGACAGCTTCGTTTCGACCGTTCAGTGGATCGGATCGGCCCTCGGCGCCGGGTTCGTCGACGGGGGCGTGCACCCACGATTCGGCACCCGAAACTTCATCCTCCCGCTGAGCGGCGGCACCTACGTCGAGGTCGTCACCACACTCGACCACCCCGCCGCCGACCGCGCACCCTTCGGCCAGGCGGTCGCGCGCCGCGCCGCCGAGGGCGGCGGCTGGCTCGGTTGGGTGGTATCCGTCGACGACATCACCCCGGTCGAGGCCCGCCTCGGCCGCGCCTCGGCCGAGGGCCACCGTGTCCGCCCCGACGGGTTCGACCTGAGGTGGAAACAGATCGGCGTGCTGGAACTGCTGGAGGACCCGCAACTGCCCTACTTCCTCCAGTGGTCGGTCCCCATCGAGGAGCGCCCCAGCGCCGACCCGCGCACCTCCACCACCATCCACGGGGTCTCCATCGCCGGCGACGCCGCCTCCATCTCCGAATTCCTCGGCGAACCGGCCGACCACCCCCTCGACCAGATCGACGTCACCTGGGTCGAGGACGAGGAACCGGGCCTGGTCTCGGTGGAGTTCGCCACCGCCCGCGGACCGGTCACGATCTGACCAGGGTCCGACTGCCGCGCGGGAGCAGCTCGGCGGCCGGCGCAGTGCAGTTCGGGCCCTGCCGAGCATCCGGCCGCCGAGTGCGTCAGGCCTCGGCCGCGCTGGACAGTGCTTCGGCGATCAGGCGGGTGGCGAAGTCGGGGTCGTCGGTGATGCGGTTGATCTGCTCCGCGAGGAGGATGGCGGTGGCTTCCAGCGGGTTCATCTCCGCTTCGGTCCACTCGCCGTACTGCTTGCGCCAGAGGCTGGGGCTCAGGCCGGTGCCTGCCGCGATGACCATGCCGGCCATGGTGGGGATGGCCTCGGAAGGGACGCTGCGGGACATCGTGCTCATGGTGGCCACGAGGTTGGGTACCACGTACTCGATGACGTCCTTGTCGTGCTCCTCGCAGGCTTTCCGCAGCCACGTCATGAACATGTAGATGAGCGTGCACGCGCCGTCGAGCAGGTCATCGGCTTCCCTGGGCCCCAGGGATGCGATGAACTGGTCCGTCAGCCGCCGCTGTTCGGGGCCGATCTCGGTCGTGTCGCCGTAGATCAGTTTGAGACGGGAGTCGATCACCATGAGGGCGGCGCCCACGTCGCCGGCGGGAGCGTACTGAGAGTCGTAGGACGATGGCACTGGGCTCTCCTTGGCGTCGGCGGCATGGAGCCTCATGTCCGTACGGTAGACCGCCCATCGGGGCGGGGGCTGGTGAATGCCGATGCCGGGCAACGCGAGGAGGGCGCCCAGGGTGGTCCGCCATTCGGGGACCGCATTTTCGACCATCGGGCCGATGAAGGACTCGAAGATCTCGTCGACCGGTCCACCGGTCTGGAACGCCCGGCGGAGGTCGGCGCGAGCCTGCTCATCGGCGGCGGGTTGATCACCCGGCGCCGCTGGTTCCCGCCCTGCGGAGGGGGGAGAGCAGGGTGCCGAGCCAGACGGCGCCCTGGAGGGCTCCGGCGACGAGGAAGAGGACGGTGGCGGACCACTGGCCGATGACCCAGCTGCCGAAGAGAGCGCCGAGCGGGATGGTGATGAAGGAGAGCGAGCGGCCCACCGAGGTGACCCGGCCGATGAGTTCGGAGGGGACGATGGACTGCCTGAAGGTGTACCAGGGCACCACGATCGCGGAGGTCGAAATGCCGAGGAGGAACATGGATCCGCCGATGACGGGGGTGGACGGTGACAGTGCCGGCAGTGCGAGGGAGAGCGCCATCAGGCCCATCGCGGCGGTGAGGGTGGGGCCGACGGGGAAGCGGCGGATGACGGCGGGTGCCAGGGTCGCCCCGAGCAGGGCGCCGGCTCCCTGTCCGGCGAAGACGAGGGCGAGCGCCGTCTGCCGGCTCCTGCCGTCGTCGGTGACGATGTAGATGAGGTTCGCTTCCAGGCCCAGGGCGGCGAAGTTGGTGACCGTCATCAGGGCGGTGCCCCACAGCAGGGGGACCGAGTCGCGGATGAAGACCAGGCCGTCCTTGAAGTCGCTTCCGACGTTGCGCGCGATCTCGCCCCAGCGCACCGGGGCCCGGCCGCCGGTCCCGTGCGGGGCCCAGCGGATGAGCAGCGCGGAGGCCGCGAAGGAGACGGCGTTGACGGCGCAGGCCGTGGCGGGGCCGATCAGGGCGATGATCGTGATGCCGACGACCGGGCCGAGCATGCTGAGCGCGGAGTCGGTGCCCTGGACCCAGGCGTTCATGACGGGCCGGCGCGATTCGGGGACCCGGTCGACGAGGAAGCCCTGGAAGGCGGGTACGTAGACGGGCCGGACCGTGCCGAGCAGGAGTGCCAGGGCGTAGAGGAGCCAGATGGACGGTTTGCCGGTGAAGAGCAGTACGGCCATGACGCCGACGAGGGCGGCTGCGATGCCGTCGCAGGAGATCATCAGGCGGCGGCGGTCAGCGCGGTCGGCGATGGTGCCGGCGAAGAGGCCGACCGCCACGTACGGGATGATCTCCAGTACGTAGGTGATGGCGGTGGAGATCGCCGAGCCGGTCTGTTGCAGGACGAGCAGGGGCAGGGCGAAGCGGTAGATCCAGTCCCCGGTGGACGAGACGATGAAGGCCGAGCGGAGCAGGGTCTCGCCGCGACGGTCGGAGTCCTTCACCTGCTTCGCGGCGTATGCCGCGTCAGTCATTGGGCCACGCTCCCTGCTGGACCAGGGGCGGAGCGGGGGTGAGGGCGTCTCGGAGGTCCGCGAAGCGAGCCGGGGTGGTGACGCCCTTGCAGGCGGGGCAGTCGGGATCGCGCTGCCAGGTCTCTCGTTCGGCGAGGACCGGAGTTTGGAAGGTCACCTGGAGCAACCTGCCCACCGACAGCGGGGTGGACACTCCGGTGGCCAGGCGTACCAACTCGCCGACCAGGAATGCCGTTTGCAGAGAGACGAGGCCGTTGAAGGCGGCCATGTCCTCACCGAAGCGCAGCCCGGCGTCCTCCTCCGTGCGCTGCTGGAGGTAGATGTCGCGGGAGGTGGTGTCCGCGGCGTGAGCGGCGGACTTCCAGCAGGCCACACAGCCGCTGATGCCGGGCAGGACCGTGAAGTGGACGGCGCGTTGGGTGTCGACGCCGCCGGTGACCAGGGCCGCGCCCGCGCGCAGGCAGCCCTCGTTCAGCCAGGTCAGGGCGCGGGTCTTGGGGCGGTCGATGGCGGCGATGACGATGTCGCGGTCGTGCACGGCCTCGTAGACGTCGTCGGCGGACATCAGCTTCTTTTCGAGGGTGTGCAGGGTGACGTCGCTGTTGTAGCCCTTGACCCAGGCCGCAGCCTGCTCGATCTTCGACTTGCCGATGTACTGCTCTCCGTAGAGGACTTGGCGGTTGAGGTTGGAGAGCTCGACGGTGTCGAAGTCGACGATGCGGATGTCCCGAAAGCCCATGGCGACCAGGTCCATCAGGACGTGCGAGCCGACGCCTCCGACGCCGAGCATGGCGACCTTGGTGTCGCGGATGCTGCGCTGGAAGGCGTACTTGGACCGGTCGAGGGTCGCGTAGGTCTCGAAGAAGCCGAGGCTGCGGGACCAGCGTTCCAGGTCGTAGGCGGTGAGGCCCTCATGCGAGGCGTCGGCGTCGTGGAGGAGTCGGGCGTCGTCGAGGTCGGCAAGTGCCTGGTCGAACTCCTCGCGGGTCACGGCCGGGTGGCGGCCGGTGAGCTCGGTGAAGACGGAGGTGGGCTCGCGGGCGCCGTCCAGGAGTCCGACTAGGTCGGAGACGACTCCGTCGGGGTCCTCCAGGGTGAGGATCTCACCGGCCATGCGGAAGTTGATCCCGGAGTCGTCCTTGAATGACGGGATGGTGGACTTCAGGGCCGGCTTCGGCACCGTACTCTCCCCTTCTTGACCTGATCGACTGATCGACTGATCGACCTTCTTGACCTTCTTGGCGGAATGGGAATGATCCAGAAGGCGGGTCCCCGCGATTTCTGGTGATCTCGCGTCCTGCCGCCTTCTGGATCATCGGATCGCCCTAGTTGACGGAAGAACCGCCGGCGATGCTGTAGGCCTTCTTACGGCGAACAATGCGCATGGGGATACACCCCCTCCCTTGTTCGGTGACCTCGGAATTGTGCTTCGGAATGCAATTCTTCGCGCCATGCATTCAGGCCAGCTTCCGGTGTCCGCCCGTGTGGCGTTCGCGCATGTTGATTACGGGTGTCCAGGTTCGGAAGAGCTCGGGAGAGAGGGCACCTGCGGGAATGACGCGCCGTGAGCGGGGCAGATCTTGGCCGATAGCAGATTTACCCGCACAAGCTTCACGCGCCGTTCACGGCCTGGGCACGCAGGACGAGCAGGGGCTGCTCAGCGAAGACCGCTCCGTCGTCGAGGAGGTCCGCGCCCGGCCCGGCCTTGGACATGGCGGTGCGCAGGAAGGCGAGCACCTCGCCGAAGCGCGGGTGGTCCCGGGAGACGACCTGGGGGGTGCCGTCATCGTCGATCAGACAGGGCACGAGGCCGGTGCGGCCGATGCCGGTGTCCTCCAGTTCGACGATCGCGATCGCGGTGATCCGGGCGTCGGCGTGGAAGGGGAACGCGGCCGGGGAGCCCGGGCGCGGGTAGATGCCGTACTCCCCGAAGACCTCGGCCAGGGCCTCGGGTTCGAGCTCCTGCGGGTCGGCGCCGCGGGCGCGCAGTTCCTCCGCCTGGCGGGGCAGGTCGAAGACCATGTGGCCGAGACCGAAGAAGACGGGGGTTTCTTCGATGAACTGGACGCCGCGCAGGAGGTGGTGGTGGTGTCCGAGGACGAGGTCGGCGCCGGCTTCCACGAGGAGTTCGGCGCAGAGCCGTTCGTGCTCGGTGATCACCCAGGGGCGGGTGTGGTCTCCCCAGTGCACGCTGACCACGACCAGGTCGGCTCCCTCCTTGGCCGCCCGTACGCTCTCCTCGACCTCGGCCCAGTCGTGCTCGTTCAGGACGGAGACCACCTTGGCAGGGGCTCCCGGGACGAGGTGGCCGGGGAACGGCGCGGTGTAGCAGTCCTCGGCGCGCAGGGGCGCGACGCCGGGGGTGGCGGGGCCGGCCTGGGTGCCGACGACCATGACCGAGGCCATGGCGATGAAGGCGACGGCGGGCCGTCCGCCTCCACCCCCGCCCCCTGCGTCGGCCTCGGAACCGGGGTCGGCCTGGAGGGTGGTGGGGCGCCTGGCGGTTTCGATGTCCGGGCCGGCGCCAACCGTTCGTACGCCTTTTCCGGACAGTGTCGCGATGGTTTCGGCCAGGCCCTCATATCCGGCGTCCATGGCGTGGTTGTTGGCCAGGGACATGACGTCGAAGATCGCCAAAGGCCCTGCATTCTCCGGCGACACGATGGTGGCCGTGGACATGCCCGGGGCAGGCCTTCCGTTTTCGGCCAACACCCCCTCGAAGTTGCCGAATACGATATCCGCTGAGGCCAGAACGGGCAGAATCCCATCAAATGCCGAACTGGGCTTGAGACGGTCAATCAGCACATCGCCAACTGCCGCAAGAATTCTGGTGGTCATGCCCTTAGGCTGTCACGGTGGACCCCTTCGGCGAAAGCAGAATGGATATTCTGATATGCCTTCCGACCACTGGCAGGACCGCTTCACGGCTTCGCGGCCCGGCTTCCCGTACGGGGCCGCGGACGCCCCGGAGCGTTCGCTGTACACGTGCAACACCAGCGGAGCCTGCGAGATCCACGTCTGGGACCGTGCCGCCGATGTGCACCGCCAGGTCACGCGGCGGGCGGCCGGGACGAGTCTGGGGGCGCTGAGCGCCGACGGGCGTCGGGTGTGGTGGTTCGACGACACCGACGGGGACGAGGTCGGGCGGTGGATGACACAGCCCTTCGAGGCCGGCCCGGGCGAGGTACCCGGTGAGGGACGCAGCGACGGAGCCAGTGACGGAAGGGGCGAAGGAGCTGGTCGGGGCACGCCCGTGCGCGGGGTGCCGGAAGGGTTTCCCGCGGGGCTGGCGCTCGGTGCCGAGCTGACCCTGATCGCCGTGGCCACCGACGAGGGGACCGGTCTGTGGTCGCTGCCCTCCGGCGGCTCCGAGGACGGGACGGCCACGCTGCTGCGCGCGTTCGAGGACGATGTGGATCTGCTCGCGGTGTCGGCCGACGAGCGGCTGGCGGTGCTCGCCCGCGACACCGGCCTGG
The DNA here is from genome assembly GCF_036346895.1 of Streptomyces sp. NBC_00503. Classification (NCBI taxonomy): domain Bacteria; kingdom Bacillati; phylum Actinomycetota; class Actinomycetes; order Kitasatosporales; family Streptomycetaceae; genus Streptomyces; species Streptomyces sp. NBC_00503. The sequence goes on along the minus strand of NZ_CP107855.1, from coordinate 7,601,173 downwards.
AGGTGATCTCCACCGCGGATGGTAAGCCGGTCACCGTGCTCGCGGATCCGGCGGGCGGGGAGCTCGACGCCTTCGGCTTCAGCCCGGTGCCCGGCGACCGGCGCCTGGTGGTGCGGCGCGAGACGCCGCAGAGCGTCCTGCTCGGGGTGCAGGACCTGGATCGGGGCACGCGAACGCCCGTACCCCTGCCGCCCGGTGAGCCCGTGGCCGAGTGGTACCCCGACGGCAAGGCGCTGCTGGTCACCGTGCACCACCAGGGGCGCAGCACGCTGCACCGGCATGATCTGGTCACCGGGCGGAGCACTGCCCTGCCGGTGCCGGCGGGCACGATCGACGCGGCGGGCGTGCGCGCGGACGGCCGGGTCGAGTACGTGTGGTCCTCGTCGGCTCGGCCCCCAGTCGTACGGGTCCTGGACGCGGACGGCAGCGACCGGGTGCTGTTCCGGCCGCCGGGGAACGTCCCGCCGGGCGGTCCGGAGCTCGAGGACGCGTGGGTGCCGACTCCCGCCGGGCCGCTGCACCTTCTGACCGCCCGCGCGGCCGGGACACCCCGGGGCACCGTGTTCCTGCTGCACGGCGGGCCGCACGCCGCCGACTCGGACCGCTACTCCGCCTACCGGGCGGTGTGGACGGACGCGGGCGTGACGGTCGTGCACGTCAACTACCGGGGTTCCACCGGCTACGGCACGGCGTGGCGCGACGCCAATCACGGGCGGCCCGGGTTCCCCGAGCTGGAGGACCTGAACACCGCGTACGAGTGGGCCGTCGGCGCCGGGCTGGCCGAGCCGGGCCGCTGCCTGGTCGCCGGCTCGTCCTGGGGAGGCTTCCTCACCCTGCTGGCGCTCGGGCTGCACCCGCACCGGTGGGCCGCCGGGATCGCGGAGTCCCCCATCGCGGACCACGCCGCGGCCTACGGGCAGCGGCCGGAGTTCTTGCAGGCCTTCGACCGGGAGCTGTTCGGGGGCTCGCCCGAGGAGCTGCCGGAGGTGTACGCGGCCTCGTCACCGCTGACCTACGTCGATCGCGTACGGGCACCCGTGCTGGTGCTCCACGGGCACAACGACCCCCGGTGCCCGCCCGGGCAGATCGACCGGTATCTGGAGCGGCTGCGGGAGCGGGGAGTGCGGCACGAGCGGTACGGCTACGACGCCGGGCACGGGACCCTGGTCGGAGCCGAGCTGATCCGGCAGGCGACCGTGCAGATGCGGTTCGTGGACGGGGTGCTGGGCTGAAACCGGCGCCGTGCCCGTCGTCCGGCACCGGACCGGGGTGCCGGCCGCCTCTGACTTCGCGGCGGCCGGGACCGTTCCCCGATCGGGTGACGTAGCGGCGTGGTGGGCGTGGTCGAACGCCCTGCGCTGCGGGTCTGGCTAGCGTGGTCCAGCGCCTCACGTCCCCGTCCCCCCTACCCCGCGGAGCAGGTCCATGACCACCACCCCCCTCACCTCGCTCACAGGGAACTACTCCCTCGACCCCGCCCACTCCCAGATCGGGTTCGTGGCCCGGCACGCCATGGTCACCAAGGTCCGGGGCGCTTTCAACGAGTTCGAAGGCACCGCCTACCTGGACGGCGCGGAGCCCGCCAAGTCCTCCGCGACGATCACCATCAAGGCCGCGAGCATCGACACCCGCAACGAACAGCGGGACGGTCACCTGCGCACCAACGACTTCCTGGACGCCCCGAACTTCCCGGACATCACCTTCGTGTCCACCGGTGTGGAACCGCTCGACGACAGCCACTTCCGTGTGACGGGCGGCCTCACCATCAAGGACGTCACCCGGTCGATCAGCATCGACTTCGAGTTCCAGGGCAGCGCCAAGGACCCGTTCGGGAACGAGCGGGTGGGCTTCGAGGGCTCGGTTCCGATCAGCCGCAAGGAGTACGGGATCACCTGGAACGCGGCTCTGGAGGGCGGCGGCGTCCTGGTGGGCGACAAGGTCGTCCTGGAGTTCGAGGTCTCCGCGATCCGGCAGCCCTGACCGGACCCGCTCCCCCGCCCCCGCCCCCGCCACTGCCACTGCCACTGCCACGTAGTGTCGGCAAGCATGTCCGTGACACTTCGGGGGGGGGGGACCGCATGACGCAGCAGGGGATCATCGCGAGGGAGCGCCTGGACGGACCAGCCGCGGTGGAGGCCGAGGGCGCGTTCAGGGTGATCTACGCCGAAGCCTTCGCGGAGGCTCCGTACAACGAGACCGCGGACGATGTCGCCGCCGCCTTCCGCCGCTTCCCCGTGCAGGCTCGCCGCCGCGGCTTCAGCGCTGTCCTGGCCCGTACCCCGGAGGGCGAGCCGATCGGCATGGGGTACGGCTTCCCGCTGCGGTCCGACACCGTGTGGTGGGACGAACTGACCGAGCCCGTGCCCGCCGACATGCGGCGCGAGGACGGGCGGCGCACCTTCGGGCTCATGGAACTCGCCGTGCGCGGACCGTGGCGCGGACAGGGCGTCGCGCGGGGTCTGCACGAGACGCTACTCGAAGGCATCGGAGCCGAGCGGGTGCTGCTGAACGTGCACCCGGTGAGCAGGGCCGCGTCGGCGGCCTACCGGGCGTGGGGATACCGCAAGGTCGGCGAGGCGCGGCCCTGGGGCGACGGCTCGGATCTCCATGACGTGATGCTGCTCGATCTGCGCTGACCGCGGACTCTCGGGTGAAAAGATCTCGGCTCTGAGGGAGTTTCGGGTCCGGGCCCTGCGTGAGCAGGGGTGGGGCCGGGGCCTGATGGCAGCGGCTGCCCTCATCTGGCTCTGGATCGCCTACCTGCTCATCTTCCCCTTCAGTACCGGCCAGGGCGCGAACTCCAAGCCCGTCGAGTGCGAATCCAGGGACTTCCACCAGGACGGCAGGAAGTACGCGGTGTCGTACCGCGCCGACGCGGGCGAGCGCTGCGACGCCGAGCGCGACTGGGCACCGATCCTCGCCGGCCTCCTCCTCTCCCTCCCCCTGGCCGCACTCGGCACCGGCCTGTACGCCACCGGCACCTCGGCGACCCGCACTGTCGCGTACGCCACCGAAATCGCGCGGCTCAACGCCACCAAGGAGTTCTGAGAACCCGATTCCGGGCCTGCGCCGGCCGCCCCGATCGCCTCACCATCGGCGATTCCGGCGAGGTCAAGGCCTGACTCAATCACCTTGTCACCGGCCCCACCGGCGGCATCAGCGCCTCAGCGCCTCAGGAGTGCGACCAGGCTGGAGCTGCTGTCCGCGCCGTGGCCCGCGGCAACACCGCCGCGGAACAGGTCCACATGGGCCTGCAGCACGGACGTGTCGAGCCCGGAGTCGGCGGCGGTGCGGGTGAGGTGCTCGACGCTGGAGAGGCACATCGTCAGACGGTCGACCTCCCCGCCGTGCTCGTTCGCGTCGATCCTGGGCGCGTAGAAACGGATGAAGTTGCCCATGCTGTCCGCGGTGTACGTCGCGTACGGAAGGAAGTCCTCCATGGACAGCCCGTTCGCCTGGGCAACGGCCGCGGCCTGCCAGTAACCCGTCATGGCCGTCCAGAACATGACCATGTTGATCTGGTAGTACAGCGCCGCCAGGCCGGGCTCCTCGCCCCGGAAGTCCGGAGTGGTCAGCACCGTCAGCAATTCGCGGTGCTCCTCGTACAGCTCGTGCGGACCGCTGTAGAAGGCCGAGGACTCGGGCTTGCCCATCCCCGCGGGCGGGATGTTGAACGCGCCCACCAGGTACGAGGCTCCGCGCTCCTTCGCCCAGTGCGCGGCGGCGCGCGCCCTCTCGGGCGTGTCGGACGACAGGTTGATCAGTACCTTGCCGTTCAGGTCCGCCTCGCCGAGGGTCCCGTACATCGCGCCGACGTCGATGAGGCTGAGCAGCACGGGGCCGCCCGCCTCCAGCGCCGCGGCGAGGTTCCCGGCCTCGACCGCGCCGCGCGCCACCAGCGCCTCGGCCCTGCCGGCGGTGCGGTTCCACACCGTCACTTCGTATCCCGCGTCGAGGAACGCCCCCGCCATGGCCCGGCCCATGGGTCCGAGTCCGATGACGGTCACCGTGCGCTTGCTCATGAAGATCCCCATCCATTCACTGACCGACTAGAACGAACGCTCTATCTAGAGACTTGGGCGACCGTAACACAGGGCTGGAGCGAACGCTCTATTTAGGGACGGGGTACGATGCCCCCATGGCAGAAACCGCACTGGGCACCAGGGAGCGCCTGGTCAGGACCGCTTCTCGACTGATGCAGCACCAGGGGTACGAGAACGCGCCGATCAAGCAGATCGTGCGCGACGCCGAGGCGACCCTCGGCTCGCTCTACCACTTCTTCCCCGGCGGCAAGCAGGAGCTCGCGGTGGCCGCGATCCGCTTCGGCGACCAGGAGTTCGCGGAACTGCTGCGCAGCGGGCTGGACTCGCACGAGGACGCGGCGGAGGCGGTCGGAGCAGTGGCCGCCCAACTGGCCGCGGCCCTGCACACCTCTCAATGGGCGGACGGCTGCCCGGTGACGGCCACCGCGCTGGAGACCCTGGACCGGCTCCCGGACATCCAGGCGGCCTGCGCGGACGCCTTCCACAACTGGCAGAGCCTGGTGGCCGAGAAGCTGCTCGCGGCGGGCATCGCGGAACCGGATGCCCGCGACCTGGCGGTCACGGTCATCAACACCCTCGAGGGTGCGGAGATGACCTCCCAGGTCACCCGCAGCCAGACCCCCCTGCTGACGGCCGGCCGTCACCTCGCCCGGCTGGTTCGCTCGTACTACTGACGGGGCCCCTCTTCCGGCGCCCGGTCCGAGTCGCTGCGCAGGACACAGAATTCATTGCCTTCAGGGTCGGCGAGGACCGCCCAGCCGGAGCCGTCGGGGTTCCGGTGATCGGCGACAAGAGTGGCTCCGAGGCCGAGCAGCCGGTCGACCTCCTGCTCGCGCGAGGTCTCGGGGCGCAGGCAGAGATGGATCCGGTTCTTGATCTTCTTGGGCTCGGGCACCTGATTGAAGTACAGGACCGGGCCCTCTGCCAGCAGCACCTGAGTCTCCCGATCGCCCGGTTTGTCCCCCGGGTCCACTGGACGGCCGGTCACCCTGCTCCAGAACCGGGCCAGCTCATAGGCATCCGCACAGTCGATCGCCACGTTCTGCACTACCGAAACCATGCGCGCCAGCCTTCCCGAATTTCACTTCGTACGCCACCGAGGCCCGTCAGTTCGAGGTCTGGCGCAGGACCAGGGAGACGAAGCCCCAGCTGTCGCGGTAGGACCGCAGCCATTCGGAGCGTCGGGCGGTTGCGGTCTCGAGTACGTGCGAACTGTCCGGATCGGCGGGGTGGTCCAGGGCCCACGAGGCCAGGGAGCCCCAGCAGGCCCATTCGTAATCGTCGAGTTCGCGGCGCGTGCTGACGTGCCCGTCGACCGGAGTCCACCCGTCGGCGACGACTTGGTCCACGGTGGTCGCCAGGTCGGTGAGGCCCTCGAACATCTCGAGGGCCTCCGGAGAGGGACGGCTGTCCCAGAATCCTTCGCCGATCAGGACCCGACCTCCTGGAGCCAGGTGCTCGCGTGCCGCGGCGAGGGTGGGCAGCAGACCGCCGAAGGCGTGGGTGGCTCCGACGCTGAGCACCAGGTCGAACGGCTCCGAGGAGACGAAGTCCGCGGCCTCGATTCACCGGGGAAGCCTGCCAGGAGTCGGAGAGAGGGCGCATCCCCTTTTCGATCAAGGATCGGAAGGTACGAAGTAACCGCCGGTCCACAGGTCTTGACGATTGCACGGCGCCGCGGCCGCCCCGAGGACGTCCCGGTGGGCGGTGTCCGCCTTCTCGCCACGGGCAGCACAGGCCTTTGTGCGGATGTTTGTTTGATTTGGAGATCCCAGTCACACAAGATTACGTTTCCCTCATGCTGCACCGGGATCGCCGCGGCGCCGTCGGCCGGCGTGAGACCACTCCGTTCGCGGCCGTACCCACCTGCTGCGGGCGGCGGTGACGCCCGTGCGCTTCGCCGCCCGCCGCACCCTCTTGTTCACCCGCTCTGGAGAGGACTCCGCCCAAGTGCCCGAAACCGTCGACCGGTGGACCACAACGCTGCGCAGCGCCTGGCAACGCTGCGCAGCGCCTGGCAGCGCGGCGCGCTGTGGCCGTGGTACCTGGCGGCCATCGCCGCGTTCTGCGCGTATGCCGTGACCGTCGTGTTCCACCCCGGATACCTCAGCGTCGACAGCCTCGAACAGCTGGGGCAGGCCCTGGGCGACCAGCCGGTGAACGACTGGCATCCGCCGGTGATGGCCCTGCTGTGGCGGATCCTCATCCACACGACCGGCGCCGTATCGGCGATGGCCGCACTGCAGGTCGTCGTGTTGTGGGGGACGCTCTGGGTTCTCGCCCGGCTGGTGTGGAAGAACACCGGCAGCCGCTGGCTCTCCCTGGGGATGCTCGCCGTCGGCCTCGCCCCGCACGTCATGAACTTCACGGGAGTGGTGTGGAAGGACGTGCACATGGCGTACGCCCTGCTCGCGGCCTTCGCCGTCGTGCTCACCGCGCGGGAGTTGCCGGCCGGCCGGACCAAGACCCGCTGGGCGCTGCTGATCCTGGGCGTGCTGTTCCTCGCCTATGCCCTCCTGGTCCGGAAGAACGGCTTCGTCGCCGTGATCCCGGTCTTCATCATGCTGGTCCTCGCGATCCGGCCCTCCTCGGGCCTGCGCCGCTGGCTCATCGCCACCAGTGCGCTGATCGCGGTCACCGCGGTCGCCGGCGCGGCCGTGTCGGCGACCACCCATCCGGTCACCACCCGGCAGTACGCGCAGATCCCGCTGGACGACATCGTCCACGTGCTCACCCCGGCCGAGGTGCGCGCCGCGGCCGACAAGGCCGGTGCCAGTGCGGACTTCCGCAACCGCCTGGTCGCCGCCGCCACCACCTGCCAGAGCGAGCGCATCCCGGCCGACGCGTACTTCCAGTGCTTCCCGCGCAACAAGGCGCTCGGCGTCACCGAGCTGCGCGGCGACGCCGACGTCCTCCTGCGCATGTGGACGCAGGAGATGCCGAAGCACTTCGAGGGCTACACCGTGTACCGGGTCCGGGTCTTCTCCAAGCTGCTCTTCCAGGGCAACCAGGCCTTCCAGAACGGCAGCGACATCACCCCCCACGCCCCGCAACCCGACGCCCTGGAGAGCCGCCGGTCAACGAGACGCTCCAGGAATCCCTGCAGGGATACGTGACCGGGTTCGCCCGCGACCTGCCGATGCTCTTCCAGGGCTGGTTCTGGCTGGTGGTCGGCCTGGTCCTCACGCTGCGCCGCTGGAGCAGCCGCTACGCCCGCGAGATCCGGCTCCTCGGCGCCAGCTCGGTCCTGTACGTCCTCGCCTACCTGCCGACGGCGTCCCAGTCCAATTTCCGCTACGTGTACTGGCCCGCGCTCGCCGGCACCGTCGCCCTGCTGCTGCTCCTGGCCGACCACGTGGTGCGACGCCGCGCCTCCGTCGGTGGCGCCCCGGTCGACGTGGATCCGGGTGACCACGCGGGTGGCGGGTCCGGCGCCACACCGGGCGACGTCCGCCCCGTCGCGACGTCCGGTCCGTGACGGGCGCTGGCAGTATTTGAAGTGCTCAGGGTGACGGCCGGCTCCTCGCGCCTTCCGGTCGGCCGCCACCCGCGCGCACATCGAGGCCGCCCTCCATCCGTATGAAGTGGAAACATCCTTCGTGAACACAGCACATTCCGGACTCGTCAAAGCCGTCATCCCTGCGGCCGGGCTCGGGACCAGGTTCCTCCCGGCGACCAAGGCGACTCCCAAGGAAATGCTTCCGGTGGTCGACAAACCGGCCATCCAGTACGTGGTCGAGGAGGCGCTCGCCGCCGGGCTCACGGACGTGCTGATGATCACGGGCCGCAACAAGTACGCCCTGGAGGAGCACTTCGACCGCAACTGCGAGCTCGAAGACACCCTGCGTCGCAAGGGCGACTACGAACGCCTCTCGCGGATCGAGCAGCCCGCCGACCCCGCGACGCTGCACTACGTCCGCCAGGGCGATCCGCGGGGCCTGGGCCACGCGGTGCTCTGCGCCCAGCCGCACGTCGGGGACGAGCCGTTCGTGGTGCTGCTCGGCGACGACCTGATCGACCCGCGCGACCCCCTCCTGACGCGCATGGCCGAGGTGCGCCAGGAGTTCGGGGGCAGCGTGGTCGCGCTCATGGAGGTCGACCCCGACCAGGTCCACCTGTACGGCTGCGCCTCCGTGCGGCCCACCGCGGACGAGGACGTGGTGCGGATCACCGACCTGGTGGAGAAGCCCGCCCCGGGCGAGGCCCCGAGCAACCACGTGGTCATCGGACGGTACGTCCTGGACCCCGCGGTGTTCGAGGTGCTGCGCACCACCGAGCCCGGCCGCGGCGGCGAGATCCAGCTCACCGACGCGCTGCGCCGCCTCGCCGAGGACGAGTCCATCGGCGGCCCGGTGCACGGCGTCGTCTTCAAGGGCCGGCGGTACGACACCGGCGACCGCGGCGACTACCTGCGCACCATCGTCCGCCTGGCCTGCGAACGCGAGGACCTGGGGCCCGATTTCAGGGCGTGGCTGAGGCAGCTGGTGGCGGAGGGCAGCTGACCCGTCAGCAGGCGACGCTGGTGGAGGCGGCGACCGCGGTCTCGTTCAGGGCGTCCTTCTTGGCTCCCTTCAGGTCGCCCAGGTCGCCGCCGACAGCGGTCCAGTCCTTCTGCACGGCCTCGTAGGCGTCCTTGATCTGGTCCTTCGTGGCGGTGGCCGGGTCGAGGGCGTCGAGCTTGGCCGTGTCGCCCTTGAGCGTCGACAGGTTCGTGCACAGCGCGCTCGCGGCGTGGGCGGCCTCGGCCTTGGGACTCCTGTCGTCGGAGCACGCGGTGAGACCGAGTGCGGCGGTGGCGCAGAGCACGGTGGTCGCCACGGAACGCTTCATGAAAAGGGCCTTTCTCTACGGGAATCCGCCTGCCGTCGCGAGATCATCGCGGATGAGGTCGGATAAGTTCGGACAAAATTCCCATAGGCCGTCAGATTCCGCATCCGGTCACCGGACGTGCGCACAGGCTGTGTTGGGACCGGACGACCGCCGCCCTCGAAGTGCGCGGTGCGGCGAGCGGTGTTCGGATGACAGCCGTGCGTCCCCCTCCACAACGGGCGGGACGCACGGTTCACATCACGGGCATCAACGAGCGGAGCCAGGCATGACAGCCCTGCCCTTCGAAGACACCACGGACTTCGCCGACGCCGATCGGGGAGACAACGACGCGACGCGTACGGGTTCCTCTCCGGCCACCGTCCCGAGGACACGCTGCTGTCGTACGTGACGGTGCCCGACAAGGCCTTCGCGGTCGTCACGCCGTAGGCCCCAGCCCCGTAGGCAACTGCTCGGTGCCGCCCTCGGCGCCATCGGCGGGGCCATCGGCGGTTCCCTCTCCGACGTCGGCATAGACGGCGAGTTCATCGACAGCGTCCGGGAAGAGGCCAAGCTCCGCGAGGTCTTCGCCGCCTGAGCGCGCAGCACGCACGGGCTCTCGGGCACGGTGAAGGCCGAAATCGGCACCGCGCTGCGGTACTGACGCACCTGGCCGACGGTGGTGTCAGAGGTTGTCGCGGCGCATCGTGTACCTCCACACCGCGTCGAGTTCGTACTCGTACGGGGTGCCGGGCGGCGCCGGGGGAAGGAGGCGGGACGCCTCCACGCACCGCTCGTCGTCGTGCAGCGCAAGCCCGTAGACGGCGGTGACCTGGACCCGGCGGTCCGTGTCGCCCAGCAGAGCGGCCATCGCACCGGCGAAGTCGGGGTAGCGGTCCCGGCCCTCGGCCACGGTCAGGCAGGCGGCCTGCCGTACCACCGGGTCCGCGTCCGCCATCAGGACCAGCAGCGCCTCCCGGACATCACCGGGGAAGGCGGTCGGCACCTCCTGCCATGTGCTGCAACCGCGGGCCACCGCGCACCGCACCCCGGCGTCGCGGTGGGCGACGTAGGGGATGAGAGCCGCTCCGGCACGCGGATCGTTGTGCTCTCCGATCGCGACCAGCACCTCGGTGAGCACAGCGAGGTCCTTCTCCCCGGTGGACCAGTCGATGAAGAGGTCCAGGGCAGGGGCCGCGAACGCGTCCTCGTCGCTGTCGTCGAACAGGTGGGTCAGCCGTAGCACCTCGGCGCCGAACCTCCGGTGGGACGGCTCCGGATGCGTGCGCAGCGCCGCGGCGGCCGTCCATGTCTCCTGGTCACGACGGTTGGCCAGCAGGATGGTGACGTTTCCCCACGCCGCATGGTCCTTGTCGTGGCTCACCGCGCGTGCCATCAGCTCCGCGAACGAGCTGCGGATGCCGAGCAGTTCCTCCAGGTGCGTGAGGATCGCCGCGTACCCGTCGCGAACGGTCATCCCCCCGAGGGAGTACTCGTCCACGCCGTAGTACTCGTCGTCCTGGACCCGGGTACGGACGAGGGCGTCCCGGGAGCCGGTGAGGCGCCGGAGTTCGGCTTCGACCCCCGTCCGGTGCCAGCGGCGCGCCAGATCCTTCATTTCGAGCAACTCGGACTCGCTGTACCTGCCCCGAATCCTGTCGTCCAGCAGGGCCTCGACCAGCGCGGGCGAGCCCGAATCCACCGCTTCGCGCAGGGGTGGCAGCTCGTCCGGTCCGCACCGGCTCGGGTCGGCGCCGTTGTTGAGCAGCAGCTGGGCCATCCCGCCCGAGTGCATTCGGACGGCCAGGCGGAACGCGGCGTCCGTCATGTCGGCATCGTTGTTCTGCCGAATCAGGCTCTCCAGCAGGGCGGTGTCTCCGGCTCGGACCGCGGAGAGCAGGGTAGGACCGCTGTCCACCGCACCACTCTCGGCCTTCGCACCGCTCCCCATGTCCCCGCTCCCCCGTCGTGCCTTCGCAGCCTCGCAGCCTCGCAGCCTCGCAGCTCGCGAAGTCTAGTGCGGTGGCCGGCCAGCCCGGCCTAGAGCGGTCGGCGGCCCCAGGCCGAGATCATCGGGGCCGTGGCCAGGTCGAGTCGGCCGGCGGTCACGTTCGCCAGGTGGCGGTCGATCTCCTCGTCCTCGGCGAGCCGCTCGGCCACCAGGCGTCCGCGGATCTGGCGCACCGTCGCGGCCTCCAGTGCGGCGCAGGCCGGGGAGGTGATGGGGAAGTACGCGTCGGCTCCCACCTCGGCCAGGCCCGCCTCGCGGAGCACCCTCGGCAGGGTCCGGCCGAAGGAGAGGTCCGCGCCGCGGGCCGCCATCAAGGTGCGGAATGCGGACCGTAGCCGGTTCGCCAGCATCTCCTCGGGGCCCGACTCCTCAGGACACAGCCGCGGTTGCAGCATGGGGTCGGCGTCCTCGATCAGCAGCCAGCCGCCGGGCCGCAGCGCCCGTACCATCCGGCGTACCGCCTCGGCGCGCTCGGCCACGTGGACCAGGACCAGCCGTGCGTGGACGAGGTCGAAGGAGCCGGGCGACGGCGGTGGATCGGCCGCGACGTCGTGCCGGACCACTTCGACGACCCCGCCCGCGAACTCCCGGGTCCAGGAGACGTCGATGTCCGTGGCGAGCACCGCTCCCGCCGGGCCGACGCGCTCGGCCAGGCCGAGGGGTACGGAGGGACCGCCGGCCCCGACCTCCCAGCACCGCATCCCGGCGCCGATGCCGAGCCGGTCGACGTGCCGGAAGGTGACGGGGTCGAACAACTCCGCCAGGGCGCGGAAGCGGACACCCGCCTGGGCCTGCCGGTTGTCCAGCAGGTAGCCCTGGTCACTCTCCGACTCGGTGCCGTGTCCGGATTCGCGACCGCTCTCGTGCTCGTTCACCCGTCGATCCTCCCAGAATCCGGGCATACGGTTGGGATCTTGGTCCGGAGAGGAAGAGGACGACCGTGGACATCACAGGAAAGAACCCGTCCCGACGCACCGTGCTCGCGTGGGGGGCCGCGGCGGCTCTGGCGGCGCCGCTGGCGGCGGACGGGAGCGCCTTCGCCGCGACCACGACCACGACCGCGCCCACCGGCGACGGCGGCGGGGACGCGGTGGTGCACCGGCTGGCCGAGCTGGAACGGGAGCACTCCGCCCGGCTGGGCGTCTACGCCCTCGACACCGCCACCGGCCGCACCGTGAAGTACCGGGCGCAGGAGCTCTTCCCGATGTGCTCGGTCTTCAAGACGCTGGCCGTGGCCGCCGTCCTGCGCGACCTCGACCGGGACGGGGAGTTCCTGGCCAAGCGCGTCCACTACTCCGAGCAGGAGGTCACCGCCTCCGGTCACGCCCCGATCACCGGCAAGCCGGAGAACCTCGCCGCCGGAATGACGGTCGCGGAGCTGAGCGACGCCACGATCCGCTTCAGCGACAACGCCGCCGCCAACCTCCTCCTGCGCGAGCTGGGCGGCCCGACCGCCATCACCCGCTTCGCCCGCTCGACCGGGGACCCGACGACCCGTCTGGACCGTTGGGAACCGGACCTGAACTCCGCCGAACCCGGGCGGGTCACCGACACCACCACCCCGCAGGCCATCGGACGGACCTACGAGCGCCTCGTCCTCGGAACCGCGCTCGCGCCCGGGGACCGGCGGCGGCTCACCGGCTGGCTGCTGGGCAACACCACGGGTGGCGAACGGCTGCGGGCCGGTCTGCCGCCGGCCTGGACCGTCGCGGACAAGACCGGAGGAGGGCGGTACGGCACGAACAACGACGTGGCCGTCGCCTGGCCCCCCGGCCGCCCGCCCCTTGTGATCGCGGTCCTGACGACCAAGCCCGGCCCCGACGCCCCGGCCGACAACCCCCTCATCGCCCGGACCGCCGAGCTCCTGGCAGCGGCCCTGACCGGGAGTTGACCGTGCCGACCCCGCCGGACCCGCCGGACCCGCCGACCCCGCCGACCGCGTCGGCCGCTCGGAGCCGGGCCTCAGCCGACGCCCGTCACTCGGACCACGGCCCTCCCCTGCCCGCCCATTCCAGGCGCCCGACCCGCCCCTTCTCCCCCGCCGCCCAGCAGCCGCCGTCCGCCGAGCAGGCGACCGTGTCGAACGACCCCGGGTCCAGCGGCCGCCAGGTGCGGCCGCCGTCCCCGGTCACGTCCGTGCCCGTCGGACCCACCGCCAGAGCCGTGCCGGAGCCGTACGGGAACCAGGCCGCGCCCGAGCGGTAGGCCGGCGGCGGGGTCGGAGCCTGGCGCCAGGTGCGGCCCGCGTCCGAGGACACCGCCGCGGCCTGCGGGGATGCCTGCCCGGTGCGGTAGTCACCGCCGACCGCGAGTCCCCTCGTACGGTCGCGGAAGGCGAGGGCGAAGACCCCGCGCGCCGGATCCCCCGCCGGGACGGTGGAGTCGGCCGCCTGCCAGGTCAGGCCGCGGTCCGCCGAGTGCAGGACCCGTGCGACCGCGCCCCCGCCGGTCGCCAGCCAGACATCGCGGGGCCCGGCGGCCACCAGGCACTGGCCGCTGGCCGCGAAGCCCGCCTCGCCGGGCAGCGCTTCCGGCATCCCGGCGTTCGGCAGGACCCGCCAGCTGCGCCCGCCGTCGTCCGTGGACAGGATGCGGAACTTCCCGTCCACGGGGTCGCTCATCGCGAGCCCGTGCCGGGAGTCGAAGAAGGTGAGGCAGTCGTAGAAGGCCCGCGGGTCGGGGTTGCGGAAGGCTTCGGTCCAGGTGGCACCGCCGTCCTCGGTGCGCAGCACCCTGGAGGCCTCGCCCTCCCCGATGGACAGGGCCACGGCGCGGCGCCCGTCGAAGGCCTCGATGTCCCGCAGTTCCAGCCCGTCCGCGACGGCCCCCGGGGGCGAGACGTCCCGCCAGCTGCGCCCTCCGTCCGAGGTGCGCAGTACGGTTCCCTTGGATCCGGCCACCCAGGCCGTGGACCGGCTGACGGCCGCCAGCCCCCGGAAGCGGGCGTCCTTGCCGGTCTCCTTCAGCGCCCAGGACGCGCCCCGAAGGTCCCGTAACTCATCCGCGGCCTGCGCCGGGGAGGCCACCACCCCCAGCAGCAGAGCCGCCGCGCACATGCCAACTCCCAGAAGTCTCATGGCGCCGGAAGCTAACGCACCGGGGATTCACCGTCCAGGGCGCGTCCGGTACACCCGCAGTTGCGAGACCTCGTAGGACAGCTCCGTGACCGCGGGCTCCGGCGCCGGGTGGTAACGGCCCGCGGAGACCGAGAGGTTGACGATGAGGTACGCGGACCAGCCGCGGCCCACGCCCTTGCCGTCGCTGAAGACGCGTACCCCGTTGACCCACCAGACGACCGAACTCTTCCCGAACTCGACCTTCAGGTCGATCCACGCACCGGGCCGGATCGCCGGGTCGCGGTGGTAGCGGTGCGCCTCGCGGACATGGTTGGAGAGCTCCAGCAGGTCGGGGTTGTCGGGGTGGTACTCGAAGACGTCGATCTCCTGGCCGCCGTCGCGCCAGGTCCAGATCGCGGGCCAGGCGCCCCGCTGCACCGGCAGCTTCACCCGGGCCTCCAGCACGTCGCCGGTGCGCACGGCGAAGTCCTCGTCGCTGCCCTCGGTGGTGAGGAGCCCGCTGTCCCAGTAGCCGTCGGGGCGCAGGGTCGCCCGGAACACCCCGCCGCGGCTGTAGGCGGGGTCGGCGACGAGGTGGTCGAGTTTGTTGTCCCCGGGGTTGACCGGGCCGCCGTCGGGATACGCCCACGAGCGGCCGGCGATCCACTGGGCGGGAGAGGTGAAGTCGGCGGTGAAGACGGGAGCGCGGCGCGGGCGGGCCAGGTGCCGCAGTCGTACGAGCATGTCCGAGACCATGACTGTGATCTGCCCGCCAGCCGCCCCGCCACACCCGGAATTCTCACCTATAGCGATCGAGTCGTGACTCTCCGCTTCGGCGAGGGCGTCCGGCCTGTCGTGGCGGGGCGGCGCGGGGCGGGGCGGGGCGGGGCGGGGCGGCGCGGGGGCCGTCAGCCCTGGCAGAGGCCGCGGGTGTAGTCATAGGTCGCGGTGGCCTGGGAGTACCGCCACTGCGGGTCCAGCAGGTCGCTCTTCAGCTGGGCCGCCGCGGCCGGGCTCTCGACGACGTACCCGAAGTCCTGCAGCCAGGACGGGTAGAGGTTCTTGGAGCCGATGTAGAAGGCCGAACCGTCGACCGACACCAGCTTGTGGTGCTGGGCGTAGGGCTTGCCGTCCGCCCAGGTCGGCTGGTCGGAAGCGCGGAAGGTGGCCAGCTGGAGGTTCTCGCACAGGGCCGTCCGCGCCCGGGCGCCGTCACCGGTGAGGGTCGCCACCCGGCCGCGCAGGGCGTCGCTCACCTCGGAGAGCGACTTGATCTGCGAGTAGCCTCCACTGCCGATCGTCCCGCGGTTCGCCGGGTCGCTCACGACGATGCGGACCTTCACGCCGGAGACGAGCTTCTGGGCGAGGGCGTCGTAGAGGCGCACGTCGTAGCGGGGCAGCGGCGGGCAGGTGGCGTGCACGTCCTGCTGGGAGATCTCGATGTGCGAGGTCGCGCTGGAGACCAGGGCGCGCAGGGCGCTCTCCTCCGGGTTGACGGTGTCGTAGTCCCGGTCGGCGTTGGTGTTGTCGTGGATGCCGATCCCGCACTTGGTGTCGCCGGCCGTGGGCAGGACCGGGCGGAAGGAGGAGGCGGGGTCGTTCTGGCGGATGCCCACGCCGAGACCGCCGACCGCGAGCGCGGGTACGTCCCCTGCCGGCGGGGTGGCGGGCCGGGGCAGCGAGGGCATGCAGCCGGCGCCGGGAGAGGCGGCGAACCAGACCGAGGTCCAGTTGCTCTTGTTGCGGCAGGTCCAGTCCCACAGGGTGTCCAGGTAGCGGCCCGCGGAGCCGGCCGCGGGCCCGGAGAGCGCGAGGTCGACGTCGCTGACCGGGTGGGAGGTCTCGAGGTAGTCGTCCTTCCAGCTGTTGATGCCGCCGGTGATCACCGAACTGCCGTCCACCACGACCAGCTTGGAGTGGTTCCAGGAGAAATCGGTCTTCGAGGTGGTCATCGAGGCCACGTTGAGGGTGATGTTGCCCGCGGCGGCCGGACCCAGCTTGGTGAGCAGTTCGTCCCGGTAGGACGAGGGGATCACCGTGGAGTGGTAGATGGGCGCGGCGCCCACCATGATGCGCACCTTCAACCGGTTGCCCTTCTGGGCGGATTCCCTGAGGCCGGCGACGATCGCCTCCTGGTAGCCGCCGTTGGGGAAGGGCGCCAGCGTCGATATGTCCACCGTCTGCCGGGCGCCGGCGATGTCCTGGCGCATCTTCTCCAGGAGGCGGCGCGATCCGGGCCGGTCCACGCACGCGGCGTCACCCCAGCAGCCGGGCGTCTGGAGCAGCCAGTCGGCGCCTCCGGGCTCGGACGAGCCGAGCCGGTTGCCGGAGGTCCGCTCCCAGACCGAGCCCTCCAGGCCCGGCGAGACCTGGCGCAGGGTCTGCTCGATCGAGTCCAGGTGCGGTGTGGGCGCGTCCGCGGCGGAGGCGGTGGCGCCGAGGAGGGAGAAGCCGAGCGTGAGGGCCGACGCGGAGACGAGGGCGGCCGTACGGGCGGTGCGTGCCAATGTGGTTCCTTGACTGGGGGATGGCTCCGGCCGGGGCATGGTCGGCCACGGCTTCGACCTTGATCAACTCCCGCAAGTTACCAGCAGGTAGCCATCCGTTCGTCCGGCCTGGTCGAGTTCCGGCCACATCACGCGCGGCCGGCAAAGGCCCGCTCCCCGGCCTCCCTCCGTGCCACGGTCCGGCCAGGGCGGGCCGTGGACTTGCTGCGCCTAGGTCGTTTCTTTCGGATCTTGTCGGTCAGGTCCCGGCAAGATCCGAAAGAGACGACCTAGGCCGCCGTCCGTTCGGTGGCGGGCGCCCCGGTGCGCTGGGCTTCGACCAGGTTCTGGCGCGTGCCGCCCCGCGAGTTGAGGTGCAGCTTGTATCCGCCGGGCTTGTGCGCTTCCTCGGCCAGGTGCTTGACGACGACCTTGCACACGAGCTCCTTGAGCTTGGCTCCGGGCCGGCCGTCGATGTTGAACCACACGGCGGCGTCGAGCTTGTCGGCGAACTGGAAGATGCCGGCCTTCCGACCGAGGCTGATGCACTGGGCGCCGAACACCTGGTTGAGGGTCGCGGGCCGCTCCGCCCCTATCCGGCTGAGCACCGTGTCGGCGGCCCGTGCCCCCAGCGGCATCGCGGCCTGGCAGCTCATCCGCAGCGGCAGGCCCGAGGGGGCCGCCGAGTCCCCGGCGGCGACGATGCGTTCGTCGTCCACGCTGGTCAGCGTCTCGTCCGTGAGCAGCCGGCCCAGCACGTCGGTGCTGAGCCCGCTGCGGGCGGCCAGGTCCGGCACGCCGAACCCGGCGGTCCAGATGGTCACCGCGCTCGCCAGCTCGCGGCCGTCGGCGAGCCGTACGGCGTCACGCCTCACGGCGACGACCTTCGCGGCGGGCCCGTCGAGGACGGTCACACCGAGCTTGGCCAGCCGGTTGGCCACCGAGCGCCGGCCCCGGGGGTGCAGGTACGGGCCCAGGACCCCGCCGCAGACCAGGGTCACCGCGCGGCCCTGCTCCGCCAGCTCGGCGGCGGTCTCGATGCCGGTCGGTCCGGCCCCGACCACCGTCACCGCGGCACCTTGCGGGGCCGCTTCGAGCGCGGGGCGCAGCCGCTGCGCGTCCTCCAGGGTGGCGATCGGGTGGGCGAACTCGGCCGCTCCGGGCACGCCCGGGTCGGCGCTTCCGCTGCCGACCGCGTAGACGAGGTAGTCGTAGTCGACCGTGCCGCCCGAAGCCAGCGCCACGTTGCGGCCGGCCGCGTCGATGTCGGAGACGGTGTCGACCACCAGCCGGACGCCCTCGGCCAGGACCTCGCGGTATTCGACGACGGCCTCGTCGGTACCGGCCGCCAACTGGTGCAGCCGGATCCGGTGGACGAAGCTCGCCCGCGGGTTGATCAGGGTCACGCTCACGTCTGCGCGGCCGGTCAGGCGGTTGGCCGCCATGACGCCCGCGTATCCGCCGCCGATGACGAGGACTTCGGTGTTGCCGTTCATGGTCTCTCCTTGTTCGAGCGGTTGTCGGTCTCTAAGACAGGGCACGCCCGCACGCTGTGACACGGTGTGAGGCGGCGTGAGGCAGGTCACTTCGGTCGGCGGTGGTGGGCCACCGCGGTGGGCGGTGGTGGGTCACCGCGCGGTACGGCCGCCGTGCGCCGCCTGCCGTACGGGCCGGTCTTCGGCCCGGGCGTTCCAGACCGCGCGTACGGTGTCCACGCACTCGGCGGCCTGGGTGCGGCCGGCGCGGGCCGCGGCGGCGCAGCGGGTCTGGTCGAGCATGTTGCGGCCGAAGGCCTTGCGCGAGGCGCGGTCGGGGGTGAGGACCGCCACCAGAGTTCCGTCCTCGGCGAGTTCCGCGCCCTGCTCGGTCGCGCTCGGGTGCGGACCCACCGCCTTCGGGATCGGGGCGATGGCGACGACCCGCCGGTGGCCGCGGGCGAGGTGGACATTGGCCGTCGAGCGGCTGCCGCCGTCCATCCAGCGACGGCCGGCCACCGAGACGGGCGGCCAGAGCACGGGCACCGCGCAGCTCGCGGCCACCGCCTCGGGGAGGGTGACGCCCGAGGTGGCGTCGAAGACTTCCAGGGCCCCGGTCCGGGCATCCACCCCGGTCAGGCGCAAGTCCGAGCCCGGCCAGTCCCGTACGCCGCCCAGCAGGACGGCGATCGCCTCGTGGACCGCCGATTCGGGGACGGTGTCGGCGGCCAGCGCGGCCCGGCCGAGGCGCTGCACGGAGCGCTGCGGGTCGCGGGATCCGAGTGCGGCCCAGAGGAAGCGGGCGGTCTGGCCGAGGGTGATCTCGGCGTCGATCTTCGGGGCGCCGTCCAGCTGTTCGGCGTAGAGCTCTTCGGCGCTCAGGCCCGAGGCGAGGCGGGCCCCGAGCACGGAGCCGGCGGAGGTGCCGATCGTGACGTCGGCGCACGAGAGGTCGATGCCCGCTTCGGCCAGTCCGGCCATCATCCCGACCGTCCAGGCGAGGCCGATCGTTCCCCCGCCGCCCAGTACCAAGGCCGTGTCCGCCATTGTTCCCGCCCTTTCCCGAAGCCTAACCGGGGAATGCCCCCCGTTTCCAGGATCGACGATAGCATCGGAACTGGGGAGTACTCCCCGATTTCTTCGGAGGAGTTGGAGCGACGATGACGATGCCCCTGCGGCGCGACGCGCGACGCAACCGCGACCTACTGGTCGAGGCGGCCCGCGAGACCTTCGCGCAGCGCGGACTGGACGCCCCCCTCGACGACATCGCCCGCCGGGCGTGCGTCGGCAACGCCACCCTGTACCGGCATTTCCCCACCCGCGCACAGCTGGTGGAGGCCGTCTTCGAGGGAGCGCTGGCCCACACCGTCACCGCCGGCGCACTGGCGCGGAGCGCCGAAGACGCCTGGACCGGCCTGACCGGGTACCTCGAACAGGTCTTCGCGGGGCTGGCCGCCGACCGCGGCGCCAACGACCTGATGACCACGGGCCTGGACGGCGCCGGCGCGCTGGAGGCCGTGCACGCGCACAACCGCGAGACCCTCGACCTGCTGATCGGGCGCGCGCAGCGGCAGGGCACGGTGCGCGCCGACGTCACCACGCAGGACCTGCTCCTCGCGCTGGCCGCGATCGGCCGGGCCGTCCCGGCCCTGACCGCCGCCGTACCGGACGCCTGGCGCCGCTTCCTCGCCCTCTTCCTCGACGGGCTGCGCGCCACCGCCCCGGCCGATCCGCTGCCCGCGGCCCCGCTGTCCGCCGCCGAACTCGGCCGGGTCCTGCGCGAGCTGGGCCCGCCCCGCAGCCGCCCGGACCGCTCCCCGTGAGACTGACGCAGCCTTCGCCGCCATCACTGCTTCGCGGTGAGCCTGCCGTCGGGTGTGAGGGTGAAGGAAATGCCGCCCAGGGGGGTGACACCATGAACCGTCTCGCCGTACGCGTTGAGGGAGAGCCCCGCGGCTTTGCCGTATTGGAGATCGGCCTGGGCGGCGTGCGCCCAGGAGTTGACCCGCACGTACGCCGTCCCGCCGCCCTCGATCGCTTCACTTCTCCGGGGGCCCCAGCTGCTCTCCGGGTAGAGCGCGGGCGTCTTGCCCTGGTAGAAGCACAGACCCGTGAAAGCCAGCAGGGCGACAACCAGACCCCACAGCATCAACGCACGGGCGCGGCGGGTCTTCAGCGGCATGGGCCTGTCTCCTGGCGGCACGGACGAAGGGTTTGACGAAGGGCTCGGGGAGCCGGGCTCCGCACGGACGCTATCGACGTGGTGAGCGATAGGCGGATGATTAATCGGCGAGGCGAAGGTCGGTGATGATGCGGAAGCGTTTCAGAACCGTCAGCGTCGTGTCGTCCACGGTGAATTCGGGGTCCTCCAACGCGGCGCGCATCTCCTCGCTGTGCCAAAACCGCTCATGGCCCGCCCGCCACTCGGCCACGCTGGTGTCCCCCTCCCCCTCGTCCACCACGTGAGCGAGATCCACCTGCGCCAGCGGGACGACACGCACGCCGGTGATCTCGATGACGGCGACCGGACGGTCATCCGAGTCGATGACCACCGAACGGCTCCCGACTTTCGGCAGGGGCTCCCCCTCATGCTCGTAGTCGACAAGGAGTTCTGTGGTGGAGGTCTTGGAACCGTTGAGGATCGCGGCGACGAGCTGGTCGCGCAGCGGGCCGGGAGAGGCGAACTCGGCCCTGGGTATCGATGCGAGGTTCGCGGGTGGGGTGGTGTCAGTCGTCATGCGGTCACGGTAACTGCCCATGCCGCGCGGGCCGGCAGGAGTGGGCCGTGACGTGGCGGGGACCGCGCGGGTTGGGTGTTGTTGTGACGCAATACCTGGCCCGCACGGCCCTTTCCCATCATATCCGCACTGGTCTGTCCCGGCGTCGACTCGGTGCGCTGATCGGAGAGTTGGCCGGCCCCTGGATGGCCTCCGAAGCAGGGCGGCTCCACGAACGTCGAGGCCACGAGCGTCTGCGCGCGGCCGGTGCCGGACCGAACCACGAGCTGGTGTTCACCGATCGAATGATCGCCACCCTGGTGATCCTGCGCTTTCAACTCCCACACGCCGCCCTGGCCCTGTTCTACGACGTGGACCGCTCCACAGTCACCCGCGCTGTTCACGAGATCCGTCCACTGCTTGCCGCACGGGGCTTCGCCGTTCCCGGCCAGCCCGACCTGCGGCTTCGCACGCTTGCGGACGTGTTCGCGTACGGCGCGGCCAAGAGCGTCGAGCTGCGGATCGACGGCACCGAGGTCCAGGTCCGCCGCCCGCGGGCGAACAAGCCCGGCCGCCGCGCCTTCGTCTCGGGCAAGCGCAGGCAGAACACCAAGAAGGCCACCGTCATCACCGACGGGAAGGGCCGCACGCTGTGGACCGGGGCGTTCCGGCCCGGCCGCATGCATGATCAGACAGCGTTGAAGACCGAGGGCATCTGGGATCTGTTCGAGCAGTTCCCCGGAGTCAGGGCCAAGGTCGACGCCGGCTATCTGGGCCTGGCCAGAGATTTCCCCAACCAGGTCGAGGCGCCTCCGAAGAAACCGAGCAGGGACGCCACCCCCGAGGAACTGGCCGTCTGGGAAGGGGTCCGACACCAGCAGTCCTCGGGGCGGATCTGCGTCGAGCACGGCAACGCCGAGCACAAGCAGTGGCGGCCCCTGCAACGCTGGATCGGGCGCCGCGAGTACTACGACGAGATTCACTCGGCCGTCGCCGGCCTGGTCTCCGACCGTGCCGCCGAGAGGTGATCACCCACCCGAAGACTCTCCAGGCCAGCACGCCCCACCCTCAATCGCGCACCACGTTGTATGCGTTTTCCAGCGCCGCCACCTGATCGGGCAGGTTGCCGCCGGCCACGATGAGGGCCAGGTGGTCGTGGTAGTCCCGGCTGCCGACGATCAGGCCGTCGCGGACCCGCAGTACCTGGACGTTGGCGGATTCGAACTTCCGGCCGGTCACCCGGTGGTGCACCCGGTAGTCGAACTCGGCGACGATCACCTCCGCGTCGTCCGTTTCCCGGACGCCCACGTTCACCGGGGTCAGTTCCACGGGCGAACCCGCCGCGACCTGCGCGAACCGTTCCTTGAGCGCGGCCCGCCCCTCGATCCGGCGGGGCCCGACCGGCTCGAAGACGGTCTCCACCACCGCGTCCTCGGCGTAGAGCTCGGACAGCTCGGTGTACCGCCCCTCCGCTATGCCCTCGATCAGTTGCTGGAAGACCTCGCGCGGTGACAGCGTTCCGGACATGATCAACCTCCAGTGGGAACCACGGGTAGAATCGGACTAGCGACTCCGTTTCGACGATACGGACTGAGTAGTCCGGTTGTCCAGACGCGCGATCGACGGGAAAGGGCGGTGGAGGAATGGGTGGCGCTCAGGAACGCCCGCTGCGGGCGGACGCGGCTCGCAACCGGGCCCGGCTGCTGGACGTGGCCACGGAGGTGTTCACCACCAGCGGTGTCGGCGTACCCACGGAACAGATCGCCCGGGCCGCCGGAGTCGGAGTCGGCACGCTCTTCCGGCACTTCCCGACCAAGGAGGCACTGCTGGTGGCCGTCATGGTGCGCCGAATGGAGACCATGGCGGATCGGACCGCGGAACTGGCCTCCGAAGCCGGGCCCACCGAAGCCTTCTTCGCCTGCTTCCGCCTGGTGGTCGAACAGTCCGCGGGCAAGGGCGAGTTCACCCGGGCCCTCGGCGCCGCCGGGGTCGACGCACACGCCGCGCTGCAGGCGCCGACCCTCGAAATCCAGTCCCGGCTCACCGAGTTGCTGGCCCGGGCGCAGCAGGCCGGGGCCGTCCGCCCGGAGCTGGGCCTGCCGGAGCTCTTCGCCCTCCTGACCGGCACCGGCGCGGCGGTGGAACAGCTCGGGGCGGATCCGGGGGCCCGCGAGCTGATCTTCAAGGTGGTCTTCGACGGGCTCAGGCCGAACTGACCTGTGCGCCGAAGCGAACCGGTGCGCCGAAGCGAACCGGTTCCGCCGCAGCCGGGGACCCCTCCATGTCGGCGGTCCGGCGGCCCGCATTTCGACAGCGCGGCGCGTTCCCCCGCGGTCGCGCTGCGCGATGATCGATGACCGGACCACAGGGTCCGCGTCCGTCCGATCACAGGAGTTCCCCGCCATGTCCGACATCATCGTCCGCGCCCCCCGGGCCGAGGACTTCGCGCAGTGGCGTGCCCTCTACCGCGGTTACGCCGACTTCTACGCGGTGGAGCAGACCGAGGAGGCCGCCGCGACCGTGTGGGCGTGGATCGCCGACCCCGGGCACGAGGTCGGCGCCCTGGTCGCCGAGGACACGGACGGCCGCCTGCTCGGCCTGGCCCACTACCGTCCGTTCGCCCGGCCGCTCTCCGCGACCGTCGGCTGCTTCCTCGACGACCTGTTCGTCGCACCCGAGCACCGCGGTTCGGGCGCGGCCGACCTGCTGCTCGGCGCCCTGCGCGCGATGGCCGCGGAGCGGGGCTGGAGCGTGGTCCGCTGGATCACCGCCGATGACAACCACCGGGCCCGGTCGAAGTACGACCAAGTGGCCACGCGGACCATGTGGGTGACGTACGACATGGCCCCGCTCGGCTGATGTGGGGCTCTGCCCCGGCCCGGGATCCAAGGTCGATTGTCAGTGGTGGCTGAGAGGATAGGAGCATCCAGTCGGAGAACGGGGAGTGCTCATGTCCGGAAACCAGAACTTCATCAATCACGTTGCCCTTGTGTTGGACGCCAGTTCGTCCATGTCCCATCTGAGCGGCAAGGTGGTCGAGGTCGCCGACCAGCAGATTTCCTATCTGGCCCGCCGGTCCCAGGAATTGGACCAGGAAACCCGTGTCACCGTTTATGTCTTCGCGGACAAGGTGAGTTGCGTCATCTACGACAAGGACGTGCTGCGGATGCCGTCCCTGAAGCAGATGTACCGGGTCGGCGGAATGACGGCGCTGCTCGCGGCCACGCTCAAGTCGCAGCGGGAGCTGGCGCAGACGGCGCAGCTGTACGGCGACCACAGCTTCCTGACGTTCGTCCTGACCGACGGGCAGGAGAACGCGAGCCACCGCTGCCCCGACGCCCCCACCAGGGATCCTCGTGAACTGGTGCAGGCCGTGGCCAAGATGGTCGAGACGCAGGAGGACAACTGGACGCTGGCCGTCCTCGTGCCGGACCAGATGGGCAAGCGCGAGGCCATGCAGTGCGGTTTCCCGAAGAACAACATCGCCATGTGGGACGCCACGAGCACCCAGGGGCTCGAAGAGGCCGGGCAGGTGATCCAGGAAGCCACGGAGAAATTCATGGTGGGCCGCACCAAAGGCATCCGGGGATCGCGGGCCGTATTCTCCACCGGCGCCGAGACCGTGAACAAGGACACCATCAAGGCGGCCGGCCTCACTCCGGCGAATCCGTCGGAGTACCAGCTGATTCCGGTGGCGCGCGAAGCCGCGATCCGGGACTGGGTCGTCGAATCCGGGCACAATTACCGCACCGGTTGCGCGTTTTATCAGCTGAGCAAGTCGGAGAAGATCCAGGCGCGAAAGCAGATCGCGGTGTTGGAGAAGAAGACGGACCGGGTGTACACCGGTCCGGAGGCCCGAGCCGTACTCGGACTTCCGGACGCGGAGGTCCGCATCAAGCCGGACCACAACGACGACTTCACGATCTTCGTGCAGAGCACCAGCGTGAACCGGAAGCTGGTGCCGAACACCCGGCTCCTGTTCATGGTCTGACGCCTCGCGCCCGGCCGGGCGGCCGGCGGCGGCGGCCGGTGCCTACCTGCGGACGTTCCAGTCGGTGGTGGAGTGCAGCGTGCGGGCGATCTTCGGGTCGCGGACCGACGGGGTGCGGTCCTCCGCGGTGACCGTCAGTTTGTGCGTGCGGAGGTCGGACAGCCGCAAGTCCGCGACCGGAACCTCTGTCCGGCCTTCCATGCGCTTCAGCTCCCGGCCGTCGAGGTACCAGCGGACCACGAGCTGCCGACCGTCCGCGCCGGTCAGCCGGGGTACGGCCGCCTTCGCGGTCTGGCGCAGCCGCAGGGTGCGGTCCGTCGGAGTGAGCGGGGTGACGAGCTTCGCGTGCTTGTAGAAGCCGGCGATCATCGACTCGACGCCGGGGAGGTTGAAGGGCTTGCCCAGAACCCTCATGATCGAGCTGTCGGTGGGCCGTTGGAGCCCGGTGACGAAGTATCCGCCTCCCTCGTAGGCTCCGACCGTGCCGCCGTCCGGTGAGGTCTCGCCCAGCCAGCGGTACCACTTGGCCCGCTCCTGGGCCATCCGGTCGGCGGGCAGCGTGGAGATGTTGGACTCGGCCGGTTCGGGGCCGGTGTACTGCTCGTAGTCCGGAACTCCGGGGTAGAAGTATTCGTCGGCGAGCTTGCCGAGCGAGTGGCCGGTCTCGTGGATGGCGACCTGGCCGGACTTGGCGTTGTCCGCCGAGGCGGTGGATATGCCCTCGTATCCGAGGGTGGCGCTGGGCTCGTTGTAGCCCGCGCCGCCGTACTTGGCGCTGTTGGCCAGGACGATGACGAGGTCGGCCTGCGGCGCCTTCGCCACGTAGGCGTCGACCTTGGGCTGGTCTATGCACAGCAGCCGCTCGATGGCCTCGCACCAGAAGTACGCGCCGAGGGCCGTGTCGCGGACGGTTCCCCGGTCCGGGTCGCCGGTGACGCCGGAGTCGTGGGAGACGGCGTCGACCGTCCAGACGTTGAAGAGGTTCTGGTAGGTGGTGTAGGGCTCGACGGCAGTCACCTCGGCCCATTTGGCCTTGGCATCGGTGTGGAACTTCGACAGCTCGGCCGCGGTGTAGCCGTCGCCGACGATGACCACGTCGAGGCGGTCGGCGGTGGGTCCGTTGGCAACGAGCTCGGCGACCTCGCCGTCCGCGGCCCGCTCCGCCTCGGAGAGCCGGGCGCCGGTCTTGGCCCCGGAGCCGCCGCCCGCGCCCACCGGTACGAGCGCGTGCCCCGATCCGGCGTCACCGCCCTGCTCCGGCCCCGGAACCTCCACCGCCACCCGGCGTGCGGCGTCCGGCACCTCGGCGGCGCGAGCGGTCCCGGCGGCCAGCAGCGCGAGGGTCGCGCAGAGCGCCGCGAATGCTCCGCGCAGGGCCGGCCCGGCGGTCGGCCGTCTGACGTGACGCATGAAGTCCTCCTGGGGGAAAGGAAGTTAAGCATCCATGTAAGTGAAGTGAATCGGTTGCTTAAGTTAGGTGGCGCACGACGGGTGCGCAATGGCCTGCTCCCCCTGAATACTGGGCAGTTCGAGCAACGAGGGGGACTCCATGGACGAACCGGCCGAAATCGGCCGCAGGGTTCAGCGCATGCGCACCGAACTCGGCCTGACCCAACGAAAATTGGCGGAGCCCTCGTACACTCCGGCCTACATCTCGACGCTCGAGTCGGGCAAGGTGCGGCCCTCCGAGGCGGCGCTGCGCTTCCTCGCCGGACGCCTGGGCACCTCCTACGAGGAACTGGCCACCGGACGCCCCACCCATCTGGCCACCGAGCTGCGCCTCGCCCTCACCGACGCCCAGCAGGTCCTGGCCTCCGGCGCGTCCGACGAGGCCGCCGTGCGCTACCGGCGGCTCCTCGCCGAAGCCGAGCACCTCGGGCTCACCGAGGAGCGCATCTGCGCACTGCTCGGACTCGGCGACTGCGCACTGGAGTCGGGTGAACTGACCGGCGCCATAGCTCACTTCGAGGCGGCCGAGCGTCTTCTGGCGGGTGAGCCGCTCCCCCGGCGGGCCCGCCCGATCCGCGGCCGCGCCGTCGCGCACCTGCTCGCCGGGGAGCTGCGCTACGCCTGCTACCTGCTCGAGTCCACCATCGACGAGCTGGGAGCAAGCGGACTGGCCGACCCCGAGGCGCTGGTGCTGCTCTACTCCGCGGTCATCGGGCCGTACATCGACATGGGCGCCCACGCCCGGGCCGCCCACGCCGCCGAACTCGCCCTGTCGCTGGCCCCTGGAGTCGGCGACCCGGCCCTGGTGGCGGGCATGCACCGGCAGGTCGCGCGGACGTTCCTGACCGAGGGACGGGTGGCCGACGCCGACGCCTCGATCGCCAAGGCGCAGGCGATCTACGGTCAGCTACAGCTGCGGACCGACCTGGCGCACTGCCACTGGATGCGCGGCTACCTGCACGCCCAGAACGGTGATCTCTCGCGCGCCGAACGGGAATTGCGCACGGCCCGGGAGATGCTCTCGGCCGGCCGCGCGGCCCTGTACACCGCCCAGGTGGAGGTCGAACTGGCCGACGTACTGCGCCGGCTCGGCCGGTACGAGGAGGCCGCCGGGCTGCTCTCGGCCCTTCTCGCCCTGGGCGACAGCCACGGAGCCGTGCACGCGGGCGGGGCGCACCGGCTCCTGGGGCTGATGGCGGAGGAGCGCGGCGAGAACGAGTCCGCCGAGGAACACTACGTGCAGGCCCTGGCGCTGTTGGAGCGGAGTGGGGCCACGGGCGACCTCGCGGACCTGTGCCGGCTCCTGGGCGACCTGCTGCGCAGGTCCGGCCGGACCGAGGCGGCCCTGGACGCGTACCGGACGGGCCTGGGCCACCGGGCGGCTCCCGGGACCACCACCCTGGGGCCGGCGCCCGCAGTGCCGGCGCCCGCAGTGCCGGCGTTCCCGCCGCATCCCGCCGCGGGCTCGAGCGGCTACAGATCGATCCAGTAGCGCCGCTTGGGACCGATCAGGGTCTCCCGGACGTCCTCCAGCACCCCGCCGTTGCTCTCGATCGTGCGGATCGAGGCACGGTTGTCCGGGTCGCAGGTGAGCAGCACCCGGTCCATGCCCAGCAGCCGCGCCTCGTGCAGGACCTCGGCCAGGGCCCAGGTGGCGAGGCCTCGGCGGCGGGCCGAGGGCCGGATGCTGTAGCCGATGTGGCCGCCCGCATCGAGCAGGAATCCGTTGAGGTAGTGCCGGAGGTCGATGGCTCCCAGGTACTCGTCGCCCTCGGCGATCCACCAGTACGTGGCGTGGACGCGTCCGTGCTCGACCGGCAGGGTGCGGTCCCCGTACCGCTTCAGCCGCTCCGTCCATGCGGCGAAGCCCTCCCGGCTGTCCACCTCGTCGTCGGAGCCGAGGCCGGCGCCGTCCATGTGGGCGTCGTCGCCCCACTCCTCCTGCGCGGCGAGCCACGATGCGTACAGGCGGGGGGTGGGCGTGATCAGCTCAGGCATGATCGGACGATAACAGTCCCGGGATCGGCATCGGTCCTGGCCGCAGGCCTGCAGGCGCTGCGTGCCTACAGGCCCATGAGGAGGTCGTCGAGCGGGGCCGGCACCTGTTCGGGGCGCAGCGCCTCGACCAGGAGGCGGCCGTAGCGGATCTTGCGGCCCTTCTTCGTTCCGAGGAAGCGCCGCAACTTCTGCCCCTGGGGGCGGCCGTGCTGTGCGGGCTGTCCCAGGAAGGTCTGCCAGGCCCGGAGGTCGCCTTCGGCCCGGACGACTTCCTCGACCCGCTCCGTGCCCAGCGCTCGGATGAGCTCGTCCTCCAGGTCCGTCACGCACACGGAGAAGTCCCGGTGCGGAGCCCCTGCGCGCTCGAGGCCCCGCTCGTAGAAGCCCTGTTCCCGCTCGTCGCACAGGCCCGCCAGGCGCAGCCCGAGGCCCGGCGGCCCGAGGAGGCCGGCGTAGCGGGCGATGCTCATGGCCCCGCCCATCGATACGACGCACACGCCCTCGGCGGCGAGGTCCCGGCCGCGCCGTGCGGCCAGCGCCTCAACGGCGGCCAGGTCGCTGGGCCCTTCCAGCAGCACCGCCGTCCGTACGCCCAAGCGCTCGGCCAGTTCACCTGTCGGCCCGCCCGGTCCGCCGTTCGCCCAGTCCCCGACCGCGTCCCGAAACGCACTCATGTCCGCCATGGAGCGAGTCTGCGCCCCGCACCGGACACGGGCACCCGATTTTCGACGGCGCCCGGAGCTCCCCAGGCCGTCCGGCCATTGTCAGTGCCCCACGAGAGGATCACTCCCATGACGATTCTTTCCGCCGATGAGGCTCTGTCCAGCCGTACCGCGTACGAGTCCGCGCTCGCTGTCCTGCGTGCGGCCTCGCAGGCTTATTACGGTGACGGCGACAGTGCTCTGGACGACGTCTCCTACGACCGGCTGCGGCTGGCCGTCCTGGCCTGGGAGAACGAGAACCCCGGCGAGGTCTCCGCCGACTCCCCCACCGGCCTGGTCGCCGACGGGGCCGCCCCGGCCGGGGACGTCGCACACACCGTCCGCCTGCTGAGCCTGGACAACGTCTTCGACGCCGAGGGCCTCCTGGCCTGGGGCGCATCGGTCGAGCGCCGGCTGGGCCGCGCCCCGGAGGGCGGGTTCACCGTCGAGCCGAAGATCGACGGCGCGGCGGTGGCCGCCCGGTACCGCGACGGCCGCCTGGTCCAGATCATCACCCGCGGCGACGGCAGTCACGGCGAGGACATCAGCCACGTGATCGGCCAGATCGACGGGCTGCCCGAGCAGCTTGCCGGGGCGGCCACCTTCGAGGTCCGCGGGGAGGTGGCCTTCACCCAGGAGCAGTTCGAAAGGGCGAACGCGGTCCGGACCGCCCACGGCGCGCAGGTCTTCGCCAACCCCCGCAACGGCACGGCGGGCACGCTGAGGGCCAAGGACCGGCCGTACCGGCTCGAGCTGACGTTCTGGGCCTACGGCGCCGTGGAACTGGACGGCGCACCGTTCCTGCCCGTCGCGGGGACCCATGCCGAGACCCTGGCCGCGGTGGCCGCGGCCGGGGTGCGGACGACCGCGGCCACCGCGGCCGGGCTGGGCCTGGTCGCCGATCTCGCCGGGGCGCAGCGGCGGATCGACGGGATCGCCGCCCTGCGCGCGGAGCTGCCGGTCGGCATCGACGGCGTGGTGGTCAAGCTGAACGACACCGTCGAGCAGGAGGCGGCCGGGGTCGGCAGCCGTTTCCCGCACTGGGCGATCGCGGTCAAGCTGCCCGCGGTCGAGCGGCAGACGGTGCTGGAGGAGGTCGTGTGGGAGGTCGGTCGCACGGGGGTCCTCGCTCCGACCGCGCTGCTCTCGCCGGTCGAGATAGACGGCTCCACCGTCACTCGGGCCACCCTGCACAACCCGGCCGACATCCGCCGGCGCGATCTGCACCTCGGCGACACGGTGACGGTGTACAAGGCGGGGGACATCATCCCGCGGGTGCAGGCGGCCGTGGTCCGGCTCCGTCCCGCCGGGGCCGTGCGGGTGCCGCTGCCCGAGGCCTGCCCCCGCTGCGGCGGGGAGATCGACAAGACCCAGGAGCGGTGGCGCTGCGCGAAGGGCACCACGTGCGCGCTCCCGGCGCTGATCGAGTACGCCGGCGGGCGCGAGATGCTCGACATCGACGGCCTGGGCAAGACGTACGTGGCGGCCCTGGTCGAGTCGGGCGATGTCACCGATGTCGCCGACCTCTTCACCCTGACCCTCGAGCAGCTGACCGTCGCGGCCGGCAGTGCCAAGCGGGCCGCCAAGCTCGCCGAGCAGATCGCGGCGGCCAAGTCCCGGCCGCTCAACCGCGTCTTCTGCGCCCTGGGCGTGCTCGGTACCGGGCGCAGCATGTCGCGTCGCATCGCCCGGCACTTCGGCACCATGGAGGCGATCCGCGAGGCCGACGCGGCCGTGATGCAGGACGTGGAGGGGATCGGCCCGGAGAAGGCCCCGGTCATCGTCGAGCAGGTCGCCGCCCTGGCCCCCGTCATCGACAAGCTGATCGCGGCGGGCGTCAACATGATCGAGCCCGAAGGTCCGTCGGCGGTGCCGGGCGGGGGTCCGCTGGACGGCAAGGTCGTCGTGGTCACCGGCAAGATGGCGGGCCGGCTGGACGGCTTCGGCCGGTCCGAGATGAATGCCCTCATCGAGAAGGCGGGCGGGCGCGCGGGCAGCAGCGTCAACTCCAAGACCTCCCTCCTCGTCGCCGCGCCTTCCGCGAGCGGCAAGCCGAGCTCCAAGGCCGTCAAGGCCGCCGAGGCCGGTGTCGAGGTCCTCACGCCGGAGGCCTTCGCGGAGCTGGTCGCCGACTACCTGTCCTGACCGAACCGGGTCTGACCTGGCCCGACCTGACGTGGCCTGCCCGAGGGGCCGGGGCTGGGAGTTCCCTGACAGTGCGGGGGCTCCGGCGCCCCCGGGAGCCCGAAGCTCCG
Source organism: Streptomyces sp. NBC_00503 (assembly GCF_036346895.1). Classification (NCBI taxonomy): domain Bacteria; kingdom Bacillati; phylum Actinomycetota; class Actinomycetes; order Kitasatosporales; family Streptomycetaceae; genus Streptomyces; species Streptomyces sp. NBC_00503. The sequence continues at coordinate 7,570,185 of NZ_CP107855.1, read as the reverse complement.
TACCGGACGCACCCTATGGGTCCCTGTGCCCCGGTTCGACCGGGAGCGACACTCCCAGGGAACTCCCAGGAAGCTCCCAGACCCCGCAAAGTACGGGCGGCCAGGATCCGCTCCATGAAGGTGCTCCCACGGCGGCGCAGGGCCGTCCTGATCAATTCGGTGCTCGGAGTGGCGGTCCTCGCGGGCGCCGGCGGCGCGTACGCGGCGGTCTCCGGCGACAGCGGCGGTCCGGCGCGCGATGCCGCGCGGACCGTGGCGGTCACCAAGGGCACCGTCCTCGCGACGGTCTCCGGTGCGGGTTCGCTGAGCTCGCCGAGCGATGCCGGGGTGAACTTCACCACCGGCGGTCGGCTCACCGAGGTCGGCGTCAAGGCCGGAGACAAGGTCACCAAGGGGCAGCTGCTCGGAAAGGTCGACGCGACCACGGCGACCGAGACGCTCAACCAGGCCCGGGCCGCGCTGACCGCGGCTCAGGCCAACCTCACCAAGGCTGAGGCCGGACAGGTGAGTTCGGCTCCGAGCAGCGGCAGCTCGTCCTCGCGGGGCGGTTCCGCCTCCACTCCCGTGCCGGCCGCGACCCCGACCGTGGATCCGGCGCAGCTGGCCCAGGCCCGCGCCCAGCTCACCCAGGCGCAGAACGCGGTGGACGCCGCGCAGCGCGCCGTGGACGGGACGGTGCTGAAGGCGCCGGCCGACGGGACGGTGGCTTCGGTCTCGGCGAAGGTGGGCGACACGGTCACCGGAACGAACGGCACCGGCAGCGGTTCGAGTGGCGGAAGCGGCGGATCGGGCGGCAACTCGGCTTCGTCCAGCGCCGGTTCCTCCTCCACCCTGTCCGGGTTCGTGGTTCTCACCAACCCGTCCGGGATGCAGGTGACGGCGAGCTTCTCGGAGGCCGACGCCCTCAAGCTCAAGCCCGGCCAGCCGGCGACGGTCACCCTCAACGCGATGTCCGGGAAGACCCTCAACGCGCAGGTCCTGTCGGTCAGTTCCCTACCGGTGAGCAGCGGATCCTCCTCCGGAGGCGGCAACGCGAGCGGCGGGAGCGCCGTGCAGTACTCGGCCACCCTCACCATCACGAGCCCCACCGCCGACCTGCGCAGCGGCCTCAGCACCAGCATCCAGGTCGTCGTCGGCGAGGCGTCCGGCGCCCTCTCGGTGCCGGCCGCGGCCGTGTCCGGGACCGGGGAGAACCGTACGGTCACCGTGGTCAAGGCCGACGGCACGACCGTACGCACGCCGGTCACCCTGGGTCTCGAAGGCGACAGCGCCGACCAGGTCGTGAGCGGACTGACCGAGGGCGAGCAGGTGCAGTTGGCCCCGGTGTCCTCGGCCGGCAACGGCGGCTTCCCCAGCGGAACCTTCCCCGGCGGCGCCGGGGCCGGCGGCGCCCGCAACCGCGGGGGCACGGGTGCGCGTACCACTGGCGGCGGGGGTGGCCGCGGATGACGCCGCCGGTGATCGAGGTCCGCGCGCTGTTCAAGACGTACGGGCACGGCGACGCCGTGGTCCGCGCGCTGGGCGGGCCGCGCGATCCCGCCACGGGCCACCGGCCCGGCGTCGAACTCCTCGTGGAGCAGGGTGACTTCGTCGCGGTCATGGGCAGCTCGGGTTCCGGCAAGTCGACCCTGATGAACATCCTCGGCTGCCTGGACGTGCCCACCGCGGGCCGCTACCTGCTCGACGGGATCGATGTGGGCGGCCTGGACGAACACCAGCTCTCGCTGGTCCGCAACCGCAAGATCGGCTTCGTGTTCCAGTCGTTCAACCTGGTGCCCCGCACCACCGCCCTCGCCCAGGTGGAACTGCCGCTGGCGTACGCCGGGGTGAAGGCCGCCGAGCGGCGGCGCCGAGCGGCGGCCGCGCTCACCCTCGTCGGCCTGGCCGACCGGATGGACCACCGGCCCAACGAACTCTCCGGAGGCCAGCAGCAGCGCGTGGCCCTGGCCCGCGCGCTCGTCACCGCTCCCGCGATGCTGCTCGCCGACGAGCCGACCGGAAATCTGGACAGCCGCAGTACCGAGGAGGTCCTGGCCATCGTGGACCGGCTCAACGCCTCGGGCCGCACCGTCGTCCTGATCACCCACGAGGACGAGGTGGCCCGGCACGCCAAGCGGGTCCTGCGCCTGGTGGACGGGCAGATCGTCGAGGACGTCCGGCAGGCACCCGTCGACGGGCCCCCGCCCGCGATGCGCGGGCAGCACGAGATGCACGGGCTGTCCGAGGCCGCGGTGTCCGGAGGTCTCCGGTGAACCCGTTCCAGACGCTGCGCTTCGCCTTCGGCGGCCTCGCGGCGAACAAGGTGCGCTCCGCGCTGACGATGCTGGGGGTGCTGATCGGCGTCGCGGCGGTGATCCTGCTGCTCGCCGTCGGCAACGGCTCCTCGCAGGCGGTGAAGGACTCCATCGAGAAGCTCGGCACCAACGCCCTGACCGTCTCCTCCGGGAGCGGATTCGGCGGCTCGCGCTCCGGAGCCGGTTCCGCGGGCTCCACTAAGCCGCTGACCGTCGAGGACGCGCGGGCGCTCGCCGACCCCTCGGCCGCCCCGCACGTCGCGTCGGTGGCGCCCGAGGTCACCACTTCGCAGACCGCTCTCTACGAGGGCTCCTCGCACACGGTCGGCCAGGTCGTCGGCACCTACCCGGCGTACTTCAAGGCCTCCAACAGCAAGGTGGCCAAGGGCGACTACTTCAGCGGTGACGACGTACTGGCCTCCCGCAAGGTGGCCGTGATCGGTTCGACGACCGCCACCGACCTGTTCGGCACGGTCGATCCGGTCGGCAAGAAGGTGGTGCTCGGCGGTACGCCGTTCACCGTGGTCGGGGTGCTCGCCACCAAGGGCGGTACGGGGTTCCAGGACCCGGACGACGTGGTGGTCGCGCCGCTGCCCACCGTGCAGAACGCCTTCACCGGCTTCGGCTCGGTCGGCCAGATCCTGGTCGAGGCCAAGTCGGCGGACGCGACGACGGCGGCGCAGAGCGAGATCACGAGCGTCCTGATGGCGCGGCACGGCATCAAGGACCCGGCCGCGCTGGACTTCCGGGTCGCCAGCCAGGCGTCCCTGCTGACCACGCAGGCCTCGACGAACAAGACCTTCACCGTGCTGCTGGGCGCGGTCGCGGCGATCTCCCTGCTGGTCGGAGGGATCGGCATCACCAACATCATGCTGGTGACGGTCACCGAGCGGACGCGTGAGATCGGCATCCGCAAGGCGATCGGGGCGCCCCGCGGGGTCATCCTCGGCCAGTTCCTCGCCGAGTCGACGCTGCTCTCGCTGATCGGCGGCGGGCTGGGCGTAGCGGCCGGACTGATCGGCTCGCACTTCACGATCGTCGGCATCAAGCCGGTCGTCATACCGGAGTCGGTCGTCGGAGCCTTCGCCATCGCGGTGGTGATCGGCCTGTTCTTCGGCGGCTATCCGGCCAACCGGGCCGCGAGCCTGCGGCCCATCGAAGCACTGCGGCACGAGTGAGCCCACACGTGCGGGGACAGGGAGAGAGTGACATGGCACGACGCCGTACCGAACTGGAGAAGCAGCCGCATGAGGCGGGCGAGGACCGGTTCACGCCGTTCTCCGAGGTGTTCGCCGACTCGGCCGCCGACTCGGCGACTGCGGAGCAACCCTCCGTGGAAGGTCCCGCCGCGGGACCCGCGGAAGATCCCGAGGAGATCCTCGCCGAGCCCCCGGACACCCGGGACATCTCGGCGGAGCTCGCCGCTCCGCCCCGGCCGCGGCTGCCCTGGCTGAGGCTGCTGCTCTCCGGCGGGGTGGTGGCCGGGCTGGCGTTCGCCGGGGGCGCCCTGGTGGAGAAGGGACAACTGCAGGGCTCGGCCGGATCGGGATCCGGATCCGCGTCCGCCGGGCGCAATCCGGCTGCCGGGGCGGGCGGCCAGGGGCGTACGGGCTTCGGCCAGGGCGGTACGGGCGCGGGCGGCCAGCGGCAGGGATCCGGCGGGCAGGGTGCCGGCGGGCAGGGCCAGGGCACCACCGGGCAGGGCCGCACGGGAACCGGGCAGAACGGTTCGCGGCAGGGGTCCGGGGGTGCGACGGGCGGGCTGGGCGCCGGGGCCGGCTTCACCACCGGTACGGTGAAGCTCGTCGACGGCACCACCCTCTACGTCACGGACGCCCAGGGCAACGTCGTCAAGATCACCACCGACAACAACACCCAGATCACCGAAGCCAAGAGCGGCAAGGTGTCCGACCTCCAGCCGGGTCAGACCGTGACCGTGCGCGGCAGCCAGAGCCCCTCGGGCGATGTCGCCGCGACCACCGTCGCCCAGGGCGTCGGGGGAGGTTTCGGCGGCGGACGGGGCTGAGCGCGAGAGGAAGGAGACACCCCTTTTGGACAGGGACACCGCCACGCCCGAGGCGAGCCTGCTGGTCGTCGACGACGAGCCGAACATCCGGGAGCTGCTCTCCGCCTCGCTGCGGTTCGTGGGCTTCAAGGTCACCTCGGCGGCGAACGGCGCCGACGCGCTGGCGGCGGTCGCCGAGGAGCGGCCGGATCTGGTGGTGCTCGATGTGATGCTGCCCGACATCAGCGGGTTCGCCGTGGTGCGGAGGCTGCGCGAAGTGGCCGGCTCCGCACCGGGGGCCGAGCACCTGCCGGTGCTCTTCCTCACCGCGAAGGACGGCGTGGACGACAAGATCAGCGGGCTGACGGCCGGCGGCGACGACTACGTCACCAAGCCGTTCAGCCTGGAGGAGCTGATCGCCCGGATCCGCGCGATCCTGCGCCGCACCGGCGGCCCCGCGGGCGAGGGGCGCCTGGTCGCGGGCGACCTCGAACTGGACCCGGTGGGCCACCAGGTGCTGCGTGGCGGCCGGCCCGTCTCCCTGTCCCCCACCGAGTTCAAACTGCTCGCGTACCTGATGACCCACGCCGATCGCGTGGTCTCCAAGATGCAGATCCTGGAGCACGTGTGGGCGTACGACTTCGGCGGCGACCTCAGCATCGTCGAGTCGTACATCTCCTACGTGCGCCGCAAGGTGGACTCGGGCGCGGACGGCTCGCCCAAGCTCATCCACACCGTGCGCGGCATCGGGTACGTGCTGCGCCGCCCGCAGGGCTGACATGGCGCGCTTCTTCGCGGGCCTGTCCCTGCGCGCGCGGCTGGTGGTGCTCTCGATGGTCCTGGTCGCGCTGGGGCTGACCGTCAGTGACACCGTCGTCCTCGGTTCGGTGCGCGCCCAGCTGGTGGGGCGGGTGGACCAGCAGCTCGAACGGTTCGGGGACTCGATGGCGTACCGGGTCCGGTCCGAGGGCATCCCGCAACCGCATCCGGGGCGGGCGGGCGGCGGGCGGGCCTGGCTGCCGAGCCAGTACGTGATGGCGTTCGCCGATGCCGACGGCACGGTCTCGGACCAGTACCGCCAGCCCGTCACGGCCGGGGATCCGGGCCCGTCGTGGCCCGCGATGGATGCGGCGGGGCTACGGGCCAGGCTGGGGCGGCCGTTCGAGGTTCGGAGCGACCACGGTGACGGCACCTGGTGGGTGCTGATCGTGCCGGTGGGCAGCGAGGATCCCGCGCTGCCCACCGGGGTGGTGGTGGCGGCCCCGCTGGACGACGTGACCTCCACCCTCGACCACCTGGCGACCGCCTTCCGGCTGATCGGCGTGGTGGTGTCGCTGCTGCTCGCGGCGGCCGGCTGGTTCGCCGTACGGGCGGGCCTGCGGCCGCTGCGGCGGATCGAGGAGACGGCGGCGGAGATATCCGCCGGGCGACCGCTCTCGCACCGGATGCCGGACGCTTCGCCGCGGACCGAGACCGGAAGGCTGAGCAGCGCGCTCAACGGAATGCTCGCGCAGATCGAGTCGGCCTTCGCGGCCCGCGCGGCGTCCGAGGAGCAGATGCGGCGCTTCGTCGCCGACGCCAGTCACGAGCTGCGCACGCCACTGGCCGGGATCCGGGGCTTCGCCGAGCTGTACCGGATGGGCGCCCTTCCCGACGAGGCGGACGTCAAACGGACCATGGCCCGGATCGAGAGCGAGGCGGTGCGGCTCGGCGGCCTGGTGGAGGACCTGCTCACGCTGGTCCGCATGGACGAGCAGCGCCCGCTGGAGATCGCTCCGATGGACCTGCGCACCCTGGCGGTGGACGCCCTGCACGACACCCGGGCGCTGGATCCGACCCGCGAGGTGGTGCTGACCGGTCCGGGCGGCGTCGGCCTGCCCGGCCCCGCTCCGGTCAACGGCGACGAGGCGCGGCTGCGCCAGGTGGTCGCCAACCTGGTCGGCAACGCCGTCGCCCACACGCCGACGGGTTCGCCGGTACGCATCGGGGTGGGGAGTTCGGGCGGCCACGAGGTGATCGAGGTGGCCGACTCCGGGCCGGGTCTCACTCCGGAGCAGGCCGCCCGGGTCTTCGAGAGGTTCTACCGGGTGGACGCCTCCCGGAGCCGCCAGGCGGGCGGCGGCGCCGGCCTCGGGCTGGCGATCGCCTCCGCGCTGGTCCGGGCGCACGAGGGCGCACTGGAACTGGAGACGACGCCGGACCGCGGAGCCCTGTTCCGCGTGCGCCTGCCGTCCGCCGGGCACTGACCGCGCACCGCTCTGCGAAGATCCTCTGACGGGCCGGATCCGGCGCGCAGCCGGAGCACCGGCACCCCCGACACACCCGTCTGGAGCGAACAGTGGCCCCTGAACCCACCGGCACCGCGGCCCTCCTGGTGAACGGCCGGGGGCAGTACCTGTTGCACCTGCGCGATGCCAACAAGCCGCACATCTGCGACCCGGGCACCTGGTCGATCCCCGGCGGGGGCCGTGAGGGTTCGGAATCCTCCCGGCAGGCCGTCGAGCGGGAACTCCTCGAAGAGACCGGCCTGACGGTCGCGCTGGAGCCGCTGACCGTCGTCGACGCGCACGGCCCCGGCGGGCAGGGCAAGGACCGGATCCAGGTCTACCTCGGTGCCTGGGACGGCGACGCCGACGCCCTTCCCTGTCCCGAAGGGATCATGTTCCGCTGGTTCGACGCGGCCACCACCGCGTGGCTGACCATGTGCCCGTGGACGGCCGAGGTCATCGCCCTGCACCGGAGGACCGCTCCCGCGCCGGCTCTCGCGGCCGCGCCCGTACCCGTACCCGTTCCCCGAAGTGGCGGCCGGGCCCGCCCCAACGTCATCGGTGTGCACCTGTACCTCCAGCGGCCCGACGGCAAGGTCCTGCTCGGGCTGCGCCACCCGGACCTGCCGTTCGCCGGGCGGACCTGGCACCTGCTCGCGGGCCACTGCGAGCAGGAGGGGGCGCTCGCCTGCCTGGTCAGGGAGGCCGAGGAGGAAGCCGGGCTGACGATCCGGGCCGAGGACGCCGAGCTCGTCCACACGGTGCACGTACTCGACGAGGGCGGCGACGGGCAGCCCCGGCTCCAGCTGTTCTTCCGGGCGCGCGCCTGGTCGGGCACGCCCGAACTGCGGGAGCCCGACAAGTGCCTGGAGTGGGCGTGGTGGGATCCGGCGGCGCTCCCCGAGCCGATCGTCGCGTACACCCGGACCGCGATCGAGGCGATCGGCCACGGCCGGGCGTACTCCGAGATGGGCTGGACCTGACCCTCCGCCACGAAGGCCGGTGCGGGCCTGCGACCCGGGCCGCCGACCGGGCGCGTACACCCCTGGTGGTACGGAAAATCAACTCCCCGGGGGCCGACAAGTGCGGCGGTCGGTGGTTACGTTGTCGCACGTTCGGCCACATCCATGACGGAGGACCACCGCATGCAGAGCCGTTTAGCCGATGACCCCCGCAAGCGGACGACCTGGGGGATATCCCTCGTTCTGATCGCGGTCACCGCGCTGCTCGGGGGCGCGCCCGGGGCCGCGACGGCCGCGGTCCCGGCCGCCCCGCCCGTGCCCGCCCTGTCCTGGGGTGCCTGCGACGGGGCGGACCCCGGCGGTCCCGGGGACGGCTTCGAGTGCGCGACCGCCCAGGTGCCGCTGGACTACCGCCGGCCCACCGGGCGTACGATCCCGCTCGCGGTCACCCGGCGGCTCGCGGCGGACCGGGCCCACCGCACCGGCGTCCTGGTCCTGCACCCCGGCGGACCCGGCAACTCCGGTGTGGACTTCGCCCGCAACAGCTACGGCGCGCTCCCGGCTTCCCTGCGCGACTCCTTCGACGTCGTCGGGTACGACATGCGCGGCGTGAAGCGCAGCGGACAGGTGGAGTGCTGGAACGACGCCGAGTACTCCGCCGCCGTGGACGCCGCGCGCGGGGTGCCGGGCCCGGGAGCCCTGCAGACCACCGTCCGGCAGGGCCGGGAGTTCGGCGCCGCCTGCAAGGAACGCTCCGCGGACCTCGTGCCGTTCATCGGCACCGCGTCGAACGCCAAGGACCTCGACCTGCTGCGCCAGGCCCTGGGCGAGGAGACGCTCACCTTCTACGGCCGCTCCTTCGGCAGCTACGTCGGCACCGTCTACGCCGCGCAGTTCCCCCGGCGCGTGCGCGCCATGGTGCTGGACGGGGCCTACGATCCGCGTCGCTACGCCGATGTCCCGTACGCGTACGACGGCGGGCAGTTCGTCGCCCTGGACGCGGCGGTCGGCCGGTTCCTCGACTGGTGCGCGCAGAACGCGACCGCGTGCGGATTCGGTGACGGCCGGCCGCGGGAGGCCTTCGAGCAGCTCAAGCGGGCGCTGGACGCGGATCCCGTGATCACCGCGAGCGGACGCCCGGCCACCGGCTACACGCTCGCCTACCGGCTGATGTTCAACATCAACTCGGGCAAGGAGGTCTGGCCCTATCTGGGGCAGGCCCTGCGGGCCGCCCAGGCACACCAGGGTTCGTTCCTGCTGTCGCCGCCCTCGCCCGCGTCCTTCGACTTCCTCAACGTCAACATGGCCGTCGAGTGCGCCGACCGCGTCTACCCGACCGGCCGACTGCTCCTGGACACGGTGGTCGGCGTCCACGTCGCCACCGCTCCGCTGCTGGGACCCCCCATCGGCCTCGGGCCGCCCACCTACGACCACAACCACGCGCCCACCTGCGCCCAGTGGCCGGCGGAGCGTCCGAGCCGCTACGAGGGTTCCTACCGGGCGGCCGGTTCCGCCCCGATCCTGGTCCTGGGTACGACCGGGGACCCGGACACCCCGTACCAGGACGCGGTGGCCCTGGCCGGGACGCTGGACAGCGGACGGCTGCTGACCTTCGCGGGCGAGGGACACACCGGCTACAACCGGAGCGCCTGTGTCAGCGCCCTGGTCGACGACTACCTCGCCACCCTGGCGCTGCCGGCACGGGGTACGGTCTGTGCGGACGAGACGCCCCCCGAACCGCTCACCCGCCGCACGACGGGCGTCGAGGTGGACGAGACGCAGGATGTGATCCCCGTGCTGCGTTGAGGGCGTCCGCGAGAGAGGGCGGGACAGGGTGGGCTTGTTGGGCGGACGTGCGCTGGGGCGGCAGTTCGGGTGGCTCTGGGCGGCGTACGCGGTCAGCACGCTCGGTACCTGGATCGCCTTCGACGCGTTCCCCCTGATCGCGATCCTCGTCCTGCACGCCGGAACGACCCAGGTATCGGCCCTGGCGGCCGCGGGGCTGGCGGTCGGCGCCGTGGTGGCGCTGCCGCTCGGCCCGTGGGTGGAGTTCCGCCGCAAGCGGCCGGTGATGTTCGCGATGGACCTGGTCCGCTTCGCGGCGCTGATGAGCGTGCCCGCGGCGTTCGCCTTCGGCCTGCTGGGCTTCACCCAGCTCCTGGTCGTGGCGGTCGTCGTCGGCGCGGCCGACATCGCCTTCACCGCGGCCAGCGGCGCCTGCGTGAAGGCGCTCGTCCCGCCCCAGGACCTGATCGTCGCGAACGGGCGGTTCGAGTCCACGACCTGGACCGCTACCCTGCTCGGTCCCCCGCTCGGCGGGGCAGCGATCGCGGTACTGGGCCCGGTGACGACCGTGGTCGCCAACGCGGTGAGCTACCTGCTCTCGGCCGTGGGGATCCGGGCGATCGGCGGCGCCCCCGAGCCGGATCCCGCTCCCGCCGGAGCGCGGCCGCGGCTGCGGGCCGGGGACCTGTTCGCAGGATGGCGCTACATCCTGGCCGACTCCGCGCTGCGCCCGCTGTTCGTGAACACCGATCGCGATCGCCGGTCTGCTCATCCTGGCGACCCCGCTGCTGCTCCCGCGCCGTGACGAGGGGGCCGAGCACGAGCGGGAGCCGGGGGCCGGGAGCACCGTCAGCGGGGCAGCGTGACCAGCCCCGCCTCGTAGGCGGTGATCACGAGCTGGACCCGGTCCCGGGCGTTCAGTTTGGTGAGCAGCCGCGACACGTGGGACTTGGCGGTGGCCACCGAGATGAAGAGGTCCTCGGCGATCTCGGTGTTCGACCGGCCGCGTCCCACGAGGGCCAGTACCTCGCGTTCCCGCTCGGTGATGCCCTCGACCGTCCGCGGGGTGCGCTCCGGGGCGGCCGCGGGCCGTCCGGCGAACTCCGCGATCAGGCGGCGCGTCACCCCCGGCGCGATCAGTGCGTCCCCGGCGGCGACCACGCGGACCGCCGCGAGGATGTCGTCGAGGGCCATGTCCTTGACCACGAAGCCGCTCGCGCCGGCGCGCAGCGCACCGTAGACGTGGTCGTCCTCGTCGAAGGTGGTCAGGACGAGGACGCGGGCCGTCGCCGGACCGGCGGTGATCAGGCGGGTGGCCTCTATGCCGTCCATTTCGGGCATCCGGATGTCCATCACGACGACGTCGGGGTCGAGTTCGGCGACGAGCCGGACCGCCTCGGAGCCGTTGGCGGCCTCGCCGACGACTTCCAGGTCGGGGTGGTCGGACATGAGCACGCGCATGCCGGAGCGCACCAGTGGCTGGTCGTCGGCGAGTACGATCCGGATGGTCATCGGGCCTCCACTGAAACGGCTGCGGGCGCGGGCGCGGGCAGGGGCAGCTTGGCCGCCACCCGGAAGCCGCCTTCGGGGCGCGTCCCGGTGGTGAGCCGGCCGTGCAGCAGGGCGACCCGCTCGCGCATGCCGACGATGCCGAAGCCGTGGGCCGGGCCGTGCTCGGTGGCACCGCGCCCGTCGTCGACGATCTCCACGGACAGTTCCCGGTCCCCGTACTCGATGGCCACCCGGCAGAGCCCGGTGCCCGCGTGGCGGACCACGTTGGTCAGCGCCTCCTGGACGATACGGTAGGCCGACAGGTCGATCTCGGCCGGCAGCGGGCGCTGTTCCCCGCTGCGGTGCACGTCGACGCTGACGCCGGCGTCCGCCGTCGCCGCCGCCAGCCGGTCGAGGTCCGCCAGACCGGGCGAGGGCGCGAGCGGTGCCCGCCCCGGGTCCTCGGCGTCCGGGTCGGCCCGGCGCAGCGCCATCAGGGTCCGCCGGAGGCCGGCCAGGGTCTCCCTGCTGGTGGCTTCGATGGCGCGCAGCGCTTCCCCGGCCTCCTCGGGCTGGGTCCGGATGACCCGGCTGCCCACCCCGGCCTGGATGGCGATGATGCCGATGCTGTGCGCGACCATGTCGTGCAACTCCCGTGCGATCCGCAGCCGTTCGGCGACGACCGCCTCGGCGACCTCCTGTGCGCGCAGCGCCACCGCGTGCTCGCGGCGCTCGCGGATCAGCAGACCGGCCGTGCAGGCCGCGGCCACCGCCAGGACGGCGATGACGAGGTTGGCGGTCAGGCCGTCGCCGTGTGCGAAGCTGCCGACGAGGAGCACCTGGACGAGGAGGGAGGCGGCCACGGCGACGGTCGAGGCCCGCCGTGCGCGGGTGGCGACGATGAGGCCGAGGACGAGGTCCACCGCCAGGAACGGCAGGAACTGGCCCTGGTAGGAGGCGGACAGGTCCACGGGGGCGGAGCTCGGGGGACCGGCCACCACGGCGGTGGATCCGAGGAGCAGGAGGACCAGGGCCGAGGCCGGCGCGCGGCGCAGGAGGCCGAGGAGCAGGCTCGCCGCCAGCAGGGCTCCGATGCCGTGGAGCATGCCCGAAGCCCGCGGCGCGCCTCCTACGAGCAGGGCCAGCGCCAAGACGTAGAGGACGCCCCCTGCCCAGGCGGTGAGGTTGGTTCTCGTCATCGCAGGTGCACCCTCTCGCGAGGAACGGTGCGGGCGGGCCGCGGGGTGGTCGGTATGGCATCCATCCCGCGACACTATCCAGCCACCGGCCCCGCGGCGTCGTCCCGGGGGCTTACGCCCACGGGCTAACCGGGCCCCGCGATTGCCGACCACGGCCCCATGACCGGCCGGGGCCCTCCCGGCAGTGTTGTCCACATGATCGAAGTACAGGAACTCACCAAGCGCTACGGCGGCAAGACCGCCGTCGACCAGCTGTCCTTCACCGTGCGGCCGGGCCAGGTCACCGGTTTCCTCGGCCCCAACGGGGCGGGCAAGTCCACCACGTTGAGGATGATCCTCGGCCTGGAGGCGCCCACCGGCGGCGCCGCCACCGTCGGCGGGGTCCCCTTCCGCAGCCACTCCCGCGGCCTGCGGCACGTCGGCGCCCTCCTCGACGCCGGCCAGGTCCACGGCGGACGCACCGCCACGGCCCACCTGTCGGCCCTGGCGCGCAGCAACGGGATCTCCCCGCGCCGGGTGTCGGAGGTGCTGCACGAGGTGGGCCTGGCCGAGGTGGCGGGCCGCCGCATCGGCGGGTTCTCGCTCGGCATGAAGCAGCGGCTGGGGGTGGCCACCGCACTGCTCGGCGACCCGCCGGTGCTGATGTTCGACGAGCCGGTCAACGGCATGGACCCGGAGGGCGTGCTCTGGATGCGCCGCCTCTTCCGGCGGCTGGCGGCCGAGGGCCGCACCGTCTTCCTCTCCAGCCACCTGATGTCGGAGATGGAGAACACCGCCGACCAGCTCGTGGTCATCGGCCGGGGCAGGCTCATCGCAGCCGAGTCGGTACGGGAGTTCGCGGCCCGCAGCACCACTCTCGGTGTGGTGGTGGGCACGCGGCAGGCTGCCGAGCTGACGGCGGTGCTGAGCGCTGCCGGGGCGTCGGTCGAGCCGGAGGGATCGGCGGGCACCGAGAAGCTCGCCGTGACCGGACTCCCGTCTGAGCGGATCGCCGCGCTCGCCTTCGAGAACGGGATCCTGCTCAGCGAACTCACCACCCGAGCAGCCTCGTTGGAAGAGGCCTTCATGCAACTCACCGCCGACAGCGTCGAATACCAGGCAGGACAGCCCCGATGACCACACTCGCCTCCGCCCCCGCGACCGATGCGACCGCCCAGGCCGCCTCCCCCGCCGAGCCGCCCGCCCGCTTCCGCGATCTGATCGCCTCCGAGTGGATCAAGACGCGGTCCCTGCGCTCCACCCCGTGGGTCCTGGCGTTCACCACCTTGTTCGTCATCGGGTCCGCCGCCGTGGCTTCGCTCTCCGACAAGGCCGCGGGATCCGAACCCGGCAGTTTCCTGGCCTACGACTCCTTCTCCTCGCCCGGCTGCATGACGCTGATCCTCGTCGCCGGAACCATGGGCGCCCTCGCCGTGGTGAGCGAGTACGGCAGCGGGCTGATCCGCACCACCTTCGCTGCCGTCCCCGACCGCGGTGCGGTGGTGCTGGCCAAGGCGGTCGTCACCGCCGTGCTGTGGACCGCGGTCGGCACGGTCGCCGCCCTCGGATCCTTCTTCGTCTCCCAGGCCGTCCTGAACGGGCACGACGCCGCGGTTCCGCTCACCCATCCCGATGTGTTCCGACCGCTGGTGGCGTCGGCCCTGCTGGCTCCGGTGTGCGCCCTGACCGGCCTGGGCCTCGGCGTCCTGCTCCGGCATGCCGCAGGGACCGTGCTCACCGCCGTCTTCGCCCTGCTGATGCTGCCCACCATGTTCTCGGAGAGCAACCGCTGGTCGGCCGACATCAAGCACACGATGGTCTCGGCCGCCTGGACCCGCCTCGTCCAGACCTGGGAGCCGGATCCCGATTCCCTGGGCTACAGCGCCACGCTTCCCGGCTGCTGGATCGTGTTCGCGCTCTGGCCGCTGATCGCCGTCGCCCTCGCCGTGGCCGTCGTACGGAACCGCGACGTGTGAATGTGCCGAGGCAGGCGTTCTCCACGCCTTGAGGCAAAGGAGGCCTTGAGACAAACAACAAAGGCAAGGAGATCTACCGCTCCTTGCCCTCCTCAACATATAGCGCACGGGGGGCCTTGCGACAAGGCCCCCTTGATGCCGCAAACTCTCCGTCCAGCACAAAATCTGAGGCATTCGGGGCGGTTTTCTTGATTGACGTGATGATTGTCGGCGCAGGCCCGACCGGCATGATGCTGGCCGCCGAATTGCGGCTGCACGGAGTCCACGTGGTCGTGGTGGACAGGGAATCGGAGCCGACCGAGGTCGTGCGCGCTCTCGGACTGCACTCGCGCAGCATCGAGGTGACGGACCAGCGCGGTCTGCTGGAGCGGTTCCTCCCGCTGGGCCGGCAGTATCCGGTCGGCGGGTTCTTCGCCGGCATCCCCAGTCCTTCGCCGGAGGGGCTCGACACCGCGCATCCCTACGTCCTCAGCATCCCGCAGCCCACCGTCGACCGCCTGCTGACGGAGCGCGCCGTGGAGCTCGGTGCCGAGATCCGGCGCGGTCTCGCGCTGGTCGGGCTGAGCCAGGACGAACACGGGGTGACGGCCGAGCTGGCCGACGGTACCGAGCTGCGCTCGCGCTACCTCGTCGGCTGCGACGGCGGCCGCAGCACGGTGCGCAAGCAGCTCGGCATCGGCTTCCCCGGCGAGCCCACCAGGGTCGAAACGCTGCTGGGCGAGGTGGCGCTGGACGCGCCGCCGGAGACGGTCGGCGCCGTGGTGGCCGAAGTCCGCAAGACCCGGCTGCTGTTCGGCGCGATCCCCTTCGGGGACGGGGTGTACCGCGTGGTGGCACCCGCCGCCGGGTTGGCCGAGGACCCCAGGGTCCCGCCGACCCTGGAGGAACTGAAACAGCAGCTGCGGGAGGTGGCCGGCACGGACTTCGGCGCCCACTCGCCGCGCTGGCTGTCCCGCTTCGGCGATGCCACCCGGCTGGCGGAGCGCTACCGGGACGGCCGGGTACTGCTGGCCGGCGACGCGGCGCACGTCCACCCGCCGGTCGGCGGGCAGGGGCTCAACCTCGGCGTCCAGGACGCGTTCAACCTCGGGTGGAAGCTCGCCGCCCAGGTGCGCGGCTGGGCTCCGGAGGGGCTGCTGGACAGCTATCAGACCGAACGGCGCGCGGTGGCCGCCGACGTGCTGGACAACACCCGTGCGCAGATGCAGTTGATGTCCCTCGAACCGGGCGCCCAGGCGGTCCGCCGACTGGTGTCGGAACTGCTGGACTTCGAGGACGTGAACCGGCACCTGATCGAGAAGATCATCGCGATCGGGATCCGCTACGACTTCGGCGAGGGCCACGAGCTGCTCGGGCGGCGGTTGCGGGACATCGAGCTCAAGCGGGGTCGCCTGTACGAGCTGATGCGCGAGGGCCGGGGACTGCTGCTCGACCAGACGGGCCGACTCTCGGTGGCGGGCTGGGAGGACCGGGTCGACCACGTGGTCGACGTCAGCGGGGAACTGGACGTGCCCGCGGTGCTCCTGCGGCCGGACGGCCACGTGGTCTGGGCCGGCGAGGACCAGCAGGACCTGCTCGGCCGGCTGCCCGAGTGGTTCGGCGCGGCCACCTGCTGAGTGCTCGGTGCCCCCCGGCGGGTCGGCTACCAGCCGAAGCGGCGGTCGACCTCGCGCTCGAACTCCTCGAAGGTCAGGACCCCGTCACCGTCCAGGTTGGCCTGGTCGAAGAGGGCCGAGGAGGCGTCCGCGTCGCCCACGCCCCAGAAGGGCAGGTCGCCCGCGGCGGCGAGGGTGGGTCCCTTCTTCCGCAGGGCGCTGATCACCTCGGCGCGCGTCAGGACGCCGTCGCTGTTGAGATCCAGCGCGTCGAAGAGCTTGCGGGCCTTGGCGCTCATGACCTGGTCCTTTCACCGGGGTCCGGCGGCGCGGAGATCCGCCGGACCCTCAGCCTACGACCCGCCGTCCGGGCCTCGGAGGGCGGACCGTGCCGAACGGGGCCGGGCCGAGCCGGCCGGCCCCGTCGGGGGCGTCATCGGTTCAGTTGACCGGCCTGCCGGATCGCATCCGACAGTTCCCGCACGGCGGAGTCCTCCGTGCGGTCCGCCAGCCGCTGCGCGTGACCGGCGAGCTGGTCCAGGGAGACGGAGCCCGGTACCCGCTCCCAGCCGCCGTCGCGCTCCCGCAGCGCCGAGGCGAAGTAGGCCGCCACCGCCGTGATCTGGAGGCGCGGCGGGGCCTGGGTCCACAGGTCGCCCCGGAGCGCGCTCTCCTCCACCTCGCCGGACCGCTCGTGCGGGGCCCGGGTGTTCGGGTCCAGCCAGCGCACGGTGGCCGTCGCCACGTGGCCGGTCGCGCCGGGGCGCAACCGGACCGCGTACAGGGCGGTCACCGTGTGACCGGGGCCGACCTCGCCGCCGTCCACCGCGTCGTTGCGGAAGTCCTGGTCGTCGACCTTGCGGTTGTCGTAGCCGATCAGCCGGAACCGCTCGACGGTCTGCGGGTCGAAGGAGACCTGCGCCTTGGCGTCGCGGGCCCGCAGTTCGATCTGTGCGGGGAGTTCTTCGCAGAAGACCTTGCGGGCGCCTTCCCTGTCGGAGACGTAGGTGGTGTGGCCGTCTCCCTTGTCGGCGAGCTGTTCCATGAAGGCGTCGTTGTACTGGCTGCCCACGCCCACGCCGTACAGGGTGATCCCGTGCTCGGTGCGGGCGCCGGAGATCCGCTTGAGGATGGCATCGGCGGTGGTGGCGCCGGTGTTGGCGAGGCCGTCGGAGAGCAGGACGACCCGGTTGGTGGCGCCGGGCCGCAGGGCCTTGACCGCCTCGTCGTATCCGAGGGTGATGCCCGCCTCCACGTTGGTGGAATCGTCGGTGCGCAGCCCGTCGACGATCTTGTGGATCTGTTCGCGGTTGCCGGCGACGGGGGTCATCGCGAGCCGGGTCCGGGCCTTGCCGCTGAAGGTGACGACGGCGACCGAGTCTTCGTCGTGCAGCTGGTCGGTCATCAGGTTCATGGAGGTGCGTACGAGGTCGAGGCGGCCGGGCTCCGCCATGGAGCCGGAGACGTCCACGACGAAGGTGAGGGCGGCGGGTGCGCGGCGCTCCGCGCCGTCCGCACCCTGCCCGGAGCCGCGGGTGGCGAGGCCCACGCGGACCAGGGACCAGTCGGCGTCGGTGGTCCGGGCGCCGTCGACGGTGACCGAGAAGCCGTCGCCGTCGGGCTCCTGGTAGTCCTGCCGGAAGCTGTTGACGAACTCCTCGGGGCGGATGGTCGCGGGGTCGGGCAGGTGGCCGTCGGCGAGCGTGCGGCGGGCGTAGCCGTAGCTGGCGGTGTCCACGTCGAGCCCGAAGGTGGAGAGGTAGTCGGCGGGCGGGGCGCTGGCGCGCCGCCCGTCGGACTCCCCCTCGGCGCTGCCGCCCGGGGAGGGTGCAACGGGTCTCGGTTTCGCGTCGGTTCCGTTCCAGCCGCGGTTGGCGGAGGCCCCGTTGGAGCTTCCCTTGGAACCGCCGCTGTATCCGCAACCGGTCAACAGCAGGCCGGTGGCGGCGAGCGCGGCGATCAGCCGGCCGTGCCTTCTTCTCCGGGCCGGGTGGGGAATGCGAGGAGTGCGGTCCTGATGAGACGTCACAGCTGCTCCCTTGAAGCGTCGTAGGTGTTGAATTGGACGCTTGGGAAGGGCTGTTGGAGCTGTCGAAGCCATTGCGAACACGTATCGAAGCGACAACGGCAGACGGAATGTCAAGCTCTGGTATCGAGGGCCGGCGGCGAAGGAGCCGCGGGGGCGCACACGTGCGTACGCGGGCATCCCTCATGCGCCCCCGCGGCCCGCTTCACGCCTCATCCCGCCTCTGCTTGGCTGTCAGCGGGCCCGCCGGAACGAGAATCCGGGGCACCCCTCGCACCTCCCAGCAGGAGGAAATGTGGAAGACAGCAGCACGTCCACCACCTTCATACCGATCCTGGAGCAGATGTCCCTCGCCGATGCGACCGCGCGCCTGGTCGACCTGCCCGACGGGACGCGCGCGTGGCTGGTCAGCGACTACGACGAGGTGCGGGCGGTCCTGACGGACCCGCGGTTCTCCGCCGACGACCAGCTTCCCGGATACCCCCGGATGCTCCCGGCGCCGCCGGCGCCCGGAGCCATGTCGTTCCTGCGGATGGACGCCCCGCGGCACGGCGCGGTACGGCGCGTCCTGACCCCGTCGTTCACCATGCGGCGCATCGAGCGGATGCGTCCGGGCATCCGGGAGGCGACCCGACGGCTCATCGAGGGCATGCGGGAGGCCGGTCCGCCCGCCGACCTCATCGCCCGGCTGGCGCTCCCCCTGCCGTCGCTGGTGATCTGCCAGCTCCTCGGGGTGCCCTACGAGGACCACGAGGTGTTCCAGGAGAACAGCCGGCTGATGCTCAGCATCGACAGCACCCCCGAGCAGGCCACGGCCGCGCTCATGGCGCTCGGTGACTACATCCGCACCCTGGCCCTCAAACGCCGGACGGACCCCGCGGACGACCTGCTCAGCACCGCCGTCCAGCAGCAGGAGGCGGCCGACATGACGGACGAGGAGGTCGTCGCGATGGCCCGGCTGCTCCTGCTCGCCGGGCACGAGACGACCGCGAACCAGCTCGGGCTGAGCGTGCTGACGCTCTTCGAGCACCCCGACCAGCTGCGCGCGCTGCGCGAGGACCCCTCTCTCGTGAAGTCCGCGGTCGAGGAACTCCTGCGCTACCACTCGATCGTACGGACCGCGCTGGCCCGGGTCGCCGTCGCCGACGTACCGCTCCCCGGCGGGCAGACAGTCCGGGCGGGCGAGGGCGTCGTCCTCGGGGTCAAGCGTGCCAACCGGGACGAGCGCTTCCTCACCTCACCCGGCGACCTCGACATCCGCCGCGAGGTACGGGGCCATGTGGCGTTCGGCTACGGGATGCACCAGTGCATCGGCCAGACGCTGGCCCGCCTCGAACTCCAGATCGCGCTCACCGAACTGCTCCGCGCCTTCCCGGACCTCCGGCCGGCGTGCCCGCCGCAGGACATCCGCGTACGCCACACCGCCGTGGTCCTGGGCCTCGAATCGCTGCCCGTCGCCTGGTGAGTCCGCGGTCCGCACCGCGACGGACCGCACCCTCCGGCGGGGCTCACCCCCGCAGGGCCTTGCGGAGGAGTTCGGCGAACTCGGCGGGGTGCGTGGTCAGGCCCGTGTGTCCGCCGGGGAAGTGCAGGAGTTGCGTGCCGAGGCGCTCGGCCAGGAACTCGGCCGAACGGTAAGGCAGTTCGCCGCGCGAGTCCTGGCCGCCGGCGAGCACGAGGCGCTCCGGCAGCGCCTGGAGCCGGTGCAGGTCCGGGGTGTAGGACATGAAGGCGGGCACGATGCGGCCGACGAAGTACGGCAGGCCCGCCATCGTCCGCTCGGCCCGCGCCGCGGCCCGGGGCGGAAGCCGCAGCTCGGACTCGGGCTCGGGCTCGGGCTCGGGCTCGGGCTCGGGCTCGGGCGAGAGCTCCGGCTCCGGCCCGCCGGTGTCGCCGGCCGCCTTCAGGCCGGCGGCGAACACCCCGAGGGCGGGCATGAGCCCCTGGGTGCGCAGCGTCTCCTGCACGCGCGCGAGGAACGCCCGGTGCCGGGCGGCGTCCGGGAGGACCTCCACCAGCGGGGGTTCGTGCGCTACGAGGCGTTCGACGCGGCCGGGATGCGTGGTGAGCAGGTGCACGGCGGCGATCGCCCCGGAGCTGGCGGCGAACACCCGGGCCGGTTCGCCGGGCGACAGCAGTTCCAGCAGGCGCAAGGCGTCGTCGGCGTGCTCGGCCACCCGCTGTTCGGCCTCGGTATCGTCCAGCGGGCTGCGGGCGATGCCGCGCGGGTCGTAGGTCGCCACCGTGTACTCGGCGGCCAGCTCCTCGGCCACGTCGTCGAAGGCGGCCGCGCCGCCCGTCCCTCCGGGGATCAGCAGCAGGAGCGGGCCCCGGCCCCGCACTTCGTAGTGCAGGGTCGCCCCGTTCACGCGCAGGCTGCCGACGGTCGGGGTGGTCATGAGGAGACTCCTTCTTCGGGAGGGAGCGGGGGCCAGTGCTCCAGGAGGGTGTGCAGGGCGTCGAGGGCGCGGATCCACGAGTCCTGGGCCGGGCGCGCGTGCGCGAAGCCACCCGCGGCTTCCAGGGCGACGAACCCGTGGAAGGTGCTGCGCAGCAACCGGACCGCGTCGGTGAGGTCGGGCTCGGCCAGTCCGTAACCGCGCAGCATTCCGTAGGTCAGCTCGACCGCGCGCCGTGGTCCGGGTGCCCGGGCGGCCAGTTCGGGGTCGATGCGGATCGCGGCCTGCGTCGCCGCGTAGCGGCCGGGGTACTGGTGTGCGTACTCCCGCCAGGCGTGGGCGAACGCGAGGAGCGCGTCCTTGCCCGCCCGGCCGGCGGTGGCCTCCGCGATGCGGATGGTCTTCTCGTCCGCCGCCAGCAGCGCGATCCTGCCGCGAAGGTCCTCCAGGTTGCGCACGTGGGCGTAGAGGCTCGCGTCCTTCACACCCAGCCGCCGCGCCACCTGCGACATGGTCACGCGGTCGAGTCCGACCTCGTCCGCCAGTTCGGCGCCCGCGAGCGTCACCCGCTCCGCCGTCAGCCCTGCCCGCACCATGTGCCCTCCACCGTTCCTAGGGTCCCTAGTTTTAACCTAGGCCCCCTAGGAAAGCAATCACCGCAGGCTCAGTGCGCCTCCTGCGCCTCCTGGAGGTAGGCGGCGATCAGGGCCAGGTCATTGGCGATGGACAGGATGTCGTCGGGGTTCGCGGTCGGTGTGGACGCCCCGTTGACCCCGGCGAAGAAGGTGTCGAAGCGGCCACCGCCCTTGTCGAGGTAGCCGGCGATGGTGATGGCGCCGACGGCCAGCCGGTCGTTCAGGGAGTCCCCTCCGACGGCCGCGCCGGTCTTCCCGAACACCTTCCCGCGCGCCGGGCAGCTCCGGCAGTTGTCGGCCAGCAGACCGTCGACCCCGAGGACGGGCAGGGCCTCCCGGAAGAGCCGCGCGTCCGGGGTGCGCTGCCAGTAGGCCAGCATCTGCACCAGCGCCTGGGGCGTCGACCGGTCGGCGGGGTTGCCGCCCCGGCCGTCCATGAGCTGGACCTGATCGCGGTCGACGCCCGCCCGGTCGAGGAAGGCGGCCAGCACCGGGAACCCGTCGGCGCACTGGTGGCTGCCGGTGGTGACGGCCATCAGGCAGATGCCCAGGTTGGCGCCCAGGTTGTGACTGACCTTGAGGATCAGCTTGGCGTACTGCTCGTACGGCGGTGAGGTGTACTCCGCCACCCGCGGGCGGCCCGCGTAGTCCTGCGGCAGCCGGTCGGCCCGGTTGGGTCCCGTCGCGGCGGCGGTGACCTGCACCCCGGCCCGGCCGAGCGCCTCGATGAGCGCGGTGCGGCCGAAGGCGGACGGATCCGTGATCGGGGAGGTGCGCAGCAGCGGCTGGGCGTCCGCGGCGATCGTGCCGGACAGCTGGATCCGGGTGCCGCCGTCGGTGGCCGTCACCGTGACCGCGGCCGGTTTGCCGGCCGCGACGGTCTTCACGGTGGAGGTGACCTGGTACGGCGCGACCTTGGGCCGCCAGTCGATCCGGGCCTTCGCGCCCGGCCCGGCCCCGGGCGTGGTCAGCAGGTCGATGAGGTTGTCGTTGACGATCAGCGGTGTCGGGGTGGGGTCGAGGATCGGGTCGGAGGCGAAGAGCCGGCTGTCGACGAGCACGTCGCCTTCGACGCGGGTGATGCCGGAGTCGTGGACCTGCCGGGCCAGTTGGTCGATTCCGGCGAGCGGGTTCTGCGGGGTGAGCGTCGCTCCGGGGAAGTCGTTGGCGTAGGTGTGGTCGAGGTCGGTGTACGCGACCGTGCCGTCGGCGCGGGTCCGGCCGCCGAGGGTGAGGTCGCCCTGGGCCACGAGGTCGAGGTCCCCGGTGAGCGTGGCCCCCTTGCGCTCCCCGACCGCGTAGAGGGGGGTCACGAAGCGGTGGTCCGTGCCGAGGGTGCGCCAGGTGCCGGAGACGGGGAACAGCTTCGCGGTGGAACCGGGTATGAAGAACTGTCCGGGGAACAGGCTGTGCTCCACCCGCCCGCCGTCCGGTTCGCTCTGCAGGAGACCCCACTGGGCATGGCGGTACTCCGGCTTGCCCATGATCTCCGTGATGCGCGGGTCGAGGCGGCCCGGGTCCCCCACGCCGGTCGGGAAGGGCGACGGGGAGGGCGGGGGCGACGGGGCCGCACGGGCACCCGTACTCATGGCGAGCGTCACCAACAGCAGCGCGGCGCAGCCGGCGGCCCTACGCCGCCACCGCGCCGCACCGCGGATCGGATGTCCCACAGCGCGCTCCGTTCGTCGCGGCTGTCGTCTCCCCGGACCCGGGGGCACCTGACCAGCGTGGCACGGCCCGGCACGGCACGCATGCGGGCCCGCCGGGCCGTGGTGCGGTGCGGCCGGGCCGTGGTGTGGTGCCGGGTCCCGTGGCCGATGGTGTACGAATTCCTTCGTGAACGAACAGATCCGGCCCGCGACCACCCGCGTCTTCATAGCGCTCGCCCCGCCCGACGACGCGAAGGAGGAGCTGGCCCGGGAACTGCGGCCCGCCTACGAGACGCACCCGCACATGCGCTGGAACCGCATCGAGGACTGGCACATCACCCTGGCCTTCCTCGGCGAGCTCCCCGTAGCGGCGCCCGAGCTCCTGCGGCCGCCGCTCGCGGGCCTCGCGGCGACGCGCCGCCCGCTGGAACTGGCCATGCGCGGCGGCGGGCACTTCGACGAACGGGTGCTGTGGACCGGGATCGACGGGGAGCTCGAAGGACTGCACCGGCTCGCCTCCGAGGTCCGTGACGTGGTCAGGGCCTGCGGAGTGCCCTTCGAGGAGCGACCGCTGCGCCCCCACCTGACCCTGGCGCGGTCCGGCCGCGGCGACCGGTCCAGCGTCACGGAAATCGCCACCGGGCTGGCCGCGTTCACCGGGCGCCGGTGGCCGGCCGCACGCCTGCACCTGGTCGGCAGCAACGTAGGCCGCGGCCCCGGGCCGATCCACTACCGCGACATCGAGGCATGGAACTTCGACGGCACAAACTAGTGTTCGTCCGTGAGCTTTCATCTCGTCATCGGATTCGGGCCAGCAGGCGCCGCCACCGCTCGGCTGTTGGCCGAGCGGGGCCATGCCGTGCGGGTCGTCACCTCCTCGGGCCGGAGCCCGGAACCGGGGATCGAGCACCTCGCGTTCGACGCCGCGGACAGCGGGCGGCTGACCGAGGCCGCGCGGGGCGCGACCGCGATCTACAGCTGCGGCGGCCCGCCCTACCCCCGCTGGGCGGGCAGTTGGCCGCCGCTCGCCTCCTCGCTCTGCGCCGCCGCGGAGGCGACCGGGGCGGTGCTGGTGATGCTGGGGAACCTCTACGGCTACGGTCCGGTGGACGTCCCCATGACCGAGGACCTGCCGCTCGCGGCCACGGGCCCCAAGGGCCGGGTGCGCGCCGCCGTGTGGGAGCAGGCACGGGAACTGCACGAACAGGGCCGCATCCGCGCGGTCGAGGTGCGGGCCTCGGACTTCTTCGGGCCCTCGGTGACCGATGGCGGCCACCTGGCGGCGCGGGTGATGCCGGGGCTGCTGCGCGGCAAGCCGGTCTCCGCGCTCGGCGACCCGGACGCCCCGCACAGCTGGACGTACCTCCCCGATGTGGCGGGCGCCCTGGTCGAGGTCGCGGCGCAGGAGCGGGCCTGGGGCCGGCCCTGGCACGTCCCGACCGAACCGGCCCTGTCCGTACGGGAGATGGCCGGTCTCCTGGCGGCCCGGGCGGGATCGGGCCCGGTCGCGGTGCGCCGGATCCCGTCGGCCGTACTGGGCGTGGGCTCACTGTTCTCCCCGATGATCCGCGAACTGAAGGAGATCCGGTACCAGTTCGACCGTCCCTTCGTCGTCGATTCGAGCGCCTACGAGGCTCGGTTCGCGCTGCGGGCCACCCCCGTCGGCGACCAGGTCGGGGCGACGGTGGACTGGTGGCGTGAGCGGCAGGCCTCCGCCGGGCGGCCCCCGGCTCGGTGAACACCCGGTACCCGACCCGTACCCACCCGTACGCGACCCGTACGTGACCCGCCCGGCGCCGTCGGCGTTGTTGCCGGTATGGACGAGACCACCGAACTCCTCGACATCCTGCTCGACGGCGCCACCGAACAGCGGCTCAAGCTGATCAGCGGGGACGAGGCCAGGGCCCTGATGGTTCTCCTGGGCTTCCTGGACGACGACGGCCAGCCCGAGGACGTACGGCGCAACGCGGCCGAGATGCGGCTGCGCCTCGCGTCCCGCCTGGCCTGAGCCCCCGGCCCGGCCCGACCCGGCCGGGGGGCCTTTCCCCGGTGTCAGCGGCACCCCGTACGCTCCCGCTGATCAGGAAGTTCACGGGGTGCACGATCCAGGCGGGGGCAGTACATGACATACCGGCGCGCGGCGATACCGGCATTGGCGGGAGGGCTGCTCCTGGCGGCGCTCCTGTGGTGGGCGGGGGCGAGCACGGCCGCACTGCGCCTGCCGGGCAGCACCGACGTCCTAGGCTTCAGGGCCACCAGCGAGCTCGAACACTGGCTCGCCCCCTGGTCGTACGATCCCCCCGGCGCGGAGGGAGCGGGCGGCGGCAGCGGTGACGGGTCCGGCGGCACGGCCCGCTACCTCTCGCTGTACGAGACCGCGGTGCAGATCCGCTTCGGTGCGGTCTTCGCCTTCTTCCTGCCCGGGGCGCTGCTCCTGGTCCGCAGGCTGCCGCCGGTGCGCGGCCGGATGCCGGCGGCGCTGCTCGCCGTCTGGGCCTGGGGCCTGGTGGCCGGGATGCTGGCGAGGGCCGTCTCCGCGCCCTGGCTGATCGCCGGGCAGGGGCACGGGAGCTACCGCTTCCTGCCGCAGTTCTCGAGCGTGATCGCCTCCGGGGCTCAGGTCCTGGTGGTGGCCGCCCTGGTCGCGGCCGCGGTGACGGTGCTCGTGGCGCGGATCACCGCCAAGGGGGCGGGCCCGCTGCCGCAGGCCGTCGTACCGGCGCGTGCGACCCGGCTGGCCGCCACCGTCGGGACCGCGCTGATCGCCGTATCGCTGTGGGCCCTGTCGTACCAGTCCGTCGCCGCCTCCATCCAGGAGGTCTCCACGGGCTCCGGGCTGTTCTCCGAACCCGGCGAACTCCTGCGCCAGTGGCTGCTGCTCGGCGGCTGGACGGCGCCGACGGGCGGGTCGCTCGGCCGGTGGCTCCTCTACCGCGTCCCCGACCTGCTGTTGCTCGCCGTGGTGTGGGGGGCCCTGCGCAGGCTGCCGGGACTGCTCACGCGGGTCACGGTCCCGGCGGTGATGGTGGGCGCGGTCTGCGCGACCGTCCTGGGCCTCCTGGCGAGCCAGTTGCTGCAGGTCGTGCTGACGGCGGCCGACTCGGGCGCGCGCTGGGGGGCGCTGGGCCTGTTCGCCATCCTCGGCGGCGGCGTCCCGGCCGCCCTGACCTGGGGTCTGGTGGCGGGGGCCGCGGCCGCCGTGACCCTGCGGTTGGTCACGGACCGCACGGCCCCGGCGGAAAGGGCCTGAACCTCTACGGGATGGCGGGCCTGACCCACTGGTACAAAGCGGTGGCTCTGGGCCCCGCCCCGGAGTGGCTGCGTGCCCTGCCGGGCGTCAGCCCCTTGGCTGGTGGGCACGGGCCGACCGGGCCGAGGGCCGTTACCCCTCGTCCCGGCCCGCGCCTGTCGACCCTTCCCGGTATCTCGTGAAAGGCCTTTCCATGCGCGCCGTTTCCTCCGTGCTGACCGCCGTTGCCGCTCTCACCATCGTCCTGGGCGGTGCCTCCGCAGCCAGCGCCGATGTGAATGTGACCATCCCGGAGGGCAACTCCTACACCTTCGTCTTCGGCAACTGGACCCAGTTCGCCGCCGACGACATCTTCAACGCCGGTCTCAACAACACGGTCGGCTCCAACAACTAGCTCCGGGTCGAAGGGTGCCGGGCGATGCGCTGTTCCAGCCCCGCCCGGCACTCCGGCCACTCCGCGGCGGTGATCGAGAAGATCGCGGAATCGCGCAGCCGCCCGTCCTCGCCCGGAGCCCACGACCGCGACCAGTTCCGCAGGACCCCCTCGAACCGCGCGCCCACCCCTTCGATCGCGGCCCGGCAGCGGCTGTTGCGCGCGTCCGTCTTCAGGTCGAGGCGGGCCACCCGCCAGTTCTCGAAGGCGTGCCGGAACAACAGGTACTTGGCCTCGGTGTTGATCCCCGTGCCCTGGGCCGATGCCGCGAGCCAGGTGTAACCGACTTCGATCGCGCACAGGCCCTCACCCGTGGGCCAGGGCCGCGGATCCCAGAAGGCGGTGGCCCCGACGGCCCGCCCCGTCGCCCGTTCCACCTGCGCGTAGGGAGCCAGCTTTCCCGCGGCGGCACGGGCCAGCTGCGCGTCGACGTACCCTTCGACCTCGGCAGCCGTGGGCACCCAGGTGAAGCCGAACGAGGTCCGGTCCCCTGCCGCCGCCACGGCCAGGTCCGCCGCATGGCGGTGCTCCAGCGGTTCCAGTCGCACGCGTGCGCCCTCCAGAACCGGTCCCTCCAGTGTGAAACCCACCGATCACCCCTCCGCACCGACACGGACCGTCCGTATCCGTCCAGGGCGCAGCGTTCCAGAGCCTTCGCGTCACGTCGTGCGAATATCGGCCGCCGCGGTGGTCGCAGTCGTCGCCTTCATCGCCTTCATCGCCTTCATCGCCGCGAGCCTTCGTACGCTGGAGCGCTGCTGTACGACGGACAGGCCCGCCACCGCCGCGCCGAGTACGAGCCAGCCCGCCGGTCCGGCCGTCATGACCACGCCCGTCAGCAGCAGCGGCCCGGCGGACTTCTGTACGGACTGGGCCATGCCCGCCACTCCGAGGTAGGAGGCCTTCGCCCCCTCGGGCGCGAGGAAGACCGCGAGCTCCCAGGAGCTCACCGAGCGCATCAGCTCCGCGAAGGTGACCAGCACCGCCGCGGCCAGCAGGACGGCCGAGGCGGTCCAGGAGCCGCCTCCCGTCGATGCGGCCATGAGTGCGCAGCAGGCGAACAGGGTGAGCCCGTAGACGAGGACCGCTCCCGTCGCCCGGCGCGGCCCTTCGACCTTGGCCGACACGCGGATCTGGAGCAGGACGACGAGCACGGTGTTGATCACGAGGAAGGCCGGAATCACGGCGTGGGGTGCGTCGGTGTGCTCCACCAGCCACAGCGGCAGCCCGACGTCGAGGATCGTCGAGTCCAGGCACATCGGAATGTCCAGCAGGACGAACCGGAGGTATCCGCGGTCCCGCCAGGGGCTCGGGGCGGGACCTCCGAGCGGCCCGTCCGCCGCGGCGGCGCCACCTTCGCCGGTCCCGGTCCGCGCGGTCACGTGCCCGTGGCCGCGCGGCTCCCGGGTCCGCCAGACCAGCGCCGCGGCCGCCAGGAACGACAGCGCGTTGCCCAGGATCAGCACCTGGTAGGCGGCCTCGGTGCCCACGGCGAGTCCGATCGCGGCGATGCCCGCGCCGATCCCGTAGCCGGCGTTGGCCGAACTGCGCGACAGCGCCTGGTAGGCGGAGCGCCGCTCGCCCGCCACCCGGGTGGCGAAGAGCATCTCCAGCGTCTTGGCCGCCCGGTCGCCCAGGGAGGTGACGGCGACCACGAGCAGCAGCAACTGGAAGCTGGTGACGACGAGCAGTGCGCAGAGGGTCGCGAGCCGCAGGAGGTGGCAGGCGATCAGCAGCGAGCGCACCGGGAACCGCCCCGCCAGGTGGCCCGCGAGCGGTGATCCGGCGATGCCGGCCACTCCGGCCGCGCCCAGCAGCAGACCCAGGTGCCGGCCGTCGAGTCCGGCCACGAAGGTGAAGAACAGGACCGAGGCCGCGGCCCACACGCCCGTACCGGTCCGGTCGAGCAGTTGGGCGAACAGCATGATCCGGGCGTCCCGGCCCCCCGGCGGCCGCCGCAACTGCGCCACCAGTCCGGCTCCGTTCCGCCGGTCCTTCCGGGTCTCCGCGCCCCGCCGCATTCCAGTCCCCCGCACGCTCGACACATGTATCTCGATGTCGAGATACCTCGCGCAGCCTGCCGCAGATTAATCTTGACGTCAAGATAGTTCTGCTCCGTAGCGCCCACGTAGCGCCTCTCCCGCGACGCGCGGCGCCCGACCGGCGCACCCAAGACGACCCGGAGTGCTACAACTGGTTCGTGACCGGTCCTTGCAACCCGTACCGGGGACGTCGGTGCGGTCACTGAGCAGAAATCGCCCGCGCAGCGTCGCCCGCCAGGTATTCGTCCTTCAGGTGGCGGTCGTGGTGCTGCTCGCCGCTGCCGCCGTACTGGCCCTGGTCCTCCAGTCGCGCCGCGACATCGACCGCGAGGCCCGCACCCGGTCCGTCGCGGTCGCGGAGAGCTTCGCCCACGCACCCGGGCTTCGGGAGGCGCTCCGCTCCCCCGATCCCTCCGCCGTCCTCCAGCCCATCACCGAGGCGACCCGCAAGGTCTCCGGGGTGGACTTCATCGTGGTGATGGACACCAACGGGATCCGCTACACCCATCCGCTGCCCGACCGCATCGGCAAGAGGTTCGTCGGCACGATCGGCCCTTCCCTGGCCGGCCGGGTGTACACCGAGAGCGTGCACGGGCCCCTGGGCAACGAGATCCAGGCCGTGGTGCCGGTCTTCTCTGCGGACGGCCGGGTCGTGGGACTGGTGTCGGCCGGCCTCACCGTCGAGAACGTGACCGGCGCCTTCGACCGGCAGCTCCCCGTCATCCTCGGCGCCAGCGCCGCGGGCCTGGCCCTGGCCACCGCCGGCTCGGCGCTGATCAGCCGGCGCCTGCGACGGCAGACCCGCGGGCTCGGCCCGCAGGAGATGACACGGATGTACGAGCACCACGACGCGGTGCTGCACTCCGTACGCGAGGGCGTGCTGATCATCGACGGCGCCCGGCGGCTGCTGCTCGCCAACGACGAGGCGAAGCGGCTCCTGCGGCTGGGCCCCGGGGCCGAGGGCTCCTTCGTCCGGGAGCTGACCGGCCTCGACCGGCAGCTGTCCGACCTCCTGGTCTCCGGCCGGGAGGCCACCGACGAGGTGCACCAGGCCGGGGAGCGGCTGCTGGTGATCAACCAGCGGCCGACCAAGCCCGGCGGCGGGCCCGAGGGCTCGGCCGTCACCATCCGCGACTCCACCGACATGCAGGTCCTCAGCACCCGGGCCGACGCGGCCCGCAGGCGGCTGAAGCTGCTGTACGACGCCGGTGTGGGCGTCGGCACCACCCTGGACGTGGAGCGGACGGCCCAGGAGCTGGCCGATGTCGCCGTACCGCGCTTCGCGGACTTCGTGACCGTCGATCTGGCGGAGCCCGTGCTCCAGGGGGACGAGCCCACCCCGTCGGCGGACCTGCTGCGCACCGGGGTCAGCGGCATCCGGGACGACGCGCCCCTCTACCCGCGCGGCAGGCTGATCGGCTTCCTGCCCTCCACCCCCCAGGCGCGCGGACTCAGCAGCGGCCGGGCCGAGGTGGTCGCCGACCTGGCCCGGGCGCCCGGCTGGATGGCGCAGGACCCTCCGCGGGCGCAGCTGATCATCGACTACGGGATCCACTCGCTGATCACCGCCCCGCTCAAGGCGCGTGGCGTGGTGCTGGGCGTGGCGAACTTCTGGCGCTCGCGCAAGCCGGCCCCCTTCGACGAGGAGGACCTGTCGCTGGCGGAGGAGCTCGTGGCCCGGGCCGGGATCACCATCGACAACGCCCGCCGGTACACCCGTGAGCACGCCCTGGCCGTGACGCTCCAGCACAGCCTGCTGCCCCGCGACCTGCCCGAGCAGAGCGCCGTGGAGGTGGCGCACTACTACCTGCCCGCGCATTCGGGGGTCGGCGGCGACTGGTTCGACGTGATCCCGCTCCCCGGCAGCCGGGTCGCGCTCGTCGTGGGCGACGTCGTCGGCCACGGCCTGCACGCCGCGGCCACCATGGGCCGGCTGCGCACCGCCGTGCTCAACTTCTCCTCCCTGGACCTGCCCCCCGACGAACTGCTCGCCCGGCTCGACGACCTCGTCCAGTACATCGACCAGAGCGGCGAGGACGGGGACGGCGGCGAGGGCGACGACGGACTGCTCGGAGCCACCTGCCTCTACGCCGTCTACGACGCGGTGACCCAGCGCTGCACGGTGGCCCGCGCGGGGCACGTGCCGCCGTTCCTGGTGCGGCCGGACGGCACGGTGGAGATGCCGGACCTGCCCCCCGGCGCACCCCTGGGGCTGGGCGGGTTCCCCTTCGAGTCGGCGGAGCTGGACCTGAGCGAGGGCACCCAGCTCGTGCTGTACACCGACGGGCTGATCGAGGACCCCGCCCGCGACATCGACGAGGGGCTCGCCCTGCTCCGCACGGCCCTCACCCACGCCGACCGGGGGCCCGAGGAGACCTGCCGGGCGATCCTCGAGGGGCTGCTGCCGGAACGGCCCCGGGACGACGTGGCCGTCCTGGTCGCGCGGACCCGGGCGCTGGCGGCGGAGCGCATCGCGGAGTGGGAGGTGCCGTTCGAACCGAGCGCGGTGGGGGTCAGCCGGGCCCGCGCGGTGGAGCAGCTGGAGGAGTGGGGCCTGTCCGAGCTGGCCTTCGGCACGGAGCTCGTGCTCAGCGAACTCATCACGAACGCCATCCGCCACGGCGGGGCGCCGGTCCGGGTGCGCCTACTCCACGACCGGGTCCTGACCTGCGAGGTCTTCGACAGCAGCAGCACCACACCGCACCTGCGGTACGCCGCCACCACCGACGAGGGGGGCCGCGGGCTCTTCCTGGTGGCGCAGATCAGCCGCAGGTGGGGGGTCCGCTACACCCCCGAGGGGAAGATCATCTGGTCCGAGCAGCAGCTGCCGGAGGACGGGGAGTCCTGAGCGGGGCCGGCGGGATCCGCCGGTCCCCTGCCGTCCGCCGGGCTCACGGGCTGCTCGGGCTCGGGTAGATCCGGGACTGCTTCACGCTGCCGTACGCGAAGCTCGATTCGATCGAGGCGATGCCGGGGATGGCGTGGATCCGGTCGCGCACGAGGGCCTCGTACGCCTGCAGGCTTTCGATGACGACCCGGAGCAGGTAGTCGCTGCTTCCGGCCATCAGGTAGCAGTCCTGGATGTGTTCGATGACCGCGACGTGGTCCTCGAAGACCCTGACCGCCTCGCCCGTGTGGCGTTCCAGCCGTATCCGGACGAAGACGGTGATCGGGAGTCCGAAGCCGACCTGGTCGACCATCGCCGTGTAACCGCGGATGAGACCGGCTTCCTCCAGGCGCCGCACCCGGCGCAGACAGGGCGACGGGGACAGCCTGACCCGGTCGGCGAGGTCCTGGTTGGACAGCCGTCCGTCGGCCTGCAACTCGCGGATGATGTGCAGATCGACTGCGTCCATGGTCACTCCTTGGCAGATTCTGCCCCAAAGCTATGTCTGGGTGGCAGAACTCGCAATCGACTGCCCCGGGGAAAGGCCTAGCGTTGCCCCATGGCCGGATCCGGCCCCTTGAGGCTGGAGGAACCTCCTTGGTCACGACGAATGCCGGGCCCGCCACGACGCTCCCGGACACCGGGGCCGCGGGCCGCGGGCGGCTCTCCCCGCAGGCACGGGGCATGGTGGCGCTGCTGGTGACCGTGGCCATCTGGGCGGCCTTCGCGCTCAGCGCGCGGGCCCTGAGCGCCTCCTCCCTCCTGCCCGCCGACGCCGCCCTGCTGCGCTTCGGCGTCCCCGTGCTCGTCCTGGCGCCCGCACTGTGGCGGCGCCGTCGCCGCATCATGGCGGTGCGCCCGGCCACCGCGGCCAAGATCGTCTGCGGTGCGGGCGTGCCGTTCTTCCTCGCGGCGATGTACGGGGGCTCCCTGACCTCGGCCGCCTTCGTCGGCTCGATCGTCCCCGGGATGGTCCCGCTCTTCGTCAGCGCGCTCATGGTGGCCGGCGGCCGCGGCGCACCCCGGGGGACGCAGGCGGCCGGGCTCGCGCTGATCGCGGCCGGCGTGGTCGCCCTGGTCTGGCGCTACGTCGTTCCGCTGAACACCCACGTACTGGCAGGTGCCGGGATCCTCCTCGTCGCCAGCGGGCTGTGGGCCCTTTACACGGTCGGGCTCAAGGAGGTGGACCTCGACCCCGTCGGGTCCATAGGCCTGCTGTGCCTGCCCTCCTTCGCGATCATCGCCCTGCTGGTGCTGACCGGGGTGCTTCCCACCGGTCTGGCGTCCGCGGCGGGCAGCGACATCGCCCTGTTCCTGGTGGTGCAGGGGCTCGGGGTCGGCCTGTGCGCCGGCCTGCTCTACGCGTTCGCCATCCGCCGGCTCGGTGCGGAGCGCAGCTCCGTCTTCGGGAGCCTGAGTCCGGTGGCGGTGGTCCTGCTGGCCGTGCCGCTGCTCGACGAGTCGCCGACCCTGACCGTGCTGATCGGCGTACCCCTGATCACCGCGGGCGTCGTGCTCGCCAACCGGCGCTCCCGGCCCGGCTCCGCGCCCTCCCCCCTCCCCAGCTCCCTCCCCACTTCCACCCCGACTCCAAGGGTCCCGTAGATGCTTGAGCTCCTCCTGCCGCCGCCCGTCGACCCGCTCTGGGACCTGACCGAGGCCTTCCACGCCGACGTGCGGCCCGAGCGCCTGAACATGGTCATCGGGGTCTACCGGGACCACACCGGGGCCACCCCGGTCATGGCGGCCGTGCGCGAGGCCGAGATACGCCTGGCGGAGCGCTCCGAGTCCAAGGAGTACCGCGGGCTCTCCGGCAACGGCGCCTTCAACCGGGCGATGCTGTCGATGGTGTTCGGGTCGGGTGCGGCCGCCGAGCGGGCCGTGGCGGTCCAGACCGTCGCGGGCAGTGGCGCTCTGCGGCTCCTGGCCGATCTGATCTGCCGGACCCGGCCGGGGACCACGGTGTGGATCAGCGATCCCGCCTACGTGAACCACCGGCCCATCCTGGAGGCCGCCGGGCTGCGGGTGCGCACGTACCGCTGGGCGGACGCGCAGGGCCGCTCGGACGCCGCGGGCATGCTGGAGGACCTGGAGAACGCCCGCCGCGACGACGTCGTCCTGCTGCAGGGGTGCTGCCACAACCCCACCGGGGTCGATCCGGAGCCGGACACCTGGGAGGCGCTGGCGGCGCTCGCCGTCCGCAGCGGCTGGGTTCCGTTCGTCGATCTCGCGTACCACGGGCTCGGCGACGGCCTGGAAGCCGACCTGGCGGCGACCCGGATGCTCGCGGACCGGGTTCCGGAGATGCTCCTCGCCATCAGCTGCTCGAAGAACTTCGGCCTCTACAGCGACCGCACCGGCTGCGCCGTCGTACTCGGCGCGTCCCGCCAGGCGCTGCGGCACGCCGAGACGGCTCTGCAGAACGCCGCCCGGACGCTCTACTCGATGCCGCCGGAGCACGGCGCGGCGATCGTCACGGCCGTCCTCGGGGACGAGGGGCTGCGGGCTACCTGGCGGGCCGAACTGGACGAGATGCGGCGCCGGATCACCGTCAACAGGACCGAACTGACCACCCGGTTGACCGCGCTGGGCTGGGGCGCTCAGGCTGATGTGCTCGCGCGGCAGAAGGGGATGTTCTCGATGCTGCCGCTCAGCCCGGACCAGATGATCCGGCTGCGCAGCCGGTTCGCCGTCTACGGGACGACCGCCGGGCGGGTCAACATCGCGGGCATCCCGGCGGACCGGATCCCCTGTCTCGCGCAGGGCATCGCCGGAGTGCTCGGCGAGGCCCGGTAAGACCGCCAGCAAGGCCGTCGGCGGGGCCGACCGGGCGCCGGGGAGGGCGTGCCTACAATGACGAGATGATCTTCATTGTGGTGAAATTCCCCGTCAAGCCCGAATACGCAGCCCAATGGCCGGAGCTGGTGGCGGAGTTCACCCACGCCACCCGCGCCGAGCCCGGCAACCTGTGGTTCGAGTGGTCCCGCAGCCTGGACGAGCCGGACAGCTACGTCCTGGTCGAGGCGTTCCAGGACGGTGCGGCGGAGGCCCACGTCACCTCCGAGCACTTCCGCGCCGCTCTGGAGACCATGCGGCCCCTGGTCACCCGTACGCCCGAGATCGTCAGCACCACCATCGAGGGCGCCACCGGCTGGAGCCGGATGGGCGAACTCCAGATCGACTGACCGCCGCCCGCCGGCCCCTCCCCCGCAACCGGACGTAACGGCTGCCCCAAGAGCCTCTTGTCCACGGCCCCGGGCGGCCAAAATCATGTGCGATGCGTGCCGGCTCGACGACACGGCGCGCGCATGACGGGCCCCCGACGCCGATGGCAGGGGGCCCACATGGGGAGGAAGCATCACCATGAGCATCGACGCGACGATCAGACCCACGGGTTTACGCCGATTCGGCCTGCCCCGCCACGTCACCACCTGGGCGGCGGCCACGGCTCTCGCCGCGGGCACGCTGACCGCGGCGGCCGGTTCGGCGCAGGGCGCGGCGCCCGCGCACCCGACCGTCTACGTCGCCAACAGCGACGCCGACAGCGTCTCGGCGATCGACACCGTCACCGGCGCGACCCTCGCCACCATCCCCGTAGGGGACGGCCCCGGTCAGGCCGCGACCACCCCGGACGGCTCCCGGGTGTACGTCTCGAACTCCGCCGATGCCACCCTGACCGCGATCGACACCGCCACCAACACCGCGACGGCCACGTTCCCCTTCGGGCAGTCCCCGGCGCAGATCGCCTTCACTCCGGACGGGAAGCGCGGATACGTCGCCGACCGGTCGGCCCAGTCGGTGAACGTCCTGAACCCCGACACCAACGCCCTCACCACCTCCATCCCCGTCGCCGGCAACCCCTCGTACGTGGTCGTGAACCCGGCCGGCACCCGGGTCTACGTCACCCGCACCGCGGACGCCCGCGTCGACGTGATCGACACCGCGACGAACGCCGTCACCGCGAGCATTCCCGTCGCGGGCGATCCCCGCAGGCTCGCGGTCAACCCGGCAGGCACCCGCGTCTACGTCACCGGAAACTCCGGCAACTCCGTCTCCGTGATCGACACCGCCACCAACACCGTCACCGGGTCGCTCGCCACCGGCGGCCTCTACCCGCAGGCCGTGGCCGTCTCCCCCAACGGCACCCGCCTGTACGTGGTCAACGTGCTCTCCTCCAGCGTCTCCGTCATCGACGCGGCCGCCGGCACCATCCTGGCGACCGTCCCCGTCGGCTCCTCACCCGTGGACACCGCCCTCGCCCCCGACGGCAAACACCTGTACGTGGCCAACTACCGCGGCGACAGCCTGTCCGTGATCGACACCGCCACCAACACCGTCACCGGGACGCTCGCCACCGGTTACGCGCCCGTCGCCCTCACCATCACCCCCACGCTCGCCGCCGACCTCGGGGTCTCCCTCACGGCCACCGCCGTGCCCGGTCTGCTCAACGGGCACATCGACTACACGCTGACCGTCACCAACTACGGGCCCGCGACGGCCGCGACGGGCACCGTCACCGCGCCCCTGACCGCACCCATGAGCGCCACCAGCCCCAACTGCACCGTCGGCTCGGGCACCGTCACCTGCACCGTGACGAACCTCGCCCCGGGCGCGAGCACCACCCGGCGTTTCACCGCGCCCGTCGGGCTCCTCAGCCTCGGCACCGCCTACACCGTCACCGCCACCCGTACCGCCAGCAGTCCGGCCGACCCGAACGCGGCCAACGACAGCAGCAGCCGTACCTGCACCGCGCTCACCTCGCTCCTCGTCACCTGCAACTGACGGTCGAAGGCCCGCAGTCCGGCGGATGCCGTTCTGCGGGCCAACTGTTCCGCGCGCCAACCCGACCGGCTAGTGCGACAGTTCGAAGGAGAGGTGTGAGGACAGCGCGCGCAGGAAGTCCGGCGCGTCGAAGAGTTCGCCCGCGGAGACGACACCGACCGCCTTGGTCCGTCCCGTGAGGATGCGGGACACCGCCTCCACCGCGAGCGGCGCCGTGACGGCGTAGATGTCCTGGCCCCGGGCCACGGCGCGCCGTTCGGCGCCGCCGGAGCGCACGAGGACGTCGACGAGGAAGGTCTGCGCGGACCGGCCGCTGTCGTCGACCGCGGCCGGGGACGGGGTGTCCGCGGACGACAGGTCCGTGGCCGCTTCCGTCGTCATGTAGCCGCGCACCTCCGGGATGGACAGGTGGCTGGGGATGGTGACCGCGTCGGCCATCGTGAACTCCCCGATGACGGCCCGGGTGCCCATCGGCTCGGGGAAGGCCCACTCCAGGGTGGGCGGCGCGTCATCGCGGTACTCCAGCTGCCCGTTGGCGAACCGGACGCGCCGGCCGCCGCGCCGCTCCCGGGATACCTTGCCCGCGAGGCGCGTCCCTTCCGTGGGGTGCCAGCTGCTCAGCCCGTACGCGACGTGCGCCTCGTCGGCCCCGGTCCAGTCCCCCATCGCCGCGGTGGCGAGCAGGTCGCCGAGGCCTCCGTAGAAGGCCATCGCGGGCAGGACCACCGCTCCTGCGGCGCGGGCCCGGTCCGTGAACCGGGCGAACGTGTCGGCGTTGGCCTCGATCTCGGCCGCGACGTCCACGTACGGGATCCCGGCGCGCAGCGCCGCCTCGATCACCGGGGCGGCGGTCGTGGCGAACGGCCCGGCGCAGTTGATCACGGCTGCCGCACCGGCCAGCGCCCGGTCGAG
Source organism: Streptomyces sp. NBC_00503 (assembly GCF_036346895.1). Lineage (NCBI taxonomy): Bacteria > Bacillati > Actinomycetota > Actinomycetes > Kitasatosporales > Streptomycetaceae > Streptomyces > Streptomyces sp. NBC_00503. Next base: position 7,533,617 of record NZ_CP107855.1, on the reverse strand, counting down.
CGAGTCCGGGTCGTCCACCGACGCGGGCCGGACGTCGAGGCCCGGGTGGGACTGTGCGAACTCCTTCAGCTTGCCGGGGTCGCGGCCGGAGAGCACCGGGAGGAACCCGCGCTCCCGCAGTTCCGCCACCACGAACTGCCCGGTGTGCCCGTACGCCCCGAACACCGTCACCGTCTGCGCCGTTCCCATTGGGTTCTCCCCCGTCCGTACCCGACTGATCCACTGCGACCATCCTGGCAGCGGTGCACATCCTGCGCGAGTGTCTGGAACGACATGACACGTACACTTTCGGACATGGGTACTCTCGCGCTGGCCGTCACCGACGGGATGCTGCACTTCGAACTGTCCGTGGCGTACGAGATCTTCGGCTCACCCCCGACCGTCCCGGCTTCCCCCGCCTTCCCGGCCGGCACGGTCGACCCCTGGTACGAGGTCTCCGTCTGCGGGACGGGCTCCGTGCGGGTCGGGCCGTACCGGCTGGAGCCCGGCCACGGGCTGGAGCGGCTGCGGCGCGCCGACACCGTGATCGTCCCCGCCTGGGCCGACGTGGACGTGGAGCCGCCCGGCGACCTGGTCGACGCGGTGCGCGCGGCCCACGAGGCGGGCGCCCGGGTGGCCTCGCTCTGCACGGGCGCGTTCGTGCTGGCCGCCGCCGGTTTGCTGGACGGGAAGCGCGCGACCACCCACTGGGCGCACACCGAAGCCCTGGCCGCCCGCTACCCGCGGGTGGAGGTCGACCCGGACGTGCTCTACGTGGACAACGGCAGCGTGCTCACCTCGGCCGGCAAGGCCGCCGCACTGGACCTGTGCCTGCACCTGGTCCGCCTCGACCACGGCTCGTCGATCGCCAACGCGGCAGCCCGCCGGCTGGTGGTGCCACCGCTCCGGGCAGGCGGTCAGGCCCAGTTCGTCACCAGCCCGATCCCCGCCCAGGACGAACACCACCCGCTGTCCGAGCTGTTGCCCTGGGTGATCGAACGGCTCGACCAGCCCCTGACCGTGGAGGACCTGGCCCGCCGGGCCCGGATGAGCTCGCGCCATCTGGGCCGCCACTTCAAAGCGGCGACCGGGACCACCCCTCTGCAATGGCTGCACACCCAACGGATCCGCCTCGCCCAGGAGTTGCTGGAGAACTCCGACCACAACATCGACGCGATCGCGGCGGCCACCGGCATGGGCACCGCGACGACACTGCGCCGGCACTTCAACCGGACGGTCGGCGTACCCCCGGACACCTACCGCCGCACGTTCCGGGACGGGTCCCCGCAGTAGAGGAGAATCAACCACCCAGGCTGGAATGCACGGAAGTTGGAGTTGAGCATGCGGGTGTTGCTGGTGGCGTACGGGTCTCGCGGGGACATCGAACCGATGGCGGGATTCGCGCTGCGATTGCGGGAGCTGGGCGTGGAGGTGCAGATGTGCGCGCCGCCGGACTTCGCGGAGCTCCTGGACACGGTCGGCCTCCCGCTGGTGCCGCTCGGCCAGTCGATCCGCGAGATGACGACGGAGGCAGTGCGGGAGACGAAGCCGAAGCCGGCGCTGACCCTGCCCGAGCGCGCGGCCCGGATCGCCACCGCGACGTACGCGTCGCTCGCCGCGGTGGCCGAGGGGTGCGACGCGGTCGTGGCGACCGGTCTGATGCCCGCCGCGGCCGCCGCGCGATCGGTGGCCGACAAGCTGGGCGTCCCGTACGTGTTCGTGTCCTACTTCCCGACGTATCTGCCGTCCGCGCAGCACCCTCCGCTGGTGTGGCCGGGCCGCCAGGCGCCGCCGGAGATGACGGACAACCAGGTGCTGTGGGACCTGAACGCCGAGATCATGAACGAGTTGTTCGGCGGGGGCGTCAACGCCCTCCGGGCGTCGGCCGGTCTGCCCCTGGTGGACGACGTCCGCGAGCACGTCTTCACCGACCGGCCGTGGCTGGCGGCGGACCCCGTCCTCGGCCCGTGGCCCGAACCGGAGCCGGAGCACGCGGGCCCCGGGGTGGTGCAGACCGGCGCGTGGATCAAGCCGGACGAACGGCCGCTCCCGGCCGAGCTGGAGGCGTTCCTGGGCGCCGGCACGCCGCCCGTGTACGTGGGCTTCGGCAGCATGCCGCTGCGCGAGGCGCAGGACGTCGCCCGGGCGGCCGTCGCCGCCGCCCGTGCGCAGGGCCGCCGCGTGCTGCTCTCGCGCGGCTGGGCGGACCTCGCCCTCACCGACGACCAGGACGACTGCTTCGCCGTCGGCGAGGTCAACCAGCAGGCACTGTTCGGTCGGGTGGCCGCCGTCGTGCACCACGGCGGCGCGGGCACCACGACGACGGCCGCCCGGGCGGGCGCGCCGCAGGTGGTCGTCCCCCAGCTGGCGGACCAGCCGTACTGGGCCGACCGGGTGGCGGAGCTGGGCATCGGCGCGGCCCACGAGGGGCCGGATCCGACCTACGACTCCCTGTCGGCCGCGCTCGCGAGAGCCCTGGCCCCCGAGGTCCGCGCCCGGGCGGCCGCCGTGGCCGGCGCTGTCCGTACCGACGGGACGGCGGTGGCGGCGAAGTTGCTGCTCGAGGTGGCGGGACGGGGCCCGTCGCCGACGCCGTCCGCGTGAGCCGCGCGGGAGCCTCGTAGGATCCGGGCGGTCGGCTGGGCACCTCAGAGGACCTTGGAGAGGAAGGCGCGGGTTCGGGCGTGCCGCGGCGCGTCCAGGACGGCGGCGGGCGGGCCCTGTTCCACGACGACTCCGCCGTCCATGAACACCACGGTGTCGGCCACCTCGCGGGCGAAACCCGTCTCGTGCGTCACGACGATCATGGTGGTTCCGGCGCGGGCCAGGTCCTTGATGACGTCGAGGACCTCCCCGACCAGCTCCGGGTCGAGCGCCGAGGTGGGCTCGTCGAAGAGCAGCACCTTGGGTTCCAGGGCGAGCGCTCGGGCCACGGCGACCCGCTGCTGCTGGCCTCCGGACAGCTGCCGCGGGTAGGCGTCGGCCTTCTCGGACAGGCCCACGCGCTCCAGTAGCCGCAGGGCCGTCCGCCGCGCCTCCCCCCGGTCCCGGCGCAGCGCCGAGACCGGGGCCTCCACGAGGTTCTCCAACACGGTGAGATGCGGGAAGAGGTTGAAGTTCTGGAAGACGAACCCGATGCGGGTGCGCTGCCTCAGCACCTCCTTCTCCTTCAGCTCGTACAGCTTTCCGCCGGAGCGGCGGTAGCCGATGAGCTCCCCGTCGATGCCGATCCAGCCGCGGTCCACCTTCTCCAGATGGTTGATGGTGCGCAGGAGCGTGGACTTGCCCGATCCGGAGGGACCGAGGATCACGGTCACCTCCCCGGTGCGGACTTGGAGGTCGACTCCGCGCAGCACCTCCGGCGGTCCGAAGCTCTTGTGGACGCCGCGGACTTCGACCATGACCTCCTTCTTCTCGGGGTCCGCGTGGGGACGAGGGCTGTCCGGGACGGCGCTCACTTGTGCTCCGCGGGGTTGGTCTGCGAGGTCTCGATCGCGGAGGCGTCCGTACCCCACTTCTTCAGGATCCGCGCGTAAGTACCGTTCTTGATGAGCTCGTTGACCGCGGACTGGAAGGCGGGGGTGAGCGCGGACCCCTTCTTGAAGGCGAAGCCGACGTCGAGGCGGTGGTATTCGCCGAGGAAGGTGGTCTGCGCCGCGGGCTGGGACGCCTGGTGGCGCAGCCCGTTGATGGTCGACATGACCACGTCGATCCGGCCCTGCTGGAGGGCGGTGGTGACGGCTCCGGGCTCGGAGAAGACCTTCACCTCGTACGCCTTCTTCCCGGCAGCGGCGCACACGCCCTGCTGGGCGCTGAGGGTCTTCTCGAAGGTCGTGCCCGCCCCCGTGCCGATGGTCAGTCCGCACAGCTGGGTGAGGTCGGAGACCTGGGTGGTCAGCGTGGTGTTGCCGGTCTTCACCGCGAAGCCCTGGCCGTCGTTGATGTACGTGACGAAGTCGATGGTCTTCAGCCGTTCGGCGGTCACGCCGAAGTTGCCGGTGCCGAAGTCGTACTTGCCGCTGCCGAGGGCGGGCAGGATCGTCTCGAAGGAGGCGTCCTGCCGCTCCAGTTTCAGGCCGAGGACCTTGGCCACGGCGTCGGCGATGTCGATGTCCTGACCGGCGGGCTTCTTGTTCTGCCCGTTGGGGTAGTAGGCCGCGGGGGGCGTTCCGACGGAACTCCCGACCCGGAGCGTGCCCGCCTTGCGGACCTCGTCGGGGAGGAGCGCGGCTACGGATTCCACCGCCGCCACGGCTGCGACCGGGTCCTCGGAGGCCGCGGAAGGCGCCGGGGCGCCCGGTGCGGACGGGGTGGCGCCGTCGGCGGAGCCGCAGCCCGCCAGCGCCAGGAGGGGCAGAAGCGTGAGGGCGGCGGCGAGGCCGCGCAGCCGGGTGCGGGTCCCGTGCGCGGGGAGGTTCACGGCGGGGAGGCCTTTCGACGGGTGGGTGGGGTGGAGCGGAGGCGTTGCGGTGCTGGGGTCGGGTACGGGTGCGCGTGCCTCGGAGGTCATCCGCGCACCACGGCGAGCGACTGCTGCGGACGGGGAGCGGCGCGGGTCCCGTCGTGCTCACCGGCGCCCCGCTCGGCGTCGCGCTTGGCGTCGCGCTCGGCGTCGCGCTTGGCGTCGCGCTCGGCGTCGCGCTTGGCGACTTCCTCGCGGACGAGCGGGATCACGTAGCGGCCGAAGTCGATGGCGTCGCCCAGGAGGTCGTAGCCGCGGGCCGAGAGGATGTCGACGCCGAGGTCGTAGTAGTCCAGCAGGGCTTGGGCGACGGTCTCCGGGGTGCCGACCAGTGCGTTGGAGTTGCCCGCGCCGCCGGTGGCGGCCGCGGTCGGGGTCCACAGCGCCCGGTCGTAGCGCTCCCCCGCCTCGGCGATGGCGATCAGCCGCTGCGAGCCGGCGTTCTGCGGGACCGCGGTCTGGGGAATTCCCTCGCGGTGGCGGCGGGCGAGACCCGCTCCGCGCCGCTCCTTGATGGCGCCCACGGTGCGATGGGCCTTCTCCCAGGCCAGTTCCTCCGTCGGGGCGATGATCGGCCGGAACGCCACCTGGATGCGCGGCACGTCGGTGCGGCCGGCGGCCAGCGCGGCCGCCTTCACGGACTCGATCTGCTCGGCGGTCCGCTCCAGGGGTTCGCCCCACAGGCAGTAGACGTCGGCCTCAGCGCCTCCGGCGGCGTACGCGGCGGGCGAGGAGCCTCCGAACGAGACGTTGGGGCGCGGCTGTTGGAACGGGCGGACATCGCTGACGAAGTCGTGGAAGCGGTAGTGCTCGCCCTCGTGGTCGAAGGGTTCCCGGGCGGTCCAGGCCTTCTTGACGATCTGGATGTACTCGCGGGTGCGGGCGTAGCGCTCGTCCTTGGTGAGGGTGTCGCCCTCGCGGGCCTGTTCGTGGTCGTTGCCGCCGGTGATGAAGTGGACGGCGAGGCGCCCCTCGCTGATCTGGTCGAGGGTCGCGAAGGTCTTGGCGGCGAAGGTGGGGTACGAGACGTTCGGCCGGTGGGCGAGCAGGAGCTGAAGGCGGTCCAGCTTGCCGGCGACGTAGGCGGCGGCCGGCGCCGGATCCGGGGATCCGGAGCCGTATGCGAAGAGCACCCGGTCCCAGCCGTGGTCCTCGTGGGCGCGGGCGAGCCGGAGCGTGTACTCCTTGTCGAAGGCGGCGCCGGATCGTGCGGTGGTTTCGGATGCGTCGTTGGTCGCGGCTATGCCGAGGAATTCCACGGGCATGGGTGTGGCCTTTCGCAAGGGCGGTGGATCGCGCGCTGGTGCGGTGGATCGCATGCGGGCATGGGTGAAAGAGCACTGGCGCGGTGAACGAGCCCACCAGGCCGAGCACATGAGGTTTCGTCAGGAATGCGGGTACGGGATGGCGCGGGCGTGACGACGCGGGGCGTCGGGGGATTCGAGGGCGCGGCAGCGCACGTCGGGGGCTCAAAACACCGTGTCCGCAGGCGGGTTGCTGCCGCGAGCGGAGGCGGTGCGGAGGCAGGGTCCGGCCCGCGACGGGATCACCGAGGGAGGGAAGGGCCGGTCAGACAGCCCGCTGCCGAGTCAGGCGCAACACGCCGCGGACCACACACGACCGAAGTCGATGTAGTCGCGCGTGACCAAGCGCTGCTGGGCATTCATGCGACTACTTGAACAGTACAAACGGCTCTGCGTCAAGCAACGACGTGGTTGACACCGCCGCGCTTCACCCGCATACGATCGGCGCAGGACGGGCCCCGCCGTGTGCGAAGGCCCTCCGCCGCGTTGAGGGACGCGGCAGGCGTGACGACTCGGATTCCGCACACCGCGGCCGACGCGAGGCCCCCCGTTCGGGCTTCCGCGCATGGCGCCGGGCGGCGACCCCTGCCCGCGATCCCTCTCCTGGAGAGCCTTCCGATGGCCACCTCTTCCCATGTCTCCACCCTGTCCGACGCACCCGACGCACCCGGCTCCCCCGGCCCTCGCCGCGAAGACGAGTTGCCCCGCATCGTCCCGCGCCGACGGCTGGGCCGCAGGCTGGCCGCCTGCGCCGCGCTGCTGGCCTTCGCGATGGTGCTGGTTTCGGTCGTCCGCAACAAGGCCTTCCAATGGGGGGTGGTCGGGCAGTACTTCACCACCGCCACCGTGCTCGACGGGCTGCTGCTGACCGTGTGGCTGACCGCCGTGGTGATGGTGCTCGGCTTCCTCCTCGGCACGGTGCTGGCGGTGATGCGGCTCTCCGACAACCCGGTCCTGCGGACCCTGAGCCGGGGCTACGTCTGGATCTTCCGGTCCACTCCGCTGCTGGTGCAGCTGCTGTTCTGGTTCAACATCGGCGCCCTCTACCCGACGCTCGGCCTCGGCATCCCCTACGGCCCCGAGTTCTTCACCGTCAAGACGGTGAACCTGCTGGGCCCGACCCTGACCGCCGTCATCGGTCTGACCCTGCACGAGACGGCGTACGCCGCCGAGGTGGTGCGGGGCGGCATCCTCTCCGTGGACCCCGGCCAGGTCGAGGCCGCGCAGGCACTCGGCCTGAGCAGGGGGCGCACCCTGCGCCGGATCGTCGTCCCGCAGGCGATGACCTCGATCGTGCCCACCGCCGGGAACATGCTGATCGGCACGCTCAAGGGGACCAGCATCGTCAGCGTGCTGGCCGTGCACGACCTGCTGTACTCGACGCAGCTGATCTACAACCAGACCTACCAGGTCATCCCGCTGCTGATGGTCGCCACCCTCTGGTACATCGCCGTCACGACCCTCCTGAGCACGGGCCAGTACTACATCGAGCGGCACTACGCGCGCGGAGCCTCCCGCACCCCGCCGCCGGCTCCGTGGCGCCGGCGGCTGTCGCGGCCCGGCCGCCGGATACAGAGAATTCACGAACGGGCCTGATATGTACGGCGTATGAAATCGGCATTCAATCCCCCTCCCCCGATATGGAATTGATTGACACTCCATATCGGGGGTGCCAGGTTTACGCCGCAGATAAGGACGTCAGCGGATAACCCGCCGAACCGCCGGAGTCTCTGTGACCGAATCCGTTGTGACCGCCCGCCCCGCCCCACCTGATTCCCCACCCGATTCCCCACCCCCCGCACCCCGGGGATCCACCCGCCCGCCGGCCCGCCGCGGGCACGCCGACCGGGTGCTGCCGGTTCGCCGCCCCTGGCGGTGGGTGGCGACGGCCGTCGTCCTCGTCCTGCTCGCCCAGGCCGTCCACGGCCTGCTGACGAACTCGTTCTACCAATGGGACCGGTTCGGATACTGGTTCACCCGTCCCGTCATCCTCGACGGGCTCCTCGTCACCCTCCAGGTGACCGCATACAGCGCGGTGCTGGGGCTGCTCGGCGGTGTGGTGCTCGCCCTCGGCAGGCTCTCCTCCAATCCGGTGCTGCGGGCGGTCAGCTGGGCGTACATCTGGCTCTTCCGCTCGGTGCCGCTGATCGTGGTGCTGCTCTTCCTCTACAACTTCAGTGCGCTGTACGCCACGTTGAGCGTGGGCGTGCCGTTCGGCCCGGCGTTCTTCACCTTCGACGAGTCGAAGCCGGCCTCCGACATCGTGGTCGCGGTGGTCGGCCTCTCCCTCTGCGAGGCGGCGTACGCGGCCGAGGTGGTACGGGCCGGGATCCTCTCCGTCGACCAGGGCCAGCACGAGGCGGCGTCCGCACTGGGCCTGCCCCGCCGCTACCAGTTCGCGCGGATCGTCTTCCCGCAGGCGCTGCGCTCCATCGTCCCCTCGTACGTGAACCAGCTGATCGGGCTCCTGAAGGCCACTTCGCTGGTCTTCTACGTGTCGCTGCTCGACCTGTTCGGCTCCGTGCAGAGCATGGGCGCCACCTATCCCGGAGACGTGGTGCCGCTGCTGCTGGTCGCCACCGTCTGGTACGTGATCCTGACCAGCGTCGTCTCCGTCGTGCAGTTCTACGTGGAGCGGTACTACGCGCGCGGTGCGCTGCGCACCCTGCCCGCCACTCCCCTGCAGAAGGCCCGCGCCGGGCTCGGCGCGCTGCGCGAGCGGCTGCGGACGGAGGCGGCGATATGACCCCGGCCGCCGTCGAAGTGCGCGGCGTACACAAGTGGTTCGGCGCCCAACAGGTCCTGGACGGAGTGGACCTGACCGTCCGGCCGGGCAGCGTCACGGCCGTCCTCGGCCGGTCCGGCTCCGGCAAGTCCACCCTGCTCCGGGTGATCAACCACCTGGAGAAGCCCGAGGCCGGCCATGTCAGCGTGGGCGGCGAGCTGATCGGGGTCCGGCGGCACGGCGCCCGTCTCAAGGAGCTGACCGAGAAGGCGATCCTGGCCCAGCGCGGCCGGATCGGGTTCGTCTTCCAGAACTTCAACCTCTTCCCGCACCTGACCGTGCTCGACAACGTGGCCGCCGCCCCCGTCGCGACGGGACGGCTGCCCCGGGCCGAGGCCCGGCGCCTGGCGGGCGAACTGCTCGCCCGGGTCCGCCTGGCCGACAAGGCGGGCGCCTATCCACGGCAGTTGTCCGGCGGCCAGCAGCAACGGGTGGCCATCGCCCGCGCTCTCGCGCTGCGGCCGCAGGTCATCCTCTTCGACGAACCGACCTCCGCGCTGGACCCGGAGCTGGTGGGGGAAGTGCTCGCCGTCATCAAGGACCTGGCCGACAGCGGCACCACGCTGGTCATCGTCACGCACGAGATCGCCTTCGCGCGCGAGGTGGCGGACGAGGTGGTCTTCCTCGACGGCGGGCGGATCGTCGAACAAGGTCCCCCCGCCCAGGTGCTGGACCATCCTTCGCACCCCCGTACCCGGGAGTTCCTGAGCAAGGTGCTCTGACTCCGGGTCCGACTCATCCCCCTTGCCCCGCCCATCCCACCCGCCCTACCCGTCCCACCCGAACCACGAAGGACTGCCATGCGATCCCCGCGCTCTGCCCCGCGTTCCAGATTCACCCGCGGCCTGCTCGCCGCCACCTCCGCCGCCGTACTCTCCTTCGGACTCGCCGCGTGCGGCGGGGAGAGCGCCGCGTCCGGTCCGGGCGAGGCGGGATCCGGCGGGTCTGCTGCACCCGACGCGATCACCGTCGGCGCACTCTCCAACGGGGCGGCGAAGCAAGCCGAGTTGAAGGTGTCGACGGTGGAGGCCATCCGCGCCCGGCTGCCCGAGGCCGTACGCAGCCGGGGCGAGCTCGTCATCGGCGTCGGCGCGCTCCCCGCGGGCTCGCCGCCGATCTCGTACGTGGGCACCGACCAGAAGACCCTGACCGGCTCGGAGCCCGACCTGGGACGGCTGGTCGCCGCCACGCTCGGACTCAAGCCCGTGGTGCGGAACTCCACTTGGGAGAACCTCTTCGTCGGGATCGACAGCGGCAAGGTCGACGTCGCCTTCACCAACGTCACGGTCACCGAGGAGCGCAAGAAGAAGTACGAGTTCGCCTCCTACCGCAAGGACAACCTCGCGTTCGAGGTGAACAAGGAGGACTCCTGGAACTTCGCCGGCGACTACCGCAGTCTGGCGGGCAAGACGGTCGCCGTGAGCCGCGGCACCAATCAGGAGAAGATCCTGCTGGAGTGGCAGACCAAGCTGAAGGCCGAGGGCAAGGACTTCACCGTCAAGTACTTCCCGGACGTCAACAGCACCTACCTGGCCCTGAGCGGCAAGAAGATCGACGCGAGCTTCGGCCCCAACCCGGCCGTGGCTTACCACGTCACCCAGACCGCGCAGAGCTCCTCCCCCACCCGCGAGGCGGGCCAGTTCTCCGGCGCCGGCGAGAGCCTCCAGGGCCTGATCGCGGCGACCGCCAAGAAGGACAGCGGCCTGGCGGAGCCCATCGCCGAGGCGATCAACCACCTGATCAAGGAAGGGCAGTACGGGCAGCTGCTGGCGGCCTGGAACCTGAGCCCGGAGGCCGTCACCGTCTCCGAGGTCAACCCGCCCGGCCTGCCGCTGAGCAATTCCTGAACGGGAGGCCCACATGACCCGATCCACGCCCCACCTCCTCGAAGAGCGCGCGCTCGACCCTCGTAGCACCGGCGGGCACGTCCTCGACAACCCCGTGTGGTCCGCCCTGTCCGGCCCGCACGCCCACTTCGCCGTCACCGTCACCGACGCGGTGCCGAACCCGGGCTCAAGCTCAGGCCTGGGCCCGGACCCGGACCACGTCCCCCGCGCCGCCCGCTACCCCTCCGACGTGGCCTCGTTCGCCGCCCTCGCCGACCCGGCCGATCCGCGCTCCTGGGCGGAGCTGGCCGTGCTGGCCGGTCCGGGCTCCGTCACCGGGGTCTCGGGGGTGTTCTCGGTCCCGGACGGTTGGGAGACCGTGTGGTCCGTCCCCGGGGTCCAGCTGGTCGACACCTCGCTGCGCGCCGAAGCCGATCCCGAGGCGGTCCGGCTCGGGCCGGCGGACGTTCCCGAGATGCTCGCCCTGGTCGAGCTGGCCCGGCCGGGGCCGTTCCTGCGCCGGACGGTCGAGCTGGGCACGTACCTCGGCATCCGGCGCGAAGGGCGCCTCGTGGCGATGGCCGGGGAGCGGCTGCGGCCGCCCGGATGGACGGAGATCAGCGCCGTGTGCACGCACCCGGAGCACCGGGGCGGCGGACTGGCCACCCGGCTCGTGCGGGCCGTGGCCGCCGGCATCCGCGACCGCGGGGACGTCCCCTTCCTGCACACGGCCGCGGCCAATGCCGACGCCATCCGCCTCTACGAGTCCCTCGGCTTCACCCTGCGCCGCCGGCCCTCGTTCATGGCGGTGCGGGTACCGGCAGGTGAGGTGTCGTGAAGTTCCTGGCCATCACCCTCATCGCCAACCCGCCGGACCCGGCGACCGGACGCACCAAGCCGGCCCGGGACCGGTTCCGCGAGGTGGTCGACGGCGCGGTGCTGGCGGAGCAGCTGGGCTTCGACGGGTTCGGGGTGGGCGAACGGCACGAGCGCCCGTTCCTCTCGTCCTCGCCCCCGGTGGTCCTCGCCCACATCGCCGCGCTGACCCGCACGATCCGGCTGTTCACCGCCGTCACGACGCTGAGCCTGCTGGATCCGGTCCGCGCGTACGAGGACTACGCGACGCTGGACCACCTCTCCGACGGGCGCCTGGAGCTGATCATCGGCAAGGGGAACGGATCCGCGCAGCGCGAGTTGTTCCAGGTGAGCGAGGCGGACCAGTGGGAGCGCAACGCGGAGGGGTACGAGCTGTTCCGCCGGTTCTGGCGGGAGGACAAGGTGACGGCGAGCCCGCGTCACCGTCCGGCGCTGACGGCCGCCGAGGTGCTGCCCCGGCCGCTGGGTGGGCCCGTACGCATCTGGCACGGCAGCGCGACCAGCCGGGAGTCGGTCGAGCTCGCCGCCCGCTACGGGGATCCGCTGTTCTCGGCGAACGTCACCCATCCCGTCGAGCCGTACGCCGAGCTGGTGCGGTACTACCGGGAGCGCTGGGAGCACCACGGCCACGACCCGGCGCTGGCGGCAGTGGGCGCGGGGACCGCCGGGTACCACGCGGCGCGCACCTCGCAGGAGGCGGTCAACGCCTTCCGGCCGGCCTTCCAGGGCTACCTGGCCGCACAGCGGAACCTGGGCGTCGAGCCCGTGTTCCCGACGCTGGAGGACTTCGTGGAACGCAGCTCGGCCCTGATCGGCAGTCCACAGCAGGTGATCGAGAAGGTGCACCGCTACCACGAGCGGCTCGGACACACCCTGCTCCACCTCCAGGCCGACGCGGGGTTCCTGGACCCCGGCCGGCACCGGGATTCCCTCGAACTCTTCCAGTCCGAGATCGCCCCGGTCCTGCGCCGCGAGATCCCGGACCCTCCGTCGGGGTGATGCCGCCGGTCAGCTGGCGGAGCCCGCCGCCGAGCCGGTGGCCAGGTCGGCGCCCCAGCGGTCGATCGCGGCCTGGAGGTCGAGGGCTCCGGGGCGCAGGTCGGCGTCAGCGGCGGGCCAGTCCTCGCGGGGCACGCGCCACATCAGCTCGAACTCGTTGCCGTCGGGGTCCTTGGCGTAGAAGGACTTCGAGACCAGGTGGTCCGACGCTCCGACGAGCGCGCCGCGCTCGGTGAGCGTGCGGCCCAGTTCAGCGAGCTCGCCGAGCGTGCCGACCTCCCAGGCGAGGTGGTAGAGGCCGACCCGGCCCTGCTCGGGGCCGGGTGCGTCGGCGCCGAGCGCGAAGAGCCCGAGATCGTGGTCGTTGAGGCTGCCCGGGGCGCTGAGGAAGGCGGCGCGGCCGGGTATCAGGTGGTCGACCTGGAACCCGAAGACGTCGGTGTAGAACTCGACGGAGCGGTCGACCTCGCGGATCCAGAGGACGGCGTGGTTCAGGCGGCGGACGGACATGCGAGGGGCTCCCGCTGGCTCGAAGGGACTGGCCCTGGCTGGGCGACCTCCACCTTACCGTTCAAATTCGAACTACTACCCCGGACGGCCTACGGGGCTTTCGGGGCCCGCCGCCGCCCGGGCGCCGTTCAGCACGCGCAGGAGATGCCCGAGCGCGGGGCGGTCAGGTCGTCGATCCGGCGCTGGTCGACGCCCTCGGCGGTCTCGAAGGCGAAGCCCTCGCGGACCCAGTACTCGAAGCCGCCGATCATTTCCTTCACCTGGTAGCCGAGCCGGGCGAAGGCGAGGGCCGCACGGGTGGCACCGTTGCAGCCGGGGCCCCAGCAGTAGGTGACCACGGTCGTCCCGGGGGCGATCAGCGACGGCGCCAGCTCGGTGATCCGCGCCGTCGGGATGTGCAGGGCGCCGGGGATGCGGCCCTGGTCCCAGGACGCGTCGCTGCGGGAGTCGACCACGACCACGCCCGAGACCCCGGCGAGCAGGTCGGCGCGCACGTCGGAGACGTCGGCCTCGAACGCGAGCCGGGCGGCGTAGTGCGCGGCCGCGTGGACCGGGTCGGCGGCGGGGACGGAGAGGACGGCGCTGGGGACCTGGGCGGTGAGGGTGGCGGACATCGGGAACTCCTCGTGCGGGGCGGTTTCGGACGCCGTCCGGGTGGTTTCCCTTGCGGCGATGACCCCATCCTCTGCCGCACGGATCGACCGGACGAGTGGCGTGAACGCCTCCCTTCGTCAAGATCCCGCCAGCCCCCGCCGGTCCTTCACATGCGTACGGCGACCCTGACGAAGGCCTTCCGGTAGGCCGTGGGCGTGGTCCGCATCTGCCGGGTGAAGTGGTGCCGGTAGGTCGCCGTGGAATCGAAGCCGACCGCGGCGGCCACCTCGTCGACCGTGCCCTCACCGGACTCCAGCAGCGGCAGGCTCGCGGAGACCCGCTGCGAGATGACCCACCGGATCGGGCTCACGCCGTTGCGGCGGGTGAAGTGGCGCAGGAAGGACCGCTCCGACATCCGGGCCTCGCGGGCCAGGGTGGAGACCGAGAGCGGGGTGTGCAGTCGCTGCAGGGCCCAGGTCATGCTCTGGCTGATGCCGTCGTCGGCCGCGTCGGGGCCGATCTGGCCGACCGCCGCCTCGATGAACTGGGCCTGTCCGCCCTCGCGGTGGGGCGGTACGACGAAGCGGCGGGCCACCGTGTTGGCCACGGACGCGCCGTGGTCCGCGCGCACCAGGTAGAGGCAGAGGTCGATGCCGGCGGCGCTGCCCGCGCTGGTCAGCACGTCGCCGTTGTCCACGTAGAGGACGTCCGGGTCGACCTCGATCCCGGGGTGGCGTTCGGCGAGGGTGCGGGCGTAGCGCCAGTGGGTGGTGGCGCGGCGGCCGTCGAGGAGGCCGGTCGCGGCGAGCGCGAAGGCCCCCGAGCAGATGGAGACCAGGCGGGCGCCGCGGGCGTGGGCCGTGCGCAGCGCGTCGACCAGCGGCTGCGCTATCGGGCCGCCCGCCCGGGAGACCCCGGGGATGATCAGGGTGTCCGCGGCCGCGAGGGCGTCGAGGCCGTGCTCGGCGCGGAGGGTGAAGCCGCCGACCACGCGGAGGTCCCGGCCTGGCTCGGCCGAGCAGACCTGGAGCTCGTACCAGGGGATGTCGCCCAGCTCGGGCCGGGAGAGACCGAAGACCTCGACGACCACGGCCAGCTCGAAGGGCGCCATCCCGTCGAAGGCGAGGACCGCCACCTTGTGGGCCGGGGACGGTTTCCTGATCTCGATGTCCACGGCGGTCGAGGCGTGCGGGGCGGGAGCGGAAGTCATGGCCGTACCTTAACCAGGCGCGTACGGGAGCCGGCGGGGCGCGAACGCACGGCCGCCGTCCACCCCACGGGGAGTGAACGGCGGTCGGGGACGGCGGCCGGGTGACGGCGGCCGGGGGACGGCGGTCCGCTAGCCGAGCGCTCCGAACGCCTTGGTGAAGGCCAGCGGCTGCTGGAGGACCGAGCTGCACGTCGGGTCCGCGTAGTTCACGGCTCCGGCCGGGCACTGCTTGTCGCGGGCCGCGGACCACATCGCCAGCCGGCCGATCCCCTTGGTCCTCGCGAACTCCACGAGCCGGGTCGCGTCGGACACCGTGAAGGTCTCGCTCGCGACGTCGTTGACACCGATCATCGGGGTGACTGCCACCGCCTTCCAGGCGGCCGCGTCGGAGAGGCCGAGGACCGACTTGATCTGCGCCTGGGTGGCTGTCGCGGCCTGGATCGCGTACTGCCCCATGTTCCCGGCGTAGGCGGGTCCGTAGTCCATCGCCATGATGTTGACCCCGTCGATCCGGACACCGGCCTTCTTCGCGTCGGCCAGCAGGGCCACGCCCGGCTGTGTGAGGCCCTCCGGCATCACGGGCAGCGTGAAGGCCACGTCCAGGCCCGGGTGGGACTTCTGCAGCTGGGCGACGGCCTGCGCGCGGCGGGTGTTGGCCGCGGTGTCGGGCAGGGCCGCGCCCTCGATGTCGAAGTCGACCTTGGTCAGCCGGTACTGGTCGATGACCTTGCCGTACGCGGCGGCCAGCTCGTTCGAGGTCGCGCAGTTCAGCGCCAGCTCGCGTCCGGCCGCTCCGCCGAAGGAGACCCGCACGTCGCCGCCCTTGGCCCGCAGGGCCCCGATCTGTGCGGCGACCTTGTCGCTCGCGAGGTCCGTGACGCCGCCCCACAGCGGGGCGCATCCGCCGCCGGAGGTGACGAAGGCGAGGTGGAACTCCTTCACGCCGGTCTTCGCCGCGGTGTCGACCAGGTCGTAGGCCGGGTACAGGGAGGTGTCCACGTACGGGGCGAAGCGCGCTCCCCCGGCCGGAGCTCCGGTCGCCGGCGGCTGCGTGGCGGTCGCGGACGGCGACGCGGTGCGGGTGGGCTGTGCGGAGGGCGCGGTGGTGGGGGGAGCGCTGGCGCTCGGGCTGGCGCCGGTGCTCGGGGTGGCCGTCGGGGTGCCGGTGGGGCGGCCTCCCGGCGGGGGCGTCGTCCCCTGGTCCGCCGAGCACTTCGCCCCGTTGATGCGGCAGGCCGTCGGGTTGCCGGGGGTGCCGGTCCCGCTCGCGACGAAGCCGATCGTGACGGAGGTCCCGGGTGCGAGCTCCCCGTTCCAATCGGCGGGCTTCACGGTGACGTGGCGCCCGTTGACCGAGTGGGTGCCGTTCCACAGGGAGTCGATCTTCGTCCCGGCGGGCAGGTCGAACTCCAGGGTCCACCCCTGCTGCGCCTGCCCCTTGCCGTTGGTGATCACGTACTGGGCGGTGTAACCACCGCTCCAGGAGCTGGACTTCGTGTAGACCGCTCCCACGGCGGCGGCCTGCGCCGTGCCCGTGAACGCGAAGGCGGCGCCGCCGATCAGCACCGCCACCGCGACGGCGCCCACCGCCTTCGCCTTCTTGCTCGCCGTGCGCCGGTGACCGGTCGTGCTGCCCATCGCTTGCCTGCCTCTGCATTGCCGGGGGGTGGGGTACGGAGGGAACGCTAGCCGCCCCGAACCGGACACTTGCCCGATTACGGACGGGCGACGTGAGCCTTAGGTTCCACTTAAGGAAGCGATCGGGAGGAGTTAAGCCGGGCCGCACCGCGGGACCGCGCCGCCGGACCCGCCCCGCCCGTCAAGTCCGCTCCGTGAACAGTCGGTTGATCTTCCTGGTGGGCAGCCCCGGCGGCGCATATGCTCCCCCCACGTCCGAACGCCGCGCGAGCCGTAAGGGGACCGCCCCGTGAGTGTCCGCATTCAACCCTCCTCCCAGGTCGACGAGTCGGCCGAGCTCGGGGACGGGACCACGATCTGGGATCTGGCGCAGATCCGGGAGGACGCACGGCTGGGCCGCGACTGCATCGTGGGGCGCGGGGCCTACGTCGGACCCGGCGTGCGGATCGGCAACAACGTGAAGCTGCAGAACTACGCGCTCGTATACGAGCCCGCCGAGCTGGGCGACGGGGTGTTCATCGGCCCGGCCGTCGTCCTGACCAACGATTTCTACCCGCGGGCTGTCGACCCCGACGGCCGCCAGAAGCGCGGCGGCGACTGGGAGGCCGCCGGGGTCGTGGTGGCCGAAGGGGCCTCACTCGGCGCCCGTTCGGTATGCGTGGCCGGAGTCCGCGTAGGGCGCTGGGCGCTGGTCGCGGCCGGGGCGGTGGTGTCCCGGGACGTGCCCGATTTCGCACTCGTCGCAGGGGTACCGGCCCGCCGCATCGGCTGGGTGGGGAAGGCCGGAGTCCGCCTGGTGGAGGTCGAAGGGGAACCGGGCGTGTGGCAGTGCCCGCGGACCGGTGAGCTGCACGAAGAGACCAACGGGACCCTGTCCGAGCGAACCTGACGGAACGTCGGTAATTTGGGTCATCGCCATTTCCTCAAAACCACAATCAATGAACATCCTTGGGCATACCTTGTCCCTGTACACGTGATCTGAACCGGCAACAGGCTGCGTTCAGTGGGGGGTTGTACACGACGCGGACATCGCGGACAAAGTGACGACAGACGCGCGAACCGCGTCCGTCCGACGCTGCCGTCCACGGGTGCCCGGTCCGGGACATCGCTGGGGGGTTCCAGTGGGCGGTCCCGGACGGCTCGTGCCATCGGGGGGGAACACCACACCGCCGGCACGCGCGCCGTCCTGCGCACCCCTCCGCCGCACGACGGCCGACAGGTCCGTCCGAGGAGCGAAGAAGCAGAGGGGGTAGGTGTGTTGGAGCCGTACAGCTCGGGCATACGGGGTGTGCGCAGCACACGGGGAACCGAGGTGGGGACCCGGTGACCGCAGCACGATTAGGAGCACTCGCCCACGAGGACCCGTCGCTGCACTCGCTCGCCGAGCGGCTGCTCGCGCTGGCCGAGGCGGGTCTGCCCAGCATGTACCTGCCGGACGCCGACACCTTCGTGTTCACCCGGGTGGGGACCGCCACTTCCGGCGGCGCCCGCCGCGTGGAGAGCCGGGGAACCAGTACCCGGTACGGCGCCATCACCGCGCTGGGGGCCCGGTACCTGCCCGAGGAGCGGCAGCGTCCGCTGTTCGGCGGACACACCGCCGCCGAGTTCACGGCGCTGCTCGTGGAACGGCTCCCCTCGGTGACGAACCTCGGCGACGCGGCGCTCATCGCCTGGGCAGCCGCCGAGACCGGGCACCCCAAGCTGACCGACGCCCTCGCGCGGGTGTCCGCCCTGGACCTGCCCGGACGGCCGCAGTACACCGTGGAGGCGGCCTGGGTGCTCTCCGCCCTCACCGCCGCCCGCGGGACGGTGGACGTCGAGGACCGGCTGACGGCCGCGCGCGAGCGCCTGCTGGCGGCCCGGGTCGGGGACGGTCCGCTGTTCCCGCACGCCACCGGGCCGGGGCTGGTCCCCGGGTACCGCTCCCACGTGGCCTGCTTCGCCGACCAGACGTATCCGCTCCAGGCACTGGCCCGGCTGCACGCGAGCGGCTCGGACCCCCGGGCCCTCGCGGCCGCCGACGCGTGCGCCGCCAGGATCTGCGCCCTCCAGGGGGACGGCGGCCAGTGGTGGTGGCACTACGACGCCCGCACGGGCGGCGTGGTGGAGGGCTACCCGGTCTACAGCGTGCACCAGCACGCCATGGCCCCGACCGCCCTCTTCGACCTGGCGGAGGCCGGCGGCACCGACTTCGGTCCCGCGATCCGCCGCGGCCTGCGCTGGATGACGGACGTGCCCGAGATCAGCGGTCCCGACGGCACCCCGCACGAACCCATGATCCTCGAGGAGTACGGGGTCACCTGGCGCAAGGTCTTCCGCGGCGACCCCGCCAAGGCCGTCCGCGCCGCCCGCGGGCTCACCACCCGGGTGGCGCCGCGGGCCCGGCTCACCCCGCTCGACCGGCTCTTCCGCCCCCTGGCGGTGGACCGCGAGTGCCGGCCCTACGAGTTCGGCTGGCTGCTCCACGCCTGGCTCGGGGGGCTCGGGAGATGAACCACAGACAGTCCCTCTTCGGGGTCTGGCTCGACGCCCTGACCATGGACGAGACCGTGCGGCGCTGCCTCGACGCGGTGAAGCGCGGTGAGCAGATCGAGATCGGCATGGTCAACGCCGCCAAGCTGGTCAACATGCGCCGCGACCCCCGCCTCGCCTCGGCGGTGGCCGGCTGCGACCTCGTCCTGGCCGACGGGCAGGCCGTGGTGTGGGCCGGCCGCGTCCTGGGGGTCCGGCTCCCCGAACGGGTCGCGGGAATCGACCTGTTCATGCGGCTGCTGGCCGCGGCGGAGACCGCCGAGGTCCCCGTCTACCTGCTCGGCGCCCGGCAGGACGTACTCGACCTGATGCTCGGCCGGATCGCCGAGCAGTTCCCGGCGCTGCGCGTGGCCGGCAGCCGCAACGGCTACTTCGAGGACTCCGAACAGGGTGCGATCGCCGATGCCGTCGCGCAGAGCGGTGCCCAGCTCCTGTTCCTCGGCATGACCTCGCCCAAGAAGGAGATCTTCACCGCCGGCTACGGCAAGCGCACCGGCGCCCACGTGGTGCACGGGGTCGGCGGCTCCTTCGACATCCTGGCCGGCATCACCAAGCGGGCCCCCCTGGTGTGGCAGCGGATGGGGCTCGAATGGTTCTACCGCACCCTCCAGGAACCGCGCCGCCTCGCGAAGCGCTACTTCACCACCAATGCCGCCTTCCTCCTCATGACGGTCGGGGAACTCATCCGCCGCACACCGTCTGCCCCTTCCGCGAACAGGAGTCACTGATGCGCGTAGTCGTCGTGGGACAGGGATACGTCGGCCTTCCGCTGGCCATCAGGGCCGCCGAGGTCGGACACCAAGTGGTCGGGTACGACGTGGACTCGCGGCGGGTCAAGAGCCTCGCCGCCGGCGAGTCGTACGTGGAGGACGTCTCCTCCGAACGGCTGGCCCGGGCGCTGGAGGCGGGGACCTACCAGGCCAGCGAACTCGCCCGTGACTGCGGCGGTTTCGACGTGGCCGTCGTCACCGTGCCGACCCCGCTGCGGGACGGCGCCCCCGATCTCAGCTACATCGAGGAGTCCGCGCACACGCTCGCCCGCTTCCTGCGGCCGGGCGCGACCGTCGTGCTGGAGTCCACCACCTACCCGGGCACCACCGAGGAGATGTTCGGCCCGATCCTGGAGGACGGCTCCGGGCTCACCGCCGGCGTCGACTTCCATCTCGGCTACAGCCCCGAGCGCATCGACCCCGGCAATACGGTGTGGGGCTTCCAGCAGACGCCCAAGGTGGTCTCCGGTGTGGACGAGGCCTCCCTCAAGGCCGTGGAGAGCTTCTACGCGGGCCTCGTCGACAAGACGGTTCCGGTGCGCTCGCCCAAGGAGGCCGAGCTGGCGAAGCTGCTGGAGAACACCTTCCGGCACGTGAACATCGCCCTGGTCAACGAGATAGCCATGTTCGCCCGTCACCTCGACATCGACGTGTGGCAGACCATCGAGGCCGCCTCCAGCAAGCCGTTCGGCTTCATGAAGTTCACCCCCGGCCCCGGGGTCGGCGGGCACTGCCTGCCGATCGACCCCTCGTACCTGTCCTGGCGGGTGCAGCGGGAACTCGGCCAGAACTTCCGCTTCGTGGAGCTGGCCAACGACATCAACAGCCACATGCCCGAGTACGTCGCCCGCCGCGTCATGGACGCGCTCAACGCGAAGCGCCGCTCGGTCAACGGGTCCCGGATCCTGCTCCTGGGGCTGGCGTACAAGAAGAACACCGGCGACGCCCGGGAGTCCCCGGCGGTACGGGTCTCCCAGCTGCTCCTCGACATGGGGGCCAAGGTCCGCGCGGCCGACCCGCACGTGGTGGAGCACATCAAGGTCGACGCCCGCCTCTCGCGGGTGGAGCCCACCCGCAAGGAGCTGGCCGCCGCCGACGTGGTCGTCCTGCTGACCGACCACGACTCCTTCGACTACCGGATGATCACCGAGCACGCCTCGCTGATCCTCGACTGCCGCAACCGGCTGTCCGGTCCCACCGTGGAGGTGCTCTGACCCCATGGCGAGGATCATCTGCGTGGCCGGGGCCCGGCCCAACTACATGAAGATCAAGCCGGTGATGGACGCACTGGAGCGCCGCGGCGCCGAAGTCGTCCTGGTCCACACCGGCCAGCACTACGACGAGTCGATGAACGACGTCTTCTTCCGCGACCTCGGCATCCGTCCCCCCGACCGGTACCTGGGGGCCGGCTCCGGCAGCCACGCCCAGCAGACCGGCCGGGTGATGGCGGCCTTCGAGCCGCTGGTCGAAGAACTGGCCCCGGACGCGGTCGTGGTGGTCGGCGACATCAACTCCACGCTCGCCTGCGCCCTGGTCACCGCGAAGGCCGGCCCCCTGCTGGCGCACGTGGAGGCCGGCCTGCGCAGCCGGGACTGGAGCATGCCCGAGGAGGTCAACCGGGTCGCCACCGACCGGGTCAGCGACTACCTGCTGGCCCCCTCCCCCGACGCCGCCGCGAACCTGCGGGCGGAGGGGTACCGGGAGGACCAGATCCACGTCGTCGGCAACGTCATGATCGACACCCTGTTCGCCAACCTGGAGCGGGCCAGGGAGTCCGACGTCCTGGACCGGTACGGGCTCACCCGCGGCGGATACGGCCTGGTCACCCTGCACCGGCCGGCCAACGTGGACGATCCCGACGCCCTGCGCGGCCTCCTGAAGGCCCTGGGCGAGATCTCCGGACGCTGTCCGCTGCTCCTGCCCGTGCACCCGCGGGCCGCCGAGAAGCTCGCCGAGATCGGCGTCCCCGACGGCATCCGGCTGGTGCCGGCCGCCGGGTACCTCGACTTCATCGCGCTGCAGGACTCCGCCCGCGTGGTGCTCACCGACTCCGGGGGCATCCAGGAGGAGACCACCGCGCTCGGCGTCCCCTGCGTGACCCTCCGGGAGAACACCGAGCGGCCCATCACCGTCGAGGAGGGCACCAACGTCCTGGCGGGCACCGACCCGGACCGCATCACCGCCACGGTCCACCGGGTGCTCGACGATCCGCCCGCCCCGCGCTGCCCCGAACTCTGGGACGGCCGCGCGAGCGAGCGCATCGCCTCGGTCCTGCTGGACGGATCGACCGCCTCGACCCGCCCGCGGCCCACCGATCTCGTCCCGGCCGGGGCGCCGGGAGCGACTGCCCCGTAGAACAGGGCCCCGCAGAAGAGGGCCCCGCAGATCAGGGCACCGCACCACCGCTACAACCGTAATCACCGCACAGACAGGGCGGCGGCGCGTGCAGGACACGACGCCGCCGCGAGGGGGACAGACCATGGATCTCGCGGAGATCTGGCGGGTCATGCGCAGGCGCTGGTACGTGCTGCTGCCCGGACTGCTGCTCACGGCCGGGCTCATCGCGGGCGTGTACCTGCTGGTGCCGGTGGAGTACCGGTCGCAGAGCACCGTGACGCTCCTGAACTCGAAGAAGGCCACGGTGGCCTTCGACGGCAACCCCTTCCTGAGCACCCAGGCGTCGCTCACCGGCATGGCCGACGGCCTGGCCCGCAACCTCAACTCCGACGGCTCCAAGGCCGACCTCAAGGCCCAGGGCCTGACCGGGGTGTACGAGGCGAAGATCGCCGACAACGCCCAGGGCCCCTTCATGTGGCTGAGCGTCACGGGCACCGACCAGGCCGCGGTGCTCAAGTCGGACCAGGTCTTCACGGCCTACGCCGAGAAGCGGCTCCAGGAGTTCCAGGCCCAGCAGTCCGTACAGCCGGAGGCGATGATCCGCATGGCGACGATCGTCCCGCCCCAGAAGCCCGAGGCCCAGACCAAGACCCGGATCCAGTACCTGGTCATGGCCGGGGCGCTGGGCTTCGTCCTCAGTCTGGTGGCCACCTTCTTCGTGGAGGCCCGCCGCCGCAAGGCCGACAGTCCCGGGCGGCGCCGACCCGGTCCGGACGGATCCGACGCGGGCGGCTCCGAGCCGTCCGCGGGCCCTGCCGAGGGGTCCAAATCCGCCGATCCCACGGCCACGATGGCCCTCACGGTCCTGCCGGCCTCGGCCGCCTACCGCTCCAACGGATCTCCGTGACCGGGCCCGTGACGCAGCCCGGTGGCGAGCCCCCGGCCGAAGCGCCCTCGGCCCAGGCGCCCTCCCTGGGCCGCAAGGTCGGCTCCGCCGCCCGGTGGAGCCTGGTCAACACCGTGGTCATGCGCCTCGGCAACTTCGTCACCGGCATCGTCCTCGCCCGGTTCTTCCTCGGCCCCGAGGCCTGGGGCGTCTACGGCATCGCCCAGACGGTCCTGCTCGTCCTGCTCTCCGCGAACGAGCTCGGCGTCTCCCTCGCCATCGTCCGCTGGGAGGGCGACCCGCGCCGCTTCGCCCCGACCGTCCTGACCCTGAGCGCCGCGTCCAGCTGCCTGCTGTACGCCGTGATCTTCGCGGCGGCCCCCGCGGTGGCCCGAGTCCTCGGCTCCCCCGAGGCTTCCGGCGTCCTGCGGGTGATGTGCGTGTGCGTGGTCCTCGACGGTCTCTCGCAGGTCCCCGCCGGATTCCTCACCCGGGAGTTCGCGCAGGGGCGCCGGATGGCCATCGACGCCCTCAACTTCGTACTCAGCACGGCGGTGACCCTGCTGCTCGCCGTCCAGGGCTGGGGCGCGATGAGCTTCGCCTGGGGCTCCGTCGCGGGCAACGTGGCCGCTCTGATCGGCTGCTGCCTCGCCGCGCCCGGCACCCTGAGGTTCGGCTGGGACCGGGAGCAGGCCCGCGCCCTGCTCCGCTTCGGACTCCCGCTGGCCGGGGCCAGCATGCTCGCCCTCGGCGTGGTCAACGTGGACACCATGGTGGTGGGTTCCTCCCTGGACCAACTGGCCCTGGGCTTCTACGTGCTGGCCTTCAACATCTCCGGCTGGCCCGTGCGCATCATCTCCGAGGCGGCCCGCCGCGTCTCCTTCGCCGGGTTCTCCCGGCTGGCCGAGACGCCGGGTGCCCTGGCGGGCGGGTTCGGCCGGGCGCTGGGCGTGGTGATGACCGGCACCGTGCCGCTGTGCGTGCTGCTGGCCGTGCTCGCCTCACCGATCGTCGAGCTCGTCTACGGTGCGCGCTGGCTCCCGGCGGCCGCCGCGCTGCCCTGGCTGATGGGGCTGGGACTCGTACGCATCGGCTGCGAACTGGCCTACGACTGCCTGGTGGCCATCGGCCGGCGCCGCTCCCTCATCGGGGTGCAGGGGCTGTGGCTGGTGGTCCTGGTCCCGGTCCTGGTGATCGGCGCCGGGGCCGGCGGGATCGTGGGGGTGGCCCAGGGGCACGTGCTGGTGGCCGGGGCCGTGGTGGTTCCGGTGTTCCTCCTCGCCCTGCACCGCGGCGGCATCGGCCTGGGATCCATCGCGCGGGCCTGCGCCTGGCCCTTCCTCGGCGGCGCCGTGATGGCCGCCGTGCTCCTGGGCCTGGAGCGGCTGCTCGGAGACGGGGTGCTCGCCCTGCTCGCGACCGCGATCGCGGGAACCCTGGGCTACGTGCTGTGCGTGCTGCCCAGCCGCTCCTTCCTGCGCGGCTCCGCGCCGGCCGCCGCACCAGCGGCCGCGAAGGCGTCCTCCACCGTCCCGGCAAGGGGTTAGAGCCATGGCACGCAACCGCAAGCGTCTCTTAGCCTGGGCGGCGGCCGGGCTCGTCCTGATCGCCGCGCTCGTCATCTACCAGGCCGAGCGGACCGGCACCACCGATACCGGGTCCTGCCCGGACGCCGCCCTCGTGTGCCCCGGCGGCCATCCCGCTCCCGAACCGGAGCCGACCACCTCGGCGGAGCCGTCCGCCTCGGACAGCCCGAGCCCCTCGGCCGGATCTCCTTCGCCCTCGACTTCGCCCTCGCCCTCCGCCACCCCCTCGCCGGGGAGCAGCGGCAGCGGATCGCCCGCGCCGGGGTCCGCCTGTTCCTCCCCCGGTGCCTGCGGTTTCCCCGATGCCCGGAGCACCGGCCCGCGGATCGCCCTGGAGCGGCACGACACGGGGAACATGTCCGTCAAGACCGACGGGATGGTCATCAAGGGCTGGGACATCCACGGTTCGCTGGACGTCTACGCCGACAACGTCACCGTCATCGACAGCAGGATCACCTCGGCCAACTGGTGGGGAATCAACCTGCGTCCCGGCTTCAAGGGCCTGCGGGTGCTGCACACCACGATCACCGCGGTACCGGGCAAGGGACCCGACAACGGGGGCGTCGACTACGCGGTCTCCAACATGGGCGAGAGCTCGGTCGAGGTCGGCTGGTGCGACGTCTCGGTGTTCGGCAACGCCCTGTCCATGGGCCAGGGCAACCTGCACGACAACTACGTGCACGACATCGCCGCCTTCCGCAATCAGGGCGGCGAGTGGCAGCACACCGACGCGGTCATCAGCGGTGGCGGCAACAAGGGCCGGCTGACCGTGCGCCACAACACCCTGCTCAATTCCGTCGCGGTCGACCGGGGCGCCTCGGCGGCCCTCGGGCTCTTCGCCGACACGGGCTCCGTCTCCTCCGTGACCGTCGACTCCAACTGGCTGGCCGGCGGGGCGTACGCGTTCTACGGCGGCGGCCCCGGGGCCACGGGCATCGAGGTCACGAACAACGTGTTCTCCACCCAGTACCACCCGGGCAGCGGGACCTACGGTCCGGTCGCCGCCTGGAACTCGGGCGGCGCGGGGAACGTGTGGCGCGGCAACCGCATGAGCGACGGGCGCCCCGTCGTGCCCGAGCCCTCCCCTTGAGCACCGACAACCGCAGGCCGAAGGGCCGAAGCCCGAAGACGGACCCGTCCGCCGACCGAGAGGACATCATGCGCCGCATCGCCCGCGCCCCCTGGGAGCTGCTCAAGCGGGCCTTCGGCTGGCTGGTGCTCTTCGAGGCCAGGAACAAGCTCCTGCTCGCGCCCTCCGCCGTGCGGCTGCGCCGCTTCGAGGACGCCGAGGCCGCCCGGCTCGCCGCTGTTCTGGGCGAGCCCCCGGCCGCCCTGGTCGCCACCGTGATCGCCACCCACCGGCGCCCGGAGGCGCTGCGCGCGGCGGTCGCCTCCGCCCTGGGCCAGACCGTGGCCGACCAGGTGGTCGTGGTCGTGGACGACGGCGCCGGACTGCCAGAACTGCCTTCGGACCCGCGGCTGTTCGCGGTGTCGCTGGCCCGCAACACGGCCACGGCCGGGGTGGTGCGCAATGTGGGGATCCGGCTGACCCGGTCGCGGTACGTGGCCTTCCTGGACGACGACAACCTGTGGGAGCCCGACCACCTGGAGCAGGCCCTCGCGGTGCTGGAGGCGCCCGGCGGGCCGGACGCCGTGTACACCGCGCTGCGCAGGGTGCTCCCCGACGGCTCCGAGCGGGACGTCCTGTCGGTGCCCTTCGACCGGCGCCGTGCCGCCCACGAGGCCTTCCTCGACACCAATGCCTTCGTGGCGCGCCGCAGCCGCTCCCTGTACTTCAGCCGGCTGCTGCGCACCCCCGAGGTGCTGCCCCGCGAGGACTGGGAGCTCGTACGCCGCTACAGCCGCCGCCACGAGGTCCGTCACGTGCCGCGGCCCACCGTCCGCTACCTGGTCAACCCGGAGAGCTTCTACACCGCCTGGGAGGGGCAGAAGCCGGCCGGGTGAGGTTGTCCCGGCCGGGTGTGGTGTGTCCCCGGCCGGGACGCGGTGCCCGGTCCGGGGGTCAGGGTCCCGGTGTGGCGCGCAGCGCGGAGGGGCTGGCCAGGGCCCGGGCGGCCGCGAGGCTGGCGGGCCGGCCGAGGGCGGCCCGGGAGGTCTCGCGCAGCAGGACGGCCGCGCGGAAGGCCGCGGTGGCCGCCGCGCCGTGCCGGCGCCCGTAGAGCCTGACGCGGTTGAGGGTCAGCAGGGTCCACAGGCGCGGCGAGACCTGCGAGTCCCCGCCGAGGTGGACGGCCGAGGCCGCGGGTTCGAGCCTGGTGGCGTAGCCGCGGTCACCGGCGCGCAGGCAGTACTCGGTCTCCTCCGAGTACAGGAAGAACGATTCGTCCCAGGCGCCACAGGCGTCCAGGCACTCCCGGGAGATGGCCATCAGCGCGCCCGTCGCCCAGTCGGCGACCGTCGCGCGGGCGTAGGCGGACGGATCGGTGACCAGCTCGCTCCAGAGCGGGAAGCGCCCCGCCCGGCGGTTGCCGATGACCGCCTCCCCCAGGGCGCGGGTCACCCGCGACTCCCGGCGCAGCGAGTGCGTGAGCGTCCCGTCCTCCTCGTACAGCAGCGGCACGCTGATCCCGACCCGGCCGCCGCCGTCGCGCCCGTCGAGGGGGGCGCCGAGCGCATCGACGAGGAGCTTCGCCGCGCCCCGCCGCATCCGGATGTCCGGATTGCACACCAGCGCGGCCCGGAAGCCGCCGGGCCGTCCGGCGGCCGCGGCCAGCGCGGTGTTCACCCCGGCGGCGTACCCGGCGTTGCGGCCGGTCTGGACGACCGTGGCGTCCGGGGCCAGCGAGCGGATGAGGTCCACGGTGTCGTCGGCGGAGTCGTTGTCGGCGACGACCAGGTGCCAGTCGGTCCCGGCCATGCCCTCCGGGAGGGAGGCGAGGAACTCCGGTATCACCCGGGCACTGTTCCAGGTGACGACGAGGACGGCTACGGGACCGGCTGCCTGGGACCGATCCTGCGCGGCTGGGTGGCGGGAGGGCATGGTGACTCCACGGTTCGGGGCTTGGGCGCTGCGCGCCGGATGAAGCCGAGGTAACTGCCTCCGGCGGCGATCGTCAGGAAGAACATCCCGGCGAACATCGGGAAGCTGAGGGCGTCGAAGGTGGCGGCGCTGATCAGGGCGACGAGCGCGGACGCGAAGAACGCCTGGCCGAGCTCCCGGTCGGACTCGTCGGCTGCGAGCCGGCGGATGGCGCCGCCCTGGTGGATTCCGGTGAGGAACAGGGCCAGGAGTGCGACCAGGCCGAGCAGGCCCATCTCCGCCAGGGTCAGCATGTACTGGTTGTCGGTGAAGAAGTAGAGCTCGGGAATGAAGGTCCCCAGGCCCCGCCCGAACAGCGGGCGCTCCTGCAAGTAGGGCACGATCGCGCTGTACTTGACGGTGCGGGCCTGGGTGCTGCTGTCGGAGTTGGTCAGGAACGAGGCGAAGAGGGTGGTGATCGTGCCGATCAGCCCCGGCACCATGACCTTGAAGACGGCCACGGAGCCCAGCAGCAGGCCGAAGGTGGTCCAGCGGCGCTGCGGCTTCCAGCGCGGCACCATCACCATCACCACGATCAGCGCCCCGATGATGGAGGTCCGCGACACCGTCAGCGGCAGGGAGCCGCCCATCAGCGCCACCGGCGCCCAGCGGCGCCAGGCCTTGAGGTGGCTGCGTACCGGGTCGAACGCCTGCTGCACGGCGAAGGGCAGGAGCAGGGCGAGCATGCCGCCGAACTCCAGCGGCTGCGCCGTGGTCGAGCGGGGCCGGGTGAAGGCGCCCCGGTCCAGGGTGGTGATCTGCGCGACGCTGGACTGGAGCCCCGGGATGCTGATCTTGTCCGCGATGTTCGTGGCGGTGAAGAAGTCGTAGTAGCCGATGGCGGCCACCACCGCCGCCATCACCACGGTCCGCCGCAGCAGTACGTCGAGGCGGGCCCGGTCCTGGATGCCGGCCGAGACCAGCACCGCGATCGAGACCCAGACGAGCAGTCCGATGAGCCCCCGGTCCGCCCCGAGCACCTCCTTGTGGGTGGAGCCCCGGGAGGCGTTGGCGAGATACGAGGCCAGCACGGAGACGGCCAGCAGCCACATCACGACCCTGGGCAGCCGGGTGCCGGGGGCCGCCCGGATCCGGCCGGCCAGCCAGGTCGCCAGATACCAGAACAGCGCCAGGAGGGCGAACACGTTGGCCGGGGTGCCGACTCCGCCCAGTCCCGGCAGGGTCAGGTTCGAGGGGATGAAGAAGGCCAGCCCCAGATAGCCCGTGAGCAGGGCCGTGGCGTCCAGCTGACGGGCCCGGGTCCGCCGGCGCACGAGGGCCTTGAACACGCCGGTCCCGCCCGCGGCCTCGGCGGCCTCCCGTCGGCGGCGGCGGGCCGACAGCAGGCTCTCCGCCAGGAAGGAGGCGGTGAAGCCCGCCACCAGACCGGCGATGACCACGGCCAGTACCTGCTGGTACCGGGCCTTGAGCTGCGGCTGGGGGGTCTGCGGCAGGACGACGGGCGCCGTCTGCACGAAGTACGCGGGCTGGATCTTGGCTGCCGTCTGGAGGGCGTTGAGCTGCTCACCGGCGAACGCGGTGAGCGTGCTGGTCTCCTTGAGCACCTTCTCCCGGTCCGTGCCCGTGACGGTTAAAGTGAGCATCGGGCCCGAGGTGTTCGCGGCGAAGCCGACCGTATAGGGGTCGCTCACCCCGAGCCCTTGGAGGTCCCGCGCCGCGTCGGCCCCCGACAGGGTCCTGATCAGTACGTCGGCGGTGACGACCAGCGAACCGCCCGCGTTCGCGATGGGGTTGCCGAAGGTGGGGGCCAGTTCGGCCACCGCCGTGGAGTCGAGCAGCGCCACCGAGCTCTGGGACTGGTACGAGACCGGCACCGATTCGTACAGCTGCAGTCCGGCGAGGATTCCCATCATCGTCAGGGGCATCATCACGTACCAGCGGCGCCGGAGCACCGCGCCTATCTCACCGATGTTCATGAACGTCCCCCGCGGGCTGCCGGAACCAATGGCGGGTCGACCTGCGTCCTGGGAAGATCGACAGCGACGGAAGGAAATCTGTGTCGCCTGGTGAGTTGTTCCGCATGCTGCGCCGCCGCTGGTACGTCCTGTTCCTGGCGGCGGCACTCGCGGCCGCCGGGGCCTTGCAGGTGCTCCACCCCACACGGACCTACGTGAGTGCGGCGATCGTGGTGCTCAAGCCGCCGGTCACCGGCAATCAGCCGAACCAGTTCGCCAATCTCCAGCCGCCGCTCGCCGCCGTCTCCCTCGCGGCGATCGAGCAGCTCGACTCCCCTGACGGGGACGCCGAGTTGCGGGCCGGCGGGGTGGTGGGGAAGTACCGGCTGATCCCCCGCAACAGCGGAACCAGCGTCACCCCCCGCTACCTGATCCCCTCGCTCCAGGTCCAGGTGGAGGACACGGATCCCGCCGTGGCGAACCGGTCCGTGCTCAAGGTCGTCGAGGCCTACCGCAAGCACCTGACGGACATGCAGGACGAGCAGCGGATCCCGGCCGGGGCGCGGATGAGCGTGACCCTGCTGGTCCCGCCGTCCGCCACCCCGCTGATGCCGGACAAGAGCCGCGGCCTGGCCGGGACGGCGCTGCTGGCCGGGGTCTGCGGGGTCGCCTGCGCGCTGTGGACGGATCAGCTCCTGGCACGCCGGAACCGGCGCCGGCGCGAGAGCGCCGACACCGGTCCGGGGGATGCGGCCACAGACCGGATGCCGGTGGCCGCGACGGCCCGCTGAGTCCGCGGGCCGCTCCAACTGGTGGTGCTGGTAGTGCTGGTGGTGCTGGTGCTTCATCGAATCCCTATATCCCTCGGCGTTTCCAGGAGCGCCACCACAGCCACTCGCGCCCCCGGTCGGCTACGGCCGAGAGCACCAGCGGCTGGAGCCAGGGCATCGCGCGGGCCCCGATCCGCCGGCGCCTGCGCAGGGCCCCGTACTCGGCGAGCGAGGTGTAGTCCGCCACGCACTCGGCGGCGAACGCCTCCAGTTCCTCGACCGGCACCACCCCGGTGCGCCCGCGGTCGTAGGCCCGGTAGGCGCGCCGCAGTGCGTACCGGGCGAGCCGGGTCCGCGCCAGGACCGACAGCCGGGCGGCCTCCGGGAGCAGCCCGCCGCACTTCTCCAGGACCGAGTCGAAGGCGACGAGGCGCTGGCGCAGGTCGTCGAGCTGTCCGCCGAAGTCCGTGGTGGACATGTTGTTGCCGTGGACCCGGTAGAAGGCCTGGTCGGCCCCGCTGATGTAGCCCACGTCGGCGTGCGCCGCGAGCCTCATCCACATCTCGATGTCCCCGGCGTGCGGGAGCTCCGGGTCGTATCCCCCGACCTTGCGCTGGAGGCTGGTGCGGACGACCACCTCGGGCGAGGTGATGCACCCGGTGCCCTCCCGGAAGCGCCGCTCCAGCCACCACCGGCCGGGGTAGACCACCGAACCGGTGGTGCGGGTCCGGGCTTGCGGAAGCGGTCCGCCGTACTGGAACCGCAGCGGCCTGCCGTAGGCGAAGCCGGCCTCGG
Source organism: Streptomyces sp. NBC_00503 (assembly GCF_036346895.1). Lineage (NCBI taxonomy): Bacteria > Bacillati > Actinomycetota > Actinomycetes > Kitasatosporales > Streptomycetaceae > Streptomyces > Streptomyces sp. NBC_00503. Next base: position 7,502,802 of record NZ_CP107855.1, on the reverse strand, counting down.
GATGGGCGTCGAGCAGGCCCGCGGCGCGCACCAGGGCTCCGGGGACCAGTCGGTCGTCGGCCGAGAGCAGGGCCACATAGTCCCCGTCGGCCCATTCCAGCAGGCCTTCGTTGTAGGTGGCGATGTGGCCCTGGTTCTTCTCGTGGACCCGGACCTCGATCCGGGGGTCGGCGGCCGCCAGCGCCCGGGCGACGTCCGCGGAGTCGTCCGGGGAGGCGTCGTCGATGATCAGGACGCGGACGTCCACACCCTGCTGCTCGTCGAGGACGCTGCTGACGCAGTCGGCGAGGAAGTGCCCGTATTTGTAGCAGGGGATGACCACGCTGACGGTGCTCACTGGGTGGGCACCTCCGTCGCGGCCTGTGCGTCGAGGGCGGGCGGCGCGGTGGTGGTGAAGACCGGGCCGACCCAGTAGTTCACCGAGCCGAAGGTGTTGTTGGGGAAGGCCGCGGAAGCCCCGTACTTGTAGAGGCCGTTGGCCCCGCCGGTGCCGTCGGCCGGAGCCACCAGCGGATAGGAGCGGTGCGCCGCGGTGAAGTAGCCGCCGTCCACCGAGTACTTGCCGTTCGGCGCGTGGTACGAGGCCACGTAGCCGGTGTTCGCCGTGATGGCGACCGGGGTGGTGAAGTGGAGCTGCTGCCAGCCGGAGAGGGTCTCGCTGCCGAAGGTGCCGGTGGCCAGGAGCGTGCCGTCCGTCTTCCACAGGCTTCCGGTGTGCGTGCCGGTGTTCCCGGGGCCCTTGTAGAAGGTGATGCCGGTGACGTAGCCGTCGATCGTGGACTCGAAGCGGGTGCCCAGTTCGACGGAGTTGGTGTCGTCGCCGACGTTGGCGGTGGAGGGCTCGGCGGTGGGTCCCCACAAGGTGCAGGGGCAGTTCACCGCGGGCGGGCTCGTACTGGTGGTGAAGGTCCAGGTGACGGGCGCCGCCATGGTGTTGCCCCACAGGTCGGCGGCCTGCACCGACGCCGTGTAGGTGGTGTTCAGCCCCAGTTCGGTGGAGGGGGTGAAGGTGGCGCTGTTCGAAGCGGTGAGCACCTTGGTTCCGGGGACGGTGGCGCCGCCCGGGTCCTTCAGCGTGAAGACGAGCTCATCCGCGTCGACGGCCGCGTTGAAGGTGGCCTTCACCGAGGCCGTGATCGCGGTGCCGGTGGCCGCCGACTGCGGGCTGGTGGAGGTGACGGTGGGCGGAGCCGTGCTCGCGGTGGCGGTGTCCAGGACCGCGTCCACCCAGTAGTTGCTGCCGGAGGAGGCGGTGGACGGGAATCCGCCCGTGGCGCTGTAGCGGTACACGCCGTTGCCGCCGTCGGTTCCGCTGCGCAGGGCCGTCAGCGGGGCGAGGCCCGCGTCGGACGAGGCGAAGGTGTTGTCGTAGGAGTACCCGCCGCCCGGGGCGAAGTAGGAGGCGATGTAGGTGGTGTTGGCCTTGACCGGCACCGGGGTGGAGAAGTTCAGCTGCTGCCAGCCGGACGCCGTCTCGTTGGTGAAGGTTCCGGTGGCCAGCCGCTGGCCGGTGCTGCTCCACAGGCTGCCCGTGTGGGTGCCGGTGTTGGCCGGGGACTTGTAGAAGCGGACTCCGGTGATCGAACCGGGGGCCGAGGAGCGGATCTTGACGCCGAGCTCGACGGCGCTGCCGTCACCGGCGTTGACGGTGCCGGGCACGGCCGCGGCCGGCCAGACGGTGCAGGGGCACTGCTGGGGTCCCACGGTCAGCGGCACGGTGGTGGTGGCGCCGATGTTGACGCTGTCGTCCACGGCGCGGACCTTGATCTGCACGGATCCGGGGGCGGTCGGCGTCCAGGTGTAGCTCCAGGATCCGACGCCGGTGGCCGCCTTCCAGGTGGTGCCGCCGTCGGTGGAGACCTCCACGCGGGCCACCACACCGCCGCCGCTGTCGCCGGCCGTGCCGGTGACGGTCACCGGGCGCAGCGCGGGGACGGTGGCGTTCGCCGCGGGGCTGGTCACGGTGACGGCCGGGCCCGTGGTGTCGGTGGAGGCGGTGGAGGCGACCAGGTCGCTCTGCAGGGACTTGGGCTGGACGCCCATGTCGGCGAACACGTTCACGGTCGCCTGCTGCATCCGCTTGTCGGCGGTGACCACGGTGTTGCCGGGGTCACCGGTCGGCATGTTGGTCAGGCCCCAGGACCACTGCACGGTGCCGGCGCCGAAGACCAGGGCGTGCGAGGTCTGGTCCCGGAAGGCGAGCAGGCTGTGCTTGGCGGTGCCGTTGCCGTAGGTGTTCCCGTAGTCGAGCCGGAGTTTGCCGTCGTTGATGTCCACCGTGGTGGAGGACATCGCGATCTGTCCCGGCGGGCGCGCCGCGTCCTCCACGTCGCTGTCCCACTCGTAGCCGAGCGTGCCGACCGGGAAGGTGGCGGTCTGGGAGGGGGTCAGGTTCGCGACGGTGGTGTTGCGCCACAGCCGCATCTTGGCGAAGGACCCGGGCACGGTGATCGCGTCGCTCCGGTAGCCGTTCACGCTGAACAGCGAGCCCGTCACCTGGTTCTGCGGTTGGTAGGGCCGCCCGTTGGTGGAGCTGGCCGGGTCCATGAAGGTGCCGGTCCAGATCCCGCTCGGGTCGGGGATGCCGTTGGGCTGGGGGAAGGAGAGCTTGGTCTCCTTGTAGGAGACCAGCGTCCGGTTGGCGGTGTTGGCTCCGTCGATGCTGGGGGCCAGGCGGGTCTTCCAGAAGACCTCGTTGCCGCTGAAGTAGGTCTGGTTGACCCCGGCGTGACGGGCGTTCAGGGCGTTGGTGAACTGGTCCTGGGTCCAGTACTCGTCGTGCCCGGAGGACATGAAGACCTTGTGGTTCTGGAGCTGGGTGGCGCCCCGGGTCGACATGTCGATGCCGGACATGTAGCTGAGGTCGTACCCGTTGCGCTCCAGCCAGGAGATCATCTGGAACTCGGACCCGTAGATCCCGTTCTCCCCGCCGATGTCCATCGGCCGGTTGTAACTGACCTCGTACGCCCGGCCGTCGGGCGCCGGGCCGGTGCCGCCGTACAGGTCCTGGCCGCCGTAGTCGTTGTACGCCTGCCAGGTCTGGTCGCTGGTCTGCACGACGATGTCGGAGTGGCTGGAGTCGTTGCGGACGACGAACGGGTAGGGCATGACGCCGTTGCCGTCCGCCTGGTCGAAGTTGGCGACGTACAGGCCGGAGACCGCGTCCGGGGGAACCGTCCACGACGCCGTGACCGGCCAGTTGCCGCAGTCGACCAGGCCGGTGGCGGCCTTGGTGGTGCAGGTGCGCGGGTTGCCGCCCGGCTGGAAGTTCGCCGGGTAGGTCTGGGCCGCCTGCGCCGGGGTGGACAGCATCCGGGCCCCGTCGCCCCCGTAGTAGCCCAGCCGGTAGACCGACACCTTGTACGGCGTCGGCGACTGGACCTTGAACTGCACGGTGTCGCCCGTCTGGACGCTCATCTGGGCGCTGAAGCCCTTGATGTCACCGTAGGCGCTCGGTGCGAACCAGTCGGACATCGGCGTGCCCGCTTTGGAGTTCTCGCACACGATCGCGTTCGTGCCGGGACCGCAGGGGTCCACCGCACCCGCCACCGCGGCAGGAGGTAAGACCGTGGCCATCAGAGCCACGATGGCGGTGAAGAGTCCGTATCGGAGCAGCCTTGTCCGTCTGTTCATCTGTACCTTCTTCTGCGTCTCTTGCGTCAGCGCAGGGCGTCGGTGAGCGCTTCCACGACCCGCTGCTGTTGAGCGGGCGTGATCTGGGGGAAGAGCGGGAGGGACAGCATCCGGTCCGCGGCCAGTTCGGCGTGCGGGAAGTCCCCCCGCCCGTGGCCGAGGTGGGCGAAGGCCCCGGTGAGGTGGACGGGGGCCGGGTAGTGCACGCCCGCGCCGATGCCCTCCGCGTTGAGCTTGCCCACGACCGCGTCGCGGTCGGCCGCGCCGACCCGGACGACGTACAGGTGCCAGACGTGGACGTTGCCCTCGGCCGTGGCCGGCAGGGTCAGGCGTCCGGCGGCGGCCAGGCCGGCCAGCAGCTCGTCGTAGCGGGCGGCCGCGGCGCGGCGGGCCGCGTTCCCCTCGGCCAGCCGGGCCAGCTTGGCCCGCAGCACCACGGCCTGGAGCCCGTCCAGGCGGCTGTTGAACCCGGCCACGTCGTGGCGGTACTTGGCGGTGCCGCCGTGGTTGGCGAGCGCCCGCACCAGCTCCGCGGCCTCCTCGTCGTCGGTCACCACCGCGCCCGCGTCCCCGTACGCGCCCAGGTTCTTGCCCGGGTAGAAGCTGGTCGCGGCGATCTGGCCGCTGCCGGGAGAGCGTCCGGCGCGGGTGGCGCCCTGGCTCTGGGCGGCGTCCTCCACGACCCGGGCGTGCGCGGGCAGGGCGGCGGCCAGTCCCGCGGCGTCGGCGCACTGTCCGTACAGGTGGACCGGGACCACCGCCCGGGTGGCCTTCCCTACGGCGTCCAGCGCGGCCTGGGTGTCGATCAGCAGGGTGTCGGGGTCGCAGTCCACCAGGACCGGCCGTGCTCCGATCCGGGCGACGGCCCCGGCGGTGGCGATGAACGTGTTGGCGGGGAGCACCACTTCGTCTCCGACGCCCACTCCCACGGCGCGCAGGGCCAGTTCGAGCGCGTCGGTGCCGTTGGCCACGCCGACGCAGTGGCCGGTTCCGGCGAAGGCCGCGTACTCGCGCTCGAAGGCTCGTACCTCCTCGCCGCCTATGAAGGCGGTGCCGGCCAGTACGCGGTCGAATCCGGCGCGTATCTCATCGGCGACCTCGGCGTGCGCCGCCTTGAGGTCGACGAGCGGTATCTGGTTCATCGGGTTGTGCTCCCCATCCGTGTCTCCGGCCTGCGGCCGGACTCCAAGACATCGGCCCGCAGCTCCTCGAGCGCCGGGCCACCGGCCTCGCGCAGCCGGCGGGCCGGGCTTCCCGCCCACACCTCGCCGGGCGGCACGTCGGCCAGGACCGTGCTTCCCATCCCGGTCAGCGACCAGGCGCCGACCGTGGTGTACTCCCGCACCAGCGCGCCCGCGCCCACGTACGCGCCCCTGCCCAGGCGCACCCCGCCGCCGAGGCGGACCCCGGAGGCGAGGGTCGCGAAGTCCCCGACCGTGTCGTCGTGGGTGAGGACCGCGTGCGGCATGACCGCCACGTGGGCCCCTACGCGTACCGCCGCCGTCAGCACGCAGTGCGCGAGCAGCACCGAGCCCGCGCCGAGCTCCGAGGATCCGGAGACCGACGCGGTCGGGTGGACCACCGTCGCGTAGCGGGTTTCGGGCAGCGCGAGGCGGCGTACCAGCCGGGCCCGTACCGCGTAGTCGCGCGGACTGCCCACGCAGACCACCACCCGGGCGGCCGGGCGGCTGTGCACCAGGTCGCAGCCGCCCAGCACCTCCACGCCGTCCACGTCCTGGCCGTGCAGGGCCGGGTTGTCGTCGAGGTGTCCGGCCAGCCGCCAGCGCGGAACGCGGCCGGCCGCCAGGTCGGCGGCGGCCGCGTCCCGTACGGCCTGGGCGGCCTCGCGGGCGAATCCGCCCGCGCCGACGACCAGCAGGTCCTCGGTGGCCGCGGTGGCCCCGGCTGCTCCGGTACCTCTGGTGCGGGGCCCGCTCATCCGGCGGCCTGTTCGCGCAGCACCGTCACCACCCGGTCCTGCTGGTCCTGCGTCATCGTGTGGAACAGCGGCAGGATCAGCGAGTCCCGGCTGATCCGCTCGGTCACCGGCAGCGGCGCCGCCCCGTGTCCGGCGTACGCCGGCTCCAGGTGCGAGGCCATGATCCCGCGCCGGGCCGAGACCCCGGCTTCGGCCAGCACGGCGAGCAGTTCGTCCCGGCCGATGGGGAACTCCTCGGTGAGCAGCACCCAGTACGACTGGAAGTTGCCCTCGCCGTGAGCGGGGTCCCGTACCGGGCGCAGGCCCGCGATCCCGGCGAGCAGCCGCGTGTACCGGGCGGCGAGCTTGCGGCGGCGGGCCACGATCTCGTCCAGTTTGCTCAGCTGCACCAGGCCGACCGCGGCCTGGATGTCGGTCATCCGGTAGTTGTAGCCGACCTCCAGATAGCTCTCGGCGATCGGTGTGCTGCTCGCGTGCCGCTGCGCCGCGGACACGTTCATGCCGTGCTCGCGCAGCCTGCGCAGCCGCTCGGCCCACTGGGCGTCGTCGGTGGTCACCATGCCGCCCTCGCCGGTGGTGATCACCTTGCGGGGGTGGAAGGACCAGGCGGCGATCAGGGCTCCCTGGCCGACGGACTTGCCGCCCACGGTGGCGCCGATCCCGCAGGCCGCGTCCTCCACCAGCGGCAGGCCCCAGTCGGCGCAGGCCGCGCGCAGCGCGTGCACGTCGGCCGGCACGCCGCCCTGGTGGACGGCGAGCACGGCCTTGGTGCGCGGGGTGCGCACCGCGTCCACGGTGGCCGGGGTGAGGTTCCCGGTGGCTTCCTCCACGTCCGCGAAGACGGGCTGGGCCCCTACGTAGCGCACCGCGTTGGCGGTGGCGATGAAGGAGAGCGAGGGGACGACCACCTCGTCGCCCGGACCGAGGTCCAGGGCGATCAGGGCGAGGTGCAGGGCGGTGGTGCAGGAGCTGACGGCGATGCCGTGCTCGGCTCCCACCCGGTCGGCGAAGGCCCGCTCGAACTCCGCGACCCTGGGGCCCTGGGCCACCCAGCCGGAGAGGACCGCGTCGCCGGCGGCCTTCGCCTCCTCCTCGCCGAGCCACGGGATCATGACGGGGATGCGGGCGGGGGCGTCCTGCCCGGCGGCGGTGTCCCGCGCGCTCATCGGCCGGTTCCCTCGGCCGCTGCGGCGCGCGTGGCGGCCGCGGCCGCGTCGGCCGCGCGCTCGGCCCGCCACCAGTCGACCAGGTCGCGCAGCCCGGTGCGCAGGTCGATCCCGGCCGTGAAGCCGAGGCGCTCCGCGGCCTGCGAGGTGTCCGCGAGACGGCGGGTCACCCCGTTGACCGTGCGGGCCGGCCCGTGTTCCGGGACCAGGCCCTGCGCGCCCATGGCCTCCAGCAGGCCGTTGGCGAGGCCGAGGAGACTGGTCTCGGACCCGCTCGCGATGTTGAACACCTCGTCGGTCAGGTCCGATTCGGCGGCCAGCAGGTTGGCGCGGGCGATGTCCCTGACGTCGACGAAGTCCATGGTCTGGGTGCCGTCGCCGAGGATCAGCGGCGGTTCGCCGTCGGCGATCCGCTCCATCCACCGGATGAGCACCTCGGTGTACAGCCCGTGGATGTCCATCCGGGGGCCGTAGACGTTGAAGTAGCGCAGCGCGACGTAGTCCAGCCCGTACATGGAGTGGAAGCTGCGCAGCACCGCTTCGTTGAAGGCCTTCGCGGCCCCGTAGAAGGTGTCGTTGTTGTACGGGTGGTGGCGCTCGGTGGTCGGGAAGGACTCCGCGAGCCCGTAGACGGACGCCGAGGAGGAGGCGATGACCTTGCCCACCCCGGCGGCGGCCGCGGCCTCCAGCACGTTGAACGTGCCGTCGACCATCACCTCGTTCGCCAGCCGCGGCTCCGCCGCGCACTGGGTGATGCGGATGGCCGCCAGGTGGAAGACCAGGTCGGCGCCCTCGGTCACCTTGTGCACCGTGGCCGCGTCCCGTATGTCGCCCTCGACCAGGTCGACCAGGCCGCTCGGCAGGGCCCGCGCCAGGTTGGCGGTGCGCCCCCGCACGAAGTTGTCGAGCACCACGATCTGGCGCGCCCCGTTGTCCACCAGCAGGTCGACCAGGTGGGAGCCGATCGTGCCCGCTCCACCGGTGACCAGAATCTTCTTGCCTCGTACGCTGCTCAACGCCCTGCCCCTACTGAGTCGGTCATGGTGTTCCCTGCTGCGCCCGTCGTGTGCGCTGCCGCGCCCGGTGCCGTGTGGCCGGCCCCGGGCGGGACTGCCGCCCGAACCGTCAACGCCCGGTGCGCAGTCCGACGACCGCGCCTCGGAACTCCAGGCTCCGGGAAGCCGCTTCGAGGATGTCGAGGACCTGGAGTCCCGCCCGGCCGTCGGTCAGCGCGGGCCGCCCCGTCCTGATCGCGGCGGCGAACTCCTCGACCATGCTGCGCAGGGCCTCCTTCTCGCCGAGCGCGGGCGCCACCATGTCACCGCTCCGGTAGGAGACGAGCATGTCGCGGCGCTCGTCCGCACCGATCTCCTGCGGGGCCGTGAGGTCCACGCCGCGGTCGAACACCGCAACGCGCTGGCTGGGGTTGAGGTCGTCCCACACGAGGGTGCGCTTGGAGCCGCCGACCATGGTGGTGCGGACCTTCACCGGGGAGAGCCAGTTGACGTGCACGTGGGCGATGGCGCCGGTGTTGAGCTGGAGCGTCAGATAGGCCACGCAGGACTGTCCGGCGCCGATCGGGTCGGCCCCGTGGGCGGCCACGGCCACCGGGTGGACGTTGTCCGGGAGGATGAAGTCGAGGACCGAGAGGTCGTGGGGGGCCAGGTCCCACAGGACGTCGATGTCTTTTTGGACCAGCCCCAGGTTGATCCGGACCGAGTCGACGAACTGGATCTCGCCGAGTTCCCCGGAGCGGACCATGTCGCGGATGCGGGCCACCGCGGGGGTGTAGCAGTAGGTGTGGTCGCACATGAGGGTGAGGCCGCGTTCCTCTGCCTCCTTCACCAGCCGCAGGCCGTCCTCGTACGTGGCCGCGAGGGGCTTCTCCACGAGGACGTGCTTGCCCGCGCGCAGCGCGGCCAGGGCCACGTCGAGGTGGGTGCCGGCCGGGGTGGCCACGGCGACCGCGTCGACGGCCGGGTCGGCCAGGACCGCCGCGTAGTCGGAGGTCGCCTGGACCGTGGAGTACCCGCCGAGCACCTGGCGGGCCCGGTCCACGTTCAGATCGCAGAGCCAGCGGAGCCGGAACTCCGGGCTCGACTGGAAATTGCGGACGAGATTGGGGCCCCAGTAGCCCGCGCCGACGACGGCAACTCCTAACGGTTCTACCGGCCCCGCATGTGCGGCCCCGGCTTCCTGCCGGGCGTCCTTCGCGGTGTCCTTCACAGCGTTCCCTTTCCTTCCGCGCACGCCCCCAGGCGTGTCGACGACCCATGGCCGGGACGCGTGCGAAGGAAGGAGGTGCCGTCGACGACAGGCCGGGCGCCTGCGCGACCCGTCCGTGACCCGCCCAACGGTGATGGCCCCCCACGACCGATGCCGTACGTGTTCCACGTACTTCCGCCCCCCGGCCGTCCGGCACCCCACGCGCCGGTCCGGCCACGGGCAGGCGGCCCGTTCCCCCAAGCCGCCGAACCCGTACCTGCCACAACTTCCCTGCTCCGAATTGGATTACGGCGTCGCCGAAGCACGCCGAATCCGGTCGGCAGCGTTCAATCTAGACCACGGGGAGTACCCCCGGGGAGAGTTGGAGGAAACGGTCGGTACGGGTGTTCGGGCGTGCATACTTCCGGGGTGACCAGCATCGTGATCCCGGCCCACAACGAGGGCCGGGTCATCGGCCGGCTCCTCGACGCGCTCCTGGCCGAGGCCCCTGCCGCCCCCTCATCCGCCGCCGCCTCCGGACTCGACATCGTGGTGGTGTGCAACGGCTGTACGGACGACACCGCCGCGGTGGCCGGCGCCCGCGGCCCCCGGGTACGGGTGGTCGAGATCCCGACTCCCTCCAAACACAAGGCTCTTCGGGTCGGCGACGAGCACGCACAGGGCTTCCCCCGGCTGTACGTGGACGCCGACGTCGTGGTCACGGGCGCCGACGTACGGGCCCTGGCCGGCGCCCTCACCGCCGGGCCGGAACTCCTCGCCGCGGCCCCCGGCCGCGATATCCCGCTGACCGGATGCGCCTGGCCGGTGCGGGCGTACTACCAGGTCTGGCAGCGGCTCCCGGCCGTCCGCGAAGGGCTGTTCGGACGCGGGGTCATCGCGGTGTCCGAGGCTGGACACGCACGGATCGCCGCCCTGCCCCCGCTGATGGCCGACGATCTGGCGGCTTCCCTGGCCTTCGCGCCGGGAGAGCGGCGCGTGGTCGAGACGGCCCGCGTCGCCGTCCATCCGCCGCGCACCTGGGCCGACTTGATCCGGCGCCGGGTACGGGCGGCGACCTCCTCCGCCGAGCTGGAGCACTACCAGGCCGCCCGGGCCGCCGAGTCCACAGACGCCCTCGCGGCGGACGCGCAGCCCGCCCCCTCCGCGCGCACCGGCACGGGCGATCTGCGCGCGCTGCTCCTGAGCCGACCGCAACTGCTGCCCGGGATCGTGGTGTTCGTCGTGGCGGCGCTCGCCGCCCGCCGGGGGGCCCGCAAGGCCATCCGCACCGGGGACTTCTCCACCTGGCTTCGCGACGAGAGCAGCCGCCAGGGCTGATCCGCCGAGACCCGCTGAGACCCGTCGAGACCCGTCGAATCAGGCCGTACACAGCACAGTTGGCCCGTACAAGCACTAGGGTCGCCCGTACGTACGAATGCCGTGCGCAACGAGTGCCGCGCGCACGAGTGACCCAGACCGTCGCCACCGGGAGCTCCAGAGCATGTACCTCGCGGACCGCTCCGCGCCCACCGGCGCGAAGACCGCACCGGACGGGCGACCCGTCCGGGCCCCCGCGGTCGCCTCGGCCGTCCTCGCCCTGGGCGCGGTCAGCCTGATCACCGACGTCTCCTCCGAGATGGTCACCGCCGTCCTGCCGTTGTACCTGGTCGCCGGACTGGGCCTGAGCCCCCTCGGGTTCGGCGCCCTGGACGGGCTCTACAACGGGGTCAGCGCCCTGGTGCAGCTGACCGGCGGGCACCTCGCCGACCGGATGCGCAACCACAAGCTGATCGCCGGCATCGGCTACGGACTGTCCGCGCTGTGCAAGCCGCTGCTGCTGCTCGCCCACAGCCTCGGCCCGGTGGGCGTGGTCCTCGCCCTGGAACGCACCGGCAAGGGGCTGCGCACCGCCCCGCGCGACGCGCTCATCTCCCTTTCCACACCACCCGAGTTGCAAGGACGCGCCTTCGGCGTGCACCGCGCGATGGACACCACCGGGGCACTGCTCGGACCCCTCGCCGCCTTCTTCATCCTGGGCATCACGGTCGACGGGTACGACGCCGTCTTCGGGGTCAGCGCCTGCGTCGCCGCCCTGGGCGTCGTGGTGCTCGTGCTGTTCGTCCCGTCCGGTGCGGACCTCGGCCCGGTCCGCCCGAAGCCCGCTGCTCGCCGGGTCCGCCCGAAGCCCACCGCCGGCCCGGTCCGCACCGATCCCGCGGCGGCGGCCACCGCCTCGGAGCCGGCCCCGGCAACCTCCCCGGAGCCGGGCGCGGTGAACGTGCGCGAGGCGCTGGCCCTGCTGCGGCTGCCCCGGCTGCGCGCCCTGGCCGGCTGCGCCGCGCTGCTGGGCCTCACCACCGTCAGCGACGCCTTCCTCTACCTGCTGCTCCAGGACCGCGCCGGCATCGGCGAACAGTGGTTCCCGTTGCTGCCGCTGGGTACCGCCGCCGTGTTCCTGCTGCTGGCCGTCCCGGCCGGCGCCCTCGCCGACCGGATCGGGCGCCGCACCGTCTTCCTCGCCGGGCACGCCCTCCTACTGGCCGGCTACGGGCTGCTGCTGTGGGCCCCCGACCGGTCCGCGCTGCCCTACCTGGTCCTCGCCCTGCACGGCATGTTCTACGCCGCCACCGACGGGGTCCTGCCCGCCGCCGTGGCCGCGACCGTCCCCGTACGGCTGCGGGCCACCGGCATCGCGGTCGTCGGCACCAGCCAGGCGCTGGCCCGCTTCGGCTGCTCGCTGGCCTTCGGCGCCGCGTGGACGCTGCTGGGCTCCGGTCCCGCGCTCGGCGCCGCGGCGGCGGCCCTGTGCTGCTGCGCGGCCGTCGCAGGCTTCGTACTGCGGCCGACGGCTCCGGACGGGGAAGCCCCCGGTCCGGCCCGCACTCCCCCGCACCCCCGAAACTCCCGAGGAACCCGATGACGCGCTCACGCCGGCTGCTCGTACTCGCGCTGGCCGTGCTGCTCCTGGGAGCCCTCGCGGCGGTCGCGGTGCTGCGCGCCTCCGCCCGCTCCGAGCAGACCCGGAAGGGCGATCCCACGGTCGCCCAGGGCAAGGTGACGCTCGGCCGGACGGACGGGCTGGCCTTCCTCAACGGCGCGCAGGGCCCGCACCGCGGAGCCGTCGCCTCGGTGGCGGCCGGGGCGCCCCAGTCCGGGCGCACGGCCTCGGACCTCACCTGCCAGCGCTTCTACGCGGCCGCCGGGACCGGTGTGTGCCTCAACTCCAAGCCGGGCGCCCTCGCCCAGGACAACCGGGCCCTGATCGTCGACTCCGACCTGCGCACGCTGCACAGCTTCCCGCTCGCGGGCACCCCGTCCCGGGCCCGGGTCTCCCCCAGCGGCCACTTCGCCGCCTGGACCGTCTTCGTCGCCGGGGAGTCCTACGGGGCCGCGTTCTTCTCCACCCGCACCTCGATCGTGGACACCCGGACCTGGACGCTCGAACCGGACCTGGAGAAGTTCTCCATCGTGAAGGACGGCCGTCCCTACACCTCGGGGGACGTGAACTTCTGGGGCGTCACCTTCTCTAAGGACGACGACACCTTCTACGCCACCCTCGCGACGGCGGGCCAGACCTACCTGATCAGGGGATCGCTCTCCCGACGCGAGGTCACCACCCTGGCCCAGAACGTCGAATGCCCCTCCCTGTCCCCGGACGAGACCCGGGTCGCGTACAAGAAGCGCGTGATGCGCGGTGCTTCCCTGTGGCGCGAACACGTCCTGGATCTGAGCACCCTGCGGGAGACGCCCCTCGCGGAGAAGCGCAGCGTGGACGACCAGGCCCTGTGGCTCGACGACCGCACCCTGGCCTACGCCCTGCCCGCCGACGGCTCGGTGGACACCACCGATCTCTGGACCGTTCCGGCGGACGGCACCGGCGCCCCCCGCGTCCTGGCCCCGGCGGCCTCGTCGCCGACCCGCCTGGGCTGAGCCCCTGCGAGCCGGGCCCCGGGGCCGGGGCCCGGCACCCGCTCCGGATCAGTCCTCGGAGCCGGTCTGCGACTCGGTGCCCGAGCCGTTCCCAGTGCCGTTCCCCTTGCCAGTGCCCGCCGCCCGCCGGTACTCGGCGTTGATGCGCTGGGCCTCCTCCAGCTGGTCCTCGAGGATGACGATGCGGCAGGCGGACTCGATCGGGGTCCCCTGGTCCACGAGCTCCCGGGCCCGGGCGGCGATGCGCAGCTGGTAGCGGGAGTACCGGCGGTGGCCGCCCTCGGACCGCAGCGGGGTGATCAGGCGGGCTTCGCCGATCGCGCGGAGGAAACCGGGGGTGGTGCCGAGCATCTCGGCGGCCCGGCCCATGGTGTAGGCCGGGTAGTCATCATCGTCAAGACGACCCAGAGAATTCTCTGCTGTCACTTTCACCTCGTTTGTGGGACGCGTCGAGGGGCCCTGGCGCTGTTCGGCACCGGGGCCCCGAGCCGCATTCAACACCATTTGCCGTGCCCCACTCCCCCCGCGCACCGTCCACGGGGTGGTGCGCGCCGCCCCCGGGCCCCGTCCGGGCATCCGCCGTCGGGCTCAGGGCGTACCCGGGGAGGCGGAGAATCGTTGGGGCAGGCATGGGCACCACACACGCCGCTTCCCCGTCCCTGGCACGGCACCGGGCTCCCGACCGCGCCCCTTCCGGGACGGTACGGGGCATCCCCCGGCAGCAGTCTCCGGGCGGTTCTCCCCCAGTCGGCCGGGCCGCCGGGGGATCCGTCGTATTCGATCAGCTCGCACGCGAATGGGAGGCCCGGGGGGCCACCGTTCCCGGCCTGCCCGACCCGCTGTGGGACCGGCTGATCACCTACGAGCATTTTCAGCGCGAGACGGACGCCACCCTGCGCAGTCTGCGCCTGGACCGCGCCGAGCCACCGCCCCCGCCGCCCCCGCCCCTGACCCCCGCGACGCCCGCTCCGGCCCCGGCCGCTCCGGCGGGCCCGCGCTGGACGCGGGCATGACGAAGCACCGAGGGCCCCGGCGGCTGGTGCCGTCCGGGGCCCTCGGTGCTGTGCCTGCTCTGCGTGCCGTACGCGCCGTAGAGGCTGTACGTGCCGTACGTGCGCCTTCGGTCAGACCCCGGCCGGGGCGCCGAGCAGCGCGGACGCCTTCTGGACCGGGGTCAGGCCGGCGTCGGGCGGTGTTTCCGGGGCGATCGCACGGCAGGTGAAGCCCAGTGCGGTCAGCGCCCTGGTCACCTCGGCGGCCGTGAAGTCCCGGCGGTCTTGGCGGGTGACGACCGCGCCCACCTGCTTGACGGGGTAGGCGCGGCGGCCGATGATCACGGACTCACCCGTGATCGGCTCGGGCTTGACGCCCTTCATCGAGGCCAGCACCCCGCTCTTGTCGAGGTCGAACGGAAAGCGTGCGATGACGAAGCGCATGATTCCTCACAGGGGGAAGAGAACCGTCCCGGCCGCTGCGGCACGGGGACGCCGGGGCTCGGAGCCCGCGGGCGTGGAGGTGCGGAGCTGTGGAGCTTGACCGGGCCCGGACTACGCGGCCGTGGAGAAGGTGCTGCCGCGCTCGGACCGGACGGGGGACGAACCCGTCCTGCTGCGCCGCTCCTGCGCCGGACGGCTCCGGCGGCCGCGGGAGGACCCCGTACCGCTCTTGGAGCGCTCGGGGACGGGCGCGGTGATGACGACCGGGATTCCGGACGGTGCCTGGGCGCCGGTGATCCGGTTCAGCTCGGCCTCGCCGGAGCGGACCTGGGCGGTGTGCGGGGTGATCCCGGCGGCGGCCATCAGGCGGGTCATCTCGCGGCGCTGGTTGGGCAGGACCAGCGTGACGACGCTGCCGGACTCGCCGGCGCGGGCGGTACGGCCGCCGCGGTGCAGGTAGTCCTTGTGGTCGGTCGGCGGGTCCACGTTCACGACGAGGTCCAGGTTGTCCACGTGGATGCCGCGGGCGGCGACGTTGGTGGCCACCAGCACCGTCACGTGCCCGGTCTTGAACTGCGCGAGGGTACGGGTGCGCTGGGGCTGCGACTTGCCGCCGTGCAGGGCCGCGGCGCGCACCCCGCTGCTGAGCAGGTGCTCGGTCAGCCGGTCCACGCCGTGCTTGGTGTCCAGGAACATGATCACGCGGCCGTCGCGGGCGGCGATCTCGGTCGTCGCGGCCTGCTTGTCGAAGTTCTGGACGTGCAGGACGTGGTGCTCCATCGTCGTGACGGCACCGGCCGAGGGGTCGACGGAGTGCACGACGGGGTCGGTCAGGTAGCGGCGGACCAGCAGGTCCACGTTGCGGTCGAGGGTGGCGGAGAAGAGCATCCGCTGGCCCTCGGGGCGCACCTGGTCGAGCAGGGCGGTCACCTGGGGCATGAACCCCATGTCGGCCATCTGGTCGGCCTCGTCCAGGACGGTGATGCCGACCTGGTTGAGCCGGCAGTCGCCCCGCTGGATGAGGTCCTTCAGACGTCCCGGGGTGGCGACGACCACTTCCGCCCCGCCGCGCAGTGCGGTGGCCTGACGGTAGATGGGCATGCCGCCGACGACGGTGGCCATGCGCAGCTTGACCGCACGGGCGTAGGGGGTGAGCGCCGCCGTGACCTGCTGGGCGAGCTCACGGGTGGGTACGAGGATCAGCGCGAGCGGCTGACCGGGCTCGGCGCGCTGTCCGGCCGTACGGGCCAGCAGGGCCAGGCCGAAGGCGAGGGTCTTGCCGGATCCGGTGCGGCCGCGGCCCAGTACGTCGCGGCCGACGAGGGTGTTGGGCAGGGTCGCGCCCTGGATCGGGAACGGCGTGGCCATGCCCTCGGCCTTGAGCGTGGCCAGCAGCTGGGCCGGCATGTCGAGGTCGGCGAAGGCCTCGACGGCGGGCAGCCCGGGAACCACGGTGACCGGCAGGGCGAACTCGCCCTGAGGTGCGGAGCTGCGACGGCCGTAGCCGCCACCACCCGAGCGGGAGGGGCCGCCGGAACGGCCGGGGCCACCGGAGCGGCTGGGAGCACCGGAGCGGCTGGGGGCCGACGAGCCGAAGCGGCCGCCTCGGCTCGAGGAGCCGGTGGAGCTGCCGTAGGAGCCGGTGGAGCCGCCGCCGTAGGAGCTGGTCGAGCCGCCCCCGTAAGAGCCGGCGGAGCCGCCGTAAGAGCCCCCGTAGGAGCCCGCGGAGTCCCCGTAGGAGCCGGTGGAGCCCCCGTAGGAGCCACCGCTCTTACGGCTGCCGGAAGAGCGGTTGTTCGTACGTGTCGTGCGGTTCATGCGGAACCTTCCTCGATACGGCACACATCGAGGAATTCCCGGCAGCGGAAATCAAGCCGCGCGACGATTCACAAGAATGAGCCGAAACAAAATCAGATATGACGAAGCCGGATTGAAGTACTTCCGGGTTGTCACGAAGGGGGCGCCGCGCGGCGTGCCGATGGTAACGGCGGTCACACGCGGGCAGGGAGCCGAGGAAAAATCCATCGGCAGAACAGCTGGGCGCTTCGACAGCGAGCGCTGTCGCGCCGCTCACACGGGCCGCAACGGCCGGCGGAGCCTGAAAAATACAACGAGCCGGGGCCCGCACCCCAAGGTGCGGGCCCCAGCTGCGTGGTTACGCTTCAGCGTCAGGCAGTGACGATGTTCTCAGCGGTCGGGCCCTTCTGGCCCTGCGCGATGTCGAAGCTGACCTTCTGACCTTCCTGAAGCTCGCGGAAGCCCTGGGAGGCGATGTTCGAGTAGTGGGCGAACACGTCAGGACCGCCACCCTCCTGCTCGATGAAGCCGAAGCCCTTTTCCGCGTTGAACCACTTCACGGTGCCATTAGCCATGTTGAATCTCCTTCGGGGCACAGCCCAGAGGTTCGCACTGTGCGAACCTCGAGTCGCCGATGATTGCCCAGCCCGGAAAATGCCGGAATCAAATCTTTGGGAACCTCAACTGCAACTGAAACCACAGTAGCACGCCGGAACCGGCCGGGCGAGAACAATAATTCCACTCCGCCGGTCGGATCAGAAATTCTTACCGCACCCCGCATTCATTTCTGTCGTGGCGAACACAGATATTTCGATGATCGAACTCGCGCAACCGTACGGTTGCACCAGCCCGACCGATGTGCAACTCTGGAGTTGCACCTCACCGTGGTGGTGAGGACGGAGCCGAAGGAGTCCGCCATGAGTACGGATCGGATCGAACGCGACACCCTGATCGAGGCCTCCCTGGAGCGGGTCTGGTCGCTCGTCGCCGAGCCCGGTTTCTGGGTGGCCGACGACGCGGGCCTGACGGTGCTGGCGGGCACCGTGGCCAAGGAAGGGGAGTCGGTCGTGGCGACCAACGCCCAGTACGGCGACTTCCCGGTGCGCGTGGAGAAGGTGGACCCGCCGACGTACCTGGCCTACCGCTGGGCCAGCGCGTTCCCGGGGCAGGAGCTCAGCGAGGACAACAGCACCCTGGTGGAGTTCACCCTGACCCGGGAGGGCGACAAGACCCGGCTGCGCGTCGTGGAGAGCGGGTTCGCCGCGCTGGCCGGGTCCGAGGAGCTGCGCGAGCGGGCCCTGAAGGACAACACCGGCGGCTGGCCGCAGGTGCTCGACGCCTTCAGGAAGCGCGTCGAGCAGTCGACGGCGTGACGGACGACGACGGACGCCCCGGCGCAGGTACGGGTACGGGCGCGGGTCCGGGCGCGGCGGTCGACGAGGTCCTCGCCGCGCTCGCCGACCCGACCCGGCGCAAGCTGCTCGACCTGCTCGCCGCACAGGGCCAGGTGAGCGCAACCACGCTCGCGGAGGGCCTTCCCGTCTCCCGGCAGGCGGTGGTCAAACACCTCGCTGTCCTGGACGCCGCCGGGCTGGTCTCCGGGATCCGGGTCGGACGCGAGGTCCGGTACACGGTGCGGCCAGCGGCCCTGGACGCCACGGCACGGTGGATGGCCGGTCTGGCCGCCGACTGGGACCGGCGACTGGCGGGCATCAAGCGCATCGCGGAAGCCGCGGAGCGCGACGCACGGCGGTCCCCGTAGTACCGACGGCGCCGGGGCCGGGGTCCGGACCCATCCGGACCCCGGCCCCGCCCGCCCGCCCGCCCGCCCGCCGCACGATGCCGCCGTGTCGTACCGCCCGGCCCGCCCGGTCGTGGCCCGATAGTGGTGACCGTGAGCGACAGGCCAGAGGGAACCGGGAACGCCGGAGCGGGTGCCGGGGAAGAGGGCGTCGCATGGTCCGGACCGGACGGTGCGCAGGCCTTCGCGGCCGTGGACGCGGCCACCGACTGGCTGCTCGGGTACCCCTTCGTCTTCCGGGCCCTGGCAGGGTGGATCGACAGCCGCCACGTCCTGGTGGACTACGGCTGCGGGCCGGGCAAGGTGGCCGACCACGCGGCCCGGCGGCTCGGCGCGAGGGTACTGGGCGTGGACACCTCCCCCGAGATGCTGGCACTGGCCCGCGGCTCCGGGACGGCGGTGGCCGAGTACCACCTGGTCGAGGGCGGCCGCGCGGTCTGCCTCGCGGACGGCAGCGCAGACGCGGTGATGTGCAACCACGTCCTGGCCTCGCTGCCGACCGAGGAGACGGTGCTCGCGGTCTTCGGCGAGATCCACCGGATCCTGCGCCCCGGCGCCCCCTTCGTCCTGCTGGCCACCGATCCGGCGTGCAGCGGCACGGAGTACGCGTCCTTGCGCATCGGGGATCCGGGCGAGGAGTACGGTCCCGGCGACGAGCTGACCGTACGGCTCCGGCGCACGGACGGAACCTGGCAGTCGATGCCCAACCACGCCTGGCCCGTGGAGCTCTTCCCCGCCCTGCTGGAGCGCGCCGGATTCCGGGACGTCGTCCAGCACCGCCCCACCGTGGACGAGGGGCTCGCCCTCGCCGACCCGGACCTCGCCGCGGGCCGCACCTGGTCGGCGGAGCGGTCGAAGCCGCCCCTGGTGATCACCACGGCCCTGGCCGACTAGGCCGTCTCTTCCCGACTCTTTACGGGCCCGCGCGGGTACGTCCGGCACGGCTGCGGTCAGGCGAAGGACGGCCACCGGTTGGCGGCCCACTCCCGCCAGTCCGCCCAGCCGGGCGGCGGGCCGGCGGCCCCGCATCCTCCGCGCTCGGCCGTATCGGGCTCCTCGAAGTGCGCGCGCCCGTGCAGGATGTCGGCCTCGGTCATCGGAATCGTCTCCGCGGGGGCGTTCGCCCGGCGCCGGGCGATCCTGGCACGTTGCGTCTCTTCGTCCACCGGCAGGTAGACCATCCGGAAGCAGGCATCCTCGGCCTCGGCCAGCCAGCGGATCGCGGACCGTTCGTCGCGGGACCAGCAGCCGTAGTCCACCACAACGTTGGTGCCCAGCCTGAGCGCCTCCAGAGCGAGCCAGAGCATGCGGCCCTCCAGCACGTCGCGCTTTCCGTCCGCCTCCGCCATGTCGAACAGCGGAATCATCCAGTCGTCGGGCGTCAGGCGCAGCGCGCCGTGCTCCTTGGCGAGCTGCCGAGCCTTCGTGGTCTTCCCGGCCCCTGGTAGGCCGACCATCAGGAACAAGGTGGTCACGCCCAGATCGTGTCAGGGAAGCCGCACGGACGACCACTGCTTTGTCTGTCCACTCACGGTCCGAGCCCGCGTCCTCGACCTCGACCTCGACCTGCTCGGTGTTCACCGCGACTCCGTGAGCACCTCCGCCAGGCGGTCCGTGAACGCGGTGAGCAGGTCCAGCACCGCCCCTTCGCGGGCCGCGCGGAAGCCGTGCCGGCGACCCCAGAAGGAAGCCCGGACGGCATGGAACTGGGCCCAGCGCCGGACACGCTCGCGATCGACCTCGGCGGCCTCGGCAAACACGTCCAGGATGCGGTGGGCGGCCTTGCCGAGGTCCTCCGCCACCAGTAGCTCCAGCGCGCGCGACTTGAGCAGGGTGCCGCCGTCGTAGGCGGGGTCTCCCGCGTACCCCTTGGGGTCGACGGCCAGCCACGGCTCGCGGTCGGCGCGCAGGACGTTCCCGGCGTGCAGGTCTCCGTGGACCACGGTGTCCGGCTGTACGCGGCCCAGCTCGCGCGCGGTCGCGAGGGCTGCGCCGACCACGCGGGGCGGCATCGAGTGCGCCAGCTCCGCGGCGTCCCTGCGCAGCTCCTCCTCCCAGGACCGCGCCTGGTCCCGCAGCCGGGGCAGCACGGGCGGGGCGGCAACGGCCAGTCGGCGGTTGATCCGCCCCGCGACCTCCGCCACCTCGTCGCCGTCCGCGGACTCCGCCAGGGTCGAGGGCCGGACCCTCTCCAGCAGCAGCGCGAAGCGCGCGTCGTCGCGCTCGTACAGCAGGACCGCCCCGCGGCCGCGCCACGCGGCGAACGCGTCCGGCTCGTGGACGTTGCCCGGGTGCGGGAACGACACCTTCAGTACGGCGGCCGTCCCGGTCGACCTCCGCACCGGGACGATGACCCCGACGCCCCCGTGCAGCACCGCGCCCTCCGGCACGCACCCCCACTGCTCCAGCAACCCGTCCACGATCAAGGGCAGTTCGGCGATCCACCGGGCTCCGGGCCCGCCTTCGCGCTCGACCGTGCTCCGCGCGAACCCCTCCGGCACCCGGATCATCCGGACGCCTCCCCCACCGGACGACAGCTCAAGATCGGCTTCCCCCAGTTCGATTTCGGCCAGTACAGTACGTGGATGGTGAACCTCCGCGAGCAGATTCTCGCTGAACTTGGCGTCAAGGCGGCCATCGTCCCCAAGGTCGAAATCCGGGAACGGGTCGACTTCTTGAAGGACTACCTGCGGTCGACCCCGGCCACCGGCTTCGTCCTCGGGATCAGTGGCGGCCAGGACAGCACGCTGGCCGGCCGGCTGTGCCAGCTCGCCTCCGAGGAGCTGCGCGCCGAGGGCCACGAGGCCACTTTCGTCGCGGTGCGGCTGCCCTACGGGGTCCAGGCCGACGAGCACGACGCGCAGATCGCGCTGGAGTTCATCCGGCCGGACCGCTCGATCGCGGTGAACGTCAAGCCGAGCGCGGACGCTGTCGGCGCCGAGGCGGCGCTCGGCCTGCAGGAGCTGCTGGGCGGCGAGCCGCAGCTCCGGGACTTCGTGCGCGGCAACATCAAGGCCCGCGAACGCATGGTGATCCAGTACTCGATCGCGGGTCAGCTGGGGATGCTCGTCGTGGGTACCGACCACGCGGCCGAGGCGGTGACCGGCTTCTTCACCAAGTTCGGCGACGGCGGCGTCGACATCACCCCGCTGACCGGACTGAGCAAGCGGCAGGGCGCGGCGCTGCTCCAGGAGCTGGGAGCACCGCCGAGCACCTGGGAGAAGGTTCCGACCGCGGACCTCGAGGACGACCGTCCCGCGCTGCCCGACGAGGTGGCGCTGGGCCTGTCGTATGCCCAGATCGACGACTACCTGGAAGGCGCCGAGGTCACCGCCGAGGTGGCGGCCAGGCTGGAGTCGATCTTCCTGGCGACCCGGCACAAGCGGACCGTCCCGGTCACCCCGCTCGACGCGTGGTGGCGGGCCTGACCCCAGGGCGGCGCTCGTAGGCCACGCGCGTCCACGAACGGATGGCCCGGGGCCTCTACAGGCTCCGGGCCATCCGTTCGTCCTCGTCGCCGTCAGCGGGCCTTCCTCCCGTTCAGGAAGAGCACCGTCGTGAGGGTTCCGGCCAGTACGAGCCCCGTGTTGACCAGGATCGCGGTCGTGATGCCCGCGTGGATCGTGCTGTGCGCCGCCACGATCGCGCTCATCACCGGGGTGCCCATCGTGATGCCGATCTGCTGGGTCATCGTGGCGAGGCCTGTGGCCATGCCCTGTTCGCGGTCGGGCAGCCCCGTGGTGGCAGTGACCATGAAGCCGACGATCACCAGCATGTTGCCGATGCCGCCCGCGAAGGTGGCGGCGAGCAGGAGCCACAGGCCTGAGGGGGAAGTGCCGAGGGCGACCAGGCTCAGGGTGGCGGCGGCCTGGAGCAGTCCGCCGATGACCAGGGCCGTACGGGTGGAGGTGCCCGCGATGACACGGGGCGCGACGGATCCGCCGATGACCGTGCCGGCGCCCAGGACCCCGAAGGCCAGGCCTGCCGAGAGCGGGGAGAAGCCGAGGACCTCCTGGAGGTGGAGCGTCATCAGGAAGACCAGGCTCGTCTCCGTGAGGAAGGCGATCAGTCCCGCCGTATTGCCCCAGGCGACCGTCCGCTTCCTCAGTACGGAGACGGGCACCAGGGGGTCGGCTGCCCGGGATTCGACGGCGTGGAAGGCGATGAGCAGGAGCACCCCCGCGGCGAGCCAGCCCAGCGCCGCCACCGAGCCCCAGCCGTGCTCGCCCGCCAGCGTGAGCCCGTAGATCAGGGCCAGTAGGCCGAGGGTGACCGTGGTGGCACCGGGCAGGTCGAGCTTCGGGCGGACGGCCGGGCGGGACTCCTTGATGACCGTCGGGGCGATGATCAGGACCGCGAGGGCGACGGGGACGTTGACGAGGAACGCCCAGCGCCAGGAGAGCAGGTCCGTCAGTACGCCGCCCAGCACCGCGCCCGCCGTGAACCCGGCCGACATCAGTGCCCCGTTGAGGCCCAGCGCCTTCTGCCGCAGCGGTCCCTCGGGGAAGGAGGTCGTCAGCAGGGAGAGCCCCGCCGGGGTGACGGCGGCGGTGGCCAGGCCCTGGAAGACCCGGGCGGTCAGGAGCATTTCGGGGCTGGTGGCCAGGCCTCCGGCCAGGGAGGACAGGCCCAGGACGGCGAGACCCGCCAGGAAGAGCCGGCGGCGGCCGAAGAGGTCCGCGATCCGGCCGAAGAGGAGGGTGAATCCGGCGGCGCTCAGCGCGAACGCGGTCGCGATCCACTGGAGGCCGGACAGGGAGAACCCGAGCCCGGCGCCGATGACCGGCAAGGCCACGTTCAGGATGGAGAAGTCGACCGCCAGCATGAACTGGGCGACCAGCAGGACCACCAGGACGAGCCGCAGGCGGCCGTCGAGACGGACCGGGCCCGCCTTCCCCGACTGCTCTCCCTTCCCTTGATCCGGACCCGCGCCCACAGATGAACTCTCGACGATCGACATGGCCGTACTTCCTTTCCGCTCGCGCCACCAAGGCGTTCCGGAAAGCGACTCTGGCCCGGCCCCCCGGCCTTACCCAGCCCCCTGGTTGTGCTGGCGCCGCGGAAGCTGTCACTGGCAGGGCCACCCTGGAGCGGCCCGCTCCCCATACCCGGACGGCACACTGGAATCCATGGACACACCCACGGCCCTGGGCGAATTCCTCCGCAACCGCCGCGCCCTCCTCCAGCCCGAGGACGTCGGTCTTCCGGCCCACGGCACCCGACGGCGCGTGCCCGGACTGCGCCGCGAGGAGCTGGCCCTGCTGGCCGGCGTGAGCATCACCTACTACACGCACCTGGAGCAGGGGCAGAGCACGAACGCCTCGGACAGCGTCCTCGACTCGCTCGCCCGAGCCCTGCGCCTGACCGCGGACGAGCACGCGCACCTGCGCGACCTCGCCCGACCCCCGAAGGGCAAGCGGGTCCAGTCCCCGCGTCCCGAGTACGCGCGCGCCGCCACCCGCCGGCTGATCGGTGCGATGCCGCAGGTCCCGGCCGTGGTGCTGGACGGCCGCAACAACGTGCTCGCCTGGAATCCGCTGGGCCACGCCCTGCTCGCCGGGCACCTGGACGCGGCGAGCCCCGAGGATCCGGCCGCCCGCCCCAATCTGACGCGCATGCTGTTCCTGGACCCGCACACCCGGGAGCTCTACACCGACTGGCGGACCGAGGCCCGTACCGCACTCTCCGCGCTGCGGCTGGTCGCGGGCCGCCACCCCGACGACCGTGCGCTGGCCGAACTCATCGGCTCGCTGATGCTGCAGAGCCCCGATTTCGCCACCCTGTGGTCCAAGCACCCGGTACGGGACTGCACCGTCGGGACCAAGTCCATGCACCATCCGGCCGTGGGTCCGCTGTCCCTCGATTTCGAGAACCTCCACCTGTCCGACGGCACCGGCCACCGGATGATGCTGTACAGCGCCCCGGAGGGCTCCCCCTCCGATGCGGCGCTGCGCCTGCTGGCGGGTCTGGTCGCCGATTCCCAGGGCCAGTTGCTCGATACTGCTCGTTCAGGTGGGGTTTCGAGCAACTCTTGACATAGGTCGGGTACTGCGCTGCACTTTGGCCACTCCCTCCGGCAGTCACGGCCGGAGGGAGATACCGCCATGAACTCCCCCTGCCCTGACCACACCTGAGGACTCGCCATGCGTCTGCTCAGATTCCTGACCGCCTCCGCCTTGGCGGTGGCCGCACTCTCCCTGCCGGGCGCCGCCTCCGCTTCCCCGGCAGTCGCCCCGGCCGCCGCGGCAGCCGCGGCCGCGCCGCAGACCGTACCGGCCCTGCGGCAGTGGACCGCCGGCACCGGCACGTACGGCTTCACGAGCACCAGCCGGATCGTCGTCGATCCGGCCTACACCGCGCAGCTCTCGGACGAAGCGGCCACGCTGGCGGAGGACTTGGGCGCGCTGGCCGGGCGCTCCGTGGCCGTGGTCACCGGGAGCGCCTCCCCCGGCGACATCGGGCTGAGCCTCGGTGACGGTTCGCTGCCCGCCGAGGGGTACCGCATGACCGTCGGGCAGAGCATCGCCATCCAGGCGGGGACGGACACCGGGGCCTTCTACGGCACCCGTACCGTGCTCCAACTGCTGCACCAGTCGGCCTCGGTGCCGGCCGGAACGGCCGTGGACTGGCCCACGAAGTCCGAGCGCGGGCTGATGATCGACCAGGGGCGGAAGTTCTTCACCGTCGACTGGGTCAAGCAGCACATCAAGGAACTGGCCTACCTCAAGCTCAACTACTTCCACTTCCACGTGTCGGACACCTTCGGCTTCCGGCTGGAGAGCGCGACCCACCCCGAGATCGTCTCCACCGACCACTACTCCAAGCAGGACATCGCCGACCTGGTCGCGCTCGGGCAGAAGTACCACGTCACGATCGTCCCCGAGATCGACACCCCGGGGCACATGAACCAGATCCTGGCGGCCCATCCGGAGCTCAAGCTCAAGAGCAGCTCCGGCGCGGTCAGCCCGGACTTCATCGATCTGTCCCTGCCCGCCTCGTACGCCCTGATCAAGGACCTGATCAACGAGTACCTGCCGCTGTTCCCGGCCGCGTACTGGCACATCGGCGCGGACGAGTACGTCACCGACTACAGCAAGTACCCCCAGCTGCTCAGTTACGCCCGCGCCCACTACGGCGCGAACGCCACCGCCAAGGACACCTACTACGGGTTCGTGAACTGGGCCGACGACCTGGTCCGGGCCGGCGGCAAGACCACCCGGATGTGGAACGACGGGATCAAGGCCGGGGACGGCACCATCACCCCCCACGCGGACATCCTCGTCGAGTACTGGTACAGCTACGGGCTCACCCCGCAGCAGCTGGCGGCGGCCGGGCACACCGTGGCCAACGAGTCCTGGACCCCCACCTATTACGTGCTCGGCGGCGCGAAGCCCGACACCAAGTGGATGTACGAGACCTGGACCCCGGACACCTTCGAGGGGGGCAACGTCCTCGCCGACGGGGCGAAGAACCCCGGTTCGCTGATCCACGTGTGGTGCGACAGCCCGAACGCCGAGACGGAGACCCAGGTCGCCGCCGGCATCATGTACCCGCTGCGCGGGCTCGCCCAGCAGACCTGGGGGTCCCCGAAGCCGGTGAGCACCTACGCCGCCTTCACCCCGATCGTGGCCGCGATCGGCCACAACCCCGCCTGGCCCAGCACCTCGCAGCCGGGCAATCTCGCCCTGGGCCGCGCCACCACCGCATCCAGCACCGAGACCGCCAACTTCCCCGCCCCGCTGGCCACGGACGGCGATCCGGGCACCCGCTGGTCGAGCGCGTACAGCGACCCGCAGTGGCTCCAGGTCGACCTGGGCTCCAGCCAGGCCGTCAACCGGGTGGTGCTGCGCTGGGAGGCCGCCTACGGCAAGGCCTTCCAGATCCAGCTCTCCGACGACAAGACCACCTGGCGCACCCTGTACTCCACCACGGCCGGTACGGGCGGGGTCCAGGACCTGACCGGGCTGTCCGGCTCCGGCCGCTACCTGCGCCTGTACGCCACCCAGCGCGGCACCACGTACGGCTACTCCCTGTACGAGTTCGAGGCGTACGGGGGCCAGTTGAGCGGGACCCGGACCCTGACGGCCGCCGGGAAATCGCTCGACGACCCGGGGAGTTCCAGCGCCTCCGGAACCCAGCTGATCACCTGGACCCCGCACGGCGGACCCAACCAGCAGTGGCGGCTGTCCCTCAACGCGGACGGCAGTTACACCATGGCCAACGGCTCCTCCGGCCTCTGCGCGGACACGGCGGGCGGCTCGACCTCCGCCGGCGCGGCCGTGGTCCAGGCGACCTGCGCCGCCGGGAGCGACAGCCAGCGCTGGCTGCTGGCCCCGCTCGGCTCGGGCGAGTACTCCGTGACCAACAAGAAGAGCGCCCTGCTGCTGACCACGGCCTCCGGCTCGGACGGAGCCCTGGCCACCCAGCAGCCGAACAGCGGTTCCGCCTTCCAGCGGTGGCAGATCGCCTGAGCAGCCGACCTGACGGCAGTAGCCACGATCGACGGCGGCACGGAGTCCGGACAGCGGACTCCGTGCCGCCGCCCGTTCCCGCTCCTCGCGCCCCCGCCCCGCGAGGGGGAACCCGGGTGTGCGAATGTATGGACTTTGTAAACGCACATGGGGGCAGGTCATGAGGGCAGGCAAGGCCGCCGCGGGCATCGCGGTGGCATTCGGTGCAGTGGTGGCGACGGCAGGATGTTCGGCGACGGCCGTGACCCGGGCCGCCGATTCGGCGGAGGTGCTCGCCGCGGCGCTCGGCAAGGCCTCGGACGAGGCTACGGGCGCGGGCTCGGCCGAGATCAAGGTGACGACTTCGGGACCACAGACCGGCGGCAAGCCGGTGGTCGTGACGGGGCTCTACTCGTGGGGCAACGGCCTCGCGATGGAGGGCGAGATTGCGGCCGCGGACGTCAAGATGCAGAAGCTCGTGGCGGACGGCACCGTCACGGTCCGGCTCGTGCAGGGGGCGTACTACTACAACATCGACCCGGTGCCGGCCGGGCCCCTCAAGGGCAAGAGCTGGCTCAAGCTGGACGCCTCCGCCGTCATGGGCGAGAACGGCGCCGCCGCGCTGAAGAACGGCTCCAACGATCCGACGGCGGGGCTGAAGCTGCTCAAGTACGCCAAGGGCGTCAGCAAGGTCGGCAAGGAGGACGTCAACGGCAAGGCCGCCACCCACTACCACGCCAAGATCTCCACGGCCGAGCTGGGCGACGCGGCCGCCATCTACCAGTCGATGGGCGGCGGCGCCACGGACCTGGTCGCCGACGTCTGGATCGACGACAAGGGGATGCCGGCGCGCATGACGCAGGCCTTCGGAGCCCTCGACACCTCCATGGACTTCCTCTCCTTCGGGGGCGCGAAGGAGATCACCGCGCCGCCGGCCGCAGAGACGGCCGATATGACCGAGATGATCAAGAACCGCAAGCCGGCGGCCTGACGGCTTGACGATGTGACGGTCTGCCGCGCCGCCGGCCCGGCAGACCGTTGCCCACCCGGCCCACCCCGCCCACCCCGCCTACTCGGCGGCCTCGCCGCCGCAGTCCGGGTGTCCCCAGCGGGAGCCGAGCTTGGAGATCTTCTCGCCCGCGGCGTACTGCTTGCCGCACGGGCAGGTGCCCGGGAACTTCGCCTTGATGGTGACGCCGCCGCTCCGCGTGCCGGTCGCCTTCCTGGCGGTCGCGGTGCCGGCACCCGCCCCGCGGGCCTTCGTGGCCCGGGCCGGGGTGCTGCGGGCGGGCGCCGGGATCGGCATCGCGGTGTGACCCAGCGCGGTACCGGCCGGCTCCTGGCTCACCGCGGCCTCGCTGGCCGCCTGGTCGGCGATCGCGTTGAGGTGGTCGCCGTCCTCGCGGTGCGCGGGAACGTAGCGGAACTCCACGTCCCGGTCGGTCAGCAGCGCGTCGATGCTTTCGACGAGCTCCCGGTTGGCCACCGGCTTGCCCGCGGCGGTCTTCCATCCGTTGCGCTTCCAGGCCGGGAGCCACTGGGTCACGGCCTTCATCGCGTACTGCGAGTCCATCCGTACCTGGACGGCCGTCCCCGGTGCCACCGCCTCCAGCAACCGCTGCAGGGCTGTGAGTTCACCCACGTTGTTGGTGGCGCGGCCCAGCGGCCCGGCCTCCCAGCGCTCGGGGTGGCCGTGCGTGTCGGCGATGACCCAGGCCCATGCGGCAGGCCCGGGATTTCCCTTGGCCGCCCCGTCACAGGCGGCGATGATGCGATCAGACATCCCCCGATCATGCCTCACCCCCGGACCCTCTCCGGACCCTCCCCGGGCCCGGCCACCTCCCGCGGGTGCGGCAGGAGCCGGTCGAGGAAGGGCGGCAGCCACCAGTTGGCGCGCCCCATCAGGAACATCGCCGCCGGAACGAGCACCAGCCGCACCACCGTCGCGTCCAGGATCACGCTGACGGCGAGTCCCAGCGCGAGCATCTTGACGACCACGGTGGGCGAGGCCGCGAAGGACAGGAAAACCGCCGTCATGATGAGGGCCGCGCTGGAGATGACCCGGCCGGTGGCGGCCAGGCCGGTGCCGACGGCGAGGGTGTTGTCCCGGGTGCGGTGCCAGGTCCCGGCGATGGCGGAGAGCAGGAAGATCTCGTAGTCCATCGACAGGCCGAAGACGATCGCGAACATCATCATCGGTACGAAGGACTCGATGGGCACCGGCTCCGACAGTCCGATCAGCCCGCTGCCCCAGCCCCACTGGAACACCGCGACGAGGATCCCGTAGGACGCCGCGGTGGTGAAGAGGTTGAGGGCGACCGCCTTCAGCGGGATCACCACGCTGCGGAACACGACGGTCAGCAGCAGGAGCGCGGCCGCCAGGACGATGCCGATGATGAGCGGCAGCCGGTCCTTCACGGTGTCGCGGAAGTCGAGCTGTGCGGCGGTGGATCCGGTGAGGTAGCCCTCGGCTCCGGTACCCCTCAGCGCCGTGGGCAGGGTGGTGTCGGTGAGCCGGGTGAACAGGCTGCCCGTGCCCGCGGTCTGCGGCCCGGTGGCGGGGGTGAGCGTGGAGATGAGCAGCTTGCCGTCGGGGCTCGGGGTGAGGGGGGTGAACCGGGCGACCCCGGCCGTGTCCCGCAGGGCGGCGGTGAGCTCCGCGCCGATCCGGTCGGGCGCGGCGGTGGCGTGGTGGAGGTCGGCGACCAGGACGAGGGGGCCGTTGGCCCCGGGGCCGAAGCCCGGTCCGGTGCCCTCGGCTGTCCAGTCGTACGCCTGCCGGGTGCTACTGCCCGCCCGGTCGGCGCCGTCGTCCACGTGGCCGAGCCGCATGGAGAACAGGGGTACGGCGAACAGTCCGAGCAACAGGGTGCCCGCGGTCAGGAACTTCCACGGATGCCGGGCCACCAGGGCGGCGTAGCGGTGCCAGCCGTCCTGGCTGCCGGAGGTTTCGGCGACCGGGCGGCGGACGGTGTACCGGTCGATGCGGCGCCCGACCAGGCCCAGGGCAGCCGGCACCAGGGTCAGGGCGGCCGCGCCCGTGATGGCGACGACGAGGGTGGCGGCGAGCCCCATGCGGCCGATGAAGCTCAGTCCGCAGGCGTACAGGCTCAACATGGCCACGACGACGGTGACGGCGGCCACGACGACGGCGCGGCCGCTGGAGGCGGCGGTGCGGCCGGCCGCGTCGACCGGATCGTGCCCGTCGATGAGGTCCTGGCGGAAGCGGGTGGTGAGGAAGAGGGCGTAGTCGATGCCGACGCCGAGGCCGATCATGGTGGCGAGGGTGGGTGCGGCGGTGGCGAAGCTGACGGTGCCCGCGACGATGCCGACGACTCCGATGCCCACGCCCACGCTGATCAGAGCCGTGGCCAGGGGCAGCAGCGCGGCGGCGATGCTGCCGAAGGCGAGGACGAGGATCAGCAGGGCCGCGATCACGCCCACCGCCTCGCTGGCCCTGTCGTTGGCGGGCGGCCGCACGACCTGGTTCAGGTCGCCGCCGTACGCGACCTCCACGCCTGCGGCGCGGGCCGGGGCGGTGGCTGCGTCGAGGGTGTCCCGGTAGCCGTGCCCGAGCGTCTTGACCTGCCGGTCGAAGGACACGGTGGTGTAGGCGGTGCGGCCGTCGGCGCTGGTGACGACCGGGGACGCGGCGGTGACGTGGTCCATCTCCGCCAGGTGGGCGCGGCTCTCTTCGACGGCCTGCCGGTGTCCGGCCAGGGAGCCGGACCCGACGTGGAAGACGACGCGCCCGCTGGGGTCCCCGACCCCGGGGGCGGAGCGGGCCAGCAGGTCGGCGCCGGTACGGGACTGCGTGCTGGGCAGGGCGATCTGGTCGCTGTAGGTGGGGTCGGCCAGGTGGCGGCCGAGTACCGCGCCGGCCAGCAGCAGGAGCCAGGCCGCGATCACCCAGACGGGATGGCGCGCGCTGAAGGCTCCGAGGCGGCCCAGGCGGGAGGCCGGGACCTGCGCCTGGGCCTGGGCCTGCGGTGCGGATGGCTGGGGGGAGTGCACGACGCCTCCAAGAAAGTGTCAGGACTGACACGAGGCACCTTGGCAGAAAATGTCAGGACTGACAATTGTCGTGGGTGACAATTGACAGAGGTGACGTCATTGCTAGGCTGCGGCCATGACCCAAGATCCGCCCGACCCCGAAGCGGAAGCCGAATCCGGACTGCGCGAGCGCAAGAAGGAGCGGACCCGGACGCTGCTGCGCGAGGGCGCCGCCGCGCTCTTCGCCGAGCACGGCTTCGCGGGCACCACGGTCGCGGACATCGCCGCCTGCGCGAACGTCTCGGAGCGGACCTTCTTCCGCTACTTCGAGAGCAAAGAGGCCCTGCTCCTGCCCGACAGCATCGAGCTCTTCGCGTACGTCGAGGCCGAACTGGCCCGGCGCCCCCCGGACGAGGCCCCGCTCGACGCCGTCTGCAACGCCCTGATCTCGGCGGTCGCCCCCTTCGCGGCGTCCAGCCTCACCGCGCTGACCCACTCCATCGAGGGCGCCGAACGCGCCGTCGCCGCCCAGCTCGTGCACATCTTCACGGACTTCGACGACCGGCTCTCCCTCATCGTCGAAGCCCGGCTCCCCGCCGGGACGCCCGACGCGGACCTGCGCGCCGCGGTGATCTCCGGCGCCGCGCTGTCCGCCGTACGCGCCGTCCTGCGCACCCAGCGCCGGCGCCGCGCGAGCGGCACCGTCACCGATTCCCCGCCGTCCCACCTCCTGCTCGAGGCCTTCGGGATGCTGAAGCAGATCGGATCCGCCCCGCAGTGAAGCTCACAACGAAGCCCGCCACAAAGCCCGCCACGAAGCCCGCCGCAAAGCCCGCCACGAAGTTCCGGCGCACCCATGTGCTCGTCACCGTGGGGACCGTCGCCGCCCTCGCCGCCGCGGTCTGCATCACCGACGTCGTGGTCGCACACAGCGCCCAGGACCGGATAGCGCGGGCCGCAGGCTGCCGCCTGCGGGCCGAAGGCCCCGTCACCGCCGAGCTGGACGGCACCTTCGCCGGACTGCGCGCGCTCTCGGGCGAGGTGGGCTCCCTCCACCTGGAGGCGAAGGGAGTACACCGCTCCGACACCGACATGACGGTCGAGGCCGATCTCTACGACGTCACGCGCGACGGCGGCGTGGGCGGCGGCCGGGCCACGGCCACCGTCACCTACGGAGAACTGCAGAAACGTCTCGCCGCATCCGGGCAGGGCAGCGAAGGCACCTCCGGCCTGAAGGTGGGCGCGGACGCGAAGGGTCTGACCTTCACCGGGACGGTGGGCGGCCTGGGCCTTCCCGTGACCGTCCACGCGAGCACCAGCACCACGGCGAACAGCGTCACGATCACGCCGACCACCGTCTCCGCCCTGGGCCGCGACCTGTCGATCAGCAGCCTCAAGTCCCTGCCCGGCACCGGCGGCCTGGCCGAACAGCTCGCTCCCCGGACCGTGACCATCGACGACCTGCCGGAAGGGGTCCGGCTCACCGGCGCCCGGACCACCAGCGCGGGCCTCGGCCTGGACGTCACGCTCGCCGCGTCCGCCACCGCTCCGGACACCGGGACCGGCGGCTCCGACGCGGGCGCCGACGCGGGCGGAACCGGGACCCGCTGCCCGGCGGCGTAGGCCGTCCCTTTCGGATCCTGCCGGTCAGGACCCGCCCGGCCCCGGACGAACCGATGCGTACGAGGCCTTGAGCGCACTCCAGCGCGCCGCCTGCTCCCGCGTCAACGTGCCGCGCAGTTCGGCGAGTTTGAGGAGGTTCGCCTCGGCACCCGCGGTCAGCGTCTGGGCCTGGGCCCGGTAGTGGTCGTCGATGACGGCGGAGAGCTCGGCGGGGTTCATCACGGGGTCGATCCGCGCCGCGATCCTGTTCATGTTCCGGTACGAGCCCTGCAGCCGGAACGGCGGTTCCGTACGGGTGGCGTCCTCCTGGGCCGCCGAGGCCATGTACGCGGCATTGACGGTGACGACCACGTCCCGGGCGGCCAGCAGGAGCCGCAACACGGCCAGGATCCGCTCCAGTTCGGCCGGAGCGTATCCGTAGGACAGGCGGTCCGCGACGGCCGTCGGATCCCCTGCGGCCGGGTCCCCGGCCGCCAGCCGGACCAGCAGTTCGAGGTCGGCGCGGTCGCGTCCGGCGAGCGGGGCGAGCACCGGGTGGGAGGTGAGGGCGTTCTCCACGAAGCTGGCCGCGAAGGCGGCCTCCTTGCCGGTCAGGACATCGCCGAGGTTCCACACGTCGGCCCGGTTGGCCAGCATGTCCGGGATCCGGAACCGCTCCCCCGACTCGGTGTACGGATTGCCCGCCATGCACACCGCGAACCGCTTGCCCCGCAGGTCGTAGGTGCGCGGCTCGCCCTCCCATACCCCCTCCATCCGCCGCGTGGCGTCGCAGAGCGGAATGAACTTCTGCAGCAGCTCCGCCGAGACGTGCTGGATGTCGTCGAGGTAGAGGAGGGTGTTGTTGCCGGCCTCCAGCGCGAAGTTGATCTTCTCGACCTCCCGGCGCGCCGTCGCGTCCGGCGCCCGCGCCGGATCGAGCGAGGTCACCCCGTACCCGAGGGCCGGGCCGTCCACCTTCACCAGGACCAGCCCGAGCCGGTCGGCCACGTACTCCATCAGCGTGGTCTTGCCGTACCCCGGCGGGGAGACGAGCAGCAGCAGGCCGTTGCTGTCGGTCCGCCGCCCCTCCCCCGTGGTGCCCAACTGCTTGGCCAGGTTGTCGCCGATCAGCGGGAGGCAGACCTCGTCGACGAGGCGGCCTCGGACGAAGGAGGAGAGCACCTTCGCCCGGTAGTCCTCCAGCCGCAGCCGGACCCGCTCACCGGCGACCAGGGCCGCGCGGCGGCGCTGGTAGTCGCGGAACTGCCCAGCTCCGGCGGCCAGTTCACCGGCCCGGGAGAGCAGGTCGTCGATGCGCACGGTGAGCGAGCGGCCGGTGATCCGGGGGTGGCGCCCCAGGAGTCCGTCGACCGTCGCGGTCAGCGGCGCGTCCACGTCGTAGCGGGGCAGGTCGGGGCAGAGTTCGACGGCGACCGCCTCGGCCAGGTCCCCCGGGGCGATCTGCTCCCCTGCGGCCCGCGTGTAGGCGCCGAGCCAGGCCTCCACCGCCTGGCGGCGGTCGGCGAGTTCACCGAGCGCCGCCAGGCCCTCGTCGTACACCGAAGTGCCCACCGAGCGCCGGAACTTGTCCAGCAGGGTCCGGACCCCCGCGCTGGTGGCGAAGCCCCCGCTCCCGGCGGCCGGATCGCGCGACAGCTCGTCGAAGAGGTACGCCGCCGCTCCCTCGGCACCCAACCCGCCGATGGCTGCGGCGAGTTCGGCCCGCAGCTCGGCGATCGCCGGGACCGGCCCCTCGAAGGTGTCCCGGGCCCGCGCGAGCAGGACCGCCCGGCTGGTCCACCGAGTACGGTCCTGCGCGCTCGCCCGGTGCGCCCAGAACAGCTGTGCTCGCGCCCGGACTCCGGACGGGTGGCGCAGCAGCCCGGCGTCGGCGTGCAGGGCGAGCACCGCGTTCAGGATCAGCAGGGCGTCGTGGTCGTGGACCCCGCGCTCGTAGCCCTCGTCGTACGCGGCTTCGGCGGCCGCCCGCACCAGCGCGGTCAGGTCGGCCCCCGCCAGCGCGCCCGGTCCCCGCTCGGTCAGCAGCCGCACCGCCAGGTACTCGGAGCGGTAGACCCCGGCGCTCTCGGAGGGCAGCGACCGCTCCCAGTACGGGCGGGTGGCCGCGAACTCCGGTTCGGTGACCGGCGATCGGTAGTCGGTCCCGGTGAGCGCGAAGGCCAGTCCGTCGCCCTGCGGGACCAGGGTCAGGTCGAAGGGCTGGGTGTTGACGGCGAAGCGGTGGCGGCCCAGGCGCAGGGTCCGGCCGCCGTCCGCGTAGAGCTCGGTGCGGTCGCGCAGGGACCGGGCGGCCTCCTGGCGGGCTGACGTGATGCGGCCGTCGAGCTCCTCGGCCCGGGTCCGCTCGCCGAGTTCACGCAGTTCGGCGGCGATGCGGCGGACCTTGGAGACCATCGGGTCGGAGGCGAAGAACGTGCTGACGGCGTCGCCGTCAGCGAGTGCGGCCACCCGTCGGGCGACGGTGTCCAGGACCCGGGCCGCGGAGTCGGCGAGCCGTTCGGCGCGGCGGGCGCGGGCGTCCTGAAGGGTCTGCTTGCGGGCCGAGAGGACCTCGTGGACCTCGGAGCGACGTTCGGCCAGCCGGGCGAGGAACTCGTCGCTCTCCGCGAACCTCGATTCGAGGTCCTCCAGGCGCAGCAGCAGCCGGGACAGCTGCTCGTCGCAGGCCTCGGGGGTCCCGGCGGCGGCGAGCGCGCCCGTCACGGCCTGCCCCAGCAGGGCGGATTCCGCAGCGAACTCGGCCCGCCCCTCGGTGTTCACCAGTTCGCGGCGCCGGGCGTCGAGGACGGCCCGTGCCCGGTTGACCCCGCCGAGCACCTCGGCGATGCGCTCCAGGATGGAGGTGCGGACGGTGGTGTCGCCGATGTCCAGCCCGGCGATGACTTCCGTCACGGTGCCCAGGCCCTCGATCTGCGCGTCGAGCCGGGCGGTGAGCCCGGCCGCCTCGGCGGTGGTGGCGATCGCCCCGGCGTCCGCGGTGAGTTGACCGATTTCCGTGTGGTGCGCGGCGAAGGCGTCCTCCCGTGCGAGGAAGGCCACGGCGCGCCGGGCGAAGGCCTCGATGTCGCCTTCGATGCCGGCGGCGAGGGCGTCCACGGCGTCGGGGTCGGCGTACCGCCGTTCCTTCAGGGTGAGCACGTGCCCGTGCGCACGGCGCAGTTCGGTGAGCCGCTCCACCCAGTCGCCGGTGGTGCGAGGGGCCTCGCCGCGGGCCCTGCGGACCAGCGAGGCGGTGCGCGCCGCCGCTTCGCCGAGGGCGTCGGCGGCCTGGCGGGTCAGGGTCAGCACGGTCTCGAACTCGGCGAGAACCTGCTCGGCGGTGGCCCGGGCCTCCTCGAGCGGGGCCCGCAGATCGCCGAGTTCGGGCTCGTCCAGCCAGTGGTGCTGGTCGCCGGCCCGGACGCAGGCGGCGACGAGGCTCTCGTACACGCCGGTGGTCGGTGTGGTCCCGGCGGCGGCTCCCGCGATGGAGAGGCAGTCGGAGATGCCGCGTACGAGGTCGGCGTTGCCGACGCGGGCCACTGCTCCGGAGGCGGCGGGGCGCGAAGCCGCGTAGGTGTCGGAGACGAACGGGGTGCTCCAGCGCTGCACGGGGTGGACGCGGGAGGGCTCCTGCCCGTCGGCACGCAGGACGAACAGCGTGCCGTCCTCGAAGAGGGCGTGGCCGTGGCCGGTGAGCGGGGTGGCGACCTCCTTGCGGATCACGTTGTACGGGAGGAGCAGGCCGCGGCCGCCGCCGCGGGGCTGGAACACGTACAGCAGGTCCTCGCCGTTGGGGGAGCGCACGGTCCGCTCGAACCGGAGGGGGGCGAGGAGCGCGGCGTCGATGTCGAAGGTCTTGGTGGCGCCGGTGCCCCTCGTGTTTCCGGTGGCGAGGTGGTATCCGCCGGGGAAGACGATCCCCTGGTCCTCGGGGAGGCGTCGGGCGGCCTGTCCGATGGCGTCGAGGCGGACGATCTCGCGGGTGAGGGTGTCGAAGACGAGGTGGCGGTCGGTCTCCTCCTTGTACGGGCGCACGCGCAGCAGGATCAGCGGCCCGACCCTGGCGTACGCGATGTCCGCGTCGGCGAGGGACTGGAGCGGTTCGTCGACCGGTTCGCTGTGGATCCCCTCCGCGGTCTCGGTGTCGTCCTCGGTCTTGACGGTCAGGGCGCCGCCGACGGTGGAGACGTAGAGCTCCGCGCCGATGGAGACGTGCGGGTGGCGGCCCAGGACGTGGTCGGCGCGGGTGGTGGCGGTCCACTCGAAGTCGTGGTCGTGGGAGGGCGGGTAGGCGTGGTCGCGCTCGCCGCGGGCGTCGAGGAACCGGGCTCCGCCTTCGGTGTCCAGGGCCCAGCGCAGGACGCGGATGTCCTCGGCGGTGTCGCCGGTGCGGAAGACGGCGAGCAGTCTGCCGTCCAGGCGGCGCAGCCGCAGCAGGCGGGCCTGGTGGTAGTAGCGGTGGAGGGCGGCGAACTCCCGTAGGAAATCGGGGTCGTCGAGAAGGCCGGGGACGGCGTCGTCGGGGAGCCTGTTCAGTTCCCGGTCGTGGAGGGCGAAGACCTCCGACACCGCCGACACCGCGGTCTCCCCCTTGACGGCGGCGGAGGCGTGGTAGCCGAAGAGGAGGATGTCGCCGACGGCCACGATGTCCCGGGGCGTACAAGGGAGTTCGGTGCGCAGGCGGCCGGTGGATTCCAGGGCGAGGCCGGAGGATCCGAACTCCTCGATCCGGCGGGCGTTGAGGGCCTCGGCGCGCCGCGCCAGCTCGCCGCCCTGAACGGCGAGCCGGTCGCGCAGCACCTCGTAGGTGCCCGCGTCCAGGGGGGACGTGCTGGTCATGTGCGACTCCTGCGGGGGCGCTGCGCCGGCGGGTCGGGGGCCGGCCGGACCCGGCGGGGTCCGGCCGGCCCGGAGGCGGGGTGGGTCAGCCCGGAGGCGGGTGGGTCAGGCCCTCGTCGAGCCGTTGAGGGCGGTGGGGCCCGCGGCGGCGGGGGAGGCGGGCGCCGGCCCGGCCTGGGATTCCGGCAGCTCGGAGGGCCGGGGGGCCGTCGGGCCCCCTGCTTGTGCGAGCTTGGCCAGCAGCGCCGACACCGTCAGGTTCTGCACGTCCGCCGTGGAGAAGGAGCCGAGCACGCGGGTGAGGTCCTCGGTGAAGTCATGGGTGCCGTCCAGCCACGAACCGGCGAGGCTCCGCGCGGTGTCGGAGTTCTGGACGAACCCGTCGATGCTCCTGCCGAGCGAGATGGAGGAGACCAGACGGTCGAAGAAGACCGAATCCCCGCCCACGATGCTGATCTCGGCCTTCTCCAGCCCCGCCGCGACCACCATGGCCTGCGCCTCCGCGAGCCCCCGCTGCACGTCGAGGCCGGCCAGCCGGACCTCCTTCTCCGCGGCCAGCCGCAGCCGGAACTCCTCGTGCCCGCGCGAGGCCTCGTCCAGCGCGGCCATCGCCGCCGCCTTCTCGGTCAGACCCTGCGCCTCCGCCTTCAGCTTCTCGCCGATCGAGAGGGCCTCCGCGAGCGCCCTGGCGCGGATTCCCTCGGCCTCCGCCTTCATCCTCGCCTCCATCGCCTGGGCCTCGGCCCGCCCGGACTTCTCGATGGCGTCGGCCTCCTTCTCCCGGACCTGTACGGCGGCCAGCCCCTCGGCGGCGGACTCGGCCTGCACGGCCTCCGCCAGCCGCAGCTTGGCCCGTGCGTCGAGGTCGGCGGACTTCAGCCGGGCCTCGGCGAGGGTGATCTGCTCCGCCGCCCGGTGGACGGCCGCGGACTCGGCCGCCTCCGCCGCCTTGATGTCCTTGACCAGCCGCTCCTGCGCCTCGGCCTCGGCGGCAATGACCACCGCCTGCCGGGTGCGCTCCGCCTCCTCGACCATCCGGAGCTTCTTGATCGACTCCTCCTGCTCGGCGACCGTGCGGTCCACCGCGATCCGCTCGCGCACCACCTCGGCGACCTCGCGGCGCTCCGCCTCCACCTCCTTGTCCTTGGCGAT
This sequence comes from Streptomyces sp. NBC_00503, assembly GCF_036346895.1. Lineage (NCBI taxonomy): Bacteria > Bacillati > Actinomycetota > Actinomycetes > Kitasatosporales > Streptomycetaceae > Streptomyces > Streptomyces sp. NBC_00503. The sequence continues at coordinate 7,464,856 of NZ_CP107855.1, read as the reverse complement.
CGAGGAGAGGGCGGTCTCCCGTTCCCGCGCGATGACTTCGAGCATGCGGTCCTTCTCGATCCGCTCGTTCTCGACGGCGATGACGCGCTCGCGGTTCTTCTGCGCGACCGTGATCTCGCGCGCCTGGTTCTCGCGCTGCACCCCGAGGTGCTCCTCGGTGCGCAGGAACGCGCCCTGGGCGCCCAGGCGTTCCTCCTCCTGCACCTTGGAGGTGGCGGCCTCCTCGCGGGCCCGCAGCGTCTCGACCTCACGGCGCTGCTTGATCTCGGCCTCCGCCTGGCGCCGTTCGAGTTCCAAGATGGTCTCCCGGGCGTCGACGTTCTGTCGGGTGATCTCCTTCTCCTCCGTGCGCTGGAACTCATTCGTCCGCACGTGCTCGATGGTCGTCAGCTCGGTGATCTTCCGAATGCCCTGTGCGTCAAGGATGTTGGCGGCGTCCAGCTGGGTCATCGGGGTCTGTTCGAGGAAGTCGATGGCGGCGTCGTCGAGGTGGTAGCCGTTCAGGTCCGTTCCGATGACGGAGATGATCCGGTCGCGGAACTCCTCGCGCTTGGTGTACAGATCGACGAAGTCGAGCTGCTTGCCGACGGTCTTCAGCGCCTCGGAGAACTTCGCGGCGAAGAAGTCCTGGATGGCCACCTTGTCGCTCGCGGTCGCCGTTCCGATGGACTGCGCGACCTTGATGACGTCCTCGACGGTCTTGTTGACGCGGACGAAGAAGCTGATGTGGATGTCGGCCCGGATGTTGTCCTGGCAGATCAGCCCCTCCCGACCGGTGCGGCGGATCTCGATCGTCTTCACCGAGATGTCCATGTACTCGGCCTTGTGCAGCACCGGCAGGACGACGGCCCCGGTGAAGGTGACGTCGACCCGCTTCGTCTTGGAGATGATCAGCGCCCGGCCCTGCTCCACCTTGCGGAACAGCCTGCTGACCACCAGCAGCAGCACGACCGAGACGAGCAGGACAACGGCGACGAGTACGCCGATGCCCAGGGAGATGGCATCCATGGTGACGTCCTTGCGATGGAGGTGCGATGAGGTTCGTTCGAATGCGGCGCGCGGTCCGCCGACTCAGCCCGCGGTACGGGGATCCAGTGCAGGGTCGTAGGGCGCGACCCAGAAGAACTCGCCCTCCTCGTCGTACGCGTACAGCAGCGCCGTGCTCCCGGAGCCGAACACGTCCTGCCCGTGCTGGCGGACCTGCACCACGGCGGTGGAACCGTCCTGCGCCGCGACCTCGGCCTGGCCGAACCGCCCCGAGACCGATCCGGTCCGGATCGTGCAGGTCAGGCCGATGAAGTCGAGCCGGGAGGGCGGCGGATGGTCGGGGAAGAGCGCCTGCAAGCGGCGTACCAGCAGCCGGGTCAGACCCCAGGCGAGCAGCAGGGCGGCGGCCAGCACCCCGAGGTCCAGGGCGGTCCGCGCGACGCCCGAAGCGCCGGAGCGGCGGACGAGCACCGAGCCGGTGAAGCTGATGAACCACGCGATGGTGATCAGCAGCGAGGCCACGACCGTGACGGGCACCCCGCCGATGCCGCGGGCGCCGGTACGGGCGCTCCCGCCGGATCCGGCGTGCCCGTGCCCGGGTACATGTACGTGTACGTGCCCGTGGAAGCTGCCGTGGTCGGCGGCGCCGAGCAGGACGAGGAGCCAGAAGGCGACGACCACGACCAGCGCGGCGGTGAACAACGCGGCCGGGAAGCCGAGCGCGGCATCACGGAACTCGTCCACCTTGCGTCCCCTCCCCCGTCCCCGGCCTGGAGCGGCCGGGGATCCCCGGTGCCATGGTGGCAAGCACGGGGGGCGCTGCACATTGCCGGAGTACGGCAGTCTTCGGGGGTTCCGCCTGCCTGATGACGCCGTGGCGTCAGCGCAGGCGCGTCAGCTTCGCGCCGAGGGAGGGTCCGGACAGGTCCGTCCCCAGGGCCACGGGGATCTGCTGGGCGCCGGGCCCGGTGCCGATGGTCAGCACTCCGATCTCCGTACCCGCCTTCGCCTCGTGCGGAACGTCCTTCTCGCCCCCGGCCAGCGTCAGCCCGACCTTCTGGCCCGGCACGGCCACGACGGCCGCGTCCTTGGTGGCCACCACCGGGGTACGGGTCCCGAGTCCGTCGTCCACGTAGCCGACGACCTGCCCCTTCTTGACCACGCCGGCCGAGGCCAGCGCCTCGCGGACGGCCTCGATGACCTTCTTGCTGTTCTCCTTGACGAGGATCAGGCTGTTGGCGCCGTTGGGGTCGGCCCCGGCGACGTGCTGGTCGAGCATCGTGCCCAGGATCATCGGGGTCTTGTCGCCCACGGTCTTGTAGGCGGCCCACATCAGCGTTCCGCCGGCCGCCGAACTGGAGCCCGTCTTGATGCCCTTGATGCTGAGCGGGGACAGCAGCAGGTTGCCGTTGTTGTTGATGAGCGGATCCGGGATGCCGGGGATCGGGGCGCTGGGCAGCATCACGATCGCGCGGAACGCGTCGATCTGCATGACCGCCTCGGCCAGCTTGAGCTGGTCGACGGCGGTGCTCACGGTCTTGGCGTCGAGCCCGCTCGGGTCGGTGTAGGTGGTGGATTCCATGCCGAGCGCCTTCGCCTCGGCGTTCATCTTCTCCACGAACGCGGCCTCGTCGGCGCTGCCGGTGTCCCAACGGGCCAGCAGCCGGGCGATGTTGTTGCCCGAGGGGATCATGAGCATCTTCAGCATGTCCTGCTGGCTGAACCGGTTGCCGACCGCCAGGTTCTCGATGCGGGACTCGCTGTCCGAGGTACCGTCCGCCACCGCCTTGGCGTCGACCTCGATCAACGGGCCGGCCTCGCCCTTCTTCAGCGGGTGGCCCTTGAGGATCACGTACGCCGTCATCACCTTGGCCACGCTGGCCGTCGGCACCGGCTTCTGTTCCCCGAAGGTCCCCACGTCGCCCGCGCCCGCCACCCGTACGGCGGCCTGACCCTTCTCGGGCCAGGGCACGTCGAAACGGCCGTCGAGGGTGACGGACGACGCGGCATCCCCGCCGACCAGTGCCGCCGCGGGCACCGGGCGCAGCGCCTGCACGACGGCGAGTACGGCGGCCAGCAGCAGGAACAGCGGCACCCAGATCCGGACCCGCCGGGCGGCGGTACGGGCCGCGGTCTCGGGCGGCGGCGGGGTGTTGGTGAGCTGCGCGAGGAGGTCGAGCGGAGGCAGCGGCTGCTCGGCGGTGGCCTGCGGGGCGGATGCCTGCGGGGCCGGACCGGGGACAGGATCCGGCGCGGCTGCCGGCACGGCCGCCCAGGAGGGGACGCGTACGGGGGCGGGCGCGGGCCCAGACACGGGCGCGGGCGGGTCCTCGTCCAGCGCCTTGAGCGCGATGAAGGTGCTCGTCCGCTCCGCGTCCGATTCGGGCACGGCCTCCGGCTTCGGCTCCCGGTCCGCGGCAGGCTCGGGATCGGGCTCCGCGGTCGGCTCCGACTTCGGCGCCCGCTCCGCGGCTGGCTCCGGCTTGGACGCGGGCACGGGTACGGGCTCCCGCTCCCCCCTCGGCTCGGGCTCCGCCTTCAGCTCCCGCTCCGCGGCAGGCTCGGGCTCGGGCTCGGACTCCAGCTCCGTGGCCGGCTCAGGCTCCGCCTTCAGCTCCCGCTCCGCGGCCGGCTCTGACTCGGGCTCCCGCTCCGACTTCCCCTTCGGCTCCGGCTCCTTGACCGGCTCCGGCTGGGGCCCCGGCCCCGCCTCCGGCTTCGCGGCCGACGTCGGCTCCGCCGACGGGGCCGCGTCGGGCTGTTCCACGGGTTCGGCTTCCGGGGTGGGCTCCGGGTTCTTCCCCGGCCCGGGGACGGCAGGGGCACCGGCAACTTCGGTCGTCTCGGCGGGCGCAGGTGTAGACGCGGGCGTGGACGTCGGTGTGGGTGTGTCCCCGTCCGCCGCCGTCGTAGCCGCCGCGTCGGGCTCCTTGCCCTTCACCGGTACCGCCGTCATGCCGTACACCGCCTTGCTCGTGCCGTTCTCGATCAGCCGCCAGTCTCCGCATCGGATGTGCGCGAGCGGTGCGCACAAGATGACCATTTCGTCACGGCCGGACGGCCTCGCACCGTCATCAAACGATCATCTTCGCATCACATCCCCATCACGCGGCTCCCGAAGAATCGTTCCTCCCCCGCGCGAGGCCCTTCAGGAAGCCGGATACCGTTCATGAACCACAGGAAACCCGCCCCCTCGAATCCGGGCAGGCGGCGCCTGCTGACCAGGGGCGGAGCACTGCTCTTCGTCGCGACCGCCGGGACCCTGCTGGCGGCCAGGCCCGACAGGGCCGACGGGCCGGGACGCGACGGCGACGACCGCGCCCCCTCCGGGGACCCCCTGGCCTCGTCCACCGCCTCCGCGGCCTCCGGCTGGATGCCCGGGGTGATCAGAAAGCCGCTGGAGCGGAACTTCGTGGTGGGCGAGCGCGATGCGCAGCGCGGGCTCGTCCTCCACGTCCAGGAGGGCGAGGGCTCCCTGCACGAGCGGTTCAGCACCCCCGGGATCAAGGCCTCCTCCCATTTCTGGGTCTCGCAGGACGGCGAGACGGAGCAGTACGTCTCCGTACTCGACCGCGCCTGGGCCCAGGTGGACGGAAACGGCTCCTGGGCCTCGGTCGAAACCTCCGGCTTCACCACCCGGGCCCTGACGGAGGCCCAGGTGGCCGCCGTCTCCCGGATCTACCTGTGGGGCGCGGGCGCCCACGGCTGGCCGCCCGCGATCAGCGACAGCCCGGACCGGCCCGGCCTGGGCACGCACGCCATGGGCGGAGCCGCCTGGGGCGCCCACGCCTGCCCCGGCCCGCTCCGTTCCGGCCAGCGCACCGAAATCATCCGCCGCGTCAAGGAGCAGCTCCCGGCCGCGTGATCGCACCGCGACGCCCGCCACCCCCTCGGGCCCGCGACCCGCTCGTCTGCGCCTCCGGGCCTTCCCATCCACCTCCCTATGGCATTCCTGGAAGATCGTGTCGCTGAACTGCCGCTCTGACGTACGGTGTTGACGGGCAGCGATAACTGTGCTGCGGGGGACGGGGAGCAAATGGACGGGACGGTCGTAGGGGCACCAGCGGGCGAGGCGGACGTGGCACGCCGTAGACGTGTGCGGCGCGGCACGGTCTGGGGCGGGATCCTCGGCGCGGTCGGCGTCGTTCCGATCGCCTTGGACGGTACGGAGCACATGCCCTGGTGGCTCAACCTGACGCTCTGCCTCACCTTCGGCCTCATGGGAGGCGTTGGTGGGGCCGTCACCGCCCACCGGTCCGGGACCAAGGACGAGGTCCGCAGGGCCACGCTCGACGCGGGCGAGATGGAACTGAACGAGTACCGGGTGAAGCTGGTCCCCGACGGGGCTACGCCGCCACCGCCCCTCAAGGAGAAGGACTACACGTCCTACTCCCTGACGACGACCACCCGCCGGCTCCAGCTGTGGGAGTTCGGTTATCTGCCGCAGTGGAGCCATCCGTGGAGGGAACTGCGCCTGACCGCGGAGGGGCACGTCCTGGTGATCACCGGGCCCCAGGGCCTGCTGGGGCGGTTCGTCCTGGCCGAGATGCTCGTACCGGAGGAACTCGTCCTGGCCTCGAACCGCCTGCGCGCCCGCACACCCGGCGGGTCGTCATCCGCGTGAGCAACCAGCCGGAACCCGGCAGGCTGTAGGAGTCTTCGACCTGGTCGGCCTCAGGGCTGGGGGTGGAGCGCCAGCAGCGCGGAGCGGTGGGAGATCCAGCCCAGGAGGTGGCGGCCCTCCTCGTCCAGGACCGCGAGTCCTTCGCTGTCGCTCGCCGCGAGCAGCGGCAGGGCTTCCGCCAGGGACTGGCCGGCCAGCAGGGTCGGCGGGAACTCCCTTACCGACTGCACGGGTTCCTCCCCGGACGCGTCCTCGTACGGGGTCTCGGCCAGGGCTCGGGCCAGGGCCTGTGCGCCGACCGAGCCCTCGTAGCGGCCGTGGGCGTCGACTACGGGGAGGCGGCCCGCGCCCGCCGTGATCATCGCCGCGGCGGCCTCGCGCAAGGGCGTGTTGGGGGCCAGCGGGAGCGGCGGCGGCCCCATCGCCGTGCGGACCTCGACCGCGGCGGGGCCGGTCAGGTCGAGGTCGACCCCGCGGCGGCGGAGTTTGGCCGTGTAGACGGTGTCGCGGCTGAGTGCGTGGCTGACCCCGGTGGCGACCGCGATGGCCGCCATCAGCGGCAGGATGATCCCGTACTCGCCGGTCAGCTCGAAGATGATGATGACGGCGGTGATCGGAGCGCGGGCCGACCCCGCGAAGACCGCGCCCATGCCGATGACCGCGTAGGTCATGGCCGAGCCGGTCACTCCGGGCGCCAGGTGGTCCATCGTCTGCCCGAAGGAGCTGCCGAGCATCGCCCCGACGAAGAGGCTGGGCGCGAACACGCCGCCCGAGCCGCCGATTCCGATGGTGACGCTGCACGCGACGATCTTGCCGACGAGCAGCACCAGCAGGAATCCGACGGCGTAGCCGCCCACCGCGGCCTTGCCCAGGACCGGGTAGCCGACCCCGTACATCTCGGGCAGCGCGAGCAGGATGGCACCGAGCAGCAGCCCGCCGACGGCCGGGCGGAGCCATTCGGGCCCGTGCCAGACGGCGTCGCAGATGTCCTCCACCCAGTACAGGACCTTGGTGAAGAGCACCCCGACGGCTCCGGCCACCACACCGAGCAGTACGTACAGGGCGTACGCGGCCACGTGGTCCACGCCCACCGGGGTCAGGTCCAGGAACCGCTCGTCCCCGAGCGCGGCGCGGCCGATCACGCTGGCGGTGACGGCGGAGACGGCCACCATGCCGAAGCCGCGGGCCGTGAAGTCGCGCAGGATCAGTTCCATGGCGAAGAACACGCCGGCCAGGGGTGCGTTGAAGGTGGCCGCGATGCCGCCGGCGGCACCGCAGGCGACCATCAGCCGCATCCGCTCCTCGTCCATGCGCAGGACCGCTCCCGCGGTGGATCCCAGGGCGGACCCGATCTGCACGATCGGGCCCTCGCGGCCGACCGAACCGCCACCGCCGATGCACAGGGCGGACGCGATCGACTTCACCACGGCGACCCGGGGCGCGATCCGGCCGCCCTGGCGGGCGACGGCGTACATGACCTCGGGTACGCCGTGGCCGCGCGCCTCCTTGGCGTAGCGGTAGACGAGGGGCCCGTAGATCGCGCCCGCGACCACGGGTGCGAGCAGGACGAAGTACAGTCCGAGCCACGGGACGTAGGGGTTGGGGGCGTGGCCCGCCGAGGAGTAGTCGTCGTGCCCGGACAGCACCTTGGTGACGCCCTCGATCAGCCATCGAAAGCCCACCGCGCCCAGTCCCGCACCGGCGCCGACCAGCACCGCGGCCAGCAGCAGTCCGGTCTGGCTGCGGCGCAGTCCGTCCCATGCCCCGTTCGCCGCCAACGGTCCCATCTCCACTCCTCAGGAGCCGACGCCTTCCCGATCGCGCGCCCCGGCCCCTGACCACGATCCCCCGGACCACCCCATCCAAGGGTCCGCTTCCCGCCGCGCCCCGGAGGCGGGCCGGGGGGTACACCCGCACGGCCCAGCGGAGGCCGGGAGCAGCAGACTTCGGGCTTGGCCGAAGACCGGCCATCGGGCGTTCCCCGTTCGCCCCGTTCCCGTACAGTCCGTGCTGCCGCCGACCCGGTGGATCCGCTGGATCCGATCGGACCGGTAGGACCGGCGGGACCGGCGGGAGCAGACGCAGCGGACGAACAGGGGAACCCGATGGCCGTCGAAGCCAGTCCCGAACACCTCCCTCCGGCACCGCTCGGGCCCCCGGTTCCCGAGCTGGATCCCGCCGTGGTCGAGCGGTGGCGTGCCGGTGGAGGCGAACTGGTCGAGCTGCTGGCCGAGGTGTGCGGGCGGGTCGGCGGCGTCGGCGCGTTCCGCCTCGGGGAGGGGCCCGGGGAGCGGCCGACCGTGCTGGTCACCTCGCCGCAGGCCATCCAGCACGTGCTGGCCCTGCATCCGGACCGGTACGTCAAGCGCTCGCACCGCGCCCGCCTGCTGATCGGCGACGGTGTGCTGGCCGCGACCGGCGAGGCGTGGAAGCGGCAACGGCGGCTCCTGCAGTCCCAGTTCACCGGGACCGGGATGCGCCGCTACGAACAGCGGATCGCCGGGGCGGCGCGGACCACCGCCGGGCGCTGGGCCGCGTACGCCCGTAGCGGTGAACTCCTCGACGTCGGCGAGGAGATGCGGCGCTTCGCCCTCGACACCATCTGGCGTTCGCTGACCGGGCATCCCCTCGACGCGGACACCGAACGCGAACTGGCCGCCGTCGCGGCCGTGGTGGCCGCCCTGCCGACGCTGCCCGCCGGTTCGGCCGACGCGGGGGAGGCCGTGGCCGCCGATCTGGCCAGGATCGACGCCGTCGCCGAGCACGCCATCGCCGCCGCCCGCCGCGGCGCCGCCGGGCCCGACGGGCCGGGGCTCCTGCATCTGCTGGTCGAGGCCTCCGCCGAGCGGCCCGAGTACACCGACCGGCTGATCCGCGACGAGCTGGTCACCCTGCTGGTGGCCGGTCACGAGACCACCGCCACCACCCTGACCTGGCTGTACCTGCTGCTGGACCGCAACCCGGCGGCCCGCGAACAGGCCCTCGCGGCGGGCGGCGAGGGCTCGCCGGAGCGGCGGGAGGCCATCCAGGCACTGGTCAACGAGACGCTGCGGCTGTACCCGTCCGCATGGATCCTGCCCCGGCACGCCATCGAGGACGACACCCTGGCGGGCTACGCGGTCGAGGCGGGCACCGATGTGGTCGTCTGCCCCTACCTCGCCCACCGCGACCCCGGACTGTGGCCGGACCCCGAGCGCTTCGACCCGCTGCGGTTCACCACCGCCGGGGGCCGCCCGGCGGTGGCGGGCGGGTACGTGCCCTTCGGCATCGGGCCGCGCGCCTGCCTCGGCCTCCAGTTCGCCCTGCGCGAGTCGACCGTGCTGCTCGAACACCTGCTGCCCGCCTACACCCCGGCCTTCCGCTCCGTCCCGGAGAAGGCCGCGTACAGCATCACGGTCCGCCCGGACGGTCCGACCCCGGCCACGCTCACCGCCGTATGACGGCGGCCGGTGACCGGTGACCAGTCACGGGTCACGGGTCACGGGGCTCCCCGCTACTCGGTGGTGAGGCGGGCGCTGAGCCACTCCAGGGACGGCGGGATCTCGCGGTTCCACGTCTTGAAGTTGTGCCCGCCGTGGTCGAGGGTGATCGAGGAGACCCGGGCGGGGTCCTTCACCTTCGCGATGAACTTCTGGGTGGGCCGGTAGTTCGACTCGCCCTGGAGCGAGGTGGTGACGAGGAAGTTCGTCTTGCCCTGGGGCAGGTGGTCCAGGGCCCACAGCAGGTCGGAGCGCTTCTCCTCGGCGGTGTTCCCGTGGAAGAGGTCACCGGACTCCCCGTCGATCTCCGGCGCGTAGTCCGCGGACAGGCCCACGCCGGCCGAGTAGGTCTCCGGGTGCTCCAGCGCGACCTTGAGGGCGCAGTAGCCTCCGGTGGAGTCGCCCATGATGCCCATGCTCCGGGGCGAGGCGCCGATCCGGTAGGCGCCGGTGAGGGCCTTGGGGAGGTCCGTTCCGAAGAAGGTCTCGGTCTGCGGCCCGTCCTTGATGTCGACGCACTGGGTGTTGCGCGGCGGGGCCACGGTGGGCCGCATCAGCACCAGGATCATCGGCTTCGTCTTCTTGTGCTTCGCCAGGCTCCACGCGGTCTTCGGGTACCGCAGACCGTGGATCAGGTTCTCCGCGGTGCCGGGGAAGCCGGTGAGGACCACCGCGGCGGGGAAGACCCGCTTCTCGTTCCCCTTCTGGAAGTACTCGGGCGGCAGGTAGACGTAGGCCGGGGTGGCGATCTTGGACCGCTCCCCCTGGATCATGACCTTCTCGATCTCTCCGCCCAGGAGCTTGTTCGCTCCGCCGGGCACGTCCGGCTTCTGCCGGTCGATCACCTTGACGGCGGAGTTCCCGCCGGCATCCTGGCTGATGGGAGCCGGCTTCTCCAGTCCGGCCAGCTCCGTCCACGAGCCGTAGATCAGGAAGCTCCTGTTCGCCGCGAGGCCGATGACCGACAGGGTGAGCACCTGTACGACGAGGACCAGGCCCATCCGGCCCAGGACCTGGCGCCATCCCTGCCGCGCCAGGCGCGGCCACAGCCATACGACGGCCCCGAACATCAACGCCGTGACGAAGAGGGTCGTGAAGAAGAGCGAATTGCTTGTCAGAGTCACATGGATCCAGATGTCGCCGCGCGCCGTTCCGTTCCCTGGTGGAGCCACCGATGATCACGCCTGCCGGTCGCGCCTGCCGGTCCGGATGCCGGAACCCCTGGATCCCGTAGGCTCGTCGGATGGCTAAGTACTTCGACGTACACCCCGATAACCCCCAGCCCCGGACCATCGGCAGCATTGCCGACAGCATCCGCTCCGGCGGGCTCGTCGCCTATCCGACGGACTCCTGCTACGCGCTGGGCTGCAAGATGGGCAACCGTGAAGGCGTCGACCGGATCCGGTCCATCCGGCAGCTCGACGACCGCCACCACTTCACCCTGGTGTGCGAGAACTTCGCGCAGCTCGGCCAGTTCGTGATCATCGACAACGACGTCTTCCGCGCGATCAAGGCCTCCACCCCCGGCAGCTACACCTTCATCCTGCCGGCCACGAAGGAGGTGCCGCGCCAGCTCCAGCACCCGAAGAAGAAGACGGTCGGCGTCCGCATCCCCGACCACGTGGTGGTCCAGGCCCTGCTGGCCGAGCTCGGCGAGCCGCTGCTGTCCAGCACGCTGCTGCTGCCGGGCGAGAGCGAGCCGATGACTCAGGGCTGGGAGATCAAGGACCGGCTCGATCACGTCGTGGACATGGTGGTCGACTCCGGCGAGTGCGGGACGCTGCCCACCACCGTCATCGACTTCTCCAGCGGCGAGGCCGAGATCGTCCGCCGGGGCGCGGGAGACACCACCCGCTTCGAGTAACGGACGGCGGCGGGTCGCGTCCGCCGGCCCGGGGCTCGCGTCCGGCGCCGCCCGCACCGGCGCGACCGGTCAGTTCTTCGGGTGCAGGACGGGCTTGAGGCCGTAGTCGAGTTCGGAGCCGTCCACGAGGAGCGCTTCGACCGTCCGGGTGACGGGATCGATGTCGGCCACCATCCCCTCCCCGGAGTAACGGGGGTAACCCGAGGCGCCGCTCTGGCCGGTCGGCGCGACCACGGCCGACCGGACGGCGTCGTCGCTGGACCCCTCCACCACGTGCTCGGGCACCAGCAGGATCTCGAAGTTCTGCGATTCGCTGCTCATCCCACGACGCTAACCGGCTCTTCCCGGTCGTGCTGTCCGGCCGCGCCGTCGATGAGCACCTGGAGCCCGGGCGCGTACAGATCCGCCAGCCGCTCCGGCGGCGTACGGGTTCCCGCGCCATCGGGCCGGTGCAGGCTCAGGGTCGCGCCCAGGCCCAGCAACTGGCCCGCGATCAGCTCGGCGCGCAGCTCCCGGTCGCGTCCGGCGAGGGTGCCGGCGAGCCGTGCGGTGACCTGCTCCCGGAAGCGTTCGCGCAGCAGGGTGCGCTCGTCGTCGATGCCGAGGGAGAAGACCACCCGCAGCAGCGGGTCCCCGCGCAGCTCGTCGCGGAGCCGGAGCGTGGTCAGGACCAGGTGGCGGCCCAGCACGTCCGGAGCCGCCGAGAACAGCGCATCGGCGGCCGGCTCGAAGTCGGCGACCGTGTTGAAGAGCCGCTCCTTGCTGCCGAACCGCTTCACGATCAGGGACGGGCTGACCCCGGCGTCGGCGGCGATGGAGCGCAGGGTGACCTCGGCGTACGGGCGCAGGGTGAACGCCCGGCGGGCGGCGCGCACGATGGCTTCGCGGCCGCTCCCGGTGTCGGTCTCGGATTCGGCGCCGGTGTGAGTGCCGGTGTCGGCATCGGTCTCGGTGTCTGCGCCGGGTTCCTCGGCGGTGGTCATGTGCTCTCCCGGGCGGCGGGCGCGGACTGCGTCACCGCGACCGTACCGGGCTTGCCGGGCGCACCGGCGGCACCGGGCGTTCGGGCCGGGGGCAGGCAGAGCGCGGCCGCCAGCGCGGCGAGGGCCGCCCCGGCCGCGATGAGGAAGACCAGCAGGTACGCGTGCAGGGTGGGGGCGCTGCGCCCGCCCGCCAGGAAGGTCATGTGGGCGAGCACGGCCGCGACGACCGCGCTGCAACAGGCCTGGCCCACGGAGCGCATGAGGGTGTTGAGGCCGTTCGCGGCCCCGGTCTCGGTCACCGGCACGGCCCGCATGACGAGCGCGGGCAGCGCCGAGTAGGCCAGGGCCGTGCCGCAGGAGACCACCGTGGCTCCGGCCACGATCAGCCAGAGGGTGTGGCTGGTGAAGAAGCGGACCACGTAGCCCAGTGCCATGACGGCCGCGCCGAGGGCGAGGGCGGACCGGGGGCCGTAGGCGGCGGAGAGGCGCGCCGAGACCGGGGACAGCACGACCATGGCCAGCCCGCCGGGCAGCAGGCACAGGCCGCTGACCACGATGGAGGCGCCGAGCCCGTACCCGGTGTTCGTCGGTTCCTGCACCATCTGGGCCGTGGCCAGGGAGTTCGCGTAGAAGGCGAAGCCGACGAGGAGGGCCGCGACGTTGGTGAGCAGGACGGCGGGCCGGGCCGAGACGCGCAGGTCGACCATCGGGGATCCGGTCCGCAGCTCGTAGCGGCCCCAGAGCACGCCGACGACCAGGGCGGCGGCGAGCAGGGCGAGGGTGGGCGCGGAGGTCCAGCCCCAGTCGGCGCCCTGGGTGATCGCGAGGAGCAGCGCCACGAGGGTGGCGGCCAGGCCGAGGGTGCCGGGTACGTCGAAGCGGCCCTCGGTGCGCAGCGGCGATTCGGGGACGATCCACAGCACGAGGAGGACGTCGAGCAGCCCGAGGGCTGCGGAGGCCCAGAACATGGTGTGCCAGTCGAAGTTCTCGACGACCAGGGCGGCCACGGGCAGGCCTATTGCGGCTCCGATGCCGAGGGTGGAGCTCATCAGGGCGATGGAGGGCAGGACGCGCTCCGCCGGGAGTTCGTCGCGGATGATGCTGATGCCGAGCGGGATGACGGCGAGGGCGGATCCCTGGAGGGCGCGGCCCCCGATCAGCCAGCCGATGTCGGAGGTGACGGCGCACATCACGGAGCCCGCGGTGAGCACCCCGAGCGAGGCGAGGAGCACGCGGCGCTTGCCGTACATGTCGCCGGCCCGGCCGAGTACGGGGGTGAAGACCGCACCGGTGAGCAGGGTGATGGTGACGAGCCAGCCTGCGGCGGCCGGACTGCTGCCGGTGAGGTCCGGTACGTGCGGCAGCAGGGGGACGACCAGGGTCTGCATGACGGCGACGACCGCACCGCAGAAGGCGAGGACGGGGACGATCAGGCGCGGACGGGCGCCGGGGCCGGGTGTCCGGGCGGACTGCATGGTGCTCCCAACGCTGGCCCGATGGGGGGGTGTACGCATGTTCACCCCCCAGGGTAAACGCTTGTGCACCCCTTGTCTGCGGCCGGTCCGGGCCAGCCGCCGCCCGCGCCGGACCGGGCCCGGGCTGGTTCCGGTCACCGCGCTAGGGGAGGCGAGGGCCGTCCGTCTGTCCGGGCTCGTCGCGGGGCGCCGAGGGGTGGCGCAGCAGGCCGTGGGCCCAGCGTTCGTTGAGCCCGGCGAGGAATCCGAGGGCGCCCCAGAAGAACCAGGCCTTGACCAGGGCCTCGTGCCCGGCGGCCGTGAGCGGGCCGGGGCCGCACAGGTCGGCCGGGGAGGCCGGCGGGGTCAGGACGGTGAGGATGCCGCCGCTGACGAGCAGGAAGAGCGAGGTGGCCAGGAACCAGCCCACCACCACCCGGTACCAGCCCTCCTGGCGCAGGATCTGGGCCAACTGGACGGGGTCGGAGACCAGGTTGCCGTGCCCGGCCCGGGTGCGGATCAGCTTCTGGGGGTCGCGCAGCCGGATGATGACGCTGAAGACGGCGCCCATGGCGCCGCCCGCGAAGCACACCAGGGCGTGGACGAGGGCCTGCCGCTCCTGGCAGCCGAAGTCGATGCCGAAGAGTCCGGGCACCCACGCCCCGAGCGCGAAGACCACCGTCAGGATCACCGGGCTGACCACGATCCCGCAGGTCAGGCCGGTGTTGAGGCCGCGCGATGCGGCGGTGGCCGTATCGGCCTCCAGTCGGGCCCCGGCAACGGCGACCGCCGTGTCCAGCCGGGCCACGTCCGCTCCCCGGGCCACCGCGCGCAGGGCGCGGAGCAGGTCCTCGGTGACGGCGGCGCGCGTCCGGCGTTCGAAGGCCCGCTGCGCAGCCGCGTAGAGCCGGTCGAGGCGGAGCATCAGCTCCGGTTCCGCGCACCACAGTTCGCGCAGCCGCTCCGGGTCGATGCCGGGCACTTCTTCCAGTGCCCGTATCTCCTCGTCGGCCGCGCCCAGGAACCATTCGGTTGTCCCCCGCCGCATCCCAGCCCCCTCTTCGCACAGCAGTTGTACCGTGCTTCGCCCCGGGGCGGTACCCGCGCCCGCTGTGCGGGCACCCCCGGGTACTACGCCGGGGTCCCCGGATCACCCCGGGCCTCGCCGCACGGGGTGACGCCGGGCGCCGGGCCCGCTCCTAGCGTGGAGAACCGGAGCGGACCGGGGCAGCCCGCCCGCCATCGACCTGGGAGTCGCGATGAACGGCGTGCTGGAAGTCCTGCTGGCACTGGTGGTGGTCGGCTACGTGATCAAGCGCCAGCTCCGGAGCTCACCGCTGCGGGGAAAGCGGCTGGTGGTGCCGCCGGTGGTCCTGACGGTCGTCGGCGCCTTCAGCCTCGCCAGGAACGGCGTCCACCCTTCCGTGGCCGACCTCGTCCTGCTCTCCGTCGGCGCCCTCGTGTCCCTGGGGCTCGGCATCGGACAGGGCTGGGCGACCGCGCTGGAGGAGCGCGAGGGCGTCCTGTGGGCGCGGATGCCCTCGCGGGGTCTGTGGTGGTGGGCGGCGCTGATCGTCTCGCGGATCGCCGTCGTGGTGATCGCGCACGGCCTGGACGCCCGGCTCGCCGCGTCCACCGCTCCGCTGCTGCTGATGCTCGGCGTCAACCGCCTCGGGCAGGCCCTGGTCATCGCCGCGCGGGCGCTGGCGGGTCCGGTGCCGTTCGCCCCCGAGAAGGACGGTTCCACCTTCCCCGCGCCGGACTCCGCGTTCGGCTCGCTGCTCGGGCGGCAGTCGGCACGTCCGTACGAGCGTGCGCGCGGCGGGAAGCGCGAGTACCGGCGATGACCTCTCCGGACGGCCTGCGCGACCGGGACGGCCGGGGCGGCTCCAGCGGCGGCCCCGGCGGTGTGCCGGCCCGGCAGCCGGGCCCCGCCGCCCGGCCGTATCGTGGCCGTGTGCTGCGTACCGTGCCCTGGCTGATCCGGGCTGCCGCGTTCGCCGTCATCGGTGCCGGGGCCCTCTATCCGGCGTCCGGCGCCGACCGCTCCGCTCATCCGGTGGTGGTCGCCGCCTACGTGCTCTGCGGGGGCTTCCTCGCGCTCTGGGCCCTGCTGGACGTCCGGGGCGCCCGCGGCTGCGCCCTGCTGCCGGTCGCCTTCACCGGAATGGCCGTGGCCGGCGGGTTCGCGAGCCCCTATCCGGGCGGCGGGACCCTCCTGGGCCTGGCCGGCATGGCCGTCATCGCCGCGGGCAGCGAGACCGATCCGCCGGTCGGCCGGGTGGTCACCGCCGCCGGGATCGTCTCGGTCGGGACCGGCGCCCTGCTGAACGGCTCGGGACGCGGAATCCTCCTGGGCTTTCCCCTCCTGCTGCTGACGGGCCTGCTGATGGGCCGCAACCGCCGGGCGCAGCGGGTGCGCGCCGAGCAGAACGTCATCCTGCTCGCCCAGGCCGAGGAGCTGCGGGCCGAGCAGGGGCGTACGGCGGTGCTGGACGAGCGGGCCCGCATCGCCCGCGAGATCCACGACGTACTGGCCCACTCGCTGGGTGCCCTCGGCATCCAGATCCAGACGGCCCGCGCCCTGCTCGCCGGGGGCGACCCCCGCAGGGCCGACGAGATCCTGGCCACCGCCCAGCGGCTGACCACGGAGGGGCTGACCGAGACCCGGCGGGCCGTCCACGCCCTGCGCAGCGATCTCGCGCCGCTGCCCGAGGCGCTGGGCGAGTTGGCCGAGGCCCACCGGCGGCGGCACACGGATCCGGTCACCGTGGCTGTGGAGGGCGGGCCCGTGCAGCTCCCGCCCGAGCAGGTGCTGTGTCTGCTGCGCGCCGCCGGGGAGGCCCTGACCAACGCCGCCAAGCACGCTCCCGGCCGGCCGGTGGGAGTGACCCTGAGCTACGAGGACCACGCCGTGACCCTGACCGTCCGCAACCCCCTCGGCAGTGACCGCGGCGACGGCCGGAGCCCCAGGGAGGCGGCGGCCGGGAAGCCGGGGTTCAGGACCGTCGACGGCGGCTTCGGGCTCACCGGCATGCGCGAGCGGCTCCTGCTCGTCGGCGGCGCCCTGACCGCGGGCGTCCGGAACGGCGAGTGGACCGTCACCGCCGCCATCCCGCGCACCGCCGGGATCCCCCGATGACCGGCCCGACGACGGGTGGTCCCGCCGGGACAGCCGGGACCGGCGCGACCGCGGGCCCCGCGGCCCCGCTGCGCGTCGTGGTCGCGGACGACCAGGCGACCATCCGCGAGGGGCTGGCCATCATGCTGGACCTGCTCGATGACATCCGGGTCGTGGGCACGGCCGCCAACGGCCAGGAGGCCCTGGAACAGGTGGCCGAGCACCTCCCCGACGCGATCCTGCTGGACCTGCACATGCCCGTGATGGACGGCACCGAGGCCACCCGGCGGCTCACGGCCGGCTTCCCCTCCGTGGCGGTGGTGGTGCTGACCACGTACGCGGACGACGATTCCGTCCTGGAGACCCTGCGGGCGGGCGCCCGCGCCTATCTCACCAAGGACGCCGAGCGCGATCACATCGCCCGTACGCTGCACAGCGCGGCCGGCGGCTACACCGTCCTGGACCCGCAGGTCCAGGCAACCCTGCTGGCCGCCGCCGCCCGCCCGCCGGCGCCCGGGCCCGAGGCCGGGCCCGGGGCCGGGCCCGCGAAGGTGCTCCCCGACGGGCTCACCCCGCGGGAGGGCGAGATCCTGACCCTGCTGGCCCGCGGCCGGAGCAACACCGAGATCGCGGCGGACCTGTTCCTGAGCACCAACACGGTCAAGACCCACATCAACCACATCTTCGCCAAGACCGGTTCCCGCGACCGCGTCGCCGCCATCCGCTACGCGCAGCTCCACCTCCTCGGCTGAATCCGGCCGCACGGCCACCCGGTTGAGCCCGTACCTCGCCACGTGCGCCCGGAGTGGTACGTCAGCGGGTGCGGCCGTCGTGCAGGGACTGGCGGACCGACCAGGCGACCGAGACCAGCGGCACCGCCACCACGGCCCCCACGATCCCGGCTGCGATGGCCCCGGCGACCACCGACAGGGCCACCACCATGGGGTGCAGGCGTACCGCCCAGCTCATCACCAGGGGATGCAGCAGGTGCCCCTCGATCTGGCCGATGACGACGATGAGCGCGACCACCAGGGCCGCCACGAGCGGCCCCTTGGTGGCCAGGGCGACGACCGCGGCCACGGCGAGGGCCACCGGGGAGCCGATGAGCGGCACGAACGCGGCGAAGAACTCCAGCAGCGCCAACGGGACCGCCAGCGGCACGCCGAGGACGAACAGCGCGATGCACACGAGAACGGCGTTGGTCGCGGCCACGAGCACGATGCCGCGGGTGTAGCCGGTGAAGGTCCGCCAGGCCGCTGCCCCCGCGCGACCCACCCGGGCCCGGGCCCCCCGCGGCAGCTGTGCGCAGAACCAGGACCACTGCCGGTCGCCCGAGTGGATGAAGAACACGGAGCAGAACAGCCCGAGGGCCGCCACGGTGAACACCGCCACGACGCGCCCCGCCCCGCTCAGCACCGTACTCATCAGGGTCGAGCGGTGGCTGGAGAGGTAGGAGCCGATCCGCGACTGGAAATCGTCCAGCACGTGCGCGTCCAACCGCAGCGGGGGACCCGCCAGCCAGACCTGGATCCGGCCCAGTCCGTCCCTGAACTCCCGCACCAGTGAGGGCCACTCCCCCGCCACCGCCTCCCCGACCAGCGCGAGGCCGCCGAGCACCAGGACCGCACTGACGATCAGCGTGCACGCCACCGCGAGCCCCCTCGGCATCAGCCGGGCCAGCAGGTCGGCCGGGGGGCGCAGCATCGCGGCGGCCACCAGGCCGAGGAAGAGGGCGAGCGCGATCTCGTGGAACCGTCCCAGCATCGCGAAGACCCCGTACGCCGCGGCGCCGACGACCAGCAGCCGCCAGGCGTAGGCGGCCGCCGTGCGCAGGACCGGGGAGACCGGTGCACCGGCCCTGCCCGCCGGACCCACCGGACCCGTCGTACCGGCGCGGCCGTCGGCGCGCGCTGCGGCCGGGCGGCGCGACGGCCGCGTCAGGAGTCGCCTGGTCATGAGCGGCCGCACCTCCGAGGTGTGTTGGTCACCACGGGCTATCACCCCGGCGGTGCCCGCACCGCGCGCCGCGCAGCGCGTTCGCCCGAAGGCCTCACCCCCGCTGGGCCGAAGGGGCAGCGGCCGGTGTTGCCTCCGCATCCGCGACCTCGCTGGTCAGGGGCGGTTTCCCTGGGCGGGCGGCCGACCGGCAACGGGAAACCCGTCGACCCCGGGGTCCGCCGGGGACAGGCTCGAGTCGTCAGCAGGAGCCAAGACCCACAAGGGGACATCATGCGCAAGATGATCCGCGGCGCCGCCGCGTTCGCCACCGCCACGGCCGCCGTCCTCGCCCTCGGTGGCACGGCCGGCGCGCACCCGGCCGATGCCTGGGCCGGCTGCCCGGACGGCGCGGTCTGCATCTACCCGCAGAACCAGAACCCGGCCGTCAAGCCGAGCCAGATCTACTACAGCTACGGGGCGCACAACCTGAGCAACCAGTTCGGCAACCACTGGGTGCTCAACAACCAGACGGGCGGCGCCTCGGCCAGCCTGTGTTACGGCTCCGGCGGCAGCAACTGCGGCAACCCCATCGCCGCGGGCACCGGGGTCTACGCCGACCTCGGACCGATCAATTCCATCACCCTCAACCGGCCGTAGCCGGGCACGCCTCCACCCGTTCGTCGGTTCATTCACCCACTCACCCACTCATTCGTTCGTCCTTCGCAAGGACGTTCCGGAGCCGGCCGCTGGACGGCTCCGGAACACCCCCGTTTCACGCCGCGCCGCACGAATGGCCGGTAGGCCGTCAGACCCCCGCGCTAGCCTGGCCATCCGCTCTCACGACCTGGGCGCACTGTGCCATGGGGGATGCCTTGGGGGATCCGGACCGCGGACGAACCGCCGGCCGACACGACACCTCACACGATCCGGCCGGGGACACCGCGCCGCCCTTTCCCGCCCAGTTGCGGCGGCTACGGGTGGAGCGCGGCCTCTCGCTCGCCGACCTGGCCCGCCGGACGCATTACAGCAAGGGCTATCTGAGCAAGATCGAGACCGGCGTCAAGCCGGTCACCGCCGATGTCGCGCGCAGCTGCGACCGGGTCCTGGAGGCGGGGGGCGAACTCCTGCGGCTGGTACCGGAGACCGAGGGGGCCGAGCCCCCGGCCGGGGCGCGCACCGGCTCCGCCGCGCGCGAGGCTCCCCCGTCGCCTTCCGGACCCGCGCCCGGACCACCGTCCGACGGCGCGTGCCCGTACCGCGGCCCGGACGCCTTCACCCCGCAGGACGAGCGGTGGTTCTTCGGCCGGGAGCGCGCCACGGCCGCCCTCGTCGAACGGGCCCACGAACGCCTCGGCCACGGGCCGCTGCTGCTCCTCGCCGGGTCGGGCGTCGGCAAGTCCTCCCTGCTCGGCGCCGGTCTGGTCCCGGCCCTCGGGCGGGGTGCCTTCCCGGTGGCGGGCGCCGACGGCTGGCCCGTCGTCCGGTTCACCCCCACCGCACACCCCTTGCGCGAGCTGCTCGACGCCACCGCCGAAGCGGTGGGCGGGGATACGGGCATCACCCCGGAGATGCTGCGCGCCCGGCCGGAGCTGCTGCTGGAAGCCGTGCACCGGCTGTCGGACGGGGCCGGGGCCGTGCCGGAGCCCGGCGGTCTGCGGCCGGGGGCCGCGGCGCGCCATCTGCCGACCGTGCGCCCGGTGCTGCTCGTCGACCAGTTCGAGGAGCTCTTCACCCTCTGCGCCGACGAGGCCGAACACCACACCTTCGTCAGGGTGCTCTGCGCGGTGGCCGGGGCCCGGCCCGCGGTGACCGGGTACGACCCCGCCGTCGTGGTGCTCGCGGTGCGGGCCGACTTCTCCGCGAGCGCTCTGGAACTGCCCGAGCTGGCGGCCGCCTTCACCGACGGGCTGTTCGTGCTGCCCCCGATGTCCGTGGCGGAGCTGCGGGAGTCGATCACGCGCCCGGCGGAGCTCGCCGGACTCACCCTGGAACCCGGGCTGGTGCCGCTGCTCCTGCGGGACGCGGGCGTGCGCGAGGGCGCTGGGCCGCCCGCCGGTCCGGGCGCGGGACCGGGTCCGGGGCCGGGCCCCGATGCGTACGCCAGGCCCGGCGATACGCCCTCCGGAGCCCTGCCCCTGATGTCCCACGCACTGATGGCCACCTGGCAGCGGCGCGAGGGCTCCACGCTGACCGTCGCCGGATACGAGTACGCGGGCGGCGTCCAGGGAGTCGTCGCGCAGCGCGCCGAGCAGGTCTTCGCCGGCCTGTATCCGGCCGAGCAGCGGACGGTCCGAAGGCTCCTGGTGCGGCTGGTCCACATCGCCGACGGGGCGGGACCCACTCGGCGCCGCGTCAGCCGGGCCGCGCTGCTGGAGCAGGACGCGGCCGGCCGGACGGCGGCCGCCCTCGACGCCTTCGTCCGGGCCCAGCTGATCACCACGGACAGCGACACCGTCGAGATCACCCACGAGGCCCTGTTGCACGCCTGGCCGCGGCTGCGCGGCTGGATCCACGCCGACCGGGCCGCGCTCCTCGCCCACCAGCAGCTGGCCCAGGCGGCCGACGAGTGGGTGCGCGAGGGCCGCGACCCGTCCGTCCTCTACCGGGGCTCCCGCCTCGCCACCGCCCGCGCCTGGGCCGAAGAGCTCGACGGCAGCGGCCCGCTGGCCCCCCGGGAGGCCGAGTTCCTCCGGGCCGGCCGGGCCGCGGAGGACGGCCGGCTGCGCCGGGCCAGGCTCCAGGTCCGGCTGCAGCAGCGGATGCTGGCCACCCTGGTCGTCCTGCTCCTGCTGGCGCTGACCGCGGGCGGTGTGGCGTACCAGCAGCGTGCGGGGGCGCTCGCCCAGGAACGTACCGCCCGCTCGCAGGCGCTCGCCGCACGGTCCCTCTCGCTGGCCGCCGGACAGCCCGAGGCCTCGATGCGGCTGGCCGCCGAGGCGTACCGCGCCGAGGCCACGCCCGAGGCCCGCGGCGCCCTGCTCAGCACCCAGGCCCAGCCCTTCCTGGCCCGGCTCGGCGGGCACGGCGGCCCGGTCAACGCGGTGGCCTTCGCCCCGGACGGCGCCCTGCTGGCCACGGGCGGCTCCGACGGGAAGGTCCTGCTGCGCCGGGTGGCCGACCGGCGGACCATCGCGGTGTTCACGGCGCCCGGCCGGGTGCGTGCGGTCGCCTTCAGCCCCGACGGGCGGACTCTGGCGGCCGGTTCCACCGACGGCCCGGTCCGGCTCTGGGCCACCGGCGGGGCCGGCCCGGCGGCCGTGCTGCCCCCGAGCACCACGGGCGCCAGGGCGGTGGCCTTCGCCCCCGACGGCCGGACCCTCGCGGTGGCGGCCGGGGACGGAACCATCCAGCTGCGGGATCCGGCCGGGGAGCACCGCGAGCTCGCCACCCTGACCGGGCACACCGGAAGGGTCCACGCTCTGGCCTACGCTCCGGACGGCCGGACCCTGGCCTCGGCCGGCGCCGACCGGACCGTACGCCTGTGGGACACGGCGCGGGCGCTCCCGCTCGCCGTGCTGGAAGGGCACACCGGTGAGGTGCTGGGCGTGGCCTTCGCCCCGGACGGGCGGACGGTCGCCTCCAGCGGCGCCGACCGCACCGTACGGGTGTGGGACGCGGCCACCGGCGAGCCGGTCTCCACGCTGGCCGGGCACAGCGACGACGTCAACTCCGTGGCCTACACCCCGGACGGCACCACCGTGGTCAGCGGGGGCGGCGACGGCACGACCCGGCTGTGGGACCTGCGCAGCGGCCGGGCGGCCGCGACCCTCGCCGGGCACACCGACTACGTGCTCGCGGTCGCCGTGGACCCCGCCGGCGGGCTGCTGGCCACTGCCGCGTTCGACCAGTCCGTGGTGGTGTGGGACCTGCGCGGGCCGGTGCTGACGGCGCGTCCCTTCACCGAGGTCTGGCACGCCGCGTACAGCCCCGACGGGAAGCAGCTGGCCACCGCCGACGCCGACCACACGGTGCTGTTGTGGGACGTGGCCGCACGCCGGGTCCTGAAGACGTTCACGGGACACACCGAGACCGTGTTCTCGGTGGCGTTCTCGCCGGACGGCCGGACCCTGGCCTCGGCGGGCACCGACGGCACCGTACGCCTGTGGGACACCTCCACCCGCAGCGCCGTCGCCACCCTCACCGGGCACGACGGGACGGTCTTCTCGGTGGCGTTCTCGCCGGACGGCCGGACCCTGGCCTCGGCCGGCGCCGACGGCACCGTACGCCTGTGGGACCCCGCCGCCCACAGCGCGCTGGCCACCCTCACCGGGCACACGGACTTCGCCAACGACGTGGCGTTCAGCCCCGACGGGCGGACGCTGGCCAGCGCCGGGGACGATCTGACGGTACGGCTGTGGGACCTGACCGGGCACCGCCCGCCGGCCGTGCTCACCGGGCACGCGGGAGCGGTACGGGCCGTCGCGTTCAGCCCGGACGGCCGGACGCTGGCCAGCAGCGGCAACGACGGCACGGTCCGGCTCTGGGACGCGCGGGAGCACCGCGAGACCGCCGTCCTGACCGGGCACACCGGCTCCGCGCGGGGCATCGCCTACTCCCCCGACGGACGGACCCTGGCGAGCAGCGGCAACGACCGCACGGTACGCCTGTGGGACGTGCCCGGACACCGGCTCCGAGCCGCCCTCTCGGGCCACACCAACGCCGTATGGGGCGTCGCCTACTCCCCCGACGGCCACACGGTGGCGAGCAGCAGCAACGACGGCACCGTCCGCCTGTGGAACCCGGAGCCCGCGGCCCGCCTGGCCGAGATCTGCCGCATGCACCTGTCCCCCGCCGCCCCGGACCGCTCCCCGGAGGCCTGCGGGGGCGGTTGACGCCACATCAGGAGCGCACCGCCGATATTGGCTTGCGCACCGCCCCCACCTGGGCGAACGTCGCCTGACACCTCAGGAAGGCAGAGATGATGACCACCCAGACCCACCCCGTCGACCACGAACTCGTCCGGGCCGCGGCCGAGATCGCGCGCACTCGCTGCCGGGGCGACAACCACACCATGGCGGCCGCGGCCCGCACCCGGGACGGCCGGATCGTCACGGCGGTCAACGCCTACCACTTCACCGGCGGCCCCTGCGCCGAGCTGGTCCTCATCGGCACGGCGGCCACTCAGGGCGCCTACGAGCTGGACACGATCGTCGCCGTGGGCGACCGCGACCGGGGAGTCGTCCCCCCGTGCGGCCGGTGCCGCCAGGTCCTCCTCGACTACTTCCCCGACCTTGAGGTCATCGTCGGCGCGGGCGACCTCCTGCGCACCGTCCGCATCACCGACTTGCTGCCGGAGAGCTACGTCTGGGCCGACCACCAGCTCGACGACGAGTAGGGCAGATTGGCTCGAATGCGCCCCTACCCACCGATGATCGTTTGTAGGCTCTGAAACGGCCCTACCCGGCCCATCCCCACCCTTAACCACCAAGTCGAGGACCAACGTGCGCCTTTCGTCCCACCAGCGACGTCTTGCCGTCAGTGCCACCCTGCTCGCCGTGATCGCCGGTGGTGTACTGCCGGCCACCGCCGCGCAGGCCGCCACCGCGGCGCCCGTCCCCACGACCGGGCAGCCGGCACCCGGGCCGGTCGCGCCCGATCTGGAAGCGCTGACGCAGGCGTTGCGCAGTACGACGGCGGCCGGAGCGCCCGGAGCGATGGCCCGCTTCACCGGCCCGGACGGGGTGCAGACCAGGGTGGAGGGGGTCAGCGACCGGAGCACGGGCGCGGCCATGGACCCCAAGGCCCGCTTCCGGATCGGCAGCGTCACCAAGACGTTCTCCGCCGTGGTCCTGCTCCAGCTGGTGGACGAGGGCAGGATCGAGCTGGACAAGCCGGTCAACAGCTACCTGCCGGGCGTACTGCCCGACGACCGGATCACGGTCCGCCACCTGCTGAGCCACCGCAGCGGCCTGGCGGACTACACGAACGCGATGTTCGAGCACACCGTTCCCGGCTTCGAGGCCGTCCGGAACAAGGTGTTCACGTACCAGGAGCTCGTCGGCCTCTCGCTCGCCGAACCGCGGACCACCGAGCCCGGTGCGGCGTACAAGTACTCGAACACGAACTTCGTCGTCGTGGGCATGCTGATCGAGAAGCTGACCGGCAAGCCCGTGGCCAAGGAGTACGAGCGCCGCATCATCAAGCCGCTGAAGCTGCGCGACACCTCCTACGTCCACCCCGGCACGGCCATCAAGGGCCTGCACGTCACCGGTTACCTCCACCCGGACGAGGAGGGCGCGCCGCTGGTCGACTCGACCGAGCAGACCGTGTCCTGGGCGCAGTCCGCGGGCGCGATGATCTCCAACGCGGCCGATCTCAGCACCTTCACGTCCGCCCTGGTCCGCGGCAAGCTGCTGCGGCCGGGCACGCTGGACGCCATGCTCACCATGAGCCCGACCGACACCACCAACACCCGGTTCTACGGGCTGGGCCTGCGCCGCTACGACCTCTCGTGCGGCACGCAGGTCTACGGCCACACGGGCACGGTGCAGGGCTTCTACACGTACACCTTCACCACCCGCGACGGCAGCCGCGGCCTCTCCGCGATGGCGAACACCTCCAACCGGGGCCAGGCCAACACCGCCCTGGGCGGGACCCTGGAGGCGGCCTTCTGCGGCAAGCGGCCCGCCGGTCCGGCCGCCGTCTCCGGTGCGACCGGAACCACCTCGGTACGCGGCTTCGCATCCGCCCCGGCCGAAGCGGACCTCCCTGAGCGCCGCTGACGGCGATTCCCGGCCACGGCAGGCTTCCGCCCCCCTGGTGTGGGGGGCGGAAGCCCGGAAAGCTGAACTCCGCATTCCCGTACGGGCGTTGCCCGAACGACCGATGAGGAGGACGCGATGACGACGCCGAAAGCCATGGCGAGCACGACGGCAAGGGAAGCCGGGCCGGCCGCGAAGCGGTCCGGACGGGGTCGGGGGGCCTGGAGCGCCCGTACCGGCCGCCCGGCCCGGCGGACCCGCAGAACCCTGCTCGCGGCCACGGCGGGGGCCGCCGCCCTCGTCCTCGCCCTCCCCACCGCCGCCTACGCGGCTCCGCCCCGGGCCCTGCCCGGCAACGCGGACGGGCTGGAGCAGACCTTCCAGCCGGCCTTCGACTACGACCGGGACGGCTGCTACTCCAGCCCCGCCATCGGCCCGGACGGCACGATCGCCCCCGGCCTCAAGCTGGGAGGGGACGTCAACGGGAACTGCCGCGACCTCTCCGACCTGGACAACACCAACGGGTACTCGCGCGAGAAGTGCAACAACGGCTGGTGCGCGATCATGTACGCGCTCTACTTCGAGAAGGACCAGGTCTCGCTCGGCCCGGGGAGCGCAGGGCACCGGCACGACTGGGAGCACGTCGTGGTGTGGGTGCAGAACAACCAGGTCGCCTACGTCTCGACCTCCGCCCACGGCAATTTCGTGGTCCACGACCGCTCGCAGATGCGTTTCGACGGCACCCACGCGAAGGTCGTCTACCACAAGGACGGAATCGGCACGCACTGCTTCCGCGCCGCGAACTCCAACGACGAGCCGCCCGAGAACCACAAGGGGACCTGGCAGTTCCCGACGCTGGTCGGCTGGAACGGCTACCCCGCGGGGCTGCGCGACAAGCTGAGCCAGGCCGATTTCGGCAGCGCCCTGCTCGGGATCAAGGACGGGCAGTTCAACGCCCACCTCGCCAAGGCCAAACCGGCCGGCATCCCCTTCGACCCGAACGCGTGACCGTGGGGTCGAGTGGCTGTGTGGCCGCGCGGCCGTGCAGCGGCCTGACCGCCGAGGGACCCGTATCCGGCGCGCGGCAGGGCGCCGGATAGGCTCGCCGCGGAACGCGTCGCCGCCCCGACCGCTTCCGCCCCCGCCCTGCCCGGCCGATGGCCGCCCTGCCCGGAAGCCACCTGCCGAGAATGAGTACCGCGCTCCACTCCCCGTCCACCCCCGATGCCGCGCCCGAGACCGCACCCGGGGCCCCCGTAGGCGGCCCCGCTCCGGGCCCGGCACCGTCCCGCCGCCGGGCGATCGCCGGCCGGGCACCCGCCCGGCCGTCGGCCGCCGCCGCGATCCACAGCATCAGCGCCGCGACCACGGTCCTGCTGTCGCTGGTGGCCATCGGAGCCATGCTCCACGAGCCGATCCTGATACCCCCCTTGGCCGCCAGCGCCGCCCTGATCCACAGCGCCCCCACGCTGCCGCTGGCACAGCCGCGCGGGGTCGTCATCGGTCACATGCTGGGAGCCGCCGTGGGCTACGGGGTCCTCGCCGCGGCCGGGAGCAGCGCCTGGGCCGCCGCGGTGGCCGCCGGTGTCACCCTGGCCCTGTTGATGGCCGCGCGCACCCCGCACTCCCCCGCCGTCGCCACGGCCGTGGTGGTCGTGCTCCAGAGCCCGGCGGCGACCCGGTTCGTCCCGCTGCTCTTCGGTTCGACCGTGCTGCTCGTCCTCACCGGGTACGCGGCCTCGCGCGTGCGCCGCGGGGCTCCGAGGTATCCCGCGTACTGGTGGTAGCCGGACGTCACCGCGCGTGACGGTTCGAGATGCGCTCCGGGCCCGTGGCTGGTTCGCTGAATTCCGCTGTCCCCCCACGGCACGCAGGAGTGATCATGAGTGCAGGCGAGTCCCACGGCCGGTCCCGGCAGCTGCGCGACAAGGCCCAGGAGCTGAACGAAGCGGCCGCGCGGTCGAGCGACCCGGACGAGAGCCGACGGCTGCGCGACAAGGCCCGCCGCCTCCAGGAGCAGAGCGAGCAGGAACGCGTCATCGACGACCCGGGCATGGACCTGCGCTAGACGACCAGGCCGTAACCACCGCACCCCCGTCGACCGGTCAACCGGTCGACGGGGGGCATCGGCATCCCCTACTGGGCGGGCGCCGCGGCCGGGGCCTCGTCGAGCTCCCAGGCGTGGCGCTTGAACTCGCGGACGAAGTCCGCGTGGTCCTCCCACTGGCGGGCGATGCCGCGCAGCACGTCCCAGTGGTGCTCCACCGACTGGTCGATGACCCGGCGGACGGCGGGCTCGGCCGCGTCCCGCTGCTCGATGAGCCCCTTGGCCACCGAGGCCTCCAGCGCGGCGTTGCGCAGCGCGCGCAGGGCGCGGGAGGTGTCGTCCATGCCGAAACCGTTCTCGCTGCCCGTCTCCTCGGCGAAGAGCGGGGTGAGCCGCGCCTCGATGAACGCGGTGATCCGCTCGAAGTGACGTACGTCCATCGGTGGCTCCATCTCGGGTCGTTCTCGGCTTGCGGTGCGGGCCCGGCCCGCACCACCGATCATTATCCCGGAGCCGGAACCCCCCTCCCGATCCGGGGCCCCGGCAAGATCCGCGGACCCGGCAGGATCCGGAAGAGACGGCCCGGTGCCGCGGCGCTACCAGCGGAGCGGGAGGCGGCTCACTCCGCGCATCAGGCTGCCTGGCAGCCAGGCGGGGGGTCCGGCCGCCGGGTCTTCCGTCAGGGTGGGGAAGCGCTCCAGCAGGGAGCGGATCGCGATGCGGCCCTCCATGCGGGCCAGCGGGGCGCCGATGCAGAAGTGGAGTCCGTGTCCGAAGGCCAGATGGCCCTGGAGGGCCCGGCGGATGTCGAAGGCGTCGGGCTCGGCGAAGCGTGCGGGGTCGCGGTCGGCTCCGCCCAGGGAGACGAGCACGGTGGCTCCCCGCGGTATGGCCGTGCCGCCGATCTCCAGGGCCTCGCGGGCGTAGCGGTAGGTGGTGTGCTGCACGGGGCCGTCGTAGCGGAGCATCTCCTCGACCGCCCCGTCGAGGAGTCCGTCCAAGTCGGCGCGGAGCGCGGCCATTTGGGCGGGGTGGGCGAGCAGGGCCCGGATGCCGTTGGATATCAGGTTCACGGTGGTCTCGTGGCCCGCGACCAGCAACAGGAAGGCCATGCCGATCACTTCGTCGTGCGAGAGGGAGTCGCCTCCCTCGTCCCGGGTCCGGATCAGTGCGCTGAGGAGGTCCTCGCCGGGCTCCTTGGCCTTGGCGTCGATGAGCTCCTTGAGGTAGCCGCTGAGCTGCTGGTGCGCGGTGTTGTTCGGAGTGCCGGGGGCGGGGGCCACGACCGCGTTGGACCAAGCGCGGAAGCGGTCGCGGTCCAGGTCGGGGACGCCGAGCAGCTCGCAGATCACGGTCATGGGCAGCGGGAAGGCCAGGCTCTCGATCAGGTCGGCGGCGCGTTCGGGCCGGGCGGCCATGGCGTCGAGCAGTCCGTCGGTGATCTGCTGGACGCGGGCGCGCATGCCCTCCATCCGGCGGCCGGTGAACTCCCGTGCGACCAGTCGGCGCAGCCGGGTGTGGTGCGGCGGGTCGGACTCCAGCATGTTGGAGTTGACCGCGGCGACGAGCGCGTCGGGGAAGTTCCCCGAGCTCCTCCAGTCCTTCGACAGGGCGGGATGGTTGAGGGCCTGGCGCGCTTCCTCGTGGCCGACGACGAGCCAGCTCGGCTCGAACTCGTCGGCGGATACGATGACCTGGTGGACCGGGCCCGCCTCGCGGAGCCTCGCGTAGTAGGAGTACGGGTCGGCGTTGAAGTCCTCGGCACTGGCGCTGATGTCCACTACTGGCATCGGACCACAGTAAAGCGGCAGTTGACGCACGGAGGGGGCGATTTCCGGACACTCTGGTATGACTCGTCGATCACGGTATTCTGCCGCCCTTGCCATACGAAAGAGGGGGACGGCCATGACCACCGCTCACGAGGTTCGCCGGACAACCGTCGACATCACCACGGAGGACGGCACCGCCGATGCCTACCTGGTCCAGCCGGAGGGGGAAGGCCCCTATCCGGGGGTCCTGATCTACATGAACGCCCTCGGGGTGCGTCCGCACATCAAGTCGGTGGCGGACCGGATCGCCGCAGCGGGGTACGTCGTCCTGCTGCCCAACCTCTTCCACCGCCACGGGCGCACACCGGTGTTCGAGCTGCCCGAGTTCGTCGACTTCGAGCGCCAGCCCGAGCTGTTCGACCGGGTCGGCCCGGTCCTCGATTCCCTGACCGCCGAACTCGCGATGCGCGACGCACCGGCCTATCTGGACTGGCTCGCCGGCTTCCCGGTGGTCGCCGCCGGGCCGGCCGCGGTCGTGGGGTACTGCCTGGGTGCCCGGCTGGGGCTGCTCACGGCGGGCACGTACCCCGAGCGGGTGGCGGCGCTGGCCGGGTTCCACGGGGGGTTCCTGGCCCCCGACACGCAGGACAGTCCACACCTGCTCGCGCACCGGATCACGGCCGAGCTGTACTTCGGCCATGCCGATCAGGACCCGTCGCTGCCCGCGGAGCAGATCGACCGGCTGGAGAAGGCCCTGTCCGAGGCCGGGGTCCGCCACCGCGCACAGGTGTACGAGGGTGCGCCGCACGGGTTCACCCTGGCCGATACCGTCTACTACGACGCCGCCGCGGACGAGCGGCACTGGGCGGAGCTGTTCGCGCTGCTGGACCGTACGTTCTGACCGTTCGCGCACGGGGCGGGGAAGCGGTGTCGGCCGCTTCCCCGCCCCACGGCCTACGGGCCCGTGCCGCTACGGGGCTTCGCCCGTCGGCCCGTCACTCCGTCAAGCCGTCACAGGCACTGGCCGGACCGGGGTCCGAGGACCGTGACGTCGCCGACGTGCGGCGCCGGTGCGTTGGCCTCGCAGCCCAGCGGGCCGGTGACCCGGTCGGCCGAGAACTCCACGCCGCCGGTGTTGCCCACCAGGGAGACCGGTCCCGTGATGGTGTTGCCCGCGCAGTCGGAGAACTGCGAGCCGGGGCCCGCGCCGATCAGCACGGAGCCGCTGGTGGTCCGGACGCTGAGCGGGCCGGTCACCTTCGATCCGCAGACGGAGACGGCGAGCGCCCCGTCGGCGGACACCGGGCCGGTGATCTGCCCGTCGGACACGGCCAGCGCGCCGCCGGGCCGGACGGTGACCGGGCCGCTCTGGCTGCCGCCGGAGCCGATGCAGAGCGACTGTCCGGAAGCGACCGTCAGCGGGCCGTGGGAGGCGGTCGTGATGCAGGGCCGGCTGAATCCGACGGTGATCCCGGCCGGTTGGCCCGTGGTGCTCGCCGTGTGGTCGGCGTCCGGGGTGTACGAGGCGCTGATCGGGTGGAGGCCGGGACGCAGGGCGCTCGTGGTGAAGACGGCCTTACCGGCTTCGAGGGGAACGGTCGCGAGCGGGGTGGTCCCGTCCGAGAACGTGACGCTGCCGCCCGGGGTGGCTGCGAGGGGGTTCGCCGAATCCACGGTGGCCGTCAGGGCGACGGAGTGCCCGAACAGCGGGGTGGAGGTGTCGGCGACGAGCGAGGTGGAGGTGGCGAAGCGGAACGAGACGACCGCCTTGCCGTTGCCGTGCTGGACGCCGGAGAAGAGGCCGGCTTCGGAGACTCCTGCCTCCGCCGCGGCCGCGTAGCCGCTGCCGCCGCCACCGCCCGCGGCGTAGAACTCGCCGGGGTTGCCGCCGCCGGAGCCGCCGCCACCGCCGTGCCAGCCGCCGCCACCGCCTCCGCCGCCGTTGCCGCCGCGGCCTCCGTTGCCGCCCGTGCCGCCGCTGCCCGGGTTGGGCAGGCCGGTGTTCTGGTCGATGTCGCTCGCGTCGCCGCCCTTGGCCCCGACCGGGTTGGTGCGGACGCCGATGCCCGCCTGGGTCCGGCTGCCACCGGTGCCGCCGATGCCGGAGCCCTCGGGGCCGCCGCCGTCACCGCCGTTGTCTCCGGCGGGCCCGCCGCCGTTGCCGCCGTGCAGCAGGGGGCCGCCGTTGCCGGCGCCTCCCCCGCCTCCGGCCACCAGGATCCGGTCCGTGGAGCCGAAGGCGCCGGTGCGCAGGTCGGTGGCGCCGCCGCCGGAGCCGCCGCCACCGTGGGCGCCGCCGCCGCCGGAGCCGTGGCCGAAGCCGCCGACCCGGGCGTACTCGCCGTGCCGGGAGGTGCCGGAGCTGCCGACGCCGCCCCGGGTGATCTGGATGCTCTGGCCGGGGGTGACGGCCAGGACCGCGTGGGTCCGGCCGCCGAGGCCGCCGGGTGAGCCGTCGTTCGGCGGGCTCGGGGCGACGAAGCCGGCCGCGCTGCCGCCTTCGGCCCCGTACAGGTCGACGGTGAGGGCGCTGACGCCCGCGGGGACGGTGAAGACGTCCGTGCCCGCGGTGGCGTACGTACAGGTGGGCGGGGAGCTGGTGAAGGCTCCGCCCGGGCCGCAGGGTCCGGCGGCGTCCGCCGGGTCGGCCGCCGCGGCGAGGGGGACCAGCAGGGCGGCGAGGAGGCCGGCCGCGCCGAGGGCCACCGCCGTGCGGGAGACGGCGTACGGGCTGCGGCCGGGTCTGAGTCGGGTCATGTTCCTGGTCATCTTCTTGGTGCTCTCGGAGTTCGTCATGGGGCTTCTCAGATCCCGTCGTTGGCGCACAGCGCCCAGGCTTCGGAATAGGTGCTCGGGGAGCTGCCGCCGCCGGTGTGCGTGGAAGCCGTCCAGTACGCGGCGGTGGTGGTCCCGTCGCCGACCGGGGTGCCGCCCGAGTTGCTGGGGAAACTGCCGTTGAGGTGGTCGCCGGGCGAGCCCGGTCCGGTGAAGTCCGTGGTCGTCACGGAGCCGCCACTGATGGCCGCGCCGCCGCTGATCAGCTTTCCGTCGTTGCCGCCGCAGGCAGCCGTCACGGTCGCGCCCGCGGTCGCCGAGGTCGGGCCGCTGACCTCGTTGAAGCGGACCTTGACGGTGGTGCCGCTGATGTCGATGTTGTTGCCGCTGCAGATCGCGTAGGCGTACGTCACGTTGTCGGTGCCGCCGCCCCCGCCGTTCCAGCCGACCGCGGTCCAGGAGTCGGGGTTCGTCTCGCCGTCAGCGGCCGCCTTCTGGCCGTAGTCGTGCCCGGCGTTGTTGAAGGTGGGGAAGGAGGCGATCGGCTTGAGGCTGCCGACGTCGGCCGGGGTGATGCGGGCTCCGCCGCCGATGAGGCGGGTGTTGGCCGGGCAGGTGGCGGTGACCAGACCCACCGTGGAGGCCGAGATGGGGCCGGCGACCTTGTTCATCACCACCTGGGTGTGGTTGATCAGGTTGCTGGTGAAGCACATCGCGTAGGGGGTGCTGGAGAACGAGGCGTTCACCGCTCCGCCGCTGCCTCCGATGCCCAGCCAGTGCGTCACGTCGGTGCCGACGACGCCGGTCGAGCCGAGGTACTCGGTGCTGCCGTCGGGGCTGGGCGAAGTCCCGTTGACCTTATTGCCGTTCGAGGACGTCCCGGTGCCGATGGCCTGGTTGATGCCACCGCCGGATATGAGGCCGGAGGAGCAGTCGGCGTGGGTGGAGATCTCGGCGAAGGTACCCGCGGGGCCGGAGGTGGCACCCGGGGTCTTCACCGTCACGCTCACGGTGTTCGCGTACGCCGTGGCCGGCACCAAAAGGGCCAGCAGGGCGCCGACGACCAGCGACTTTCCTGCGACGGCGCGCCGCAGAACTGCCTTTGCCATGAATTCTTCTCCCTCATCCAGAGTCGCGCATGCGGACTGTAACAGTCCTTTTGCTACTCATCTACTGGGTGAACCAGCTGTCTCACCTAGCAGATGCCGCATGCGATCTGGCGGGATCGTCGACCTGCATCTTTCAGCACAACTGAAAGGAATGATCGAAAACAATCGATGGACCTGAGCGATCAAGATGGGCGAGAGTCGAGTCATTCCCCCCAACTCCCTTCCCCTACAAGGAAAGAAGGCCCTTCCACATGCACGTCGAGACCACCGACTTCGCCGCCGCCCCCTACGTCTCCGGCGACCCCTACGCCGACTACCGGGGCGCCACCTTCCCCTTCTCCCACCTCACCGACCTCGCGGACCGCCGCCTCGGAGCGGGGGTCGTCGCCGCAAACGACGAGTTCTTCGGCGAGCGGGAGAACCTCCTGCTGCGCACTCCGGCCGTCTTCGACGTCCACGCCTACGACAACAAGGGCAAGACCATGGACGGTTGGGAGACCCGGCGGCGGCGCGGGGCCTGCGCCGACGAGCCCTTTCCGGCGGACCACGACCACGACTGGGCACTGATCCGGCTCGGCGCCCCCGGAGTCGTCCGCGGGATCGTCGTGGACACCGCGCACTTCCGCGGCAACTACCCGCAGCAGGTCAGCGTCCAGGCCGCCGCCTTCGAGGGGACCCCCTCGGCCGCCGAGCTGCTCGCCCGGGAGGAGGACTGGGTGGAGATCGTGCCCCGCACCCCCGTACGCGGCCACGCCGCCAACGGCATCACCGTCGACTCCGAACGCCGCTGGACGCACCTGCGGGTCAACCAGCATCCCGACGGGGGCATCGCACGCCTGCGGGTCCACGGCGAGGTGCTGCCCGATCCGGCGTGGCTGGCGCTGCTCGGCACGGTGGACGTGGCGTGCGTCGTCAACGGCGGGGTCGTCGAGGACGCTTCGGACGGGTTCTACTCCTCCCCCGGCAACACGATCATGCCCGGCCTGTCGCAGAAGCAGGACGACGGGTGGGAGACCCGGCGGCGGCGCGACAAGGGGAACGACTGGATCGCCTACCGGCTCGCGGGGCAGTGCGAGATCCGCGCGGTCGAGGTGGACACCGCCAACCTCAAGGGGAACGCGGCCGGTTGGGTTTCCCTGTCCGTCAAGGACGTCACGGACGGCGGGGAGGGCGCGGACGGCGAATGGCGCGAGGTGCTCCCGCGCACGCGCCTGGAGCCCGACAGCCCGCACCGGCTGCCGCTCGCCGCGCCGGTCCTCGCCACCCATGCCCGGCTCGACGTGTACCCCGACGGCGGGCTGGCCCGGCTGCGCCTGCACGGCGGCCTGACGAACGCCGGAGCGGCCGCCCTCACCGCCCGCGCCGCGCGTGCCACGGGCACGGCGGGATGACGGTGGGGGCGGCCGCTCCGGCGGTGCACCCGGGGCCGGGCCGCGGGACCCGATCGGTCCGCGCGGCCTGCCCGGCCTGTTCGACCGGGTCGACCCGGTCGATCTACTCGATCTACTCGACGACGAGCTCGACCTCGATGTTGCCGCGGGTGGCGCGGGAGTACGGGCAGACCTCGTGGGCCTGCTTGACCAGCAGGGTGCCGGTCTCGCCCGTCAGGGCGTCGGGGAGCTCCACGCGCAGCACGACCGCCAGCCCGAAGCCCGCCCCGTCCTTGCCGATGGAGACCTCCGCCGTCACCGAGACCTCACTGGTGTCCACCTTGGCCTGCCGGCCGACCAGCCCGAGGGCGCTGGCGAAGCAGGCGGCGTAGCCGGCTGCGAAGAGCTGCTCGGGGTTGGTTCCCTGGCCGTTCCCGCCGAGGGCCGGGGGCATGGCCAGCGCGAGGTCGATCTGGCCGTCGGAGCTGACGGCGCGGCCTTCGCGTCCGTTGGCGGTGGCGACGGCGGTGTAGATCGCGTCCATCTCGGGTGTTCCTCTCACGGGGCGGAGGCGGGGCCGTCGGTCGTCGACCTCGCCCCATCAATATGACACACAATTCAGTTGTGCACAATTTAGTTGCCGACACGGCCCCCCCGAGTACACTGGCCCGTATGACCGAGCAGCCGAGCGACACCCTCCCCGACCAGGACTTCCTGCGCCTCGACGGCCAGATCTGCTTCGCGCTCGGCGCGGCGAACCGCGCCTTCGGAGGCCTCTACCGCATCGTCCTGAAGGACCTCGGGCTCACCTACCCGCAGTACCTGGTGATGCTGGTGCTCTGGGAGCACGGGGAGATGCCGGTCAAACAGCTCGGACAGCACCTGCGCCTGGACTCGGGCACGCTCTCCCCGCTGCTCAAACGCCTCGAGGCGGCCGGTCTGATCGTCCGCGAGCGCAGCACGGCGGACGAGCGGTCCGTCCACGCGCGCCTCACCGGAGCCGGTACGGCGCTGCGTGCCCGCGCCGTCGAGGTGCCCCGGCGCATCGCCGCCGCGACCGGCTTCGAACTCGGCGAGATCAGGGACCTCCAGGACCGCCTGCGGAAGCTCACCGCCGCCCTGGACGCGGCGGTTCCGCAGGAGTAGCGGTGGGGGTGGCGGGCGGCGGGCGCCACAGGGGATGTTCCCGGCGCGCCCAGTCGGCGGCCACCGAACCGGTGCGCAT
This sequence comes from Streptomyces sp. NBC_00503, assembly GCF_036346895.1. Taxonomy (NCBI): domain Bacteria; kingdom Bacillati; phylum Actinomycetota; class Actinomycetes; order Kitasatosporales; family Streptomycetaceae; genus Streptomyces; species Streptomyces sp. NBC_00503. Next base: position 7,429,410 of record NZ_CP107855.1, on the reverse strand, counting down.
GCCCCGGCGGGCCTCCGGGTCGGCCAGGGCCTTCATGACGTGGCCGCCGACGGCCACGGCCAAGGCTATGGCCAGCCAGTCGTGGACGAAGGTCGCGCCGGTCCGCCAGGGCAGCGGGGCCAGGCCGGTGAACCACATCAGCAGGCCGGTACCCAGCATCACCAGGGCCGCCCCCGCGCTCCAGCTCGCGTAGAGCTTCTGCCCGGCGTTGAACTTGCCCGCCGGGCGGGCGGTCGGCCGGTGGTCGCGGCGCAGCGCGGACCGCAGCCAGGTGCGGTCGTGCGGGCCGAACCGGTTGAGCCGGCGCAGGTCGGCGCGGAAGGCCCGGGAGACGAGCCCCAGCAGGACGGGGGCCGGGAGCAGCAGCCCCGACCACTCGTGGACGGTGACCACCAGGTGGCGGCGGCCGACGAGTTCGGCGAGGGGCGGCAGGTAGAGGCATCCGGCCGTGACCAGGCACAGCCCCCCGAGGGCGGCACTGGTCCGGTGGATCCAGCGCTCGGCGGCGGTGAAACGGCGCACCCGCTGCTCCCGGCCCTCCGAGTCGGCGCCGCCCGCCTCGCCCGCGCGTTCAGACCGTAGGAGCATCTTGGCGTCCGTTCGATTTGCCGACCCAGGCGTCGACGTCGTAGCCGAGTTCCTCCCAGTAGCCGGGCTTGACGTCCTCGGTGAGGGTGATGCCGGACAGCCACTTGGCCGACTTGTAGAAGTACATGGGAGCCACGTACAGGCGGACCGGGCCGCCGTGGGCGTGGCTGAGCGGCTTGTCCTGCATCTTCAGGGCGACCAGGACGTCTTCGCGGCGGGCCTGCGGGAGGGTGAGGCTCTCGGTGTAGGTGCCGTCGAAGCAGGTGAACCGGATCGCGCGGGCCTCGGGCCGCACTCCGGCGGCGTCCAGGAGCCGGGACAGCGGGACGCCCTCGAAGGGCGTGCCGGGCACCCGCCAGCCGGTGACGCACTGGACGTCGCGGACCACCCGGGTCTGCGGCAGGCCGCGCAGCGCGTCGAGGCTGTACGTGGCCGGGCGCTCGACCAGGCCGTCGACGGTGAGCCGGTAGTCCGCCGGGCCCCGTTCGGGGACCGAGGAGGTGACGGAGTAGTAGCGGAATCCGCCACCGCCCGGCAGCAGTCCGGTGAGGCCGGTCGGATCCTTGGTGGCGGCCGAGCCGAGGACCGCGTCGAACCCGCTCTGGAGTCGCGGCCCGGCGGCCAGACCGAGGGCGCCGAGCCCCACCATGCCGAGGACCAGCCGCCGGCCGACGGGGGCACCCCGGCCGTCGGGGTCGTCGGGGCCGGCCGGATCGTCCGGGCCATCGAGGCTGCCGGGCCCCCCGGAGGCGTGCGGGGGGCCCGGATCGGCGTGCTGTTCTCTGCTCACGTGCCGATTCGACCATCCGCCGCACCCGGCGGCCAGGGTTGGCGGGCTTCCGTCAGACTTCCGTCAGACTTCGGCCGGGCCCTCGTCGGATGGGGATCTAGCCGCGGAAGTCCTCCGGGCGTTCCGCCGAGGCCTCCGCGAGGGCCTTGACCACGGCCTGCGTGCCCGCGCGGAGCCCGTAGACGGGGGTGCCGGGCTGCTGGCGCCAGGAGTCGTCGATGCCGCCCGAGTCCACGCTGTCGAAGCCGAGTTCGTCGATGAGGGCCCGTACGGTCTTCTTCGCCGCCTCGTCGTCGCCCGCGACGGGCAGGGCCTGCCGGTCCGGGTGGCCGGCGTCGAGCGGCCGGTCCAGGATGTCTTCGGCGTAGGTGCCGTTGAAGGCCTTGACGACGGGGTGCCCGAGGTGGCTCTCGGTCCAGCGGCTCTCGGTGAGGCCCTCGTCCTCGATGCCGGGGATGCGGCCGTCGCGCTGGCGGGGGTAGTAGTTCCCCGTGTCGATGACGGCGAAGCCGGGCGCCGCCCCGTCGAAGAGGCCTGCGGGCAGGTCCGGGATGTTCTTCAGCGGGATCGTCACGACGACGACCTCGGCCCCGCGGGCCGCCTCGGCGACGGTGACCGGTACGGCGCCCGTCTCCTCGGCGAGGGCGGTCAGGGTCTGGGGGCCGCGCGAGTTGGCGACGGCCACGTCGTGTCCGAGGGCGGCCAGGCGCCGGGTCAGGTTGCCGCCGATGTTGCCCGCGCCGATGATGCCGATCTTCATGAGCTCTCCCGTGCGTCCAGGGTGGTCGGGTGTCGCGATGATCCGAACCTCCCGCGGGCGCCGGGCATTCCGCCCCGGGCCGACGAGTTCCCGATCTCCCCCGTACGAGGGACGGTTCCGGCCGAGGTGAGCCGGGGCGCGCACAGCACTCCGGCCGGGACACGCACTTCGCGGATCCCGGCCGGACTGCACGACTACGCGGCTACGCGACGTCGCGACTGCACGACTACGCGCCGCTCGCCTTGAGCATGTCCTCGCGCTCTACGAGCTTCACGCGCTCGCGGCCCTGCGGCTCGCCCAGCGCCTTCTCGGCGGCGTCGAGCTTGTGCCAGCCCTCCCAGGTGGTGAAGCGGATCTCCCGCTCGCCGAGGAAGGCTTCGACCGCCTCCGGCGCCGGGGCGGCCGGGGTGCGCAGGCGGCCGCCCGCGTGGTCGGCGAGGAGGTTGGCGACGGTCTCGTTCGCGTCGCCCTTCGTGTGCCCGATCAGGCCGATGGGGCCGCGGCGGATCCAGCCGGTGACGTAGGTGGACGCCAGGTGCTCGCCGGCTTCCATGACGCGGCCGCCCTCGTCCGGGACCGTTCCGGAGTCGACGTCCCAGGGGAGCTTGGGCAGTTCGTCGGAGAGGTAGCCGACGGCGCGGTAGACGGACCGGACGTCCCAGTCGGTGAACCGGCCGGTGCCCTTGACGTTGCCGGTGCCGTCGAGCTCGGTGCGCTCGGTGCGCAGGCCGACGACCGTGCCGTCCTCGCCGAGGATCTCGGTCGGGGACTCGAAGAAGTGCAGGAACAGTTTGTGCGGGCGGTCGCCGATGTCGCGGATCGCCCAGTTCTCCAGGGTCTTCGCGACCATGTCCGCCTGCTTGTTGGAGCGGCGGGTGGTGATCGAGCCCTCGTCGTAGTCGATGTCCTCGGGGTTGACGATGACCTCGATGTTCGGCGAGTGGTCCAGCTCGCGCAGCTCCATCGGGCTGAACTTGGCCTGCGCGGGGCCGCGGCGGCCGAAGACGTGGACCTCGAGCGCCTTGTTGGCCTTGAGGCCGTCGTAGACGTTCGCGGGGATCTCGGTCGGGAGCAGTTCGTCGGCGGTCTTGGCGAGGATCCGGGCGACGTCGAGGGCGACGTTGCCGACACCCAGGACGGCGACCTTCTCGGCCTCCAGCGGCCAGGTGCGCGGGACGTCGGGGTGGCCGTCGTACCAGGAGACGAAGTCGGCGGCGCCGTAGGAACCTTCGAGCTCGACGCCCGGGATGGTCAGCGCGCGGTCGGCGGTGGCGCCCGTGGAGAAGATGACGGCGTCGTAGAACGAGTGCAGTTCGTCGAGGCTTATGTCGTTCGGGTAGTCGACGTTGCCGAAGAGGCGGACCTGAGGCTTGTCGAGCACCTGGTGGAGGGCGGTGATGATGCCCTTGATGCGCGGGTGGTCGGGGGCGACGCCGTAGCGGATCAGACCGAAGGGCGCCGGCATCCGCTCGAAGATGTCGATGGACACACCCGGCTCGGTGGCCGCCTCGGACTTCAGCAGGGCGTCGGCGGCGTAGATGCCGGCGGGGCCGGCACCGACGATTGCTACCCGCAGGGGGCGAGGCATGGCTGGATTCCCTTCGAACGACGAAAGACTCGATCAAGGGAACCCTAAACTGAGGCAAGCCTAACCCAGCACCCACCCCCGACTTATGACCCTATAACTCTGACTTATGGCTTACCCAAGCACTGCTTGGGTCTCACCAGGACTCGGTGACGACCACGGAGGATGTGGCGCTGTCGCGGACCGTGAGCCCGCCCCTGTCCCCGTACACCTCGTGGCGCCAGGCCGCGAAGATCCCCGCCAGGGTGCGCGCGTCCTCGGCCTCGCCCTTCCCCACGTTGCTGGTGGTGAAGGACACCTCCGCCAGGCAGGCCCCGCGCACCTTGCGGACCCGGACATCGCTGATGCCGTTCGCCGGGATGCGGTCAATGCCGTCGGGCCCCTTCCGGCGGTGCTTCGTGAAGTAGGTGACGAACTCCGCGGTCATGTCGAACCAGCCGGCCGCGCCGCAGGGGCCCGCGCCGTTCGTGATGCCGGGGCGCTTGGACGGCGCGGGCATCCCGTCGGTGGGCGGGCCGGGAGTGCCGGTGTCCTGGTCGGTCGGCGGGTCGGGCGTGCCCGTGTCCTGGTCGGTCGGGGGGTCCGGGATGCCCGTGTCCCCGTCGGTCGGGGGTCCGACGTAGGGGCCGGTCTCCTGATCGGTCGGCGGATCGGGGGGTCCCGTCTCCTGATCCGTGGGCGGGCCCGCGTACCCGCCGGTCTGCTCCTCCGTCGGGATGTCGGGCGTGGCCGTGCCGGAGCCCTTGCCACCGCCCGCCGTCCCGTCCAGATCGCAGATCTCCGGACTGGGCGCCGCCACCGGGGCGGGCCCCGCCGCCTCCCCGGCCCGTACGGTGCCGCAGCCCGCGAGCGTGGCGCACAGCAGCGCCGCCACGGCGGCCAGGGCCGTCCGCCCGGCCGGATTCGTCCGCCCGGTCCGGGATGTCTCGGTCTTCGTCATGGCCATCGGCCCCCCTTTGCCCCTCAAGAGGGATTCACCGCAGCCACGGTTCCCCGCGTGGGCCGCTTTCCCGCCGGATGCGGGGCCGTGGTACCCCTGAGCGCCATGGATACCGACACCGGGACCCCCCGGCCCGACCGGCCGCTCCTCTTCCTCGACGTCGACGGACCCCTCATCCCGTTCGGAGGGACCGGCGGATATCCGGTGTACGACCCCCAGGGCCCGGCGGACGGAGCTCCGGAGCACCCGCTCCTCTCCCGGATCGATCCGGGACTCGGCCCCCGGCTCGCCGCGCTGCCGTGCGAGCTGGTCTGGGCCACGACCTGGGAGGACGACGCGAACCTGTGCGTCGCCCCGCGGCTCGGGCTGCCGCAACTGCCGGTGGTGCACTGGCCGGAACCCTCCGACGAGGACGGCCGGGGCGGGACGCACTGGAAGACCCCGGGTCTCGTCTCGCGGGCGGCGGGGCGGGCGTTCGTCTGGGTGGACGACGAGATCGGCGCAGCGGACCGGCGCTGGGTGCGCGCCCATCACACCGGAGCGGCCCTGCTGCACCGGGTCGATCCCCGGACCGGTCTCGGGGACGCGGACTTCGCCGCGCTCGAAGGCTGGCTGCGCGGCTTCGCGGGCACCGGGTCCGGGCGGCCGGGGCTCAGCGGATGAACGATTCGCCCTCGCAGTGCGGCGGTTCCTCGGAGCGGACCACCGCCTCGCGCCAGATCTCCTCGGTCCCGGTGGCTCCTCCGGCGTCCCCGTCCGGCTCGGCGTCGTCGTCGGTGCGCACCGCGCCCCAGACCAGTCCGTCGCCGTAGGACTCGGCCGGGATCAGGGAGACCACGTAGCGCCGGCCCGGTTCCAAGGTCTGGATCAGCGGTTCGGCCCGCGGTGACGTGCCGACGGGCTGGCCGACCACGACCTCGGTGGGGACCGCTCCCTTGAGGGTCTTCTCGACGTGCAGCGAGAGCAGTTCGCCGTCGGAGGAGTCGGAGGAGGAGGTCACGCCGGAGACGGTGGCCACGACCACGTCGCGCGCCACGTGCACGATGTACTCCGGTTTCGACCACGGGTCGGCGCAGGGCCGCTGCCCGGCCGTCGGTGGCGGCTGCGCGCCGTGGGCGGCGTGGGCGTTCCACGTCTCCCAGCCGGCGGTGCCCAGCATGACCACGGCGGTCGCGGCGACGGCGATCCGCACGGACCACGACATCATCGGCTTTCCTTCCTCACGGATCGGCGAAGGCTCGCATGATGACAGCGCCCGTACCCCGGATCCCAACTCCGTTCACCCATCAGGGGGATCGAGCCCGACCTGATGGCAGATCCGCCATCCGGCTCCGCCCGGAGGCGGGTTCACGGCTGCCGTCCGGCGAGCCGGATGGCTTCGCGGCCCGTCCGAAATGGGTAGGCTTCCCGGGACATCGTGCACGGCGGGTTCGGGGTGGGGTTATGGGACGTCAGATACGGGTGCCCGGTGTGCTGCTGGCGGCCTCGCTGCTGCTCGGCGCTGCCGCGTGTTCCGGTTCCGGTACGGGAACCGGCGGCCCGGCCAAGGACGCGAAGCCGGGCGCCTCCGCGCCCGCCAAGTCCGGAGCCCCCGCCCCCGCCGGCGGTAAGCCCGCCTCCGGGGACGTACTGCCGGGCATGGTCCCGGTGTCCGTCGCCCGGACCCAGCTGGCCGCCCTGAAGGTGGCGACTCCGGGGACCATGTCCGGTTACAGCCGGGACAAGTTCACGCACTGGGTGGACCAGGGCAACAAGTGCGACACCCGCGAGGTCATCCTCCAGCGGGACGGCGCGGACGTCACCCGGGACTCCGAGTGCAAGGCGGTCTCCGGCACCTGGAAGAGCCTCTACGACGACGTGGTGGTCACCGAGGCCTCGAAGATGGACATCGACCACATGGTGCCCCTGGCCGAAGGCTGGCGTTCCGGCGCCGCGGGATGGGACGCCGCGAAGCGCAAGGCCTTCGCGAACGATCTGACCCGTCCCCAACTGCTCGCGGTGAGCGCGTCCTCGAACCGGTCCAAGGGCGACCAGAGTCCCGACCTGTGGCAGCCGCCGTCGAAGGCGGCCTGGTGCCAGTACGGGCGGGCGTGGACGACGGTGAAGTCCACGTACGGCCTGACCGTCACGGAGCCGGAGAAGAAGATGCTGTCGACCATGCTGGACACCTGCGCGGCATGACACCGATCACGCGTTTCGACACCGGCGGTTTCACCGAGCGGGAGCCCGGGGTCTGGACCGACGAGCACGGGCTCGTCCTGTCCGTGCACTTCTTCCCCCTCGTACCCGATCTGCCCGCGCCCCTCGACGCTCCCGGGCCCCTGTACAACGGCCTCGCCCGGTCCGTGGCCTCGGCCGGGGCGGGCCTGATCGATGCCGAACTGGGCCACGTGGACGGCCTCCCTGCGGTCCGGCAGCTGGCCAAGGTGGCCCGGCCCGAGGGGCGGGGCCAGGTCTTCCTGGGGTCCTGGACGGTCCCCCGGGCCGGCTGCAGCACCGTCCTGAAGGTGCAGGCCGGAGAGGGGCCGATGACCGGTATGCGTGAGGCGGTCGTCCTCGATCGGCTCGGCGCGGAGCGGTACTTCGCCCCGCATCCGTACGGCCCCGGGGTGACGGGCGGTCTGCCGTACCACCTCGCCGACCTGGAGGACTGGGACGAGCCGTTCCCCGATCATCCGCTCACGCTGGTCCGCAGGACCCTGCGGCGGATCGTCCCGACCGTGGCCCTGCACGAGCAGTTCAAGGCCCTGCCCCCGTTCGCCCCTCAGCCTCCCCAGGCGCCGCGCCGCCGCTGGTTCGGCCGGTCCTGATCACGCCCCGCCGGGCCGCTCACAGCACGGCGATGCCGAGCGGCCGGGAGCCCGCCGCGAGCCGGTGGCTGCTCCCGCCGTCCAGGTCCACGACCGTGATGCCGTTCCAGTAACCGTCGCGCGTGTAGCCCCCGGTGACGTAGGCCGTGCGCCCGTCCCGGGAGACGGCCACGTCCTCGTGCGGCCCCTCCAGCGGGTACACGCGCTCCGCGCCGTCCGGGGAACGCACCGTGAGCGAGGGCCCCTTGCCCTTTCCGGGCTCCACGGCGCCGGTGCCGACGACCAGGAGCCGGCCGTCCGAGGTGACCGTGGTCCCGTGCTGGTGGGTGTCGGCCGTCAGCTTCTCGATGGTGGTGCTGCCGGTCCGCGGATCCACGACGGCCAGCCGCTCGCCCTCGAAGGGGAGCAGCAGCTTTCCGTCCGTCGGCCGCACGGCGGCGTAGTGCGGTTTCAGCCAGGACCCGAGGCCGCCCTCGGTCCCGTACGGGGCCACCTCTATGCGGCGGGGCCGCAGCGAGCCGGTGGGGACGACGGTGACGTCGAAGGAGTCGTGGCCGGTGACGTAGACCTCGGAGCCGTCGCGCGACACGTCCACGTCGAAGGGCCGCCGCCCCACCGGGACCACGGCGGACACCCGGGCCGTCGCCGTGTCGATGACCTCCAGCACACCGGTGGTCCCGGGAACGTTGACGCCCACGTACGCGTGCGCGCCGTCGGGCGACAGCGCGATGCCCATGCCGCCGCCCCGGTACTCGCCGCCTGTGACGGGCCCCGTGCCGGTGGTGCGGTAGGGGATGCGGGCCGTCCTGGTCCGCGTACGGGTGTCCACTACGGCGACCCCCTCGGCCGTGGCCACCCAGGCCCGGCCGTCCGCGCCGACGGCCAGGCCGTACGGGGCCCTGCCGACGGGGACGGAGCCGAAGGAGCCCTTGTCCGGGTCCACGAAGGTGACGGTGTCGGCCCCGAAGTCGGCGACCAGGAGGGTGCCTGCGGGAGTGGGCGAGGTCGTCGGGAGCGGGGAGGCGGCGGGCGCCGCGGCCGGAGGCCGCGCCGTGCCGGTCTGGGTGCAGGCTCCGAGGAGCAGCACCGCGGCGAGGGCCGCGAGGGCGGTACGGGTTCCCCGTGCGCGGCGGTGTGCGAGCGGACGCGGGCGCTGGCGGTCGTGCTCCGGCATGGGTGCCCCTCTCGGTTCCGGGGGCGGGGCCGGTGGTGCGCCCGCTCCCCCGTACCCATCCTCATCGCGCGGGACCCGCCGCCCGCTCCGCCCGGCGGTCGACACCCGGGTCAGCCGATCGGCTGACGCGGGCGGCCCGGGGGTGTGCGGGGCGCGGGGCCTGTGGCCTGGGGTGCGAGGCGTGGAACGCGGGGCGTGCTCAGGCCTCGTACTCCGTGAGGTCGATCCCGTGGATGTTGAGCAGGGCGCCGGTCTCCGGGGCCGAGACGTCCTTCTCGGCCGTCATGCCCAGCTTGCGGATCACGTTCTCGGACTCGTCGTTGCCCGCCCGGTTGACGGCGACGACCCGGTCCAGACCCCGGTCCTGGAGGGCGAACTCCAGCGTGGCGTGCGCGGCCTCGGAGGCGTAGCCCTGGCCCCAGAAGGACCGGCCGAGGCGCCAGGTGATCTCCGCGGCCGGAAGGACCTCGGGGAGCCACCACGGCATGGAGAGCCCGACGGCGCCGATCAGCTCGCCGGAGGCCAGCAGCTCGACGGCGAAGATCCCGAAGCCCTCCTCGTCCCACTCGTCCTCCCAGGCCTCCAGGAGCTCGGCGGTCTCCTCCAGGTCGAGGGTCTCCCCGTCACCGATCCAGCGCATCACTTCCGGGTCGGCGGTGATCTCCGACAGCGGGACGAGGTCGTCCTCGGTCCAGCGGCGGAGGAGGAGGCGGGGGGTGCGGATCTCGGTCATGAGCACATCCTGCCGAACGCGCCCGGCATCGGGTAATCGGGGTCGCCCCGACCTACCCGTCGGCCCCCGGATCCGCCCCCGGACCTGCCGCTTCGCTCGCCTTCGCGTCCCCCTCCCCCGGGACGGTGATCGCGTCGAGCTTCGCCCTCAGGTAGGCGTGCGAGTCGACCGGATCGTGCGTGATCCGGCCGATGGGCGCCGGCAGGGACTCCACGAGGACATGGGGGTCGCACTCGTAGAAGTAGACCAGCGAGATCAGCTCCTCGGCCGGTGCGTCCGCGGGCGGGGGCAGGACCCGGTGGCGGCCGGCCCGCCACCGGTCGCCCGTCCAGCGCGCCATCAGGTCGCCGATGTTCACGGTGAGCGCGGCCGGATCGTACGGGGCGTCCTGCCAGCCCTCGGCGTCGGTGTGGATCTGGAGCCCGCCGGCGCCCTGCTGTCGGTCCAGGACGGTGACGGTGCCGAAGTCGGTGTGCGCGCCGATCCGGAACTGGCCGGGGAGCGGGGGTCCGACGCGCTCGGTGCCGGGGTACCAGTTGACGTTGAAACCCCAGGTCGGGTGGCCCGTATGCCGGGTGAAATGGTCCGGATCCAGGCGCAGCGCGGCGGCCAGCAGTTCCAGGAGCTCGTCGCAGAGCCCCCGCATCGCGGCCAGGTAATCCGCCGCGAGCGGCCGCAGCGCGGGAGCCTCGGCCGGCCAGGCGTTGGGCCGGAACCACTCCGCGTCCACCGAGGGGATCCCCGTGGGGTCCTCGGCCGCGCAGGACCACGATTCCTTGAGGTCGGGCGGGGAGGCGGCGCCCTCCGCATAGCTGTTGGCCTCCGCGCCGGGGCCGAGCCAGCCGCGCCCGCCGACCGCCACGGCGTACGGGGCCTTGGCGGCGGCCGGGAGCCGGAAGAACTCCCGCGCCGCCCCGCGGATCCGCTCGGGCAGCTCCGGGTCGATCCCGTGCCCGGTGACCAGCAGGAAGCCGGCCGCCTGGAGCGCTTCGTCGACCCGGGAGGCGATGCGGCGGCGCTCCTCGGCCCCGCCGCCGCGCCACGGGCCGAGATCGATCACGGGGACCTGGGAACTCACCACGGCGGGACCTGCTTTCCGGGTCGGAGCGGCGGAGCAGCCCGTGCCGAGACGGCCTAGCGCAGGGCGTACCGGATCGTGCCTTCCCCGGAGCCCGCCTCCGTGAAACCGACCCGCCGGACCACCGCGTGGGAGGCGGCGTTGTCCTCGTCGATCGTGGCCGTCAGCAGGGTGAGGCCCGGCTGGCGCAGGGCCCAGCCCGTCAGCGCCTTCAGCGCCTCCGTGGCGTAGCCGTTGCCCCGGGCCGAGGGGACCAGGTCGTAGCCCATCTCGGCGCGGCCGTCGGCGTCCGGGACCCCGTGGAAGCCCATGCCTCCGATGGCCCGCCGGTCGCTCGCGCGGACGATGACGTACGGGCCCCAGCCCCGCCGGTACCTTCCCTCCTCGTGCGCCTTCACCACCGACCCGGCGGCGCGCCGGGTACCGTCGGCGGGGCCGTCCGCGGCCCAGTCGAACCCGCCGGCGCCGCCCGCCACCAGGTCGGCCGCGACCGCCGGGAGGACGGGGCAGAGCAGTACGCGTTCGGCCGCGACCGGGTCGGCGTACCAACGCCACACCGTCTTGCGGGCCAGGCCGGGGAGTTCGCCCCGTCCGGTGGCCCACAGCAGGGTCCGCCAGGCGTCGGTCCCGCGGGGAATGTGCGGGAAGAGCCGGTCCAGGACCCGCGCGGGCAGTTCCGGGCCCGGTTCCCAGTCGTGGACTCCGAGGCCGCCGAGGATGTCGTGGGTGTGCAGCAGCACCTCGACCACGCCCATCGCGGCGAAGCCGGTCGCGTCCGCGTTTCCGTACGGATGCCACGCCCGGTCGTCGGGTCGGGCGACGGCGGTGACGGCGGACAGGAAACCTCCGCTCGCCGTGATCATCTGGATGAGGCCGTCGGGGGTGGTGCCCTCGTCGGCGCGTACCTCCAGCGGGACGTACCCCTCGCTGGCGCGGACCGTGAGCTGGGCGGCGTAGGCGGTGAAGTCCTCGGCCACGTGGACGGCGGTGTCGTAGCAGTTCCACTCCAGGCCTGCGGCCGGCACCGTCCAGTCGAGATGGGCGACTTCCTGCAGCGCCTTCGTGCAGAGGGATACTGCGGTGTCCACGTCCTGTGAACCGATGATCGTCATGCACCGAACTCTAGAAGCCCGCCCGGGTGCCGCCAACGGGATTTCCGTGGCCCACGGCCGGTGGCCCCGGTGGCGCGCCTGCGGGCCGTGCCGGGGGCCGGGGCGCAACGCTTGTGCTCGGACGGCGCGAGCGGACCGCGCCCCGGTGAAGGGCGGAACAAGCGGTGGAGATTTCGACGAGGGACGTCTTCGGGGCGCCGTGCTGGGTGAGCCTGATGGCCCGCGACCTCGGTGCGGCGCAGCGGTTCTACGGTGCGGTCGTGGGCTGGCGGTTCAAGCCCACGCGGCTCGGCGACGCGTTCTCGGTGGCCGACCTGGACGGGGTTCCGGTGGCCGGGATCGGGGCGCTGGCCGGGGACCTGGCGGTGCCGGTGGCCTGGACCCCGTACTTCGCCGTGGACGACGCGGACGTGGCGGTGAGCCGGGTGCGGGAGCGCAGCGGGACGGTCGCGGTGGGCCCTGTGTCCTTCGAGTCCGGGGGCCGCGCGGCGCTGGTGGCGGACCGGGACGGGGCGGTGTTCGGGATCTGGGAGGGCCAGGTGTCGGCGGGCTGGCGGGTGGGCACGGGACACGCGCCGGCCTGGCTGGAGCTCCGTACCCGCGACGCCTTCGAATCGGCGATCTTCTACGGGGAGGTCCTGGAGTGGGCCACCGGGCGCGCCGGGTGCTGCGAGGTCAGTTACGAGAAGGACCAGGTCGTGCTGCGGCAGGACGGGGAGGCGGTGGCGCGGCTCGACAGCGGTCCCGTGGAGGCGGGCGCCTACAGCCCGTACACCCGGCCCCGTTGGCACGTCCACTTCCGGGTGGCCGCGCTGGATGCGGCTGTGGAGGCGGCGGAGGCGCTGGGCGGGCGGACGGTCTCGGACATCGGGGAGAGCGGGACCGAGCGGTGGGTGTCCTTGCGCGATCCGGACGGGGCCCTGTTCACGCTGACGGCGTCCCGGGAGACGGACGGCGGGTCCGGGACCGGGGGCGGGGCTGCTTCCGGGTCCGGGTCCAGGTGAGGAGGTCGGCCGCCGCCCAGGTGTTGATGATCCGGTCGGCCGGTACCCCGCATTCCAGGGCGCGTTCGCAGCCGGTGGTCTGCCAGTCGAGCTGGCCCGGGGCGTGGGCGTCGGTGTCGATGGCGAACCAGGTGCCCGCGGCGACGGCGAGCCGCAGCAGCCGGCGCGGCGGGTCGAGCCGCTCGGGCCGGCTGTTGATCTCCACGGCGGCGCCGGACTCGGCGCAGGCCGCGAAGACGGCCTCGGCGTCGAACTCCGACTCGGGGCGGGTCCTGCCCGTGACCAGCCGCCCGGTGCAGTGGCCGAGGACGTCGAGGTGCGGGTTGCGCACGGCGGTGATCAGCCGCCGGGTCATGGCGGGGGCTTCCATCCGGAGTTTGGAGTGGACGGAGCCGACCACCAGGTCCACTTCCGCGAGGAGTTCGGGTTCCTGGTCGAGCGAGCCGTCGGCCAGGATGTCGCACTCGATGCCGGTGAGCAGCCGGAACGGGGCCCAGCCGGCGTTGAGTTCGGCCACGGTCCGCAGCTGTTCGCGCAGCCGCTCGGGCGAGAGCCCGCGGGCCACCTTCAGGCTGGGCGAATGGTCGGTGAGCACGGCCCAGTCGTGGCCGAGGGCGGCCGCGGCCCGGCCCATCGCCTCGATCGGGGCGCCCCCGTCGGACCACTCCGAGTGCATGTGGCACTCGCCGCGCAGGGCCGCGCGCAGGGCGAGGGCCCCGGGGCTCGGCGGCGGGCCTTCGGGATGTGCGGCGACCCGGTCCTCCAGCCGCTGCAGGTACGCGGGGACGGACCCGGCGAGGGCTTCCCGTACTACCTGGGCCGTTTTGGGCCCGATGCCCTTCACGGATTCCAGCGAGTCCGCCGCGACCCGCTCGGCCACCTCCCGCTCCCCCATGTGGACGAGGGCCGCGGAGGCGGCGCGGAAGGCCTGGACCCGGTACGTGGGTTCCTGGGCGCGCTCCAGCAGGAAGGCGATCCGCTCCAGCGCCGCCACCGGGTCCATCGCGTGTCTCCTTCCTCAGAGTGGCGAAGGGGTCCGGGCGGCGATCCCGTGGGATGCCGCCCGGACCCTGCTCCTGTGCCTGTGCCGGGGCCGTGGTCAGGGCCTCGGCCTGCGCCCGGTCCTGTCGGTGGTCAGGCGCCGTCCGCCGGGCCGGCCGACGGACGGTGCTGCAGGGCCAGACCCGCGAGGACCGCTCCGGTCGCCGCGCTCAGCACCGCCGTGACGCCGGCCCAGCTCACGGAGGCGCCGACCGCTCCGGCGAGCGGGTCGAACTCCACTGCTCCGCCGATCACATGGAGCGCGGTGACGCCCAGCGCGACCACGGCTCCGGCCCGCCAGGCCCATGCGGTGTCCCGTATCGCCAGCAGGGCTCCGGAGGTCAGACAGAGGAGGGTGACCGCCAGGGCGAGCAGCCCGCCGGTGTCGCCGGAGAACAGTCCGGCCGGGTCGGCGGGGACGTGCAGCGCTCCGCAGACCAGCAGCGCGAGCGCCACCGGCCAGCGCAGCACGCGGCCCAGGACGCCGCCGACGGCCCTGGTCGGCGGCCGGGGCCGGTCCGGAACCCGGGGCGGGACCGGAACGGGGGCGGGCGCCAGGTGGACGGCGGTCCGGCCCGGCCCGCCCGGCTGGCTCTCGGCCCGGCGGTACGGGGCCTGTTCGCCGGTTCCGAGGATGCTCACCAGCAGGGCCACGTCCTCGATGGGCCGCCCGAGGGCGGCGGCCTTCAGGGTGATGTCGGCCTCGCCGGTCGCGTGCGGGGGTTCGCCCAGCAGGTCGACCATCTCGCGGACCTCGTGGACCGGACGGGCCACGGCCGCCGCGCGCAGCGCAGCGTGTCCGGGGTTGGGCTGCTGGCCGGAGTCCTTGAGGAGGCCGACCAGCGCGGTGACCTCACTGACCGGCCGGCCGGTGGCGGCGGTCTCCAGGAGGGTGCGCACCCGCGTGGCCCCCGCCCCGTCCTGCGGCGCGGTCGGGATCCCGGGATCGGCGTCCGCGCCGGGGCCGGGGTCCGCCTCCAGGGGTGGCGCGGAGTCGTGGGCGTCCGTCTTCTCGGCGGTCTCGGCGTTCTCGGCGGTCTCGGTGCTCGCGACCGGGGGCGGCCAGATTTCCGTGGTGTCGGGGAGCCCGCGCGGGTCTTCGTACTCCGTCGCGGCGAGCGTGATCGGGTCATTCATGGAAAGCTCCGTTCGCCGACGCGCGGGTCTACACATCGCACGCCGGTCATCGTGCGTCATGGGAAGCGCACGCTTTGTTACATTCAGCGCCACCTCGCCGCGCTGCGCCATTCGGGGCGGGCAAACGGGGGTCCCCCGCGGCGCCGCGGGGCCTGTCGCCGCCTGTCGTGGGCATGGTGGAGGCATGAAGGGTACGGAGGTACTGGCCGACGCGTTCGGCCGGATCCAGGACGTGGTGCACGAGGCGGTCGAAGGCCTGGCCGCCGCAGAACTGGACGCCCGGATCGACGCGGGCGCGAACTCGATCACCTGGCTCGTCTGGCACCTGACCCGGGTCCAGGACGACCACGTGGCGGACGCGGCCGGCTGGGAACAGGTCTGGCACGCGGAGGGGTGGGACGACCGGTTCGCCCTGCCGCTGCCCGCTGGATCGACGGGGTACGGGCACACCGCGCACCAGGCCGGCACCGTACGGGTCGACTCCGGGGAGCTGCTCCTGGGGTACTTCGACGCCGTCCACGCGCAGACCCTGCGGTTCCTGCGGGGGCTGGGCGCCGCCGAACTGGACCGGGTGGTCGACGAGCGGTGGGATCCGCCGGTGACCCTGGGCGTCCGCCTGGTCAGCGTGATCGCCGACGACCTCCAGCACGCGGGACAGGCGGCCTTCGTACGGGGCGTGCTGACGAGGGGGCGCTGATGGCGGCGCCGACCGGGCGGAACCCAGGGCGGGCCGCCCGACGCGCGCTCCTGCCGATGGCGACCCTGGCCACGGCCGCGGCCCTGGCCCTGCTCCTGCCTGTCGCCGCCCCTGGCCCGGCCGGGGCGGCTGCCGCCGATGACGGCGGCCGACCCGTGGTGGACACCGATCGCGGGCCGGTTCGGGGACGGCAGGCGGCCGGGTACCGCACCTTCGAGGGCATCCCCTACGCCGCGCCGCCGACCGGCCCGCTGCGCTGGCGGCTCCCGGTGCCCGCGGCGCCGTGGTCCGGGGTGCGGGACGCGGGCGCACCCGGCGCCCGCTGCGTCCAGCTGCCCGCGGTGGGACCGGGCGGGCCGAGCGGCTCGGAGGACTGCCTGTTCCTCAACGTCACCGCTCCGGACGGCGCCCCGGCCGAAGGAGCTCGGCCCCGGCGCCCCGTCATGGTCTGGTTCCACGGGGGCGGGTTCGTCAACGGCGCGGGCGATCTGTACCGGCCGGGGAAGCTGGCCGCCGAGGGCGGCGCCGTGGTCGTCACGGTCAACTACCGACTCGGCGTCTTCGGCCTCTTCGCGCACCCCGCCCTCGGCGGCGCCCCCGACTTCGCGCTCGCCGACCAACAGGCCGCGCTGCGCTGGGTACGGGCGAACGCAGCCCGGTTCGGCGGCGATCCGGACCGGGTCACCCTCTTCGGGGAGTCCGCCGGAGCCCTCAGCGTCTGCGCGCACCTGGTCTCCCCGGCCTCGGCCGGCCTCTTCCACCGGGCGATCGTGCAGAGCGGCTCCTGCTCCACCACGATTGCGGCCCGGTCCCTGCTGCCGGGGCTCGGCGCCTACACGCCGTTCGTTCCGCGGGAGCGCACCCTCTCCGAGGGCTCGGCCGCGGCCGCCGGCCTCGGCTGCGACCGGCCCGAGCCCGCCGACACCGCTGCCTGCCTGCGCGCCCTGGACCCCGGGAAGCTCGCGACGCCCGAGCTGATGGGCCGGTTCTCCCTCGTGTCCTACGGTGGCGACCTGCTGCCGACCGAGCCGCGACTGGCCCTGGAGCGCGGGGAGTTCGCCCGGGTCCCGGTGATGCAGGGCTCGAACCGGGACGAGATGCGGATCTTCCTCGGGCAGACCCTGGCCGCCTACCCGGTCGGTGACCCGCAGGGCTACCGGGCCCGGCTGCGCGCCTCGTTCGGGGCTTCGGCCGACCGGATCGAGGCCGCCTATCCTGTGACGGCCCACCCGACGCCCGCGCTGGCCTTCGCCGCCGTGCTGTCCGACGCCTCGTTCCTGTGCCCGCAGCTGCGGGACAGCCGGGTGCTGGTGCGGCACGTGGCCACGTACGACTACCGGTTCGACGACCGGGACGCCCCGAACTACACCGGGCTGCCGGAGGTGGCGGGCTTCCCGTACGGGGCCTCGCACGGCTTCGAGCTGCCCTACCTCTTCGACACCGGGCTGCCGCTCAGCACTGAGCAGCGAACGCTGTCGGAGCGGATGACCGGCTACTGGACCCGGTTCGCTGCGACCGGGGACCCCAACGCGCCCGGTGCGGCGCCCCAGTGGCCGCGCTCACCCGCCGTGCTGTCCCTGTCGCCGGGGCCTTCGGGAATCCGTGCCGTGGACGCATCGGCGGAACACCACTGCGCCCTGTGGGACTCCGTGGCGCGCACCCCCGAAGAGCTCGGAGAGGCGGACTCGTGACCGGTTTGCTCGAAGACATCCTCCAGCCGTACGTGGAGAGCAAGGCCCTGCCCGGGGCGGTGGCCCTGGTGGACCGGGGCGACGGCTCCGAGCCGGAGGTGGCCGTCGTCGGCAGCGCGGACGCCGCGGGCGGCGCCCCGATGGTCCGGGACTCCATCTTCCGGATCGCCTCGCTGACCAAGCCGGTGATCGCGGCGGCGGTCATGACCCTGGTCGAGGAGGGCCGGTTCGCGCTCGTCGACCCGGTGGCTCCCTGGCTGCCGGAGATCGCCGAACCTGTGGTCGTACGCACCCCCGCGAGCCCGGTCGATGACGTGGTCCCGGCGGCGCGGCCGGTCACCGTAGGCGATCTGCTGACCTTCCGCGCGGGCTGGGGTTTCCCCGCGGACTTCTCGCTCCCCGCGGTGGCCCCGCTCTTCGGCGAACTGCTGCAGGGGCCGCCGCAGCCGCAGCGGGTGGCGGCGCCGGACGCCTGGATGGCCGCACTGGCCCGGATCCCGATGCTCCACCAGCCGGGCGAGGCCTGGCTGTACAACACCTGCTCGGACATCCTGGGCGTGCTGATCGCGCGGGTGGCCGGATGTTCGCTGCCCGAGTTCCTGACGGAGCGGGTCTTCGAGCCGCTGGGGATGACGGACACCGGTTTCGCGGTGCCGGCGGGGCAGCTGGGCCGCTTCACGCACCAGTACCGCACCGGCCCGGACGGCGGCCTCGAACTGGTCGACGCCCCCGACGGGCAGTGGAGCTCCGTGCCCGCCTTCCCCTCCGGCGGCGGCGGGCTGGTGTCCACCCTGGACGACTACCACCGGTTCGCCCGGATGCTGCTGGAGGGGGGCGGCCCGGTGCTCGCCCCCGAGTCGGTGCGGCTGATGACCACCGACTGGCTGACCCCGGCCCAGCGGGCCGGGGCCGGACTCTTCCTGGAGGGCCAGGGCTGGGGCTTCGGCGGTTCCGTCGACATCACGCCGACGGACCCCTGGAACGTCCTGGGCCGCTACGGCTGGATCGGCGGGACCGGTACGGCCGCGCACATCGTCCCGTCGACCGGCGCCGTCAGCCTCCTGATGACACAGCTGGAGCTGACCGGCCCGACGCCGCCGGAGCGGATGCGCGAGCTGTGGGCGTACGCAGCCTCGTAGGCCCTGTGCCGCCGGACCGGGTCAGTGGTTCTCGGTCGGCTGGAGATCGCGCGGGATCAGCGTCCAGGTGGTCGCGGCGGCGGCCACCGCGAGGGCACCGGCCAGCAGGAACGCCGGGGTGATCGCGAGGGTGTAGGCGTGCGAGGCGGCGTCGAGCAAGGTCTGGCCGACGCTGCCGCCGAGCCGTTCGGCGGTGTGGGCGGCCTCGCCCACGGAGTCCCGCACGGCGCTCAGCGTGGCGCCGTCCAGGTCCAGGGCAGGAAGGTTTCCGCGGTAGAGCGCGGCGGCCGTCGAGCCGAGGATGGCCACGCCCATGGCCGAGCCCAGTTCGTAGCAGGTCTCCTCGATCGCGGCGGCGCTGGAGACCTCGTCCGCGGGGGCCGCGGAGATGAGGGTCACCGAGGCGACGGTGGTGGCGAGGCCCGCACCCAGACCCATGATCGTCAGGGCCGCAGCGAAGGCCGGGTAGCCGAGGTCGGTGAACTGCTGGAGGGTCCAGGGCAGGGCCATGCCCGTGGCGAGGACCAGCAGGCCGCCGCCGAGGACGTGCCGGATCGCGAAGCGCTGCATGAGGGTCGGGGCGACCATCGAGGCGCAGATCAGCGCGAGCGGGGCGGGCAGCAGCCGCAGACCGGCCTCGAGCGGGGTGTACCCCTGGCCGTACTGGAACCACTGGGTGACCAGGAAGAGGATCGCGCCCATGCCCACCATCGGCAGGAAGATCGCGGTGGCTGCCACGCTGAAGGCGGGCTTGGCGAAGAGCCTGACCTGGAGCAGCGGGTTGTCCAGGCGCAGCTGGCGGCGTACGAACATGGTCAGCGAGACCACGGCGAGGGCGAGCAGCACCCAGGGCAGCGGGTCGGCGACACCGCTCTTGCCGAGCTGCTTGATGCCGCCCGCGAGGGCGAGCATGCCGACGATCGACTGGCCGACGCCCCACCAGTCCCAGGCGCCGGTGGCGCGCGGGGAGCGGGATTCGGGGAGGTAGCGCAGGCCGGCCGCGACGATGACCGCTGTCACGGGCAGGTTGAGGAGGAAGGCGGAGTGCCAGCCGTAGTCCTGGACGAGGAGCCCGCCGACGACCGGGCCGAAGGCCATGCCGCCGCCGAAGACGGCCGCCCAGACGGCGAGTGCGAAGGCGCGCTCCTTGGCGTCGGTGAAGACGCTGCGCAGGATGGACAGGGTGGACGGCATGATCGCCGCGCCGCCGACGCCGAGGAGGGCGCGGGCGGCGATGACGTGCCAGGCCTCGGTGGAGAAGACGGCGATGAGCGAGGCGACGGCGAAGATGCCGAAGCCGGCCATCAGGAGCCGCTTGCGGCCCCAGCGGTCGCCGAGGGCTCCGGCGGTGACGAGCAGGCCGGAGAGGGCCAGCGCATAGATGTCGATGATCCACAGCTGCTGTACGGCGCCGGGCTGGAGGTCGCCGACGAGCGAGGGGAAGGCCACGTTGAGGATCGTGGTGTCCATTGAGATGAGCAGGAGGCTGCCGGAGAGGATCGCGAGCACGATCCAGCGGCGCGGGTCCTGCGTGGGGGTGTGCATGGGGGTTCCGTTCACGCGTGTACGGGGGGTGCGAGGTGGGGTGGGGTGGGCGGGCTACTCGGCGGTGGGCGGCCGGGTCCCGCTGAGGAAGGAGGCGAGGACGAGCCGGCCGATGTCGCGGGGCGCGAGGTGGCCGTCGCGGACGCCTTCGGCGGCTGCGTCGAGCAGGCCCCACAGCGAGTACCAGATCCAGTACGCGGGCAGGTCCACGCGCAGCCGCCCGAGGCGCTGGCCGAGGGCCAGGAAGGCGAGTGCCCGCTGATCCTGGCGCTGGATTCCGGCCCGGAACTCGGGGTCGGCGAGCACGGTGGCATCGCGCGAGGTGAATCCGTACAGGTGCGCGGCGGGCATCAGACCCGTGACGAGCCGCTCCAGCGCGGCGTCGAAGTCCGCGGCGTCGGCGGTGGCCGGCAGATCGGCGGGCGCCAGGCACCCGTCGACCACGTCGATGGCCCGGACGGCCACGGCTTTGAGCAGCGCCTCTCGGGTCGCGTAGCGACGGCCGAGCGTGGCCCGGCTGGTCCCGATGCCGGCCGCGATGTGCGCCATGGAGGCGCTGTGGTCGCCGGCGAGTACGCGGGCGGCGCCGTCCAGTAGCTCTTGTTCGTGCACCATGTGATCCTCCCTCGCCTCAAACGATACAAATATGTCTCACTTGAAGCAAGTCTGGTGCAAGCCGACGGCATGGATGCCCGCTGTCCGGCATGCTCGGCGGATGCGCGTGGAATTGATCGACATCTCGCACCGGCCGCCCGGCCACCCGTGCCTGGCCCGCGTCCGGACCCCGCTCGGGGAGGTCACCGTCGGCTGGGCCGGGGATCCGGCGGCGGAGCCCGGCGCCCACTACGTCGAATGGACCGTCGACGAGGACCTCGCCTGGGGACGGAACGCCGAGGCCGCGGGCCCGGAGGGCGCACCGGAAGTGCGGGACGGCGGGGACGGCGCCGTGGTCCTGCGGGGGTGGCTGGACATCGAGGAGGACGGGGTCCTCGTGCTGCGGCTCGGGGAGGACCTCGTCCTGCTGGAGGCGGCCGGGCCCGTGCCCGAGGGGGGCGTGCCCGGCTGGGTGCGGCTGCGCCTGGACCGCGGGCGGGTCGCGCTCTACCCGTATGGCGTCTGACCTGGGAGTCCGGTCAGCCCTGCTCGTCGGTCGACGTGCGCGCACGCGCTCCCGAGCGGGTGCGGCCGGGGGTCTGGGCCCGCTCCGGGTGGCGGCGTAGGTACTCGCCCTCCAGCTCGTCCATCCGCTGGGTGTGGGTGACCAGCGCCTCGTCCGACCCGTGCAGCAGCGTCTCGTGGCGCGTGCGGTGGATGGCTTCGAGCTCCTTCATCAGGCGGCCCTCTTCCAGCCTGCCCGCCGACGGCCCGCCTTCGCGCGCCTCCTGCTCCGCCATGACAGGTCACCTCTTCCTCGGCCGGGCCGGGCGCACCGCCCGGCCGTCCTCACTCCATCATCGCGGAATCGAACGCGTCACGCTCAGAGACGGCCTACGGCCTGGCCCGCGCTACGCAGCTGCGCGCCACCTCGTCGGCGAAGGCGCGGGCCAGCGGGGTGAGGGAGGACCAGCGGCGCACGGCCCAGCCGACCGCGAGCGGCGGCAGGGCGGGGATCGGCACGAGCCGCAGCGGCCCGTCCGTTCCGGGGACCCGCCAGCCGGGCAGGGCGGGTACGACCGCGTGCCCCAGACCCAGTTCGGCGAGGAGCAGCGCGGTGTCCCAGTCGGCGACGCTGGTGTCGGAGCTGATCCGGATGCCCGCTTCGGCGAGGGCTCCGTCGAGGTGGGCGCGGGAGGTGGAGTTCTCGGGCAGTCGGATGTGGCGGATGGAAACGAGATCGGCGGGTTCCAGGCGGGTGCGGGCGGCGAGGGGGTCCTCGGCGCCGACCGCGAGGACCCAGGGCAGCCGCAGGACAGGGCGTTGCTCGATGCCGCGCACGGGGCTGCCGATGGTGATCCAGGCGAGGTCGAGGTCGTCCGCGGCCAGGGCGTCGAAGCAGCTGCGGCTGGAGTTCTCGGTCTGGAACTCCAGGCTGGCCCGGGGGTGTTCGCGGCGGAAGGCGACGACGGCCTCGGCCATGAAGTGCCGGACTGTGGTGGCGCCGGTGGTGACGCGGACCGATCCGCCGTCGCCGCGCACGAGGGTGTCGAGCCGGCGCAGGGCCCCGTCCAGCCCGGCCAGGCCGTCGGCCGCGGCCGCCTGGAGGATCCGCCCCGCCTCGGTGGGCAGGACACCGCGCGGGTGGCGCTCCAGGAGCACGGCGCCGGTCTCCTTCTCCAGGCGGCGGATGTGCTGGCTGACGGCGGACTGGGTGCGGCCGAGGTCGCGGGCGACGGCGCTGAGGCTGCCGGTCCGGCAGACGGCGACGAAGACGCGGAGATCATCGAGGGTCACAACCCCCAAGATAAAGCTGGGGAGTCGGGAGGAAAACGGAGGATTGACTTGGACTTCCGGCTGCCCGACGATCAGTTCACGGCCCAGGGCGGCAACCCGTCCCCGCCATCGCGAGGGAGGGAACGGGTGCCGACCCGCCGGCGTCCGCTCCGGCGCACGAGGCACCTGGAAGAGCCGTACGGGAGCGGCTACGGCGTTCCGTGGCTCCGGCGCAGGAAGTATGCCCGGGTCACCACCGCCAGCAACGGCCCCCACGCGAGTACGGGGACGTAGCAGGCCCACAGCGCCCAGGCGCCGGGACCGCTGGTCGGGAAGGCCTCGCCGTCGTTGTTCAGCGGCGGAACGAAGTGGAAGAAGTAGTTCAGGGTCGCGTACGCGCCCAGCGCCGTAGCCAGGAAAGCGCCGATCGAGGCCGGGACGACGGCCGCACGGACCGGTACCACCCGGCCACCGGCGAACGGCACCCAGCCGGGCAGCCGTTCGCCCCACGGCCGGACCAGCCCCAGGGTGAGCAGGGCGAGGCACTCGGCGATCAGCGAGAGCGACAGGACGTACGCCCGCTCCCCCGGCAGCCACGCGTGGCCCGCGTACCAGTCGGGCCGGCCCGCCACGAGGGCTACGCGCCACAGCCCCGACGGCAGGGCGCACAACGGGACCGCATGTGCCGCCCACTTGATGCCGCGCGGCACTTCGGGCGCGGCCCCCGCCGGGTCCCCGCCCTCGTGGACACCGGTCCCGGCCGACGTGACAGTGGTGGCGTCCATCGCGGTCTTCCCTTCACCTGGATGCGGACCGGCAGGCCCGGAGCTCCTGCACGCCATCCTCGAGCCGCGCCCCCTCGCCGCGCCTCCGTCTGAAGTCCCCACCCCTCTCCCCCGGTTGGGGGAAGGGCCGGGACGTCCGGGCGGGGCTTGAGCCCTGCCGCCGGCCGAAAACCCCTTGCTCCCGTGTCCCCCGCCTTGGTGGGATACGGGGGCTTCGACGGCGGGAGGGGACGGTTTGGCGGTGTTCGGGTGTGCGGGCTGCGGTGCGGTGCTGACGGCGCCGGTGTCGGAGGTGGCCTGGCCGATCCACTGGGCCGACACCCACTGGGAGAGGCTGCACCCGCCACTGCTGGAGGCCGGGTCCTACTCCGTCGACCCCGCGCCGTTCCGCGTACTGCCCAACAGCCCGTCGGAGAGCGTCCTCCTCGCGCCCGGCGACATGCGCGGCACCGGGCTGATCCTGGATCGGGCCGGGGGCTACTGCAGGGGGATCGACGGGAGCGACGGACCGAACCTGGCCTGTCTGGCCTGCGGTCTGGCTTTGGGAACGAGGATCGACGATTGCGGGTACTGGCAGGTTGTCCGGCTCGTCCCGGAGGCGGTGGTCCGGCTGCCCGGCCCGCCGGAGCGGCCGGTCATGGATTGGGCGCAGCTGGTCGCCACCGGCACGCTGTCACACCGGCTGGACGAGTTCCGGGACATCCCGGCGGGCGTGGCCCTCGCCCAGGTGGTGGTGGCCGCCGGGGGCGCACCGGTCGAGGTGGCGCCCGGACCGGTCGCGGAGCTCCTCGGCCGGGCGCTCGCCGCGCTGCTGCCCACCGGGGACGGTGCGAAGCGGCTGGACCTGGCGGGCCCGGGGTTCGGTGAGCCGGCCGCCGACCTGGTGCTCGTGCCGGTCCATCCGCAGACCGGAGACATGTGGCAGCCGCGCGCCGGGGCCGTGCCGGTCCCCATGGATGCCACGCTCTGGGCCGAGCTCGCCTTCCCGCCGCACCGGACCCGGCTGCCGGTGGTCGGCGGGTTGCCGGCAGGTGTGGAGCGGGACGACCCGCTGCCGCCGCACCCCTGCTACCCGTTCCAGCCGTCCCCGGAGGCCTTCAGGAACACACTGGCGCGCATGCCCGCCTTCAGGGAACCGTGGCTGCGGGCGATCTACGACCGCGGGTGCTGACCTGTCACCGGCTACTGGTCAGTGAGGGTCTCGGTGATGACGTGGCGGGCGGTCGACGCCATCGTGGGGTTCGTGTTCCGGTAGTAGTCCAGCTCCATCAGTGCGATCGACAGGGCCCAGCCGCGGGCTCGCGCCCACATTCCGTCGTCGGTGGCCAGAGCAGCGCGGAAGACGGGCCGGGCGGCGGACGGGAGGACGTACCAGGCCGGGATCAGGTCGACGGCGGGGTCGCCGAGGCCGGCGCAGCCGAAGTCGATGACGGCGGCGAGCCGTCCGTCGGCGAGGAGCATGTTCCCGGGCTGCAGGTCGGCGTGGATCCACACCGGCGGGCCGGGCCGCGCGGGGGCCCGTAGGGCGGTGTCCCATACGGTGCTCACCGCGGCGGCGTCGATTTCGCCGAGCGCGGCCAGGCCCGCGATCGCGGCGCGGACGTCGGTGTCCCGCGCCGCCAGGGTTTCGCTGCGGTACGAGGGCGGGGCGTCGGTCGGGTCGACTCCGCGCAGGGAGAGCACGAACCGTGCCAGGTCCGCCGCGAGCCGCTCGGGCTCGTCGATCCGCCCGGCGACGGGGATTGCGCCCGAGAGCCAGCGGAAGACGGACCAGGGCCACGGGTACCCGTTGCCCGGCCGGCCCTCGGTGAGCGGTTCGGGGACGGCGACCGCGAGCGCCGGGGCCAGCCGCCGCAGCCACACGTGTTCCGCGACCACGTCCTGGGCGGCCCCGGCCGTACGGGGGAGCCGTACCACCATGTCCTCGCCCAGCCGGTACATGGCGTTCTGTGTTCCGGCGGAGTCGACGCGCTCGACGGGCAGTTGCGCCCACCGGGGGAACTGGGCGGCGATCAGTCGGCGCACGAGTGCCGTGTCGATGTCCGGTTCGCCGTCGTGCATCTTTCCTGCGGGCATGAGTACTTTCCTCACCATCCTGGACGGTCCGGGGTTGCGGCGTCCCACTCAGCGGCGTCCAACCTATAGGCCGGGGGCCGCAGGACGATCACCGGACCGGCCGAGCCCGGCCCGGCGGGGTGCCGGGCCGGGCTCGGGAGCGGTGCGTCCTCGGGGTCGGATCAGGGGGTGAAGGTCCAGCGTTGGGCCGCGGTGGTGGCGCAGGCGACCCGGGTCGTCCTGGTGCCGTTGGCCGTGGCGGAGCCGGCCGGGGTCAGGCATTGGCCGGCGTTGCGCAGGCTGCCGTCCGGGCCGGTCTGCCAGGTCTGGCCGGAGCTGCCGTTGCAGGTCTGGACGGCGACGGCCGAGGCGGTGGCGGCGTCCAGGCAGACTCCGTTCAGGCCGGTCAGGCGGCCGTCGCTCTGCAGGGTCCAGCGCTGGTTGGGGCCTCCGTGGCAGCTGTAGAGGGTGGGTTGGGTGCCCGGGGTGGTGGCGCTGCCGGGGAGGTCGAGGCAGGTCGCGGATGCTCCGTTGACCAGGGTGGCGTCGGCCGGCAGTGGGGTGGAGCGGCCGGTGAGGGTGATCTCAGCGGCGCTGGTCCAGGGACCGCGCCCGCCGGCCTCGGTCAGGGCCTTCAGCCGGAGGTAGCGGCCCGTCTTCGCCGACAGGGACACCGATTTGAGGGCCGAGGTGTCGGCGAAGGTGCCGGTGGCCACCGCGGAACCCCAGTCGGTGGTGGTGTCCGAGACGTACACCTCGTAGCCGCCGATCCGTCCGTTGACCCCGCCGTCCTGGCGGGGCAGGTAGCCGAGGCCGTCCACGGTGTAGCGGGCGCCGAGGTCGATCTGGATCTCGTGCGGCAGCGGGGCCGCGGTCCCGCCGGACCAGGCGGTGTGCCAGATGGTCGCGGGGTTGCCGTCGAAGGCGTTGCGGGCGGCGCCGTTCTCGCCGCTGGTCTCCTGGCTGTCGGCGGAGACCAGGGTCCAGGCCGACTGCGGGACGGGGTTGGAGGTGGCCGGGACGGGGTCGGCCGCCGGGATGGAGGTGCCGGTGGCCGAGACGCTGAACGCGCCCGACTTCGTACCCGTCTTGGTCCACAGGATGCCGCCGCGGTCCGCGGCGTCGAAGAACCAGCCGGTGGTGGCGGTGTCGTAGGCGGCCTTGGTGGTCAGCCGGGTGAGGGCTGAGCCGTCCACGGTGACCGTGCCGGGGGCGGTGGCCACGTGGAGGGTGAACTCGTAGCCGCGGGAGGCCGGCTTGCCGGTGTAACTGCCGTTCTGGGCGCCCACGTTGACGGTGACCGCGCCGGATCCGGTGGTGGGGGCCGTGACGTCGACCTGCTGGCGGGCGAAGGCGCCCGACTGGTAGGCGCGGGTCGTGCCGTCGTCCTCGTAGAGGCTGAAGGAGGAGTTCCCGCGCGGGTGGATGTCGTAGGTGAGGGTGGAGAGGGGCTTCTCCCCCGTGTAGTTCATCTGCGGCCACATCGGGACGATGGCGCCGCCCTTGACGAAGAGCGGCAGGGTGTCGAGGGGGGCCTGGTAGCCGTTGAGCCAGCCCGGTCCGGCGTACGTCTTGCCCGTCCAGTAGTCCGTCCAGGTGCCGGCGGGGAGGTAGATGCCGTCCCGGACGGAGGTGTCGGAGACCACCGGCGCGACGAGGAAGGAGTCGCCGGCCATGAACTGGCCACTGGTCAGGTTGCCGCGTGCCACCGGGTCTTCGGGGTATTCGAGCACCATGGCGCGGGTGCTCGGGACGCCGGTCTCGTTCGCGGTCCGGCTCATCGTGTACAGGTACGGCATCAGCCGCATCTTCAGCTGGAGGTACTTGCGGTTGATGGAGAGGTACGGCTCCGCGAACCGCCAGGGCTGCTTGTCCTGGTAACCCGCGCTCGGGCCGGTCGCGCCCCAGCCGGACATGGTCATGAACGCCGGGGTGAAGGCCTTCCACTGCAGGTCGCGGGCGTACGTCTTGGGGCTGCCGGCGAAGATTCCGTCGACGTCCCCGGAGGCGTAGTTGAGGCCGGACAGTCCGGCCCCCGCGATGGCGGGGACGTGCCAGCGCATGTCGTCCCAGGTGCCGTTGGTGTCACCGGTCCAGACGACGGCGTTGCGCTGGGTGCCGGCCCAGCCGTCGACGGTCCATACGTAGCGGCGGGCGTCGGAGTTCTTCTCGATGCCGTCCACGGCCTGCTGGACTCCGGTGAACGCCGTCTTGTAGCCACCGCCGATCCAGGCGACGTCCGTCTTGACTCCCCGGGAACCGGCCACCCCCACCTCGTCGTTGATGGAGCCGAGACCGGTGGAGGTCCACAGGCCGGTCTGGAAGCCCTTCGCCTTGAGCGCGTCGACCGTGGACTTCAGGGGCGCGGTGTAGCCGCAGCCGTAGCCGTCGTTGGGCAGGAACCAGCCCGAGGGCATGTCGGCGACGCGAGCGTCGGTGGCGTAGCCGACCACGTCCGGGGTGGTCTGGTGGCGGAGGCGGTTGTGGTCGCCCTGGTAGGTCGGGTTGGAGGCGTTGAAGCAGTCGGCGTTGCCGAGCTCGAAGCCCCACTGCGGGGCCATGAAGGGCTTGCCGCTCACGTCCGTGTAGGCGTCGAGGACGGTTTTGAGGGAATCGCCGGTGAAGTACCAGGCGTCGAAGCGCTTCTCGTCATGGGTGAGGGTGGTGGGGGCGTTGAATCCGTACGAGCCCGGGGCCCAGGTGTTGCGCATCACGCCGTAGCCGTTGGTCGACATGTAGAACGGCGCCGGGCTGGCGTTGTTGTTCTCGCGCCACTTGTTGTCGACGGCCACCGGCACGGTCTTGCCGCGCAGCGCCCATTCGCCGAGCCGCAGGCCGGTTCCGTAGAACTGCTCGTCGGTGCCGCGCGCGAGGTACTGGGTGGTCTGGGAGCTGGTCCAGGAGGTGGGCTGGGTTTCCTGCCAGACCAGGGTGGCGTTGTCGGCCCGGTAGACGGAGAACTGCAGCGGGCTCTTGTTGACCCGGATCGACAGGGAGCCGGTGGTGATCCGGTAGTACGTGCCCGCATCCGTCCAACTCGCGGTCACGGAGCCGAAGTCGGTGGTGGGGGCGAGGTCGGTGCCGGCCGGGTCGTTGGTGAAGGCGCCGTCGGGAGAGAGCCAGAGCCGGAAGATGTCGGCACGGGCGACGACCACGCGGGCCTTGGCGCCACTGGAGGTGGTGGCGGTGAAGGTGTTCCCGGACTGCGCGAAGCCGGTGACGTTGCCCGCCGTGGCGGGGGCCGGGGCCGTGACGGCCGCCGAGGCAGGGGCGGCTATCGGTCCGGCGGCGGCCAGTCCCGCCATGGCGAGGGCGGCGGCGAGCAGCGCGGCCGCTGGGGCGCGCCGCCTCCGTGGGCTCCTGCGGATGCTGATGAGTCTCATGGGGCGGCTCCTCGTGCGGTCCGGATCGCGGACACACCTGTTGGCATGCACCGGGCAACATAGCGCTCCGGACGCCCGAGATGAAGGAAGATGCTCGAAGTGGCTTGTCAGCGAGCATCTTTGAGCATGAGTCAGGAGGCCGCATGGGCCAACGCGTTGACCAACTCCTCCATCAGGGAAGGGTCCAGCGCCGGATTGGCCGCGGCGTGCGCGGCGAGTTCCGCGTCCTCCAGCAGCTCTACGATCCGTGCCGCGGGCAGGTTCGGATGCCGGGCCAGGGTCCTGCGGACCTCCGGGTCGGAGTCGCGCGTGAGCCGGTCGGCGAGAGCCGGAGCCAGTCCGGGATCCCGGGCCGCGAGCGCCCGTAGGGCCGGATCCTCGTGCTCCGCGTATGCGGCCAGGCCTACGGTCGGGAACTGCGGGCGGGTGAGCAGTTCGGCGCGGTCGTCGCCCGCGTACTCCAGGAAGCCGCGCAGCAGGAGCTCGGCGGGCGCGTCGGGGTGGTTCTGCGCGAGCGTGACCCGTACCCCGAGGTCCGGATCGGCGGCGAGCAGGTCGAGGAGATCGGGCGGCAGGAGCTGGTCCCCGGCCGCGCGGCGGCGCAGCAAGGGGTGGGTGGAGAGCGCGTCACGGCGGAGGGCGGCGGGGTCGCGCGGCGGGGACGGCTGGTAGGTCGGTCCGAAGTACCCGCCCTCCGGCACCTCGTAGTCAATCCCGGCGCGCTCGGACTCGGCCAGCGCGGGGTGCGTGGACAGGGTGAGGCGCACCTTCGGATCCGGGTCTACGGCGAGCGCCCGGAGCTCGGCGGCACCGAGGTCGGGGCGATGGGCGATGCGCTCGCGGACCTCGGGGTCCGGGTCGCCCGCCAGCAGGACCACCACGTCGGGCGGCAGGCTCGGGTTGCCGGCGATCATCGCCCGGTCCCCCTTGCCGACCGGGGCGGTGAGCACGGAGTCGATGACGGCGCGGGACAGGGCATCGTGCAACAGCATGCCAGTGCGGGCATGACACGAACGCTCCGGAAGCTCGCGCTGCACCCACTGCGGATCCTCGTGCCGGGCCTGCTGCTCGGCGTACTCGCGTACCTCCGGGTCCGGGTCGGCGAGCAGCGCGGCCCGCAGCTCGGCCGACAGGGAGCGCCACGAACCCACCCCCCAGAGGCGCACCTTCCGGTCCGGGTGCGTGGGCATGTCGCGGCGGAGCCCGGCGGAGATCTGGCACTCGATGCCCTGCACCATCTCCCCGTCGTACGTGTTGATGATGTGGACGACCGTCAGGTCCGGCAGCCGCGGGCGCCGTACCGTCCAGCGGTTGGGCGGCCCTCCGGCCAGGTGTCCCTTGACGACGTAATCGGGGTCGTCCACCAGCCGGGCCCGCTGCGCGGGATCGGCGTGCGGGCTGGAGGCGAAGACCGCACGCGCCCACCGGTCGGGGTGGGTGAGCAGGGCGTCCACCACCGGCACGGGAAGGTCGCGGTCACCGCACAGCGCCATCCGGGCGGCGGGCGGGCCGTCGGCGAGCAGCCGGAGCAGGAGGCCCACCGGAGCGGCCGGATTCAGCGCCAGGCCCGCCAGCCGCCGCTCGGCCGGGCCCGCCTCGTTCCAGATCTTCTCTCGTCTCCACATCCGGCCGAGCCTAGGCTGTCTCGGCTAGCCGAACCGCACAGGAAGGTACTTCACCCCGTTGATGAAGTCCGAGCGCAGCCGCCGTACCTCGCCCGCCAGGCCGAAGTCGGGATGGCGGCGGAGCAGTTCACGGACCAGGGCCTTGATCTGGGTACGGGCGAGACCAGCGCCGAGGCAGAAGTGGGGTCCGCCGCCGCCGAAGGTGACGTGGTCGTTGGGGGTGCGGCGGATGTCGAAGGCGAAGGGGTCGGCGAAGACCTCCTCGTCGCGGTTGGCGGAGGTGTAGTAGGTGACCACCTTCTGCCCGGCGGCGATGGGCTGCCCGCGCAGGACGGTGTCGCGGGTCGCGGTGCGGCGGAAGTTGTGGATCGAGCCGCCCCAGCGCAGGAACTCCTCGGTGGCCGAGGTCCACAGGAGCTCGTCCCCCGGCGCGGCGGCCAGTTCGGCGCGGGCCGCCGGATAGTCCACCAGGGCCAGCAGGGTGGCGGAGAGCAGGTTGCGGGTGGTCTCGTTGCCCGCGACGCACAGCAGCACGAAGAACATGTTGATCTCGTCCTGCGTGAGCCGGTCCCCGTCCACCTCGGCGTGGACCAGGGTGGAGAGGATGTCCTCCCGGGGGTGGGCCCGGCGTTCGGCGGCCAGTGCGTCGCAGTAGGCGTAGATCTCGGCGGCCGCGAGGTCGCTGTCGTGCTTGCCCGCCGAGAGCTCCGGATCCTGGCCGCCGGCCATGCGGTTGCTCCAGTCGAAGATCAGCCGCTCGTCGCCCTCCGGAACGCCGACCATTTCGCAGATCGTCTGGATCGGCAGCCAGGCGGCGATCTCGGCGACGAAGTCCATGTCCCGGCCCGGGGTGACCGCGCGCTCCACCAGAGCCACCGCGCGCTCCTGGATCCGGGCCGCGAGCCTTCGTACCACCCGGGGCGTGAAACCCGCACTGACCAGGGAGCGGTACCGGGAGTGGCGCGGGGCGTCCATGCCGAGCAGCACCAGGCGCAGGGTCTCCAGGGACTCGGGGCTCTGGTCGCGGATCATGAACGAGCCGAGTTCGGTGGACCAGAGCTCGGGGTCGCGGCTGACGGCCTTGACGTCGGCGTGGCGGGTGACGGCGTAGAAGCCGTCGTGGCGGCCGGGTACTTCGTGCCAGTGGACCGGGTCCTCGCGGCGCAGCCGGGTGAACTGCGCGTGCGGGACCTCGCGGGCCCAGGTGTCCTCGAGGAGGTCTATGTCGCCGGTGGGGAGCACGGGTGGTTCCCTTCGTCCGAGCAGTGGGAGTGTTCCTGGACGTACGGGTCCGGGTCCGGGTCAGCCGAGGCCGGGGCCGGAGCCGGAGCCGAGGCCGAGGAGGGCGCCGAGGGCTTCGACGACGAGGGCGTCGGGGATGCCCTTCGGATCGAGCCGGTGCTGCATGGCCAGTCCGAGGAGGAGGCCGAGGACCAGGGCGCCGGTCTCCTCGGGCGGTCTGGTGAGAGGGGTGCCGGTGGCCTCCGCCCAGTCGGCGAGCCCTTCGCCGAGGCGGGCGCGGACCTCGGCGTAGCGCTGGGCGAGGGGGCCGCCGATGAGGGGGCCCCGGGCAGCGTGCAGCCACAGCTCCGTCTCCAGCAGGAGCCAGGAGTCCCCGCGGTCGGGGTGCGGGCGGGTGAGGCTCCCCCACATCGCGGAGAAGTGCACGGCGGGGTCGGCGGGGCCGGCGGCCGCGATCTCGGCGGCCAGTTCCTCGGCGGTGCGTTCCTTCCACACCTCCAGGAGCGCGAGGAGCAGGCCCTCCTTGCCGCCGAAGTGGCTGTAGAGCGCGCCTGTGGTACGGCCGGCCGCTTCGGCGACGGCCTCGGCGGAGACGGCGTGGAACCCCTTGCGGGCGAAGAGTTCGGCGGCCGCGTCGATCAGGCGCGAGCGGGTTTCGCTCTTGCGGTCAGCCTGGGGCTTGCGTGGCGCATGCGGTGCTCGGTCGGGTGTCACCGGGCCTCCGGCCCTCCGGGAAGTTATATCGGGCTTCCGATATAACTTCCTCTCTCACCGACAGCCTGTCAATCGCCCCGCGTCATGCGCGGCCCCGTCGACCGGCCCCACCGCCAGGATCGGCGCCGCCGGTGACGTGTGCCGGTGACCGCAGGGGTCGAACACCAGGACCACCGGCTGTCCCGGACGCTGACGCCAGGAGATCCGCTCCGGGGCTCCGTCGCACACCGGACAGGACGGCAGCGGGCTGTGCTCCGGACGGCACTCGGGGGCGGCCGCGAGCGGCGTGGAGTGCGGATCGCGCATGGAGGCTCCCTGGTCTTGCGGTTGGGCTGCTCGCACTGTGCCATGGACAGGCCCCTGTCCGCACCGGTGAAATTTCCGGCATTTTGGCTGGTCAGAGATGTGCACCCGGGGCCGCACCCGGCCCCACCGGGTCTTCTCCCCTTCTCCTGCGGCTACTTGGCGCTCAGCCCGGCCCGTTCTCCACCGCCACCAGGCCCGATTCATAGGCGGAGATGACCGCCTGCGCCCGGTCCCGTACGCCCAGCTTGCCGAAGATGCCGGTGATGTGGTTCTTGACCGTGGAGATGCTGATGTCCAGGTCTGCGGCGATCTCGGCGTTGTCGCGGCCGGTGGCCAGCAGGTGCCAGATCTCCCGCTCCCGGGGGGTCAGTCCGGCGAGGAGTGCGGCGCCCTCCGGGGTCTGGCGGGCCGGCCGCGCGGGGGCCCGTACGAAGGTGGAGATCAGCCGCGTGAGCAGGCGCGGAGCGACCGCGGCCTCGCCGGTGTGGACGGTGCGGATCGCGGCGATCAGCTCCTCCGGCGAGACGTCCTTCGGGAGGAACCCGTAGGCCCCGGCGCGCAGGGCCTCGACCACGTACTCGTCCATGTCGAAGGTGCTCAGGGCCAGGACCCGGCACTGCGGTACCAGCCGGGCCAGTTCCGCGGTGGCCCCGACCCCGTCGAGGACCGGCATCCGGATGTCCATGACGACCACGTCCGGGCGCAGCCGGTCCGCCAGGGCCACGGCCTCGGCGCCGTCGCCGGCCTCCCCGACCACCTCGAACTCCGGGTCGGGGCCCAGGATCAGGGCCAGACCCCGTCGGACGAGCGGCTGGTCGTCGGCGATGAGCACGCGGATCATCCGTGTTCCACCTCTCCCTCTCCTCCGGGCACGCCGATCACCGGATCCGAGGGCACCGGGAGGCGCGCCGCCACCCGGAACCCGCCCCCGCGCAGGGCGGCGGCCTCCAGGGTGCCGCCCTGCAGGGCGGCCCGTTCACGCATACCGATCAGACCGTACCCGGAGCGCGGCGCCGACCGCGAAGGCTCCGGCCGGTGCCCGCCGTCGGCGCGGCCGGAGCCGGTCCCGTCGTCGGTGATCTCCACCGTCACCTCGTGGGGACGGTAGGTGAGCCTTACGTCGGCCCGTGCCTGTCCGGCGTGCTTGCGGATGTTGGTCAAGGACTCCTGCACGATCCGGAAGACCGTCAGTCCGAGCGCGGGCGGCAGCGGGCGGACCGGCCCGGCGACGGTGAACGCGGTTTCCGTTCCGGCCAGCCGGGACTCGGCGACGATCCGGTCGAGGTCCGCGGTCCCGGGCTGCGGGGCCGCCGGCCCCCGCTCCGGTTCCGGCTCCTCCCCGGTCCGCAGCACGTCGAGCAGCTGCCGCATCTCGCGCAGTGCCATGCGCCCGGAGCCCTCCAGGGTGACCAGGGCTTCTCGGGCCGCCTCGGGGTCGTGCACGAGGTTGGCCCGCGCTCCGCCGGCCATCAGCTGCATGGCCGTGACGTGGTGGGCCACGATGTCGTGCAGCTCCCGGGCGATGCGGCGGCGTTCTTCGACCACGGCCCGTTCGGCGAGCAGGGTGCGGTTGGCGTCGACCTCCTGCTGCCAGCGGTTCATCGCGATGCCGGCGCCCGCGGCGAGGACGGCCGCGAGCGTGTTGCTGAGCAGCCCCCACCCGGTCTGCGCCCAGTCGCCGCTCCGCCCGACGAACGCCAGCGGTACGGTCACCA
The DNA here is from genome assembly GCF_036346895.1 of Streptomyces sp. NBC_00503. Lineage (NCBI taxonomy): Bacteria > Bacillati > Actinomycetota > Actinomycetes > Kitasatosporales > Streptomycetaceae > Streptomyces > Streptomyces sp. NBC_00503. Next base: position 7,395,391 of record NZ_CP107855.1, on the reverse strand, counting down.
GTGCGGCCAGCGCGGTGACTCCCGGGCCCCTGATCCTGCCCACCGAGTACACGGCGATGGCCAGTCCCGCGGTGAAGTGCGTACCGAGCGGGGTGGTCAGGTTCACGGCGCCGTCGAGGAGCACGACGACGGCCAGCACGGCCACGGGGTGGCGCCGCCGGGCGAGCAGGCAGAACGCGGCGAGGACCACCAGGGCCAGCGCGGAGACCTCCAGGGGCCGACCGCTGTCGGTGGTCCCCAGGGAGTAGCCGAACAGGTCCACGGCGGCGGCCCCGATGGCCACCAGGGCGTCGTTGCGGGTCCAGCCGAAGGCGCCCGCCCCGTCCCCTCTGTCGACTGTCGCCATGACGGCCGGTCCTCCCTCGTGTCCGGCTCCGCCCGATCCCTTCCGGTGCGCGCCACAGGTTCCGTACGCAGCTTCGTACGGGGCTTCGTACGAAGCTCCGGGGTCAAGTCTCCCATCGGGCGCGACCCGCGCCGCAGGCCCTGAGGAGGACCCCCGACCAGGACCGGAGTCCTGGTCGGGGCCCGGGCCGGGCCCCGGGTCCGGGCGGCGGATCCTCCCCTGTCCCGACGTCGCGGCGCGCTGCCGGTGATGGGCTGGAGAGCAGCCGGGAACCCCCGGCGCCGCCCCGCTACGGAGGTCCCCTTGATCCGCGCCCTGACCGGCTTCGCCACCCGGAGTCCATGGAAGGTCATCGCCCTGTGGGCGGTGCTGGGCATAGCCCTGACCATCCTCGGCCAGGCCCTCGTCTTCCGGGCCACCCAGGCCCAGACGGCCGGGTTCCTGCCCGACTCCTACGATTCGGCGGCCGCGCTGAAGGTCGCCGAGGAGCACTTCGGGGTGGACCCCGACGCCAATCCGCTGACCGTACTGGTGGCCCGCGCCGACGGCCTGCCGCTGACCGACGCGGACGAGCGGCGGATCGACGCCGACGCCGCGCGGCTGGCCCGGGAGCGGGTGGTGATGCCCAGGACGAAGGACACGATGCCCTTCACCCAGGACCGGTCCCAGATCCCCCTGGTCGCCCCGGCCATGACCGCTCCCGACCGGACCTTCCGGCTGCTGTCGGTGGAGCTGGACGGAAATCCCACCGACCCGGGGATGCAGGACCTCTACCGGGCCTTCCGGGACCACACCCGGGCCGAGTTCGAGCAGTCCGGGATGCGGACCGGCTTCACGGGCGGGCTGGCCGACAGCGTGGACACCGCCGACGGGTCGAAGACCCGCTCGATGATCGTGGGCCTCGCCATGGTCGGGGTGATCGTGCTGCTGCACGTGCTGGTGTTCCGCAGCTTCCTGGCCGCGCTGCTGCCGCTCTTCTCCGTCGTCATCATCGGCGGAGCGGCGTCCGGGGTCGTGGTCTCCGGGGCCATGCTGACCGGGATCGAACTCGATCCGTCCACACCGCAGTTGATCAGCGTGGTGCTGGTGGGCATCGGGATCGACTACTTCCTCTTCCTGTTGTTCCGCTTCCGCGAGCAACTGCGCACGCATCCCGGGCAGTCCGGCCGGTCCGCCGCGGCCGAGGTCGCGGGCCGGGTGGGTACGGCCATCACCTGCGCGGCGCTGACCATCGTCGCCGCGTTCTCCACCCTCGGGGTGGCCGCCTTCGGCCAGTTCCGGGTGCTCGGCCCGGCGATCGCCCTGTCCGTACTGGTGATGCTGCTCGGCAGCCTGACCCTGATGCCGGCCATCCTGGCCGTCACGGGGCGCAAGATGTTCTGGCCCTCGCGCGGCCTGGTCCGCAAGCCCCGTGCGGGGTCGGCCGCGCGGATGGGAGACCGGATCGCCCGGCGGCCGCTGACCCTGGTGCTCGCCTCGGTGGCCCTGCTCGGCGCCCTGTCCGCGGGGCTGCTGGGGATGCGGACGGACTACGGGCAGAGCGGCGGCGGTACGGGCACGGCCGCGTCGGCCACGGCCGCGGAGATCTCCCGGGCGCTGCCCGCCGGGGTGTCGGACCCGACCAGTGTGTTCGTCACCGCCTCCGACGGGGGCGCCTTGACCGCCGGGCGGCTCGACGGGCTGTCCCGGGCACTGGGCGCGGTCCCCGGGGTGGGCCAGGTGGCCCCGACGGTCCTCAGTGAGGACCACCGGGCGGCCCGGATCGACCTGTTCCCGACCGCCGGCCCGCACACCCAGGCGGCCCGCGACCTGGTCTCGGGGCCGATCCGCGCGGCGGTGGCCGCGCACCGGCCGGACGGCACCCGGGCTCACGTCGGGGGCACCGCGGCGGTGTTCGCGGATGTCGCGGTCGCCGTGGACAAGGACCTGAAGGTGGTCTTCCCGGTGGCTGCGGCGCTGATCGCGCTGATCCTGCTGGTGCTGCTGCGGAGCCTGCTGGCGCCGCTGGTGCTGATGGTGGCGGTCGGGCTGGGCTTCGCCGCCACGCTGGGTGCCTCGACGTTGCTGTTCCAGCACGTGCTGGACCGGCCGGGCGTGGACTTCTCGCTGCCGCTGGTGCTGTTCCTGTTCGTGGTCGCGCTGGGCACCGACTACAACATCCTGATCACTGACCGGATCAAGGAGGAGATGGAGCGGCCCGGTCCGGCCCGCGGGGCGGTGGCCCGAGCGGTCCGGCACACGGCTCCCGCCATCGCGACGGCGGGCCTGGTGCTGGCGGTGTCCTTCGGGAGCCTGGCCGCCGGGGAGGGTTCGGCCACCCGGCAGATCGGCTTCGCGACGGGGCTCGGGATCCTGCTCTCGGCCTTCGTGCTGTCGATCGTGCTGGTACCGGCCCTGGCCGCGCTGCTGGGCCGGTCCCTGTGGTGGCCGCTGCGGACCCGGCCGGCCGCCGGGCCGTCCGTGCCGGAGCGGGAGCCCGGGCGGGAGCCCGAGCGGGTGGCCACCGGCTGAGCCGCCGCCCGGCCGGTGCGGGGGCCAGCGCGCGAAGGACCTCCTACGGGCCTTCGCGCGCCGGCCCCCGCGCACTCACACCAGCTGGGCCACCTCCGGGTGGTCGGTCAGCCAGGCGCGGACGGCCTGCTGCTCCTGGCCCTTGCCGGATTCCTGGATCTTGGCCTCCAGGCCGGTCAGTTGGGCCTCGGTCAGCTTGAACGAGCGGAGCCACTCGGCGATCCGGGGCTCGTCGGCGGCGAAGCCCTTGCGGGCGATGTTGTGGATGCCGTCACCCTGGCCCCAGACGCCCTGGGGGTCCGCGAGCTTCGTCAGGTCGTAGGTGGAGTACGCCCAGTGCGGCGACCACAGCACGACCGCGACGGGCTCCTTCTTCTCGTAGGCGCGCTTGAGTTCGGCGAGCATGCCCGGGGTCGATCCGTCGACGACCTTGTACTCGCCGTCGAGGCCGTACTGCGGCAGGACCTTGTCCTTGAGGATGCCCATCGCGCCCGCGCTGGGCTCGATGCCGATGATCCGCCCCTTGAACTCCCCGCCCTTGCCCTTGAGATCGGCAAGGGTCTTGACGTCCTTCATGTAGGACGGGACGGACAGCTCGATGGAGGTGGGCCCGTACCAGGAGCCGAGGTCGTCGAGCTTGTTCCCGTACTTCTTCCAGTACTCGGCCTGCGTCACGGGCAGCCAGGAGTCGGTCTGGAAGTCGATCTGGCCGCCCGCGAGCCCGGTGAAGAGCGCTCCGAGCTCCAGCTGGCGGGCCTCGACCTTGAAGCCGCGGCGCTCCAGGAGCTCCTTCCACAGGAAGGTGGAGGCGATGCCCTCGTCCCACGGGATGTAGCCGATGCTGACCGTGCGGCCCTTGCCGATGTTCTCCGCGCCCGACCCGCCGGAGGCGCTGACCGAGGACTTCGAGGAGTCCCCGAAGACGCCGAGGCCCCCCGCGACCAGGGAGAGCACCACGGCCGAGGCGACGGCGAAGACGGGCTGCGGACGGTGGCCCCACACCTTGGCGGTGCCGGTGGCGGCGGACCGCGCCTTGGCGAGGGCGCGGCGGCCGAGCGGGGAGACGTGGCGGCCGAGCGCACCGGTCATGCGGTCCAGGTACATGGCGAGGATGACGATGGAGATGCCCGCCTCGAAGCCGAGGCCGATGTCCACGCTGCCGATGGCCCGGTAGACGGCGCCGCCGAGCCCGCCGCCGCCGACCATGCCGGCGATGACGACCATGGACAGGCCGAGCATGATGACCTGGTTGATGCCCGCCATGATGGTGGGCAGGGCCAGCGGGAGCTGGACCCGGACCAGGGTGTCGCGCGGGGTGGTGCCGAACGCGTCGGCGGCTTCGACCAGTTCGGCGTCGACCTGCCGGATGCCGAGCTCGGTCATCCGCACGCCGGGGGCCAGCGAGAAGATGATGGTGGCGATGATGCCGGGCACCACGCCCACCCCGAAGAAGATGATGCCGGGGATGAGGTAGACCATGGCCGGCATGGTCTGCATGAAGTCCAGGACGGGCTTCAGGACGGCGCTGACCCGGTCGGAGCGCGAGGCCCAGATGCCCAGCGGGATCGCGAAGAGCAGCGTGACCAGGGTGGCGACCAGGACCAGCGCGAGCGTGGACATGGCTTCGGGCCACAGCCCGACGGAGTCGACGAGCGCGAAGCCGGCGAAGGCCAGCAGCGCGGCGAGCAGTCCGCGCAGCCACCACGCCCCGACGGCGAGGATGCCGGCCAGGAGCAGCGGGGCGGGTGCGTTCAGGACGGCTTCGATGCCGTCGTAGAGCCCGGTGACGACGGTGCTGATGGCGTCGAACAGCCAGGACAGGTGGCTCTGGAGGAAGTCGACGGCGTTGTCGACCCAGGCGCCGAGGTGCAGGCGGGGCATCAGGCGGCCACCTCTTCGCAGGTCAGCGGGGAGCGTCGCTCGTCGCCGATGAGGGCGACGAGGCGGCCCTGGGCGACCTCGCCGACGACGGCGCCGTCGGCGCCGGTGACGGCCACGGGGTGCGGGACCCGGGCGCTGACGGCGCACAGGTCGGCGAGCGGGGTGTCGGCGGCCACGGTCGGGCAGCCGCAGTCCGCGTGTCCCTCGGCGGGGGCCGTCATGACGGCTCCGGCCGTCAGCACGCGCGAGCGGTCCACGTCCTGGATGAAGGAGGCGACGTAGTCGTCGGCCGGGCGGACGAGGATGTCCTCGGCCGTACCCTGCTGGACGATCCGGCCGTCGCGCATGACGGCGATGGAATCGCCCAGCCGCATGGCCTCGTTGAGGTCGTGGGTGATGAACACGATGGTTTTGCCGAGGCGTTGCTGGAGCTCGAGCAGCTGGTCCTGCATATCGCGGCGGATCAGCGGGTCGAGGGCGCTGAACGACTCGTCCATCAGCAGCAGATCGGCGTCGGTGGCCAGGGCGCGGGCCAGGCCCACGCGCTGCTGCATGCCGCCGGAGAGCTCGTCGGGCCAGGACTTCTCCCAGCCGCCGAGCCCGCACAGGGCCAGCGCTTCGGCCGCCCGCCGTTCGCGCTCGGCCCGGGGGACACCCTGGACCTCCAGGCCGTAGCCGGCGTTCTCCAGGACACTGCGGTGCGGGAACAGCGCGAAGTGCTGGAAGACCATGCTGATCTTGGTGGACCGGACCCGGCGCAGCTCGCCCGCGGACAGCGCGGTGAGGTCTTCGCCGTCGAAGAGGATGCGTCCCGCGGAGGGCTCCAGCAGTCCGTTGAGCATGCGCAGCAGCGTGGACTTGCCGGATCCCGACAGACCCATGACGACGAAGATCTGGCCGGGCTCGACGCGGAAGGACGCGTCGATCACCGCGGCGGTCGTTCCCTCGGCGCGCAGCGCCCCGCGGTCGGTGGCGCCGCTTTCGAGCGCGCGGACCGCGTTCGCGACGGCGGCGCCGTTGTCGGGGCCTGGCCCGAACACCTTGAACACGTGCTCGGCTATGAGCGTGGACACATACACCTCACGGGTAGTACCGGGAACGGCCCACCGGCGTACCTGCGGCCGGCGGGCCGTGGAGCGCGACGGGATCCACCCGTCACCCGCGCCCCGGCCCGTACCGGCCGGCGGACGGGTCCGCTCCAGCAGCGCTACTGCCCCGCCTTAACCCCTGCAAACGGTGAAGTGAGTCTTGTCACCTACGGTACGAAGCCACCCGCACCCTCGGCTGCGCCCTCCGCATCGGGTTCCGCTTGCTGCGGGGCACCGGCTTCGGACTGCTCCGGGTCTTCGAGCATGGAGGCCCGCAGGTGCGCGAGCACCCGGGTCAGGAGGCGCGAGACTTGCATCTGCGAGATCCCGAGGGCGGCTCCGATCTGGGCCTGGGTGAGCTCCTCGCCGAAGCGCATGGAGAGCATCCGGCGCTCGCGGTCGGTGAGCCGGTCCAGCAGCGGCGCCAGGGTCTGGATGTCCTCGACGCGCTCCAGCGCCGGCTCCTCGGCCCCCATCGTTTCGGCGAGCGTGTTGCCCTCGGTGCCGCCGTCGGCACGCTCGGCGTGCGGGGCGTCGAGGGAACCGCTGGTGTGGCCGTTGGCGGCGACGATGCCTTCGATGACCTCCTCCTCCGTGAGGGAGAGGTGCGCGGCGAGGTCCGCGACGGTCGGCGGCCGGTCGAGGACCGCGGTCAGCTGCTCCTTGGCCTTCGCCAGGTCGATGCGCAGCTCCTGGAGGCGGCGCGGGACCCGTACGGCCCAGGTGGTGTCCCGGAAGTGGCGCTTGATCTCGCCGGTGATGTACGGCATGGCGAGGGAGGAGAACTCGACCTCGCGGGCCGGGTCGAACCGGTCGATGGCCTTGATCAGGCCGATGGTGCCGACCTGGAGGAGGTCTTCGAGGTCCCCTCCGTCGCCGCGGCCGCGGAAGGGGCGGACGGCGAACTGGACGAGGGAGGCGTTCATCTCCACGAGCGTGTCGCGCACGTAGCGGTGCTCGGGGGTGCCTTCGTCGAGCTCCCGCAGTCTCCGGAAGAAGAGTCTCGACAGCTCGCGCGCGTCCGCTGGGGCCACCTCGCGGGGCTCCGCGATCCGGGGCAGGGGGATCGCGCAGGCGGGTCCGGCGGCCGGGGTGGCCGTGGGGGCGGCGGGTCCCGCTGCGGGTCCGGTATCGGGGCCGGCTGCGGGTCCGGTTTCGCGTCCGGCGGTATGGGAGAACTGGGCGGGCATCGGCATGGGGTCGCTCCTTGGGCTGGTCGGCTTGCGGCGCGTGACCTTGATGGTCGTCCACCCTAGCCGGTTCCGCATTCCCTTCCCCAGTCCTACGCCACCCATTCCAACCGACCGGGGCCCGGCCGCATTTGCCGCGGGACCCCGTTTCGGTTGCACATCGGACTTCCGGCCCGGAGCGCATCGGCCGTCCGGCCGAAGGCGTATCGGCCGTCCGGTCGGGCCCCTTCGACGGCGGTGGCGACGGCTCTGGCTCGGGGTCGGACGTGGCCTTGGTCACGGCCTCCGCCGCGGCGTTGGACGTGGCCTCGGTCACGGTGTTGGACGTGGCCTCGGTCACGCCCCCGTCGCCGGGTCGGACGTGGCCTCGGTCACGTCCTCGATCGCGGCTGCGCCCTTGTGGACCCGGTCCGGCACCCACGACGGTGGGCGGATGACCTCCAGACCGCACTTACGGAAATCCCGCAGCCTACGGAGCTTCGTGCTCGCCCTCGCCGGCGCGCTCGTGCTCATCGCCCCGGGCGTCGCTTCCGCCGCCGCGGCGGCCGCTCCGGCCGAGGGCGTGGTCCGCTACGCCGATGCCCGGGGCGCCGTCCCCGGCAGCTACCTCGTGGTCCTCGACCCGGCCCGCGCGAGTGCCCGTACGGCACGCGGCCGGTCGGTCGTCGAAGGGTTCGGCGGCACGATCGGGCGGACCTACGACTCCGCGCTCAACGGCTTCTCCGCCCGGATGTCACCGCGCCAGGCCCGGCGGCTCGCCGCCGACCCGGCCGTCGTCGAGGTCGTGCAGAACCGGAAGTTGAGGCTCGACGCCACCCAACCGAGCCCGCCCTCCTGGGGTGTGGACCGCATCGACCAGCGGCAGCTGCCGCTGGACGGGGGCTACACCTATCCGGACTCTGCCGGCCGGGGCGTGACCGCGTACGTCATCGACACCGGGATCAACATCACCCACCAGGACTTCGGCGGGCGCGCCTCGTACGGCTACGACGCCATCGACGACGACACCGAGGCCGATGACACGCACGGGCACGGCACGCACGTCGCCGGGACCCTCGTCGGCGCCACCTTCGGGGTGGCCAAGCAGGCGAAGGTGGTGGCCGTGCGGGTGCTCGACTGGAACGGCGAGGGCACCACGGAGCAGGTGGTCGCCGGGATCGACTGGGTGACCCGCAACGCGGTGAAGCCGGCCGTCGCGAACATGAGCCTGGGCGGCGACCCCGACGACGTGCTCGACGCGGCCGTCCGGGGTTCCATCGCCTCGGGCATCACCTACGCGGTGGCGGCGGGGAACCAGAACCTCGACGCCTCCCAGCACTCCCCCGCCCGGGTCGCGCAGGCGATCACGGTCGGCGCGGTCAACGACCACGACGCGCGGTCCTCGTACTCCAACTTCGGCCCGCTGGTGGACCTGTTCGCCCCCGGCGACTCCATCACCTCGGCGGTCTACTGGGGTGACGACTGGAGCACGGTCATGTCCGGCACCTCGATGGCGACCCCGCACGTGGCGGGCGCGGCCGCGCTGTACCTGGCGGACCACCGCACCGCCACCCCGGCGCAGGTGGCGGGTGCGCTCACCTCCTCGGCCTCCACCGGGGCGGTGCTGGGCGCCGGAACGGGCTCCCCCGACCGCTCCCTGTACGTGGGCAGCGCGCCGAACCGGGTGCCCGGCAAACGCTTCGCGAGCACTACGGACTACCCGGTCGGGGATCTGGAGACCATCGAATCCCCGATCACGGTCACCGGTGTCCCGAGCCGGGCGCCGGCCCAGCTGGGGGTGGAGCTGTACACCGTGCACCCGAACTCGGGGACCCTGCGGGTGGACCTGGTCGCGCCCGACGGGACGGTGTACCCGGTCAAGGACGAGTACACGGACTGGGGCGAGAGCGATCTCGTCGCCCTGTACACGGTGGACGCCTCCCCGGAGACGGCCAACGGGGTGTGGAAACTGCGGGTGTACGACGCCTTCGCCGGCGACACCGGCCGTCTCGACGGGTGGGCGCTGCGGTTCTGAGGCACCTGACCTCCGGGGCTTGTGACGGTGCCACGGGGGCGCGCCGCGCGGCGCGCCCCCGCTTCCGGCCGGTTCAGCCGTTGGGGACCCCGTCCTCGAAGGCCGTGCCGGCCGTGCGGTAGGCGGCCACCTTGGCGGCGACCTGGGCCGGGGTGAGGACCTGGTCCTTGACGTGCAGGACGTAGTCCACCTTCTGGTCGTAGGCGCGGGCCGTCGAACCGGGCTGGCCGTTCAGGTCGATCAGCCACTGGTTGAAGTTGATCGACATGGGCCGCTCGGGCAGGTACTTGGCGTCGTGCGTGCCGAAGACCTTGCCGTCGATGTAGTAGGTGATGGCGTTGTTGTCGATGGTGAGCACCAGATCGTGCCAGCCCGCGTAGCTGGTACGGGACTCCGTGTGCTGGTTGACCGCCTCCCACGGGTCGGGGCGGTAGGTCTCCCAGGAGGTGGTGTAGAGGATGTTCGAGGGCTCGCCCCAGCCGCCGTTGGGGAGGTACTCGAAGTCGTACTCGGCGTAGTCGTCGGCCATCGGGGCCTTGAGGTCGTTGATGGTGAAGAAGGTCTGCACGAGGTGGTCCCCGTCCGGGCCGTACTTCGGGGCGTCCGAGAACTTCACCCGGGCCGCGTAGGTGCCGTTCTTGAACTTCGTTGCCTTGGTGAGGACTTCGGTCTGCTTGGTGCTCTCGCCCGAGCCGGCGGTGGAGGTCTCCATGTTCATGATGGAGTTGCCGCCCTCGGTCGCGAAGGTGACGTTCTCCGGGGACCAGGTGGCGTTCGGGACGCCGGGGCCGCCGGAGTTGGAGCGCACGCTCCAGCCGTGGGCCGCTATCGCCGGATCGGCGGACGAGGCGTAGTCGAAGTCGTCGAAGAGCGTGGCTCCGGCCGGTCCCGGGTCGGTAGGGGTCGGGGTGGGCGTCGGATCCGTCGGGTTCGGCGTGGGGGTCGGGGTCGGGTCCGGGGTGTTGCCTCCGGGCGCGGTGCCCCAGACGGTGGACGCGCCCAGGCGGGCGGTGACCTTGCCCCAGTCCCCGTACGCGGTCCGCGTCCCGTCGAAGGAGTAGTCGTCGGACTGCCGCAGCGTCTGCCAGTCGGCGCGGTAGAAGCGCAGCTGCATGTCGCCGGTGTCGGCGCCCGGGGCGAGGGTTCCGGCGCCGCCGGTGAAGGTGATCTCCAGGTAGCGGTCCGCGGTGGCCGTCGGGGTGGCCAGGGTGCCGAAGGTTCCGGTGATGTTGGCGCAGCCCTTGACCGCCCAGGAACAGGCGTACCGGTACTGGGTGTCCGGCCCGTCGGCCTTGAAGTAGTAGCGGATCCTGACCTGGTCGAGGGAGACGGCGGCGGAGCCGTTGTTGACCACCTTGAACCAGGGCTCCGCCTGGTCGGCGGTGGCTCCGGTCGCGCTGGTGCGGTACTGGACCTTGACGGAGTCGGCCGCGGCGGTCGCGGGCAGGGCCGTCAGGGCGGCCGAGCCGAGCCCGGCGGTCAGGGCGATCGCCAGGGCCGCGACGGTACGGCGCTTGCCGGTTCGTTGGGTGCGCATGCTGCGTTCCTCTCGGGGTGGGGGGATCACGGAGTGAGCAGAGGGGATTGCGGGGTCGACGGAGGGGATTGGGGGTGCGGCGTCGGGGATTGGGGGGATCGGCCGCGCACGCCGAGGGCGCCGAGCCGGGTCAGGTGGCGGTCCAGCCGATGGCGGAAGTCGGGCCAGTCGCGGTGCGCCGACCAGGCCGTGTCGGCCAGGGCGCACAGCCTCGGGAAGGCGAGGTACTCGAGTTCCGCGGGGGTCCGGGCGTACTCGGTCCACAGCTGGGCCTGGGTGCCGAGGACCCGGCGCGCGGCCTCGGGTTCCCAGTGCGCGGGGGCGGGCTCGTTCTCGTAGGCCCCGCGCAGGTCGAGCACCCCGTCCTGGCCGCGCGGCTCGCCGGGGTCGGCGGACTGCGGGTAGTCGAGGTAGGTGGAGCGGTACGGTGCCATGATCACGTCGTGGCCGCGCAGCGCGGCGGCCCGCCCGTGTTCCGCGTCCCGCCAGGCCAGGGCCGTGAAGGCGGGCGGGAGTTCGTCCCCGGTGTCGGTCCAACCGAGCGGGCGGCGGCCGAGCCGGGCGAGGTGTGCGGCGATCTCGCCGAGGAACCAGCCGTGGAGCGCGGCCGGTCCGGACAGGGCCTCGGCGGCGATCCGGGCGCGGGCGGCCGGGGAGCGTTCCCATTCCGTGCGGGGGCATTCGTCGCCGCCGACGTGGACGTAGGGGCCGGGGAACACGTCCGCGACCTCGTCCAGTACCCCGCGGCAGAAGTCGAGCACCTCGTCGTGGACCCCGAGGACGTTCTCGCAGACGCCCCAGCGGGTCCACGGCTCCAGCCGGACGCCGGGCCGGTTGCCGAGCCGGGGGTAGGCGGCGAGTGCGGCGCGGGCGTGGCCGGGCATCTCGATCTCGGGGACCACGCTCACCCCGCGCCGGGCCGCGTAGGCCAGGAGTCCGGTCAGCTCCGCACGGGTGTAGGCGCCCTGGTGCGGGATGCCGTCCCCGGCACTCTCGGTCCGGCGGCCGCCGATCCCGGTGAGCCGGGGGTAGGCCGCGATCGGCATCCGCCACCCCTGGTCGTCGGTGAGGTGCAGGTGCAGGACGTTGAGCTTGTGCAGGGCGAGCAGGTCCACGAAGCGGCGCAGGTACGCCACGGGCTGGAAGTGCCGGGCCACGTCCAGCATGGCTCCGCGCCAGGCGAACCGCGGCCGGTCGGTGATCCGTACGCAGGGCACCGACCAGCCCGCGGCGGGCGTACGGGGCTGCGCGCCCCCGGCGACCGCGGCCAGGGCCTCGGGCGGCAGCAGCTGGCGCAGGGTCTGGACCCCGCGGAGCAGCCCGTCGGGGCGGGCGGCGACCAGCAGGACGGCCTCGGGTCGGACGGTGAGGGCGTATCCCTCGGCGCCGAGGGCCTCCTCCCCGGGGGCCAGGAGGAAGGTGATCGGCCCGGCGGAGTCCGGTGGCAGGGGCAACCCGGTGGCGGGGGTCAGCAGTTCGCGCAGGAGGGCGGCCGCCGTCTGCGCGCCCGGTCCGGCCCGCAGTCCGGTGCGGTGGTCCAGGGCGAAGCGGCCGGGCTGGACGGTGACCGAGTCGGGGCGCGGGACGAGGCCGAGTTCGCAGTGGCGGGTGGCGGCTACGGGCAGCACGGTGTCGGGGTTCCTCACCTGGTCGGGACACAACTCACCACCAGAGCAAGCGGGTTGACCAACTAACCAATTGGTTAGCCGAGTTGCTTGAAGGTGGCATGACCCCGCGGACTCCGTCAACCCTGTCCGCTCACGGAACTTTCGACGAATGCCTCGCCTCCGCCACCGCTCGAATGGTTAGATGCACATGACCAGTTGGACAGGTGACCAGCAGGAAAGGAGGTCCGGCCATGAAGAAGGACGCGACCGACTCGTCGGGCTCGGTACTCAAGCGGGAGCGCGTCCGCGAGCACCTGCTGGGCCTCATCGACATCCGCCGACCGGGCGACGCGATCCCCTCGGAGCGCACCCTGTGCGCCACCCTGGAGGTCTCCCGACCCACCCTGCGCGCCGCGGTCGACGAGCTCGTGGCCACGGGCCTCCTGGTACGGGAGCACGGGCGCGGAATGTTCGTCGCCCCGGCCAAGATCACCCAGGAACTGGCCGCGGACGAGGCCTCGTTCGCGATGCGCCAGGCCGCCGGCCACTGGTCCGGCCGGATCCTGGAGCACTCCACCGTCCAGGCGGGTGCCCGCATCGGCCGCCGGCTGCGGATCTCGCCGGGCGCGCAGCTGCTGTACATCGCCCGGCTGCGACTGGTCGACGGCGCCCCGATGGCGATCGAGCACCTGCACATCCCGGCCGATCTGGTGCCCGCCCTGACCCCGGCGGAGCTGGAGGCCGGGGACCTCTACGAGCACCTGCGCAACCACCACGGCGTCTACGTGCACGAGGCGCAGCAGTCCATCGAACCGACCGTGGTCAACGAGGCGGAGGCGGGCCTGCTCGATGTCCCGCTGCTCTCCCCCGCCCTGCTCATCGAGCGGCTCACCACCGACTCCACCGGCCGCCCCGTGGAGTACGTGCACTCCGTCTACCGGGGCGACCGCTACCGGATCGTCTCGCGCCTGGCCCTGGGCGTACCCCCGGGCACCGGCCGCCCGGGCGCCCACCACCCGGGGATCCCGCCCGGCGACCTGGGCCGCCGGGCGGTCATCACCTCCACCACCACGGGTGACGTCCACACCGGCCCGTGAGGGGCCGGGCGGGATCCGGAGGGAGACGACCTACGTCACCCGCAGTCCGGCGGCGGGGTGGTTGCGGTCGAAGGTCAGCCGGTCCCAGGTGGGGAAGGAGAGGTCGGTGACGGCGAGGAGCCGGCCGGAGGGCTCGTACAGGGTGCGGCGCACGGAGAGGCCGCCGGCCGGGGTGGCCGGGTGGGGGAAGGTGGTGCGGGTCATGGTGATGGTCTCGGCGACCCGGCCGGTCCGCGCGGCGCGCTCCATCCAGAGGTGCAGGGGCCCCAGGTCCTCGTCCCGGACGCCGGCCGCCGCACGGTCGCGGTAGCGGGTCAGTTCGGGGGCTCCTGCGACGGCGCGCGGGCAGAGGTACGTCACCGCGTGCCGCCGTGTCTGGCCCGCCGGGCCGGTTTCACGGTGGTGGTGGACCAGGGTCCGCTCCCCGCCGCGCATGCCGAGCTGTTCGGCGAGGGCGGGCGCGAGGGTGACGAGGGTGAGCCAGTTCTGGGTGTGCACCTGGGGGGACGCGGCGGCGGAGGCGGTCGCCACGGACTCCGGTGGGGGTGCGGGCGCGGGGGCCGCCGGGGGCCCGGGTGGCGGCGCGGGAAGGGCCGGACGGGTGCCGCGGCGGCCGGTGACGACGAGGCCGTCCTCGCGCAGGTGCTGGAGGGCGGCCCGGATGGTCTGCCGGTTGACCTCGTACCGGATCGCCAGGCTGCGCTCGGAGGGCAGCTTGGCTCCGGGGGTGTGGGCGGTGCGGTCGATCTCGCGCCGCAGCGCTGCGGCGATCCGCTGGTACTTGGGCATGGCGGCCGGGCCGCCGCCCCGCGAAGGGGAGGGCATGGCTTCTCCTCTGACGGGTGGTCAAGGACTGCGCGGTCTGCCCGATCAACCTAGCATTGGTCTATACCTTTAAGTGAGGGGTCCCCGGCAACCGCTCCCCGATTGGCCGGAACCCCACCGCCCGCCCACCCCAGCCCCGCTCCCCCTCAGCCGTGCAGCGGGTTGGGAAGCGGCAGGTAGCGGGCGTCCGCGCCGTCGGCCCGGGTCCAGCGCAGCAGCAGGTTAGTCTTGGCCGGGAGGCTGGGAGCGGCCAGCAGGGCGCCGATCTCGGGCAGGCCGTGGGCCGAATCGAAGCGCTGGAACTCCTCGCGGGCCGCGGGCCACAGGGTCCCGGCCACCTGCGGATGGCATTCGGCGAGGGCCCCGGCGATCTCGGTGAGGTGGTTGACCACCAGGCAGTAGACGAGCCGCTGCCAGGCGGCGGCGCGCTCCGGGTCCGGCAGCAGCTTCACGCCCTCCGCGTCCCGGAAGAGGGCCTGGGCCGGCATCCCCTCGGCGTCGACGGCGACCAGGGTGTTCTGGAGGTGGGCCTCCAGGACGATGCCGTGCCGGGCGAACAGGTGCAGCACGGGCGGCACCACCCTGCGCAGGTACGCCCGCCACCATCCGGCCGGGTCGGCCGTGGCCGCGAGCGGGCTGTCCGGGTAGCCCTCCGCCAGCGCCGCGGCCAGCAGGGGCGTGAGGCCTGGCTCGACGTGCGCCCGCAGGCCGTCGCGGACCAGCACCGCGAGCTCCTCGAAGGCGAACGCGGCCGTGCGGTAGCCCCGGTCGGGGAGCCAGGCCGCATTCGATCCGGTCGCGCGCAGCTCCGCGAATCCCGCCTTGACCGCCGCGTCCGTGCGGCGGAGCTTGAGGAGGTCGTGCCGCCACAGCCGGCGCACGTCGTTGGTGATGCGGACGTCGAGGCTGAACTTCACGAAGAGGTCGCCGTCCGGGGCTTCGGCCTCCGCGGCCCCCGGGCCGGTGTCCTGCCGGCCGTTGCCCGCATCCGGCCGACCGGCGTCCGGGCCGTCGCCGCCGGGCACGTACAGGGTCCGGATCGAGGCGGTCGGCCAGACCGGCACCGGGCCGGTCCCCAGCCGCAGCAGCCGTCCGTCCGCGAAGGCCTCGCGCACCGCCGGGCGGGAGGCGACCAGGTCGAGCTGCCAGGGGTGGGCGGGCAGCAGCCGGTAACCGGCGGGCGGGCGCGGCCCGTCGCATGCCGCCGCCAGCGAGTCGATCGCGGCGGCCGCCCGCGGCCCGCCCTCCTCCACCACCTGGTCCTCGCGCAGTCCGAGGAAGACCAGCGGGAACCGGGCGTGCGCCTCGGGGGCGTACGGGAGCCAGCTCGCGGCCGGGGCGCCGCCCCGGGCCTTGGGCGCGGGATGGTGCGGATGCCCCATGACCAGGGCCTGTTCGGAGCGGACGTACGGGTCCGCGGACGGCTCGGCCGAGGCTCGGGCGGCCAGCAGCGCGGCCACGGTCTCGCGACTGTCGGCGATCTCCACCGGCAGCTCGTCGTTGGAGACCCCGGTGTACTGGCGCAGTTCGTCGGAGACGAGTTTGACCAGTTCGGTGTGGTTGAGCGGGTGCCAGCCGCCCGCCGTGCGCAGTTCGGGGTCGGCGGGCCGCCGCCCGGCGCGCACCCTCAGCAGTCTGCCGCTGCCGAGCAACCGGTACGAGCCGTCTCCGGCGGACTCGGCCGCCTCCCTGAGCAGGCAGTTCAGCAGCGGGGCGGCAGCGTACGCGTCGGCGGCGTTGAGGTCCACTGATTCCATTCGGTCCATCCGGTGCGCCGGAGGTTCGCGGGACGTCCCACCGGCCGTGATCTTCAGTATCCGCGATGATGAACTGATCATCACCTCACTCGTTCGCCGTTCACCCGTGAGAGGACAAGGCCCTGGCCTCCAGCATGT
This sequence comes from Streptomyces sp. NBC_00503, assembly GCF_036346895.1. Classification (NCBI taxonomy): domain Bacteria; kingdom Bacillati; phylum Actinomycetota; class Actinomycetes; order Kitasatosporales; family Streptomycetaceae; genus Streptomyces; species Streptomyces sp. NBC_00503. Next base: position 7,379,400 of record NZ_CP107855.1, on the reverse strand, counting down.
ACCTCCCCGCCACCCCGGCCGAAGAGGCCGTAGCCGCAGAACTGGCCGACCGGGCCGGATCGGCCCCCCTCGGGCCCGCCTACGCCGCCGCGCTCCCCGGAGCGCGCGCCGCCGTGCTGACCCGGCTGTGGCGGGGGCTCGCCTGTGAACCGCTGCCGTGGGTGGAGCGCCGCGAGCGGGGCTCCGGCGGGCTCTCGCTGCGGCTCGCCTCGGGTGCCCGGCTGGAGGGCCCGATGCCGGATCCGTACGCCACCGCGCCCTACGTCACCGAGCTGCTGCTCGACGGCCGCCCCTACCGGCAGGCCGCCCGGCTGGTGGCGGCCCTCGGGCTGTCCCACGGGGAGGGTTTCGCCGCCGAACTCGACGGCAGCACCGCCTCCCTCGCCCTGTCCCGGGCCGGGCAGCCTCCCGGGGACGGGGACGGGCCCTCGGCCGCCTGGGAGTGGGAGCAGCGGGTGGTCGACGGGCACCCCTACCACCCCAACTGCCGCTCCCGGCCCGGCTTCACGGTGGCTGAGCAGCTGGCGTACGCACCCGAGCACCGGCCGGTGGTCACGCTCGGGCTGGTGTCCGTACCGGCCGGGGAGTGCCTGATCGCCGGTGACTGGCCGGCGCCGTGGCGGGAGGCCGGGCGGATCCTCGTACCGGTCCACCCCTGGCAGGCCGAGCACGTCCTCAAGCAGGGGACGGACCCGTCGGGGATCCGGCCGGGGCCGGCCGCGCACCCGCTGATGGCCCTGCGCACCCTGGCCCCCGCCGACGGCGGGCCGCACGTGAAGACCGCGCTCAGCGCCCGGCTCACCTCCTCGGTGCGCGATATCTCCGTCTACTCCGTGGAGACGGCCGCCGTCCTCTCCGCCTTCGCGCAGAGCCTGTCCGAACGCCTCGACGGCCGCCTCCACATCACCCGCACCCTGGGCGCCGCCACCGCGCACTCCCCCGACCTGGCCGCCGTGCTCCGCGAGCCGCCCGAGGCGTACGGGGACGCAGGCGCGGGCGAGCGCGTGCTGCCCGTCGCCGCGCTGGCGCTGACCCCGTACGCGCGTTCCGCGTCCTGGCGGGCCGGTTTCGCCCGCCTGGCGCTCTCCGTGTGCCTGCGGGTCCTGGACCTGGGGGTGGCGCTGGAGGCCCACGGCCAGAACCTCCTGGTGGTCCTCGCCGCGGACGGTACCCCGCTGCGGCTGGTCTACCGCGACCTCGCCGACATCCGGATCAGCCCGGCCCGGCTCGCCCGCCACGGCCTGCCGGTGCCCGCCCTGTCCGGCCGCCTGATCACCGACGACGAGGCCGTCCTGCGCCGCAAGCTCTTCGGCTCCCTGGTGGCCGGGGCGCTCGGCTCCACGGCCGGTTCGGCCGAGGCCCTCGGGGCGGATCTCGCGGCGGCGGCCCCCGGCCTCGCACCCACGGCCGACACCCGGGCGCTGCTGACCGGGCCGCTGCCGACCAAGGCCCTGACCCTGATGCGGCTGAGCCCCGGCACCCCGGGCGACCAGTGGGCCGACCTGGACAATCCGCTGACCGGGGGCTGAGTTCGGAGCAGGGCGCGGCTAGTGTGCGGGGGCATGGCATCGACTTCGCACCTGAACACCGTACGGGCGTCCTACGACACCGTGGCCGCCGACTACGCCCGGCTGCTGAGCACCGAGCTGGCGGGCAAGCCGCTGGACCGGGCGATGCTGGCCGCCTTCGCGGAGTACGTGCGCGGCGACGATCCGCACGGCGGCCGGGCGGTCGCGGACCTCGGCTGCGGGCCGGGCCGGGTGACGGCGCACCTCGACGGTCTCGGCGTACGGGCCTTCGGCGTCGACCTGTCCCCCGCGATGGTGGCGGTGGCCCGCCGGACGTATCCGGGGCTGCGGTTCGAGGTCGGCTCGATGGCCGCGCTGGACATAGCGGACGGGGTCCTGGGCGGGGTCCTGGCCTGGTACTCCACGGTCCACACCCCACCCTCGGAACTGGCTCCGCTGTTCGCCGAGTTCGCGCGGGTCCTGGCCCCGGGCGGGTACGCGCTGATCGCCTTCAAGGCGGGCGGGGCACAGCGGAGGCTGGAACACGCGTACGGACACCGGGTCGCGCTCGACGTGTACGAGAACCGGCCCGAACACATCGCCGCGCTGCTGGCGGAGGCCGGTCTCGTCGAGGTGGCCCGGCTGGTCCGGGAAGCGGACGCCCAGGAGAGGTCCCCGCAGGGGTTCCTGATGGCCCGCAAACCCGCCTGACGCCGCCGGAGCTTCCGGCGCCCACCGGACTTCTCGGCCCCCACGGACCTCCCGGGCCTCCCGGGCCTCCCGGGCCTCCCCGGAATGGGCCGTTCGGGCGGCAACTCGGCCCCGGCGGGCCCGCCTTCGCCCCGAACGGGCGCGGCGGTGGCAGGAAGGAGGGATGAGCCTCCACCGCCGCCGGGTCCTCGCGGGCGCCGCCGCCGGCATACTCGCCTCCCTCGGCGCGACGAACCGCCGCGCGGGACCGGATTTCGGGGCACTGTCCCGCGCCCTGGACGGCCGGGTGGTCACGGCGGCCGACGGGGACTACTCCGAGGCCCGGCGGCTCTTCCAGCCCCGCTACGACACGGTCCGGCCGGGCGCGGTGGCCTATCCCGCGCACTCCGGCGACGTGGCCGCCTGTCTGGACTTCGCCCGGAGCTCGGCCGTCCCGGTCGTCCCGCGCGGCGGCGGGCACGGCTACGCCGGCTGGTCCACCGTGGAAGCCGGGCTGGTCATCGACCTCGGCGCCATGGCGGAGGTGTCCGTGGCCTCCCGGTCCGAGGTGCGGATCGGTGCGGGCGCCCGGCTCGGGGAGGTGAACGCCGCCCTCGCCGGACGGGGCCTGGCCGTCCCGACCGGGCTGTGCCCCTCCGTCGGCATCGCCGGACTCACCCTCGGCGGCGGGCTGGGCCTGGCCTCCCGGTCCTACGGAGCCACCTGCGACCAGCTCACCGGCGCGACCGTGGTGACCCCCGAGGGGACCGTCCGCCAGGTCGACGCGGACCGCGACCCCGACCTGTTCTGGGCCCTGCGCGGCGCCGGGGGCGGCAACTTCGGGGTGGTCACCGGCTTCCGCTTCCGCCCCCACCCGGTCGCCGACTGCGCCTTCGCCGAGCTGCACTGGTCCCCCGCCCAATCGGCCGCCGTCCTGCGCGGCTGGCAGCGCTGGCTCGAGGCACTCCCGGACCCGTTCTGGAGCCAGGTGGAGTTCACCGTCGACGGCGGCCCGGTCGGCGCCCCAGCCCTGCGCGTGCTCTGCCTGGACGGCGGCCGCGGCGAGCTGGACCGGCAGCTGAACCGTCTCTGCGGCCTGGTGGGACGTGAACCCGAGGCCGACTGGAGGGTCGTGCGCAGCTACGGGGACACGACCTTGGCCGTGTCCGGATGCCTCGATCGGAGCCCCGCCCAATGCCGGCTCCCCGGTACCCTGCCCGGTCACGACCCGCAGGGCCGGCTGGGCCGCGACTCGTATGCCGCCCGCTCCGATTTCTGGGCCCCGGGCGGACTGACCGGGCCGGCCGCCGACGCGGTGCTGGCCGCCGTCGGGCGCTACGGGGCGAGCGTGCCGGGCGGCGGGCTCGGGGTGGTGCAGTTCGACGGGGTCTGCGGCGGCGCACTCAACCGGCTCCCGGTGGGGGCCACCGCCTTCGCGCACCGCTCCGCCGGGTTCCTCGCCCAGTACCTCGTCTACTGGCCCGGCCCGGCGCCGGCCGCCGACATCGCCCGGCACCATGCCTGGCTCGACGGGCTCTGGCGCGACCTGCGCCCCTGGGCGAGCGGAGCCGCGTACCAGAACTACGCCGATCCGAAGCTGACCGGCTGGCGCGAGGCCTACTACGGGCCGAACCTGGCCCGCCTCGAAGAGGTCCGGCGCCGGTACGACCCGGACCGGCTGTTCCGCTTCCCCCAGGCCATCTAACCCTTATCCCCACGAAGGAGACGGACATGCGACGTACGTTGACGGTGGCGGCAACGACGGCCGCCCTGCTGCTGCCGGGCGGGCCGCTGCCCGTGGCCGAGGCCGGGAACGCCCCGCCGCCCTCCGGCCGGTGGTCCGCCCAGGAGGCCGAGAACTTCTGGACCCCCTCCCGGATGGCCTCCGCCGTGCCGATCAGCCGCGGCGGCGCCCCGGCGGCGGGCGACGGCACCGGCCAGGACTTCGACGGCATCCCGGTCGTCGGCCGGATGTTCGTCATGAAGGGCGGCGGCGCCTACTTCTGCACGGCGAGCGTGGTCGCCTCGCCCGGCCGCGACCTGGTGCTCAGCGCGGCCCACTGCCTGCTCGGGACGGATGCCCGCCAGGTGGCCTTCGTACCGCAGTACACGGCCGACAACCCGCAGCCCTATGGGATGTTCCCGATCCTGCGCGATGCGGGCGGCCGGTCCAAGGTGTGGATCGATCCGCGCTACCGGGAGCTCGGCGCCGATCAGGGCGCCGCCCTCGACGTGGCCTTCGCGCAGGTCGGCCCGGACGCCGACGGTTTCCCCGTGGAGGACGTGGTGGGCGGCAACCGTCTGGTCACCGGCGCCGGGTTCACGCACGGGAAGGTCTCGCTGATCGGCTACCCGGCGTCCGCCGCCCGGCCGCGGCTGTGCGTGAACCGGACCACGAAGTTCACCAGCACCGATCCGGGGATCCCCGGGGACTTCCTGCGGATCGACTGCACCGGCTACCCCGGCGGGACCAGCGGGGGCCCGTTCCTGACGGCGTACGACGAGCGGACCGAGACGGGCAGCGTGGTCGGCGTGATCGGCGGCTGGAAGACGGGCGGGGACACTCCCGACACCTCCTACAGCTCCTACTTCGGCCCCGAGATCAGGAAGTTGTACGAGACGGCTCTTGCCGGGGCGCGGGTGGCGTGAGCACCCGCACCCAGCGGGTGCGGCGCGGGTTCCCCACGGTCCGCGGGGTCGCCGGCAGCCCGTCGGCGGTCAGCGGGTCGGGGGGCGCGAGGCCGAGCTGACGGCGCAGGTCCGCGAGGGCGGTGTGGACCGGGGCCAGGATGACCTCGGCGCGCGGGTGGGCGTACGCGAGGGCGTGCGCGGCCGTCTCGATCGCCTCGGCGGCGTCCTCGGCCGCCGTCCGGCTCCATCCGCCGGGCGCGGCGTGCCTCCAGGGCGCGAGGGTGTCGTACAGATGGCAGGCGGCGTCCGCCACGGCGTCGGCCTGTTCCCCGACGCCGGGCGCCGCGATGGTCGGCAGCTCCATACCGGGTCAACGAGCGGAGCCCGCCGGGGGAACGAGGGCCTTCACCCGGCCACGGTCTGCAGCCAGAGCGGCAGCAGCAGGAGGGACACCACCGAGCTCTTGATCACGACGGAGGCGGAGAGGTCCACGCCCACCTCGTAGCGCTGGGCGAAGATGAACAGGTTCTGCGGGGTCGGCATCGCGGCGATCAGCACGAGGTACGTGAGCCACGGGCCCCGGACCCCGAACAGCACCCCGCACACCGCCCAGGCCAGCAGCGGGAAGGCCAGGCATTTGAAGCCGATGAGCGCCAGTTCCTCGCGGGTGGTGCCCCGGATGTCGAGGCCCATCCCGCCGAGGTGGAGCCCGAGGGCGAAGAGGGCCACCGGGGAGGCGCTGTCGCCGACGAACGCGGCCCCGTCCAGGACCACCGTGGGGACGTGCACGGACAGCAGGTTCAGCAGGATCCCGGCGTTGCAGGAGAGCACCACCGGGGTGACCAGCGAGGCGCCGACGGCGCGGGTGAGCTTCTGCGCGGTGCTGCCCGCGCCCGGACCCGAACGGCCCAGTTCCATGATGGAGATGACGACCAGGGACAGGACGCAGACCTGGAAGAGCAGGACCGGGAAGATCGGCGCCGCCGTCCCGAAGAAGGTGATGAAGACGGGGACCGCGAAGTAGGCGGTGTTCACCTGGACCCCGGCCATCACCCGCAGCGCCACGTCGCGGGGCTCCCGGATCCCGGCCAGGGCCGAGGCGGCGGCGACCAGGACGACGGCGAGGGCGGCGGCGGCCGCGTAGCCGCCGATGGCCCGCCAGGCGAAGAGGGCGGAGAGGTCCGCACCGTAGATGTTGCCGAAGAGGTAGCAGGGGACGGCGAAGAGGAAGGCGTAGTCGGCGAAGACCTTGGAGGACTCGGCGGGAACCACCTTGCGGCGTGCCAGCAGCACCCCGGCGCCGAAGGCCAGTACCACCGGCATCAGCTTTTCCAGCGCGGCTGCCCCGCCCATGTGAACCGCTCCCCCTTGATCGACCGCCTCGCACCCTACCCGTACCGGTCGTTCGGTCGGCGGGCCGCCCCGTAGGGTGGTCCGATCATGAGCAAGACGCCGAGCAGGACGCCCCGGTCGAAGACCCGTCCCCCCGCTTCCGCCGCGCGGGCGCCGCGCGCGCCGTCCCAGCTCGCAGTGGCGCTGCGGACGCCCGCGAGGGCCGCCGAGCCGCTGTTCGCCCAGGCCCCCAAGACCTGGCAGCGGATGCTGCCCTACGCCGTGACCGCCGTGTGCGTGCTCTCGCTGCTGCCCGTCACGATCGTGGTGCTGACCAACGACTACCGGGCGGGCGGGGGCTGGGCCGGTGCGCTGGGCGTGGCCCAGACCGTGCCGCTGCTCCTCGCCGCGACCCGGCCGCTGCCCGCCTGGGGCATGGTGCTGCTCGCGGACACCGTGGGGGCCGTGGTCCTGACCCAGGCCGACCAGGTCGCCCGGCACGCCTGGCCGTGGACCCCGATGGTGATCGTCGGCTATCTGCTGCTGATGGCCTGCCTGGGGCTGCGCGAGTCGATCCGGACCCTGGTCGGGGTGTGGCTGGTGACCGGGGTGACCGGGGTGGTGCTGGGCTTCTCCCAGCCCGACGGGGTGATCAACACCGCGGCCCTGCTGTTCGTGCTGAGCGGGGTGGTGCTCGCACTGACGGGCGCGCTGCGCGGGCTCGGGGACGCGCGGTACAAGATCGCCGAACAGGAGAGCATCAGCGAGGCCGAGCGGGCCCGGCGCACGCTCCTGGAGGAGCGGGCCCGGATCGCACGGGAGTTGCACGATGTGGTGGCCCACCACATGTCGGTGATCACCGTGCAGGCGGACTCGGCGCCGTACCGGCTGCCGGGCATGGACCGGCCGGTACAGGAGGAGTTCGCCGCGATCGCGGCGAGCGCGCGGGAATCCCTCGGAGAGATGCGCCGGCTGCTCACGGTGCTGCGCGGGGACGAGGCGAACGGCGGCGACCTGGCCCCGCAGCCGGGGATCGGCAGGCTCCAGCAGCTGGTGGAGGCTACCGTACGGGCCGGGCAGCCCGTGGAGTTGGCGCTGGCGGCGGGCGCCGCCGACACAGCCCCGCCGGCCGTGGACCTGTCCGCGTACCGGATCGTGCAGGAGGCCCTGGCCAACGTGGTGCGGCACGCGCCGGGGGCGCCGACCCGGGTGTCGGTGACCTTCGACGCCGAGGAGGTGCTCGTGCTCGTGGTCAACGGCCCCGCGCGGGACGCCGTGGTGGCGCTCGAGGCCTCCGGCACCGGGCACGGTCTGGTGGGGATGCGCGAGCGCGTACGGTTGACGGGCGGGACGCTGGACACCGGCCCGCTGCCCGACGGCGGGTTCCGGGTCGCCGCCCGCCTGCCCCTCACCGCAGTGGACACGACCGACGAGGACGCAAGTTGACCATCCGCGTGATCATCGTCGACGACCAGGCCATGGTGCGGGCGGGGTTCGCCGCGCTGTTGTCCGCGCAGCCCGACATCGACGTGGTGGGCGAGGCCCCGGACGGACGCCAGGGCGTCCAGGTCTCCCGCACCGTCCACCCCGACGTGGTCCTGATGGACGTGCGGATGCCGGAGATGGACGGGCTCAGCGCCGCCCGCGAGCTCCTCGATCCCCCGCCGGGGGTGGTGCACCGGCCCAAGGTGCTGATGCTGACCACCTTCGACATCGACGACTACGTGTACGAGGCCCTGCGCGCCGGAGCCTCCGGGTTCCTGCTCAAGGACGCCCCGCCGGCCGATCTGATCGCGGCGGTCCGGGTGGTCGCCTCGGGCGAGGCCCTGCTGGCCCCTTCGGTGACCCGGCGGCTGATCGCGGACTTCGTCGACCGGCGGCCCGCGCCGCGCAGGAACCCGGCGCTGCGGCTGAACGGGCTGACCCCGCGCGAGACGGAGGTACTGGAACTCATCGCGCGCGGGCTGTCGAACCAGGAGATCGCCGGCCACCTGGTGCTCGCCGAGCAGACGGTCAAGACCCACATCGGGCGGGTGCTGGGCAAGCTGGACCTCCGGGACCGGGCCCAGGCCGTGATCTTCGCCTACGAGGCCGGGCTGGTCCGGCCGGGCGACGGCGGCTGAGGCTTTCCCCGACCCGTCTCCTCCACCCCCTACCGGGGTATGACATCCGACTTGGCTCCACGGTCCGACGCCCGCGCGGGTACCTCCTTCCTACCTTCCTCCTCGTCACGAGGAGAGGAGAAGGGGCATGCGCCGCTTCGCAAGGACAGTGGTCACGGCCGCACTGGCGGCGGCCGTGGTCGCGGGGACCGCGGGCTGGGCCTCCGCGGATGCGCAGGCCGCGGTCACCGGGCCGCCGCCGGGCACGGCCGCCTGGCGGGCCGACTCGGTGTCCGGGCGCCCGCTGCCCGATCCGGCCCGGGCCACGCCGCGCGAGGTCGCGCGCTTCTTCGCCGGGCTGGACGAGGCCCGGGCGCGAGGCCTCGTACGGTCCCACCCGCTGGTGGTGGGGAACCTGGACGGGGCTCCGCTCCCCCTCAGGTACGAGGCCAACCGGCTGGCCGTCCTCGCCACGGGCGAGGCCCGCTTCGCCTCCCTCGCGGAGCCCGGCCGTCAGATCCTGGCCTTCGACCCGCGCGGGCGGGGCCAGGTCGCCGAGGTGTTCGGGGACCTCGGGCGGGCCGCGCACGTCTCGGTGATCGTGCCCGGCTCGGACAACGACGCCGCCGGCCACGACCGCAGGCGCACCCCGTACACGGGACCGGCGGGGATGGCCCGCGCCCTGCGGGCCGCCGCCGGGGACGCGACCGCCGTCATCGCCTGGACCGGCTACACCACCCCGGTCGGGGTCGGGCTGGACGCGGCCGAGGACCGGCTCGCCGCGGCGGGTGCGGTCCGGCTGGCCCGCCTCACGGAGGGACTCGACGCGGTCGGGGCCCCCGACCCGGTGCTGTTCTGCCACAGCTACGGCTCGGTGGTCTGCGGGCTGGCGGCCCGGCACACGGACGCCACCGACATCGTCGCCCTCGGCTCCCCCGGGATGCGGGCCGGGACCGTCGCGGGCCTGCACACCAATGCCCGGGTGTGGGCGGCGCGCGGGCCTTCCGACTGGATCGCGAACGTGCCGAACGTGGAGTTCGCGGGGCTGGGCCACGGAGCCGATCCCACCTCTGCGGCCTTCGGCGCCCGCCGGATCCCGGCGGGCGACGTGTCCGGCCACACCGGCTACTTCACGCCCGGCACCCAGTCCCTGAAGGCCTTCGCCGCGATCGCGACGGGAGAGACCCGATGAGCACGATGAGCACGACGGGCACGACGGGCACGACGGGCACGACGACGCGTGCGCTCGCCCGGCTCCGCCGGACCGCCGGGCGGATCGACGCGAAGACCCCCGCCCACCGGGACCGGGCCATCGACGGGCTGCGGGCGCTGGCCCTGCTGGCCGTACCCACCGGGCACTGGCTGCTGGGCGGGTTCACCCTCGACTCCGACGGCGCCCTGCACAACGCCAGCCCGCTCTCCGCCTTCGGCGGCCTGGCCCCGGCCAGTTGGCTGCTCCAGATGCTCGGCATCTTCTTCCTCGTCGGCGGCTATGCCTCGGTGCTCTCCTTCCGGCGGCGCACCGGCTCCACGAGGGCCTGGCTGGGGGGCCGGATCGCCCGGCTGGGGCGGCCGGTGCTCGGAGTCACCGCGGTATGGGCACTGGCTGCGCCCGTGCTGTACGCGGCCGGGGTGCCGCAGGCCACGCTGCGGACCGGGGCGACGCTGGTGATCCAGCCGCTGTGGTTCGTCGGGGTGTACGTGGCGGTCACCGCCCTGACCCCCTACTGCGTACAGGCGGCCCGCCGGCTCGGCGGCTGGGCCGCGGCCCCGCTGCTGGCCTCCGTCGCGGTGGTCGACTTCCTGCGCTACGGGCCCTTCGCGGACTCGGTGCCGGGCTGGCTGGCCCTGGTGAACATCCTGCCGGGCTGGCTGTTCGCCTACCAGCTCGGTGTGTCCTGGGGCGAGGGCCGGATCGGCCGGCGCGGGGCGTGGCTGCTGCTGGCGGGCGGGGGCGCGCTGTTCGCGGCACTGCTGACCCTCTTCCACTACCCGGCTTCGATGGTCGGCGTACCGGGTGCGGCCCGGACCAACTCGCATCCGCCGTCGCTGCTGGTCCTGGCGCTGGCGGCGGCCCAGTCGGGTGCCGCGATCCTGCTGCGGGACCGGCTGGCGCGGCTGCTGGCCCGGCCGCTGCTGTGGGCGCCGGTGGTGGTCATCAACCTGTGCGCGATGACGATCCTGTGCTGGCACCAGACGGCGATGCTGGCGGCAGCCGTACCCGCGTCGTTCGTGGGCGGGCTGGCGGGGCTGACCACGGCGCCGGACAGTGCGGGCTGGATCCTGGCGCGGCTGGCGTGGATGCCGGTGTTCGCGGCGCTGCTGGTGGGCATCGCCCGCTACGCGCGCCGGTTCGAGCAGCCGTGGACCAGGGCCACGGCGGTACGCAGGACGGTGGCGGGCCTGCTGGCGGCCGGATTCGCGGTCTTCGCACTGGGCCTGGCGTAGGCCGCGCCGCGAGAGCGCCGCCATACGACGAGAGCGCCGCTCCCTCCGGGGGGCGGCGCTCTCTTTTCGCAGCGGTGCTCTCAGACCCTCAGGCTCTCAGGCTCTCAGGCTCTCAGGCGATGGATGCGGCGACGATGGCGGCCACGGCGATGTTGCAGGAGGCCGTCACCCACACGGCCGGGTGCGGCTCCCGGTCGACCACGATGGCGCCGAGCTTGCCCGGGGTCACCAGGTCGAGGACCAGGAAGGCCACCGCCATCAGGACCAGGCCGAGCAGGCCGAAAGCCGCGGTCGAGAGCAGGCCTTTGCCGAAGTCCTCGTAGGAGGTCCAGATCGCGGTGAAGAGGATGCCGCCGATGCCGAGCAGCGCCGAGCTGAGTACGACGGCGGCGTTGCTGTTGCGCTCTTCCCAGATCTGCTTCGGCAGTTTTCCGGGGGTCAGCACGTCCACCAGGACCATGCCGAGGATGAGCAGCACCAGGCCGACACCGCCGAATGCGGCGGTACGGCCAAGTCCGTTGATGATGTCGCTCATTGGGAAGCCGTCTCCGGGTGGGTAGGAAGTACGCCGCATGCCTGTCGTCGCGGTGGCCGAATCTATCGCACGCCGTGGCACCGGACCATGGGGAGGTCAGGAAATGGCAAAGCTCAGGCCCGCACGGGCGACGGAGGCCGAAGCGCTGACGGAGCTGGTCATGCGGTCGAAGGCGCACTGGGGGTACGACGCCGATTTCCTGGCGGCGTGCGCGCCCGAGTTGCGGATCGATGGCGCTGAGGTGGTGGGGCGGCGCATCGTGGTCGCCGAAGGCCCGGCCGTGCTCGGGCTCGCCTCGCTCGACGGGGAGCCGCCGCTCGGGCGGCTGGGGCTGCTCTTCGTGGAACCGGCCGCCATCGGGCGGGGGGTGGGGCGGCAGTTGTACCGGGACGTGCTGCGGCGCGCCGCCGCGCTGGGATTCCGTCGGCTGCTGATCGATTCCGATCCGCACGCGGCCGGGTTCTACCGGGCCCAGGGCGCCCGCCGGGTCGATGCGGAGGATCCCGCCGGACTGGTCCGGTTCGAGGTGTCACCCGCGCCGCTCGCCGACTGGGCGCGGAACTGGACGGGCGGCGGGTCCTGCGTGCACGTGGGCAACGTCGCCGAGTACAACGTGCAGTTCGCCGACGCCTCCCTGGACCGGGAGCAGCGGACCGCCCACCACTACGCCTGTCTGGCGGCCTTCTACGGTCCGCGGCCGGCCGCGCTGGTCCTGCCGCTCGCGGTGCCGCCGGGCTGGATCGCGCTGGTCGGCCGCCAGTTGGGCTGGTCGCAGGAGCCGGGCGCCCGGGTGGAGGTGTACGACGGGCTCGCGGAGCGGGATTCCGGGCTCTCGGACGCCGTACGGGACCGCCCGGCCCTGGCCGCGCTGCTGACCGGGGCCGGGCTGACCCTCGTACCGTGGGGCCTGACCGCCCCCTTCGCCCGGCTGGTGGGACGGCCCTGGCGGCCGCGGGAGCTGCGGTACGAGTCGAAGTCGGCGGCGCACGGGCTGTTCGGCCGGATCCTGGCGGAGGGCGGTCATCCCGGGATCGTGCTGCCCGCGCAGTGGCGGGCGGACACCCGGCGGGCGGCGGTGCGGCTGCTGGCCGCGCGGGCCGGGGTGGGGGAAAGCACCGTTCTCAAGTCTGAGCACGGTGTCGGGGGTTCGGGCACCACCGTGGTGACCCCGGAGCGGGTCCGGGCCGCGGGCGGGGCGCGGGCGGTGCTGCGCGGGATCCCGCGCGGGCCGCTGCTGGTGGAGGAGTACGTGTGCGGCCCGGCGGACCGGGAGGAGCCGCGCGATCTCACGTACGACGGGTTCGTGGACCCGCGGGGCCGGGTGCACGAGGTCGGCGGGGCGGTGATGGACGTGGCGGACGGCGGGTACCGCGGGGCGACGGTGGGGCCCGGTGTGGTCCCCGAGTGGGCCCAGAAGCCGCTGCTGGCCTTCGGGGAGGCGGTGGGCCGGGAACTGTCGGCCGCCGGGTACCGGGGCTGGTTCGACATCGACTTCGTCGCCGACGGCACGGGCCGGCTCGCCCCGACCGAGACCAACCTGCGCCTGACCGGTCCGTCCGTCGCCTTCATGGTGGCGGCCCGGCTCGACGAACTGCGCGGCGCGGGACACCTCGTACGGATCTGCGACCGGGTGGAGCTGGGGGCCCGGCTGCCGGAGGCGGCCTTCGACGAGCTGTGCGAGCGGCTGGCCGCACGGTGTGCGGAGCTCGGCGCGGTGTTCGTGCCCGCCATCCCGACCGGCGCCTTCGAACCGGCGCCGTGGATGGGCGTGCTGGTGGCCGCGTCCGACGCGCGGGCGCTGGACGCGGCCGAGGCACTGGTGCGGGCGCAGGCCCTGGCCGTCGGGGCGATGTTCGACGGGGCCGGTCCCGACGGATCCGGTCCCGACGTGGCCTCCGGTCAGTCCTCGGGGTCCGGGTCGAAGTCGAAGGCGCTGCGCGGCGGCTGGGTGACGTAGAGGACCACGATCGCGGCGGCGATCATCAGCGGGACGTTGAAGGCGTAGACGAGCGAGGCCTGGAGCTGCCAGTCCTGTTTGGCGGCGAGCCGGTAGAAGTTGTCCTGCGGCCACCAGGCGGCCAGCAGGTAGCAGACCGCCAAGTGGGCGGCTTTGGTGATCAGGGGGCCGCGCCGCTGGCGCCGCATCCGGGAGCGGCCCATGCAGAGGAACAGCACCCCGGCGGCGAAGGCGGTGGCCTCGAACAGGTAGAGGACGAAGAAGAGGAAGGCGTACGGGTCCGGTACGCCGGTGAGGTCGGTGGAGCCGGGCCAGAACGCGTCCGTGAGCAACACGGTGGTCATGGTCAGGAAGAACATTCCGAAGATCAGGGAACAGGACGGCACGAACCCGGCGGGGTTCGCGGCCGAGGACTTCCCCGAGCCCCTGACCAGCGGCTCCCGCTCGGCGGGCCGGACCGGCAGGGGCAGCGCGCCTCGGTCCTCGCGGCCGGACCGGTCGCGGGGGATCTTGGCCAGCCGGACCACCGTGCGCGGGATCCCGTCGGCCGGAACCCTGCCCGCCAGGTACCGGCGCAGCGCCCCGCCGTCGGGGAGGCCGAAGCCGTGCGGGGGGCGGCCGTTGCCCTCGGGCGGAGGGGCGATGTAGGCGACGAGCACCGGCGGCGCGCCCTTGCCCCCGCCCTTGCCCCGGCCCTTGCCCCTGCTCTTGCCCCGGCCCTTGCCCCTGCTCTTGTCCTTGCCGCCCGTGCCGTCGCCGGGGATCTCGCGGAGGAGGACGGCTCCGATGCCCCCGTGGGTCCGGATCTCGGACTCCACGGAGTGCGGGTCCAGGGGGCCGCCCTCCAGGGTGAGCCGGTCGCGGATCCGGCCGCCGAACTCCAGCAGCCCGTCGGGGCGCAGCTGGGCGAGGTCCCCGGTCGGGACCGGGTCTCCGCCGCCGGGCGGGGTCAGGCGGAGCTCGCCGTCGCGGAGATCGACGTGGCAGCCCGGGAAGGGCGCGCCGATCAGCGAGAGCCGCTCGGGGCCGTCCACCGGGCCGGCCGGCTGCGGGAGTTCGAACCAGGTACCGATGCCCGCCGACTCGGTGGTCCCGTAGACGTTGAGCAGCCGGGCTCCGGGCCGCAGGCGGGCGAGCAGAGCGGCGTGCTCGTCGAAGTAGAGGCGGTCTCCGGTGACGGTGACCAGGCGCAGGGAGCGCAGAGCCTCGTCCGGGCCGTGCAGGGCGTGGGACGCCACGGCCTGTCGGTCGCGCAGCAGGAGCTGGGTGACGGTGCCCGGGTCGGTGTGCAGGAAGGTGACGCGCTCCGCCTCCACCGCGCGGCGCAGGGCCTCGGCCGTCCAGCGCGGGCCTTCGGGCAGGACGAGGGTGCCGCCGGTGCACAGGGCCCGGGTCCAGCCGGCGGCGAAGGCGGTGAGGTCGCAGCCGGCGGTGATCAGGTGCCGGTCCTCGGGCTCCGGTGCGGCCACTTCGGCCCAGCCGTCGTGGGCGGCGAGGAGCCGCTCGTGGCCGATGGGGACGGGTCGTCGGTCCGCGCCCGCGGTGAACAGGACGGCGGCGGTGTCCCCTCGAGGGGCGCGGGCCGCGGGGCCGGAGGGCCGCGCGGCCGGGACGGCGGCCCCGGCAACCCCGGCGGCTTCGGCGGCCTCCGCGCCGAGGGGTACCACCCGCAGGCCCCGGCCGTCGTCCAGGTGGGCCCGGTGGGTGGCGTGGGCGAGCAGGGCGAAGGGGCTGACGGCGGCGAGCTGCCGCTGTCCGGCGCGGGGGTCCTGTACGTCGACCACGGCGCAGGCCGCCCCGGCCTTGAGTACGCCGAGGAGGGCGACGACGACCTCCACCGGCCGGTCGGTGCCCACGGCCACGACGGCGCGCTCCAGCAGTCCGGCCCCCGGTCCGGCCTCCAGTCCGGCCTCCAGGAGCTGGTGCGCCACCTGTTCGGCACGGGCGTCGAGCCGGCCGTAGGTGAGACCGTCCCGGCCGGCGGCCACTGCTTGGGCCTCGGGGGTGTCGTGCGCCCAGCGTTCGAAGCGGGACAGGACGGTGTCGACGGTGGGCCGGCTGGAGTGCGTGGACTCTGATCCCTGCGTCATGGACCGATGATGCCATCGGGTGCGAGTGCGCACGAGGTCCCTGAAAATCCCTCATACGAGCGGGAGTTGGACACGTTTCGGAGTGAGCTGCACCCCATCCCTTGACCTCAAGTTTGGTTTAGGTCTTAACGTTCGGTTCATGGACATGGAAGTCACCGCTTGGACCTCGCTGCACAGCGCGATGAACGCCCAGAAGGACCGCCGCCCGCTCTCCAAAGAAGGCCTGCGCAGGGTCGCCGGGTTCGCCCGCCCGCACCGTCGCGGGCTGACGCTGTTCCTGCTGCTCAGTGTGGTGACCGCGCTGCTCGCGGTGGCCACCCCCGTACTGGCGAGCCGGGTGGTCACCGCGATCGTCGACGGCCGCGAGGGCGGTACGGTCACCCGCCTCGCCCTCCTCATCGCGCTGATCGCCGTCGCCGAGGCGGGCCTCGGGCTGCTCGTCCGCCGCCTGTCGGCCACGCTGGGCGAGGGGCTGATCCTGGATCTGCGCACCGCGGTCTTCGACCACGTGCAGCGGATGCCGGTGGCGTTCTTCACCCGGACCCGCACGGGTGCGCTGGTGAGCCGGCTGAACAATGACGTGATCGGCGCGCAGCGCGCCTTCAGCAACACCCTGTCGGGGGTGGTCGCCAATACCGTGACCCTGCTGCTGACCCTGACCGTGATGCTGGGCATCTCCTGGCAGATCACCCTGCTGGCCCTCGTGCTCCTGCCGGTGTTCGTGCTGCCGGCCCGCCGGATGGGGGCGCGGATGGCTTCGATGCAGCGGGAGGCCTCGGCGCTCAACGCGTCGATGGGCACGCAGATGACGGAGCGGTTCTCGGCTCCGGGCGCCACCCTCGTCAAGCTCTTCGGCCGCCCGGCCGAAGAGTCGGCGGAGTTCGCGGCGCGGGCGGCCCGGGTCCGCGACATCGGGATCCGGACGGCCATGGCCCAGTCGGCCTTCATCACCGCGCTGACGCTGGTCTCGGCGCTGGCCCTCGCCCTGGTCTACGGACTGGGCGGCTACTACGCGCTGCGCGGCACCCTGGACGCGGGTTCCGTCGTCGCGCTCGCCCTGCTCCTGACCCGGCTGTACGCGCCGCTGACCGCGCTCGCCGGGGCCCGGGTGGAGGTGATGAGCGCGATGGTCAGCTTCGACCGGGTCTTCGAGATCCTCGACCTGAAGCCGCTGATCGCCCAGAAGCCGGACGCCCGGCGGGTGCCGGAGGGTCCCGTGGCGGTGGAGTTCGACCGGGTCTCCTTCGGTTACCCCTCCCCCGACAAGGTCTCGCTCGCCTCGCTGGAGGAGGTCGCCACCCTCGACTCGCGGGGCGGTACGCCCGTACTGCACGAGGTGTCCTTCCGCGCGGAGCCCGGTCAGATGATCGCTCTGGTCGGCTCCTCCGGAGCGGGCAAGTCCACGATCGCGCAGCTGCTCCCCCGGCTGTACGACACCGACCACGGCTCGGTCCGCCTCGGCGGCATCGACGTACGGGACCTCACCGCCGACTCGATCCGCGAGACGCTGGGCATGGTCACGCAGGACGGCCACCTCTTCCACGAGTCGGTACGGGCCAACCTGCGCCTCGCCCGCCCGGACGCCACGGAGGAGCAGATCTGGGAGGCCCTGCGCCGCTCCCGCCTGGACGGTCTGGTGGCCTCGCTCCCGGACGGGCTCGACACGGTCGTCGGCGAGCGCGGCTACCGGCTCTCGGGCGGTGAGCGCCAGCGGCTGACCATCGCACGGCTCCTGCTGGCCAGACAGCGGGTGGTGATCCTGGACGAGGCCACCGCCCATCTGGACTCCACCTCGGAGGCCGCGGTCCAAGAAGCCCTCGGCGAGGCCCTGGCCGGCCGGACCGCCGTGGTGATCGCGCACCGGCTGTCGACCGTGCAGGCCGCCGACCTGATCCTGGTGGTGGAGGACGGCCGGATCGTGGAACGCGGCACCCACACCGAGCTGCTGGCGGTCGGCGGGCGCTACGAGGAGCTGTACCGCACCCAGTTCGCGGCGGCCGACACGCCTTCGGGCGACACCGTTCCCGGCGGCGCGGCGACCACCTCCGGCGGATGATGGTCCGACGGGAACTCATCCTTGAGCTGGGGAGCGTTTGATGGACATCAAGCTGGAACTGGTCGCCGTCCCGGTCACCGACATCGACCGGGCCAAGGCCTTCTACGAGCGCATCGGCTTCCACGCCGACCACGACATCACGGTCAGCGAGGACATCCGCTTCGTCCAGCTGACCCCGCCGGGCTCGGCCTGCTCGATCGCCATCGGCAAGGGCCTGACCCGGATGAAGCCGGGCTCGCTGGACAACATGCAGGTCGTGGTCGCGGACATCGAGGAGGCCTTCGCCGACCTCAAGGGCCGGGGCATCGAGGTCACGGAGATCGAGGACATGCCCTGGGGCTCCTTCGTCTACTTCTCCGACCCCGACGGCAACGGCTGGGCGGTCCAGCAGACCACTCCCCGCACGGTTTCGGAGGGCTGAGCCGTCTCCTCAGCGCACCCCGGACGGCCTCGGGTGCGGTGATCGGCCGCGTACCCGTGGAGACTGTCCCCCGAGGACGCCTGAGGGATGGTCAGAGGAGAAGTGACGCCGTGAGCACTGTCGCGCTGCTGGGTACGGGAATCATGGGATCGGGCATGGCCCGCAACCTGCTCCGGGCCGGTTTCGAGGTCCGGGTGTGGAACCGGACCCGGGAGAAGGCGGTCGCGCTCACCGCCGACGGCGCGGTCGTGGCCGACGGACCGGCCGAGGCGGTGGCCGGGGCCGATGTGGTGCTCACCATGCTGGCCGACGGCGCGGCCGTGGCGCGGGCCATGGCCGCGGCCGTGGAGGGCCTGAGCGCCGGTCAGGTGTGGGCGCAGATGGGTACGGTCGGCGTGGCCGCGCTCGAGGAACTGGCCGTCTTCGCACAGGAGCACGGGCTGGTCTTCGTGGACGCCCCGGTGCAGGGCACCCGCCAGCCCGCCGAGGCCGGGACCCTGGTGGTCCTGGTGGCCGGACCGGCCGACCCCCGCCTGGACCCGGTCTTCGCCGCCGTCGGGGGGAAGGTGCTGCGGGCCGGGGACGAGCCGGGGGCGGCGACCCGGCTGAAGCTGGCCACCGTCGGGTACGCGATCACCGTGACGGCCGCGGTCGGCGAGGCCCTGGCGCTGGCGGAGGGGCTCGGGGTGGACACGGAGCTGTTCGCGCAGGCCGTGACGGGCGGGCCGATGGACAACCCCTACCTCCAGGCCAAGATGCGGGCCGTGCTGGAGCGGGACTTCGCCCCGTCCTTCACGGTCCGGGGCGCCGAGAAGGACACCGGCCTGATCGCCGAAGCCGCCGAGGCGGCCGGGATCTCCGTCGACCTGGCGGTCGCCGCGCGGGCCCGTTTCCACCGCGCCGACGCCCTGGGCCACGGCGACGAGGACATGGCCGCCGGCTACTTCGCGGGCTTCCCCGACCAAGCCTGACCGGCGGCGCGCTCAGCCGTCGTAGGGCCGCGCCCGCGTGCGCAGGGTGTGGCCGTGCCGGACGCCCTCCATGAAGGCCGCCTCGTAGGCCTGGTCGCCGAGGGCGCCGCGCGCGGTGCGCTCGAACTCCTCGCGTACGGAGGCCAGCTCGGGCGTTCCGCGCTGCGGGTGGCCCACCGCCTGCCAGTAGGCGTGGCCGGTGCCGTACGCGCGCGCCGCGCCGGCCCCGTCGCCGGCCGCCGCCCGGGCGGCCGCGAGCACGTCGAGGCCGAGCGCGGTCCCGAAGCTGTCGCCGAGCTCCCGCTTGCTCTCCAGCATGGCGCGGGCGTGGACGGCGGACTCGGCGGGGCGGCTCTCGAACAGGCAGATCAGGGCGAGCTGGTAGTCGGCGTAGGCCCGGGTCCAGTGCTCGCCGCGCTCGGCGCAGCCGGAGCGCAGCAGTTCCGCCTCCTCCCGGGCGTCGGTGAACAGGCCCATGCCGGTCAGCGCGAAGACCCGTACGAGGTGGCAGCGGATCCGGGGCGCCGAGTCGAAGGGGGTGCCGGGGAAGGCCTCCAGGGCATTGTCGGAGACGATCCGCGCAGCCAGCGGCCGCCCGGCCAGCAGGTGGCTCAGGCCGAGCAGGTACGCGGCGTCCAGTGCGGGCCCGGACGGTCCCGGCGATCCGTACTCCCCCTCGAGCCCGGCGGCCAGCGCCTCGCAGCCCACGGCCAGCCGGTGCGCCTGGTCCTGTTCCCCTTGGAGCAGCAGCGTCACTCCGAGGGCCCACAGGGCGCGGACCCTGATCAGCGGGGACACCTCTTCGGGCCGCGCGGCGGCCAGGGCCCGTTCCAGGTAGCTGCGGGCGGCGTGCAGGTGGCCGCAGCAGGCCCAGTAGAAACCGGCCCGGGCGGCCAGGTCCAGAGCGCGTGCGGGGGCGGTGTCCAGGTAGTGGTCGAGGGCCGCGCACAGGTCTCCGTGGACCGCGGCGACCCTCCGGTACCCCTCCTGCTGGGCGGGGCCGAGCCAGTCCCGCTCGGCGGCGCGCACGAGGTCGGTGAAGTACGCGGCGTGCGCGGCCCGCAGCGCGTCCCGTTCGCCGGCCTCGTCGCGCCACATGGCCCCGTACTCCCGGATCGTGTCCAGCATCCGGTACGAGCCGTCCGAGCCCCGGCGTACGACGGACTTCGCCACGAGCGCCGCGAGCAGCGGCGCGACGAGCGCCTCGGTGAGGGGCGGGGCGGAGCACACGGCGCGCGCGGCCGATTCGTCGAAGGTGCCGCCGAAGACGGACAGCCGCAGCCACAGCAGCCGTTCGCGCGGTTCGCACCACTCGTGGCTCCAGCCGATGGCGGTGCGCAGCGCGCGGTGGCGGGGCGGCTGGACGGGGACGGCGGTGGACAGCGGCCCGATCCTGCGGGCGAGGCGCTCGGCCAGTTCCTCGATGGTGTGGTCCGTCAGCTGCGCGGCGGCCAGTTCCAGCGCGAGGGGGATCCCTTCGAGGCGGGCGCAGATCGACCGGGCGGACCCGAGGCGTGCTTCGGTCCACGGGGGCGCGTGCCGGGGGGCGGTCGCGGCGGCCCGGGCGGTGAACAGCGCGAGGGCTTCCTCGTTGCCGTACGGGTCGGCGGCGTGCGTCAACGGGCCGATGTCCAGGACGTGTTCACGCTCCAACCCGAGTCTCTGCCGGGCGGTGAGCAGCAGCACGAGGTGCGGGGCCGCGTCGAGCAGCTCCGGTACGAGGCCCCGTAGATCGCCCACCAGGTGCTCGCAGCAGTCCAGTACGAGGAGCAGCCTGCGCTCGCCGATCCATTCCCGCACCGCCGTGGCCAGGCTGCGCGCGGTGTGGTCGGCGAGGTCGAGGGCGTCGGCCACGGTGGCCACGAGCAGGCGCGCGTCGGGCAGCGGGGAGAGGTCGGCCCAGTGCACCCCGTCGGGGAACGGGCCCGCGGTACCCGCGGCCCGCGCCCGGTCCGCGGCCCGCCGGGCCAGGCGGCTCTTGCCCACACCGCCCGGCCCGGTCAGGGTGATCAGCCGGTCACCGGTCCGCCCACCCTGCCGCTCGCCCCGCCACTCGCCCCGCCACTCGCCCCGCAAGGCCCTGTCGAGCGCGGCCAGTTCGCCGGCCCGCCCCACGAAGGAGGTGTTCCCGCCGCCTTCGTACCCGTCGCCATGTCCCAGCACCCGCCCAGTGTGGCGTACGGGGCGGATGCCGTGGTGCGGGCGCCGGGGCGCGGATCAGAGCGCCGGCGCGCGGTTCAGGGCGTCGGCCGCGCCACCGGCACCTCTCCGGGCTGCGGGATCACGGGCGACCAGGCCGCGTCGCAGATGACGGCGCGGCCGTTGCTGACGCAGTGGGTGTGGTAAAGCGTGCCCGTCTTGGTGAGTGCCTTGATCTTCACGTCGTTGCCCTGGATGGCCAGGGCCACGGCGCAGACGCCGGACGGGTAGCCGGTGACGGGTGCCACGGTGAGGTCGGTCCAGCTGAAATCGCCCCAGTTGCCCACCATGTCGCGGGTGCGGCGGCCGAGGTAGGTCTTGCCTTCCTTGAGGACGAGCGCGAACTCCTCGGAGTTGTTGGGCATCTGGCTGTCCACCGAGGAGCACGGACCCATCGGGCCCGGCACCCCCTGCGGTCCCACGGGGCCGAGCGGGCCGAGTGTTCCGGCGGTGCCGGTGGGGCCGGGCGCGCCCTGGAGGCCGGGAGGTCCTGCGAAGCCCTGGGGGCCCGCGGGGCCGGGGAGTCCGGGAAGTCCCTGGGCTCCCGGGGGACCGGCCGGGCCCGCGGGGCCCTGCTGCCCCTGAGGTCCGGCGGACCCGGGGTCACCGGGGCGGCCGAGGTCGCCCTTGGGTCCGGGGTCGCCCTTGCGGCCGAGGGCCCCGATCTCCCCCTTGAGCCCGGCGGGGCCCTGCTCGCCCGGCTCCCCCTTGAGGCCCGGCGGACCGGTGTCCCCCTTGGGTCCGGCATCGCCCTTGATTCCGGGGGTGCTGGTCTCCCCCTTCTCGCCCCTTTCCCCCTTCTCGCCCTTGGCGCCCGGCGGCCCGGCCGGGCCCTGCTTCCCCTGCGGGCCCCTGGGCCCGTGGGGTCCGGCGGGTCCCGTGGGTCCGGGGCAGGAGTGACCGTTCGCGGGTACCGCCTCGGCGCCGGTCCGGTCACAGGTGCCGGGCGCGGCCCGGTCCCCGTCGGGGGCGCTTGCGGCAGCCCCGGCTTCCGGCGCGGGCGCCGCCACCGCGGCGACGCCCGCGGCTTCTGCCGGACCGCCTTCGGAGGCCGATGCCGGAACCGCGAATCCGCCCAGTACCACGGCCACCGGCAGCACGAGGCCACCGGCCAGCCGGGCCCTTCGTCCGGTTCTTGCTGTGGAAGACATGCGAGTACCCCTTCGCCGAACGGAATGGTCGAATGCTCCGGCCGAAGCGAGGGGGAGCATCTCCCGGGCAAGGGTCATACGAAGATCAAAAACGCTAATGTCGCCGCAGCGTCAACGAGTTGGTCCAACGACACGCGGTGCCGGTACGCCGAACGGCAGCCCGTACGGGGCCACGCGCGGCCACCGGGGGCCGGGCCGGGGGCCGGCTTCGGACCGGCTGCGGGGCGGCTTCGGGTCGACTCCCGACCGGCCGAGGACCGACTCCCGCCTGGCTGCGGGGCGGCTTCGGACGGGCTACGGGGCGAGTACGTCCAGCTCCTCCAGCGCGCCCACCGCGATCTGCCGGGTCAGCGCCTCGGCGCGGGCCGCGTCCCCTTCCCGTACCGCTTCGGCCACCCGTACGTGCAGGGTGACGGCGGCCGGGTCGGGGTCGTGGAACATCACCGCGTGCTGGGTGCGGCCGGTCAGGACCTCGGCGACCACGTCGCCGAGCCGCGCGAACATCTCGTTGCCGGAGGCGTTGAGCACGATCCGGTGGAAGGCGATGTCGTGGCGGAGGTAGCCGTCGAGCTGGTGGCCCCGCGAGGTGCGGACCATGCCGAGGGCCGCCTCGGTGAGTTCGGCGCACTGCTCCGGGGTGGCCCGGGCGGCCGCGAGCCCGGCCGCGACCGGCTCGATGGCGGAGCGCAGCACGGTGAGGGAGCGCAGCTGGCGGGGGCGGTCCGTGCCGGCGAGCCGCCAGCGGATGACCCGCGGGTCGTAGACGTTCCACTCCTCGGTGGGGCGGACGGTGACCCCGACCCGGCGGCGGGACTCGACCAGGTGCATCGACTCCAGGACCCGGACGACTTCGCGGACCACGGTGCGGGAGGCATCGAAGCGCTCGGCGATCTCGTCGGTGCGCAGGACGCTGCCGGGCGGGTGCTCCCCCGCCGTGATCGCGAGGCCGAGGGTGTCCAGGACGTGGGAGTGGAGCCCCTGGCCGCCCTGGCTGCTCTGTCCGCCTGGGCCGCCCCGGTCTGCCTGGCCTGCCTGGTCTCCCGGGCCTTCTGTGGTCATGGCGTAAGCGTACGGTGACGCCCTGGCGAACAAAAGATGTGATGTTTTACCGAGCACCTCTTGAATAAGTACTACGTAATGGGCTTCAGTGGTGCCAGGCGCCGTACGGGCCGATGTCGACGAGGACAGCGAAACGAGGTGCGCGGTGAAGCGCGTCATTGTGGTGATGGGCGTGGCGGGTACGGGCAAGAGCACCGTGGGCCGACTGCTCGCGGACTCGCTCGCCCTCCCGTACGCGGAGGGCGACGCCTTCCACCCGGCCGCCAACGTCGCCAAGATGTCGGCCGGCACCCCCCTGGACGACCGGGACCGGTGGCCCTGGCTGGACGCCATCGGCGACTGGATGCGCAACCGGGCCGGCTACAGCGGCGGGGTCATCTCCGCCTCCGCCCTCAAGCGCGTCTACCGGGACCGGCTGCGCGCCACTGCCCCGGGCACCGTGTTCGTCCACCTCACCGGCGAACGGACCCTGATCGAGGAGCGGATGGCAGCGCGCAAGGGGCACTTCATGCCCACCACGCTGCTCGATTCGCAGTTCGCCACGCTGGAGCCGCTCCAGGCGGACGAGCCCGGCGTCCTCGTCGACGTGTCCGGAACCCCCGAGGAGATCACCGAACGGGCACTGGCCGCCCTGCGCGACCTCCCCGTCCCGACCGCGTAGCCGGCAGTCCCCCTCTCCCAGTTCCCTGACCGACCAGTTCTACGACCGACACCTAAGGAACCGCCACCGTGACCAGTCTCAGCGTCGAGACTCTGGCAGCGGCCGCCACCGAACCGATCACCTCGGCCGGCAACACGCAGCTGGGCATCGCCGTCATCGCGGGCATCGCCGTCATCGTCCTGCTCATCACGCGCCTCAAGCTGCATGCCTTCCTGGCACTGACGCTCGGCTCGCTCGCCCTCGGCATGTTCGCGGGCGCCCCCCTGGCGAAGACCATCACCAGCTTCACGGCCGGGCTCGGCTCCACCGTCGCGGGCGTCGGCGTACTGATCGCCCTCGGCGCGATCCTCGGCAAACTGCTCGCCGACTCGGGCGGCGCGGACGAGATCGTGGACACCATCCTGGCCCGCGCCAAGGGCCGGGCCATGCCGTGGGCGATGGTGCTCATCGCCTCGGTGATCGGGCTCCCGCTCTTCTTCGAGGTCGGCATCGTGCTGCTGATCCCGGTGGTCCTACTGGTGGCCAAGCGGGGCAACTACTCGCTGATGCGGATCGGGATTCCGGCACTCGCCGGCCTGTCCGTGATGCACGGGCTGATCCCGCCGCACCCCGGCCCGCTGGTCGCCATCGACGCGCTCCACGCCAACCTCGGCATCACGCTCGCCCTCGGCGTGCTGGTCGCCATACCGACCGTCGTGATCGCGGGACCGGTGTTCGCCCGGTACGCGGCCCGGTGGGTGGACATCCCGGCGCCCGAGCACATGGTCCCGCAGCGGCCCTCGGCCGACCTGGAGCACCGCCCGCGGTTCGGGGCGACGGTCTTCACCGTGCTGCTGCCGGTGGTGCTGATGCTGGTCAAGGCCCTGGTCGACATCGTGGTGAACGACCCGGCCAACGCGGTGCAGCGGGTCACCGACGTGGCCGGTTCCCCCCTGATCGCCCTGCTCTCTGCCGTGCTGGTGGGCATGTTCACCCTCGGCCGGGCCGCCGGTTTCACCAGGGCGCGGCTCTCCGTGACGGTGGAGAAGTCCCTGGCCCCGATCGCGGGGATCCTGCTGATCGTGGGTGCGGGCGGCGGCTTCAAGCAGACCCTGATCGACGTGGGCGTCGGCCAAATGATCATGGACTTGTCGCAGAACTGGGCGATCCCGACCCTGCTGCTCGGCTGGCTCATCGCCGTGGCCATCCGGCTCGCCACGGGCTCGGCCACGGTCGCCACCATCTCGGCGGCCGGCCTGGTGGCCCCGCTCGCGGCGGGCATGCCGACGACCCAGACCGCCCTGCTGGTCCTCGCCATCGGGGCCGGATCGCTGTTCTTCAGCCACGTCAACGACGCCGGATTCTGGCTCGTCAAGGAGTACTTCGGCATGACGGTCGGCCAGACCCTCAAGACCTGGTCGGTGATGGAGACCATCATCTCGGTGGTCGCGCTGGGCTTCGTCCTGCTGCTGTCGCTGTTCCTCTAGCCGTCCAGGCCGTCTCTTGCAAAAGAGACGACCTAGGCGCGTTCACAGCCCGCCAGTTGGGCCGCGGCCAGGTCGAAGCCGCCTGCCGCCGTGGCGCAGCGCTCGGCCAGGCCCTCGACCTCGGCGCGCAGGGCGTCGGCCCGCGGGCCCTGCCAGTGCAGGTCTCCCGCGGCCCGGCGCAGCCGCTCGGCGTGCGAACGCAGCGTGGTCGAGTGGGCGCGCAGGCCTTCGGCCGGTGCGGGTCCGGAAATCTTCCTCAACTCGGCCTCCCGGGAACGTAGACGTCGGGCCGCCCCGGCAGTCCGACGAGATGACTGCCGGTGACCCAGCCCTCGAAGACGGCCAGGCCGGCCGGGGATCCGGGGCCCGTGCACAGCCGGGCGGCCGGGTAGACGGTGGTGAACTCCCGGCTCGTGGCGAGCCGTTCGGCCGCACGGGCGCCCGGGCCGCAGCCGAGGAGGGCCAGTTCGGATCCGGAGGGCACGAGGCGGCGTACGGTCCCGGCCACCATGCGGAGGTAACCGTCGTCGCGCCCGGCGTGCCCCTCGCCCCCGTCGGGCCCGCCGCAGCCGGCGCACCCGCCGTCCGGGGAGCCCTCGGCGTCGGACTCGACGGGCTCGGGGCCGGCCAGTTGGACCACGTAGCGCTCGCCCCCGTCCGCTCCGACGACCTGCTGGAGCAGGACCGCTCCCCCGGCGGTGGCGCCCAGACCCTCCGCGTTGCGCAGGTATCCGGCCGGGGTGCCGGTGGTGTCCAGGTCCGCGAGGAAGCCGGTCTCCGGTCCGGGGCAGGCGGGGCCCGGCTCGAAGAAGGCCCGCAGGGCGGCGCCGAGCCCGAGGAGCGGTTCGGCGGTCACGGCCCTGCCGGTGGCGATCTGCCAGCCCGCATGGTCGTTGAAGGGGTTGCCGTCGGTCAGCGCGTTCCAGGCGAGGATGTCGGCGAAGGAAGGGTTGAGCAGGGCGAAGGCCGGTCCGGCGCCTTGCCGGCGCACCAGTTCGCGGAACTCCCGGACGGCATCGGCCTGCCGGTCCTCCTCCACGGCCCGCAGGACCACGGCCGCGTCCGGGTCGGCCGCCAGTGCCGGGTTACGGGTGTGCGCGGCCCGGATCCGGCCCTTGAGCCCGCACACCGCGAGGCTGATCGCCAGGCTCTCGCGGCCGGTGAAGACCCCGGCGAGCCAGCCCGCCCGGGCCACGCCCCGGCCCCGGGGGGCCCAGCCGAGTCCGGCCGGGTCGGTGAGGGCGCGCAGCAGCGTACGCCAGGCGGCCCGGCGGCGGCTGCCCGAGGTCAGGGCGGTGATCGGCAGCCGGGAGCCGAGGGCCAGTCCGGAGGCGTAGCGGGCGGCTTCGCCGACGGCGTCGGCGGCTTCGCACAACTCCCGGCACAGGGCGCCCAGCTGGTCGGCGTCCGGGTCTGGGTCCGGGTCGGCCGACTCGGAGGTCGCGGAGGTCGCGGCGTCGGACATGGATCCCTCGTGTGGTCGGATGGATGGGGCGGGCGGGACGGCTGGGCGGGCGGGACGGACGGGTTCTGTTCTGTGGAGCGGGGTTTCAGCGCCGGGTGAGGCGGAGCCGGATCCCCTGCGGTTCCAGCGCGGCGGGCAGCGGACCGAGCGGGTCGAGCGCGGGGCGGACGGGGTGGACCCGGTGGCCGCGGAGCACCTCGGCGCAGAGCGCGGCCGTGACCAGCAGGCCCAGTTGCTCACCGGGACAGCGGCCCTCGGCGTGGCTGAAGGGGGCCATCCGGATGTCCCGCGCCGCCTCGGGCGAAGCCCACCGGCCCGGTACGAAGACGTGGGCGGCGGGTACGCGTTCGGGATCGCGCTGGTGGAACAGGGCGGGGAGCAGCACGCAGGTCCCGGCGGGATGGCGCACGCCCCGCCACTCGGTCTCGGCGCGGGTGATCCGTATCAGGTCGGGGACGGCCGGGTACAGGCGCAGCGCTTCGCGGACGCAGGCCCGCAGCCGGGGCAGGGCGCCCTTGGCCGCGCCCGCTTCCCGCGCCTCGGCGGCCGCCGCGGTCTGCTCGGCGGGGTGCGCGCCGAGGAGCAGCAGGGTGCGCAGCATCAGGCCGGGCACCAGGTCGAAGGCCGACAGCCAGTGCCGGGCCTGCCCGACCGGGTCGAAGCTTCCCGTCGGGTCGGCGTGGCGGCGGGCCCGCCCGACGAGGGTGTGCGGTTCGGCGTCGGCCGCGTACGCGGCGATGCGCGCACCCGTCTTGTCGTGGAAACGTCCGAGGCGGCGGGTGAGTTCCACGTCTTCGGCGGCCGCGTCGCCGAGGACGATGCGGCGGGCGGCGCGGGCCACGACATGCCGGGCGCGGGCGAGTTCGAGGGAGCCGCCGGCCGTCAGCCGCCGGGCCTCCTCGGCGAGGACCGACAGGAACGGCCCGCACGAGGGGTGCACGGAGAGCCCGGCGGCGAGGACGGCGTCGTTGACCGCCCGCCGCTGCGCGCGCAGCCCGGCGTGGGCGCAGCCGTCCGGGGCTCCGGGGGCGGAGGCCAGGGCGAGGGTGTCGACGGGTTCGGCGTAGAACTGCCGTACGTCCTGCGGATCCAAGATGAGCAGGACGGTGCCGGTCAGCCCGCGTAGGAGTACGGGCGCCCCGCCGTGCCGCGCGCGCAGGGCCCGCAGGGTCGCCGCGGACCAGCGCGGCCGGGCGGGTGCGGCGTGCCCCCGTCCGGTGCGGGGGCGGGCGCTCACGAAGCCCCGTACGAGCACCGGCAGGGTGTGGGCGGCGGCGAACCGGACGCTCCCGGCCCGCCCGGACCGGCCGGTACGACCCGCGCCGGCCGTCATACGCGGGCCGCCGCGGCCGTGGCCGGAGCCGGGGTGGCGCGGGCCGGTCCCGCGGGCACATCGAGGGCGGTCTGCTGGGCCGTACGCATCCGTGTACCTCCGCGCAGCCGGGATTCGACGGTCGGTGATCTCGCGCTCACCGTACGTCGATCACCCGGGGTCCGCGCTTCGAGGAGCTACGGGAGGGGGTCGGGGTCCACGAGCAGCGCGGCGGCGTCCAGCCCGGCGGTGAGGTACTCGGTGAAGGTCTCGTTGTGCAGGGCCCACGGGGAGCGCTTGCGGCGGACGAGGTCGATGGCCTCGGCGGGGGCCGGTACGAGGCCGCGCTCGACGAGGCACTGGGCGACGACGAGGCCGGACCGGTTGTAACCGGAATGGCAGCGGACCAGGATCGTCCGTCCGGCGTCGAGGGCGGCGCAGGCGGCCCGGACGAGCCGCTGGACCGTACGGAGCTGCGCGCTCGTGAGTGGGGCGTCGGGCATGTCGCCGACCAGATGTTCCACGCCGGGACCGGGACCGTGGCCCGGGTGGGTGAAGAGGCTGATGACCAGGTCGAACTCCGCTCCGACGACGACCGGCCACAGCTCCCCGGCCGGGTCGGTCCAGAAGTGGCCGCCCATCCAGAGACCGGGGGCGATCTCGTCCCAGGGACTCCCGGGACCGGGCGGTTCGCGGTCCTTCTGACGGGTCTTCTTCATCGGACCCCGAGGATACAACGAAGCGTCAGCGAGGGGGAGTTGGCCCGAAGAGCGCGTCGCGGAAGGCGGTACGGAGCGGGGCCGACGGGGTGGTGGGGAGCAGGGCCGCCCAGCGCTGGCGGCGCGGGGAGACCCACAGGGCGGGGCCGTCACCGTGGGACCAGGCACCGTGCGGGGCCGGGTGCCAGAGGAGGCCGCGGGCGGGGGTGAGCTCGCCGGTGCGGATGCGCAGCGACTCGTCGGTCCAGGCCCGGCTGACGGGCCCCGCGGCGGAGGCCTCCGCGGAGCCTTCCGCGGGGGCCAGGAGGTGGCTCAGGAACCGGGCGAGGTCGGCGACGGGGGCGCGCAGGGTGCCGTCTGCGGCGAAGCGGGTCCGGGCCATGCCGAGCGGGCCCCAGATCCGGTCGGCGGCGAAGTCGGCGAGCGGCCTGCCGCAGAGCCGCTCGGCCAGCCGGACGAGGGCGGGCAGGGCGGGCACGGCAGCCCGGGCGGAGCCGTGGGGGACGTGGCCGACGTGGGTGAGCAGCTGGTGTGCGGTGGTTCCGGCGGGCAGGCCGTCGCCCGCCTCGTACGCGGTGAGCGGGGTGTGCAGGCTCAGCTCCCCTTCCCCCACGAGGATCCCGATGACGGGCCAGACGGCCAGCACGGCCGCCAGCCCGCCGACATCGAGCCCGCGGGCATCGAGTCCGCGGGCATCGAGTCCGCGGGCATCGAGTCCGCGGGCATCGGGTTTGTCGGCGTCGAGTCCGTCGGCGTCGAAGGCGCCGGTGGCCGCTCCGCCCGCCGCGCTCGGGCCCTCCGGCCCGCCGAACGCCCAGGCGGCCCCGGGGTCGGCCTCCCGTACGAGGGCCTCGACCCGCTCCGCGCACTCGCTCTGCCCGCTCTGCCCGGCCCGGTCGCTCTGCAGCGTCATGGTCCGTACGGTACGGCGTCCGGCGGCCCGCCCCCGGCGCGTCCCCCGGTCCGGTCACCGCCGCCACCCGAATGCCCCCACCGTCCCCCACCCGCCCCCGCGCCGCCCGGCTCCGAAATCCGGATGACGCCGGGCCGGGCCCTCCCTCAAGATCACCGCATGACCCTGCTCCTCCCGCCCCGCCTCACCGCGTCGGCCGCCCGGCTCCGGGACGCTGCGCACGCGCGCGGGCTGGCCACCGTACGTCTGGACACCTTCGCCGTGCCCGAAGGGCTGCGGGCCGCGCACCTGCACGCCGGTCCGCGCTTCGCCGACGCGGTGGCCGCCGGGCTCGAGATCGGCCTCCTGGAGGCGCCGTCCGACTGGCTGGCGCGGCTGCCGCGGCAGCTCACCGGCCGGGAGATCCGGTTGATGACGCTGCGCGAGGCGTACGGGCTGCGCCGACCGGTCTTCGTGAAGTCCCCGAACGACAAGGAGATCCCGGCGCTCGTCTACGCGGACGGCTCCCGGCTGCCGGGGCCGGATGCGGTGGATCCGCGGACGGAAGTCCTGGTCAGCGACGTGGTGCGGTTCACCGCCGAGTACCGGCTCTTCCTGCTCGACGGGGCGGTCCGCACCGCGAGCCGCTACGCCGAGGACGGCCGCCTCAGCCTGGGGCCCGTGTCGGCCGATGCCCTCGCCTTCGCCGCGGGTCTGCCGTTCTCCACCCTGCCGTCGGCGATCGTGGTCGACGTGGGCTTCGCCGACGGCGGCGGCTGGTCGGTGATCGAGGCCAACGCCGCGTGGGCGAGCGGTACCTACGACTGCGACCCCGGCCGCGCGCTGGACGTGGTGCTGCGCGCCGCCCGGCCCCGCTCGGCCATGGAACCCCGGGACCTGGAGTTCCTCCGCTGACCGGCGGGCCCGCTGTCTCTTTCAGATCCAGCCGCGGCCGGCTGGCCATCCGGGGGCGGACCGGCCAGCCTGGGGGGATGACCGACCCTGTCGCGCAACAGCCACCCGGCATCCGGCTCCGCTCCGCGCAGGGCCGGTGGATCGTGCTGACCACCGTCCTCGGGTCCGCCATGGCGCTGCTCGACTCGACCGTGGTCAATGTCGCCCTGCCCAGCATCGGGCGGGACCTCGGCGCCGATCTGGCGGTGCTGCAGTGGACGGTCAACGCGTACCTGCTGACCCTCGCCGGGCTGATCCTGGTCGGCGGGGCGCTCGGCGACCGCTTCGGGCGGCGCCGGATCTTCGTGCTCGGGGTGGTGTGGTTCGCGGTGGGTTCGCTGCTGTGCGGCATCGCGCCGAACGCCGGGGTGCTGATCGGGGCCCGCGCCCTGCAGGGCGTCGGCGGCGCACTGCTGACTCCAGGTTCCCTCGCCCTGATCCAGTCCTCGATCCACGCCGACGACCGGGCCCGCGCGGTGGGGCTGTGGTCGGGGCTCGGCGGGGTGGGCGCGGCCGTGGGACCGTTCCTGGGCGGCTGGCTGGTCGACGGGCCGGGCTGGCGCTGGGTGTTCCTGCTGAACGTGCCGTTGGCCGCGCTGTGCGTCCCGGTGGCGCTGAGACACGTACCGGAGTCCCGGGATCACGAGGCGCACGGGCGGTTCGACGTGGCGGGCGCCGTCCTCGGCGCGGCCTCGCTGGCGCTGATCACCTACGCCCTCATCGAGGCCCGGTCGGGCACCGCCCTCGTGGTGGCGGCGGGGGTCGGCGGAGTCCTGCTGGGCGCCGCCTTCGTCGTGGTCGAGCGGCGGCGGGCCGATCCGATGGTGCCGCCGGGGATCTTCGCCTCGCGCCGGTTCACCGCCGTCAACCTGGTCACGCTGTGCGTGTACGCGGCCTTCGGCGGGTTCTTCTTCCTCGTCGTGCTCCAGCTCCAGGTGGTGTCCGGCTACTCCGCCCTCGCCTCCGGGGCCGCCCTGCTGCCGACCACCGCCCTGATGCTGCTGCTGTCGGCCCGGTCGGCGGAGCTCGGCGAGCGGATCGGCCCGCGGATCCCCCTGACCGTGGGGCCGCTGCTGTGCGCGGCGGGGATGCTGCTGATGCTGCGGGTGGGCGAGGAGGCCTCGTACGTACGGGACGTGCTGCCGGCGCTGCTCGTGATGGGCATGGGCATGGTGACCCTGGTGGCTCCGCTGACGGCCACGGTCCTGTCCTCGGTGGACCCCGGCCGGGCGGGGCTGGCCAGCGGGATCAACAACGCCGCGGCGCGCGCCGCCGGGCTGCTCGCGGTGGCGGCGCTGCCGCTGCTGGCCGGGATGGGCCCGGACGCGTACCTCTCGGCCGGTGCCTTCGACGCGGCGTTCGGGCGGGCGATGCCCTGGTGCGCGGGGGTGCTGGTGCTCGGATCCGTGGTGGCGTGGACGACCGTGCGCTCCCCCGCGCCCGGGAGCTGCCACCCGCAGTGCCGTACCAACTGCGCGGTGACCGCTCCGCCGCTCGAACCCCCGGGAGCGGCGAAGCGGTGATCCGGGCGGCCCGCCCCCTGCTACCAGGGGCCGGGCGCGGGCGGGGCCACGACCGGCGGGCGGTCGTCGCAGGTGATGGTGTTGGGCAGTTCCCAGCCGGCCAGCCAGGGGCCCGTGGTGCCGCCGCCGTCGTTGCCGCCCCGGTCCACGAGGGTGAACTCCGATCCGGTGGCGGGGAAGTTGAAGGAGCCGCAGTTGTTGACCCCGACGGCCCCGACGCCCCGGGCGTCGACGTTCTCGAAGGTCGCCGAACCGGCCGCCCGCGCGCTGAGGACGGAGGTGCCGGTGCCGTCGACCTTGATGTCCTTGAAGTGGACGTTCTCGATGCGCACCTTGTCCTTCACCGGCCAGTCGCTGACCAGCATGACGGCGTTGTAGGTGGAGTCGAGGAAGGAGTTGTCGGTGACCTGGATGTCGGCCTGGTCGATGCTGCGGTCCAGGGCGTAGAACCAGATGGAGCCGAGCCCGATCTTCCAGTTCAGTTCGTACGTGCCCGCGCGCGCGGTGGTGTTGCCGGCGATCCGCAGGGCTCCGGTGAAGGGTTCGGCGCCGAACCGGGAGCCGATGTGCAGGGCGCTGCCCTCCCGGACCGGGTCGGCGACGAGGTTGGCGGTGACGGTGGTGTCGGCGCCGCCGTAGACGGCGATGCCGTTGGCCAGGGTCGGGCTCTGCACGGTGTTGTGGTCGAAGGTGTTGCGGGCGTCGGCCGTCTTCTCGGACCAGAGCGCGAGGCCGTCGTCGCCGGTGTTGCGGACGACGTTGTCCTGGACGAGGGAGTCGGTGACGCCGGTGTGGAAGTTGAGGCCGTCGGCGATCTGGTCGGTGATGACGTTGCGGGTGACCTTCACGTTGCTCATCGGGCCGTCGAACCAGAGCCCCACCTTGGTGTGGTGGATGTAGAGGGAGTCGATGGTGGAGTCGCTCATGGCTCCGCCCACGCCGTTGACCTGGTCGGTGTCCACGCGCTCGCGGACGTCTCCTTCGATGGCGAAGCGGGAGAGGTGGACTCCCCGGCTGCCGCCGGCCAGGGCGCCCTGCGTGGCCTCCTTGCCGTAGAAGCCGACGCCCTTGCCCTTGACGGTGGTGTACCAGCTGCCGGCGCCGGTGACCGTGACGTCGTCCACGATGATGTGGCGGTTGACCTGGTAGGTGCCGGGCGGCAGGTAGACCGGGAGCCGGTGGCGCCTGGCGAAGGCGATGGCCCGGTCGAGGGCGTCCGCGGAATCGCGGCGGCCGGTCGGGTCCGCCCCGAAGAGCAGGGCGTTGGCGGCGGCCGTCTCGATGTGGGGGGCGCCGACGAGCTCGGAGTCGAGCAGGTCGATCACGGTCCAGGCTGCGGTGCTCCCGGCCGGGACGGTGAGCCGGATCCTGTCGCCCGCCCGGTGGGTGCGGCCGAGGAGCAGCCGCTGCTCGTCGTACATGTGGGTGGGCCGGAACGGCTTGGTGACGACCGGGGCCGGGGTGGTGGCCGCGGGGACGCAGCCGCACTCGGTGATCCACCAGTCGGGGTGCAGGAGGTCGGCCTGCGGGTCGTTGCTGAAGGGGTACTGGTTGTAGAGCCAGGAGTACTGCGAGGTCAGCGTCATGGAGCGGCGGTTCTTGCCGTTGACGGTGACGTCGAGCGGGGCCGTGGTGCCGCCGCCGGCCGGGGCGTCGGGGAGGCTGTAGCGGACGGTGATCGCGTCGGCGGCCGCGGGCAGGGTGAACTCCACGTACTCGCCCGGGGCCAGTTTCACGGCCTTGCGGCCGGAGGCCTCCGCGGGAAGGGAGTAGGCGGTGCGGTCGGGGCCGATGAGCGTGCCGGAGGTGGCCGCGTTCTCCGCTTCCTGCTCGGCGAAGGACACGCGGGCGCCGCGGCCCTCGACCAGTGCGGGATCGAGGGCGGCCCGGGTGACGGCGGTCGCGGGGGCCGTGGGCGGGGCGGTGGGACCCGCGGCGGCCGCGCCGGCGCCCAGGGCGCCGAGGCCGAGCGTGGACACGGTGATCGCCGCCAGCGCGGCGGCGGCTCTTCTTGGGGACATGGCGGGGACAGTAGAACCCCGCGCACGAACACAGCAAGGGTTGTGCAGGAACCTTCTCTGTCTTGTCGAATTTTTCCAGTGATCTGTGGCGTGGCAGACGGCGCCGGTCCGCCCTACCGTGGGAGCGGGAGGTCGCCATGTGCTGGAGCGCGACGGCCGATCTGACAGCGGGTACGGCCATCACCGCCGTCGGGATCGCCTGCCTGGTGCGCACGCGAAGGGCCAGGGACCTGCCCGTCGCCGCGCTTCCGCTGATCCTGGGCGCACACCAGCTGATCGAAGCCGCCGTCTGGAGATCCGGCGGCGGCTGCGGCCCGGCCACCACGGCGTGGGCGGTGATCGCCCTTCCGCTGCTGCCGGTGTGGGTCTCCTTCGGGGTACTGCTCGCCGCCCCGCCGGCGTTCCGGCCCCGGCTGTGGTGGCCCGCCGGCGTCGGCCTCGCCACCGGCGCGTACCTCTCGTACTGTCTGGCGACGCGCCCGGTGAGCGCCGAGATCCGCGGCCACATCCTCGGTTACTGCGTGAATGTTCCATGGATGCCGCTGGTTCTTGCGGGCTATCTGTTCGCCACCCTCGGCTCCCTGCTGATCTCCGGCGACCGCGGGCTGCGCCGTCTCGGTGCGCTCCTCGCCGCGGGGGCGCTCGTCTGCTCCGCGCTCTGGAGGCTGGAATTCGCCTCCACCTGGTGCGCCTTCGCGGCGGCGGCCTCCACCCTGATCCTCGCCCGGACCCGGGACCGTGGGTTCTCCTTGTGTACACGGGGGCCCGGACCGGGGGACACCGGGCCTGTAACACCGGCCCGGACGGCGAACAGGCCCACTTGGCGAAGGTAAAAAGATTTCGGGCCCGATCACGGCCGCACGCTGCGGTTTGCCGCTTTTCGGCCGCCGGGCGCAGGGGACACAGCCATGACGGAGTGGCTGCGTGGCCCGGGATTCCCGGCCACCCGGCGGGGGACGCCGCCCCGTAACGCGTTCGACTTCTGACGTGCCGGATTCGAGCCGCGCGCACGCCGCCGGCCCGTCCCCCTCCCCCGCGCTCCCGTCACTGCGAGACCACCACCCCTCCACAGCCAGTGGTCGTTCCCAGCGTCCGATGGGACCTTCGGCGCCGGATCCCGGACCACGGACCGGCGCCCTCCGCGACCATGATCGGCGAAAGATACCTAGGCGTATCTAGTGACTTCACAAGCACTCGGCAGTAGAACTCGTTCTCATTCAGCCTAGAGTGAGGAAGCTCACATGAGCGACAAAAGCCTGCACAAAACCAACACCAACGGCGTCTCGCGTCGCGGGTTTCTGGGTAGAACAGGTTCCATTCTGGGGGCCATGGCCCTTGCTGGTCCGATCATCTCGTCCCCGGCACAGGCCGCCACGGCCGACGCGACCGCCGCCGGCCCCATCGACAACGGCGCCCACGTACCGGCCCTGGTGATCGGCACCGGGTACGGCGGCTCCGTCGCCGCCCTGCGGCTCGCCGAGGCCGGCGTGGACGTCCACATGATCGAGATGGGCATGGCCTGGGACACCCCGGGCTCGGACGGCAAGATCTTCTGCAGCACCACCAGCCCGGACCAGCGCTCCTACTGGCTGCGCACCAAGACCAAGCAGCCCCTGAGCAACTTCCTGGGCTTCCCCATCGACAAGGACATCCCGCGCTACACCGGCATCCTGGACGCCGAGGAAATGGGCGGCATCATCGTCTACCAGGGCCGCGGCGTCGGCGGCGGCTCGCTGGTCAACGGCGGTATGGCGGTCACGCCCAAGCGCGCGAACTTCGGCGCCATCCTCCCCTCCGTGGACGCGGAGGAGATGTACAGCACCTACTACCCGCGCGCCAACGCGGGCCTCGGCGTCGGCCTGATCGACCCGGCCTGGTTCGACACCGTCGACTGCTACCAGTTCGCCCGGGTCGGCCGCAAGCACGCCCAGCGCTCCGGCTTCCCCTTCGTCTTCGTCCCGGACGTATACGACTGGGACTACATGAAGCAGGAGGCGGCCGGGACCGTCACCAAGTCCGCGGTGGCCGGTGAGATCCTCTACGGCAACAACTACGGCAAGAAGTCCCTCCAGAAGACCTACATCGCCCAGGCCAAGGCCACCGGCAAGGTCACCATCTCGCCCCTGCACAGGGTGACTTCGGTCTCCCAGGCCTCCGGCGGCGGGTACACGGTCGTCATCGACCAGATCAACACCAGCGGCGACACCATCGGCACCAAGACCGTCGTCGCGGACAAGGTGTTCTTCGCGGCCGGCAGCGTCGGCACCAGCAAGCTGCTCGTCCGGCTGAAGGCCACGGGCGCGCTGCCCAACCTGAACTCGGAGATCGGCAAGGGCTGGGGCGACAACGGAAACGTCATGGTCGGCCGGGCCAACCACATGTGGGACCCGACCGGCAAGGTCCAGGCGTCGATCCCCTGCGGCGGCATCGACAACTGGGACGCGGGCGGCGCCTTCGCCGAGGTGGCCCCGCTGCCGACCGGCATCGAGACCTACGCGTCCTTCTACCTGTCGATCACGAAGAACCCGAACCGCGCGGAGTTCAGCTACGACGCGGCCTCGGGCGCGGTCAAGCTGAACTGGCAGACGGCCTGGAAGCAGCCGTCCATCGACATGGCCAAGACCATCTTCGACAAGATCAACTCGAAGGAGGGGACGATCTACCGGACCGACCTCTTCGGCACCAACAAGATCTGGGGCGACCACCTCACCTACCACCCCCTCGGCGGCGCGATCCTGAACAAGGCCACCGACAACTACGGCCGCCTGCACGGATACACCGGCCTGTACGTCATCGACGGCGCGCTCATCCCGGGCAACACCAGCGTCAACCCGTTCGTCACCATCACCGCGCTCGCCGAGCGCAACATCGAGAAGATCATCGCCACCGACCTGTAGCGCCGGGCCCGCAAGGGCCCACCAGGTCGCGGCAAGCAGCGCGAAGGCCCGGGGCCGTCGGATTCACCGACGGCCCCGGACCCGTGTGCCCCGCGTTCCCGCTCCGCGGTTCAGTGGCCCGGCAGGATGCACACGCTGTCGAGGCCGAGCACGTGGTTGAGCCGGCCGAAGGCCAGCCAGGACCCGATGCTCATCGTCAGTTCCACGATCTCGACCTGGCTGTAGAGCGCCGTCATCCGCTCCCAGAACTCCTCGTCCAGGCCGTGGTGGTCGAGGCAGTACCGCTCGGCGTACTCCGCCGCCAGCCGGGTGCGCTCGTCGAAGCGGTCGGTCGTGCGCCACTCGGTGACGGCCTCGGGGAACTCGTCCTCGACCTTCTCCCCGTCCCGGTCCGTGCGCCAGTCCAGGCAGAAGATGCACCCGTTGATCTGCGCCACGCGCAGCCGGGCCGCCTCGAACTCGCGCAGCCCCAGGGTGGTGTGGGCGTACACCGACAGCGAGAAGTTGGCCGCGGCCATCCCGATGCCGGGTACCAGGTCGCCCCATACGTACTCGATGGGGTGCTGGCCTTCGGGTACGTCGATCCTCATGGGTGTTTCCTTCCGAGTTTGCCGATGGCGGGGCGCAGCGGGATGTCGAGGGCGTCGTAGAGCCCCGGTTCGGCCTCCACCAGCCAGTCGATGGCGCCGACGAGACGGCCGACGGCGGTGGCGTTGCCGCCCGCGGAACGGTTCTCGCCCTCGTCCGTGGCCTCGATGGTGACCTCGATGTGCGGACGGCCCTCGATGACGACCCGGTGGGCTCCGTCCCCACCGTCGGGCGGGGACGGCCAGTCGGGCGCGCAGGAGGCGTGGATGCGGGTGACGTGCTCGATGACGATGCGGGGTTCGCCCTCGACGATGCCCTGCACTTCGAAGCGGATGGCGCCCTGCGTGCCGGCCTCGAATTCGCCCATCGTCCGTGTGGTGACGGTGGTGTCGAGGGCGCGGCGGTCCACCGTCTCGCGGATGTCGTCGAGTTCGACGCCCAGGGCGCGGGCCATCATCCGTATCTGACCGCCCCACACCATGGTCGGGATGGACGGCATCAGCATCATCGGTTCGAAGTCCATGGGCTGGCCCATGCCGACGAGGAGGCGGACCGAGTCCGGCTGGTCGTAGGTGGAGTAGTCGAATATCTCCTGGCAGCGGATGACGTCGACCCGGGTGCCGAGTCCGCTGAGCAGGAGCGGGAGCACGTCGTTGCCCCAGCCGGGGTCGACGCCGGAGGCGAAGAGCGAGCCGCCGCCCTCCGCGACCGCGGCGGTCACCGGATCGAGGAACTCCGGCGGTGCGTTGCGGTAGTCGTAGAGCGGATAGAGGGCGGGGCTGACGACGACGGCCCCGGAGCGGATCGCCCGGGCGATGTCGTCGAGGGCGTCATCGGGGCGGATGTCGCCCGACGCCGCGTAGAAGACGGCCTGCGGGCGGGCGGCGAGCACCGCCTCGATGTCGTCGGTGGCCGCGACACCGACCTCGTAGTCGAGTTCGCCGAGTTCACCGGCGTCCCGGCCGACCTTCTCGGGATTGTGGACGATGACGGCGGCCAGTTTCAGCGCCGGATGGGCCTCTACGGCACGGATGGCCAAACGGCCGACGTTGCCGGTACCCCAGACAACCGTGGAAATCATGCGCGGAGGGTAACTTCAAGACTTGCAGGTTCCTAGAGCCGCGAACGGAAACTTCGCACCCGTCCTCACTGGCGTTGGGCGCCCAGGACGAAGAGCAAGTAGACGAAGAAGGCGAAGAGATGGCCTACGAACAAGTAGGCAACGAGCCGGATGACCAGACCGCGCGGGAACTTCGACTCGATGCGCCGCATCACGGTCGGCGTCTGCTCCGCATTGGGCTGCTGTTCTGTCTCGGACACGGGCACGGGCACGGGTACGGCTCCTTCGGCTGTCGGGTCGACTACTGGTGGCGCGTGGTGCTGGTGGAGGTGGTTCCTCCCAGGCACAGACCGGCGAGGCTGCTCTGCAGCAGGGTGTGGACGAACAGCAGATCGGCTCCGGCGGACGAGGCCGCGCCGATCCGGTGCGCGGTGAGCGAGTCGAAGTGCGCGCTGTCCCCCGGCTCCAGCAGGTGCTCGCTCTCCCCGAGGTGCAGCCGCAGCCGCCCCTTCAGCACGTACAGCCACTCCTCCCCGGGATGTACGCGGACCAGCTCGCCCTGGCTGCGCCCGTGGGGCACGTGCACGCGCAGCGCCTGCATCCCGCGGCCGGAGCCGCCGGCCTGCCAGTACGTCCAGCCGTCGGCCTCGCGGGCGCCGGGGCCGCCGGCCCGTACGATGGGATCGGCCACGGCCGGGGTCTCCCCCAGCAGCTCCGAGACCGTCGTACCGTAGGTGCGGGCGAGACCGAGCAGCAGCGGCAGCGAGGGCTGGCGCCGGCCGGTCTCCAGTCGTGACAGGTGGGCGGGCGAGAGCCGGGCCCGCGCGGCGGCGGCCTCCAGGGTGAGTCCGGCGCGGCGGCGGAGTTCGCGCAGCTGTGGGGCCACGGTGGGCAGCTCGGGGCCGTCGACGGCGGCGCTCGCGCCGGTGTCGTCGGCGAGGTCGGCCGCGTCTTCGGGGCCGGGGGCAGGACCGGTTGTCATGCCCCGATTGAGTCAGATTCTTACCCCTCTGGCAATCCGCGTTGCCTCTGAGGCAAATCACCGAGCACCGTCTCCACCGTGTCCGCGTCCTGCGCGCGCTTGTCGGGACGGTGCCGCAGGACCCGGGCGAAGCGCAGGGCCACCCCGGCCGGGTAGCGCGGGGAGCGCTGCAGACCGTCGTAGGCGATCTCCACGACCAGTTCGGGACGGACCCGGACGGTGAAGCCGTCGTCCTCGACGGCGAGCTCGCCGAGCCGCTCCGTCTGCCAGCGCAGCATCTCGTCGGTGAGTCCTTTGAAGGTCTTGCCGAGCATGGCGTAGCTGCCGTCGGCCGCCCGTGCACCCAGGTGCAGGTTGGACAGGAGCCCGGTGCGGCGGCCGTGGCCCCGTTCGACGGCGAGCACCACGAGGTCCAGGGTGTGCACCGGTTTCACCTTGAGCCAGTGTTTGCCGCGGCGGCCGGCCGCGTAGGCGGAGTCGAGGGCCTTGACCATCACCCCCTCATGACCCCGGCGCAGGGTTTCGGCCCCGAACTCCTCCGCGTCGGCGAGCCCCACCGCCGGATCCTCGACCACGAGGCGGCGCACCCGGGACCCCTCGGGCACCAGGGCGGCCAGGACCTCGTAGCGCTCGCGCACCGGCAGGTCGAGGAGTACGTCCGCACCCGCCGCCAGGACGTCGAAGAAGAAGGCGTCGACCGGAAGGGTCCGCCGGGCGGCCTCGACGTCGACCCGCGAGCCGACCCGGCTCGCCACCTCCTGGAACGGCACCGGCCGACCATCGGCCCCCGGCCGCCCGATGACCTCCCCGTCCAGGATGAACCGCTCGCCCGGCAGCGACCGGGCCAGCTCGGCCACCTCCGGCAACCGGTCGGTGATCTCGTCGAGGGAACGCGTGTACACCCGTACCTCGTCCCCCTCGCGGTGGACCTGCACCCGGATCCCGTCGAGCTTCTCCTCCACCGCGCACGGCCCGAGCGCGGCCAGCGCCTCGGCCACCGACTTGGCGGTGTTCGCCAGCATCGGCTGTACGGGGTGCCCCACGCGCAGGGTCACCCCGCGCAGGGCCGCCGCCCCGTCGGCCAGGACCGCCGCCGCCACCCGGGGCAGGGAGCCGTCGAGCATCGCGGCCCGCCGCAGCTCGGCGGCCGGCACTCCGGCCGCGGCGGCCACGCCCTCCAGGGCCACGGCGTCCAGTGCGCCCTGGCGGACCTCGCCGGAGAGCAGGCTGCGCAGGAACCGCTGTTCCGGCTCGGTGGCGGCGCCGAGCAGGCCGTCCAGGATCCGGAGGCGCTCAGCCTGCGCACCGGTCCCGGCGACGGCGGCGAGCCGCGTCACCTCGGCGTCCACGGCGGACACGGTCAAGGTGGGCTCGGCGGCGGGCTCCGTCTCGCGGGCCAGCGCACGCCAGCCGATCCCCG
Organism: Streptomyces sp. NBC_00503; assembly: GCF_036346895.1. Taxonomy (NCBI): domain Bacteria; kingdom Bacillati; phylum Actinomycetota; class Actinomycetes; order Kitasatosporales; family Streptomycetaceae; genus Streptomyces; species Streptomyces sp. NBC_00503. The sequence continues at coordinate 7,338,290 of NZ_CP107855.1, read as the reverse complement.
GACGCCCTTGCGGGAGCCGTCCGGCGAGGTACGAGACCACGAGCGCGGCCTCCCGCGGGGGCGCGGCGGCGAAGACCCCGGCGAGCAGTTCGGTCTTCCGGGACCGGGCGGAGGTCTCGGCGACCTCCCGGGACACGCGCGCGACCTCGGCCAGCAGCATGCGGCCATCCTCCCGCCGGTCGACGCGCAGCGCAGGTCGGCGGGTCGGCGGGTCGGCGGGTCGGGCTGAACCTCGGGTCGCGCCGAACGGTGGGTCACGGCGGGCGGCGGGGGCGCCGTTCGGCGGGACGCGCAGGGCGACGGGGCCCGCCGCTCGGCGTACTCCGCGGGCGTCGCCGCGTGTACCGCAGGCGCGGTACGGACGCCGGGTGAAGTAGTCCTTGAGAACGTCGGCAGTTCAGCCTGCGGGAGCGCGGGCCGGGCGGACCCGGCGATTAGGGTTCCCGTATGAAGCTCCGACTGCCCCGGCGCCGCCGAAGCCGCCTGCTCGCGGGCGCCGCCGCGCTCGCCGTCGTCGTGGGGGCGGGCACGCTGACCGCCACGGCCGCGGCCGGCGAAGACCCGGCCGTGCACCGTGAGGACCGGGTGCTCGACATGCCCGGCGCCGGAATCGACATCTCGTACTTCACCTCCGGCGACCGGGGCGGTCAGGGGCAAGGCGGCGGGGCGAAACGTCCCGCCGTCCTCCTCGCGCACGGCTTCGGCGGCAGCAAGGAGGACGTCCGGCCGCAGGCCGAACGGCTCGCCCGCGACGGTTACGCGGTCCTGACCTGGTCGGCGCGTGGGTTCGGCCGCTCCGGCGGCAGGATCGGGCTGAACGACCCCGACTACGAGGTCAAGGACGTCTCCCGGCTGATCGACTGGATCGCGGCCCGGCCCGGGGTCCGGCTCGACGCGGCCGGCGATCCGCGGGTCGGCATCGCGGGCGGCTCATACGGCGGGGCGATCTCCCTCCTCGCGGCCGGTCACGACCCGCGCGTGGACGCCATCGCCCCCTCCATCACCTACTGGAACCTCGCGGACTCCCTCTTCCCGAACGACGTCTTCAAGAAGCTCTGGGCGGGCCTCTTCTTCACCACCGGCTCCGCCGGCGGGCTCCAGCCCGGAGCCTCCACCGGAAACGGCGCCCCGGCCGCGACCGGAGCTCCCGCCGCGAACGGCGCCCCGGCCTCGGCGCAGGGGTGCGGACGCTTCCAGCCCGAACTGTGCGCCATGTACGAGCGGGTCGCGGTGGCCGGCAAGCCCGATCCGGAAGCCCGAGCGCTCCTGGAGCGGCGGAGCCCCTCCGCCGTCGGCTCCGCGATCAAGGTCCCGACCCTGATCACACAGGGCCAGGACGATTCCCTCTTCCCCCTGGACCAGGCCGACGCCATGGCCAGGGCCATCGCCGCCAATGGGGCTCCCGTCTCCGTGGACTGGGCTGCGGGCGGCCACGACGGCGGCATGCGCGAGGCGGACCGCGTCGAGGGCCGGGTGAAGACCTGGTTCGACCGCTACCTCAAGGAAGACCCCTCCGTGGACACCGGCCCCGTCTTCCGGGTCTCCCGCTCCGGCGGCATCGACTCCACCGACGGCGAGGTCCAACTCCGCGGGGCGACCGGCCCCACCTACCCCGGACTGCTGTCCGGCCCGCGCGAGTTCGCCCTGGCCGGCCGCGAGCAGAGCTTCGGGAATCCGGCGGGCGGGGCCCCGCCCGCGCTGTCCGCGCTCCCGGGCATCGGCGGACAGCTCGCCGCTCTCGGAGGCGGGCTCTCGCTCGACTTCCCCGGGCAGAACGCCCGGTTCGAATCGGAGCCGCTGACCGACGAGGTGCGGATCACCGGGACCCCGACTGTCACCCTAAAGGTGAGGTCGACGGCTGCGGACGGTTCGGCCGTCCTGTTCGGCAAGGTCTACGACGTCGGACCCGACGGCCGCCAGCAGGTGCTGCCCAGTCAGCTGGTGGCCCCGGTCCGGGTGGAGAACGCGCAGCAGGACCGGACCGTCGAGCTGCGGCTGCCCGCGATCGACCACGCTTTCGCGGCGGGACACCGGCTGCGGCTCGTCGTCGCCGCCACCGACCTGGGCTACGCCACCCCGGCCGCGCCCGCCACCTACACCGTCTCGGCGCAGGGGCCGCTGGCCGTGCCCGTCGCGGAAGGGGTGCGTACGGCGTCTTCGGGGCTGCCCGCGTGGACCTGGGGGATGCCGCTCGGGGCGCTGCTGCTGGCCGCGGGGCTGGTGGGGATCCGCAGGTCCGGCCGGGGGCGGGGCGGGATCCGGGCGGGCGCACCGCAGCCCGAACCGGAGCTGGCCGACGTACCACTGGAGATCACGGGGCTGACCAAGCGCTATGCCAAGGCGCAGGACCGCTACGCCGTACGGGACTTGTCCTTCCGGGTCGAGAAGGGCCAGGTGCTCGGCCTGCTCGGGCCCAACGGCGCGGGCAAGACCACGACCCTGCGGATGCTGATGGGCCTGATCACCCCGGACGCCGGGGAGATCCGGGTGTTCGGGCACGCGGTACGGGCCGGCGCGCCGGTGCTGTCGCGGGTCGGGGCGTTCGTGGAGGGCGCCGGCTTCCTGCCGCACCTGACCGGACGCGCCAACCTGGAGCTGTACTGGCAGGCCACTGGCCGCCCCGCCGAGGACTCGCACATGGAGGAGGCCCTGGAGATCGCCGGGCTCGGCGACGCCCTGGAGCGCGCGGTACGCACGTACTCGCAGGGCATGCGCCAGCGCCTCGCGATCGCGCAGGCCATGCTCGGGATGCCCGACCTGCTGATCCTCGACGAGCCGACGAACGGTCTGGACCCGCCGCAGATCCGCGAGATGCGCGACGTGATGATCCGCTACGCGGCGGCCGGGCGGACGGTCATCGTCTCCAGCCACCTGCTGTCGGAGGTGGAGCAGTCCTGTACACACCTGGTGGTCATGGACCGCGGCCGCCTCGTACAGGCGGGCGAGGTCGCCGAGATCACCGGCGGCGGGGACACCCTGCTGGTGACCCTGGCCGGGCCGGTGGACGAGGCGACGGTCGGCAAGCTGGCCGCGCTGGAGGGAGTGGAATCCGTGGACCGCGCCGAAGACGGGCTGCTCGTACGGCTGGACGGCGCGAGCGCCGCCGAGCTGATCACCGAACTCGTACGGCTGGAGGTGCCGGTGTCCGGAGTGGGACCGCACCGAAGGCTCGAGGACGCCTTCCTCACCCTCATCGGAGGTGCGGCATGAGCGCCGTGACGGATGCCCCGGACCGCGTCGGGGGTGCTGAGGTGACCGAGGTGGCCCCCGGCTACCGGGCGAGCCGTACGCTGCCGCTGCGCGTGGAGGCGCTGCGGCAGTGGCGACGGCGGCGGACGCTGGTGATGGCCGGAATCCTCGCCGCACTGCCGTTCGTCCTGATGATCGCCTTCGCGGTGGGCGGCGGACCGGGCAGCCGGAGCGGCGGCAACGGCCGGATCACCCTCATCGACACGGCGACGGCCTCGGGCGCGAACTTCGCGGCCACCTGCCTGTTCGTCTCGGCCGGGTTCCTGCTGGTGGTGCCGGTGGCGCTGTTCTGCGGGGACACGGTGGCCTCCGAGGCCAGCTGGTCCTCGCTGCGCTACCTGCTGGCCTCGCCCGTGCCCAGGGCCCGGCTGCTGTGGAGCAAGCTGGTGGTGGCGCTGGGGTTCAGCCTGGCGGCGATGGTGCTGCTGCCGGTGGTGGCGCTGGCGGCGGGCACGGCGGCGTACGGGTGGGGGCCGCTGAAGCTCCCGACGGGCGGCGCCCTGGCGGCCGGGGACACCGTGGGGCGCCTCGCGATCGCCGTCGCGTTCATCTTCGTGTCCCAGCTGGTCACGGCCGGGCTGGCGTTCTGGCTGTCGACCCGGACGGACGCGCCGCTGGGCGCGGTGGGCGGGGCCGTCGGTCTGACGATCGTCGGCAATGTGCTGGACGCGGTGACGGCCCTGGGGTCCTGGCGGGAGTTCCTGCCGGCGCACTGGCAGTTCGCGTGGGCCGACGCCCTGCAGCCGCAGCTGGAGTGGGGTGGAATGATCAAGGGTGCGGCGGTGTCGGTGTCGTACGCGCTGGTGCTGTTCGCGCTGGCGTTCCGCGGGTTCGCGCGCAAGGACATCGTGTCCTGAGCCCCCGGCCAGGGCGCCCCCGCCATCGGCCGTCCGTGGCACAGGCGCCCGCGCCCGCGTGAGCCTGCCACGGCTCCTCCCCTCCCGGGCTGAACAATCGCCACGGCCAGGAAGCCGCCGCGAGCAGCACCGAGGGGTAGACCCGATGGACAGAGCAGAACTTCCGCCGCGCAGGTTCGTGCTGACCGGGGGCCTCGCCGCCGCGGTGGCCGCCGCGACCGCGCTCTCGGGGTGCTCGGCGAAGAGCGCCCCGAAGGCGACGACTGCCGCACCGGAACCGCGGCCCAGCACTCCGCAGGCCGCGTACGCCCGGCTGATGGAGGGCAACAAGCGCTGGGTCAGCGGCAGCCTCAAGCACCCCGACCGGGATCCGGACCGGCGCCGGCTGGTGGCGCAGGCCCAGGATCCCTACGGCGTGATCCTGGCGTGCATCGACTCCCGGGTACCGCCCGAGCTGCTCTTCGACACCGGGCTCGGCGACCTGTTCGTGCTGCGCACGGGCGGGCAGGCGGTCGGCCCGGTCGTCACCGGGTCGGTCGAGTTCGGGCCGGTGACGGCGGGCACCCCGCTGATCCTCGTCCTCGGGCACCAGCGCTGCGGAGCCATCGACGCGTCGTACCAAGCGCTGCGGGACGGCAATACGCTGCCCGGCAACCTGCAGGCGATCTCCAAGGCCCTGGAGCCCGCCTACGCGGCGACCGTCAAGAACCCGGGCACCGATCCAGTCGACACCATGATCCGCCATCAGATCAAGCTGACGGCGGACGAGCTGCGGGCCAACGCGGACCTGGCACCCCTGGTGAAGAAGGGCTCCGTGGCCGTGGTCGGCGCCTACTACTCGCTGGACACCGGCCTGGTGGAGGTCCTGACCGGCGCTCCTACGGGCACCGCGTACGCGAGCCCGTCCGCGAGCGCTTCGCCCAGCCCTTCGGAGACCTCCTCGGCCAGCCCGTCGCCCAGCGCTTCGCCGAGCGACTCGGCGAGCCCTTCGCAGTCCGCTTCCGAAGCCCCCGAAGGGCAACCGACCCCGTAGGGCAGGTCACCCCGCGGCCCCCGCTATGGCGTCGACCTCGGCCAGCAGTTCGGCGTCGAGCGGCCGGTCGGCGACGGCCGCGTTGGCGCGCACCTGCTCGGCGGAGGTGGCTCCCGCGATGACGGAGGAGCAGCCGGGCTGGGCGCCGAGCCAGCCGATGGCGAGTTCCAGGACGGTGCGGCCGTGCTTCTCGGCGAGCGCGGCCAGTGCCTCCACGATGTCGAGGCGCGCCTCGGTGAGGTAGGCGTCGCGGCCTTCGAGCCGGGAGCCGGCCGGCACGGGGGCGCCCCGGCGGATCTTGCCCGTCAGCAGGCCGTTGGCGAGCGGGAAGTACGGCAGGACGCCGACGCCGTAGTGCAGGGCGGCCGGGACGAGCTCGCGCTCCGCCGACCGCTGGAGCAGCGACCATTCGTTCTGGGCGGAGACGAAGGGAGTGGCGCCGGTCTCGCGGGCCACGTGGGCGGCTTCGGCGAGCTGCCAGCCGGAGAGGTTGGAGTGTCCGATGTAGCGGATCTTGCCTTCGGCGACGAGTTCGGTGAGCGCGGCGAGGGTCTCGCCGATGGCGACGGCCGGGTCGGGGCTGTGCAGCTGGTAGAGGTCGATGTGGTCGGTCTGCAGGCGGCGCAGGGACTCCTCGACGGCACGCCGGATGTAGGCGCGGCCGCCACGGGAGCCGGCGGCGGCCCCGTATCCCATGTCCATGGAGTGGTAGCCGAACTTGGTGGCGAGGACCACCTGGTCGCGGCGGCCCTTGAGGACCTCGCCGAGCTGGGTTTCGGAGCCTCCGAGGCCCCCGTAGATGTCGGCCGTGTCGAGGAGGGTGATGCCGGCGTCGAGCGCGGCGTCCACGACCCCGCGGGTGGCCCGGACGTCGAGGCGGCCGCCGAAGTTGTTGCAGCCGAGCCCGATCGCGGACACCTGAAGACCTGAATTGCCCAGGGGGAGATAGCGCATGCTCTTCGTTCCTCCGTGCTCGTCCGGCAGATGATCAACCAAGTCGCCAGTCTAGGCCGAGAGGTTGGGGCCGGGCATGCGCCTGTGGACAACCTCTGACCGGGATCTCAGTAGTCGATGTCGACGACCGTGGGACGGCCGAGGTCGGGCTGGTCGCGCAGCGGCAGCTCGGTTCCGGGCTGCTCCAGTTCGAGGAGGACGATCTCGTTGGCACCGGCCCGCCAGAGCGGGGCGGGGGCGTACAGGGCGCGCTGCGGGCCGCGCGGAGTGTCGTAGTGGCCCAGGAGGAAGCCGTTGAGCCAGACCAGGCCGGTGCCCCAGCCGGCCAGGTCGAGGAAGCCGTCGGCGGGCGGCTCGGTGAGCGAATGGGTGAACCGGTGGAAGGCGGGCCTGCCCGGCTCGGCTCCGTCCTCCGACCACCGCAGGGCGCCGGGACCTGCCGTGTCGGAGAGCGGCAGTGGCCGTATCTCCCACTCGAAGAGGTGCTGGTGGCCGTGGCGCACGGCGCGCGAGATGCCCTTGCGGTCGTCGATCAGGGGGCCGTAGTTGACCCGGCCCTGGGCCCGGACGAGGAGGTCGAGGACGACTCCGTCCTCGCCGACGGGCAGGTCGAGGCCCTCGTCGGGGGCGTTGCGGTCGAGGACGCCGAGCGGCACGCCGTCCGCGAATACGTACGCGCGGTCGCCGAGCCCGTCGATCCTGACGGGCATGGCGGGGCGGGGCCCGGTGATCGTGGTGCGGTAGTGGATCAGACCGTGGTCCTGGCCGAGCTTCTCCATGGGCTCGGGGGCCGGACGCAGGACCGGGTCCCCGGCGAGGACGTCCAGGTGGACGAGGAGCGGTGCCACTCCCCCGGGGACGGCACGGGCGGTTGTCATCCGGGGCAGCGGCGCGGGCAGCGGGCCTTCGGGCAGCGGCAGGTACTTGCCGATGACCTCGCGGAACGCGTGGAACTTTTCCGTCAGTTCACCCGCCTCGCCGATGGGGGAGTCGTAGTCGTAGCTGGTGACGGTGGGCTGGTAGCCGGGGTCGCCGGGGCGGGAGCCGGAGTGGTTGGCGCCGGCCCAGTAGCCGAAGTTGGTGCCGCCGTGGGCCATGTAGAGGTTGACGGAGGCGCCAGTGGCCAGGAGTTCGTCGAGCGACCGCGCCGCCTCTTCGGCCGGGCGTACGTGGTGCTCCTCGCCCCAGTGGTCGAACCAGCCGATCCAGAACTCCATCGCGGTGAGCGGCCCGGTCCGCTGGTAGCGGCGCAGGTGGGCGAGGCGCTCGGCGGGCTTGGCGCCGAAGGTGGCGGTGGCGAGCCTGCCGGGGAGCATGCCGCCCTGCAGCATGGCGTCTTCGGGTCCGTCCGCGGTGAACAGCAAGCAGTCGACGCCGCGTTCGACGAGTCCGCGCTCGACGTGCGCGCGGTAGCGGGCGTCGTTGCCGTAGGAGCCGTACTCGTTCTCGATCTGTACGGCGACGACGGGGCCGCCGCGGCTCGCGAGGTGGGGCAGCAGTTCGGGGACGACCAGGTCGAACCAGCCGTCCACCTCGGCCTCGAAGCGGGGGTCGGAGCAGCGCAGGCGCAGGCCGTCGACGGCGAGCAGACGGGCGGGCAGGCCGCCGAAGTCCCATTCGGCGCAGATGTACGGGCCGGGCCGGACGATGGCGTCGAGGCCGAGGTCCTGGGCGATCGCCAAGAACCGGCCGAGGTCGCGCCAGCCGGTGAAGTCGGCCTTGCCGGGGGCGGTCTCGTGGAAGTTCCAGGGGACGTAGGTGTCCACGGTGTTGACGCCCAGGGCGCGCAGCCGGGTGAGGCGGTCCTCCCACAGGTCGGGATGGACCCGGAAGTAGTGCAGGGCCCCCGACACGATGCGGTGGGGGCGCTCTGCGCGCCGGAAGCCGTCCTGGTCGTGCGTGAGCATGCGCTGACTCCCGGGAGAGGTCGAGACGGTGCCGCGGGGTGCGGGTACGTGGCCGAATATATGAACGCGCGGTCCGCGCCGTCAATGACCGGATGATCGAAGTCAATCGATTCGATCATTTTGATTTCCCGCGGCGAACCAGGGCTCGCGGCGATGTCATCATAGGGCGAGATCCGGCCGAGGCGCGGGCCGAGGCCGGACGGACGAACTGGACTGATTGTTTCGATCGACTTGCACGTTCACTCTTGACGGCATGGTTGTTCGCACAAAGGATGGACCTCTCACGAACAGCCCCGGAGCCGCCTCTTTGGGGAGCGGCGGCCCCGGGGCCCTCGTCGTCGGATCTCACCGCAGGAGCCGTCAAGTGACCCACCCCGTCTCCCCGTCCGGTTCGGCCGCCGTCCCGCCGCACCGCCCCGCCACCGTGCTCGCCATGAGCCCCGGCACCCGGGCCGCCGTTCTCAGCGGCCGGGTCCTGCCGGAGCTGGCGAGGGTCGCCGACCTCGACCCCGATCTGCTCCTCACCGACTTCGGGTCCGCCTTCGCCGAGGACGCCTTCGCCCGGCGGCTGGCCAAAGCCGAGGTGCTGTTCACCGGCTGGGGGTGCCCGCCGCTGGACGCGGACGCGCTGGAGCGGATGCCGAGCCTGCGGGCCGTCGTCCACGCCGCCGGAAGCGTCAAGAGCCATGTCACCCCGGCCTGCTGGGAACGCGGGCTGCTCGTCTCCAGCGCCGCCGCCGCGAACGCCCTGCCGGTCGCCGAGTACACGCTCGCCGCCATCCTCTTCGCCAACAAGCGCGTCCTGGAATCCGCGCACGCCTACGGGGCGGCCCGCGGCCCCATCGACCTGCTGCGCCGCTACCCCTCCATCGGCAACTACCGGCGCACGGTCGGCCTGGTCGGAGCCTCGCTCATCGGCCGGCGCGTACTGGAGCTGCTGCGCCCCTTCGACCTGCGGGTGCTCGTGAACGACCCGTACGCCGACCCCGCCGAGCTCGCGGCCCTGGGCGCCGAAGCCGTCCCCCTCGACGAACTGCTGCGCCGCAGTGACGTGGTGAGCCTGCACGCTCCCGCGCTGCCGGAGACCCGCCACCTGCTGGACGCTTCACGGCTGGCCCTGATGCCCGACGGCGCGACCCTGGTGAACACCGCGCGCGGCTCGCTCGTCGACACCGCGGCACTGACCGGGGAACTGGTCTCGGGCCGGCTGCACGCCGTACTGGACCACACCGAGCCGGAGGTCCTCCCCGCCGTCTCCCCCCTGTACAACCTGCCGAACGTCCTGCTGACCCCGCACGTGGCAGGGTCGCTCGGCGGCGAACTGGACCGCCTGGCGGCAACGGCGGTGGACGAACTGGAGCGCTACGCCCTGGGCCTCGGCTTCCGTCACCCCGTCGACCCGTCCCGCCTCGGCCAGTCGGCCTGAAGTCCCCGACCGCGCCCGGCCTTCAGCCTTCACTGCGGGCCTGGCCGGCCAGCCCCTCCAGGTACGCCCGGCCCCGCGCGAGCTGCCCCGGCAGTTCGGCGGCGTCGGGGTACCAGCGCTTCTCGTACTCCCAGCAGAGCCACCCGTCCTGCGGTACGAGGGCCACGGCCTCGGCGAGCGGCAGTGCGCCCGCACCGAGCCCCAGCGGGGTCGGCTCGTGCGCCGATGCCACGTCCTTGACCTGTACGTAGCCCAGGTGCGCGGCCAGGGCGCGGTGCGACTCGGCGGGCGATTCGCCGCCGAGCCAGGTGTGGAGCACGTCCCACAGTGCGCCGGCGGCCGGATGCCCGACCCGGTCGAGCACCCGGGCCGTCGCGTTCGCGGTGCGGTGCGAGTCGTGGGTCTCCAGCAGGATCCGCACCCCGTGCCGCTCGGCGAAGGGCGCGGCGGCCCGGAGGCGGCGGACCGCGTGGGCATCGGCTTGCTCCGCGGGCAGTTCACCGCCGCCGGGGAAGACCCGTACGCAGCGGGCTTCGAGGTCTGCGGCGAGCCGGACCAGGGCGTGGATCTCCGCGAGGACCGGCTCGTCGGGGCCGGGGGCGGCCACCCTGGCGTACCCGGCGACCCCGAGGACGGCGACGCCCGCGGCGGTCAGGGTCCGCAGGCCCGCCGCACGGTCGGCAGCGGAGCTGCCGGGGTGCAGCGGCTCCTCGGGGTGGGCGCGCAGTTCGAGCCCCTGGTACCCGTGGTCCGCGGCGAGAGCGGCGCTCCGCTCCAGGGTGGCGCCGGGCAGGCCGAGGGTGGAGAAGGCGTACTTCACGGGCGGCTCCCCGGGGTGGCGGCGGGCGGCGGCGCGGTGGAGCCGCGCACCATCAGCTCCGCCGGGAGCGTGGTGATGCCGCCGGGGGGCAGTGGTCTGAGGCCGGTGACGAACTGGGCGGCGAGAACTCCCGCCTCCCGCAGCGGCACCCGGACCGTGGTGAGGGCGGGCGCGGTGTCCACGCAGACGGGCAGGTCGTCGAAGCCCGCGATGGAGACGTCCTCGGGTATCCGCAGCCCCGCCTCGCGCAGGGCCGCGGACACTCCGGTGGCCACGGTGTCGTTGGCCGCGGCGACGGCGGTGAAGGGGGCTCCCCGGCGCAGCAGTTCGCGGGTGGCGTCGTATCCGGCGGAACGCTCGAATCCGGCGTGCACGGTGAGGTGTGCGCAGCGCTCGGGCAGCTCGGGGTCGTGGTGGCGCAGGGCGTCCTGGTGTCCCGCGAGCCGCTCCCGGGTGGTGCTCAGTCCGGGCGGTCCCGCGATGTAGGCGATGTGGCGGTGACCGAGGCTCAGCAGGTGCTCGGCGAGCCGGAAGGCGCCGCCCCGGTCGTCGAACATGACGGTGGCGACGGGGAGTCCGGCGGGCATGGGCAGCGGGGGACGTCCGCACAGGACCACCGGGGCGCCGCCGGCGGCCATCCGGGCGAGGCGGGCGGCGAGGGCCCGGGTGTGCTCCGGTTCCTCGACGGCTCCGCCGGTCAGGACGACCCCGCCGGCCCGCTGTCCCTCGAGGAGCGCGAGGTAGGCGAGCTCGGCGGCCGGCGCTCCCTCGGTGTTGCAGACGACGGCGAGGCGTCGAGTCCCGCCCTGGCCGCCGGGGGCCAGGGCGCGCTGGACCGACCCGGCGAGGATGCCGAAGAAGCTGTCGGCGATGTCGTGGACGAGGACGCCGACGAGGTCGGAGGTGGCGGCGGCGAGGGCCCGCGCGGGGCCGTTGGCGATGTAGCCGAGGTCCTCGACCGCTTGCTCCACCCGGGTCCTGGTGGCACCGGCCACCGGATAGCCGCCGTTCAGCACGCGCGAGACCGTGGCGGGCGATACGCCCGCCTGCGCCGCGACTTCGGCGAGTGTCACCGCCATCAGACCCCTCCTCGCGCTCTCTTCCGGCCGACCCGTCCGCGTCCGGTCCGTTCCGGTCCGTCCGGGCTCATCGTCTCATCCGGTGTGTGGATCTCCATTCTCGCCGATGAAGAAAGCGCTTTCTATCACTCGTTCGAGTCTTGCACTGCCGCGCCGTTCGACCCTAGCCTGATGCGAGTGAAAGCGCTTTCTATCGCTTCTACCGCACAACGAGGGGACACCGTGGAGCGCAGGACCATCAAGATCGCAATGAACGGCGTCACCGGGCGGATGGGATACCGCCAGCACCTGGTCCGCTCGTTGCTCGCACTGCGCGAACAGGGCGGGCTCGACCTCGGCGACGGCACGGTGCTCTGGCCGGAGCCGGTGCTGGTCGGCCGCCGCGAGGCGGCCCTGCGGGCCATCGCCGAGCGCCACGGCCTGGAGCACGTGTCCACGGACCTGGCGGCCGTGCTGGCCGATCCCGAGGTCGAGATCTACTTCGACGCGCAGGTCACCGGGGCCCGAGAGGCGGCGGTACGGCAGGCCGTGGCGGCGGGCAAGCACGTGTACTGCGAGAAACCCACCGCCCTGACCTTCGAGTCCTCGCTCGAGCTCGCCAGACTGGCCGAGGCCGCCGGGATCAAACACGGGGTGGTGCAGGACAAGCTGTTCCTGCCGGGCCTGCTCAAGCTCAGGCGCCTCATCGAAGGCGGCTTCTTCGGCGAGATCCTCTCCGTGCGCGGGGAGTTCGGCTACTGGGTCTTCGAGGGCGACTGGCAGCCCGCCCAGCGGCCGTCGTGGAACTACCGGACACAGGACGGCGGCGGCATCGTCGCCGACATGTTCCCGCACTGGGAGTACCTGATGCACGAGCTGTTCGGCCGGGTCCGCACCGTGCAGGCGCTGACACGCACCCACATCGGCCGCCGCTGGGACGAGGAGGGCAAGCCGTACGAGGCCACGGCCGACGACGCGGCGTACGGGATCTTCGAGCTGGAAGGCGGGGCGGTCGCTCAGATCAACTCCTCCTGGGCGGTCCGCGTCAACCGCGACGAGCTGGTGGAGTTCCAGGTGGACGGAACCCACGGCTCGGCGGTGGCCGGGCTGCGCGGCTGCCGGATCCAGCACCGCGCGGCGACGCCGAAGCCAGTGTGGAACCCGGACCTGCCGCTGACCGAGCGGTTCCGCGACCAGTGGCAGGAGGTACCGGACAACAGCCCCGCCGACAACGGCTTCAAGGCCCAGTGGGAGCTGTTCCTGCGCCACGTCGTCCTGGACGAACCCTGGCAGTGGGACCTGCTGGCCGGGGCCCGCGGGGTACAGCTCGCCGACCTCGGGCTGCGCTCCGCCGCCGAGGGCAGGCGGCTCGCGGTGCCGGAGGTGACCCTGTGAGCATCCGGCTCCCTTCCGCGGACGGCGGGCTGCGCCTGCACGTTCCGCTCACCCCTCCCCTGGCCCCGCTGAGCTGCGGACCGGCCCGCAGCCGCACCTTCTATTCCGCCGCGCACGTGGTCGCCGATCCGCTCCGGGCCTGCGCCGACGGGCCGCCCGCGATCGACTGGGAGACCACGCTCGCCTTCCGCCGCCGCCTGTGGGATCAGGGCCTCGGGGTCGCCGAGGCCATGGACACCGCGCAGCGCGGGATGGGCATGGACTGGCCGGCCGCGGCAGAGCTGGTCCGCCGGTCCGCCGCCGAGGCCCGCGCGGTGGGCGGCCGGATCGTGTGCGGTGCGGGCACCGACCAGCTGGCCCCGGACACGGAGCATTCCCTGGCCGCCGTCACCGCGGCGTACGAGGAGCAGCTCGCGCATGTCGAGGAGTCCGGGGCGGGGTCGGTGCTGATGGCCTCGCGGGCCCTGGCCGCGGCGGCGCGGGGCCCGGAGGACTATCTCGCGGTCTACGGTGCGCTGCTGCGCCAGAGCGCCCGGCCGGTCGTCCTGCACTGGCTGGGGCCGATGTTCGACCCGGCGTTGGAGGGGTACTGGGGACACGCCGGTCTCGACGAGGCCACGGACGTCTTCCTGAAGATCGTCTCGGAGCACCCGGAGAAGGTCGACGGGATCAAGGTCTCGCTGCTCGACGCGGGACGTGAGGTGGACATCCGGCGTCGGCTGCCTGCGGGCGTGCGCTGCTACACGGGCGACGACTACCACTATCCGGAACTGATCGCCGGAGACGGGGAACTGGCCAGCGACGCCCTCCTCGGGATCTTCGATCCGATCGCCCCGATCGCGGCGCGGGCGGCGCACGCACTCGACCGGGACGATGCCGCGGGGTTCCGCGAACTGCTGGATCCGACGGTGGAGCTGTCGCGCCACCTGTTCGCTCCGCCCACCCGGTACTACAAGACGGGGGTGGTGTTCCTCGCCTGGCTCGCGGGACATCAGGAGCACTTCGCGATGGTGGGCGGTCTGCACTCGGCCCGCTCGCTCCTCCACCTCGGAAAAGCGTACGAACTGGCGGACGGCCTGGGCCTGTTCCCGGACCCGGAGCTCGCCGAGGCGCGAATGCGGCAGCTGCTCTCCCTGCACGGGGTGGCGTCGTGAGCCGGGCACCGGCTCCGGCCCGGTTCAGCCTGAACCAGGAGACGATCCGCCAGTGGTCGCTGCCAGAACTGGTCGCCGGGTGCACGGCGGCGGGGGTCGGCGCGGTCGGGCTGTGGCGCGATCCGGTACAGCGGTTCGGGGTGCGGGAGACGGCGAAGCTGGTGGCCGGGTCCGGGCTGCGGGTCAGCTCCCTGTGCCGGGGCGGCTTCTTCACCGCCGCCGACCCGGCCGGGCGCGCGGCCGCCCTGGAAGACAACCGCCGAGCTGTGGAAGAGGCCGCCGAGCTGGGCGCCGACGCACTGGTCCTGGTGTCGGGCGGGCTGCCGGCCGCGGACCGGGACCTGGCGGGGGCCCGGCGGCGGATCGCGGACATCCTCGGCGAACTGGCCCCGTACGCGGCCGCGCACGGGGTACGCCTGGGGATCGAGCCGCTGCATCCGATGTACGCGGCGGACCGCTGCGTGGTCTCCACGCTCGGTCAGGCCCTGGACATCGCGGAGCAGTTCCCGGTGGAGCAGGTGGGGGTGGTGATCGACTCGTACCACCTCTGGTGGGACGAGCGGCTCCCCGCCGAGGTACGGCGGGCCGGTGAGGGCGGGCGGATCGTCTCCGTCCAGGTCGCCGACTGGGTGACCCCGCTGCCGGAAGGCGTGCTGCTCGGCCGGGGACAGCTGGGTGACGGCTCGATCAATCTGCGGGCCTTCCGGGAGCTGACCGACGCGGCCGGGTACCGGGGTCCGGTGGAGGTCGAGATCTTCCATCCGGGCCTGTGGGCCCGGGAGGGCGCGGAGGTCCTGCGGGAGGTGATCGAGCGCTACCGCGAGCACGTCGCGTGAAGCGTGACGCATGAGGCATGAGGCATGAGGCATGAGACACGGGTGAATCAGCGGGGTCGAGTGGTCGGAAGCGTTTCAGTCAAAGGAGACTGCGATGGCAGATGTGTGGAACCGCCGTGCCTTCCTCGCGGCGGCGGGTGCCGGTGTGGTGCTGCTCGGTACGCCCGCCTTCCAGGCGGTCGCGGGGACGGTGACCTCGGTCCACGAGGCCATGCGAACGGTCTGGAAGGGCCTGATCCTGGGTTCACGGTTCTCCCCGACCGCGGAGCCGTTCCGTACCCGGTTGGCGGCCCTGGGCACGCAGGCCGGCCAGTGGCAGGCCTCCATGGCTCCGACCAGCGGTTCGCTCTGGCCCGACCAGGTCTTCACCACCGACCCCGAGTGGATGGCGCAGAGCTACTACCGGCTGCGGACGATGGCAGAGGCCCACGTCCGTCCCGGCACCGGGCTCACGGGGGACCCCGGGCTGCTGACGGCCCTGCTGACCGGGTTGGACCACATGCACGCGCAGGTCTACAACGCCTCCCGGACGCGGTACGGAAACTGGTGGTGCTGGCAGATCGGAGCCCCGCAGGCCCTGCTCGACATCTGCGTACTGCTCCACGACCGGCTGCCGGCGGCCCGGCTCGCCGACTACTGCGCGGCGGTGGACCATTTCGTGCCGGACTCGGTGGTCGCCTCGTACTCCGGGACCAGTACGGGCGCGAACCGGGTGGACCTGTGCCGGGTGCTGGCGCTGCGCGGGGTGGTCGCCGGGGAGGACGCGAAGATCGCGCTGGCCCGGGACGCCCTGTCCCCGGTCTTCCCGTTCGTCACCACCGGCGACGGGCTCTATCGGGACGGCTCCTTCATCCAGCATTCCTACGTCGCCTACACCGGTTCGTACGGATCGGTGATGCTCGGCGGACTGGGCATGCTGTTCGGCCTGTTGAAGGGGACGGCGTGGGAGGTCACCGATCCCGGTTCGCAGATCGTCTTCGACGCGGTGGAGCACGCGTGGGCGCCGTTCCTGTTCAACGGGCTGATGATGGACGCGGTCTCGGGGCGGGCCCCGAGCCGGGGCGTCCAGGTGGCGGATCCCCTCCAGGTGCAGATGGACGACCACACGCGCGGCCACGCCGTACTCGCCGCGATCCTGCTGCTCTCCGAGGGTGCGAGCAGTGCCGAACGGGCCCGCTGGCGGGCCCTGGTCAAGGGCTGGGCGGCGCGGGACTACTACAGCGCACCGCTGTCGGACACCACCCAGACCCTGTCGGCCCTGGCCCGGATCTCGGAGGTCTCGGCGGACGCGTCGGTCACGGCCGCGGCAGAGCCGGTGGCGCACCGGCTGTTCCCGTCGATGGACCGGGCCACGCACCGGCGGCCCGCCTGGGCGGCCTCCCTGTCCATGGCCTCGAAGCGGATCACCCACTACGAAACGGGCAACGGCGAGAACCTGCGCGGCTGGCACACCGGCAGCGGCATGCTCTGCTGGTGGGGGTCCGGCTACGGCAACGGGCAGTACTCGGACGCCTTCTGGCCCACGGTGGATCCGTACCGGCTGCCCGGGATCACCGCCTCGCGCAAGGCACTGGCCGACGGGGCGGGCGGGGACTGGGGGGCCTCCCGGCCGGACGTCACGTGGGTGGGCGGCACCACGGACGGAGAGTTCGCCTCGGTGGGCCAGCACCTGAAAGGGCTGGGGAGCACGCTCACGGCGCGCAAGTCGTGGTTCTTCCTCGACGACACGGTGGTGTGTCTGGGCGCCGGGATCAGTGCCTCGGACGGCACCGCGGTCGACTCGGTCATCGACAACCGGAATCTGGGCGCGGCCGGTGCCCACGCCCTGACCGTCGGCGGCGCGCTCCAGCCGACCACCCCGGGGTGGACCGCCTCCTTCTCCGGACCCGGCTGGGCGCACCTGGCGGGGTTCGGCGGGTACGTGATGTCGGGCTCCGGTACTTTCCGGGCGCTGCGGGAGGCCCGTACCGGCAAGTGGAGCGATATCAACCGGAGCGCTTCCACCGCGCCCCTGACCCGGCGCTACCTGACCCTCTGGTACGACCACGGGACGGATCCGACCGACGCCGGCTACGTCCACCAGTTGCTGCCCGGTGCCTCCGCCGCCCAGACTTCGGCGCGGGCCGCGGCGGCCGGATGGCTGACCGTGCTCGCCAACGGCCCGGCCGCCCAGGGTGTGTCGGTCGGCTCGCTGGGCTTCACCGGGGTCAACTTCTGGCAGGCCGCGACGGTGGGCCCGCTGCAGGCGAGCGCGCCCTGTTCGGTGACGGTGCGAGAGCGGGGCGATGGCACGGCCGTGGTCTGCGTCTCGGATCCGACCCGCACGCTGACGGCCCTGACCGTGGTCTGGAACCGGCCCGTGGCCCAAGTGCTCTCGCGGGCGGCGAGCGTGGTCGCGGCGACCGGCGGGACCGGGCTGCGCATCGACTTCGGCAGCCTGACCTCGCTGGAGGGAGCCTCCCAGGAGGTGGTGGTGCGGCTGGGCTGATCCCGGGGACCCGCGCGGGGCGGTAAAAACTTAGGCCACAGGGTGACATAACGTGCCCTGTATGGATCAGGAGCACATAACCGGGGACGGCGCGGGCCGCGAGGACCGCGAAGGCACCGGCGCCGGCAGACGGCGGTTTCTCGTCATGGCGACGGGGGCGGCGGCCACCGCCGCCGGGCTGGCCGCCACAGCCGGCTGCGCGAACACGGACGCCGCGAACACGGGAGGGGCGGACGGAGCAGGCCCCGGCAAGGGCCCCAAGCCGTCCGGTTCGCCCGACAAGGACGGGTCCCACGGCTTCGACGTCAAAGCGGAGAACGCCCGTCCGGGGAACGCCGACTGGCAGGTGACCAAGGCCGGACCGGCGCGGGCCATCGAGGGCTTCGCCGACAAGGTGAGCGTCCTGCCCGGCGAGTCCTTCGGCCTGCACGTCTCCACCACCGCACCCCGCTTCACCGTCTCCGCCTACCGCATGGGCTGGTACGGCGGGGCCCGCGCCCGCCTGGTCTGGCGGTCCGAGGCCCTGCCCGGGGCGCGCCAGCCCGACCACACGGTGGATGCGGCGACCCGTATGGTCCGCACCCGGTGGACCCGTAGCGCCACCGTCGAGACCAAGGACTGGCCCGAGGGCTGCTACCTGCTGCGGCTGGACGCGCAGGGCGGCGAGGGCCAGCGCTTCGTCCCCGTCACCGTGCGCTCGGCCGCCACGACCGGACGCACCGTCATGGTCAACGCGGTGGCGACCTGGCAGGCGTACAACCGCTGGGGAGGCTACGGCAGCTACGACGGCCCCTCCGGGGGCTATGCCTCGCGCTCGCTGGCGGTCTCCTTCGACCGGCCGTACGAGTACGACGACGGCGCGGGCCTGTTCCTCGTCTACGAGGCTCCGCTGCTCGCGCTCGCCGAGCGACTCGGCATGCCCCTGGCGTACACGACGACCACCGACGTGGCCCGGGAGAAGCGGTTGCTGGAGGGGGCTTCGGCCGTGCTCTCGCTCGGACACGACGAGTACTGGTCGCCGGAACAGCGCGCGCACTTCACGGCCGCCCGGGACGCCGGCACCAACATCGCGATCCTCGGGGCCAACTGCTGCTTCCGCCGGATCCGGCTGGAGGCGTCCGATCTCGGACCGGACCGCACGCTGGTCTGCTACAAGTCCTCCTACGAGCAGGATCCCGGCTTCAAACGCGGTCACCCCGCCACCGTCGACTTCCGCTCCGCGCCCGGGGCCGACCCCGAGAGTTCGCTGCTCGGCGTGATCTACGACGGCTACCCGGTGGACGCCCCGTACGTGGTGACCAATCCGGGCCACTGGCTCTTCGAGGGCACGGGCGCAAAGGCGGGCGACACGTTCGCGCACCTGGTCGGCGTGGAGTACGACAAGGTCAACACCGGCTTCCCCACCCCTCGCCCGATCGAGATCCTGGCCCACTCCCCCGTGGTCTGCGAGGGCCGCCCCAGCCACCAGGACACGGCGTACTACACCGTGCCGAGCGGCGCCGGGGTCTTCGCGACCGGCACCATGCGCTGGGTGGAGGCCCTGGACGCGACGGGCGACGGGCGCAGCGGAGCCAACCACGGTCTGGACGCTCGGTCGGGTGCACTGACGACGCGGGTGACGGAGAACCTGCTGCGGGTCTTCGCCGCCGGCCCCGCGGGCAGGACGCACCCGGCGCAGGACAACGTGAAGGCGGTGTACGGGGGTTCGGGCTCTTGAGGCCCGAGGTCCTCGCCGTCGGTCAGTCCGAATGCACTGGACTCCGCCCGTAAGGGGTGTTTAGGATCATGTCGCGGCATCGCGTGTCGGTCACCGGCTGGGTGAGGCATGGAGGTGCCGAGACATGCCTTTCGGAGGCATTCACCCATGGCGATTCAGCTCAACCACACGATCATCCACTCCCGTGACAACCGGGAGTCGGCCGAGTTCCTGGCGTACTTCCTCGGCCTGGAGGTCGGAGCCCCCTGGGGCCCGTTCATCCCCGTCGACACCGCCAACGGCGTCACCCTGGACTTCGCGACCATCCCGGCCGAGTCCATCACCGCCCAGCACTACGCGTTCCTCGTCTCCGAGGCCGAGTTCGACGAGGCCTTCGAGAAGATCAAGCGAGCGAAGATCACCTACTGGGCCGATCCGCACGGCCGGCTGCCCGGCGAGATCAACCACAACGACGGCGGCCGGGGCGTGTACTTCCAGGACCCTTCGGGACACGGGATGGAACTGATCACCCGCCCCTACGGGTACCAGGAATGAACCCGCCCGAGGTCGCTGCCAGGACCGCGGCCGAGGCGTACCGGGCCGGCCGCCGCGTCCTCGCCTTCAGGATCATCGAAGCGAGCACGAACAGCCGCAGCACCGGCGTCATGCCCGGCGTCGGGGAGCACATCGAAGCCATCGAAGCCCAGGGCTGGTACCTCGACAAGATGTCGGTCAAGGCCCTCGACGGCGAACGCACAGCGGTCATCTGTCTGTTCCGCCGACGCCAGTAGCCGGCACGGAACCGGCTCTCGTCGGATCACACAGACGCACATCGTGACCTGCGGAGATGCCGCTCGTTCCGAGTGGCCGCAAGGCGGTATTGTCGGCCGGTCACGGACGGCATTCGGACCGTCCGTCCAACCCAGGGGAACCACCATGACTGATCTCAGCTCGCTGCGGACAAGCCTTGCGTCAGGTGAGCACGAGTTCGCCGACACCTTGGCCTTCGTCGCCGCGCATTACGAGTATCAGCCGCAGGCGTTCCGCAACGGGGGCCTGGAAAACGCTGCGGGCGAGAACGAGGGCTCCTGCAAGACCCTGGGACTGGCCCTGCTGGAAGGGCTGAGCGACCAAGAGGCGCTGTGGGCCTTCGGTGAGCACTACCGCAGTGTGGTGGCGACGCCGAACGGCACCGATCACAGCAACATCCGCAACCTCATCGCCCACGGCCTGGAAGCGGTGAGCTTCGCCGGGCAACCGCTGGCCCGCAAGAGCTGACCGGCGAAATCCGGGCGATCCGCGGCGCCGCGGATCGGCCTGCGCCACAGCTCAAGAGAACCCCGGAAACACCTGTGGCCCAGGTCGGACGATCACTCGTCCGACCTGGGCCACAGGGCATTGCGCACAGCAGGGGTGACAGGAGTCGAACCTGCGACATTCGGTTTTGGAGACCGACGCTCTGACCAACTGAGCTACACCCCTTCGGCAGGACCAACCATGTCACGACGCGGGCGGAAGATCCAATCAATTCGGGGGCCGGCCGTGGATCAGTCGCGCGAAATCTCCTCGCGGGTCCGGGCGCCGGAAGACCGGAGCCACTCCAGGAGTGGCACGTCCTGGCCGGTCAGGGCGATGTCGAGCGGGGTCAGCTCGTCGTAGCCGATCCAGTTGATGTCCGCCCCTCGGGACAACAGGTACCGAGCCGTGGACAGTCGGCCCCCGTGGCACGCGCCCCAGAGGGCGCTGTCGAGCTCCTCCCGGCCCACCCCCGCGGCCACGAACTCCTCGACCCTGTCCAGCAGTCCGAGGGTGGCCGCGTCCTGGAGGGTGGGGCGGGCGCCGAGTTCGAGCAGTCGGCGGGCCGCCCTCCACTGGCCGAAGCCGGTCGCGTCGGCGAGCGGGGCTCCGCCGCCCAGGACGGCCCCGGGGGCCTCGATGTCGGCGCCCGATTCCACCAGTGCGTCGATCGCGGCCACGTCGTCGTTGCTCGCCGCCCAGTGCAGCGGGGTCTCGGGGTGCGAGCCGACGAACCCGGCTCCGGGAGCGGCCCCGGCGGCCACGAGGGTACGGATCACCTCGGCGGTGCGCGGGTGGTGGCCGGGCCAGTCCACGGCGATGTGCAGCAGGCTGCGCTCACCGGCGGCGGCGCCCCGCTTCACGATCCGGCCCGCGGCCAGCCCGGGGTGCGCGGCGAGCAGCCTGCGCAGTCCGTCGAGGTCGCCGCCCCGGATGGCGGCCGTGACGGCCACGGCCACGGGGTCCTCGGACTCGAGAGAGAGCATGCCGCCCAGGCTACGAGACCCGGACCGTCGCGGGGCAGGGACGTGGCGAGCCCGCCGGTGCGGCAGGTGGTGGCCCGGATGCGGTATGTGCCGGATTCGACGATGATCGAGAGGGGGCGTCGGCGCTTGCGCGGCCGATGAACCTCACGTCACCGCCACTGGCGCCGGGACGGCAAGCCCCCGCGGGGCGCCGTCGGCGCACTGGTCGTCAGCACCGCCGACGAGCACGATGAGTGGAGGGGCCATGACGTATCCGGCTCGGATTCCGTTGGACGGCGGGGGCTCCATCCTGGTGGAGGCTCCGGCCCAGGTGGACGGGCCGCTGAAGGCAGGTCGCGTCAGCGATGCCATTCATGACCTGCCGGGGAATCTGCAGGAGGCTTTGGGATCGGTCGCCGAGGCGGCGCGCACGACGCTCGACGAGCTGCGCAAGGCCGGCCCCGACGGGATCACGGTCGAGTTCGGCGTCGACCTTTCGGTCGCCGCCGGGGCCGTGATCACCAAGACCAGCGCCAACGGCCACTTGAGAGTGACCATGACGTGGAAGAAGGACAGCCCTGGCCGTCCCGGCGCGGACGGGCATTCGGGGTGATCCCATGGACGATGCGGGCACTGGCCGGACCCGCGACCACAGCGCACGTCTGCTCGACGCCGTGGCCCAGATCCTCGGACCGGACGATCAGGTAACCGGGGCCGGCTTCCTGGCTGCCGAGGGCATCCTCGTCACCTGTGCCCATGTCGTACGTGCTGCCGGAGCCGGGCCCGGCGAGCACGTCCAGCTGGTCTTTCCGCACGCGGACGGAGCACCCCGGCTCGAGGGCCTTGTCCTGGAGGAGCCGTGGCGTGCCCCTGAGGACGAAGACGTGGCCGTCCTGCTCCTGGCCGATGTGTCAGCGGTTGTGGAGGCCTTGCCGTTGGGCTCCGCAGCGGGCTGCCGGGACCACGCCGTGCGCTCGTTCGGGTTCCCCACCCAGGCCCCTGTCGGCGGGCACTACGGGTATGCGGTGGCCGGCGATCTACTGCCGGCCACCGAGGGCAGGGGCATCCATGTGCAGTTGACCGGGGCCAACGACCTGACCACCGGGTTCAGCGGCGCGCCGGTCATGGACGAAGTGACCGGCCTGGTCGTCGGGATGCTCACGGAGATCACCGCCCCCGACGAGCACGAGAGGGGGCAGGGCATCGCCTACATCACGCCCGTTGACGTACTGCGGGAGATCTGGCCCGAGCTGACCGAGCAGGATGTGTGCCCCTACCGGGGACTGGAGTCGTTCACCGCAGAAGACGCCCGGTGGTTCGAGGGCCGGAAGGACGCGGTCCGGCAGGTACTGGCGAACATGGACCAGCAGCAGCGGGTGACCCTGCTGCTGGGGCCCTCCGGCTCGGGCAAATCATCCCTGATACAGGCCGGTGTCCTGCCCGCACTGGCCGCAGGCGGGCTCCCGGGCAGCGATACGTGGCTGCCGGTGGTCATCCGGCCACGGCAGGACCTGCTGGCCGAACTCGATCGTGCCGGACTGTCCGGGGTGGGCAGTGACGGAATCGCCACGGCCGTCACCCGCCGGCTCTCCGCCGAACCCGCTTGTCAACGCGTCGTACTGATCATCGACCAGTTCGAAGAGCTCTTCACTCACCCCGCAGCCGGCCAGCAGTTGGAGCACCGCTTGGCTGCCACGGACCAGATCACCACCGCGGTCAGGTCGCACGCCGCACTCGACGTCATCCTGATCATGCGTGACGACTTCTACCCCCAGCAGGCCGCCCTGGCACCCAAGTTGCTGGAGGCCGCGATGCCGGGACTCCTGAACATACCGGGCACCCTGAGCCGGTACGACCTGCACGACATCATCACCCTGCCCGCCCTGAACGCGGGCGCCCGCTTCGAGCACGGGCTGCCCGAGCAGATCATCTCCGACGTCCTCGCCACCACTCCCGAGGGGGCCACGACCAGCCAGGCACCGGTCACCGTGCTGCCTCTGCTGGAGCTGACACTCAGCCAGCTGTGGCAACGGCGCCACGACGGATACCTCACCCACGATGCCTACCGGCGCATCGGCGGAGTCACCGGCAGCCTGACCACTTGGTGCGACACGGCCCTCAACCAGCTGCCCGCGGAGCAACGGCCCATCGCACAACGCATCCTGACTTCCTTGGTGCGCTCCGCCGACCCCCGCCACAACATCCCCGCCATCCGCGAGCAGGTCCCCCTGCAGGAACTGCGCGAAATGGCGGCCGGCCTCAGCGGGGAGCCCGATGGCGGCCAAGACATCGACGAGGTCCTCGCGCACCTCACGCGTCATCGCATCATCACCACCCACACACTCCCCATCTCCCTCCTGCGCAACACCCCACCCCCGCTGCCAGTGGCCGAACTGATCCACGACGCACTCATCCGCGACTGGGGCACACTGCGCGACTGGGTCCATCAGGACCATCGCTTCCAGGAGTGGCTCGACCACTCCCGCGCACGGCGCGCCCGCTACGTCGAAGAGAACCACCCCGGAGACCTGCTCGGGGGAACAGCGCTGGCGGAAGGCCTCGAATGGTCGCAGCAACGCCGGCTGCCAGGCGACATCGCCACCTTCCTCACCGCAAGCAAGCAACGCCAGCAGGCCGTCATCCGGCGCAGCAGACGCCTCAACACCATCCTGGCCGCGCTACTCGCCCTCGCCCTTGTCGCCATGGGAGGAGCCGTCTGGCAGTGGCGGACAGCCGTCACCCAACAGCAGGCAGCCCAGTCCCGTGAGCTCGCCACCCAGTCCAGCACGCTCATCGGCAAGAACCCCGACCTCGCCGCGCTCCTGGCCGTCCAGGCCTACCGCACCAGCCCCACTCCCGAGTCCAAGGAAAGCCTGCGAAACGCCGCAGCTCTCCCGCTGCAGCGACGCCTGACCGGTCACACCGATTGGGTGAACCGGGTGGCGTTCAGCCCCGACGGTCGCACCCTGGCCACAGGAAGCGGCGACGGGTCCGTGCGGCTGTGGGACGTGGCCACCGGCGCGATGCGCAGCACCCTGCCGCAGACCGTGAAGGTGGGCGCGGTGGCGTTCAGCCCCGACGGACGCACTCTGGCCACTGACAGCGATGACAACACGGTCGTGCTGTGGGACGTGGCGACCGACAGTCCCCGGCACACCCTGAAAGGCCACTCCAGCGGAGTGTGGTCCATGGCGTTCAGCCCCGACGGACACACCCTCGCCACCGGCAGCGCCGACAGGACCGTACGGCTGTGGGAGGTGACCACAGGCATGCTCCGGGACACCTTCACCGTCCAGAGCGAAACGGTCGGCTCGGTGGCATTCAGCCCCGACGGACGCACTCTCGCCACTGAGGGTGACCGCTACACCGTGGTGCTGCGGGATGCACCCACCGGGAAGATCCTCAGCACCCTCACCACCCATACCGACGGGGTGATGTCCATGGCGTTCAGCCCCGACGGGAGCACACTCGCCACGGGAAGCGCCGACAACAGCGCGGCGCTGTGGGACGTCGCCACGGGCACGATCCGTACCACCCTGCCCGGCCACACCGACTCGGTGACCTCAGTGGCGTTCAGCCCCGACGGACACACACTCGCCACAGGCAGCCACGACAAGACCGTACGGCTGTGGGACCTCACCACCGGCACCAACCGCCTCACTCTGACCGGACACACGGACTCGGTGGATTGCCTGGCGTTCAGCCCCGACGGACACGTGCTCGCCACAGGCAGCACCGACAAGACCGCAGTGCTGTGGGATGTCGCCACCGGGAAACGCCGGGTCACACTGAAAGGCCACACCGACCGGGTGACCTCGGTCGCCTTCAGCCCCGACGGGCACACCCTCGCCACCGGCAGCGTCGACAAGACCGCGCGGCTGTGGGACGTCGCCACCGGAAAGCCCCGGGCCACCCTGAAAGACCACACCGACCAGGTGACCTCGGTCGCGTTCAGCCCCGACGGGCGCACCCTCGCCACCGGAAGTCGCGACACCTCCGTGCTGCTGTGGGACCTCGCCACCGACGAGGTCCGTGACACCCTGACCCACAGCGAAGCGGTGGCCTCGGTGGCATTCAGTCCCGATGGGCACACACTCGCCATCGGCAGCGTCGACAACACCGTGTTTCTGTGGACGGCGAACGCCCTCGATGAGACTCCGACCACTCTGACCGGCCACGCCGGGCCCGTATATGCGGTGGCGTTCAGCCCCGACGGACGCACCCTCGCCACGGGCAGCGCCGACACCACCGTATGGCTGTGGGACGTGCGCACCCACGAGAACCGCGCCATCCTGCCCCAGAACGACACTGTTTATGCGGTGGCGTTCAGCCCCGACGGACAGATACTGGCCACCGGAACCATCGACAACACCGCGCGGCTGTGGGACGTGCGCACCCACGAGACCCACGCCGCGCTGCACCACAACGACACGGTGAACGCGGTGGCGTTCAGCCCCGACGGGCACACACTCGCCACCGGAGGTCACGACAAGACCGCGCGGCTCTGGGACGTGGCCATCCTCCAGCCCACCGAAGCCGCCCACAAGATCTGCCGGGCCGTCGGCCGCGACTTCACGCCTGAGGAACACCAGGCGTACCTGCCAGGCCAATCGGTCGGCCCCGTGTGCCCCACGGGCTGAAGCTGCGCGGGCGGATCAGTCACGCAACAGGATCCGGCCGGATCCCGCCACCCCCTTGACCCGCTCTGGTCCAGACCAATAGTTTCCGCATGCACAGCGCCCGCGCCCCGGCACCACTCCCCGCATCCGCAAAGGAAGCCCATGCGCCGCAGCACGCTCGGCAGGCTGGCCGTCGCCGCCTGCTCCCTCTCCCTGCTGACCGCCTTCGCCCCCGCCCACGACGGCTCCGGCCACGGAGACTCCAGGCACGAGAGCTCGTACAAGAAGGTCGGCTACTTCACCCAATGGGGCGTCTACGGACGGGACTTCCAGGTCCAGGACCTCGAGAAGAACGGCAGCGCGGGCAAGCTCACGCACATCAACTACGCCTTCGGCAACATCAGCGCGGACGGCAAGTGCTTCACCGGGAACGTCCCCGGGGAGGCCGACGCCTGGGCCGACTACGTGCGTCCGCTGGACGCCGAGAACTCCGTCGACGGGGTCGCCGACGACTGGAGCCAGCCGCTCGCCGGCAACTTCAACCAGCTGCGCGAGTTGAAGGCCAAGCATCCGGGCCTCAAGGTCCTGCTCTCGCTGGGCGGTTGGAGCTGGTCCACGCACTTCTCGGACGCCGCGCTGACCCCCGCCTCCCGCAAGGCGCTCGTCGCGTCCTGCATCGACCTGTACATCAAGGGCAACCTCCCGCAGGACGGCAGCCGCGGCGGCGCGGGCGCGGCGGCCGGGGTCTTCGACGGGTTCGACATCGACTGGGAGTGGCCCGGTTCCGCCGGTGACTCCGACACCACCTACCGCCCCGAGGACAAGAAGAACTTCGCCGCCCTGGTGGCCGAGTTCCGCACCCAGCTCGACGCCTACTCCCGCGACCAGAAGCGGAAGTCGAAGTACGAGCTGACGGCCTTCGTCCCGACCGCCCCCGCCAAGATCGACGCGGGCTTCGACGTTCGGCGGATCATGCGGGACCTCGACTTCGTGACCCTCCAGGGCTACGACTTCCACGTCTCCGGCGAGAAGACCACCGCCCAGCAGTCCGCGCTGTACGCCCGGGGCGACTTCAGCGTCGACGGCACCGTGGACGCCTGGGAGCAGCGCGGCGCGCCCGCGCGCAAGCTGGTGATGGGCATGCCGTTCTACGGTCAGGGCTGGACGGGCGTCACCGGCGGCGGGGACGGCATGGGCCAGCCCGCGACGGGGCCGGCGCCCGCCACCTGGTCGGCCGGGTACGAGGACTACAAGGCCTTGAAGAAGCTTGCCGATTCGGGCAGTTACAAGGTCTACCGCGACCGGCACAATGGGAGCGCCTGGCTCTTCGACGGCTCCACCCTGTGGACGTACGACGACCCGCAGGTGCTGCGCACCAAGACCCGGTACATCCGCGAAGAGGGCCTGGGCGGCGCGATGTTCTGGTCCCTGGACGCCGACACCGCCGACGGCGAGCTGATGACCGCCGTCGACCAGGGCCTGCGCGGCCACTGACCGGCTCGCTGCCGGTCATCCCGAACAGCGCCGCCGGGCCGTGGGAAAACGACCCGGTCCGGCGGCGCCCCAACCCGTACGCTCCCCCGCATGAAGACGAAGACGGTACGGGCGGTCAACGCCCTCACCTCGCGCTGGGCGGAGCACGCCGTAGTGCCGGGCGCGGGCACGGCGTTCACGGCGGCCGGGGTCTGGCCGCTGCTGGCCCTCCTGGCCGACGGGGCCGACGGCCCGGCCCGTACCGAGCTGTCCGCGGCCCTCGGCATACCCGCCGACGATGCCGCCGGAGCCGCTCGGGAGCTGCTGGCCGCGCTGGACGGCGTACGAGGCCTGCGCGCGGCCACCGGACTGTGGACCCGGCGGGACCTCCCGCTGGAGGAACCGTGGGCGGCCGGGCTCCCGGAGGGCGCCCACGGGTTCCTGACCTCCGACGAGGAGGCCGACCGCAAGGCCCTGGACGCCTGGGCCGCCGACCGCACCGGCGGCCTCATCGAGAGGATGCCGGTCGAGGTCGACGAGGAGACCCTCCTCGTGCTCGCCTCCGCGCTCACGCTGCGCCTGCGGTGGATCCAGCCCTTCTGGGACTGGCCGACCCGGATCGATGAAGGCCCCTGGGCCGGAACGCAGGTGCGGGGCCTGAGCCGCAGCACGGCCCTGCTGGACCGGGTGCGTGTGGCGCAGGCGCCCACCGGGCCGGTGACCCTGCTGGAGGTGGTGGGCGACGGCGGAGTGGACGTCCACCTGGTCCTGGGCGAACCGCAGGCCCTGCCCGCGCAGACTCTCCAGGCGGGCATCGCGGCCGTCACCCGGGCGATCCCGTCCACAGGTGCGAGCCTGCTCCCCGAGGGGAACCCGGGGCCGGGCCTGCACATCGGGCAGATGCGCTCGGAGGCACCCCGGCACCGGCTGGACATCCAGACGGTGGCCTTCGAGGTGGAGGCGGATCACGATCTCCTCGCCCCCGCCTCCGTGGGGCTGTTCGGCCTGAAGAGCGCCTCGGATGCGCGGACCGGACACTTCCCGGGCATCAGCAGTACTCCGCTGGCCGTCACCGCGGCCCGGCAGTCCGCCATGGCCCGCTTCCACGCGGAGGGCTTCGAGGCGGCGGCCGTGACCGCGATCGGCGCGGTCGGCAGTGCATGGATGCCGCCGCGCCCGAAGTACCGCGTACGCCACGCCCGGGTCGCCTTCCACCGGCCCTTCGGCTTCCTCGCCGTCCACCGGACCTCCCGCCTCGTCCTCGCCGCCGGCTGGGTCGCGGACGCCCTCCCGTGCGTGGAGAAGGACTACGCGGCGGAGGAAGAGGAGGCCTGGGCGAACAGCGAGCTCGAGGAGTGGGACTGATCCGGGCCCGCTCCGGCACCCCTCACCAGAAGTGGTCGCGGTGTGCGGCCGCCAGGGCGGCCGTCTCGGTGAATGCGGGTACGCGGCCGGTGCCGCCGCGGCCGGACACGGACAGGGAGGCCGCCGCCATGGCGTACGCGACGGCGTCCGAGAGGGTGTCGCCGAGCGCGATCCGGGCGGTGGCGGTGCCGGTGAAGCAGTCACCCGCGCCGGTCGCGTCGACCGGGGCGGGGTTGCGGGGTACGGGCAGGTGGACGGCTCGCGTGCCGTCGTCCAGCAGCAGCCGGTCGGCGCCCGCGGTGACCGCGACCGTACGGGCCCCCAGGGCCCGGTAGCGGGCGGCGGCCTCGGCCGGATCGTCGGTGTCGACCATGGCCAGCGCGTCGGCCGGGCAGGAGGTCTTCAACAGGCCGGTCAGCGGGGCCATGCGGGCCAGCAGCGAGCGGGCCTCGCCCCGACTGGTGAGCCGCGAGCGGAAGTTGGGGTCGTAGGACAGGTGCCCGCCCGCCTCGTGCACGGCCTCGGCGGCGACCAGCACGGCCTCGCGGCTGCTCGGCGACAGGGCCCCGGTGATCCCGCTGGTGATGAGCGCCTTGGATCCGGCCAGCAACTCCCGCCAGGACTCGACGTGTTCCACCGAGAGGGTGGAACCGGCGCTGCCGGTGCGCCAGTACACGAACTCGCGGTCGCCCTCGGTGTCGGCGGAGAGCAGGTAGGCGCCGTTGGGGCGCGGGGAGCGGCGTACGTGGGAGACGTCCACGCCGAGTGCGGCGGCTCGGGCCAGCAGCGGGAGGCTCAGCTCGTCCTCGCCGACGACGGCGAGCAGGGCGGTGCGGGCTCCGGCGGCGACGGCCGCGGCCGCGGCGTTGAGGGCGTCCCCGGAGTAGGAGACCCGGGCGGGCGCGCCGTCGGAGGCGTCCCGCAGGGCGGCTGCGACGTGGATCTCGACGAGCACCTCGCCGAGCACGAGGACGTCGTACTGCTCGGGCCGGGTCACGGTCGCGGCTCCATGCCCGCGCAGTGGCCGCAGCAGGGCCGGGCGAGGTCGGCGAAGACGGCGGCGAGCTCTCCCGGGTCGGCGGGCAGGCCGTTGCCCATGCCCACGGCCGCGGCCCCGGCGGCGAGCCACTCCCGGACCTCGTCCGGCTTGATGCCGCCGGTCGGGATGATGAGGGCGTCCGGGAGGACGGCCTTGAGGGAGCTGATGAACCGGGGGCCGCCCACGTGGGCGGGGAAGACCTTCGCCGCGCCGCCGGAGCGGACCGCGGAGGCGATCTCGCCGGGGGTGAAGCCGCCTTCGATGAAGACGGCCCCGCGCGCGCCGGCGACCTCGCGGACCTCGGGGGCCGGGTAGGGGGAGATGAGGAAGGCGGCTCCCGCGTCGAGTGCGGTCTCGGCGGCTTCGGCGGTGGTGACGGTGCCGACCCCGATGAGGGCGGGGCGGCCGTGCGCGTCGGCGAGCGGGACGGTGCGGGCCACGGCCTCGGCCCAGCCGGGGGTGGAGGTGGTGAGTTCGACGGCCCGGCACCCGGCGGCGAGCAGGGCGGTGGTGTGGCGGACGGCCTCGTCCACGTCGGCGTTGCGCAGGACCGGCACCAGTCGCTGCGCGGTGATGACCGCGTACGGATGACAGGACAAAGGAACCTCCATTTGTTCCACGTACTGGAACTTGGTATCATGTAATGGAACTTCTGATGCAGACCATACCCAGCTCTGGAGATCACTTGTCCACGGACGGAACGCCTGGGACCACGGAGGCCGAAAACACCGCGCGCGGCGGCCGGACCTCGGCGGCGGGCACGGCGCTGGAGAAATCCATGCGGATCCTGGAGGCCGTCGCCGCGCCCGGCGGCCCGCACCGGCTCACCGACGTGATGGCGGCGGCCGCGGTCCCCAAGTCGAGCACCTTCCGCATCCTGGCCGCACTGATCGAGCAGGGCTTCGTACGCTCCGAGGGCGACAGCCGCTACGGCGCCGGCCCCCGGCTGCGCACCCTGTCCGCCCTGGTCGGCAGCGGGGAGCCGGCCGGCATCGAGCAGATCCTGCGCGATCTCCAGCAGACCACCGGGCAGGCGGTCCACCTCGCGCTGCACAGCGGGGAGACCATCACCTACATCCGGAAGCTGGAGAGCGACCAGCCCTTCCGGACCGCCTCGCGCGTCGGCATGCGGATGCCGCTGCACACGACGGCGATCGGCAAGAGCATCCTGGCCCACCTGCCGTCGGCCGAGGTGCGCGAGCTTCTCTCCGTCGCCGGGCTGCCGCGCCGCACGCCGAACACGCTCACCACGCCGGAGGCGCTGGACGCCGAGCTGGCGACCGTCCGGGGCCAGGGGTTCGCCCTGGACGACGAGGAGAACGAGCCCACCATCCGCTGCATCGGCGCCGCGATCCTGGGCCCGACGGGCCGCCCCGTCGGCGGGGTCAGCGTCACCACGGTCACGTTCCTCGTCTCCCGCGAGGAGATCGAGGCCTACGCCCCCGCCCTCCGCGCGGCCACGGAGGCACTGGCCCCGCTGCTCTGAACCACCGCGCCGGGCGACCCGACCCCGCTGGCAATCGACCTACGGGCCTTCGCGCCCGGCCCGGTCGCGGACCTCGGCCAGCAGCTCGCGGGCGGTGCGCAGATGCAGGTGCCCGGGTTCCAGGACGGTCTGCGCATGCGCCAGGACCGCGGTCAGGAGCTCACCGGCTTCGGAGGTCCGGCCTCGGGCGATCAGGGCGCGGGCCCACTCCAGCCGGGCGTAGATCACGTGCGGATGGTCCGCGCCGAGCACCCTGGTCCGGTCCTCGGCGAGTTCCGCCCACGCATCGGCCGCTTCGGCGGCACGTCCCGCGCGGGCGGCCAGCGCCGCCCGGCTCCCCCTGATGGCGAGGGTGTGCGGGTCGTCGGGGCCGATCCGCTCCTCGGCCTCGGCCAGCAGCTCCGCCAACTCCCGGTCCGCGGCGGCCGGATCGCCCGAGCCGAACCAGATCAGGCTGCGCCGGGCGGCCAGGACCAGCGGGTGGCCCGGGCCGTGCACGCGCAGCCGGTCGGCGAGGAGCGCCTCCAACTGCCGGGCAGCCGCACTGGTGTCGCCGCTCGCTCCCGTGAAGTAGGCCAGCTGGTGGCGGGCCGCCAGGGTGTCCGGATGATCGGGCCCGAGCACCTCCTCGGCATCGGAGACCAGGGCCGCGAACCTGGCCGACGCCGCCCTGTGAGCACCTGACTCCCCTATGAAGAAAGCCAGTTGGTGCCGGGCGGCCAGGGTCTCCGGGTGCCGGGGTCCCCACCGGTCCGCGCGCCGCCGGGCGATTCCGGCGAGGTCGGCGGAGGCCCGGCGCGGCTTCCCGGAGTCCCCGATGGCGATGGCCAGCGGCAGTTCGGCGCCGGGGACGCCGCCGCGCCGGGCGAGGTCGAGTGCTTCGACGGCGCGCGCGAGCCGGCC
This sequence comes from Streptomyces sp. NBC_00503, assembly GCF_036346895.1. NCBI lineage: Bacteria > Bacillati > Actinomycetota > Actinomycetes > Kitasatosporales > Streptomycetaceae > Streptomyces > Streptomyces sp. NBC_00503. The sequence continues at coordinate 7,306,271 of NZ_CP107855.1, read as the reverse complement.
GTCCTGGTGGGCGACCAGGCCCATGTCGTAGGCGTCGGCGGCGTCCACCCGGGCCAGCAGCCCGCGCCACAGATGGTCGGGAACCGGGACGCCGGCATGGCCCGGCGCGTTCACCAGGTAGTCGAACGCGGTGAATCCGGCCCCGTAGTTGCCGATCAGCAGCCCGCTGGTCGCGTAGGCGGCCGCGCAGGCCCAGTCCATCGCCTCGGCGAAGGGCTCCGGCTGGAGGTCGCCGCCGCCCCGGGCCGCCAGGTAGGGGGCGTGGAGTTCGCGCAGCCACTCCCGGCTCACCGGGCGGCGCAGCCCGGCCCGGCGGCAGTCCACCGCCGCCGCGACGACGGCGGCACCCCGTGGATTGGCGCCCGGAGCCCAGCCGTTCTCCCAGGAGGCCAGCAGTTCCGGACCGGCCGCCAGCACTTCGGCGACCCCGAACCGCTCCCCCGCGCGCAGCGCGGCCCCGATCCGGGGATCGCCCCGGTGGGCGGCGGCCCGACGGCGTTCCGGCTCCGACCAGTGCCGTGGCAGCCGTAGGACGGTGGCCTGCTGGAGCAGGTCGCGCTGGGCCCGCCAGGCATCCCGGTCGGAGCCGGTGAGCCGGCTCTCCTCGCGGGCGTCGTAGCGCCGGTACTCCTGGACCCGCATGGTGGCGATCACCACCGCCGAGTCCAGGGAGGCCAGATGGAGCGCCGTGAGGCCGCCCGCGCCGAGGTGGTCCTCCAGGTCGTCCAGCCACAGCACGGCGCGCCGCCGGCGCGCGGCGATCCGGACCGCCTCGGGCAGCGCGGCGCGGGAGAGCGGGCGGACGAAGGCGTGCCGCGGGTACCGGGTGCGGGCCACCTCGTAGGCGAGCCGGGTCTTGCCCGCCGTGGACTCCCCCACGACGAGCACGAAGCGGGCCCGCTCCAGGGCGGCGCGCAGCCCCGGCTCGGCGTCGCGCTCTATGTACGCGGGTGCGGGGCCCGGCGCCTCCGCCGGGTGGGCTCCGGCCAGTTCGGGCCGGTCCACCTGGCACAGCAGCGGAACGCGGCCGCCCGGGGTGCGCAGCACTTCTCCGGCGCCGACGGCGGCTGCCGTCTCGTCGGGCCGCATCCGCTCGGCCGCCAGCCCGGCCAGCGTGGTGACGGCCGCGCCGATCCCGGCCGCCCAGGGTCCAGAGGTCCAGACCGCCGCCAGAGCGACGGCGCCCGCGCCGAGTCCGACCGAACCGAGGTACCCGGCCCAGGCCCGCGCCCGGCCGGGTCCCCGTAAGAGCAACGCCGACATGCCGCCCCCAACACGTCCCGTGGGAGCCCCATTGTCACCCCGGACCGGGATCCGGACACCCCAACGGAACGACTCGGCAGGGATGTTCGGGCGCCAACGATTTCAAGCGCCAACTATTTCAATACGTGACGAAGATCCGGCGGGCCACCCCGTCCACGCGGACCTGGCCCCCCACCGGGATCACCAGCTGCGGGTCGGTGTGCCCGAGGTCCACGTCGAAGACGGCCATGGTGTCGGGGGCGTACGCGTGCAGGGCCCGCAGAACGACCTCGCGCTGCTCGTGGCGGTAGCGTTCCCGTTCCTCGGCGCCGAAGCGGTTCTCGAACGACCAGCTCTTCGCCCGGCCCATCAGCAACGCCGGGAACTGGCGCAGCAGTCCGCGCTCGCCCATGTTCCGCAGGATCCGGTGGACCCCCTCGGCGCGCGGCATCTCCTCCGAGGTCTCCAGGAAGAGCACCTGCCCGGCGTGCGAGTCGACGGGCCGCCCCACCCGGTCGGCCATCAGCAGCCAGGACAGGATCTCCAGGCTGCCGCCCCAGGCGTCCCCTTCGACCACCCGGTCGGCGTTGTGCCAGAACCAGCCCGCGGTGGGCTCCAGTTCGGGTTCGGAGTCGAAGGTGCGCGGGTCGTCCCAGGGGCCGTTGACGTCCCCGCTGGCGGCGGCCGGGGTGAGCTCGTACTCGCCGGAGGTGAACAGCGCCGCGCGCAGGGACCGCTCCGTCTGCGGATGCATCGCGCCGGGCCGCCCGAGCTCGACCATCACGGATCCGCCGTGATAGCCGACGATCCCCAGGTCCCGCAGGAAGAGCAGCAGGTTGGTGTTGTCGCTGTAGCCGAAGAACGGCTTGGGGTGGGCCCGGAGCAGCTCGCGGTCGAGGTGCGGGAGGACGGTGATCTGGTCGTCGCCGCCGATGCTGGCGATCACGGCCTTGATGTCGGGGTCGGCGAAGGCCGCGTGGAGGTCGGCGGCCCGGTCCTCGGGGCTCGCGCCCATCTTGCGGGTCGTCGGGTACTCCACCGGCCTCAGCCCGAAGTCCTCCCGGAGTCGGCGCAGCCCGAGCTCGTAGGGCTGCGGGAAGAGTGCGGGCAGTCCGGACGAGGCGGAGACCACCGCGACCCGGTCTCCGGGGCGGGGCTTTTCGGGGTAGCGGGGAGACGTCATCCCCCGAGCCTAGGAGACGGGCTGATCAGCATCGAAGCCATTTCCACCTCCCCGAGATTCCCTAACCTTCCCCATCTATCCCTATCCTCACTTCTTACGGTAGGATTCGGCACTATGGAGCATGAGGAACGCGAGCTGTACTCGGTCGGCGAGGTCGCCGAGCGGCTGGGGCTGCACGTGCGGACCGTACGGAACTACGTGCGCGACGGGCGGCTGAAGGCCGTGCGGATCGGCAAGCAGTACCGGATCAGCCGCGAGGACTTCGAAGCGCTGACCAGCCTGCCGGCCGCGGACGCCGCACCGGCGGATCCGGACCGGCCGCGCGGGCACGTGGAGGTGTCGAGCATCGTGCAGATCGATGCGATCGGCCCGGACGCCGCGAGCCGGCTCGCCACCCTCGTCACGGCGGCCGCGGGGTCCCCCCGGGACACCACCGCCCCGTTGCGCGTCCAGACGGTCTACGACAAGGAGCGGGCCCGGATGAAGATCGTGGTCCTCGGCGATCCGGCCACCACCGCCGATCTGCTGCAGCTGGTCGACGGCGCACTCGGGCCGGGCAACGGCATGGGGGTGACCCACCGTGACTGACCACCTCGTGGAGCACCACGGCGTTCCGGTGCTCGTCTGCGCCCCGGACGGGCCGCCCGTCGCCTCCGAGCAGGACGCCCTCGACCAGCTGATCGGCGCGGCCTTCTACCGGGCCGATGTGGTCGCCGTCCCGGCGCGGCGGCTCGACGACGGGTTCTTCGACCTCAGCAGCGGCCTCGCCGGGGCGATCATGCAGAAATTCGTGAACTACCACCTCCGGCTGGTAGTCCTCGGAGACCTCTCGCACCACCTGCGGGCGAGCTCAGCCCTGCGCGACCTCGTCCGCGAATCGAACCAGGGGCGCCACATCTGGTTCCTGCCGGACCTCGAGGCCCTGGCAACCCGGCTGGCTCCGGCGGCCCCGCCGGTTCCGGAAGCCCTTCGGGACCCGGCCCGGGCTCGGGATTCGGCGGATCCGGATTCATACTCCGGATAAGTGTTATCTGGGTCCCCCTCGACGGTCTCCCAGGTATTGGGCATCATCGACCGCCGGTACGGACAGGGATTCGCACTATGAGCACTCAGCACACGGCAGCACTGGTCGCCGCGGCCCGCGCGGGCGACCCGCGCGCCCAGGACGACCTGGTCAGCACCTATCTGCCGCTCGTCTACAACATCGTCGGGCGGGCCCTGAACGGGTCCGTGGACGTGGACGACGTGGTGCAGGACACGATGCTGCGCGCACTCGACGGCCTGGGCGGCCTGCGCGACGACCACAGCTTCCGCTCCTGGCTGGTGGCGATCGCCATGAACCGGGTGCGAGCCCACTGGCAGGCCCGTCGCAGCGCCCCCGGCGAGAGCGGACTGGAGGCCGCCTGGGAGCTGGCCGATCCCGGCGCCGACTTCGTGGACCTGACCGTCCTGAGACTCCAGCTCGACGGGCAGCGGCGCGAGACGGCCCGCGCCACGCGCTGGCTGGAGCCCGACGACCGGGCGCTGCTGTCCCTGTGGTGGCTGGAGTGCGCCGGGGAGCTGACGCGCACCGAGATGGCGGCGGCGCTGGAGCTGTCCCCGCAGCACACCGCGGTACAGGTGCAGCGGATGAAGGCACAGCTGGAGTCGGCCCGGGTGGTGGAGCGGGCGCTCGGCACGCAGCCGCCCTGCGAGGGGCTGCGGACGGTGGCGGCGGGCTGGGACGGGCTGCCCTCGGTGCTGTGGCGCAAGCGAATAGCCCGGCACGCGCGCGAGTGCCTGCAGTGCTCCGGGCTGTGGAACGGCCTGGTGCCGGCCGAAGGACTGCTGGCCGGGCTGGCTCTGGTACCGGTCTCGGTGGCGCTCCTCGCGGGCGTCCGGTCGGCCGCCGCGACCGGCTTCGCCCCCGTGGGCCTGGCCACCGGAGCCCCGGGGCATGCGGATGCCACGGGCCCGGCGGGCGATCACCTCGTGTCGTTCCCCGCCGAGGGGGGTGCCCACGCCGACGGGGGCGCCCACACCCTCGCGGACGCCGCCGACGCGGGCGCGGGCCGCGCCTCGCTGCGCAAGCGCCGCCGCAGCCGCCGCCGGGTGGTCGGCGGCGCCGTGCTCGCCGCGTGTGTCGTGGGCGGCGGGCTGACCTACCTCGCCACCCGGCCCGGTAGCGCCGCCCCCCAGAGCCCGGCGGCCTCGCTGCTGGCTCCCGACTCCGGTGTCGCGGTGCCCCCGCAGTCCCCCTCGCCCAGCCCCTCGGACTCCGCTTCGCCGAGCCCGAGCGCGAGCCCGAGCCCGAGCGCGACCCCCACCCCGACCCCCACGCCGACTCCCAGCGCCAAACCGAGTCCGAAGTCCTCCCCGGCGAAGCCCCCCGCGCCCGCCCCGGCCGGCGGCGGAGCCGCGGCCCAGGTGATCGCGCTGGTCAACTCCGAGCGTGCGGCGGCCGGCTGCGGTCCGCTCAAGGAGGACGCGCAGCTGCGTACGGCCGCCCAGGGGCACTCCGACGACATGGCGCAGCGGGACTACTTCTCGCACACCGATCCCGACGGCGGCGACCCGGGGAAGCGGACGACGGCGGCCGGATACCGCTGGTCCACGTACGGGGAGAACATCGCGATGGGCCAGCAGACCGCGCAGCAGGTCATGGACGCCTGGATGAAGAGCCAGGGACACCGCGAGAACATCCTCAACTGCTCCTTCAAGGACATCGGCGTGGGCATCCACCAGGGCGCCGGCGGACCGTGGTGGACGCAGAACTTCGGAGCCCGGATGTAATCCCCGCCCTCCTCTCCCCCTGCGCCGCGCACCGGAACGCCCCACATTGATTCAAAATGGGGGCAAGATAGGTGCTGGAAGCAAACGGGCAGTTCACGGGGGAGGTGACCCGCATGGCCAGGAGGAAGCTCCGTCCGCACCAGCGTGAGGCCGTCGACGCCGTGGTGCGGGCGCTGGAGCTGCCCGCCGGACGCCGGGTCCCGCAGACGGGGCTGCGGACCCAGGTCATCATGGCGACCGGTTCCGGCAAGACCCTGGTCTCGGTGCACGCGGCCGACGAGCTGCGGGCCGGGCGGGTCCTGGTCCTGGTGCCCTCCCTGGACCTGCTCGTCCAGACGGCGGAGGCCTGGCGGGCGGGCGGCCGGACCGGGCGCGCCTTCGCCGTGTGCTCCCTGCGCGGCGAGGACGCGGGAGTGCCCACCACCACCGATCCGGCCGAACTGGCCGACTGGGCGGGGCCCCCGGTGGACCGGGTGACCGTGTTCGCCACGTACGCCTCGCTGGGCCTGGGCACGATCGAGCGCGCGCACCTGGAGGGGCTGCCGGGCTGGGACCTGATAGTGGTCGACGAGGCGCACCGGACCTCCGGTCGGATCGGCAAGCCGTGGGCCGTGGTCCACGACAACACCCGGATCCCGGCCGTCCGCAGGCTGTACATGACGGCTACGCCGCGGGTCTGGCAGGACGGCGAGGAAGCGGACTACCCGGAGGACACCGCGAGGGCCGCGGACGCCGGCGGCACGGGCGGCACCGGTGGCACGGGCGGCGCCGGTGGCACCGGCGGCGCGGGCAAGACGCGCGGCCGGGGTGACCTGGTGGCCTCCATGGAGGACGATCCGGACGGGCCGTTCGGCGCGCGCTGCCACACCCTCACCCTCTCCGAGGCCATCGACCGGGGCATCTGCGCCCCGTACCAGGTGGTCTGCGTGGACGTCAGCGATCCGGAGTTCCAGGCGGCCGTCCTGCTCGGACCGGACGGGCGCTCCGACGCGGTGCGCGGGGTCCGCCTCGCGGCGCTCCAGACCGCGCTGGTCAAGGCCGCCGTGGAACAGGGTTTCCGCCGCACCCTCGTCTTCCACCACCTGACCAAGGAGGCCGAGGCCTTCGCGGCCGGGCTCCCCGCGGTGGCCGCCCGGCTGCGGGCCGCGAGCTGGGCCCCACGGCCGGTGTACCCGCGCACCGTGTGGGCGGACTGGCTGTGCGGGCAGCACACGGCGGCGCAGCGGCGCCGGGTGCTGAGCGCCTTCGCGGACGACCGGCGCGCGGACAAGGCGTTCCTCGGCAGCGTCCGGGTGCTGGGCGAGGGCGTGGACACCAAGGAGTGCGACTCGGTCTTCTGGGCCGACGTACGGGGTTCCATGCCCGACCTGGTCCAGGCGGTGGGCCGCGCCCTGCGCATCCGGCCCGGGGAGGGCAAGGTCGCCTCCCTGGTCGTGCCGGTGCTGCTGGGGCCGGGCGAGTCCCCCGAGACGATGCTGTCCTCACGGGCGTACGGGGACCTCGCGCGGCTGCTGGAAGCGCTGCGGGCGCACGACACCCGGCTCGTCGAGTCCCTGGCCCAGCCCCAGGCTCCGAGCCGCCGGGCCGCCGAGTCCGGCAACACCGCCTCGGAGGTGGGCAGTTCCGGCCTGCGCGCGGGCGCGCAGGCCCTGCTGAGCTTCTCCACCCCGCGCGACCCGGCCCTGCTGGCGGCCTTCATCCGGCTGCGGGTCCTGCATCCGGAGCACGAGCACTGGCGGCGGGGAGTGGAGGCGGCCCGGCTGTACGCCGCGGCGGCCGGGGACCTGAAGGTCCCGTTCGCGTTCAAGGTACCGGGGGACGGCAGGACGGGAACTCCCCTGGCGGCGGGGGCAGTCGAGGCCGAAGGGGCGGCCGTGGAAGCCGAAACAGCCGCTGCAGCCACGGCCCCCGGAGAAGCCACCGAAGCCGGAGCGGCCGCGGCGGCCTCGGAGTGGCCGCCGGGGCTCGCCCGGTTCCCGCTGGGCCAGTGGATCGCGGACGCGCGCCGCGCCAACCGCCGTGGCGCACTGGGCCGGGAGCGGGTGGCCCAGCTCGACGAACTGGGCATGGTGTGGAGCCACTTCGACGTGGCGTTCGAGGAAGGGCTCGCGGCGGCCCGGGGCTGGGCGCAGGAGCACGGCCACCTGCTGCCCCCGGCGGAAGCCAGCTGGCGCGGCGCCCCGGTCGGGACATGGGTCAAGAACCAGCGGGCGGCGGCGCGTCGCGAGGGGCCGGGCGCGCTGACGGAGGAGCGCCGGGAGGCCCTGGAGGCCGTCGACGCCTCCTGGTGTCCGGCCTGGGAGATCTCCTGGCAGCGGGCCTTCCACCTGACCCGGGTCCATCTGGACGCGGGCGGCCGGCTCCCGGCGGGACCGGGCGAGGCCGTCGTGCAGGGCGAGGACCTCGGGGTGTGGCTGCGCAGGCAGCGCACTTCCTGGGAGCGGTTGACGTGGGCGCAGCGCTGGCTGCTGGAGCACACCCTCGGCGTGACCGCGGCCGCGGGGGCGGACCGGCCGCGGGCCCGGGTCCCGCACGCCGAGGCCTGGGCGGCGCACCTGGAGGCGGCCCGGCAGTTCCACGACCGCGAGCGGCACCTGAGGGTGCCCCGTACGCACGTGGAGCGGGTCGGCGAACGGGAGCTGCGCCTCGGCGCCTGGATCGCCAACCAGCGCTCACGCGCCGCCTCCCTCACCCCGCAGCGCGCGGCCGCCCTCACGGACCTGGGCATGCGCTGGTCGGGCTCCCCGAGCCGACTCCTCCCGGCCCCGTAGGCCGTCTCTTCCGGATCTTGCCGGGCCCGCGCCGCCCGGCACCGCACCTCGCCGCACTGCCGGGTCACCCGAGTACGTCCAGTACACGGAAGCCCCGGCAGTGCGGCGAGGCACGGCACCGAACGACGCGGGCTCGACCGACAAGATCCGAAAGAGACGACCTAGGCCGCCGGTCAGTGGTGGAAGCCCGACCGGCTGGCGGTGGGCGGTTCGAACTGGGGGGTCGCGGCCAGGTGTTCCACGGACCGGCGCAGGTCCGAGACGAGCAGGGCGATCTGGTCCCGCGTCACCCCGTGGCGGATCAGGACGCGCTGGATGACGGTGTCCTCGCGGTCGGCCGGCAAGGGGTACGAGGGCACCTGCCAGCCCCGCAGCCGCAGCCGGTCGGAGAGGTCGTAGAGGCTGAAGCCCGCGGCCTGCGGGTCGGTGAGCCGGTAGGAGACGGCGGGGAGCGCGCCCTGGCCGTCGTAGAGGAGGGTGAAGGGGCCCATCGTCTCGATCTCGCGGGCCAGGTACCGGGCGGTGTCGGCGCAGGCCTGCTGGACCCGGCGGTAGCCGCCCCTGCCCAGGCGCAGGAAGAGGTAGTACTGGGCGATGATCTCGCCGCCGGGCCGCGAGAAGTTGAGCGCGAAGGTCGGCATGTCGCCGCCCAGGTAGTCCACGGAGAAGACCAGGTCGGCCGGGAGCAGTTCGGCCGCACGCCAGACGATCCAGCCGACGCCGAGCGGGGCGAGGCCGTACTTGTGCCCGGAGGTGTTGATCGAGGCCACGCGCGGCAGCCGGAAGTCCCAGACCACGTCGGGGTGGAGGAAGGGGGCGACGAAGCCGCCGCTGGCCGCGTCCACGTGGACCGGTACGTCCCAGCCGTGCTCGGCCTGGATCCGGTCGAGTTCGGCGGCGATCTCGGCGACGGGCTCGTAGACGCAGGTGTAGGTGACGCCGAGGATGGCGACGACGCCGATGGTGTTCTCGTCCACATGGGCGGCGAGCTGCTGCGCGCGCAGGCCGGTCGCGCCGGGTTCCAGCGGGATCTGGCGGAGCTCGACGTCGAAGTAGCGGGCGAACTTCTCCCAGCAGATCTGTACCGGTCCGCACACCAGGTTCGGCCTGTCCGTGGGCAGTCCGGCGGCGCGGCGGCGTTCGCGCCAGCGCCACTTGAGGGCGAGGCCGCCGAGCATGGCGGCCTCGCTGGAGCCGGTGGTGGAGCAGCCGGTGCCGGTGGTGCCGGCCGGGGCGTTCCACAGGTCGGCCAGGATGTTGACGCAGCGGGCCTCGATCTCGGCGGTCTGCGGGTACTCGTCCTTGTCGATCATGTTCTTGTCGAGGCATTCGTTCATCAGCCGGTGGACCCCGTCGTCGGACCACGTGGTGCAGAAGGTGGCCAGGTTCTGGGCGGCGTTGCCGTCGAGGAGCAGCTCGTTGTGGAGGAGCTGGTAGACCACCTCGGAGGGTGAGTGGTCGTCAGGCATCCGGTACTTGGGGAGGATCTCGCCGCTGAGGGTGGACGCGAACACGTCCGTCTCGGCGTCGCGGGCACGTGCGTCCTTCGTCTCATGCAGGGCCATAACGGGACTATAGGGGATATTTCACCCTTAAGTCGGCTTCGGTTCGTACTGCACCTTCCGGCCGACTCCGCGGTGTGACCCCTCCCATAGCCCCCCGGGGCAGCCGAAAGATCTTTCGTCAGTTAGGGTTTTTCCCATAGGTCTTCCCGTTCGGGTCGCTGGAGCCGGTCCGGACGGGAAGATCATCCAAGTTTGCCAGCCAGGCAATTTATCCGCGCATGTCCGGATAACGGCCTACGGCTCCCGGCGCCCTGATACCTCTTCGGGTCATGAACAAGATCACCCGCCGGCAGGCGTTAACCGCCACCGCCGGCGCGCTCAGCGCCATCGGCCTCGCAGGCGCCACCGCGCACGCGGCCGTCACCGACCCCCGTCCCGCCGCACCCGCCACCCCCACGGGTACGGTCGACGAGGTCTACCAGGGCCGTCGCATCCGAATAACCCCCCCTGCGGGCGGTGGTGGCCACCACGGCGGCCACCACTCCCCCGGTCTGCCGACCGTCCTCATAGACGGCAGCGAACTGCACGTCATGCAGAACGCCGACGGCACCTGGATCAGCGTGGTCAACCACTACGAGACCTTCGCCGACACCCTCACCCTCGCCCGCGCCGCCGTGCGCGAACTCCAGGGCGCCGCCCTCGTCCCGATGGGTGGCATGTGATGACCGTCCGCAAGAACCAGGCCTCGCTCACCTCCGAGGAGAAGCGGGCCTTCACCAACGCCCTGCTGGAGCTCAAGCGCACCGGCCGCTACGACCGGTTCGTCACCACCCACAACGGCTTCATCATGGGCGACACCGACTCCGGCGACCGGGTCGGCCACCGCTCCCCCTCCTTCCTGCCCTGGCACCGCCGGTTTCTGCTGGAGTTCGAGGCGGCTCTGCAGGCGGTGGACCCGAAGGTGGCCCTCCCGTACTGGGACTGGACCGCGGACCGCACCGCCCGCTCCTCGCTCTGGGCCGCCGACTTCCTCGGCGGCACCGGACGGGCCCGCGACGGGCAGGTGCTCGACGGTCCGTTCGCCTACGCGACGGGCAAGTGGGAGATAGCCGTACGGGTGGACGGGCGCTCCTACCTGCGGCGCGCGCTCGGCACCGGCGTGGCACAGCTCCCCACCCGGGCCGAGGTGGACTCCGTCCTCGCGATGCCGGTGTACGACGCCGCCCCCTGGAACAGCTCCTCCAACGGTTTCCGCAACAACCTGGAGGGCTGGCGCGGGGTCAACCTGCACAACCGGGTGCACGTGTGGGTGGGCGGCCAGATGGCCACCGGGGTCTCGCCCAACGACCCGGTGTTCTGGATGCACCACGCCTTCATCGACAAGCTGTGGACCGAATGGCAGGCGTTGCACCCGCAGTCGGCCTACCTGCCCGCCGCCGGCACGCCCAACGTCGTGGACCTGCACGACACGATGCGGCCGTGGAACGACGTGACCCCGGCCGACATGCTGGACCACCGGAAGTTCTACACCTTCGACACCGAGCCGGCCGCGGTCCCGGCCCCAGCCGCCGCCAGCCAGCGGTAGTGCAGTTCGGGGCGGCCGACCTGGCCGTACCGGGGGCTGCGGTCCGCGCGACCGGTGTCCACCAGGTGCTCCAGGTAGCGGCGGGCGGTGATCCTCGAGATCCCGGCCGCCCCGGCCGTCGCCGCCGCCGTCAGCCCCTCGGGGGCCGAGCGCAGCAGCGCGGCGACCCGCTCCAGGGTCGGCGCACCGATCCCCTTGGGCAGTTCGGCCGGGCGGGGTGCGCGCAGGGCCGCCATGGCCCGGTCCACATCGTCCTGGCCGGCCGCCTCGCCCGCGGCGCTCGCGCGGAACTCGGCGTAGCGCAGCAGCCGTTCGCGCAGCGTCGGGAAGGCGAAGGGCTTCAGTACGTACTGCACCACGCCCAGTGAGACGCTCTCGCGGACCACGCCCAGGTCCCGCGCCGAGGTCACCACGATCACGTCGGCGGGGTGCCCGGCGGCCCGCAGGCCGCGCGCGAAGCGCAGCCCGTGGCCGTCGGGCAGGGTGAGGTCGAGCAGCAGCAGGTCGATCCGGGTCCGCTCCAGGGCCCGGGTGGCCTCGGCCAGCGAGTGGACGGCCGCGACGGCCGTGAAGCCGGGCACGCGGCCCACGTACAGCGCGTGGGCGTCGGCGGCGACGGGGTCGTCCTCGACGACCAGGACCCGCACGTCGGGCGTGTTCACTCGCTCACCTCTCCACTCACCCCTGTACTCACCTCTGTACTCACCTCTGCGCGCGCCGGCAGTCTTACGGTGAACCGCGCGCCTCCCCCGGGCAGTTGGTCGGCATCGGCGCTGCCGCCGTGCCGGTGGGCCACCTGGCGGACCAGGGCGAGGCCGAGGCCGCGCCCCTCCCCCTTGCCGGACCAGCCGCGCCGGAACACGTCGGCCCCCTCGGGGAGTCCGGGGCCGTTGTCGGCCACGCTGAGCAGGATCCCCTGCCCGGAGGCGGCCGCCGGGCCGTCGGGGCGGACCGTGACGGCGATCCGGCCGCCGGGGACTCCGGCCAGGGCGTCGACGGCATTGTCCACGAGGTTGCCGAGGACGGTGACGAGGTCCCGGGCGCAGGGCCCGCCGGGTCCGGAGCCGATGGCCCCGCTGTCCGGGGTGACCACCAGTTCGATGCCCCGCTCGTGGGCCTGGGCGGCCTTGCCGAGCAGCAGGGCCACGAGCACCGGCTCGCCCACCGCGGCCACCACCTCGTCGGTGAGGGCCTGAGCCAGGGTCAGTTCGGCGGTGGCGAACTCCACCGCTTCCCCGACGCGGCCGAGTTCGATCAGGGAGACCACGGTGTGGAGCCGGTTGGCCGCCTCATGGGCCTGGGACCGCAGCGCCTGGGTGAATCCGCGCTCGTGGTCCAACTCTCCTGTCAATGACTGGAGTTCGGTGTGGTCGCGCAGGGTGACCACGGTGCCGCGGCGGCCGCCTCCGGCCACCGGCGCGCTGTTGACCACGAGCACCCGGTCGGCGCTCAGGTGCACCTCGTCCACCCGGGGCCGGTCGGCCAGCAGGGCGCCGGTGAGCGGGGCGGGCAGCCCGAGTTCGGCGACCGCGGTCCCCTTGATCTCCCCGCGCAGACCGAGGAGTTCGCGCCCGGCGTCGTTGACGAGGGTGATCCTGCGCTGTCCGTCGAGCATGAGCAGTCCTTCGCGGACCCCGTGCAGGGCGGCCTGGTGGTAGTCGTACATCCGGCTCAGCTCCGCGGCGTTCATCCCGTGGGTGTGGCGGCGCAGCCGGGCGTTGACCACGTACGTGCCCACCGCGCCGAGGGCGAGGGCCCCGCCCGCCACCCAGGCCAGGGCGGAGAGCTGCGCGGCGAGCCGGGCACTGACCGCGCGGACGGTGATCCCGGCGGCGACCATCCCGACGACCCGGCCGCCGTCCGTGATCGGGGTGACCACGCGGATGGAGGGGCCGAGGGTGCCGGTGTAGGTCTCGCTGAAGGTCTCCCCGCGCAGCGCGGGCGCGGTGTTGCCGAGGAAGGGCTCGCCGATGCGGTGCGGGTCGGGGTGGGTCCAGCGCCGCCCGTCCGGGGCCATGATGGTCACGAAGTCCACGCCCGCGTCGGCGCGGACCTGCTCCGCGTAGGGCTGCAGTGCCGCGGAGGGTCCGGCTGAAGGTCCGGCGCCGGAGCCGCTCCCGGGCACGTCGCCCCGTACGGCTGCCCGCGCCGCATTGCGTACCGCTTCGCGCACCGACGGCGAGTCCGCCACCGCGCGGGCCACGGCTCCGGCCTGGCGCCGGGCGGCCTCCTCGGCCTGGCCGCGGGCGGTCGCGTAGGCGAAGACGGCGCATCCGGCGACGACCACGGCGACCAGCACCACCTGCATGGCGAAGAGCTGGCCGGCGAGGCTTCGCGGCGGCCGGGGGAAGCGGAACATGACGCTCAGTGTGCACCCGGCCGTGAACTCTATGAACGCAAGGGTGACCGGGGTCACAGCGGCGGGCGATGGTCTCCCGGGACGCCTTCACCACCCGGAGGCCAGGCACAACCAGGAGGCAGCGTGGCCGCCAGGCGCGACAAGACGCACTATCTGTACATCGCGGTGATCGGCGCCGTACTGCTCGGCATCGCCGTCGGCTTCGCCGCGCCCGGCGTGGCGGTGGAGCTCAAGCCGCTGGGCACCGGCTTCGTCAACCTGATCAAGATGATGATCTCGCCGGTGATCTTCTGCACGATCGTGCTGGGCATCGGCTCGGTGCGCAAGGCCGCCAAGGTCGGTGCGGTGGGCGGGCTGGCGCTCGGCTACTTCATGGTGATGTCCACGGTGGCGCTGGCCATCGGGCTCCTGGTCGGCAACCTCCTGGAGCCGGGCAGCGGACTGCACCTGACCGAGGCCGCCCGGCACGCCGGGGAGGCCCAGGCCAAGGCGGGCGGGGCGCAGAGCACCCCGGAGTTCCTGCTGGGGATCATCCCGACCACGCTGGTGTCGGCCTTCACCGGCGGCCAGGTGCTCCAGACCCTGCTGGTGGCTCTGTTGTGCGGGTTCGCGCTCCAGGCGATGGGCCCGGCGGGCGAACCGGTACTGCGCGGGATCGGGCACGTGCAGAAGCTGGTGTTCCGGGTGCTCGCGATGATCATGTGGGCGGCGCCGGTGGGCGCGTTCGGCGCGATCGCGGCGGTGGTCGGAGCCACCGGGATGGACGCGCTGAAGTCCCTGGCCGTCATCATGATCGGCTTCTACGTGACCTGTCTGCTCTTCGTCTTCGTGGTCCTGGGCACCCTGTTGCGGGTGTGTACGGGGATCAGCGTCTTCGCCCTGCTGCGCTACCTGGGCCGGGAGCTCCTGCTGATCCTGTCCACCTCCTCCTCGGAGTCGGCGCTGCCCCGGCTGATCGCGAAGATGGAGCACATCGGGGTGTCCCGGCCGGTGGTCGGCATCACGGTTCCCACGGGCTACTCCTTCAACCTGGACGGGACCGCGATCTACCTGACGATGTCCTCGCTCTTCGTGGCGGAGGCCATGGACAAGCCGCTCGCGCTGGGCGAGCAGATCTCGCTCCTGCTGTTCATGATCGTGGCCTCGAAGGGCGCGGCCGGGGTGACGGGCGCGGGTCTGGCCACGCTGGCCGGAGGACTCCAGTCGCACCGGCCCGAACTGGTCGACGGCGTCGGCCTGATCGTGGGCATCGACCGGTTCATGAGCGAGGCACGGGCACTGACGAACTTCGCGGGCAACGCCATCGCGACCGTGCTGATCGGGACCTGGACCAAGGAGTTCGACCGGGCCCGGGCCACCGAAGTCCTCGCAGGCCGACTGCCCTTCGACGAGACCACGCTCACCGAAGACGACCACGGACCCACCGCCGCCGTTCCCGTCCAGCCGGACGGCGCCAAGGACGGCGTACCCGCCTAGCGGGGGCGCCCGAAAGGGACAGGCCGGGCAGGGCTCGCCCCCACGGTGCCCAGCCCGGCCTGTTCCGACACCTCTTCCAGCGTCGATATTCAGCCAAGTTCAGACCAACCGTCCTGCGGTAAAAGGTACTTCCATATCGGTGCAGACGTCTGACATCTTGCGTCCACCACTCGTTTCGTACGGACCGGTAGGTGCCACCCGCGCCCCGGGCCGTCTTCGGAGGACGCATTGATACCCCACATATCCAGCCGACCTCGACGCACCCTCGTGCTCGCCGCCGCCCTCGGCGCGCTGGCCTTCGGGGCCCCGGCCGCTCTGGCCGGCACCCAGCCCGTTTCCCCGGCGGGCACCCCCGTCACCTCCGCACCCGCCAAGGCCCTGGCCGCGGCGCCGACTTCCCAGAGTGCGACCTGGGTTGCCGGCACCCGCGCCTACCTGGTGATCACCGCCGCAGGTGACAGCACCGCGGTCCGCAACGCCATCACGGCCAACGGCGGCACCGTCTTCTCCACCTTCGACTCCATCGGCGTGATCGTCGCCCACTCGGCCTCCGCGACCTTCGCCACCACCATGCGCGGGGTCAGCGGAGTCCAGCAGGTCGGCGCCACGCGCACCTCGGACGTCCCCGCCGACGCCTACAACCCGGCGCTGCCGGCCAACCCGGCGCAGTCGACGACCCCCGCGGGCGAACCCGTACGGGCCGACATGAGCCAGATCAAGGCCGACCAGGCCTGGGCCGTGAACCCGGGCTCCGCCTCGGTCAAGGTCGGCATCCTGGACACCGGTGTGGACGACCAGCACCAGGACCTGGCGCCGAACTTCAACGCGGCCGACTCCGCCTCCTGCGCCTACGGCAAGCCGGACACCCGGGTCGGCGCCTGGCGTGACGTGGACACCCACGGCACCCACGTGGCGGGCACCATCGCCGCCGCCAAGAACGGCAAGGGCGTCGTCGGCGTCGCGCCGGGCGTGAAGATCTCCTCGGTCCGCGTGGCCGAGCCCGGCAACTCCTTCTTCTTCGCCGAGAACACCATCTGCGCCTTCGTCTGGTCCGGCGACCACGGCTTCAAGGTCACCAACAACAGCTATTACACGGACCCGTGGCAGTTCAACTGCCCGGACAACATCGACCAGGCCGCCATCATCGAGGGCGTCAAGCGCGCCCAGGAGTACGCGGAGGGCAAGGGCTCGCTCCAGGTCGCCGCCGCGGGCAACGAGGACTACGACCTCGCCCACAAGACCACCGACTCGGCGAGCCCCAACGACTCCACGCCGACCACCCGCACCATCACCAACGCCTGCCTCGACATCCCGACCGAGCTCCCGGGCGTGGTCACGGTCGCGGCCAACGGCACGGGCACCACGAAGGCCTCGTTCTCCAACTTCGGCCAGGGCGTCATCGACGTCGCGGCCCCCGGCAGCAACGTGTACTCCACCGCCCCCGGCGGCGGTTACAGCACCAAGAGCGGCACCTCGATGGCCACCCCGCACGTCGTGGGCGTCGCGGCGCTGATCGCCAGTGCCAACCCGGGCATCACCCCGGCGCAGATCCGCGACAAGCTGGCCACCCAGGCCAACGACACGGCCTGCCCGTCCGACACCCGCTGCACCGGCACCACGGCCAACAACTCGTTCTTCGGCGAGGGCCAGGTCGACGCCCTGAAGGCGGTGGGCGCCACCCCGCCGCCCGGGAAGTACTTCGAGAACCTCACCGACTTCGCGATCAACGACAACGCGACCGTCGACAGCACGATCACCGTCAGCGGAGTGACCGGCAACGCGCCGGCCACCCTCAAGGTGGGCGTGGACATCAAGCACACCTACATCGGTGACCTCAAGGTCGACCTCGTGGCTCCGGACGGCTCGGTCTACACCCTGAGCAACCGGGCCGGCGGCAGCACGGACAACATCATCCAGACCTTCACCGTCAACGCCTCCTCCGAGGTGGCCAACGGTGTCTGGACGCTGCGCGTCAACGACAACGCCAATGCGGACACCGGCAAGATCGACGCCTGGAACCTGACCTTCTAGTCGGTCCGTCCGACCGGATCCGATCCGATCCGATCCATCAGCGGTGCAGTACGTCGGCCAGCCAGTCGAAGACGACATCGCAGTGCTGCTGCGGGGCCATCGGGGAGCAGTGCAACTGCGCCCCGGTGGCCTCCGTCAGTTTCACGTACTCGCGGCGCGAGCGGAGCAGGTCGTACATCTGCTTCGGCTGGCCCGGGTAGAACTGCTCGAAGTCGTAGTCGAGGACCAGGGCGGGCGCCTTGATCTTCGGCACCGCGGCGGTGACGTCGAGGCTGATGGCCAGCCGGGCCGGAGTCCACAGGTCCGTGAGGACCCGCCCCGCGCGGGCCTCCCGCAGGGCCTCCCCGGAGAAGATCTCGAACCGCTTCTTGACCGTACGGGCGAGCCTCGGGGTGAGTGCGGGGACGAGCTCGTCGTTCCACAGCCGGTTGGTCCGCGCCTTGTCCGCGGTGACCACGTCGCGGAGCTCCTCGGGGAAGGCCAGCCACGGGCTGAGGCAGCCCGGCTGGCAGACCAGGGCCGCGATCCGGGGTTCGAAGGCGGCGGCGCGCGCGACGAGGTTGCCGCCCATGCTGAGTCCGGTGAGCGCGATGCGGGCGCCGTCCACGTCCTTGCGCTCCTCCAGCCAGTCGATCAGCGGCCCTACGACCCTCTCCCAGCGGTTGGTGAAGGGGATCCCCTCGACGAACAGCAACTGGCCCTGGCCCGGCCCCTCGTAGACCAGGGCGTTCCAGCCCCGGTCCAGGGCGGCGGACACTCCGTAGGTCCACATGTCGACATTCTGGCCGTCGCTGCCGTTGGTGAGGATCACGGTGGGTCGCGGCTCGGACGGGTCCGCGCCCCCGGGACGGAAGAACCACACCGGCAGGTGCGTCCCGCCGTACGGGACCTTCGCGCGGACGGCCGCCGGGGAGCAGAGCTGGGTGAAGGTGTCCCAGGCGCGGCGCCCGGCGAGATAGACCTCCTGCTCGTCACCGGGCCGCTCCGTGCCCAGTACGTGGAACAGTGCCTGCGCGTAGTACTGCGCGGCCCGCAGCGCGCGGAAGCGGCGGGTCTGGGAGGGGACTTCCCGGCCGTGCCGGCCGGCGGCCGGGGGCGTGGCGAGCCGGTCGCCCCAGCCGCGGAAGGTGTCGGTGAAGGTCTGCTCGGACGGTCCGGCGGCGTTGATCGCGTCGACGGCGGTGAGGACCTCGCCGACCTCGGAGGCGCGCATGCCGGCGGCGCCCAGGGCGAAGAGGCCGGCGAAGTTGAATCCCGGGTCGGCGAAGAGTTCCACGGCTCCGCGTGCGGGATCGGGTACCGCTGCGACGACGCCGGCGCCGATGCCGGTACCCGCCGGAGCGGCGGCTGCCGCCGGTCCCGCGGCGCCCGCCCCGGCGGCGAGTGTCCCGGCCCCGGCTGCCAGTCCGGTCAGGGCTGCCCGGCGGGAGATCCCGGACGGGTCCCCGTGCGATGTCTGAGCTCGAGTCATGGCAGGGAAGGTAGGAGCAACGCCGGGCGAGTCCCCGGCCGCCACACCCCGCACTGCTCCGAACGGCCCTATGGCCTAGCGGGTCCGCAGCACGCAGTCCCCGCAGAGGCCGCCGCCCGGCACCCGGTAGTACAGGCAGCAGCTGCGGCGTACGAAGGCCACCCCGAGGCCGGGTTCGTGGACGAAGGTGCCGCAGGCTCCGAGCGGCCCGCCGTCCGCGAGCAGCTCGGCCGCGAGGACCGCCGCCGCCTCCCCCGGCACCCGGTCTCCGAGCACCCGCACCGCGCCGACCAGCCCGGAGGCGGCGTTCCCGCGCAGCACCTGCGGCGAGACTCCGAACCGGGTGCGCAGTTGGGCGTCCAGCAGGGCGAGGTTGTCCGTGAGCACGGTGTCCGCCAGCGACCGCGCCAGCGCCGGTGCCTCGCCGGGGAGTGCGGCGGGCAGTGCGGTGGGCTCGGGCAGCCACAGTTCCAGCGATCCCGCTCCGGGGAGCCGCCACCACACCCGGTCGGGGCCCAGGTCCGGAGCCCGGCCGGAGAGGGCGGCGCCGCCCAGGGCGATCGACCAGAGCCGGGAGGCGATCCCGAACTGGGCGGTCGAGGCGGCCACCCGCCCGGGGCCGCTCCCGAGCCGCCGCCCGATCTCGTCCACGTAGGCCCCGAGCTGCTGCCCGTAGAGCTCGGTGAGCGGGCGGAAGCCGGGCCCGGGCGGCTCCTTCCCGTACGCCACGGTGAAGAACGGCCCGACGGAGCGCAGCTGCCGCAGTACCGGTGTGAAGTCCATGCCCGGATGATCTCAGGCGGCGCTGCGGCACCGGCACTTGAGCAGCGGCTCAGGCTGACGGCTCCCGGGTCCGAGGACCGACGTTCGGGGCGGGCGGAAGCTCGCGGTCCCGCCAGGCTCGCTCCCACTGCCGGGTGATCGCGGGGTAGACGATCAGGTAGCGGAACGGTGCGATGAGAGCCATGTACACCCGTCCGAACCGGCCGTTGGGCTTGACCAGGATCGCCATTCGCAGTTCGTATTCGCCGCCTCCGGTCGGCACCCACCCCAGGTGCATGACGGCGTGGCAGGTCTTGTTCGCCAGTTCGCGGACGGACTCGTTGTGGAGCAGGTACACGGGGGTGAACGGGGCGCCGCTGGTGTCGGAGACGTCGACGGTCCCACGGAGATCGCCTGGCAGGCGGTCATACAGTGGTTGAACCCGCTTCCCGAGGCTCGTCTTGGGCTTGTCCCAACCGAGGAGGGCACCCAACTTCCGGCGCGCCGCGAACAGGAACCGGACTGCACGGGGCTGCTGGGCGGATCCGTCGGCTGTCTGCATCGCGGCGAGCATGACGGGAAAGTCGTCCGGGCCGGCACCGGGGGTGCGGAAGGACCACACGTCCTCGGTTCGAAAGTCGCCGGTGAACTCGTGGATCCGCCACGGCTGGTCGGAATGGGCCGTGCGGGGAATTTTCATGGCCGCTGCCAACCTCTCCTGTGCCGGACGTCGTCCGCCACTCCCGTTCCACGCGTGCGTCTACGACGAAGCTAGCCCACTGTCGGATCTGCCGGGGCCTCCCGCGTACTGGACGTACTCGGGTGCCCCGGCAGCTCGGCGAGGTGCGGTGCCGGACGAAGCGGACCCGGCAGGGTCCGAAAGAGACGGCCTAGGCCTGGGTGAAGGCCGCCACCTCGAAGTCGGACATGTCGAGGCCGCCCTGCTTGGTGTCGTCGTTGGCGAAGACGAAGGACTCGATCGGGACGTTCCGCTCGGCGCTGAGCTGGGCGACCAGCTCCTGGAGGACCACCGTCTCCAGGACCACCCGGACCGCGTCCGCGACCTCGGGGAGCCGGACGACCGACAGGTTGTCCGCCGGGTCGGTCCCGACCGTGGTGATCAGCAGGGTGAGGTGGCCGGCGCCCGCGAGGGAGCGGGCCAGCTCGATCTCGCGCCCGTCGCCGTAGACGAGGTGGAGGGTGTTGCCCGCCGACTCCATCTCGCCGTGCAGGTAGTTGCGGGTCGCCGAGGCGGCCGCGGTCATCCGCACCACCTCGCGCAGCAGCAGCGCGCCCTCTTCGGCGGAGGCCCGGGAGGCGCCGGCCGCGACGCCGTCGGAGGCGATGCAGCGGGCGCCGCGCTCGCGCAGTCCCGCCACGACCTCGGTGGCCTGCTGGTGGACCGCAGTGGTCTGCTCCGCGATCTCGCCCCACGGGTCGCCTTCGCGGCCCGCCACGGCGCCCGCGATCAGGTCGAGGGCGACGACGGTGCCGGTGTAGCCGATGGTCGAGGCGTAGGAGTCGGGCTCGTTGCCGAGGTCCACCGTCAGGTCGGCGAGGTCGCCGAGCGGGGACGGGACCACGTTGAGCAGCGCGGTCTTCGTGATGCCCGGGGCGGCGCACTCGAAGGCGGCGATGGTCTCGGAGCTGCGGCCGCCCTGGGAGACGGCGACGAGGCAGTCGGTGTCGAAGCCTTCGGTGCCGGTCTCGATCTCGCTGGACAGGACCCGCTGGGTGACGATCCCGGCTTCGCGCAGCTGCTGTACGGGGACGGCGAGGGCGGCGTACGAGGCGCCGATGCCGGTGAAGAGGGGGCGTTCGGCGCCGCGCAGGCCGGCCAGCTCGGGGGTGGCGAGCTGGGTGCGGACGCGGTCGGCGATCCGGGCGAGGGCTGCGCCCTGGTCGGCCTGGCCTTCGAGGAAGGTGATGCGGGATCCGGACATGGTGGGGGTCCTTAGCGGGTCTGGGGAAGCCTGGGCGGGCGGGTACGAGGGGGAAGCGGCGGGATCAGGCGGAGGCGTCGGCCTTGGCGTCCCGCTGCGGCTGCGCTTCCTCGTCCCGTTCGCGGCCCGGAGTCGGGAGGTCGAACCTGACGATCGCCCAACGGAAGAGCACGTAGTAGATGGCGGCGAAGGCCAGGCCGATCGGGATGAGCATCCAGGGCTTCGTGGCGATGCCGTAGTTGACGATGTAGTCGATGGCGCCGGAGGAGAAGCCGAAGCCGTCGCGGATGCCGAGGGCGTAGCAGACGGCCATCGAGACGCCGAAGAGGAAGGCGTGGATCGCGTAGAGGACCGGGGCCACGAACATGAAGGCGAACTCGATGGGCTCGGTCACGCCGGTGACGAAGGAGGTCAGGGCGACGGAGATCATCATGCCCTTGATCATCGTGCGGTTCTCGGGGCGGGCGGTGTGCGCGATGGCCATGGCGGCGGCCGGGAGCGCGAACATGTAGATCGGGAAGCCGCCGGTCATGAACTGGCCCGCGGTGGGGTCGCCGGCGAGGAAGCGGGCGATGTCTCCGTGCACCTCGGTGCCGGTGGCGGGGTTGACGAAGCTGCCGGCCTCGAACCAGGGGAAGACCGAGAAGAAGTGGTGCATCCCGATCGGGATGAGGGCCCGGACGACGAGGCCGAAGAGGCCCGCGCCCCAGGCGCCGGTGCCGACCAGCCACTCGCCGAAGTGGAAGAACCAACCGCCGACGGTCGGCCAGACCACTCCGAATACCACTCCCATGCCGACGCCCGCGAAGGCGCTCAGGATGGGCACGAGCCTGCGGCCGCCGAAGAAGCCGAGCCACTCGGGCAGCTTGGTGCGGCTGAAGCGCTGGTAGAGGAGGGCCGCGACCAGGCCCATCACGATGCCGCCGAGGACCTTGGCGTCGAGCGGTTCGCCGTCCACGCCCTTGGGGAAGGCGGGGCTGGCGAGGACGGCCTTGAAGACCAGGTAGCCGACCACGGCCGCCAGGGCGGTGGAGCCGTCGGACTTCTTCGCGAAGCCGATGGCGACGCCGACCGCGAAGAGCAGCGGCAGGTTGGCGAACACGGTGTCACCGGCGGCCGCCAGGACCATCGCGAGCTTCCGCACGATCATCGGGAAGTTCTCGCGGCCCAGCAGGTCGGCGCCGCCGAGCCGGGTCAGCAGGGCTGCGGCCGGCAGCGTGGCCACGGGCAGCATCAGGCTGCGGCCGATGCGCTGCAGGACCGGCATGACGCGGCCCGGCTTCTTTCCGGCGGCCGGTGCGGCAGCCGGGACGGTGGCCGTACTCATCTCGGGACTCCTCGTCGAGCGGGGTGGTGGGGACGACTCGAACGTAGTCAGTGGTTTTGAATTGGTCAACAGTGGTCTCTTGTGGTCTTATGCAAAACATCAAGATGGGGCCCAAGGTCCCGCCCTCACGAGGCCAGAAGCCAAACCGAAGTGGTAGCAAGTGGTATGTTTTGCCCATGACCGACGACGCTGCCATCGCCGCCGCCACCTCCGCCGTCAACGCCTCCGACCCCCTGTGGTCCCAGGCCTCGGACCGGATCCGCGAGGAGATCGCGCGCCGCGGCCTGTCCGCGGGCAGCAAGCTGCCGCCCGAACGCGAGCTCTGCACCCGGCTGGACGTCTCCCGCGTCACCCTGCGCCGCGCGCTGGCCCACCTCGTCGACCAAGGCCTGGTCACCGCCTCGCACGGCCGCGGCTGGTTCGTGGCCGCCCCCGTGCCCCCCGCGCCCGCCCGCGAGTGGCCCAAGGACCTGGAGTCCTTCACCGCCACCGCGCGCCGCAAGCACATGCGCGCCAGCTCGGTCGTCCTGCACCAGGAGACGGTCACCGCTTCGCTCGACGACGCGGACCGCCTCGACGTGCCCGCGGGCACCCCGCTGCTGCGCCTCGAACGGGTCCGGCTGCTCAACGAGGTCCGGATCGCCCTCGACCGGACCCTGGTGGTCGCCGAACTCGCGCCCGACCTCACCCGCACCGACTTCCGCGAGGCCTCCCTCTTCGAGGAGCTGCGCCGCTGGGGCGTCGAGCCCGACCGCGCCGAGGCCACGATCGAGGCACGCACCGCCGACGGGGAGCTCGCCGGGCACCTGGGCATCGCCGAGGGCGCGCCCGTACTCGTCCTCGACCAGACCGTGTACACGCGTGACCAGCGGCCGCTCCTGCTGTCCACCGTGGAGTACAGCGGGGACCGCTACCGGCTGCGCACCACTCTGCAGACAGACTGACACCGCCGGTCGGGCGCGCGGTAGCACCGTTCGGCTCCCCCGGAGCCGCCGAACGGCCCCGGCCGGGCGGGCTTTTGCCCCGCGCCGGCGGTGACCCTGCGAGGCGGCGCCCCGACGGCTACCGCGACCGTACGGCGGCCCGCGCGGCCCCGTCCCCGTCGTTGCCACCGTCGTCGCCGTCGTCGCCGTCGTCGCCGTCGTCGTTGCCGCCGGCCCCGCCGCGGGCGGCCTCCGCCCGGCGCACCGCGGGACCCATCGCGTACGAGGCCGCCAGCAGGAGCCCGCCCAGCAGCAGCCAGCCCGGGATCCCCCAGAGCAGCAGCAGCGAGGTCAGCACCAGCGGGCCCAGGGTTCGGGCGATCGGCACCCCGGTGCCGAAGAAGCCCTGGTACTGGCCCATCCGCTCGGCGGGGGCCAGCCCGAAGCCGATCTGCCAGGACCCGGCGGACTGCCGCATCTCGGCGTCCACCTGGAGCGCGGCGCCCGCCAGCAGGATCGCCGCGGCCGCCCACCCGGACCGGGGCAGCGCCGACAGGGCGAACACCCCGCACGCGGCGGCCACCACCAGCCCGGAGACCCGTACCGCCCGCCGGGCGCTGTCCAGGTCGGTCACCGGGCGGGCCACCCGCACCTGGAACAGCATCACGGCGAGGGTGTTGAGCACGAACAGCGCCGACGCCATCCAGCCGGGGGCGTGCGTGCGCTCCACGATCCACAGCGGTATGGCCAGGCTCAGCAGCGGCATGCGCAGCAGCAGGACCGCGTTGAGCAGTGTGACCAGTGCGTACGGCCGGTCCCGCAGGACGGCCAGGCGCGGCTCCCCCGCCGCCCGGTCCGGGACGGACGCCACCACCGGCAGCCGCAGCAGGACGGCGGCGCACAGCAGGAAGGCCAGGGCGTCGAGCGCGAAGACGGCGAAGTAGGCGCGCTCGGTGCCGACGCCGAGGGCCAGTCCGCCGAGGGCCGCGCCCACCGCGAGGCCCGCGTTGAGCACGGCCTGGAGGTGGGCCAGCACCCCGGTCCGCTCCTCGGGGGCGACCAGGCCGGCGAGCAGCGCCTGGCGGGCCGCGGCCAGTCCGCACTGGGCGGTGGCGTAGACGAGGACGGCGGCCAGGAAGGCCCAGAAGGAGCGGATGAACAGGAAGGAGCAGACGGACGCGGCCGTGGCCACGGCCAGCAGCACGGAGGTGCCGCGCGGCCCGCGCCGGTCGGCGAGCGCCCCCAGCGGGACGCCCGCGACCGAGCCGACCGCCCAGGCGATCGTGAGGCCCAGGCCGATCTGGGCCGGCGAGAGACCCACCACCCGGGTGAAGTAGAGGGCCGAACACACGTAGTAGGCGCCGTCTCCGACGGAGTTGCTCAGCTGGGCGGCGGCCAGTCGGCGCGGCACTCCGGGCGGGGGCAGGATCCGGTTCGTCACGCCCTCATTGGACCAGCTGAATGGCCCATTCCGTTGGTCCATTCGCCACCTGTGTGACCGGGCCATTGTGCCCCTGCCCCCGCGAGCCGCCCCCGCCCGTCCCTCAGAGTGTCGCGAGGAACTCCAGCAGGGCCCGGTTGAAGGCCTCCGGCTGCTCCACGCCCGGCAGGTGCCCGGCCCCCTCGATCACGGCGAGCACCGCGTGCGCGGCCAGTGACCGCATGGACTCGGCTTCGGCGACCGGGGTGTAGACGTCGTCGCGTCCGACCAGGATCAGACAGGGGACGGAGGCCGGCAGTGCGGCGAGCACGGGCGCGTAGTCGGGCCGCTCGGCGCGCCCGCGCAGTGCGGCGGCCGCGCCCCGGGGGTCGGTGGCGTACATCATCGCGGTCACCTTCGCCGCCGCCTCGGGCATCGCGGTCACGTTGTACGCCGCGAGCATCTTGTCCATGACCTCGTCGGTGTAGGGCTTCATCCCCTCCTCGATGAGCCGCTCGGCGAGCTCGCGGCGGTAGGTCTTGCCCTCCTCGGTCTCCGGCGGGGCGGAGGTGTCGCTGAGCACGAGGGCCCGTACCAGACCCGGGTGGCGCAGCCGCATCTCGAATGCGATCTGCCCGCCCATGGACACACCCCCGACGACCGCCTGTTCGACGCCCAGGGAATGGAGCAGGGCGGCCAGATCATCGGCGAAGTCGGCGAGCAGGGTCTTGCCGGGCACGACCGGGCTCTGACCGTATCCGCGCAGGTCAGGGGTGATCACACGGTAACCGGCGGTGGTCAGGGCCGCCGTCTGGGCGGACCACATCGAGTGGTTGAACGGATGTCCGTGGATGAGGATTACGGGGGCTCCGTCGCGGGGACCCAAGTCCTCGAAAAAGACGTTCACGCCATTGCCAATCAGGGGGTTCATGAGAGCACTTTAAGGAGTTACATTGAGCCACTCGCGTTCACCTGACAGCCCGTTGCCTTTCACCCGTGTTTTGCACGGGGGGCGACGTCAGAGACGCAGACTGTGCAACCACCCCACCGCCCAGAAGGACCGAAGGCTCCGTGCCCGTACCCGTACTCCTCGCCGGCCGCTCCGTGCGGCTCGAGCCCCTCGCCCCCCACCACACCGAGGCCTTGGCCCTGGCCGGGGCCGAGGATCGTACGACTTACGCCTTCACTCCCGTACCTCACGGGTTGCAGGCGTCCCACGAGTACATCGACCGTGCCCTCGCTGATCAGGCAGCGGGTCGATCGCTCCCCTTCGCGGTGGTCAGAGCCACCGACGGTCGGGTGGTCGGTTCGACCCGGTTCCTGGAACTCGATTACTGGCAGGGGCCGCTGGTGTGGCCCGCCGTGCCGGGGATCCCGTTCGGCGATCCGGCGACGGCGATCCCCGATGCCGCCGAGATCGGCAATACCTGGCTGTCCCCGGCGGCCCAGGGAACGGGCATCAATACCGAGGCGAAGCTGCTCCTGCTCCGCCATGCCTTCGAGACCTGGGGCGTGCGGCGCATCTCACTGCGCGCGGACGCCCGCAACGGCCGCTCGCGCGCCGCGATGGAACGGCTCGGGTTCACCTGCGAGGGGGTCCGCCGGGCCCATTCGAGGGGCCTCGACGGCGCGGTCCGCAGTACGGCGTTCTACTCGATCCTCGACGAGGAGTGGCCCACCGTGCGGTCGGTCATCGAGCTGCGGATGTCGGCGGGCGCGCAGCGCAAGCGGCGCCGCAAGACGCTCATCCCGGCGTAACGGTCCTTCTGCGCGGACGGCGGGCCCGGCGCGGCCCGCGCCGGGCCCGTGCTCGGGCCGTACCCGGTCCGTGCCCGGCCTCCGTTCGCCCCTCCCCCCGTCTTCCCGGCGTCAGCCGAGGAAGGCGGGGGCGAGGGCCGAGGTCATGTACCGGGCCGGTGCTCCGCTGCCGTCCGCGGGCAGCGCGTACAGGTCGGCGCCGAAGTCTCCGGGCAGGGAGTAGACGACCGTCCGCTCGTCCGTCCACACCACCTGGTCGTCCACGCTGCGCTCCTCGGCGAGCGGGGTCTCCGCCATCGTGCCCAGGTCCAGGACGTACAGCCGCCACGGCGCGTCCGGCGACAGGCCGGGCACCCGCTTCTTGAAGACCAGCCGGGTCCCGTCGGGCGACAGGGACGGGCATTCCAGGTTCTCGCGCAGCGTGGTCACCGTGCGCGCGGTGAGGTCGCCGCGGACCAGGTAGGTCTGGCCGCCGGTCGCGAGCGTCGCGTAGAAGGTCTGCTCGTCGGCCGCGAAGGTGACCCCCCAGAAGTTGACGTCGGCGTTGCGGTACGTCTTGCCGTCCTTGTGGATCGTGAAGTCCTCCAGCGAGGCGTCGAACCTCCCCGTCCGCAGGTCCAGCAGCGAGGTCCGGGTGGAGAAGTTCGTGCCGGCGTAGGAGTCCCCGCCCACGAAGACCGTCCAGGCGACCAGGTGGCCGCCGGGCGAGACCCGGGCCCGGGTGGGGATGCCGGCCAGCGGGTGGCTGGAGACCTCCTTCAGGTGCGCGTCGAGGACGACGGCCTTGTAGCTGTCCTGCACCCCGCCCTTCTCCGCCTGGAGGCAGATCCCGGTGCCGGCCGCGGAGTGGAAGCGCAGGCAGCTGACCGCGGAGGCGGTACGGGCGCCTTCGGGCGCGTCGGCGGGCACGGTGGAGAGCTCGTCGCGGTGCGGCCCCCAGGCCATGTTGCGGAACACGATCCGCCGGCCGCCGTCGCCCGGGGCGAGGGAGACCTCGCCCCGGGTGATCGGTGGCCCGCCGGCCTGGACCTGGTTCTTCTCGTCGGCGCGCGAGGAGGCCCGTACGACGGCGAGCGCTCCGACGGCGGCGAGCAGGGCGATGGCCGAGACGAGGATCAGGATCCGGCGCTGCAGGGTCATGCGTGGGGGGCCTTTCGGGATCTACGGGATGTTTCAGACGGCCGCGTCGGCCACGGAGGCCTCGGGGTCCGCGCCGGCTTCGGGAGCCGCGCCGCCCTCGGCGCCGTCCTGCGGCCACAGCCGGACGCAGAACGCGACGGCCCCGGCCAGGGCCACGGCGGCGACGGCCAGCGCGGGGCGGGCGCCCCAGAACGTCCAGGCGGCCCCGAAGCCGAGCGAGGCGGCGAACCGGGCGAGGGCCTGGCCGGTCTGGACGAGCGCGAGCCCGCCGCCGCGGTGCTGCTCGGGTACGGCTCCGGCGGCGGTGGCCATGAGCACCCCGTCGGTGGCCGCGTAGAACGCGCCGTGCAGCAGGAGGACGACGTACGGCAGCGCCGGCTGGTCCCCGCCGACGAGGAGGATCCCGTAGGCGGCGAGCAGCGCGAGGTGGCCGCCGAGGAAGACGCGCCAGCGGCCGATGCGGTCGGCGAGCCGGCCGAGCGGCAGCGCGAGCAGGAAGAACGCGGCGGCGGTGCCCAGGGACAGCAGGGCGAACCAGCGGTCGGCGATGCCCGTGGAGTGCTGGAGCAGCAGGAAGACGAAGGCGTCGCTGACGGTGCACAGGCCGAGCAGGAGCGCGCAGAGGCTGATCCGGCGCAGGTCCCGGCGGCCCAGCAGCCCGAGGGAGGCCCGCAGCGAGACGGGGGCTCCGGTGGCGGTGGGCGCGGTGCGCCGGCCCGGTACGAAGAGCACCAGCACCAGGACGCCGAGCGCGGCCACGCAGGCGCTGACCGTGAAGACGGCGTCGTACCCCTCGGCTGCGCCGCGCAGGATCAGGAAGGCCAGGATCGGCCCGATCAGCGCCCCGGCGGTGTCCATGGCGCGGTGCACGCCGAAGGCCCGGCCGCGGTCCTCGGGGGCGGCCGACAGGGAGATCAGCGCGTCGCGCGGGGCGGTGCGCAGGCCCTTGCCGGTGCGGTCGAGCGCGAGCACGGCTCCGATGGCGGGCAGGGTGTGGGCGAGCAGCAGGAGCGGCTTGCACAGGGCGGAGAGCCCGTAGCCGATGCCGGCGAGGGCCTTGTGGCGGCCGAAGCGGTCGCCGAGGTGGCCGCCGGTGAGCCGGACGAGGGCGCTGACCCCGTTGTAGAGGCCGTCGAGCAGTCCGAAGCCGAGGGGGGTGAGCCCGAGTCCGGCGACGAGGTAGAGCGGGAGCACGGCCGTGACCATCTCCGAGGAGACGTCGGTGATGAGGCTGACCGTGCCGAGGGCGAGCACCGTGGGGGCGAGCGCGGCGCGCCGCCCCGGGCGGATGCCCGGGGCGACGGCCTGCGGCTCGGGGGTCACGGCGGGCGCGGGGGTACCGCGACTGTCCGCAACGTACATGGTCAGGAAGTCCAGATCCCCGTGATGTCGGTGGCGCCGGCAGCGTTCCCCGCGTGGGTGGTCAGGCCGGAGAGGCTTTCGAGGGTGTGCAGCATGTCGTAGTGGTTGTACGTGGTGGCCGTGGTGGAGCCCGGGGTCACGGACTGGCCGTAGAACACGGTCGGGATGTTGTTGCCGGCGAGCCGGTTGTCCTCGTCGAAGGTGACGACGAGCAGGCTGTTGTGGGTCTTGGCCCAGTCCGCGTAGGCCTTGAGGTTGTTCTTGAGCCAGGTGTCGCCGGTGCCGACGGAGCAGTCGTGCATGTCGCTGCAGAGGTTCGGGACGACGAACGAGGTCTTGGGCAGGGTGGTGAAGTCCGTCGGGAACTGGGTCATCGTCTTCGCGGTGCTGGTGGGCACGTTGGAGAAGGCGAACCAGGGGTTGTGCTTCTGGGCGTACTTGCCGCTGGAGCAGGTGGTGGAGCCCTGGCTCGGCAGGGTCTCGTTGTAGCTGCCCCAGGTCTTGCCGGCGGCGATCAGCTCGGACGCCAGGTTGGGCGCGGAGCTGAAGCCGGGGGTGTAACAGCTGTCGCCGGTCACGCCCTGGTTGGAGCCCGAGAAGAGCTGCAGGTAGTTGGGCTGGCTCGGGTGCGTGATGCCGAACGACTTGGTGAGGTTGGCTCCCCCGGTCTTGAGGGAGTTGATGTAGGGGGCGCTGGAGCTGCCGATGACCTGGTTGTAGGCGTGGTTCTCGAAGACCACGACGACTATGTGGTCGGGTGTGGGCAGGCCCGCCGCGTGCGCGGGCTGAGCGGTGCCGATGCCCGCCCACAGCGCGGCCGCGGCGGCGGTGACGCCGAAGGCGGTGGCGAGGGCGGTCTTGCGACGGGACCGTGAAATGGGCATGCCGAACACGGAAATTACCTCCGGGCAGGGGGGAGTCTGGGGGCGGCGCGGACGTACCGTACCGAGTGGCATGTGCATGGGCCAGGGACAGTTGGCGAACAGAACGGGAACTCCGCAGGCCCTTTTCGCGATGGGCAACGTCCTGCCCTAAGGAACCCCAAGAGTCGGAAAAATATGGAACCCCGGAGCACGTACGCTCATCCTTCGATCGAAAGCAGTCTCATCCCGCCCCAATGGGGCAGCACCAAGCCGGAGAGCACCCGCACATGTCGCAGCAGCCGCCCTACGGGCAGCCGTATCCGCAAGGGCAGCAGCAGTACCCCCCTCGCCCGCAGCAGGGCCAGGGCCAGGGGTACGGCTCGCCGCAGCCTCCGTACGGGCAGCAGGAGGGCTACGGCCGCCAGGACCCGTACGGACAGCAGCCGGGCTACGGGCAGCAGCCCGGGTACGGACAGCAGCCCGGCTACGGCCGGCAGCCGGGGTACGGGCAGGAGCCCGGTTACGGTGAGCAGCAGCAGCCGTACCGTGAGCAGGGGCATTACGGCGAGCAGCCCCCGTACGGGAACGAGCCCCCCTACGGCGACGAGCAGCCCGGTGAGCCGCCCCGGCGCCGCTCCAGGGTCCGCCGCTGGGTGATCGCCGGCGCCTCCGTGCTGGCGCTCGCGGGCATCGCCGCGCTGGTGATGAACTACTACGAGATACCGCCGTTCACCGACAAGGGCGAGAGCGTCTCCTTCGGGAAGGCCCCTGGCGGTTCCGACTCCGGTGGCAAGGCCGTCAAGCCGCCGGCGAACTCGAAGATGTCCATGCCGACCGGCCCGGCGGCGGACTTCAAGAACTCGATGACCCTGCCCGACGGCACGCACGTCGCCGTCACCACGCTGGACGGCAAGAAGTCCGGCTTCAAGGGCAAGGTGTGGGTCTGGGCGCCCAAGGAGTACAACGACCCCAAGTACGCCAAGAGCGGGTTCCCGGTCATGATCGCCCTGCCCGGCGGTGCGGGCTACCCGAACAACTACTGGATGGGCACCGACCTGGGCCTCCAGGCGAGCATCAGCAAGTGGTACGGCGAGGGCAAGAGCAAGCCCTTCATCCTGGCCATGCCGGTGCTGAACCCGGCCCCGGACGACAAGGGCATCTACTGGGACGGCTCGGACATCCCGGGCCAGCCCAAGATGGGCACCTGGCTGACCGACGACGTCCCGGACCTGATGCGGGAGAACTTCCGCACGGTCAAGTCCCGTGACGGCTGGGCGTACATGGGCTCCTCCACCGGCGGCTTCGCGAGCCTGAAGGCCGTGCTGAAGTACCCGGAGAAGTTCAAGGCCGCGATCTGCTCCGGCCCGGACATCGTCCCCGACTCCTCCCTGTGGAAGGGCCACGACAAGGAGAAGGCGGAGAACAACCCCGAGCTGCTCGCCAAGGAGCTGATCGACAAGAAGGGGCCGGACGTCTACCTGGCCTTCCAGGTCGGCACCAACGAGAGCAACAAGAACACCTTGCCGAACGTGCAGAAGTTCATCGCCACGTACGGCAAGGGGCCGATCCACACCGACCTGAGGGTGATCCAGGGCGGCCAGCACAACGCCAAGACCTATGTGCCCAACATGGGCGAGGGTCCGATCCAGTTCATCAGCAAGGTCATGGAAGGGCCGGTGGAGTAGCCGCCTCCCGCTCGTCCCGCCCCGGCCCGCCGAACACCTTCGGCGGGCCGTCGCCGTTCCAGGGGGCCCAGCCCGGGTCTCCTGCGACGGCGAAGCGCACCCAGGCCGCGTGCATCTCCCCGGCCAGTTCCTGCGGAGCGTGCGGCCCGGCCAGCCAGGAGGCCTCGGGCACGGCAAGGGTGTCGAAGACGAAGCCCAGTTCCAGCGCGTGGCAGGCGCCGAGTCCCGGGACTCCGGACGGCCACGCGAACTCGTACACGAAGCGCGGAGCGGTACGCCGCTGCGCGCCCTCCCCGTGGTCCTGCCCGTGGCCCGCGGCGAGCCTGCGCAGCGGGTCGCGCAGCAGCCGGTCGGTGAGCAGGTGCCCGAGGAGGTCGGCCGGGCCCGCTGCGGGCCGCTCGGCGCGCAGGGCCCGTACGGCGGCCCGGTCCTTGCCGCTGCGGATCCGGCCCAGGGTCACGGCGAGCGGCCCGAGCCGGTCCAGGAGCCGCATGGCGCCGGTCGGGGCGAGCCAGAGCCGGTACTCCTCGGCGGTCCAGCCCATCAGCAGCGGCATGTTCGCGGAGGCTTCCGCCGCCGCTTCGAGCGGGTCCCCCGGCAGCGTGTCCGGGTCGGTGACCAGGCCGAAGGCGGGGCCGCCGAGCAGCGGGGAGGAGCGGCGCAGTACGGCCGCCTGGGCGGCGAGCAGGTCGGGCAGGGCGACGGCGGCGAAGGCCCCGGCGGTGACGTCCACCTCGAGCAGCGCGGCCATCCGCCGGACCATGGCGCGGACCTTCTCGCGCGCCAGTGCCTCGGGGGCTCCGCTCTGCAGGACGGCCCGGTGGAAGAGCCCGGCCGCGCGGGGTGCCGCGAGCAGGGCGCCGACGCTGATGGCCCCGGCGGATTCGCCGAAGACGGTGACCCGGCCGGGGTCGCCTCCGAAGGCCTCGATGTTCTCGCGGACCCAGGTCAGGGCGGCGATCTGGTCGAGCAGGCCGCGGTTGGCGGGGGCGTCGGGGAACAGTCCGTAGCCGAGGACTCCGAGGCGGTAGTTGACGGAGACGAGGACGACTCCGTCGCGGGCGAAGGCGCCGCCGTCGTAGACGGGGACGGCCGAGGAGCCGCGGGTGAGCGCCCCTCCGTGGATCCACACCATGACGGGCAGCCGGGCGCCGGGCTCCGGCGCCGGGGTCCACACGTTGAGGTTGAGGCAGTCCTCGCCGGGGATCTCCGGGTCGGGCAGCAGCGCGGCGAACTCGTCGGGGTAGGGCACCTTGGGCGCGGTGGGCCCGTAGGCACCGGCGTCGCGGACGCCGTCCCATGCCTCGGGGGGTGCGGGCGCGGCGAAGCGCAGGGCGCCGACGGGCGGGGCGGCGTAGGGGATGCCCTGGAAGACGGCGGTGCCGGCGCGGCCGGTACGGCCTTCGACGGTGCCGTACGCGGTCCGGACCCGGGGCCGTGGACCGGACCGGGTGCGGTCCTGGGCTTCGTCGGCCGCTGTGCTCATCGTGTCGGTCCTCCTGGGCTGGATCGGCCGGGTCCGGCTGGATCCGGTGTCGCGCGCACCGCCGGTCGCACCGTCGCACAGGCGCGCGGCGGGTGACAAGGCGTGACCCCGGCCGGGGCGCACCCGGTTGGGCGGGTCATGCGATCCATGCCTCTTCACCACACCATTCGGAGCCTGTTCCGGGCCGGTTCGGTCCCGGTCCTGCTGTTCGCGGCCGCGGCCGGGACGCTCACGGGCGCCGACGCGTACGCGGCCGACGGCCCCACCGCCGCCCTGGGGACTCCGTCGACCGTCGGGCCGGACTTCCAGTACCTGGGCACGGACGACAAGCCGCACGGTTTCAAGGCTCCCAAGGGCTGCCTGGCCGCGTCCGGCGGCGGCGGGCGTGCGGTGACCAACAAGACCGGGTCCACGGTCACGTTCTACCGGGAGCCGGGCTGCGCGGGCCCCGCGGTGCAGGTCCTGCGGCCGGGGGCCGTCCAGCCGGTGCAGCCGTACTTCGCCTCCGCCCGGTTCGGGATCACCAAGTAGTTCGGATCACCGGCGGCCCAGCGGCCGTGACCCTTGGGCGGTCCCCGCGTTGTATGCCATGTCAAACGCCGCAGGTTCTCTTTCTGCGGCACCCCCGTTTCACTCTAGGAGATCTTGATGTCGCGTATCGCGAAGGCATTCGTCATCACCGCTGCCGCCGGTAGCGCCCTGGCCGCCGGTGCGGGTCTGGCGGCTGCCGATGCCGGAGCGCACGGTGCGGCGGTCGGCTCCCCCGGTGTCCTGTCGGGCAACCTGCTCCAGGTCCCGGTGCACGTCCCGGTCAACGTCTGCGGCAACACCGTCAACGTGATCGGTCTGCTGAACCCGGCGTTCGGCAACACCTGCATCAACGCGTCGGGCCACGACGGGCACCACACCGAGGGCAACTACGGCGGCTGAACCGCCTGACCGACCCTGAAGGGGCCCCCGCCGTGCGGCGGGGGCCCCTTTCCCGTGCCGTCCGCTCCGAGGGGGCACCCGGAGCGGTGGAGGGCCGGTTCACTCGTAGCGCCGGTTCACTCGTAGCGGTAGAGCCCCTGGTGGCCGAGCATCTCGCGTGGGCTCACGTCCCAGGGCGGCATCAGCTCGTCGGCGGCGATCACCCGGCCGCGCTGGAGGTCGCCCAGTTCGAGCGGGGCGGCGGGCAGGTAGCCGGCCCCCGGGTGCTTCTGCTGCCAGCGGTCCCAGAGCAGGTCCACGAAGGCGTGGTGCAGCCAGAACACCGGATCGTTGGGCGAGGTGCCGCCCGTCATGTGGCCGCCGATCCACTGGTGCACCTTGTTGTGGTTGCGCCACTTCTCGCTCTTGGGGGCGGACCAGCCCTCCAGCTTGTTGCGGAAGCCGCCGCCCTCGGCCGTCGAGTCCCAGGGCGCGGAGTCGTAGACCGGGTCGTCGAGCGCCCACTGGAGCTCGGCGGCGGTCGGCAGGCTGATCGGGTTCTGCGGCCGGCCCAGGTTGCGGGTGAGGAATTGGGCTTCCGTGACGCCCACGGTGACCGTCCAGTTGCCCCGCTCGTAGGCGAAGGGGCCCGTCATCACCTGGCGGTCGCTCTCGCGGCCGGTCCCGCCCATGAAGTCGTCGGCCCACAGCGAGGAGGCCGGGCTGTTGTCGGCGGTCCAGTCCCAGTAGGGGATGGTGACACCGGAGTCGACGCTCTGCAGCCGGCGCTCGAACTCCAGCAGGTAGCACCGGTGCCAGGGGAAGAACGACGGGGACATGTGCCCGACGCGCAGCTTGCGGTCGCGGTCCGGGACGAAGTACTTGTCGTGGGTGCGCACGAAGGTGTCGTAGGTGCCGTTGCGCTTGAGCTCGATCACGGCCGCCGTGAACCGCTTCTTCTGCGCGCCGGTCAGGTTCTTCTGGTTCTGCCTGACGTACACGGCCGGCTACTCCGGTCCGCCGTGGTGCGGGGCCCCGGACGCCAGCTGGTTGGAGCCCAGTTCGTCCACGGCGGCGCGGGCCAGCTCCCACGGGGTGTCGTAGGACTGGAAGTGGTTGATCCCGCTGAGGTAGCTGCCGTCGGCGCGGCGCATGACGTGCAGGGGCCGGCCGTCGATGCGGACGGCGGCGGCCGCGAGGTCCACGGCGATGTGGCGGCCGCGGTAGGTCTCCTCGGTGAACCGTGTGAGCGGGGCCGGGGTGAGTGTCTGCCGGGGGCGGCGGGCGCGCAGTACGGGGGCCAGGGCCGCGGCGGTGCCGGCGAACACGGCCGCGGTGAAAGCCGTACGGAGGACCGCGCGGCGGGTGAGTGGTGCGGCGGCGGGTGCTGCGTACATACGGTCTCCCTCGCTCGGTGGCCGGTGCCTACGGGTCTAACGCGGCGCGGCGGGCGAGGTCACCGAGGAGACCCCTACTGCTTGGTGTGCTTGTAGTAGAGAGTGGTCGACACGAGCCGTCCGGCCGGGTCGGTGGCGTAGTCGGGGATGGCGCCGGCCACCGTCCAGCCGGCCGCCCGGTACACGCGCTCGGCGGGGCTGCCGCTCTCGGTGTCCAGGAACAGCAGCAGCACCCCGGCGCGGGCGGCGGCCGCTTCGGCCTCGGCGAGCAGGGCGCGGCCGGTGCCGCGGCCGCGGGCCCCGGGGTGGACCATCAGCTTGCGTAGCTCGGCACGGTGGCGGCCGTTGGCCTTCGTCTCGCGGTACCAGCTGACGGTGCCGTCGGCCCGGCCGTCCGGACCCCAGGACACCCACAGTGCGAGGGAGCCCTCTTCGACGGCGGGGAGCAGCGAGTCCCACCAGGCGGCGGCGCCGTCCCGGTCGAGGTCGGCGAGGAAGCCGATGGAGGAACCACCGCGCACGACGGCCAGCAGGAGGTCCGCGAGTTCGTCCCGGTGGGCGGCCAGCCCGATGGCGTCGAGCCGTGCGATGGAGTGGGTCATCCCCCGAGGATAGGGATCAGCCGGCCACGCGCTGCAGGCGGGGCAGGTGCAGATCGCGGAATATGGCGGCCATCCGGAGCCCGAAGACGAGGACGGCGGACACGACGGTGCTGACGGTGTCCGAGGTGCCGACGGAGTGCAGGCCGAGGTAGCAGACGGCCCCCGCGAGCGCGGCCGTCGCGTACACCTCCTCGCGCAGCAGCAGCGGCGGGAACTCCCCGCAGAGCACGTCGCGGACGACCTCGCCGGTGACGCCCGTCAGGACGGCGAGGATGAGCACGGCGACGGGGGTGACGTGGGCGTCGATGGCGGCGCGGGCCCCGATGACGGTGACCACGGCCAGCCCGACCGCGTCGACCACCATGAGCGCGCGGTGCGGGAGCTCCCAGCGGCGCAGGTAGAGCATGGTGGCCACGGCCACGGACGCGATGAGGACGAGCAGCAGCCAGTCGTGGGTCCAGTAGAGGGGGTGCCGGTCGAGGATGAGGTCGCGCAGGGTCCCGCCGGAGATGCTGGCCGCGAAGGCGAGGACCAGCCCGCCGAAGGGGTCCATGTTGGCGCGGTGCGCCGCGAGGACGCCGGAGGCGGCGAAGGCGGCTATGCCGAGGAGGTAGAGGGCGTGCAGCATGCTGCGCCTCCTTCACGGTGCGGGCGGTGCGGACGGGGCGGGGCAACCTGTAGAGGTTGCCGCACCCCGGCCGCGGCCCGCATCGGCCGTTCGGCCGGTCTCCGCGGGGCCGGGCGGGTGCCGCTGCGCGGGGCTTCTCCCCGCCCCGCCCCTTCACCGTTTCCCGGGGCTCCGCCCCGGACCCCAACGTGCGCTGCGCGCCCGTGCCCTCAAACGCCGGGCGGACTGGAATGCGACGGAGCCTGCGGCTACGGCGCCGGGAGCTCCGCGAAGTCCGCCACCAGGCCGCGGTGGTGGCCGGCCGTGCCGAGCGCCAGGGAGTCGGCCTTGGCCCGCTTGAGGTAGAGGTGGGCCGGGTGTTCCCAGGTCATGCCGATGCCGCCGTGGAGCTGGACGCATTCCTCGGCCGCGCGGACCGCGACGCCCGAGCAGTAGGCCTGGGCCACGGCCACCGTGAGCGGAGCGTCGGGGGCTCCCGTCGCCAGGGCGTCGGCGGCCGCGCGGGCCGCCGCGCGGGCGGAGGCCACGTCGAGCCAGAGCCGCGCGAGGCGGTGCTTGAGTGCCTGGAAGGAGCCGACGGGCCGGTTGAACTGGTGGCGTCCGCGCACATAGGCCACGGTCTCCGTCAGGCACCATTCGGCGAGCCCGAGCTGTTCCGACGCGAGCAACCCGGCCCCCGAGAGCAGTGCTCCGGCGATGGCCGCGCGGGCGGTGGCCGGATCCGCGAGCCGGGTTCCGGCGACCCCGTCGAGGGTGACGGTGGCCAGGGGCCGGGTCAGGTCCAGCGCGACGAGCGGGGTGAGCACGACCCCTGCCGCGGTGGCCGGGACGGCGTACAGGCCGGTGTCGGCGAGGACGAGCAGGACGTCGGCGGCCACCGCGTCGGCCACGGCCGTGACGGAGCCGCTCAGCGCGGTCCCGGTCGCCGCCCCCGCGCCGGTGTCCCGGACCGGGGGCGGCAGCGGCGCACCGGGGGCCAGGGTCAGCGGCAGCGCGGGGACGCAGATCCGGCGGCCCGACGCGAGTTCCCGTAGGAGCTCCGTGGGTTCCGGGCCGTCGCAGCCGAGCAGGATCTCCGCCGCGAGGACCGCGCTCGTGAGGTAGGGGACCGGCGCCACGGCCCGGCCGAGCTCTTCGAGGACCACGGCCGCCTCGCGGTGGCTCGCGCCCTGTCCGCCCAGCTTCTCCGGTACGAGGAGTCCCGCCGTGCCCATGTCGGCGGCCAGGGTCCGCCACAGCTCCGGGTCGTGCGGACGGCCGCCCTCGATCCGGCCGAGGATGCCCGGGGCGTCGCAGCGGGCGGCGAGGAGGGAGCGTACGGCTGTGCGGAGTTCCTCCTCCGTCTCGGAGTACAGCAGGTCGAGGGGGGCGGCGCTCGGGGGGTTCGGCGGCGTCATCGAGCCAGGTCCTTCCATGCGAGGTCCTTGTCGTCGCGCGGCTCGGCGGGCAGGCCGAGTACGCGTTCGGCGACGATGTTGAGGAGGATTTCGCTGGTGCCGCCCTCGATGCTGTTGCCCTTGGCGCGCAGGTAGCGGTATCCGGCGTCGCGGCCGGTGAAGTCGACGATCTCGGGGCGGCGCAGGGTCCAGTCCTCGTACAACAGCCCTTCCTCGCCGAGGAGTTCCACCTCCAGTCCGCTGATCTCCTGGTTGAGGCGGGCGAAGGTGAGCTTCATCCCCGAGCCCTCGGGGCCGGGCTGCCCGGCGACGAGCTGCTGGCGCAGCCGCTCCCCGGTGAGCCGGGCGACCTCCGCCTCGACCCACAGTTCGAGCATCCGCTGGTGCAGGGCGTGCGTACGCAAGCGAGGGCGCTCGCGCCAGGCGGCGGCGACCGGGGCGATCATGCCGCCCTCGCGCGGGATCCGCATGCCGCCGATGGAGACCCGCTCGTTCATCAGGGTGGTGCGGGCCACGGCCCAGCCCTGGCCCACGGCGCCGAGGCGGTGGGCGTCGGGGATCCGGACCCCGGTGAGGAAGACCTCGTTGAACTCGGCCTCGCCGGTGATCTGGCGCAGCGGACGCACCTCGACGCCCGGGGCGTGCATATCGCACAGGAAGTAGGTGATGCCCTGGTGCTTGGGCAGCGCGGGGTCGGTCCGGGCGATCAGGATGGCCCAGCGGGCGGTGTGGGCGCTGGAGGTCCACACCTTCTGGCCGTCCACGACCCACTCCCCCGCGGCCTCGTCGAGGACCGCGCGGGTGCCGAGCGCGGCCAGGTCGGAGCCGGCGCCGGGCTCGCTGAAGAGCTGGCACCAGACTTCCTCGCCGATCCACAGGGGGCGCAGGAAGCGCCGCTTCTGCTCCTCGGTGCCGTACGCGAGGATCGTGGGTGCGGCCATGCCGAGGCCGATGCCGATCCGCCGCGGGTCGTTGTCGGGGGCTCCGGCAGCCTCCAGCTCGGCGTCCACGACGACTTGGAGGGAGCGGGGCGCCGCGAGTCCGCCGAGGCCCTGGGGGTAGTGGACCCAGGCGAGTCCGGCGTCGAAGCGGGCCCGCAGGAAGTCTTCGCGTCCGGTGCCGGCGGGCGGGTGCGAGGCCAGCAGCTCCCGTACGCGTACGAGCAGTTGGTCGGCGGTGACCGCGGCGGCGGCCTGGCCGGCGGCGGTCATCGGGCGGCCCCGTCCAGGGCCGGTACGACGACCAGGCGGCCGGTGGTGGTCCCGTCGGCGAGGCGCTGCACGGCGTCGGCGGCCCCGGCGAGCGGGATCCGTTCGCTGACCAGCGGCCGGATGGAGCCGTCGGCGGCGAGGCGGGTGAGCTCGGCGTGGCAGGCGGCGATGGCGGCCGGGTCCTTGGCGGCGTAGAGGCCCCAGTGGAGGCCGAGGACGGCGTAGTTCTTCACCAGGGCGTGGTTGAGTGCCGGAGCGGGGATGGTGCCGCTCGCGAATCCGACGACGACGATGCGGCCCTCGAAGGCCACGCACTTGGCCGAGGCGGTGTAGGCGTCGCCGCCGACCGGGTCGTAGACCACGTCGGCGCCGCGTCCTGCGGTGAACTCCTTGACCCTCGCCACCACGTCCTCGCTCGTGCGGTCGATGACGAGGTCGCAGCCGAGCTCCTCGGCGGTGCGGACCTTGGCCTTGCCGCCGACCACTCCGATGACGGTGGCCCCGGCGGCCTTGCCGAGCTGGACGGCGGCGCTGCCGACCCCGCCGGCGGCGGCGTGCACCAGGAGGGTCTCGCCGGACTGGAGGCGGGCCCGGCGGTGCAGGCCGAACCAGCCGGTCTGGTAGCCGATGTGCAGGGCCGCGGCCTCGGCGTCGTCGAGGGTGTCCGGGGCGGGGAGCAGGGACCGCGCGGAGGCGGTGACGTACTCGGCGAAACCGCCGTGCGGCAGGCTCGGGTTGGCGATGACGCGGCGGCCGTCCTCGGTCTCCCCGCAGATCTCCACGCCGGGGGTGAAGGGCAGCGGTGGGCGGATCTGGTACTGGCCGCGCACGAGCAGCGCGTCGGGGAAGTTGACGTTGGCGGCGAGCACCTTGAGCCTCACCTCGCCCTCGCCGGGCACCGGTTCGGGCACCTCTTCGAGGCGCATGGCCTCGCGGGGCTCGCCGGGGGTGTGTACTCGCCATGCCTGCATCCGGGGCCTCCAGCCGCCGACGGGGAATCACGCCTCGCGGGCATACTAAGCGGTCGCTTGCAGCCCTGGGAACCTCCCGGGACCCCCGGGAAGCGGCTGCTCCGCATCAACCGTCGCCCATCGGGTCGCATCCGTCCCGCTTTCGGGCCACATCCGGCGCGAGCACGGAGCGAGCTCGGAGCGAACACGACCCGAGTGCAGCGCGGGCACGACGCGGGCACGACGCGAGCACAGCGCGGGCACGACGCGAGCACAGCGCGGGCACGACGCGAGCACGGAGCGAACACGACGCGGGCAAGACCCGAGCACGTCACTGGAACGAGCTGCGCCGCGGCCATGGCGGTCTCGGCGTCCGCACGCTATCGATGGGCCGCATGGAGAACCCCTTGCGCGGCCTGCCCGCGCCGCCGCCGCTCGGCTCCGCCGCCCTGCCCCCCGGTACGTACGCGGGGCAGGTGGTGCTCGTGACCGGCGGCGGCACCGGGCTGGGCAAAGCCATCGCCACCGAATTCGCGCGGCTCGGCGCGGACCTGGTGATAGCCGGCCGCCGGATCGAGCAGCTGA
The DNA here is from genome assembly GCF_036346895.1 of Streptomyces sp. NBC_00503. Lineage (NCBI taxonomy): Bacteria > Bacillati > Actinomycetota > Actinomycetes > Kitasatosporales > Streptomycetaceae > Streptomyces > Streptomyces sp. NBC_00503. The sequence continues at coordinate 7,265,528 of NZ_CP107855.1, read as the reverse complement.
AGTCGGCCCAGGATGAGCTGGCGGCCGTACCCGGTGCGGGCCGGGTGACGGCCGCCGTCTGCGACATCCGGGACCCGGAACGGGTGGCCGAGGTGTTCGACGCGGCCGGGGCCGCCTTCGGCCGGCTGCCGGACGTGCTGATCAACAACGCCGCGGCCAATTTCCCCTGCCCGGCCGAGGACCTGTCCCCCAACGCCTGGCGGGCGGTGGTCGACATCACCCTCACCGGCACCTGGTTCACCACCCGCGAATTCGGCCGCCGCCACCTCGCCGCGGGCAGCTGCGGGTCCATCGTGAACATCGGAGCCTCGTACGCCTGGACGGGCGGGCCGGGATTCGCCCACAGCGCCGCCGCCAAGGCCGGGGTGAAGAACCTCGTGGAGACGCTGGCCGTCGAGTGGGGGCCGTACGGCATCCAGATCAACGGCCTGGTCCCCGGGCTGTTCCCGCACGCGGACATGACCGAGGACATCCGGGGCGGCCTGGACCGGGCCGCCCCGGACGCCAAGGACAACCGGCAGCCCGCCCTGCGGGTCGGCGCGCCGCGCGAACTGGGCTGGGCCGCGACCTTCCTGGCCTCCCCCTACGCCCGTTTCATCACCGGCCACACCCTGGTCGTGGACGGCGCGAACTGGCAGCGCCGGTCCCTGGTCAACCCCGAAGTGGTGCCGGTACGGGAGCAGCTGGGCCGTGGCCCGTTCGCCCTCTGACCACTCTGCGGAGCGGCGCCGGAGGGCGGCCGGTGGTGTGGCACATTGACCTCCTGCATCCCATCGACCTCTTGCATCCCATAGACCCTCGGAGGTGTTGCGGTGAGCACGGTCAGTACGGGCCGCCCGTCGTTGACGGAGCGGCGCAGGGAGGCCACGCGGTTCGAGATCGCGGAGGCCTCGGCCGCGCTGTTCTCCGAGCGGGGGTACGAGGCCACCACGGTCGACGACATCGCGCGGGCCGCCGGCATCTCGCTGCGCACCTTCTACCGCTACTGCCCGGCCAAGGAGGACGCGCTGACCCCCGTACTGACGGCCGGGGTCGCCACCCTGGTGGAGGAGCTGGCCCTGCGCCCCGCGGGCGAACCGCTCACCGAGGCCGTCCAGGCCGCCTTCACGACCGCGACGGCGGGTGCGCGCTACGAGGAACCGGGCCAGACGGTCCGCCTGATCCAAGTGATGAGCCGGGTCCCGGCGATCCGCCTGCGCTGGCTCGCGGCCGCCCGCGCGATGCAGGACCGCCTGATCCCGGTGCTCGCGCTCCGTACGGGCCGCCCCGAATCCGCCCTGGAGACCCGTCTCCTGGCGGCCGTGCTCATCGACGCCGTCACGGTGGCGCTCGAACACTGGGCCGCCGAGGACGGCCGCGACCCCCTCCCCGCCGTATCGGCCCGCGCCCTCGCGCTGCTGCGGCTGGAGGAGTAGGCCGTCTCTTTCGGATCTTTCCGGTCAGCTCGGGCAGGTGCTCGTGGACGGCTCCGGCACACCGCGGCGGGCCCACAGGAGGGCTCCCGCCAGCAGCGCGGCGCCCCCCACCAGCCAGGGCAGCGGACCCGGCCCCAGGACTCCGATGGCCAGGCCGGTGAGGGCTCCGGCCAGTTGCAGGGCCAGGGACTGGACCGAGAGCGCGGTGGCCCGGCCGGCGCTGGAGACGCGGCGGTGCAGGATGTCGTTCTCGCTCGGTCCCGCCGCACCGATGCCGAGGTAGACCAGTCCGTAGCCGGTGGCCGCCAGGACCACGGAGCCGACCCCGGTGGACAGCGCGGTGACGCCGAGCAGGAGCAGGCCGGCCGCACTGGCGCCGAGGCTCGCCATGACGGCGCGCTCCCCGCTGCCCGCGAGCCGGGCGGCCAGCGGTGCGAGGTGGCTGCCGACGCCGGAGCAGACGAATCCGGCGCAGGCGAGCGCGGCGAAGAGCACCGCACCCGAATCCGATGCGCCCGTGAGGGCCGCGGCGCGTCCCGGAGTGAACAGTTCCAGCGCCGCCAGGGCGCTGCCGGCGGCCCCGGCGCTGAGGAAGATCCGGCGGACCATCGCGTCGCGGCCGCCCAGGCGCAGTCCGTCCACGACGGTGACCGGGATGCCCCGGAGCACCTCGCGCAGGGCGGCCGCGGGTCGGGGCGGCTCGGGCAGGGCGGCCAGGACGTAGAGCACGAAGGCGATCTCGACCGCCGCGCCCAGCAGCAGCGGCACGGAGAGCGGCAGCACCAGCCCGGAGGTGGCCCCGCCCAGCCGGGCGCCGAGGTCGGGGCCGGCTCCGAGCAGCCAGGGGAGGGTGCCGCCGAGCAGGGTGCCCGCGGCGAGCGCGGCGGAGGTGGCCGAGGAACCGCGGGACAGGCCGGTGCGGAGTTCGGCGTCGGGGCCGGAGTGCGCCTGGAGGGTGTCGACGTACCAGGCTTCGGCCGGTCCGCTGGACAGGGCTCGGCCCGCGCCCATCAGCACCATGCCCAGGCCCAGGAGCCAGGGGGCGGAGCCGAGGCCGAGGAGGGTCAGGGCGGCCAGGTTCAGGAGCCCGGCGGCGGCCAGGACGGCGCGGCGCCCCAGGACGTCGGAGAGTCCCCCGGTGGGCAGTTCGAGCGCTGCGGCGACCAGGGAGTGCGCGGCGAAGAACCCGGCGATGGCGGCCATGGTCATGCCGCGCTCGGTGAGCAGCAGGATCAGGGGGGCGACGGTGAGCCCCAGCGGAAGCCAGAAGAGGGCGCAGACCGTGACGTAGCGGCGGCGCGCGGCGGGTATGTCCAGCCGTCCGGTCACGACGCCGCCTCCCCGGTGCCGGTGGCCGCCGGGGCGGGCGCGGAGGCGGGCTCGGAGGCGGGGGCGGCGGCGGGCGCGGAGGCGGCGGCCGGTACCGGCTCCGCGGCGGGTTCGCGGGCGGCCAGGGGCAGCCCCGCGGTGAGGAGGACGACCCGGGCCGCGCGGGGGTCCTGCGCGTCGCGGCCGGTCAGCTCCTCCAGCTTCCGGTCGAGGACCTCCCAGAGTTCGGTGAGCGACTCGGGCGTCAGGCGGGGCATCAGGTCGTCGATCCTGGCGGGTTCCGCCCACTCCCGCCCCAGGCGGCCGTCGGCGAGGTCGGCCTCGTGCCGGACGAGGGAGGCCTCCAAGTGCTGGATCTGGGCCCGGCGCGAGAGACCGACCCAGGCGCGGCTGTCCGGCGAGGCGTCCATCGCGCCGTTGCTCCAGGAGGTCACGGAGTGCACCGCCCGCCAGCGGCGCTCCCGCCCGTCGCGGTGCTCGGCCTCGGCGACGAACGCGTACTTCGCCAGGACGCGCAGGTGGTAGCTGGTGGATGCGGAGGACTCCCCCGTGCTCACGGCGAGTTCGCTCGCGGTGGCCGGGCCGTCCTGCCGCAGCAGTCCGAGCAGCCGGATCCGCAACGGGTGCGTGAGGGCCTTCAGGGCTGCTGCGTCCCGTTCGGGATCGATGACTCGCCTCTGCTCTTCGCCGATCATGACGGGAGGCTAGATCACCCCGAGGGCTTTCCAAAAGTATTTTTGCAGAACTTCTTTTGGAATCTGGTGGATCGGCCGCCGGGACCTCAACCGCCGCGCCCTCAGGCCCCCGTGAAGCGTGGCGGGCGGCGGGACGCCTTGGCGGTGTAGCCCTCGCGGGAGTCCTCCGAGGTGAGGGTGAGGGCCGCCGTCATCGCCACACGGTCCAGGGCCGCGGGCAGGGCGGCGTCCGCGTAGGAGTCGACGGCCCGCTTGATGCCCTGGACCGCGAGGGGGGCGTTGGCCGCGATCTCCGCCGCGAGGGAGCGGGCCGTCGATTCCAACTCCGCCACCGGCACGACCTGTTGGACCAGGTTGAGCCGCAGCGCCGTCTGCGCGTCGATGCGGCGGCCCGTCAGTGCCAGGAACTTGGCCCAGCCCGCGCCCGCCTCGCGTGCGATGCGCAGGTCTCCGCCGGCGTCGACCGCAACGCCCAACTGGGCTTCCGGCAGAGCGAAGACGGCGTCGTCCGCCGCGATCCGGATGTCGGCCATCAGGGCCAGCTCGAAGCCGAAGCCCAGGCAGTAGCCCTGCGCCGCGGCCACCACCGGCTGCGGCAGCCGGGCGAGGACCGCGAAGCGTTCGTGGACCCAGCGGATGCCCTCGTAGTAGTTCCGGTTCCGCTCGGCGGCCGAGGCGCCCGTGATCGCCCCGCCCGGCGCCGTCACGTCGATCCCGGCGCAGAAGGCCCGTCCTTCGGCCCGGAGCAGGACCACCCGTACGTCCGGGTCGAAGCGGATCCGGTCGGCCAGCAGGCCCAGCTGGCGGGTGGACTCCCAGCTCCAGCCGTTGAGTTTGTCCGGTCGGCAGAGGGTGAGTTCCGCGATCCCGTCCGCGACCTCCAGACGGATCCGTTCCTCACCCTCCGCGATCTCCGTGCCGATGGTGTCGATCACGCGGACACCCTAAGCGGTCTCGGGGAAATGGGGTACGTTTCCGTGCCCCATTTCCCCGAGACCGCTTAAGGCGGACCGCTCAACGCGGGAAGACCTCGAACGCCACCGCCGGCCGCCCGCCGAACCGGGCCGACGCCTGCCGGGCGTTGCCCGTCAGGAAGTTGCGTACGTAGGTCTCCGGGTCCTCGTCCGTCAGGACCTCGATGTACGCCTTGTGCTCCATCAGCGATTTCACCGAACGCTCCAGCCCCGGACCGGCGTCGGCCGCGTGCGTGGGCGTCGTGGTGCCGGACACCGCGACCCAGCGCACCCCGTCCCAGGGCTCCAGCCCCTGCTCCGCGATGAGTTCGGGGAAGATCCAGCGGTTGCCCGCGTCGCCCGCCGCGTCCAGGGTGGCCCGGCCGACCGCCTTGTGGTCGGGGGTGTTCCACCAGCCGCCGCCGTCGGCACCGCCCCAGGTGTCGCGGTGGTTCATGGTGATGACCAGCTCGGGCCGGTGGCGGCGGATGGCGGCCGCGATGTCCCGGCGCAGTGCGAGGTTGTACTCGATCACGCCGTCGCGGTAGTCCAGGAACTCCACCGTGGACACGCCGACCACCGCGGCGCTGGCGCGCTGTTCGGCTTCGCGCAGCGGGGCGCAGGCGACGGGGTCGATCGTGTCGATGCCCGCCTCACCGCGCGTGGCCAGCAGGTAGACCACTTCGCGGCCGCCGTCGGTCCAGTCGGCGATGGCCGCCGCGCACCCGTACTCCAGGTCGTCGGGGTGGGCCACCACGGCGAGCGCGCGCTGCCAGTCGGTGGGCATGGGCTCCAAGGACGCTGCGGGCGCGTCCAATTGTTCAGTCATGCGTCGCACAATAGGCGAATGGACAGACGGGGCCGGGTAGTGGCACTGCTCGACGCATCGGGGACCTTCTTCGAGCCGGCCCGCACGGCCTTCCCCGGGGCGGACCCCGCCGCCTGGGCGCGGGCCGCCCGGCTGGATCCGGGCGCGGCCGGGCCGGACGGCTCCTGGCGGCTGGACTTCCGGTGCTTCGCGGTGGCCGGCCCGGGCGGCCGCTGGGTGCTGATCGACGCGGGGATCGGTCCGGCGCACGGGCCTGCGGCGGGCTGGGCCCCGGTGCCGGGCCGGCTGCCGGCGGCGCTCGCGGAGGCGGGGATCGGCCCGGCCGATGTGGAGGCGGTGGTCCTGACCCATCTGCACGAGGACCACACGGGCTGGACCCGGGACGCCACCGGCCGGCCGTTCTTCCCGGCCGCGCGTCACCTCGTACAGAGCGCGGAGGTGGCGGCGCTGGACCGGGCGGATCCCGTGTGGGAGTGGGTGGTCGCGCCGCTGCGGGCCGCCGGGCAGCTGCACGAGGTGACCGGGGTCCACCGGCTCGCCCCCGGTCTTACCCTGCTGCCGACGCCCGGTCACACTCCCGGCCACCAGTCGGTGCTGGTGGAGCAGTCGGCTCCGGGCGGCGGCGCCAGGGACGTGCTGGTCACCGGGGACGTGCTGGTGCATGCGGTGCAGCTGGCCGATCCGGCGGTCCCGTACTCCCACGAACGCGACCCGGCCGCCGCCCGCGCCTCGCGGGAGGCGCTGTTCGCCGAAGCGGCCGGGCGCGGCGCCCTGTTGGCCACCGCACACCTGACCCGCGCCTTCGTCGAACCCTCCGCCTGACCCGCTGCGGGGGCGCCGCTCAGACCTCGTCGCGTACGAGCGCCAGCAGCCGGTCCAGGACGCGCGGGCCGCCCGCCCGGACGCCGTCGTGGTCGAACTCGTCCGTCACCCAGGTCCGCAGGCCCCGTACGGCCCGGGCGGTGGCCAGGGAGTGCGCGGTGTCCACGTACATGTCGTCGTGGTAGACGGCGGCGGCCACCGGCACCTCGTTGGCGGCGAGCCGCGCCGGGTCGTACAGGGGCGTCCAGCCGGTACGGGCGGCCAGCAGTGCGGCGGTCTCGCGCAGCGGGGCGAGCGCCGGGTCGCAGTCGAAGTGCCAGGGGTGGACGGTCTCGCCGGTGAAGTACAGCGGCTCGTCGCCCTTGAGGGTGAGGGCTGCGTCGAAGCGCGGCTGCTCTGCGCGCACCCGGTCGGCTGCCCAGCCGAGGGGCGCGGCCGGGTCCTGGGCGTAAATGGTCTCGTGGATCAGCGCGTACAGGGGGTGTCCGGCGAAGGAGAGCTGGGCGTGGACGGCCTCCAGGAAGGCGTCCGAGAGGGCGGGCCCGGCCGTGGTGGGGACGAAGGCGTCCTCCAGCAGGTAGTGCAGCTGGTGGCTGCCGTCCGAGACGCCGAGGAGGAGGCCCAGGGACTGGAAGGCCTCGACCGTCAGCCGGTAGCCGCCCGGGAGTTCGGCGGGCTGGTCGTGGAGGTGGGCGGCGATGCGCCGGGCCCGCTCGACGTCCATGGGGTAGCGGGCGTAGTGCTCCCGGTTCTTGCGCTCCATGCGGGGGTACGCGGCCTCGTACACCTCGGCGGCCGTCGCGTCGAGGGACGGCAGCCCGCCGGTGATCAGGGCCGCGCTCAGCCCCTCGGGGGCGACGCCGAGGTAGTGGGTGACGCAGAACCCGCCGAAGCTCTGGCCGAGGACGGTCCAGGGCGCGCCGCCGGTGAGGAGGGGGCGGATGGTCTCGGCGTCGCGCACGATGGAGTCGGTACGGAAGTGGGCGAGGTACTCGGCCTGCTGCGCGGGGGTGCCGCGCAGGGGCAGGGTCTGCCGGTTGAGCGGGGTGGACCGGCCGGTTCCGCGCTGGTCCAGGAGGAGGACCCGGTACTCGGCCAGGGCCCGCTCCAGCCAGGCCTGCCGGCCGACGAACCGGCGGGCGCCGAAGCCGGGACCGCCCTCCAGGTAGAGCAGCCAGGGCAGGGACTCGGGGTCCTTCCCGGTGGCCACCAGCTCGCGCGCGTACAGCTCGATCCGCTCGCCGCCGTCCGGGCGGGCGTGGTCGAGCGGCACCGTGAAGCGGTGGTCGGTGATGACGACACCGGGCTGGCGGTAGCTGGCACTGGAGGTCACGGACGGCCCCTTGGACGGCGGTGCCCCGGCCGGGTCGCGACCGGGGTGCGGAATGGCGGTGCGGCCGAGTCTAGTACGACTCTCCGCTACGCCCTGCCCCTTACCCGGAGGGCCGGGCCCCGCGCGTCCTAACGGCAGGGGCCGGGCCCCGCGCACCCTAGCGGCAGGGCCCGAGCCCCCGCGTCAGAACTCGACCACCGAGCGGAGCACCTCGCCGCGCTCCATCCGCTCGAAGGCCGCTTCGACCCCGTCCAGTGCGATCCGCTCGGAGACGAAGGCGTCGAGGTCCAGGCGGCCCTGCAGGTAGAGGTCGATGAGCAGGGGGAAGTCCCGCTCGGGCAGGCAGTCCCCGTACCAGGAGGACTTCAGGGCGCCGCCGCGCCCGAAGACGTCCAGCAGCGGGAGTTCGAGCTGCATCTCCGGCGTCGGGACGCCGACCAGGACCACGGTGCCGGCCAGGTCGCGCGCGTAGAACGCCTGCCGGTACGTCTCGGGGCGGCCGACGGCCTCGATGACCACGTCCGCGCCGTTCCCGCCGGTCAGCTCCTGGATGGCCTTGACCACGTCCTGCGTACCGCCGTTGACGGTGTGCGTGGCGCCGAGCCCGCGCGCCCACTCCAGCTTCCGGTCGTCCAGGTCCACCGCGATGATCCGCGAGGCGCCGGCCAGCCGTGCGCCCGCGACGGCCGCGTTGCCCACTCCCCCGCAGCCGATGACGGCCACGGAGTCCCCGCGCCCGACGTTGCCCGTGTTCAGGGCGGCGCCGATGCCGGCCATCACCCCGCAGCCGAGCAGTCCGGCGGCGGCGGGCGAGGCGGCCGGGTCCACCTTGGTGCACTGGCCGGCCGCCACCAGGGTCTTCTCGGCGAAGGCTCCGATGCCCAGCGCCGGGGAGAGCGGGGTGCCGTCCTCCAGGGTCATCGGCTGGGTGGCGTTGTGCGTGGCGAAGCAGTACCAGGGCTTGCCGCGCTTACAGGCCCGACAACTCCCGCACACCGCACGCCAGTTCAGGATCACAAAGTCGCCGGGGGCCACGGAGGTGACGTCCGGGCCGACCGATTCGACGACCCCGGCGGCCTCGTGGCCGAGCAGGAAGGGGAACTCGTCGTTGATCCCGCCCTCGCGGTAGTGCAGGTCGGTGTGGCAGACCCCGCAGGCCTGGACCCGTACGAGGGCCTCGCCCGGCCCCGGATCGGGCACGAGGATCGTCGTCGTCTCCACCGGTGCGCCCTTGCTCCGGGCGATGACCCCTCGTACGCGATGTGTCACGTGCTACCCCGATCTCGTTCACGGTCCGGTCGGGTCCGGTCCGGCTGCTCCGACGGATCCCCCCGGTCCGGCCAACGTACACGCGCGTTCACATGTGCGGGAGTTGCCTCATGCCCCCGCGCGCCGGGGAGCCAGTTCCGGCGGCACCGCCGAGCGCAGGGCCGCGCCGAAGGCGGCCACGGCCGGGTGGGCGCCGGCCCCACTGCGGAAGGCCAGCTTGGTGCGGCGTTCCATGAGGAGGCGGGTGAGGCCGACCGCCGGGTCCGCGTGCCCGGCGATCCCCAGCTGCGGCACCACCGCCACGCCCTGGCCTGCCGCGACCAGCGCGAGGACGGTGGCGAAATCGTCGACCCGGTGACGGATCCTCGGGGCGAACCCGGCGGCCTGGCAGGCCCGTACGGTCATGGCGTGGCAGAGGGTGCCGTGCGTGGCCATGATCCAGGGCGCGTCGGCATGCCGGCGGAGCATCGCGCCCTGGTCGGGTGGGGCGGCTACGGCCGCTCCGGCCGCTCCGGGCAGGGGCGCCCGGGGCGCCTCCTCCGCCGGGGCCGCCAGGTACATCGCCTCCCGGTACAGCGGCTCGGTGGCCAGCCCGGGCTCCTCGGGGGCGGGGACGAAGTCGTACTCGTGGATCAGGGCCACGTCCAGGTCCCCGGCCCGCAGCGCGTGGGCCACGGCCGCCGGGTCGGTCTCGGACACCATCGGCTCCAGCCCCGGGTGGCGGCGGCCCAGGGCGACCAGGGCCGCCGGGACGATGGCCCGGGTGGCGGTGGGGAAGGACCCGATCCGCAGCGCTCCGGCCAGGCCGCTGCGGGCTTCGGCGAGATCCGCGTCGGCCTGTTCCAGCAGTTCGAGGACGGCTTCGGCGTAACGGACCAGGTTCTGCCCGGCGGGGGTGAGGCGGACCCGGCGGCCGGTGCGCTCCAGCAGGGCCAGGCCCGCCTCGCGTTCGAGGACGCCGAGCTGTTGGGACACCGCCGAAGGGCTGAAGGACAGCGCTTCGGCGACGGCGGCGATGGTCCCCCGGCGGGCGAGTTCGCGCAGCAGGCGCAGGCGTCGTACATCGAGCATCGGATCAGCTTACGGTTCGGATAAGAAATGCGAACTGGATTCGACGCTCGGAGCGGGCAAAGCTCTACGCATGACACCGAACCACTCCACGCGGAGCCTGCGCGGGATCCACGTACCGCTCGTCACCCCCTTCACCTCCACCGGCGAGGTCGCCGCCGAGGCCCTGGAAGCCCTGGCCCACGAGGTGCTCGGCGCGGGCGCCACCGGGATCGTGGCCCTGGGCACCACCTCCGAGGCCGCCGCCCTCGACGAGGGGGAACGCGACCTGGTCACCGACGTCTGCGCCCGGGTCTGCCGGGAGCGGGGGGCGCTGCTGAGCGTGGGCGCCGGGGCGAGCGCGACCCTCGCCGCCGAGGCCTCGCTCGTCCGGCTGAAGCGGTGGCCCGAGGTGGACGCGGCGCTGGTGAGCGTGCCCGCGTTCGTCCGGCCCGCGGCCGCCGGGGTGCTCGCGCACTTCACCCGGCTCGCGCAGGTGAGCCCGGTGCCGCTGATCGTCTACCACGTCCCGTACCGGACCGGGCAGTCGCTGGACGCGGCCGCGCTGCGGGCGATCGGATCGCTGCGCGGGGTGGCGGGAGTGAAGTACGCGGTCGGCGCGGTCGACCAGGACGCGGTGGAGCTGATCGGCGACCTGCCCGAGGAGTTCGAGTTCCTGGTGGGCGACGACGCGTACCTGTCCGCGCTGCTCGCGCTCGGTGCGGCGGGCGGGATCCTCGCCTCGGCGCATCTGGCGACGGCCTCCTTCGCCTCGCTCGCGACGGCCTGGAGCGCGGGCGGGGCGGGCGACGCGGACCGGGCCCGCGCCCTGGGCCACGGGCTGGCCCGCCTCTCCGCCACGCTCTTCGCCGAGCCCAACCCGGCAGTCATCAAGGGCGTGCTGTACGCGCAGGGCCGGATCCCGACCCCCGACGTACGGCTCCCCCTGCTGCCGGCGAGCGGGGCCGCGGTGGCGGCGGCTCAGCGGGAACTGGGCCGCCTCCAGGACGCGTTCCCGGGGCTCGGCGGGGAGACGGCCTAGAGGCCGATGTAGCGGAACTCGTCCAGCACGGCGAAGCCGGTGTTGTCGTAGAGGCTCATCGCCACTTCGTTGCCGCCGAAGACGTTGAACATCATCGCCTCGTCTCCGCCCTGCCGGGTGGCCCACTCGCCTGCGGCCATGGCGGCGCGTCCGTAGCCCTTGCCGCGGTGCTCCTCGTAGACCTCCAGCGAGAAGCCGAAGGTCACGCCGGGCAGGAAGCCGTGGTTCACCCAGCCGGTGCCGATCGCCCGCCCCTCGGCCTCCAGCGCGTAGAAGGCGTGACCCGGGGTCAGGTACCCCTGCGGAAGGTACTTCTCGAAATCCCGGTCGGACTTCTCCTTGGCCTGGGCCGGGGTCAGGGCTCCGGCCCGGACGATGTCCGCGATGTACGCGGCCTCCTCCCCGGCGTACCAGCCCGGGTACTCCTCCTCGGTGAGCCGGCGGACCGTCAGGCCCGCCGGCAGCTCCGGCCGCTCGGCCACGGCGCGCATCCGGTTCTGCCCCCGTACGGGACAGTCGGCGAAGAGCCCCGCTCCGTCTCCGCCGGTGAGCCGGACCTCGGCCCGCTGCGCGCCGTGCTCGGCGCACCACCGCTCGGCCCACGCACGCCCCTGCGGCGCCGTCAGGTCGTGGATCCGGCCCACGGTCGCCCCGTTCTCCTCGGCGACCTCGACCGCGGCCCACCCCGTGCCGTCCGTGGCCACGGTCCAGCCGTCGATCCCCTTCTCGGCCCGCTCCAGCAGGGCCCGCGCCAGAGGTTCCGAGCAGCCTGCGGCCCGGTATCCGGCCAGCACCCGCTCCTGGAACCCGGCCCGCCACTCCCCCTGGTACGCCACGATCTGCATCTCGTCCATCCGCCCACCCTAGGCCGGAGCACCGACAGTCCCGGCCCCCGGGCCGCCGCCGCGGCGAGGGTTTAGCACAACCTCAGTGATTCGGGACCGAGTTGTGGATGCTCCCCGCCGACCGGCCCGGGATGTGCCGAGAATGCGGTATGAGCAGTGAGGTACCTCCCGGGCGCGAGCACCTCTACATGAACGTCGAACACGCGCGGCATCCGGTGGCGGCGGCGCAGGAGGCCGACGCCTCCGACGCGGCGCGGAAGTACGACCACTACGTCGTCCGGGGACCGCTCTTCGGGATCGCCTGCCAGCCGGTGGGTGGCGGGCACCGGTGGCAGGTGCTCAACCCGGTCGCCTGCGGGGTGCCGCAGGACGCCCGGGACGGCCTGAACTCCTCGCTGTGGTTCCGCGCCAAGGACGACACCGACGACCGGGAGGTCCGCCGGGAGCTGCTGGCGGCCGTCGCACGGCTGGAGACGGAGCCCCTCAACGAGATCACGGCGGCCGGCACCCGGTACCGGGTGGTGCGGTGCGAGGAGCTGCTCTACTGCAACAGCGAGGGTCCGGAGCCGCCCCGGCCCACCGATCCGGAGCCGCCCGAGCGCGGCTGGGACCCGGGGACCCGGGAATCCGAGCTGGACGCGGGCTTCGTGATCGACCACATCGCGGCGACGAGCGTCATGGAGGCCACGGAGCGGCTCGCCCTGCGGGAGCTGCAGTACCGCAGCCCCCGCTATCCGGCCGGGGTACGGGCGGACTCGCGGCGGGCGGTGCGCACCCATGCCGGGATCGTGCTGCTCCCGGCCGCGTTCCGGGTGCTGGAGCGCACCGGGGCGGGCTGGGAGCCGGCGAGCACGCTGCTGGCGAGCCCGCACGCGGCCCGGCGGGCGCTGGTCCACATGCTGACGTGGCTCTGGCCGGCCGTGTACGAGCTCCCGGAGCCGGAGCGGGCCGGGTACGCCCGGGCGGCGGAGGAGTTCCGGGCCGCCGGCGACGCGGACTCGGTGCGCCTGGACGACGGCCGCGAGCTGCTGGTCGTACGGATGCGGCGGGTGCTGCGGATCGGGCCCGACGGGCCGGAGGCGGCCCGCCCCTCGGACGAGGTGGAGGGCGGCTGCGGGCCCTCCCGGCTGCACCCGCCGATGGACGAGGACGGCAGGGTCTCCTACGAGACCTGATTGACCCGTGGTGGGCGATTCGCCGCCAACGGGCGGGTCGCCCGAATCAGGTGCGGCGACGGGCGACTTGCCCGTTTTGGGGACCCGCCCGGAATTCCGTGATGTGGGTCACGCCCGCCGCATCAACATCATTTCCCCGGAAGGGTCGATTCCCTTTTCCCGGAGGGAATTTCCGCAATTCCCGGATCCCTTTTCAAGGTCATCCACCGGGCCGATAGCGGGAAGTGGATCTCCCGGTCGAATTCGTGTCTTGTTCCGGCCCCGCGGACTCGCCTACGTTCACCTCGTTCCCGGTGGTCAGCTGCCTGATCCGGCCGCCGCCAGGGCTCTCCCGTACCCCCACGTGAGGAATTCCGCCATGCCCGCTCAGGGAAAGCACCGTCGGCCGAAGAACAACCCGATCACCCGCAAGCTGGCCCTCGCCGGCACCGGCGGCGCAGCGGTCCTGGCCCTCCCGCTGATCAGCGCGACCACGGCCGGAGCCGCCGAGGCGACCAGCGCGGTGAGCAGCGCGGTGACCGCCGCCGTGACCGCCGTCCCGACCACGTACTCCGTGGTCAGCGGCGACACCCTGGCGAAGATCGCGGCGGAGCACTCCATCGGCGGCGGCTGGCAGCAGCTCTACGAGGCCAACCGCAGCGCGGTCGGAGCCAACCCCTCGGTGATCCGCCCCGGCCTGAAGCTGCAGCTGGGCTCCGTCGCACCGGCCGCGGTCCCCGCCGCCGTCCCCGCGGCCACCCGCTACGCCAACAACCTCGACGGTTGGATCCGGCAGTCGCTGGACGTCATGGCCCGGCACGGAATTCCCGGCAGCTACGACGGAATTCACCGCAACGTGATGCGCGAATCCTCCGGGAATCCGATGGCCATCAACAACTGGGACTCCAACGCCGCGGCCGGCATACCCTCCAAGGGCCTGCTCCAGGTGATCGACCCGACCTTCCGGGCCTATCACGTCCCCGGCACCGCCCTGGACTCCTACGACCCGGTCGCCAACATCACGGCCGCCTGCAATTACGCGGCCGCCCGCTACGGCTCGATCGACAACGTCAACGGCGCCTACTGAGCGACGTCGACCGAGCGGGCCCCAGGGCCCGCCCGGTCACAACCAGCCCGGTGAAGCACGCGCGCTGACAGTCCGCCCGGTCACAGCCAGCCCTGGCGGCGGGCCGCGCGAACGGCCTCCATCCGGTTGCGGGTTCCGGTCTTGCCGATCGCCGCGGACAGGTAGTTCCGCACGGTCGACTCCGAGAGGTGGACCTTCGCCGCGATGTCGGCGACGGTGGCCCCGTCGGCCGCCGCGTTCAGGACGTCGACCTCGCGCGGGGTCAGCGGGTTCGGGCCGGCGCTGAGGGCGGCGGCGGCGAGCGCGGGGTCGATCACGGTCTCCCCCGCGAGTACCCGCCGGACGGCCGCGGCCAGTTCCTCCACCGGGCCGTCCTTCACGAGGAACCCGGCCGCCCCCGCCTCCATGGCCCGGCGCAGATAGCCGGGCCGGCCGAAGGTGGTCAGGATCAGCACCCGGCAGCCCGGGAGCCGGCGGCGCAGGTCGGCCGCCGCGTCGAGTCCGCTGCGGCCGGGGAGTTCGATGTCGAGCAGGGCCACGTCCGGCCGGGTCTCCAGAGCGGCGGGCACGATCTCGTCGCCGGCGCCGACCTGCGCGACGACCTCGATGTCCTCTTCCATTCCGAGCAGCAGCGCCAGGGCCCCGCGCATCATGCCCTGGTCCTCGGCCAGCAGCAGCCTGATCATCGGTCCTCGCCTCCGCCCGCGGCCTCGCGCGCCGTCTCACCCACGGTCTCGCCCGTCTCGTACGCGGTCTCGCCCGCCGTCCCGTACGCGTCCTGGTCCACCGGGAGTTCGGCGGTGACCCGGAAGCCGCCCCGGTCCGGGACCGGGCCGCCGACCAGGGTGCCGCCGGCCACCGCGAGCCGTTCGGCCAGCCCGGTCAGACCACTGCCGGGCGGGTTCGAGCCTACGCCGCCCCCGTCGTCCGTGATCACCAGGCGGACCCGTTCGGCGGCCCCCTGCACCTCGATCTCGCACCGGGTCGCCGAAGACCCGTGCCGGATCACGTTGGTGACCGACTCGCGGACCACCCAGCCCAGCAGCGCCGCCGTCTGCGGGGGCAGCGGTGGCCCCCACTGCCGTACGACGGGCTCGATCCCGGCGGCGGACAGGACCCCGCGGGCCCGGTCGAGCTCACCGGCCAGACTCGCCTCGCGGTAGCCGGTGACGGCCTCACGGATCTCCACGAGGGCCTGGCGGCCAACGGATTCGATGTCGGCGACCTGGGCGAGGGCCGCGTCGATGTCGCGGGGCGCGAGCCGACGGGCCGCCTCCGACTTCACGACGATCACCGACAGGGTGTGGCCCAGCAGATCGTGCAGGTCCCGGGAGAAGCGCAACCGCTCCCGCTCCACCGCGGTGCGGGCCAGCTCCTGGCGGGTGTCGCGCAGTTCGCGCACCGTCTCGGAGAGGGCGAGGATGGCCGCGGTGACCATGCCGGACAGGAAGGTCCCGTAGACGACGCCCACCGCCCCCCAGCCGTCGCGGTAGACGCCGATCGCACCGGCCACGGCGCACAGGCCGAGGACGGTCAGGCCGAGGGTCCGGCCCCGGAGCACGGCCCCGACCGCGAGCCCGAGCAGGGGGAAGAAGGCCAGCCAGCTGCCCCCGTAGGCGAGGGCCAGCCCACAGGTGACCACGCCCATGGCGACCAGGCTCCAGCGGGTGCTCGCGGCCTCCCGCGCGCCCTTGTGGAACGCGCGGAACACCACGCTGATGTAGAGGGAGTTAAAGATCAGCAGGCCGGCGCCGCCGACGAGCGGGTTGGGGGTCTTGCCCTGGATGATGTTGGAGAAGGCGCCCATGCCCATGAGCAGCCACGGCAGCAGGGTCAGCCCGCTGTTCACTCCGATCCCGGCGGGTCTGGGCAGCCGGCTCCTCTTCACCTCGGCGGCCGAGCCCGGGTTCACACCCATGTCCGTTCCCCGTTCCGCGGCGCATGCCGCCTCGTGTACCGCGCGCATCGCCTACACCGTCCGCGCGGAGCGACGGTACGAGAACACCGCGTAGGAGCCGAAGAGCAGCGCCCACGCCAGGATCACTCCCGGCGCCGCGAGCCCCGGCGCGGATCCCGCGGCGAGTTGCTGCCCGATCTCCGCGAACCGGTGCGTCGGGGTGAAGTCGCTCAGCGTCCGCAGCCACTGCGGGAAGAGCGCGGCCGGGAACCAGAGGCCGCCGACGATCGACAGCAGCAGGTTGCAGGAGACGTTGACGAGGCCGGTGGTCTGGGCGGAGAGGCGGTAGCCGTTGCCCAGGCCGAGGAGGGTGAAGGGGAGGGCCCCGAGCCAGAGCGCGAGGACGACGGCCGCCCACTGCCAGGCGTCGAGGCGGACCCCGTTGACGAGCGCGCCCGCCGCGAGCACGGCGGCGACGGCGGGCAGGACCACGACGGAGCCCGTCAGCGCCCGGCCGGTCACCGCCTGGCGCGGGGTCATCGGGGTGACGCGCAGCTGGCGCAGCCAGCCGACGCCCTTGTCCTCGGCCACGCCCGTTCCCGTGGAGAGGGCCGCGCCCAGGGCCCCGTAGGCCGCCATCGCGACCATGGAGGCGGTCTTCCACTCGGGGTCGACGGTGCCGAGGTTGGTGAAGAGCAGGTACATCACCACCGGCATGCCGATGCCGAAGAAGACGAATCCGGTGTCGCGCAGTGTGCGCCGCACTTCGAGCCGGACATAGGCGGTGACGATCATCGGGCACGCTCCGCGGCGGTGTCGGATCCGGTTCCGGAATCGGCCCGGGAGGGGGCACCGGAGCCGGTCAGGGCGAGGAAGGCCTCGTCGAGCGAGGCGGCCGTGACCTCCAGGCCGCGGACGGCGCCGCGGTGCACGAGGGCGACGACGGTGGCGTCGGGGTCCTGGGTACGCAGCTTCGCGCGGTCCCCGGCGATCTCCACGGCGACCACCCCGGGCAGGGTGGCCAGCTCCCCGGTGGACCGCCCGGCCAGGTCGAAGGCGACGAGGGAGCCCCCGGCGGCGCGCCGCAGCCCCTCCCCGGTGTCGTCGGCCACGACCCGGCCGCGGTCCAGGACGAGGATGCGGTCGGCGTGGGCGTCGGCCTCGTCCAGGTAGTGCGTGGAGAACAGCACGGTGTTGCCGCGCCGGGCGTACGCCCGCATGGAGACCCAGAAGGCGCGCCGGGCCTCCACGTCGAGGGCGGCGGTCGGCTCGTCGAGGACGATCAGCTCGGGGTTCCCGGCGAGGGCGACGGCGAAGCGGACCCGCTGGGCCTGGCCTCCGGAGAGCCGGTCCACCCGGCGGCCTCCGAGCCCGGTGAGCCCGGCCAGCTCCAGGGCCTCGGCCACCGGCATCGGCGCCGGGTAGGTGCGGGCGACGAAGGCGACGAGCTCGCGCACGGTGAGCCGGGGCACGGCCCGGCCTTCCTGGAGCATCGCGCCGACCCGGCCGGAGCGCACCGCCCGCGCGGGGCTCTCGCCGAAGAGGCGCACGCTGCCCGCGTCGGGCTCGTCCAGGCCGAGCAGCAGGCTGATGGCGGTGGACTTCCCGGCGCCGTTGCGGCCGAGCAGGGCGACGGTTTCGCCGCGCCGGATGTCGAGGTCGAGACCGGCCACGGCGTGGACGGGTCCGAAGGACTTGGCGGCGTGCCGGAAGCTGACCGCCGCGGGCACGGCTTCCGCGGCCCCGTCGGGCGCCGCCGCATGCGTCTGCGTCTGCATCTGCGTCATGTGAAGAACGCTACGGAGCGCGGCGGCGCCCCGGCAGATGCGCATGTACGGACTCCGGCCGTACGAATGTCACTGCCGGAGGCACGTCACTGCCGGACGGATGTCACTGCCGTACAAACGTCACTGCCGGACGGCGGTGCGCGGCCGTTGCGCCCTGGCGCGGGCCAGAGTGCGCAGCGGCGCCACCAGCCCGTAGCCGACGTCCTTGCGCAGGGCTCCGACGCCGACCCGCTCCACCCCCGCGAGCTGGTGTTCCATGAGCTCGGTCATCGTCACCACGACGGGCCGCAGCCCGGGTTCGGCCAGGTCGAGGACGACCTCGGCGGCGGCGAGGGCGGTACGGGCGCGGGCGCACTCGGCGGTCAGGAGTTCCCGTACGCCCGGGGTGTCACGGGCCTGTTCGAGGTCGGCCCGGGTCACGGAGTGCTCGGCGAGCCGGTCGCGGGGTATGCACAGCCGCCCGTCCGCCAGGTCCCCGGCGAGGTCGGCGAGGAAGTCCACCCGCTGGGCGGCGTCCACGAACCGCCGCCAGGCGGCGGCCTGTTCGGTGTCGGGACCGCCCTGGTACTGGAGCCCGGTGAAGACGAGCACGCCGGGCCAGGCGTAGGCGTCGAGGTAGGCCTGGAACTCGGCCTCGGTGGCGAACCCGTCGAACACCGCCTCCGCGGTGGCGGCGCCGTCGAGGAAGCGGAAGATCCATTCGGTGGGCAGGCCGCGGGAGCCGACGGCGTGGGCGTAGGCGCGCAGCAGCGGGTCGGGGCTCTCGCCGGTCTCCAGCGCCCGGCGGACCTCGACGCCCAGCTGCTCCAGGCCCTCGGCCCGCTGTTGCGGGGTGCCGGTCTCGGCGACGTCGTCGACCCGGTTCATGAAGGCGAGCCCGGCCGCCAGCCAGGGCACGAGCACCGGGTCGGCCAGCAGCCGCAGGGTCAGGTAGGGCGCGGGCTCCCGGCGCAGTACCCGGCGGGCCGTGTGCGTGTAGTCGGCGCGGAGCCGGGGGCCGGATATCCCGGCGGTGGTGAGCGTGGTGCGCCAGCTGGGCATGGTGGTGGGTACTCCGCTTCGTTCGTCCGTACCGGACGGTCAGTTCCGGTAGACCTTCTTGATCTTGAAGTCGGTGTCCGCGAGGACGTAACCGCCTTGACCGTACGGGTCGCTGATGTACGGGCGGATCGCGGGGGTACCGAGCCAGGGCGAGACGTTGAGGTAGCGCGAGCTCGGGATCTCGACGGCGAGCTCCTTCTGCGACTGCTCCAACAGGGCGGGCAGGGCATCCCAGTTGAGCGCGGCCATGTCCATGAGGGGCTCGCCGGCCTTGACGGTGCCTTGCGGGCCGCTGCGCTTGGCGACGCCATTGCGGTACTGCCAGGAGTCGACGGTCTTGGCTCCGGGGGCCGTGGGGATGGAGGCGATCACGTACTCGTCGTAGACCCTCATGTCGACGAAGGTGGTGGTGCCGGCCTGCTGCTTGAAGGCTTCGGCGGCGGCGCGGATGCCGGCGGGGCCGATGAGGCTGCCCTTGGGCGCGCTCGCGGTCGCGGCCGGGGAGGTGCTCGCCTTCGGGGTCGGGGCGCCGGAGGTTCCCGGGGTCGCGGTCGACGGGGAGGGCAGCGCGGAGGAGGAAGGACTGCTCGGCGGCTTGGCGTCGACACCCTTGCCCCCGTCGGTGTTCGCGCTGCCCGGCCAGTTCAGGATGCCGATCGTCGCCCCGGCGGCCAGGACCGCCACGAGGAGCCCGCCGAGCAGGGCGGTCCGGCGGCGGGGGTGCGGGTGGGGGCGGCCCGACCCGGGGACGGGCACGGTCGGCGCGTACGGGTTGCCCGCGCCGGGTTCGAAGCGCGTGGGGGCGGGCGGGGCCGCCGGAACCGCGGGTCCGAACTGGCCCAGGGCAACCGGAGGGGTCACCGGGGTGGCACCGCCGAGAGCACTGCTCGCACCGCGGAGCAGCGCTTCCAGCTCCTCGGCGCCGGGCCGCACGGCCAGGTCCCGTACCAGCAGCCGTTCCAGTACGGGCCCCAGCGGGCCGGACCGTACCGGCGCCGGGATCGGCTCGTCGAGCACCGCGACCACGGTGGCCAGGCTGGTGGCCCGGCGCAGCGGGTGCACCCCCTCCGAGGCCACGTACAGGAGCATGCCGAGCGACCACAGGTCGGAGGCGGGCAGCCCCTCCTCGCCGCGGGCCCGCTCGGGGGCGATGTACTCCGGCGAGCCGATCAGCACGCCGGTGGAGGTCAGCGCGGTCGCCCCGTGCAGCGCGGCGATGCCGAAGTCGGTGAGGACGGCGGAACCATCGGTCCGCAGCAGTACGTTGGCCGGTTTCACGTCCCGGTGCAGCACGCCCTCCGCATGCGCGGCCCGCAGCGCGGAGAGCACGTCGAGCCCGAGCCGCAGCACGTCCGCGACGGGCATCGGCCCGGAGGCCAGCCGGTCGTGCAGGGAGCCGCCCTTGACCAGCTCCATCACGATCCACGGATGGCCCTCGACCCCGTCGGCGGGCTCCACGATGTGGTGGATCGTGACCACGTTGGGGTGGGCGAGACGCGCGAGCGCGCGGGCCTCGCGGACGGCCCGTTCGCGCAGCTGGACGGCGAGATCGGGCTGTGCGGCGGCGGTCGCCGGGTCCGGGGGCCGGACCTCCTTGAGTGCGACGTCCCGGTGCAGCGCGATGTCCCGCGCGCGCCAGACCGTCCCCATCCCGCCGCTGCCCAGGGGCCCCGCGAGTTCGAAACGCCCGTCGA
Source organism: Streptomyces sp. NBC_00503 (assembly GCF_036346895.1). Lineage (NCBI taxonomy): Bacteria > Bacillati > Actinomycetota > Actinomycetes > Kitasatosporales > Streptomycetaceae > Streptomyces > Streptomyces sp. NBC_00503. Next base: position 7,245,289 of record NZ_CP107855.1, on the reverse strand, counting down.
TCAACCGTCTGCCGGAATCACTGCTCTCCATGGCCGGTCATCGTAGGGGCCGCCACCGACGGCGGCGCGACCGGAGTGGGTGCTACCGGCAGGCACCGGGCGCGGGCAGGGGCCCCGGGGCGGGAATCAGCGGCGGAATCAGTGGCGGGAACTGCGGGAGTTGCCGAACAGGAGCCGGTAGGCGATGAGCAGGACCAGGGAGCCCGCGATGGCGGCACCCCAGGTCGCGAGGTCGAAGAAGTCGTTCTGGATCGGCTTGTCGAGGAATTTCGCCGAGAGCCAGCCGCCGATGAAGGCGCCCGCGACGCCGATGAGGGTGGTGCCGATCAGGCCGCCGGGGTCACGGCCGGGCAGCAGGACCTTGGCGATCCCGCCCGCGAGCAGTCCGAGGATGATCCAGCTGATGATGCCCATGCCTGTTCACTCCGCTTCGGTGTGCGCACCGTGTGCGCGCTTCGTCTTACCGAGGAGGACGCGCGAACGGGTGAAACGGTTCTCGCCACCGCGCGGCGAACGCGACGGCGGCGGCCGGCGGCGACATCCGCCGCCGGCCGGATCAGGCCGGGACCCGGTCCTTGCGCCCCGCCGGGGAAGCCGTCTGCAGGGGAACCCCGGGGAGCGGAGCAGCCACCTGCGCGGCCGGTACGGATGCCCGGGCCGGTGCCGACACCGATCCCTGTGCCGGTGCCGGTCCCGATGCCGGTGCGGCGGCCGGGGCCGCGGCCGGGGCGGGCGCCGAGGTCCGGGTGAGCAGCAGTACGCCCCGGGCCGCCGCGAGCGCGCCCGCCACCGCGAGCAGGACTCCGACCGCCCCGCCCTGGAGGCGTTCGCCGAGCAGCACCATGCCGATCGCGGCGGCGGCCAGCGGGTTGGCCAGGTTGACCACCGCGAGCGGGGCTCCGAGGCCTCCCCGGTAGGCCCGTTGGGACAGCAGCATCCCGCCGACCGCGAAGACCACCACGAGCAGGGCCACCGAGACCACGCGGACGCTGAGCAGCGCTCCGCCGCGGCCGCCGGCCACGGCGACGGTCTGGGTCAGGGCGGAGGCCGCCGCCGAGGCCAGCCCGGAGGCCGTCGCGTGGCGCAGCCCCGAGCGCGTGTCCCTGCGTACGGTCAGCAGCACGATCACCGCGGCCGTGGCGCCGGAGACGGCGAGGGCCTCGGTCAGGGTGAGGGTGTCGTCGGGGGCCGGGCCGGAGGCGGGGAGCAGGAGCAGGCCGAGGCCGACCACGGTGGCCAGGGTGCCGCGCCATTCGGTGGCCGCGACCCGCCGCCCGGCGCCGTGGGCGCCCATGGGGACGGCGGCGACGAGGGTGAGCGCGCCGAGCGGCTGGACCAGGGTGAGCGGCCCGTAGCGCAGGGCCGCGGCGTGCAGGAGCGCGGCGGCGGCGTTGAGTCCGGCGGACCACCACCAGGCGCCGTTGCCGAGCAGTGAGGTGGCGCTGCGGGCGACGGCCCGGCGGGCCAGGCGTTCCTGGGCGACGGCGGCGGCCGCGTAGGTGGCGGCCGCGGCGAGGCAGAGCAGGACGGCTACGAGGGTGGCATTCACCGGACTCCTCCTACGGTGGCTGGCTCGGGTACGGCTCGGCGCGGGGCCGGCACGCTCCGGGCCGCGACGAGGGAACGGACGGCAGGACGCGGGACCAGCAGCAGGGCGGCCCCGAGCAGCAGGGCCGCCACGACGGCGTCGAGCCAGTAGTGGTTGGCCGTGCCGACGACGACGATCAGGGTGACGAGGGGGTGCAGCAGCCAGAGGAAACGCCACCGGGAGGAGGTGGCGGCGATCACGCCGAGGGCCAGCATCAGCGCCCAGCCGAAGTGCAGGGAGGGCATCGCGGCGAACTGGTTGGCCATGCTGTCGGCGGCGGGCGAGGCCCCGTAGACGGTGGGCCCGTAGACCTGGCCGGTGTCGATCAGGTGGGCGGCGGCGAGCATCCGCGGCGGCGCGAGGGGGAAGCTCAGGTGGATGGCCAGGGCGGCGCCGGTGAGGACGGCCAGGACCCGGCGGGTCCAGAGGTAGTGCGCGGGGCGGCGCAGGTAGAGCCAGACGAGGAAGAGCACCGTGGCGGGGAAGTGCACGGCCGCGTAATAGGTGTTCGCGGTGTGCACGAGCGCGTCGCCGTGCAGGAGCAGCCGCTGGACCAGGCCCTCGCCGGGCAGGTGCAGGGTGCGCTCCGCGTCCCAGACCCGGGCGGCGTTGCGGAAGGCCTCGTCGGTGCGGCCGGTGGCCAGCAGGCGACCGGCTTTGTAGACGGCGAAGAGACCGGCGACGAGCAGCAGCTCGCGCATGAGGCGGCGGCGCTGTACGGCGCCGGCCCCGGCAGGTGTGGTGTGGGAGGTCATCCCCCGGTCTCGCTTCCTGTACACGGGCACACATCGACACGCCAGTGTATCGATACATTCGCGTATCGATACGCGGGTGTACCGATACGCCTGCGTTCCCGTAGACTTTCACTCGACACAGTCTCCAGATGGTCACTGGACGATCACTGGAAGATCGCCACAGGACCGCCGGACGACCACTAGAGCCGCAGGCCGGACCGCCGCGATACGGACCGCGATACCGGACGCGAGCGCCCAGCGAGGAGAGCAGCCCCATGACGTCGCCGACGCCGGAAGCCGCCCCGGCCCCTGCGCGCCGCTCCAAGATCACCCCGGAGCGGGAGCAGCAGTTCTACGAGGCCGTCCTGGACCAGCTGCGCGAGGACGGCTACGAGGCCCTGACCATGGAGGGCATCGCGGCGCGGGCCAGCTGCGGCAAGTCCACGCTCTACCGGCAGTGGAAGACCAAGCCGCAGCTCGTCGCCGCGGCCCTGCGCGCGGACCGGCGGGGCACCCTGGCGGCGGTGGACACCGGGACACTGGCGGGCGACCTGCGCGAGGCGGCCACGATCGCGGCCTGCACCTCGGGGCGCGACACCCGGCTGACGCAGGCCCTCGGCCATGCGGTGCTGAGTGACGAGGAACTCAAGGCGGCGCTGCGCGAAGCGATCGTGGAGCCCGAGCTGGCGGCCTTCGACGCGATCGTGGACCGGGCCGTGGCGCGCGGCGAGCTCGCGGCGGGGCATCCGGCCGTGGAGTTCCTGCCGGCGCAGCTGATGGGTGTGGTGCGGATCCGGCCGGTGCTGGACGGGCGGTACGCCGACGCCGAGTACCTCGTACGGTTCGTCGACGCCTGCCTGCTGCCGGCGCTGGGCGTGAGCCCGCACGCCGACCCCGCCGCGGCGGGCGCGGTCGCTACGGCTCCGTCCGCCGGCCCGGCCGCGCCCGCCGCTCCGGCCCCGCCCTCCGGCCAGGAGCCGGCCCCCGGCCCGTAAGCGGACCGGCCCCCTGAACCGGCAGACCGCCGTCCCCGATGACCGGGCGGCGATCTGCCCGCGCTGCCTCGTGGGGACGGTGGCAGCGCACCACCGGACCGGGCGGCGGCCACTCCCTCGCGGAGTGCCCGCCGCCCGGTCTGCGCGGTGGCCTGGAGCCCGTCGCCGAAATCCCGTACGGGGGTCAGCTCCGGGCGGATCCCATGACCCGGGCGAACTCCTCCGGGTCGGCGTCGAAGCCCCGCACCGCCGGGTCCAGTGCCCAGCTGCCCGAGGTCTCGCGGGTGAACTCGGCGACCGTGGCGGCGCGGGCGGACCCGACGGCCGCGAACCCCTCCACGGCGAGGTCGGTGTAGCCCTCCCGGATCCGCAGTCCGGTACCGGCCACGGAGGAGAAGGTCAGCGCCGGACCGGAGCTCGCCGGCTGGATCACCACCCCCACCACCACTCGGGTCAACTCCGTTGCCATCCGCGACAGTTCGAGGGTCATCACCTCGTCGAAGCCGAGGCCCTGGCCGGTCCGGCTGTCGCGGTCCAGCGTGATGGTGCCGTCGGGCGAGCGGCTCCCGAAGTGCACGAGGTGGACGGGCTGCCCGTACGGGTCGCCAGCTCCGTAGACCGCGGCGAGTATGTCCAGATCGTGTACGGGCGCACCCGCCGGGCTGGGATCCCAGCGCAGCGCGATCTCCACCTTGGACAGGCCCTTGCGTACTCCGCTCACCGAACTCCCCCTCCGCTTACCCTGCGTTGCCCTCCCATGCTGTCACGGGTCCGTGCGGGTGGCCCGAACTACCGTACGTTCCAGGCCAGTACCCGGAGGCGGGCCGGGCCTACCAGTCCCCGTCCTGCACCGGCCGGCCCGGCCTCGGGGTCTTCCCCAGGGGTTTGACCTGGCCGGGGGCCGGCTGGATCCACGGGTTGCCGTCCTCGCCGAGCCATTCGCCCACCGGCTCCACCTGGCCCAGCGCCCCCGAGGGGGCCAGATCGGTGCCGCTCTCGTCGTAGCAGTCGAACCACGGCAGCCCGGCCTTGGTGTAGGCGGCCCGGTCCACCGGCGAGGGAGGCGGCTCCTCCCCGGTGATCCGGCGCCACTCGGGCGGGGACACCAGGTGGACGAAGACCCGCGCGGCCGGCTCCCGCGCCCACTCCCCGAGTCCGCGGTCGTCCCGGTACACCTCCTGGCGCATGGCCCCGCCGACGCCGAGTCCCATCGCGGGAGACCTCCGCGGCTCCGCGGCGCGGGCCCGCATCCGCGGCTCCGCGGCCGAGCCGGGCGGACCTCCGTAAGCCGGCGCCGGGGCGGCCGCCGGCATCATCGGCCCCGCTCCGTACCCCACGGACGGCCCGCTCGGGAGCGGTCCTCCGGCAGGCGGGCCCCAGCGCGGCACGGCCGTGCGCGCCCGCTCCGCCTCCCGCCACCGCGCCAGTGCCTCCGCAGCGAGCCCGAACGCCTGGAGCTGGACCCCGCCGGTGGTCTCCTCCCCGGTGACCTGGCCCTCGACGGTGGCGCCGAGCCCGAGCGGGACCGCGACGAACTGGCGCACCGTCCCCTTGCCCGAATTGATCCCGTCCAGCCACGGCTGGCGCGGGAGGACGAGGTAGTTCTGCGGATCGCGCCCGAGCTCCCCGGTCCACCGCTCGCCGGAGACGGCGCACACCTTGCCGACCCCGACCTGGAGCGCGGTGGGCTGCGCGGTCCCCGCGAAGCTGAGCCACATCGCCTCGCGCAGGTACACGGGCAGCATCACCCCGCCCTTGGCCAGCCACTCCGCCGGCACCGTGTCCGGATGGTCCTCCACCCGGCGCAGCGGAAACTCTCCGAGCCCCGGCGGCAGGTTGTGCGTACCCGACTCCGGGAGCCGCAGCGTCCGCATGAAACGGACCTCCGCACCGTCCCCCAGCAGCAAAGCGTTCCCCTTGACCCTTGCCCCGCCCTCGGCCATCCGACCGGCTCCTCTCCCGTACAGGACCGGATCCGCCGCAGGATCTGCCGCCGATCCGGATCGTTACCCTCAAGATTTGCTCAGATCCCGTGACACTGCGCCCGGCGGTTTCCTAGCTTCCTCATATACGCGTCCACCTGCCCCCGCGGTTCCCCGCGTCCCGGGCCCGTCCCGGCGCGCTCCCGCGCGCCCGCGCGACCCTGCGTACCGCTGTCGCGTCCCGCGCACCGCGTATCGCGTTTCCAAGGAAAGAGTGCAGCATGAAGGTTTCCCAGGCCGGTGCGGTCGCCGCAATGATCGGTCTCGCCTTGACCGCATCCGGATGCGGCGGTGACGACGGCAAGGGGGACCTCTCCATCGGCATCAAGTTCGACCAGCCGGGCGTCGGCATGCGCGAGCCGGACGGCACCTTCACCGGTTTCGACGTGGACGTGGCGAACTACGTGGCGAAGACGCTCGGCTACAAGCCGGACCACATCACCTTCAAGCAGGTCCGCAGCAGCGACCGCGAGCTGCTGCTCCAGTACAACGAGGTCCAGTTCGTCGCGGCCAGCTACTCGATCAACGACAAGCGCAAGGAGAAGGTCGACTTCGCCGGCCCGTACTTCCTGGCGCACCAGGACCTGATGGTCCGCGCCGACGACACCTCGATCACCAAGGCCGAGGACCTCAACAGCAAGCGGCTGTGCTCGGTGACCGGCTCGACCTCGGCGGAGAACGTCAGGAAGACCCTCGCCCCCAAGGCGAGCCTCCTGGAGCTCGGCGGCTACTCCGAGTGCGTCGTCGCGCTCCAGGACCACCTGGTCGACGCCATGACCACGGACAACTCCATCCTGGCCGGGTACACGGCCCGCAAGGGCAACGAGGGCAAGTTCCGGCTGCTCGGGCTGAGCCTGAGCAACGAGAACTACGGAATCGGCATGAAGAAGGGCAGCACCGAGCTCCAGGGCAAGATCAACGCGGCGATCCAGAAGATGGTCGCCGACGGGTCCTGGGAGGCGGCCGTGAAGAAGAACTTCGGCGCCGACTACAAGTACGAGCCGGCCCCCGCGGCCGTCGCCTCGGGCAGCTGACGACCGCCGGCTGACTCCGGAGCTCCCCTTCCGGCCTTCCGGGCCTTTCAGGCCGGAAGGGGAGCCCCGGAAGAGACGGCCTAGGCCAGCGGGGCCTTGCCGCGCAGCACGGTCAGGAATTCCCGCATCCACGCCGAGTGGTCGGGCCACGCGCGGGCCGAGACCAGCGTCCCGTCCACCACGGCTTCGGAGTCCTCGAACTCGGCGCCCGCCGCCTTCATGTCCAGTTCCAGCGCCGGGTAGGCCGTGACCCGGCGGCCGTCCAGCGCGCCCGCCGCGGCGGTGATCAGGGGGCCGTGGCAGATCTGCGCGATCGGCTTGTCGGAGCCGGCGAAGGCGGCCAGGATCCGCCGCACCTCGGGGTCGTTGCGCAGGTACTCGGGGGCGCGCCCGCCCGGTACGACGAGGGCCGCGTACTCCCCCGGGTCCACGTCCGCGAAGGCGATGTCGGCGGGCCAGGTGTAGCCCGGCTTCTCGGTGTAGGTGTCGAAGCCGTCCTCGAAGTCGTGTACGACGAACCGCAGTTTCTTCACGGTCGGCGCCGCGATGTGGACCTCGTACCCCTCTTCGCGCAGACGCTGGTAGGGGTAGAGGACCTCCAGCGACTCCGCCGCGTCGCCGGTCACGATGAGGATCTTCACTGCCATGGGCTGCTCCTGGTCGGGCTGTTCACGGTGTGGCCTCCGCCACAGTGCAGGGGCCGACCTGTCCTGCCAAGTGACTCTTGCGCCAATTCACCCACATGACGCGCGTAGAAAATCCTGACTCCCGACACGTGCTTTTCATCTGTTCGGCACATGACAATGTGAACCTCGCTCTGCCACCTGATGCCCCGCCAATTCCCCGGGCGGGAGCGGTGCGTTGTGGAGAGGTACCCCCACGTGATGAGAATCTCGCGCCTGGCTCCCCTGGCCGCCGGCCTCGCGGCGGCCGCCCTGGCCCTGGTCCCGGCCTCCGCCACGGCCGGCCAGCGAACGGCCGCCACTTCGGCCTCCCCGGCCTTCCCGGCCTACTCGGCCTCCTCCACCTCCGCCGCGGTGGACGCGTACTACACCTCCGCCGAGGGCAAGACCGGCGCCGCGCTCAAGACGGCGCTGCACAACATCATCAAGACCCAGTCCAAGGTGACGTACGACGGCGTCTGGAACGCCCTGAAGGTCACCGACCAGGACCCGGCGAACCCCAACAACGTCATCCTGGTCTACTCCGGCCGCTCCCAGTCCAAGTCCACCAACGGCGGCGGGGTCAACGACTGGAACCGCGAGCACGTCTGGGCCAAGAGCCACGGCGACTTCGGCACCGCCACCGGGCCCGGCACCGACCTGCACCACCTCAGGCCCGAGGACGTCACGGTCAACAGCACCCGCGGGAACAAGGACTTCGACATGGGCGGCAGCCCGGTCGCCGAGGCCCCCGGCAGCTTCACCGACTCCGACTCCTTCGAGCCGCGGGACGCGGTCAAGGGCGACGTGGCCCGCATGCTGCTCTACATGGCCGTGCGCTACGACGGCGGCGACGGCTTCGCCGACCTCGAGGTCAACGACAAGGTCAACAACGGCACCGCGCCGGCGATCGGCCGGATCAGCGTCCTGAAGCAGTGGAACCTGCAGGACCCGCCGGACGCCTTCGAGCAGCGCCGCAACCAGGTCATATTCGACACCTACCAGCACAACCGCAACCCGTTCATCGACCACCCGGAGTGGGTCAACTCCATCTGGTAGCCACCCGGTCGGCCGCAGCCCCGCCCCCTGCTACTGCTCGCCCAGGGCCATCCATTTGCCCGGAGCGGCGAGCGGCTCGAAGCCGGCCTTGACGTAGACCCCGTGGGCGTCCCCGGTCGCCAGCAGGATCCGCCGCAGCCCGTACGGGGCGAGGTGGTTCCGCACCGCCCCCGCCAGGGCCGTGCCGAGCCCCTCGCCCCGTACGCCCCGGTCCACGTACACGTCGCAGAGCCACGCGAGGGCGGCCCGGTCGGTGACGACGCGCGCATAGCCGACCTGGGCACCCGAAACCCGTCGTAGACCCCGAAGTTCAGCGATCCGTCGATGGCGGCGTCCTGCTTCTGCCTGCTCCGCCCGAGGGGCGACGACCAGCTGGTCGGAGGGGTCGGCAACGACCGGATCGACGGCGGGGGCGGCGACGACTCGATCTTCGCGGGTCCGGCCGACGACCTCCTCGACGGCGGAGCCGACACCGACGCCTGCGACGGCGAGGCGGGCACCGCCGACGGGGCCGTCAGCTGCGAGTCGACCGCCGACATCCCGTAGGAACACCGCCAGTTACTGGAAGCGGTCGGCGAGGGCCTTGAAGGAGGTCCAGTCCAGGGCGGGGGTGCGGGGGTCCCAGAGCTTCTGGGACAGGGCCGCGAGCGGGAGGCGGATGCCGGCCGCCACCTGGTCCTGGGTCTGGGCTCCGGCCAGATCGCACCAGACCGCGAGGCGTGCGCCCAGGATCCGGTCGCCGTAGGTGGCCGGGACGGCGGCGGTTCCGCGCAGCACGAGCGGGGTCCACTGTTCGTAGATCCGCTTGCCCGTGGGGTACGTGAACTGGTTGGGCTCCCCCAGCACGTAGTAGAGGTACTCGTCGTTGAGGTTGACCACCTTGCGGCCCTCGCGCAGGTACTCCAGCGGCGGCCGGGCCCCGCCCTCCTTGCCCGTCCAGTACTCGACCTGGATGTCCTGGGCGGGCTGGGCGAGCCCGCCGGTGAAGAAGCCGTCGTTCCAGGCCGCCGGCGCCCGGCCCGCCGAACGGACCACGTCTGCGCGGTCGTTGAGCCAGCCCGTCGCCAGGTCCTGGACCCGGGCGGTGGGCCCGTACCGCTGCCGGGCGGCGGCCGTGAGCTGCGGGAAGGAGGCCTGCGGATCGCGGTAGACCAGCGCCTGGTACTCGTCGGCGCCCAGGTTCCATATCGCGCCGGGGAACAACGGGAGGTACTCCCGCAGGAGTTCGTCCACGAGCTTCGCCGCCGCCGGGTCGGCTATGTCCACCGCGCCCTTGACCACCCGGCCCTGCGAATCGCGCAGCTGGAGTCCGGGGTGCGCGCGCAGCACCGCGCCGAGGTGGCCGGGCGAGTCGATCTCGGGGATCACCGCGATGTGCAGCCGGGCGGCCAGCGCCGTGATCTCGCGCACCTGTGCCTTCGTGAGGTGCGGGGTGGAGACGATCTCGGGGTGGGTGTCGGACTGGATCCGGAAAGCCTGGTCGTCGGAAAAGTGCAGGCCCAGCTGGTTCAGCTTCAGGTCGGCCATCTCGCGCAGCCGCCCCTCGATCCAGTCCGGGGTGAAGTTCTTGCGGGCGATGTCCAGGTTGAGGCCGCGCTGCGGTTTGGCCGGGGCGTCCCGCACGGTTCCCTCCGGGGCCGAACGGCCGCCGGTCACCTCCTGTTTGAGGGTGCGGGTTCCGTAGAAGACCCCGGCCTGGTCGGGGCCGGTGATGCGGACCTGCCCGTCGCGCACGGTGAGCGTGTAGGACTCGGGAGCTCCGGAGTCCTTTGCGCCGAGGGCCAGTTGGACGTCTCCCCGGCGGGTGTCGACCGATTCGGCGAATCCGATGTGGAGTTCGCCGGCCAGCAGCCTGCCTTCGTCGGACAGGGCCGCACTGTCGGACGGCGGTACGACGACCCGCGCCTCGGGGGCGGGCCGCCAGCCGGGGCCGCGGGCCGGCACGTGTTCCCGTACGGCCGGGACGGTGCCCGGGGTGGCGGAGAGCGGGTACGAGCCCGTCGGCGAGGGTTCGGCGGCCGACGGGGTGATGGCGGTCGGGGTGGCGGCGGACGCCGACAGCGCCCGGTCCGGCGAAGCGGCGGCGGCCGGGGTCCGGGTCCCGCCGGGGGCGGCCGAGCCGGTCGTACAGCCCTGGACGGAGGCAAGGGAGACCAGCGCGGCGACCGTGGCCGTCGCGATGAGATGGCTCCGCCTGTCCTGCTTCGTCTGTCGCATCATGCGTCCGTGTCCCCCGTACCAACGTGGCACGGGGGACACGGGTGCGCGACCCGGGCGGGAGGCGCGGCCCGCCGGTCAGGCCAGGGCCGCCACGGCGGCGGCCGCGAAACCGTGGTCCTGGGCGGGGGCCCCGCCGCCGACGCCGACGGCTCCGACGAGCCGGCCGTCCCGGTGCACGGGCAGGCCCCCCGCGATGAACAGCAGCGGCCGGTCGAGAGCGGTGGGCAGGGTGTGGAAGGGCCCGCCGGGCTGGACGGCGTCGACCAGGTCGGCGGTCGGGGCGTTCAGCTGGAGCGCGGTGAAGGCCTTGCGGGTGCTGGTCTCGCCGGAGATCAGGACGGCCCTGTCGTCGCGCCGGAAGGCCAGCAGGTGGCCGCCCGCATCGAGGACGGAGACGCTGACGGCGACCCCCGCCGCTCCGGCAGCGGCCGTGGCGGCCGCGAGGAGCCCCTCGGCATCGGCGGTGGTCAGCGGGGCGACGGCGGCGCGGGCGGTGGAGGTGCTGCTGGACATACGGGGGTCTCCTGCGGTTCGGACTCGGATGTGGGGGGGGGAGGGACGAGGGCCCGGTACGGGTCCTCGGGGATCAGTGGTGGGCGGGGACGGCCGCGGCCGCCGGGGCAGGGGCTCCGGCCGCGACGACCCGGCCGGAGCCTTCGCCGCCCGCGCGGGCCGCCGTACGCCGTTCCAGTGCGCCGGAGAGCAGGGCGAGGACGAGGGCGGAGGCGGCGAGGGCCGCGCCGACCCAGTTCGGGGCGGTCCAGCCGAACCCGGCGGCGATGACGATCCCGCCGAGCCAGGCGGCGAGCGCGTTGCCGAGGTTGAAGGCGCCGATGTTCACGGCCGAGGCCAGGGTGGGTGCTCCGGCGGCCTGGTCGAGGACGCGCTTCTGCAGGGGCGGGACGGTGGCGAAGCCGAGGGCTCCGATGAGGACGATGGTCACGGCCGCGCCCGCCTTGGTGTGGGCGGTCAGCGTGAACACCGCGAGGACGGTGGCGAGCGCGCCGAGGGACACGTACAGCATCGGCATCAGCGCGCGGTCGGCGAACCGGCCCCCGATGAGGTTCCCGGCGACCATGCCGAGCCCGAACAGGACGAGCAGCCAGGTCACGGAGGTGTCGGCGAATCCGGCGACCTCGGTCATCATCGGCGTGATGTAGGTGACGGCGGCGAAGACCCCGCCGAAGCCGAGGACGGTCATCGCCATGGCGAGCAGGACCTGGACGTTGCGGAACGCGGCCAGTTCGTGGCGGATCCGCACGCCTTCGGGGCGGGGCAGATCGGGGACCAGTCGCGCGATGCCGATCAGACCGACCACGCCGAGCGAGGCCACGGCCAGGAAGGTGACCCGCCAGCCGAGGTGCTGGCCGACCAGGGTCCCGAGCGGGACGCCGACGACGTTGGCCACGGTGAGGCCGGTGAACATCATGGCGATGGCTCCGGCCTTCTTCTGCGGCGCGACCAGCTCGGCGGCGACGACCGCGCCGATCCCGAAGAAGGCGCCGTGGGCGAGGGAGGCGACGACGCGGCCGGCGAGCATGACGCCGAAGACGGGGGCGAGCGCGGAGACGACGTTGCCGACGACGAAGAGGCCCATGAGCAGCATCAGCATGCGCTTGCGGGGGATGCGGGTGCCCAGGACGGCCATCAGCGGAGCGCCGAGGACCACGCCGAGGGCGTAGCCGGTGACCAGGAAGCCGGCGGTGGGGATCGAGACGCCGTAGGTGCCGGCGACTTCGGGGAGGAGGCCCATGATCACGAATTCGGTGGTGCCGATCCCGAAGGCGCCGATGGCGAGGGCGAGGAGTGCGAGAGGCATGAGGGGGTGCCCTTCAGGGGGGAGATTGCCTGCGTTCACATTAATTGCAGACGCCGATTAATTGCAAACGCGGGCTATTGCGGCAGTGACCTATCCTGTGGGTATGACGGCCACGGACAGTGCACTCACCGCCCTCTCCCAGGGCTGGTGCGCCCTCTCCCTCCTGCACGGGCGGATCGAAACGCACATCGAGCGCGCACTCCAGGCCGGACACGGGCTGAGCGTGCGCGAGTACTCGCTCCTCGACGTCCTCAGCCGCCAGCACAGCGGCCCCGGCGGCCACCTTCGGATGCACCAGGTCGCCGAGTCGGTGGTGCTCAGCCAGAGCGCGACGACCCGGCTGGTCAGCCGGCTGGAGGACCGCGGGCTGCTGGGCCGCTACATCTGCGACACCGACCGGCGGGGCATCTACACCGATGTCAGCGAGGCCGGCCTGGCCCTGCTGGCCGAGGCCCGGCCCACGAACGACACCGCCCTGCGCGAGGCGCTGGACGAGGCCGCGCGCACGCCGGAACTGGCGCCGCTGGTGGACGCCGTGAAGAACACCCCGGCGGCGGACCCGGCGTAGGCCGTCCCATTCGAGGCGCCCGCCACCGCGGCCCCGCCCCGGCCCGTCCCCGCTATCGGGTGCCGGACGGGGTGGCCGGCGGTCGCGAGGGCGAAGGGGAGGCCGAGGGCACGGGCGAGGAGGACGGGACGGAACTCGGCAGCGGCGTCCCGGCGCCGGGCGTCGGCGTCGCACTGGGCGCCGGACCGCGCGTCGAGCTCGGCGTCGCACCGGGCGGAGCGGAGACCGAGGGCGAAGACGGCCTCGGCGACGGCGAGAACGGCGTGGGCGACGACGGGGCCGACACCCGCGGATCCGGCGCCGGAGCGGTCGGCGAGCCCGACGGCGGCGCGGCCGGCGGTACCGGGTCGGGGTGCACCGACCCCGGGTCCGGAGCCAGTACGGCGTACCCCACGGCCGCCGCCGCGGCCAGCCCCGCCAGGGGCAGCGCGAACCCGCGCAGGCGCAGCCGAGCCCACGACAGCCTCCGTACCCCCGCCCCAGGGGGCTGAGCCGGGCCCAGCTCGCGCACGGTGACCGCGGCGGCGCGGGCCTCGAGAGCCTGCCGCAGCCGCCGCTCGACGGGCCGTTCCGGGCCCTCGTGACCCTGCGGACCTTCGTGACCCTCCAGACCCTCGGGGCCCTCGGGGCCCTCGTCACGCGTCATATCCGACCCTCCAGAATCCGTTCCAACGCGTCCAGCCCGCGGCTCGCGTTCGACTTGACCGCGCCCCGGCTGATCCCGAGCGTCTCGGCGATCTCCGCCTCGCTCAGGTCGGCCCAGTAGCGCAGCACCAGTACCTGGCGCCGTCGCGGCGTCAGCCGGCCCAGCGCGGCGAGCACTTCGCGGTGTGCCTCGTCGAGGACCACGGAGGCCTCGGCGGACGGTACGTCGACGGGCGGAGCCGGGGTCCACGCGCGGGCGGTCCGCCTGCGGCGCAGCACCGACCGGGCGGTGTTGACCACGGAGGTGCGCAGGTAGCCCAGCGCGTTGTCCACCTCCGCGATCCGCTCGCCGTGGCGCCGGTACAGCGCCGTGAAGGCGTCCTGCACCACGTCCTCCGCGGTCCCCACGTCGTCCACGAGGAGCACGGCGAGACGGACCATGCGCAGCCGGTGGGCGTGGTAGAGCTCGGTCACCGTGGGCTGCGGGTTGCCGTCCTCCCGGGTCAGGCCGTACGTGTACCCGTGCCGGTACGGCTCCGCCCGCGCGGGCGGAGCCGCCGGGGCCGATCGCTCGCGGCGCAGCAGGAACGACCACAAGCCCCGCCGCGGCCGGTCGAAGCCGGGCGCGGCGGGGCCCACGGATGGTGCGAGGTGGAGCACGGGGGTCCTCAGCCGTTGGTGCGGCGCCGCACGGCGTACAGGGCCCCGGCACCGGCGGCGATCAGCACGGCGGCCCCGGCACCGATCACGGCGGTGGTGGCGGAGGAGCCAGTATGCGCGAGCTCGGGCGCACCGGGCGCGGCCGGGGCCGCACTGGGAGCCGCGCTCGGGGAGGAGCTGGGACCCTTGCTCGGGGTCACGGTCGGCGTCGAGCCCGGGGGCAGGCTCACCGAAGGCTGCGGGGTCGGGCTGGCGGAGGGGGCGGAAGGGGCCGAGCTCGGCTTGGCGCTCACGCTCGGCGCGACCGTCGCCGGGGCGGGCGCGGCGCTGGGAGTCGCGGACGCCCCCTGCGCGGCGACGGCGGGCCCGGCCAGCGCGACGGCCATCCCGGCGGCCGCGACGGCGACGGCCGCGGCCCTGCGGATGTCCAGCGGGGTGCGCTTCAGGTTCTTCACGGTGGTTCTCCACGGTCGGGTCGAGGGCGCGGGTTCACGCCCTTCACCCCCACACGACGCGCGACCCTCCGGGAGGTTGCCGCGGTTCCCGAAAAACTTTTCGCGCGGCCACCGCGTGCGGCTGCACCGCGCCCGAGGGTCAGGGGCGCAGCAGCCCGCGCAGCGCCGCGCCGAAGGCGGCCACCCCCTCCTCGACCTCCCCCGTCGTCCCCGCCGCGTAGCCGAGGATCAGCCCCGGCGGCCCCGGGGTCATCCGGTGCCAGGACAGGGGGTGGGCCTTGACGCCGAGGGCGAGGGCCGCCGCGGCCAGGGCGGTGTCGTCGAAGTCCGCTCCGTCGAAGGTGACCATCAGGTGCAGCCCGGCGGCGGCTCCGTGCACCCGCGCGCCCGGCAGTTCGGCGGCGATGGCCCGCAGCATCGCGTCGCGGCGGACCCGGTGGCGGCGCCGTACGAACCGCAGGTGGCGTTCCAGTTCCCCCGATTCCATCAGCCGGGCGAGCACCAGCTGGGCGAGGACCGGGTTGCCGAGGTCCGCGTAGCGCTTGGCTTCGATCACCGCGTCCAGGTGGCGCGGCGGGACCAGCAGCCAGCCCAACCGCAGGGCGGGGGCCAGGAGTTTGGAGACGCTCCCGGCGTAGCAGACGGCCTCGGGCAGCATGGCGCGCAGCGCGGGGACGGGGGCGCGGTCGTAGCGGTGTTCCGCGTCGTAGTCGTCCTCGATGACGATGCCTCCGGCAGCAGCCCAGCCGAGGAGCCGGCGGCGCCGCTCCCCGTCGAGCACGACCCCGGTCGGGAACTGGTGCGCCGGGGTCAGGACCACCGCCTGGGCCGGTCCGGCCGCCAGGGCCGCGGTGTCGATGCCGCCCTCGTCCACCGGTACGGGCAGGAGCTCCATCCCGCCGTGTTCCAGCTGCTGGCGGGCCCCGAGGGAGCCGGGGTCCTCGACCGCGACGCGTCGTACGCCCTGCGCGTGCAGCACCTGGGCCAGCAGTCCGAGCGCCTGCGCGACCCCGGCGACGACGACCACCTCGCCGGGGTCGGCGCGGATCCCCCGGTTCAGGGCGAGCCAGCCGACGATCGCCTCGCGCAGCGCGGGCGTTCCCTGCGGGTTGCCGTAGCCGAAGTCGGCGGGGGTGAGTCCGTCGAGGACCCGGCGTTCGGCCTGGAGCCAGGCGGTGCGCGGGAACGAGGCCAGGTCGGGCACCCCGGGCGAGAGGTCGATCCGGCACGGTACGGCGCGCAGGGCGTCGACCAGCCCGCCGCGCGCCGGGGGCGGCGCGGGTGGGCCCACGGGCGGCGGCGCGGCGACGACCACGGTGCCGGCCCGGCCCCGGCCGTCCACCTGCCCGGTCTCCGCCAGCCGCTGGTACGCCTCGGTGACCAGGCCCCGGGAGACCCGGAGCTCGGCGGCGAGGATCCGGGTGGCCGGGAGCCTGCTGCCGACGGGGAGCCGCCCGTCGGCGATGGCGGCGCGCAGCTGGTCGGCGAGCCAGTCGGTGCGGCCGCCCGCGGGGGCGCGGCCGATGTCGAGCTGGAGGAAGTCCGAGCCGGCCTCGGTTTTGGACCCCTCTGGTGCGTTCTCTTTGGACCTGCCCATGAGTCCATTGTGGGGGCAGGCTCGAAGACATGAACAAAACGTCCGCTCCTTCCCCTACAGCCCCTGCACCCCCTACGTCCCTTCCCTCCCCCTCCCCCGCCCCCGCCTCGCCGACCTCGTCGACCTCGTCGACCTCGTCGACCTCGTCGCTGCGCGACCTCGCCCCCGGCGTCGTCGGGATGGCGCTCGTCGGCAGCAGCGTCACCGTCTCCCGGACCCTGGTCGACGCCCCGCTCTTCGGCGTACAGGCAGTCCGTTACACGGCGGCCGCGCTGCTCCTGCTCGCCCTGGCCCGGTTCGCCCGGGTGCGGATCCTGCTGCCGCGCGGCCGGGAGTGGCTGTGGCTGGCGGGGATCGCCGCCACCGGGCTGGTGCTGTTCAACGTGGCGGTCGTACGGGGCGTCGCGCACGCGGAGCCTGCCGTGATCGCCGTGGCGGTCGCCTCGGTGCCGATCCTGTTCGGGGTGATCGGCCCGCTGCTGGAAGGACGCAGTCCCAGCCGCCGGGTGCTGCTGGCCGCGCCGGTGGTCGTGGCCGGGGCGGTGCTGGTGGAGGGGACGGGCCGGACCGACGCGGCAGGGGTGGGCTGGGCGGCGCTCGCGCTCGGCTGCGAGGCCGGTTTCACCCTGCTCGCGGTGCCGGTGCTGCGGCGCCACGGCGCCTGGGGGGTATCGCTGCACGCGGTGTGGATGGGGGCGGTGATGCTGGCGGTGCTCACGGTGTGCGTCGAAGGGCCCGCGGAGCTGGTGTCGGTGACCCCGCGTCAGTGGGCGGCCGTCGGGTACCTCGCCGTCATGGTGACGGCGGTGGCCTTCCTCCTCTGGTACCGCACGGTGGCCGCGGTGGGCTCGGGCCGGGCCGGGCTGCTGACCGGGATCGCCCCGCTCGCCGCGGCCGGCGCGGGCGCCGCCACCGGCAGCGGGGTACCGGGTCCGGCGGTGTGGCTGGGCCTGGCCGTGGTGATCACCGGACTGGCGACCGGACTCCGGCCGGAGCGGCCCGGAACTCCCCCCACGGGCGATCCGGCCCACGGCGGGGCCGACGCGGCGGACTCCTCGCCGGTCACCCCGGCGGGTGCCGGCTAGGTTCCCGCGGGCACCAGCACCACGGCCGTTCCGTACGCGCACACCTCGGTGCCGACGTCGGCGGCGTCGACTGCATGCGCACATACGCATCTAAGATGACCAGCGGGAACGCGGTCACGCGTTGAGGGGGCGCTGTGGAAGAGATCGACCTGTACCTGCGGAAGAGCAAGGTGGTGCGCGAGGAGGATGCGCGCGACCTTACCTCCGTCATCACGCAGGAGGAGCTTGGCCGGCGCTGGGCCGAGCGGAACAACTACAAGGTCCGCCACGTCTGGGTGGACAACCTGAGCGCGTGGTCGGACGGGATCCGGCCCGAGTTCGACGGAGCACTCGGCGCCATCATGCTGGGCGAGGTCAAGGCGCTGTGGTGCTTCGCGCTCGACCGGTTCAGCCGTAAGGGCATCGATGAGATCGGCCCGGTGCTGGGCCGGGCGCGCGTCATCTTCGACTACGAGGGGCTCGACAGCTCCGTAGAACGCGACCGACGATGGATCACCGACCGGGCGGAGCAGGCACGCGAATACTCGCAGCGCCTGAGCTACAACATCCGGACCACGAAGGCCAGCCAGAAGGACCGGGGCAAGTGGCTCGGCAAGGCACCGTACGGTCTGGAGATCAACAATTCAAAGGAACGGAAGCTCGTCCACTCCCCCGACTGGCCGGTGATCGAGCACATCATCAGCGAGGTCGCCGACAGCGCCACGTCGGGACGGCAGCTTTGCATCCGCTTGAACAAGGAGGGGATCCCCTCTCCGTCCGGCGGCAAGTGGCAGTCGTCGACCGTCTCCCGCATCCTCAACAACCCCGTGTACGAGGGTTGGCAAGTCACCAACCAGCGCGGCGCCCCGGGCAATGCCACGGTCTACCGCAACGCCAGTGGTGACAGGGTCAGGGTGCTTGCCGAAGGTGTCGAGCCCATCGCTCACGATGCGTTGGCAAGGGCGCGGGCAGTCCTGGCAGGACACCTCGTGATGCCCCCTCGCACAGGCGAGCCGCGCAGAAAGCATCTTCTGACCGGTCTGACGCGCTGCGCAGGTTGCAAGGGTGCCCTGCCGTGCGAGGGACGCAGTCACGTCTGCTCCAGCCACAAAATCGGCAAGGGGTGCCCGAGCCCCACGTCCGTGCTGCGGACCGCATTGGAGCTGTACGTCAGAGATGCCTGGGTGGCCCGCCTCAGCGCCGCCGACGACGACGATCCGCTGCTCGTCGCAGTGGCCGAGCGCTATGCGGCTCTCACGGAACCGAAAACTTCAGAGGACGCTCACGAGGTCATAGCCGCTGTTAGGACAGCGGAGGCGGGCATCCAACGCCTGGTGGACCAGATGGCAGCAGGCATGTTCGACCCGCCCTTCGACAAGCACCTCCCCCGCTTGCAGGAAGAGGCTCGCGCCGCGCTCATCATCGCGAAGGCACGGGCCGCGAAGCTGGCACCGCAGAGAGTCGACATCACCTTCCTGCGCGACGCGGACATGGCACAGATGGCATGGGACGGCGCCGCTCCGGAAATGCGCCGGGAGCTTGCACGGCTGGCGATCCGTCAGATCTTCGTCAGCAAGGCAACTGGCCACTGCAAGGGGTTCGATGGCGACGCCCGCGTGACAATCATCTGGCACGACGGCGAGCGCTGACCTACCCCTCTGCACCCAGCACGCTCCGGTAGTCCCTCAGACCGCCGGGGCTTTCCCATGCCCGCAGACGGGCGCCTAGGCCGTCTGGCAGCACTGTACGGGCCGAGCGCCCCGAGCCGACGACCACAGCGGGTGCCACGCGTGACGATGTGACGCACAGAGGGTCTGTCTAGGTATCTCTTAAGAAATATAAGGAAACAGAGGGAAGGGCCCTTGTGCGTCACATCGTCACGCCCTCGGCTCGGCGGGAATCCCTCGCCCCCTACTACTCCCAGAGAGAGCGGGACTACCGCGCACCCCACCGCAGAGTGAACGGCGGACCGAGTGCCTGCCCTCTCTCACCAGCTCTGCCCGTGCTACACCGCACCCCGCGTTACCGGGGTGGCCAGGAGTCGACGTGTGGCAGAGCGCGGGGACTGAACCGCCCATGAGTAACCCACCCTCCGGGGTGCGCCGAAAGGGGTCGTAAGCGCGTGCAGTCCCCGAGGGGCTAGGCGGTCTCGCTGTCGAGTTTCAGGTCAACCCTGCCGACAGTCCCGCCGGTCATCTGGGCAACGTCACCATCCTCGAAGGCACCGGAAATGGTTCCGCCGGTCATGAGGAAGGTGTCGCGGCCGTCGCCCTGCGCGAGGCTCGCGATCTGCCCTTCGGTCATCGCAAAATCATCCGCGTTGGGTGTGGGGTCTGACATGGCGCCTCCGTAGTGAAGTAGGGGACACGCCAGCGATGTTGGCGTGCGGATGAAGCCTAGCCAGATCTGAGCATCGCGACCGGTTCGCCGGCGAGGACAACGAGCACCGAGCTTGTCAACCCAAACTGACGCTACCTGGTAGCACCCTTTCCGCCCGCTGACCCAACGGCCAGAGGCGCGCGGTACCGGTCCGGCTCGCCCGGAACATCGGCCGCAGAGTTCCCCGGTTCGAGTCCGGGGGGGGCACGCAACAACGAGCACCAGGACCAACGACAAGGGGGTGACCGTGCGCTGTATCGACTGCACCGAGCCCGCCACACACCGCGGACGCTGCGAGGCTCACCACAAGGAGTACGAGGGTCGGGCGAGCGTCCGTGCTCGGCGGAAGCGTCGGCAGCTCCTCGCGGGCGGCAACGATGCGGCTCGCCGGCTCCGGCGGACGATCCGTAAGGCGGGTCGGGCTCGCTGTGCGCGCTGTCTGCGGGACGTGCTCGCCTCGGCTATCGACATAGACCATGTGCAGCCGCTCGCCCTCGGTGGCGAGGACGTAGACGACAACGTGCAGACGCTCTGTCGGGGCTGCCACAAGCTCAAGACGCGCGAGGACTTCGGGGCTGCTGGTCCGCCGTTCTGACGCGTTGACTGCCTAGTTGTAGTCCATGAACTTCCTGGTGAACCAGGAGACAGACACCGCCTCGCACGGGCCCTACCAGGCCTGTACGGAGCGGAAGGGGTGCGGTGTAGGTGCGCACGCAGACCGCAGTAGGCGCCCGGTTGGTCCCGGGGCTGAACACGGCGGAAGAACACGGTTCGAGTCCGTACACCCCGCTCATTGGTGAGCCCACCACGCGGCCCCGACTCCGCTCGCTGTGGTGATCAGCGAGACGAGCCACACGGGTACGTGCTGAACGGTCAAGTACAGCCCTCCGCAGCGTAGTTCAAATTGTGGCTGCCGCTTGCTTTTCTCGGTGGCCTGAGTCATGAGCCCAAGTGCAGCACACACGGTCCAGCCTTGGGTGGGCCTGCATTAGGGCCCAACCGGTGGTTGCGCTGGGCATGCCCCGGAGTGGTGAGCGCGATACCTCTACATTCGCGCGGAGCGTCGAACTCCTTGACTATGACACGCCTTTCACCGCCCATTTTCGGCCGATTACTTGTCTTGTTGTCGACCCTCTACACCTGTCGAGCCCCGCCGAGAGGAGGTACCCCCATGCCCCGAAGACCCCGCCCCCCTTGCTCTGTACCCGGGTGCCCCGAACTGACCCGAGCCGGCGGACGCTGTGCCGAGCATGAGCGCGAGGCCAACGCGGACCGTGCGTCACGTGGTGGCGCTGTCTATGACACGCGCTGGCAGCGCATGCGCAGGGCCTACCTCTACAAGCACCCGTGGTGCGTGCTGTGTGGCCGTCTCGCCAACGTTGCGGATCACTTCCCGCTGTCCCGACGCGAGTTGATCGCACGGGGCGAGGCGAACCCGGACGCTGCGGGGCATCTTCGTCCGCTGTGCGTCTCGTGCCACAACCGAGAGACAGCGAAGCATCAGCCGGGCGGATTTGCTGCGGAAGCTCGTTCGCGGCTCCAATCCGGCGAGCGTCCGCCGTTCTGACCAGGGGGGTACCCCCGACCCCTCCCACGCCCGAGCGGCAGGGAGGCAAAAAACTCGCATGGCTCATCTGAGCTCTTGTGTGGAGTGAGGCCGGATTCTCGGTTTCGCTCCTTTTTTGTTTGCTATCGATATTGGAGAATTTCATGACTCTCACCCTTGCTGAATCCGCCAAGATTTCCCAGGACCACTTGCAGCGAGGCGTTATTGAGACGTTCGTGCAGGAGTCGCCAATCCTGGACCGTCTGCCGCTGATCCAGATTGCGGGCAATGCCTACCGCTACAACGAGGAGTCCACCCTTCCGGGGGTCATCGTGCAGACGCGAGGCAACCTGAACGACCAGCGCGCGATCCAGACCGCGATGAAGGTAAAGGCCGCATGCATCCACTTCGCTGACCAGTTCTTCAACGGCGATGCGGAAGTGAACCCGAAGGGCTTCGACGGGTTGCGCAAGCGGCTGTTCGGCAGTCAGGTTGCCGATGCCAAGGGCGTAGGTCCGGTGGCCAACGGATTCGAGTTCTTCGACGCTCTGGACGCACTGACCGCTCGCGTCCGTGGCATCAACGGTTCCAATGGCGCTCTCTACATGAACACCGAGATCCGGGCCAAGATCGTGTCGGGCTTCCGCCGGCTCGGTGGTGCCGAGCTACTGACGGCAGAGATCGCCGGTAAGCGTGGCGTGATGTGGAACGGGATTCCGATGCTCGACGCGGGCCAGCGGCTGGACGGTACGGACGTGCTGCCCCTGACCACCGGCACGAGCGGGAAGCAGACCGGCGACATCTACGCCGTCCGATTCGGCTCCACGGAAGCGGACGCGGGTGTCACGGGTCTGACCAACGGTGGCGTACAGGCCACTGATCTCGGCGAGTCTCACGACAAGCCCGTCTACCGCACTCGCATCGACTTCTACTGCGGTCTCGCACTCTTCGGCGGGAAGGCCGCAGCCCGACTGACCAACGTACTCAACGGCTGACCACCCCATAGAGCCCCCGTGCTCGTCTCCCTTCATCGGGCGGCGGGTGCGGGGGCTTTCGTCGTATGCCCACCTGACGTGGGTCACCCCGCCGCTTCCGAACAGCAGCACGTTGAAGCGTGCGGGCGTAGGTTCACCACATGGCTATTGAGCACTTGGGCGACCGCATGGCCAAGCTGCGGCGGGCTGCCGATCTCACACAAGAGGGTCTGGCTGGGCGGTCCGGCGTGTCCGTGGACGTGATTCGGAAGCTTGAGCAGCATCGGAAGCACAGCGCACGGTTGCCAACACTGCACTCCCTCGCCAAGGGGCTCGGAGTGGAGCTGACTGCCCTCCTGGGGGACCCGCCGGGCGTACCGTCGAGCGGTGAGGCCGACCCGCCCCAACTCGTAGCCGTCCGGCGGGCCATCATGCCCCCGCTGTTCGCTCCGCCTGTCGATCCTGCGGGTGTCGAGCGGCTGTGGCTGCCCCTTCTGAGAGCCGAACTAGCCGAAGGGTGGACGCTGTACCACTCGGCGGAGTTCGGCCGCCTCATGGACGTTCTACCAGGCATCATCTCGGACGCGCGCCTACTCTCTGCGGTGGGAAATCCGGAGCAGAAGGCGGCTGGCCAAGCGGCGCTGGGCAAAGCGCTGCAACTCGGCGGACACCTCGCCATCCGCCTAGGCAAGACAGACCTTGCCCTCTCGGCGCTGGAGCGCGCCTACGGTGCCGCCGGGGACTCGTCGGACCCGTTGCTTGCCCCGATGGTGTCGAACTCGGTTGCATGGGCCTATCAGCGACAGGCCCGTTTGGATGACGCTCGGAATCTGGCCGTGCACGCTGCGGACGGCGTGGAGCGGGAGCACACGGATACATCCGAAGGTGTCCGTGTGTGGGGCGCACTGCTGATGTCTGCCGCCACGTCGTACGCACGGAGCGACGACTACGAAACTGCCAACGACATGATGGTCACGGCTGAGAGGGCGGCCGACCGCCTCACCAAGCTGCCGCCCCCGGTGGACGGCAAGCTCGTCTCCGTGTTCAGCCGATCGTCGGTCCGTATCGAGCGCGTGCGCCTGGCGGTCCAGCACGAGCGTCCGGAAGAGGCGTTGAAGCTGTCCAAAGGCATGCGCCTATCGCCGGACACGCCTCCGTCGTGGCGTACGTGGCTGCTCCTTGATGTGGCGCGTGCCCACACCGATGTGGGCGACGGGGAGGGGGCGGTAAAGGCCCTCGAAGCCCTCAAGCGAGTTGCCCCGGGCTGGATGCGGCACCACACACTGGCGGTAGCCATCGTGAGTGATCTGTGGGCGGGTCCCACTCGGCCTGTCGGCCTGCGCAAGCTCGCCGAGTTCCTGGGAGTGGATCAATAGCGTTGCGAGAGTAGGACGTTACGTCCCTGTGGATCACTCCTATCCGGCGAGAACATCGAGCATCCGGCGGGTTACTCAAAGGGGTGCGGCATGGCGACGGCAGCACAGCAAGAGGCAGCACGAACCGACCCGCTCGAACCGGTCCCCGTCCCCGGATGCGGGGTGTGCCTCGCGCTGGCCACGGCCCGTGAGATCTCTCGGGAAGCCGATGACCCGTGCTCCGTGGCCGTGCAGAACGAGGAGCTCCGCAACCACCCGCACCGCCGGGACGCGGCATGAGCGTGATCTCGGTGATGCGCTACATCACGTACGCCATGCGACGGCATCCGTCCGCCGAGACGACTGCAACGGCGCGGTGTCTGAACCCTGACTGCGACTGGACCGCCGAGCCGACCGGCAACGCGGATGTCTGTACCGACATGTGCATTCAACACACGGGCCGCACGGGCGACATGGTGTTCCTAAGAGAATTCTCGGAGGTCGCCGTGGTGGAGCGTGGCCAGTGACCGACGACAACGAGTACCAGGACCACGAGCGGCCCAGCCGGCGAAGCGCGTTAGCCGTGACCCTCGGGACGGTCACATGGATCGGCGTGGTCGCCTGCATCGTAGCCAAGGGGTGGGGCGCGTGATCCCGGCTGAGCAAGCCCGGGAAATCCGCTGCGCTCTTCGCGAGATCGCTGCCGAAGCGGCGATGCGTAAGCCGCCACCACCGTTCCCTCCCGGCTCGGGCGGCATGTCCAGCCGTTCCCGTATGACCCTCCGGACCACGCACGTGGTGCTCGCTCGGTTGAGCCCAGGGGACTCCGAGTTGTTCGCCCGGCCCGGTGAGACCCGCGTGATCCGGTCCGGCGATCCGGGTCCGCTCATTCACCGTTCCGCAGCCGACCGAGCCCGGTTCCGCGCGCTCGGCTACTGGGACGGGTTCGGAGTCGAGTTCCCGCCCTGCCAGTGCGTGCGCTGCCGCACTAGCAAACCCTAGATTCCGTCCCTGCCGGTTGACCCAGTCGCATTCCCCATGGCGCAAGGCCCCCGGCAGGGGCGGGCAAGCCCCCACGCCTCACGGGGTGGGTAGTCAACCAGCAGTCACTACTTCACAAGGGAGCACAGCATGCCCAAGCACGGCGGTGGCACCGGATCAGGCCAGGGCGGCAGCCAGCAGGACGATGGCAGCAGCGGCAAGGGGCACGGCGGGGGCGGCACCGACACCGGCAGTGGCGGCAACTCGTCCGACGGCTCCGGCCCCGCGAAGAAGTAGAGGCCAATGACCAAGCGCAAAGAGGAGGTGGGCCCTTCGGGGCTCGCCTCTGCGCTCGTTGCTTCGGGCGCGCTGACATCGGACTGGCTGCCCGCTTTCAAGGCAGTTCCCCGGGACATGTTCGTACCAGCACGCATCTGGCCGGGCATCGCGGCAGGTACCCGGCAGAACGCCTTGGTGGACCGTGACACGGACCCTGATGCGTGGCTCGCCGCCGTGTACTCCGACATCCCCCTGACGACTCAGTGGGACGACGGCAAGCACACAGGGGACGACGTCGGACGCACTCCCACTAGCTCCAACTCTCAGCCCCGCATGGTCTTTGGGATGCTGGGGGACGCAGACGTCCACAAGCCGCACAAGGCCATGGAGATCGGAGCCGGGACGGGTTGGAATGCGGGTCTCATGTCCTTCCGTCTCGGCTCCGAGAACGTCGTCTCGATCGAGTACGACCCTGAGGTTGCCAAGGGCGCGATCAGTAACCTTCGGGACGCTGGGCTGTCTCCTTTGGTCATCGTGGGAGACGGACGGCTCGGCCACGCCGAGGGCGCCCCGTACGACCGGGTCATTGCCACATGCTCAATCGGGGAGGTCCCCTACGCGTGGGTTGAGCAGACCGTGGCCGGCGGGGTCATCGTCGCCCCCTGGGGAACCGGGTACGGCGGCGAAGCCATCGCCCGGCTGGTCGTGGGCGAGGACGGTACGGCGAGCGGACACTTCACCCGCTCCAGTGCCTTCATGCGTCTACGGCAGCAGCGCGCAGACCGGGCGCAGCATAACGCTTACCTCAAGGGCCGGGAGTGGCCCGCAGACGGCGTCAGGAGCACCACGACGCTTTCCCCGGCCGACATCGACGGGTGGGTCGAACAGTTCGCGATCAGCCTGCGGGTACCGGGCACGTTCTGGTCTGTGGAAAGCGACAACGATGGTTCTTACGTCGTGTGGTTCTACAGCGATGACACGCGGTCCTGGGCATCCATCGACTACGAGCCCGGGGCGAGTGAGTACCTCGTTGTCCAGTCGGGGCCGCGTCGGCTGTGGGACGAGACAGAAGCCGCCTACCGCTGGTGGGAGGAACAAGGCCACCCGGACTTCGATCGCTTCGGACTGACCGTCGATAGCGACGGCGACCGTGCGTGGCTCGATACGCCGGACAACCTGATCCGGGTCTGACCGCAAAAGCCCCGCCTACGGATTCGGCTCCGTGTGGCGGGGCTCCTCATACGCCTATGATGCAAGGGTGTTCATGCAGCCTCGGTCACGTCGAAGCGCATCATCAGCACGGCGTTCGCACCGCGCGCCTTCGCCTGCTCGATGAGCCGGTCCATGGCCTGGTTGCGGGTCTCCACCAGGGTCTTGGTGAGGCCCTTCAGTTCGCCGCCGATCATCGACTTCAGGCCCGCGCCGATCTGGCTGCCCAGGTGGCGGGAGCGCACGGTGAGGCCGAAGACCTCGCCGATCACCTGCTCGACCCGGTAGCCGGGGACGTCGTTGGTCGTCACGACCAGCACGCCGGTCTGCTGTGCGCCGGGGCCGCCGCCGTAGTCATCGATACCCATGGGTCCCAATGTGCGGGCGCCGGACGGCGCCCGCAACCGACCGGACCGCTGCCCCGCCCGCTTCGGCGGACCTTCAGTGTGCTCTTCAGCGGACCCTTCAGCCGAGCCCGGCGGCTAGTGCTGTGGCCGGAAAGGTTTGCCGGGGCGGCGGCGTCCGGTGCGGTGCATCGCAAGGCGGAGGACTGCGGCTCGTACTGGACGTACCGCCGCGGTCCGACAACGCGGCGAGGTGCCGTGCCGGGCGCCGCGACCCGGTGAACCTTTCCGGTCACAGCACTAGGCCGAACTCGTAGGCCACCACCACGGCCTGCGCCCGGCTGGAGAGGCCCAGCTTGCTCATGCAGCGGTGCACGTGGGTCTTGACGGTGGCGGCGCTGAGTACGAGGCCTGCGGCGATCTCCGTGTTGGACAGTCCGGCCCCGACCAGGCCGAGGATCTCGCGCTCCCGCGGGGTCAGGGTGTCCAGGCCGGGACGCGGGGTGCGGGCGGCCGCCGGAGCGGCGTACGTGTCCACGAGCCCGCGCAGGGCCCCGGGGCTGAACAGCATCTCCCCGGCGTGCACGGTGTTGATGGCGGCGAGCAGCCGGTCGGGCGGGGTGTCCTTGAAGAGGAAGCCCCCGGCCCCGACGCGCAGGGCCCGGAAGACGTACTCGTCGGAGTCGAAGGTGGTCAGCATGAGCACCTTCGGGCGCGGGCCGGGCTCGGCGGCCGAGGCCGCCAGGATGCGTTCGGTGGCGGTGATCCCGTCGATCCCGGGCATCCGGATGTCCATGAGGATCACGTCGGGGTGGGTCTCGGCGGCGAGCCGCACCGCCGCTTCGCCGTCCTCGGCCTCGCCGACGACCTCGTAGCCGGGCGCGGCGGTGAGCAGCGCGGTCAGGCCGGACCGGATGAGGAACTGGTCGTCGACGACGAGCACGCGCAGCACGCTCTCTCCTTCTCTGTCGGATTCCCGGTCAGCCGGCATGGCCCGTCCGGGGTACGGGGACGCGCAGGCTGACCTCGAAGCCGCCGCCGGGGGCGGGCTCGGCGGTCACCGTGCCGTGGTAGATCATCGCCCGCTCGCGCATGCCGATCAGCCCCTGCCCGCCGCCGCGCCCGGCGGAGGGTCCGTCTCCCCGCCCACCGCCGTGTCCGTGTCCGTGTCCGTGTCCGTCCCCGCGCCCACGGCCGCGTCCGTCGTCCTTGACCCGTACCCGGACCTCGTCCTCGGCGTAGTCCACGCGGACGGTGGTGCGCGCGGCCGGGGCGTGCTTGAGGACGTTCGTCAGCGCCTCCTGGACCACGCGGTACGCGCAGAGGTCGATCCCGGGCGGCAGGGCGTACGCCGTCCCCGTGATCGTGACGTCCACGGGGACTCCCGCCGCGCCGACCCGGCGGACGAGCTCTTCGAGGCGGCCCAGTCCGGCGACCTCCGGGGTCGCGTCCCCGGCCGGGGCCGTCCCGTCCTCGCGGAGCACGACCAGCATCCGGCGCATCTCGGCCAGGGCCTCGCGGGCGCTGGCGCCGATGGTGTCCAGGGCCCGGCGGGCGGTCTCGGGGTCGGTGGAGAACACGTACCCGGCGAGCCCGGTCTGTACGGAGATCACCGAGACGTGGTGGGCGATGACGTCGTGCAGTTCGCGGGCGATCTGGATGCGTTCCAGGGCGACGGCCCTGCGGGCCTTCTCCTCCTGCTCGAGGCGGAGCTGACGGGTCAGCTCGCGCAGCCGCCGGGAGCCGTCGCCCGCGACCCAGCAGACGGTGGTGGTGACGGTCACGAAGCCGACGCTGAGGGGGCCGATGCCGGGTTCGGCCAGCCGGGTGCCCCAGAGCAGGACCACGAGCGAGACGGCGGCGCAGCGCAGGGAGACCGGGCGGGGGCGCAGGGAGGCGACGGTGTAGAGGGCGAGGAGCACCCCGCAGACGGCGGGCACGTGGTAGTAGCCGAGGGTGAAGTAGGTGCCGACGCAGAGCACGGTGCTCGCCAGTACGGCCACGGGGAAGCGGCGGCGCAGCACGAACGGCAGGTAGACGGCGGCGAGCAGGGCGTAGGCGAGCGGGTCGGTGTCGCGCCAATAGCCTTCGGGATCCGGCCAGTTCCGGAGCATGTCCGACGAGATCCAGAGCGAGCCGACGGCCCACACGATCTCGCCGACGGCCGACCGCGCGGCGCGGAGCCGGGTTACCGCCGGGTGCGCTGACAGCGCGGACAACTGCACGTCGAACCCCCTCGTGTACACCCCTGGTTGTACAGGGTCACCACCCTCGGGGGTAGCCGGAGTTCAACCCGTGGATGGGCGAGAGCGGCGGACCGGCGCCCGTAGATTCCTGGTGCCGGCCCCAGCCGGCAGTGGCCCGATCCCCCCGGGGCCCGCCAGGCGGCCGTGCCCGTTCGGGGGCGGGCACGGCCCCGCCGGCATCCCTCATGGCACCGATCCGCGCAGATTGGGCATATCGGGCTAAATCCCGGTGCGCCAGCCGGGCGTTATGCCCCTCCGTCGTCATAGTCGTCCCTGGCAACCGCGAGGTTGCCGTCCCGTGCCGCGTTCCGCGGCCGGGTGGACGTCTTCTCGGAGGAGCCGGCTCATGCTGAAGCCCACCAGGACCATCCTCGCCCTCGCCGCCGGAAGCCTGGTGCTCGGCCTGGCAGGGGCGGGTCCCGCCTTCGCGGACCAGGACCCGCGGCCCGACAACCCGGGCCAGGAGAACGTCATGGACGACGAGGACCAGGGTTCCGACGGCCTCACCGACCCCGACACCTACCCGGACCGCAAGGACGCCCGGGGCATCGTCATCTCGCACGGTCCGCTGACCCTGCGCAGCAGGCCGAGCACCCACTCGAAGAAGGTGGGCCGGGTGCACCCGCACCAGAAGCTCTCCATCGAGTGCAAGAAGCGCGGCGAGCGCGTCGACGGCAACAACCTCTGGTACCTGCTGGACGACGACGACAAGAAGGACCACATGAACCGCATGAACGGCGGCGGCATGATGGCGATGCCCCAGGCCGCCAAGGAGCGCGAGGACCGCTGGGTTTCGGCGCGCTACGTCAAGAACCTCACCGAGGTGAAGTACTGCCGCTCGTAGCCGCACCGGCTGTGACCTGCGCCCCCGCGGACCCGGACCCGCGCAGTCCCATTGGCCATCCGGGCCGCGGGGCAGGTAGACAAGTTCTGTCCCCGCAGGCAGTCGGCCCGCGGGCAGAGCGAAGGACAGACACGGTGGCCCGTAGCGGACGACCCGGACGACCCAAGCATTCCGCCACCCTGGCGACGGCCGTGGCAGCCGTAGCGGCCGTGGCCGTTCTGGGCGGATGCTCCTCGGGCGGCGCCGCTACGGACCGGGCCGCGGCCTCTCCGAGCGGCTCCCCCACCCCGTCGGCCCCCAACTCGCCCGCCGCGCCCTCCGCGGCCCCCTCGGCCTCCGCCTCGTCGCAGGCGCCGTCCAGCGGGCAGAGCCCGCAGTCGGACCGGAGCTGGCCGGACGTCTTCACGGTCATCAACAAGTGGAAGGACCAGCCCCGCGGTGTCGGCGCGCCCGACGCGGAGGCGGTCCACTCGAAGTCGGTCGGCCTGCTCAACGACACCGAGACCCGCTACGGTTCCGAGAAGGGCTCCAAGTGCTGGCCCGAGCGGCCGACTTCGCTGACCGCGCTCTGCGCCGGGAACGCGGCCAAGGCCGCCGAGACCGCGAAGACCTCCCTGTCGTGGATCTCCCACGAGGACCCGCGCACCTTCACCACCCTGCGCGCGAACGCCGGCAAGGTCACCAAGGCGGTCGAGTCCTACAAGGCCCACGCGTGCGAGAGCGCCCCCGCCGCCCGGGCCGAGCGCGACGCCTGCTGGGAGGCCGGCTGGACCATCGCCCAGGCCTACCCGCTGCTGCGCGACGGATTCAACGCCGCCCTCCAGGCCCGCTGACCCGGAGGGGCGACACCCCGAACTCCCTACGCCCCTGCGCGTCCGGAGCCGTGGCGCAACGGCGCTAGAAATCGCCGTAGTTGACCTGCCAGGTCGCCAGCCCCATGCGGCGCCAGATCGCCACCACCCGGTCGCGGTCGTCCAGGGAGACCCTGATGGCGTACCGGCCGCGTACGTGCTCGTTGAAGAGTTCCGCCTTCACGATGTCGTCGCGGCGCGTGTCCCCGGCCGGGCGCATCCACAGTTCGTCGTACGGGACTTCGTGCTCCCGGAGCCAGGCCTCGGTCGGCTCCCGGTACTCCTCGCCCCGGCCGGACAGCAGCACGACGACGTCGCCGTCGGCGCGCCGGAAGGAGTCGAGGGCGTCGCGCACCGGCGCGTTCAGGGTGTCGATGCCGCAGCGCGAGAAATCGTACGGGTTGCGGTCGCCGGTCAGCGCGAGCGTGCCGTCGATGTCGCACATCACCGCAGTGGGCAGCGCCGGGTCGGCCACGTACGGAGTCACGTCCGGCTGGTCGTTCAGCCACTCCGCGGTGAGCCGCCAGCCGCCCCTGCGGGCCTTCGCGTGCTTGTCGGCCAGTATCCGGATGATCTCCTCGCCCACCTGGCGCTCCCGCGCGGCGTCGCGGCGCAGGCACTCCTCCAGGGGCACGTCGGTGAAATCGTGCACGACGAAGGTGGCCCGCCCCGCCACGGCCGCCTTCAGCCGCTTGGGGATGTGCGAGGTCAGGTGAGTGTTGTCGACGACCACGTCGAAGCCGCCCTCGACGGCCGCGCCGACGGCCGCGTCCTGGATGTCCAGCACCGTCTGCTCGTGCTTGTACGAGCGCTCGCGCCCCGGGTCCGGCACGTCGAGCATGCTGCGCAGGTCGTCGAGGTTGACGCGGCGCATCCGGCCGCCGGACTGCTCCTGGAGGGCGCGCGCGGCGGTGGTCTTGCCGGAGGCCGGCAGCCCCGTCATGACGTGCACCACCGGCAGTGCGGGTGTGGGAGCCTCGGTTTCGGGCTCGATCTCGGACTTGGTCTCGGGTACTGCGGACACGGGGGTCAGTTCTCCTCGTCGTTCGTGAAGGGGTCGGCGGTCTCGGGCCGCACCTGCCGCCAGCTGAGCAGCTCGGTCGTCCTGCCGTCCAGGCGCTGGAACAGTGCGCCGCGGATCGCGCCGTCGCGGATCCCCTGGGTGGCGCGCGCGAACGCGCCCCGGTCGCCGGCCAGGTGGGCGAGCGAGGCGTACGCCTCGTCGATGGCGCGTTCGCGCGCCCCGGCCTCCTCCTCCAGGCGTTCGATCACCGAGCGCACCCAGTGGTCGAACTCGTCGGGCACCTGCTCCAGCAGCGCGTCGAGCGGCTTGCCGCCCGAGGCCTCGATCTCGGCGACGGTGCAGTTCAGCCCCTGGGCCACCTGCTTGACGGGCAGTCCGGCGAACCGCTGGATGCCGTGTCCCCGCCAGATGTCCCGCTCGGTCGCCCCGGTGAGCACCTTGTGCAGCCGTACGTACTCGGCGATCTTGGCCTTGGCGCGGACGCCCGAGGCGAAGCGCAGCACGAAGCCCTCGGCGTCGGTACCGGTCGCGCTCCCGCCGTCCGGCAGGGTGTTGGAGGCGGTCAGCGCGAGCAGTTCGTCGAGCGGCATGGCGGGCCACACGGTGACGACGGAGCCGATCCCCTCCCAGTGCGCGGCGGCCTCGGCGAGCGGCACCTCGGCGCCGGCCGCCGCGTAGGCGGCGAGCAGCACGAGGTCGCGGCGGTCGCCGTAGTCCACGACGATCCTGTTCTGCGGGTACAGGATCTCCGCGAGGTACGTGGTCCCCGGCACCAGGCCGGAGGTGTCCCGCCGGTCGAGGCGGCGCTGCGCCCAGACGGCCTGGGTGCTGGTGAAGGAACCCCTGGACGCGACCCGCCACTGGTCCGCGTAGTGGAAGACCACGCCGAGACTGCCGTCGACCTTGTCGTACACCTCGAACGGCTCGTCCGGCAGGGCGGGCGCGTACGGCTGCCCTGCCTCGTGCTCGCCCACGTTGAAGAACTTGGGCAGCGGCAGCGCGACGACCGCGCCGGTGACGTCGTCGGCGACGAGACCGCGGCAGCGCGTGGTGACCTCGTTCCAGACCCGCTCGTACTGGGCGGTCCGGGTGTAGGTGTAGAGCGACAGCGGCAGCTCGGGGTGCGTCTTGCGCAGCACGTATCCGGCGTCGATGGCCTCGGTCAGCGCCTGTGCGGGCATCAGGTCGTGCAGAGTCAGGCGGTCCTGGCTCATGGGGTTCCTCCCGGTTCGAGATGCCTCATTCTCAGGGGCGGGAGGCTCTGACCGGAACCGAATTACCGCTGGTCCGGGGCATCCCCGCCGAGCCGGTTGATGTCCCGGGGCCGCAGGATGCGCTGGGTGCCCGCGTCCCCCGGCCCGGCCGCCGCCACGCCGATCATGGCGCGGCCCAGCGCCCGGGTGGTGGTGACCAGGTCGGGTGCGAAGCGCCGCAGCACCGGGAAGAGGGGCGCGGTGACGGCGTACGCGGCGCGGTAGAGCGGGGTCTTGGAGGGCACGCCGCGGTCGGGCTGCACGATCCCGGGGCGGAACATGTAGGCCTCGAAGTCGAGTTTCAGCAGGTCGTTCTCCGTCCTGCCCTTGACCCTGGCCCACATGGAGCGGCCGTTCTCGGTGCTGTCGGTGCCCTCGCCGGAGACGTAGGCGAAGGTGAGCCGGGGGTTGGCGGCGGCGAGGGGGCGGGCGGCCTCGAGCGTCAGATCGTGGGTGATCCGCCGGTACTCGTCCTCCTTCATGCGGAAGGAGGAGATCCCGAGGCAGAAGAAGCACGCGTCGTACGAGGCCAGGTCGATGCCGGCATCCGACAGGCCGCTGCTGTCCGACAGGTCGGTCGGGTCCGCCCGGACGAGCTCGCGCAGTTTGGGGTGGGTGACGGTGAGGGGGGTGCGGCCGATGGCCAGGACGCTCTCCACGGAGTCGTCCCGCAGGCATTCGCGCAGCACGCCCCGGCCGATCATTCCGGTCGCGCCGAAGAGGATGACGTTCACGGGCCCACCCTATGCGGGCGCCCCACGGCTCAGTGGGAGACGCAGAGCTCGTTGCCCTCGGGGTCGGAGAGGGTGGTCCAGGCGAAGGGGCCCTGGCGGCCGTCGTGCAGGTGCTTGGCGCCCTTGGCGATGAGCCGTGCGACCACGGCGCCGGGGTCGTCCTCGCCCGTGCGGACGTCGAGGTGGACCCGGTTCTTGACGGTCTTGGGCTCCTCGATCAGCTGGAAGAGGACGCGTGGCGCCCGTTCGAGGCCCTCGGGGTGGCGGATCCCCTGGCCCGCCTTCCAGACGA
Source organism: Streptomyces sp. NBC_00503 (assembly GCF_036346895.1). NCBI lineage: Bacteria > Bacillati > Actinomycetota > Actinomycetes > Kitasatosporales > Streptomycetaceae > Streptomyces > Streptomyces sp. NBC_00503. Next base: position 7,211,896 of record NZ_CP107855.1, on the reverse strand, counting down.
GGACGCCCCGGTGGGTGGTGGTGTCCTCCTCGCTCGCGTGCCCGGCGGCGATCAGGCCCCGGATGAACTCCTCGTCACTGGGCTCGACTTCCCATCCGAGGGCCTCGGCCCACCAGTCGGCGAGGGCGTGCGGGGTCGCGGAGTCCACGGTCACCTGAAACGTGTAGGCCATGCCGGGACCCTACTGAGGGGCCTCGGGCTCCGCCAGCGGAACGAGTCGCTATGTCCCTGGCGCGCCCGCGATCACTATCGTTGGCCGGGCCGAAGTCTCTCTCGGCCCGAGCAGCAGAGGGGCGGGCCCCATGACCTCCACCGCACGGCGCGGGATCCTGCGGCCGCTGGCCGCGCTGCTGTTCCCGCCGGAGCCGGGCGGGGCACCGTCGCCGCACGGGGTGCTGCCGCCCCTGCTGATCATCCTGACCTTCGTCAGCGGTGTGGTCGACGCGGTGAGCTACCTGGGGCTCGGCCACGTCTTCGTGGCCAATATGACGGGCAACGTGGTCTTCCTGGGCTTCGCGATCGCCGGGGACCGGTCCCTGTCCGCTCCGGACTCGCTGCTGGCCCTGGGCGCCTTCCTGGCCGGGGCCGCGGCCGCCGGCCGACTGCGGCGGCGCACGGGGGCCTCCCGGATGTTCGTGCCGCTGGTCGCGGTGCAGACCGTCCTGGTCTGCGGGGCTCTGGCGCTGACCGCGACCGGTGGGTGGCCGCCGGGCGTCATCGCCCTGCTCGCGCTCGGCATGGGGCTGCAGAACGCCGTGGTGCACCGGCTCGCCGTCCCCGATCTGACCACCACCGTCGTCACCAGGGCCCTGACCGGGCTCGCGGCCGATCCGTGGGGACCCGCGCCGCTGCGCCGCCTCGTCACGGTGGCGGCCCTGCTGCTCGGCGCCCTCGCCGGCGGCCTTCTGACGTTGCGTCACGGCCCCTCGTGGGCCCTGGCCTCGGCCGTGGGCCTGCTGGTGTGCGTGGTGCTCGCACCGCGGCTGGACGGCCACGGGTGGCGGCCCTGACGGTCGCGGGCACCGCCGGTTTCGCGGAACACCCCGGACGGTCAGTCGTCGGCGCGGGTCGCGACGAAGGCCACGAAGGTCAGTACCCACGCACCCACCGCGACCCAGAGCAGCAACTCGCCCAGCGGGCGCAGCCATTGCACGCCGGTCGGTCGCGCCGCGGAGAGGCAGGCCGTCGCGGTCATGCCGAGCGGGAAGACGCTCGACCAGCGCCGGATGTCGTAGCGCGGGCGCGGCCGGAACACCTCGGCGGCGAGGAGGACGGCGTACCAGGCCAGGGAGAGGCCGAGGGCCACCAGGGTCGCGGTACGCAGCCCCGTGTGCACCCGTCCCGTCCACAGGGGTGACGCGGTGAGCCCGGCTCCGGCGAGTGCGGTGATGGACAGGGCTCCGCCGGCCACCCAGTGGTCGCCCGCGCCGGACACCACCTCACGGAAGTCGAAGCGCAGCAGTGCCTCCGCGTAGAGCAGCAGCCCCAGGCAGAAGGCGGCCAGCGCCGCCCGGCCGAGCCAGTCGTGGCCGGTGGCTCCGGCCAGGGTGCCCGCGAGGACGGCGAGCCCCTGGGTGGCCACGCAGACGAGGAACGCCGCCCCGGGCATCCGCCGCCCCCAGTGCCGCAGGACGGCGAGGAGGAGCCCCGGCCAGAGCGCTGCCGCGAGGGCCAGCAGGGCCGCGGCCACGGCCTGCCATCCGAGGAGGGAGAGCCGGGCCCCGAGCACGGTCGTGGCGGCGACGGCGGTGAGGGCGGCCGGGGTGTCGGCCTCGGCGCGAAAGCGCCGCCGGTCGCCCACCAGCCGGGCGGTGAAGTCGGCCGCGAGGACGAGCCACAGCGCCGCGGAGACGGCCAGCGCGGCGAGCGACAGCGCGCTGCGGCCGATGAGGTGCAGACCGGCCGAAATGATCCCGGCGGCCATGACGGCGGCCCCGGCGGCCGGTGACAGCTCGGCCCACCAGCGGGCGCCCACGCAGACTCGCACCCGTCCAGCGGACACCGCCCGGCCGGGCTCCGCCGGTGAGGCGCGCCACGGGGACCCCGGCGATGACCCTTCCGGGCCCGGCCCGAGCCTGCGCAGGGGGCCGCTCCGGCGCTCCGGTATTGCGATATTCCGATACCCGGATCGCATTCCAGACCTCACGGAACGGGGAATCCGATCCCTTATTGCGATCAATAGGCAATAAGGCGAATAACATGAAAGTCGGAGCTCCGCAACCGTTCGCGCTTTCGACCGTCCGACGCATCCGCGAGCCTCCGGACCCGGCCCCCACCGTGCCGCGAACGGCCCCCGACACCCCCGTCTCCGGGTGGGATTGTCACGATTTACCGGTAGTGTCGCTGTGTGGCCGGTCACATCCGCCTCATCCGGTTACGGCTGCCCGGTCGCGGCGCAGGCCGATTCCCGGGCCCTTGCGGGCCCTCTCTTTTTGCGCATTGGAGACGGAAATGCAGGCCGTGGCAACGGAGCCCGCACGACAGGCTCCCGCTCAACCCGCGAGCTTTGTCCAGGAAGTACTGCGGGGCGTCGCCCAGGTCGATTTCATGCCGAATGCGATCACGGGCATCTTCTTCCTCGCCGCCCTCGCCGCCGCCGGCTGGCAGTACGCCCTCTACGGACTCCTCGGCGCCGTCGTCGGTACCGCCACCGCCTACGCCTTCGGCATCGACCGCGAGATCGTCTCGGCCGGGCTGCGCGGCTTCAACGGCACCCTCGTCTCGCTCGGCTTCGCCGTCTTCCTCGGCGCGGAGCACCTGTCCACTCTGCTGCTGGCGATCGGCGGCAGCATCACCGTCGTGGTCGTCACCTCGGCGCTCGCCACGATCCTCGGCACCTGGAACATCCCCACGTTCACGGCGCCCTTCTGCATCATCGCGAGCGTGATGACCATCGCGGCGCCCAGCTTCTCCCGTGTGTGGCACACGGGCCCCGGCCTGGCCGCGCTGCCCGAGCCCGCCTCGGGGGCCACGACGCTGGGCTGGGAGCAGCTCTGGCACGCGTTCTTCGCCAATGTCGGCCAGATCTTCTTCATGCCGCAGTGGTACGTCGGCCTGATCTTCCTGGCCGGCATCTTCGTGGCCAGCCGGCTCGCCGGGGTCATGGCCTGCGTCGGCAGCGCCACCGCCATCCTCATCGCGTGGGCGATGGGGTCGCCCGCCGAAGGCGTGTCCGAGGGCCTCATGGGCTACAGCAGCGTGCTCGTCGCGATGGCCCTGTGCGGGGTCTTCATCGTCCGCTCGAACTGGAGCTTCGGATTCGCCGTCCTCGGCGCCGCGGCGGCGACCGGGCTGACCTCGGCGATGACCGCCTTCTTCGCCCCGTTCGGCGGCCACACCTTCACCTGGCCGTTCGTCCTGACCACGCTCATCTTCGTCGCGGCCGTCCCGCAGATCCCCCGGCTGCGACGGACCTGAGAGGTCCGGAGCGGCGGTCCCGCCGCCCACCCCGCACCGCACCGCCCGCACGTCCGCACCGCCCTGCCCTGCGCCGAACCCGAGTCGCGTGCATCCGAACCAGCTCGAGAGCCGAAAGTGAGTGACCGATGAATCTCGCCCCCCGTGAGATGGACAAGCTCTGGATCTACGTCGTGGCCGATCTGGCCCGCAAGCGGCGCGACCGGGGCGTCAAGCTCAACTACAGCGAGGCCTGCGCCCTGATCAGCGAGGGCATCCTCGAAGGGGCCCGCGACGGCAGGACCGTCGCCGAATGCATGGAGCTCGGCAAGCAGATCGTCTCCGGCACCGATGTCATGCCCGGCGTACGGGAGATGCTGCCACTGCTCCAGGTCGAGGCCGCCTTCGTCGACGGCACCAAGCTCGTCTCCTGCCACGACCCCGTGGGCGCCTGATCCATGGCCGCCGCAGTCGCACCCGAACGGCCGGGCAGGGCCCCGGAGTCGGCGGCCACGGTCATCCTGGCCGGCGGCCACGAAGGCGCGGCCGCGGCCGGGGCCGTGAGCGCGGGCCGGCCGCTGGCCGAAGCCGTGCGCCGGGCGCTCGCCGCCTCGCCCGACCCGGTCTGCGTGGTCCCGATGACGCTGGGGCGCGACCCCGGGCTGATCGCCGACTGCGCCCGCGCGCTGCGCTGGCTGGGCCGTGACGAGGGCCGCGGGCGGCTCGCGCTGGCCCCGCCGTTCGCCACGGTGGACCATCTGACCGCGTGGCTGCGTACCGCCGCCCTCAAGGCGGTGCGCGAGGCACCCGGCACCTCGGCCGTCCTGGTCACGGCGCCCGCCGCCGGGCCCTTCGAGGACGCCGACCTCTTCCGGGTGGCCCGGCTGGTGCGCCAGTACGGGCACCACCGCTGGGTCGAGGTCGCCTTCGACGGCGGCGACCCGGACCTCGCGGAGGGCGTGGAGCGGTGCCGCCGCCTCGGCGCCGGTCACGTCGCCCTGATCCGCGCCGCGTTCGCCGCTCCCGCCGAGCTGCCGGCCGGGGTCCTGGACACCGGCCCCCTGCTGTCGCAAGCGGCGCTCGCCCAGGTGGTACGGGCCCGGGTGCAGGAGGCCCTGCACCGGCTGTCCCACGGGCAGGACGGCATCACCGAGGGGCTGGACGCCGAGCACGGCCACGGGTACGCGCACACCCACGGCCCGGGCGGCGACCACGGGCACCCGCACGGCGAGGGCGAGGGCCAGGGACACGAACACGGGCACAGGCACAGGCACAGGCCCGAGCATCCCCACGCACCCGAGCATCCGCACGGGCAAGGCCACACGCACGGCCACTCCCACCACTGATCCGAGGGAAGGGAAGTACCACCATGTCCGGTGGCGCCAAATACCTCTACGGAGAAGGCTCCGTAGAGATCAACGCCGGCCGCCGCAAGGCCAAGGTCACCGTGTCCAACACGGGCGACCGCGCGGTCCAGGTCGGCTCGCACTACCACTTCTTCGAGGCCAACCGGGCCCTGGACTTCGACCGCAACGCCGCCTACGGCATGCACCTCGACCTCCCCGCCGGTACCGGCGTGCGCTTCGAGCCGGGCGACACCCGCGAGGTCGAGCTCACCGCGTACAGCGGACACGGCCGGCTGATCGGCTTCAGCTCCCTCGTCGACGGCGGCCTCGGCTCCACCGACACCCGCATCCGCGCCCTGCGCCGGGCGGTCGAACTCGGCTTCAAGGGCGCCCGGATCGAGGACGTCCACACCGAGACGGCGCCCCGCGCCGCCGGCGCCGGTGACTCCGGTGCGGGCGGCTCCGGTGCGGGCGGCTCCGGTGCGGGCCGGGGCCACGGGGCCAAGGGCGAAGACGGCAAGAAGAAGAACAAGACCCCCAAGAAGGGCGAGAACTGATGGCCGTCCTGAGCCGCAAGCAGTACACCGACCTGTTCGGGCCGACCGTCGGCGACCGCTTCCACCTGGCGGACACCAACCTGGTCGTCGAGGTCGAGAAGGACCACAACGAGGGCCACTACGGCGACGAGGCCGTGTACGGCGGCGGCAAGGGCATCCGCGACGGCATGGCCCAGGACCCGCAGGCCACCAACGCGCAGGGCGCCCTCGACCTGGTCATCACCAACGTCGTCGTCATGGACGCGATCCTGGGCGTGGTCAAGGGCGACCTCGGCATCAAGGACGGGTTCATCGCGGGTCTCGGCAAGGCCGGCAACCCGCACACCCAGTCCGGGGTCCACCCCAAGCTGGTCATCGGGCCCGGCACCGAGGTGATCTCGGGCGAGCACCTGATCGCCACGGCCGGGGGCATCGACACCCACATCCACTTCATCGCCCCGCAGCAGGCCGAGCACGGCCTGTCCAACGGCATCACCACGCTCATCGGCGGCGGCACCGGCCCCTCCGACGGCACCAACGGCACGACCTGCACCCCGGGTCCGTGGAACATCGGCCGCATGTACCAGGCGGTCGAGGACATGCCGGTCAACGTCGGTCTGCTGGGCAAGGGCAACGGCTCGCTGCCGGACGCCCTGATCGAGCAGATCGAGGCGGGCGTCTGCGGTCTGAAGGTGCACGAGGACTGGGGCACGACCCCGGCCGCCCTGAGCAAGGCCCTGGACGTCGCCGACGACTACGACGTCCAGGTCGCGGTGCACACCGACACCCTGAACGAGTCCGGTTTCTTCGAGGACACCCGCTCGGCCATCGACGGGCGCACCATCCACACCTTCCACACCGAGGGCGCGGGCGGCGGCCACGCCCCCGACATCATGCGGGTGGCCGGAGAGCCCAACGTCCTGCCGTCCTCCACCAATCCGACGCTGCCGTACACCGTGAACTCGGTGGACGAGCTCCTCGACATGGTGATGGTCTGCCACCACCTGTCGCACGACATCCCGGAGGACGTGTCCTTCGCGGACTCCCGCGTGCGCGCCGAGACGATCGCCGCCGAGACGGTGCTGCACGACGAGGGCGTCATCTCGATCTTCTCCTCCGACTCGCAGGCCATGGGCCGCATCGGGGAGTCCTGGACCCGCGCCTTCCAGACCGCGCACCACTGCAAGGACAAGCGCGGCAAGCTCGACGGGGACACCGAGCGCAACGACAACTTCCGGGTGCTGCGCTACCTGGCCAAGATGACGATCAACCCGGCGATCGCCTCGGGCACGGCCGACTACATCGGTTCCCTGGAGGCGGGCAAGCTCGCCGACATCGTGCTGTGGCCGATCAACTCCTTCGCCGCCAAGCCGAAGATGGTCATCAAGGGCGGGCTGATCAACTGGGCGCTGATGGGCGACCCGAACGCCTCGCTGCCGACCCCGCAACCCGTCTACTACCGGCCGATGTTCGGCGCGTACGGCAAGGCCCGGCAGGCCACCCGCGTCTCCTTCATGTCCCAGGCCGCGATCGACCTGGGCGTACCGCAGAAGCTGGGCCTGGACAGCAAGGTCCTGCCGGTCCGGCACTGCCGGACGGTCGGCAAGCAGCACATGGTCCGCAACGACGCGCTGCCCCGGATCACGGTGGACCCCGAGACGTACAAGGTCAGCCTGGACGGGGTGCCGGCCACCATCGAGCCGGCCCGCGAACTGCCGCTGAACCACCTGTTCTACCTGGCATGAGCATCACCGTGGACTCCCCCGGCGCCACGCCGGTACAGGCCTTACTGGTCAGCCTCCAGCTGACCGACTCGGCCTTCCCCAGCGGCTTCTACACGCTCTCGCACGGCCTGGAGGGCTACGCACAGGCCAAGGCCGTGACCCCCGAGGGCGTGCCGGAGCTGCTGGCCGACCTGCTGCGGCACTCGGTGGGCCCCTCCGACGCCACCGCGCTGGCGCTGGCCCACCGGGCCGCGCTGGCCGGTGACTGGGACGCCCTCGCCGAGACGGACCAGCGGCTGAACGCGACCAAGCTGAACGAGGGCCTGCGCCGCGCCGCCACCCGCACCGGCCGGCAGCTGCTGGACCTGGCCCAGGAGTGCGTCGGCGGCGAGCCGCTGGAGCAGTACGCGGCGCTCGTCGCCGCCAAGCGGGCCCCCGGCTCACAGGCCGTGGCCGCCGGGGTCGCCTACGCGGCCGCCGGGGTACCGACCCAACAGGCGGTGGTGAGCGACCTGTTCGCGTACGCCGCCAGTTTCACCGGAGCGGCGCTGCGGCTGCGGCTCACCGACCACCGCAGGGCCCAGGTGGTCCTGCGGTCCATCGCGCCCGTCATCGAGGAGGTGGCGGGCGCCGCCCTGCGGCGCGAACTCGCCGATCTCGGCGGGTGCGTTCCGATGGCGGACGTGATGTCGGGCCGTCACGAGCGGGCCGAGGCACGGCTGTTCGCCACCTGATCCCTGTTATCCGGATGTCTCTCCAGAAGGTATGTGACTTGCGATGAACGTGGACAACGTCCTGCGCGTCGGCGTCGGCGGCCCCGTCGGCTCGGGGAAGACGGCGCTGATCGAGGCCCTGGTTCCCGTGCTCATCGAGCGCGGCCACCGGCCCGCCGTGATCACGAACGACATCTACACGCAGGAGGACGCCCATCACGTGCGCCGCACCCTCGCCGGGGTGCTCGACCCCGAGCGGGTCGTCGGCGTGGAGACCGGGGCCTGCCCGCACACCGCCGTGCGCGACGACCCGACGATGAACCTCGCCGCCGGCGCCGAGATGCTGGAGCGCTTCCCCGACGTCGACACCCTGCTCTACGAGTCCGGCGGCGACAACCTCACCCTGACCTTCAGCCCGGTCCTCGTCGACATGTTCCTCTTCGTCCTGGACACCGCGGAGGGGGAGAAGATGCCCCGCAAGCGCGGGCCGGGCATCACCGAGTCCGACATGCTGGTGATCAACAAGATCGACATCGCCCAGTACGTGCGGGCCGACATCCGGGTGATGGAGCGCGACGCGCACCACGTGCGCGAAGGGCGCCCCGTCGCCCTGACCAACTGCCTCACCGGCGAGGGCCTGGAGGAGATCGCGAACTTCATCGAGTCCTTCCGCCGGGTACCGGCGTGAGCATGGTGGCGGCCGTGCCCGAAGCCCCGGTCCCGCCCGAAACCCCGTTCCCGCCCGGTGCGCCGGTCCCGCCCGCACGGCTGGACCCGGCGCACTACGAGCCCCCGCGCATCCCCCTGGAGGTGCTCCGGCACGCTTCGGTGCCGGACACCCTGGGCGTGGGGCGACCGGGGAAGGTCGGCCTGCTGGAGCTCGGCTTCGAGCGCGCCGGCGGGCGCACGGAGCTGGTGCGGCACTACCAGAAGTCCCCGCTGCAGATCATGCGGCCGCTCTACTTCGACCCGCACCGCCCCGACCTGCCGATCACCTTCCTCATGTCCACCGGCGGCGGGATCATCCAGGCCGACCGGCTCCGCACGGACCTGGTCTTCGGCCCCGGCACCTCGGGGCACGTCACCACCCAGGCGGCCACCAAGGTCTACCGGATGGAGCACGACTACGCCGTCGCGCAGACCTTCCTGACCGCCGGGCCGGACGCGTACGTCGAGTACCTGCCGGATCCGGTCATCCCCTACGTCGATTCGCGCTTCTACCAGCGCACGATCGTCACCGCCCACCCCACGGCCACGGTGCTGGCGAGCGAGACGGTGCTGTCCGGCCGGCTCGCGCGCGGGGAGCGCAACGCCTACGAGGTCTTCGCCTCGGACTTCGAAGTACGCAGGCCCGGCGGCGAGTTGGTCGCGCTGGACACCGTACGCCTGGAGCCCGGCGGGTCCGGGGTCGACGGTCCCGCGGTACTGGCCGGACATTCCGTGATGGCCTGCTTCTTCGCGGTCAGTCCGCTCGCCCCCGCCCGGGAGCTCGCCGATCTGCTGCACGCGACGCTGGCGGGCCGCGGACTCCCCTACGGGGTCAGCGTGTTGCCGCAGGAGTGCGGGGCCTGGGTGCGGATGCTCGGCGAGCACACCGAGGCGGTGACCCTGGCGCTGGCCGCCGCCTGGGACGCGGTGCGGCGGCGCCTGATCGGCGTACCGGCCCCTGACCTGCGCAAGACGTAGGCCGCACGAAAGAGACGGCCCAACCCAACTCCACCTCCTGCCCGTTCACGATCAAAGAGAGCTCCGCCCATGCCCAGTGGCTACGACACGGGTAATACCGCCTGGATGATGGCGAGCACCGCGATGGTGCTGCTGATGACTCCCGGCCTCGCCTTCTTCTACGGAGGCATGGTCAAGACCAAGCACGTGCTGGTGATGCTCAAGATGAGCTTCGCCTGCCTGTCGCTGGTGACGATCCTGTGGCTCGCGGTCGGTTACACCCTCGCGTTCGGCAAGGACTCCGGCGGCGGCCTGATCGGCAATCTCGACCACGCCTTCTTCCAGGGCATCGGGATGGACTCGCTGCACGGCTCCATCCCGACGGTGATCTTCGCCTGCTTCCAGATGTCGTTCGCGATCATCACGGTGGCGCTGATCAGCGGCTCGATCGCGGGCCGGGCCACCATGAGGGGCTGGCTGGTCTTCGTCATCGCGTGGACGATGCTGGTCTACGTGCCCACCGCGCACTGGGTGTTCGCCCCCGACGGCTGGATCCAGCAGTCCCTGGGCGCGCTCGACTACGCCGGCGGCCTGCCGGTCGAGCTCAGCTCGGGCGCCTCGGGACTCGCGGTCGCCATCGTGCTGCGCAAGCGCCGGGACTTCGAGCGCGAACCGATCCGCCCGCACAACCTGCCGCTGGTGGTCATCGGTCTGGCCCTGCTGTGGTTCGGCTGGTTCGGCTTCAACGCGGGCTCCGCGCTCCAGGTCGCGGGCAGCGCCCCGACCACCTTCTTCAACACCCAACTCGCCGCCGCGGGCGCGATGATCGGCTGGCCGATCATCGAGAAGTGGCGCCTGGGTCACGTGGAGATGCTGGGCGTGGCTTCGGCGGCGGTCGCGGGCATGGTGGCGATCACCCCGGCCTGCGGCGAGGTCTCCCCGCTGGGCGCGCTGATCATCGGTTTCATCGCCGGTGTGGTCTGCTGCTTCGCCATCAACCTGAAGTTCAAGATCGGGGTCGACGACACCCTCGACGTGGTCGGCGTGCACGGCTGGGGCGGCATCGTCGGCGTCCTGTCCATCGGCTTCTTCGCGACGGCCGCGATGAGCGGCAAGAAGGGCCTCTTCTACGGGGGCGGCCTCGACCAGCTGTGGCGCCAGGCGGTGGCCATCCTGGCGGTGGGCACCTTCGCCTTCGTCATGACCTGGCTCATTGCCCGGGCGATCGACAGGACCGTCGGCTTCCGCGCCTCCGAGGAGTACGAGAACGTACCCGGCCGCGAGGAGGAGGTCGCCTACGACAACGAGACCCTCGAGCAGATCCGCGACCGGATGGACGAGTCCGGTGGCGCGCCCAAGGAGCACGCGGTGGTGGGCGCCGACGAGCGTCAGGACGCCGCGCTGCTGGCCGAGATCCTCTCCGTGCTGGACCGAAGGGAGCGCGACAAGTGATCACCCTGACTGCTGCCGCCGTTGCGGACTCCGGCGACGCCTCGTGGCTGATGATGGCTTCGGCCCTGGTGCTGCTGATGGCCCCCGGCGTGGCCTTCTTCTACGGCGGCATGGTCCGCACCGGCCAGATCATCGCCATGCTGAAGATGATCTTCTTCTGTGTCGTGATCGTCACCGTCCTCTGGTACGCCGTCGGCTACTCGCTGGCCTTCGGCCCCGACGCCGGCCACCTCGGCATCATCGGCACCCTGGACCACGTCTTCCTGCGCGGGATCGACGCCTCCTCGGTGTCCGGAACCGTGCCCACCGTCACCTTCGTGGTCTTCCACATGTCCTTCGCGATCGTCACGGTGGCCCTGATCGCCGGTTCCATCGCGGGCCGTGCGAGCATGCTCGGCTGGATCGCCTTCGTCATCGCGTGGACCCTGCTGGTCTACATCCCCATGGCGCACTGGGTCTTCGACCCGGAAGGCTGGGTCGCCAAGCAGCTCGGCGCCGTGGACTTCTCGGGCGGCACGGTCGTGGAGATCGGCTCGGGAGCGGCCGGGCTCGCCCTCGCGATCGTCGCGGGCAAGCGGGCGGACTTCGACCGCCAGGGCATTCGGCCGCACAACCTGCCGCTCGTCGTCATCGGCCTGTCGCTGATGTGGTTCGGGTGGTTCGGCTTCAACACCGGCTCCTCGCTGGGGACCCCGGGCGGGGCCGCGATGGCCTTCCTCAACAGCCAGCTCGCGGCGGGCGCGGCGATGGCCGGCTGGGCGGTCACCAGCTGGTGGCGCACCCGGCAGGTCGGCCTGCTCGACATGTGCATGGGCGCCGTCACGGGCCTGGTCGCCACCACCCCGCTGGCGGGCGGGGTGAGCCCGGTGTGGGCCACCGTCATCGGCTTCCTCGCGGGCCTGACCTGTGCGTTCGCGATCAGCTGGAAGTACCGGCTCGGCGTGGACGACACCCTGGACGTCGTGGGCATCCACGGCTGGGGCGGCATCGTCGGCATGGTGATGGCGGGGCTGTGCGCGACCGGCACGCTCACGGGCCACAAGGGCCTGTTCTACGGCGGCTCCTGGGACCTGCTCGGCAAGCAGCTCACCGCCACCGTGGTGCTGGGCCTGTTCTCGTTCGCGATGACCGCGCTGATCGGCAAGGTCATCGAGGCCACCATCGGCCTGCGCCAGCCCGGCGGACTGGTCGAGAAGGAACAGGCCTACGCCGAGGTCCTCTCCGACCACCTCAAGCAGCTCTCGGCCGACGACAGCCGCGCGACCGGGACGAGCGAGGAGCCGGAGAGCGCCTCCGCCCTGGTGGCCCGGCTCCGGGAGGTCCTGCTGACGGGTCGGGAGAACGGCGGTGACCTGGGGCGTTAAGAGCGCGTCAGGATCGTGACCCGCGCGTGAAATTCCTGTCAGGTTCCGTACGCTCAGTGCTCGGTCGTACTGATGGCCGAAAATCGAGTTGCACGACAGGAGCACCACGATGGCCTCCGCCACCGCCACCCCGACCACGCGCCTGCGTGCCTGGCTGCTGGACGGTCTCACCGACCGCCCGAAGCACCACGCCGGCGAGGACGGCCCGCAGGCGACGGGAACCGACCCCGAGGGCCGGCCGTGGTGGCGGGTGATGTGCCTGACGGGTCTCGACTACTTCTCCACCCTCGGCTACCAGCCGGGCATCGCGGCGCTGGCTGCCGGCCTGCTGTCACCCCTGGCGACGATCGTGCTCGTCGTGCTGACCCTGTTCGGCGCGCTGCCGGTGTACCGGCGGGTGGCCGAGGAGAGCCCGCACGGCGAGGGCTCGATCGCGATGCTGGAGCGGCTGCTGTCCTTCTGGAAGGGCAAGCTGTTCGTCCTGACCCTGCTCGGGTTCGCGGCGACCGACTTCCTCATCACCATCACGCTCTCGGCGGCCGACGCCACCGCGCACCTGGTGGAGAACCCGCACCTGACGAGCGTGCTCAGCGGTCACCAGATGGTCATCACCCTCATCATGATCGCCCTGCTGGGCGCCGTGTTCCTCAAGGGGTTCAGCGAGGCCATCGGCGTCGCCGTGGTCCTGGTCATCGCCTACCTGTCGCTGAACGTCGTGGTCATCGGGAACGGGCTGTGGCAGGTGCTCAGCGAGCCGCACGTCATCGGGGACTGGACCGAGGCGCTCACCGCCCAGCACGGCAACCCGGTCATGATGGTCGCCATCGCGCTCCTCGTCTTCCCCAAGCTCGCCCTCGGCATGTCCGGCTTCGAGACGGGCGTGGCCGTCATGCCGCACGTCCAGGGCGACACGGGCGACACCCCCGCCAAGCCCGCCGGACGGATCCGCGACACGAAGCGCATGCTGACCACGGCCGCCGTGATCATGAGCGTCTTCCTCATCACCAGCAGCTTCGTCACCACCCTGCTCATCCCGGCCGATCAGTTCAAGCCGGGCGGCGATGCCAACGGGCGCGCCCTGGCCTACCTGGCCCACGAGCACCTGGGCTCCGCCTTCGGCACGGTCTACGACGTCTCGACCATCCTCATCCTGTGGTTCGCGGGGTCCTCCGCGATGGCCGGCCTGCTCAACCTGATGCCGCGCTACCTGCCCCGCTACGGCATGGCCCCGCACTGGGCCCGCGCCCTGCGCCCGATGGTCATCGTCTTCACCCTCGTCGCCTTCCTCGTCACCTGGATCTTCGACGCCGACGTCGACGCCCAGGGCGGCGCGTACGCCACCGGCGTCCTCGTCCTCTTCACCTCCGCCGGCGTGGCCGTCACCATCGCCGCCCGCCGAGCGGGGCAGCGCGGCTGGACCATCGGCTTCGCCGTGATCTCCGTGGTGCTGCTCTACACGACCGCGGTCAATGTCGTGGAGCGGCCTGACGGCGTGAAGATCGGCGCCTGCTTCATCGCCGGCATCATGGCCCTCTCCCTCCTCTCCCGCCTCGCCCGGGTCTTCGAGCTGCGCGTCACCCACGTGGAGCTGGACGACATGGCGGAGCGGTTCGTCCGCGACACCGCCAACCGCACGATCCGGTTCATCGCCAACGACCCGGGCAACCGGGACAAGGCCGAGTACCGCGACAAGGTCGAGCAGATCCGGACCGACAACGACATCCCGGCCGGCGACGACGTGCTGTTCGTCGAGGTCACCGTCCTGGACCCGTCCGAATTCGAATCGGGCCTCAAGGTGCGGGGCGAGGTGCTCCACGACCGCTACCGTGTCCTGACGCTGGAGAGCTCCACCGTGCCCAACGCGCTCGCGGCCCTCCTGCTCCACGTGCGCGACAGCACCGGCCAGCGCCCCCACATCTACTTCGAGTGGACCGAGGGCAACCCGATGGCCAACTTCCTGCGCTTCTTCCTCTTCGGCCAGGGCGAAGTCGCCCCCGTCACCCGCGAGGTCATCCGCGAAGCCGAACCGGACCGGGCCCGCCGCCCCCACGTCCACGCCGGTTGATCCACCACGACCTACTACAGTGATGCGGACGCTCTGCATCACCGTAGACGCGGAAGTGCGGAGGAGCCTCCCGGATGGGCGACACGAAGGCGGAACGCCGGCCGGCCGGTGAGCTCGAAGCCGCCGTACTGGCCGCCCTGTGGGCCGCCGGGACCCCGCTGACCCCGGTCCGGATGCAGGACGCGCTCGGCGGGACGCTGGCGCGGACGACCGTCACCACGATCCTGTCCCGCCTCTACGACAAGGGCACGGTCGACCGGATACGCTCCGGCCGCGGCTTCGCCTACCTGCCGACCGAGGACGCCTCGGGACTGACCGCCCGGCGGATGCACGCCGAGCTGGAGAAGACGGACGACCGCGGCGCCGTACTGACCCGCTTCGTCTCCCGGCTCAGCGACGAGGACGAACAACTGCTCCGCGCACTGCTCGAAGGGGACGCCCCGTGATCTACATGGTGTGGCTGCCGCTGCTCCTCCCCTTCCTGGCCGGCCCCGCGGCCGGCCGGCTCGCCCCCTCGCTCCACCCCCGCCGGGCGGCCTGGCTGCTGGCCGGCACCGCCGTGGGCCTGGCCGCCGCCAGCACCACCGCACTCGCCCTGCTGATCGTCCCGGGCGCCACGCACCTGCACGCCGTGGCCGCCCTCGGCAAACTCCTGACCCCCCTCGCCACCGGTTCCCCCGACTCCGTGATCGCGGTGGCCGTCACCGCCGCCGGACTCCTCACCTGGTGCGCGCTCTCGCTGGGCCGCGCCCTCCACCGCCGCCTCACCCAGCTGCGCCGCGCCCGCCGGCTGGCGGCGCGCGCCGACGGCGAGCTCCTCGTCCTGCGCGACGACTGCCCCGACGCCTACGCGCTGCCCGGCCGGCCGGGCCGGATCGTGGTGACCACCGGAATGCTGCGGACCCTGTCGGCCGAGGAGCGCGAGGCCCTGTTCGCCCACGAGCGGGCCCACCTGAGGGACCGCCACCACCTCTACGTGGCCGCGGCCGAGCTGGCCGCCCTGTGCCACCCCGCGCTGCGCACCCTGCGCGAGCCGCTGACCTACGTGCTGGAGCGCAGCGCCGACGAGGCCGCCGCCGCGGCGGTGTGCGACCGCCGGCTGACGGCCCGCGCGATCGGCAGGGCCGCCCTGGCCTCCCGGGCCGCGGCCACCCGCACGGCGGACCGGCCCGGACTGGCACTGGCCGCGACGGCCGGACCGGTCCCGCGCCGCGTCGCCGCCCTGCTCGGCCGGCCCGCCGGAGCCGCCCTGGGCAGGCCGGGGAGCCCCGGCCTGCCCCGGCGGCTGGCCGCGCCCCTGATCGCCGCCACCCTGCTCGCCTGCCTCGCCCTGTCGGCCGCCGCGACGGTCGAGGCCGCCGACGATCTGCACGCCGGGATCGAAGCGGCCCAGGGCGAGGCTCCGCGGAGCCAGCCGCCGACCCGCTGAGCGGGCCCGCTCCCCCGCATGGCGAACACTTGACGCAAGGTTGACCGCTTCCAAGGAGAGCCCGCGGCGAAGGTCAACTACTTTCCCTGGCATGCCCCTACACCCCCCACCCCTGCCGGTCCTCCCGTACCGCAAGCCCACCCGCGGCCGCGACTACTGGGAACTGGACAACGTACTGCCGGATCCGGAAGCCGTACGCGAGCGCCTGCTCGCCCGGAACGACTGGACCGAGGGGTACCCCCACAAGCCCGAGGCCTGGCCGGGCCTGCGCTCCATGCCCGCGCTCGAACCGGACGAACTCGCGCACGTGGAACGGCTGGTGCGCAAGGCCACCGGAGCGCCGCGGATCTGGGCGCAACAGCCCGCCGGCGGCGGCACCTTCAATCACAACTGCGTACAGGTCGTCGGCGAGGGCGAGTGCGAGCCGCGGCCCCACACCGATTCGCGCACGCTGTGCCGGTACGCGGCGGTGCTGTACCTCAACCCCCGGGTCCCCAAGGGCTGCGGCACCAGCTTCTACCGCCAGAGCCTGCCGGGCGGCGCCCTCGGCGGCAACCAGGTGGCCGCGCCCCACAACAACCTGGTCGACGCGTTGGGCACCCGCTTCGTCGCACCGGACTCCTTCGTCGAGGACATACGGGTCCCCCACCGGGCCAACAGGCTGCTGCTCTACTCCGCCAACCTGATCCACACCGCCACCGCCTACTGGGGCCAGACCCTGGAGGACAAGCGGATGACGGCGGTGTTCTTCTGGATGGCCTGACCGACCGGTCACCGGACCAGGTCCCCGGCGTACAGCGGCCGCCGCCACACGATGCGGCGGCGTACGGCGTCCAGGTCGGCCCGCAGCGGACTGGGCGGCACCGCCAGCACCGGGCAGGGGGCGTGCGCCAGGCAGTAGCGGGAGACCGAGGGGCGCAGTGCGCGCAGCAGCGGGCCGCGCGGGCCCGTACCGACGACCAGCAGGTCGTCGGGGTCGCGGACGGAGTCGACCAGCGCCGCGCCCGGTGTGCCCCGGACCGTCAGCCCGGCCAGCGTCACCCCGGAGGGGGTACCGCCGAAGGCGGTGAGCAGGACCTCACGCAGCCGCTCCACCGCCGCGTCCCGGGATGCGGCGAGCAGCGGTGTGCCACCCCCGCCGCGCCGGGCGCCGGGTCCGCCGAGCGGGGGCTGCCAGGCCAGGACGACCCACAGCTCCGCGTCCCGCGCCCGTGCCTCGGCGTGCGCCACGTGCAGTGCCGTCACGCTCCCGAGGGATCCCCGCGCCCCCACCACGACTCGTCCTCGCACCGCGCCGTCCTCCCTGTCCGCTGCCTCCGTCACCTTCATGGAACGGCGGCCGCGGACTCCGGGACAGGCTTCCTGACGGCCTCATGACGCCGGGACCGCAAACCCTGACGGACCTCTGACGGGCCCCTGACGGACCCGGCGTCCTCGGCGAGGCCACGGACCCGGTACTCGGCCCGCACCTGAACGGTTCAGCCGGTGAAACCCCGCTCGCGCAGCGCCTGCTCGATCCGCGAGCGGTGCTGCTCCTCCCAGGCGTCGAGGGACTCCCCGGCCTCCTTGGCCAGCTTCGCCAGCGCGGCCCGCAGGACCTCGTCCTGGCGGGCGGCCGGGGTGACCACGACGCCCTCCTCGTCGGCGACCACGATGTCCCCGGGGTGCACGAGGACCCCGCCGACCCGGGCCGGTACGCCGAGCTCCCCGATCTTCTCCTTGGCGCCGGGGATCGGGACGACCCCGCGGGAGAAGACGGGGAACCCGGCTTCGCGCACCTCGCCGAGGTCGCGGATGACCCCGTCGAGCACGAAGGCGGCGATGCCCCGCCGCTGCGCGACGGCGCACACGTTGCCGCCGGCCAGCGCGTACTCCACGTCGCCCGACTCCACGACGACGACGGAGCCCGGCTCCGCGCGGTAGATGGCCGCGTGCAGCATCAGGTTGTCGCCGGGCTCGCACCGCACGGTGTACGCGGGTCCCGCGATGCGCGGCGAGTCCCACAGCGGGCGGATGCCGATGTCCATGACCTGCTCGCGGCCCAGCAGGTCGGCGAGGGTGGTGGGGGGAACATCCTTGAATGCGTCGTCCATGCCGGTCGGCCTCCGTACTGTGAAAGTGCTGGTCGCAGCTGGTTCCGCGGTCCGGCCCCGACCTTACGGGTGCGCGCGCGACCCGGGCCCGCCGCCCCTCGTACCTCCTTGTATCTGCTCGCATCTGCCCGTACCTGCCTGCACTTCGACGATGCCCCGGGGTCTGCTGTCCGCGAACCCGCCCCACGGCGGCGGGCTTCGCGTGATTGGCTGCCGAGATGGAGATCTTGGTTCTGGGTGGAACGGCATGGCTGGGCCGGGAAGTGTCCCGGCAGGCGATCGAACGCGGTCACCGGGTGACGTGCCTGGCGCGCGGCGAAAGCGGAGCGGTCGCCGACGGGGCGACGCTGGTGGCCGCCGACCGGCGCGGCCCTTCGGCGTACGAAGCCCTTCGCGGCCGCACCTGGGACGCGGTCGTAGAGGTCTCGTGGCAGCCGGGCTTCGTCCGCGCGGCGCTCGACGCGCTGGGCGACCGGGCCCGCCACTGGACCTACGTCTCCTCGGTCAGCGCCTACGCCTCCCACGGCACTGCGGACGCCGACGAATCCGCGCCGCTCCTGGCCCCGACCGAGCTGGACGAGGTCGGGCGCGAGGCCTACGGCGAGGCGAAGGCCGCCTGCGAGCACGCGTCCACGGCCGCCGTGGGCGAGCGCCTCCTCATCGCCCGCGCCGGGCTGATCGGCGGCCCCGGCGATCACAGCGGCCGCTCCGGCTACTGGGCCGCCCGCGCCGCACTCGATCCGCGCGGCCCGATGCTGGTCCCCGACGAACCGGACATGCCCACCCAGGCGGTCGATGCGCGGGACCTCGCCGCCTGGATCCTCGACTCCGCGGAGAAGGGCACCACCGGTACGTTCAACGCCGTCGGCCCGGCCGTCCCGTTCTCCGAGTGGATCGAGCTGTCCCGCGGCGTCGCCGGCCACACGGGTCCGGTGGTCACCGCCGATTCGGCATGGCTGCTCGACCGCGGCGTGGCCGAGTACATGGGGCCCGACTCGCTCCCGATGTGGGTGGTCGAGCCGGGCTGGGAGGGATGGTCCGCCCGCAACGGCTCCGCGGCAGCCTCCGCCGGCCTGCGACACCGCCCGCGGGCGGAGCTGCTGGCAGACACCCTGCGCTGGGAACGCGAGCAGGGCCTGACCCGGGACCGCCGGGCCGGCCTCGCCCCCCGCCGCGAGCGCGAGCTGCTCGACGCGCTCGGAGTTCCCGGCGCCTGCTAACCCGACCGCTCGGCTCCGTATCCCGCCGAGGCGATCGCCGCGACGACGGCGGCCGGATCCACGGACCCGTCGGTGTCGACGACGGTGCGGCCCGTGCGGATGCTGGTCGCGCTGGCGACCACCCCCGCCAGCTCCTCCACCTCGTCGTCGATCAGCAGGCCGCAGCTCGCGCAGTGCATGCCGGTCACGGTGAATTCCATCCGCGTGTTCCCCGTCCCCCGCGTCCTCACTGGGTGCCTCCCGGCGTCTCGAAGGTGATCCGGCCGCCGTACATGCCCATGCCGCAGCTGTACGACAGGGTGCCGGGCTTGCGGGTACCCAGGTCGATGGCGGTCTTCCCGGTCGTGGGGAGGATCTTCTGGACGCCCAGGTCGGGGACGACGAAGGAGCGGACGCAGCCGCCCGTCCCCTGCGTGGCGACCACCAGCGTGGTGGGAACCCCGGCCTTCACCGTGACGGCGGCCGGGCTGTACGAGGTCGTACGGGCCTGGATGGTGACGGTCTGGCTGCCGTCCGCGTCGACCACGACGTCCTTGGCCGCCCCGCCCTCCGGCGCGCCCTCGCCCACCGACGCGGCCGCGGCCGCCGAGGGCCCGGCGACCGGCCACCAGCCGCCGAGGCGCAGCCCGGACCCGAGCGTCCACACCGCGACCAGCAGCACCACGACGGCGGTCACCAGGGTCAGCCGCCCCTGCCACAGGCGGGCGGCGGAGCGCAGGAAGAAGCCGAGGACGGCGAAGAGCGGTCCGGTCCCGAGGACGAAGCCGGCCATCACCGCCGCTCCGGCCAGCGGGGCGCCGGAGGTGACGGCGACGAGTTCCACGCTCAGCGTGACCCCGCACGGGATGAGCACGGTCAGGAAGCCGAGTACGGCCGGAGTGGTGACGGCGGTGGACTTCGCGGACCGGCGGACCCTCCTGCCCCAGGAGGCGGGCGGCCGGGGCACGAAGCGGCGTACGGCCGGCACCCCGAACATGTCCAGCGCGAAGAGCAGCATCAGCACGCCGGCGAGCAGCATCAGCGCGGCCTGGGTGCGCGGGCCGGGCTGGATCGCGGCGCCGAGCAGACCGAGGGCGGCGCCGAGCAGGGTGTGGGAGACGAGCTTGGCGCCGAGGAAGGCGCCGACGGGAGCGAACAGGCCGCTGCGCTCCCACCTCTCCTTCGACCACTCGGCGGAGCGGCGGCCGACGGCTCCGGCGAGCAGACCTCCCTGGACGGCGGCGCAGGACGCGCCGCCGGCGAACAGACCGGTGGAGACACCGGTGACGAACAACGCGGTGGTGGAAGCCATGAAGGGACGGACTCTCTGTGCGTCACAGCGGATCAGGACACGGCGCAGCACCCCGGCCGCCCGGCATGCGGGCGGGTACGGGTGCGGGGCCGGTCAGGTCCGGCTGACGCAGAGGGAGTCGAGATCGGGCGCGCGCGGCTGCGCGCACACCCGGTGCGGTACGGGCCCGGCGGGGCCCGCGGCCACGGGAGGCGGGTCCCAGGCGGCGGAGCCGGCGAGGTTTCCGGCCGGCACGGCCGTGTCGGCCGGGGTCCACGCCGAGGCCAGTGGGCAGTCCTCCCCGGAGACCGAGCAGCCGCCGTCGGCACCCTTGTCCGCGGTGGGGCCCGTTCCCATGTCCATGGCCGGGTCCATGGCCGGGTCCATGGCCGCCGAAACGGCCGAGTCCATCGCGGGCACGGCAGTCATGGCAGGCATGCCCGCCATCTCAGCCATGGGATGCACGGGATGCGTGAACAGACCTCCGCAGACGAGCAGCACCACCGCCACGACGCCTGCGACGACGGCCGCCGTGCGTCGTGGGGCCCGGATGATCTGCATGGCCGCGATGCTACGCCAGCCGCCCGGCCGTCTCGCGGACCGGGGCGGCTCTGCCACTCTGGAGCCATGGACGCACCTCTGCGCGGCGCATGGCTGCGCGCCGGAATCAGCCGTGACGACGGCCCGCTGCGGGAAACCGGGCACGTCGTGTGGCTCCAGACCGGCGGCTTCTACGCGGACAGCCGCGGTTTCGCCGGAACCACCTCCTACGAGGGCGGCCGGGTCACCTTCCACCACGACGCCGGCACCCCGGGCCACGACGTCGGGACCCTGCGCTCCGAGGGCACCCTCATGATCGAAACCGGCACCAACCTCGACGGCAGCACGTTCATGGAGGTCTGGACACCGCTGCCCCACGTCGAGGGCCCCGAGGGTTCCTGGACCAGCGGGGGCGCGCAGACGGTCCGGGTGGGCAGCCACGTCGTCCACGTCGACGCGGCCGGCCGCGGCACCCACCTGCTCCTCCCGGACTGACCTCCCCCGCCTGTCTTCCTCCCCTCAGCTCCCCGGGAGCAGCCGGGTCTCCGCGGTCGGCAGCTTGTTCCACCAGTGGCCGTACCGGCTGTAGACCGCCGGGTCCCGGTCCGCGAGGAAGGCCGTCAGCGACCGGGCCTCGTCGGCCAGTGCCTCCCAGGTCCCGTCCGGCAGCGGGTGGAAGGCGGTCGCCTCGATCCCGCCCGCGGTGGGGCGCCACACTCCGGCGACGTACCCGTCGACCAGCAGGGTCGCCAGGGTGTCGCCGTTCACGCGGGTGACGAGCTTGCGGTACTGCGGCGGGACGACGCGGTCGCGGTCGGAGTAGGCCAGCAGGGTGCTGTCCCACATGGCCATCAGCCGGGGCGGTGCCGGTGTGTCCTCGTCCGGTCGGGGTGCGCCCGGGACGTCGAAGAGTTCTTCGCCCTTCGGCCCTTCGAGGCGTTCCACGCGCGGCCCGTGGCCTTCGGGCTCCGTCGGCGCCCGCAGTTCCTGGAGTGCCTTCCTGACCCTGGCACGCTGGACCATCGCGAACTGGGCCACGTCCGCCACCGAAGCCGGTCCGAACCCCTCGAGGTAGCGCAGCACCAGCTTCCGCAGGGACTCCTCGGAGGCCTCCGGGTCCGCCGGCACCGCCCTCGGGACGGTCGGGGGCGCGATGTAGGACGGGCGCTCACCGAAGGACCACGGCCGGGCGGTCGGTGCGTGCAGCAGCGGTGCGTACTGCCGCAGCCCCCACCAGGCGCCCGGCTGGGCGGGCGCACCGAGCCGCTCGCCCAGCCAGGCCTCGCACTCGGCGTTCGTCCGGGGCCGGTCGGCGAAGGCGAGCAGCTCCGGAACCAGCGCGTCGGCGTCCTCGGCGGTCAGCCCGGACGCCGTGAAACGGTCCCCCAGCCGGGATGCCCGTACCCCCGGCTGCACGGCCTCGCGGAAGGCGGTGAAGTCCTCGTGGTGGACGGCGTGCAGGGTGATCCGCATCAGGGTCGCCTTGACGACGGTGTGGCGGGCGAAGGCGGCGTCGAGACCGGCCGGGTCGAAGCCGCTGAGCCGGTTCCACAGCGCGAGATAGGGGGAAGCCGGCTGCTGCGCCTGCAGGGCGACCACGCGCCGGATCCCGTCCTCGACGCCGAGCGGCGCCCGCTCCAGCAGCAACTGCCGGGCAAGAGTGGAACGGTTGAGTCCTCGTGCGGTGATCGTCACGGCGGTCACTGGATGCTCCTGCGGTGCGGGTGTCCGGGGTCGGCGGGGCAGGCGAAGACGTTGAGTTTGCCCCAACGGCCCACGGTGGTTCGGGTGGGCTCACCGGCGTCCGCGGCGGCCGGGGCCCGGTCCTCCCGCGGTTGCCAGCTGTGGTGTCCGCCGCCCCACTCGGAGCTGTCGATCGTCAGCAGCAGTCGCATGGGGGTCGCGCAGGTCGGGCAGTCCATGGCGGAGGCGTCGGTGAGGTTCCAGGACGCGTGGCCGCCGGCGCGCCAGCCGGGCGGGATGGAGAGGTCGAACTGGTAGGTGGGCCAGTCCCATTCCTCTTCCTCCAGGTCCGCTTGCTCCGCCGCCTCCTCCAGGGCCTCTTCCCGGGCCTCGATCCGGGCGCTCAGCTCTTCGGGCAGCAGACCGGCGAAGGGGTACGTGACCACCTGCTCGGGATGGAGCACGCACGGCTCCGGCACGTAGCCCTCGTAGCCGACGACCTGCGGGCGCGCAGGCTCGGCCAGCACCTCGGCGACCTCCCACGAGCGGCGCCAGCGCAGGTCCGTGAGCATGCCGGTGCGGTTCTCGCCGTGGGCGTCGAAGGGGCACCAGAACACCTGGAGCAGATCGCAGCCGTCCGGTCCCGCGAGCAGGTCGGGGACGTCCTTGCGGTACAGCTGGGCCAGGCCGATCAGCGGGAGCGGATCGGTCTCCTCGGCCCCCGTCACCCGGTGCCTGCGCCGCAGTTCGGCCAGGAGCGAGCGTTCCTCGTCGGTGGGCCCGGAGTCCGGGTCCCGGGCCCACGCGGTGGCCAGGACCCGCCGCTCCCGGTGGATGTCCTCGGGACGGCGGCCGCTGCGGTGGCGGTGCGGCTCGGTGCACACCGGCCACGGCTCGTCCGCCGGCCACAGCAGCGGCCCGCCCACGGAGCTGACGGACGCGTCCGGACTGCCCGGCCGCGGGTGCAGCCGGGTGGTCGTGGCTCTGTGGGCGGCGAGCTCGGGGAAGAGCGCCTCGACGTCGAGCGGGCGCGGCGGGGTGGTCCTCGTCATGGCCCGACCCTAGTGCTGTGGCCGGAAAGGTTTGCCGGGTCGCGGCGTCCGGTGCGGTGCATCGCAAGGCGGAGGACTGCGGCTCGTACTGGACGTACCGCCGCGGTCCGACAACGTGGCGAGGTGCCGTGCCGGGCGCCTCGACCCGGCAAACCTTTCCGGTCACAGCACTGGACAACGGGCCGCCGCGGACTCCCGGCCGCCCCGCCCCGGCCCGCCCCGGCCCGCTCAGCCCCCGCCCGCTCAGCCCTTGGTGATCCTGACCACCCCGGTTTCCGTGCCCTGGTAGAGGGTGCCGTCGGGGCCGGTGGTTCCGGTCATCTGGAGCGGGTTGTACACCAGGCCGATGCCCAGGAAGGAGCTGGTGAGCTGCGCCCCGGTGGCCGGGTCGAGCACGGAGTGGCGGTACGAGGC
Source organism: Streptomyces sp. NBC_00503 (assembly GCF_036346895.1). Taxonomy (NCBI): domain Bacteria; kingdom Bacillati; phylum Actinomycetota; class Actinomycetes; order Kitasatosporales; family Streptomycetaceae; genus Streptomyces; species Streptomyces sp. NBC_00503. Next base: position 7,187,934 of record NZ_CP107855.1, on the reverse strand, counting down.
GAAGGTCTGGACGCCCGCGCTGCCCGTCGGCCCGGTGACGGAGACGGTGTAGATCTTGCCGTCGGCCACGGAGAGCCGGGGCAGGGCGGCCGACTTCACGGAGCTGTTCCACACCAGGCTGCAGCCCGTCCCCTCGGCGTTGACGTCGACCCGGCTGAGGCCTCCGTCGAAGTTCGCGGAGGACGGCTTGCTCTCCGGTGCCCCCGCGGGCAGGGCCGGGTAGGGGTATCCGTAGGTGTTGGTGACGAAGACGCTGCGGCCGGAGGCGATGACGGCGTCCTCGGTCCCGCTGTTGGCGTACTGGGTGAGCACCGGGGTGGAGCAGATCGGCGCGGGTCCCCCGTCCACCCGGTAGACGAGCAGGTTCTCGTGCCCGGCGGCGTTGTCGGTGATGGTGACGTACTCCGTGCCGTCGCCCGGTCCGAAGAAGCTCGGGGTGGCCCCGGTGCCCCAGCTGAGCTGGCCGGGCTTGCGGCCGGGACCCCGGTCGTACGGGGCCCGCCAGTCGATGACGGGGGTGCCGTCCGGCGATTCGGACAGCAGGTAGAGGGCGTGGTCGGTGGCGACCGCCGTGTGACCGGGCACGGTGGAGATGCTGTTCTGCACGCCTTCGCCGGTGCCGATGGCGCGTACCGCTCCGGTACCGGTGTCCGCGGTGCCGATCACACCGCCGGTGGTGGCGAACCAGACCTTGCCGTTCCACGCGGGGGCCAGGCCGACGATGTTGTCGCCTGCGGGGACGGCCGCCGTGAGCGGGGTGGACTGATCGACCGTCAGGGTCCAGCCGGAGCCGCTGCGGTGGTGGCCGATGCGGACGAGGTTGTTGTCGCCGTCCACGGCGACGAGCCGGTCGTCGTTGTCGAGGTAGGAGTAAACGCCCCCGAACAGGCTGCCCTTGGGCAGGGCGAGGGAGGCGAGGTCGGTTCCGGTGGCGGGATCGAGCAGGTGCACGGTCGGGGTCTGTCCGAAGATCGTGGTGCACAGGGTGACGACGTAGCCGTCCGATCCGATGACCACGGTCGGGCAGGCCGAGGCCAGCGCGGTACGGGAGTACGCGATCTTCCCGGTTCCGGGGCCCGGGTAGGGCGTGGTGTCGCTGGAGGCGCTGTCGCCGTGCATTCCGGCGGTGCCGTTGGGTGCGCCGGCCGGGTTCCGGGGCGGCAGCGGACCGTAGGCCGTGGTGTCGGCGGAGGCGTCGCCGGCGGTGGCGCCGAAGGTGCCCAGGGCAACGACCAGGGCGAGGGAGAGCGCGGCGAAGCGCCCGCCCGCGGGCAGGGAAAACGGCATGGGGGTGTCCTCGGACAGGAAGGGGCGGCAAGGAGACGACATGGGGGCCGCACGGTCGATCGGCGTACGGCGAGGGCCGGTTGTGGTGGCCCGGGCCGCGCTCCGATCGCGGTGGCGCACCGGCACGGCCCTGACGGAGACGCTAGCCGGTGATCGCGACCACCGGCCGGCTCCGGTCCACACCGCACAGCATGTTCATGCCCCTGCAGCACTCTCGCAACAGACCGCCGCGAGCGGACGCCCGAGGTTCGTCTACACTCCTGTAGACAATGGTTCGGGGGCCGACGGCTGCCCGGCCGGCATCGGCTGTGCGGCGCGGGCCGCGCCGGAAGGGGTGGGGCGGAGATGTCGGAGACGGACGGCCGGCCGAAGACGGAGCGACGGACGCGGATACCGTCCGCGGCGGACGGCGGGGCTCCCCGCCCGGACCGGACCGCGGCCGGCCTCTCCAAGGTGCCCGAGGTCACCGCCTGGTTCTGGACGGTCAAGGTCCTCACCACCGGCATGGGGGAAACGGCCTCCGACTTCCTGGCGAGGACCCTGGGCCCGGTGCCGGCCGGCTGCCTCGGGCTCGCGGGCCTCACGGCCCTGCTGGTCCTGCAGTTCCGGGCCCGCGCGCTACCGACCCTGGACCTACTGGTCGGCGATCGTCATGGTCAGCGTGTTCGGGACGATGGCCGCGGACGTCGTGCACGTCATCGCCGGCATCCCCTACTCGGTGTCGGCCGTGGGCTTCGCCCTCGCCCTGGCCGCGGTCCTGGCCCTCTGGTACGCCTCGGAGCGGACCCTGTCCATCCACAGCATCCACACCACCCGCCGCGAGGCCTTCTACTGGGCGACGGTGCTCACCACCTTCGCCCTGGGCACCGCGGTGGGCGACCTGACCGCCGGGACCCTGCACCTGGGCTACCTGCCGTCCGGATTCCTCTTCGCCGCCCTCATCGTGCTGCCGGTGCTGGGCCGCCGCTTCCTGGGGCTGAACGCCGTGGCCGCCTTCTGGGCCGCGTACGTCCTGACCCGGCCGCTCGGCGCCTCGTTCGCGGACTGGATGGGCGTTCCCACCGCCCGCGACGGCCTGGGCTGGGGAACCGGCCCGGTCAGCCTCGCGCTGCTGGTCCCGATCGTCGCCCTCGTGGGCTACCTGGCGGTGAGCCGCGCCGATACGCCGGGCGGGGGCCCGCGCCGCTGATCCGCCCGGCCGTCCGACCACCCGACCACTCGGCCGCCCGGTTGCCCGGGCGGACCCACCCGGCCCTCAGCCGGCCGCCGGTCTCGGGTGCACGACCGCCCGGTCGCCCCGCGGCCCGAACAGGTGCAGGATCTCCACGGCGGTCGTGCCCGCCGGACCGAACCAGTGCGGTTCCCTGGTGTCGAACTCGGCCACCTCGCCGGGGCCGAGGGTGGATTCGTGCTCCCCGATGACCAGGCGGAGCTCGCCCGCGAGGACGTACAGCCACTCGTAGCCCTCGTGGGTGACCAGCTTCGGCTCGCGCGGAGCCAGTACCTGCTTGAACACCTGCACCCGGCCCGGATACTGCGTCAGGGGTACGAGGGTGCTGCCGTGCCCCTTGTGCAGGGGCGCGAGGTGCACCCGGGGGTCGCCGCTGGCGGGCGCGGCCACCAGCTGGTCGAGGGCGATGCGGTGCGCACGGGCGAGCGGGATCAGCAGCTCCAGGGTCGGGCGCCGCTTACCCGATTCGAGGCGGCACAGCGTGCTCACCGAGAAACCGGTCGTGGCGGCCAGCGCCTCCAGCGTGAGTCCGCGGTCCCGGCGCAGCGCGCGCAGCCGGGGCCCGATGGCGTCGAGGATCCGCTCGACCTCCCCGCCCGTGCCGTTGTCGTTGTCCATGGCTCCATTTTGCAGTCTTCGCAAATCTTCTGGGTCCTCGAGGGCGTCCGGCCGGAGCATGGCCGCACAGATTCCGACCCTGTGAGGTAGGCCGTGACCGCCACGATTCACGCAGTTCCCCCCACGCCCGCGCTGAGCGCACGCAGACGCTGGACGGTGCTGGCCGTCTGCTGTCTGAGCATGTTCCTGGTGGGCCTGGACACCACCATCGTCAACGTGGGCCTGCCCGCCATCGGGCGCGGACTCCACGCCGGGACCCGGTCGCTCGAATGGACCGTGGACGCCTACACCCTGGTCCTGGCCAGCCTCCTGATCACCTCCGGCGCGATGGCGGACCGCTTCGGGCGCCGCAGGGTGTTCCGGCTCGGGCTGAGCGTGTTCGCCCTCGCCTCGCTGCTCTGCGCGATCGCCCCCTCGGTGGAGATGCTCGTCGCGGCCCGGGCGGTCCAGGGAATCGGCGCCTCGATGCTCAGCCCCGTGGCACTGGCGATCGTGGTGAACGCGATGCCCGACCCGAAGGAGCGGGCTCAGGCCATCGGGGTCTGGGCGGCGGTCTTCGGGCTCAGCATGGCCGTCGGCCCGGTCACGGGCGGCGCCCTCGTCGCCTCCTTCGGCTGGCGGTCGCTGTTCTGGATCAACGCGCCGGTCATCGTGATCGCCCTGGTGCTCAGCTCCGTGTTCGTCCCGGAATCCCGGGCGCAGCGGCCGCAGCGCCTCGACCTGCCGGGCCAGCTCCTGCTGACGGCGGTCATCGGGAGCTCGGTCGCCGTCCTCATCGAGGGTCCGCACATCGGCTGGACCTCGCCCCGGGCGCTGTGCGCGTACGTGTTCACCGCCGCGGCGGCGGCCGCGTTCGTACGGGTCGAGTCCCGCCGGAGCGAGCCGCTGATGGATCCGCGGCTCTTCCGCACCCCGGCCTTCCGCAGTGCATTCCTGGGCGCCGTCGCGGTCTTCGTCGCCCTGAACCTGACCCTGCTGCTCAACACCCTCTACCTGCAGCACACCCGGGGATGGACCCCGCTGGCCGCGGGTACGGCCACCTTGCCGATGGCGGTCGGAGCGGTGTTCTGCGCTCCGCTGTCCGGCCGGATGACCGGCCGCGGCGGGCCCCGGCTGCCGCTGCTGCTGGCCGGCGGGTTCATGACGGCGGGCGGGCTCTGCCTGGTCCGGCTCGATGCGGACACCGGCGTGCCGCTGCTGCTGCTCGCCTACCTGCTCATCGGCACCGGGTTCGGGTTCGCCAACGCTCCGATCACCAATACGGCGGTGAGCGGACTGCCGCCGGCCAGGGCCGCGGTGGCCGGAGCGATCACGTCCACGGCACGGCAGTTCGGCGCCGCGATCGGTATCGCCGTCGCCGGCGGGCTGGTCGCCGGTGCGGACCCGGCCGCTCTGGCGCGGGCCTCGCGGCCGGGCTGGATCCTGGTCACCGCCTGCGGGCTGTTCCTCTTCCTCGTGGCCCGGTCGGCGAGGCGGCCGGCCGCCATCGGTGGATGACGGCCGGCCGCGGGCCCGGACTCGGGCTCAGCCTCGGGCCCGGAATCGGGCTCAGACCAGGTCGAACCGGTCCAGCCTCATGACCTTGTCCCAGGCCGCGACGAAGTCCTTGACGAACTTCCCCTTCGCGTCGTCGCTCGCGTAGACCTCGGCGAGCGCGCGCAGCTCGGAGTTCGAGCCGAAGACGAGGTCGACGCGGGTACCGGTCCACTTGACCGCCCCCGCGGCGTCCCGGCCCTCGAAGGTGTCCTCGTCCCCGGCCGTCGTCTTCCACGTCGTGCCCAGGTCGAGCAGGTTGACGAAGAAGTCGTTGGTCAGCGTCCCGGGGGCCGTGGTGAGGACGCCGAGCTTCGACTGCTGGTGGTTCGCGCCGAGGACGCGCAGACCGCCGACGAGGACCGTCATCTCGGGGGCGCTCAGGTTCAGCAGGTTCGCCTTGTCGAGCAGCAGGTACTCGGCCGACAGGCGGTTGCCCTTGCCGAGGTAGTTGCGGAACCCGTCGGCGGCCGGTTCGAGCGCCGCGAAGGACTCCACGTCCGTCTGCTCCTGCGAGGCGTCCGCGCGGCCCGGGGCGAAGGGGACCTCGACCTGGACACCGGCGTCCTTGGCGGCCTGCTCGACGGCCGCGCCGCCGGCCAGGACGATCAGGTCGGCCAGCGAGATCTGCTTGCCGCCGCTCTGCGCCGAGTTGAAGGACTCCCGGATGCCCTCCAGCGTGCGCAGCACCGTGGCCAGCTCGTCGGGGTTGTTGACCTCCCAGCCGCTCTGGGGCTGGAGGCGGATGCGCGCGCCGTTGGCGCCGCCGCGCTTGTCGCTGCCGCGGAAGGAGGAGGCGGAGGCCCAGGCGGTGGAGACGAGCTGGGACACCGACAGGTCCGAGGCGAGCACCCGGCTCTTGAGCGCGGCGATGTCCGCGGCGTCGACGAGCGGGTGCGTCACCGCGGGGAGCGGGTCCTGCCACAACAGCGTCTCGGAGGGGACCTCGGGGCCGAGGTAGCGGACGACCGGGCCCATGTCGCGGTGGGTCAGCTTGAACCAGGCGCGGGCGAAGGCGTCCGCGAACTCGGCCGGGTTCTCGTGGAAGCGGCGCGAGATCTGCTCGTAGGCCGGGTCGATCCGCAGCGACAGGTCGGTCGTGAGCATCGTCGGCGCGTGGCTCTTGGACGGGTCGTGGGCGTCGGGCACGGTGCCGGCTCCGGCGCCCGCCTTCGGCCGCCACTGGTGGGCGCCGGCCGGGCTCTTGAAGAGCTCCCACTCGTAGCCGAAGAGGATGTCGAAGAAGGTGTTGTCCCAGGTGATCGGGGTGTTGGTCCAGATCCCCTCGAGACCGCTGGTGATGGCGTCGCCGCCCTTGCCGGTGCCGAAGGAGTTGGCCCAGCCCAGGCCCTGCGCCTCGATCGGGGCGGCCTCGGGGTCGGCGCCCACGCTCTCCGCCGGGCCCGCGCCGTGGGTCTTGCCGAAGGTGTGGCCGCCCGCGATCAGGGCGACCGTCTCCTCGTCGTTCATCGCCATCCGCAGGAACGTCTCGCGGATGTCGCGCGCCGCGGCGAGCGGGTCCGGAGTGCCGTTGGGGCCTTCGGGGTTGACGTAGATGAGGCCCATCTGGACGGCGCCGAGGGGGTTTTCGAGCTCCCGGTCCCCGGTGTAGCGCTCGTCGTCGAGCCAGGTGGTCTCGGGACCCCAGTAGACGTCCTCGTCGGGCTCCCAGACGTCGGCCCGGCCGCCGCCGAAACCGAAGGTGTCGAAGCCCATGGACTCCAGGGCCACGTTGCCGGTGAGGATCATGAGGTCGGCCCACGAGAGGCTCTGGCCGTACTTCTTCTTGACCGGCCACAGGAGGCGGCGGGCCTTGTCCAGGTTGCCGTTGTCCGGCCAGCTGTTGAGGGGCGCGAAGCGCTGCTGGCCGGCCCCGGCGCCGCCGCGGCCGTCGCTGATGCGGTAGGTGCCGGCACTGTGCCAGGCCATTCTGATCATGAACGGGCCGTAGTGGCCGAAGTCGGCGGGCCACCAGTCCTGCGAGCTGGTCAGGACCTCGGCGATGTCCCGCTTCACCGCCGGGAGGTCGAGGGTGTTGAAGGCCGCCGCGTAGTCGAACTCCTCGCCCAGCGGGTTGGCCACGGCGGGGTTCTTGGCGAGGATCTTCAGATTGAGGCGATCCGGCCACCACTGGCGGTTTCCGCCGCCCTGGGTCGGGTGCGCGGCGCGTTCGTGCGCGACCGGACAGCCCGTCGCGCCCTCCGCCTTCGCGTCGGTGACGATTGCATCATGGTTCTCAGACATGGGAATCCTTCCGGACCGGACCAGGCGGTCACGGTGATCAGGAACTGCATGCGGTGGAACATTGGTGGCTCAGGACCCCGGCAACGGGCCCGGCTCCGTGGATCGTCCTGACGCCGAGGTTGTCGCTCACGTCCAGTCTCCCGCTGCTTTGGAGTCTGTCTGTCCCTTGGCTATCGACGGAACCGATCCTACGATCGACGGAATCCAAGTCAAGAAAGACACCAAGCCCATATCCCGTCGGTTTCCGGACGTCGGCCGGTAAGTTTCGGGGTACCCGTCGAACCTGAAAAGGTGAGCCGATATGAGTGACCTGCTGGAACGGCTACGAGGGCGCGCCTGGCGGATGACCTCCCAGCGGCGCGTGGTCGCGGAGGTCCTCGACGGCGACCACACGCACCTCACGGCCGACGAGGTGCACGCCCGCGCGGTGCGGCTGCTGCCCGAGATCTCCCGGGCCACCGTCTACAACGCCCTGGGCGAGCTCGTCTCCCTGGGCGAGGTCGTCGAGATCACCACCGACGGCCGGGCCAAGCGCTACGACCCCAACGCGCACCAGCCTCACCAGCACCTGGTCTGCTCCGGCTGCGGCCTGATCCGCGACGTCCACCCGCGGAGCAGCCCGCTGGCCGGGCTTCCGGACGAGGAGCGGTTCGGCTTCACGGTGACCGGGGCCGAGGTCACGTACCGCGGACTGTGCCCCGCCTGCGCCCAGTCAGCGCAAGGCGGCGCCTGATTCGTCCCGTTGCATCTGGGGACGCCCGGTGATGCCGGTCGCCGTCAGGACGGCCATGATCCACCCCACGGACCAGCGGCCGATCCCGATGGCGTCGGGGAGGCAGCTGGGTGGCGCCCTGCGGAATCGGATGCCACCGGTACGGCGCCGGAGCCCTCCAGGACCCGGCCCCTACGAGGCAGCCGACGCTCAGCGGCGGTGGATCCGGTCGATGTCGTACCACTTCGAGACGCAGGCGGAGACCCAGTCGCGCTGGTAGTTCTTGGTGTAGAAGGGCTCGGCGAGGTTTCCGATGTAGAGGGGCTTGTAGCCGACGTCGGTGGTGCCCTGCCGGGCTTCCTTCTCGATCCGGGCGTTCTGGGCGTCCCAGGCCACCGATCGGGTGACGGTGGTGGTGGTGAGGGTCTGGACGGCGGGGACGAGCGTGGCCATCGAGGCCAGCGCGAAGGCGCCTGTGGCGATGACGGCGAGGGGTGCGTACCTGGTGGTGGTCGCCCGGCTCGCGAGGTGGCGGCCGGCCCACTGGCCGAGCAGGGCTCCGTAGGCGCAGAGGGCCAGCACCATGGGGACGAGGTAGTTGGTCCAGGTTCGGGCGTAGGTCCAGCCGGTGGGGCCGTAGCCGCTGCGCAGGCCTGCGGCGACGGCGAAGGAGCCGAGGACGACGACGAGTGCGGGGAGGAGCCACAGGGCGATGCGGGTCAGTCGCGGGACGGTGTGGTCCAGTGCTCGCCGGCCGGTGGTGGTGCGCAGGCCGATGGCGAGGCCGATGAGGATGCCTGCGGCGGCGGCTCCGAGGTAGGCCCACTGGCCGGTGACGGAGTCCCACATGAGGAGCCAGTCGTGGGTGGTGGCGCGCAGGCCCTTGCGGGTGAGGAGGGATTCCTTGGAGGGGTTCTGGGCGCGGCGCCAGCGGGCTCCGGGGGAGGTGTAGAGGAGGAGCAGGCCGCTGAGGAGTCCCAGGCACCAGGTCAGGCACCAGGTGAAGGGGCGCCAGGTGGTCGCGAGCCGGAACCGGGGGATGGCCAGGAGTCCGGCGCCTGCGCCGAGGAGTCCGGTGACCAGCGTGAACGGCTCGCTCAGGGTGCCGAGCGCGGCAGCGATGAGGAACGTCGCCACGAACCCGAAGGTCCGGGCTCTGCCGTTGGGCCGGCGGACGGTCCAGATTCCCAGCAGCAGTGCCCACACTCCGATGGCGCTGGGAACGGTGTGCGAAATGGTGGCCGGTGCCCACAGCAGTACTTGATAGTTGCGGGTTCCGGCGAAGTAGATCAGGGCCTGGAGGACCAGGGCGGTGGCGGTGAGGAGGAGCAGGCGGGGCCTGGCTCCGAGGAACCGCATGAACTGGGCGCCGAGGAGGACCAGGCCGAGGGTGAAGGTGACGGCGATGACGGTCGGCAGGATCTTGGTGCCGATGAGTCCGTCGCCGTAGATGACACCGCTCAGGAAGGCGTTGGCGACGCGGCCGTTCTGGGTCATGTAGAAGTCGGAGGTGATGCCGAAGACGCCCATGTCACGGGATTTCCAGGCGGCGCACCAGTCGTCCGAGGTCGGTCGCACGTAGAGCCCGAGGAAGCATCCGACGGCGACCAGCGCCCCGGACACGGTCACGAGGATCCCGGCAGTGCCGAGCATGAACCCGCGGCCGAACGCCCGCCGGTCACTGCCCCGGACCGCTGCGGGGGAATCCGTCAGGGGATCTCCCTCCCCCTCGAACCCGCGCTTGTCCGCGCCGGTCACATCAGTGCTCATTCACCAGTCCTTAACGTCGGCGCAGGGCGGGTCCGGTCACAACAATGTGCACGGCGCCGCGCCCACCGGCATCCGGAGGCCACGCGGGTGGGCGAGTTCGCGAGGGGCCTGGGTCGTCTCTTTCGGATCTTGTCGGTCAGGTCCGCGTCGTCCGGTGCCGTGCCTCGGCGCGCTGCCGGGGCTGCCGCGTACTGGACGTACTCGGGTGCCCCGGCAGTGCGCCGAGGTGCGGTGCCGGGCGGCGCGGACCCGACAAGATCCGAAAGAGACGGCCCAGGTCACCCGGGCGGCGGCCCTGTCGTGGTGGGCTCGGCCCGTCGCGTCCACGATGGAAAGTCCGGGGCGACCCGCACACGCACCTCCTACGGAAGGAACGGCGATGCCCGCTGCCCCGCTCGTCCGCTGGGCGGTCGTGGCGGCGTCCCTCGTGAGCGTCGCCCTTCCCGTGTGCATCTCCACGGGGCCGGCCGGCCGGCCCGCCGAGGGAGCACGCTCGCCGTTCCTCGTCAGACCCACGGGACACCAGGGTCACGGCGCCGCCCTGTACGGCAGCTACGCGTTCCTGCCGATGCCCGCCGCCCTCACCCCCGCCGTCGGGGTCCTGTCCAACACGACCGCCACCGAGGGCATCACCCCGTCCGTGGCCGCGGGCGCGCGGTACATCGAGCGGAGCAACGTACTGCGGCTGGCGTCCGGCCGGTGGAAGTACCTCCCCGACGGCCGGACGGCTTCGGTGGTGGTGGCCCCCGAGGATCCGGCGGCCCGGCGGCAGATCGAGCGGAGCCGTGCCTGGCTGGCCGCCGGACGGGTCCCGGGCAGGTCTGCGGCGCAGCGCGCGGCGGCCGGGCGGGCCCTGCTGGGGATGCGCGCCCTGCTCCGGCCGGACGGGGCCATGGCGGCGGGGTGGACCCCCGGCTGGATGTACTCCTGGCCGCGCGACTCCAGCTTCGCCGCCGCCGCGTTCGCACACACCGGGCACGAGGCCGAGGCCTATCGGATCCTGCGCTACAGCGCGCGGACCCAGCGCGCGGACGGCACCTGGGAGGCGCGGACCAGGCTCGACGGTTCCGGACCGCCGGACGGCAGGCGGTGGCAGCTCGACGCCAACGGCTGGGTTCCCTGGTCCACTTGGCAGTGGTACCGGACGGCGCCCGGCGCGACCCGGCAGGCCCGGCTGGCCGTCCTGTACCCGATGATCCGCAAGGCGGCCGACCATGCGGCGGCCTCGCTGGGGAAGGACGGGCTGCCCCCGGCCTCCCCGGACTACTGGGAGCTGATGACGGCCACCCCGAACATCGGCACGGCCGCCCCTCTGCTCGCCGGGCTCAACGCCTCCGCGGACCTCGCCGCGGAGCTGAACAAGCCGCAGGACGCGGCCCGTTGGCGCGCCGCCGCCGGGCGGCTCTCCTCCGCGCTGGCCAAGAGCTTCGCCCCCCTGGGATACCGGCGCACGGCCGACGGACGGCACGGCCACGACAGCGCGGTGACCTTCATGGCACCCCCCTTCAACGCGGCCCCGGCCGGTCTCCCCCGAGCGCTCGACACCACGTACGAGGCCCTGCTCCTGCCCAACGGCGGCATCACCCCGGGGAACGATCCGAAGGCACCCTGGGGCGGGAACGCCTGGACTCCGAGCACCTCGCTCTTCGCCCTCGCCTGGGCCGGCACGGGGAGGACGGAGAAGGCCGGGCAGGTCCTGGACTGGGTCCTGTCCAAGCGGAACCCGCTCGGGGAGCTGCCCGAGAAGGTCGACGGCGCCGGCCGGCCCTCTTCGGTCGCGCCGCTGGCCTGGACGGGCTCGATCACCGTCCTCTCCCTGCTGGCGCTGGACGGCGAGGCGCTCCCGACGCCACCTCTGCGCCCCTAGACCGTCTCCAGCGGACCCGGCAGGATCCGAAAGGGGCGACCTACGGCTTGACCGCCCGGTGCCACGGGGCCGGCGGGCCGGCCGGCGGCTTGGATCCGGGCGGCGGGGTCGGGGTGATGACGTGCAGATCGGCGTCCAGGCCGAGGGCCGCCGCGACGTCCGTGCGGGGTCCGTCGGCCACGCCCGCCGGGGCGCCCGTGAACAGCATCCGGGATTCCTGCCAGTCCTGCGGGCCGCCCGTGCCCGCCATGCCCACCAGGCCGACCGCGCCCGTGCTCGCGCGGCCCACCAGCATGTCGCCCACGACGCCCACGGCGCCGTAGCCGCCCGGACCGCCGGTCTCGGTCACCGGGGAGAACCGGGGTGCGGGCTGCCCGCCCGCGGTGGCCAGGGTCGTGGCGACGGTGCCCTTGCCGGGCCTGCGGAAGAACAGGCGGACGCCGTCGCCCTCCGGCACCGCCGAGAGCACGCCCGTCGTCGGGGGCAGATAGGTCGGGAAGGGGCCGCCGAGCGGGGCGCCCGGCGTCGGCTGGACCCAGGCGAGTACGGAGCCGTGCGTAGCCGCGTACACGTGGCGCCGCCCGGACCTGTCGGTCTCGGCGACCGGATCGCCCTGAAGACCGGCGCCGCCCAGGGCCTTCCATTCGCCGAACGCCCCGTCCGGAGCCGACTGCGCCGCGGCCCGCAGGGTGCGCCGGGAGTCGCGTACGTACGCCGTCATGCGGCCCGACTGATCCACGGCCACGGCCGGCCCGCTGATCGCCGAGGTGCCGGACCGGTCGACGGTGTCCGGGGAGCCCAGTGACCTCCACGGGCCGAATGCGCCGTTGGCCTCGGACTGGACGGCGTACACGAGGTCGCGGCTGTAGTCCTGGTGCTTCGCGCCCAGGGTGGTGCGGGTGGCGAACACCGCGAGCCTGCCGCCGGGGAGCCGGACCGCGGTCGCCCCGGTGTCGAGCGCGGTGCCGGGGCCGGTGCCGGGGCCGGGGATGAACTGGGGCCCCTGCCAGGGAGCCTTCTCTCCGCCGCGCGTCCAGTACGCCATGCGACCGTCCAGTACGGCGAAGGCCCACACCCGTCCGGGGGCGCCCTCGGCCATCCAGGAGGCGGCGTCGCCCCGGCTGTAGCGGATGGTCTGGTTCCAGCCGGCGCCGGTGGGCCGGGTCGCGGTCTTGCGGTCTCCGCAGCCGGCGGGGCTGCGGCACCAGTCCTCGCGGTCCGTCCAGGCGTAGGTCTTGAGGTAGCCGAGCTTCTCCTCGGCCGCGCGCGCGTCGAGCGTCGGGGGCAGGCCGGTGTTGGGGTAGCTGATGTAGTTCTGGATGGAGAAGTGCGGCCGGTCCGCGGACTGCGCGTAGCGTTCGCTGGCGGCCTGGACGAAGCGGGCGCCGTACATGTGGTCCTGGTGGTCGAGGAAGACCCCCGTGGCCTCGATCCTGCCCGGGGTCGGGTCCTGCGTCCGTATCGTGGTCGGCTTGTACGTCGACAGCACGCCCGCGATCGCGGCTATCGCCTGGTCCTTGGTGTACGAGAACGTCTGCTTGACCGGCGAACCGGAGGACAGCTGGGCCTCGAGGGCGGTTATCTTGCCGTCCCACAGTCCGCGCAGGCTCTGCGGGTTGTCCCCCGAGATGCTGCGGGCCTCGCGGAGCTCCATCCACACGAGGTTGACCTCGGGGCGGGCTATGAGGACGTCGACCTCGGCACTGCCCCCGCCGGCGGTCCGTACGGACTTGCGTTCCCAGGGGCTGGTCCGGTCGCCGGTGGCCATCTGCGCGTAGGCGCCGCGTACGCCGTTCTGCCGGGCCTCCGAGTAGGCGGCGTGGTCGGCGGGCCCCACGGGGTCCTGCAGTGCCCCGCCGTGCGCCTCGTTCCTGCCGTCGGACTCGCCGGAGGTGAGGTAGACGGTGGTGACCTTGATGCCGGCGGCTATGGAACGGCTCACGTCGGGGTTCATGAAGAAGAGGTCGTCGTCGGGGTGCGCGACGATCTGGAGGGTGGAGCCCTCGGTCACACTGGCCTGGTCCGCCGTTTCCTGGCCTGCGCCGTCCTGCCGCCCGGTGTCGCCCGCGCCGTCGTCGTAGGCCCATGCCGTCACACCGGCGGCGCCGACGCATACCGCGGCGACCAGGGCCGCGAGGCGGGTACGGCTGACCAAGGACATCTGGAACACCTCGGGGTATCGGAAACGGCCGGGCCCAATTATGCCTTGTTCGCTTGCCGATGACGCACCTTCAAACGCCATATCAAACAAACTGAGTTGAATGCGCAATATCAGGGATTTATCCCCTTTGTCGCTTTCGGGGCCAAGGCCTCCCGCCCCGCTCCCGGTTTGGGGACCAAGGCCTCCCGTCCCGGCGCAGGCTCCCGTGACGGACGGCACACCGCTCGGCGGATCCGTCCGGCGTCGGCACCGGAGCGACGGGCCCCGCGCGGCGAGCGCGCCTGCGGTGGCCATCGAGACGCTCGGCTACGGGTCGTACCAGGTCAGGCCGCGTTTACGGCCGGGCGGCGGCGGTTCGGGGCTGTTGGAAAGCCCCGAGTCCGCCGCCCGCCCGGACGTCTTCTCCCGGTACTGGCGGTACGGTCCGCCCGGAACCGGCGGACGGGTCTGCCGCCGAGCCGGTTCCACCGGATCCTCGTGAGCAGTCTCACGCCGGTGGAGGTCAGTCGACGCCCAGGAGGCGCCGGCGGTCTTCGGGGCTGGACCCGAACTCCGCGCAGGGCGCCCGGTGGACGATGCGGCCCTTCTGTACGACCACCACGTCCTGGGCGGCGGAGAAGGCGAGACCCAGGTTCTGTTCCACGAGGACCACCGACATGCCCTGCGCGCTCACCTCGCGGATGACCTCGCCCACTTGGGAGACGATCGCGGGGGCGAGGCCGTCGGACGGCTCGTCGAGGAGCAGGAGGCGCGGATTGCGCAGCAGGGACCGGGCGATCGCGAGCATCTGCTGTTCACCGCCGGAGAGCTGGTCCCCGCGGTGGCCGAGCCGCTCCCCCAGCCGCGGGAGCAGGGCGAGGACTCGGTCCCTGGTCCACGGGCCGCGGGCCGGTCGCCTCGAGGCGATCGTCAGGTGCTCCGCCACCGTCAGCGGTGCGAAGACCCGGCGGCCCTGCGGTACGAGGCCCACCCCGGCCCGGGCGATCACATCGACGCGGGATCCGGCGATCTCCCGGCCGCCGAGGGTGACGCTGCCTTCGTACGGCCGGACGAGACCCATGACGGTCGAGACGAGTGTGGTCTTCCCCACCCCGTTGCGGCCGAGGACCGCGAGGGTCCCGCCTTCCTCCAGGTCGAGATCGACACCGTCCAGGACGACGCCCCCGGCGTAGCCGGAGCTCAGTCCACGGATTGTGAGGAACGGATTCACGAGGCGGCTCCCGTCGTGCCGAGGTAGGCGTTCTGGACCTCGCTGGAGGCCCGGACCTCGTCCGGGGTGCCGGTGATCAGGTGTCTGCCGAGATGCATGACCGTCACCGTGTCGGCGAGCTCGAAGACCATGTCGAGGTCGTGCTCGATCAGGAGCACGGTCACTTCGGCGGGCAGGGCGGCGACGAGCTCGGTGAGTCGCGCCGTCTCGGCCGGAGACATCCCGGCGGCCGGTTCGTCCAGCAGCAGCAGCCGGGGTTCGGTGGCCAGGGCGACGGCCACCTCCAGCTGCCGCCGTTCGCCGTGCGAGAGGGCGGCCGCCTCGGCGTCGTGCCGGGTGGGCAGCCCCACCCGCTCGAGCAGCGTCCGCGCCTGCGCGATCGCCGCCGTCCGGGCGCTCACCCTGCGCCAGCCGCCGGCACCGGCCGCACGGCGCAGCACGGCGAGGAGGACGTTCTCCAGCACGGTCTCGCGCAGGAAGAGGCTGGAGTGCTGGAACGTCGCGGCGACGCCGAGCCCGACCCGGCGGTCCACCGGCAGTCGGGTCACGTCCTGGCCGTCGACGAGGATGGTTCCGGCGGTGGTCGCCAGCGTTCCCGAGATCAGGCCGAACAGCGTCGACTTTCCGGCGCCGTTCGGGCCGATGACCGCGTGCCGGGCACCCCGGCGCACGGTGAGGCCGACCTCGTCCAGGGCCCGGAAGGAGCCGAAGTGCCGGGACACCCGGCGTAGTTCCAGTAGATCGCGTGTGGTCACGCCGTCCTCCTTCGGATCAACCGGGCCGGGAGCCGTACGCCGGCCAGCCCGCGGGGCAGCGCGTAGACGGCGATGACGAAGAACACTCCGAGCAGCAACGGCCCGCGGCCCGCGACGACTTCGAGGTGTCCGAGGTAGTCGCGGGTGAGCCAGACGAGCGCGGCTCCGGCGCAGGCCCCCCACAGCGAGCCGGAGCCGCCGATGACGACGGCGAGCAGGGCCAGGGCGGCGATCTCGAACCCCGCGTCGCCGGGTGAGACGAACCGCTGCACGGACACCCACAGGCCGCCGGCGACCCCGGCCAGCGCACCGGCGCCGCAGTAGGCGGCCAGGGCGTACCTTCGGGTGGGGTATCCGATCGCGCTCATGCGGCGCTCGTTGTCCCGGATTCCGCGCAGGGCGAGGGCGAAGGGGGTCGAGCCCAGGCGGGAGACGGCCGCGAAGAGCGCCAGGAACACGGTCAGGACGTAGAGGTACACCAGCCCGTCGAGTTCCAGCGCGGGCATCCCCGGCAGCGGTACGACGGGCGGGATGCCGGACACGCCGTCGGTGCCGTTGGTCAGCGACTTCCAGTTGACGGCGGCGCTGTAGACGATCTCGCCGATGGCGAGCGTCAGCATCAGGAACACCACGCCCCGGGCCCGCACCGCCAGCCATCCCGTGACGGCGGCCACCAGCGCGGAGACGCCGGCGGCGATGAGCAGTTGGAACGCCCCGACGTCGGTGAGCCGGGTCGCGACGATGGCCGCCGTGTAGGCGCCGACGCCGAAGTAGGCCGACTGGCCCAGGGTCGGCAGTCCGGTCAGACCGGTGAGCAGGTTCACGCTGATCGCGAGGAGGGCGAACACCAGGATCCGCGACAGGGTGCCGATGGCGTACGGGCCGAGGAGGAAGGGGGCCGCCGAGAGCCCGAGGACGACGGCGGTCGTGGACAGCCGCCGTGCGGCGGTTCCGTCGGATCCGGGCGGGCTCATGCGCGAACCCCCGACGGGACCAGGCCGTGCGGGCGGACGACGAGCACGGCCAGCATGGTGCCGAAGAGCAGGAAGGGGGCGTACTCCGGGAGGAGCGCCACCCCCAGTGTCTGCACCTGGCCGATGAGGAGCGCGCCGACGAGCGCGCCGCGCACGGATCCGAGACCGCCCACGACCACGACGACGAGCGAGAGGACGAGGACGGTCTCGTCGACGCCCGGGCCGGGACCCAGGATCGGTGCCCCGAGGACACCGCCCGCCACGGCCAGGGCCGCGCCGAGCGCGAAGACCCCGTAGAGCACCTTGCGGATGTCCACGCCGAGCGCGCGGACCATGTCGCGGTCCGCGACGGTGGCCCGTACCAGGGCTCCGAGCGGGCTGCGCTCGAAGAGGAGGTGGACGACGGCGGCGAGGACGGTGGCGACGCCGATGAACACGAGCCGGTAGAGGGGGTAGGCGTGGCCGAGGAGGTCCACGGTCCCGCGCAGCGACCTCGGCGGGTCGGTGGGCAGCACCTCGCCGCCGAAGGCGGCGGCGAGGAGATCGGCGACGATGAAGGTGATGCCGAGCGTCAACACGGCTTGGTCGAGGTGCCCGCGCCGGGCCAGCGGCTGGGTGAGGAACGTCAGCGCCGCTCCGCCGCAGACCCCGACGAGGGCGCCTGCGGCCAGCGCGAGGAGCAGGCCCCACAGGCTTCCGTCGGAGAGGGCGTAGGCGATGTAGGCCCCGGCGAGGTAGAGCGTGCCGTGAGCCAGGTTGAGCACGTCCATCATGCCGAAGACCAGGGAGAGGCCGACCGCGATCGTGAACAGCAGCAGACCGAAGGCGATTCCGTCGACGACGCTGACGAAGTTGCCGTCCAACCATCCGTACATGTCAGCCGCCCAGCCGGACGAGCTCTGAACCGACGCTGTTGGCACCCTGCTTGACCTCGCGCAGGTACCAGGGCTGTACGGGCGTGCCGCCGGCGTTGAAGTGCCAGGTGCCCCGCGGGCTGTCGATGTCCCCCACTGCGGCGATGGCGGCGTTGACCGTTTCCGAAGTCACCGTGGAACCAGCGGACTTGATCGCCTTGTCGAGCACCTGCGCCGCGTCCCATGACGCCATCGCGTAGGTGGTGGGGGCCGAACCGTAGGCGGCCGTGTAGGCGGGGGCGAACTGCTTGTTGGCCGCGTTGTCCAGGTCGGCGCCGTAGTTGAGGGCGGTGAGGATGCCTTCGGCCGCCTCGCCCTGCCCCTTGAGCACGCCGCCCTCGGTGAGGAAGCCGGGTGCGTAGAGCGGGATCTTGCCGGCCAGGCCGAAGTCCCGGTACTGCTTGACGAAGTCGACGGCCGCGCCGCCGGCGTAGAAGCAGAAGACGGACTTGGCTCCGGACCGCTCGATCTGCGCGAGGTAGGGCTGGAAGTTCTTGGTCGCCGGGAACGGCGTGTAGACCTCCTCCCCCGCGATCCTGCCGCCCGCCGGGAGGAAGGTGGACTTGAAGCCCTCCACCTCGTCCTTGCCCGCCTGGTAGCCCGCGGCGATCAGGAAGACCGGGCCGCCGGCCTTCTCGGCCACGTACTTGCCCAGCGCCTTGCCGGGTTCGTCGTTGACGTACGAGGTGCGCCAGATGTACTTGGTCCCGGTCAGGGTCGTGGGCGAGGCGTTCGAGCCGACGAGCGGGACCTTGGAGGTCTCGAACAGGTCCTTGACCCCGTTGATGGTGGCCGAGCTGACCACGCCGCTCACCGCCAGCACGTGGTCCTGCTTGACCAGCTTCTCCGCCGCCGCCTTGCCCGAATCGGCGCTCTCCCCCTCGTCCGCGACCACGATCTCCACCTCGCGCCCGCCGAGTCTGCCGCCGCGCTGTTGGACGTAGAGCTCGAAGCCCTGCTTCATGTCGTCGCCCAACGCCTTGTAGGTCCCCGACTGCGGGACGAGGAGCCCGATCTTCAGGGGCCCGTTCTGCTTGTCGCCCTCGCCTGTCCCCAGGCTCGCGCCGCCACATGCCGTGGCCAGGAAGAGGGTTGCCGTCGTCGCGGCGATCAGAGCAATGGGACGGGTTCGACCTGCCATGGAAACTCCGAACGTTGTCAACCGGCGCTGGAGGGCCGGATGTTGCTGATGGCCTGGGCCTGGGCGAGCTCGCTGGCTGCCCGGCAGCGCATCGGAAGTGACACGTGTCTATCTCGTATTGCTGACGCACGTCAATAGTTCGCAATATCACCGGCCGCGCAGGACCCGAACCCCTTGACCCCGGCCCAAGTCATGGCGCAATACTGACCATCGTCAAAATCACGCTATGCCGATTTCGGCGACGGGCTCTTGATCAGTCAGGGAGTGAAGCACCATGACCGACGTTCCATCGCGGCGCGAAATCCTCAAGAACACCGGGGTGTTGGCCGGCGCCACGCTGCTCTCCGGCCTGCCGGGCACGGGCACGGCGCAAGCCGCCCCGCGCACGGCCGGATCCCCACCCGTGGTCGACGCGCCCGCGGGCCGGCTCCTCGGAAGTGCCGAAGGGGGCCTCGAAGTCTTCAAGGGCGTGCCCTACGCGGCCCCGCCGGTCGGCGCCCTCCGATGGCGCCCGGCCCAGCGCCATCCCGGATGGCAGGGCACGCGCGATGCGACCGCCTTCGGGCCCAGCGCACCGCAGCCCTACCGGGAAGGGGGCGACCAGGTCCTCGGAACCCACGGCTCACCCCCCTTCGACGAGGACTGCCTCACGCTCAACGTCTGGACCCCCGGGGCCGGTTCCGCCAAGCGGCCCGTACTGGTGTGGATCCACGGCGGCGGCTTCATCTCCGGATCCGGCTCGCTGCCGAACTACTCCGGCGAGACCTTCGCCCGCAACGGCGACCTCGTCGTCGTGACCATCAACTACCGCCTCGGACCCCTTGGTTACCTCTACTTCGGGGAGGACGGCGCCGGCGGGAACTTCTGGCTCACCGACCAGCTCGCGGCACTGAACTGGGTACGGGACAACATCGCCGCGTTCGGCGGCGACCCGGACAACATCACCGTCGCCGGACAGTCCGGCGGCGCGCTGTCGGTCGCGGCGCTGGCCGGAGCCCGGACCAAGGGCCGCCCGCTGTTCCGGCGCGCGATCCTGCAGAGCCCGCCGCTCGGACTGAAGATCCCCACCCGCGCCGAGTCGCTGCAGCGCACCGCGAGCTTCCTGGACATCGTCGGAGCCAAGGACGTCGCGGAGCTCCGCGCCGTACCCTGGCCGCGCCTGATCGCCGCCACCTTCGAGATGTTCGGGCGTACCGCGCAGTGGGGGTACTGGTCGACCCCCTTCCTGCCGGTGCTGGACGAGGTCACCCTGGACCGCAACCCGGCCGACCTGCTGCTCAGCGGCGCCGGGGCGGACATCGAGGTCCTGGTCGGCTGGACCAGGGAGGAGGCGAACTTCGCCTTCGCCCTGAGTGAGCCCTACGCCGCTGCGACCAAGGAGCAGGTGCTCGCCAGGGCCCGGAACACCTTCGGAAACCGGGCGGCGCAGGCCTACACCGCGTACGAAGAGGCCCGGCCGGGCGCCCGCCCGCTGGACGTGCTCATGGACCTGATCACCGACGACCTGTTCCGCATGCCCTGCGTGGCGCTGGCCGAAGGGCGGGCGGCCCGTGGACGCCCGGTCTGGGCGTACCAGTTCAACCTCCCGACGCCCGCGCACAACGGTCAACTCGCCGCCGCGCACTGCCTGGAGCTGCCGTTCGTGTTCAACAACTTCGACAAGTGGTCGCAGGCCCCCTTCCTCGCGGGGCTGGGCCCCAGGGTCCGTGACGGTCTCGCCGCGACCGTGCACGCGTCCTGGATCTCCTTCATCCGCACCGGCGACCCCAACCACCACCCCATGCCGCAGTGGGACCGCTACGGCCGGGACTCCCGCACGACGATGACCCTGGACTCGGTCACCACCGCCACCGAGGACATCGCCGGATACTGGCGCCGCCTGCACCATCCGGCGCTGCCGTAGCCACGAAGCCGCCCCGGGGCCCCGGTTCCGCGTCAGAGGTGCTGGAGGAGGGTGGAAGTGAACTCGGCGGTGGTGGCGCTGCCGCCGAGGTCGCGCGTGCGCACCGGGGTGGTGGCCAGGACGCGGGCGATGGCGTCCGTGATGTCGGCCGCGGCCGCGGGGTGGCCGAGGTGGTCGAGCATCATGGCGGCGGACCAGATCGCGCCGATCGGATTGGCGATGCCCCGACCGGCGATGTCGGGGGCCGATCCGTGGACCGGTTCGAACATGGACGGGTGCTCGCCCCGCGGGTTGAGGTTGGCCGACGGGGCGATGCCGATGCCGCCGGCCACCGCGGCCGCCAGGTCGCTGAGGATGTCCCCGAAGAGGTTGGAGGCGACGACGACGTCGAAGCGTGCGGGGTCGAGGACGAACTTGGCGGCCAGCGCGTCGATGTGCTCCTGGTTCCACTCCACCTCGGGGTGCTCGGCGGAACGCTCGGCCACCAGCTCGTCCCAGAACGGCATGGTGTGCACGATGCCGTTGGACTTCGTCGCCGACGTGAGCGGGCCGCCGCGGCGTTCGGCGAGGCCGAAGGCGAAGTCGAGGACCCGGGTCACTCCCGCCCGCGTGAACACCGCTTGCTGCACGGCCATTTCGTCGGGGCGCCCGCGGTTCATCCGGCCGCCGATCTCGCTGTACTCGCCTTCGGTGTTCTCCCGCACGACCACGAAGTCCACCTCGCCGGGCACGGCCCCGCGTACGGGGCTGGGCAGGCCCTCGAACACGCGGATCGGGCGGAGGTTGACGTACTGCTCGAAGGCGCGGCGGATCGGGATGAGCAGCCCCCACAGGGAGACGTGGTCCGGCACTCCCGGGTAGCCGACCGCGCCGAGAAGGATCGCGTCGTGACGGCGGAGCTGTTCCAGTCCGTCCTCGGGCATCATCGATCCCTGGCTCAGGTAGCGCTCGCAGGACCAGTCGAACTGCTCGTAGGTGAAGGTGATGCCGTGGCGCTGCCCGACGGCGTCCAGGACCTCGCGTGCCGCCGGGAGGACTTCGGTGCCGATGCCGTCACCGGGGATGAGGGCGATGCTGTGGTGGGTCATGGCCCGCATTCCAGCAACCGGACGCCGTCCGGGTCCAACACGTATCCCCGATCTCTCTCATAGGCCGGCCCTATGAGTGGGTGGGACGGGGATCCGGGACGGCGATCTCCAGGAAGGCGCGGGCCGCCGGTGTCAGCTGCGCCTTACGGCTCACCAGGACGTTGTGCTGGAGGCAGGCCGGTTCCAGGTCGAGGACGAGGGCTCCGGCCCGTTCGGACAGGTCGGCCCAGGACCGTGTCACCACCGCCAGTCCGACACCTGCGAGCACCAGGGGCAGGAAGGCCATGCGGTGTTCGGTCTCCACCGCGATGCGGACGTCGACGCCCTCTGCTTTCAGGTCGTCGACGTAGGCCCGGATCCCGGTCCCCCGCTGCCCGACGATGAGCCGGTGCCCTGCGAGCTGCTCCGCCCGCACGGCCCGTCCGGGCGGGAAGGGGCCGTCCACCGGGGTGATCAGGACGAGCCTGTCCTCTCCGAGGCGGTGCGGGACGACGTCCCGGCCCGGCAACGGCGAGGAGGTGGTCAGCAGCCCGAGTTCACAGCCTCCCGTGCGCACCGTCTCGACCACGTGCTCGCGGGTGAGGGCGACGCGCAGGCTGAGCGACACCTCCGGATGGCGCTCGGTGAAACGCTGGACCAGGGTGCTGAGGGGTTCGATCGTGGGTGAGGCCATCGCGGCGATCTCCAGGCGCCCGCCGCGCAGTTCACGGACGGCGCCGACGCTCGCCCTGGCCAGTTCCAGCGCGTGCAGGGCTTCCCGCGCCCGCGGAACCAGCGCGGTGCCGGCCTCGGTCAGGACCACCCTCCTGCCGATCCGGTGGAACAGGCTGCTGCCCAGGTCGCGTTCCAGGGTCTGCACGGCCTGGGACAGGGACGGCTGGGACACGTAGAGCGCCGCGGCCGCCCGGTTGAAACCGCCGTGGTCCACGATGGCGAGGAAGTACGTCAGCTGCCGGAAGTCCACGGTTCAGCGCCTGCCGTCCGCGACGGACCGAACTTTGTGGATCACCGTCGTACCGATACGCCACGTCGTCATGCATGCCTCCGCTTCCATCATGGGATCGAAGAATATTGACGGTCGCCATAAATGCGCAATATCTTGAGCGGGCCGAAGACTCCCGATCCCGGTCTGGAAGGACGCACCGAATGGGTTTCGCCCAGGACCGCACCGCGCCCGTCGTTCACACCCGCTCGGGTCCGATCCGCGGCATCGCCGAAGACGGGCTGGCCGTGTTCAAGGGCGTGCCGTACGCGGCGCCGCCCGTCGGGCCCCTGCGGTGGCGCCCCGCACAGCCGCATCGCGGATGGAGCACCACCCTCGACGCGACCGCGTACGGACCCAGCGCCCCGCAGGCCGTCCGCGAGGGCGACCCCGTCCTCGGCGGCCACGGCTTCCCGCCCTTCGACGAGGACTGCCTGACGCTCAACGTCTGGACCCCCGGAGCCGACGACGCCCGCCGCCCCGTCCTGGTCTGGATCCACGGCGGCGCCTTCGTCTCCGGGTCCGGAGCGATGCCGAACTACTCCGGCGAGACCTTCGCGCGCCACGGCGACCTGGTGGTGGTGAACCTCAACTACCGGCTCGGGCCGCTCGGCCTGCTGTCCTTCGCGTCGGACGACGGCGCCGAGTGCCGCAACCTCTGGCTCACGGACCAACTCGCCGCACTGCGCTGGGTCCAGGACAACATCGCCGCCTTCGGCGGGGATCCCGACAACGTCACCCTCGCCGGCCAGTCCGCCGGCGCCCTGTCCACCGCGGCACTCGCGGACCCCGGAGGCCGCGGCCGCCTCTTCCGGCGAGCCATCCTGCAGAGCGTCCCGCTCGCCATGCCCCTGGCCACACCGGCCGAGTCCCTGGCCCGCACCGCCGCCTATCTGGAGATCGTCGGCGCGAAGGACGAGGACGAGCTGCGCACGGTGCCGTGGCCGCGACTGGTCGAGGCCACCACCGGACTCCTCGCCGCCACGACGCAATGGGGGCACTGGACCGCACCGTTCATGCCGGTGCAGGACGAGGGGACGCTGGCGCGGCACCCCGCCCTCAGCCTCCTCGACGGTCCGGGCGCCGACATCGACGTCCTCATCGGCTGGACCGGGGAGGAGTCCGCCTTCACCTTCGCGCTGGGCGAGGCGTACGCGGCCACGACCAGGGACCAGGTGCTCCGCCGGGCACGGGACAGCTTCGGCGACGGCGCGGCCGGAGCGTACGCGGCGTACGAGGCCGCCCGCCCGGGCGCCCGACCGCTCGACGTCCTCGTCGACCTCACCACCGACGAGCTGTTCAGGAAGCCGACCCTGGCCTTCGCGGAAGCGCGGGCGGCACGGGGTCGCCCGGTCTGGACGTACGAGTTCGGTTTCCCCACCCCCGCGCACGAGGGCCGCCTGGGCGCCCCGCACTGCCTGGACCTGCCGTTCGTCTTCGACAACTTCGACAAGTGGGCGCACGCGCCGTTCCTGGCGGGGATGGACACCGGGATCAGGGACGACCTCGCCAGGACCGTGCACCGGGCGTGGATCTCGTTCATACGCACCGGCGACCCCAACCACCCCGCCATGCCGCGCTGGGACCGGTACGACCAGCAGTCGCGCACCACCATGCGCTTCGACACCGTCACCTCGGCCGTCTCACATCTGACGCGGCACTAGTGCCGCGTCAGGGAAGGATCCGGTCTTCGCGTCTGTTCGGTGAGGGAGTGGTCCCAGGAATTTCCGAGCAGAGGGGCGAGGCTGTGTCAGAGCTTTTCGATGAGGAGACGCGCAAGCTGCTGGACGGGAGGAACTTCGCCACCGTCGCGACGCTGAACCGGGACGGCGGGCCGCAGACATCGGTGGTCTGGATCCTCCGGGAGGGCGATACCGTGCTGTTCTCCACGACGGCCGGGCGCCAGAAGGCGCGGAATCTCGCGCGGGATCCACGGATCAGCCTCACGGTCTTCGACACCGCGAACCCGTACCGGTCCGTAGACGTCCGCGGCACCGCCGAGCTGATCGACGACCCGGCGAAATCGCTGCCGTACAGGCTCTCTCAGAAGTACCTGGGCGAGGATCCCCTGGCCGAGTCGGAGGAGGTGCTCCGGCTGATCGTCCGGGTGACCCCGCAGAAGGTCACGGGCTTCTCCGTCTGAGGCACGCGGACGCCGGTCGCCCGGTCGCCCGCCGTGCCGAGCACAGCGGGTCGGCCGGACGGGCTACGCGTCGTGGTTGCCGACGGTCTTGCGGGGCAGGGCCAGGCACAGCGCCGCGCACAGCAGGTAGGCCGCGATCGCCCAGGGCCCCGCGTGGGTGAGGGCGCTCGTGAGGCCCTTGTCGGCACGGGAGAAGAAGACGCTGCCGATCACCGCGACGCCGAGGGCCCCGCCGAACTGCTGGGCGGTGGACAGGATCCCGGAGGCCCCACCGGCGAGTTGGCCGGGCACGGTGCTCAGGATGGTGTTGACCAGCGGGATGATCAGGAAGATCAGGCCCACTCCGGCCAGGAACAGTCCCGGAACCAGCGGCCAGGCACCGGTGTGGGACGGGGCGGAGTCCCGGGCCGCCCGGCTCACCCAGTACAGGCCGCCGGCCATGGCCAGGGCGCCGAGGATCAGCACGGAGCGGCCGAGCTTGGCGGCCAGCGGGTCGACCGCGGGAGCGGCGAGGATCGAGCCCGCGCTGAAGGCGATCATCAGCAGCCCGGCCTGGGTGGGGGTGTAGCCCTGCCCGTTCTGCAGCCAGATGGTGAAGACGAGCATGAAGCCGGACATGCCCCCGTAGAAGAGGAGCTGGATGAGCAGACCGGCGCTGAAGGCGGGCTTCCTGAACAGGCTGACGGGGAGCAGCGGATGTTCGATGCCGCGCCTGGACTCGAGGGCGGCGGTCGCGATCAGGGTGAGGACACCGGCCGCCAGGCAGAGCCAGCCCCACAGCGGCCAGCCGTTGGAGCGGCCCTGGACCAGCGGCAGCACGATGGCTACGAGGGCGGTCGCCAGCACCAGGTTGCCCACCGCGTCGATGCGCCCGGTGAAGGATCCGTCCCTGGAGGCGGGTATCCACTTGGCGCCCAGGAGCAGGACGAGGGCGGCGAGGGGCAGGTTGACGGCGAAGATGGTGCGCCAGCCCCATCCGAACAGGTCCCAGTCGGTCAGTACGCCGCCGAGCAGCACGCCGACCGCGGTGGACAGGCCCGCGATCGCCCCGTAGAGGGCGAAGGCCTTCCCGCGTTCCTCGCCGTCGAACATCGTGCGGAACGAGGCGAGGACCTGGGGCATGATGATCGCCGCCGCCACTCCCTGGACTCCGCGAGAGGCGACCAGGACCTCGGCGCTGCCGGCGAGCGCGCTGGCCAGGCTCGCGGCGGCGAAGGCGCCCACCCCGGCCATGAACAGCCGCTTGCGCCCGTAGCGGTCCCCGAGGTGCCCCGCGATGATCAGCGTGGCGGCGAAGCCCAGCATGTACGCGGAGACGGTCCACTGGAGCTCGGCCGGTGTCGCTCCGAGCTCCTTGCCCATGGACGGAAGCGCGGTGTTCACGATCGACCCGTCGATCATGTCCATGAGCGCCGCGAGGATCATCACGAACGCCGCCGCCCATCGCCGGGGATAGGGCGTGAGCGTCCCCTCGGGGCGGGTCTCGGCCGCGTCCCGCCTGTCGCTCGTGCTGGAGGTCATGTCGCTCCCTAGAATTGCTGGACTTTCGGGTATCTTGAATACCGAGCTATTCGCCACCATGGAGGAAGGATCCCTTGAATGTCAAGCGAGACTGAGCCGGTCGAGTCGCGACTGGGCAGAGCCGTACAGGCCTACCAGTCGGCCGTCGACGACTTCGACCGCGAGCTGGCCCGCCTGATGGGAGTGAACGAGACGGATCTACGCTGCCTGGAGATCCTCATGGGCACCGAGGAGACCACCCCCCGCGAGCTGGCCACCCGCCTCGGCCTGACCACCGGCAGCGTCACCACGATGCTCGACCGCCTGGAAAAGCTGGACTACCTCACGCGCAGCCCGCATCCGACCGACCGCCGCATGACCCTGGTCCGCGTCACACCCGAAGCCACCCGGCGCGCCCACGGGCTGATGGCCCCGTTCCTCGGCGACGCCGGCCAGCAGGTCACGACCCGCTACGACGCCGAGCAACTGGAGCTGGTCGCGGACTTCCTGACCTTCACCCAGGAGATCCAGCAGCGCCACGTGGACCGGCTGCGCACCATGGAGTCACCCCGCCCCGGGCGGACCGGCGGCCGGCAGAGCCCCGGCCCGCGCGCAGGCGGAGCCGCCCGGTCGTAGCTGCCCGGCCGTAGCCGCCCGGCCGTGACCGGTCGATCGCAATCGATCGTATCGATCGCTTCCATTCCCTATGATGGCGGTACCGGGGCACACCCCCCGCACCGTCACGACCCCAGGGGGACCGGATGAGACCGCACGTGGACCAGCGGCAGGCGCAGGTGCGCGAGATCCTGCGGGTGCGGGGCAGCGTCCGCGTGGCGGAGCTCGCCCAGGAGCTCGGCGTCTCCCCCGTGACCCTGCGGCGGGACATCGAAGCGATGGCGGCGCGGGGCGAGATCCAGCGGATGCACGGGGTGATCAGCAGGGTGGCGGCGGGTCGTGCCACCACGGCCGCACCGGTGTCGGCCCGGGCCGCCGCTCCGTCCGGTGACGGCGGCGAGGGCCTGGTGATCGGCATGGTCGTACCGACGACCGAGTACTACTACGCCGACGTCGTGCGCGGGGCCCGCGAGGTGATCGAGGCGCGGGGGGCGAGGCTCACCGTGGGACTGACCCGGTACCTGCCGGGCGAGGACCGGACCCAGGCGGACCGGCTGCTGTCGACGGGGGCGGACGGCCTGCTGCTGACCCCGACCTGGGACACCGGGTCGCCCGGGCCCGGCGAGGGCGCCTGGACGGCGGAGCTGCCGGTGCCGACCGTCCTCGTGGAACGGTGGGCTCCGCCGGGCCATCCGGCGGCGGGGCTGGACCGGGTGGCCTCGGACCACGCGCACGGCGCGGCGCGGGCCGTACAGCACCTGGCGCAGCTCGGGCACCGGCGGATCGCGCTGGCCAGCCGCGAGACGCCGACGTCCGCGCGGCTGCGGGCCGGGTTCGAGGCGGCCGTGGCCGCGCTCGGGCTGGAGCCGGCGCCCGCGTGGCCCGAGTCCGGGGCGAAGGCGGCGGCCGGACAGGGGCCGCTCGCGGAGGCGGAGCTGTTCGCGCGGACCCTGGACTACCTGTGCGCGGCGGTCCAGGAGAGCGGAGTGAGCGCCGCCCTGATCCACAGCGACACGGACGCGATCATGCTGATCCCACGGCTCCAGGCGCGGGGAGTGCGGGTGCCCGAGGACCTGATGGTCATCACCTACGACGACGAGGTCGCCGGACTGGCCGACGTACCGCTGACGGCCGTGGCTCCCGCCAAGCGCGAGGTGGGCGCGCGGGCGGCGGCGCTCCTGCTGGACCGGTTGTCGGCGGGCGCTCCGCAGGACGTTCCCCGCCAGCACCTGGAGCTTCTTCCGCTCCTGACCGTCCGCCCGTAGGGGGTCGGGCCGCACCGGAATCCAATTGATGGTCGATACGAGCGTAAAGAACGTTCGATCGATACAATCGATTGCGATCGGGCCGGGACCGTTCGGCCCGTGCCCGAGAGCGCCTGGGGGGCCCGTGCGAGAACACGTCCGCGAGCGACACGAACGGGCGGTCGCGATCGTGCGCGACCACGTCAGCCTGCCCGTCGCCGACCTCGCCGTCCTGCTGGACGTCTCGATGGCCACCGTCCGCCGCGACGCGGAGATCCTCGTCTCCGAGGGGCGGCTCGGGCGGATCCACGGCGCTCTGGTGTGGCCGGGGACCGGTCGGCCGGTCCCCACCCCCGCACGGGCCGCCCCGCGGGCCGCGGAGGGGACCGTGGTCGGGATGGTCGTGCCGACCATGCACTACTCGTTCTCCGAGATCGTCCAGGGTGCCCGCAGCGTGCTGGCCATGCGCGGGGCGCGGCTCGTGCTCTCGCTCTCCGGCTACTTCGCCGACGAGGACCGCACCCGGATACGGCGGCTCACGACCTCCGGGGTGCACGGCCTGCTGGTGGCCCCCAGCTGGGAGGACGGAGCACCCGGCCCCGGGGAGGCCGACGCCGTCCTGGAGGCCTCCGTGCCGACCGTCCTGGTCGAACGGTGGACCAGGACCGGCAGCCCGGCCGACGCCCTCGACCGGGTGCGTTCCGACGCGGCCCACGGGGCGGGATCCGCCGTCCACCACCTGGCCTCCCTGGGCCACCGGCGCATCGCTTACGCACTCCAGAACAGCCCGCACGCACAGCAGTTGAAGGCGGGCTTCGAGACCGCCCTGGCCACCCTGGGCCTTCCCGCCGCGGTGGCTCCCGGCTTCGGCCCGGGCACTCCCGCCTCCGAGTCGCACCGCTACGACCTCACCCTGGAGCACCTGCGTGCCGGTGTGCGCGATCACGGGGTCACCGCCGCGCTCGTGCACACCGACGCCGACGCCGTCGTCCTCCTGCCGCGCCTCCAGGCCCTGGGGATCCGCGTCCCCGAGGACCTCGCGCTGGTGGTCTACGACGACGAGGTGTCCGGGCTGTCCGAGCCGGCGCTGACCGCCGTGGCCCCGCCCCGGCACGCGGTCGGCGCGGCGGCCGCCGGGCTGCTGCTCGACCGGATCGACGGCCGGGCCGCCGCGAACACGGGGCCCCCGACCGTCCCCGCGCCCCGGCTCCACATCGACCTGCTGCCCCAACTGCGCGTCCGGGACTCGTGCGGCGCTCGCTCGCCGCGTACAGATATGACCGTTCGAACGAATCGATCCCTGCACGACTCTTGAGTCATATTTCGATCACATGCTAGAAATCCGGTGAGCGGAACGCCCCCTCCCCGCTCCCACCCCGTCACCGCCTCGATGCCGAGCGGTCGCCTCCTGCCGCGCGCGGACCCCGCTCGCGGCCGTGGCATGCCGTCCGGCCAGACGGTCACGCCCCCACCCTGGAGGCTCCATGTCCAGCCCATGGTCCCGCCGTTCCTTCCTCCGCCTCTCCGGCACCGCCGTCCTGCTCGGCTCGGCCTCCTCGGCCGGCGTCCTCGCATCGGCCGGCGGCGCGTTCGCCGTCGACGCCTACGACACCCTCCGCCTCAAGTGGCGGGACATGGTGCTGGGCACCGGGTTCGACCCGGCGGCCGCCCCCTTCGCCCAGAAGCTCGCACTGCTGGGCACCCAGGCCTCCGAGGTCCGGTCCACGATGGCCGCCGTCAGCGGATCCCTCTGGCCGGACCTGCCCCTGACCGTCTCCAGCTCGATCACCGGCAGCTACGCCCGCCTGGCCACCATGGCTCAGGCCCACGCCCAGCCCGGCACCGGGCTGACCGGCAGCACGGCGCTGGCGCAAGAGATCAAGACCGGCCTGGACCACCTGTACAACCAGGCCTACAACCCGTCGAAGAGCCAGTTCGGCAACTGGTGGGACTTCCAGATCGGTTCTCCGCAGCTCCTGCTGGACATCACCACGGTCCTCTACGACCAGCTCTCCGCCACCCAGATCGCCAACCACCTCGCCGCCGTCGACAAGTTCGTCCCCGACTCCTCGGTCACGAGCTACACCGGAACCAGTACCGGAGCCAACCGGGTCGATCTGTGCCGCTCGCTGGCGCTGCGCGGCGTCCTCGGCAAGAGCGACGCCAAGATCACGCTCGCGCGGGGCGCCCTCTCCCCCGTCTTCCCCTTCGTCACCAGTGGCGACGGCTTCTACGCCGACGGATCGTTCGTCCAGCACAACTACCTCGCCTACACCGGCTCCTACGGCGCGGTGCTGCTCGGCGGACTGGCGAGCCTCTTCTCCCTCCTGAGCGGTTCGCCCTGGGCGGTCGGCGACACCAACCGGCAGATCATCTTCGACTCGGTGGAAGGATCCTTCGCCCCGTTCCTCTACAACGGCCTGATGATGGACTCGGTCTCCGGGCGCTCCACCAGCCGGGGCAACCCGAGGACCAACGCGTACGGGTTCCAGGGCGGCGACCACGGCCGCGGCCACGGCGTCCTCTCGTCCATCGTCCTGCTGGGCGGCGCGGCGAGCAGTGCGGAGAACCAGCGCTGGCGCGGTGTGGTGAAGGGCTGGATCCAGCGCGACTACTACAGCCCCGTCCTCACCGACACCGACCTGGGCATCGCGGCGCTGGCCCGGCTCAAGGCCGTACAGGACGACAGCGCCGTCACCGCGATCGCCGAGCCGACCGCGCACCGGATCTTCCCCGGCATGGACCGGGCCGTCCACCGCCGGCCCGGCTGGGCGGCCTCCATCAGCATGGCCTCGAAGCGGATGGGGTACTACGAAACGGGCAACGGGGAGAACCTGCGCGGCTGGCACGCCGGCGCCGGAATGCTCCAGTGGTGGGGGGACACGTACGCCAACGGCCAGTACACCGACGGCTTCTGGGCCACCGTCGACCCGTACCGGCTGCCCGGGACCACCGTCTCGAAGAAGGCCCTCGCCGACGCCGAGGGCGGCGCCTGGGGCCTGCCGCGGCCGGACGTGAACTGGGTCGGCGGCGCCACCGACGGAGAGTACGCGGCCATCGGCCAGTTCGTCCGCGGGTTGTCCAGCACGCTGTACGCGAAGAAGTCCTGGTTCTGCCTGGCCGACTCGATCGTCTGCCTCGCGGGCGCCGTCCGGGGCACCGACGGCGTCGCGGTGGAGACCGTGATCGACAACCGCAACCTCGGCGCCGCGGGAACCCAGGCCCTCACCGTCAACGGCGCCGCCCAGTCCGCGGCCCTCGGCTGGTCGGCCACGCTCACCGGAACCAACTGGGCACAGATCGCCGGCCACGGCGGGTACGTGTTCCCCGGCGGAGCCACGGTCAAGGCGCTGCGCCAGGCCAGGACCGGGTCCTGGCACGACGTCAACACCAGCGGCACCACCGACCCGATCACCCGCCGCTACCTGACCCTCTGGATCGACCACGGCGTGGACCCGGTGGACGCGGCCTGCGTCCACATCCTGATGCCCGGGGCCACCACCGCGGCCACGGCGGCACGGGCCGCCGCCGCCGGCTGGCTGACCGTCCTCGCCAACGACAACGACCAGCAGGGCATCGCGGTGCCCTCGCTCGGCGTCACCGCCGTCAACTTCTGGTTCGCCGGCACGGTCGGCGCCCTCACCGCCGACAACCCCGCCTGCGTACTGGTGCGGGAGCACGGCGACGGCACCGCCACCCTCTGCGTGTCGGACCCCATGCGGATGCGGACCGCCCTCACGGTCACCTGGAACCGCCCGGTGGCCTCCGTGATCTCCAAGCCGGCCACGGTCACCTCCGCGACCACCGGCTCCGCCCTCACGCTCACCTTCGGGGACCTCACCGGGAAGGCGGGAGCCACCCAGGAGATCGAGGTCGTCCTGGGCTGACCCGGACCACGAGGGAACGCAGCAGCTCCGGGTCCGCCTCGGTCAGCCGCTCCAGGACCAGCCGCCCAGCGGCCGGCTCCACCGGCACGGTGGAGGGGACGACCAGGACCGCGCAGCCGGCCGCCTGGGCGGAGGCCGTACCCGTGGGGCTGTCCTCCACGGCCACGCAGGACCGGGCATCGACGCCCAGGGCCTTCGCCGCGGCGAGGTAGGGGTCGGGATGCGGCTTGGTCCTCGGGGTCTCGCCCTCCGCCACGGTCACGGCGAACCGGTGTGCGCCGAGCCGCTCCAGGACCAGGTCCACGATCGGGCGGGGGGAAGCGGAGACCAGCCCGATCGGGACGCCGGCCGCGGCCAGCGCGTCGAGGAGTTCCACCGCCCCCGGCATGAGCCGGGGGCCGCGGGCGACCCGCTCGTGGAATCCGGCCAGGAGGTCCTCCTCGATCTCCACCACCGTCCGCGTGGCCCCGCCGGCGGCGTGCAGGTGGCCGGCCGTGTCCGCAACCGACCGTCCTACGACGTCGGCCACGTCGGCCTCCGTCAGCGTGTACGCCAGGGACGCGGCCACCGCTTCGGCCGCCTGCCACCACAGCGGCTCGGAGTCGATCAGCGTCCCGTCCATGTCGAAGAAGACCGCCCGCACGTCAGACCCCGGCCGGTACGGGGGCGACGGGGGCCGAGAACGGCAGTCCGTCGAGGGTCCAGTGCGAGTCGGCGGTGAGCCCGAGGCTCGCGTACACCTGCGCAGCGACGTCCTCGAAGCGCAGCTCCCGGGCGGGAGTTGCGGTGGGGACGTCCGGGCCGCAGCAGGCGACCCAGGCCGTCCGCTCCTCGACGCTACGACCGCCGTGGCCGCCGCTGTCCCGGTGGCCGTGGTCGGTGACGACGATGACGGTCCAGGTCTCCCGTGCGTATCCGGGACGGGCGCGGACCGTGTCGAGCAGGCGGCCGAGGCGTTCGTCGGCCCGCTCTATCGCCCGCAGGTACGCGTCCCCGCAGCCGAGCAGGTGTCCGGTCTCGTCGACCGAGCCGAGGTAGACGAAGGAGACCTCCGGGTCGTCGGTCGCCAGCACGTGGACGGCTTCCCCGGTGACCTGGTCGTCGCAGACCTGCCAGTCCTCGCTGGTGTCCGCGCGCGGTGCGACGTACGAGAGCCTGCTGGGTGCGGCGAACAGCGGGCCGCCCTGGCGGGCGAGCAGCAGCGGCTCCCAGCCGGCGGCCACGAAGGTCTTGCGGCCGTTCTCCTGGGCGAGCCTGGTGGTGAAGTCCGGGAACACGTCGAGGCGGTGGCCCGCGAAGTTGTTGCCGTAGACGCCGTGCTTGGCGATGCCCACTCCGGTGACGACGGTGGCCCAGCAGGGACCGGACATCGTGGGCGTGGCCTCGTCGATCTCGATGGGGCCGAGGAATCCGGCGGCGGCCACCGCGTCGAGGTGCGGTGTGGCCACGGCGGGGAGCGCGTCGAGTCGTACCCCGTCTATGCCGACGACGAGGACGTGGCGGCGGGGGTCGGGCGAGGTGGACAAGGGTCGGTTTCCCGTCTTCGGTAGGTGGATGGATGGGTGGAGGCGGCCGGTCAGTGGACGGGGTCCTCGAACTTCTCCGTGGCGCCGCGGGGTTGCTCTTCGAGCGCGGGGGCGGCTCCACGTCCCGTGAAGAATCCCGACAGGCCGGCCAGTCGGCTGCCGGGGCCGGTGAGCCGGATGCTCAGCTTGGTGACCTCCACGGGAGGGAACGCGTGGATGCGGCGGACGCCGACGGTCCGGCCGGAGGCGATGACCTCGCCGTCCACCAGGATCTCGTGCCCGCTGATGAACTGGCCGTCCGTGAGCTCTTCGTTCAGTTCCAGGTGGTCGAGCACGACGGGCCTCGTGAACCGGGCCTCGACCGTGCCGCCCGGTCCGGTGGCCAGCCGCGGGACGAAGGGCCGGGCGAAGCTCCGTTGCACCTCCGTGGTGAATTCGAGCAGGCGCGCGCGGTCCGCGGGGTCGATGCGGCCCGTGCGATCCGGCGGGACGTTCAGGAGCAGGCCGGCCCCGAGTCCGAGCGAGCGGTACCAGATGGCGAGGAGGTGATCGCGGCTCTTGAGGGTGTGCAGGTCGTCCGGCTGCCAGAACCAGTGCCCGCGGATGGGTACGTCGCACTCGGGCGGCAGGTACCGGGCCCGGCCGAGCGGGGCCGCGCCGTCGTCGTAGATGCTGATGCCGGTCGTGTCGACGGTGTACCGGCAGGGGTCGGCCGCCAGGCCGTCCTCGTTGCCGATCCAGCGGATCGTCGGGGAGCCCATGTTGAACACCATGGCGTCCGGCTGGTGTTCGGCGATGACGGCCGTGACGGCGTCCCAGTCGTAGGTCCTGCCCTCGGATCCCGCGCCGTCGAACCACAGCTCGTACAGGGGGCCGTACTGGGTGCACAGCTCGGTGAGCTGCTCCAGGTAGAAGGCGTCGTAGGCTCCGGGGTCTTCGTAGCAGGGCGCGTTGCGGTCCCAGGGGGACAGGTAGAGGCCCAGTCCGATGTCCGCTTCCCGGCAGGCTTCGGCGAGTTCGGCGACGACGTCGCCCCGGCCGTCGCGCCAGGGCGACGAGGCGACCGAGTACGCGGTGGTGGCGGTCGGCCAGAGGCAGAACCCGTCGTGGTGCTTGGCGGTGAGGACGACGTACCTGGCGCCGGCCGCGACCGCGGTCCGCACCCATTGCCGGGTGTCCAGGGCGGTCGGGTCGAAGGTGGCCGGGTCCAGCGTGCCGTCGCTCCACTCGCGGCCGTTGAAGGTGTTGATGCCGAAGTGCAGGAAGAGACCGAACCCGCCTCTCTGCCAGGCGAGTTGTGCGGGTGTGGGGCGGGTGGTCATATCGCGTTCCCTTCGGGATCGGGAGGCGGGACGGAGCCGGCCCCTGCGCCCCCACGGCTGCGGGCCGGCTCCTCACAGTGGTCACGGCGCCGTCAGGCGGTTCGCATCCACACGGCGGTTCCTCCTGGCAGCAGTCCGCTCCCGGTGAGCGGCCCACTGGCCAGCAGGAGGCTGGAGCGAGGTGGCAGTTCGACGGCGTCGACGCCTAGGTTGACGAGGCAGGTGAAACCGGCGCCGCGGGTGAAGGCGAGGACCCCGTCCGGGGCCGGGAGCCATGCGAACTCCCCCGCCACCAGGTCGGGTTCCTTGCGGCGCAGGCCCAGGGCGCCGCGGTAGAGCTCCAGCGTGGAAGCCGGGTCGCCCTGCTGCGCGGCGGCGCTGAACCCGGCCCAGTCCGGGGGCTGCGGGAGCCAGGGGCTGTTCGTCGCGCCCTCGGGGCTGAACCCGTACGGGGCCCCGTCCCCGGACCAGGGCAGCGGCACCCTGCAGCCGTCGCGGCCCCGGTCGGTGAATCCGGAGCGGGGCCACCTCGGGTCCTGGAGCAGCTCGGCCGCGATGTCCTCGACCTCGGCCAGGCCGAGTTCCTCGCCCTGGTAGACGTATGCGCAGCCGGGCAGGGCCAGGGTGAGCAGCGCCGCGGCGCGGGCGCGGCGCCTGCCGAGGGCGAGGTCGACGGGGACGCCTTCGGTGACCGGATCCCAGCTGTGCCGGGTGTCGGCCCTGCCGTAGCGCGTGACGTGGCGGATGACGTCGTGGTTGGAGAGCACCCAGGTCGGGACCGCGCCGACCGGCCCGTGGTCCGCGAGGGTGCGGTCGATGACCGTGCGCAGCGCTTTGGCGTCCCAAGCGGTGCCGAGGAAGGGGAAGTTGAAGGCGGTGTGGAGTTCGTCGGGACGCAGGTAGGCACGGAAGCGGTCCCGGTCCTCGAGCCAGATCTCTCCCACGAAGACCCGCTCGCCCTCGTAGGAGTCGGGGACGGTACGCCAGGAACGGTAGACCTCGTGCACCGGGTCCTGGTCGGTCCACGGGTTGTCGTTCGCGTCGCGTGCCCGGTAGTCGCTGACCTCCGGCAGGCCGGGGGCCTTCGCGAGGTGGTCGGCGACGTCGATGCGGAAGCCGTCGACCCCGCGGTCCAGCCAGAACCTCAGGACGTCCTCGAACTCGGCGCGGACGTCGGGGTGTTCCCAGTCGAAGTCCGGCTGTTCGGGGGCGAAGAGGTGCAGGTACCACTCGCCGTCGGCGACCCTGGTCCAGGCGGGGCCACCGAAGTGGGACTGCCAGTCGTTGGGCGGCAGTTCGCCGGCCGGTCCGCGTCCGGGGCGGAAATGGAAGCGGTCCCGCTGCGGTGATCCCGGGCCGGCGGCCACAGCCCCGGCGAACCAGGGGTGTTGATCGGAGCAGTGGTTGGGGACCAGGTCGATGATGATGCGCAGGCCCAGCGCGTGGGCTTCGGCGATGAGTTGCTCGGCCTCGGCGAGGGTGCCGAAGACCGGGTCGATGTCGCGGTAGTCGGCCACGTCGTAGCCGCCGTCGGCCATCGGGGAGGCGTACCAGGGGCTGATCCAGACGGCGTCGACGCCGAGTTCGGCCAGGTAGGGCAGGCGGGCGCGGATGCCGGCGAGGTCGCCGACGCCGTCGCCGTTGCCGTCGGCGAAGCTGCGGGGATAGATCTGGTAGACGACCGCGCTCCGCAGCCAGTCCTTGTTCTTCATCTACTTCACTGCTCCGGCGGTGAGTCCCGATCGCCAGAAGCGCTGCAGGCAGAGGAAGGCGATCACCAGCGGGATCACTGCGATCAGGGAACCCGTGATGGCCAGCGAGTACATCTCGGGGCTCTCGGTGGTCGAGACGTTCCAC
Organism: Streptomyces sp. NBC_00503; assembly: GCF_036346895.1. Classification (NCBI taxonomy): domain Bacteria; kingdom Bacillati; phylum Actinomycetota; class Actinomycetes; order Kitasatosporales; family Streptomycetaceae; genus Streptomyces; species Streptomyces sp. NBC_00503. The sequence goes on along the minus strand of NZ_CP107855.1, from coordinate 7,151,450 downwards.
ATGTGGAGGCCGAGGCTGACGGGGTACAGGTTCTTGTCGTTGAGCATGATCAGCGCACCGTAGAAGTTGTTCCAGCTCGCGGTGAAGGAGAAGAGGAAGAGCGTCATGAATCCGGGCGCGAGCATCGGCAGCGCGATCTTGCGGAAGGTCCGCACCTCGCCGGAGCCGTCGACCCTGGCCGCCTCGATGACCTCGTACGGCACGTAGCCCTCGGAGAAGACGCGGGCGAGGTAGACGCCGAACGGGTTGACGAGCGAGGGGATGAGCAGGGCCCAGTAGGTGTTGGTGAGACCGGCCTTGGAGGCCAGCAGGTACATGGGCAGGGTCAGGACGGCCCCGGGTACGAGGACGCCGGCGAGGACCACGCCGAAGAGCTTCTCCTTGCCCGCGAAGGCGTACTTGTCGAAGGCGTATCCGGCCGCGACGGAGACGAGCGAGGAGAGCGCGGAACCGACGACGGCGTAGACGACCGTGTTGAGCAGCCAGCGCCCGTAGATGCCGTCGTTGTGGGTGAAGACCTCGTGGATGTTGGAGAAGAGGTTGAACTCCCCGAACTGGAAGCCGTTGGTGGCGAAGAGGTCGCGGCGGTTCTTGGTGGCGGCGATCAGCAGCCAGCTGATCGGCATCAGCGTGTAGAGCGCCAGCATGACCAGTACGGTGTTGACGGCGGTCTTGGAGGCCCAGGCCCGCGGGGCGCGGGGGCGGCTCGGCGCCGTGGAGTCGACGGGCGGCACGGGGGTGCGCTCGACGGTGCGGGAGGGGAGGGCTTGCGTGCTCATGATTCCTGCCACCGCTTCCCGATCCGGGTGACCAAGAAGGACAGCGCCCCGGCCACGAGGGCCAGCAGCAGCGACGCGGCGGCCGCGGAGGCGTAGTCCTGGTCGATGAAGGCCTTGCTGACTATGTACATCGTGGGCGACCAGTCGTTGCCCAGTGCCTGCGCCTTGTCGGAGAGCAGCCTGGGCTCGGTGAAGAGCTGGATCGCTCCGACGCAGGTGAACAGGACGGTCATGACGACGGAGGACCGAATGATCGGCACCTTGATGCCCAGGGCGATGCGCCAGGCGCCCGCTCCGTCCACAGTGGCGGCCTCGATGACCTCGCGGGGCACCGCCTGGAGCGCCGCGAAGAAGATCACCATGTTGTAGCCGATCCACTGCCAGACGGCGATGTTGACCATCGACGAGAGGGAGTTGGCGGGTGAGAAGAAGTTCCAGCTGCCGCCCGCGCCGTCGATCCATTCGATCACGGGGCTGAGTCCGGGGGTGTAGAGGTAGATCCAGATGATCGCGGCGATCAGTCCCGGCACGGCGTGCGGCAGGAAGAAGGCGAGCTGGAAGAAGCGCTTGGCCCGGGCATAGGTCGAATCGACGAGGAGGGCCAGGCCCAGCGCGCCGCCGATCATCACCGGGATGTACAGCACGCAGTACGTGGCGACGTGCAGGAAGGACGTACGGAACTCCGGATCGGCCAGCACCGCCGAGTAGTTCGCCAGACCTGCGAAGGTCCGTTCGACGCCGCCGAACCCGAGTCCAGAGGACTGCTCCCGAAACACGCTCATCCACCCCGCGTAGACGACCGGCGCCACCATGACGAGGGCGAACAGGACGAAGAACGGGACGAGGAACAGGGCTGCGGCGGCGCGCTGGTTGCGGCGCAGCGCGTTTCCGGCGCGTGCCGGAGCGACGGGGGGTGATGCCACGGTTGGCTCCTTGGCGGTGCGGGTGGTTCAGACTTCAGGCGGCCGGGGTCCGGGGTGCGGCTTCCGGCTTCCGGCTTCCGGCTTCCGGCTTCCGCGGAGGGGGGTGGCCGCAAGGGTTCGCGGCCGCCCCCGTCGCGTCACTTGGCGAGCTTGAGCCCACGGCTCTCGATGGTGGTCCGGGCCGATTCCTGGGCCTTCACCAGACCGCCGGCGAGACCGTTCTTGGCCGCCTCGTCCTTGAAGTCGGCGTTGACCTTGCCCCAGACCGGGCCCCAGGTCCAGCCGGGGACGATCGTGTCGATCTGCTCGCCGGTCAGCTTGTAGAAGTCCTGACCGCCGAAGTAGGAGGTGTCGAAGGCCTTCGCCGCCACCGCGGCCATCTCCCGGTTCGCGGGCAGGCTGCTGCTCGGGTTCTTCAGGGCGCCGATCCGGGCCGTCATCGCGGCCGGGTCCGTGGTCACCCACTTGACGAACTCGGCGGCGGCCTTGGTGTGCTTGCTGCCCTTGGGCACGGCGAAGCTGGTGCCGCCGAACATGCCGCTGGCCGGGGTGCCCCAGTTCGGGATGGGGGCGACGCCCCACTTGCCCTTGAGGTCCGGCATGGTGGAGATCATTCCGCCGCCGCTCCAAGCGGCGCCCACGATGCTGGCGGACGTGCCGTCGGCCCTGGACTTGTTCTCCTCCGGAGTGCCGGAACCGTAGTTGAAGACCAGGTCGTCCTTGAGCATCCCCTGCCAGAAGGCGGCGACCTTCTGCGAGGGGGCGTCGTTGATCTCGGGCTTCCAGGCGCCGTCCTTGATCTGGAACCATTTGGCGCCGGCCTGCCAGGAGAGCGTGGCTTCCAGCGGAGTGTCGGTCGGGAAGTTGCCTATGCGCGCCTTGGGGTCCGCCGCCTTGATCTTCTCGGCGGCCGCACGGTACTCGTCCCACGTCGTCGGCACGGACACCGCGTACTTCTCGAAGAGGTCCTTGCGGTAGAAGTACACCTGCGGAGTCGCGTCGAAGGGGACCGACCACGTCTTTCCGCCGAAGGTCACCAGGTCCTGGATGCCGGCCGGGAAGCTCTTCTTCACCAGTTCGCCCGAAGAAGCGGTGAGGTCCTCCAGGTAACCCTGGCTCGCGAACTCCGGGACCATCGCGTACTCGATGGTCGTCACATCGGGCGCGGCGCCCGCCTTGATCGCGTTGCTGATCTTGCTGTAACCGTCAGCCCCGCCCGGGATCTGGGAGAACTGGACCTGGATGTCGGTGTGCGTCTTGTTGAACTCCGCGGCCGCGGCCTCGGCGCCGGCGGTCCAGGTCCAGTACGTGATCGTCACGGGCTTGCCGTCGTCCTTCGGGGCCGACGAGGTGGTGGAGCCGGAACCGCAGGCGGAGGTCAGCAGGGCAAGGGACACCGCTGCGGCCACCGCGCCGTAGACACGCAAGGACTGAGCCTTCATCTGTACTGCTCCTTGGCGAGTGGGCTGAACGACTTGAATCATTCGCCCACGCATCTTGAACGTCAAGACCATGTGAACTATTGATCAAAACGATCAGATCGCCAGCCCGTCACCGGGTGGCCGAGCTCGGCGCCGTGCCCACGGCCTCGGCATGGCGGGCCGTCCAGTCCCTGAGGCCGAGCAGCCGGTCGGCCTGTTCCGGCGGGATCGTGCCGTCCTCCTTCGGGCCGACGTCGAGCAGCGGATTGCCGCCCATCCCGATCGTTTCGGTGAACAACCGCACCAGCTGGCCCACCGACTTGTGGTTGCCGTCGGCGCGCTGGTAGCCCCACGAGTCGTTGATCGTCAGGCACAGCTCCCACGGACCGTCCGGAGCCTCCACGGGTGGTCGGTGTGGGCGTGCACGGGACGTCCGCGGCGCGGGAGGTGTTCCGGCTCCCGGACCTGTGGCAGCTGCCTCGGCACTGTCCGAACTGCTCCACAACGCCATCGCGGCCGCACCAGGCTCCCCGGCCCGGGCGTCCGCCGAGATCTGGGCGGCGCTCTGGCGGGTGGCCCAACTGCCACCGCCGGTCCTCCAGGGCGCCCCGCACCCGGCCGTCACCCTGGCCGTCGCACACATCGAGGCACACCTGGCCCGGCCCCTGGCCGTACCGGACGTCGCACGGGCCGCCCGGGTGTCCCACAACCAGCTGACCCGGCGCCGTCCGCGCGGCGGCGACGCCGGCCTCCGGCTGAGCGCAGGTCGATTCGGCCGACGAACCGCGGGCCGCATCGATCAAGGTCGCGCCACGCGTTCATGGCGCCCGGATCGCCCGCGGTGCGACGCCGCTCTCGCCGCCGGTCCTCGGGTTGGGTGGCGAGCCCGGCGGGAGCGGGGCTGTTATTTCAGGTACTTGTCGAAGAACGCGGTGGCGTAGCGGATCGCGGTCTCGCGCTGCTCGGCGGGCTTCAGCTGCTGAGGGGTGCCGGTTGCGTTCGCGCTCTCGCACCGGCCGCCGGGGCGGTTGCGGTGGTCGACGGTGACGTCGTCGGTTGCGAAGGCCGGTCCGGTGCCGGGTGTCCAGACCGTGTTGAAGAAGTTGTGGTTGCCGCCGGGTACGTCGTGGTGTTCGACGTGCGGGTTCCCGGCGGCCATCGCGACGGGGATTTTGCTGTCCTCCCACATGGCGTCGCAGGTTCCGGCGACCAGGGAGAGGGGGACGCGGGTGATGTGTTCCTTGTCCGCGTCGATGCCGTTCATGGCGGGCGCGAGTGCGAGGGTGGCACGGAGGTGGACGCCGGACGGGAGCTTGTGGCTGTCCAGGGCCTGGGCGAGGACACCACCGCCGCCGCGGGAGTGTCCGAGCGTGCCGACCCGGTCGAGATCCACGTGGTCCGTGAACTGCTTGAGCTCCCGCAGCGGGCCTTCCCCGGTGGACAGCTGCTCCCACATCTCCATGTGCTTGTCCAGCAGGGCCGCCCGCGCGACCTGGCCCTGCTTCTTCTCCTGGGCCTGGATGCCGTTGGCCGCCACCGACACCACGATGTAGCCCTTGTCGGCCAGTGCCTCGGCGAGGTAGGAGTAGCCCAGGTAGTTGCCGACCGGCTCGGCGCCCTTGGCGCACGGCCAGCCCTGGGCGCGGACCGGTTTGTCACCCGCGGCGCAGGTGTCGCCCCAGCCGTGCAGCATCATCACCAGGGGATGCTTGCCCCCCTCCAGATCGCGCGGGTAGGTGACGGCGGCCTTCAGCTCCGTACGCTTGCCGTCCAGGCCCGGTGGCGCGTAGGCGCTGTCACCGAAATCGTAGGTGAGCCGGGCCGAACCGGCCGTTGCGTCCTGTACTGAGACCTTCGCCGAGCCGACGATCTCGGGCTGGGCGTTGCCGCAGGAAGCGGCCCCCAGGACGACCGAGGCGACGGCCGTCAGGGGGAGGAGGCAGCGGCGCAGGGAGCGAGGGGGCATACGCATGGGCAAAGGGGCCTTTCGGGACGCGGGGCTTCGGCGGGGACGGCCGCTCGGGCCGGTGGGCGCCGTGGCGACCCTCTCGACGGTATGCACCCTGGTCGTCAGGGATGTATCAGGCGAAGCGCGCAGGCGTATCAATGAGCGTCAAGGGCTACGAGATCGCGCCGGAGCCGGGGTTGCGGGGTGGCGGGGTGGGCCTTTCGGTCATGGAGTGCGACCTGCGATGCAGGCACCGTTCCTCCTGAAAGGTGACGATTAGCAGCCGCTTTCGCTCCGCTTGGATGGGGGCTGAGGAGGCCCACGGTGGGCGTCCGGATGGAGCGGTGTGATGAGTGCTCGGCGTACGGCTTGCTGTGTGACACCCCTGGTCGTGGGTGTGATCGGGCTGCTCGCGGTCTTCGCGGCGGTCCGGTTCAGCGGCGACTTCGGCAAGGCCTGGGCGATCACCTACACGGCGAAGACCTCCGGATCCGGCACGTACGGCGTCACCTACCAGGACACCGAAGGCCGCTATCCGTGGGAGGACACCGACGTGCGTCGGCACTCCGAGGGCGATACGGCCGGAGACTGGCGGAAGGAAGTGGTGATCGTCGACGGGAAGAACGCCAAGGTGACCATCATTCCCGCCAAGGGAGCGGTGGCCACCTGCGCGATCCTCCTGGACGGCCGCAAGGTGCTCGCGCGGGGGACCTCGCCCGCGGCCGGGCAGCCTGCCGTGTGCGAGAGCGCCATCAAGGACTGATCGCGGACGCGGCCGTTGCGAAGGACTGCGCGGCCATGAGCAGCATCGGGAAACCGAGCTCGGCCTCGAGGGGGGACAGGCTGCCCGGGGTTCCGCTCACACCGACCACGACTCTTCGCACAGCTGCTTCCCCTCGCCTCTCCATCGACCGGATCCCATGAAAGGGCTCGTTTCGAACGTGCGGGGTGGTCGCTTATCGCCTTCTGACGCGAGAACGGGAAACCATGACGCGTTTCTGACGGCCCCCGGCGCCGCCTGTCAGCGATGCGTATGGACTCGGCCGGTCGCCGTCAAGGTCCCGTCATGGGGTGTCCACTGCGGTGAGAACTCGGGGATAGCTTCGGTGTCGTGCCCCGGACCGCCTCCCCGCATCCGGGGCCTCCCCACTGCCACTCGTGGTTCCTCTGGGAGGGCCTCATGTGTTTGTTCCAGTACGAAGACGACCCGGAGCCTGAAGAACGGGTCCCGGCCGGGCCCCTGTACGTACCGGCCCGGCCGGGAGCCGCGCAGGTGGTGGTGCGCCTGTTCCGCACCCCGCTGGGGGCCCGTACCGCCGTCGGCTTCACCACCGCGGAGCGACTGGCCGCCGTCCTCGGTGAGGGGCAGCCCTGGATCCGGCTCTCGGAGGCCGCGCTCCGCGCGATGGCCGAGCCGCTCGGAGCCTCGCTGCTGACCGTGGACCCGACCCTCACCGCTCCTGCGGTCACCACGGCGACGGCCACCAACGGTCCGGCCACGGCTTCTGTCCCGCAGGTGCCCGAGACCGTTGCCCGGACCGTCTGAAGGGGGTCACGCCATGACCATCACCGCTCTCCCGGAGATTCCGGCCGGTACCGATGACCTGTCCATATGGCCCGCCTCCACCACTCCGCTCCCGCACGGCGGCGACCTGGCCGTCGGCGGGGTGTCGCTGACGGAGATCGCCGAGCGGTTCGACACCCCGGCCTACGTGCTGGACGAGGGCGAGGTTCGTGAGCGCTGCCGTACCTACCGCAGCGCCTTCCCCGACTCCGCCGCCGACGTGCTCTACGCCGCCAAGGCGTTCCTCTCCCGCGCGATGGTGCGCTGGGTCCGGGAGGAGGGCCTCGGCCTGGACGTCTGCTCCGCCGGGGAGTTGGAGCTCGCCGTCACCGCCGGTTTCCCGCCCGAGCGGATCGTGCTGCACGGCAACGCCAAGTCGCCCCGGGACATCGAGACCGCGCTGCGGCTCGGGGTGGGCCGGATCGTCATCGACGGCCCCTCCGAGATCGCCCGGATCGCGGCCGCCGTCGGTGCCACTGGACACCAGAGGGTCATGGTGCGGGTGGTGCCGGGGGTATCCGCCGGGGGCCACGAGAAGATCCGCACGGGCACGGACGACCAGAAGTTCGGGCTCTCCCCTGCCGACGGATCCGCCCAGCAGGCCGTGGCCAGGATCCTGGGCCAGCCGCAGCTCGAACTCACGGGCCTGCACTGCCACATCGGATCCCAGATCACCACCGTGGACTCCTACCTGGTGGCGCTGCGCCGCATGGTGCGGCTGATGGCCGACATCCACGCAACCCACGGAGTCGTCCTGCCCGAGCTGGACATGGGCGGCGGCCACGGCATCGCCTACCGGGCGGGGGAACCCGCCCTCGACCTCACGGCGCTGGCGCGCATGCTCCGTACCGAGCTGGCCGCGAGCTGCGCCGCCGCCGGACTGACCGTCCCCCGCCTCCTCGTCGAACCCGGCCGGGCCGTCGTCGGGCCCGCAGGGGTCGCCCTGTACCGGGTGCTCGCCGTCAAGCACACGGGCGAGAAGGTCTTCGTCGCCGTCGACGGAGGCATGAGCGACAACCCGCGCCCCGCCCTGTACGGAGTGCGCTACGCACCCCGGCTCGTGGGACGCCACTCCCCCTCCGGATCCCGTACCACCACGGTCGTCGGCCGGCACTGCGAGGCGGGCGACATCCTCGCGGCCGACGTGGAGCTGCCGGGCGACATCCACCCCGGCGACCTGCTCGCCGTCCCGGTGTCGGGCGCGTACCAACTCTCCATGGCCTCCGGGTACAACATGGTCGGCCGTCCCCCGGTCATCGCGGTCCACGAGGGCACGGCCCGGGTGCTGGTCAGGCGCGAGACGCTGGACGACTTCCGCAGCCGCGACATCGGCGACTGATGCCACATCGTGCAACGTCTGCCGTGTGGTGCGCGGCGCGCCGACTCGTCCCCCTGCACACCGGGGTCAGCCGGCGTGGACGTGGGGGCGGCGGGCCCGGTCCGGTTCGGCTTCGCGGATGACCTCGCGGGTGACGGGGGCGACTTCGCCCTGGCCGAAGAGGAAGAAGCGCAGGAAGTTGGCCATCGGGTTGCCCTCGGTCCACTCGAAGTAGATGTGGGGGCGCTGGCCGGTCTCGTCGCGTACGTACAGGAGGAGGGCGGCGAGGGCGTTGGGGATGGAGGAGCTCTCCAGGGTCAGGACCCGGTAGCGGTCGTGGAGCACCTCACCGCGGACCCGCATGCCGGACTCGAACTCCGACGCGTCCAGGACGGTGACCTCCACGAACATGACGTCGTCCTCGGACGGGATGTCGTTGTCCGCGCGGATCTGCTGCTTCTTCTGCCGGTACTCGGCGAGGTCCCGGCTGTCGGGCTCGTTGGCGATGAAGCGGATCGTGCGGTTGGAGGTGTCGCGGATGAAACGGGCCGCCATGTCGTCGAGCTCCACGTGCGTGACGCGCAGTTCGAAGACGCGTGCGAGACGGGAGAGGAGGGAGAGGGCCATGATGCCGGCGATGAAGCAGGCGCCGATCTTCACGCCGTCGGGGCGCTCGACGACGTTCACGGCGGTGGTGTAGACGAGGACGGCGGAGATGACGCCGAAGCCGATGGTCCAGCCGCGCTGACCTGCTTTGCGGGCGGCGATGGTCACGGCGACGGCCGCCGAGGTGATCAGCACGAGGACGCCGGTGGCGTACGCGCCGCCCTGGGCGTCGACGTCGGCGTTGAACAGCCAGGTGACCAGGAACGCGATGAGGGTGAAGACGATGACCATCGGGCGCAGGGCGCGGGCCCAGTGCGGGGCCATGCCGTAGCGGGGCAGGTAGCGCGGCATCAGGTTCAGCAGGCCGGCCATGGCCGAGGCTCCGGCGAACCAGAGGATGAGGATGGTCGAGACGTCGTAGACGGTGCCGAAGGCGGAGCCCAGGTGCTCGTGGGCCAGGTAGGCCAGCGCGCGGCCGTTGGCCTCGCCGCCCGGCTTGAACTGATCGGCCGGGATGAGCAGGGTGGTGATGAAGCTACTGGTGATCAGGAAGACGCTCATGATCACGGCGGCCGTGGTGAGCAGCTTCTTGGTCCCGCGGATCCGTCCCTCCGGCTTCTCCGGGGTGTCGTCCGCATCGCCCTGCACGTGCGGCATGACCGCGACGCCCGTCTCGAATCCGGACATGCCGAGCGCGAGCTTGGGGAACACGATGAGCGCGATGGCGATCATCATGAACGGGTTTCCGTGCTCGGTGGTCAGCGCGTCCGACCAGTCACCGATGACGTGCGGCTCGCTGATCACCTGCCACATGCCGACCCCGATGACGACGACGTTCAACGCGAGGTACGAGGCCACCAGGACCACGGCCACGCCGATGGCCTCGCTGAACCCCTTCAGGAACACCGCGCCGAGCAGGGCGACGAGGATCAGGGTGATCAGTACCTCGTGGCCGTGGAGGGTGGAGGTGAGGTGCGGGTTCTCCACCATGTGCGCGGTGGCGTCGGCCGCCGAGAGCGTGATCGTGATGAGGAAGTCGGTCGCCGCGAACCCGAGCAGGGTCAGGACGAACAGCTTGCCCTTCCAGAAGGACAGCAGCCGCTCCAGCATGGCAATCGAGCCCTCGCCGTGCGGGCTCTCCTCCGCCACCCGCCGGTACACCGGCAGCGCACCGAACAGCGTGAGCAGGACCAGCACGATGGTCGCCACCGGCGACAGCAGTCCGGCGGCCAGCGCCGCGATACCGGGCTGGTAACCGAGGGTCGAGAAGTAGTCCAGGCCGGTCAGGCACATGACCCGCCACCAGGGGCGGCCCTCGTGTGCGGTATCGGCGTGGGACTGCTGCTTGGGGCGGTCGGTCAAGCCTTCCAGCAGCCACGCGCGCAGGCGTGAGGTGCGGGCAGGGGTGGCCATCGTGGGGGGCTCCTGTCGTACGGCAAAGAATCAGCCATCGGCGTCGACGGCTGAGCAAGCGTACGCAGCCTGATCACTTATGCCCGCAGTTGAGCCAATCCTGACGCGTCCTTAACACGCACCCTCCCTGTGGCGTAGTGGACGTACTCCCGTTGCAGCCGGAACCCCGCCTGCCAGGCCAGCAGACGGCTGGGCCGGTTGTGGCGGGAACAGGACCAGCTCGGCATCCGGCCGCGAGCCGCGATGTCCTCGCACAGTGCGTTCACGCAGGCCAGGGCCAGGTGCTGACCGCAGTGGCCGGGATCGGCGTGGACGGCGACGTCCTCGTACCGGCTCCCCATGAGGTACGTACATGCCACCGCGAGCAGGCGTCCGCGCTGGAACGCGCCCCAGGCGGCGCCCGACCCCGCGAGTCCGTGGGGCCCGCCCCACGTCGCATGGATCCAGGAGGCCTCGGGCGGGAGCCCGGCCAACGCCGGGGCGTCCTCGGCCGTCAGTCGCCGGACGGTCGCACCGCGCGGCGGCCGCACCTGCAGTGGGGGTTCCTCCTGGACGTAGACCATCCACTCGCGTGGCTCGACCCGGGAGAGGACAGCGCGCATGGCCGGCGCGAACTGTTCCGGAGCCTCGACACGGGTCACCGCGAGGGAGGCCAGAACGCTCGACGGGAGCTCGTCCGGATCGCCCCGCAGGACGACGCGGTCACCGCACGAGACGGCGACGACCCGGGGAGAGTCGGGCCGGTCGGCCCACCAGAGCCCGTTGCCCGTGGTCAGGACGTGCTCGGCGAGAGCCGCGACTCCCGAGGCGCCGACAGGAAACCAGCGGGCGAGGGCGGGATGGCGGGAACGCCTGAGCTCCATCACGTGCATGCCTCCTCTCAGGGCAGAAGACGGAGGGCGGGGGCGGCCCGGACGGGGGCCGCCCCCGCCAAGGAGCCGACGAGGTGTGGATCAACACCGGCTGTCCATCCAACTGCCCCGCCGGGCGGTACCCAAGGGCTCATACGGGCAATTGACGCCACCTTTACGGAACCCCTCCGAGGCGGCGTCTCAGCGTGATCGCGCTGACGCCGAGCAGTGCCAGACCTGGTCTCCGCCGTCCGGGATGGAGATGCCGCTGAACACGCTGAAGGTGACGTGGGACGAACTTGCCTCAGGGATATCCGAACAAGAAATGATCACCTGTCGATTGGATATGACCGCACTCACAGTCGACTGGCCCGGAACAGAATGTTCCGGCGAACCTCCGGCTATTTTCGGCCAGATTCCTTGGCGGAAAGGGTGTTGAGCAGTGCGGCGCCTCGTTCGGCGTCGTCGACACTCACTGCGAACTCGACGCCTTTGCGGGGGCGGATCACCAGGCATTCGCCCGCACGGAGCATGACGGTCGTGCCCAGCCCGCTGAGGCGGTAGCCCCAGCCGCCCACCTGCGCGGGGGTGCGGACCTCCATGCGGGCCGAGTCGATCTCCCCCGCCGGCCAGCGTCGTCGCGGCCAGCCGAGCGGCCCGAAGGCCACCTCCAGGCTGGAGTCCGTCACGCGCGCCTGCACGGAGGAGCAGAAGAGCACCAGGACGGAGGCGATCGCGAACGGTGCGATCAGCGTCCACTGCAGGCCGATCAGGCCGCAGGCGGCCGCCAGTACGCCGGCCGCGGCCACCAGGCCCGTGAGGGCGGCGGTCAGGTGGAGCCAGGGGTTGGCGGTGCGGGAGAGCCAGACGAAACGTTCCCCCTCGGGGATCTCCATCACCCCGCCGGCCGCGTCCGGACCCCCCGGAACGCTGTGCACCCCGCGCCGCCCGGCCAGCCATCCGAGCAGGCCCGCGGCCACCGCGGCCACGGCTGTGATCGCGACCCCGGCACCCACCGACCCGGCGTCCCTCCAGTCGGCCCGGTCCAGATTGGCGCGCACGATCGAAGCCTGTGCGCCGGCCAGGAACACTCCGCCGAAGCGGAGCGGCGCATCGAGGTGCGGGTACCCGGCGGTGATCCGGCTGGCGAGCCTCTCGACTGATGAGCCCCTGACGGGCTTCAGCCGAGGCCGGGGACGGTGGATACGAAGAGGTCGATGAGCTTGATGCCGACGAACGGCAGGACCAGGCCGCCGAAGCCATAGACTGCGAGGTTCCGGCGCAGCAGGTCGTGGGCGGAGGCGGGCTTGTAGCGGACGCCGCGCAGGGCGAGCGGGATGAGGGCGACGATGATCAGGGCGTTGAAGATGATCGCCGAGGTGATCGCTGAGGTGGGGCTGCTCAGGCCCATGATGTTGAGCGCGCCGAGTCCCGGGTAGGCCGCGGTGAACATGGCCGGGATGATCGCGAAGTACTTGGCCACGTCGTTCGTGATGGAGAAGGTGGTCAGGGCGCCTCGGGTGATGAGGAGCTGCTTGCCGATTTCGACGATTTCGATGAGTTTGGTGGGGTTGGAGTCCAGGTCCACCATGTTCCCGGCCTCCTTGGCGGCCGAGGTGCCGGTGTTCATCGCCACGCCTACGTCCGCCTGCGCCAGGGCGGGCGCGTCATTCGTGCCGTCGCCCGTCATGGCGACGAGCTTGCCGCCCGCCTGCTCCCGCTTGATCAGCGCGAGCTTGTCCTCGGGGGTGGCTTCGGCGAGGTACTCGTCGACTCCGGCCTCGGCGGCGATGGCCCGGGCCGTCAGTTCGTTGTCGCCGGTCACCATGACCGTACGGATCCCCATGGCGCGCAGCTCCGCGAAGCGCTCCCGGATGCCGTCCTTGACCACGTCCTTGAGGTGGATGATGCCGAGGACCCGCGGGCCGTCCCAGTCGTGGACCGCCACCAGCAGCGGGGTGCCGCCGGACTCGGACACCGCCGCCGACCACTCGGCGGCCTCGGCCGGAACGGTCCCGCCGCGTGCCACCACCCAGTCGCAGACCTGCGTCACCGCGCCCTTGCGGATCGCGCAGCCGGCGCCGTTGTCCCAGCTCAGGTTGACGCCACTCATTCGGGTGCGGGCACTGAATTCGGTGAAGCGGGGGTTGCTCAGATCCTCGGCGGCGGCCGGCTGGAGCCCGTACTGCAGGGCCAGGGCCACGACGGAGCGGCCTTCCGGTGTCTCGTCGGCGAGGGAGGACAGCTGGGCGGCGTCCGCGAGCTTGACGTGGTCCACGCCGGGTAGCGGGATGAAGGCCGCGGCCTCGCGGTTTCCGAGGGTGATGGTGCCGGTCTTGTCGAGGAGGAGGGTGTTGATGTCGCCGGCCGCCTCGACGGCACGCCCGCTCATCGCGATGACGTTCCGCTGGACCAGGCGGTCCATACCGGCGATGCCGATCGCGGAGAGCAGGGCGCCGATCGTGGTGGGGATGAGAGTGACGAGGAGGGCGACCAGGACGGTCGTGGACTGGGCGGTGCGCGCGTACGCGGCCATCGGCTGGATGGTGACGACCACCAGGATGAAGATGACGGTCAGGGCGGCCAGCAGGATGTTGAGCGCGATCTCGTTCGGGGTCTTCTGCCGGGTGGCCCCCTCGACCAGAGCGATCATCCGGTCGATGAAGCTGTTGCCGGGCCGCGAAGTGACCCGTACGACGATCGAGTCCGACAGGACGGTCGTACCGCCCGTGACACCGGTCCGGTCGCCGCCCGACTCCCGCAGGACCGGGGCCGATTCGCCGGTGACGGCCGACTCGTCCACCATCGCGGCGCCGTCGACCACGTCCCCGTCGGCCGGGATGAGCTCGCCCGCCTCGACGAGGACGAAGTCGAAGGGCTGGAGCTCGGCCGGGGCCACCGCCTCGGTCTCGGCGCGCCGCAGGTTCGTCCCGTACGTCCAGTGGTTCAGCCGGAGCGCGACCGTGTCCGTACGGGCCTTGCGCAACGACTCGGCCTGGGCGCGGCCGCGACCTTCGGCGACGGCCTCGGCGAGGTTGGCGAACAGGACCGTCAGCCACAGCCAGACGCTGATCACCCAAGTGAAGACGGACGGGTGGACGAGCGCCGAGAGCGTCGTCAGGACCGATCCGACCGCTACGACGAACAGCACCGGCTTCTTGACCAGTTCACGCGGGTGGAGCTTTCCGACGGCCTCACGCGCGGAGGCTGCGAGGAGCTCGGGCTCCAGCATGTTCACCTGGCCGGAACGCTTCCGGGACGGGCGGTTGACCGGGGTCCGCGGAGGGGTTCCGAGACCCGGGGGAACGTGCTGCGCGGTGGCGGGAGCCATGAAAGGACCTTCTGGTGAGTTCGGCTTCGGCAAGACACCCCTGCCGGCAAGCCGGGCAGGGGTGCTTGAGAGAGGGGTGTCGCCGCCGGGGGACTACTCCATGGACCCCCTCGGCCGTCATGTGAGTGATCGAGGCCCCCCGGCAGCGCAACAAGCAGGAAACTACCGCCCGATGCCGAGCTGTCCCCCATCAACGCGGAGGAATTGGCGCCGTCTTGACGGCCGCGCACGAGATCCGTCAAGCGTCCGTCAGGGGTGCGTCAACGCAGGTCAGCGCGGTTCACTGCACGTCAGCGCACGTCGTCGGTGATGCGGAAGCGCAGCCGGCAGATGACCGCGTCGGTGTCGCGGCGTACCGCGTGGGCGACGACGGAGCCGCGCTGGTTCTGCAGCATCCGCTGCCACAGGTGGGCGGGTTCGGTCTCCGGGATGAGGACGGTCACCTGGGTGCCCGGGTGCGTCTGCGTCAGCTCGCGCACGTATGCCGACACCGGGCGGCCCAACGAGCGGGTGACGGAGGGCACCTCGACCAGTTCGACCCCGGGCTTCCACAACTCCCAGTCCCGTCTCAGGGCTTCCGCAGCCTGCTGGTCCTCGGGAGTCGGGTGGGTGACGGTCACGGCGAGGACCTCGTCGCCGAGCGAGCGGGCGGCGGTCAGGGCCTGGCAGGTCAGTTGGGACAGTCCGGAAACCGGTACGACGACCAGCGAGCGGGAGCGCAGGGGCGCCTGCGGGATGCGGCCGAGCTCCAGGCGTTCACCGATCTGGGCGTAGGCACGGTGGATCTTCTCGAACCCGAGGACGATGAGTGGCAGGGCGAGGACGATCAGCCAGGCGCCCTCGGTGAACTTCGTGGCCGTCACGACCACCGCCGAGACACCGGTGAGCAGCGCGCCGAACCCGTTGAGGGCCGCCTTGGCCCGCCAGCCCCGGGGACGTTCGCCGCGCCAGTGCCGGACCATGCCGACCTGGCAGATGGTGAAGCCGACGAAGACGCCGATCGCGAAGAGCGGGACGAGGGTGTTGGTGTCGCCGCCGGAGAAGACGAGCAGGGCCGCCGAGACGAGTGCCAGCCAGACCACACCGTGGCGGTGCACCTGGCGGTCGGCCTTGAGGGCGAAGACGTGCGGCAGGAAGTTGTCGCGGGCCAGCAGGCTCATCAGCACCGGAAGCCCGCCGAAGGAGGTGTTCGCGGCGAGCGCGAGGAGCACCATGGTGGCGAACTGGACCACGTAGAAAGCAGCGTTGTGACCGAAAGACGCGTCCGCGAGCTGAGCGAGGACGGTGACCCCCTCGACCGGCTGGAGGTGGAAGCGTCCGATCAGGACCGACAGGCCGATCAGCATCACACCCAGCAGGGCGCCGAGCGCCACCTCGGTGCGCTGAGCACGGCGAGCGGCCGGGGCACGGAAGGACGGCACGGCGTTGGCGACGGCTTCGACGCCGGTCAGGGCGGAACAGCCGGCCGCGAAGGCCTTCAGCAGCAGGAGCGCGCCGACCGTGGTGGCACCGTCCCCCAGGGCGGAGGCGTGCCCGGAGGCCGAGGCGGTGCTCACCGGCCCGTCGCGGAACAGGCCGACCACGACCATCGCGAGGATGGACCCCACGAACACGGCGGTGGGGACGAGGAAGGCCTTGGCCGAGTCCACAACCCCCCGCAGGTTCACCGCCGTGACCAGGACCAGCACCCCGAGGCAGATCCACACCCGCTCCGGGTAGAGCTCCGGGAAGGCCGAGGTCAGGGCGGCCACGCCGGCCGTGACGGAGACCGCCACGTTCAACACGTAGTCGAGGATCAGTGAGGCCGCGGCGACGAGGCTCGTACGTCGGCCGAGGTGCCTCTTGGCTACGGCGTACGATCCGCCGCCGTCCGGGAACGCTGCGATCACCTGCCGGTACGAGGCCACCAGGACGGCCAGCAGCGCCGCGATGGCCAGGGTGACGGGGAGCGTGAATCCGAGGCCGTAGGCGCCCGCCGCCGCGAGGACCAGCACGATCGACTCGGGCCCGTAGGCGACGGAGGCCATCGCGTCGAGCGACAGCGCGGCGAGGCCCTGGAGCGCGGTCAGCCGGTGCGGGTCCTCCGCCCCCTGCGTCCGTGCGCCGGTATCAGGAGGTTCCTCCGTGCCCGGCGTCTGTCCTGCCGTCGTCGACTTTTCCATGTGCATGGTCATCTCGCTCGTTCCTCCGTTGGACAAAGTGAGGACAGCGTCCGGACGGCGCGGCCGGATGACCAGTGCTCTTGGCGCGATCCATACGGCTGCCGCCCCACTCTTCGCGCACTCCTTACGCCGGGACCGGCGCGTCGTATGGGATGCGTCAAGACCTCGCTGGGGTGCGTGACTCCCCCTGCGGCGGGGGCAGGCTTGCTGTGGGGGCAGGCTTGCTGTGAGGGCACAGGAGGCATCACATGTCCGGGTACCGACACCGACTCCACGACCGCGCCGTTCTGCTCGCGGCGCTCGTGGCCCCCTTCCTCGTAGCGCTGGCGCTCGTGCCGTTCCGCGGAGATCTCTCGGCGACCAACGAGGCTCTGATCATGGTCGTCGCCGTGGTCGCCGTCGCCGCACTCGGCACCCGGGCGGCCGGCGCCCTGGCCGCGCTTTCGGCGGCCGCCTGGTTCGACTTCTTCCTCACCAGGCCCTACCAGCGGTTCGCCATCGCCGACGGCGACGAGATCCAGACGGCCGTCCTGCTGCTCGTCGTCGGGCTGATCGTCTCCCAGCTGGCCGTACGCGTGCGCCGGCTCCAGACGGTCGTGGTCACCGACGCCTCCCACCTGTCCAGCCTCCAGGGCACCGCCCGGCTGTCCGAGGACGGCGGCTCACCGGAAGCCGTGGTCGAGTACGTACGGCGCGAGCTCGTCGGCCTGCTCGGCCTGCGCGCCTGCCGCTTCGAGTACGGGACGCTGATGGGGAGCTTGCCCAGGCTTGAGCACGACGGCAGCCTGTGGCTGCGCCGCGGCGGCAGGATCACCCAGTACGCGGACTGGCCGGACGGAGAGACGGAACTGCGGGCCGTCGGCGGCGGCCACTACTACGGCCGCTTCCTCCTCGATCCACTGCCGGACCGGCCCCTGCCCCCCGAAGAGGCCCGCCTGGTGGCGGTCGCGCTGGCCGCGCAGGCGGGCGCCGCTCTGGACACGGCCGGCCTCTCCCACCAGGGCTGACCGGCGGTTGACCGGCGATTCACGGCCCCTGGCGTAAGTGCGGCGTTAAGAGTTCCCTGGCGGCCGTATGGACACCGTCAAGGCCTCTTAACGCCGGGATGAAGACACGGTTATCTCGTCATCGGCCGTCTGGCCGATTCTTTTCTTCCCTCTTCATCCAGGAGCTCACGGTGGCCGATCTGGCCTTCGTCGTCACCACGGTCGCGGTTTTCGCGCTGGTGGCCCTCATCGCCCGGGGGGTGACCAAGCTGTGAACGCCGAAAACATCATCGGCCTCGTCGTGGCCGTCTCCCTGCTCGGATACCTCATCCTCGCCCTCGTGTACCCGGAGAGGTTCTAGCCACCGATGAGTCCCGTTCTCGCTGGTGTGCTCCAGCTCCTCGCACTGATCGCCGCGCTCGCACTGGCCTACCGCCCCCTGGGCGACTACATGGCCAAGGTCTACTCCTCCGAGAAGCACTACAAGCCGGAGAAGTGGATCTACAAGGCCGTCGGCGCCAACCCGTCGGCCGAGATGCGCTGGCCCGCCTACTTGCGCGCCGTCCTCGCCTTCTCCGCGGTCTCCGTCCTCTTCCTCTACGGCCTCCAGCGGGCCCAGGGGATCCTGCCCGGCTCGCTCGGCTTCTCCGCGATCGACCCGGACCAGGCCTTCAACACGGCCGCCTCCTTCGTGTCGAACACGAACTGGCAGTCGTACTACGGCGAGCAGGCCATGGGCCACGTCGTGCAGACCGGCGGCCTGGCCGTTCAGAACTTCGTCTCCGCCGCCGTGGGCATGGCCGTCGCGGTCGCCCTCGTACGGGGCTTCGCCCGCTCCCGCACCGGTGAACTCGGCAACTTCTGGGCCGACATGGTCCGCGGAGTCGTCCGGATCCTGCTGCCCATCTCGGTGATCGGCGCGATCGTCCTGGTGGCGTGTGGTGCGATCCAGAACTTCGCCGGGATCCACGAGGTCGGTCAGTTCATGGGCGGCTCGCAGCAGTGGAACGGCGGCGCGGTCGCGTCGCAGGAGGTCATCAAGGAGCTGGGTACGAACGGTGGTGGCTACTTCAACGCCAACTCCGCCCACCCCTTCGAGAACCCGGGCCCCTTCTCGAACCTCTTCGAGATCTTCCTGATCCTCCTCATCCCCTTCTCGCTCACCCGCACCTTCGGCCGCATGGTCGGAAACCTGCGCCAGGGCTACGCGATCCTCGCCACGATGGCCACCATCTGGCTCGGCTTCACCGCGCTGATGATGTGGACGGAGTTCAGCCACCACGGCCCGGCGTTGGACATCGCCGGCGGGGCGATGGAAGGGAAGGAGACCCGGTACGGCATCGCCGCATCGTCGATCTTCTCGGTCGCGACCACGCTCACCTCCACCGGCGCGGTCAACTCCTTCCACTCCTCCTACACCGGCCTCGGCGGCGGCATCCAGCTGCTGGGCATGCAGCTCGGCGAGATCGCGCCCGGCGGCGTCGGCTCCGGCCTCTACGGCATGCTGGTCATGGCGATCATCGCGGTGTTCATCGCGGGCCTGATGGTCGGCCGGACCCCCGAGTACCTGGGCAAGAAGATCGGCACCCGCGAGATCAAGTTCGCGGCGCTGTACATCCTCATCACCCCGGCCCTGGTGCTGTGCTTCACGGCTGCGGCGATGGCCCTGCCCACGCCGGCCAACTCGATGACCAACAGCGGGGCGCACGGCTTCTCCGAGATCCTCTACGCCTACACCTCCGGCGCGAACAACAACGGCTCCGCCTTCGCGGGTCTGAACGCCGACACCCAGTGGTTCAACTCGACGATCGGCATCGCGATGCTGCTCGGCCGCTTCCTGCCCATGGTGTTCGTCCTGGCGCTGGCCGGTTCGCTCGCCGAGCAGAAGCCCGTCCCCGAGACGGCGGGCACCCTGCGCACCGACAAGCCGCTCTACACCGGCCTGCTCGTCGGAACCATCCTCATCGTCACCGGTCTGACCTACTTCCCGGCCCTCGCGCTGGGTCCGCTCGCCGAAGGGCTCGCATCATGAGCACCGCCACACCTACGAGGGCTCCGCACCAGGACGTGCCCACCGGACACAAGCCGGACAGCGGCCGCGTGGGCGGCGGCCTCTTCGACCCCAAGCAGCTGCTGAAGTCCTTCCCCGACGCGGTGAAGAAGCTCGACCCGCGCGTGATGGTCAAGTCCCCGGTCATGTTCGTCGTCCTGATCGGCTCGGTCGTCACCACCGTCCTCGCCATCAAGGACCCGACCGACTGGTTCGGCTGGGCGATCACCGGCTGGCTGTGGCTGACCACCATCTTCGCCAACCTCGCGGAGGCCGTCGCGGAAGGCCGGGGCAAGGCCCAGGCCGACACCCTGCGCAAGGCCAAGACCGACACCATCGCCCGCCGTCTGACCAAGGACGGCATGGGTGAGGAGCAGGTTCCCGGCACGGAGCTGCGCATCGGCGACCTGGTCGTGTGCCAGGCCGGGGACATCATCCCGGGCGACGGTGACGTCGTCGAAGGCGTCGCGTCCGTCGACGAATCGGCCATCACAGGTGAGTCCGCTCCGGTGATCCGCGAGTCGGGTGGAGACCGCAGCGCGGTCACGGGCGGTACGAAGGTGCTCTCCGACCGGATCGTCATCAAGATCACGACGAAGCCCGGCGAGACGTTCATCGACCGCATGATCGCCCTCGTCGAAGGCGCGGCCCGGCAGAAGACGCCCAACGAGATCGCGCTCAACATCCTGCTGGCCTCGTTGACGATCGTCTTCCTCCTCGCGGTCGTCACTCTCCAGCCGTTCGCCATCTACGCGGGCGCCGAACAGTCGATGATCGTGCTGACCGCCCTGCTGGTCTGCCTCATCCCCACCACCATCGGCGCCTTGCTCTCCGCCATCGGCATCGCCGGCATGGACCGCCTGGTCCAGCGCAACGTCCTGGCCATGTCGGGGCGCGCGGTGGAAGCGGCGGGCGACGTCTCGACGCTGCTGCTCGACAAGACCGGCACCATCACCCTCGGCAACCGCCAGGCCTCCGAATTCGTCCCCGTCAAGGGCACGACGGAGGCCGAACTCGCCGACGCCGCCCAGCTGTCCTCCCTCGCCGACGAGACCCCCGAGGGCCGCTCGATCGTGGTCCTCGCGAAGGAGAAGTACGGACTGCGCGAACGCCACCAGGGCGAGCTCGCGCACGCCACCTGGATCGAGTTCACCGCCCAGACCCGCATGTCGGGCGTGGACGTGGACGGCAAGCAGACCCGCAAGGGCGCGGCCGGCTCGGTCATCACCTGGGTCAAGGAGCAGGGCGGCCACGTCTCCGACGACGCCGACCTCCTCGCCAACCGGATCTCCGAGGCGGGAGGCACCCCGCTGCTGGTCGCCGTCAAGGACGACAAGGGCGCCCGGATCCTGGGTGTCATCCACCTCAAGGACGTGGTCAAGGAGGGCATGCGCGAACGCTTCGACGAGCTGCGGCGCATGGGCATCAAGACCATCATGATCACCGGCGACAACCCGCTCACCGCGAAGGCCATCGCCGAAGAAGCGGGCGTGGACGACTTCCTCGCGGAAGCCACTCCCGAGGACAAGATGGCCCTCATCAAGCGGGAGCAGGCCGGCGGCAAGCTCGTCGCCATGACGGGCGACGGCACGAACGACGCCCCCGCCCTCGCCCAGGCGGACGTCGGCGTAGCCATGAACACCGGCACCTCGGCCGCCAAAGAGGCCGGGAACATGGTGGACCTGGACTCCAACCCCACCAAACTCATCGAAATCGTCGAGATCGGCAAGCAACTCCTCATCACCCGAGGCGCACTGACCACCTTCTCCATCGCCAACGACGTCGCGAAGTACTTCGCGATCATCCCGGCCATGTTCGCGGTGGTCTACCCGGGCCTCGACAAGCTCAACATCATGGGCCTCCACTCCCCGGAGTCGGCGATCCTGTCCGCGGTCATCTTCAACGCGTTGATCATCATCGCCCTGGTCCCCCTCGCCCTCAAGGGCGTCCAGTACAAGCCGACCAGCGCCGACAAGATGCTCCGCCGCAACATCGGCCTCTACGGACTCGGCGGCCTCATCGCCCCGTTCATCGGCATCAAGATCATCGACCTTCTCATCTCCCTCATCCCCGGAATCGGCTGATCTGCCATGAACACTTCCGTATCCAGCACCATCCGCCTGATCGGCGCGGGCCTGCGCGCCCTCCTCGTCCTGACCGTGATCTGCGGGGTCATCTACCCGCTCGCCGTCACCGGCATCGCCCAGGCCGCCTTCAACAACAAGGCCAACGGCTCCGAGATCAAGGACAAGAGCGGCCAGGTCGTCGGCTCCTCCCTCATCGGCCAGACCTACAACCTGCCGAAGAAGGACCCCAACGACGCGGAGGAAGCGTCCAAGCCGGACCTCAAGTGGTTCCAGCCGCGCCCCTCCAACGGTCTCGGCGCCAACAGCGTCAACACCCAGTACTCGCTGATCCTCTCCGGCGCCACCAACCGCTCCGCCGACAACGGCGCCGTCAACGGCAAGTGCACCGACCAGGCGGAGGAAGGCACCCTCTGCGCCCAGGTCACCGCCGCCAAGGCCGCCGTCATCGCCGACAACACGACCGCGTCCTACGCGGTCAAGCCCGAGGACGTGCCGGCCGACGCCGTCACCTCCTCCGGCTCGGGCCTGGACCCGGCCATCTCCCCCGAGTACGCCAAGCTCCAGATCCACCGCGTCGCCGAGCAGAACAAGCTCGACGTCAAGCAGGTCGAGAAGCTCGTCGCGGACCACACCGAGGGCCGGACGCTCGGCTTCATGGGCGAGCCCCGCGTCAACGTCCTCGAGCTCAACATCGCCCTGAAGGCACTGTCCAAGAGCTGATGTTCCACATCGCACGGTCAAAGAAGCCGGCGGGGCGCCGAAGCTCCCCCAGCCACCGCTGGGAGGAGCCCAGTGCCCCGCCGGCTTCTTGCCGTGCCCGCAACGAAGGAAAGGCTGCACACCGATGACCCGGGTGCTGGTAGTGGAGGACGACCCGCAGCTCGTCCGCGCACTGAAGATCAACCTCCAGGCGCGCAAGTTCGAGGTCGAGGAAGCCACGGACGGCAGCACGGCCCTGCGGCTCGCCGCCGCCCACAAGCCGGACGTCATAGTGCTCGACCTCGGACTCCCCGACATGGACGGTATCGAAGTCATCAAGGGTGTCCGCGGCTGGAGCAAGGTCCCCATCCTGGTCCTCTCCGCCCGGCACACCTCGGAGGACAAGATCCGCGCCCTGGACGCCGGCGCGGACGACTACGTCACGAAGCCCTTCAGCATGGACGAGCTGCTGGCCCGACTCCGCGCCGCCACCCGCAGACAGGAGCCGCTCGAGGCCGACCAGTCGGCCGAGGTCTCCGTCGTCACGACCGACGAGTTCAGCATCGATCTGATCGCGAAGAAGGTGCACCGGGGCGAGCGCACCGTACGGCTGACCCCGACCGAATGGCACCTGCTGGAGATCCTCATCACCCACCCGGGCCGACTGATCAGCCAAGGGCAGCTGCTGCTGGAGGTCTGGGGACCGACCTACGGGGAGAACACCAACTACCTGCGCGTGTACATGGCTCAGCTACGGCGCAAACTGGAGGCGGATCCCTCACACCCGCGCTATCTGATCACCGAGCCGGGCATGGGATACCGCTTCGAACCCTGATCCCCCGCACGAAGATCCACAGCAGAGCCCACACCACCAGCAGAGAAGAAGAGTCGGAACATGGGACGCGGCAAGCTCCGCATCTACCTCGGCGCGGCACCGGGCGTCGGCAAGACGTACGCGATGCTCTCCGAGGCGCACCGCCGGACCGAGCGGGGCACCGACTGCGTCGTCGGCTTCGTCGAGCACCACCACCGCCCGCGCACCGAGGTCATGCTGCACGGCCTCGAACTCGTCCCGCGGCGCGAGATCGCGTACCGCGGCTCCACCTTCACCGAGATGGACGTGGACGCGATCCTCGCGCGGCGCCCCGCCGTGGCGCTGGTGGACGAGCTCGCGCACACCAATGTGCCCGGCTCGCGCAACGCCAAGCGCTGGCAGGACGTCGAGGAACTCCTCCAGGCCGGCATCGACGTCGTCTCCACCGTCAACATCCAGCACCTCGAATCGCTGGGCGACGTCGTAGAGACGATCACCGGGGTCCGGCAGCGGGAGACCGTGCCCGACGAAGTCGCCCGGCGGGCCGACCAGATCGAGCTCGTCGACATGTCCCCGCAGGCGCTGCGCCGCCGGATGGCCCACGGCAACGTCTACAAGTCCGACAAGGTCGACGCGGCCCTCTCCAACTACTTCCGCCCCGGCAACCTCACGGCCCTGCGCGAGCTCGCCCTGCTCTGGGTCGCCGACCGGGTCGACGAGTACCTCCAGGAGTACCGCGGCGAGCACAACATCCGCTCCACCTGGCAGGCCCGCGAACGCATCGTCGTCGGCCTCACCGGCGGCCCGGAAGGCCGTACGCTCATCCGCCGCGCCGCCCGCCTCGCCGAGAAGGGCTCCGGCGGCGAGGTCCTCGCCGTCTACATCGCCGCCAGCGACGGCCTGACCTCCGCCTCCCCCAAGGAACTCGCCGTCCAGCGGACCCTGGTGGAAGACCTCGGCGGCACCTTCCACCACGTCATAGGCGACAGCGTCCCCGACGCGCTGCTGGAATTCGCGCGCGGGTGCAATGCCACGCAGATCGTGCTCGGCGTCA
Organism: Streptomyces sp. NBC_00503; assembly: GCF_036346895.1. NCBI lineage: Bacteria > Bacillati > Actinomycetota > Actinomycetes > Kitasatosporales > Streptomycetaceae > Streptomyces > Streptomyces sp. NBC_00503. Next base: position 7,127,444 of record NZ_CP107855.1, on the reverse strand, counting down.
GCCGCCGCCGCTCCTGGCAGTCCGTCTTCCGACCGGGCGTCAGCGCCACCGTGGCCCGCGAGTCCGGCCCCGACCTCGACGTCCACATCGTCACCCATGACGAGGCCGCCAAGGGCCGGGGCCTGCCGGTCGCCCGCGGAGCGCGGCTGGGGCGCTCGCGCATCATCTGGGGCTGGGTGGCCGGTATCGCCGGCCCGGCTCTGTTGACCGTCCTGCTCAACCAGATCGTCCCCGACATCGGGCTCGCGAACGACATGCTGCTCTTCCTCACCTTCACGGTGGCGGCGGCACTGTTCGGTGGGCTCCTCCCTGCCCTGGCGTCGGCGGCCTTCGGGTCCCTGCTCCTGAACTACTTCTTCACCCCGCCGCTGCACGAGTTCACCATCTCCGACCCGAAGAACATCGTCGCCATCGCGATCTTCGTGGGCGTGGCCGTGTCCGTGGCCTCCGTGGTCGACCTGGCCGCTCGGCGCACCCACCAAGCCGCCCGACTGCGGGCCGAGTCCGAGATCCTGTCCTTCCTCGCCGGCAGCGTCCTGCGCGGCGAGAACTCCCTCGACGCCCTGCTGGAGCGCCTCCGCGAGACCTTCGCCATGCAGTCGGTCGTCCTCCTGGAACGCACCAGCGAAGTCGACCCGTGGACCACGGCCGCATCCGTCGGCACCGGCGCCGTCAGCCGCCCCGAGGACGCGGACGTCGACCTGCCCATCGGCGACAACATGGCCCTCGCCCTCACCGGCCGGGTGCTCCCGGCCGAAGACCGCCGGGTACTGGGTGCGTTCGCAGCCCAGGCAGCCGTCGTACTCGACCGCCAGCGCCTCGTCGACCAGGCCGAGAAGTCCCGGGAGCTCGCCGAGGCCAACCGCATCCGCACCGCGCTCCTCGCCGCCGTCAGCCACGACCTGCGCACCCCGCTCGCCGGCATCAAGGCCTCCGTCAGCTCCCTGCGCTCCGACGACGTCGAATGGTCCGAGGAGGACAAGGCCGAGCTCCTGGAGGGCATCGAGGACGGCGCCGACCGCCTCGCCGCCCTCATCGGGAACCTCCTCGACATGTCCCGCCTCAACACCGGCACCGTCGTCCCCCTGATCCGCGAGACCGACCTCGACGAGGTCGTCCCCATGGCACTGGGAGGCGTACCCGAGGACAGCGTCCTCCTCGACATCCCCGAAACCCTGCCGATGATCGCCGTCGACCGCGGACTGCTGGAACGGGCCGTCGCCAACATCGTCGAGAACGCCGTCAAGTACAGCCCCGACGGCCAACCGGTCAACGTCTCGGCCAGCGCCCTCGCCAGCCGCGTCGAACTGCGCGTCGTCGACCGCGGACCCGGCGTCCCCGACGAGGCCAAGGACCGCATCTTCGAACCCTTCCAACGCCACGGCGACGCCCCGCGCGGAGCCGGAGTCGGCCTCGGCCTCGCCGTCGCCCGCGGCTTCACCGAGGCCATCGGCGGCACCCTCACCGCCGAGGACACCCCCGGCGGCGGCCTCACCATGGTCATCACCCTCCCCATAGCGGGCAGCGCCCCGCCGGTCACGGCGGAACTCCCGACCTCGGCGGTCACCTGACATCGCGGCGACCGCCGACCAGGCTCGGTCCCGGCGATCGCCGGTCACTTCCCGTGGCCGGCGATCGTCGCTCGTCTCAGTGCAGTGGGCCCGCGATCGCGGTCAGCGCGGCGAGGTGGCGCTTGTAGGTGTCCAGTCCCTCCCCGGTCAGGCACAGCCAGGTCCGGGGCCGGCGTCCGACCTGCCCCTTCTCGACCGTCACCCAGCCCGCTTCTTCCAGGCGCGAGACCTGTTTCGACAAGGTGGAGTCGGTGATCTCCACGAGATCCCGGACGTAGGCGAACTCGGCCTTCTCCACGGCAGCGAGCGCCGCGACGATCGACAGGCGGACCGACGACTCCAGCAGGGGCGCGAGTCCGTGTCGCGGATGGGAACCCTGACCCGCACCCTTCGAGGCTTCCGGCGTCATACGGCGCGCGCCTCCCGCCAGGCCGCCACGGCGGCCGGCAGCGCGCACGCGACGGCGGCCACGGCCGCAAAAGCGATGCTGTCCAGGAAGACGGTGAGGCCGAGCACGAGGGCCAGGACGTAGGCGACCGCCCAGACGCCGATCACTCTGAGGTGGCGGCCGCCGTACCCGCGCGGGACCACGGGCTGCCGAGTCGCGAACAGGGACAACCCCATGACCACAAGGGCGTTCGCCAGCGTGCTGACGATGGTCCCCGTCGGCCCGTGCCACATCAGCACCGCCGGTACGAGCGCGAGCTGCCACACGGCGAACAGCCAGAGGTAGCCGGCGTACCAGCCACTCCGCCCCCTCGCGGCCGACTCGATCCGCGCGATCCCCTTCAACGATGCGACCGCATCGGCCTGTTCAGGCATGGCACACCCCTCCCGTCGCCGCCGGGCAACCTTGACCTGCCACCCCGGCGTCTACTTTCCGCACTAGCAACTACTTGCCGATGAGGAAGCCAACACCTCTTGACGCGCTCCTTCCGCGCGACCGGCGATCTTTGACGCGGCCCTGATGACCTGTAGGAAGACCGGACTCACCCCTTCACCCGACGGCCATCAGAAGGACGTCAAAGTCCCGTTCAGGAGCTTGCCGCCGCATCCCCCGTACGCTGGGATGGAGTCATGAACAGCGGTCCACGCCACGACGATCGGCCACCGAATCAGGTGCAGCCGACGGCGCCCGCTGTCCGCCCGGCCGTCTGAAACCGGCCGCGCGTCCTCCGCGTATCTGCCGACTGCCCCCGAGGGGTGCCGGTCTTGGCCTCGTACGCGCCCTCACCTCCACCGCATGACCTGAGCCCGCGCCCCTGCTTCAAGCCGGGGCGCCAGGGGCGTCAGTCATGCCTGCTTCCAGGAATCGACATGTCCTCATCCCTGCCCGCATCCCTGCCCGCATCCCTGTCCGGACGTACCGTCCTCGTCACCGGAGCCACCTCCGGCATCGGCTACGAGACCGCCCACCAGCTCGCCGAGCTCGGCGCCACCGTCCTCGTCCACGGCCGCACCCCCGAAGAGGCACAGGCCGCGACCGACCGGCTGATCGCCTCCGCAGACATCTCCGCCGCTCTACTGCGGCCGCTCGCCGCCGACTTCGCCCGCCTGGACGAGGTCGAGAACCTCGCTCACGCCGTCGTACGGGACCACCCGCGCTTGGACGTGCTCGTCAACAACGCGGCCATCGCGGCGCCGGAGCGCCACACGCTCACCGCCGACGGCAACGAGATCTCCTTCCAGGTCAACTTCCTCGCCCACTACCTCCTCACCAACCTCCTGGAGCCCGCCCTCACCAGTGACCCCGGCGGGCGCGTCGTCAACGTCTCGTCGGCGCTGCACCGTTCCGGGGCCATCCAGTGGAACGACCCGCAGCGGGTGCGGCGTTACTCCCGCCTCGCCGCGTACGCCCAGTCGCAGCTGGCCCTGACCGTCTTCGCCGCCGACCCGCGCGTCACCGCCGTCTCCGTCAACCCCGGCGTGTGCGAGACCGGCCTGCTCCCCCTCTACGGGCACGAGGGCGCGCCGGCCGCCGAGGGCGCCGAGCACGTCGTACGGCTCTGCGACCCGGCCACCGAGATCGTCAACGGCGCCTACTACGACCGCTCCGAGCGCGTCGCCCCGGCCGCCGCCGCCACCGAGGACCGGACCATCAAGCGCCTCAACAAGCTCGCCGACCTCCTCGTCGGCCACACCGCCTGAAGGGGTACCCGCACATGTCCAAGCGCGCCCGCAAGAAGAGGTCCCGCCGCAAGAAGGGCTCCAACCACGGCAGCAAACCCTGCTGCTAGTGCCGCGTCAGGCAACGTTTGCCTGTTGAGGAGCGGCGTCCGGTGCGTGCTCTCGGTGCGCCGGCCGGAAGCGCTCGTACTGGACGTACTTGGCTTTCGGCCGGTGCGGCGAGAGTGCGTGCCGGGCGTTGCGACGGGGCGAACGTTGCCTGACGCGGCACCAGCCACCAGCCCGTTCCGCGGGGCGGCCTCTGACCAAGGCCGCCCCGCCGCCATGTCCCGACAAGGAACCTCATGATCAACCTGCCGTCCCACCGACTCCCGGACCTCCTCCGCTGGTTCCCCACGGGGGCTCCGGGCTCAGCCGCCCTCACCGAGCACGTCCTGACCACCGAGGCCGGCCGCTGGTGGGTGGACCGCGTCATCCAGCCGCGCGTCATCGCCGCCGAATGCGGGGACCACGTACTCCTGCGCGGAGACCCGCAGGCTTTGGCGCCGCATGACCTCTCGGTCTTCGCCGACCGCTCCATCGAGGCTGCCGGGCGCTTCCTTCCCCTGATCGGGGCCGCCTTCGACCGGGTCGTACCGTGGCAGCGCGTGGTGTACATCAAGCGCTCCCCCGTGCCGGCCACCCTGGCGCCCAGGGGCGTGACCGTACGCAGGCTGAACGCCCGGGACACACGCACCCTCACCACCCTGCCGATCGCAATGAGCTGGATCCACCGCACCTGGGGCGGACCGGAAGCCCTCGCCCGCTCGGGCTATGCCTGGGCCGCCTTCCACAATGACCGCATCGTGGCCCTGGCCTGCACCTACTTCCTCGGCACCGCCTATGAGGACGTGGCCTGCGTCACCGTGCCGGACCCGCGCCTGCAGTACCTGGCGCTCGACTGCGTCAACGCCCTGGGCTCGGACATAGCGGCCCGCGGCCACACGCCCAGCTGGACCTGCTCCGCGAGCAACCGCCCCGGACGCCTGCTCGCCTGGACCGCCGGTTTCCGTCCGGAGCGGGAGTACGCCCACTACGCCGTCGGCAAAGCTGCGGCAACCGGAAGAGTGGCGGTGGGGTGAGAGGCGATACTCACCGGGTGGACTCCATCTACCGCAGCACGGCGGGCCGCGAGCACATCCGCCGCTGGTGCACCGACCGGCTCGACGCATGGCCGGTGCCGCACGAGCGGGCGACCTTGACGGCCGGTGGAGCACAGACCCACCTGGTGAGCGCCGGTTCCGGCCCGACCACGGTGATCTTCGTGCCGGGTACGAACTTCAACGCCGCCGCATCTCTTCCCCTGGCCACCGCCCTGGTCGCGGCCGGCCATCGGCTCGTCCTGCCGGACGTCCCCGGACAGCCCGGTCTCAGCTCCGGGGAGCGCGGAATCTCCGGCGGCCGCCTCTCGTGGTACGGCACCTGGCTGAGCGAGGTCCTCGACGCGGCCGCCGCGACGGGTCCCGTGGTGGTGGTCGGGCACTCCTTCGGCGCCGCGATCGCGCTGTCCAGCCCGTCGCCGCGCATCGACCGTCTCGTGCTCGTCTCCCCCGGCGGACTGGGCAGGCTGCGCCTCACTCCCGGGCTGCTCGTCGTCTCCGCCGCCTGGTTCGTCCGACCGACTCAGGCGCGCAGCACCCGGCTCCTGCGGGCCATGCTCGCGCCCGGCCACCAGCCGCGCGAGGAGCTGGTGGAGTGGATGACACTGGTCGCACGTCACTCCCGCTCGAGTGGAGCTCCGGGCGTGGCGGACCTCCCGGCGTATGCCGTTCCCCGGCTGGTCGCCACGGGAGCGCACGACATCTTCCTGCCCCCGCGACGGCTCGCCCCGGCCGTCCGGACCCTGCTCGGCACCGACCTGCGCGTCATCCCGGACGCCGGCCACCTCGTGACCGAGGAACACCCCGGCCGGCTGGCGGACCTTGTATGAGCGGAATCATCGAGCACAGCGATCGCCCCCGCGGCTGTAACGCTCACCGGAACTCGGCCAGCCGGCGCCGCAGCCCCAACACCGTCAACCCGGCCGCGAGCAGCAGCGACGCGCCGGCCAGCGGGCCCCGCGTGTTCAGCGCCCCGCGGCCTTCCTGGACGGCTAGGTCGAAGTGCCGCTGGTTGACGGCGGTGACCTCGTCCAGAGCCTTCATCCATCCGCCGAAGTGGGCGTTTGAGGTGTCCGACGCCCAGCCGATGCAGAAGACCGTGGCCTCTTGCTGCTTCCCTTCGGCCACCAGCCGCCGGATGGTCCGGTCGTCGCGCTGGTAGACGGCGTACGCCTCGACAGTCTTCTCCGCGGCCTCCCGCTCCCCCGCGAAGGTAATGTTGTCCAGCTCGCGCCGGTACTCACCGGTGAACCGCTTGTCCTCATGGTCCTTCCGGTACCCCGCCCAGAGCTCGTCGAGCTTCCGGTCGTACGTGTCGAGTCCGGCGCCCGCGATCCCGTACAACTGCTGCGACTTGTCGAGGAAGGACAGCTCGTACGCAGCTCGGCGGTCCGGGTCCAGGAGGTAGCGGCTTTCGTCCGCGTTGGCGTCGTAGCCGATCGCCTTGGACCGCGACAGTGCGATGACGGAGTCGAAGGAGTCCCGACGGGCCACCTTCATACGGTCGTTGGTGATCGCGAGCAACTGCGCTCCGGACACCACCGCGACCACGGCACAGAGGGTGGCGGCGATCAGGCCCGGGTTGAAGACCCGGTGGAAGCGGCGGGCCAGGCGGACCTGGAGCAGTACGAGCGCGGCGATCAGTAGCATCCCGAGGACTGCTTCGGCGATCCGCTGCACGGCGAGGTCGCTGCGCGCCGCGGCATACCGCCGCTCGTACACCGCGTTGTTCGCGTCGACGAGCTTGCGGGCCTGCGGCAGCAACCGGTCGGCGAGGAGATCGGTCGCGGTCCGGTAGTCCTCGCGCGCGGCGTCCTTGCCGCCGGCACGGCTGTCGTTCTCCAGTGCCCGCCCGAGTAGCTCCTGGTAGTGCGCGAAGTCGTCGGTGAGCGTCACGACGACAGCCTCGGTGGCCGGGTCGCCCTCCGAGGAGGCCGCGAGTGTGCGCAAGGAGCGGCTGATGGTCTCCTGGGCGTCCCGGTAGAAGCCGTTGGCCTTCGCGTTCGACTCCTCGAAGCGTCCCTGACCGGTGCCCGAATCTCCGCTGGAGAGCAACATGTTCGCCGCTTGGGCGTCCATGTCATTGAGTGCGAGGTTGAGTTGGGTCGCGGAAATAGTGCGGGGTGCGTCTCGCTGGGCCGTCTCGTCCCAACTGGTACTCGCCCCCGCCGCCGCGACCACGAGCAGTATCAGCAATCCGGCGGCAAGGAGCACACAGGCCCCGCGGGCGAGGCGCAGCCGGCCGAGCAGGGTGGCCCGGTAGCGGTCGGCGATCAGCCGGGCCGCCCGGACGATCGCGGCAGGAGGCCGCAGTCCCGACGATCCTCCGCCGCGTTCCTCTCCGGTGAGCGGTCGCAGAGGCCCGGGGTCGCCAGCGTCGGGTGCGGGGCTCTCCGTGAGGGTTCCCGGAGCCCCGGCTACCTCGGCCTGTTCGGTACCGGCGGTGATCGTCACGCACTCTCCAGCCCACACCCGGGCCGTTCGTACGGCCCTGCGTGCACGCCAGCATCTGGCTCAACTGTTCTACTCACCAGGCGCGTTGATGGACCCCATACGCGGAGGGAATCCAAATTGACGGGGCCTTGACGTGGTACTTACGGGTCCTTGTCAGCGCCCCCGCCGCCTTCACCCCGCTCACGCGTCGAAGCGGTACCCCATGCCGGGGGCGGTGATCAGATGGCGCGGGTGCGATGGGTCCGCCTCAAGCTTCCGCCTGAGGTGCGCCATATACACCCGGAGGTAGTTGGTCTGGGTTCCGTACGAGGATCCCCACACCTCCTGGAGCAGCCGGCGCTGGCTGACGAGCTTGCCCCGGTTGCGGATCAGGACCTCCAGGAGGTGCCATTCCGTCGGTGTGAGCCTGATGTTCGCCCCTCCGCGTCTGGCCTTCTTCGCGAGCAGATCGACGGTGAACTCCTCAGTCTCCACGACCGATTCGTCCACGGCGTCCGTGCCCCGTGCCGGTGTGCGGCGGACGACGGCTCCCAGCCTGGCCATCAGCTCGTCCATGCTGAAGGGCTTGGTGATGTAGTCGTCGGCGCCCGCGTCCAGGGCTTGGATCTTCTCCTCGGAACCGTGGCGGGCGGAGACCACCAGGACGGGCACCTGCGACCATACGCGAAGCCGCGTAAGCACCTCGATCCCGTCCATGTCGGGCAGCCCGAGGTCGAGCAGGACGGCGTCCGGGCGTCGCGCCGCCACGGCGTCCAGAGCCGCGCGCCCGTCGTGCGCGCAGTCCACCTCGTACGTGCGCGCCTTCAGATTGATGACCAGCAACCGTGCGAGCCGCGGCTCGTCGTCCACCACCAGCACCCGGGTCATCGGCGTGCCACCTTCCTGTCGTTACGTCCCCCATGGACATCCGATCACCAGAGAACAGCGGATTCGGTCCGCCTCGGCAGGCGTTGACGACCTCCATACGCCGACGGACGTGACCTTGACGCCCCCCTGATGACGATCAGCCCCTCCTTGACGCACCGCTGATGCCACCCCGGAGCACACATGGCCCGGGAGGCCGGAACCCTCCCGGTCCGCCCGTATCAGGGCCGTGTCAGAGCGGTGTCAAGGTCGGGGCGACCTCCTTGAGTCCGTCCTCACAAGGCAGTTGGATGAAGGACGTGAACAGCGGTCTGCGCCACGACGACCGGCCACCGCATACGGTGCGCCCGGCCTCGCGCGCTGCTCACCCGCCGGTGCGTTGACGCACCGCCCCGTTCGCGGCCGCCCGCCCCTCCGCCCGTAAGTCGGGCTGCCGCTCGCGCCCCGTGCCCGCCCCCATCCCTGGCGGGCACGGGGCCGCGCTCTTCGCACGCCCCGGTTCCGTCCGCCCGGTCGGCAGTCGGATGCCGCGCCGCGCCCACGTTCCCGCGTACCACTGGAGACAGTTCATGATCGAAATCGCCCCGCAGCAGCTGCCCGCCCTGAGCCGCTGGTTCCCCACGGGCTCACCCGGTCCCGGGGCCCTCGCCGAGCACGTGCTGACCACGGGTTCCGGCGTCTGGTGGGCCGACCGCCCCGACCGGCCCCGCGTCCTCGCCGTCTCCTGCGCGGCCCACGTGCTGCTGCGCGGCGACCCGAGCGCGCTCGCCCCGGGCTCCCTGAGCCGGTTCGCCAACCAGTACGTGGAGGCACCCGCACGGTTCTGGCCCTCCCTCGGCGCCGCCTTCGAGCGTGTCGACCCCTGGGAACGCATGGTCTACGTCCACCATGCACGGGCGCTGCTCCCCCGGCCGCTGCGTGGCGTCACGGTACGGCGCCTGGTGCCCGGGGACGCTCCGGCGCTTGCCCAGCTGCACTCCGAGAACGCCTGGATCCACGCCAGTTGGGGCGGGCCCGCCGGCCTCGCCGCCTCCGGCCACGGTTGGGCCGCGTTCGCGAAGGACCGGGTCCTCTCGGTCGCCTGCACCTACTTCCTCGGCAGCGCCTACGAGGACATCGCGGTGGTCACCGTGCCCGACCGGCGCCGCGAGCACCTCGCGCTCGCCTGTGTCGCAGGCCTGACGGACGACATCCAGGCCCGTGGACACACCGCGAGCTGGTGCTGCTCGCGCGACAACCGGCCCAGCCGGCTCCTTGCCTGGTCGGCCGGGTTCCGGCTGACCCGCGAGTACGTCCACCACGTCACGGGACGCGCCAGGGCGCTTGCGGTCCGGGCCGCCCCGGTACCCGCTTGAGCGGCGCACCCGCCTGCGTATCTCAGGTCGCCAGGTCGAGGCGTGCCTCCTCCAGGTCCAGGGAGCGCTGGAGCCGTCGGCGGGTGGTGTCGCTGATGCGGTGGTCGTCGTAGAGGCGTTGGAGTTCTACGGACTCCACCCGGATCAGGTCGCGGCGCAGCAGCCGGTAGACGTGGTCCGCCGATCCGGCCGGGTCGGCTTCCTCCAGGCGGTCGCGGGCATGCTCCAGGCGTGCCTGCAGACTGCGCCGGAGCCGGTCGGCCACCACGTCCGGTACGGCTTCGAGGTCGGACATCTCATCCAGCCGCCGGATGCCGGCCGCGGCCAGACTGCACCGGGCGGAGGCCTCCTCGCGCTCGGTGTGGTCGGGCTCGAGGGCGATCCCGGAGCGGCGGACCACGTCGGCCAGGGTGAAGCCCTGGGCGACCAGCGTGACCACCACCACCGAGGTGGTCAGTACGAGCACCAGCGGGCGCTGACCGAGCAGGCTGCCGTCGTCCGCCGCGACGGGGATGGAGAGGGCCGCGGCCAGGGGGACGACGCCCCGCGTACCGGCCCAGGTCAGCACGGCCGGAACCCGCCAGGAGGGCCGCGCGCCCGCGCTCCTCTGGACGACGGCCGACAGCGGCAGCACCCACAGCAGGCGCACGGCGATCAGTGTCACGGCGACCACCAGCGCGTACAGGGGCCAGAGCCGGTCGGCAGCGCCGAGCGCGGCGACCTGCCCCGGCAGGGTGAGGCCGATCAGGCTGAAGACCACGCTCTCCAGCAGGAAGACCACGGTGCCGTTCACCGCGTGCAGCTGGATCCGTATGGGGGCGTTGGTGAACCGGTCGGCCCGGCCGCCGAGCACCACGCCCGCCACCACGACGGAGGTCACGCCGGACGCGTGCACCGCCTCGGCCAGCACGTAGGCGGCGTACGGCGTCACCAGGGCGATGACGGTCTCCAGTACGGGGTCCTCGGTCCTGCGCCGGATCAGTGCCACGACCCCCGCGACCGCTCCGCCGATCAGGATGCCGCCGCCGGCGAGCAGGGCGAACTCGGTGCCCGCCGCCCGCCAGGAGAACCCCGCCGAGGCCGCTGCGACGACGACCGCGACCCGGAAGAGCAGGAGCGAGGTGGCGTCGTTGAAGAGGCTCTCGGCCTGTACGAGGACCTGGACGCGGGGCGGCAGGGCGAGCCGGCGGCCGAGTGCGGTGACGGCGACCGGGTCCGTACTCGCGAGGATGGCCCCCAGGACCAGCGCCATCGGCCAGGTCAGCGGGGTGAGCAGCGATGCCACCGCCCCGACCGCAGCCGCCGAGGCCAGCACCAGACCGACCGCGAGGACGCTCACCGGCTTCCACACCAGGCGCAGTTCGCGCCAGGACAGTTCCTCGGCGCTCGCGTAGAGCAGGGGCGGGAGAACGACGAGACCGATCAGTTCGGGACTGACCCGGATCTCCGGAGTGCCCGGGATCAGCGCGACCACGAGGCCCGCGACAACGAGCAACGACGGCGCGGGAATTCGCCAACGCCGGGCCCCGGTCGCCACGACCGTGGCCAGCACCACGAGGAACAGGACCGTACCGACGCTGCGCATGTGAAGCCCCCACCGATTCGACGCAGGCCACGCGGCCCGCGACGCCGACCAGACTTCCCGGCACACCGCCTTCACCCTATCGGCGCATCGGCCGTCAATACACCGTCAAAGTCCCGGCCGAGGACCGTCAGGAGCGCGTCAGGGAGGTTCTGTTCACGGTATCGCTGGTGTTCGCTGGTCAGGTTGAGGGCGCACAGAGGAGTCGGGTACGCGTGAGTACGGAAACCATCGTAGGAATCGTCGTCGCGGTCTGTCTGGGGGGCTATCTGGTCCTGGCCGTGTTCTTCCCGGAGAAGTTCTGACGATGGCGACCACGCAGGCGTCCGGCCCGGAGGCGGAACCGGGGACGGAGCCGCAGACGCAGGACCGACGGGCCATCGCGCGCCCCGGAAGACTCAAGGTCTTCCTCGGGGCCGCCCCCGGCGTCGGCAAGACCTACCGGATGCTCGACGAGGCCCACCGCCGGGCAGCCCGGGGTTCGGACGTGGTGGCCGGCTTCGTCGAATGCCACCGGCGCCGGCACACCGAGGCGAAGCTCGACGGCCTGGAGAGCCTCCCCCGCGCCGGACACGAGTACCGCGGCGGCCGGTATGCCGAACTGGACAGGGAAGCACTCCTGTCCAGACGGCCCCAGATGGTGCTGATCGACGAGCTCGCCCACACCAACGTCCCGGGGGCGGGCCGGCACCCGAAGCGTTGGCAGGACGTCGAGGAGATCCTCGCCGCCGGGATCGACGTCGTGACCACCCTCAACATCCAGCACCTGGAGTCGCTCAGCGACGTCGTCGAGAAGATCACCGGTGTTCCGCAACGCGAGACCGTGCCCGACGAGTTCGTACGCCGCGCCCACGAGATCGAGCTGGTCGACATACCTCCCGAGGGGCTCCGCCGCCGGATGGCGCACGGCAACATCTATCCCCCGGAACGGATCGACGCCTCCCTCGCCAACTACTTCCGCCCCGGCAACCTCATCGCGCTACGGGAGTTGGCGCTCCTCTGGCTGGCCGACCGGGTGGACGAGGCCCTCCACAAGTACCGCACCGAGCACGGCATCGGGGATGTCTGGGAGACCCGGGAGCGGGTCGTGGTGGCCCTCACCGGTGGACCCGAGGGCGAGACCCTCATCCGCCGCGCGGCCCGCATTGCGGGCCGCTCCGCCGGGGGTGAACTACTCGCCGTGCACGTAGCGCGCAGCGACGGGCTCGCCGCGGGCGTCTCCCACGCGGCTCTGGCCGGACAGCGGGCCCTCGTGGAGGACCTCGGTGGCAGCTACCACTCCGTAGTCGGTGACGAAGTACCCACCGCACTGGTGGACTTCGCGATGGCGGAGAACGCCACCCAACTGGTCCTCGGTACGAGCCGCCGCCGTCGGCTGGAACGTTTCCTCACCGGCCGGGGCATCGGCGAGACCGTGGTGGCGCTGTCCGAGGACATCGACGTCCACATGGTCACGCACGAGCGAGCGGGCCACGGCCGGCTGCTGCCCTCCCGCCGCCGTACGCTCCCCACGTCGCGGCTCATCGCCGGACCGGCGGCCGCCCTGCTGCTCCCGTTACTGCTCACGCTCGCCCTCGACCGCGTGCGCGGCACTCTGAACCTCACCAGCGAGGCGCTGCTGTTCCTGGTGGCCGTCGTCGGCGTGGCCTGCATCGGCGGGGTGGTCTCGGCCCTGATCGCGGCGCTCACCGCCGCACTGCTGCTGAACTACTGGTTCATGCCGCCGATCGGGGAGTTCACGATGAGCGACCCGGACAGTGTGCTGGCGCTGGCGGTGTTCGCCGTCGTCGCCGCTACGGTGGCCGCCGCGGCGGACCGGTCCCTGCGACTCTCCCGCCGCTCGGCGCGGGCGACGGCCGAGGCGGAGACGATGTCCTCCCTCGCCGGCAGCATCGTCCGCGGCGACCAGACGATCCCGGCCCTGCTGGAACGCACGCGGGAGACCTTCGCCATGGACACCGTCGAGCTGACCGCCGAAGCCCCCGACCCGGGTGCGGGAACGGACGGCGGACGCCGCACCCCCGGCGCGGCGGATCCCGCCCTTGTGGTGGCCGCCGGCCACGAGGCCTTCCTCGTCCTGCGCGGCCGTACCCTGCCGTCCTCGGAGCGCCGCGTCCTGGCCGCCTTCGCCGCGCACGTCGGTGCCGCCGTCGAGCGGGCCCGTCTGGCCGAGGCCGCAGCCGAGGTGGCGGCCGAAGTCGAACCCATCAAGGCGGCCGACCGCCTGCGCACCGCCCTGCTCCGGGCCGTCAGCCACGACCTGCGGACCCCCTTGGCCGGGGCGCTGGCCGCAGTCGGCTCCCTGCGCAACCAGGAGGTGGAGTTCTCCGCCGAGGACCGGGCCGAACTGCTGGAATCCGCCGAGGTGTCCCTGCACCGGCTGAACCGCCTGGTGGAGAACCTGCTCGATCTCAGCCGTCTGCAAGCCGGCGCCCTCACCCTCGACCTGCGGGCCACCACACTCGAGGAGGTCCTTCCCGTCGCGCTCGACTCGCTGGAACTCAGCCCCGGACACCGGCCCGCCATCGACGTACAAACCCTGGAAGCGGTACCGGCCCTGCTGGCCGATCCGCCCCTCCTCGAACGGGTACTGGCCAACCTCGTCGGCAACGCCGTCCGCCACGCGCCCGCTGACCGTCCGGTCCTGGTGACGGCCAGCGCCCTGGCAGGGCGGGTCGAAGTCCGGATCGCCGACCACGGCCCTGGCATCGCCGCCGACGACCGCGAGCGGGCCTTCGAGCCCTTCCAGCGCCTCGGCGACCGCGACAACACGGCCGGACTCGGCCTCGGACTCGCCCTGGCCAGGGGACTCACCGAGGCCATGGACGGCACGCTCACCCCCGAGGACACACCCGGAGGGGGCCTGACCATGGTCCTGTCCCTGCCCGTCGCCGCCCAGGTGACAGCGGGACGGCCCTGACCGCATGACGTCGACCCTCCACCTGCGAGCCGAACCCGGGCAGCGCTCCCAGCACATGATCATCTGCGGCGACGACGGACTCGCGCACCGCCTGGCACAGGAGCTCGACGCCGTCTGCGGTGAGGCCGTCACGGTCGTACTGCCTTCGCGGCGCGAGGGGCACGGCGGCGGGGTCGCCGCCCTGCACCGCGATCCGCGCTCCCCCGTAGAGCTGCTCGTCTCCGCCCGCCCCGATGAGCAGGCCCTTCGGCAGGCCGGCGTGGAGCGTGCCGCCGCGCTCGCGCTGACCTACGGCGACGACCAGGTGAACACGACCGCGGCCCTGCTCGCCCGCAGCATCAACCCGCACGTGCGCCTCGTCATCCGCATGTTCAACCGGGAGCGCGGCCGCCACCTCGAACTCCTCCTCGACCGGGCGGCAGCCGCTCATTCCTCGTACGACGACGGCCTCATCGACGCGTCCACGACGATCCTCTCCGACGCCGACACGGCCGTCCCCGAACTGGTCGCCGCGGCGGCGGTCGGACACGGACCCACCCTCCAGGTCGAGGGCAAGGTGTTCCGCGGTGTCGTACGCCCCGCCGGGACCCCGCCCCACGCGACGGACCTGGCCACGCTCGCCGTTCTCTCCGGCACGCACATGGACGACCCGCAGGGCGGGGACAGTGCGGAAACCCCGGGCACGAACGGCACCCAGCTGCTCCCCGATACCGCGACGGCCTACCACCGCCAGTTCACGCACGGCCGCCTCATGCTCGAAGAGGTCACCCAGCACCACGCGCCGGAGTCCCCCTCCCGACGGCGGGACTACCGCGGCTGGCTGCGGGACCGGTTCGGGCACCTGCCCTGGAGGATCTTCGTCTCCCGCGAAGTGACCGCCGTGTTCGGGGTCCTCGGCGTGGCCGTGGTCCTCCTGGCCACGGTGACGGCCCTCGTGGAGGACGGCCCCCTGTGGAAGTCGGTGTACCTGCCCCTCCTGGACATCTTCACCATGGGCGACCCGGCGACCGAGGAGTCCACGGCCCGCCAGGTCCTCCAGCTCATCGCCGGTTTCGTCGGCCTGGCCGTGCTCCCCCTCGTCGTAGCCGCCGCGATGAACGCCACGCTGGCCTTCCGCGCCGCATCGGCCAACCACGTACCGGACGCGGCCCTGCGCGACCACATCGTCCTGGTCGGCCTCGGCAAGATCGGCACGCGCGCCCTGGCACAGCTGTGCACGACCGACCACACGGTCGTGGTCATCGAGCGGGACCCGCAGGCGCGTGGGGTCGCGCTGGCACGCGAGCTCGGCGTGCACCTACTGCTCGAGGACGCCGCCGCTCCCGGGGTGCTCGACCTCGCCCGCATAGGCACCAGCAGATCGCTGCTGGTCCTCACCCACGACGACGGCGAAAACCTCGACATCGTGATGGCCGCCCGCGAGAGCAACCCCCAGGTGCGTGCCGTGATGCGCCTGTACGACGACGACTTCGCCGCCACCGTCTCCCGCACCCTGCGCGCCGGCTACCCGGAGGCGCTCACCCGCAGCCGCAGCGTCTCGGCGCTGGCCGCGCCCTCCTTCGCCGCCGCGATGATGGGCCGCCACGTACTGGGCGTCATGCCCGTGGAACGCGGCTCCCTCCTCTTCACCGTCGTGGACGTGGCGGGCCATCCCGACCTCGAAGGCCGCTCGATACACGCGGCCTTCAAGGAGCACGAGTGGCGGGTACTCGCCGTCGGCCCCACGACCACCGGCCGGCAGTCGGCATCCTCGACCGACACCCTCGGTGGTTTCCGCACGGACCGGCCCGCCTTCAACTGGCGCCCGCCCCACGGACGGGTGCTGCGCCACGACGACCGCGTCGTGCTGGTGACCACACGCCGCGGCCTGGACATCCTCATGACGGGCGTCCAGCCCCGCCCGACGGGCCGCCGGCCTCGCCCGGCCCAGTGATCTACCCTCGACCGGAGTCGACGTCCGACGGATCCTCAACAACCTTCGACCGGGAGGCAGCCTGTGCACCACGACGACGAACCGGTCTTCAAGCGGAGCCAGTGGGGAACGAACCGCTATTACTACAACGCCCGCAATCCCGTCGGGCTCGTCCTCATCGTCATCACCGTACTCGCCGTCGGAACGATGCTGATCCTCATGGCCAACCGCGCCGGCCCCTTCGCACCACCACCTGCCCCCGCACCCTGGAATTCCCCCTCAGCCGCCCCCGGCTCATCAGGCCGCTGACCCGACAGGGGCCACCGCGAATCGGCCACCGTCAAAAGGCCGTAGCGATCACATCAGCAGTGCGTCAGGGTCCGGCACCCGGGCTCTGACCGGCCCTAACGTCACCTCCATGGAACGACGTTTCACACAGTCCGCGACCGGTGCAGACACCACCGCCTCGGAGCCTCCAGGACCTCTCGCACGCGACATCCACTGGGCCGGCGAGCGGCGCTCGGCCATCGGTATCGCGTCGCTCCTGTGGTCGGCCCTGCTCGTCCTGGACGCGGGCGTCGGGCGGCTCGACGCGACCCGCGGGGCCCTGTGGACCGGTCTGGCCGTCCTCGTCTTCGTGATCCTGCTGCCCGCGAGGGTCTCCGTAGGCCCCGGTCTCCTGAGCGCCCGAGGACTGCTGGCGGAACACACGATCCGCACCGACTCCCTGGTCTCGGTGAAGTGGTCCGACGGGGTGGCCCAGCGACTGGTCCTCCACGACACGGCAGGAAACCGGGCCGAGATCGATCCGACCGTCCTGATCCGCAACCCCGCGATGTGGCACCGCCTCGACACCGACACCCGCACATCGATCCAGCGCGGCACCCTGCGGTACGGGGTGACCGCCCTGGGCGAGTTGGCGGAGCGCATCGACCGCGAGACGGCCCTGACCGTCTTCAAGGCCTCCGGCCTGCATTGACCGGCCGCCGGGGGGGCCGCCGCCGGAAGCGTGAGCGTCACGGCGAAGCCGGGGCCGGCAGACGCAGCTTCAAGGGCGCCTCCCATGCTCTCCATGAGGTCACGGCACATCCGCAAGGTCAGACTGTCCGGCCTGCGACTCGGATGCGTCCCGCGTTCCGCGCCCAGGACCGTCTCGTCGGCACCGTCTTCCATGTGGATCTCCACCTGCCCGGCACGGACCTCGGCCGTCAGCTGCGGGGCCCGGTCCAGCGGGCTGTATCGCTGTGCCTCGGCCGCCGAAGCGGTCAGTACGCGCGTGAGCACGGCCGCGTCGGCGATCACATCGGGCAGCTGCTCCGGCAGCCTGCACTGGATCGTGTGACCGCCGGGTCCCAGTGCATCGAGCACTGCGGTCAGCACCTCGTCGAGGGCGACCGGCCGCAGGTACAGGTCGAGCGCCCCGGCGTGCAAGCGGCTCAGCTCGTCGAGATTCGAAAGGAGCTGGACGGCGCGGCCCACCGACGACCGGGCTGCGGCGAGGAGCCGGGTCTCCTCCGGATCCGTACCGGCGCCCATGCTGCTCAGCGCTTCGTCGGCCGTACTCAGCGGGCCCCTCAGGTCGCGGCTCGCGGTGAGGAGGAGTGAGGCCCTGGTGTGCTCGGCCTCGGCGCGCAGCCCGGACTCGGCATCGTGGGCGGCGAGCCGGCCATGGGAGTAGGCCCCCCGGTACTCCATGGTGCGCCGGGAAAGCATCTCCAGCCCCGCTGCGAGAGCAGCGGTGGGCCGCCGCCCGTGCGGCTCGACGAAGCCGACGACCACGTCGGAGCCCGCCTGGGCCAGGCGCTGCCCTTCCTGGAGCATCGCGTGCGTCTTTCCCACCCCGGGGGCGGCCCCGAGATAGATCCGCAATCGCCCACGCGCCATGGTCGGGCTCCTGCCCCGTCGTCACGCCCGCACCCTCATCTCCATGGTGCTCCGCCGTGACCGCCTGCGCCCTCTGCCGTGCCGGTCCGGGCCGGTGCCGATCTGCTGCTGCGCGGCCGCTTCGCTCCTCAGGCCCGCCGCCCGTCGGCCGGTGCCTTCAGCAGTCGGTCCAGCTCCTTCCCGGCCTCGCTGTACCCGGCGTCGGAGATCCGTTGCAACTCAAGCAGGTCGCCGGTCGAGGCCGCGCGTCGAGTGAGCAGAAGGCCGGCGTGCATGGATCCCTCGTCCAAGAGCTCGCTCAGCTCCTCAAGGTCTCCGGCCGTGTCAGCGAGGTCGGCCAGCCGGTCCAGAGCGGTCTCGTTGCCCTCGTCGGCCAGCGCCCGCAGCGTCTCCCGCTCCATACTCATGTTCGCCATGACCCCATGCTGCAACCCTGCCCCTGGGGCAGGGTCAAGTGGGAGGATCGCCGGGTGATGATCACCATCGGGCAGCTGGCCAGGTACGCCGGAGTATCGATCAAGACCATCCGCGTCTACCACGAC
This sequence comes from Streptomyces sp. NBC_00503, assembly GCF_036346895.1. Classification (NCBI taxonomy): domain Bacteria; kingdom Bacillati; phylum Actinomycetota; class Actinomycetes; order Kitasatosporales; family Streptomycetaceae; genus Streptomyces; species Streptomyces sp. NBC_00503. The sequence continues at coordinate 7,109,094 of NZ_CP107855.1, read as the reverse complement.
AAGGGACTGCTCCCCGAGCCCGACCGCGACGCGTCCGGCTACCGCCGGTACGGCGCGAGCGACGCCGTCGACCTGATCAAGATCCGGACGCTCGCCGAAGCCGGAGTCCCCCTGGCCCGTATCCGCGACCTGCGGTCCGCGACCGACGAGGAGTTCCAGCAGTCGCTGCGCACGATCGACGACGAGCTCACCGCCCGCATCCGCGACCTGCAGACAACACGGGGACGCCTGCGCCGACTCGCCGCCGGGCAACTGTCACCGCTGCCCGCCGAGGTCTGCGCTCATCTGGAGCACCTGGCCGGCTGGGGGTTCTCTCCTCGATGGGTGGACCTGCAACGCGACCTGTGGATCCTCGTGTTCGCCACCCACCCGGAGCTCGCGACCACCCTGTTCCACGACCAGGCCGAGACCCTGGCCGACCCGGCGACACGGCAGCTCTTCCTCGACTACGACCGCGCGTACGACCTCGACGCCGAGGATCCCCGCATCGACGACCTCGCCCACCGGATCGCCGAAGCGACCCGTAACCGCTACGGACCCCACGAACTGCCCGGGCAGGACGCGCCCTCCGAGATCCCCGCCCTCATCCAGGGCACGGTCAACGCCTCTTCCCCGGCATGGCAGCGACTCGACACGCTCATCCGCGCGCAACTGAACGCATGACCCCGACCCGATCCGGTTCAGTACAACAGGTTGCACCGAGCCCGCGCAGGGCGCCCGAGGCCCTTCGCCCGCCTCACGACGGTCTACCAGGAGAAGAAGGCCGCTCCCAGGAACCAGGGCAAGGCTGAGCGCATCCAGAAGTACGGTGCGATGCAGTTCCGCGAGTACACCGCGGAGTGGAAGGCCGGCCGGCGCGACCTCGCCGAGTCCTCGCTCCGCACCCTGGAGTCCCTCCTCGAGCACCACATCCTCCCGACCCTCGGCAGCCGCCGGATGAGCACCTTCGACCACAAGGTCGTGGCCGGCTTCATCCGGACCATGGAACGCAACGGCGCCGGCCTCGCCACCCAGTCCAACGCCTTCGACAAGATGAAGTCGGTCCTCCTCGACGCCTACCGCCTCGGCATCTACACCGAGAACCCCGTCCTGGGCGTCTAGCGCATCACCGAGCAGGTCAACCAGACCACGAAGACCTACGGCCGCCTCAAGCACCGCAAGCCCACCGACTACCGCGACGTCCCCCTCCCGGCCCGCGTCCGGGAGACGATCGAGTGGTACGCCGACAAGCACGGCACTGTCGACGGCTACCTCCTCCGCCACCCCATGGACCCCACCAGGCCGTTCCTGGCTTACTACGTCCAGACGTCGGGGAGCCCTGTTCCTAGGGACTGTTTCTTGGATCATGTGCGGAGCCAGATGATGAGGGCTGCGAGGGTGTTGCGTTTCTTGTATCGCTCGCTGTCGAAGCCGGTGGGACGGCCGCCTCGGGAACCTCGGTTCTTGCGGTGTCTTTGCTGGTCGAGGCGTTCGGGGATGGTGTGCCGGATTCCGCGTCGTCGCAGGTAGCAGCGGTTCCTTCGGGATGTGTAGGCCTTGTCGGCCAGGACATGGTCGGGGCGGGTGCGGGGCCTTCCGACGCCGATGCGGGGCACGGAGACCTGCTCCAGCACCCGCTCGAACTGGGGCCCGTCGCCGTAGTGTCCGGGTGTCAGGAGGAGGGCGAGAGGCCGGCATCGGCCGTCCGCGACGAGGTGGATCTTGGTGGTGAATCCGCCGCGGGAGCGTCCCAGGCACTCGCCGATCTGACCACTTCTTCGAGCCGGACCTCCAGTTTCCGCAACACCGGATCGACCTGGTTCGTCCCCCGAACGTCCCCCTTTTGAGGACCGGATGCCGCCGGTGTCTTCCTCGCGTCGGCAGCGTGCTGGTGGGCCCGCGCTGCTGTCGAGTCCACCGACACCTCCCAGTCGATCCGGCCCGCGGCATCCTCGGCGGCCTGGATCCGAGAGAGCAGCATCGCCCACGTCCCGTCCACTGACCAGCGGCGATGGCGTTTGTAAACGGTCTCCCACGGCCCGAACCGCTCCGGAAGATCCCGCCACTGGACACCCGTCCGGACCCGGTAGAGCACCCCGTTGATCACCCGGCGGTGATCACTCCACCGGCCCCCACGAGCACCACCAGGAGGCAGGAACGACTCCAGCCGACCCCACTCCTCGTTCGTCAGATCCCCACGGCCCATACGGCAAGCCTGACCCCAACACCCCACTCACGTCGGGAGATCCGAAAAACAGTGCCTAGGACTAGCGGGGCTCGCTGTGCCCGCCGAACCATTTGGTGCGCCTGCGACCCGTGGCCGGGGCGGGCGTCGGGGTGGGGCGGTCCTCGCCGAGGGCTTGGGCGGTTTGCGCGCGGGCGGCGTCACGCTGCTCGATCAGGTCCTCGCGTTCGCGGTCCACGACCGCGCTCTCCCGCTTCGAGGTGAGGGAAGCATCGTGGCGGGCCAGGCGGTTGCGGCGGGAGGCCCGGCGGGCCGCCGCCAGGACGAGAGCAAGGCCCAGGACGGCGGCCGCTCCGACAGCGATGCCGTAGAGGAACAGCGCGCCGGTCGAGCTGGTGACGTGGTAGCCGAAGACCGAGAAGTCATTGGTGAGCTCGTGGGCACTGCCGAGATTCGCCATGACGCCTGCCACGGCGAAGATCAGCGCAGCGATCAAAAGGATGAGACCGAGGATGAGGATCATGGAGCACTCCCTGCTCCGCACTGCCACGTGCGAATGAGCTGCGGCCGGCGGAAGCCCGCCGATCCACACAGCGTCTACCCGAAGGCGACAGGGCCAAGCGATCCCGGCCCGGCGTAACCGGCGGCCCACTCGCGTCCGCGGCAAATCCGGGCCCCATCGAACAAGGTGTCCCAAAGCCCCCCTTTCCTTCGGGCTGAGCATCCCGGCCGCGGGGCCGTCGGCGGATGAGTCCGGGGCCGATCAGCCGCGGTGGATGCCGTGGCGGGCCGTGACCCACCCGTCACCACTCCGCGGCCCTGAAACGATCCGGCAGGCACAAGCGTCACCGGGGCCGGGGCCGGGGATGTTCACTCCCGCTCGGCCAGGATCCGGCCCGCCATCAGATGAGGACACCCCCACCTCCAACCCGGCGTCGCCATCCGCATCCGTCTGACAGCAGCAGCCATCGCCCACCTGCCGGATGACCGGCGGGCAGGACGAACGTGATCTCGGTCCGCTGCTCGCTCCGGGTGCGTTCCCACATGGACGGTCAGCTCCTCTCCTGCGGGGGCGACGGCTCGGCCATCCCTGCCTGCTGAGCCGACGCCGGTAGCGGGTGGTTGCGCCACCCGCTACAACTGTCGCCCGCACGGCCGCACGGTCCCGGATTCGGGTCTGCGCCTACGGCCCGAGGTGGGGCGCGCGTCGGTGCGCCCACGCGCCGGTCGGCAACCAGCCAGAAGAGGCCTGCTTGCGCTCCTCCGCCGATACCGGCGCCGGGCTATGCTGCGGGACAGAGCGTTCCCGTTCCAGACCCTGACGGCGCGTTGCCTGCCAGATTTCCGCGTCGCGGCCCGGTCACGATCCGCCGGCCCCGGCGCATCCGAGGGCGTGGTCCGTCCCCATCCTGGAACGCAGGTTGCCGGACCGGCCTTGCCCGCCGCGCGCACACCCGCACCGGGAAGCGACAGGAGGAGCCGGAGAGTCCGGCTCCGACCGGCACGTACCCGGCTGGTCCCGAACCGAGGCACCCCATCATGCGTGTCCCCGATCCGAACGCCCACAGGTACGACGAGAACGGCCGGGTGCTGATCGCTCCGGCCGGTGAGCTCGACATCTCCACCGTCCACTCGCTGCGCGCCTCACTGGCGCGATGCCTGGACGACGGCGTCCGCACCATCGACATCGACCTGTCCGCCGTCACCTTCTGCGACTGCAGCGGCCTGGGCGTCCTCCTCTCCTCCTGGTGGCGCATCACGGCGGCCGGAGGAACCCTGAGGCTGCACCACCCGCCGCCCGCACTGGTCCGGATCATCGACATCACCCGTTCCGGCTTCCTGCTCGGCGACCCTCCCGCTCCCCTCCTCACCGCCCTTCCCGCCGGCCTGGGCGGTGTGCTGTGACGGACACCTCGCCGCTGGGGCGTTCCCAGAGGATCCGCCGCGGGGCTCCGTACGGTCCCGACAACATGATCGCGATCCGCCTGCGGCGGCTGAACCGGTGGCAGGCCGAGGGCCTGAGAGAAGACGTGGCGGACCTGTACGTGGAGTCCTCCCACCCGGCCGCGGGCACGGCCCACAGCAGCCGGCAAGCCTTCCTCCAACGCTTCACGGGCGATGTCCGCCAGCCCGGATTCGCCATGCTGGTCGCGGAGCGGTCCGCCTTGCTCGGATGCGTCTTCGGCTTCCCCCTGCGGCGCGACGGCTCCTGGTGGAGGGGGTTCCTCGGTCCCCTTCCCCGGGACATCGAACAACTCACCGCCTCCGGCCACGTCTTCGCCGTCACCGAAGTCGTGGTCGCCCCGCACGAACAGGCCCTCATCCTCGGCCGACGGCTGCAGGAGCGGCTGCTGGACGACCATCGCGCGTCCCTCGGCGCCACCCTGGTGGCCGAGTCCGACACCAGGAGCCTGGCCGCCTTCCGGTCCTGGGGGTGGCGCGAGGTCGGCAGGGTCCACAGGCCGCCCGGCACGGCGCTGCACCGGGCGCTGGTGCTGCCCCTCGGGAAGGCACCGGCAGCCTCGTCCGGCCGGGGGCTCCCCCCGGGTGCCCGGCGGCCGGAGCGGTGACGGGTGGCCGGTCGGCCAGGATCCGGGTCCTGGTGGCCGAGCAGGCGGCCCGGCGCGGCGAACGGATCGCGGTGATGGACGTGTGCACGGCTGCGGTGGCCGCGCTCCCGATCGACGGAGCAGGAGTGTCGGCCATGTCCAAGGCCTCGCCCGGCCATCCCCTGTACGCCACCGGCCCGGTGAGCGAGCGGATCGAAGAACTCCAGCTCACGCTGGGCGAGGGCCCAGGTGTGGATGCCTTCGCCCTCGGGTCGGCCGTCCTGGCACCCGATCTGCGGGCCGACGGGGAACGGCTCCGATGGCCCGTCTTCGCCCTGGAAGCCGTCACCGCCGGTGCGGTGGCGGTGTTCGCGTTCCCCCTGCGAATCGGTGGGATCAGCCCCGGTGTACTGGACCTCTACTCCGGTGTGCCGGGCGAGCTGGACTCCGCGGCACTGGCCGATGCCATGGTGTTCGCCGACACCGCCACGCTCGTACTCCTCGGGGCCCGGATCGACGGGGTGGGCGGCGAGGAACTCGGCGGCTACCGGGCGGAGATCGACCAGGCCACCGGCATGCTCACCGTCCAGCTCGGTGTGGGCATCGAGGAGGCGTTCGTCCGTCTGCGCGCCTACGCCTATGCCCACGGACGGCGGCTCGCCGAAGTGGCGGCCGATGTGGTGGCCCGCAGACTGCGGCTGTCGCCGGACCGGGACGCGGACGAGGAACAGAGCGCCGCCGACGATGCCTGACAACAGAAGGTGTACACGATGAATGAACAGCTCCTCGCCAAGGCATTCGTCGAACTTGCGGACAACCTGGTCGCGGACTTCGACCTGATCGACTTCCTCCGCATGCTGACCGACAGATGTGTCGGCATGCTCGACGTGAACGCGGCCGGCGTGCTCCTCGCCGACCACAACGGCGAACTCCGCGTGATGGCCGCCTCCGACGAGCAGGTCCGCCTCCTCGAACTGTTCCAGCTCCAGAACGACGAAGGCCCGTGCCTGGAGTGCTTCCACACCGGCGCACCCGTCACCATCCCGGACCTGAGCACGGAAACCGCCCGCTGGCCGCGCTTCACCGCGCAGGCCCGCCACAGCGGGTACTCGGCGGTCCAGGCCCTGCCGATGCGACTGCGGGACGAGGTCGTCGGAGCGCTGAACCTGTTCCGTGCCCGCCCCGGCCCCTTCGATCCGGCCGCCACGCCCGTCGCCCAGGCCCTGGCCGACGTCGCCACCATCAGCCTCCTGCAACAGCGCTCCTCCCAGCAAAGCACGGTGCTCAACGAGCAGTTGCAGACCGCGTTGAACAGCCGTGTGCTGATCGAGCAGGCCAAGGGCAAGCTCGCCGAACGGCAGGGCATCGGCATGGAGGAGGCCTTCAGCGCACTGCGCGGCTACGCCCGCGCGCACAACCGGCGACTGTCCGACCTGGCCGGCGCCTTCGTCGACGGAACCGAACCTCTCGCCGGGCTGATCACCTGACCGTCAGCGTGCTTCCTCACGCCCCCCGGTCGCGGTCCCGACCTCGGTAGCGGTCCCGGTCGCGGCGTTCCTCACGGCTCCGGCGACCACGGTGCTGCCGGGCGTAGCGGCGGTCCCAGCGGTGCTCCTGGTCCCGACGGTCGCGGTAGTCGCCGTAGTCCTCATAGCCGTGATGATCTTCGTAGCCCCGGTGGTCGTCGTGGCCGCGGTGGTCGCCCTGATGACCCGATCCGCCCCGCCGTCTGCGGTGCACCAGGGCGAAGAGCAGGATCCCGGCGGCCACCCACAGCAGGTGGTTGAGGTAGCCGAAGAGGAACAGGGCCACCAGGAGCACGAGAAGCACGACGGACACGAGTGGTCCCTTCCACAGCGGAACAGGTCATCGCTGCCGGGGACCGGGGCTTCACCCAGCAGCGTAGCCCCGCAGGGAGCCCGGCGACAGCCGTCGGGCCCCATTGACAGCCGCCACCCCTCGGCGTTGACTGACTGGGACGGCGTTGGGCCGTAGCGCCCCGGACAGCTCCGGAGCCAGGCCTTCCACCACCCGCTTCGCCCGGACCCCGCGGAACGCAGGTACCACCCCTGTGTCCGCCGTGCAGGTCCCGGCCGCGCCCTTCCGGATCGTTCTCCGCCTGCCGGCACCAACGCGCCATCGAGCGAGGAGAGTCGACGGATATGCAGCACAACGACGTACGAGCCGGCAACAGCGGGGGAACTCCATGTCCAGGTCCGTGATCATCATCGCGGCCCTCGTCGCCGCGGCCCTCATAGCCGTGACGGCCGTCCTCCTGGCCACGCTCGGCCACCACCGGATCGGACACGGTCTGAAACGGCGCTTCGGCCCCGAGTACGAACGCCTCGTGACCCGCCACGAAGGCGACACCGAGGCCGCGGACCGAGAACTCGGCGAACGCCTGAAACAGCACGGCTCCGTCAGGGAACGGCCGCTGTCGCCGGCCTCCCGGGAGCAGTACGCGGCCCAATGGGCCGGAATCCAGAAGCGGTTCGTCGACTCCCCTCAGGAGGCGGTCGCCGAGGCCGACGCGCTGCTGGCGCGATTGACCGCGGACCGGGGCTTCCCGGCCGACGGGCCGTTCGAAGAGCGGCTCGCCGCGCTCTCCGTCCACCACGCGCAGCACGTCGACGGCTATCGCGGCCTGCACGGAGCCGCCCGCGGCCGTGGCAGCACGGAGGAGAACCGCAGGGCCATGACCGGGGCGGGGGAGCTCTTCGACGCGCTGGTCGCAGAGCAACCGGCCGACTCGGGCCGGCACCGTCCACAGCGCCACCACGCCCGGGGAGGCGGTCCGCGATGACGTACGACCAGGAACGCGCACAGCAACTCCCGCCCCCCGGTCCGCTCCCCGGGCGGCACGATCCACGCGGGGGCCCGGTTCGACGGCCCCTGCCCCCCGAGGGGCCGCCCGAGACCCGCACGGACATCCCGGCCTTCGTGTCGCTGCTCGCGCAGAGCGACCGGGACCGGCTGACCCTCCGCCTCCAGCACGCCCTCGGCACCTTCGTCCGGAGCCCGCGCGAAGCGGTCGACGAAGCCGACACCGCCTTCGCCGACGCCACCACCCGCGTGACGGCCGCGCTCGTCGAGCGGCGGCGCGTCATCGACTCCGCCCACCGCAACCTCGGATCCGAAGCCGAGACGGAAGACCTGCGGCTCGCCCTGCGCCAGTACCGGGAGATCACCTTGCGGCTGCTACGCATGTGAGCGCCCCCGCTCCGACCGGCCCCTGACAGCCGGCGGGGCGGCCCATCCTCCCCGATGAGCCGCCCCGCCGGCCTCTCGTCGTCACCGCACGAACGAAGCGGTCCTTGGCTGCGTGTGGAACGCGGACCGTACGAAGCGGGCCGCGGTGAATCCGATCAGGGCCGTGGCTGCTGCCAGTCCGATGCCGGTCGCGTCGAGCGGTTCGGTCTCCAGGATCGACCGGAGTGCGGGGAGGTAGAGCGCGGCTGCTGCGAGGAGCGCGGAGGCGAGGACTGCGACAGGGAGGAAGAGGTTCTCCCTGGTCATCAGGCGGGCTCGCAGACCCAGGACCACTCCGAGCTGGCCGGCGAGCAGGGCGAGGAAGAGCACGCTCTGCCAGGGCAGGTTCCAGGCGCGGGCGAGGAGAGCCGCTGCGAGACAAGAAGCGGTGACCACGGTGGCGAGCAGGAGCAGCCTCTGCCAGGCGCCGGCGCCGAGGATGTGTTGTCCGGGCGGGCGGGGAGGTCTGTTCATGGCGCCCGGTGAGACGGGTTCGGCGCCCATGGCGACTCCGGTGAGGCCGTGGGTGAGGAGGTTGATCCAGAGGATCTGTCCGGCCCGCAGGGGCAGGGGGAGGCCGATGAGGGGGCCGGTGAGCATGACGAGGATCTCGGCCGTTCCGCCGGCCAGGCCGTACACGAGGAAGCGCCGGATGTTGTCGTAGACGCGACGGCCTTCCTCGACCGCCGCGACGACGGTCGACAGTTCGTCGTTGGTGAGCACGAGGTCGGCGGCCTGCCGTGCGACCTCCGTGCCGCGCGCGCCCATGGCGACGCCGATGTCGGCCTGGCGCAGGGCGGGCCCGTCGTTGACGCCGTCGCCGGTCATCGCGGTGACGGCGCCGTGGGAGCGCCAGGCTTCGACGATGTCCAGCTTCTGCTGCGGAGTCGTCCGCGCGAATACGCGGACGGTAGTGAGGTCCGCGACCCGGCCGGCGGCGAGGTCCGCACCCGTGACCACCTTCTCGTGCGAGCTGTCTGCGGACAGCAGGCCGACCTCGCTTGCCACGGCGCGCGCGGTGGCGGGGTGGTCTCCGGTGATGAGGATGGGGGTGATGCCCGCGGCCCGGCAGGCGGCGATCGTGGCCGCGGCCTCCGTTTTGGGCGGGTCACTGATGGCGACCAGGCCGAGCAGGTGGAGGCCGGACTCGGCGTCGGCGGGGTGGTCGGGGACTTCGTCCCGCATACCGGAAGCGACGGCCAGGACGCGGAAGCCTCGGGCAGCGAGTAGCGCGGCCTGCTGTTCCGCTGTGTGGAGCAGGTCCCTGGGGTCGGCCAGGACTGCGGGGTCGAGGATCGCTTCGGGCGCGCCCTTCAGGCACACGAGCACCCGGCCCTCGGGCGTGGTGTGCAGGGTGGTCATGCGTTTGCGCAGGCTGTCGAAGGGGGCTTCGTCCGCACGCGGGTGGTTTTCGTGGAGGTCGGCCTGATCGGCACAGCCCGCCTTGGCCGCGGCCGTCAGGAGGGCCGCCTCGGTGGGATCGCCCATGGGGGTCCAGCGGTCGTCGGGCGCGGCGGGTCCCGTCGGCGGGCGGATCGAGGCATCGTTGCAGAGCGCCGCCGTGGTCAGCAGTTCGCGTAGCGGATCCCATTCCACCGGCGTCGGGCGCCGGCCGGCGATCAGGACGTCGCCTTGCGGCTCGTAGCCGACGCCGGAGAGCTCGGCCGTGGCATGGGGCATCCAGACCTGCTGGACCACCATGCGACCTTCGGTGAGGGTGCCGGTCTTGTCCGTGGCCAGGACCGATACGGAACCGAGCGTCTCCACAGCGGGCAGACGGCGTACGAGCGCGTGCCGCGTGGCCATGCGGCGGGCACCGAGGGCAAGGGCGAGGGTGACGACGGCGGGCAGCGATTCCGGTACCGCGGCGACCGCCAGGCTGATGGCGGTCACCGCCATGATCCCGACGGGCAGGCCTTGCAGGAGGCCCAGTACGAAGACGACCAGGCACAGTCCGAGGGTGGCGGCGGCCAGGATCCGTCCGAGGGAGGCGAGGCGGTGCTGCAGCGGGGTCGGCTCCCGTCCGCCGTCGAGGAGGGCGGCGATACGGCCGAGTGCGCTGGCCGCACCGGTCGCCGCAACGGTGGCCACGCCCCTCCCCCGTACGACGACGGTTCCGGCGCTCAAGGTCGTACCCGGATCCTTGTCCACCGCGACGGACTCGCCGGTGAGCATGGACTCGTCGACGAGGAGGGCCGATGCCTCGGTGAGTTCGGCGTCGGCGGCGACGATGTCGCCCTCGCCGAGGAGGAGCACGTCCCCGGGTACGACGTCGGTGGCCGGGACTTCGCGTGGCGTGCCCTCCCTCAGTACGCGTGCTCCAGGGGCCGACATGGCCGAGAGGGCGGCCACCGCGTTGTCGGCGCGGATCTCCTGGGCCACGCCGACGGTGGTGTTGAAGAGGATCACCAGGCCGATGACGACGGAGTCGGCGTGGTCGCCGATGGCGATCGTGAGCAGGACCGCGCCGATCAGGACCATGACCAGGGGGTCTCGGAGCTGGGCCAGGACCCGCACGTAGAGAGGTGTGGCCGGCTGGGCGGCGATTTCGTTGCGGCCGTGTTCGACGAGGCGGCGCCCGGCCTCCCGTTCGGTGAGGCCGCTGGGTTTCAGCGGGGTGGCGGGTGCTTGGCTGGCCGCGGGCGCGGACATCAGGTCCCTTGCGCGAGGGGGACGGTGATGACCGGGCAGTGTGCCCGGTGCAGCAGTCCGTGGACGACGGAGCCGAGCCTCATGCCGGTGTAGCCCCCGTTTCCGCGGCGGCCCAGGACCAGGGCCAGGGCGTGTTCGGCCGCCTTCGCCAGCTCCTCGACCGGGTGGCCTGCCAGCACTTCGTGGGTGAGCGAGACGTCCGGGTATTTCTCCGACCAGCCGGCGACGGTCTCGGACAGCATGCGGCGCTGCGCCTGGAGGCCTTCGTTCCTGTCCTGGAACGAGAGCAGGGGCTGGTGCCACACCGAGATGGCCCGCAGCATGCATCCGCGTACGCTCGCTTCCTCGAAGGCCACGGCCAGCGCCGCCTTCGACGACTCGCTGCCGTCGACCGCGACGACCATGTACGGCGACAGTTGACTGACGTGCTCCGCATCGCCGACGACCACGATCGGACAGTGCGCCTGCGCGACGACGGGCACCACCAGCGAACCTGCACTGAGGAACTCCTCGGTGCGGCTGAGGTGTCGCGAACCGAGCACCAGCATGGGGGCGTTCAGGGAAAGCCGGCCGAGGACGGGGGCCGGAAGCCCGTCGAGCAGGTGGGTGGACGGCTCGAGATCCGGGTGCCGCGAGCGCGTCCACACGGCGGCCGCTTCGAGGGTTTCCGCTCCGGTCCGGCGCAGGTCGATGCGGTGCGTGCTCCCATCGGCGTGCTGGGTGTTGTGTTGCGGTGGCACCACCAGTGCGAGATCCAGGCCGAGCGCCCGGCGGTGCGCCTCGTCGGCGGCCCACGCCAGGGCCATGTGCCAGTCCCTGACCGGGTCGATTCCGACGACGATCTCACGACCTGTCATGTTCTCCATTACGACTCGCTCCCCTGATCGTTGCCGTGCCGCGGGATGAGCAGCACGGGACACCGCGCGTGGTGCAGGAGGCTGTGGGCCACGTGCCCCAGCGTGCGGCCGATGTAGCCCGGCGAGCGCCTCCCGCCGACGACCAGCAGGTCCGCGTCCTGCGAGGCCTCGGCCAGTACACCGGCCACCGAGAAGCTCTTCTCCAGGTCGGCGTGCACGGTCAGGTCCGGGAACTCCTCGCGGATCAGGGCGGCCATGGCCGTCAGGCGCTCCGCGTGCCGGCCGCTGATCTCCTCGACGTCGTCGAGCATGCTCACGACGTTGCCCACGGAGTGCAGCAGGTTCCATACGTGCAGCAGCCGCAGCGACGCCTTGCGCAGCCCGGCTTCGCACGCCGCGTACCGGACGCAGTCGAGGTCGTGTTCGTCGTGGACTCCGGCCAGCACGCTGCCCGTCTCGACCCGCGGGTCCGTACCCCGCAACACGACGAGGGGGGGTGGTGGCGCTCGCGGCGGCCTTGAGTCCGACGGAGCCGAGCATCAGCGAGGTGAACCCGCCGAGACCACGGTGGCCGACGACGATCGTGCCGTGGACGCCGGCGGCCCGGTGGAGGCTCAGTACGGGTGCGTTGCGGCTGAACTCCGTGGTGACGGACAGATCGGGATGGAGTTCCGCTACGGCCGCGGCGGTGTCATCGAGCAGTTCGCGGCCCGCCGTGCGGACCCGTTCGATGGTTTCCACCGATGCGTAGACGGCTCTGCTGTCCGTGTCGGCGGCGTGGACGATGTGCAGGGTGCTCCCCCGCCGTGCTGCTTCGGCCGCGGCCCACAGGGCTGCCCCGCGTGCGGGGTCCGACCCGTCGACGCCGACGATGACCGACCCGAGTTCCGGACCGGCAGTGATGCCTTCCATGGTTTCTCCTGATCGAGGGCCATCGTGCTTGCCCTCTCACGCTGACATCGCGGGCGCGTGGCCGGCGAGGGCCATAGGGGCCAGGGCAAGGGCCGACTGGCCCCTCCCCGGCTCCCCTCCCCGGCTCCCGGAATCGGCGTACGCCCCCGTGGACGGACCCGGTCGGCCCTCGTACAGGACCGTTCGGCCCTCGATAGGGATGCCGGCGGGGCGGATGGTGGCTGGTACGGGTGGTGCACACCAGCCCTCTGCGCCCCTGCATGACGACGTACGGGAGGTCCGCTCGTGAAGTACACCCAGGTCGGCGAGGTGATGACGGCAGATGTCGTCTCGGTGGACCGTTCGACGACGTTCCGGGGAATCGCCAAGCTCCTCGCCGACTACGACATCACCGGACTGCCCGTCGTGGACGAGGACGACCGGGTGGTCGGCGTCGTCTCCGAGAGCGATCTGCTCGCCCGCAAGGCCCTGACGGCCGCGGACATCATGACGGCTCCCGCTGTCACGGTCCGCGCGCAGGAAGGCGTCTCGGAGGCCGGGCAGCTCATGACGCGCCTGGGTCTGCAACGCCTTCCGGTCACCGACGAGGAAGAACGCCTCGTCGGCATCGTCACCCGGCGTGACCTCCTGCGCGTCTTCCTGCGTCCCGATGCCGAGATACGGCGGCACGTGAGCGAGGACGTGCTGTCGGACAGCATCGGGGCGCCCACCGGGGCGGTGGACGTCCACGTCCTGGACGGTGTCGTGACCCTCGCGGGCCGGCTGGAACGGCAGAGCCAGATCCTCCTCGCCCTGCGCCTCACCGCACGACTGGACGGTGTCGTCGCCGTGGTCGACGAACTCACCGCCCGCACGGACGACTCCCGTCTGATCCCGCCCGAGCGCGGAGCGCAACCCATCACCTGGTGACCGCGGAACACTCCGCGCTGCCTGAGGAGGCCACCGTCATGAACCACCACGTAACCGTCGGCGTCGACGGCACCCCCCAGAGCCTCTCCGCAGCCCGCTGGGCAGCCCGCGAGGCCATGCTCCGGCAGGCCCCCCTACGGATCGTCCACGCCGCGGACTGGTCTTCCGGCACGCTGATACCCGAACTGGATCCCGGGACGCGCGACCGCTGGGCCGACGAGGTCCTGGGCTCCGCCACCGACGAGCTGAAGCGGGCGTATCCCCATCTGGAGATCTCCACCCGTCGCCTCTCGGGCAGGCCTTCCACGGCTCTGGCGGCCGAGGCCGAGAGCGCCGGCCTCCTGGTGCTCGGCTCCCGCGGGCTGGGCAGTGCGGTGGGCTTCATGGTCGGCTCCGTGAGCCTGTCCACCCTCACCGCCACCGACACACCCGTCGTCCTCGTACGGGCGGAGGAGGACGGCCGGGAGAACGCGGCCCGCACCCCCTACGGCGAGATCGTCGTGGGCGTCGACATCCACCAGGCCTGCGACAGGGTCCTGGCCTTCGCCTTCGAGGAAGCCGCGCGCCGCGACTGCGCGTTGCGGGCGGTGCACGGCTGGAAGCTCCCTCCCGCGTCCGGCTACTCTCCCGTCCTCAATCCCTCGATCGCCCGCGAGGTCGACCGCACCGTCGCCCAGATGCTCGACGACATGCTCATGCCGTGGCGGCTGAAGTTCCCGGACGTGCGGCTCGAGGAGGAGACGTTCATCGGATCGGCGGGACGCGAGCTCGTCCAGGCCACCACGGGCGCGGACCTCGTCGTCATCGGACGCCGCATCCGCCGCTCCCCCATGGGCACCCACCTCGGCCCGATCGCCCACGCCGTCCTCCACCACACGGCCGCGCCGGTGGCCGTACTCGCCCACGACTGACCACCCACGCGGCCGGCTCTTCCGACCTGCTGGTGCTGGGTTCCCGAGGGCTCGGCAGCATCGCCGGATTCATCCTCGGGTCCATCGGCGCCGGGACCATCGCCGCGGCCGACCGGCCGGTCGTCCTCGTCCGGGCACCGCTCGACGGGGCAACGCCCGCCGAAGGTTCCGGAACCGACGGCCCGATCGTGACGGGAATCGGTCGCGCCATCGCGACGGCCGTGGACGAAATGATCCGCCCCTGGTGCGAGAAGTACCCCTCGGTGACCGTCAGCCCCGAAGTGCGCATCGGGCAGTCCGCGATCCAGCTCGTGGACGCCTCCGAAGGTGCCGCGCTCGTCGTCGGCAGGCGCATCCGACGCTCCGCCTACGGCACCCGCATCGGGGCGATCACCCACGCGGTCCTGCACCACGCCACCTCGCCCGTCGCCGTCATTGCCCACGAGTGAACGCACCGGTGTCCCCTGCTCGGGTCAGGTTTGCGCGGGCTTGCGGGTGCGTCGCCTCAGGCGGCGCAGCTCGTCGGTGCCCCACACCAGGGCGGGGAAGACCGCGATGAGGGCGACCACGTCGAGGGGCAGGGCGGCGGTGGCGAAGAGGCCTTGCAGGGGCGGCACGTAGACGAGGGCCGCCGTGAAGACGAGTTCGAAGGCGATGCCGGCCAGGAGCAGCGGGTTGGTGAAGAACCCGATGGAGCGCAGTGACGCGTGGTCGGTGCGGGCGGCGACCGCCGTGCCGACCTGGCAGGTGACGATGCCGGCGAAGGTGGCGGTCGTCGCGGTGACGTAGGCGTGGTGCAGTGGGGTTCCCGGGCCGGTGGGGTCCCCGGGGGTCCAGCCGGCCCGCCACAGCACGTAGAAGAACGCGGTCATGACCAGGGCGGCGGAGACGGTGCCGAGGTAGCCCCAGCTGCGGATGAGCATGTCCTTGGAGATGACGCCCTGAGAGCTCGGCCTGGGTGGCCGGCTCATGCTGCCCGGCTCCGCTCGTTCGCGGCCCAGGGCGAGCGCTGGGAGGGTCTCGGTTCCGAGGTCGATGGCCAGGATCTGCAGGACGGTGAGGGGAAGCGGGACGGAGCCGCCCGAGAGGGCGAAGACCAGGAAGGGGATCACCTCGGGGGTGAGGTGGGCGAAGATGTAGACGATGAACTTCCGTACGTTGTCATAGACTTGGCGGCCGGATTCGATCGCGGTGACGATGGTGGCGAAGTTGTCGTCGGTCAGCACCATGGTGGACGCCTCGCGGGCGACGTCGGTGCCGGAGAGCCCCATCGCCACGCCGATGTGGGCGCGGTGCAGTGCCGGGGCATCGTTGACGCCGTCGCCGGTCATCGCGACGATCAGCCCGTGGGCCCGTAGGGCGTCCGCCACCTTCAGCTTCGTCTCCGGCGAGGAGCGGGCGAAGACCACCTCGGCGTCGCCGTCCGCGAGGAGGCGGTCGAGGTCGTGGTCGCCGATCGACTCGGACTCCGCGACCACGATGAGGCGGGGTTCCCCGATACCTACCTCGCGGGCCACGGCGGCGGCGGTTGCTCCGTTGTCACCGGTCACGATGTGTACGAGGAGTCCTGCTTCGTGGCAGCGCCGTACCGCGGCGGCGACCTCGGGCCGCGGGGGATCGTAGAGGCCCACGAGGCCCAGCAGGGTCAGCTCCGTCTCCGCGTCCTCGCGGCGGGTCGCCGAAGCGGCGCCGCCCAGTTCGCGGGTGGCGACGGCGAGTACGCGCATGCCCCGCCCGGAGAGTTCTTCCGCCGCGGCGTGCGCCGCGGCGTTCTGGGCGGCGTCCAGGGTGCGGGCCAGGACGGATTCCGGGGCTCCTTTGACGATCAGTCGCATGCCGCCGTCCGCCGGATCCCGCTGGACGACGGACATCAGACGCAGGCGGGGGTCGAAGCGGAAGACGGTGTGGCGGCCCGTGTCGCGAGCGCCGAGGTCGAGCGGGGCACCTCGATCGGCGGCGCCGGCCACGAGCGCGATCTCCGTGGGGTCGCCGTGGAGTTCACCGTCTGCGTCCCTGGTGACGGTGGTGCACAGGGCAGCGGCAGCTGTGAGTCGTACGGCCTCGGGGCCGGGGTTCGCGCCGCCGGCGGGTGTCCAGGTGCTCTGGAGCCGCATCCTGTTCTGGGTGAGGGTGCCGGTCTTGTCGGTGCAGATGACGTTGGTGGATCCCAGGGTCTCCACGGCGCTGAGCCGCTTGATGACCGCCCCTTGGCGTGCCAGGAGGCGCACTCCGACGGCGAGGGCGAGCGTGATGGTCGGCAGCAGCCCTTCGGGCACGTTGGCGACGAGCAGCCCGATGGCGAACATCAACGCGTCCGTCAGCGGCAGGCCCACGGCGACGCCCAGGACCAGGAACAGCGCGCCCATCGCGACCGCGACGGCGGCGATGAGCCATGCGACCTTCTTGACCTGCTGCTCCAACGGGCTCGGGTCCCGTCGCGTGCGCTGACTGAGAGCGGCGATGCGCCCGAGTTCAGTGTGGTCACCGGTGGCGAAGACCATCGCCCGGGCCTGGCCGGCGGTGCAGGTCGTGCCGCTGAAGACGAGGTTGGGTTCATGCAGGAGCGTGGACCCCGCGGTACCCGGCCCGGCGATGCGCTGGGCCGGGGTGGACTCCCCCGTCAGCATGGACAGGTCGACTTCGAGTCCACCGTCGACGAGTCGGACGTCGGCGGGCACTTTGTCGCCCTCGTCGAGGGTGATGATGTCGCCCGGCACCAGGGTGCGGGCCTCCGTCTGCCGGGACTTGCCGTCACGGATCACCATGGCGTGTTCGGGGAGGTACTTAGCGAGGGTTTCCACCGCCTGCTCGGCCTGGCGCTCCTGGAGCAGGGCGAAGGCGGCGTTGACGAGGACGATGGCGACGATCGCGATTCCGAGCACGCGGATGTCGGCGACGAACGCCATGGCCGCGGCGGCCCACAGCAACAAGGCGAGCGGGTGCACCAGTTGACGTACCAGCTCGCGTCCCAGGGAGGTGTGGCCCTTGCGCCGGACCTCGTTGGGCCCGTAGACCGCGAGCCGGCGTTCCGCCTCCCGCGTGGACAGCCCGTCCGCTCCCGTGTCGAGCTCCCGGCGCAGCAACGGCAGCGGTTCGCTCGGATCGCGCGGTGTGGGCGGCACTCCTCCCTGAGGAGGGAGATGGCCGGTGAGCGCCTCAGTCATCGTCGACTCCTGATTGAGTGGGCAGTCGGCCGGACCAGCCGGGTTCCACGCGCTGCCAGTCCCGTCCCATGGCGGGTCTCCGGCACCGGGAGTCTTCTCATGGAGCGGGTGAGGCGGCAGCGGTGAGTTCGGCGCCGATGTGGTGCGCCCAGGCCTGGATGCGCTCGGGGTTGCGGAAGTCTCCGCCCTTGCCCTGGCGTACGAGGGTGCGGGCGAGCAGGCCGGGCGTACCCTCCGTGAGGCTGCCGCCGAAGGTGATGTGGTCGCGGGCGCCGAGCTGCCGCATCTGCCGGGCGACCGCCCGTACCGGCGGGATGTCGTTGCGTTCGGCGGAGGAGTCGACCGGTCCGCTGCTGAACAGCCAGACGGGACGGTGCTTCAGGTACCGGGCGTTGCGCTTCGCGCAGCGCCGGGCCCGGCCGTTCCACCGCCCCGCGTACAGGGAGCCGCCCAGCACCACCCCGTCGTAGCCGCGGACGTCCGTGACTTCGCCGGCCGGGACCACCCAAACGTCGATGCCGTCCTCGCGCAGCGCCGTTCCGATCTGCTCCGCGATCCCGGCGGTCGCACCGTGCTTGCTTCCGTAGGCGACCAGAACCTGTTTCGCACTCATGCGCTTCCTCCTTCGGTCGTTCCTGCGAGCCCGTACGCGATACGTCTTGGCGCTTCCTCCACTGTCCACTTGGGAACGCCCGGCCCGTAGGGCCCACCGGGGGCCGGGTAGGGGCCGTTCGGCCCTCTCGGGGCCGGGTCCCGGCCATGAGGGCGGCCTAGTCCCCGGGAAGCCGGAACCAGTGCTCGTCTCCGGCCGCCACCACGACGGCCTGTTCCCCGGGGAGCATGAGGGCCAGGGGACCCTGGCAGGATTCCGGCACGGTGACGCCGAACCTGCCGGGGAGCAGTCGGACGCGGACCCCGCGGTGTCCGCGATGGCAGAGCGTGAAGGAGACGGGCTCCATCTCCCGTAGGGGGACGGGATCGATGTACAGGCCTTCGGGGCCGGTCTCCAGACCCGTGATGCCGCGCTCCGCGAGGTCGAGGGTGCCGGCCATGGCGCCCAGGTGGATACCCTCGCCGGTGGTCCCGCCCTGGATGTCCGTGACGTCGCCGAGGAGTGCCTCCTGGCAGTACTTCCAGGCGTCCGGGTCCTTCTGGCGGGCCAGTACCCAGCCGTGGACGAGGCTGCTGAGCGTCGATCCGTGGCTGGTGCGCGGCAGGTAGTAGGCGACGGTCTCCCGCCACACCGCGTCGTCGAGCCGGTAGCCGAGCCGGGCGAAGAGGCCGTACAGCTCGGCGGGCCGGAAGAGGTGGCCGAGCATGATCACGTCGGCCTGTTTCGACGCCTGGTAGCGGTTGACCGTGTCCCCTTCGGCTTCCAGGATCCGGTCGAGCCGGCGGACGTCGCCGTAGCGGGCGCGGTAGGCCGCCCAGTCCAGCTCGGCCAGGTCTCCGTATCCCTCGAACTGGCTGATGACGCCCCGGTGGAACGGGACGTACAGGCGGCGGGACACCTCTTCCCAGCGCTCCAGCGCGCCGCGGTCCAGCGCGAGCCGCTCGGTCAGTTCCGTCCGTCGCGCGGGGGGCAGTTCGTCGAGCAGTTCGAGCCCCTGGTGGATCACCCAGGCGGCCATCACGTTGGTGTAGGCGTTGTCGTCGATGCCGGGTTCGGTGACATCCGGATAAGCGTCGTGGTATTCGTCCGGGCCCAGCACACCGCGGATGCGGTAGCGCTTTCGTCCGGGGTCGTATGCGGCGGCTCCGGCCCAGAAGGCCGCTATCTCCAGGAGGAGTTCGGCGCCGGGGCCGTGCAGGAAGCCGGTGTCCCCGGTGGCCCGCCCGTACCGGCAGACGTTCAGGGCTATCGCGGAGCCGACGTGGCGCTGCAGGTGCGAGTGGTCGGGCAGCCAGCGGCCCGAACGCGGGTTGAGGTGCAGGGCCTGGCTCTCCTCCTGTCCCGAACTTCCGCTCTGCCAGGGGAACATCGCCCCGCTCTGACCGGCTTGCCGAGCAGCATCGCGGGCGGCCGGGAGACGTCGGTGGCGGTACATGAGCAGGGCCCGCGCGACCTCGGGGAAGTGCAGGGTGATGTAGGGCAGGACGAAGAGTTCGTCCCAGAAGACGTGGCCCCGGTAGGCCTCGCCGTGCAGCCCCCGCGCGGGGACGCCCACGTCCAGCTCGGCCGTGTGCGGGGAGAGCGTCTGCAGCACGTGGAAGACATGGAGGCGCAGGATCCGGCCCGTCTCTCCCGCGACGGTCAACTCCCCTTGCTCCCAGAGCCGTTCCCAGGCCGAGTGCTGTGACGTGAGCAGGTCCGGGAATCCGGGGGCGCGCGAAGCGTGTTCGATCGCGCGTGACAGGAGATCGCCGGTCGGCCTGTCGAGGGAGGTGTACAGGGCCGCGGTCTTCACCACCACTGCGGAGCGCCTGGGGGCCACGGGCAGTCGAAACGTCTGCACCGTCCCGGCCGCGGCGTGGCTCCTCATGGTGGGCGTGCGGGGTCGGGTGACCGTCCTTACGGCGAGGGCGATTTCGGTGCGGGAGGAGGTGGTGCGGCAGGCGATCCATGCGACGCCGTGCGGTGCGAAGCCCGTCCGGTGATCCGTGAGGTGGTGGCCGTCGAGCCCGCTGTAGCGTTCCACTCCCGTGTTGGCCACGTCGCCGTCGAGCCCTGATTCCACTTCGACCTGGCCGCTCCAGCCGTACGCGTGGAAGGTGGTCCGCTGGGCCGCGAGGTAGGGGTCCCCCATGTGCACGACGCGGACGTGGGTGACGGCCAGGCGGCCGCCGTGGCCGTTCCGGAAGAGCATGTGCCGGGTGAGCGTTCCCCGGCGCAGGTCGAGCACCACCTTGTGGTGCAGCAGGCCGGGGTCGTCGGGAGTCAGCCAGTCGCCCGGGAGTCCGTCGTCGGCGATGCAGCGGTACCGCAGCTCCGTCCAGTTGGGCAGGTTGACCATGTCCTCGCTGTCGACCTGCCGTCCGGCCACGTGAGAGGTGAGCCGGTTGTAGCAGCCGGCGGCGTAGGTGGCGGGATAGTGCACGGGGCCCGCAGGGGTCTCGGGGGCCGCACCGCGCGTGGCGAACCTGCCGTTGCCCAGTGTGCACAGGGCTTCGACGAGCCGCTCCGTCTTGGGGTCGTAGGCGCCGTACTCCCACGTCCACGAGGCGGTCACGGTCCGGCCCCGCAGACAGTGTCGGCGACGGCGTGGAGTTCGGCGGTGACCAGGTCCGCCCCGTGTTCCCGGAGTGTCCGCGCGGTGTCGGGGTCCTTCGTCCTGTCGAGGCCGATGACGAGGCCGAAGTGGCCGCGCCGGCCTGCTTCGACACCCGCGAGGGCGTCTTCCACCACCGCGCAGCGGGCGGGGTCCGTCCCGAGCCGTACGGCCGCTTCGAGGAACAGAGCGGGGTCCGGCTTGCCCGCCAGACCCAGTTCGGCGGCGTCCGTGCCGTCCACCACCGCGTCGAAGTAGTCCAGGAGGGAGGCTGATCCGAGAAGGGGCCGGGCGTGTCGGGAGGCCGATACGGCAGCGCAGTGCACGCCGTGCGCCCTCAGCCGGGCGAGCGCCGGAGCGACGTCGGCGAAGGCCTCGACGGCCCCGGACCGCAGCGTGCCTACGAACGCCGCCTCCTTGCGCGCGGCGACCGCCCAGACCGTGCCGTCCCCCGGAGCACTGTCGGGGCTGCCGGTCGGCAGGTCGATGCCACGGGAGTTCAGGAAGGAACTCGCCCCGTCCAGCCGGGGCTTGCCGTCGACCCACTGGCGGTACTCACGGTCCGCGTCGAAGGGCGGCTGCCTCCCGTTCCCGGACGCGGCCCATGCGTCCAGACAGCTGTCGAAGGCGGTTTTCCAGGCTGCGGCGTGCAGCCGGGCCGAGTCGAGCAGCACTCCGTCGGTGTCGAAGACAACGGCACGCGGGGTGCTCACCCGGATCCCACACGTCGGCCTGTGATCCGGGTCGGGGCCACGGTCATCCAGTGCGTGCGGGGTCCGCCGGCCCAGGGGAGCGAGCGGGCGACGGAGTACAGGTGGCTGACCCGCTCCCCGTCCGTGACGCCGGACAGTTCACCGACGGCCATGATGCTCCAGCCTTCGCGCATCGCGTCGTCGATGTGGTCCACCTCGAAGGCGACCTCGGTCCCGGCTGCCTCGGCGAGCCGCGAGTCGGCCGCCGTACGGAACGCGATCTCGTCTCCTGCGACGACATAGTTGACGGGGAAGACGGCAAGTCCTTCCATGCCGGAGAACCCGACTCGGCCGATGCCGTGGGTGGAGAGCAGACGGTGGCACTCGGCCTCGCTCAGCACCGTCGACGCGGAACCGCGCATCGAGGTCCCCATGCCTGGAGGACTGTCCGTCGTTCTCCCGGTCAGCTCGGCAACGGTGGTCTCCAGGCCGTCCGCGAGACCTACGAGCATGCCCATGCTGGGCGCCGCCGCCCGCTCCTCCACGTAGGCGATGTACGACGCCGCGGCCCCACAGCGCTCCCCGAGTTCCTCACGCGTGATTCCCAGCTCTTCGCGGCGGGCCGTCACGCGGCGCCCGAGGTCACCCCGAGCAGCCGGAACCTTGATCGAGGACGCATCTGCCGTGGTCTCTCCCATGATCGTCACACCCTTGCGGTTCGTATTCGGTACAGGAACTTGGCGACGCACTGGGCGTCACCCTCAGGCTGTACCCGCCGCCGGTGCACGCACAGGGCCGGACGGTCCCCTACCAGGGCCGGTCGGACCCATACCGCCTTCTCCTCAGGGCGTGACGGGCGGTGGAGTCGGCTTCCCCCGCCGAAGGAGGCGTCGGGCGCAGAGCCGGGGTCATCACACAATGGCGCCTCGGAGAGAATCCTCAGGCTGCACGCGACCTGAGCCGGGAGTGACGCCGATGATGTCGCCGCGGGCGACCATCTCGGCGGCTGCGGGGTCTTCAAGGGCCTGCCGCTGGGCGGCGTCGCCACCGACCGTTCCAGGCCTCCTCAGGGACCTTCCCCCCTCAGCACGCCGATCGTTGAGTAACAACTTGGTGCGCGATTGCCTGGGGCAACGCGTTCGGACGGAGTCGGAGCTATCGGGTGTGCCGGGTCAGGCCGAACAGAGCGCCGGTGGGATCGCGCAAGACCATGTCTCCGTTGGGGTCCTGACGGACTTCGGTCGCACCGAGCTGTCGGGCCTGCTTGGCGTCGACATCGGGGCTGTTGCTGGCGAAACTGACCAGCCACAGTGATCGCTGCGCCGTTGGCCTGCCTGGCGGCGGGCCGGTGGCGGCGGTGGAGTCGTCCGGCAACCGGAACTCGGTGTGCTCGGGGTTGGAGCTCCAGTGCAGGGCTGGTCGGTAGAAGGCGGAGGCATGCTCGGGGTGGTCGGTGAGAAGGCTGATGCCGGCGAAGGTGCCCGGTTCGTGAGTCAGCTGCATGCCGTGGTGAGTGCCGGGCTGCCAGAGTGACAGTGGTGCGCCGACGGGGTCGAGGGCGACGGCGGCATGGCCGAGCATCCCGACCCGGGCGGGTGCCACGATGATCTGGGCGCCCAGGCTCGTAAGGCGGGCGGTGGTGGCTTGGATGTCCGACACGGTGACGTTGATCGTCCAGTAGGGTGCGCCGGGGTCCTCGGCCGGTCCCAAGGCGGCGACGAGTCGTCCGCGCAGTGTGCAGAGCCTGTAGCCGTTGGGGTCCGGTGGGGCGACGGTCCAACCGAACAGCGCGTTGTAGAACGCCGTCGTCGTCTCCATGTCGGGGGTGCCGAGGTCGATCCAGCTCACGCTGTTCTCGGGGTGCCGCGTGATGTTCATCGAGATGCCTTTCCGTTGGGGCCGCCTCGCCCCGGCGGCGGCGCGGGGCGAGGCGGTGTCCAGCACTGACGTCGGCGGCGGCCTGCGGTGTCAGGTGTAGTAGGGCGAGTCCAGGTCGATGCTGGCGTCTTTGACGATGTCGCCGTCGAACAGTCGTGTCGTTGCCGGGGCTCCGGCCCGGCGGGCTTCTTCGGCGAAGGGGCCCTGAGCGAAGGCCAGGGCGTTCTCGGCGCTGTCGAACTCGTAGAAGCCGCCGATGGTGTGGGTGCCGATCCCGGACAGCCAGGTCTTGCGGATCAGACCCGGCGCGGTCTTCAGTGCCGCGTTGACCTGGTGCCAGTCGAACTGCTCGAACGGCACTGCCGCCTGGATCTCGGTGTAGAGAAACGTCTTGCCCATCACGAACCTCCGGTTTCGGGGCCTGCTCGGCCCACGCTAGTAGTACGTGCGTCCTAGTAATCCGAGCATGGAGTAGGATGGCCGTACTAGTCAAGGGGGGTTGCAATGGCCACGGACACGAAGTCCCGCATGATCAGCGCGGCGATCGGGCTGCTGCAACGCCACGGCCTGGCCGCGATGTCCTTCACTGACGTCCTGGCCGAGAGCGGTGCCGCGCGCGGGGCGATCTATCACCATTTCCCCGGCGGCAAACAGCAACTCGCGCTCGAAGCCGCCAGCCGCAACGCGGAGGACGTCCGCGGTCACCTGCACGCACTGCCGGCGCACACGCCACGCGAAGTCGTGGAGGCGTTCCTCGGCAACGTCCGCCCCGTGGTGCAGGCGTCCGCTGGGGGCGGCGGCTGCGCAATCGCGGCGGTCACCGTCGACGGCGGTGCGGCCATTGCCGACCAGGGCAGCCTGCGCACTGTCGCCGCCGAAGCGTTCACTGGCTGGGCCGGCGAGCTCACCGGAAAACTCACCCAGGCCGGAATGGGCTCATCCCAGGCCGCCGATCTGGCCACCCTCATGATCGTCACGCTCGAGGGCACCCACATCCTGTGCCGCGCTGCGGGCAGCATCGCGCCTTTCGACAGAGCCGCCACGGCCCTGCTCTCCGCTCTCCCGAGCTCAGGTTGACCCGGTGTCAAAGCAGAACAATGTGCCGCACCGTAACGATCATGCTTCCGCTATGACATGAACAGAGCCGCGCGGGTTGGGTGCTGTTGTGACGCAACACCTTGGCCGCACGGCCTTGTCCCGTCATATTTTCACCGGCCTCCAGCGCCGTCGACTCGGTTCGCTGATCGCAGAGTTGGCCCAGGTGTGGATGGCCGCCGAGGAGAGCCGACTGCACGAGCGTCGAGGCCGCAGTCGGTTGCGTGCGGCCGGTGCGGGACCGAATCACCACACCCTATTCGTACCAAGGCCGTTAGCCTTCCCGCCTGCTGATCCCATCGGGGTGGAGGCTGCTCACAGCGCGCGAACTGAGCTGGAATGCGGTCGTGGCCAAGTCCGGGGAAGCCTGGTCTGCTGACCGAGGCCGCTCCAACTCTGACCGGGGCCATCGTGCGTGCTGTGCTGTGACCCCCTTCACCGTGCCGAAGACCCGCCGTCACTGTCCGCTTCGGGAACCAGCCGGCTGTGGAGTTCCGTGGTCATCGCGTGGATGGCACGGGTCAGTTCCGTATTGGTCTTGAGTTCCATCTCCTGCTCGACGAAGTCGTGGTCGGCCTTCTCCTGCTGGAACGCCGTCTGCCGGTTCTGGCCGATCATCACGAAGGTCGACAGGAAGATCGCCTCCAAGGAGACGACGAGGGTCAGCATCGGCCAGGGATTGGCCTCCACGAACAGCATCCAGAGGGCGAAGCCGATCGCGTGGAGATAGACGAACGGCATGGAGCCGGCGAACTTCGTGATCGCGTCGGCGACCCGCAGCTGGACATCGGCCGCCCGGTTCGTACGGTGCGCGACGACGACGGGATGATGCCGCGCCTCGACTTCGGCCTCGGCCTCGGCCGGGGTTCCCTTCACCTGCCTGCCTCCTCGGGACGAGCACCCTGGCGCGGTCCTGTGCCCGCATCGTCTCAACCGGCCGCCGTTCCCGGCGTACCGCCAGGGCCATGCCCTGGCGGCGGCGACACGACCCGGTATTGACCCGACTGCCCACACTCCACGCCCGGCCGTTGCCGCAGAAGGGGCCGACCGGCCCCCATGCAAGGGCCGGTCCTGCCCTTCCCGCCCCCGGCCCCGTCCCCGTGGGAGCACGGTTCAGGCATCGGCTCAACCTGCGCATGCTTCGGCCTGCGGTTTGAAGGAGCGCTCATGACGACCACGTACCGGACAGGGTGACGGGCATGAGGGGTCGAGCCGTGGCGAATCCGGTCAGGCTGTTGCCCACGAGCGGGGGCTGGGGGCCCGTTCACCTGCTGGGGACGGTGATAACAGGGCATTGCGCACGGTGGAGCAGCCCGTGGACGACCGATCCGAGCCGGATGCCCGTGTAGCCGCCCCTGCCCCGCCGGCCCACGACCAGGGCCAAGGCGTGCTCAGCAGCCTCGGCGAGGCACTCCACCGGGTGACCGGTGAGCACCTCGTGGGTCAGCTTGACGTCCGGGTACTCATGCGCCCAGCCGGCGGCCGTCTCGGTCAGCATGCGGCGCTGGGCCCCCACAGCCGCCGTCTCGTTCTGGAAGGAGAAGACGGGTGGCTGCCACACCGAGATCGCGTGCAGCTCACAGCCCCGGAGGCCGGCCTCCTGGAAGGCCAAGGCCATGGCCGCCTTCGACGATTCGCTGCCGTCGACTCCGACCACGAGATGGGGCGGGCCCTTGGGGATGCCCTCGGAGCCTCCCACCACGACGACCGGGCAGTGTGCCTGCGCCGCGACGGGTAGCACGACGGAGCAGCCGCTGAAGATCTCCTCGGGCCGGGTCAGGTGCCGCGAACCGAGGACGACCATGCGCGCATGTCGGGACGTCCCGCAGAGCACCGGTGCCGGGTATCCGTCGCGCAGGGCGGTTGCCAGTTCCGTCCCGGGGTGGCGCTCGCGCGCCCAGACCGCGGCCTCTTCGAGGGCCTCCGAGCTGGCCTGGCGTACGGCATTGTGCTGCGCGGTGTCGTCGACCATGTGCTCGGTGTCGTGGGGCGACGGCACGGCCAGGACGAGACGGAGGCGTACATTGGCGGCGGTGTGCCTCGTCGGCTGCCCAGGCGAGGGGCAGGAGCCATCTTCCGGTGGGGTCGATCCCCACCGCGATGTCCCGTCCTTCCGCGATGTCCGTCATGACGCGTCGCTCCCCTGCTCCTCGTCGTGCCGCGGAATGAGCTCCACGGGGCAGTGCGAGTGGTGGAGGAGACTGTGCGCGGTACGTCCCAGGGTGGGTCCGAAGTATCCGGGCGACCGGCGTCCTCCCATGACGAGCAGGTCCGCATGGCGTGAGGCCTCGACCAGGACCGAAGCCACCGACACGCTCTTCTCGGCATCGGTGTTCACCGTCAACGCGGGAAACTCCTCGCGTACTCGGTCGGCGACGGACTTCAGACTCCGGACATGACGGCCGGCGAACTCGTCGACGTCATCGAGCATGGTGACGGCGGTTCCGGCGTACTGGAGTATGTTCCAGACGGTCAGCAGCCGCAGCGTCGCCTTGCGCAGCTCTGCTTCGCGGGCGGCGCGTCGTGCGCATTCGAGGTCGTACTCGTCCCGGACCGCGGCCAGCACCACCCCGCTCTCGGCAAGGTCCTCGCCGCCGCGCACCACGATGACAGGGGTCGTAGCCGCTGCCACGACCCTCAGACCGACCGACCCGAGCCGCAGGGCCTCGAACCCACCCAGACCGCGGTGACCGACCACGGTGGTGCCGTACTTCGCCCCCACCCGGTGCAGACCGAAGACGGGGTCCCGGCGACTGTACTCCGTGGTGACGTGGAGGGCCGGGAACCGCTCCGAGACCGCAGCGGCCGTGACCTCCAACAGATCTCGTCCCTCCGCGTGGACGCGTTCGATGATCTCCGCCGAGAGGTAGAAGATCCGGTCGGCGGTGTCGGCCGCGTAGAAGAGGTGAAGCGTGCTGTTGCGTCGGGAGGCCTCGGCGGCGGCCCAGAAGGCCGCTGTCAGGGCGGTGCTCGATCCGTCGACACCGACGACGACCGAGCCGAGGTCCGGAGGGTGTTGGGTGGAGCCTTCCATGGCTTCCTCCTCTGTCGGACAGCGTCGGGGGTGCCTTTCACACTGCCACCCGCGGCCGCGCGAGGAATGGGCCGCAAGGGTCAGTCATGGGACCGAAGGTCCCTTGCCCGCCACGCACCGCCTCACCGGCCGTGTACCGCAGGGGACCGGTCAGACCTGACAGAGGACCGTTCGGCCCCTCGCACCGCGGGCGCACGGGGCGGATGGTGGCTGGTGAGGGCGCTCCGCAAGATGCTCTCGCTGATCGAAGCCGACAGGAGGGCCACAGATGAAGCACGCCAAGGTCGGTTTCCTGATGACCGACGAGGTCGTCTCGGTCCTCGGGAGGACACCGTCCGCGGACGTGGCCGCGCTGCTCGTCGAACACGACATCAGCGGCGTGCCGGTTGTGGACGCCGACGAGCGCGTCCTCGGAGTCGTTTCGCGTACTGACCTGCTCGCCCAAGACCACCTCACCGCGCAGGACTTGATGACCTCGCCGGCCGTCACGGTCCACGCCGAACAGAGCGTCACCGAGGCCGCCCGCCTCATCACCCGACGCGGCGTGACGCGGCTGCCGGTGATCGACGACGAGGACCGCCTGGTCGGCATCGTGACCCGCCGGGACCTGCTGCGCGTGTTCCTCCGCCCGGACCACGAGATACGCCGGGTGCTGGTCGAGGAAGTACTGGCGGACACGATGAGCATCGGCGCCGACGCTGTGAGCGTGCGCGTCGTGGACGGGGTCGTCACCCTGGCCGGCCGGCTGCCCAAGAGCAGTCAGATCCCCGTCGCGCTCCGGCTCACCGGACAGTTGGACGGTGTGGTCGCGGTCGTCGACCGGCTCACGGCCCACTCCGACGACACCCGCACCCGCACGGCTCCACTGGACCGCGGTACCGAGGACGCACCCCCCTGATCCAAATGTGGACCGTTCGGCTCCGCACTTGACAGTCCCCCCGTGGAGTGTCCGCGGGGCAGGGCCAACGCGGACAGACCCGGGGGGCCGACCGGCCCCACCCCACCGACGCCGGCGACGTGACGCAGCGGGGCCGTCATGCCTTCTGAACCCGGGACGGGTTCGATACGGCCAGGTCGTCGTGGCGCGGACCGCCCAGCACGACCTTCAGCGCGCCCGTCTCACCGGCGCGGGAGAACACCTCGTACGCCTCCTCCATCTGTCCCAGCCCGAAACGATGGCTGATCAGCGACGAGGTGGGCAGGCGTCCGGCCGCCAGCATGCGCAGCAGCATCGGCGTGGAGGAGGTGTCCACGAGCCCGGTGGTGATGGTGACGTCCTTGATCCACAGGTCTTCGAGGTGCAGGGTCGCCGGCTTGCCGTGGACGCCGATATTCGCGACCTGGCCGCCGGGGCGGACCATACGGGTGCACATCTCGAAGGTCTCGGGCACCCCGACGGCCTCCATGACGACGTCCGCGCCGAGACCGTCGGTCAGGTCGCCCACGAGCATTTCCGGTTCCTCGGCGGCGTTCACGACCGCGTCCGCCCCCAGTTCCCGAGCCTTCGCCAGCCTGGACGGCGATAGGTCGACGGCGATGACGCGGGCCGGTGAGTAGAGCCGTGCCGTGGCGATGGCCGCGAGTCCTACGGGGCCGGCGCCGACCACGACGACGGTGTCCCCGGGCCGCACGTTCCCGTTCAGCACTCCCACCTCGTAGGAGGTGGGGAAGATGTCCGCCAGCAGGACGGCGTCGGCGCTGTCGACCGTGCTCGGCAGCACGTGCACGGAGAGATCGGCGAACGGCACGCGGACGTACTCGGCCTGGGGTCCGTCGATCGTGTGGCCGAGTACCCAGCCGCCGCCCCCAAGGCACTGCCCGTAGCGGCTCTCACGGCAGAACCGGCACCGGCCGCACGAGGAGATGCAGGACACCAGCACCCGGTCACCGGGCCGCACCGAGCGGACATCACCGCCGCACTCCACCACCGTGCCCACGGCCTCGTGACCGAGCACCCGGCCGGGAACCACGTCCGGCAGGTCACCCTTCACGATGTGCAGGTCCGTACCGCAGATGGTCACGACGTCGACGCGCACGATCACGTCGCCCGGGTCCTTGATGCTCGGGTCCGGCACGTCCTGCCATGCGGTGCGCCCCGGCTCCTGGAAGACGAGTGCCTTCATGGCGCCACCTCTCTCTGTGTCTTCCGTGCTTCTGCAAAGGTCACCTCATGCTGTCGCCGCCGCTCGGGTCCCGGACAGGGCCGGACGGTCCCTCACCGGGGCCTGACAGGCCCGTCCGGCCCTTGCCGTGGAGGTGTGATGGTGGAAAAAGCGGCGTCTCCTCCGCCGGAGGACGGACGCCGATCTCCAGGACAGCCCGGAGAAACTCCCGCCTTCTCATCGAGGACCACGCCATGAACTCCAGTCCGCATCTCGTCCGCGACGTGATGACGAGAGTCGTCGTCAGCGTCACGCCCCTCGCCGAGTTCAAGGAGATCGTCGCCGTCATGAGCCAGTGGCAGGTGACGGCAGTACCGGTCACCGAAGGCGAGGGCGAGGGCAGGGTCATCGGTGTGGTCTCCGAAGCCGATCTGCTTCCGAAGGAGGCGTTCCGCGATCACGACACCGGGCTCATCGAGCAGATGCAGCGGCTCGGTGACACGCTGAAGGCCGGATCGACCCTGGCCAAGGACCTGATGACGACCCCCGCCGTCACCGTTCCGCCCGATACCACCCTCTCCCAGGCGGCCCGGCTCATGGCGGAACGGCACATCAAACGACTGCTGGTCGTCAACCCTGCCGGCATCCTTCAGGGCATCGTCAGCCGCACCGACCTCCTCAAGGTGTTCCTCCGACCGGACAGTGAACTCGCGGACGAGATACGGCGCGAGGTGGTCGGCCGACTGTTCCCGCTCGCACAGCACAGGGTGCGGGTCGACGTCCGCCACGGCGTGGTCACCCTCTCCGGCGGCATCCTCGACGCATCGCTCATTCCGGTGGCAGCACGCCTCGCACTCGCTGTGGAGGGCGTGGTCGACGTCAACTGCGCCCTGACCACGTCGGCCGCGCAGACGGCCGGAGCATGAACCTCCACCTCAACCGAAATACCTGGTCAGAACCCCTTTTGATCTCCGCACCGGAGTACGGTGGAGGTACCGGGAGTATTTCGCGCACCGGATGCAACTCAGGTGTCATTTCCGGCGATCAATACGCCGGGCCGTCGAACTGCGGGCGGCCCGGGGACAGGTCTCCACGATGACCGTCGCCCTGGAACACACCATGCTCCCCGCACCTCCTCGCCCCCCTCGTCTCGTGCTCACGCCGAAGACCCCTCTCGGCGGCCAGCTGGACGGCGCCTGGTGGCCCCGCTCCCGTGACCTCGCAGCCGAACTCCCCCTCCTCGTCGCCGCCTTGGACGAGACCTGGGGGCGCATCACACGCGTCACCGTGAACCCCGACCGCTGGCCCGTCATCCCGCACACGGTTGCCGTGGATGGGCGCACCCTGCACGTGGGCTGGTTCACCGAACAGGACCCCGACAAGCTGATCCTGCTCTCCTGCACCGCCGGCCGCTGGGACCTCCTCGTCGTCCCACCCCACACCGCACCGGCCGCCGCGGCCCGCCTCATGGCGGCCGCCGCCGCCCCCGGCAGCGTCCTGACCGCCGGCGCACTGATCGCCGCCGAAACCGTCATCGGCAGACGGCCCGATGTCCGGAACCGAGAGGACGCCTGGGAGAGCGAAGGCGGAGCGTGCATGTCCCCCATGGGGTTCACTGTCAGGCAACCGGTCGGCCCGCTGTCCGCAGGCGCCTGGTGGTGAGCCCGTGGACGCCCTCGTCCGCAGGCATATTGCCGTAGGCGGCATGAAGTGAGGAAAGGACCTGCTGGCGGCGATGACGGAGTTCTGTCTCCCGTGCATGGATCTCCGCATGGCCAACTACGTGGATCCCTGGCGATGAAGAATGGGGCGGGAAGTTCGTCGGTGGCCCAACGGACCAACAGCGCAAGTGGGTCATGGAGCAGATCGACAAGCTCCTCGACGCCGAGATCTACGTGCATCGCCTCGTGAGGGCAGCCAGTCACGCCGGGTCGCACAAGTCGCCATCGCCCCCACGACCGAGGTAGCGGGGCGCCATCAGACCTGACGAACTGTCAACAAAGTCGGCGTTGGGTCAGCATTGGTCCTGGCGAAGCTGACCCCAGCTGGTCACACCTGGGAAACGTCGAGGGCGCGTAGAGGGCCTTCCGGAGCCCCCGTCGCTTACCCCGCCGGAAGGATCTCCGCACGGGATGCGGCCTCTCCTCGGCCGATCCCGGCTGGCCACCTACTTTAAAAAACTGCAGGTCAGCGCACCCGCCCACGTGCCTTCAGCGGCCCCGGCGGGAGCTGCGGAGCGGGGATCGGGGGGCCGTCGTAACCCTTGACCTCGCCGTAGCGGGTGCCCTCCATCCAG
This sequence comes from Streptomyces sp. NBC_00503, assembly GCF_036346895.1. Classification (NCBI taxonomy): domain Bacteria; kingdom Bacillati; phylum Actinomycetota; class Actinomycetes; order Kitasatosporales; family Streptomycetaceae; genus Streptomyces; species Streptomyces sp. NBC_00503. Next base: position 7,077,421 of record NZ_CP107855.1, on the reverse strand, counting down.
TCCTTGCGGGCCTGGACGATGTCTTCGTTGCTGCGCCCGATCCAGTTCCAGAACATGACCAGCTCCTCCTCGAAGGGCTCGCCGCCGAGGAGCATCAGGCCGGCGTCGGAGAGTGCGCGCAGGGGGAGGTCCGTGCGGCCGCAGCCGAGGTAGAGCATCGAGCCGGGGAGGAGGCGCACGCCGTCGACGTCGGCCTCGCCCGACATCGACAGGACCGCGTACTCGAAGTCCGGGTCCAGCGGGAGGCGGGTTTCGGTGCCCGCCGCCAGGGCCAGGTCGGCGCCGACGATCGGGGAGTACGTGGATCCGGGCGAGGTGGCGGTGTCCAGGGTGCCCAGGATGACGGTCGCCGTCAGGCCGGGGGCGGTGACCTGCGGGAGGTCCGCGTGGTGCTGGAAGTGCGGGGCCACGTCGCGGTGGGCGTCCGGCAGGGCCACCCACAGCTGCGCGCCGTGCAGGAAGCGGGCGTGCCGGCGCGGGCTCTCCTCGGAGTGGCTGATTCCGTGGCCGGAGGTCATCAGGCCGAGTTCGCGGGGGCGGATGGTCGCCAGGCTGCCGACGCTGTCGCGGTGCAGTACCTCGCCCTCGTGGAGCCAGCTGACGGTCTGGAGGCCCGAGTGGGGGTGGGGGGCCACCGCCATGCCGGGCTCTTCGGCGATGTCGTCCGGGCCGTAGTGGTCGACGAAGCACCAGGCGCCCACCATGCGGCGGCCCAGGTTCGGCAGGAGCCGGCGGACCTCGGTGGATCCACCGAGCTTGACGGTGCGCGGGCTCAGGAGTTCGCGCACGGGCTCGGCCACGACGAAGCCGCGGCCGCCGCAGGTGGAGAGAGCGGGCTGGCGATCGAGATTGCTCATGGGGCACAACTTAGTACCGGCGCCGTCGCCGCGGTCCTTGGAATGTCGAACGCGCCGCCCGTGTTGGAGCGGGTGCCGGAGAGCGTGCCGGAGCCCCGCCGGAAGGGGCGGAGCCGCGCGCGGACCCGGCATCGGACGCCGCGGCGGACTGCCGCCCGGCGTGGCACTCGAACGGCGGAAGGGATTTCGAATGAACGCGTCGACCGCGTCCGGCTACCTGGAGCACGGGACCACGGCGGAGCGCTGGGAGCGGGCCCGGCTCTTCTTCGACGCCAAGGAGTACGCGACGGCCGCCCGGGTCCTTGGCACCGTGACCGCCGAGGCCCCCGAGCAGCTGGCGCCGCGGCTGCTGCTGGCCCGCGCCTACTACCACTCCGCCCAGCTCTCCCCGGCCGAGCGCGAGCTGCGGGCCATCCTGGACCGCTGGCCCGTGGAGGACTACGCGCAGCTGATGCTGGGGCGGACCCTGGAGCGCCAGGGCCGGGCCGCGGAGGCGGCGCCGTACCTGCGGATCGCGGCGGCGATGGCCGGCGAGTTCCCGGAGTAGAGGGCCCCCGAGCACTCCCCCGGCCCCGCCCATGCGGGACCGGGGCTGCCCCTCGGTTAGCCTGGGGGCAATATGAACCGTCTGACCACGCCCTTCGGCTCCTACGAGCTCGCCCGCTTCCCCGAGGACCCGCGCGACCGGCTCTTCGCATGGGACGCCGCCGACGAGTACCTGCTGCGCCACCTCGAATCCGGTACGGGCGAACGCGGCCCGGTGGATCTCGCCGGCGCCGGGCAGATCACCGTGATCGGGGACCGGTGGGGGGCGCTGACGACGGCGCTGGCCGCGCACCACCCCACCCAGATCACCGACTCCTCGCTGACCCGTTCCGCGACCGCCGCGAACCTGGACCGCAACGGCATCGGCACCGCCAAGGGCACGGTGACGCTGCTGACCGTCCAGGACCCGCCGCCGGAGCGGATCGACGTGCTCCTGGTGAGGGTCCCCAAGAGTCTGGCTCTGCTGGAGGACCAGCTGTACCGGCTGGCCCCGCACGTGCACGCCGGCACCGTCGTCGTGGGCACCGGCATGGTGAAGGAGATCCACACCTCCACCCTGCGGCTCTTCGAGAAGATCCTGGGCCCGACCAGGACCTCGCTGGCCGAGAAGAAGGCCCGCCTGATCTTCTGCACGCCCGGCAACCCCGGAGCGATGCACCCCACTACCCCCGGGCCGTGGCCGGTGACGTACACGGTCGACCAGGAAGCGGGGTCGGGCTCCGGCCTGACCGTCGTCAACCACGCCGGGATCTTCTGCGCCGACCGCCTCGACATCGGGACCCGGTTCTTCCTCCAGAACATCCCGACCAACACGGACGGGGCCCGGGTCGTCGACCTGGGCTGCGGCAACGGCATCGTCGGCACGGCGGTCGCGGTGGCCGACCCCGACGCCGAGGTGGTCTTCACCGACGAGTCGTACCAGGCGGTCGCCTCGGCGCGGGCGACGTACAGCGCGAACATCCAGGGCCGCCTGGACCGGGCCGAGTTCCTCGTCGGCGACGGTGTCGCGATGCTGCCGCCCGGGTCGGTGGACCTGATCCTGTGCAACCCGCCGTTCCACTCCCACCAGGCGACGACCGACGCGACGGCGCTGCGCATGTTCGCGCAGTCGCGCAAGGCGCTGCGGCCGGGCGGCGAGCTGTGGGTGGTCGCCAACCGCCACATGGGCTACCACACCCATCTGCGCCGGCTCTTCGGCAACAGCGAAGTCACCGCGAGCGAGCCGAAGTTCGTGGTCCTGCGGGCGGTCAAGCGGCGCGAGCAGACCCGCCCGGCGTGACCTGCCGCGACACCGGGCCGAAGGCCTCCCGGGACACCGACCGGAACACCGTGGGAACGCCCCTTCGGTAACCCGCCGGTAGGCCCGCCGCTTCGTCCTACACTCGGCCGCGTGAGCAGTCAGGTGGATCAGGACGGGAGCTCCGGCGGGCGCTACCGCCGGGAGGACGTGGCCCGCGCGGCCGGCGTCAAGGTGCGCAACCTGCGCTACTACCAGGAGCGCGGGCTGCTCCCGCCGCCGCGCCGCGAGGGCCGGATCGCCTGGTACTCGGACGACCACCTCACCCGACTGCGGCTGATCAGCGACCTGTTGGGGCGCGGCTACACCGTCAACGGCATCGCGGAGCTGCTGGCCGCCTGGGAGCAGGGCGGCGGGATCTCCCAACTGCTGGGCCTGGAGCGGGAGATGACCCGCGACTGGGAGCAGGAGGAGCCGGTCTCGATGTCCCGGGCCGAACTGCGCGAGCTGTTCGGCCCGACGGCCTCCTCGCAGGACACCCGGCGGGCGGCCGAGCTGGGCTACGTGACGATCGCCGGGGACCTGGTCACGCACCGCAGCGCGCGCCTGCTGGACGTCACGCTGACGCTGGTGCGCGCGGGGGTGCCGCTCGGGGAGGTCCTGGACGCAGGGGGCTTCGTACAGACGCAGGCGGCCGCGGTCGCGGACCGGTTCGTCGCCCTGTTCCGGACGCACGTGATCGGCACGGAGGGGCTGGAGCAGCTTTCGGCCACGCGGCTGCGGGAGATCACGGAGGCGGTCGCCGCCCTGCGTCCGCTGGCGGGCGAGGTCGTGGCCGCCGAGTTCGCGCGGGCGATGGCCCGGCGGGTGGACGCCGAGGTCTCCGAACTGCTGCGCACGGAGCCGTAACCCGCTCGGCCAGACGGCAGGACTCGGCCGAAAAGGTACGCTCGAGCAACCTTGCCAACCCCCATTGGCACTCTTACATTCAACTCGTCGGTAACAACGGTGCACAGCCGAAGACAAGGGTCGATCTCATGGCAGATTCCCCGAAGTTATCCGAACCGCCCGGCGACGCGAACGAGGGCAGAGCCGACGACGAGGGCCGGGTCCGCTGGCGCCGGTTCGCCGTACTGACCGTCCCCGCCATCGCCGTGACCGCGGGCCTCGGCATCGCCCTCGCGCAGGGCGCGCTCGCCGCCTCCTTCGCCGTATCGGGGCAGCAGTTCAAGGTCTCGGCGACGAGCCTGGAGGGCGAGGGCTTCGCGCAGTACGGCAGCGTGGACGTCAACGCCCGCCAAGAGCTCATCCCGGTGGCGGTCACCGCCATCAAGGAGGCCAAGCTCCACAGCCTCTGCCAGTCGGTGGTCACCACCCTGCCGCTCATCGGCGACATCTCGCTCAACCTCACCGCCGGCCAGAAGGCCCCCGTCGAGGCGAGCAACCTCTTCGTGGACGCCACCCAGCTCTCCGGCGACGCGGTCTTCACCAACATCGAGATCGGCCGGGACGCCTCCACCCTCGACAAGGGGCCGACCGAGGCGGTCGGGATGCAGGACCTGTTCGCCCAGCAGGCGGACACCGTCACCATCTCCGACCTCCACCAGACTGCCTGGGCCACCAACGCCGGCACCTTCAAGCTCTCCGGGCTCAACATGAACATCAGCAAGGGCAAGAAGGAATGCTTCTGAAGCGCTGGCGGCGATGGCGGCGCGGCCGGCCGTTCTGGGGCGGGGTCTTCGCCGTCATCGCCGGCGCCGAGATCTGCGCCCTCCCGCTCGCACCGTTGAAGATCATGCTCCAGCAGGGAGTGGCGGGGATCCCGTCCGTCCTGATGGGCATCGTCATGATCGTGCTCGGCCTCACCGCCTGGTTCTCGCCGGCGCAGCGCAGCCTGGCCGGCGTCCTGACCACCCTCATCGCCACCGCCGCGCTGGTCCTGTCGAACCTCGGCGGGTTCCTGATCGGCACCGTGCTCGGCATCATCGGCGGCGGCCTGATGTTCGCCTGGCAGCCGAACTCCGCCCAGCACGCTCCGCCCGCCGCCACCCCCACCCCCGCTCCTCCACAGCACCACGATCCCCAAGGAGCACAGCCATGAGCCGTACGCGCACCACCCTCACGCTCGCCGCGGCCGCCGCGGCGGGAGCGCTGTCGCTGGCCCCGGTCGCCGCCACCGCCGCGCCGTTACCCCTGGCCGGGTCGACCACCGTCACTCCGGCCGGACACGCTTTCAAGGCCACCCTCAGCGGCAAGGCCACCCTCAAGGCCGGTTCGGTCACGGTGACTTGTACGGTCTCCGTCTCCACCGGCGCGGTGCCGGCCGCCCCCGGCAACCAGAACGCCTCGGGCCCCGTCTCCTCCCCGATCTCGCCGCCCACGTACAGCTCCTGCACCTCCAGCATCCCCGGCGTGACCCCCACGGTCACCACGAGCGGCGCCTGGTCGGTGTCCATGCAGAACGGCTCCCCCGTCACCGCCACCATGACCGTGCCCACGGGCGGGCTCGTCGTGCACACCACGGGCCTGGCGGTCTGTACGGTCACCGCCGCGCCCTCCGGCCCGGCGGGCGTCGCCGGAAGCTGGGCGAACGGCGCACCGTCGAGCCTGACCTTCGCCAACGCCTCGGTGCCGGTCACCGTCACCGGCGGCTTCGGCTGCCCGACGAGCGCGACCTCGTCCACCTTCAACGCCGTGTACAAGGTGGCCGACACCACCGACCCGGCGCAGCAGATCACCGTCGGTCCCTGACCCCGGTCCGCCACCGTACGAAGAGGCCCGCCGGTCCCGGAGCGCTCCGGGGCCGGCGGGTGTCGTTGTGCGGACGGGCCCCTTTGTACGGGCGGGCCCGGACGGGTCTCAGCGGTGGGCGGGGAACTCCACCACCTGCTGATAGGTGGGCCGGTTCTGCCAGTTGATCTGCGGATGGGCCAGACCGCCCACCGGCCGCTGAACGATCGAGTCCGCGCACCACTGGTTGCCCGCGGCGCAGGTCCCGTCCGCCGGATAGACGGCGGCGGGGGTGGCCGCGGCCGCCTGCTTGAGGGTGGCTGTCAGAGCGTCGCGGCACGCGGGGAGCGAGCCGCCCCCGCAGTAGGTCCGGGCCAGCGGTCCGGACACCGGGCGGCCGAGCACCGTACGCAGGTCCTTGTCGGCGTAGCTCCACCAGCCGTACTGGAAGGCCGATCCGGCATGTGAACCGGTGGGCCCGTGGCCCGCGTTGGGTGCCTCGTCGATGGTGAGGGAGGCGCGCAGGGCATCGTAGAGCGATGCCCCGAGGCCCGGTTTGAACTCGGCCTCGACGAGCAGCGGCCACCAGGCGTCCATGATCCGGACGGCGTCGGCGTGCGCGTACGCCTTGGATCCGGGCGTGGTCTCCTTGCGCTCGGTGCCCGCCGCCTGCCACGCGGCGAGCTTGTCGACGGCGGCGGCCACGGCCGGATCGGCGCCGGGCCCGCTGCGCAGTACGGCCAGCAGTTCCGGCAGCAGGTTCTCGGCGCGCAGGTCGGTGACGGCCGCATCGGCCATGGCCTGGGTGAGCGTGGCGCGTGTCACCCCTCCGGCGGCCACCAGCGGCTTGACCCGCTGGTCCAAGAGGTCGCCGCGGTGGACGGAGCCCATCCCGAAGCCGGCCGCGCTGTACTCCTTGGCCTGCTTGTTGTTCCAACTGATGTAGTAGTCCTGGCCGATGGACTGCGGGTGTTCGGAAGGCGGGGCGTAGGCGGCGGTGTTGGCCACCGGGTCGAAGCCCTGCCACTCGTACCGCTGCTCGCCCCGGACCGGCAGTGCGGCGTCGACTCCGGCGGCCCTGACGGGGTTGGATCCGCTGTTGTAGTACGCCGCTTCGCGGGAGTCGGCGTAGAACCAGTTGAAGGCGTAGCCGATGTGCTGCGCCGCCTCCTGGAAGGTGCGGGCGTCCTTCACGTAGGAGGGGTCGTTGAGCATCTGGAAGCCGATGATCGAGTCGGCCTCGTGGCGGTAGGTGGAGCGCAGCGCGGTATAGGCGACGGGCTTGCCGGCGACGGTCGCGCGGTGGGTGACGATGCCGTAGTCGGTGCGCCAGACCTGCATCCGGTAGGAGCCGTTGGGGGTGGAGTCCGCTACGGAGGACTTCCAGGCGTTGGTGTGCTCCAGCTTCTCCATGGGTGTGCAGGCGCCGCGGTAGAGGTAGGAGGTGCTCGCCTTGGTGGGGGCGGCGCCGCCCGGCTCGCACAGTTCGACGGCGAAGGTGTCGGTGATGTCCTGGCCGGCGGAGGTGGCGCTCCAGGCGTAGTCCTGGCCGCGGCCGAGCTGTACGTACATGCTGACGCCCGCGAAGGAGGCGCCGCGCGCGCTGATGCCCGGGCCCTGGAGCTCCTGGAGCATGAGGAGTTGGGGCGCCAGGTAGCCGGTCTGCGGGCCGAAGACGGCGACCGGGTGGCCGCTCGCGGTCTTCGCGCCGGAGACGAGCAGGGCATTGGACATGCTCTGCTTCATCAGTTTCGGCGGGTTGGCCGCGGCGGCGGTCGCGGCCGCGCCCGTACGGTCGTACACGAGCGGTTCGGCGGTGACCGAGCCGGCGTCGGGCAGGGCGGTGCCCTGCGGGTTGGCGGGCTTCTGGGCGTAGGGGAAGCTCGTGCCGTCGTGCACGGTCAGCACGGCTTCCGGATCCTCGCGCTCGCGGAAGGACTCCCAGACCCGGGTGCCCTCCTCCACCCCGTACTGCTGCTGCGCGGAAAGCAGGGAGAGCGCGGCCTGCACCTCGCCGCCTCCGCCGCCGCCGAACAGGCCGCCGACGACGGAGGCGAGGGCGATCAGGTCGGTGAGTTTGAAGGGCTGGATCTCTCCGGCGTTGGTGATGGAGTTGATGTGGCCCGTCAGTACGTACTCGCCGGGGAAGTAGCGGCCGTTCTTGGACTGGACGCGGTAGGCGTTGATCCCGTCGATGTAGGCCTGCGAGTCCTCCATCGCCAGCCGTCCGCGCTCGCCCTCGGTGGTCCGGATCCGGTCCACCTGAGCCTGCAAGTCGGCCTCCGTGTACGGGGCTTGCGGCCAGAACTGCTGCTCCAGGCCCTGGTTGGCGAGGGCCCCGCCCGCGAAGGGGGTGAGGTCGCCGCGGCCGACGTGGCGGAAGAGGTCCATCTGCCAGAGCCGGTCCTGGGCGGCGGCATAGCCCGCACCGAAGGAAGTCCCGTAGCGGGTGGTGCCCTTGATGTGGGGGACGCCGGTCCTCTTGTCCCGGGTGATCGTCACGTCGGAGCGGGGGCTGGTGGTGGATTCGACCTGATCCGCGGGGACTCCGAAGGAGGCGTCGTTGAAGAAATCGTTGACCTTGGCGTCGGTGAGGCCCGGGTATCCGGCCACCAGCGAGTCGTAGCGCGCCAGTTGGTCGGAGGTGTGGGCGGGCAGGGTGCCGAAGGCCTTGTGCGCCAGGATCTGCGCGAGGGTGGCGTTGCCGCTCTGGCCGGGCGGCAGGATGTCGGCGCACTGCTGACCGCAGTAGTCGGCGATGGGGAGCGGTACGGGGCTGTCGGCCCCGGCGGCCGCGGCGGGCGGCGTCAGCAGGGCCGCGCCGAGGGCGATGAGTGCGGTGGCGACGGCAGTTCTCATGCGGGTGGTGGGGCGTCGCATACTTGCTCCTCCGTGGGGGGCAGGAACCGGTCACGGGGAGGGTACTGGCAGGTACTACCGCGCAGTAAGATGAACGACCGTCACTTTTTGCGCGGGAGTCCGGCGGCGGAAAATGCGTTGCCCCCGGACGGACCGCCGGGTGATGCTCGGCCATATGTCCCAGAACACCGAAGCACCCGCCGCGCGCACCCAGCGAGGCGTCGCCGACCTCTTCACCGCCGCCGGCCGCCTCGCCGTCATCCCGCGCAAGCCGGCCCGCCGCGAGCAGTTGCTCGTCCACCTCGCGCAGACCCTGTTCGCGACGGACCGCGACTACACGGAGTCCGAGGTGAACGGCCTGCTGCGCACCGTCCACGAGGACTGCGCCGCGCTGCGGCGGTACCTGGTCATCGCCGGGCACCTCATCCGGACCCGTGACGGCTCCGGCTACCGGCGGGCCACGACCACCCTGTAGTGGGTGGTCAGCCGCCCGTCCTCGCCGATGACGTGGAAGGCGAGGGCCGGCGGCTCGTCGAGGTGGAGGTACTCGCTCTCCCCGGACGCCGCCTCCCACGGAAGCCTGGCCGTGGACACCACCCCGGGCGCCACCAGCAGCGGACGACCCGCGAAGGTGGTGGCCGCACCCGTGTGCGCGTGCCCGCACAGGAAGGCGGTCAGGTGCGGGTGCCGTTCGGCGAGGGCCGCGAGCCGCTCCTCGCCGAACTGCCGGATCCCGTCCACGTACGGGATGTGCAGCGGTACGGGCGGGTGGTGGAAAGCCACGAGTACGGGCACCTCGCGCGGGGTGGCGGCGAGCACCCCGTCCAGCCAGTCGATCGTCGCGTCCTCCAGGTATCCCCGGTGTTCGCCGGGGACGGAGGAATCGCACACCGCGAGCACGAAGCCCTCGCCGCGCAGCACTTGGTCGACGGGGGCCGTCGACGGCCGCCCTTCGCCTGCTCCGCCGGCCTCGCCGGCCTCGCCGAGGAGCCCTCTGCGGAAGGCGGCCCGGTCGTCGTGGTTGCCCGGGCAGACGACCAACGGATGGCGCGAGCCGAGCAGTTCGCGCGCCTCCTCGTACTCCGCGGCGGTCGCGTGATCGGCTATGTCCCCGCTGACCAGCACCGCGTCGAGCTCGTAGGGGAGTTCCTCCAGGTACTCCATGACCGCTCGGGTCCGCTCGGCGGCCCGGCCGCCGCCGCCGTCGAGGTGGACGTCGCTGAGGTGGGCTATCACGATCACGGGCGGTGGCTCCTTCGGTCCGGACGTACGAGGGGATCGGTCAGACTTGTTCGAAATGGAACGCCTTGATGAAGCAGTCGCGGGGCTGGCCGACCGCGAAGACGATGCACTCCACGAGCGAGTGCGCGGTGAGGGTGTCCTTGGACCCGCGCGGGGCGTTTTCCCACTCCTCGGAGAGCGGGTCGGGGTTGTCGAAGTCGGGCGGGTAGAGCGATATCACCCGGACCCCCTGGGGGCGCAGACGCTTGGAGAGGATCTCGGTGAACCCTGCCTGGGCGCTCTTGGCAGCGTAGAAGGCATCGTGGGCGTCCGAGCGGTGATGGCCCGCGGCTCCGCACGTGGAGACCATCGTCACGACGTCCGGCTTGTCCGAGTTGAGCAGCAGCGGGAGAAAGTTCTTCACGGTCAGGACCGTGCCGGTGCCACCCGAGGCGATGGTGTCGATGACATCGGCGTCCGTCGCGGAGAGCAGATCCGGCCCTGCGAGCCAGCGGGATCCGTTGTTGATGAGAACGTCGACACGGTCCGTGTGCCGCGCGACACCGGCGGCGAACTCGCGGATCGAGGAGGGGTCCGTCAGATCGCAGGCGAAGGCGTGCACCTTCTGATGGCCGCGCTCACGAATCTCGTCGCGGACGCGCTCGGCGGCATCGAGACCGCGGGCGGAGAGGAAGACCTCTGCGCCGAGCTCCGCCAGCCGGATGGCCAGGGTTCGCCCGAAGTCGCGGCCGGCCGCGGTGACGACGACGCGGTGGTTGTCGAATCTCATGCAGTCACTCCTGTTGCCCGATTCCTTACAAATGCGCGAGTGTGCGCAGCGCCTGCTCGGATGCCGTGCCCGGCTCGGCGGCGAACAGGTCCAGGCCCCAGCACGACGGCTCGTCCGGCAGGGCGACGAGTTCGGCGTGCAGGGTCAGTTCGCCCACGACGGGATGGTTCAGCACGTACGCCCGGTCCCGGACCTGCGCGACCGGATGCTCCGCCCACATCCGGGCGAAGTCCGGGCTCAGTTCCCGCATGTGGTCGATGTGCGCCACGAGTCCGGCGTCCCCGCGGTAGCGCCCGAGCAGGACGCGCAGGTGCGCCACGTGCGCGCGTGCCGCCCGCTCCCAGCCGGTGCGGCGGAGCCGCAGGTACGGCTCGGTGAACCACAGGTGCGAGACCGTGCGGCGCTCTTCCGGCAGGGTGGGGAAGTCGCCGAACACCGCCACCGCGAGCCGGTTCCAGCCGACGATCTGCGTGTGCCGCCCGACCAGCAGCGCCGGAGTCATCACGAACGACTCCAGCAGGTAGCGAAGGCCCGGACGGACATCCGCCGCGGCCTCGCCTCCCGCGCAGGGGCGGGGGCGTCGGGCGATCCGGTGCAGGTACGCGGATTCGTCCGCGTCCAGGCGCAGCGCCGTGGCGATGGCGTCCAGGACCTCGTCCGAGACGCTCTCGCCCTTGCCCTGTTCCAGGCGCGTGTAGTGGGCGGTGCTCACGCCTGCCAGCCGGGCCAGCTCCTCACGCCGCAGGCCCGCCACCCGGCGCACCGCGCCGTAGTCGCGCAACCCGACGTCCTGCGGGCGCAGTCGGGCACGGCGTGATGTGAGGAACTCGCTCAGCTCGGTCCGGTCATCCACACCACGACGATACGACGCCCCTGCGCGCGCACGTGCGGCGGGTGATCACGCCGTGAGTACGCACCACACGGACCTGGCCGGACGGTCACGGCAGAGCCAGGCTGTCGGTCGAACGACCCGCACGAACGACCCGCACGCAGGGAGAGCAGGCATGGCTCGAACACTCGGACTCATCGGCAGCGGAATGATCGGTTCTTCCGTGGCCCGCCTGGCCATCGCGGCCGGCCTGGAGGTCGTCCTCAGCAATGCGCGAGGACCGCAGACCCTTGCCGGCCTGGTCGCGGACCTGGGCCCGCGGGCCCGAGCCGCCACACCGGCGGAAGCGGCACGCGCCGGGGACCTGGTGGTGGCGGCCGTCCCGCTGATGGCCCACGAACGGCTGCCCGCCGACGCCCTGGCCGGCAAGACGGTGCTGGACACGGCGAACTACTACCCCCAGCGCGACGGCCACCTGGCCGAACTGGACACGGGCGAACTGACCTCCAGCGCTCTGCTCCAGCGCCACCTCAAGGGCTCCCGCGTCGTGAAGGCCTTCAACAGCATCACCCCGCACCAACTGCTCTCCCTCGCCCGGCCCGTGGGCGCCCCCGATCGCAGCGCCCTGCCGATCGCCGGCGACGACGCGCAGGCCAAGGCGGAGGCCGCCCGGCTGCTGGACCTACTCGGCTACGACGCGGTGGACACCGGTGCCCTCGCCGCCAGTTGGCGCAGCGAACCGGACACGCCGGTGTACGTCCGGCCCTATCTCGGCGACGTGCCCGCCATGAACGTCGAGGACTTCCTCCGCTGGACCTTCGAGACACCGGGCATCGCCGTTCCCGCGGCGCAGGTCCGCAAGCTCGTCGACGGTGCGCTTCGCCGACCGGCGGGCGAGGCCCTGCTCCCGAGCAAGGACTGACCCCGCAACGGGGGCGGGTGGCGCAGCTCCGTAGCCCCCACAGTCTCCCCGCATCGTGAACCGCTGTGTTAACCACCGTTGCGGCACACGACCTTGATCCACTTCCCGGCTCCTCCGATCCTTGAGCGTGTCGCAAGACGCAACCCGGGAGGAGCTCGATACATGAACGTCATCGCGTCGGCTGTGTTGTTGACCGTTGGCGATCCGGCGGCATCGGGCCGGTTCTTCACCCGTCATCTGGGGTTCCGCGAGGTGTTAATGACCGAGGACGTCATCCACCTCTCGCGCGACGACGCGGCCACCGACCTGGTCATCCTGCAAGCCGAACCGGAAGCGCGCCCCGGGACGGGGCTGCCTGCACCGCGGGCCGAAGTGGCCGTGTCCTTCTCGGTCACCGACCTCCCCGGAGAGTACGAGCGGCTGCGGCGGGAAGGTGCGCGGATCGTGATGCCGCTGCGCCAGGAGCCCTGGGGCGAGTGGGTGTTGGAGCTCGAGGACCCCAACGGCGTGCCGGTCCAGTTGGTGGAGTGGGTGGCGCCCTCCGGTGCCTGACCCTTCCCCACCTCCTGCCCGAAACCCACCTCCTGCCCGAACGCCGTTCACCACCGCGCATCCACTCCGCCGGCACGCCCCAAGACGGCCCGGCCCGCATCCCCTTGAACGATGGAGCACACCATGAGCAAGAACACCCAAGTGGCCGTCATCGGCGGCGGATACGCCGGAGTCATGGCCGCGAACCGGCTGACCGGGCGCGGCGACGTGACGGTGACGCTGGTCAACCCGCGTCCGGACTTCGTCCACCGCATCCGCCTGCACCAGCTGGTGGGCGGGTCCGACGCGGCGGTCATCGCCTACCGGGACGTCCTGGCCCAGGGCGTCCGGCTGGTGGTCGACACCGTGGCCCTGATCGACGCGGGCGAGCGCAGCCTCGCGCTCGCCTCGGGCGGCACGCTCGGCTACGACTACCTGGTCTACGCGGTGGGCAGCGGCAGCGCCGACGCGGGCGTGTCGGGAGCGGCCGAGTTCGCCTACCCGATCGCCACCCTGGAGGACGCGCAGCGGCTGATCCCGGCCCTCGATGCGGCCCCGCAGGGTGCCGCGGTGACGGTGGTCGGGGCCGGACCGACCGGCATCGAGACCGCCGCCGAGCTCGCCGAGCAGGGCCACACGGTGACCCTGGTCTGCGGCGGGGGCCTGGGCCCGTACCTGCACGCCCGCGGCCGTCGCACGGTCGCAGCCCGGCTCGCCCGGCTCGGCGTGACCGTGCTCGACGGGCCCGGCACGAAGGTCACCGCGGTGAGCCACGACTCCGTACGGCTCTCCGACGGCCACGACCTGCCGAGCGCCGTGACCATCTGGACCGCAGGCTTCAGCGTGCCGGACCTGGCCGCGCGCAGCGGTCTGAGTACCGACGTGCTGGGCCGGCTGCTCACGGACGAGACGCTGACGAGCGTGGACGACGTACGCATCTTCGCGGCCGGCGACTCGGCCGCCCCGTCGGGCCTGCCGCTGCGGATGAGCTGCCAGGCCGCGATGCCCCTGGGTGCGCGGGCGGCCGACACGGTGCTCAGTCGGATAGCGGGCGAGGAGCCCGCGCCCCTCAACCAGCCGTTCGGCGCCCAGTGCATCAGCCTGGGCCGACACGGCGGCATCTTCCAGTTCGCCAACCGGTCCGACGTCGCGGTGTGGTTCAACGTCAACGGGTTCCTGGGCGCGAAGCTCAAGGAGACCGTGTGCAAGGTCGTCCCCAAGCACCTGGCCGACGAGGCGGGCAAGCCCGGTTCGTACAGCTTGCACCTCAAGTCGGGGGCCGAGGCGCGCCGGCAGCTGCTGGAGGCCGAGCGCGGCGGGGCGCCTGCCACCGCCGAGCGGGTGGCCTAGTGCGATGCGGTCCGACCCTGTCGGACCGCATGCCCTGCTCAACCCTCCTGCGGGCCGCGTTGATGATCAAGGTAGACTCCCGCGCTGTTCGACAACCGCCGGGTCATCGCCGGAGAACTGGGGAGCCGGTGGAACTGCGGGACATCGAGATCTTCCTGGTGCTGGCCGAAGAGCTGCATTTCGGCCGGACCGCGGAGCGGCTGCACGTCTCCCCCGCGCGCGTGAGCCAGGCCATCAAGAAGCAGGAGCGGCGGATCGGAGCCGAACTGTTCAGCCGCACCAGTCGGACCGTGCGCCTGACCGAGATCGGCCTGCAGCTCCGTGACGATCTGCGGCCGGTCCACGCGGGCCTGCACGCAGCCCTGGATCGCGCCCGGCTGGCCGCCCACGGCATCACCGCACAACTCCGCGTCAGCATGCTGCCCTTCAACCTCATCGATCTGCACCCCTACTGGAAGGCGTTCCGCTCGCGGTACCCCCACTGGGGACCCCAGATCCGCCAGACGACCTTCACCGATGTGTTCGGCCAGCTCCGTTCCGGTGCCATGGACGTCGTCGTCGCCTGGCTGCCGGTGGAGGAGGCGGACTTCACCGTCGGCCCGGCCCTGTGCACCGACTCCCGGATCCTCGCCGTGGCCGCCGACCACCAGCTCGTGGGACGGGACTCCGTTCCCCTCGAGCTGTTCGCCGAGTTCCCGCACAGTACGGCCCTCGGCCTGGCGGACTACTGGGAGGACAGCTACCTGCCCTTCCACACCCCACGGGGCCGGACGATCGAGCGGATCACCTCCGCGGACACCGCCGATGACCTGATCAGCATGGTCGGCATGGGCGAGATCATCCACAGCTTCCCCGGCCATGCCACCCGGTACTGGGGTGGTATGCCGAACATCCGATGGCTTCCCGTCCCCGACCTGCCGGCCATGACCTTCGCCCTGGTCTGGCGGGCCGAGGCCGAGAACGACCTGATCCGAGCCCTGGCCGACACGGTGGCCGACCTCGGCGCGTTCCGCTTCTGAGCACCGGCCGGCCGCGGCACGTCTCCAGCAGCCGCCGCACACCACGGAGTTGAGGAGCACGGCTCACTTCTCAAGTCGGGTCATGTCGGCTGCCCGCGCTCCGGCGGCTTCGCCCACCGTCTCGGCGGCCGCCCGCAGCAGGTCGGGCGAGAGGCTCAGGCCGAGGGACTGCAGTGCGGCGATCGGTGCCTCGGCGCAGCCCCGCCGCAGCGTCTCGGCGCTCACTTCGGAAGGCCCCAGGAATCGGACCTTGCCCTCGGCCACCAGGCCTGCCATCGCGCCGACGGTCTCCTCGATCGGCACATCCGGATTGCGGCGATGGAGGTAGAAGAGGCCGATGTGATCCACCGCGAGCCGCACTCGCTGCTCACTCGCCGCCCGACGTGGACTCCGTGGAGCGCATGGCTTCCTCGGACCGCTTCTCCATCTCGTCCGGGGGGACGTCCTCGATGTGCGTGGCGATGTTCCAGCGGTGTCCGAACGGGTCCTCGAACTGGCCGGTGCGGTCGCCGTAGAACTCGTCCTTGATCGGCCGCACCTCGGTGGCGCCGCGGGCGCGTGCCTTGACGAAGACCTCGTCGACGTCTTCGACGTACACGTGCAGGGTGACGGGCGTTCCGCCCACCGCCTTCGGTGAGCGGAATCCGATGTCGGGGAACTCGTCCGCGAGCATGATGACCGAGGTTCCGAGCTCCAGCTCGGCATGGCCGATCTTGCCTCCAGGTGCGGCCATCCTCATCCGCTCCCGTGCGCCGAGCACGGAGACGTAGAAGTCGATCGCCGCCGCGGCGCCGTCGATACAGAGGGGAGTGACGCGCGGAGCTGCGCGGCAGCCCTGCCCCCTCCCCCTCGCCCTGCGCAAGCCGACCGACAACGCAGAGAACTGTCAGTTTCCGCGCCGCGAGGGGCAGGGGCGGCCGGAATGCACCCCAGACAACTGGGATGTCCGAGGGCCTGTGGCCTCGTACAGAATCGGTCCGCGGGCGCCGCTCAGCTGTTCGACAGCGGGACGGTCCGGCAAGTCCGACGGTTCGGCACGTCCCAGGGTTCGGCACGTCCGAGGGTTCGGCATCGCGCCTTACGAGAGAGCCACGAGTGACCGGAAGGCTCCATTGACCACTACAGCGTTTCGTCGAGCAACGATCCGATTCGCCCACATGAATGCCGGGGAACTCGTCGACCGGTCATCCGTGGCGGCCTCCACGGCGGTGGACCGGGAATGGGCCTGGGGCGGGTCGCGCGGTGCGGGAGTCCGGATCTGCGTCATAGACAGCGGAGTCACACCGGACCATCCCGAGATCGGGCCCCTGGAGGGGTCGTACGCGGTGGAACGCATCGAGCAGGGCGACGCGGGCGACGGCGTGCCGAGCTACCGGATCGTCCCGGACGAGGAGGGCGACGCCGCCGGTCACGGCACCGCATGCGCGGCGATCATCCGGCGGATCGCACCGGACGCGGGCCTGACCAGCGTACGCATCCTGGGGCCGGGACTCGCGGGCGACGGCAACATGCTGCTGGCCGCCCTGCGCTGGGCGGTGGCGGAGCGCTTCCACGTCGTCAACCTCAGCCTCTCGTCGCGCAAGGGCGACTTCAAGGCCTCGCTGCACGACATCGCGGACGAGGCGTACTTCAACCGGGTGGCGATCGTGGCCTCGGCGCACAACAGCCCGGTCCGCAGCTTTCCCTGGATCTTTCCCTCGGTGATTTCCGTCGGGTCGCACGAGATCGCCGACGCGGAGCGCCTCGAGGTCAGTCCGCGGCCCCCCGTCGAATTCTTCGCGGCCGGTGTCGGAATCGAGGTCCCCTGGACGGGCGGCGGCCGTTCGTTCCTCTCCGGGAACAGTTTCGCGACCCCGCATGTCACCGGATTCGTGGCCCGCATCCTCGGAAAGCATCCGGATCTTCCGGTGAGCGAGGTCAAGCACGTCCTGGCCTCCCTCTCGGACAACTTCACCGACGCGTCCGACCCGCCCCGCGCCCCCACCCCTGTCACCACTTCCGCCGTACCCGCCTCATCCACCCCATCTGCCCCATCCACCCCATCCGCCGAAGGAGCCGAGCATTGACGAATCCGGCGTATGACGCCCCTCTCAGCGACCCTCCGCTGTCCCGGCGCGACGAGGTGCTGCGCTCGACCGCACGGCTGGCCCGGCTTGTCTTCGGCGCTCCCGCCTCGTCGGTCTTCCTGCACGACGCGGCGGGCGGGGCACTCGTCCTGGAGGCCATCTCCGACCCCCAGGAGGACAGCCTGGTGGGCTGGACCATCCCCGACTACAGCGGCATAGCCGGATGGGTCTTCCAGAGCGGGGAGGCGGTGATCGCCGACAACCTCGACAACCACCCGCAGTTCAACCGGGACTTCGCGGCCTCCACCGGCCGGATACCGAAGGCCATCATCGCCGCGCCACTGGACACCGACGGGTCCGTCTTCGGCGTTCTGGAGGTGCTCGACCCGGTGCTGGGCCAGCGCAGCGCGACCTCCGTCCTGGAGTTGGTCTCGGAACTGGCGCGCCAGTGCGCGGCGGCCCTGGCCCTGGCGGGCCCGCCGCCCGGCCCCGCCGGACGGCATGCGGCGGCCGCCGAACGGCTGACCACCCTGGTGGCCGACCTGGCCCGCACCGACGATCCGAATGCCGCGCGGACGCTCGCCTCGCTCGAGGAGATCGCCAGCGCCCTGTCATCGAGAAGGGGGTGATTCCGTGCACCTGCTGGAAATCGGCGCCATCCGCAACAAGCCCGCCGCCGGCCTCTATCTGGCCCTGACCCGCCGCTGCCCGCTGTCGTGCTCCCACTGCTCCACCGACTCCTCCAGTACCAGCGAACAGCATCCCGAGACGCCGTTCCGTCGACTCGTGGAGTCCTTCGACCACGAGACCCGACCGGACCTGCTGCTGATGTCCGGCGGTGAGGCGCTGCTGCGCGCCGCGCTCGTCGCCGACCTCGCGCGCACCGCCCGGGCCGCGGGTTCCCGCTCGTACGTGCTGTCGGGCATGTGGTTCGCCCGGGAGAACCGGCGGCTGCCCGACCCGGTGTCCGCGGCGATCCGCGAGGTGGACCACTTCGCGGCCAGCCTCGACGAGTTCCACGAACGCGAGGTGAGCCGGGCCGACGTCTTCCGGGCGATGCACCGCATACGCGAACTGGTGCCGCAGGTGAGTTTCCAGCTCACCGGGCGGGGGGACGACGATCCCTACCTCCAGGGTCTGGTCGACGATGTGCGCCGCGAGTTCGACGACCAAGTACCCATCCTGGTGGGCACCTTGAGTCCGATCGGCCGTGGCCGCCAGCTCGGCGGGCTGACTCCCACGCCCTCCTCCGGCATCCCGGTCGCGCCCGTGGACCCGTGCGACCGGATCACCTGGCCGCTGGTCACCTACGACGGCACCGTCTACGCCTGCTGCAATCAGGACCTGGTGGAGCGCCGCATGCCGGAGCACCTGATCCTCGGCCACGCGTCCCGCGAGTCCTGGCCCGAGCTGCGCGAGAAGTTCCTGCGCCGGGAGATGTACCGGGCGCTGCGCGTGCTCGGACCCAGCTTCGTGGCCGCCCGGTTCTCGGACGGACCGTGCGACAAGGGCATGTGCGGCAACTGCGTCGCGCTGTCCGGCGACGCCGCGGCCGAGCGGAAGGTGACGGAGTACCTGCGCAGCGACTCCGGGCGGCAGGTGGAGGCCGCCGCCCGCCGCATGGTCGAGCAGGTGGACGGGACCGCCTTCTCGGACCGCCGCTCCGGCCGCTACGGCGGCCTGGTGTCCCTGGGATGGGAGGCGGAGCGTGAACAGTCGTCCTGCACCAGCTGACACCGCGCCGGTCCGCAGCCGCCCCACGCTGGCGGACACCGAGGCGATGCGCCACCGTCGCGGCGAGTCGGTCCTCCTTTACATCACCGACCAGTGCCCGGTCGGCTGCGCACACTGCTCGGTCGACGCCCGCGCGGACAGTGACAGGGTCGCCGACTGGGAGGTGTTCCACGACGTCGTCGCCGGCATCGTCGCGCTGCCCGGCCTGCGGTCGGTGGCGGTCTCCGGCGGCGAGCCCTTCGCCGAGCAGCGGGCGCTGCCGTACGCGATCGGGGAGTTCGCCGACGCCGGGCTGGAAACCATCGTCTTCACCAGCGGGTACTGGGCACGCGAGAGCGGCTCCGCGCCCGGCTGGGTACGGCGGCTGCTGCCCCGGATCTCCACGCTCTTCCTGAGCACGGACGGCTTCCACCAGGGCGGGGTGTCGCACCACCGGTTCGTCGGCGCGCTGCGCGCGGCCCACGAGGCGGGCTGCCGCATCGTCGTCCAGGAGCTGGACACGGGCGACGGCGCGCGGGTGGCCGAGGGGCTGCTGTTGGAGGCGCTCGGCCCGCGGTGGGCCGACGCGGCGGAGACCAACGTGATCACCCCCCTGCGGTACGGGCGGGGCGCGGGGGTCTTCGCCCTCCAGCGCCGGCACGAGGTGGGGTCGTTCTCGGCGTGCACCCTGCTCGGCTCGCCCACGGTCCGCTACGACGGGGTGGTGATCCCCTGCTGCAACGAGGGACTGATCACCGGTCACGGCCCGGCCGCGCTGCGTGCCCCGACCCGGCGGCCCGAGGGCGTGGCGCAGGCGCTGAGCGGGTTCCGGAACGATCCGCTGCTGAGGGTCGTGGGGCGCCTCGGCCCGGGGGCGGCGGCCGACCTGCCCGGCTTCGAGGCCCTGCGCGAGGAACGCTTCGAGAACGTCTGCGGCGGTTGCTGGAAGGCGTACGACATCGCGGGCCGCCCGGGGCGGGCCGCCGACTCCGTGACAGCACTGGGCGCGGCCCTGAGGGAAGGCGGTTGACGGTGGAGGAGCAGACGAGGTCGCAGGCGCTGCGCCGCAAGATCGGGCTGCTGATGCCGGCGGTGGACGCCGCGTCCCGACAGATGTGGACCCATCCGCACAGCGACCAGGTGTACCTGGAGTGGCTCAGGACGCTGCACGGGACGATCCGGGCCACGGTGCCGCTGATGCTGGCGGCCGTCGAGCAGTGCACTGTCCGTCAGGACGACCCGGTGGCCGATCTGGTGGGCCGCTACCTGGCCAAGCACATCCGTGAGGAGTACGGGCACGACCAGTGGGTGGCCGACGACTACGTGGCGGCCGGGGGCGATCCCGAGACGCTGCGCACGACGCTGCCGGGGGCGGCCATCGCCTCGCTGGTCGGATCGCAGTACTACTGGCTGCGCCATGCGCATCCGGTGGCGCTCGTGGGGCACATCGCCGTGCTGGAGGGCAACCCGCCCGGTCCCGGGCTGGCCGGTGACCTGGCGGTCCGGACCGGGCTGCCGGAGGCGTCGTTCCGCACCATCGCCCGGCACGCCCAGCTGGACGTGCAGCACCGCGACGACGTGCACCGGCTGATCGACCGGCTGCCGCTCGACCCGGCGCAGGAGGAACTGCTGGGTGTGAGCGCGCTGCACTCCATGAGGGGGCTGATCGAGGTGATGGAGGACGTACTCGGCCGGGTCCACCGGCGCACCCCGGTGGCCCTGGCCGGGTGAGCCGCGTGCGGGTTCCGGGCCCGCTGGCGGGCCGCGACTTCCGGCTGCTGTACAGCAGCACGGTGGTCTCCGGTCTGGGCGACTGGCTGGACCAGGTGGCACTGCTGGTGCTGGTCACCACGGTCTGGCACGGCGGTGCGGGCGATCTGGCGCTGGTGGTGGCCGCGAGCATGCTGCCGCTGCTGGCGACCCCGTTCCTGGCGGTGCTGGTGGACCGCCGGCAGTCGCGCCGGGTGCTGATCCTCACCGACCTCGTGCAGGCGGGGCTCACCTTGGGCCTGGTGGTCGCCCCCGGGGTGTACTGGGCGGCCGGGCTGGTGCTGGTCCGTTCGGCGCTGGGCTCGGTCGGCGGGCTCGCGGGCCAGATCCAGTTGCGGGTCTCGGTGCCGCCCGACGGTGTCCAGGCCGCCACCGTGCTGCTCCAGACGGCGATGCAGTCGGTCAAGATCCTCGGGCCCGCGCTCGGTGGTCTGCTGGTCGCCTTCATGTCACCCCGGGCGGTGTTCGCGGCCAACGCGTGCACGTTTCTCGTCGGGGTGATCACCGCCCGCGCCCTGCGCAGCACTTCGTCACCTTCCCGGAATGCGGATCTGCATTATTTCAAAGAACTGGGGGAAGGCTTCCAGCACGTTTTCGGATCACGCCTTCTGCGTTCCCTTCTGTTCGTCATGTGCAGCCTGATGTTCGTCGTCTTCCTTTACGACTCCATGGCCGCCCTGATCGTGCCGGCCCTGGGAATGGGCACGTCCTTCATCGGCTACATGGTGTCCGCCGTCGGATTGGGCGGGGTCGTGGGTTCGCTGCTCATGGGCCGTTTCGCGGCGCGGCTTCGACCTTTCCTCACCGTGGCGGGGTCGGTCCTGGCGATCGGCTGCATCATCGTCGCCATCGGATTCGCCATTGTCCATGAAATACGTATTGACTCCGCCGTATGGCTGTGTGTTATTTTCCTTCTGGGAATCGCAAGCGCCGGAATTCTCGTCACTTTCCCCAGCGTCGTACATTCCGAGACGCCGGTCGAACTGACCGGCCGGGTATGGGCGCTCATGAATTCCGCGCCAGCCGTACTGAACGTGCTGGCCCCCGTGCTGGCGGCGGCCCTGGTCGTGTGGATCGGGATCGGAAACCTGCTGCTGCTGGCGGGCGCCGCCCTGCTGCTCGCCGCTGTCGTGGTCGCCGTCCGGCTCGGCGGCGTACCGCCGACCGCCCCGCCGTCCACCGCCCCGCCGTCCACCGCTCCGAAGTCCGGCGCGGACGACGGTGTCGGCCGGGCCGAGGCGCCGACGCCCGGACCGGCCCCCCTGAACTCCGGTGCACCGCACCGGGAAACCAGAGCCCCGCGCGTGAAACGCGCAGGCTCGTCAACCGAGGAGATCACCATGGCAGACAAGATCGACAAGCTCGCCGAGGCCGGTTTCGCCCTCAACGACGCCAACGACGCCCAGCAGGCGGTGCTCAAGTCCCTCACCGAGGACGAGATCGACGTCCTGCTGAGCGTCAAGTCCCGCGTCGAGGCCGCGGGTTCGGACGTGGAGGGCCACTCGGTCTCCGACCCCAGCGGTGGCTACCTCTGGTAGTGCCGACCCTCGTCAGGGGATCGGCCCCGGACCGGTGATGTCTGGGCCGTAGCACCAACAGGGTGGTTCACGACGGGGCAAGCGTCGTGAACCACCCGGTTGCCGCTCAGTGAACGGGGAGGACAGTATGACCAAGCCCACCGGTCCCATCGTAACCACCGCGAGCCCGTGCACCGGCTGCGGTGAGGACAACCCGTCGGCGGCCCGCTTCTGCATGGCCTGCGGGGCCGAGATCGGACCACCCGCCACTCCCGCCAGCGGCCTGCGCTTCGTCTCCGTCATCTTCTGCGACGTGGTCGGCTCCACCGGACTGGCCACCTCGCTGGAACCCGACCGGTGGGCGGCCGTCCTGGACGGCTACTTCTCCCTGGTCGGCTCGCTGGTGGAGCAGTACGGCGGCAAGGTGGAGAAGTTCATCGGCGACGCGGTCGTCGCCGTGTTCGGCGTCGAGGGGCACGGCGAGTCGGCCGCCGCCGCAGCGGTCTCCGCCGCCACCGCCATCGGGCACCGCACCGGCGAGTACGCGCGGAGCCTGGGCGAGCTGCTGCTGGGCGACTTCCCGGTGCGGTCCGCGGTCGCCTCCGGCCATGTCGCGGTCAGCGGCCGGACGTCGAGCTTCGTCATCGGCTCGGTGCTCAACCGGGCCGCCCGGCTCCAGCAGTACGCCCCCGACGACGGGGTGATCGTGGACCTGGCCACCCGGCTCCAACTGCAGGACCACTTCCCGCTGCGGGCGATCGAACCGGTCGCGGCCAAGGGCTTCGCCCGGGCCGTCCCGGCCTGGATCGTCGGCCCGGCCGGCGCCCCGGCCCCCGGGACGGGCACCGTCGGACGGACCGGCCTGGTCGGCGAGTTGGCCGCCCGCATCGGCGTGGCCGCCGCTGCCGACGGCCCGACCCTGATCCTGGTCGGGGGCCCCTCCGGGGTGGGCAAGTCCCGGCTGGTCGCCGAGGTGCTCGACCACTGCCCCGGCCTGGCCACAGCCGTCCTGCGCTGCCCACCCGCCGGGACCGGACTCGGCCTGCTGGCCTGCTGCCTGTTCCTGGAGGAGATCGAGAACGCCGCACGGCAGGGCCACGACAGGGTGGACGTGACGGTGCAGCTGACCGGCGCCTCCACTCGCGCCGAGCAGGCCCTGGCCCAGGACCGCGGCGAGCTGGGCCGTGCGCTCACCGCGGCACTGGACCGCCTGCGGGGCGCGCGGCCCCTGCTGCTGGTCGTCGAGGACAGCGAGTGGACCCCCGGGGCACTGGCCGACCTGCTCGACGAGCTGACCGCCGCACCGGGGCGGCCGGTCGTCGTACTGCTGGTCGGGGTCTCGGCCCCCGAGGCGCTGGCCGGCCGGGAGGACCACCGGCTCACCGTGCCGCCACTCGGACGGCCCGACGCGCGGCGCCTCGCCCACCGGCTGCTCACCGCGCAGCACGACCCGACCGCCGCCGACGGCTCCCGGTCCACCGGCACCGCGGTCCCTGGACAGGACCCGGCCCCCGCCGCCCCGCTCTCCCCCGGCACCGCCGCCGAGGAGATCGCCTCACGGGCCGGCGGCATCCCCCGGTACATCGAACAGATGGTCGTCCTGAGCCGCTTCGCCCAGCCCGGCGACGACTGGGCGCCACCCAGTGCGCACGCCGCGCTCGGCGCCCGGCTGGACCAGTTGGACACCGACTCACGGGAACTCCTGGTGCTGCTCGCCGCCGCCGGCCGGGCCCTGTCCCTGGAGGACCTGGGCGCCCTGATGGACCCCGACAGGGTCGCCGCGGCCGCGGCCTGCCTCCTCGAAGCCGGGCTGGTGGTGTCCGCAGGCGCCCACAAGGGCCGACTGGCCCCGGCCTTTCCGGTGGTGGCCGAGGTGGCACTGCGGCGGCTGACGCTCTCCGAGACCGCCGACGTGCACGCCGGGCTCGCGCGCTCCCTGGAACCGGTCGCCGAACGGCGCCCCGCCGTCGCCGAGTTGCTGGCCCGGCACTGGGAGGCCGCGCACACCGCGTTGCGCGGGGTGGAGCCCGGCTCCGACCGGACGGCCCGGGCCGCCGAGTCCGCCGTGACCGCATTCGGCGTCGCCGCCCGCTTCGCCCTCTCCCGCGGGCGACCCGAACTGGTGCTGACGCTCACCGGACGCGCCCGCGCACTGGCGGAGGCGGACCGCGCGCAGGGCCACGACCTGGACGTCCTCGAGGCGTACGCGCTCGGCACCCAGGGAATGCCGCAGGCCGCCCTCGAACGCGTCGAGCGCGTGCTGTCCGACCCGGGCCGGGCCGCTCCTGCCGCCCGGATCCACGCCCGCCTCAACTCGCTGTACTCCCGCACCTATCTGACCGGCGACGCGCCCGCCGTACCGGACGATCCGCACTACCTCGCCGCGGTCGCCTCCCCGGAGCCCGAGGCCCGGGTCGGGGCCCACCTGTACGCCGGGCTCCAGTCCCTGAGGGCGGGCGACCACCCCGCCGCCGAACGGGCCCTGCGCTCCGCGCTGCGGTCGGCCGACGGCGCCGGGACCTGCCTGGGCCTGACCGAGGTCTACGCCAACCTGGCGATGGCCCTGGTCAACGGCGACACCCCGGTCCCCGCCGCACTCGCCGACTGCGAGCGGCTGCACCAGGAGGTCGCCGGTTCCCGGCTGCTGAGCTCGGCCACCGGTGTCGCGCTGGCGCTGGTGCGCCACATGTCCGGCGACCGGGCGGCGGCCGACTCCGCGATGGACGAGGCCGAGGAGGTGCTGCGCGATCTGGGCCAGGGCACCGGGGCCGCGACCATCGCGGGCTGGCGTGCCGTCCTGGCGGCCCGGTCCGGCGACTGGGGTGCCGCGGCCGACTGGTGGACCGTCCAGGGCGATCGCTGCGCCGCCCTCGGCATGGTCCGCCAGGCGTCGCTGTCCTGCCTGCAGGCCGAGCTGGCCCGGGAGGCGTCCGGTGAAGGACGGTCCGGCGGCGCGCGGGGCGGGGCCGCGCTCGACGAGGTGACCGTTCCACCCCGCGAGGCCTGGGCGGAGTACACCGTCGCCTTGCAGGCCCGCGCCGTACGGGCGTTGCGGGCCGGCGACCCGGAACCGGCCGCGACGCACCTGGACGCCGTGGTCCGCCATCTGGGCCAGGTGCACGGCAGCGGCGCGGTGATCACACCGCTGCTCTTCAGCGCCGTCCTCGCCCGCCGTACCGGCCTCCCGGTGGCCGGGCGGGCGTTGACCGCGCTCCAGCGGGCCATCGAAGCCAAACAGGACCTGGGCGTGCGCGCCCCGCAGGCCTAGGCCGTCTCTCCGCACGACCCGTCCCCCGCGGGGGAACTCCGAGAAAGCAGCTGCCCGTGCGCGTCCTCCTGCTCTACGCCAACCCCCACCAGGTCCTGCCGGTCGGCCCGTACGGACTGGAGATCCTGCGGGCCGCGGTCACCGAAAGCGGGCTGCCGGTCGAGGTGTCCGTGTGCAACCCGTTCCTCGAATCGCTCGACCACACCGGCCTGTTGACCGAGGTGCTCGACCGGACCCGGCCCGACCTCGTCGCACTGTCGATCCGCAACATCGACAACGCCGTGGTCGCCTGCGACACGGCGGCCGGCTCGGACGGGCGGTGGATCGACGTGGTGGACTATCTGACGCCCATCGCCGAGCTGACCGCGACGCTGCGCGCCTGGGACCCCGGGCTGCCGGTGGTGGCGGGCGGCGCGGCGTTCACCTCCTGCCCGGTGGAGGTGATGGACCGGCTCGGACTGGACTTCGGACTCGCCGGTCCCGGTGAGTCCGCGTTCACCGCCCTGCTGGCGCGCGTGGTCGCCGACGGCGGCACACGGGGCGTGCGGCAGGTGGTCGCCGAGACGCTGTCCACAATCCCCGGCGGCCTGGTGCGCACCGCCGACGGAGCCCTGGGACCCGGCCTGCGGCCGCAGCCCGACGTGGTGTCCCGGCCCACCACCGCGCTGCCGCGGATCGCACCGGAGTACGTGCTGTTCGCCAAGGCCCGGGGCATCCCCACCGCGCTGCGCAGCCACGCGGGCTGCCCGCTGCGCTGCTCGTACTGCGTCGATCCGCTGAACGTGGGCAGGGTGGACGCGCGCCCCGCCCGGGCCGTCGCCGCCGAGGCGGAGCACTACGTCGAGCAGTACGGGCTGACCCACTTCCATCTCGCCGCCCCCGAGGTCAACCTCCCCTACGAAGGGGCGCTGACCGAGGTGTGCGAGGCACTGGCCGGAAGCCGCCACGGCGAAGTGATCAGCTGGCACGGCTACTTCAACGTCAGGCCGTTCTCCGAGCGGCTGATGGACGCCCTGATCCGGTCCCGCTGCGTGCGTCCGAGCTTCTCGGTGGACGCCTTCGACGACCGGATGCTGCGCGGGCACCACAAGAACTACCGGATGTCCGACGTCGAAGACACCTTCGGCCTGTTGCTGCGGCGTCGGCCGGAGTGGATGGACGTTCAGATCGGGGTGCTGTTCGGCCAGCCCGGCGAGACGGCCGCCACCCTGGAGAACGCGATCCGCCACATCCGCCGACTGGCCGACCGCGGCGTGTCGGTGGGCTACTCCTGCGGGCTCCGGGTCTACCCGCACACCCCGCTGGCCCGCACCCCTCTCGACCCCCGGCACCTGTACCGGGCGGACGGGCCGCTCTCCGCGACCGGCGGCGCCGGACCCCGTACCGTCTCCGCGGCCGACCTGCTGACACCGCTGGTGTACTGCGAGCCGATGCCGCCCCGGGAGCTGGCGGCCCACCTTTCCGACCGGCTGTCCGACTGTCCCGGAGTGACCTTCATCGACGAGGGGCCGGTGAAGGAGGCCCGGCAGCCGGACTGGCTGCGCCCCCTCAACGTGGCCACCGTGCACCTCGCGCACGGGCGTTCGGGGCCCGCGGCCGAGATGCTGCGGCTGGTGCTGGGCTCGGGCGACACGCGGGCGGCGGGCATGACGCAGCGACTGCTCCAGGAGGCGGCCGCACGGCCAGCCGTCCCGGTGGGCACCGGGGGCCTCCAGACCGCCATCGCCTGACCGTGTCCGCCCCGGCCCGCCCGCGCACCCCTCCCGTCCCCTGCCGTACCGCCTTCCCCGTCCACGGAGGACACCCATGGAACTGACCTGGAGCACGGATGACTTCGCCGTCTTCGACGACTTCCTCGCCCCAGAGGCCGCAGCCACGCTGTGGGAGCAACTGCGCACCGAGGACTACCACTTCGTACACGGACGCCGGGACGGGGCGTGGAACAAGGTCTACGGGCTGTTGGACGGCAGTCCCCTCAGCGGGCCCGGCACGCTGAACGACCCGGAAGGCCACTTCACGGGACTCTTCGCCGACCACGCTGCGCACCCGTCCGGCGGGGCGACCGACGCCGTGGTGAAGCAACTGGCTGAGGAGGCGACCCGCATCGAGCCGTGGACCGGGCGGTTCGGAACGGACTGGCACGCCTTCACCTGCCGCCCCTTCCTCTACCCGCAGGGCTCCGGGCTGGCCTGGCACGACGACTCCGGCGACCGGGCCGCCTCGTTCGTGTTCTACGCGCACCCCGAGTGGCAGGCGTCCTGGGGTGCCGAACTGCTCGTCTCCAGCGGAACACCCGGGGCGCGGTCCGCCGACCAGAACGCCCACCTCACCTCGCGGATCGGACACTACGTCGCCCCGCACCCCAACCGACTGGTCGTCCTGCGGTCGGGCGTAC
The DNA here is from genome assembly GCF_036346895.1 of Streptomyces sp. NBC_00503. Classification (NCBI taxonomy): domain Bacteria; kingdom Bacillati; phylum Actinomycetota; class Actinomycetes; order Kitasatosporales; family Streptomycetaceae; genus Streptomyces; species Streptomyces sp. NBC_00503. The sequence goes on along the minus strand of NZ_CP107855.1, from coordinate 7,049,801 downwards.
CGCACATGATCAAAAAGGTGGAGCCGCACGCCGGGGACCGGGTCCGGGGCTCCGTGGCGGGCTTCTTCCTGCGCCGCCCGGCCGATCGGCCGCAGTGACCCTCAGACCCGGTCGTCGCCGGGTTCCGCCGCAGGCGGGGCCTCCCCCGCGCCCCGGGCACGCCGACGGGCCGCCTCACGGACGGCGATCACGTCGATGAGGTCGCTGACGGTGCCGAGCGCCTCGGAGGAGAGCCCCACGGCGCGCAGTGCCACGCTGCGCACCCCGGCGTCCCGCAGGGCGCCGAGGAGTTCGATCTCCGCGGCGATCTTCGCACCGTGCTCGTCGTCGAAGAAGTAGGCGACCGGGACCTCGAAGTGGTCGGCCAGGGCCTCCAGATGGCGCTTGGTCGGGTTGTTCCTGCGCCCGGTGCGCAACTGCCACAGGTACGTGGTCGAGAAGGACACCCCCGTGGCCTCCCGGCACGCGGTGGCGACCTCCTCATTGCTGAACGGCTGGCCGTCGGGCCTGCGGGCCAGCCGGAAGAGTCCGTCGATCTTCCGGCTCAGTGACGTAGGTGTGGGTTCCGTTTCGGCCACTGCCGGCTCCCTTCTGCCGCCGCCTCCCGTGCGCCTACCCGCACAGGCGAATCCAAGTCCGTTGATTTTCACTGTAGTTGACACCCCCGGAGTCGGCAGCCATGCTGAAGTGGTATACGGATATGAAAACTGCGACATGGTTGTTCATCTCAGATGAAACGCCTGGCTGTCCCCACCCGCCTGGGTCCACCTCCCGGAGCCGTTCTTGACGATCCCCGCGCCCTCATCCGTAAAGAACGCCCGCCCGTCCGCTGCACGCCCACCCACCGCGTTCCCCGCCGACATGGTCGGACGGGACGCCGAGATCGCCGCCCTGTCGGCGCTGCTGACGGATCCGTCGACCCCCGGCGTCCTGCTGACCGGCGTCCCCGGCGCGGGCAAGACGCGGCTCGCGGCCGAGGCGGCGGCCGCGTACTGCGCGTCGACCGGCGCCACCACCGTGCTCGTGGAGACCGCGGCCGAGCCGTCCGCAGACAGCGCGCTCGACCTTCTCGCCGGCCTCACCACCGGCCGGAACACAGGAGGGCCCCGGCCGCTCCTCCTCGTCGACGACCTCGACCGCTCGGACCACCACCGGCTGCTGCGGGCCTGCGCAGCCGCGTCCGTCGTGGTTCTCGGCACGGCCCGCCAGCCCCCCGCGGCCCACGGCCTCGTCCCCTTCCCGGTGGACCCGCTGCCCGTGCCGCTCGACTGCTCGGCGCTGGATCTCGCCGCACTGGCGCGCGTTCCCTCCGTGCAGGTGTACCTGGCCTGCCTGCGCACGATCAACCCCGCTTTCTCCCTCCAACTGCACAATCAGCAGGTCATCGCCCGGACCTGCGTCGAGGTGGGCGGCAACCCCGGCGCGCTCTGCCGCACCGCACGGGTCGCCGCACTGGAGAGCCCCGAGGTGGCGTGGGCCTCGCTCGGCGACCGGACCGTCCCGTACCCGGTCCACACCGAGGACTGCGATCCCTCCCCGGCACCGGATGGCGATCCGCACGGCGCCCCTCCCCGGGCCGCCGACGGCACGCCGGTCCGACTGCTGGCCCACTGCCAGGTGTTCAGCGGCGGCTTCGGCCCCGAGGCGCTGCGCCACATCACGGCCGTCGCGCCGGAGGAGTTCTCCTCGGCGTTGGAGACCCTGCTGCGCGGCCATCTGCTCACCGCTTCCACCCTGCCGTCCGGCCGCCTGGACGGCACGGCCCGGTTCCGGCTGCGGCTGCCCCCGGACGGACCCGCGCACCGGCTCCCGCCGCCGGAGGACACCGCGGCCCGGCTGGCGCACGCCCGCTACTACGCGGCCCTGGCCCGCGCCGCCGCCGACCGGATCGTCTCGGGGAACCAGCGCTCGGGACTGATCGCCTTCTGGAGCGAGGAACGCAACCTCCGTACGGCACTGGAGACGCTGCTCCGCCACGGGCTGACCGGCGAGGCGCTCGACCTCGTCGACGGCATCCGCGTCCACTGGCGGGCAACGGGGGGCTGGAACACCTGGGCCGAAGGGCGCCCCCGCCCCGACCCGTCGTGGACCGCGACCGGCCATCGCGACCGGATCCGCGTCGACCTGCTGCTCGGCGAGGCGGGCATCCTGGCGGGCCAGCCCGAGGCCGCCACGGACCTGCTGGACCGGATCACGGCGGAAGCCGCCCAAGCCGCGGGACTCTCCGCGCGGGTGACGCGGCTGCGGGCCCTGTGCGTCCTGGCCGCCGACCCCCATCGCGGCGCTGCCCTGCTCCACGAGGCGGCCGACCGGCACCGGTCCGACGGAGACCGCCACGAGGCCCGCTACGTGTCGCTGGAGGCCGCACTCGCGGGATTCCGTCTCGGCGACACGGCGGCCGCGGCGGCCACCGCACTGGAGGTGCTGGCCGCGGCCCAGCAGGGGCGCGACACGCTCGCCGCCGGTACCGCCCTGCTCCACCTGGCCGTCTTCGCGGCCGCGGAGGGACGCGCGCAGGCCACGGCGCACTACTGCGAGCGGGCCCTTTCGGCCCTGCGCGCCCTGGGGCCGCCGGCCGTCCTGGGCGCCATCGCCACCACGCTGGGCAGTCCCGCTCTGCCCGACGTCGTCGAACGCGCCATCGGAACCGCCCGCGGCCTGGGCGCCTTCCACACCTGGCGCGGCGCGTTCCCGGAGGAGGCGGGCACGCCCGACTTCGCCATGGCCCGGCTGGAGGAACCGGTACGGGAGCTGCTGGGCGAGGCCGCCTTCTCCCGCGCCCTGGTCGAGGGTTCCAAAGTCTCGCTCCCGGACCTTCTGGCTTCCCTCGTCCCGGCCCCCGCCCCTCCCGCCGCCGCGCCCGCGGGCCACTTATCCCCGGACACCCGAACCAGGATCGAGCCGCTGACGCCACGCCAGACCGAGGTCTCGCGCCTGGTGGCGGCCGGTCTGAGCAACCGGCAGATCGCCCACCGGCTGGCGATCTCGGAGTGGACCGTGGTCAACCACATCCGGGACACGATGAAGAAGCTGGGCTGTTCCTCCCGAGTGGAGATAGCGAGCTGGATGCACCACTCCGGCCTGCGCCCGTCACCGGAACCGCCCCTGTTCCTCCGCAGGGCCCTCCCCCTGTCCGGACCGACCCTCATCCCGTCCTAGGACGGCAACGGTCGGGGTCGCACCTTGCCGAACGCCAGGCCCTACCCGGCGGCGCATGTGCTCCACCAGCCCGGCCACGGTGAACGCCTCGGCCACCTGGACCAGCCACGCAGCCTCCTCCTCCACCGAGCAGTCGACCGGGTAGGCGAGCGCGACGCCCTGGTCCCCGCAGGCGCCGGACCCGAGCCGGGCGGACTCCAGTGCGGCCGCGATGACCGCGGCCTCGGCCAGCGCCGCGCGGCCCGCCGGGGGCACGGGGAACCGGGCCAGCGCCGCGTCCGCCAGTGCGCGGGCGTCGGGGGGAACGTAGGAACGGAGTTCCAGGTAGCCGTCCCGGATTTCGATCACCCGGCGATAGAGGGCGAACTCGGACCGGCGCAGGGAGAACAGGCGCACCGACGGCCAACCCAGGTCCAGGGACGTCCCCGGGGAGACGGCCCGTAGCGCCGACCACAGCGGCTCCAGGGCGCGGTAGGTCCGGTAGGCCCGTACCCACCGCCCGACCGCAGTGGTGAGGGGGACCCAGCCCCCGGCGGTCCCGCCCAGGACGCCCAGCACCAGACAGCACAGGCCGAGCATCCGGCCCACCGGGTCCAGCCCGGCGCTCTGCCGGTTGTCCACGGCCATGGTGACGATCGACGACACGCCCCACAGGGCCCAGACGAGGCCCACCGTGACACTGGCCGTGATCAGCCGAAGGCCGGTGCGCAGCGCGCCCGGACCCAGCCCCCGGGCGAACCGGTGCACCGGGACCAGGAACACGGCCAGGCACCACAGGCTGTAGCCGGTGAAGACCGTGTCGCTGGAGGCGAGGAGCACCGCTCCGGTCCCCTCCGCGAGAAGCGAACCGTGCAGGGTGCGTACACCGGAGGAGAGGAACAGCACCCCGCACAGCACGATGGCCGAGACGGTGACGCCGATGTGCAGCCGCCCGGTCGGCAGTCGGGGCCGGGGCAGGCCGATTTCGATGACGGTCAGCGGGAGGAAGGCGAGGCCGGCCATCTCCATCTCGCGGCCCAGGAGGTGGGTCAGCTGCGGGCACCACGGCCACAGCCACTCCAGGTACATCGTCGGAGCGGCCAGCAGGGCCATCGCCGCGGCCATGCAGAATCCGAAGCGGCACAGGTAGCGCACCGCGAAGGGCGAGTCGCTTCCGCCGCGCAGCAGGCGCAGTTCGTAGCAGCCCAGCCACAGCGCGGCGACGGCCGGGAGGTACGCGAGCAGGTCAGGCACGGGGCCGCTCGGGGCGGCGGGAAGGGGCCCCTACGAGGGTTCCGGCCCATCCGTGGTCCCGTCCGTGGTCCCGTCCGTTGTCCGGTCCGTGGTCCCGTCCGTGGTCCCGCCCGTGGTCCGGTCCGTGGTCCCGTCCCGGCACGGCACCCTCCCTCAGCACCCGGTGCAGGATGAGGGAGGCGAGCAGTTCTGCCTCCTGCTCGGCGGGCTCGGTGTACACGGTGCGGCCCAGGACCCGACGCACCAGGTCGGGCGAGAGTCCGGGCAGCAGCGCGCGTACGCCCGGTGTCTCGGGGGTGGGCAACCGATCGTGCCCGCAGAGCAGGTGGGCCGCCTCGTGTACGAGGATGTGCTGCCGGTGCAGTGCGCTGGTCCCCGGGGTGCACAGGATGTAGTCGGCGTGGTCGGTCGTCACCAGCAGACCGCACGGGATCGCCGCGTCCACCGCGACCGGCAGGATCTCGATCGGGCGGCCGCGCCGTTCGGCCAGGAGGGCCACGAAGGTCTCGGCGTCGAAGGGGTCCGGCAGTTCCAGCCCCTCGGAGAGGGTGCGAACCCTCCGCCACAGGCGTCTGCGCGACCGACTGGCGAGCATCAGGGACCCCTCCCACCAGAACGGCGCCACCGCTCCGCGTCCGCTGTCGTCGAGCGACCCGACGTCCCTGCCCCGGGCCGCTCAGACGTCCGCTCCGAAGGATCTGCCCGAAGCATATTTTTTGATTGTGTGCGCGTCCAGTAGTACGCCGACAGAGCGCACGTCGCGCTCCCGTTGCGCGCCTCACCGCAGGTTGGAGACGGAAGGGTGCGACCCGCCGGTACCTACCTGTACCTACCCTCTATACGCCTCCAGCAGCCGGAGCCAGATCTCGCTGATCGTCGGGAACGCCGGGACCGCGTGCCACAGGCGGTCGATCGGGACCTGCGCCGCGACCGCGATCGTCGCCGCGTGCAGCAGCTCGGCCGCGCCCGGGCCCACGAAGGTCACCCCGAGCAGGATCTCGCGGTCCAGGTCCACCACCATGCGGGCCCGGCCGCGGTAGCCGTCGGCGTACAGGCCGGCGCCGGAGACCTTACCGAGGTCGTAGTCGACGGCCCGGACCCGGTGGCCCGCCCGCTCCGCTTCCGCGAAGGTCAGCCCGACCGACGCGGCCTCCGGGTCGGTGAAGACGGCCTGCGGAAGGGCCTCGGTGTCGGCGGTCGCCGCGTGGGCACCCCAAGGGCCGGTGTCGAGCTGCGCGTTGCCCGCCGCGCGGGCGGCGATGACGGCTCCCGCGATCCGGGCCTGATACTTCCCCTGGTGGGTGAGGAGCGCCCGGTGGTTGACGTCGCCGACCGCGTACAGCCAGTCGATCCCCGGGACCCGGCAGCTGTCGTCCACCTCGATCCACCCGCCCGGCGTGAGGCCGACGGTGTCCAGGCCGATGTCCTCGGTGCGCGGCGAGCGGCCGGTAGCCATCAGCAGTTCGTCGCCCTCCAGCCTCTCGCCGCCTTCGAGCACCACGGTGACCGGCCCGGTCGAGCCGTCCCGTACGACGGATTCGACCGCGACTCCCGTACGGACCTTCGCGCCCGCCTCGCGCAGCGCCTCGGCCACCAGCTCCCCGGCAAACGGCTCCATGCGCGGCAGCAGCCCGGAGCCCCGTACCAGCAGGGTCACCTCGGAGCCGAGCGCCTGCCAGGCGGTGGCCATCTCGGTGGCCACGACCGAGCCGCCGACGATCAGCAGCCGGCCCGGCGCCGCCTGGGCTGAGGTCGCCTCGCGGCTGGTCCACGGCCGGGCGTCCACCAGGCCGGGCAGATCGGGGACCACGGCCCGGGTGCCGGTCGCGATGACCACGGCGTGCCGGGCGGCGAGCACGTGGTGCTCCCCCTCGGGGCTGGTGACGGCGACCTTCCGGACCCCGTACAGCCGCCCGTGCCCCCGGTACACATCGGCGCCGACCGACTCCAGCCAGTCGATCTGGCCGTCGTCCTTCCAGTTGCCGGTCCAGTAGTCCCGGTGCGCGAACACCGCCTCCGCGTCCAGCGGGCCCGCGACGGCTCCCGCGAGACCCGGCACCCGGCGCGCGTCGGCCCGGGCGAGCACCGGGCGCAGCAGCGCCTTGCTGGGCACGCAGGCCCAGTACGAGCACTCGCCGCCCACCAGCTCGCTCTCGACCAGGGCCGTGCTCAGCCCGGCGGCGCGGGTCCGGTCCACGATGTTCTCGCCGGCCGGGCCCCCGCCGAGGACCACTACGTCGTACTCCACCGCTTCAGTCATACGGGCCAGTCTCACCGCGGGGCGAGGGCCCGTCACGTACTCAGGCGTCCGGCGCGGCGGCCTCCGGGGTCCCGGCGTCCGGTGCGCCGCCGGTCTCGCCCTTCTGCTCCGCGGCGATCTTGGCGCGCACCTCGTCCATGTCCAGGGCGCGGGCCTGACCGATGAGGTCCGTCAGGGCGGCTTCCGGCAGGGCGCCGGGCTGGGCGAAGATCGCCACCTGGTCGCGGACGATCATCAGGGTCGGGATCGAGCTGATCTGGAAGGCGGCCGCGAGCTCCTGCTGGGCCTCGGTGTCCACCTTGGCGAAGACCAGGTCGGGGTTGGCCTCGGCCGCCTTCTCGTAGACCGGGGCGAACTGCAGGCAGGGGCGGCACCAGCCCGCCCAGAAGTCGATCAGCACGAATGAGTTCTCGCTCACCGTCTGGTCGAAGTTCTCCTTGGTGAGTTCGACAGTAGCCACGATTGTCCAGACCTCCTGATTGCTGCACTTCTTGTCCTCCGTGAACGAACGGAGGACCCGAAGCATTCCGACCCCGGCGTTGCGCACGGTCGCGGTTCTGAAGCGGTGATGGAAGCGGTACCGAAAGCGGTGATGGAAGCGGTACTAGAACCCGTGCGGGCCGGGCGTGGCGCGGACCGTGGTCCAGCGCAGCTCGGTGAAGGCGTCCAGGTTCGCCTCGCCGCCGAAGCGGGCCCCGGTGCCGGAGGCGCCGACGCCGCCGAAGGGGGCCACCGCCTCGTCGTTGACCGTCTGGTCGTTGATGTGCGCGATCCCGGTCGGGATCCGGCCCGCCAGGTCCAGGCCGCGCGCCGCGTCGGCGGTCACGATCCCGAGGGCGAGCCCGTAGGGGCCGGCCGAGGCCAGCCGTACGGCCTCGTCCTCCGTCGCGAAGGACCGTACGGGCGCCACCGGGCCGAAGACCTCCTCGGCGTAGGCGGGGGTGTCGTCGCCGATGCCCGCGAGCACGGTGGGCCGGTAGAAGAGGTCCCGGTGGGTGCCTCCGGCGACGAGCTTGGCGCCCTGCGCGGTACTGGCCTCCACCAGGCCGTGGACCCGGTCGAGTTGGGACCGGTCGATCAGCGGGCCCAGGTGCACCTGCTCGCGGTACGGGTCCCCGACCGCGAGCTCGTCGGCCCGCGCGGCGAGCCGCTCGACGTACTCGTCGTAGAGCGAGGCGTGCACGAGGTGGCGGCCCGCCGTCATGCAGATCTGGCCCTGGTGGAAGAAGGAACCCCAGGAGGCCTGCGCGACGGCGGCTTCCACGTCGGCGTCGCGGAGCACGACGAGAGCCGAGTTCCCGCCCAACTCGAGGTGTGCGCGGGTGAGGTGACGGCCAGCCAGTGCGCCGACCGCCCGACCGCTCGCGGTGGATCCGGTGAACGACACCACCCGTACCCGGGGGTCGGCGACGACCGCCGCGCCCGTGTCGGCGCCGCCGGGCAGGACGTGCAGCAGCCCGGCCGGCAGGCCTGCCTCCGCGAGGACGGCGTCGAGCAGCAGGCCGCCGCACACGGCGGTGCGCGGGTCCGGCTTGAGGAGCACCGCGTTGCCCAGCGCCAGCGCGGGAGCCACCGAGCGGATCGCGAGGATCAGCGGGGCGTTGAAGGGGGCCACCACCCCGACCACGCCGACCGGTTCGCGGCGGGTGAAGGACAGCCGCGGCGCCTCGCTCGGCAGCACCTGACCGGCCGGGCGCGAGGCCAGCGCCGCGGCCTCGTAGCACTCCTGGGCGGCGACGTGCAGCTCGAAGTCGGCCTTGCCGGGTATCGACCCGGACTCCCGCACCAGCCAGTCCCGCAGCTCGTCGGGGTGGGCGGCGAACAGGTCACCGGCGCGGCGCAGCACGGCCGCCCGTTCCAGGTGGGTGGCCCGCGCCCAGTCGCGCTGCGCCGCGTGGGCCCGTACGGCGGCCTCCGTCACGTCGGCCGGGGCCGCCAGGCGGATGGTGGCGAGGGTCTGCCCGGTGGCGGGTTCGACCACGGGGGCGGTACCGCCGGTGAGGGTGGGTCCGTCCTGCCAGAGGGTCGGATCGAGAAGCGGCATGGCGCGGGGCCTCCGGGTGGGGATGGGCGGGGGGGGCGGCAGCTCGCGCCATCGTGCCACCACCCCGCCCCCGAGGCACCGATTCCCTTCGGCCAGCGCACACTTGTCGCCTACCTATGACCGAAAATGATCGTCGGGGGAACGATTCCCCGGCGGATCAGCGCTCCAGAACGAGAGCGATGCCCTGTCCCACGCCGATGCAGAGCGCCGCGACACCCGTACCCGAACCGGCCGCCGCGAGCTGATGTGCGATCGAGCCCGCCAGCCGGGCCCCCGAGGCGCCGAGCGGATGGCCGATGGCGATGGCCCCGCCACGCGGATTGACCAACGCCGGGTCCAGCTCCGGCCAGTTGGCGAGGCAGCCCAACGCCTGCGCCGCGAAAGCCTCGTTGAGCTCGAAGGCGGCCAGATCCCCGAACCCGCGGCCGGCCTTGGCCAGCGCACGCTCGACGGCGTCCACCGGCCCCAGACCGAAGAGCTGGGGCTCGATCCCGGTGACCGCGGACGCGCTGATCCGCGCCAGCGGCTCCCGCCCGGTGGCCACGAGGCCCGCCTCGTCGGTCAGCAGCAGCGCGGCGGCGCCGTCGTTGAGCGGGGAGGCGTTCCCGGCGGTGACCGTGCCGGTGCCGTCCTGGCGGAAGGCGGGCTTCAGCCGCGCCAGCGCTTCGGGCGTGGACCCCTCCCGAATGCACTCGTCCCGTACGAGGTCCACCCCGGGCCACGGCACGACCTCGGCGTCGTACTGCCCGGCGGCCCAGGCGGCCGCCGCCTTGCGGTGGCTCGCCAGCGCGAAGGCGTCCTGCGCCTCGCGGGTGATGCCGTGCTTGTCGGCGACGAGCTCGGCACCCTCACCGAGGGAACCGGTCCACTCGGCCGGCATCCGCGGGTTGGTCATCCGCCAGCCGAGGGTGGTGGACCACATCTGCTGGTGCCCGGCCGGATAGCCGCGCTCGGGCTTCTGCACCACCCACGGAGCCCGGCTCATCGACTCGACCCCGCCCGCGATGGCGACGGAGGCGTCACCGAGCGCGATGGCGCGGGCCGCCTGGATGACGGCTTCGAGCCCGGACCCGCAGAGCCGGTTGACGGTGACCCCGGGGACGCTCACCGGCAGCCCCGCGAGCAGCACCGCCATCCGGGCCACGTCGCGGTTGTCCTCACCCGCACCGTTGGCGTCGCCGAAGACGACGTCGTCGATCCGGGCCGGGTCGAGCGCGGGCGTCCGGTCCACGAGCGCGCGCACCACGTGGGCGGCCAGATCATCGGGCCGGACCCCGGCCAGGGCCCCGCCGAACTTGCCGATCGGGGTGCGGACGGCGTCGACGACGTAGACGTCGCGGACGGTACGGATGCTCATGGAGTCCCTCCTGGGCGAGCGAGTGGCGGTACGTCCTCACCGACGCCGTTGTCCGGCCCCGGCGCACGCCCCGCCCGCACCCGGTGGGGCGCGCCCGAAGTCTCCGTCCGCCCGTCCCCCCATGTCAACGCCCCTCCGGCCCGGCCGGGCGGGGCATGCGGTGTGGGGCAACCGGGACACGGCCGGAGCATGCGGTGTGCGGCACCGGAAGACGGGCGGGCCGCACGGTGGGCGGCACCGCGACGCGGCCGCCCCATCGGTGGGCGGCACCGCGACACGGGCCGGCTATTCGGTGTGCAGCACCGAGGCGATGGTCATCCGGGCCGCCGACCGGGCCGGGATCAGGGCGCCGAGGACCGCGATCGCCACGCCCGCCAGAAGCATCCCGGCCAGCTGCGGGGCGTGCCAGACGTCCTTCATGTATTCGGGGAAGTCGACGACTCCGACGTTGTCCACGACGAAGCGGTGCGCCGCGATCCCGATCGGGATGCCGATCAGCCCGCCGACCGCACCCAGCGCGGCGACCGAGGTCACCGTCATCACCACCACCTGCCGGGGGGTCATTCCGATCGACTTGAGCATGCCCAGGTCCCGGCGCCGTTCGCGGGTATTCAGCAGCACCGTGTTGAAGACACCGAGCGAGGCGACGAGGGTCAGCAGCACCGTGAACACCGTGGAGAAGGTGACGACGGTGGTGGTACCGGCATTGTCGGAGTCCATCACCGACGCGCTCAGGCCCGGGTCGAGCGCCTCGACCGCCTCGGCGTAGGCGCGCGCGTCGGCGCCGGGGGCGAGCCGTACGGTGTACTCGACGGCCGTGGTCTCCGGTGCGAGTTGGGCGAGGGTGGGCCAGCCGGCCTCCAGGGCCCTGGCATTGCCTTCGATGACCTGGCCGACGACGGTCACGGTGACCTGCCTGCCGTTCAGTTCCAGAGAGAACCGGTCGCCGATCTTCAGCCCGCGCTGGGTCAGGAACGACGGCCCAGCCACGATATCGCCCGCCGCGGCCGGCGCACGGCCCTTGACGATCGTGTGGTCGTACGAGGAATCGTCCCCGCGGTAGAAGTCGGCGAAGACGTGCTGGGTCTGCCCGGCCATGCTCGCCTGGGACATGGCGCGGGCCCGTACCCCCTTCGCACCCGGAAGGGAGCGGAGCCGTTCCTCGATCTGCTGGTCGCTGAGCCGGGGAGGCGTCCGGTCGTTGCCGGGGCCCCCCGCCGACACCTGGATCCGGGCCCCGCCGTCCTCCCGCCCGACGTTGCCGAAGGCCAGCATGGTGCTGGTCAATCCGGTCGACAGGGTCACCGTGGTGACCCCGAGCACGATGGCCGCCAGGGTCAGCAGGGTGCGGCCGGGTCGGGCGAAGGGCTGGCCCAGGCCCAGGCTGACCGGGCGCGGCAGCCGGGTGGCCCCGAGGATCCGCTGGACGCGGAGCCCGCGCCCGGTCCGCGGGGCGCCGCCCGCGCTGATGGCCTGCGCAGCGGGCAGCCGGTGCGCCCGCAGGGCGGGGACCAGGGCGGCCAGCAGGACGAGCACGGGCATGCCCGCCAGGCAGGCCACCGACACCCACGGGCTGATGTCGCCGACCGAGGCGCGGCCCACGTCGATGCCGGTGAACGCGACCTTCAGGATCGGCCCGGCCAGCACGTTGCCCAGCAGCGTGCCCAGTACGCAGCCCACGAGGGCCGGTACGGAGAGCATGATCAGGTAGACGGAGACGACCTGGTTCGGTGTGAAGCCGAGGGCCTTGAGCACCCCGATGTGCCGGTACCCGGAGACCACCGCCCCGCTGACCACGTTCCCGACGATCAGGACGGAGACCAGCAGCCCGAGGATGCCGAAGAGGGTCATGAAGGGCAGATAGGAGTCGGCGAGCGCGGAGAAGGCCTGCTTGAGGGTGAGGTAGGTCTGCGCGCCGGTCAGCGCGTCCGCGGGCAGACCGGCGGTGGCGCGGGCCAGCCCGGCGCCGAGCTGGGCCTCCGTGGCGGAGTCCGTGAAGCGGTAGAGCATCTGGGTGGACGACGGATGCAGCGCGGCCATCTGCTCGGGCGAGACCCAGGCGCTCGCCGACTTGCTCATGCTCGCGGCGAAACCGACGACGGTCAGCGTCTGCCCTCCGGGGACCTCCAGCTCCGTGCCCAGCAGCTTCGTGCCGGGCGAGCCCTGGACGGACCAGTTGACGACGATCTCGCCGGGCTTGGTGGCCCAGTGGCCCTCCAGCAGCTCGATCCGGTCCACGGGGCCCGCCGGATCGGCCCGGCCCACCACGGTGAGGGTGCCGCCCGCCGTCCAGAGCCAGCCCTTGGGGATGTCCAGGACGGCCTGCCCAAAGGGCCCGGCTGCGGCCTCCACCCCGGACTGCCGGGCGGTCCGCTCCAGTTGCTCCGGCGAGACCTTGGTGGCGTCGAAGGTCGCCACCACATGGGCCCCGCGCTGCTCCTCGTACGCCTTGTCGAAGGGGCCCGAGGCGGCGCTCAGCAGCCCCAGGGCGAGCAGGATCGTCGTGGTGGAGCACAGGACGACGAGTCCGATGACGAAGGTCTGAATCCGACGGCGCTTGACGGCCGCGCGCGAGGCCCTCCACACGGCGCTCACGCCGTCGCCTCCAGCGCGCTCTCGCCGGCCACCCGGCCGTCGGCGACCTGGACCAGCCGGCTGGCACAGCGGGTGGCCAGCTCCGGGTCGTGGGTGACGATCAGCAGGGTCTGTCCGATCTGGTTGAGGTCGATCAGCAGGTCCATCACCTGTTCCCCGGAGCGGCTGTCGAGGGCGCCGGTCGGCTCGTCGGCCAGCAGCAGTGCCGGACGGTTCATCAGGGACCGTGCCACGGCGACCCGTTGGCGCTCACCGCCACTCAGCGTCGCCGGGTAGTTGTTCCGGCGTCCGGCGACACCGAGTTCGTCGAGGAGGTCCAGGGCCCGGCGGCGCGCCTGCCGGGTCGGGGTGCCGGTCAACTGCGCGGCCAGGGCCACGTTGTCCAGGACCGGCAGATCGTCGATGAGGTTGAAGAACTGGAAGATCATGCCGACGTTGCGCCGCCGGAAGAGGGCCAGACCGGTCTCGTTCAGCTTCCCGAGGTCATGGCCCTGCACCTCGACCGTGCCCGAGGTCGGCCGGTCCAGACCGGCCACCATGTTGAGCAAGGTGGACTTGCCGCAGCCCGAGGGCCCCATCACGGCGACCGCGTCCCCCGCCCTGATCTCCAGCGACAGCCCGTCCAGGGCCTTCGCGTCGCCGTACTCCTTGTGCACCTGGTCCAGCCGCACCACCACTTGCCGGGCACCACCGTGATCATTTGTCATGGCTCGAACCTAGGCCGCAGTCCGCGGACCCGGCGTCACCCCCTCGATGTATCCGTCGGGCCGGGTCATCCCGGAGATGTACGGGGCTGCATCCAGGGGCCGATGGCGCGCACTTCGCCGAGCTGCGAAGATGATCACGTGTGGGGATCCGGGACGATCTGGCTGATCATTGCCCTGGCGGCGGCAGTTGGCGCCGCCGGGTGCCTCGGCGTGATGGTGGTCCGGGGTCGGCGGCTGCACCGGGCGGCCATCGAGGAGCGCGGCTGGCTGCTGGAGCGCGAGCGGGAGAGCGCGGCGCAGACCGCGGTCGACGCCGAGCGGGCCAGGATCGCGGCCGAGCTCCATGACATCGTCAGCCACAACGTGAGCCTGATGGTGGTTCAGGCCGGGGCGGCCCGCGAGGTGTTGGCCACGATGCCGGAGGAGGCTGCGGCGGCCATGAGCGCCGTCGAGACCGCCGGACGGAACACGATGACCGAGCTGCGGCACCTGCTCGGCCTGCTCGCACCCGCGCAGAACGGCGAGGACGAACCCTACGGAATGGACCTGTCCCCGCAGCCGAGCCTGAGCCGGATCGGTCCGCTGATCGACCGCATCGCCTTCGCGGGCCTGCCCGTGGAGATGCGCATCTCGGGCGAGCCGCGCCCGCTGCCGACCGGGATCGACGTCACCGCCTACCGGATCATCCAGGAGGCCCTGACCAATGCCCTCAAACACGGGGACGGGGCGAAGGCCGAGGTGACCGTGCGGTACGCGGACCACTGCCTGCGCGTCGAGGTGCTCAACAGCGGACCGAGCGTCCTGTCGGTCCGCCACCCCGCCGAGCGGGGCGAGCCGGCCGCAGGACGCGGGGACGGCACGGGAGCCGGGGACGGAAAGGCGCCCGGGGACCCGAAGGGCCGCGCGGACGGTTCGGGACGCCGGGACGCGAAGGACCGCACGGACGACCCCGGTCGAGCCGACGGCACCGGACGCGGGCTGCTCGGCCTGCGCGAGCGGGTCTCCGTCTACGGCGGCGACCTCGACGCCCGTCGCCGCCTCGGCGGCGGCTACCGCGTCCGCGCCCGGATACCGCTGGACCGGCCGTGACGACGAACCCCGCGCCCGGGCCCTCTCCTTCGGATCCCGCCGGGTCCGCGCCGCCCGGCCCCCGCGTCGTGATCGCCGACGACCAGGAGCTGGTCCGCACCGGCTTCCGCATGATCCTGACCGCCCGCGGCATCGACGTGGTGGGCGAGGCCTCCGACGGAGCCGAGGCCGTGGCCGTCGTACGTGAACTGCGGCCCGACGTCGTGCTGATGGACATCCGGATGCCCGTCATGGACGGCCTGGAAGCCGCCCGCCGGGTGCTCGCGCAGCACCCGGACTGCCGGGTGATCATGCTGACCACCTTCGACCTGGACCAGTACGTCTACGCGGCCCTCGCCGCCGGAGCCAGCGGGTTCCTGCTCAAGGACGTCACCCCCGCACACCTGGCCGCCGCCGTACGCCTGGTCGACACCGGCGACGCCCTGCTCGCGCCCTCGATCACCCGCCGCCTGGTGGAGCGGTTCGCGCCCGGCGCTCCCCCGGCCGGTCCGGATCCCGCCGCCCCGGCCGTCCACCGGGACCTGGCCGTACTGACGCCGCGCGAGCTCGAGGTACTGACGCTCATGGGCCGGGGGCTCTCCAATGCCGAACTGGCGCGGGAACTGACCCTGAGCGAGGCGACGGTGAAGACGCACGTGGCCCGGATCTTCGCCAAGCTGAGCCTGCGGGACCGGGCCCAGGCCGTCGTCATCGCCTACGAGACGGGACTGGTCTCACCCGGCGATTCCGCCGACGCCACGGACAGCGGCGGCACCGGCCGATAACCTGCGGTCGCAGGCCGGCGGGCACGGACCACGGGCACCGGCGCCGCGGACCGAGGCCACCCCCGCCCCGACGGCGTGGGGATCCGGCGAAACGCCCGTCGGGTCGAATCGCGCGGCAGCGCACCGCCCCCGTCAGGTCGATTCGCGCGGCAGCGCCACCGCCGCCATCAGATCGTGCCGCCTCACCACGGCCGAAGGCTCCCGTACCGCCTGGTCCACCAGGCCGGCCAGCCGCTCGCCCGTCGGCATCTCGATCTGGACCGTGCTCAGCCTCGGCCGCAGCAGCCGGCCGATCAGCAGGTCGTCCGCGCCGATGACGGCCACGTCCTGCGGCACCCGCAGCCCCGTGTCCTGGAAGGCCCGCATCAGCACCATCGCGTACTCGTCGTTGTACGCGAACGCCGCGTCCAGGCCGAGCCCGGTCCACCGCTCCGCGAGGGCCGCCGCGGACTCCTCCGAGTAGGCCATCGGCAGGGCCACGACCTCGGCTCCGGCCACCGACCGGGCACCGGCCAGCCGGGGCTCGGAGAAGAGCTCCAGCCCTTCCTCCTCCGGCACGATCACGCCGATCCGGCGCCGGCCGCGGTGCACCAGGTGCTCCGCCGCCCGCACGCCGACCTCCGCCTGGTCCATGACGAGCGCGTGCGCTCCGGGGACGCTCTGCGGTCCCATCGTTATCACCGCGCGCGCCCCGGCCCGTTTGAGGGTGGCGACGTTGTGCGCGGACAGCATGATCTCGCCGAGGGAGATCACCGCGACCGGCCGCAACTCCGCCCAGGCGCGCGCAGCCTCGTCACCGGTCAGGCCGAGGCTGCCGTACTGGACCACCGTGTAGTCGAGGCGGCGCAGCGCCCACTGCAACTCGTTCAGGAAGGTGCTGTAGAGCGGGCCGATCGGCACGTGCGAGGTGGGCAGCAGCACGATGCGCGTGTGCCCGGCGCGCAGACTGCGGGCGGCGGCGTGGGGGACGTAGCCGAGCTCCTCGGCGGCTTGGCGCACCTTTCGGCGGGTGGGCTCGCTGATGCGCACGGCTTCCGCGTTGTTCAGGACGTACGAGACCGTCGCGCGCGACACCCCGGCGAGCCGGGCCACGTCCGCACTGGTCGGCACGGACGGCGGCGTGGTCGGATTCGGCACCGACGGAGTCGGCGCGGGCGTGGTCGGCGCCGCGGGGGCCGGAGCCTGCGACTCGGGCGGCTTCGGAGGCTTCGATGACTGAGACATTGCCGTCGCATCTTTCCAGACCGGTTGCGCCCAGGGGCTAGCGGATGGCCGGAAACGAATGCTACACAGTGGTTACACGATTCACTGACACGTGTAACCAAGGCGTCACCCGAGCTTCATCAAAGGTGTCTCCGCACGTGCCGTGGCGTGTCCAGTCGTGCCCGCCGCCCCGTCGCGTTCATCGCACCCCCGCCGTCGTGACAGGGCGGCGAGCACTCCTCCCCGTACCGCCTCCCGTACCGCCTCCCGCATCCCTCCCACACCTTCACGCACTCCTCCCGCACCCCTCATCCCCTCGAAATCTGCCCAGGAGGGCACCGTGGCCCTTTCCTCCCCCGGCACCGGCACCGCCGCCGCCACCACCGACGCCCCCGCCGAGTCCGCCCCCGGACGCGGCCTGCTCCCCTTGCTGCTCCTCGGCAACAGCGCCATGTACGCCCTCTACATCGGCGTGGGCGGCATGCTGCTCGCACTCCAGGTCGAGGACATCGACCCGGCGAACAAGGTCGCCAACTTCGGCCTGATCGCGGGGGTCTCCGCGATCTTCGCGACGGTCTTCAACCCGGTCGCGGGCGCCCTGTCCGACCGCAGCGGGCGGCGCAATCCCTGGATCCTGGGCGGCGGGATCGCCGCCATCCCGGTGATGCTGCTGCTCGGCGCCGCGGACACGATCCTGCTGATCACCATCGCCTGGTGTCTCAGCCAGGCCGTGATGAACATCTACCAGGCCGCCATCACCTCCGTGGTCCCCGACCGGGTCCCGATGAGCGCCCGCGGCAAGGCCTCGGCGGCCGTCGGCCTCGGCCTGCCGTTCGGCTCCACCATCGGCGCCCTGATCGGCGCGGCCTTCTCGGACGACTACCGCACCGGCTACCTGATCTTCGGAGCGATCGTCGCCGGCGCCGCCGTCCTGTTCACCACCTGCACCCGCGAGCAGCGGCTGCCGGCGCGGGCCCCGATGCCGGTCAAGCAGCAGCTCGCCGCCTTCACGAGCGCCCTGAAGGACCACGACTTCCGCTGGGCCTTCATCGGGCGGGCGCTGCTCGTCCTCGGCTACTTCGCGGTGAGCGGCTACCAGCTGTACATCCTCCAGGACCACACCGTCCTGCCCGAGGGCATGAAGCCCGAGTCGGCCGTGGCCGTCATGATGCCGCTGACCAGCGTGGCGATGGTGGTCTCCACCGTCCTCGGCGGCTGGCTCTCGGACAAGTACGACCGCCGCAAGCTCTTCGTCGGCGCCTCCGCGCTGCTGTCCGCGATCGCGCTGGTGATTCCGGCCCTGTCGACCAGCTGGACCGCCATGCTGGCCTTCGCCGTGATCAACGGCCTCGCCTTCGGCTGCTACATGGCCGTGGACACCGCCCTGGTGACGATGGTCCTCCCGAAGGCCGAGGACGCGGCCCGCGACATGGGCGTGCTCAACATCGCCAACGCCGGCCCGCAGATCGTCGCGCCGTTCATCGCCTCGGTGATCGTGTCGGTGAGCGGCGGCTACACCGCCCTGTTCGTCGTGGCGGCCGTACTCGCGGTCGCGGGCGCACTGGCGGTCAGGCCGATCCGCAGCGTCCGCTAATGCGGTGACCCCTGAACCGACCGCGTACACCACTCCCTTGACCATGAAAGGCACCACCGTGCAGCTTCACACCCACACTTGGGGCGAAGGCGACCGCATCGCACTCCTGATCCACGGGATCATGGCCGACCACCGGACCTGGCGCCGGGTCGGTCCCGCCCTCGCCGAGCGCGGCTACCGCGCCATCGCTGTGGACCTGCGCGGCCACGGGGCCAGCGGCCGGGGCGAGTACAGCCCCGAGGCCTTCGCCGACGATGTGGTGGAGACGCTGCCCGCGGGCGCCGAACTGGCCATCGGGCACTCCCTCGGCGGCCTGACGCTCTCGCTCGCCGTCGACCGCCTGAAGCCGAAGCGGGCTGTGTTCTCCGACCCGGCATGGCACCTGGCCGCTCCCGAACCGGGCTTCACCCCCGAGATGTTCGCCCAGTTCAAGGCCGCGTCGAAGGAGCAGATCCAGGCGATGAACCCGCGCTGGGACGAGGCCGACGTCGACATCGAGCTGGAGACCCTGGCCGTCTGGGACGAGGCGACCGCACTGTGCCTCGGCCCCCTGATGGGCGCCGACCTGCTGCCGGCCGCGCCGGTGGTCCCCTCGCTCGTACAGCTGGCCGATCCCAGCTTCCTGATCAACGAGGAGCGGGCGGCGGTGCTGCGGGAGCGCGGCTTCGAGGTCCGTTCGGTGGCCGGAGCCGGACACACCATCCAGCGGGACGACTTCGACGGATTCATGGCCTCCCTCGAAGGCTGGATCTAGGACCTGCCCGGGGGCGCGGTGGCCGGCCGGAGCCGGCCACCGCGCCCCGATCCCCCGTCAACCGATCGGCCACTCCCTATAGTTGGCCATGTTCCTGACAGTGGTGGCGCTGCGCCACCGCCATGGACGGCACCACACCCGAAGGGAGCGATCGGCACATGACCAGGCCTGAGAGCGCGGGATACGAGTACGACGTCGTCATCAGCGGAGCCGGCCTCGCCGGCAGCGCCGCGGCGATCCTGCTCGCTCGACGCGGTGTCCGCGTCGCACTGATGGAACGTCGCTCCGACCCCGAAGCGTACAAAGTGCTGTGCACCCACTCCCTCACGGCCAACGCCTACCCGGTGCTGGAGGAACTCGGCCTCGTCCCCGCTCTCGAGGAAGCCGGAGCCGTCCGCAACGAGGCCCGCTATTACACCCGTTGGGGATGGATCGACCCGAGGGGTGCGGCCACGGGACCCGAGCTGCCGTACGGGTACAACGTGCGGCGCAGCACCCTGGACCCGCTGATCAGGTCCCTCGCGGCCCGCACTCCCGGCGTCGAACTGCTCCTCGGCCACCAGGTGACCGGGCTGGTGGGGAAAGCCGGGCGCACCATCGGGGTACGCGCGTCGACGCCCCTGGGCGAGCGCGAGATCCGGGCCCGCCTGGTCGTCGGCGCCGACGGCAAGGACTCGGCCGTGGCGAAGTTCGCCGACGTACCCGCGCAGCAGCACGAGAACGGCCGGTTCGGCTACTTCGCGCACTACCGCAACCTGCCGCTGCCCGGCGGGATCAGCCAGACCTGGTTCCTCGAACCCGACATGGCGTACGCGTTCGCCAACGACGACGGGGTGACGGTCCTCGCGGTGCTGCCGGACAAGAAGCGACTGCCCGCCTTCCGGGAAGACCTGGAGGGCAGCTTCCTCGAGTTCGTCCGGGCCCTGCCCGAGGGGCCGGCCGTCGACTCGGCGGAGCGCATCACGAAGATCACCGGCACCCTCGACTACCCGCTGCACAGCCGCAGGCCGACCGCACCCGGCATCGCGCTCATCGGCGACGCGGCCCTGACCAGCGACCCCTTGTGGGGAGTGGGATGCGGGTGGGCCCTGCAGTCCGCGCGGTGGCTGGTCGAGGCGGTCGCCCCCGCCGCAACCGGCCGGGGCGACCTCGACGCGTCGCTCGCGGTGTACGCACTCAGGCACCGGCGCGAGCTGCGCGGTCACCAGTACCTGGCCGTCGACTTCGCCAAGTCCCGCCCGTTCAACCCCATCGAGCGGCTGGTGTTCTCGGCGGCCGCGCGCGACGCGTCGCTGGCGCGGCACATGCACCTGTTCGCATCCCGCCTGATCGGTCCACTGCGCTTCTTGAACCCCGTGGTGCTGGCCAGGTCCTCGGCCGTCAACCTCAAGCACCGCGGGGCGGCCGCGAAACCTCGGCCCACCAGTGCGACAGGGGCCTCAAAACCCAGTAATCTCCCCTAAATGACGGCACTTTCACACCACAGCAACGGTCACGTCGAGCAGCCCGGCCGCGACGGGCACACCGCGACGGCCGAGGCCGATCCGCACGCCATCGGGCCGGTGCAGACCTCGTACGCCCCCGATCGCGACGGGGATCCCGATCCCGGCGAGATCGTGTGGACCTGGGTCCCCTTCGAAGAGAACGACGGGCGCGGGAAGGACCGGCCGGTGCTGGTCGTCGCGCGGGAGGCGGCCGGCACTCTGCTGGCCGTGCAGCTCTCCAGCAAGCGGCACGACCACGACCGGGAATGGGTCCCGATCGGGACCGGGCCCTGGGACGCCGCCGCCCGGGAGTCCTGGGTGGATGTGGACCGGGTGCTGCGCGTGCACGAGGACGGCATGCGGCGCGAGGCGTGCGCGCTGGACCGGGGGCGCTTCCAGCTGGTGGTCGACCGGCTGCGCGAGCGGTACGGCTGGCGGTAGCCGGCCGGGCCGGGGCAGGCCCGCGGGGGCCGCGCCCCGGCCGCCGCCCGCATCGCCCGCATCGCCCGCATCGCCCGCATGGGACTCCCCCTCGGCGTCACCGACGGTCAGGTCCGATCACAACCGGTGTCGAATCGGCCCGTGGCGCGTCACTCCGCCGGTGGCGCGTCACAGGGCTCGCGGCGGCCGTCACCCGAATGCGGGTAGCGAGGGGCACCAACCCTGCCCGTGCCCCGCACGCCCCCGACCGCGCCCCTGCCGTGCCGCCCGGGGCTGTTCCCCGTGGTCACACGAGCTCCGCCAGCACCCGCTCGAAGGCCTCGCGCGTCTCCGGCTTCCGGTCCAGGATCCCGAACACCACCCGCTCGAACACCCCCGCGAACCGCCCCGTCAGCAGCGCCCTGAAGGCCTCCGCCACCTGGGCCGGGTCGTTCATGAAGACCCCGCACCCCCAGGCCCCCAGCACCAGGTCCCGGTACCCGTGCAGCGCGGCCACTTCCAGCACCAGCTCCGCCCGGCGCGCGAGGGCGGCGGGGATCTCGGGCTCGCGCTCCGGCTCCTGGCGGCGGATCGTGCCCGCGTTCGGGGCCGGGGAGGTGAGGAAGCCGGCCCGGAAGGGGGTCTCCATCAGCTCGCCCCGGTCGTCGCGGAAGACGGGGACCCCGGGTGAGTGAATCACCCGGTCGGTGTAGAAGGTGCTGACCTCGGCCCGGTGGATCTCGTAGTACTCCGGGGCCTCCAGCAGGGTCTCGTACAGGGCCGAGGCGCGGCAGAGCGCCTCCTCCTGGGCCTTGGCCCCGCGGACGTAGCCGCCCCCGGGATTGCGGGCCGAAGCGAAGTTCAGGACCGCCACCGAGGCCGCCTCCGGACGGTCCCCCGCGAGCCTGCGGGCCGCCGCCGTGCTGCTCTCCCCCGTGACCTCGACGACGGTCCTGCCGGTCTCCCCGGGGGACGGTTCGCCTGGAATCACACGGTTTGGGCCATATATCCTGGTTCCTGCCTTGGCCTCCGCCACGGCGGCGGCGAGCGCCACCTGCCGCCCCGACCGCGCCCGGTACCCACCGGACGCCACGATCTCCGCGTTTTCTCGCGCCATCTCACGCAACCTGCCACTCATGCTGTGATCTTTGACGCTCCCGGCAAGCGGTAGCAAGGGAGTTTGCGCCCCTAAGGACGGGTAGGCACGGGTGATGTCACATCCGACGACACGAGACGAGGGCCCCGTCATGCCCCAGGACTCCGTCCAGGAAACACCCGAGCACCCGCCCGAACAGCCGTCCCGTCCCACCAGCCTCACCGAATCCGCCGCCGAGGACCTGATCCACGGCATCTGTTTCAAGACCGGCCCACCCCGCCTCCTCGGGGCCGAGCTCGAATGGCTGGTGTTCGACGCCGAACGCCCCGGTCTGCGCGTGTCCCCCGAGCGGCTGGCCGCCGCGCACGACGCGGCCCGCGCCCTGCCCCTCACATCCCGCGTCACCGTCGAGCCCGGCGGCCAGCTGGAGCTGAGCTCGGCCCCCGCCGCCTCCCTGACCGGCTGTGTGGACGGGCTCCAGTCCGATCTGACCGCCGTACGGGGAGTCCTGCGCGAGCAGGGCCTCGTCCTGCGCGGCCTCGGCCAGGACCCG
The DNA here is from genome assembly GCF_036346895.1 of Streptomyces sp. NBC_00503. Classification (NCBI taxonomy): domain Bacteria; kingdom Bacillati; phylum Actinomycetota; class Actinomycetes; order Kitasatosporales; family Streptomycetaceae; genus Streptomyces; species Streptomyces sp. NBC_00503. Next base: position 7,027,489 of record NZ_CP107855.1, on the reverse strand, counting down.
CGCCGCCCGTACCGCCGGATGCTGGCCAGCCCGCGGTACGAGGCGATGGAGAGCTACTTCGACCGCACCGGCCCCGCAGGCCGCGCCATGATGTGCGCCTCCGCCTCGGTGCAGGTGTGCGTGGACGCCGGGCAGGAGGAACCGGGGCCCCTCGGGCACGGCCGCCGCTGGCGGCTGGCCCACCTCCTCGGCGCGGTGCTGGTCGCCGCCTTCGCCAACTCCCCCGCGCACGAAGGCCCGTACGCCGGCTGGCGCTGCGCCCGCCAGGGCGTCTGGAGCGATATCGACACCCGGCGCGCGCTCGCCCCCGCACTGGAGGCGGAGCCGCGCGGCGCCTGGACCCGGCAGGCACTGGACACCGACGTGATGTGCGTACGGCCGTCCGGCGACGGCACCGGAGACCACGGCAGCACGCCCTGGACCGTGCCGCGCGGGCTCACCTTCCGCGACTGGCTGCGCTCCGGCGGCGGACCGGGATCCGGTAGCGGGTCGGGATCCGGCGGCGGACCGGGATCCGGCGGCGGATTGCGGCCGCCCACCACCGAGGACCTCGAGTACCACCTGACCACGCTGTTCCCCCCGGTGCGGCCCCGCGGCCACCTGGAGCTGCGGATGATCGACGCGCAGCCCGGCGACGACGGCTGGCTGATCCCGGTGGCCGTGGTCCACGCGCTGTTCGACGACCCGGAGGCCACCGAGACCGCGTACCGGGCGGTGAAGGCGCTGGCCGACGGCTACGGCGCCCAGCCCGCCCCGCGCAATCCGCTCTGGCGCAGCGCCGCGCAGCACGGGCTCGCCGATCCGGAGCTGCGGTCCGCGGCCCGCGCGTGCTTCCGGGCCGCGTCCGAGGCGCTGCCCCGGCTGGGCGCGAGCACCCGAGTGGCGGACTCCGTAGCCGAGTTCGGCGACCGCTACGTCAAGCGCGGCCGATGTCCGGCCGACGACGGGCTCCCGCAGCATCCCTCCCGGCGCCGGCCGCAGGCCCGTCCGCGCCCCCATCCGCAGCCGACCGGCGAGGAGGCACGCTCATGACCACCGAACCGGAGCTCCTGCGCGAGCGGGCCGCCGCCGCGCTGACCGCCGCACGGGTCCGTACGGCCGGGCTCACCGACGCGAGCGCCGTCTCCGACGCGGACCTGACCGCCCAGCACTCCCCCCTGATGTCCCCGCTGGTCTGGGACCTCGCGCACATCGGGAACATGGAGGAGCTCTGGCTGCTGCGCAACGTCGCCGGCCGCGAGTCCATGCACCCCGAGATAGACCCGCTCTACGATGCCTTCGAGCATCCCCGTTCGGAGCGGCCGAAGTTGCCGCTGCTGGGCCCCGACGAGGCCCGCCGGTACGCGGCCGAGGTGCGCGGCCGCGTCTTCGACCTGCTGGAGCGCACACCTCTGGAAGGCACCGCCCTGCTGGACGGCGGCTACGTCTTCGGGATGATCGCGCAGCACGAACAGCAGCACGATGAAACGATGTTGATCACCCATCAGCTCAGACAGGGCGGCCCGGTCCTGACCGCGCCCGACCCGGATCCGCCGCGGGGGGCTCCGCCGCACGCGGCCGAAGTCCTCATACCCGGCGGCCCGTTCACGATGGGCACCTCCGCCGAACCGTGGTCGCTGGACAACGAACGGCCGGCGCACGTCCGGGACACGGAGGATTTCTGGATCGACACCGTGCCCGTGACCAACGCCGCGTACCAGGCCTTCATCGCCGACGGCGGGTACCACGGCCGGCAGTGGTGGGCCGCGGAGGGCTGGGAGCAGATCCGCCGGCACGGCATCGAGGCTCCGCTGTTCTGGCGCCGCGAGGGCGATACGTGGCTGCGCCGCCGGTTCGGGGTGACCGAGCCGGTCCCCGCGGACGAACCGGTGCTGCACGTCAGCTGGTACGAGGCCGACGCGTACGCCCGCTGGGCGGGGCGGCGGCTGCCCACCGAGGCGGAGTGGGAGAAGGCCGCCCGCCACGATCCGGCGACGGGCCGTTCCACCCGCTATCCATGGGGGGACCAGGACCCGACCCCGGACCGCGCCAACCTCGGCCAGCGCCATCTGCGCCCGGCCCACGCGGGCAGCTACCCGGCCGGGGCCTCCCCGCTCGGAGTGCGCCAGCTCATCGGCGACGTCTGGGAGTGGACCTCCTCCGACTTCCTGCCCTATCCCGGGTTCCGGGCCTTCCCGTACCGCGAGTACTCGGAGGTGTTCTTCGGCCCCGAGCACAAGGTCCTGCGCGGCGGCTCGTTCGCCGTGGACCCGGTGGCCTGCCGGGGCACCTTCCGCAACTGGGACCTGCCGGTGCGCCGGCAGATCTTCTCCGGCTTCCGGACCGCCCGGGACGCACGACCGGCGGACGGTGCCTGATGTGCCGTCACATCGCCTATCTGGGGCCGACGGTGACGCTCGGGCGGCTGTTGAGCGACCCCGAGCACTCCCTGGTGCGCCAGTCCTGGGCGCCGCGCCACCAGCACCACGGCACCGTCAACGCCGACGGATTCGGCATCGGCTGGTACGCGGAGGGCGACCCGGTGCCGGCCCGCTACCGGCGGGCCGGGCCGATCTGGGGAGACCTGGCCTTCGCCGATCTCGCGCGCGTGGTCCGCAGCGGCGCCGTGCTGGCCGCCGTACGGGACGCCACGCGCGCCGGGGCGGACGGCGAGGCGGCGGCCGCGCCGTTCGCCGAGGGGCCCTGGCTGTTCAGCCACAACGGATCGGTTCGGGACTGGCCCGACGCGGCGGCCCCCGTCGCGGCCTCGCTGGCGCCCCAGGAACTGCTGTCGCTGGCCGCCCGGACGGATTCGGCGCTGCTGTGGGCGCTGGTCCTGCACCGGCTGCGCAAGGGCGACGCCCTCGGCGCGGCGCTCGCCGCACCGGTCCGGGAGCTGGCCGAGGCGGCGCCCGGGTCCCGGCTGAACCTGCTGCTGACGGACGGGCGGACGATCGCGGCCACGGCCTGGGGGGACTCCCTCTGGTACCTGGCCGACGCGGCGGCGCAGCGCACGGTGGTGGCGTCGGAGCCCTACGACGACGACCCGCGCTGGACCGAGGTGCCCGACCGGACCCTGCTGACCGCCACCCGTACCCGCATCGAACTCTTCTCCTTGAAGGAACCCCCGCAGGACGCGAAGGGCCACTTGAAGGAGACCTCTACGAGCGCACCGCACCAAGGAGACGAAGGCCCGTGAACGACTTCCGGCTGACCCGCACGCTCGACGAGGACGCCGCCGACGCGGCGCTGCGCACGGACGTGCTGCACGGGCTGAGCCAGTCCCCGAAGACGCTGCCGCCCAAGTGGTTCTACGACGCCCGGGGCAGTGAACTCTTCGAGGAGATCACCCGGTTGCCCGAGTACTACCCGACCCGCGCCGAGCGGGAGATCCTCCTGGAACGAGCCCAGGAGATCGCTTCGGTGAGCGGCGCCCGCACCCTGGTGGAGCTGGGCTCCGGCTCTTCGGAGAAGACCCGGCACCTGATCGAAGCCATGCCCGCGCTGGACACCTACGTACCGGTGGACGTGAGCGAGAGCGCCCTGAAGGGAGCGGCCGAGGCGCTGTTGGCCGAGCATCCGGGCCTGCGGGTGCACGCACTGCTGGCCGACTTCACGAAGCCGCTCCAGCTGCCCGAGGTGCCGGGACCGCGGCTGGTGGTGTTCCTGGGCGGCACGATCGGCAATCTCCTGCCTCCGGAGCGGGCCGTGTTCCTGGCGGACGTACGGGCGATGCTCTCGCCCGGTGACGCACTGCTGATGGGGACGGACCTCGTGAAGGACGAGGCCGTGCTGGTGGCGGCGTACGACGACGTCCAGGGGGTGACGGCCGAGTTCAACAAGAACGTGCTGACCGTCATAGACCGGGAGTTGGGTGCGGATTTCCACACCGCCGACTTCGATCACGTGGCGGTGTGGAACCGTGAGCACGAGTGGATCGAGATGCGGCTGCGAGCCCGGGAGCAGGCGTTGGTGAAGGTCCGGGCCCTGGATCTGGAGGTGTCCTTCGAGGTGGGTGAGGAGATCCTGACGGAGATCTCGGCGAAGTTCCGTCAGGAGGGCGTCCGGAAGGAACTGGCGTCCGCCGGACTGGAACTGACGCACTGGTGGACGGACGCGGCGGGCCGCTTCGCCCTGTCCCTGGCGGTGGCCGACGGCATCGGCGCCGACGGCTGGGAGGGAACCCCCGGCAGCAGCGGCCGAGTCGGTGCGACGGGTGGCTCCGCGGGAACGGGCGACTCGGGTCGCGGTTCCGGTTCCGGTTCCGGCCGCCCCAGTACGGCGGCCTGAGCCGCGGCCGCGAGGTCCCGCCGGTCCGGGTACCGGCCCGGCGGGATCCGCGGCAGCAGCCACACCTCGGCCCGCACTCCGCGGGCCCGCGCGATCCGCCACAGGGAGGCGGTCAGCGGGTCGTCCCCGACGAAGGCGGGCGCCCCTGCCGTTTCCCCGGCCTGCTGCCCGGCCCGGTCGCCGCCGTCGAGCACGTAGGCGATCCGTACCGGCTGTACGGGCACCCGCGCGTCCAGAGCGGCCTGGAACGCGGCGCGCCGGAAGGTTCCCTGGGCCCGCCCGCACCAGGTGGAGCCCTCGGGGTAGACGGCGACGCGGTCGCCCGCGAGCAGGGCGCGCGCCATGGCGTCGACGGTGGCGGGCAGCGCACGGATCCGGTCGCGCTCGATGAACAGGGTCCCGGCCTGCCGGGAGAGCGGGCCGAGCACGGGCCAGCTGCGGATATCGCTCTTGGCCAGCATCCGGCAGGGCAGGACGGCCGCGACGAGGGGGATGTCGAGCCAGGAGATGTGGTTGGCGACGATCAGCCGGCCACCGCCCGCGCCGGGGCTCCCGTGCACGGTGATCCGTAGGCCGAAGGCGCCCAGCAGTGCGGCCGCCCAGGCCCGGACCACCAGGTGCCGGGGCCGCTGCGGCAGCAGGCGCAGCGGCGGGGCGCCCAGGATCCCGAGCAGGATCAGGGCGATGGCGGCGCCGAGCCGCAGGACGGCGCGCGGCACGCTCGCGGTGGCGCCCTCGTGGCCGGCGCAGGCCTCGGGCGTGCAGGGCGAGGTGGGGAGCCAGACGCTCATGCGCCCGGGGCGAGCGAGAGGAAGTGCTTGAGGTAGCGCGGGTTGGTGCGGCGCAGGGAGAGCAGGACGTAGAGGTCGGCGCAGCCGAACTCGGCGTCGAGGGCGGGCTCCCCGCAGACCCAGGCGCCCAGGCGCAGGTAGCCGCGCAGCAGCGGCGGCAGTTCCATCCGGTCGGGGAAGGCGATGCCCTCCGGGTTCCAGGGAAGGTGCGGGGTCACCCGGTACTCGGTGGGGGCGAGGCTCCTGGTCAGGACGTTCTCGCGGGTGGCGGCGGCGAGGATCCCGCCGTCGGCGAGCGGGATCGAGCAGCAGCCGGCCAGCCAGTTGTGTCCGGAGCGGTCCATGTAGCGGGCGAGGCCGGCCCAGATCAGGGCGATGACGGCGCCGTTGCGGTGGTCGGGGTGGACGCAGGACCGGCCGACCTCGACGAGGTCGGGGCGGATGGGCGCGAGCGCGGAGAGGTCGAACTCCCCCTCGGAGTAGAGGCGTCCGGCGACGGCGGCACGCTCGGGGGGCAGCAGCCGGTAGGTGCCGACGACCTGCTCGGTCTCCTCGTCGAGGACGAGGAGGTGATCGCAGTAGGCGTCGAAGGCATCGACGTCCAGGCCCGGCTCGGGGCCGTCGAGGCGGGCGCCGAGCTCGCCGGCGAAGACCTGGTGGCGCAGCCGCTGGGCGGCGCGTACCTCGTCCTCGTCGCGGGCGAGGCGTACGGCGTAGCGGGGCACGGCCGGGGGCGCGGAGGCCGGGGGCGCGACCGCGGAGGCGGGGGCCGCAACGGCCGAGGTCGCGGCGGTCGCGGTCACGGCGTTCAGCGTGGCCACCCGGGAGACGGCCGGGGCCGAGGTGGGGGGAAGGGCGGACGGGGACAGGGGGGCGATGGTCATGGCGGCTCCTGATCCGGACACGGAGAGCCAGGCCGACAGGACGCGTGGCCTGGCTTCTTTACTTCTTCCGTGCAGGACTGGATTCGACATGACCGCTTCGCGGCACTTGGATGTGCGAACGCTGAACTCGGCGGTCCGAGCATCCGCCGCACCGGGTCAGTGGTCGGCGCTGAGGACCTTGCTGATGGTCTCGGAGGCCGTCTTCGCGGCCTCCTTGGGGTCCCGACCGGTGAGGACCGCTGTCATGAACGGCTTGATCGGGTTCTTGGCCTCGACCTCGGCCCAGCGGGCGGACTTCGGGGTGGCGCGGCCCTGGGCGGCGCCGGGGGCCATCGCGGCGGCGCCCTCGTTGCCCTCGACGACGTGCGCGAGGGTGGTCTTGTTGGGTACGTAGCTCATGGTGGTGGCCAGCTCGGTCTGCCACTTCTCGCTGACCAGGGCCGTGATCACGTTGACGGCGTTCTTCCGCTGCTTCGTCCGCTCCGGGATGATCAGGTCGGAGCCGCCGGTGAAGACGGCGCCCGGCTTCTCGGCGGTCTTGCCGGGGATCGGGAAGAAGCCGAGCTTGCCCTTGAGCGCCGGGTTCGCGGCCTCGATCGCGGCGGCCTGGCCGGGCGGGGCGATGATCTGTGCGATCCCGCCGCGGGCGAAGACCTCGGACTGCGGGGGCGTCTCCTCGTCGGCGTCCTTGGGGCCTTCGCCGAGGGCCTGGAGCTGCTTGTAGAACTCCATTCCGGCCATCGCCTTCTCGTCGTCCAGGGTGCCGAGCCACTGGCCGCTCGTCTCGACCGCGAGCTCGCCGCCCTCGTCCCAGATGAAGCCGGAGAGCACGTACCAGTTCTGTCCTGCGAGGTAAATGCCCTGCTGGCTCCCCTTGTCGAGCTTCTGGGTGGCCTGGATCCACTCCTGGCGCGTCTTGATCGGCGCCTTGATCCCGGCGTTCGCGAACAGGTCCTTGTTGTAGATCACCACCCGGTTGGCGGCGTACCAAGGGACGCCGAACTGGGCGCCGTTGACGCTACCGGGGTCGGCGAGGCCCTTCAGCCAGTCCTTGCCGTCCCACTCGCGCAGTGCTTCCAGGGTGAGTTCGGAGACGCCGCCGCTCTCCACGTACTGGGCGACCTGGGTGTTGCCGACCTCGATGACGTCGGCGCTCTCCTCGCTCTTGCCGGCCAGCACGGCGTTGACCTTCGCGCCTATGCCCGTCCACTCCTGGATCTTGACGTCGAGGTCGATCCCCGGGTTGTCCCTCTCGAAGGAGCTGGTGAACTGGGTGATGAACTCGTCCGACGCGCTCCCCTTCATCAGCCAGAGCGTCACCTTCTGCGGACCCCCCGCCGATCCGGCCAGACTGCACCCGGTGAGGGCGGTCGCGGCCGCGAGTGCGGTGGACACGGCAAGGAAGCGCATCTTCACGAAGGTCACCTTCTGGGGATGGATCTCAGATGGCTTGAAATTGGCATGGACCAATGAGTGGGTCAAGAGGGTTGGGCTGTGGATTGTTCACGCAAAGTTCGCGCACCCGGACTTACTGGGGCACCGTAGAACAAGGCAACTGCCACCCAGTGTCGGGAGACGTCCATGTCCAATCACACGTACCGGGTGACCGAGATCGTCGGCACGTCCCACGAAGGCATCGACCAAGCGATCCGCAACGGGGTCGCGCGCGCGGGCGAGACCCTGCGCGGGCTGGACTGGCTCGAGGTGACGCAGATCCGGGGCCACATCGAGAACGGCGAGATCGCGCACTTCCAGGTGGGACTGAAGCTCGGCTTCCGCCTCGACGGCGAGGAGTGAGGAACCGGAACCGTACGCGGCCCGCGCGGCGGACACGGCCCTACGGGGCCTTGCGCGGCCCGGCTCCGGCTCCGGCCGCCCGGGCGCTCAGGTGCTCAGGTGCTCAGGTGCGGCCCTGACCCTCCTGTGCGTCCTTGAGCTCCGGCGCCTCGGCGGCCCAGTCCGCCAGGACCACGCGGAACCCCGCCGCGCGCGCCGCCTGGCACACCAGCTCGTCGTCGTCCACGAGCATCCGCACCTCGCGGCCCCGCGAGATCCGCCGGAGCACCTCCAGCTTGGTCGTCCGGGCGGGCCGCCGGTCCTGGTTCCCGCGCATCCACAGCCGCCCCTCGGGCAGCCCGTGCCGGGTCAGCCATTCGGCCGTGTCCGCGCGGCACCGCTCCGGCCGGCCGGTCAGGTAGACGACCTCGCAGTCGGCCGCGCTCTCCACCGCGAGCGCGATCCCCCGGGCGAGCGGCGGATCGGCGGGGGCCGCGCCGAAGAAGCCTTCCCAGTCGCGGGGCCGGCGCTCCAGCCAGTGCTGGCGGTGGGCGGTGTCGGCCAGGGTGTTGTCGATGTCGAAGACGGCCAGGGGCCGGCGGTTCTGAGTCTCGGTCACCCCGCCAGCCTAAGCAGCGGCCGCGCCCCGGCAGCGCTTGGGGAATCCTGGAGCGCCCCGTGCGTTGACCTCCATGTGATCCGGAAACTCTCGATACTCGACCGGTCCCGCACCCGCGAGGGGCATCCCGCCCCCGAGGCCCTGCGGGACACCGTGGAGCTGGCGCGCGCCGCCGAACGGCTCGGATACCACCGGTTCTGGGTCTCCGAGCACCACAGCGTGCCCGGAGTCGCCGGTTCCGCACCCACCGTGCTCGCCGCCGCCGTCGCCGGGGCGACCGGCCGGATCCGGGTCGGCACCGGCGGGGTGATGCTGCCCAATCACCAGCCGCTGGTCGTGGCCGAGCAGTTCGGGGTCCTCGAAGCGCTCTTTCCCGGCCGGATCGACATGGGCCTCGGCCGCTCGGTCGGCTTCACCGGCGGGATCCGGCGGGCGCTGGGCCGCGACACCGGGGACGCCGACCGGTTCGAGGAGCAGCTCGCGGAGCTGCTGGGCTGGCTGGACGGCACGCAGCGGGCGCACCCCGAGGTGCACGCCCGCCCGGCGGAGGGTCTGCGGATCCCGCCCTACGTGCTGGCCACGGGCGAGGGGGCCGCCATCGCGGCCCGCGCGGGGCTGCCACTGGTGGTCGGCGATGTCCGGGCCCGCGCCCGGGTGGTGGAGATCATCGAGAAGTACCGCGCGAAGTTCCGGCCCTCCGGGTGGGGCGCGGAGCCGTACGTGATCGCCTCCGGGACGGTCGCGGTCGCCGCCACCACCGAAGCCGCCCGCCGGATCCTGATCCCGGAGGCGTGGGCGCTGGCGCAGTCGCGCACGCGCGGCAGTTTCCCGCCGCTCCGCCCGGCCGAGGAGATCGAGGCCCTGACCATGGCCCCCAAGGAGCGGGAGCTGTACGAGGGGGCCCTCACCGGGCACGTCCACGGCACGGAGGCGCAGGTCGCGGCCGAGCTCACCGCCCTCGCGGAACTGACCGGGGCGGACGAACTGCTCGTCACCACATCCACGTACGACCGGACCGCGCTGCTGGACTCGTTCACCGGACTCGCCCGCCTCGCGGGCATCACCGATCACACCAGCCTCATCGGCCCCGAAGGCCACACGGAGTAGCCGCTGACCCCAGGCACTCCAGCCACTAAACTAGGACGAATGCACCAGCCCGCAGCCCCGCACCTCCCCGGTCCGCACGACCCCTACGTCCGCGTCCGCGGCGCCCGGGAGCACAATCTGCGCGGGGTGGACGTGGACATCCCGCGCGACGCGCTGACCGTCTTCACCGGGGTCTCCGGCTCGGGCAAGAGCTCGCTCGCCTTCGGCACCCTCTTCGCCGAGGCCCAGCGCCGGTACTTCGAGTCCGTGGCCCCGTACGCCCGCCGCCTGATCCACCAGATCGGCGCCCCGAAGGTCGACTCCGTCACCGGGCTGCCGCCCGCCGTCTCGCTGGAGCAGCGGCGCTCCTCCCCCGGGTCGCGGTCCTCCGTCGGGACGGTGACCATGCTGTCCAACTCCCTGCGGATGCTCTACTCGCGGGCCGGTTCCTACCCGCCGGGCGCCGCACGGCTCGACTCCGACGCCTTCTCCCCCAACACCGCCGCGGGCGCCTGCCCCTCCTGCCACGGGCTCGGCCGCATCCACCGCACGAGCGAGGAACTCCTCGTCCCCGACGGCTCCCTGTCGATCCGTCAAGGAGCCGTCGCCGCCTGGCCCGGAGCCTGGCAGGGCAAGAACCTGCGGGACATCCTGGAGGCGCTGGGCCACGACGTGGACGCGCCGTGGCGGTCGCTGGCGGCGAAGGACCGCGAGTGGATCCTGTTCACCGATGAGCAGCCGGTGGTGACAGTGCACCCGGTGCGGGAGGCCGACCGGATCCAACGGCCCTACCAGGGCACGTACATGAGCGCACACCGGCACGTCATGCGGACCTTCTCCGACAGCAAGAGCGCCACCTTGCGGGCCCGCGCCGAGAAGTTCCTGACCTATTCGCCGTGCCCGGTGTGCGAGGGCCGGCGGCTGCGGCCGGAGGCGCTGGCCGTCACCTTCGCGGGCCGCACGATCGCGGAGCTGGCGGCCCTGCCGCTGACCGAGCTGGACGGCGTACTGGCCACCGCGCTCGGGGGCGCCGAAGGCGAAGCGGCGCGGGTGCTGGCCGAGGACCTGTGCTCCCGGATCGGCCCGGTCGCCGAGCTCGGGCTGGGCTACCTGAGCCTGGACCGGGGCGCCGGGACCCTGTCGGCGGGCGAGCTGCAGCGGCTGCGGCTGGCGACGCAGCTGCGGTCCGGGCTCTTCGGAGTGGTGTACGTCCTGGACGAGCCTTCGGCGGGGCTGCACCCGGCCGACACCGAGGCGCTGCTCGGGGTACTGGACCGGCTGAAGGAGGCCGGGAACACGGTGTTCGTGGTGGAGCACCACCTGGACGTGGTCCGGCACGCGGACTGGCTGGTGGACGTCGGTCCGCTGGCCGGTGAGCACGGCGGGCGGGTGCTGCACAGCGGGCCCCCGGAGGGGCTGGCCGCGGTGGCGGAGTCGGCGACGGCCCGGTACCTGTTCCCGGACCCGGACCCGGACCCGGCTCCCGCGCGGAGCGGGCGCGGCGGGCCGCCCGTGCGGGAGGCCACCGGGACCATCCGCCTCAGCGGGGTGGACCGGCACAACCTCCGTGACGTGACGGCCGAGTTCCCGCTCGGGGTGTTCACGGCCGTGACCGGGGTGTCGGGGTCCGGGAAGTCCACGCTGGTCGGGCAGGCGCTCGCGCGGGAGGTCGGCGAGCGGCTGGCGGAGCCGGCCTTCCCGGTGCGGCGGCTGGTGGAGGTGGACCAGAAGCCGATCGGGCGCACCCCGCGCTCCAACCTGGCCACGTACACAGGGCTGTTCGACGTGGTGCGGCGGCTCTTCACGGCGGCTCCGGAGTCGAGGGCTCGGGGCTGGAAGGCGGGTCGGTTCTCCTTCAACGTGCCGGGCGGCAGGTGCGAGTCCTGCCAGGGCGAGGGTTTCGTCTCGGTGGAGCTGCTGTTCCTGCCCAGCACGTACGCCCCGTGCCCCGAGTGCGCGGGGGCCCGGTACAACTCCGAGACCCTCGAAGTGCGTTACTCGGGACTGAACATCGCCGAGGTCCTCGCTCTGACCGTGGACGCGGCGGCCGCCTTCTTCGCGGAGGTCCCGGCGGCGGCGCGGAGCCTGGGCGCGCTGAAGGACATCGGCCTGGGATATCTCCGACTCGGCCAGCCGGCCACGGAGTTGTCGGGCGGCGAGGCGCAGCGGATCAAGCTGGCGACGGAGCTCCAGCGACAGCGCCGCGACCACACGCTGTACCTGCTGGACGAGCCGACGACCGGACTGCATCCGGCCGATGTGGAGGTGCTGCTAAGGCAGTTGCACGGGCTGGTGCACGCCGGGCATTCGGTGGTCGTCGTGGAACACGACATGGCGGTGGTGGCCGGCGCGGACTGGGTCATCGACCTGGGCCCGGGCGGCGGTGCGGACGGCGGCCTGGTGGTGGCCGCGGGCACACCGGCCGAGGTGGCCCGCGCCGCCGGCAGCCGGACGGCGGCCTACCTGGCGCGGGCCCTCGCCGTTCGGGCCTAGCCTCGCCCCCTAGGAGCCGGCCGCCTTGGCGAAGTCCCCGTAGCCCTGCCAGTCGAGGACCACGCACGGCTCGTCTCCGAGCACCCAGGCGTCGTGGCCGGGGTCGATCTGGATGAAGTCCCCGGACCCCGCCTCGACGCTGTCGCCGTCGTCCATGACGATCTTCATGCGGCCGCTGACCACGTAGCCGACGTGGGCGGCCTCGCAACTGTCGGTTCCCGCTATCGGCTTGATGTGCTGCGACCACTGCCATCCGGGCTCGAACACGGCGCGCCCCACCGGTCCGTGGCTGGTGTTGAGCAGATCGAGCCTGCCCTTGCCGTCTTCGAACTGGCGCGTTTCGTCCGCGGAATCGAAGCCGCGGTGCACGATTCCAGACATGATCGTCTACCTCCCGGCGCACGACTGCCCCGAGTCCACTTCTCAGCGTACGCCCGTACCCCGCGGTACCCGGCCTTACCCGGCAGTACCTACGCGTCGCCGGAGAGCAGGCGCTGCGGCAGCTCCCGGAAGCTCCAGACGCCCTGTCTGCGCGTGAACGTCCACACCAGGTCGTAGCGGTCGGGCCAGGCGGCGGGCAGTCCGATCAGCCCCTGCGCTCCGAGGCCCCGGATCAGCCGGGGCATGCCGGTGTGCTCCCAGCAGACGAGTACGGGCATCCGGGCCGCGAGCACCGCGCGGGCCAGGGCCGGCTCGGCTCCGACGGCGAACTCGGTGCGCACGCTCGTGTGGAGCGAGGTGGCCAGCGCCTCCACGGTCTGGCGGCACCGCGCGGGTGCTCCCGCCTTGCCGCCGGCCGCGAAGACGGCCTCGGGCCGGGGCAGGGCCGCGCCGCGGGTGGGTCCGAAGAGGGTGGGCAGTTCCTGGGCCCGGCGCCATCCTCGGACGGCGAGGAATCCGGGGTCCTCGTTGCCCTCGTCGTCCTCGCCGGTGTCCCCCGCGTACGGCTTCTCCGCGTGCCGGATGACCATGACCAGGGCGTCCTTGGCGGCCTCGGGTCCGGGCCGCGGGGTACGCGGCCGCTCCTCCCCGGCGCAGCCGGCCACCACCAGCGGGGCGAGGGCGGCGGCCAGTACGGTGCGGCGGCGCGGGCCGGACCCGGCGGGGGCCGGGCCGGACCGGGCTGGACCGGGTCGGACCGGACCGGATCGGGACGTGCCCGCCCGGCCCGCGGCGTCCGGTTCCACTTCTCGCACACGACCCAGGGGCATGGGGCCACTGTCGCCCATGCCCGGGAGGCCGGGCGGTCACGGCACGGCGGGCACCGCGCCGGTCATCCGATCGGCGGACGATCGACGGACGACCGGCACCGTGAGGGCGCGGCTCATCCCGGCATTGAACGGCTCAGCGCGGGCCCTTGCGGACCGCCCGCAGCCACTCCTTGTTCATGGCCGCGATGGAGGGCAGCGGTATCCCCTTGGGGCAGGCCGTCGCGCACTCCCCGGTCAGCGTGCAGCCGCCGAACCCCTCCGCGTCCATCGTGGCCACCATGTCCAGTACCCGGGTCTCGCGTTCCGGGGAGCCCTGCGGGAGCACGTTCAGGTGGTTGATCTTGGCGGAGGTGAAGAGCATCGCGGAGCCGTTGGGGCAGGCCGCCACGCACGCCCCGCAGCCGATGCACTCGGCGTGCTCGAAGGCGTAGTCGGCGTCCGGCTTGGGGACTGCCGTGGCGTGCGCCTCGGGGGCGGCGCCGGTCGGGGCGGTGATGTAGCCGCCGGACTGGATGATCCGGTCGAAGGCCCCCCGGTCGACGACGAGGTCCTTGACCACCGGGAAGGCCGAGGCCCGCCAGGGTTCGACGTCGATGGTGTCGCCGTCGGCGAAGGCGCGCATGTGGAGCTGGCAGGTGGTGGTGCGCTCCGGCCCGTGGGCGTCTCCGTTGATGACGAGGCTGCACGCGCCGCAGATGCCCTCGCGGCAGTCGTGGTCGAAGGCGACCGGGTCCTCGCCGCGCAGGGTGAGGTCCTCGTTGAGGGTGTCGAGCATCTCCAGGAAGGACATGTCCTTCGAGATGCCGTCGACCTCGTACGAGGCCATCGCGCCGGTGGCGTCTGCGTTGCGCTGGCGCCAGACGCGCAGGGTGAGCTTCATGCGTAGCTCCGCTGGGTGGGGTGGACGTACTCGAAGACGAGGTCTTCCTTGTGCAGGACGGGGGCGACGCCGGTTCCGGTGTACTGCCAGGCGGCGGCGTACCCGAACTCCTCGTCGCGGCGGGCGGCTTCGCCGTCCGGGGTCTGGGACTCCTCACGGAAGTGTCCGCCGCAGGACTCGGCGCGGTGGAGGGCGTCGAGGCACATCAGCTCGGCGAGCTCGAGGTAGTCGATGATGCGGTTGGCCTTCTCCAGCGACTGGTTGAACTCCGCGCCGCTGCCGGGGACCTTGACGCGCCGCCAGAACTCCTCCCGGATCTCGGGGATCCGGGCGAGCGCCTTGCGCAGTCCCGCGTCGGTGCGGGCCATCCCGCAGTACTCCCACATCAGTTCACCGATCTCGCGGTGGAAGGAGTCGGGCGTGCGGTCGCCGTCCACGGCGAGCAGCTTCGCGAGGCAGTCGCGCGTTTCGCGGACGGCGGCCGCGGCCTCGGGGTGGGTGTCGTCCACGGCTTCCAGGTGCGGGTGGCGGGCCAGGTAGTCGTTGATGGTGGACGGGAGCACGAAGTAGCCGTCGCCGAGCCCCTGCATGAGCGCGGAGGCGCCGAGCCGGTTGGCCCCGTGGTCGGAGAAGTTGGCCTCGCCGATCGCGAACAGGCCGGGGACGGTGGTCTGCAGGTCGTAGTCGACCCACAGTCCGCCCATCGTGTAGTGGACGGCGGGGTAGATCCGCATGGGGACCTCGTACGGGTTCTCCGCGGTGATCCGCTCGTACATCTCGAAGAGGTTGCCGTACTTCTCCGCGACGCTGTCCTTGCCCATCCGGCGGATGGCGTCGGCGAAGTCGAGGTAGACGCCCTGCCCGCCGGGGCCCACGCCGCGCCCCTCGTCGCAGACGTTCTTGGCGGCCCGGGAGGCGATGTCGCGGGGGACGAGGTTCCCGAAGGAGGGGTAGATCCGCTCCAGGTAGTAGTCGCGCTCGGCCTCGGGGATGTCGGCGGCGGGGCGGTCGTCGCCCTTGGCCTTGGGGACCCAGATGCGGCCGTCGTTGCGCAGCGACTCGCTCATCAGGGTGAGCTTGGACTGGTGGTCGCCGGTGCGCGGGATGCAGGTGGGGTGGATCTGGGTGAAGCAGGGGTTGGCGAACCAGGCGCCGCGCCGGTGTGCCCGCCAGACGGCGGTCGCGTTGGAGTTCATGGCGTTGGTGGAGAGGTAGAAGACGTTGCCGTATCCGCCGCTCGCGAGCACCACGGCGTCCGCGTAGTACGTGTCGATCCTGCCGGTGACCAGGTCGCGGGCGACGATGCCGCGGGCCACGCCGTCGACGGTGATCAGGTCGAGCATCTCGGTGCGGGCGTGCATTTCGACGTTGCCTGCGGCGATCTGCCGCGAGAGCGCCTGGTAGGCGCCGAGCAGCAGTTGCTGTCCGGTCTGGCCGCGGGCGTAGAAGGTGCGCGAGACCTGGACTCCGCCGAAGGAGCGGGTGTCGAGGAGGCCGCCGTACTCGCGGGCGAAGGGGACGCCCTGGGCCACGCACTGGTCGATGATCTCGACGGAAATCTGCGCGAGGCGGTGGACGTTGGACTCGCGGGCCCGGAAGTCGCCGCCCTTGACGGTGTCGTAGAAGAGGCGGTGTACGGAGTCGCCGTCGTTGCGGTAGTTCTTGGCGGCGTTGATGCCGCCCTGCGCGGCGATGGAGTGGGCGCGGCGCGGCGAGTCGGAGAAACAGAACTGGACGACGTGGTAGCCCTGTTCGGCGAGGGTGGCGCCGGCCGCTCCGCCGGCCAGGCCGGTTCCGACGACGATCACGGTGTGCTTGCGCCGGTTGGCCGGGTTGACGAGCTTGGCCTCGAAGCGGCGGCGGTCCCAGCGCTCGGCGATGGGGCCCTCGGGGGCCTTGGCGTCGGCGATCGGCTCGCCGGTGGTGTAGTCGGCGTAGGAGGCGCTCATGCTCTCGTCATCGTTCGCGGCGGCGTTCTCGTCCGTGTCCGTGTTCGTGTTCGTGTTCGTGTTCGTGTTCGCGCTCATGGTCAGCTCACCACTCCGGTCATGACGGCGACGGGTACGGACACGAAGCCCGAGAAGAGGACGAGGGCGAGGGCATTGGCCAAGAACTTGAGCGTCCGCTCCCGTCGGGCGCTGCCCGCGCCCAGGGTCTGGGCGGCGCTCCAGAAGCCGTGGCGGACGTGCAGACCGAGGGCGGCCATCGCCACGATGTAGATGGTGTTGCCGTACCAGGTGGAGAAGGTGGCGAGGACGTTCTCGTACGGATGCCCCGCCCAGGCACGCTCGTTGACGGTGAGCGTGGTGAGGTCGAGCAGGTGCCAGACGATGAAGAGGGCGAGGATGATGCCGCCCCAGCGCATGGTGCGGGTGGCGTAGCTCGCGCGGCGGCGCTTGTGGACGTACTTCACCGGGCGCGCCTTGATGTCGCGGCGGCTGAGCTGGTAGGCGCAGACCGCGTGTGCGACGACGGCGGCGACGAGGGCGATGCGGACGATCCACAGGGCCCATTCGTGGTGGAGGAAGGGCGAGCCGAGGGTGCGCAGCCAGTGGGCGTAGCCGTTGAACTCGTCCGCCCCGAAGAAGATCTTGAGGTTGCCGAGCATGTGCACGACGAGGTAGCCGAGCATGATCAGGCCGGAGACGGCCATCACGGACTTCTTGCCGACGGATGAGTCCCAGAGCGTGCGCGTGGTGGACGGCCGTCGATCCGTCCGCGTTGCCAATGCCATGACATCGACCGTAGGGACCAAGGTCCCGAAAGGTCCAAGACATGGTGGAGCTCAAGTCCATAGGGAACACCTATGCAGGGCGCTATCCTGGGACGATGCAGTTCCAGCAGCTCGTCTACTTCGTCGCCGTCGCCGAGACCCGGCACTTCACGCGGGCGGCGGAGCGCGAACACGTGGCCCAGCCGTCCCTGTCGCAACAGATCAAGGCGCTCGAGCGGGAACTGGGCGCCGAGCTGTTCAGCCGGGCGCGCGGGAACATCGCGCTCACCGACGCCGGCGAGACCCTGCTGCCGCTGGCCCGGCGGATCCTCGCGGACGCGGACACCGCGCGGCTGGAGGTGCAGGAGCTGGTGCAGCTGCGGCGGGGCCGGGTCCGGCTGGGGGCCACCCCGAGCGTGTGCACCGGCCTGCTGCCCGACGTGCTGCGGGCCTTCCACACCGCCCATCCGGGGATCGAGCTGCTGATCGAGGAGAGCGGCTCGCTGGACCTCGTACGGGAACTCGCGCGCGGGTCCCTGGACCTCGCACTGATCGCCCTGCCGCTGCCGCCCTCCGCTCCGGCCCTGACCACGGTGGAACTGCTGACGGAGGACCTGGTGGTGGTCTCCTCGGCGGCCCTCCCGCCCCCGGCGGGCGGCGGCCCGCTCACGGTGTCCGCGCTGCGCGACGAGCCGATGGTGATGTTCCGGCACGGCTACGACCTGCGGGACCTGACGGTGGCGGCCTGCCGGGCGGCCGGGTTCGAGCCGGTGTTCACGGTGGAGGGCGGCGAGATGGACGCCGTACTGGGCTTCGTCCGCGCGGGACTGGGCATCGCGGTGGTCCCGGCGATGGTGGTGGACCACGCGGGCCCCGGACTGCGCACCACCGCCCTGGCGGGCTCCCCGCTGCGCCGCACGGTCGCCCTGGCCCACCGCACGGACGTGGCACCGCCGCGCGCGGCCCGCGAACTGAAGCGCATCCTGCTGGGCTGACCCCCGGGGGCCGCGGCGCCTTGCGGAGTCAGAGGCCTACGGGGCTGCGGGCGCGCGGGGCGCGAGCACCCTGTCGAGGCCGTCGGCCAGCATCGCGAAGGCACGCTCGGCTTCGGCCGCTGCGGCCGGGTGGGCCTCGTCCGCGCTCCGACCGGAGTCGAGGCGGCGCCAGTTCTCCCGGCCCAGCTCGTGACGGGTCGCCACCAGGTGCATGGCGGCCAGCCGGGCGGTCAGCGGGTCGGCCGCTTCGGCTTCGAGCACGGCGGCCAGCAGCTCCACCTCGCGGCCGGTGTAGTGGGCCAGACGGGATTCCAGGCTGGCGGTGGAGTAGAGCAGCCGCTGGAAGGCGAGCACGTCCGGGTGGTCGCAGAGCCCGGTGATGGGATCCCGCTCGGCGAGGGCCTCCAGGAACTGGGCGCGCACCGCCGCCACCGGGGTCTGACCGGCGGGCCGGTCGCGCACGATGCGGGCCGCCTCGTCCTGGTGGTCGGCGAACCGGTCCAGGAGCAGGTCTTCCTTGCTGGGGTAGTACCGGAACAGCGTGGGCTTGGAGACCTCGGCGGCCGCCGCGACGTCGGCCACGGAGACGGCATCGAAGCCCCGCTCCAGGAAGAGCTCCAGCGCCGTGGCCGCCAGCTGGCGGCGCGTACGGAGCTTCTTGCTCTCGCGCAGGCCCGTCACGTTTTCCATGGGCTCAGTCTCCGCGGGTTCGGTCGTCTCCATGGGTTCAGGATAACACGAACTAGTGACCGAGTAATTTTCGTAACCGGGTTGTGTTTTTGGTCGGGAGCCGCTTTCCTTGAGTCATCGACAACGGATCCAACGGATCGCCAACGAGAGGACCACCGATGACCGACGTACTGATCGCGGGCTCCGGCCCCACCGGACTGACGCTCGCCTGCGACCTGGCCCGCCGCGGCATCGGCGTACGGGTCATCGAGGAGCGGCCGGCGCCGCACCGCGAGTCCCGCGGCAAGGGGCTCACCCCGGGCAGCCTGGCGGCCTTCGCGGAACTGGGGGTGGCCGAGCGCCTGACACCCGTCGGGCAGCGGGAGACCGTGCTGCGCAAGTACTTCGACGGGGCGCACATCAGCGACACCGCCGTGGGCGACGGACTGCTCATCGGCCAGTGGCAGGTCGAGGGAGCCCTGCGCGAACGCCTCGCCGAGCTGGGCGTCCAGGTCGAGTACGGGGCCCGGCTCGCCGCGATCTCACAGGACACGGCCGGAGTCGACGCGAAGCTGGCGGACGGAAGCGTCATCCGGGCCCGCCATCTCGCGGGGTGCGACGGGGGCCGCAGCACCACCCGCGGACTGCTGGGGATCCCCTTCGAGGGGTACAGCGCCCCGGAGGAGTCGATGGTGATCGGGGACGTCCGGGCGCCGGGGCTGAGCCGGGACTTCTGGCACCAGTGGTTCTCCTCGGAGGGCGGCGGGATGCTCCTCTGCCCGATGCCGGGGACGGACACCTTCCAGCTCCAGTCCTCCCCCGAGCGGGACGAGCGGGGCGAGCTCCTGCCGCCGTCGGTGGAGAGCTTCCAGCGGCTCTTCGACCGCCATGCGCGGATGCCGGGGATCCGCCTCGCGGAGGCCGGCTGGCTCTCGGTCTGGCGGGTCAACGTCCGCATGGCCGCCCGGCTGCGCGAGGGCCGGGTCTTCCTCGCCGGAGACGCCGCGCACGTCCATCCGATAGCCGGCGGCCTGGGGATCAACACCGGGGTCGAGGACGCGGCAGCCCTCGCCCGGACGCTTGCCACCGCCCTCGGCGGGCCGGCCGGGACCGGCGCCCGCGTGACAGTCGACGTACCCGACGTACTCGACGCCTACGAGGCCGAGCGGCTGCCCGCCGCCGCCGCGGTGCTGGCGGACACCGCGGAGCGGCACGAGCGCGTCATGGCGGCCGTGCGCACCCCCGGCCGCGGGACGGAGGCGGGCCGGGGGTGAGTCGGAAGGTGAGCCAGGAGGTGAGTCAGAAGGCGCTCGGGACGGCGTCGGAGAGCGACAGGGTGTGGATGCGGTCCGGTGCGCCGGGGCGGGCGTAGTACCACCCCTGAGCCGTGTCGCAGCCCAGGGCGCGGAGCTGGGCGGCCTGAGCTCCGGTTTCCACGCCTTCGACGGTGACGGCGAGTTCGAGGCTGTGGGCCAGGGCGACGATGCCCTCCACGATCTTGACGTCGACCGGGTTGGCCGGGTGCTGCTGCATCCCCTTGGTGAAGGACCGGTCCAGTTTCAGGACGCTGACGGGCAGGCGGCGGAGGTTCGCCAGGTTCGAGTAGCCCGTGCCGAAGTCGTCGAGGGCGATGTCCACGCCCAGGGCGGCGAGGCGGCGCAGCGGTTCGAGGAGTTCGTCGTCGGCACCGATCAGGGCCGACTCGGTGACCTCCAGGCACAGCGTGCCCGGAGCCAGGCCCGAGGACTCCAGGACCCGGACCGTGTCGGCGACCAGGCCGGGGTGGTGCAGCTGGGTCGGGGACAGGTTGACGTTGATCCGCAGGGTGGCACCACCCTGCTGGTGCTGCCAGTTGCGGGCCTGGCGGACCGATTCCTCCAGGACCCAGCGGCCGAGCGGCACGATCAGCCCGGTCCGTTCGGCGAGCGGTATGAAGCGGTCCGGGCCCAGCACCCCGTGCTGCGGGTGGGACCAGCGGACCAGCGCCTCCGCACCGTGCACGCTGCCGTCGTGCATGTGCACCAGCGGCTGGTACTCGATGAAGAACTCGCCGCGCTCCAGCGCCGCCGGCAGGGCGTTGGTCAGGCCGTGGCGGGTGATGGCCCGCGCGTCGGCCGCGGCGTCGGCGAACTCGAAGCGGTTGCCGCCGGCCGCCTTGGCCCGGTACATGGTGATGTCGGCGCTGCGCAGCACCTCCGCCGGGGTGCGCTCGCGCGCCGGGCCCTCGACGATGCCGATGCTGCCCCGGACGGTCAGCTCCCGGCCCTCCAGCCGGATCGGGACCGAGAGGGCGGAGAGGATGTTGACCGCGAGTTCGGTGGCCTTCTCCTCGGTGTCGGGGCCGGTGGTCAGCGCGACGAACTCGTCGCCGCCGAGGCGTGCGACCACTTCACCGGGCCCGGTGGCGCAACTCTGCAGCCGGTCGGCGACCTCCACCAGCAGCCGGTCGCCGGCCGAGTGGCCGAGGCTGTCGTTGACCGCTTTGAAGCCGTCGAGATCGAGGTAGCACAGGCCGAAGCGGGCGCCGCCGGACCCGCTCAGGGCCTTCTCCAGGCGTTCGAAGAACAGCGTCCGGTTGGGCAGGCCGGTCAGGGCGTCGTGGGTGGCCTCGTAGCGCAGCCGCAGGTTCAGCAGCCGGCGTTCGGTGGTGTCCTCCATCAGGGCCAGCTGGTACTGCGGCACGCCCTCGGCATCGCGCAGCAGCGAGACCGTCAGGTTGGTCCACAGGACCGTCCCGTCGTGCCGGTAGTACGGCTTCTCCACGCGGTAGCTCTCGCGCTCGCCGCGCACGAGTTCCCCGTACATCCGCCAGACGTGCGGGGTGTCCTCGGGGTGGCTCCACTCGCTGACGTTGCGGCCCCGGACGTGCCCGTCCATGCCGCCGAACATCTGCAGCAGCGCGTCGTTGACCTCCAGGACGTTGCCCTCGAGGTCCGCGATGCCGATCCCGATGGCCGCGCCCTCGAAGACCGCCCGGAAGCGGGCTTCGCTCGCGTGCAGCGCCTGCTGGGCGTCGATGCGCGCGGTGAGCGCGGAACGGGCGATGGCCTCCTGCTCCTTGAGGGTGCGCTCGCGCAGCGCCCGGGCGAATCCGGCCGCGATGGCGTGCTGGAGGCGGGCGCACCGGGAGCGGTACTCCTCGACGCCCTCCGCACCCGGACCGTCCGGCCCGCAGTACAGCACCAGGTACGACTCGACCACGCCGAGGGTGCCGGCCAGCGCCTCCGGGTCGGTGCAGTGGACGGCGACGAGCTCCGTCCCGACCCGCTGGCCCGAGGAGGCGTCGAAGGGCCGGGCGTGCAGGGCCTCGACGAGCGTGCGGGTGAGCGGCAGGAGGTGCTGCTCGAACTCGGTGCGGGTGAGCGAGGTCGCCGTGACGGGGAAGATCGCCCGCCCCCAGATGGTGGCGAACCGGCCGATCCGGTCCTCCAGTCCGCCCTGCGGCGCGCTCGCGCCACCCGCCGTCTGTGCCGGCAGTCTCACGCCTTGCGTCCCACACCTGCGAAGCCCGAGAAGGCGAACGGGTCCTCGTCCGCGGCCCCGCCCTCCAGCCCCTCCAGCCCCTCGGGGGCGTCGGGCGCGTCGGGACGCCAGTTGGGCATGGCCACCAGACCGGGTTCCACGGGTTCGAAGCCGTCGAAGAAGCGCTCGACCTGTTCGCGGCCCCGCATGACCAGGGGGTTGCGGATGTCGCGGTAGACGCCCACGGCCCCGCCGGCGACCTCCTCCGGGAGCGGGATCCCCTCGTACGAGGCGTGCGTGAGGATCAGGAGGCTCCC
Organism: Streptomyces sp. NBC_00503; assembly: GCF_036346895.1. NCBI lineage: Bacteria > Bacillati > Actinomycetota > Actinomycetes > Kitasatosporales > Streptomycetaceae > Streptomyces > Streptomyces sp. NBC_00503. Next base: position 7,005,324 of record NZ_CP107855.1, on the reverse strand, counting down.
GGGGGCCAGTGCGTCGCGCAGCTCGGCGACTGCGGCGTAGGGCTCGTCCGAGTCCTCCAGGAAGTGCAGGACGGCGACCAGCATCAGGGCCACCGGGCGGCTCAGGTCGAGCACCCGGCCGACCTCGGGGGCGGTCAGGATCTCCTGGGGCTTGCGCAGGTCGGCGGCGACGACCCCGGTCCGCTCGGTGCCGGCGAGGACGGCCTGGCTGTGGGCGACGGCCACCGGGTCGTGGTCGACGTAGACCACGCGCGCCTCGGGGCTGGCGGCCTGGGCGATCTCGTGGACATTGCCGAAGGTGGGGATGCCGGAGCCGATGTCGAGGAACTGGGTGACGCCCTGGGCCACGGCGTACCGGACGGCCCGGCGCATGAATGCCCGGTTCGCCTGCATGATCTTGGGCAGGCCCGGCAGGAATTCCATGGCGCGGCGGGCGGCCTGCCTGTCGACCTCGAAATTGTGGGAACCGCCCAGGTAGTAATCGTAGATACGGGACACGCTGGGCACCGATATGTCGATGCCTGGCGGGGCCCAGGCGGGGCGCTCCATCGGGGTCTCCAAGCCGTAGTCCTGCGGAGGTCCGGAGGGGTCGGACTCCTGTCCGAGCCGAATGTACTGATCATTGCCCAACGGAGCGAGCGAAAGCGGAAATTGGCGATCCGTTCTTCGTCACACGACAAAGACGCGCACGGGCCGACGCCCACCCATTGATCGAAACCGACAAATACCTTTTGAGAAAAGGTCGGTGACGGAGCGGACACACTCCGAAGCTGGCTTAAACCTCCATAGCCAACGGACCACCCGTTCAGGGGAACCAAAGCCAACCGTCGCGTGCGCGGGCGCGCGCGACCCCATGCTCCCCGGGTGAAAAGAGCCTCTTCCAGGCGCCTGCTGGCGGTCCCGGTCCTGCTGTGGGCCGCACTGTCGACCACACCGGCCATGGCCGATAGCAGTGCCTACGCGACGTACGACGCCGGTGACGGGGCGAGCGCCTTCAGCCTGGTCGCGTCCGCCGCCCACGGCGCGGCCGGGGGCGACCAAGGTGGCGGAGATCACGGAAATCGCGCCGATTCCGGCCACGGCAAGGACCACGGCAACAGCCACGGCAAGGACCACGGCAACGAGCACGACCCGGGCGGCCACCACGGCGGGGGCCATCACCACGACCCGCCCTGCCCGCCGCCCCCTCCGCCACCGCCGTGCCCGCCGAAGCCCACCCCGAAACCCACCCCCACCCCCACCCCCACCCCGACCCCGACCCCGAAACCGACCCCGCCGCCACCCGCACCCCCACCCAAGCCGGCGCCGACCCCGCCGCCTCCCCCACCGCCGCCACCCCCGGCGCCCGCACCGAAGCCCCCGGCCCCACCGCCCGCGAGGAAGGCGCCCGAGCCCAGGCCCGCGAAGCCGACCCCGCCACCGCCTCCCGTGGTAATACAGGCGGCCGCGCCCAAGAAGGCGGTCGCGCGCCCCGATTACCACGCGGCGGCCCGCAAGCCGATCGAACACCACATCTCGCCGGTGACCTTCACCTTGATGACCGCGGCCCCCGCGGTGCTCGCGATCATCGCGCTGCGCCCGCGCTAGCCACGAGGTTTCACCGCCCGACCGCAATTTGGAGTCATCTTGTCGGAATGGCTCGTCCTGTCCATCGCGATGGCGGCCGCCTGTGCCGTGGTCCTGTCCATCGCCTTCTTCAACCAGCGCCGCATCGGCGACGACGACGACCCCAGCGAGACCCCGGACGTCATCGAGTACATGACGATGATGATCGGGGTGATCTACGCGATCGTGCTGGGCCTGGCGATCGCCGGCGTCTGGGAGGGCCGGGGAGCCGCCCAGGAGTACGTGCGCCAGGAATCGCAGGCCCTGCACGAGATCAGCGTCCGCTCCGAGGTCTACCCGCCCGACGTGCGCAAGAAGATCCGTGCCGATGTGGACGCGTACGTGACCTACGTCGTGGACACCGAATGGAAGGAGATGGCCGAGAACGGCGCTCTCACCGATCAGAGCGGGCAGCTTCTGGAACGTATCCGCCGTGATGTGACGGACTACGAACCGCAGACCGACCACGAGGGCCAGGCCTACCAGCCGCTCGTGGACCAGGTCGCCGTGGTCGACGACGCGCGCAACGCGCGCGGCCAGAGCGCGGGGGCCACCATGCCGGGGGTGGTGTGGTTCGGGCTGATCGTCGGAGCCCTGGTGACGGTGGGGCTGATCTTCACCCTGCAGATCAGGCGCTCGTTCCGGGAGCTCCTGCTCGCGGGGCTGTTCAGCGCGCTGATCGCCTTCTTACTCTTCCTCATCTGGGACTTCGACGCCCCGTTCGGCCGGGGCGTCGCCGCCACCGCCGAGCCCTTCTTCGCCCAGTTCCCGCATCTGAACCTGCGCGACTGAGACCCCACCGGCACACCACGGTGTGAGCGCCCGGCAAACCGGGGGCGGGCCTCCCGTCCCCGGTTCGGCCTACCCCCATGCCCCATTCGCCCGTTCCTGATCGCGGGTCACCGCGCCCGGACCTAGCGTGGCGGACATCGAGGCGCACGACCCCCCACGTGCGGAAACCGTTCCGCGGCTGCTCCTCGGGGATCCGGAGAATCAACCATGGGCGCGATACGCACCTCCCCCTCATCCCTGTTGGGCGCCGCCGCCGCGGGCGCCGCCCTGATACTCGGCGGGGCCCTCGCCCCCACCGCGAGCGCGGCCGGGGCCGGGTCCGAAGCCGCGCCCATCACCTCGTTCGGCTTCGCCATCACCCCCTCGACGGTCGCCCCCGGCGGCCAGGTGGTGCTGTCCGTGACCGGCTGCAACGCCGCCTACGCCACCGCCTCCTCCGGGATCTTCGACACCGTGAGCATCGAGCGGGGCAAGACCGTACGCGTCACCGTCGACCGGGACGCCCGGCGCGGAGCCCAGTACTCCGTCTCCTTCACGTGCAACGGCGAGACCGGCTCGGCCGACCTCACGATCTCCGGTGGCGGCGCGAAACCCACCACCAGCTCCACCACCGGAACCCGCCCGGGCACCGGCACGCGTCCCGCTGCGAGCGCCGGCACGGGTACGGGCGCTTCGCGCCCCGCCGCCCAGGGCGTCCGGGGCGGCCTCGGCGGCAGCGTGGCCCGGATGAACCCCCTGGAACTCGCCGCCGGCGGGGGGCTGCTGCTCGGCGGCCTGGTCGGTCTCGGCTACGCCCTGCGCCGCCGTGACATCCGGCGGGTCCACTGAAGCCCGTCCGCCGCAAACCCGCCCCAACCGCCGGTCGCCCCGAGTCCTGGCCAGGACTCGGGGCGACCGGCGGTTGTCCGGGCTGACCGGGGAGGTCGGCCGGTCAGACCCGGCCACGGATCGGGCGGCGACGGCGCATCACGTGAGCACCGGCACCGAGGGCCGCGGAGCCGACGAGGCCCGCGCCGATGGCGGTCTCGGTGGCGGACGGGCCGAAGGAGCCGCCGATGCCGCCCTGGGCGCCGTTGCCCTCCAGGATGGTGAAGCGGTGGGTGGCGACCAGGCTGTTGTCGTGGCACTTGACCGACAGCGTGTGGTGGCCGGGCGAGGCGTGGTTGAAGATCCGGACGGTGGCGAACCCGACGGAGCCGGCCGACAGGTTCGTCTGCGGAAACTGGCCCTGGGAGAAGACGACGCCCCCGTGACCGCAGCCGGCCGCGCTGACCTGCATCACGGAGCCCTGGTGCACGGAGTACGGGTTGACCGTGACGTTGCTGGGCCCGCCGCTTCCGCCCGGCCCCGGCGGACCGCCCGCGGGGTTCGCGGAGGCGAACGGAATACTGAGCCCGATCGCGGCGCAGGCGGCCGCGGTCACGGTAAGGGCGCGGAAAGCACGCATGGTGGAACCTCCAGCGGGAAGCGCCCCCGAGCGGTGGCCCGGGAAGATCGACGAGAACGCCTCCCATCACGAACCCTCGGGGCGGTCCGCAACCAGCGCATTTCCGGCTTTGGGCCGCAAGGTTGAGCGACACGCCGAGGAGCGGACGCGTTTGCTGACGGATCCGCAGGTCACGACCCGTCAGGCATTTATGTGACGATTACCTGGATGGGCGCACCCCTTCCGGCCCCACCACCCGTTCGCCCTTCCCCGATCGCCGCCTCGCGCGAACCGCCTTAGCGTGCGTGAAGTAGGGCGTAAAGGGGTGGGACAAGAACGCGGGTCGGGACCCCCGCGTCGGGAAGGGAGAGCCATGACCGAGGACGAGAGTGAGAGGCCGCCGAGAAGACGCTCCCCGTGGGGCGCGATCGCGCTGGTCATGCTCACCGGCCTCGCCATGATGCGTAACGGGGCCGATGTCGGAGCCGGACCTCCGCAGCCGGCCGCCGCGGCGGCCGTCTCGGCCACGTCCGGGGCCGCTGTCGGGGCGCAGAACGACCAGTCGGCCGCTCAGGCGCCCACGCCTTCGCCGGACACGGAGGTGCTGGAACACTCGTCGGTCCAGCGCATCCGGATCCCGACGATCGGCGTGGACGCACCGGTGATGACGGTCGGGCTGGACGCCCAGGGCTGGATCGACGCGCCGCCCCCGCAGGACAAGAACCTGGCCGGCTGGTACCTCAACGGCATCTCCCCGGGCCAGCAGGGGTCGGCGGTGATCGTGGGCCACGTGGACAACGCACAGGGCCCGGCCGTCTTCTACGGCCTGGGTTCGGTCCGCAAGGGCAGCCAGATCGAGGTGGCGCGCTACGACGGGCGCACGGCGGTGTTCGAGGTGTACGGCGTGGAGGTGTTCTCCAAGGACACCTTCCCCGGAGCCCGGGTGTACGGGGACACCGGACACGCCGAGCTCCGGGTGATCACCTGCGGCGGCGGCTACTCGAAGGCGAAGGGGTACGACGGCAACGTCGTGGTCTTCGCACGGATGGTGGAGGCCCGCTGACCGCCCGGACGAGCGGACCCCGCTGCCCCGACCGCCGTCGAATACCGCCGCCGGGCACCGCCGTCGAAGGCCGCCGCCGCGCCGCAGGAACGAATCCTCAGCGCGGCGGCCACGTCGGCAGCGTCATCCGGTAGCCCCGCCCGAGCAGTTGCGGCAGGTAGGTCGCCAGCGCCTGGACGCTCTGCGAACGGTTGCCGCCCGCGTCGTGGTTCAGCACGATCACCCCGGGCGCGGCCCCCTTGAGGACCCGCGAGACGATCGTGGTGGTGCCCGGCTCCTTCCAGTCCAGGGTGTCCACGGTCCAGGCGAGCGGCTCCATGCCGAGTTCCGCGCCGATCTCGAAGGCGGCCCGGTTCCAGGCCCCGTAGGGCGCCCGGAACCACATCGGCGCCTCGCCCACCGCCTGCTGCACGACCTCGCTCGTGCGGCCGATCTCATCCGCGAGGGCGGGCCGGCTGAGCTTGGGGATGAGCGGGTGCGTCCAGGTGTGGTTGCCGATGACGTGGCCCTCGGCGACCATCCGGCGCAGCAGGTCCCGGTTGTCGGTCGCCATCTCCCCGCAGACGAAGAACATGGCCCGTACGCCGTAGCGCGCCAGGGTGTCGAGGATGCCCGGGGTGTAGCGCGGGTCGGGCCCGTCGTCGAAGGTGAGCGTCATGGCGCCGCCCGTGCGCGCCTCGTCCGGGAGTTCCAGGATGGGCCGGGTCCGCACGGCGGGCTTCGCCGCGGGCGGCCGCTCCGGAGTGCCTTCGGAGGTCATCGGCTGGAGCCGGTACGAGGCCCCGCGCGGGCTCTGCGGCCGCGCGGCCACCCCTGGGGCTCCGGCCAGCGGCCCCGGCCCGGCGGCTCCTCCGGGTCCCGGCCCGAACCCGGCTTCGCCGAGGGCCCCGGGCCCCCCGGCCCCCGTGACCCCGGGGGCTCCGCGGCCGGCGGCCCCTCCGGAGCCGGGCAGGCCGGTCTCGCCACCGGTGAGCAGTCCGGCCGCGGCGGCGACTCCGAGGAAGACGGCGGAGCGCAGGAGCACGCGTCGCCCTACTGTCGGCTCGTCATTTTTCATTACTACTACGTATCAACGACATCGCCGCAGATGTCGAGAGGCGCGATCGGGCCGGGCAGCGCTCACCCGCTCAGCGCACAGTCCCGTCGGTCAGCCGCGCCGCACCAGCGGGAACGGCAGCGTCTCGCGGATCGTCAGACCCGTGAGGAACATGACCAGCCGGTCCACGCCGATGCCCAGCCCGCCGGTCGGCGGCATCGCGTACTCCAGCGCGTCCAGGAAGTCGTTGTCGATCTCCATCGCCTCCGGGTCGCCGCCCGCCGCGAGCAGTGATTGCGCGGTGAGCCGGCGCCGCTGCTCGACGGGGTCGGTCAGCTCCGAGTAGGCGGTGCCCAGTTCGGTTCCGAAGGCCACCAGGTCCCAGCGCTCGGCGAGCCGCGGGTCCTTGCGGTGCTGGCGGGTGAGCGGGGAGACGTCGGTCGGGAAGTCCTTGTAGAAGGTGGGCAGCTTGGTCCTCTCCTCCACCAGCCGCTCGTACATCTCCAGCACCACGTCACCGCGCGTGTTCTCGGGCGTGTGCGGGACGCCGGCCCGGTCGCAGTGCCTGCGCAGGACGGCCTCTGCCGTATCGGCGTCGACCTCCTCGCCGAGCGCCTCGCTGATCGCCCCGTACATCGTCTTGACCGGCCACGGCCCGGAGATGTCGTGGACGACGAGCTTGCCGTCGGGGCCGGCCTTGTGAGCGATGGGCGAGCCGAAGGCGGCGGTGGCGGCGCTCTGGATGAGTTCGCGCGTCAGGTCGAGCATCACGTCGTAGTCCGCGAAGGCCTGGTAGGCCTCCAGCATCGTGAACTCGGGGTTGTGCTTGTAGGAGACGCCCTCGTTGCGGAAGGTGCGGCCCATCTCGAAGACCTTCTCCATACCGCCGACGCACAATCGCTTCAGGTACAGCTCGGGCGCGATGCGCAGGTACAGGTCGAGGTCGTAGGCGTTGATGTGGGTGCGGAACGGCCTGGCGTTGGCGCCGCCGTGGATCTGCTGGAGCATCGGGGTCTCGACCTCCAGGTAGCCCCGGTCCAGCAGCCCCTGGCGCAGGCCCTGGACCGCGGCGGACCGGGCCCGTACGACGTCGCGCGCCTCGGGGCTGGCGACCAGGTCGAGGTAGCGGCGCCGGACCCGGGCCTCGGGGTCGGCCAGGCCCTTGCGCTTGTCGGGCAGCGGGCGCAGGCACTTGCCGGTGAGCTGCCAGGAGTCGACCACGACGGAGAGTTCGCCGCTCCTGCTGGCGCCGACCTCTCCGCTCGCGACCACGTGGTCGCCGAAGTCGACCTGGGTGGTGAAGGTGTCGAGCACCTCGGCGCCCGCCTCGTCGCGGGTGAACATCAGCTGGACGTCGCCGGACCAGTCCCGCAGGACGGCGAAGACCACGCCGCCGAGGTCGCGCACGACCATCACGCGGCCGGCGAGCGTGACCGGGGAGCCGGTGCGGGTGCCGGGCGGGTAGCCGGGGTGCGCGGCCTTCATCTCGGCGACCGTGTGGGTGCGCTGGCGGATGCCGACGGGGTACGGGTCGGTGCCGGACGCCCGGATCCGCGCCAGCTTGTCGTGCCGGACCCGGACCTGTTCGGGCATCCGCTCGGCCGGGACCGCGTCCCCGTCCTGTCCTACGAGTTCCAGCCCGAGGGAGTCGATGGGCGGCAGGCCCGCCGTGGTGGCGGGGGCGGTGAGTCCGCGCGGGTGGCCGTTGCCCCACAGGGTGCGCATGCTCGGCACGGACACGAACCCCTCGGCGATACCGGAGGCGAGGCTGACCCGGGCGAGCGAGCCGGCGTCCTGGTAGCAGAGGAACCGCGGGTACCACTCGGGGCCGTACTTGACGTTCGAGCGGTACAGCGCCTCCAGCTGCCACCACTTGGAGAAGAACAGCAGCAGCTTGCGCCACAGCTTGAGGACGGGGCCGGCGCCGATCCGGCCGCCCTCCTCGAAGGCGGAGCGGAAGACGGCGAAGTTGAGGGAGATCCGGCGCACGCCCAGGCCGGGGGCGGCGGCGCAGAGCTCGGCGACCATGAACTCCATGACCCCGTTGGGGGCCGCGCGGTCGCGGCGCATCAGGTCCAGGGAGATGCCGTCCTTGCCCCAGGGCACGAAGGACAGCAGGGCGATCAGCTCGCCCTTGTCGTCGAAGGCCTCCACGAGCAGGCAGTCCCCGTCGGCGGAGTCGCCGAGCCGGTCCAGGGCCATGGAGAAGCCGCGTTCGGTCTCGGTGTCCCGCCATTTGTCGGCCCGGTCCACGATCATCTGCATCTCGTCCTCGGAGAGGGCGGAGTGGCGGCGGATGACGGTGGTGGCTCCGGTGCGCTTGACCCGGTTCACGGCCTGGCGGGTGACGCGCATGTCGCGGCCGTCGAGGTCGAAGTGGGCGATGTGCAGGATCGCCTCGTCGCCGAGCTGGAGCGCGCCGAGTCCGGAGCGGGCGTACGCGGTCGCGCCCTCCTCGGAGGCGCCCATGACGGCGGGCTGCCAGCCGTAGCGGCGGGCGACGGCCAGCCAGGCGTCGATGGCGGGGGTCCAGGCGGCCGGGTCGCCCACGGGGTCGCCGCTGCCGAGGCAGACTCCGGCCTCCACGCGGTAGGTGACGGCGGCCTTGCCGTTGGGGGCGAACACCACGGCCTTGTCGCGGCGGGTGGCGAAGTAGCCGAGCGAGTCGTTGCGTCCGTAGGCGCCGAGCAGGGCCCTGATGCGGGGCTCCTCGTCCCCGTGCAGGGCGGCGGTAAGCCGTTGGGAGCGGAAGAGGGTGGAGGCGGCGTTCAGCAGGGCGACGGCTCCGAAGAGGCCGAGCAGGAAGTACAGGATCCTGGCCGGGTGGCCGTCGAACTGGCGGGCCGAGAAGAGCCCGCCGAAGACCTGCTTGGCGGCCCAGTCGAGCCACTGCCCCTTGGGCAGCGTCCCGGGGAACAGCGCGACCAGGCCCCAGCCGAGGAAGACCGCGGCGAGCAGTCCGAGGCCGAGCACGAGCATGGCCCGCCAGAGGGCGCCCGGACGGGAGGCGGCGTAGAACTCCTTGCGGGCGGCGATCAGGATCACGAGGGCCGCGACCGAGATGGCCATGGAGGAGAAGCCGACCCAGTAGTCCTCGTCGGCGATGATCAGTACGTCGGTCAGGAGCAGCAGGGCCAAATAGGTGACGACGATCCACCAGGCGATCTTCTTGCGCATGCCCAGTGCCGCGGCGAGCAGGAAGAGGAAGACGGCGTAGGCGAGGTTGGCGCTGACGGGCACCACGATGTCGTCGAGGAAGCGCACGACGTGCCGCAGCAGCCGCCTCAGCGTCGGGGAGAGCGCCAGCAGGGCGCAGACCAGACCGAGCGTTCCGAAGAACGCGCCGAAGGCGTCGGGCACCCGGTTCAGGAAGCGGTTCCGGGTCCCGCGCGTCTCCTCCACGGTGGCACTCATGGTTCGCACTGTAGGGAGGGCTACGGATCTCCGCGCGCCGAACCGGTTAACCTCGGACGGGTGACGGAGCACGTGAACACGGGATTCGAGCGCGGCACCGACGGCCCCAAGGTGATTCTCGCCGGGGTGGACGGATCGGAGTCCTCGCTGCGCGCGGCGGCGTACGCGGCGGGGCTGGCCCGGCGGCAGAACGCGCTGCTGGCGCTGGTGTACGTACAGCCGGTGATGGCGGCCGGGGCCTCGCTGGGCGCGCCGGTGGGCGACGCCACCGCGGAGATCGCGGAGGGGCTGATGGCCGAGATCCGGGACTACGCGGAGCGCCTGAAGGGGATCTACGACATCCGCTGGCAGTTCCACACCTTCCGCGGCGACCCGTACGCGGGCCTGGTGAGCGCGGCGGAGGACCTGACGGCGGACGCCGTGGTGGTGGGCGCCTCGGAGCGGGCCGGGCACCGGATCGTCGGCTCGGTGGCGGTCCGCCTGGTGAAGGCGGGCCGCTGGCCGGTGACCGTGGTCCCGTAACCCGGCGACCGCCGTGCCCTCATCAGGCGGCCGTCGGCGCCGCGCCTACTTCGCCGCCGTCAGGCCGTCCTTGGCCGCGCCGCGGCCGAGCACGGCCTCGGTGATGGCGTCGCGGGCGGTCTCGTAGTCCTCGCGGCCGGGGTGCTCGGCGAGGGCGGCGGGGAGGTTGACCACCCGGCCCGCCCCGAGGTCCATCATCTGCGGGACGAACTCGGCCTTGGTGACCTGCCAGCGCTGCCCGGGGGCGGCGGGCGGGGCGAAGGTGAAGCGGCCGATCGACCCGTAGTTGCCGCGCAGGTCCCGGGCGCCGGTGTGGTTGAACATCTCCCCGGCGACCTGGTCGCCCATGCCGTAGACGATCCAGGTCCCGTTGACCTTCTCGTACGCCTGCGGGATGTGGGCGTGCGTGCCCAGGATCAGGTCCACGTCGGGGCGTCCGCCGGTCTGCGAGGCCGTGAGCGCCTTGCCCAGCGAGAGCTGCTTCTCGTCCGGCTCGGTCTCCCATTCCGTGCCCCAGTGGAGGCTGACGAGGACCACGTCCGCGCCCGCCTTGCGGGCGGCCCGCGCGTCCGCGACGATCTTCTCCTCCTCCATCAGGTTGACGGCCCAGGGCTGGCCGTCGGGCATCGGGTAGCCGTTGGTGTCGTACGTGTACGCGAGGTGCGCGACCTTCGCGGAGCCGGCCGTGTACATGGTCACGGTGCCCGCCTCGGCGGCCGTCCGGGCCGAACCCGCGTGCTTCAGGCCGGCCTTGTCGAACTTGTCGAGCGTTCGCCCCAGGCCTGCGGCGCCGCCGTCGAGGGTGTGGTTCGAGGCGGTGGAGCAGCCGTCGTACCCGGCGTCCTTGAGGCCGTCGGCCACCTCGGGCGGCGACTGGAAGGCGGGATAGCCGCTGAACGGCCCGCCTTCCTCGCCGTAGACGGTCTCCATGTGGCAGATGGCCAGGTCGGCGGCGGAGACCACCGGTTTGACCGCGGAGAACATCGGACGGAAGTCGTATCCGTCGCCGTCCGCGTCGGAGGCCGCCCGCCGGATGACGGATTCGTGGGGCAGCACGTCGCCGCTCGCGACGAGGGTGAAGCCCTTCGCCGCGGGGGCCGTGGTGGCTCCAGGGGCGCCGGACGGGGCCTGTGCCGGGGAGCCGCCGAGGCGGGCCGGGGCCCGGTCCCCGCCCGTGGAGCAGCCGGCCACGGCCGACAGGACGACGAGGGCGAGGAGTGCGAGGGCGTGGCGGGTGCGCGCGGTCATCTGTCCCGGCTCTCCTTAAATAAATATGACTACCTGATCATCAATCAATTCATAGAGGAGTCGACATCAAGTCAAGGAGCGGCTCCGGCCACCGGCCGCGCGCTCACTCCAATGGCCGTTCGGCGCGCCGTTCGACCGTTCACCGCCCCGCGCTGCCGCCCGCCGGGTCACCGGGGTGCTTGGGCGCACCGCCCGCGCCGGACCGTTCCCGGGCGGCTCCGTGCAGGTCAGGGTGGATCCGTCGAGCCCGGACGCAACCACCCCACGACCCCGGACGCACCCCGGAAGGAGCCTCCCGTGCCCCTTGCCCCCACCCTGCTGCGCACCGAACCCGAGGCGTTGGCCGAACTCCAGCGCGAACACGGGCGAGCCCTGTTCGGATTCCTGCTGGGCCTCACCGCCGGGGACGCGCAACGCGCGGAGGACCTCGTACAGGAGACGCTCCTACGGCTCTGGCAGCATCCGGAGGTCCTGGCCAGCGGGCACGAGTCCCTGCGGCCCTGGCTGTTCACGGTGGCCCGGCGGCTCGCCATCGACGCCCGGCGGGCCCGGCTGTCGCGGCCGCTGGAGGTGGACCCGGAGGGGCTGGAGCACGCGGTGGCGCCGGGGGACGCGGTGGCGGGCTCGGTGACGGCCATCGACGTCCGGCGGGCCGTCGGCTCCCTGGGACCGGAGCACCGGGAGGTGCTGATGCAGGTCTACTTCCGGGACCGCTCGGTGGCCGAGGCCGCGGCGGAGCTGGGCATTCCGGCGGGTACGGTCAAGTCCCGCACGTACTACGCCCTGCGCGCCCTGCGCAAGGGCCTCCAGGGATACGGGTACGGGCTCGGCGCTTGAGGGCCTATATACCGGCATCCCGGAAACGCGTCAAAGAATGGCCCGAACGCGCACGGACCGGACATCAACCGCATCGAAATCGGCACCAGACCGTTCAAGTTGAGTAAACATCCCCCGGTCCGCGAGCCGCGCAAGGAAGGCTCTGGACTGACGACGGGATTGCTCGACGCGTGCGGGAGAAGGTGGAACGGTGCAGCCCGAGGGTATGAACGGCACCAGTGACGGCGGGCTAGCGGTGCCCATGGCGTGGCTCTACGCGGAGTACATCGCCGACGAACTGCTGCGCACGGGCCGGCTGATCCCGGTCAGCACCCTGGAGTTCCGCGCCGGGCGCGACACGCTCGCACTGACCATCTACCTCTCGGACGCGGCCGGCGAACTCTCCGGGATCCGGGTCGTCTCCCAGCTCGACGAGTGGATGTCGCTGACGGCGTACGGGCACCCGTGGCGCGACTGGGTCCACACCCGGTTCCTGGCGCTGGGCGAGGAAGCCCGCGAACGCGGCTCCGGCGCCGGCCCCGGCGAGGAGCCGGAGGAGGACCCGGACCTGGAACTGGCCCGGTCGGCCTGGCGCTGGCTGGACCACACGGAGCTGTTCGCCACCAACCTCGACCCGGGCCGCCACGGCCACGCCGACACCCCGCCGGGGCTGGACGAGAACGCCAGGGTCTGGACCCCGGCCTGGCAACTGGGACTGCCACTCGGGCATTTGGCGATGCACCTCTTCTGAGCGGCCGGCCTCTCAGCGGCCAGTCTCTGAGCGGCCAGTCTTCTGAGCGGTCAGTCGGGGCCGCGCTGCCCCGGAGCCTCGGCCGGATCGGTGACCAGCCCGGTGAAATCGGCCTCGTTGCGCTCGGCCCGGATCACGTAGGTGCGGGCGATGAACCACAGCAGCGGGTACACCAGCACCCCGAGCGCGATCCAGACCAGCGGACCCGACGCGACGCTCGGGAGCAGGAACAGCAGCGGCAACGTACCCACCAGGCACACGAGCACGGCCAGCGCGCCGAGTCCGGCCCGGAGCTGGCTGCGCATGAGGGCCCGTACGTAGGTGGCGCCCAGGGTGGTCTGCTCGGAGATCTCCGAGCGGGCCGGTGTGTGCGCGTGCGGGCGGCGGGTACCCCGCGGGACCCCGGTGACCACTTCCCGCCGGGGTGGCTGCGGCTGCTGCGGCTCGGCCATGGCCGGAGTCTACGGGCGCCCCCCGGCCGACGGGCCGGCCTGCGCGGGCGCGGGTCCTACTTGAGGAGCTTCGACAGCCTGCGGTCCGCGAGCGGCTTGCCGCCGGTCTGGCAGGTGGGGCAGTACTGGAGCGAGGAGTCCGCGAAGGACACCGACCTGACGGTGTCCCCGCACACCGGGCACGGCTCCCCCGCCCGGCCGTGCACCCGCAGTCCGCTCTTCTTCTCCGCCTTGAGCCGCCCGGCGGCCACGCCGTGGGCCCGCTCGACGGCCGAGCGCAGGGTCTCCTGGACGGCCTCGTACAGGTGGTCCACCTGTACCTCGTCGAAGGCGGCGGCCAGCTTGAAGGGGGACACCTTCGCATGGTGGAGGATCTCGTCGCTGTACGCGTTCCCGATCCCCGCGATGACGCTCTGGTCGCGCAACACGCCCTTGATCTGGCGCCGTTCACCGGCGAGCAGCGCGCCGAACGCCTCCCGGTCGAAGTCCGCGGCCAGCGGGTCGGGGCCCAGCCGGGCGATCCCGGGGACCTCCTGGGGGTCGCGGACCACGTACACGGCGAGCCGCTTCTGGGTGCCCGCCTCGGTGAGGTCGAAGCCGCCGCCGCCCTCCAGTACGAGGCGCAGCGCGAGCGGCCCCTTCCCGGGGCCCGGCGGCCGCTCCGGGACCTGGTCGAGCCAGCGCAGCCAGCCGGCCCGGGCGAGGTGGGTGACGAGGTGCAGATCGCCGATCCGCAGCGCCAGGAACTTGCCGTGGCGTGCGGTGGCTCCGGCGGCCTGTCCTTCGAGGGCGCTCAGCGGCGGGTCGTAGGTCTTGAGCACGCTCACGGCGAGCGGGAGGACGCGCTCGACCACCCGCCCGGCGAGGTGTTCGTCGAGGAACTCCCTCAGGGCCTCGACCTCGGGCAGTTCGGGCATGCCCCCAGCCTGCCGCGCCCTCAGGCGAAGCGCGAGCTGTGGACGGGTCCGGCGGAGCGGATCCGGTCCCGGGGGCCGGTGAGCCAGCCGGGCCCGAGGGCCGCGGCACGGGCCCGGAAGGCCTCGTCGGTATCGGGCGGGGTGGCTCCGTCGCCGGTGTCCGGGGCGGGGTCGGCGGCGGCGACGTCGCGGGCGATCTCCTCCTCGGGCCGGGTGTCGTCCTGCCACGGCTCGGTGACGAACTGTGCCTGCAGCGCGCTGAAGTCCGCACTGACCGGCGGCGGGCTCGTCCACCGGGTGGCGTGCTCGTAGAGGATCTGGCCGTCGGCCCGCTCGTGCAGGCGGGGGTCCGCCTCGTCGAGGCTGTAGGCGACGACGAGGGTGTCGGGCCGGGTGGGCTCGTACGGGACCGCGAGCAGCCCCAGTACGGTCGCGGCGGCCAGTCCGAGGATCCGGTCGGAGCGGCCGGGCAGCAGCGAGACCGTGCCGGGTCGCCGCCCGGTGGCCTCCAGGGCGAGGGCGAGGCGGGCGAGGCCGTGGCGGCAGGTGTCGTAGGTGTCGCCGAGGAAGGCGTAGCGGCCGGTCATGCCGGCGTCGTAGCCGTACGGGGAGAGGGTGCCGAGCAGGGTCCCGGTGAGGGCGAACTGCCAGCCGCGCAGGTCGGTGTAGTCCAACGGCCCGGAGGTGGCGGCGAGTTCGGCGCGGGCGAGCATCCGGCGCTGACGGGCACGGGCCCCCTGCCAGGTCTCGTCCTCGGGGTCGGGGAGCCGGTCCGCGGCGGCGCGGGCGGCGGCGAGGTCCCCGGCGAGGAGGGTGTGGTGCACCAGGAGGTAGGTCTCGGGCCAGGCGGCCAATTGCTCGCCCCGGGCGGCAAGCAGCGCGGCGGCCTCGGCGTGCCGCTCCTCGTCCTCCAGGGCCGAGACGAGCTCGGCGAGCAGGGTGCGCGAGTCGGGGACCCGGGCGAGCGCGGCGCGCAGCGGGGCGACGGCGAGGAAGGCGATGCCGTGCTCGACGCAGCCGTAGCCGAGGTCGTAGAGGGCCTGGGGTTCGCCGGGCTTCTTGGCGGCTGTCTTGGCCGCCTTGGCGAGGTCCTTGAATCCGGCGGCCTCGGCCAGGGCCCGTACGGCCTGGGCCAGTTCGGCGAGCGGGAGGGTCTCGGCGTGCGGGCGCAGCGATCGTACGGCTCCGGGCAGATCGCCGGACTTCAACAGGGTGCGGAGGTCATCCGTCGCTTGGGTCATCGCCGTCGATCATCCGCGACGGCCCGCGCCGGTCGCAACGGACTTTCGCCCCGCGCGCCCAACCCCCCGCAGGGGTCAGGTCATCACGAACTCGCACCACACGCACTTGCCGCTCCCCCGCGACTCCACGCCCCAGACGTCCGCCAGCCGGTCGACCAGCATCAGCCCGCGGCCCGAGACCCCGGAGTCGCCCGCCTCGCGCCGTCTGGGCAGGGCGGAGGACCGGTCCTCGACCTCGACCCGGAGTCTGCGTTCGGGGCCGGTCAGCACCCGCAACGTCACGATGGCGGGGCCGTCGGTGTGCATGAGGGCGTTGACGATGAGCTCGTCGGCGACGAGTTCGATCTCGTCGGCCCGGTCCCGCGCACCCCAGGCCCGGACCGCCGCGCCGATCATGTGGCGGGCCGACACGAGGGCTTCGGGGTCGCCGGGGGCGACGTGCTGCTGGAGGCGGCCGCCGCCCTGGGGGACGTCCTCGACCTCGCGGCGCAGGAGCAGCAGCGCCATGTCGTCGTCGCCGCCGCGGTCGTCGACCACCTCGCACAGCCGGTCCGCCAGCCGTGCGAGGTCCGCCGGTCCGGTGCGGATCAGGGAGCTGAGGAGTTCGATGCCGTCGTCCAGGTCGGCGCCGGGCTGTTCCACGAGGCCGTCCGTGCACAGCAGGAGCGTTTCGCCCGGCTCCATCTCCACCGTCGTCACGGGGTATTCGAGCCGCCCGAACTCGGCGGACAGGCCGAGTGGCATCCCGCCCTCCAGCGTGAGCCGCCTGCAGTCCCCGTCGCGGGTGCGCAGCAGGGGGTCGAGGTGGCCGGCCCGGACCATTTGCAGCACCCCGGTCGTGAGGTCGGCCTCGACGTAGGTACAGGTGGCGAAGCGGTCGGTGTCCAGCTCGTGCAGGAAGACCGAGGCCCGTGCCATGACGGTGGCCGGCGAGTGCCCTTCGGCCGCGTAGGCGCGCAGCACGATGCGCAGCTGTCCCATGACCGCCGCCGCGTGGGTGTCGTGGCCCTGGACGTCGCCGATGACGGCGCCGACCCGGCCCCCGGGCAGCGGGATGACGTCGTACCAGTCGCCGCCGATGTCCTGGCCCATCCGGGCCGAGCGGTACCGTACGGCGATCTCGGCGCCGGGCACGGACGGGATCCTGCGCGGCAGCATCGCCTGCTGGAGGCCCTCGGCGAGATCGTGCTCCTGCTCCAGCAGCATCGCCCTCTGGAGGCTCTGCGCGATGCTGCTGCCGAGTGCGACGAGGAGGTTGCGCTCGTCCTGGGTGAAGCCGTCCTTGTCCCGGTAGAGCAGCCCGATCGCGCCGATCGGGCGGGCCTGGGCGATCAGCGGCAGGTACGCGGCCGCCGAGATGTCCATGGACGAGATCTTCGCCCAGAGCCCGGGATACCCGGCGGCGAACTCGGCCGCGGAGTCGAGGAACCGCGGCTGGAGCGAGCGGACGACCTCGCTCATCGGGTACTGCTCGTCGATGCGGGTGTACCGGGTGCCGGGGACGAAGCTGCCCTCCGGGCCCTCGGCGACGAGGTGGATCCGGCCCGCTTCGACCAGGCCCATCACCATGCCCATCGAGCCGAGCCGCTCCAGGCCGTGGGCGTCGCCGAGGGCGTCGATGACGTCCTGGACGGTACGGGCGTGCGCGAGCGCGGCGGTGGTGCTCTCGACCACCGAGGTCTGGCGGCGGCGTTCCTCGTCGAGTCCGAGGCGTTCGGCCGAGTGGCTGAGCTCCTCGGTGGCGTCGCGGACGATGCCGATGATCCGGTAGGGGCGGCCCTCGGGGCCGCGCATGACCCGGCCCTGGGTGTGCGTCCAGCGCAGTCGGCCGTCGTGGCAGCGGATGCGGAAGTAGGCGCCGTAGCTGTCGACCCCGCTCTTGAGGGCGGAGGAGACGAGGGCGTCGAGCCGGGTGGCCTCGGCGGCCGGGACGCGCGGCCCGAGGGACTCGGGCCGGCCGTCGTACTCCTCGGGGGTGGTGTCGAAGACGTCGAGGGCGGCGGAGTCCATGTGCATGAGACCGGTGACCAGGTCCCAGTCGAAACTGCCCATGCGATTCAGTGCGAGCGACCGGTCCGGATGTGCGGGCCAGTCGTCCGGCAGCGATACGGCGGTCGGCACCGGTCCACCATGACACACGGGCCGGTCAGGCGCTCTCCAGATACGGTGCTTCGCTCGCCGGCGTGGGCTGCTGCTGGTCCGGTACGGCATACGGATCGGCGTACGGGTCCGCGTACGGGTCGTAGGGCGCGTACGGGTCGCTCGGCCGCGGCGATGCTCCGTCCGGGCCCACCAGGGTCCCGGGGTCGCTCGGCAGCTGGCCGGGCAGGTCGGACGGGATGTCCGTGGGGACGTTGGAGGGGAGGTCGGAGGCGGGGGGCGGAGCGGTCTGCGGCCCGGTGGGGGGCTGCGGGGTGTCCGGCGCGGTCTGCGGGGAGCCCGGCGGGCAGTCGGCGGGCGGCCCGCCGGGGCTCGCGCTCGGGCTCGGCGTCGGTGCCCCGGACGTGGGCGGGGCGGACGTGGGCGGGGCGGTACGGGCGAGGCTGTTGCTGTCCGGGGTCGGGCAGGGGTCGGCCGGGGAGGTGCCGGGCGGGGTCGCGGGACCGGCGGGGATCCCTTCGGCCGGGTCGTACGGGGGCGGGTTCTGCGGGGCGTGGTCCTGGGCTCCGTCGTCGCCCGTCCTGCGCTCGATCCAGGTGTTGTCGGTGATGTTGACGATCACCAGGTTGTTGATCACCTGCGCGGTCGGCTCGATGACGACGACCTGGTTGGGCTGGTAGCCCGTCCAGGGCTCGCCCTTGAGCACCGGGGCGCCCTTGGCGGCACGCGGCGCTTGCAGCGGGTTTCCGCAGGCGCAGCGGACCCGGGGCATTCCGTGGTTGTCCACGAGCACGGCGGTGCCGGCCTGGAGGACGGACTGGAAGGCGGTCGGGTCGCCGTCGGCGAAGCCGTGGTTGGTGACCCGGGTGTCGGCGCGCAGCACGACCGGGGTGAGGCCGCGCAGGAACTCGGGGATCTTCTCCTGCTCCACCTGGGAGGCGGCGGCGAAGGCCCGGGCCTTGGCGTCGTCGGCGGTGAGCGACTGGACCTGTGCTTCGACGTCGCAGCTGCCGAGCCGCTGGGTTCCGCCGTACAGGCCGGGGGTGGCCGCGTTGACGGTGCGGATGCCCTGGCCGGTCGGGTTGGGGAGCGGGGGCTGGACGGGAGCCGACTCGCCGGTGGCGGAGGAGGTGGTGAAGGGGTCGGGGCCGGCCGAGGCGACGGGCTGGAGGTGCACGTCCTGGCTCTCGGCGGCGGGGCCCTTGGTCTGCCCTTCGTCTCCGGAGGCGCCGCAGGCCGCGGCGAGGAGTCCGAGGACCGTGAAGAGGGCCGCGCGGGCCGGTGCGTGACGACGCGGCGCCTGACGAGGTGTCGGTGCGTACACGTTGCATCTCCCTGTTTGCCCCGGTTGCTCCCTCTTGTCTGCCGTATGTACGGGGTCCCCGCAACCCGAGATTCAAGAACCCGACCCAGTCTTGAACATGTTCAAGCAACCCTCTAAGCTCACGACCGTGAGTTGAACGCGTTCAAAGCGTTCGGCCGTCGGAGGGGAGTCCAAGGTGACGGTACTGGTGAATCTGATCGTCACCCTGGGCATGTTCTACGTGGTCCCGGCCGGTCTGCGCCTGATCGATCCGGCCCGGCTCGGCCGGACCGCACGGCTCTGGCCCCTGCTCGCGGCCCCGGGAGCGGTATGCCTCTGGCTGCCGCGCGGCGCCCCCGCCACGGCGCTCGCCGCACTCTACGCGGCGGCCACCCTGACGCTCGCGGCCCGGGTCCCGGCCCGGCTGCGACGAGCCCTCGCCCGGACCCCGTCCGGGCGGATGCACCTGGCCCCCGCCGAGGCGGCCGTGCTCACCGCACTGGCCGCGCCCTCGGTCGCCGGGCTCGCCCTGGTCAGCGAACGCGCCGGATACCGGCTCTTCGGCTTCGACCTCGACATCCTGGCGCTGACCGTGCCGCACTTCCACTTCGCCGGCTTCACCGCGGCCCTGGTCGCCGGGCTGGTGTGCCGGGCCGCCGGGGGTGGAGCGGACCGGAACACGGCCGACGGGGACGGGGACGCCGTACGGAGAGACACCTCGGCCGGAGCCCTCGCACGCTGGGCCGGGTACAGCGTCCCGGCCGGCACCCTGCTCGTCCTGCTCGGCTACTTCGTCGACGACTGGGCCGAGCTGGTGGGCGCGGTGACGCTGACCGGCGGGATGTGGGCGGTGGCCCTGCTGACCTGGCGCGACATCCGCCCGGCGGCCCGCGACCGGACCACCGGCGCGCTGCTCGCCACCTCGGCCGCCGTCCTGGTGGCGACCATGCTGCTCGCCCTGTGGTGGGCGCTCGGCGAAGCCACCGGGATCACGCACCCCACCTTGACCTGGATGGCCGCCACCCACGGCCTCGGGAACTCCCTCGGATTCGCCTTGTGCTCACTGCTCGCCTGGCGCCGGCTGACCGCCGCCCCGGCCACCGCACACCATCCGGCCACCGCACGCCGACGGGCCACCGCGCCCGCCCGGACCACTCGGCCCGATCACACCGCTCGAACGGAGACCGTGACACCATGACCCGCCTCATCAGCGAAGGCCGCAGCACCTTCAACTACCCCGACCGGGGCGCCACGGCCCGGCGGCCGCTGCCCGCCGGATACCACCTCACCCACCACCGCACCCGGATCGGATACGGACCGGCCGTCCTCGAAGCGGCCGGGGCCGCCGTCACCACCTTCGGCGCGCACCGCGCCTCGGGCATGCTCGTCCAGGCCGCCCCGGACCCCGTCCGCCCCGGCGACCGGGTCGTCGTCGGAATCGGGATCGGACCGCTGCGGATCGACGCCCCGTGCGAGGTGATCTGGACGGCGTACGAGCCCCGGCGGATCGGGTTCGCCTACGGGACCCTGGCCGGCCACCCCGAGCGCGGCGAGGAGTCCTTCGTCGTCGACATGGACGCGGACGGCGCGGTGTGGTTCGAGGTCAACGCCTTCAGCCGCCCGGGAAGCTGGTACACCCGGCTCGCGGGCCCGGTCGTCCCCTTCCTCCAGCATGCCTACGCCCGCAGGCTCGGACGGTACGTGCGCAAGCTCGCCACCGAGGCCCGGTCGGCCGGATACTGGAGGGGATGGACTGGTACACGGCGCCCGGATACTGGCTGGGGCGGCTGATCTTCCAGCGGGCCCTGGCCGGTGTCTACCTCCTCGCCTTCGCCGGGGCCGCCCTGCAGTTCCGGGCACTGATCGGGGCGCACGGCATGCTGCCCGTGCCGCAGTACGTGCGGTACGTGCCCTTCCGGCGCGCCCCGAGCCTGTTCCAACTGCACTACTCCGACCGCTTCTTCGCCACCTGCGCCTGCACCGGTGCCGCGCTCGCCGCGGCCCTCGCCGCCGGGGCCGGGGACGCCGTGCCGCTGGGCGCGGCGATGGCGATGTGGGCGCTGCTGTGGCTGCTGTACCTGTCCATCGTGAACGTGGGGCAGACCTGGTACTCCTTCGGCTGGGAATCGCTGCTGCTGGAGACCGGCTTCCTCGCCGTCTTCCTCGGCAACGCGCGGGTCGGGCCGCCGGTGCTGGTGCTCTGGCTGCTGCGCTGGGTGGTCTTCCGGGTCGAATTCGGCGCCGGGCTGATCAAGATGCGGGGAGACCCCTGCTGGCGCAGGCTGACCTGCCTGTACTTCCACCACGAGACGCAGCCGATGCCGGGGCCGCTCAGCTGGTTCTTCCACCATCTGCCCAGGCCGCTGCACCGGGTGGAGTGCGCGGCCAACCACGTCACCCAACTGGTGGTTCCGGTCCTGCTGTTCGCCCCGCAGCCGGTGGCCTCGTGCGCGGCCGCCGTCATCGTGGCCACCCAGCTGTGGCTGGTGCTGTCGGGGAACTTCGCCTGGCTGAACTGGCTGACGATCACGCTCGCCCTCCCCGCCGTCGAATTCACCCGGTTCACCGGGCTCGCGGGCCCGCCGCCCGCGGCCGCCTCCCGGACCGGGCCGCTCTGGTACGTGCTCCTCGGGTGCGCGGCGACCGCGCTGGTGCTGGTGCTGAGCAGGCATCCGGTGGCCAACATGGTCTCGCGCCGCCAGGTGATGAACCGGTCCTTCGACTCGCTCCACCTGGTCAACACCTACGGGGCGTTCGGCACGGTGGGCCGGATCCGCGAGGAGGTCGTCGTGGAGGGCACCGCCGACCCGCTGCCCCGGGCGGACGGCGAGTGGCGGGAGTACGGCTTCAAGGGCAAGCCGGGTGAACTGCGCCGGATCCCGCGCCAGTTCGCCCCGTACCATCTGCGGCTGGACTGGCTGATGTGGTTCGCGGCGCTCTCCCCCGGCTATGCGCGGGACTGGTTCGGGCCGTTCGTGGAGCGGCTGCTGGCGGGAGACCGGGACACCCTGCGGCTGATCCGGTACAACCCCTTCCCGGACGCCCCGCCGCGCTACGTCCGGGCGCGGCTGTACCGCTACCGGTTCACGACCTGGCGCGAGCTGCGCGAGACGGGCGCCTGGTGGCACCGCACGCTGGTGCGCGAGTACCTCCCGCCGACCCGGCTCGCGGGAGCCGCCCGGTCGCAGCCGTCAGAGCCCTCAGAGCCCGAGTAGCGCCGCCTCCTGCTCCGCGTCCATGCCCGGGGCGGGCCGGTCCGCGCGCTGCGGGGCCACCCGGCCCAGGCTCCGGAGCCAGGCCCAGGTGTCCGCGACGGTCTCCTCGACCGGGCGGCACACGAGGCCCGCCGCCAGCGCCTTGGTCACGTCGCCGCCGAACATGTAGTCGTGCTGCTCCCCCTCGGGCAACCAGACCGGCAGCTCGGTCCAGGGCTGCACCCCGGCTTCCTCGATGCGGGCCGGATCGGTCCAGCGCAGCTGCGCGCCGCCGCCGGTCACGGCCGCACAGGCCTCCAGGAGGCCGCCCATGGTGGCGTGGCCGGTCGGGGAGACCAGGTTGTACGGGCCTGCGCGCCCGGCTTCGGCCGCGTCGAGGGTCCAGCGCGCGAGATCGCGTACGTCCACGTACTGGAGCGGGAGTTCGCGGGGGCCGGGGGCCGGTACGGGTCCGCCGCGGGCGGTGCGGTTGAGCCACCAGGGCAGTCGCCCGACGTTCTCGTACGGGCCGAGGATCAGCCCGGCGCGCACCAGCAGGGCCCGGTCGCCGAAGGCGGCCAGTGCGGCGAGCTCGCCGCCGCGCTTGTCCTCGGCGTAGGCGACGGGGCCCGCGTCGGGCGACCCGTCGACGAGCGGGCCGTCCTCGGCCATGCCGGCCGGTGCGGGGTAGGAGTACACCGAACGGCTGGATATGTACGCGTACCGGCCGACCCGGTCGGCCAGGAGCCGGGCGCTGTCGCGGACGGCGGTGGGGGCGCCGCCCCAGGTGTCGACGACGAGGTCCCACTCCCCCTCGGCGAGGGCGGCCAGGCCGCCGGGGGCGGTGCGGTCCCCGTGCAGGGCCGTGGTCCCGGGCGGGGGTGCGTGGTGACCGCGGTGGAAGACGGTCACCTCCCAGCCGCGGCCCAGGGCGTCTTCGGTGATCGCGCGCCCGACGAATTCGGTACCACCCAGCATCAGCAGCTTCATGCGGATGAGCGTGCCCGCGGCCGGTCCCTCGCGTAACCCTTGATCGCCCACAGCGATGACGCTGACGGCGTACGCGTCATGGGAACCCGGCGCCGCCCCGGGCAGCAACGAGCCCCCGCACCGGTCGTCGGTGCGGGGGCTCGGAGCGGGTCCCGGGCTCAGGGCCCGGGGCCTCGGTCAGTCGATCCCGGGCAGGATGTGCGGCTCGGCGAGGTCGTCCTCGTAACCCGCGAGGCGGATCGGAGCGGACCGAGCCCAGACCTCCAGGTTGCCGAGCGTCTCGGGGCGCTTCTTGCTCCGCGGCCCCGTACGTTCCATCAGCGCCTGGTCGGTCGTCGTCAGTTCTGGTGTCACCGCGCACTCCTTTGTGTCGCGTAACCCGGCGGGCGAGCCGCGCACCGGGGGCAGGTGTCAAGGGTTTCCGGACGCGGTGGCGCCTTGGTGGAGCGAGTGCCCGGGTGGGGCTCTCATGTGCATCAGAGTACACATATGAGCGGACCCCTGCTCGATGGAAAGGTAAAATCCACTCTGGACCGCTTGTTTTCGCCACCCGTTCAGTAACTCGTACGGTGACACGTCGCGCGCGTCTGATCTGCTCGGCGGCGCCATACGGGTGATGCGCGGTCGGGCGACGGAGGGAACGACAGTGGCGAGATCCGAGGTGCCGGCGGTCGTCGGAAGCGTCGAGGAACTGATGGACCTGCTGCGGGACGGGCCCGGCGGCGGACACGGGCTGCGCGCCGCCGCCCTGCTGCGCCGTTCGCACCCCTCCGACAAGGAACTGCAGGTCGCGGGGTTGCTGATCGCCCAGTCCGCGGAGGCGATCCGGCCCCTGCTCGGCGAGCGGGTGGCCCGGCTCGTACGGCTCCACGCGCCGGGCACACCGGACCCGCAGGACGACCTCGACGTGGACGCCCTGTGCCGCGCGGTCGAAGCGGGTCGGGCCGGGGGCCCGGACGCGGGGGTCCTGGAGGACTGGCGGCCGGTGCTGGAACTGGTCGCGGCGGGGGCCTACGGCCGGACGAGGTGAATTCGAGGCCCCCTCCACCACCGCTCACATGAGAAACGCCCCCGGTCGCTCATATGAGTGACCGGGGGCGCCGTGGGCGAAGTGGACGGCCTACCAGTTGGCGGGCGCGTAGTCCTTGAGGAAGACACCGAACAGGTCCTCGCCGGCCTCGCCGCGGACGATCGGGTCGTAGACCCGGGCCGCGCCGTCGACCAGGTCGAGCGGGGCGTGGAAGCCCTCCTCGGCGAGGCGGAGCTTGTCGAAGTGCGGGCGCTCGTCGGTGATCCAGCCCGTGTCGACCGAGGTCATCAGGATCCGGTCCGTCTGGAACATCTCCTGGCCGCTGGTCCGCGTCACCATGTTCATCGCCGCCTTGGCCGCGTTGGTGTTCGGGTGTCCCGCGCCCTTGTAGCCGCGACTGAAAACGCCCTCCATCGCCGAGACGTTCACGATGTAGGCCCGGCCGCCGTCGGTCTTGCGGGCCGCCTCGGCCATGGCCGGCCGGAGCGCACTGATCAGGATGAACGGCG
This sequence comes from Streptomyces sp. NBC_00503, assembly GCF_036346895.1. Lineage (NCBI taxonomy): Bacteria > Bacillati > Actinomycetota > Actinomycetes > Kitasatosporales > Streptomycetaceae > Streptomyces > Streptomyces sp. NBC_00503. The sequence continues at coordinate 6,980,915 of NZ_CP107855.1, read as the reverse complement.
AGGTGTAGTTGCACAGCTGGGTCTCGAGCAGCTCCACCGGGGAAATCTGGTCGATGGTCTGCACCCAGGTGTTGCTGTCGACTACGTCGGGCAGCAGGCCGCCCGCGTCGATGGCGGTTCCGGCGAGGTGCCGCTCCAGGCTGGCGTTGCCCGCGACCAGCGCGAGGTCCGCGACCTTCTGCGCCTCGAGCCCGCTCACGCCGATGGGCAGGGCCGCCAGGCCGTCGACCGCACCGGAGTTGAAGGCTCCGATGACGTGGTGGGCGGGGAGCTCACCGGCCGGCAGCGGGGCGCCCTCCCCGTCGACCAGCGCCGCGTACGCGGACGGCAGGCGGCGTACGGTCTGCGTCGCGTTGTTGATCAGGATGTCCAGCGGACCGGCCTCGGCCACCTGCTCGGCGAGCGCCACCGCCTGGGCCGGGTCGCGCAGGTCGATGCCCACGACCTCCAACCGGTGCATCCAGTCCGCCGAATCCTCCATCGCCTTGAAGCGGCGGATGGCGTCCTTGGGGAAACGGGTGGTGATCGTGGTGTGGGCGCCGTCCCGCAGGAGCCGCAGCGCGATGTACATGCCGATCTTGGCGCGGCCGCCGGTGAGCAGGGCACGCTTGCCGGTGAGGTCGGCGCGGGCCTCCCGCTTGTTGCGGTTCTCGGTGGCACAGGCCGGACAGAGCTGGTGGTAGAAGTAGTCGACCTCGACGTAGCGCGTCTTGCAGATGTAGCAGGAGCGCGGGCGCTGGAGTATTCCGGCGATCCGTCCGGCTTCCGTGACCGAAGTGGGCAGCAGACCCTCGGTCTCGTCGTCGATGCGCTCGGCGGAACCGGTCGCGGTCGATTCGGTGACGGCCCTGTCGTTGGCGGTCTTGGCGGCGCGGCGGTCCTGGCGGCGGCGCTGCTTGACCGTGCGGTAGAGGCCGGCGGTGGCGCGGCGCACGGTGATGGCGTCCGGGTGGTCGACATCGAGCTTGTCCAGCTCGTCGAGCACGCTGAGGCAGAGGGCCAGGCGGTCCGGGTCGATGCCGGGCCCGAAGGCGTGGCCCTGCTCCTGGCTGTCTTCGGTCACCGTCATACCCGCTGCCGTTCCTTGATCACTCGTCCGCGTCCGCCTGCTGCGGAAGTCCCCAAAAGGGCTAGTGTACGGATCCGCCCCGGCGGAGGACAAACTCATGCTCCGCCCCAGGTCACGCCCGGTACGACGGACCGGCCGCACCCCCTGCGGGGTACGGCCGGTCCGGCTTCGCTCAGGACTCCGGTTGCCTGCGCCCAGGACTCCGGTTGTCCGCGCTCAGATGTCGACCCCGTGGCCGCGCAGATACTTCAGCGGGTCGATGTCGGTCCCGTAGCCGGGGCCCGTGCGGATCTCGAAGTGCAGGTGCGGTCCGGTCGTATTGCCGGTGGAGCCGGAGCGGCCGATGCGCTGCCCGCCGGTGACCTGCTGCCCGGCTGTGACGCCGAGCGCCGAGAGGTGCGCGTACTGGGAGTACCGGCCGTCGGTGTGCCGGATGACCACCTGGTAGCCGTACGCACCCGCCCAGCCGGCCGAGACCACCTCGCCGGGGCCGGCGGCCTTGATGGAGGTGCCGGTCGCCACCGGGAAGTCGACCCCGGTGTGGTAGCCGCTGGACCAGGAGGATCCCGCCACGTGGTAGGCGGTGCCGAGGCCCGCGTCCACGGGAGCGGAGAAGCCGCCGGAGGGTGCCTGGGGCTTCTTCGCGACGGGTTCGGCCGCCGGCTTCTCGGCCGGCTTCTCCGCGGGCTTCTCGGCGGGTTTCTCGGCGGGTTTCTCGGCCGGCTTCTCGGCGGGCTTCTCGGCCGCCGGTTCCACGGGCTTGACCGGATCGGCCGTGCGCGGCGGCTTCTCCGGGTTCTGGGCCGGGGGCGCGGCCGGAGCGGCCGTGATCCGCAGGGTGAGCCGCTGCCCGGGGAAGATGAGGTCCGGATTGCCGCCCACGGTGGCCCGGTTGGTCTCGTACAGTGCCTGCCAGCCGCCCTCGACGTGCTGGTCGGTGGCGATCGCCGAGAGCGAGTCCCCGGGCGCGACGACGTACGGGTTGGGCAGGACCGAAGTCCCGGTCGGGCGGGGCGCGGTGCCCTGCGGAGCAGCTGCCTTGGTCTCCTGGAGCTGGACCTTCACCTGCTGGGTCTGGATCGCCGGGACCGCGGCCTTGGACTGCGTCCCCAGGGCGGGCGCCGGGCCGCTGCGGCTGAGTCCGGCCTGTTTTCCGCAGACCGGCCAGGCCTGCGGGCCCTGCCCCTTGAGGACCTTCTCCGCGACCGCGATCTGCTGGTCCTTGGTCGCGAGGTCGGCGCGGGCCGCGTAGGCGGTGCCCCCGAAGTCCCGCCAGGTGCTCTGGCTGAACTGGAGCCCGCCGTAGTAGCCGTTGCCGGTGTTGATGTGCCAGTTGCTGGTGGATTCGCAGGCGGCGACCTTGCTCCAGGTGTCCACGGAGGCGGCGTGTGCGGCTCCGGCGCCGATGAGAGGGAGCGCGATCCCGGCGCCACCGGCGGTGACGACGAGCGAGGCCCGGTTGATGCTGCTCGGCTGATACCGGCGGTGCCGGCCCCGTACACCCATGGGAGCCCCCATCGAAGACAGCAGGAACCGCACACCGTAACGCTACGACCGGAGCATGACAAGGTCGACAACCGGACACGTTCGAGGGGAAGTTGAGCGTGCCCCAGAAGTAGGGGGTCGATAAGGATCTCTCCCGATGTAGCGTCGGTGTTCCCGCATTCCTCCGCATATCGAATGCACTGTCGAAGCACTCAGGAGCGCACCCCATGAGCAGCAGCACGGCGCAGATCGGCGTCACCGGCCTCGCGGTGATGGGCAGCAACCTCGCCCGCAACTTCGCGCGCAACGGGTTCACCGTGGCCGTCCACAACCGCACCGCCGCCAAGACCACGGCGCTGGTACAGGAGTTCGGACACGAGGGCACCTTCGTGGCCGCCGAGTCCGCCAAGGAGTTCGTCGACGCGCTGGAGCGCCCGCGCCGTCTGATCATCATGGTGAAGGCCGGCGAGCCCACCGATGCCGTGATCCGCGAGTTCGCTCCGCTGCTGGAGCCCGGCGACGTCATCATCGACGGCGGCAACGCCCACTTCGAGGACACCCGGCGCCGGGAGAAGGAACTGCGCGAGCAGGGCCTGCACTTCGTGGGCGTCGGCATCTCGGGCGGCGAGGAGGGCGCGCTGCTCGGCCCGAGCATCATGCCCGGCGGCTCGGAGGAGTCGTACGCCTCCCTCGGCCCGCTGCTGGAGAAGATCTCCGCCAAGGCCGCCGACGGCACCCCCTGCACCTCGCACGTGGGCCCCGACGGCGCCGGCCACTTCGTCAAGATGGTGCACAACGGCATCGAGTACGCCGACATGCAGCTCATCGCCGAGGCCTACCACCTGCTCCGCGAGGTGGCCGGCTACTCCCCCGCGAAGATCGCCGAGACCTTCCGCTCCTGGAACAAGGGCCGGCTGGACTCCTACCTGATCGAGATCACCGCCGAGGTGCTCGCGCACACGGACGCCGCGACCGGTCTCCCGTACGTGGACGTGGTCGCCGACGCCGCCGAGCAGAAGGGCACCGGCCGCTGGACCGTGCAGATCGCCCTCGACCTGGGCGTTCCCGTGTCGGGCATCGCCGAGGCGGTCTTCGCCCGCGCGGTTTCGGGCCACGCGGACCTGCGCAGCGCCGCCCGCGGCCTGGCCGGCCCGAAGGCCGCGCCGCTCTCCGCGGAGGCCGCGGACGCCTTCGCCGCCCAGGTGGAGCAGGCCCTGTACGCATCGAAGATCGTCTCGTACACGCAGGGGTTCCACCAGATCCAGGCCGGCAGCGAGGAGTACGGCTGGGGCATCGACCTCGGCGCCGTGGCCTCGCTGTGGCGCGGCGGCTGCATCATCCGGGCCGCGTTCCTGGACCGGATCCGCGCCGCCTACGACGCCCGGCCGGAGCTGCCGAGCCTCCTGGCCGACGCCGGGTTCGCCGAGGAGATCGGGGCCGCGCAGGAGGACTGGCGCGAGGCGCTGGTCGCCGCGGTCCGCCAGGGCATCCCCGTACCGGCCTTCGCCGCCTCGCTCGCCTACTACGACGCCCTGCGCGCGGAGCGGCTTCCGGCGGCCCTGACCCAGGGCCAGCGCGACTTCTTCGGAGCCCACACCTACCGGCGCACCGACCGCGAAGGCTCGTACCACACCCTGTGGAGCGGCGACCGCTCCGAGGTCCGTACGGCCTGACTCCCGTCGAATCGGCTCAGCTCGGCTCGGCTCAGCTCAGCGGCTCCGGCATCGGCGCGGGCTCGGGCGGCGGCGGACCCGGATCGGGGGGCGGTACGGGTCGCGGCGGGATCGGCTCGGGGTCCGGGAACGGGCCGGGCCCCGGCAGGGGCGGCGGATCGGGAACGGGCGGCTGCGTCATGTTTCCCAGCTTCCGCCGTTCCGGCCGGGCCCGCACGACGAGAAGGGGCGCCCCTCGCGGGGGCGCCCGTTTCAGACGGCCGGCGCCCCGAGCGCGGCGGCCAGCCCGGTCCTCGGGCTGGAGAAGACCGGGGTGGTGGTCGTGGTGAGGTCCTCGGCGCCCGCCATCGACGCCTGGGCCAGGACGATGACGTCCGCGTCCGCGACCGCATCGGCCGCTGCCGCGACCAGGGCCCGGCAGCCCGCCGCGTCGCCCGCCGCGAAGCGGTCCCAGGCCCCGGCGACCACCTGGGTACGGATGGCCACGGGCCCGGTGGCCTCCTCCTCCAGCATCCCCACCGTGGGGGCCAGGGTGGATTCCACGGTGGCCAGTACGAGGATCCGCGGCCCGGTACGCACCGCCGCGGCCGCCATCGGCCGGTCGACCCGGAGCACCGCGACGCCCAGGTCCGGGGCCAGCGACTCCCCGATCGCCCCGATGGACGAGCAGGTCACCAGGACCGGCCCGGCGACGCCCTCCAGCAGCTCCCGGACGTCCGGAGCCACCGACTCGGGCCCGTGGGCTCGGGCCCGCTCCAGCAGCTCCGGGACCACGAGGTGCCGTAGGACGGCGTCCGGGTGGTGCCGGTCGCGCAGGGCGTCGAAGACCGGGACGTGCGCGGCGGAGGTGTGCAGCAGGGTCAGGGGCGCGGCCGGGGCCTTCGGGGGCGCCGTCACCACAGGTCGGAGTCCGAGTCGAGCTGCACCTTGGCCGCCGCCACGACCGCGGCCGGGGCCTCGGGGGCCTGGTCCGGGTGTTTGGCGGCCCAGCTCGCGGCGTACGGGCACAGCGGGACCACGGGAACGCCCTCGTCGGCGGCGATCCCGTAGAAGGTCCTGACCAGGTTCCCGGCGATCCCGCGCCCCTCGTGGCCCGGTTCGACGACGGTGTGGACCGCCACGAGGGCGTGGGGCGCCTGGGCGAGCACGAAGTAGGCGATGAACCCCACCACCGCCTCGCCCTCGACGGCCAGCAGCCTCCCGGACTTGCGGTCGTCCACGAACTCGATCGGCACGGCCTGCGACATGATCCCCGACTTCCCTCAGACAGCCACCGCGTGGGGGCTGCGCGCCTGATCCGTTCCCGGAACCGGTGCGGACGGATCCGCGCCCAGTTCGACGATGCGATTGTCCGCGTCCACGTGCACGACGCGCGGCTTCAACACCCGCGCCTCGGCGTCCTCCACCTGCGCGTAGCTGATGAGGATCACGAGATCGCCGGGGTGCACGAGATGCGCGGCGGCCCCGTTGATCCCGATCACCCCGGAGCCCCGCTCCCCCTCGATGACGTAGGTCTCGAGCCGGGCCCCATTGGTGATGTCCACGATGTGCACCAGTTCTCCGGGCAGCAGGTCCGCCGCGTCCAGGAGATCGGCGTCGATGGTCACGGACCCGACGTAGTGCAGGTCGGCCTGGGTGACGGTGGCCCGGTGGATCTTGGACTTGAACATGGTACGAAGCATGCGAATACTCCCGATATCTCTGCTCCCTGCCCGCTTCGCGCAGGTCAAGGGCGGTCTTCGGAGCCTACAACGATTCACTTGTCCGGTCAGCTGTCCCAGGACAAACGACCGGGGGCGGCCGCCGTGCTGGAACGGACGACCAGGCGCGGTTCGACCGAGCGCGGCTCGGGGACGGCGCCGGGGGCATCGATCTGGCGCAGCAGATGGGTCACCGCGAGGGCGCCCATGTGCTGGAAGGGCTGGGCGATGGTGGTGAGGGAGGGCGAGCAGTACTCGGCGAGCTCGATGTCGTCGAATCCGACGACGGAGATCTCGTCCGGGACGCGCCGCCCCACCTCGTGCAGGGCCCTGATCACCCCGAAGGCCATCTCGTCGCTCGCGACGAAGATGGCGGTGACGTCCGGGATCCGCGCGAGCACCAGGCCGTTGCGGTAGCCGGAGGCCGGCGACCAGTCCCCTTCCAGCGGCGGCGGGACGGCACGGCCCGCGCCTTCCAGGGCGGATCGCCAGCCTTCGCGGCGGTGGGCCGACTCGAGCCACTCCGCCGGGCCCGCGATGTGCCACACCGTGTCGTGTCCGAGGTCGAGCAGGTGCCGGGTCGCGATGCGGGCGGCTTGGACCTGGTCGATGGCGAGGACCTCGGTCGCGTCGGTGCGCGAGCCGTCGATGGTGACGGTCGGGGTGGACCGGGTGAGCTGCTCGATCCTGCTGCTGGTGTGGATGAGGGGGACCGAGAGGATGATCCCCTCGACACCCTGGTCGGCGAGCCGGGAGAGCGCGTTCTCGATGGCGGAGGTGTCCAGCGAGGCGGTGGTGGCGGCGCTGACGGCGTACCCGGCTTCGTGGGCGGCCTTCTCGATGCCCGAGGTGACGGCGGCCCTGGAGTAGAAGCTCGTCCGGAGGGTCACGACGCCGATGGTCCGGCTCCGGCCCGAAGAGAGCATCCGGGCGGCGTTGTTGCGGCGGTAGCCGAGCTGGTCGACCGCGGCCAGGACCTTCGCGCGCGTCTTCTCCTGCACGTTGGGGTGCCCGGCCAGCGCGCGCGAGACCGTCTGCGCGGACACGCCGGCCACTCGGGCGACGTCCAGCATGCCCGGGGGGCGCGCTCCGCCGCCGGTGTCACCGCTCTTCGCCATGGGATCCCTTTCTCCGGTCCGACCCCCTCGATGATATCGCTCACACAGCCGCTCACGTGCAGTTTCACCCGCTGGAACGCCGCCCGTTAACACCTATTGGCATCGATAACATTCTCTGCCATAGTTTCGGCCATCAGGACGCCTGGCGGACGACCCCGCCGGCATGCCCGCCGGACACGCGGCCCCCGTGCAGGACACCTTCACTGCCTGCAGCGGCACTCAGGAGGAGCTGTGAAGCCTAGTTTCATCCGTCCCGCGGGAGCGGCGGAGGCATCGATAACATCCCGGGGATGGGCTCCGGGTCGCGAGGCGCTTCCGATCGGGCACCTCCCGCTCCTCCCGCTCCAGCGCTTCCGGCGCGCGGGCATGGCCGCCGGAGCCGTCGAATGACCGCTCCCGCCCTCACCACCGAGTCCGTTTCCGCCCTCACCGCCGAGTCCGCCGGCACCACGCGGACCCCGCGCGCCGCCCGTGTCGCCCCCGCCCCGGTCGCCCCCGCCCCGGCAGCCCCTGCTCCGGTGGCCCCCGCTCTGGTCACGCAGCCCGTGCTGAGCTGGGCCGAGGGCGCCTTCCTGCGCCACGGGCGGCCCCACCGGATCCTGTCCGGGTCCCTGCACTACTTCCGCGTGCACCCGGAGCAGTGGGCCGACCGCCTCCGGCGGGTCGCCGCACTCGGCCTGAACACCGTGGACACCTACGTGCCGTGGAACTTCCACGAGCGCAGACGCGGTGACATCCGCTTCGACGGCTGGCGCGACCTGCCGCGGTTCCTGCGGACCGCCGAGGAGGCCGGCCTGGACGTCATCGTCCGCCCGGGCCCGTACATCTGCGCCGAATGGGACAACGGCGGTCTGCCCGCCTGGCTGACCGGACGGCCCGGCATGCGGCCCAGGAGCAGCCACCGCGAGTACCTCGACGAGGTCGGGCGCTGGTTCGACGTACTGATCCCGCTCATCGCCGACCACCAGGCGGCGCAGGACGGTCCGGTCGTGGCCGTGCAGATCGAGAACGAGTACGGCAGCTACGGCGACGACCACACCTACATGCGCTGGCTGCGCGACGCCCTGGCGGCGCGCGGAATCTCCGAGCTGCTGTTCACCGCGGACGGGCCCACGCCGCTGATGCTCGACGGCGGCAGCCTTCCCGGCGAACTGGCGGCCGCCACCTTCGGCTCGCGCCCCGACCAGGCCGCGGAGCTGCTGCGCTCGCGCCGTTCCGGCGAGCCCTTCCTCTGTGCCGAGTTCTGGAACGGCTGGTTCGACCACTGGGGCGAGAGCCACCACGTCCGGTCCTCCACGAGCGCCGCCGAGGACGTCGAGGGCATCCTGGCCCAAGACGGTTCGCTGAGCCTGTACATGGCCCACGGCGGCACCAACTTCGGTCTGTGGGCAGGCGCGAACCACGACGGCACGGCCCTCCAGCCGACCGTCACCAGCTACGACTCCGACGCCCCCGTGGCCGAACACGGCGCGCTCACGCCCAAGTTCCACGCGCTGCGCGAAAGGCTCGTCCCCCACAGCACCCGGCCCGTCCCCGAGCCGCCGGAGGACCCGCCCCTGCTGGAGCCCGCCACCCTCTCCGTGCACCGCGGATCCGCGCTGGTGGAGGCGCTGAGGTCGGTGTCCACGCCCGTGCACGCCGCCAACCCGCTGAGTTTCGAGGAACTCGGCCAGGCCTCAGGCCTCGTGCTCTACACCGCGCACCCGGTCGTCCCGCCCGGTCCCCACGAGGTGACGGTCACCGGCCTCCACGACCGCGCGCAGGTCTTCGTCGACGGCGCCCTCGTCACCGTCCTGGACCGGCCGACGGCTTCCTTCGGCGTCACCGGCACGGGCGCGGCGATCCGGCTCGAACTGCTGGTGGAGAACCAGGGACGCATCAACTACGGCCCGCTGCTCGGCCAGGGCAAGGGCATCCTGGGCGGAGTCCGCGTGGAGCGGCGGCTCGTCCACGGGTGGTCCATGCACCCGCTGCCGCTGGACGAGTGGACCGCCGAGGACCTCGCCCGCGCCGGTGCGGCCGCCGGGGCCGCCGACAGCCGGGGCATCGCCACCGCACGTCTGCACCTCGAGGAACCGGCCGACACCTTCCTGAGGCTGCCCGGCTTCGGCAAGGGGTTCGTCTGGGTCAACGACACCCTGCTCGGCCGCTATTGGGAGGTGGGCCCGCAGGCGACCCTGTACGTTCCCCGTCCGCTGCTGCGCACCGGGGACAACCTCCTGACGATCCTCGAACTCGACCGCTTCGGCCACCGCGTCGACCTCGTGGACGCGCCCGCCCTCGGGACCTGCGAGGAGTACGTGGAGACGTTCGACTGACCCTCCGGCGCCCTCCCGTGCCCCGTCCCGCACCCCAAAGACCGCGAAGGGATCCAGCACCGATGTCCACTCCCCCGGGCTCCGCGTACACCCCCCACTCCTCGCTCACCTCCCACACCTCACGCGAGATCGCCTCCCAACCGGAGTGCTGGCGCAGGGCGGCCGCCTCGGCCGGCGACCACCGAGGCCTCCTGCCGCGACCCGGTGAGCGCGTCGCCGTCATCGGCTGCGGAACGTCCTGGTTCATGGCCCTGGCCTACGCCGAACTGCGCGAGCGGGCCGGCCTGGGCGAGACGGACGCCTTCGCCGCCTCGCAGTTCCCCGTGGGCCGCCGCTACGACCGGATCCTGGCGCTGACCCGCTCGGGCACCACCACCGAGGTACTGGACCTGCTGGCCCGGCTGCACGGGCAGGCGGCGATCACCGCCGTCACCGCCGACGGGGGCACCCCGGTGGTCGATGTCGCCGACGGCATCGTCGAACTCGCCTACGCCGACGAGGAGTCAGTCGTACAGACCAGGTTCGCCACGACGGCACTCGCCCTTCTGCGGGCCCACCTGGAGAGCCAGGGCCCGCTGCCCCGGGGGGTGCGCACGATCGCGCGGGCCGCCTCGGACGCCGAGCGGGCCGTCGCCGAACCACTGCCCGAGGAGATGTGCGCGGCGGAGCAGATCACCTTCCTGGGCGACGGCTGGGCCTACGGCCTCGCGCTGGAGGCGGGGCTCAAGATGCGGGAGGCGGCCGGCGCCTGGACGGAGGCGTACCCGGCGATGGAGTACCGCCACGGACCCATCAGCATCGCGGGCCCCGGCCGCGGCACCTGGGTCTTCGGCCCGGCACCGTACGGCCTCGCCGCCGATGTCGCCCGTACCGGCGTCGCCTACCTCGCCGAATCCGGCGGTGCGGCGGGCGACCTGGACCCGCTGTCCGACCTCGTACGGGTTCAGCGTCTGGCCGTCCACTTCGCCGCCGCACGGGGCCTGGACCCGGACCGCCCCCGCGCCCTGAGCCGCTCCGTGGTGCTGGCCGGCGAGCATGGCTGAGCCTGCCGCCGGGGCCTGCGAACAGTTCCGTACCGCCGCCAGCGTGGAGACCAGCGCATGCCTCTGACCGCCACCGACGACATCATCGGCCGCGCCGCGCCGGCCCTGGCCGAGCAGGCGACGGTGCCGGTGGCCGTCCATCTGGACCACGCGGAGTCGCAGGAGCTGGTGCACGAGGCCGTCCGGCTCGGTTTCACCTCGGTGATGTTCGACGCCTCCAAGCTGCCGTACGGGCAGAACGTCGCGGCCACCCGCGACGCCGTACTGGACTTCGACCTGATCGCGCGCCTGCGCGACGCCACCGGCGTGCCCCTGGTCCTCCACGGTTCGTCGGGCGTCTCGGACGGGGACCTCGCCAAGGCCGTGGCGGCGGGGATGACGAAGGTCAACATCTCCACCCACCTCAACGGCATCTCCTCCGCGTCCGTCCGGCGGGAACTCCACCGCCTGCCCGGGGTCAGCGACTCCCGCAAGTACCTCGGCCCGGCCCGTGAGGAGGTCGCGGCCGAAGTCGCGCGCCTCCTGGGCGTCCTGGCGGGCGCCTGAGGGCCGGCTCCCCCCACACTGCTCCCGCGGCAGCGGGTCGTCCCGCCGGGCGAGGGAGCACCGGACTCGGGCCGCGTCACAGCGGCCCGGGCACAACCGCCGTCCCCAAGGACGACGGACCGTCAAAGGAGCCGCCCCGCAGGGCTCCACCGATCAGGGAGTACCCGTGATCGCTCCTCGCAGCAGACTGGTCCGCGCACTCGCCGCCGCCGCGCTGCTCATATCCGGCGGCAGCACGCTGCTGATGCCCACGGCATCCGCGGCGTCGGCCGCAGCCCCGGCCGCCCCCGCCTACACCGTCACCGTCGGTGCCAAGGGCTCCTGGACGAACCCCGACGACACCCCTGCCGGTCCCTATGTCGACAAGGACGGCACGTTCTACTTCCAGCAGGCCCACGCGCTCTACGGCGCCACCGACCCGCGCAAGTGGACGTTCTTCACCGGGACGAACCTCGACACGGCCACCCGGTCCGCCGCCATCAGCGACGCGGTCAACCCGGCCAACTCCAACGACCGCAACAACGACACCAGTTGGCGCTGCGACAACAGCCCGACCGGCCTCGAATCGACATCCGCCCCGGCCGGGTCGAGCTACGCGCACCGCAACTACTGCGACCTCGCCGGCGTCTGGGTCGACCCGGACACCGGCGACTGGTACGGGCTCGTGCACAACGAGTTCACCCCGCAGCCCTTCGGCGACGGCCTGCACTACGACGGCATCGACTACGCCGTCTCCAAGGACCAGGGCCGCACGTGGACCATCAAGGACCACGTCATCACCTCGCACTACAGCACCAAGCGCAACGACACGGCCGCCTTCCCGCAGCAGACCTTCGACTACGGCACCGGTGACCAGCGGCTGTTCGTCGACACGGCGTCCGGCTACTTCTACGCCTTCTACGGCTCCCGGATCGTGAACAAGGGCGGCAGCTGGGCCGCGTTCTACGGGCACGTCGCCCGCGCTCCGATCTCGGCGAAGCTGGCGCCCGGCTCCTGGCAGAAGTGGTACGGCGGCGCCTGGTCCGAGCCCGGCCTCGGCGGCCGCGAGAGCAACATGGTCCCCGTGGACTCCGCCAGCACGACCGGATACACCCCGCCGTCCAAGGAGTACGACCCGGCCAACAGCGGCTCCGCGAGCCAGCAGATCGCCGCCGGCCTGATGCCCGCGACGTCCCCGCTGTTCGTCATGGACATCACCTACAACGCCCACCTCGGCCTGTACATCGGCGAGCCCCAGGCGGTCGACCAGAGCGGCAAGGCCTCCCAGGAGATCTACGCCACTGCCGACCTGACCACCCAGAAGTGGTTCCGCCTCGGCGACACGGGCACCTACAAGAACGCCTCCTGGTACCGCTGGTTCCTCGACAGCGGCAACAAGACCAGTTCCACGATCGTGGGGAAGAACTTCCGCTCCTACTGCTCCTTCGGCTGCTCCGGCGGATCCAGCAGCGAGTACGTCAACCTCGCCATCGACACGACCGAGCCCGCCGCTCCGGTCGACACCTCCAAGGCCTACCGCATCAGCAGCGCCGACGGCCGGGTCCTGGCCCAGGTCTCCGGCAGCTCGGCCACCACCTCGGGCGCCGCCGCCACGGGCTCCGGCCTCGAGTCGTGGACCTTCGCCTCGAACGGCGACGGCTCGTACCGCATCACCAACTCCGCCAGCGGTCAGCTCCTGGGAGTGGGCGCCACCTCCACGGCCACCCGCGCCTGGGGCACCAAGCCCACCGTCACCGCGGCCGGAACCGGCGGCCCCACCGTCGGCCAGCAGTGGTTCGTCATCCGCGGCACCTCACCCTCGGACGGCACCTCCACCGGCACGTACAAGATCGTCAACCGGTACAGCGGCCTCGTCATCGGCCTCTCCGCGGACTCCACCCGGCCCTCCGAGACCACTCCCACCCGCAGCTGGACCAACACCACCGGCAACACGGTCGGCGGCACCCGCTCGGCCGCCGAGCAGACCCTGACGCTGACCCCGATCGCCCAGGCACCCGAGACGGTGACGGTCACCAACCCGGGCAACCAGACCGGCGCCCCGAACAAGGCCGTCTCCCTCCAGCTCACGGCGACCGACTCCGTCGGCAAGCCCCTGACCTTCACGGCGACCGGCCTGCCCGCCGGAGTGGGCATCAGCGCCGGCGGCCTGATCAGCGGCACCCCCACCACCGCCGGAACCACGACGGTGACGGTCACCGCCGCTTCCGGTACCGCCACGGGCACGGCCACCTTCACCTGGGCGGTCACGGCCTCCCTCAACGGAGTCCACACCCTGACCGCCGGGGGCAAGGCACTCGACAACCCCGGCCACAGCACCACCGCCGGCACCCAGCTCATCACCTGGACACCCAACGGCGGCGCCAACCAGAGCTGGGCCTTCACCCAGCAGGCCGACGGCACGTACCAGCTGAAGAACAGCGAGTCCGGCCTGTGCGCCGACGTGGACGGAGGCTCCACCAGCGCCGGCGCGAAGATCATCCAGTGGACCTGCGGCAACGGCGCCAACCAGCACTGGACCATCACGCGGCTGGCCAACGGCGCCCACACCGTCGCCTCCGCGTCGAGCGGACTGCTCCTGACCACCGCGTCCTCCGGCAACGGCGCACTGGTCACCCAGCAGCCCGACACCGGCGCCGCGCTCCAGCAGTGGACCATCGGCTGAGTCCACCGCGGCCTTGACCGGCCTGCCGGGGTCCCGGTCCCACCCGGGACCCCGGCAGGCCTCCCCGCGGCCACACCACCGACCCTGGAGGACCGGGCCGGTGCGAAGCCGCATCCCCGCGTGGGGGCCCTCGTTGGTGGGGTGTCTGTTGATCACACCTGCCCGGAGAATTCGTGCCCCCTGTTTCCACCCCCCGCCCGCCCGCCGACCTCCTGGCGGCCCGGGTCCGGGATCCCTACCCGTACTTCGCCTGGCTGCGCCGCCACGCTCCCGCCCACGTGGACCGCAGGCCGGGCCGGCCCGCCGTGTGGCAGGTCTCCCGGTACGAGGACGTCCGCGCCCTCCTCACCGACCCCCGGCTGAGCAAGGACCCGGACCGGGTACCCGGATACGTGCCGGGACCCGCGGGGCTCAACCGGCACCTGGTCCACGCCGACCCCCCGGACCACACCCGGTTGCGGACCCTGGTCAACTCGGCCTTCGTGCCCCGCCGGATCGCCCTGCTGGAACCTTTCATCGCCCAGGTCGCGCACCGTCTGCTGGACCGGATCGAGCAGGCCGTGCACATCGACCTGATCGCCGACTTCGCGGCTCCGCTGACGTTCCGGATGATCTGCGCGATCCTCGGCGTCCCCGCGCACCTGGACACCGCGGCGACCAGGGACACCCTCATGGCCACCATCGCCCCCGACCCGTCCGGGGATGCCGGCCGCGCCGAGCGGGACCTGCACGAACTGCTGGACGCCCTGATCGCCGGGAAGCGGTCGGGGGACGCGCCCGGCGGAGTGGACCTGCTGGGCGCCCTGGTCCGGGCCGGTGACGAGAGCGGCGCCATCAGCGAGGAGGAGCTGCGCTCCACCGCGTACCTCCTGCTGCTGGTCGGCCACGACACCACCATGAACCTGATCGGCAACGGCATGCTCGCCCTGCTGCACCACCCCGCCGAAGCCGCGCGCCTGGCCGCACCCGGTGCCGGTCCCGGGCTCCTGACCACCGCGGTCGAGGAGCTCCTGCGCTACGACTCCCCGGTGCGGGACGCCACGTTCCGGTGTGCGGGCGAATCGATCCGCCTGCACGGGCGGACCATCCGCGAGGGGGAGATCGTCAGCCTCCTGATCGGTTCCGCCAACCGCGACGGGGAACGCTTCGCGGACCCCGACCGCCTCGACCTGGGCCGGACCCCCAACGACCACCTCGCCTTCGGGTACGGGCCCCACTTCTGCATCGGCGCGGCCCTCGCCCGGCTCGAAGGCACCGTGGCCTTCCCCCTGTTGCTGGAGCGCCTCGGCCCGGTGCAGCTGGCCAAGCCCGCCGAGGAACTGCCCTGGCGCCCGGCCCGCGTCATGCGCGGACTCGCCGCGCTCCCCCTCGTCCGGCGATGACCGCTGCGCCGGCCTCCCCGCCGCTTGCCCCTTGCCTTGCCCCTGCCCATGCCCTTGCCCCTTGCCCCTTGCTCCGAAGGACGACATGAGCACGCACACCACCACGCAGCCGGTGGTGCTGACCTCGCGGCGCGACGGCGTCCTGGTCATCACCCTCAACAGGCCGCACGTCCGCAACGCCGTCGACAGGGCTCTGGCCGGGGCCGTCGACCGCGCGCTGACC
Source organism: Streptomyces sp. NBC_00503 (assembly GCF_036346895.1). Classification (NCBI taxonomy): domain Bacteria; kingdom Bacillati; phylum Actinomycetota; class Actinomycetes; order Kitasatosporales; family Streptomycetaceae; genus Streptomyces; species Streptomyces sp. NBC_00503. The sequence goes on along the minus strand of NZ_CP107855.1, from coordinate 6,965,696 downwards.
CTCCTGGAGGACGACCCGGAACTCGATGTCGGCATCCTCACCGGCGCGGGCGGCCACTTCTGCTCCGGCATGGACCTCAAGGCCTTCCCCGACGAAGGAGTACCGAGGGTCGCGGACCGGGGACTCGCCGGGCTGACCCGCGCCCGCCGGTCGAAGCCGGTCATCGCCGCCGTCGAGGGGGCGGCGGTCGCGGGGGGCTTCGAACTCGTCCTCGCCTGCGACCTGATCACCGCGGCCGACACCGCCTTCTTCTCCCTTCCCGAGGTCGCCCGCGGGCTCGTCGCCTCCGAGGGCGGAGCCATCCGCCTGCCGGGCCGCCTTCCCCACCACCTGGCCATGGAAATGCTCCTGACCGCCTCCCCGCTCTCCGCTCCGGACGCGGCCCGGCACGGACTCGTCAACCGGCTCACCGGCGAAGGCGGAGCCCTGGACGCCGCGCTCGCCCTCGCCGGGCGGATCCGCGCCAACTCCCCGGAAGCCGTACGGATCAGCCGACGGGTCGTCGAGGCCACCCGCGGATGCGACGACCAGGCTGCCTTCTCCGTACAGGACCCGATCACCGCGCCCGTCTTCCGCACGGACTCGGCGGCCGAGGGCGCCCTCGCGTTCTGCGAGAAGCGGCCCCCGGCCTGGACGCCCTGACACGGCACCGGCGGTGCCCCATGGCACCGCCGGTGAAGGGACGGCCCAGGCCGGAAGAGACGGCCTACATGGGATGGCCCGCGCCATGGGACTCGGACGGATCGTGCGGGGCGTGGGCGGAGCCCGATTCCAGGGTGCCGCCCAGGTGGTCGTGGAGGGGGGTCAGGGCCTCCGGGGTGGCGGCGGTGACGACCCAGAGGTCGCCGACCAGGTAGGTGCCCCCGTAGGCGCGGGATTCGGCGAGCCAGGTCTCGCGGCCGGAGCCGGTGCTGAAGGTGGCCATGCGGTAGGCCTGCGGGCCCACCTCGCAGGCGCCTTCGCGCAGTTCCTCCGCATCGACGGTGATCTCGGCCCGGCAGCCCAGGGCTTCGGCGATCGGGTCCAGCGGGGCGGGGGCCGGGCCCGCGACCCGGGCCGGGGCCGGGGCCGGGGCGGAGGGCCCCGATCCGCCGCAGCCCGCGCAGAGCAGGGAGGCCAGCAGGACGACGGCGCAGGGCAGTACGTGGCGGGCGCCGATGTGGGGCGGGTCGGGCAGCACGGCGGCCTCCTCAGGAAGCCGCCGTGATCTTCTTGCCCGCGTCGTCGACCGCGAACCAGAGCCCCTGCTTGCCCTGGCCGTTGGTCTGGCCGGGCGCGGTATCGCCCGTGAACAGGTAGACGGGCCAGCAGTCGATCGTCAATTGCTGTGTCCCGTCCGGGCGTTTGACGGATCCGACAAGTCCGGCAGGGATGTCGGACACCTTCTCCTTGTCCACGGGCGCGGCGGGTTTCCAGGTGTTCAGGCAGGCGTCGAGGCAGCCGAATTTCATCGGCCAGGCGCTGTCCTTGTTGAACCGGTAAAGGGTGCGTCCCTGGGAATCGACCAGCAGCTTTCCGAGTTTCGCGTCGGCGGTCACGGAGAGGTCGGACCCCTTCTTCTCCGGCGCCTTCTTTTCCGGTGCCTTGTTGTCGACGGCCTTCTTGCCGTTCGGGGCCAGTGCGTGCCAAGTGCCGCCCACCCCTTCGCCCTTCGCGTCCCCCGCCTGGGTGTCCTTCGCGTACCGGTACACGGGCCAGCCGGCGAGCGTGAGCTGCCGGATGCCGTCGGGCCGTTCGACCGCGCCGAGGAGGCTCACGTCGATGCCCGCGGCGGCCTTCGCGTCTTCCGCCGGGACGGGCGGCCAGGTCGTGGCGCAGGCTCCCTCGCAGGCCGAACGGGACGGCTCGGCCGTGTCCTTGTCGAAGCGGTAGAGGGTCGCTCCGGCCCCGTCGGTGACCACGCCGCTGATGCCCGCGACCTCCCGGACCGCCAGCTCGCCCGCCTGGGCCGAGGTGGCCGGAGCCGAGGCGGCCGGGGCGGCCGCGGCCGCCGGGTCGGCGCCGGAGCCGGAGCCGGAGCCGTATCCGCTCCCGTAGCCGTCGCCGATGGCCTTGTCCGCCGCGGCCGGCCGTACGGAATCCACGGTGCGCAGGGATCCCCCGCCGCTTCCGCATCCCGCCGTCAGCATGAGTACCGCCACCATCGATCCCGTCGCGGTGGCCACATGAAGCCTGTTGCCCATGATCTCTCCTCAGGATTTCGTCCGGCGTGTTTTTCCCACGGCCATTCATAGGGCCACTTGGGCCGCACCCATTCGAAATTCGGGGAATTTATCAGATCGCGCCAAAGGGTGAACTCGACCCGCCCGCGGCCGTGCACCGCCCGTTCATTCCTGAATGCGCAGCGCGAGGGCCGGGCAGCGACGCACCGCGCGCAGCGCTTTGGGACGCAGGCGTCCGGGGACCGGCATGACCCCCTGGGCGGGGTAGCCGTCGGCGTCCAGTCGGACCACGTCGGGCAGCAGGTCCACGCACAGTCCGTGGCCCTTGCACAACGTCCAGTCCACGACGAGGCGTTCGGGGTTCTCGTCGGCCGGCAGCGGCAGCGCTCCGAGCACGGGGCGCCCGCAGCCGCTGCCCAGCGCGTGGTCGCGGAACTCGTCGGGGAAGACGGCCAGCGCCGAGGCCACGAAGGCGGACGTACCGTCCGGGTGGGCGCACGCGCCGCGGCCCAGTACCCCACGCATCCGCGCCTGTACCGCGTCGAGGGCCGCTCCGCCCCCGCCGCCCACGAGTTGTTCCACCGCGTCGGCGAGCGAGGGGAGTCCTCGGACGCACGGGCCGCACTGGCCCGCCGATTCCTCCGCCATCCAGCGGGTGACCCGGGCCACCTCGCCGGCCGGACAGGTGCCCTCGGGCAGCGGCAGTACCGCGCCGGCCCCCAGTACGGCGTCGTACGCGGCCAGGGACCGCCGGGACAGGGCGGCCTCCCGCGCGGCCGCCGGGGCCAGCCAGCGGCCGTGGTAGCCGCCGACGAGGACGCCCTGGCCGGGGACGGTTCCGCACAGGTCCAGGACGTACGCCAGCGAGGTTCCGAGCGGTACCTCGACGACGGTCGAGCCGGCGACGGTGAGCAGGGTGGTTCCGGGTTCCGCGGGCAGGCCTGCCGTGCGGTATTCCTGGGCGCCGATCCGTGCGGCTACGGCGAGGTGTGCGTAGGTCTCGGCGTTGGACAGCAGGGTGGGGAGGCCGCCGAGCCCCCGTTCGCTGGTGCGCACCTTCTGTCCGGACGGCAGGGCGGGCCCGCCGTCGAGCCCCTTGACCAGGGCGGTCCCCTCGCCGGTGACGAAGCGTTCGGGCAGTCGGACGACGCGGACCCGGCGGCCGACGGGACCGCGTTCGGCCACGGCCGCGCCGAGGGACTGTTCCACGTCCTCCCGGGTCACGCCGACGACCACGTCCTCGGCTCCGAGGGCCGCGGCGGCCAGCAGGGCCCCGTCGAGCACCAGGTGCGGTACGTGCAGCAGCAGGGCGGCGTCCTTGAGGCAACTCGGTTCCCCCTCGGAGGCGTTGACCACGACGGCGGTGCGTCCTTCGCGTCCGCGCGCGGACCGCATGACGGCCCGGAGCTTGCGGGCGAACGGGAAGCCCGCTCCTCCGCGCCCGCCCAGGCCGATGTCCTCGGCGAGCGCGACGAGGCCGTCCGGCGGGTAGGGGGGCAGTGCGCCGTGCACGCTCAGGTGGCCGACGCGGTCGAGCCGGTCCGCGGCGTCGAGTCCGGCGAGCAGCCTGGGCTGTCCTACGCAGCCGAGTACGGGGCGTGTCACCGGGCTCATCGCCGCCCCCGCACGCCGTCGACCGGTTCACCGGGGCGGTCGGGGGCGGGGCCGGGGCGTCGCGGTCCGGGCCCGCCGGAGACGAACACCTTGGGGCGCGACTGCCGGGACAGGCGCGCGGTCAGCAGCTCCGCGGCCCATTCCGCGGGCTTGCGCACGAACGGCACGGGGCCCCGCGCCGGAGCCTGCCCCGGCACCCGGGGCGCACCGGGCGCCGGGGCGGGCGGTCGGACGGGCGACGCGCGTAGCTGCGTACGGGACTGGGTACGCAGCTTCGTGCGCAGGCGGATCACCAGGACCCCCGCGACGGCGACCAGGCACAGGGCGTACGCGGCCGTCACCCAACCGCTGGCGGGGCGGCCGGACTTGAGCCCGTGGACGAGCGAGGCGCCCCAGGCCGGGTAGGCGCCCACGTGCAGGGCCCGCCACCACAGCGAGCGGCCCCGGGTGGCGAAGGCGCTGCGGACGGCTCCGGAGACGGCCACCGCCACGAAGAGGTATCCGGCCAGGGTGCCGAGGCCGATGAGCAGCGGCCGGTTCCCGTCCGCGAAGGGCAGGACCACGGCCGCGGCGTCGGCCCGGGACCGGGCGACCTTGATCCATACGTGCAGGCCGAGGAAGGCGAGTCCGGCGACGGCGAGGCCGCGGTGCGCGCCTTGGGCCGCCAGGCGGTGGGCGGAGGCGAGGAGTTTGCGGTCGGTGGCCGCCAGTCCCCACAGGACGGCGCCGGTGAGCGAGACGAGCGAGAGGACTCCCGCCCCGTAGTCGAGGAAGTCCCACAGGTGGGTCAGGGCTCCCGCGCGCGCGGACACGACCAGCGCGGACAGGGCGGCCAGGGCGGCGGCGCCCAGGGCGGCGGGGTGCGACCCCCCGGGGGCGGACAGCAGGGGCGGCCGCCGGACCGCCCGGCGGCCGGTGGCCGATGCCGCGCCCGGTTGGCGTCTGGCGCGGCGGGCCCGGTGCGAGCGTGGTGTTCGAGTCTGGAGCAGGGGCATGTGGTCTCCCAAACGGGGCCCGAGCACTTCCGCCGCACGCTCGGCGCCCGGGGTGGACGTCGCAACCGCTCCTCGGCGGACGGGAGATGGGCGCTTCGCCCACCGGGCCGGCCGGGAGCGGGGGCCGGAGTGCAGAAGCATCCTGGAGCTTCGCAAGGTCTCCACGGGATTTATCGAAACGTGATAATTTCTGGCCCTCGCACAGCCATCGCATCGAACATCCCCGGAAGATTCCCTTCCAGTGGTGCGGTTGCGACGGGGTTGACGCCTGGTTCGCCGCCGCACCTCCCCGACGGCGCTTGGGCCGAGGCCGCGGGACTGCAAGCGGTTGGCATGGTCCTGGAGGGAGTACGGGGCGCTCGACTCCCCCGCCGGCATGGCGTCGGCGGGGCGGGAAGGAGACCCCGGCAGGTTTGCCACCCTCCCACGGGGCACGCCACACCCCGGCTTGAACGAGGTAACAATGTGCGAACTTCTGAACCGCATCTGGTCCCGACCACGGGGCGAGTGGACCCGGGTCCTGCGCAGGGAACTGCCCACGCTGGCCGCGGGGATGGTGGAGGAGCTGCGGGAGACCCTCCCGGGATTCTCGGCGCTCGTCGACGACGTCGACGACGAACTGGTCAGACAGCGGCTGGAGGCGGCCCTGCTCACCGCCCTCGGTTACCGCGAGGCCTCCGCGGAGGAGCCGGGTGACCGGCACCCTGCGGACCACGGACATCCGGACCAGGGGCATCCGGACCCGGAGCAAGGGGGCCGACAGGAGGGGGACCTGGTACGGGAGCGGTCCGCGCGCAGGCGCGGCCGCGGCCCGGACACCGGGGCCGCCGCCGCTCCGGCCCCCGAGCCCTGCCCCTCCGTGCCGTTGCCGCCCTTGAAGGCCGTGCCCTCGCAGCGGACGGGCTCGGTCCGCGAACTGGCCCGGCGGGAGCTGTTCACCGTGCTCACGGGTGACATGCCCCTGTCGGATCTGGCGCTCGCCGACCTGGCGAGCGCGGCCGGCTGGCCGCTCCCCGCGGCCGTACGGGCCGTCGTGCCCGCCTCTCCCGGCGAGACCCAGCAGCTCGCCGCCCTCCTCGACGACTGCCTCGGCGGCATGGCCGGCGGGCAGCCCTGCCTGCTCGTCCCGACCGAGGACCCGGAGGCGCGCACCGCGCTGGACTGCGCGCTGCGCGGCCGGTTCGCCGCCGTGGGCCACCCCGTCGCACCCCGCGACAGCGCCTCCTCCCTGCGCTGGGCGGTACGGCTGCTGTCGCTGACCCCGACGCGGGCCGGTCTGGACGTCCGGGCCGTCTACGTGGACGACCACCTCTCCACCCTGCTGCTGCTCCAGGACGAGCCGCTGGCACACGCTCTCGCCGCACGCTGGCTGCGACCGCTGGCGGAACTGACCCCGCGCCAGAGCGAGCGCCTCGAAGTGACCCTGCTGGCCTGGCTGGAGGGCGGCGGAGCGCCCGAGGCGGCCAAGGCGCTGAGCGTTCACCCCCAGACGGTCCGGTACCGCATGCGCCAGCTGGAGAAGCTCTTCGGTCCCGGCCTGCGGGACCCGCGCACCCGTTTCGAACTGGAGCTGGCCCTGCGCAGCCGCCGTCTGATGGCCCAGGTGCGGCTGCGGCCCTCCCGCGGCAGCCGCCGGGCCCGGGTGGTCACCGCGGACTTCCGGCCGCCGCTGGGCGCCGGGCGCATCGCCCGCGTCAACGGCCTCTGACCCCGACCCCGACCCGCACAAGGCGGTGCCGGTCCGAAGCGGGCTTCGGACCGGCACCTTTTTTCCCGGGGCGGCCGGGGGCCTGGGGGAGGCGGACCGCCCCGGGGGCTCCTACCGGCAGGCACGCCCGCCGTTGATGCAGCGCACCGCGTTGGCCATCAGGGCGTCCGACATCACGTTGATGAAGTCCCCGTGGTCGGTCACCGGCTTGTGCAGCTGCTCGGGGAAGCTGTCCACGGCGAAGCGCGCGCCCGGGGGGACCGCGTAGACGATGCGCTGCACCAGCTGCGGGATCGCCTTGAAGCCCGACCCGCAGGAGCCGTCGGCGGCCGCGAAGGCCACGTGGGTGCGGTGGTTGGCGCTGTCGATGTTCTTGCCGTCCCAGCAGCTCTGGAAGGTGAACGTGCGCACCACGTCGCTGCCCTTGGGACAGATCGGGTACTTGTCCTTCAGCTGCCGGTCCTCGAAGCCGGTGCAGCTCCACGAGGCGTTGGCGTTGGCGGGGCCGTTGGTGAAGGCCTTCGCGTCACCGGTGATGATCCGCAGGAAGCGGGGCATGGCGGTGACCCGGGAGGCGGGGCTCCCCTTGAAGTCGGTCGTCACCTGCTTGGGCCGCAGGATCGTGCCCACGTTGGCGTCCTGACCGCCGCCGGGGGCGGCCGCGTCCTGTTCCGCCTTGCCGTCGCGCAGCCGCAGCACGGGCCAGTAGTACGTGGACTGGTCGCCGTTGGTGCACGTGGTCCCGGAAGCGGCCAGGCTCTTGTTGGTGGAGAAAGCGTCCGTGGTCTTGTTGCCGACGTAATCGTGCATGTGGTGGGCGCCGTTGCCCACCCCGGGGGCGACGATCACGTTGTCGGGGTTGAGGTGCCGGTTCTCGTTGCGGCCGCACTGGACGGCGAACGATCCCGTGGAGGCGGTGGATTTGGGCTTCGGGGCGCGCACGTTCGGCTTGACGGAGCCGATGGCGACGAAGTCGCCGCGCGCCGGACCGCCCTTCGCCGGGGCTCCCGAGCCCGAGCGGGCCGCCGGGCCCGCGAGCGCGTTCGTACCGTCCAGGCCCTCGTCGTCGTTGCCGGTCGGCGCCTCCCGCATCGCGCAGGCGCTCAGTTGCGCCAGCCCGTCGGGGCGGGCGGTGGTGCGTCCGATGGCGTCGGACATCCGGCCGATCGCGGCGTCCCGCTGGCCCTTCAGCTCTCCGAGCAGCGCCCCGCCCTGCGCCTTGCCGGTGGCGAGCCGCTGGTAGGCGTCGGCGATCTGGGTGTCGAGCCCCGCGAGCTCCCGGTCCACCTCGGGCCGGGCCTGATCGGGCACCTCGCTCAGCTGCTCGCCCACGTCGGGGCAGTCGATGGTGGCCGTGACCGGCGCCGGGCGCCGCTTGTCCTGGCCGGCGGAGGCGCCTTGGGCGGCGATCACCACCGCGCCGCCGCCCAGGGCGAGGGCGCTGACGAGGGCGAGGGCCTTGTACGAGGGCCGCAGGCGGCGTTTGTGTCCGGTGCGGTTCATTCGGTTCATCGGCTTCATGCGATCACTTCACTTCCTCGAACGGGAGTCGGCGGAGGAGGCGGGAGCGGAGGTGGGGGCGGGGGCCGGGGCGGCGGGCACGGCGTCCCCGAGGCCGTCGAAGTCGACCAGCCCGCTGGCCTCCAGGATCGAGATGTGGTCCAGGACCGTGGTGTTGGCGTCCGTGGCCAGCTCGCGGACCATGGAGTTCCGTGTCTGCGCCCGCACTTGGGCGACGAGCGTGAACACCTTGCCGTGCGCCCGGCGCAGCAGCTGGATGAACAACCGCTCGTACGCCGCCCCCTGGGCCCGGTCCAACTGGCCGAGCCAGGCCTGCTGCTGATCGGAGGGCCGGTCGGGCAGGTCCAGGCCCAGCGCCTGACCGACCTCCCGGACCCGCCGGTCCAGCTCGGTGTGCCCCTCCACGAGGTGCTCCCCGGCCATGCGCACCGCCGGGCTGGTGCCCCGCTGCTGCGCCTGCCGCCCCGCGGGCAGCTCCCACAGCCCTGCGAGGCGGACCTTGCGGACGAAGTCGCGGTCCTGGGGGGTGAGCGGCCCGAAGGCCGTGCTCGTGATCCCGGCGCCGTCGTCGTCGGGGGCGGCCACGGGAGCGGCGGCGGCCTCGGCGATCCTGCCGCCGAAGCTCCGCACCGGGATCAACAGCGCGATCAGGGTGAGGGCCAGGGCTCCGATGACGATGCCCGTACCCATCACGTGTCGCGAAGCGACCGACATGCTGCCGACGGCCGACCGGCGGATTGACGGCACTGTGCCTCCTTGCTGCGCGGACCGGGAGCGGTCCCGGTCCCTGGTCTCCCGGGACGCTAGCGCCCGTTGCGGCACCCCTTTCCAAGCCCCATCACGAATGGACAAACATCCGGGCAACGCCCCGAAGGGCTGCTATGGGGCCGGCCGCGTCACCGCAGCCCGCGTGTCGGCCAGTTGTCCGGATTTCAGCTCGTTCGTGAGGCCCATGGAGGCTGGCACCACGGGATGATTCGGACGGGCGGCGGGTGCAGGAGGGTGGAGCCCGGGACCAACCTCCTTGAAGGGAAAGGCTCTTCGTGCGAAAGAAACGACTGGCATCCTTACTGGCCGCCGCCGGGCTCCTCGCGAGTTCCGTGTCCCTGACGGCGGCCGCCCAGGCCTTCGCCGCTCCGGTTGCCGACGGGGCTCCCGCCGCCGACACCGCTCCCCTTGCCGGCGAAGCTCCCCTTGCCGACACCTACCTGCGCCAGCAGCCCGCGTGGCACCGCTGCAGCCCCGATCAGCCCGCCTCGTACGAGTGCGCCACCATCAAGGTGCCGCTCGACTACCAGCGGCCCCGTGGGAAGACGCTCGACCTCGCGATGTCCCGGGTCAGGAGCGAGAACCCGGCGAAGCGGCACGGAGTGATGCTGCTCAACCCGGGCGGGCCGGGCGGCAGCGGGCTCGATCTCCCCCTGTACATCGGGGAGTCGATGCCCAAGGAGGTCCGCGAGCAGTACGACATGATCGGCTTCGATCCGCGCGGGGTCGGGGCCAGCTCTCCGGTGAGCTGCGGACTGACCGACGCCGAGCAGCAGTTCGACCGGGCCTACCGGCCCGAGACCTTCCCCTCCGATGTCGCGTGGGCCCGTACGGTCGCCGACAAGTGCCGGGAGAAGGCCGGTTCCGTGCTCCCGTACCTCACCACCCGCAACACCGCGCGCGACATGGACACCATCCGTGCGGTGCTGGGCGAGCGGAAGATCTCGTACCTGGGGTACTCGTACGGGACCTACCTCGGCGCGGTGTACACGCAGATGTTCCCCCACCGCACCGACCGCTTCGTGCTGGACAGCGGGGTCGACCCGGACCGGATCTGGCGGGGCATGATCCAGGTCTGGGCGACGGAGGCCGAGCCCGCCTTCGCGCGCTGGACGCGCTGGGCCGCGGAGCGCTCGGGCGAGTACCACCTCGGCGACAGCCCGGCCGCGGTGTCCCAGACCTTCTGGCAGCTGGTGGCGCGGGCCGACCGGGATCCGATCGTCTTCGAGGGGCAGAAGATCAGCGGCGACGACATCCGTCGCGCACGCGGGATGTTCTTCTACCCGGCGCAGATCACTCCGCTGGTGGTGGCGCTGAAGGACGCCGCCGACGGGAAGCCCGGCGGGCCCGCGGCCTTCGACATGAAGAAGGCCCTCGCGGGCGGATCCGGGAACGGTTCGGCGGCCGAACCCGCTTCGGACAACGGGACCGCCGTCTTCTGGAGCGTGGTGTGCGGGGACACCGCCGACTGGCCGCGCGATCCCGAGCGGTACCGGCGCGACGCGGTCAGGGACAAGGCCGCGTACCCGCTCTACGGGGACTTCGCCTCGAACATCAAGCCCTGCGCCTTCTGGCAGCGGCCCCTGGAGGCGGCGACCCCGATGAAGACGAGGGCCGCCGTGGTGACCGTGCAGAACGAGTGGGATTCGCAGACCCCGCTGGCGAGCGGTCTGGGCATGCACCGGGCGCTGAAGGGCTCGCGGATGGTCCTGGCCCTGGGCGGTGAGGGCCACGGCGCCTACCTGGCCGATCCGGCCTCGTGCGTCAACGCCCCGGTCAGCGAGTACCTCGTCACGGGCCGGCTCCCGGCCACGGATCTGACCTGCCGGGCCACGGGGGGCCGGGCGGAACTCGGGGCCGGATCGGGATCGGGTCCCGGATCGGCTCCGGCCGGGCCGCTGCCGTTCCCGTCGGGCGGGCCGGGCCGCTTCTGACACGGCCCCATCATCGCGACCGCACCCGCCGACGGCACCCTCGTGCCGTCGGCGGGTGTCGTCGCAGGTCCGCGCGGTTTCAGGACACGTGCGGGGACGCCTCGACCGCCGCCTTGATGCGGCGGCCGAAGTCGGGGGCGTCCTTGCGTGCCGCGCTCAGGGCCAGGCCGACCAGCAGCCTGCCGAAGCCGTGCCCGGTGAGCGTGTTGAAGATCCGGACCCGGGTGCGGCCTCCGGGGAGTTCCTCCAGGTCGTAGCCGCCGTCCGCGGTGACCATGTTCTCGCTCAGCTCCGACCAGCGGATCTGCCGCGGCGCGTCGAGCGCGGTGATCTGGAAGGCGCGGGCGGTCTTCATCCCCGCGTCCTTCACGGTGCTGCGGAACATCGTGCCGACGGCCGTCGGGCCGTCCGGGGTCCGAGTGATCTTCTGGACACGCGGGCTGAATTCGGGGTCGTGGCGCCCGTCGGCGAGGTACGCGAAGACCTCGCCGACGGGGCGGTCGATCTCGACGCTCGCCTCGAACTGTCCGGACATGACCGCTCCTCGCGCGCCGGGCCGAAGGCTCTCCTGCTCTCCTGCTCTCCTGCCTCCACGATCGCAGAGCCGTTTCCTCCGCGCGCGCCGACGGCCCCCACAGCAGGGCCTCCGGCGTTTCGCGGAGCGTGTCGCCGCGCGGTCCGTTCACCCGAGCAGGGCGTAGACCGTGGAGGCCTTCGCGGCCGGCTCCAGCGCGCCCTCGGGGGTCATGGTGATGTCGGCGAAGGCCATCCGCTTGCCGAGTTTGGTGATCCGAACGTCGATCAGCACGTCGGCGCCGACCACCGGCCGCTGGAAGCTGGTGGACTGCTGGACCGTGGTCATCGGGCCGTACGCCCCGCGGGCGGCGGAGATCGCGATGACGGTGGCGGTGTCGGCGGCAGCCATCAGCGCCTGGCCGGACAGCCCCCCGCCGTCCCGGGCGAGGGCGTCGGACCAGGGCAGCCGGAGCACGGCGTGCCGCTCGCCCGTCTCCTGGACGGTGAGCCCGAGGGCCAGCACCCAGGGGGCGAAGTTGTCGGTGAGGATCTTGTCCGCGTCTGCCGGTGTCAACGTCACCGGCTGATTGTGGCGGCCCGGTCCGGGCCGCCACAACACCCCGTCGATCAGAGGGAGGCGGCCAGTTCCGTGCCCTGCCGGATGGCGCGCTTGGCGTCGAGCTCGGCGGCCACGTCGGCGCCGCCGATCAGGTGCGCCTCGATCCCGGCCGCGCGCAGGGCCTCGTACAGGTCGCGGCGCGGCTCCTGGCCGGTGCACAGGACCACCGTGTCGGCGGGTACCAGCTGCTGCTCGCCCTCGACCGTGATGTGCAGGCCCTCGGCGTCGATCCGGTCGTACGTCGCCCCCGCGACCGAGACGACACCGCGGTGCTTGAGCTCCGCGCGGTGGATCCAGCCGGTGGTGGTGCCGAGGCCCGCGCCGACCTTGGTGGTCTTGCGCTGGAGCAGGTGGACCCGGCGCGGCGGGGCCGGGCGTTCGGGGGCGGTGAGGCCGCCGGGGCCGGTGTACGCGGTGTCCACGCCCCAGTGGCGGAAGTAGACCTCGGGGTCCTGGGAGGCGCCTTCGCCGCTGTCGGTGAGGTACTCGGCCACGTCGAAGCCGATGCCGCCGGCGCCGAGGACCGCGACGCGCTCGCCGACGGGGGCTCCGTCGCGCAGGACGTCGAGGTAGGTCACGACGGTGGGGCCGTCCACGCCCTCGATGTCGGGGATGCGGGGGGTGACTCCGGTGGCGACGACGACCTCGTCGTAGCCGCGCAGGGTCTCCACGTCGGCGCGGGTGTTCAGCTTGACCTCGACCGCGTGCTCGGCGAGCTGGGTGCCGAAGTAGCGGATGGTCTCCTCGAACTCCTCCTTGCCCGGGACGCGTCGGGCGATGTCGAGCTGGCCGCCGATGTGGCCGGAGGCCTCGTACAGGGTGACGGCGTGGCCGCGCTCGGCGGCGGAGACGGCGCAGGCCAGACCGGCCGGGCCGGCTCCGACGACGGCGACGCGCTTCTTCAACTGCGTGGCGGAGAGCGTGAGTTCGGTCTCGTGGCAGGCGCGCGGGTTGACCAGGCAGCTGGTGATCTTGCCGCTGAAGGTGTGGTCGAGGCAGGCCTGGTTGCAGCCGATGCAGGTGTTGATGGTCTCGGAGCGGCCCGCGGCGGCCTTGGCGACGAAATCGGCGTCGGCGAGGAAGGGGCGGGCCAGCGAGACCAGGTCCGCGCGCCCGTCGGCGAGCAACTCCTCGGCGATCTCCGGGGTGTTGATGCGGTTGCTCGTGACGAGGGGGACGGACACCGCGCCCATCAGCCGCTTGGTGACCCAGGTGTAGGCGCCGCGCGGGACGGAGGTGGCGATGGTGGGGATGCGGGCCTCGTGCCAGCCGATGCCCGTGTTGATGATGGTGGCGCCCGCGGCCTCGATCTCCTTGGCGAGGTGCACCACCTCGTCGAGGGTGGAGCCGCCGGGGATCAGGTCCAGCATGGAGAGCCGGTAGATGAGGATGAAGTCCTCGCCCACGGCCGCGCGGGTGCGCCGCACGATCTCCAGGGGGAAGCGGACGCGGTTCTCGTACGCACCGCCCCAGCGGTCGGTGCGCTTGTTGGTGGCGGCGGCGATGAACTCGTTGACCAGGTAGCCCTCGGAGCCCATGATCTCGACGCCGTCGTAGCCGGCGAGCTTGGCGAGGCGGGCGGCGCGGACGAAGTCCTCCACGGTGCGCTCGACTTCGGCGTCGCTGAGGGCGTTCGGGACGAACGGGCTGATCGGGGCCTGGAGCGCGCTGGGGGCGACCAGGTCCTTGTGGTAGGCGTAGCGGCCGAAGTGCAGGATCTGCATCGCGATCCTGCCGCCCTCGGCGTGCACGGCCTCGGTGATCACCCGGTGCTCGGCGGCCTCTTCCTCGGTGGTGAGGCGGGCACCGCCCTCGAAGGGGCGGCCGGCGTCGTTCGGGGCTATGCCGCCGGTGACGATCAGGCCGGCTCCCCCGCGGGCGCGCTCGGCGTAGAAGGCGGCGAGGCGCTCGAAGCCGCGCTCGTGCTCTTCGAGGCCGGTGTGCATGGAGCCCATGATCACGCGGTTCGGCAGGGTGGTGAAGCCGAGGTCCAGGGGGCTCAGCAGGTGCGGGTACCGGCTCTGGGAACTCATGAGGGGGCGCCTCCTCGCGCGGGGGTGTTGAAGCTGTTCTAGCTGAGCGGGCGCTTATTTTGCAACTAGGTGCAAAACCAGACGGGTGTGGTCCGGCCCTGATTCCCGGGGCCCGGAGGCCCGGCCCCGCGAACTCTGTGGCGGAGTTCACGCCGTCGCCCGTACTGTCGGCCGGATGACAGAGCACCACGCCCTTGGGGTGAACGGCGTCCGGCTGGCGTACCAGGTATCCGGGCCCGCCGGCGGCGCCCCGCTGGTGCTGCTTCCGGCACTGGGCGAGGGTGCGGACCACTGGTCCCCCGTGCGGGAGGCGCTCGCTCGTGATCGCCGGGTCTACGCCCTGGACCTCCGGGGCCACGGCCGCAGTGAGCGGACGGCCGCCTACTCGCTGGAACTGATGCGCGATGACGTGCTCGGTCTCCTGGACGCCCTCTGCCTGGACCGGGTGGACCTGGTCGGCCATTCGATGGGCGGCGTGGTCGCCCACCTGGTCGCCCAGCACAGCCCGTGGCGAGTGGCGCGTCTGGTCCTCGAGGACGTTCCGGCGCCGCTGCCCCGCGAGCCGGTCGCCCCCGTCCAACCCGAGGGCGAGCTGGACTTCGACTGGACGATGGTGCTCGCGGTCAGGCCACAGCTCGACCGGCCCGACCCGTCCTGGCTGTCCGGCCTGGACCGGATCACGGCCCGCACTCTGGTGATCGCGGGCGGCCCCGCCAGCCACATCCCCCAGGACGGCGTCGCCGAGCTGGCCCGCCGCATACCCGACGCCCTGCTGACCACGATCCCGGTGGGCCACCTGGTGCACGCCGCCGCCCCCGCCGAGTTCACGGCGGCCGTCTCGGCCTTCCTCGACGAACTGCCCGACATCGAGCTCGCCCGGCGCTGGCTCGCCGAGGACGGCATCACGCAGATCGGCGAGGGAGTCTGGGCTGACGCCGACTCCCCTGGTGAGCTGCTCGACCGGGACGACATCGCCAATGGACTCGGCTCGATGGCCTTCACCGACGAACGGCTCTACCTGGCGGGCCGACTGCGGGTGGCACTCGGGCTGATGGATCTGCTCGGAGGTCATGTCCTGGTGACCGGGCAGGTCCACTCGGCCCATCTCGGGCCCGAAGGCCCGCTGCCGACGGACCTGCTCTGGGACGGCTACCGCCGACGGCTCGAAGCCGTCCGGGAGTACCCGGCGATCACCGACTCGCTCTGGTTCGACTGGTTCGAGGTCGCGCAGACCGCCGACGAGGCCTTCACCGAGGTCCTCGGCAACGACCGCGAACAGCTGCTGCCCGGCGCCCCGGAGGCACTGCTGCGCCGAGCGCGGCGGGTGCTGGAGCACTCGGGGCCGGTGTCGTGGCCCGGTAAGGCCGACACCTACCGAGCTGCCGCCCGCACTCCCGCCCTGCACCACGCGGTGTTCCGGGCCGTGCTGCGCAGCTACCACGACGTCTACGGACGCCTCGACCCGGCCGAGGCGCTCTGCATCCTGGGCGGACTCGACGTACCGCCGGAGACCGAGCACCTGGCCGGGCTGCGACGGGCACTCGCCGCCGGACACCGGGATCCGCGCCCCGCGCTGCGCGCCCCGCAGGACGCCCCCGGCCCGGACGCACGGGCCGGGGGCCACTGATCCCCGGTCAGGCCCGGTGGAGGCGGATCGTGACGATCTGGAACGGGCGCAGGGTGAGGGGGACGGTGCCGTCCGGGGCGGGGGCGGAGACGGCCGTGCCTTCCAGGGGGCGCTCCAGGAGGTCGCTCTCGACGGCCGCCGACAGCGGGAAGCCCGCCGCGAGGGTGGCGCGTGCGCGGCCGCCGCGGGATTCGTAGAGGCGGACGATGACGTCGCCGCTGCGGTCCTCGGCGAGCTTGAGCGACTCCACGACCACCGCGTCGTTGTCCACCGCGACCAGCGGGGCGACGGGCGCGGCGCCGGCGACCACCCGCTCGGGCAGGTTCAGCCCGTGGCCCTCGCGGACCGCGTCGCCGATGGCCGCGCCCGGGGCGAGCGAGAAGCGCAGGGTGTGCGCGCCCTGGTCGGTCTCCGGGTCGGGGTATCGGGGGGCCCGCAGGAGCGAGAGGCGGATCGTCGTGGTCTGGCCGCCGTCATCGCGCATGTCGCGGGTCACGTCGTGCCCGTAGGTGGAGTCGTTGAGGACGGCGACGCCCCAGCCCGGCTCCTCCGCGTGGATCCAGCGGTGGGCGCAGATCTCGAACTTGGCCGCCTCCCAAGAGGTGTTGGTGTGGGTGGCGCGGTAGACGTGCCCGAACTGCGTTTCGGAGGCGGAGCGTTCGGCCTTGACGTCGAGGGGGAAGGCGGCCTTGAGGAACTTCTCCGTCTCGCGCCAGTCCACGTCCGTGACGATGTCCACGGTCTTGGCGTCCGCCCGCAGGGTGATCGACTGGACCACCGTGGAGGAGCCGAACGAGCGGGTGACCCGCACGGTCGCACGGTCGGAGGTGGTTTCGGCGACCTCGAGCGCGTCCAGGTCCACCAGGTCGGTGACCTTGTTGCGGTAGAACTCGTCGATGTCCCACGCGTCCCACATGTTCGGGAAGTCGGGGTGGATCTGGAGCAGGTTGGCCGTACGGCCCGGTGCGACCGACTCCCGGCCGGCCTCCAGGTCGTACGCCGACACGATAAGGCCGCGGCCGTCGATCTCCACGAGGAGGTGCCCGTTGGCCAGGACGTGTCCGCCGCCCTGCCGCTCCTCGATCGTGACGGGCTGCCCGGTGGAGGCGGGCAGGCCCGCGCCGCCGGCCGGGATCCCGCGCCGGGTGTGCGGGGCGCAGTTGAAGACCAGCCGCTCCTCGCCCCGCCCCGCCAGTGCGGTCTGCGCGGCGAGGGTGATCCCGAGGAGCTCTTCGCGCACCTTGGCGTACGTTTCGCGCGCCTCGCGGTGCACCCAGGCGATGGAGGAACCGGGGAGGATGTCGTGGAACTGGTGGAGCAGGACGACCTTCCAGATCCGTTCCAGGTCCTCGTACGGGTACGCGTACCCGGGAACCTTCACCGCGGCCGTGGCGGCCCACAACTCGGCCTCGCGCAGCAGTGATTCGCTGTGCCGGTTGCCCTGCTTGGTCTTGGCCTGGGAGGTGTAGGTGCCGCGGTGCAGCTCCAGGTAGAGCTCTCCGGCCCAGACGGGCGCGTCCTCGTACTCGGCGTGCGCCTTCTCGAAGAACGCGTCGGGCCGCTCGATCTCCACCCGCGGGGAGCCTTCGAGGTTCTTCTGCCGCTTGGCGCGGGCCAGTTGCTCGCGGGTGGGGCCGCCACCGCCGTCGCCCCAGCCGAAGGGGGCCAGGGAGCGCGAACCGCGGCCCTTTTCCTGGTAGTTGCGGGCGGCGTGCGCCAGCTGGGTGCCGCCGAGGTCGGAGTTGTAGGTGTCGACGGGCGGGAAGTGCGTGAAGACGCGGGTGCCGTCGATGCCCTCCCACCAGAAGGTGTGGTGGGGGAACTTGTTGACCTGGGACCAGGAGATCTTCTGGGTCAGGAACCACTTGGAGCCGGAGAGCTTGACGATCTGCGGCATCGCGGCGGTGTAGCCGAAGGAGTCGGGCAGCCAGACGTTGTTCGTCTCGATGCCGAATTCGTCCATGAAGAACTTCTTGCCGTACAGGAACTGGCGGGCCATGGCCTCGCCGCCGACCATGTTGGTGTCGGACTCCACCCACATGCCGCCGACCGGCACGAACTGCCCGTCCGCGATCTTCTTCTTGACCCGCTCGAAGAGCTCGGGACGGTAGGTCTTGATCCAGTCGAGCTGCTGCGCCTGCGACATGGCGAAGACGAACTCGGGGTGCTCGTCCATCAGGCCCAGCATGTTGGACGCGGTGCGCGAGACCTTGCGGACGGTCTCCCGCAGCGGCCACAGCCACGCGGAGTCGATGTGGGCGTGGCCGATCGCGCTGATCCTGTGCGCGGAGGCGTTGGCGGGGGCGGCGAGCGCCCCGGCCAGTTCGGCGCGGGCGGCGGCGGCCGTGCCGGGGACGTCGCACAGGTCCACCGCGTCGAGGGCGGAGTCGATGGCGCGCAGGATCTCGTAGCGCCGGGCGCTGCCCGTGTCGAGCTGCATCATCAGGTCGTAGAGGACTTCGAGGTCCTGTACGAGGTTCCAGACCTCGGTCTCGAAGACGGTGAGGTCCATCCGGGCGAGCCGGTAGAGGGGCTGGTCGCCGCTGGTCCGCTGGTCGCCCTCGTAGGTGACGGAGTGGTCGACCAGGATCGGGTTGGAGGCGCCCTCGACGTACCACTCGACGCGCTCGCCGCCGGCCGCGGAGTCCGCGACGCGCACCCAGTCGTTGTACGGGTTGAGCGCCTTGATCTCCCCGCCGTCGGCGCGGTGGACCAGGCCCTCGCACTGGAAGCCGGGCATCATCCGGTCGAAGCCGAGGTCGAGGACGGCCTCGACGGTGCTTCCGGCCCAGTCGGCGGGCACGGCGCCGGTGATCTTGAACCAGGTGGTGCCCCAGGCCCGGCCCCACGGGTCGCCGACGGCGCAGGGCTCGTAGGCGGCCGCGAGGCCCTCGGCCACGGGGACCGGTTCGCCGGGGGCCTCCCAGCGCTCGACGGTCAGCGGGACCGAGCGGGAGTGGACGGCGGGCTTGATGCGCTCCTTGAGGACACGGCGGAGGCGGTGTTCGGTGATGCTGCGGTCGTCGTGCATGACGGCTGCTCCAGGAGAGGTGGTGGTGGGCGTGCATCGAGCGGGGGCGGTGGGCGTGCACCGCGGGGGAACCGGCTCAGGTTTTGACGGCTCCCTCGCCGACGCCCTTGAAGAAGAAACGCTGGAGGGCGAAGAAGAGGAGCATCATCGGGATCAGGGCCGCCATCGCCCCGGCGGCGATGATCCGCTGGTCGCTGACGGTGGTGGCTCCGGCCAGGGTCTTCAGGCCGAGCTGGAGGGTGTAGTTGTCGCTGTTGGTCAGGACCAGCAGGGGCCAGAGGAAGTCGTCCCAGGCGCCCATGAAGCTGGTGATGCAGACGACGGCCAGGGCGCCCTTCGCGGCGGGGAGGAAGACCCGGGTGAAGCGGGTCCACTCGTTCGCGCCGTCGAGGACCGCGGCCTCCTCTACCTCCGTGGGTACGGAGAGGAAGGCGGAGCGCATGATCATGATGTTGAGGACCGAGACCGCGCCGGGCAGCCAGACTCCGATGAGGGTGTCGACCAGGCCCATCTCGCGGACCGTGAGGAACATGGAGATCATCACGGACTCGAAGGGGAACATCAGCGTCGCCACCAGCACGGTGAAGACGATCTTGCGGCCCTTCCAGGCGGCCCGGGAGAGGGCGTACCCGCCCATGGCCGCGAACAGCATGTTCGAGGTGATGGCGAGGAGGGCCACGGTCAGGGTGTTGCCGACGTACTGGAAGAGCGGGAACGATTCCGCGACCCGGAAGTAGTTGTCGAGGGTGGGCTGCGAGGGCAGCACGCCGTCGTACACGTTCTCGGTGCGGCCGCGGATCGAGGTCAGGAACTGCCAGACGATCGGTCCGAGCATGATCACGAGCATCAGGAGGAGCGTGGCGTACCGGCCGGCGAGGCCGATCCAGTACCGCCGGGCGTCGGCTCCGACGCGCTTGTGCGCCTTGTTTCCGAGGGAGGAGAGGGTGCTCAACTTGTCTCTCCCTTCGAGAGACGGCGGCCCAGCAGGCTGAAGACCAGCGTCAGGAGGAACAACAGGATGGAGATGGCGGCCGCGTAACCGGTCTCGCCGGAGAATCCGAGGCCGACCTGCCGGATGAGGAAGGGCAGCGTGCGGGCTCCGCCGCCGGGACCGCCGCTCTCGCCGCCGAGGATGTAGATCTCGGTGAAGACGCGGAGCGCGGAGATGGCGGACAGGGTGCCGACCAGCAGCATCATCGGCTTCACCTGGGGGACGGTGATGCTGAAGAAGCGGCGGACCGGGCCCGCGCCGTCGATCGCCGCAGCCTCGTAGAGCGAGGTGGAGACGTTCCCGAGGGCCGCCAGGTAGAAGACCATGTAGTAGCCGAGGCCCTTCCACACGGTCACGATCATCGCGGAGACCAGCAGCATGGTGCTGTCGGTCAGGAACGGGATCGGCTCGGAGATGATGCTGAGCTTCTGGAACAGCGTGTTGACCAGGCCGTCGCTGCGCAGCACCCACTGCCAGATGAGGCCGACGACCACGGCCGAGGCGATGACCGGGGTGTAGAACGCCGAGCGGAAGAAGCCGATGCCGGGGACCTCTCTCTGGACGAGGACGGCGAGGGCCAGCGGCAGGAAGACCAGACACGGGACGACGACCACCAGGTACAGCACGCTGTTGCCGGTGGCGACCCAGAAGTCGGAATCGGCGAACGCGCGGGTGTAGTTGTCGAAGCCGACGAACCCGCCGCCGCGCAGGATCTGCGCGTCGGTGAAGGACAGGATCACGGTGTTGACGAACGGCCAGAGGCTGAACATCGTCACCATCACCAGGCCCGGGGCGAGGAAGAGGTACGGGGTCCACCACTTGCGGTGGCGCAGTCCCGTCTCGGCTTCCATGGCCTGCTTGGCCCGCTTCGCCCGCTTGGCGCTGCTGCGACGATCCTTCGGTCCGGTGGGGGCGGCGGCCTTTGCGGTGGTGGCGGCAACGGTGGCGGCGGGGTCGGGAGCGGTGTCCGACGGGCGGCCGGTCCCGCGCGCTCGCATCCCTGCGGATGGGGTCATGGCGTCCGACTCTCCTCTCTCCGGCGCCCCCCTCACTTCTGAGCCGTCTTCGCGAGCAGCTTGTTGGCCTCCTCCTGGGCCTTCTTCACCGCGGTCCTGGCGTCCTGCTCGCCCTTGATGGCCTTCTGCATCTCGCGCACGACCGCGTCTCCGACCTGGTTGGTCCACTGGACGGGGGTGTTGGCGTCGAGCGCGGCGCCCTTGAGCTGTTCGGCACCGACCGCGCGGGCCAGCGTCTCCGCGTCCTTGCCGTCGCCCTTGTCGGAGAAGTGCGGGTCGGCCAGGCCGATGGCGTTCGACGGGTAGATGGTGGCCTTCTTGGAGAACTCCACCTGGTTGGGCCCGTTGGTGACCCACTTGGCGAACTCGGTCGCCGCGTCCATGTGCTTGGTGTCCTTCTTGATGCCGAGGGACTGGGCGTAGATGCCGATGTGGCCGAGCTTCCCGGTGACTGCGTTCGCGACCAGGGTGTCGGCGTAGATCTGCGGGGCGTTCTGCTTGATGTCCTTGACGAAACCCGGGGAACCGGGGCCGAAGACGAGCTTGCCGCCGCCGTAGAGCTGACTGATGTCGTCCTGCTTGAGCAGGGACTCCTTGGGCATGGCGCCCTTGTCGTACAGGTCCTTCATCCGCTCGACCCACGCGACAGCCGTGTCGGTGTCGAAGGTGAACCGGTCCTGCTTCTCGTTGAGGATCGGCACGCCCATCTTCTGCCAGTCCCCGGGGAGCCGGCCCTTGGGGTCGGCCATGAAGGCGGAGTACTTGCCACCGGACTTGGCGGCGATCTGCTCGGCACAGTCGAAGAACTGCTCGACGCTCGTCGGCGGCTTCGCCGGATCGAGACCGGCCTTCTCGAAGAGGTCCTTGTTGTACGTGAGGATCTCCGGGGTCACGTACCAGGGGTACGCGAACACGCTGTCGCCCTTGCCGGGCAGCTTGAACTGCTCCCAGGCGCCCGGGACGTAGTCCTTGGCGACCTCGGGGTCGAGTTTGGCGACGTCGGCCAGCATTCCGCGGTCGCCGAGGAGTTGGAAGGAGTCGGTGGAGAGGTTGACCACGTCGGGCAGGGCCCCGGCCTGCGCGTCGGCGACGATCTTCTCGTTGTAGCCGTCCCCCGGCACGTCCTCCCACTTGACCTTCGCGTCCGGGTACTGCTTCTCGAACGCGTCGATGACGCCCTGGACGTACGAGGTGAACACGGGCTTCAGCTGGAGGGTGCGGAACGTGATCTGACCGGCCACTTTGCCGGTCTTCTCCCCCTCCTTCACGTCCCCGGCGCCACCACTCATGCCGCATGCGGAGGTCGCGAAGAAAGTACCGGCCACGAGCGTGGTGAGGGCAATACGGGTCACGTTCCTACGGGTCATCGTCGCCGCCTTCAGGGGGAGTTCCGGCCTCGTCGCCGGAGCGCTGGGCCCAAACTCACCCGAAATGAAGATTCCGTCAATGTGACCAAAGTCCCGGGAGGCGGGTACCCGTACGTCCTGAATTACGACAGGCGGGGGGCTAACAGTCCGAAAGTCACTCCGTCAAGACGGCATTGACCTGCACTGATGCGCTTTAGTCCCAAACGGATCCGGCATGATCTCGATTCGATAACGAACATGCCGCGCCGTCAGAGGTTGACTTCTTATCGCTGGTTCACGAAAACTTGCACTAATGCGCTTTATCCCGCCCGCAGCGAGCGAAAGCGGATTACCCCTCCTCACCCCTCCTGCCAACCCCGCCCACACGGATCGCCCGGCACGTACCGCCGGTGAAAGGGATTGACAGTCATGGCTGAGATCAGGTTCCGGCAGACGAGCCTCACCTACCCCGGCGCCGACCGACCCACGGTCAAGTCGCTGGACCTCGACATCGCGGACGGGGAGTTCCTCGTCCTCGTCGGCCCGTCGGGCTGCGGAAAGTCCACCACCCTGCGGATGCTGGCCGGGCTCGAAGAGGTCACGTCCGGCTCCATCTCCATCGGCGGCCGCGATGTCACGCACCTGCCGCCCAAGGACCGGGACATCTCGATGGTGTTCCAGAACTACGCGCTCTACCCCCACATGTCGGTCGCTCAGAACATGGGCTTCGCCCTGAAGATCGCCAAGGTGGACAAGGACACGATCCGCAAGAAGGTCGAGGAGGCGGCGAAGATCCTCGGCCTCACCGAGTACCTCGACCGCAAGCCCAAGGCCCTCTCCGGCGGCCAGCGCCAGCGCGTCGCCATGGGCCGCGCGATCGTCCGCGAGCCGCAGGCCTTCCTGATGGACGAGCCGCTCTCCAACCTGGACGCCAAGCTCCGCGTACAGACCCGTGCCGAGATCGCCAACCTCCAGCGGCGACTGGGCACCACCACCGTCTACGTCACCCACGACCAGGTCGAGGCCATGACGATGGGCGACCGCGTCGCGGTCCTCGCGGACGGCATCCTCCAGCAGTGCGACTCCCCGCGCACGATGTACGACCGCCCGGCGAACAAGTTCGTGGCCGGGTTCATCGGCTCCCCCGCGATGAACCTGCTGTCCGTGCCGCTGCACGAGGAGGGCATCCGCTTCGGCGGCTCCACCGTCAAGATCAGCCGGGCGGCCCGCGAGGCGGCCGGCGGGAACAGTGTCACCCTGGGCATCCGCCCCGAGCACCTGGACTTCCACGCCGCACACAGCGACAAGGGCCTGCCGGTCACCTTCTACTCGGTGGAGGAACTCGGCGCGGACGGCTTCGCGTACGGCAACCTCGACCTGGGCAACGGCGGCACCCAGCCCCTGACCGTACGGACGTACGGTCGCGAAGAGGGCCTGCGCGGCAAGACCATCCGCGTCATCCCCCGCCAGGACGACCTGCACCTCTTCCACGAAACCACGGGCGAGCGCCTCCCGGACTGAAGACCGGCGGCCCGCCCCCGCGGGCAACGGCCAGGGGCGGCGGGGCCACGGCCCCGAAAGGCCTTGGCCCCGCCGCCCCTGGCCGGTTAGGTTCCTCGCACGGCGTGTAGCTCAGCAGCCAGAGCACCGACTTGCAAAGTCGGAGGGCGCAGGGGCAGGACCTGCCACGCCGGCTATGAACGAGGACACGACGCAGCGAACCGAGTGGGCCGACTACCGCCATTACCGCCCCGTGCTCCAGCCCCACGAGCGCGAGGCCGCGCGGCTGGCCGGCGTACCGGAGAACCGGCGCGCCCTCTTCGCGTACAGCCTGACCGGACCCGGTATCGCCCGGCTCTGGTCGCTCCTGGACAGCGGCCGGTACGAGCTGCACGCGCCCGAAGAGGCCGCACTGCTGTGCGTGGCCTGGCTGGTGCGGGAGGGGGAGCTCGACGCGGCCGCCGAACTGGTCGCCCTCCTGGAGCCGTTCGCCGACCGCATCCCCTTCGCCCCGCACCCCACCGACCGCCCTGCCGCCGGAACCGGCTCGGCGCACGTCCGGACCACCGGCGAGGCGGCCCGGCTGCTCGCACAGCGTCGGCCGAACGCCGCCGTCGCGGCGCAGCACGAGGCGCTGACCGTGTGGCGGCCCTTCGAGGACGAACTGCTCGCGTACTGGCTCCGCCAGGCGGACACCAGCTCCGCTTCCTCGGGTCCCGCCCCGGCCGACCTCGCGCGCACGCAGGGCGCGGCCCTGCTGGAGCGGTACGAGGCCCTCACCGCGGCGCACCCGCTGACGGGACGCCACCGCGACCCCAAGTCCAACACCGCCGTCCTGCTGCGCGCCCTGTCGGAATCCGCCGCGGGCCGTGAACTTCCGCCCCACCTCACCGGGTTGCTACGCAGCTGCGTGGCCTCGATGGTCGCCAGGCGCGGCCGCCCCGGTTCCCCCGAGCACACCCGGCTGCGGCTGGCCCAGGCCCGGCAGGCGGCGCAGCCCGCGCACAGCGAACTGGCGGCGCTGGTACGGGACCGACTGGCCCCGCTGGACCCGGACTCCGGGCTGGCCGACCCGGACGCGGTGCTCGGCCCGGTGACCGTCGAGGAGGCAGGGCAGACCGGGCTCACGAGCGGGACCGCGGTGCCGCCCGCCGTGCGCGCGGTCGTCACCGCCGCGCTCAGCGCTCCCCCGGAGACGCTCCTGGCGTGCGGAGTCGTCACCTCGGCGGAGCCGCTCGCCGAGCTGGCACCCCAGTACCTCGGCGCCGACCTGGCCCTCGCCTGGCACCCCGAGGTTCTCGACGGACCGCTGCGCACGCTGCTGACGGAGCTGTACCAGGGCAGCCGCCGGTTCAATCCCTACCTTCGCCGGTTCGCCCGGTACCCGGACCTGCCCTGGATCCGCGCCGTCTCACCGACGCACGTACGGGAACCGGCGCACGCGGCGCTGCGAAGGCTCGCCTTCCTCGCGCTGGAGGCCTTCCCGGGCTCCGACCCGAGCTCGCGGCTGATCCAGCAGCTGGTCGAACTGGCCCAAGAGGCAGGCATCCAGGCCTCGTTCTTCCTGGAGCCCTTCGCCGACAACTACACCCGGACCGTGACCGGGAAGTTGATGCCCGCCGCCCGGGTGGCCGCCGACCTGCTGCGCGGGACCCCGTACGAGCGCTACTACGGGATCGACTACGCGGCCGTACGGGACATGGCCGAGGCCGACGACCGGGAGGGCTTCGGGCGGCTGTGCGTCGAGCGGGCGGGACCGCCGGGGCCGGGACGGCCGCAGGCCCTCAAGCCGACCTTCATGCCGCTGGTCTCCGACCCGGTCGTGATCGAGCAGGCCATGACCCTGACCACCTTCAACCTCGCCCCGCTCGTCCACGAGGTCGGAGTCACCCCGCGGGCCGGGTGGGACGCCCTCGCCCGTGGGGCGTTCACGGCCGCGCGCCGGCGGTCGGCCACGCCGAAGAAGGCGGCCCGCGCGTGGCGGCACCTGATGTTCCACCTGTCGCTGTGCGACACGGCCCGGCAGGCGGCCGTACTCGACTGGATCGACGCCGAGTCCGCCCGCCTCCCGGCGAGCACCGCCGCCCGGCTCGCGCCGATGGTGGCGGGGGCCCGGCGGGCTACAAGAGGCTAGGCCAGCGGGTCGGCGGTGAGCTCGATGACCTCGGCCGGGCCGGCGCGGAACGCCGGGCTCGCGGCATCGGCCTCGATCATGTGCGGGGTGGCGTCGTGGGCGGCGAGTGCCTCCTTCGAGGACCACCGCTCGATGAGGACGAACCGGTCGGGGTCACCGCTCACCTGGTGCATGTCGTAACGCAGGCACCCCTCTTCGGCCCGCACGACCGGCGCGAGCCTCTCGAAAGCGGCGACCTGTTCCCGGCCCCGGCCCGGAAGGGTGCTGATCAGGATGACGAGTTGTATGGGCTGCGACATGCGACCGAGGCTATCCGGCGCCCTGGTCCCGCTCGCCCCCCGGGGGTGGGGACCGACGGGTCCTCAGCACCTACGGGGACCACCGCCACCGGGCACAGGGCGTGCAGCAGAACGGCGTTGGACACCGAGCCCATCAGGAGGGAGCCCGCCCGCAGACGGCGCCGGTGGCGGCCCACCACGATCAGGTCCGCCCGCTGGGAGGCGGTGACCAGACGGCCCGCGGGATCGCCCGGGGCGACCACCGCTTCGACGGTGACGCCGGGGTAGTGCCGAGTGAGGAACGGCTGGAGCCGGGTGCGCTGGTTCTCGCCGAGTTCCGGGCCGCTTCGGTGGCCTCGCCCCCGGCGATGCCCGGCGGACAGCCGCCGCCGAGTCCGCGCGATCCCATGACCAGCAGCTGCGCCCCGCCCGTACCAGCGCCAGTACCGGATCGGTGTCCCACACGGGTGGCCGCACGAGGGCCTCGCCCGGGGCCGCCGGGCAGGGACCGAAGGCCCTACTTGAGGCGGTAGTCGGCCTTCTCGGCGAGCTTGCCGTCCTTGAAGCAGAACCGGAACACGGTGTCGCTGTCACCGGCGGTCGACAGGTACCAGGAGCACTCGGCTCCCGCGGGCACGGCGGGGCCGCCGTCCTTGAGGGCCTCCTTGACGAAGGTCTCGCCGGAGGGCAGCTTCGCCCGGACCTCGCTCGCGGGGTCGCCGGCCTTCACGGCCTCGTACACCTTGGGGTCGACCAGGGTCTTGTCCGCCACGTCGACGGCCTTGCCGATGCCGAAGAGCAGCAGGACGAGCAGTCCTATCCCCAGGACCACCGCCACCAGGCAGCCGATCAGGCATCCATTGCGTCGCGCCACGTCCTGGTCCTCCGTATGTCCACGATCCACCGCACTGTTGCGAACTGTCCCCACGACTCTCGCAAAGCGGGGCGGCGGGCGCTGTCCTCCAAAGTCTCGGGTTCGCGCAACGATCGTCGTTCGAGGTCAGCGGGGGTGAGGCGTGTATACAGGATAGGAACGATCATTCGGACGAACTGTGAGGAACCACCGTGAGCCAGAACACCGAGCCCCTGATCGTCGTCGGCGTGGACGGTTCGAACCACTCCAAGCAGGCCCTGCGCTGGGCCGTCGGCCAGGCCAAGGCCATCAGCGGCCGGGTGCACGCCGTCATGAGCTGGGAGTGGAACACGAACCCCTTCGGCGTCAGCACCACCGAGCAGGACGAGCTGGTGCACGCCGAGGACGCCGCCCGGCAGAAGCTCGCCGACACGGTGGCGGAAGCGGTCGGCACGTCCCCGGGTGTTCCGGTCTTCCGCCGGGTGGAGCAGGGCTCGCCCGCGCAGGTGCTGGTCGAGGCCTCGAAGGAGGCGGCGCTGACGGTCGTCGGGACCCGCGGCTACGGCGGTATCAAGGGCGCGCTGCTCGGTTCGGTGAGCCAGCAGGTGGTCCAGTACGCGGCGAGCACGGTCGTCGTGGTCCGCGAGGACGCCTCCGCCTGAGCGCCGCGGGCGCAAGCGGGGCTACGCGTGCCCACTCGGGCCTACACGGCCCCGCGACGGTCCGGACCCGGCCCCGGACCCGGCCCCGGACCGTCGCCTCGGCCTCGGCCTCAGGAAGCCGCGCGCCCCAGATCTCCCGGATCGGTGTTCGCGCCGCACAGCACCACCGCTACCCGCTCCCCCGGCGGCCGCGGAGCCACGCGCAGCGCCGCCAGGGCGGTGGCGGCGGCCGCCTCGACCACGATGCGGTGCTCCTCCCACAGCGCACGTCGGGCTTCGACGATCGCCGAGTCCGGGACCAGGACGGACTCCGCGTTCTCCCGCTGTGCGGCGGCCAGCGCGTCGGCGGAGACCCGGGTGGCCCCCAGCGAGTCGGCGGCCACCGAGTCGACGGGGACGTCGACGAGCCGGCCCGCTTCGAGTGCCGCGTTCAGGGCTCGGCAGTTCTCGGGCTCGGCCGCGATCACCCGTACGCCGTGTTCCCGCGCGGCGGTGGCGATCCCGGCGAACAGTCCGCCGCCGCCGACCGCGACCACGACCGTGTCCAGGCCGGGCAGGGCGGCGAGGATCTCGTCGAGCAGGGTTCCGGCGCCCGCCGCGATGAGCGGGTGGTCGTACGCGTGGCTGGACAGCGCCCCGCTCGCGGCGGCGAACTCCCGGCAGGCGTCGAGGGCTTCGGCGTACCGGTCGCCCACGAGCCGTACGTCGGCCCCGTAGCCCCGCAGCCGCTCCACCTTCACGCGCGGGGCGGTGGCCGGCAGGAACACGGTGGCGGGCACGGATTCGGCGCGGGCCGCCCAGGCGCAGGCGAGGCCGGCGTTGCCGCCGGAGGCGATGGTGACCCCGGCGGCGGGGAGGGTCCCGGCGGTGCGGTGGGCGGCGAGGAAGTTGCGGGCACCGCGGGCCTTGAAGGAGCCGGTGTGCTGGAGGTGCTCCAGGGCGTACGAGATCCCCCCGCCCGCCGGTATCACCGCGACGGGCCGTACCGCTCCGGCGATCCGCTCGGCGGCCGCGCGTACGGCGGCGTAGTCGAGCGGCATCGCGTCGAGCGGCATCGCGGCGGGCGGCCTCGCGGCGGGCGCCACTGCGTCGAGCTGCTGTTCCATGAACTCACTCCTCTATCGGATGGGCCGGGCCGCCTCGATCAGCTGGCGCAGGGCGCCGTAGTACACCTCGTGGTCGGTGAGGGCGGGCAGTACGTCGGCCAGGCCGCCCGAGAGCACGGGGAACTCCGCGGGGTCCAGGGCGGCCAGCGCCCCCCGCGAGGCGGCGGTGGCCCCCGCCGGATCCCGGTGGTCGACGAAGGCGGCGCTGCCGAGGGTCAGCAGGTACATCCGGCGGTAGACGGTCATCGCTTCGCCGGGGCTCATCCCGGCGGCGACGCTGTCGGCGAGCGCGGGCTCGACGAGCCGCGCCAGCAGCTGCCGCCCGAGCCAGGGCCGGCCGCCGCGCAGGATCAGCAGCCCGGGGTGGGCCGCGAGCAGCCGGTAGAGGGCGCTGAACCGCTGCTCGGTGGCCTCCGCCCAGCCGGTGCCCGCGGGAATCTCGGGCAGCTGGGCGGCCAGGTGCTCGGTGCAGAGGTCGAGCAGCCCGGCGAGGTCGGTGCAGCGGCGCTGAACGGTGGCGTGCGAGACGTCCAGCCGGTCGGCGAGGGCGCGGAAACTGAGCGCGGCGGGGCCCTGCTCATCGAGGATGCGCAGGGCGGCGGCGGCGATCGTCCCAGGGGTCGCGCGGTCCAGGGCGGCTGATCTTCTCGGCATGAGATACATCGTATCAGCCATCGACACATACAGCGTCAGGTACATGGACACGTACGACGTCACGTACGACGTCACGTACTGCGTCACGTACGAGGTCACGTACGGCGTCACGTACGGCGCATCAACCCCTTCGTGTGACGCCTACTACACCCATATTGCTGGTCATCCATCGACAACCCTCGACTTATGTTGACAGCGGGTAGTCACACCGCTGCACTGAGCGCGCCACAGCCCCACGTCCCCCACGTCAAGGAGACTCCGTGCCGCCTCGTCTGCGTGCGTCGATCCCCTGCCTGACCGCGGCCGCCCTGCTCGCCCTCGCGCTCTCCCCCGCTCCGGCGACGGCCGAGCCGACCGCGACCTCGGACACCCCGCTCGCACTCACCCCGCCCATGGGTTGGAACAACTGGGCCCACTACATGTGCGACATCGACGAGGCCAAGGTCGTGGCGAACGCGAACGCGCTCGTCTCCACCGGCCTCGCCGCCAAGGGCTACGACACGGTCACCGTCGACGACTGCTGGATGACCAGGAACCGGGACGCAAACGGCGATCTCGTCGTCGACACGGAGAAGTTCCCGCACGGCATGGCCTGGCTGGGCGAGTACCTGCACGCCAGGAAGCTGAAGTTCGGCATCTACCAGGACGTCGGCCACCTCACCTGCGAGCGCTACCCCGGCAGCGGCTCCCCGGACGGCGGCGGGCCGGACCACTACGCCCGCGACGTCCGGCAGTTCGCCTCCTGGGAGGTCGACTACGTCAAGATGGACGGCTGCAACCTGTGGGTGCCCCCGGGCCGGACCAAGGAGCAGGCCTACCGGGACGCCTACAACTCCGTCGCCGGGGCGCTGCGCGACAGCGGCCGGAACATGGTGCTCTCCGCGTCCGCGCCCGCCTACTTCCAGCAGGGCGAATGGGGCGGCTCCGACTGGCACAAGGTGATCGACTGGGTCGGCGAGACCGGTCAGCTGTGGCGTGAGGGCAAGGACATCAAGGTGTTCAAGCCCGCCGCGCCGGACACCTCCCGGTGGAGCTCGGTCATGGGCAACTACGGGTACAACCGCTGGCTCGGCCGGTACGCGGGCCCCGGCAACTGGAACGACCCCGACTTCCTGATCGCCGGCGCCCCCGGGCTCACGGCGGCGGAGAGCCGCAGCCAGGTCGGCCTGTGGGCCATGATGGCCGCGCCGTTCATCCTCTCCTCGCAGGTATCCGAGATCGGCGCGGACGGGCTCGCCGCCCTCGGCAACACCGATGTGATCGCGCTGGACCAGGACCCGATGGGCCGTCAGGGCGCGGTGGTCTCCTCGAACTCCACCTTCGACATCCTGGTGCGCCCGCTCGCCGGCGGGGACCGCGCCGTGGCCGTCCTCAACCGGTCCGCCGGCGCCCGCGACATCCGAGTCCCGCTCGAAGAGATCGGGCTGGGCTCCTGCACCGCCACCGCGAAGAACCTGTGGAGCGGGGAACTCCACGAGGTCTCCGACGCGTTGACCGGCAAGCTGGCCGCGCACGACACCGCCGTCTGGCGACTGACCCCGCGGGCCGGCTGCGCCCCGGCCGTGCCCACCGGGCAGATCGCCGGGCAGGGTTCGCGCCAGGGAGCCGCCTGCGCCGACGGGGCGAACACCACCGGCGTCGGCGCCGTGGTGATGGGCGCCTGCACCGGCGCTCCCGACCAGCGCTGGACCGTGGGCCGGGACGGCAGCCTGCGCCTGGCGGGCGAGTGCCTGTCCGCGAGCGCCGACGGCCTCGTGGAGCTGGCCCGCTGCGCCTCCACCGACCGGCGGCGCGAGCCGGGGCAGAGCTGGACGCCCCGCCGCGACGGAGCCCTGCTCCAGGACGCGAGCGGGCTCTGCCTGACCGCTCCCGTCCCCGCGGCCGCCCCGGCCGACCCCGACGCCCCCGCCGAGCGGCTGCGGCTGGCCGACTGCGGTGACCACCGGGTCGACCAGGCCTGGGCCCTGCCGGTCTGAGGGCCGCGCCCATGAGCGAGCAGACCGCAGCCCCCGTACCTCCCCGCACCACCATCCAGACGAGGACGACGCCTATGTCCGGCCCGATCCCCCGACCCGGCGGAGCCGGGCGGGCACGCCGCCGGGTCACCCTGGCCGCGCTGCCCGCAGCCCTGCTCACCCTCGCGGTCGCCGGGGCCGCCCCCGGAGCGACGGCCCCGGAGGGCCCCGTACCGGCAGCAGCACCGGCGGCTCTGGCCGCGGCACAGGCGGCCGCACCGCATGCCGTACGGGGCCGCGCGCCGGGGACGTCCCGGCCGGGGGCCTTCGACGCCGCCCCGGCACGGGCCGCCCTGGAGCGGCTGCTGCCGCACCACGCCCGGCAGTTCACCCTGGTGCCCGACCCCGGAACCGGCGCCGGGGCCGACACCTTCACGGTGTCCGGGACCGCCGGCGCGATCACCGTCCGGGGTTCCACCGGCGCCACCCTGCTGACCGGGGTCGGCTGGTACCTCCAGCACATCGCCGGCGCGGACATCGGCTGGCCCGGCGACAGCATCGGCATGCTGCCCGCCCAACTGCCCGCGGTGCCCGAACCCGTCACCCGCAGCGCGCAGGTACCGCACCGGTACGCGCTCAACGACACCGACGACGGGTACTCGGGCCCCTACCGCACCTTCGAACAGCACCAGCGGCAGATCGACCTGCTCGCCCTGCACGGCGTCAACGAGGTGTTCGTCCAGGCCGGGGCCGAGTACCCGTACTACCGGGCGCTCCAGCGCTTCGGCTACACCGCCGAAGAGCTGCGGCAGTGGATTCCGGGCCCCGGCCACCAGAGCTGGTGGCTGCTGCAGAACCTGAGCGGCTTCGGCGGCCCGGTCACCGAGCAGCTGATGCGCGGGCGGGCCGAGCTGGGGGGCCGGATCGCCGAGCAGCTGCGCGGCCTGGGCATGACGCCGGTGCTGCCCGGCTACTTCGGAACCGTGCCGCCGGGCTTCGCCGCGCGCAACGCGGGCGCGGTGACGGTGCCGCAGGGCGACTGGGCGGGCTTCGACCGGCCGGACTGGCTGGACCCGTCCTCCCCGGTCTTCGCGAAGCTGGCCGCCGACTACTACGCCGAGCAGCGTGCGGTGTTCGGGGACAGCGCGATGTACCGGATGAGCCCGCTGCACGAGGGCGGGCAGACCGGCTCGGTCGATGTGAAGGCGGCCGCCGGGGCGGTGCAGCAGGCCCTGTGGGCGGCGCATCCGGGTGCGTTGTGGGCGGTGCTGGGCTGGCAGGACGATCCGACCAAGGAACTCCTCGCCGGGGTGGACACCTCGAAGCTGCTGATCCTGGACGGGTTGTCCGACCGGTACAACCGCCTGGACCGGGAGGCCCGTTGGGGTGGAGCCCCGTACGCGATGGGCACGATCTACAACTTCGGCGGGCATACGACGACGGGTGCGAACACCTCGGTCTGGATCGACCGGTTCAAGGCCTGGCGTGCGAAGAGCGACAGTGCGCTGGCCGGCACCGCCTACCTCCCGGAGGCCACCGGAACCAACCCGGCGGCCTTCGACCTCTTCACGGACCTGGCGTGGGAGCCGGGCCCGGTCGACCAGCGCAAATGGTTCGCCGAGTTCGCCGGCCGGCGCTACGGCCGCCCGGACGCGCAGGCCTCGGCGGCGTGGGAGGAGCTGCGCAAGGGCCCGTACAGCACCTCTTCGGGGCTGTGGTCGGAGTCCCAGGACAGCCTGTTCTCGGCCCGGCCGAGCCTGACGGCGACCGGGTCGGCCTACTGGAGCCCCAAGTCCATGCGCTATCCGGCCGGTTCGGTGCGCCGGGCCCTGGACCACCTGCTCAAGGTGGATCCGCGGCTGCGCGGCTCCAGCGCCTACCGCTTCGACCTGGTCGACACCGCCCGGCAGGCCCTCGCCAACCACTCCCGGGTGCTGCTGCCGCGCATCAAGGCGGCCTACGAGGCCCGGGACCTGGCCCTGTTCCGCGAGCTGACCGGCGAATGGGCGCACCGGGAGCAGCAGTTGGACGAGCTGGTCGGCTCCGATCCGAACTTCCTGCTCGGCCCCTGGCTGTCGGCGGCCCGCGCGCACGGGTCGGACCGGGCCGAGCAGGACCGGTACGAGTACGACGCCCGCTCGATCCTGAGCGTGTGGGGACGGCAGAGCACCAGCGAGGGCGGCTTCCTGCACGATTACGCGAACCGCGAATGGAGCGGCCTGGTATCGGAGTTGTACGCGCGCCGGTGGTCCTCCTACTTCGCTTCGCTGGAGGACGCCCTGGTGCGGCGGGCGGCGCCGAGGGCCATCGACTGGCATTCCTTCGAGGAGCGGTGGGCGCGGCTCACCACCCGCCATCCGGACCGGCCCAGCGGCGATCCGTACGTCCTGGCCGCCGGGATCGCGGCCTCCCTGCCCGCCGTGAAGTGACTTGACGGAAGTGATCTGCCGTCCACCCGCCTCCGGATGACCCGGCCAGCACATGACCTATCTGACGACGCCCGGCGGTGAACCACGAACACGGTGAACCTCACCCTCCCGTGGGAACCTTTCCACCCTCGCGGGGGAAAGTTCCCCCGACGGCCCGCCGGGTCGGCCGGGTACTGGATTGACTGGCGGGGAAGTTGATCAGGGGCGGCTCCCGGAGCGATCCGGGGGCCGCCCCTTCCGATGCCGCCCCCGCCGGAAGGACGCCAGCCTTGTCCGAGACCGACCCGGACCGGCCCTCCGCGACTCTGGAGCTGCTGACGCTCCTCGCCGCCGGAGCCGCCGATCTCGCCATCGACCAGTTACGCCAGTCCGCGGACCGGGCGCAGGACGCCCTGCGCCGCTCCGACCTGCGGGAGCTGATCACCGACGGGGTGGTGGAGCTGCGCAAGCGCGGGGAGATCGCCACCCGCCGGGCGGGCGCACCGGGCATGGACAACTACCTCGAAACCATGGCCCGCCGGGCCGCCGAGAGGGCCGGCCATCCCCGCGCCTGACCACGCCGCCCCCGGCCGCACCGCCCACGACCATGCGGGGTTCAAGGCCCGCGTGGACGAGGTGCTGACCGGCCTGGTGGACGAGGAGGAGCGGGCCCTGCTCGACCTCCACACCGAACTCTCGCCGCTGTCCGAGCAGTTGCGCCGTTCACTGGCGCGCGGGAAGCGGCTGCGCGCCGCGTTCCTGTACTGGGGCTGGCGGGCGGCGGGCCAGCCCGACTGCGAGGGGGTGGTGCGGGCCGCCGCCGCGATGGAGCTGGTGCACGCGGCGGCCTGCACCCACGACGACATCATCGACGACAGCCGGATGCGGCACGGGCAGCTCACCGCGCACGCCGCGTTCGCCGCCGCG
This sequence comes from Streptomyces sp. NBC_00503, assembly GCF_036346895.1. Taxonomy (NCBI): domain Bacteria; kingdom Bacillati; phylum Actinomycetota; class Actinomycetes; order Kitasatosporales; family Streptomycetaceae; genus Streptomyces; species Streptomyces sp. NBC_00503. Next base: position 6,931,338 of record NZ_CP107855.1, on the reverse strand, counting down.
GGGCAGCGCCCCACCGCGCTCGCGCTGATCCTGGGCGACCTGCTGATGGGCTACGCCGGGCACGTCTTCGCCTCCTGTGGCCTCCCCGGGGCCTACCTCGCGCGCACCGCCGGGCTCTGGACCACCCTGTTGCGCGAGACGATGGCGGGAGAGTTCCTGGAGGTGCTGCGCACCGCCGGTCCCGTGAGGGAGCCCCGGGTCGCCGAATCCCTGGAGATCTGCCGCTTCAAGACGGCCAAGTACACGGTGGAGCGGCCGCTCCAGCTCGGCGCCACCCTCGGCGGCGCGCCCCGTGCGCTCTTCGACGCCTTCTCCTCCTACGGGCTCCCGCTAGGCGAGGCCTTCCAGCTCCGCGACGACCTGCTCGGGACCTTCGGCGACCCGGCCAGGACCGGCAAGTCCAACTCCGACGACCTGCGGGACGCAAAACCCACCGCGCTCCTCGCGCTGACCCTGGAAGCCTCGGGACCGCAGGCGCGGGCACTGCTCGCCAAACTGGTCGGCAACCCGGACCTGCGGCCGGAAGAGGCGGAGTCCCTCAGGGAGTTGATGGAGTCCTGCGGGGCCCGGGAACGGGTCGAGTCCATGATCCGGGAGCGGATCGACCGGGCCTGCGCCGCGCTGGACACCGTACCGATGCCGGCCGAGGCCCGCTCCGCCCTGCGCGAGCTGGCCGACACGGCCGCCGAACGGTCGCGCTAGCGGGACGACACGAGGACGAAGCAAAGACGACGCCGTAGCCCACGACCACCGCGACACGAAGAAGGACGACCTGTACGTGAACACGGCCGACACCACCGTTTCGCGCGCCCGTTACGACGAGGCCGCGCTCGACGCCCTGAGCACCCAGGGCGACCCGCTCGCCGACGAGACCGTCGCGACCCTGCTGCGCCGGGGCGAGGTGGGCGACGTGAACACCCTGATGCGGTTCTTCGGTACCGCCGGGGACGAACTCCCCGACCGGCTCCCGGCCAGCGCCCGCGACTACTTCGAGGCCACCGCCCTGCCGCCGGGCTGGGTCGACTGGGAGGTCATGGAGCGGGCCCGGCTGTTCTTCATGGACAACGCGGCCCACATCAACACCGGCCTGTCCTTCGCGGCCATGCCCGTGACCTACGCCGTACCCCGGATGGCACGGCTGCTCTCCTCGACGCACTCGCTCGCGTACCCCTCGCGCCGGATGGCCAACACGGGCCAGTTCGTGACGTACTTGATGCGCAGCGACTCCTTCGCGCAGGGCAGCAGGTTCATCCCGGCCGCCCAGAAGGTGCGCCTGCTGCACGCGGCGGTCCGCCACCACCTGCGCGAGGGCGGCCACTGGGACGTGGAGCGGCACGGACTGCCCATCTGCCAGGAGGACATGATCGCCGGGTTCGGCATGTTCTCGCTCCTGGTGCTGGACGCCATGCACCGGCTCGGCGTGCACATGAGCGAGGAGGGCGCCGAGGCGTACTTCTACGCGTGGCGGGTCGTGGCCGCCGTCCTGGGCTGCGACATGTCCTCGGTCCCCGCGACCCTCACCGAATGCCGCGCCTACCTCGACCTCTACCTCGCCCGCCACCTCGGCCCCTCCGCCGAGGGCGTCCGCCTCAACGCCCAGTTGATGCGGCTCTACGAGGACGTGGTCCCCGGCACCCTCTTCGACCCGCTGGTGCCCGCGACGATCCGCTACCTCGTCGGCGACACCCTCGCCGGCTGGCTGGAGGTCCCGCGCGGCCCCTGGGACACGGCGGCGCGGGCGGTCCCGGTGTTCATCGGGCTGCTGGAGACCATCGAGGACAGCGGTCCGCTCGCCGAGTGGGCCCTGGACAAGGCGGGCTCGCTGCTCGCGGGGTTCGAGCTGTCCTCGCTGACCCGCGGTCGGGTGATGCACCACGCGATCCCCGAGGAGCTCAAGCCCGACTTCGGGGTGAAGCCGCCGCGACCGGGCCGGTGGGTGCCGCCGCCGCCCGTCCATTGACACGGACTTCGGCCGATCCGGTGGCACGACGGCCACGAATCGCCGAAGGGGCGTGCTGCTACGGAGGAACTCCGGTGGATCGCGGAGGATCGGTGTCGTGGACGACCTGACGCGGGCCGAGCAGAGCGAGCGCCTGTCCGTCCTTCTCGGCCGGGTCGCCGAGGGGGACGAGGCTGCGTTCGTCTGCGTGTACGAGGCGGTGAGCGGGTCCGTGCTGGGGGTGGCGCACGCCGTGCTGCGCGACCGTGCCCAGGCCGAGGAGGTGGCCCAGGAGGTGCTGGTCGAGGTGTGGCGCACCGCCGGGCGCTACCGGGCCGACCGGGGCACGGTGCGCACCTGGGTGCTGACGATGGCCCACCGCCGTGCGGTGGACCGGGTCCGGTCCGTCCAGGCCTCGACCGACCGGGAGCGCCGGGCGGCCCGGCTGGAGGCGGCGCTGCCGGAGTTCGACGAGGTGAGCGAGGCGGCGATGGACCACGAGGAGCGCGAACGGGTCCGGCGCTGCCTGTCCTCGCTGACCGAAATCCAGCGCCAGTCGGTGACCCTGGCCTACTACCGGGGTCTGACCTGCAGCGAGGTGGCGCAGACGTTGTCGGTGCCGCTGGGTACCGTGAAGACAAGGCTCCGGGACGGCCTACTGCGGCTGCGCACCTGTCTCGGCGTTTCGACATGAGGCCGGCAGGGGTTCGGGAAGCGGAGAGCGGGGTGAGCGGGGGATGAGCGTGCACGAGGAGACCGGGGCGTACGTCCTGGACGCGCTGACCCCGGCCGAGCGGACCGCCTTCGAGGCGCATCTGGAGTCCTGTCCGGAGTGTGCCCGGGAGGTACGGGACTTCGCGGCCACCGCGGCCCTGCTGGCCCGGGCCGTCGCCGTGGAGCCGCCGCCGGAGCTCCGCGAGGCGGTGCTGGGCCGCATCCGCGCGGAAGGCGCCCCCGACCCCGGGACCGCACAGTCCGGGACCCCTTCTCAGCTGTCACCCCCCGCCCGCCGCCCCTGGCTGCGCTGGGCCCTGGCCGCCTGCCTCGCGGCCGCGGCCGGGCTCGGCGGGGTCGCGGCCTGGCAGTACCAGCGGGCCGACGACGCCCGGCAGTCCGCACACCGGGCGCAGGCCGGAGCCGAGGCGCTGACCGCGGTGCTGACCGCCCCCGACGCCCGGCTGGTCAGCGGCCGCGCGGCCGATGGGGCGACGGGCACGGTGATCCTCTCCCGGGACCGGGACCGGGCGGTGTTCGTGGCCTCCGGGATGCCTTCGCCGCCGGCCGGGCGGGTCTACCAGATGTGGTTCGCCGACCCGGCGGGTTCCATGCGCCCGGCGGGGCTGCTGGATCCGGTCCGGCCTGGCGCTCCGACGCTGCTGGCCGGTCCCGTGGGCGCGGCCACCGGGGTCGGGGTCACCCTGGAACCGGCGGGCGGATCGGCGGCGCCGACGACGCGGCCGCTGATGCTGTTGGCGTTCCCGGCGCGCGGAGCCTCGTAGAACCGGCCCGCACCTCGGCCTCGACGACCCCAACCTCACAGGAGGAATCAGACCAAACCGGTCAGGCGGTGATTCCGAATGATTCATGTGACTCGTGCGATGCATGTGAAGACCGACCCGAAGCGTCCGAGGCGGTACCTGCTCGGCGCCCTCGGCGGACTGCTCGCCGCGGGCGCCGGACTGGCTCTGGCCGAGCTGGCCGCGGCCGCCGTCCGGCCCGAGGCCTCCCCGGTCACCGCGGTCGGCGGGGCCGTGGTGGACCGGACCCCCGCCGCCCTCAAGGAGTGGGCGATCCGCCAGTTCGGGCCCGACGACAAACTGGTCCTGACCCTCGGGATCGTCGCCGCGCTGGCCGCGGTCGCGATGGCGGCCGGGCTGCTCGCCGTCCGGCACCTGCCCGCGGGCATCGCGCTCGCGGCCGCCTTCGGGGTGGTCGGGGCAGCGGCCGCGCTCAGCCGTCCGGAGGCGACGTGGAAGGACGCGCTGCCCTCCCTGGCGGGCGGGGCCGCCGCTGCCGGAGTGCTGTACCTGCTGGTCACGGCCTTGCGGCGGCCGGCTCCCGGTCCCGCTGCGGGCGGCCTGGACCGGCGGGGATTCGGCCGCCTCGTGGTCGCCACCGTGGCGCTCTCGACCGCGGCCGGCTACGCCGGGCGCCGGCTCGGCGCCTACGGCTCGGCCGGAGCCACGGCCTCCCGGGCCGACTTCGTCCTGCCCCCGCCCGCCGTCCCGGCGCCGCCGGTACCGGCGGGGGCGGAGCTGCGGATCCCCGGGATCTCCCGCTTCGTGACCCCGGACAAGGACTTCTACCGCGTGGACACCGCCCTGGTGGTCCCGCGCGTGGACGCGGACACCTGGCGGCTGCGCATCCACGGGGACGGAGTCGCCAGGCCCCTCACCCTCGGTCTCCGGGAGCTGCTCGCCCGTCCGCTGGTCGAGCACGACATCACCCTCACGTGCGTGTCCAACGAGGTCGGCGGCCCGTACGCGGGCAACGCCCGCTGGCTCGGCGTGCGCCTCGCCGATCTGTTGCGCGAGGCCGGGGTCCGGCCGCCCTCCCAGGGCGGTCCGGCCGACCAGCTGGTGGCGCGTTCGGTGGACGGGATGACTCTCGGCACCCCTGTCGAGGCCGTGATGGACGGCCGGGACGCGCTGCTGGCCGTCGGGATGAACGGGGAGCCGCTCCCCTTCCAGCACGGTTTCCCCGTACGCATGGTCGTGCCGGGCCTGTACGGGTACGTCTCCGGGTGCAAGTGGCTGCGCGAGCTGCGGCTGACCACCTTCTCCGCGTACGACGCGTACTGGGTGCGCCGGTCGTGGGCCGCGCGGGCCCCGGTCAAGACCCAGTCGCGCATCGACACCCCGCGCTCCTCCGCCGAGCTCGCCGCGGGCCGCGTCGCGGTCGCCGGGGTGGCGTGGGCGCAGCACCGGGGCATCGCGCGGGTGGAGGTACGGGTGGACGCGGGCCCCTGGCACCAGGCCCGGCTCGGGGAAGCGGACGGGGACGACACGTGGCGCCAGTGGGTGTGGCCGTGGGAGGCGTCGCCCGGCCGGCACACCCTGGAGGTCCGGGCCACGGACCGTACGGGCGCCGTGCAGACGGGGGAACGCACGGGAGCCGTCCCCGACGGGGCCACCGGATGGCACTCGGTGTCCGTATCGGTGTCGGGGCGGTAGCGGTCAGTGCGCCGGGTCGTCCTGCGCGGGGCAGACCATGGCGGCCGGGCCCGCCAGTGCGCGGGCGGGCCGGAGCAGGCCGGCGGGCGTGGCGGCGCTGAGGGTCCAGACGACGGCCCCGCCGGGGGGCGGCTCCGGGACGGCCGCGAACCGGGCCAGCAGGTCGGCCTCGAGGGTCCGCGGGTCCGGGTCCGGATCCGGGAAGTGCAGGGTCTCGTAGCGCACCGGCGCGGTGTCGACCTGCCGGATCTCGACGCGGGGTGCGCCCGCGGAGTCCTCGGCCCCGATCAGCAGCTCGGTGAACCCGCGGCCGCCCGCCTCGCCGGGGCCCCGGGCGTGGGAGTTGCCCGGGTACACCGCGAAGGCGGCCGTGTCCGGGATCACCCGGTGGTGGACGTGGCCGAGCGCCCAGTAGTCGTAGCCGGCCCGCTCCAAGGTCCGCGGCGTCGTCGGCGCGCAGATCCGGCGGCTCCAGGACCCATCCAGGCTGGTGTGGAGCAGCCCTATGTTCACGGTGCCGGGGACTCTGCGCGGGTATCCGGCGGCGAGGTCGCGCCGCTCGTCGGGGTCCGCCACCGACTGGCCGTGGACGGTGATGCCCAGGCCGGTCCAGGACACGGACTCGGGGGCTTCGGAGCCGAGCCAGCGCACGGAGGGCGGGAGGTTCAGCTTGTGCGGCAGCGGGGTCTCCGCGTCGTGGTTGCCCGAGACCACCACCGTGCGCAGGCCCGCCTCGTGGAAGGCGCCGAGCGCGTCCTGGCAGGCGGCCAGCGCCCGGGCGTCGGTGTGGCGCCGGTCGAAGACGTCCCCGGCGACGAGGACCCCGTGGTAGCCGCCGCCGGTGATCCGGAGCACGGCCGCGCGCAGGGCCTCGTACGGGGCCTCGTGCGGGTCTATCGCGGGGGCCCCGGGGTAGTCCGCCAGGCCGCGCAGGGCGGACCCTATGTGCAGGTCGGCCAGGTGGGCCACGCGTATCGGGCCGGGCGCGGACACCTTCACCGGCCCAGGATGAGGTCGGTCTTGAAGGCGTCCCGCTCCAGGAGCCAGCCCTCGGCCCGGAGCTTGCCCATCATCTCGGAGCGCAGCTCGACGGCTTCCCGCAGGGTGCGCGCCTTGGCCGTGATCTCGGTGAACCAGGTCAGCTCACCGGATGCGCTCCGCAGTCGGCTGACTTGTGTCTCCATCGCATGATCGAGCATGCGGCCAGGATAGTTGGCCTGCCTTACCGGACCGTGGAGACGGGATGAAGCGGCGACGGACTCTGCCCAACCGACCGGTTTCGCACCCCACTTGGCGAGTTTTCCGGGGAGCCGGTCCAGAACCAGGGCGCGGGAGGCCTCGAGGCCGGGGAGTTCGCCGGGGGCCAGGCCCGGGACCGGACGGCACTTCTTGTTGGTGAAGTCGACGGTGGCGCGGGTGTGGCTGAGATTCACCTGGACGCCGTAACTGCAGTCGCCGACACCGAGGTTGTAGCCGCCCGCCCGTTCCATCACCTGCCGTACGGCGGCCGGCTCGGTGCCGTCGCCGTCGATGTCGAACCGGGCCTTGTAGGCGAGGCGGATCCGGTTCTCGTCGTCGTGGCGCCGGATGCGGACGATCCAGCCCTGGCCGTTGAGGCTCTGCCCGGCGTCGTCCATGTACTGGGCCACCTCGACCCGGCCGGGCGCGCCGAGGCAGAGCGCGGCCGTGGCGGCCTCCGTGGGCAGGCCGTCGGCGTCCAGCACCCGCTCCGGGTCCAGCAGGAGCTTGACCTGGTAGACGGCGCGCGCCGAGGACAGGGACGACACCCTGGCCCGCGGTCCGGAGTGAATCCGGCGATTCGTTGTTTTCGGCGTTTTCCGCATATCCCCGTCGATCATGCCTTATACGACACCAGCGCGTACGAAACCTCCGGAACCGCGTCGGTGAACAGGCGGTGAATCTACCGCAGGCCCGTCGGCCGAATGGCGCTCGTCCGCCGCTCGACACGGTGTGCGCCGCCCCTTCCCCGGGCGGCGCACACCCTACATTTCACGTATTGTCTGGAATTCTCTGTCCAGTCGTCCCGTACGTCAGGAGCCGGCGCAGTGGAGCTGACCAGTACGTCGTTCCTCGTCACGCTGATCGTCGTCACCGTGCTGGCCATGCTCGCCGCGCTGCTCCTGTGGAACCGGATCCCCGGGCCGGGCTTCGTCCGCTGGCCGGCCCGGCTGGTGATGATCGCCGTGTGCCAGTTCACCGCCATCTGCGTCGTGGCCACCTGGATCAACGGCAGCTACGGGCTCTACTCCTCCTGGGACGACCTGCTGGGCACCGACACCGGGCAGGACTCCTCCGTCATGACCGGGCCGCCACTGGGCCGGGCCAAGTTCACCCAGGGCAGCGAAGGCACCCGCACCACCTACTTCCGCGGCTCCCACTCCAAGCTCGCCGGCCAGGTGATCGTGTGGACTCCCCCGGAGTACGACGCACCGGGCGCCGAGAAGACCCGCTTCCCCGTACTGATGCTGCTGCACGGCTACCCGGGCTCGCCGCGCAGCTGGCTGGACCTCGGCAACATGCCGGGCGCCCTGGAGCAGCTCGTCCAGCTGGGCGCGGCGCACCCCTTCATCCTGGTGATCCCCGAGCTGTACCCCGGCGGGGTCAACACCGACTGCACCGACACCCCCCAGCGCAAGGTGGCGAGCTGGCTCGCGCAGGACGTGCCGGACCTCGTCTCCAAGAACTTCCGCACCCTCCCCGAGCCCAAGGGCTGGGGGCTGATGGGCATCTCGACCGGAGCCTTCTGCGCGGCCAAGCTGCCGCTGCAGTACCCGAAGGTGTTCCGCGCGGGCGCGGCCCTGGACCCGGATCCGCTGACCGGGGACCCGGACGTACTGGCCGATCCGCTGCTGCGCGAGCGCAACAGTCCGATGTGGCTGGTCGAGCACGCGAAGAACGCGGACGTCGGCCTGTTCCTGGCCACCTCCGCGCAGGACAAGGACAGCCCGGTGCGCCAGCTGAGCGCCTTCGCCAAGGCGGCCGAGGGCTCCGGGGTCCGGGTCAAGACCCTGATCCGGCCCCAGGGCGGGCACAACTTCCAGACCTGGATCGGGATGTACCCGGACGCCCTGGGCTGGCTGAGCACGGAGATCTCCCCGCCCTCGGCCCCCGGCGCCTGAGCCGACGGCCGCCCTCGCCCCCGCCCTACGCGCTCACTCCCGCACCAGGCGGACCGGCAGCTTCTCGACGCTGTTGCCGATGAAGCTGCGCTGGTGCGGGAGTTCGCCCTCGGGCACGGCCAGGTCGAGGTCCGGGAAGCGGGTGAAGAGGGCTTCCAGGGCGATCGTGGCCTCCAGCCGGGCGAGCGGGGCGCCGACGCAGTAGTGGGCGCCGTGGCCGAAGGAGAGGTTGCGGGCCGCGGTGGGGCGGGTGACGTCGAACCGGTTCGCGTCCGGGCCGTGGAAGGCCTCGTCGCGGCCGGCCGCCGTGTACCCGGCGAGGACCGGGGTGCCCTGCGGGATGACGGTCCCGTCCACGGTCAGGTCCCGGGTCGGGTAGCGGAACGGGAACCAGCTGACGGGGCCGTCGAAGCGCAGGGTCTCGTCGACCACGTCCGACCAGCTCGCCTTCCCCTCCAGGACCAGGGCGAGCTGGTCGCGGTGGGTGCACAGGGCCCGGACCGCGTTGCTGATCAGGTTGAGCGTGGTCTCGTGGCCCGCGACGAGCATCAGCCGCATGGTGCCGATGAGTTCGGCCTCGCTGAGCCGGTCTCCGTCTCCCTCGCGGGCGGCTATCAGCGCGCTCGTCAGGTCCTCGCCCGGGTCCGCCCGGCGGGCGGCGGCGATGGCGCCGAGCAGTTCGACGAGTTCCCGTACGGCCGCCATGACCTCGGCCGGGGTGGTGTCGGTCGCGATGATGACGGTGTTGGACAGGGTGTGCAGCCGTCCCCGGTGCTCGGGATCCACTCCGAGGAGCTCACAGATCACGCTCATCGGGAGCGGCAGCGCGAAGTGCGTGCGCAAGTCGGCCGTCCCGTCCGGGGATTCGGCCGCCGCCCGGTGCAGATCGTCCAGTAGCGCTGCCGTCAGCTCCTCGACGCGGGGGCGCAGCCGCTCCACCTGGCGGGCCGTGAAGGCGTTGCCGACGAGGGAGCGCAGCCGGCGGTGGTCGGCGTCGTCGGCGGTGTGCATGCCCTGGGCGTTGGCGAAGACGCGCAGCGGCCAGTCCTTGGCGATGGTGCCGTCGTGCAGGGCGGGGAAGTGACGGGCGTCCTTGGCCACGTCGGGGTGGGCGAGGAACTCCTTGAGCGCCTCGTGGCCGAGGACGACGGCCCCGGGCACCCCGCCGGGCAGGACCACTTCGGCTACGGCGCCCTGGGCGCGCAGCCGGGCGTTGAGGGCGTGCGGGCAGCCGCCGGCGGGGTCGATGACGTACGCGCTTGCGTGATCGGGGGACAAGCCTGATCTCCTGACGATATGGACGGAACTCGGCCAACAGTGCGGCCTGGGGGGCCCGTTGTTCAAGCCCGCCCACCTCCCGTCTCACCACGGGTCCGGCGCGGCCCGGCCGCGCCGTGTCGGCCCGGCCGCCGCGCGTGCGCCCCGTAGGGTCGGGTCCATGACTCAATCAGGACGCACCCTCGAAGGCAGGGTCGCCCTGGTGGCCGGAGCCACCCGGGGCGCGGGCCGGGGCATCGCGGTGGAGCTGGGGGCCCGGGGCGCGACCGTGTACGTCAGCGGGCGCAGCACGAGGGGCCGGCGCTCCGAGTACGACCGGCCCGAGACGATCGAGGAGACCGCCGAGCTGGTCACGGCGGCGGGCGGACAGGGCATCGCGGTGGTCGCGGACCATCTGGTGCCCGCGCAGGTCCGGGCGCTGGTCGGGCGGATCGACGCGGAGCGGGGCCGCCTCGATGTCCTGGTCAACGACATCTGGGGCGGCGAGCGGCTCTTCGAGTGGGAGAGCACGGTCTGGGAACACGACCTGGACAACGGACTGCGGCTGCTGCGCCTCGCGGTGGAGACCCACGCGGTCACCAGCCACTGCGCGTTGCCGCTGCTGCTGCGCGAACCGGGCGGACTGGTCGTGGAGATGACGGACGGCACGGCGGAGTACAACGCGACCCGCTACCGGAACTCCTTCTTCTACGACATCGCCAAATCGGCCGTGCTGCGCATGGCGTTCGCCCTCGGCCACGAAGTGGGCCCGCGCGGTGCGACGGCGGTGGCCCTGACCCCGGGCTGGCTGCGCTCGGAGATGATGCTCGACGCCTTCGGCGTCGGCGAGGCGAACTGGCGGGACGCGCTGGAGAAGGTCCCGCACTTCTGCATCTCGGAGACCCCGTCCTACGTCGGCCGCGCGGTCGCGGCGCTGGCCGGCGACCCGGAGGTGTCCCGCTGGAACGGGCAGTCGCTCTCCAGCGGACAGCTCGCCGGGGTCTACGGGTTCACGGACCTCGACGGCAGCCGGCCGGACGCCTGGCGCTACATGGTCGAGGTCCAGGACCCGGACCGCCCGGCGGACGCCACCGGCTACCGCTGAGCCCGGCCTACTCCCCCTACTCCCCCTACTCCCCTACTCCCCTACTCCCCCGCTCCCCGATCCGGGCCGGCCCGTCGAGGAGACTCGAGCGGGGCGAAGAACCTGGCCACGTCCTGCTCGGCGACCTCGCCGAGGGTGGCCGGGGACCAGCGCGGGGTGCGGTCCTTGTCCACGACCTGCGCCCGGATGCCCTCCACCAGGTCGGGTGAGGTCAGCGCGTGGCAGGAGACGCGGAACTCCTGGTCCAGCACCGCCTCCAGCTCCCCGAGGGCGGCGGCCCTGCGGACCGCCTCCAGGGTCACCTTGAGGGCCGTCGGGGACTTGGCGAGGATCGTCTCGGCGGCCTCCTTGGCCGCCGGGTCGCCCTGCGCGTGCAGCCGGTCCACGATCTCCTCGACGGTGCCGGCCGCGTAACAGTGGTCGATCCAGCCCCGCCACTCGGCGAGCGGGCCCGGCCCGACGGCGGCGGCGTGGCGCGCCAGCACCTCCTCGGCGGGGGCGTCCGCGAGCTCCGCGGTCAGTGCGGGCAGCCGGTCGGCCGGTACGAAGTGGTCGGCGAGCCCGCACAGCAGCGCGTCGGCGGCGCCCACGGCCGAGCCGGTGAGGGCGAGGTGGGTGCCGAGCAGGCCGGGAGCACGGGCGAGCAGGTGGGTGCCGCCGACGTCCGGGACGAAGCCGATGCCGGTTTCGGGCATGGCGACGCGGGAGCGTTCGGTGACCACGCGGACGCTGCCGTGGGCGGAGACCCCGACCCCGCCGCCCATGACGATGCCGTCCATGAGGGCGACGTAGGGCTTGGGGTAACGGGCGATGTACGCGTTGAGCCGGTACTCGTCGCGCCAGAACTCCGCCGAGGCCCGCGTCCCGGCCTTGGCGTCGTCGTGGATGGCCCGGATGTCCCCTCCGGCGCACAGCCCGCGCTCCCCCGCACCCCGGATGAGCACCTGGTCGACGCCCCGGTCCCGCTCCCAGCCGGCCAGGGCCTCGGCGATGCGCAGCACCATGGGGTGGGTGAGGGCGTTGAGGGCCCTGGGACGGTTGAGGGTGATCACGCCGGTCCGGCCCTGGACGGCGCACAGGACGGTGTCATCAGGGGCGTCGGCGCGGGTGTCGTCTTCGATGTCCACACCGGCCAGTATGGCCCCGGCAAGATCCGGAGGACGCAGCACTAGGACGCGGACAGGGCCCGGAGGTAGTCGGACAGGGCCGCTGCCGTGCCGGTGAGCGGGAAGCGGGCTCCGAGGTAGCCGTCGGGGCGCACGAGGAAGCCGGTCGGGCCGTCGGGGCGGTAGAGCCGGGCGAACTCTCCGGCGGCGTCCCGGTATCCGGGCACGGCCGCGGTGTTGGCCACCGTCTCGCACGCGCCCTCCGGGGCCTCGAGGGCGAGGACGCCGATGGTGTGCAGCCCGAGCCCGAGCCCGGTGGGCGGCCGGTCCGCGGACCGGGTGGCCTCGGCGGCCGCGGCCAGGGCGGCGGGGTCGGCCCCGTACAGGAGCACCACGTGCGCGGTGCGGTCGCGCAGGACGTCGAGCAGGCGCAGCGGGTAGGCGGCGAGCGGCAGGGTCAGCCCGGCGCAGTCGGGGGCCCGGTCGCCGGGCTGGGGCGCGTCGGCCGGGCCGGACGGGGCGCCGGCGAGCGGGCCGCCCCGGTAGGAGATCAGGAGCTGGGCCTCGCGGAGGATCACCGTCCGGGGGTCGTCCGGGTCGCTCTCGATGCCCTGCGTGCTGTGCCGCAGGGTCCGGCCGACGACCTCCTCGCCGACGGGGCGGCGTTCGGCGTCGTAGCCGGCGAGCAGGGCCGGCCCGGCGGCACCCTTCAGGACGAGCGCGAGCTTCCAGGCCAGGTTGCAGGCGTCCTGGATCCCGGTGTTCATGCCCTGGGCGCCGGTGGGCGGGTGGATGTGGGCGGCGTCGCCCGCCACGAAGACCCGGCCCTCCCCGTAGCGGTCGACGATGCGGTGGCTGATGCGGAAGACCGACGACCAGCGCATCGTGGAGACGGTGGCCGGGCGCGGGGCGAGCCGGTCCACGACGGCCTGGACGTGCGACAGTTCGGGAACGCGTCCGTCGCCCTCCGCGATGCCGTGCGCCACACCGTCGCCCCGGGCCGCGCCGTCACCCCGGGCCGCGCCGTCACCCGAGCCGGGTCCGGACGTCGGCGCCGCCTCGGCCGAGAGCTCCGGCGGGACCATCATCGACATGCGGTAGCGGCCCTCGCCCGGCAACGGGACGCAGATCAGCGCGTCGTCGGTGGACCCGTCGGCGGCGAAGTGCGTGGACCGCACGCTGTATTCGTGGGGCAGGTCCCAGTCGGCCACCACGTCGGCCAGCATGAACTCCTCCTGGAAGGCCCCGCCTTCGAAGGTCAGCCCCAGCCCCTTGCGCACGGTGCTGTGCGCTCCGTCGCAGCCGACGAGATAGCCGGTGCGCACCTCCTCCTCGGCGCCGGAGGCCGTGCGCAGCCGGGCGGTGACCCCGTGCTCGTCCTGGGTGAACGACAGCAGTTCCGTGCCGCGTTCGATGACCGTGCCCAGAGCGGCCACGTACTCCTCGATGAGCCGCTCGGTCTCGTACTGCGGCAGCGCGGCGAACCCGTACGGCACCTCGGGCGGCAACTCCATTTCCAACCGCGCGACTTGCCGGCCGTTGACGTAGACCAGCTGGCCGAGCAGCGGAACTGCGGCCTCGAGGACCGTGCGCGCCAGGCCCATCCGGTCCCAGATCTCCAGGGTGCGCGGCTGGATGCCGATGGCCTTCGCGTACGGGAGCCTGGCGGGCAGGCGGTCGATCAGGCGGCAGCTCACACCGTGGCGGCCGAGCTCCGCGGCTGCGCTCAGTCCGACCGGGCCGGCGCCCGTGATCAGTACTTCGGGTGTGCGGGTGTGAGCCACGGGTGCCTCCCAGCGCCTGGCCCCGGAACGGTCTCCTCCACCATCGTCGCCTCTCGGTGGCCGCCCTGCGAGCCGGGTGGCCCGCTGCCCGCGCCGACCCCCTTGGCATGGGCCCCCGGCGTGTGTCCGAAGGCCCGGCGGAAGACGTCGATGAACGCGCTCGCCGAGGACCAGCCGCAGCGGTGCGCGACCGCCGTCACCGGGGTGTCGACGGCCAGCAGCCGCAGCGCGTGGTGCAGCCGCAGCTGGGTCCGCCACTGGGGGAAGGTCATGCCCAGCTCGGACCGGAACAGCCGGCTAAGCGTCCGCTCCCCCGCTCCGGCCCCCGCGTGCGCGGCGAGCTCCGCCAGCCCGCGCGGATCCGCCGGGTCGGCGTGCAGCAGGGCGCACACGGCGGCCAGCCGGGGATCGGCGGGGGCGGGCAGGTGCAGCGGCTGCAGCGGCGAGGCCTTGAGCTGGTCGAGCAGCACCCCGAGCATCCGGCGGCGCTGCGCGCTGCCGTCCTCGGGGGCCCGGGTGTACTCCAGGATCAGCTCGCGCAGCAGGGGGCCCACGGCGAGCACGGCGGGGGCGGTGAGGGAGAGCGGGTTGAGGTGGACCGGCAGGCCCACGCAGTGCAAGTCGGCCCGGCCGAAGGCCCGGTGCTCGTGCACCGTCCCGGCCGGGATCCACAGTGCGCGGGTGGTCGGGGCCACCCAGGTGCCGGCGTCGGTGGTGATGGACAGCACGCCGGAACCGGCGTAGCAGATCTGGTGGTCGTCGTGGCGGTGCGGATCGATGCCCTGGTGGGTGTCGAGTTCGCGGATGCTCGTCGCGGCGCGGGGGGTGTGGCGGATTTTCTGCATCACCCGGCAATTTATCGGAAGCGGGCCGCCCCCGGCGAGAGCGATTCTCAGTCGGTGACCTCGAAGACAGCTCCGCCCCCGCCCCCCGCCCGCTCCCCCGACCAGGCCCCCGTCCGCTCCGCGCCCCGCTCCCCCGCCCGGCTGCGGACGGCCGCCTTCTCCGCGGGCCACTCCTGCGTGGACGTCTACCAGGGCGCCGTGGCCGCGCTCGTCCCCTTCCTCGTCTCCGAGCGCTCGTACGGATACGCGGCCGCCTCCGGCATCGTGCTCGCCGCCTCCCTGCTCTCCTCGGTGGTCCAGCCCCTCTTCGGGGCGCTGACCGACCGGTGGCCGATGCCCTGGCTGATCCCGCTGGCCACCGCGGCCGCCGGGCTGGGCGTGGCCCTGGTCGGGCTCGACGCCGGATACGCGGCCACGCTGGCCGCCGTCGCCCTGTCGGGGCTGGGCGTGGCCGCCTACCACCCGGCGGCGGCCCGGATGGTCCGGGTGACCGGCGGCTCCGGGCACGGCGCGATGAGCTGGTTCGCGCTCGGCGGCAACATCGGCTTCGCCTGCGCGCCGCTGCTGGTGGTCGGCGCCCTGGCCCTGCCCGGACCGGCCGGGTGGTGGCTGCTCGCCCTCCCGGCATCGCTCGGCGTATTCCTCAACTGGCCGCCCGCCGGAGCCCGTTCAGCGTCCGGCCCGAAGCCCGGCTCCGCGCCCGGCGACCGGCCGTCCGACGACTGGCGGGCGTTCCTTCGGCTCTCCCTGGTCGTGGTGGTCCGCTCGGTGGTCTTCATGGGTCTGAGCACCTTCATCGCCCTGTACGTCCGCGAGCGCGGCGGCAGCGCGACCGCGGGCGCCGTGGCCCTGTTCGCGCTCTTCGCGGGCAGCGCCGGCGGCACCCTGCTCGGCGGCCGGCTGGCCACCCGATGGGGGCGGGTCACCACCGTCCACCGCTCCTACGCGGCGGCCGTGCCCGCCATCGCGGGCATCCTCTTCCTGCCGCTGCCCCTGGTCTACGTGTGCTCCGCGCTGGCCGCCGCCGCGCTGTACGTGCCCTTCTCCCTCCAGGTCACCCTGGGCCAGGACTACCTCCCGACGCGGATGGGCACCGCGAGCGGGGTCACCCTGGGCCTGACCGTCAGCGTCGGGGGTCTCGCCAGCCCCCTCATCGGCGCCGCCGCCGACGCCGCCTCCCTGTCCACGGCGCTCCTCCCGCTGGCCGCCCTCCCGCTGCTGGCCTGGCTCCTGGCCCGCGGCCTGCCGGAGCCTGCCGCCGCGAAGGAGATCCCGGCCTGAGGGCCGTGCCGCGGTCCCGGCGGGTGTCCGGCCCGCCGCTGGGCGACCTGGCCTAAGACCCCGCCCGCGCGTGCGCGGCGAGGCGCTTCGGCTCGCGGGGCGGGGCTAACGTCGGGGCGTTCCGTGCCGACCAGCCTCCTCGGAGGGCGCCGTGTCCCACCGCCCAGTCCGCACCCGAGTCCGCGCCCTGGCCGTGGCCGGGCTGCTGTGCGCGCTGACCGCCGCCGCCCCGGCCCGGGGATCCGCCCCGGCCGCCACCGCGGACGCCGCGGGCACCGCTCCCGGACCTCCGCCGGTCACCGTCGTCGCCGCGACGCCCGGGAGCACCACCGCACTGGCCGGCTACGCCGTGCAGTCGACGGCCCGGGTCCCCGAGACGGCGGCGGCCGTCTCCACGCCCGGCTACGGGGCGGGCGGCTGGTACCCGGCCGGGCCGCGTTCGACCGTGCTCGCGGCCCTCCTCACGCACGGCACGTACCCCCATCCCTTCTACTCCACCAACCAACAGAAGATCCCCGCCGCCGAGTTCACCGTGCCGTGGTGGTTCCGGTCCGATTTCACCGTGGCCGACACCGCCGCCCGGACCGCCCTGGACTTCAGCGGGGTGATCTCGTCCGCCGACGTGTTCGTCAACGGCCGGCAGGTCGCCGCCGCGTCCACGGTGACCGGCGCGTACACCCACCACGAGCTGGACGTCACCGCCCTCGTCCGGAAAGGCGCCAACACCGTCGCCTTCCGGATCCGGCCCAACAACCCCCACAAGCACCTCACCACGGGCTGGCTCGACTGGCTGCAGCCCCCCGCCGACGCGAACATGGGGATCGTCCGCGACGTCCTCGTGCGCCGGGGCGGCCCGGTCGCCCTGCGCGATGCCCACGTGGTGACCGGCCTGACCCTGCCGGCCCTCGACTCCGCCGACCTCACCGTCAAGGCGAAGCTGCGCAACGACTCGGCCGCCCAGGTCACCACGACGGTGACCGGCACGCTGACCGGCCCCGCCACCGGCGCCCCGGACCCGGCGTTCGCCCCCTTCCGCCAGGACGTCACGCTGCGCGCGCACGAGACGAAGACCGTCACCTTCGCCCCGGCCGGCCACCCCCAACTCCACCTGAAATCACCCCGTGTGTGGTGGCCGGCCGGCATGGGCGCGCAGGACCTTTACGGCCTGCACCTGACGGCGACGGCGTCCGGCACGCTCTCCGACGCGGCCGACGAGACCTTCGGCATCCGCGAGCTACGGGCCCCGCTCAACTCCGACGGCGCCCGCCAGTACCGGATCAACGGCCGCCCCCTGCTGATCAGGGGCGGCGGCTGGTCGCCGGACGAGTTCCTGCGCTGGGACCGGACGTACGTGGAGGACCGGCTGAAGTACGCCCTCGACCTGGGGCTGAACACCCTGCGCCTGGAAGGGCACCTCGAACCGGACGAGTTCTTCGACCTGACCGACCGCTACGGGATCCTCACGCTGCCGGGCTGGCAGTGCTGCGGAAAGTGGGAGGGGCAGGTCAACGGCACGGAGGCCGGGGAGCTGTGGGAGGAGGACGACTACCGCGTCGCCGCCGCCTCCATGGCCGCCGAGGCCGCCCGCCTGCGCCGCCATCCCAGCGTGGCCTCCTTCCTCATCGGCAGCGACTTCGCGCCGGACGCCGAGATCGAGCGCGGGTACGTGGACGCGCTGCGGGCCGCCGACTGGCCCACGCCGGTGGTGCCGGCGGCCAGCGCAGCTTCGGCGCCGCTGACCGGCGGCTCGGGGATGCGCATGACCGGCCCCTACGACTGGGTGCCGCCCGGCTACTGGTACGACAAGCGCGAGGGCGGGGCCACCGGCTTCAACTCCGAGACCAGCGCCGGGCCTTCCGTACCCACCCTGGACACCCTGCGGCGCATGATGTCCCCCGCCGAGCTGGAAACCCTCTGGCGCGACCCCTCGGCCCGCCAGTACCACCGCTCCCCCTCCAAGACCTTCGCCACGCTGAAGCTGTACGACGAGGCGCTGACCGCCCGCTACGGGGCCGCGAGCTCGCTGGAGGACTACGTCCGCAAGGCGCAGCTCGCCCAGTACGAGAACGTACGGGCCCAGTTCGAGGCGTACGCCCGCAACGCCAAGGACACCAGGGCGCCTTCGACCGGGGTGGTCTACTGGATGTTCAACAGCGGCTGGACCTCCCTCCACTGGCAGCTCCTGGACCGCCATCTCGACCAGGGCGGCGCCTACTTCGGCGCGAAGAAGGCGAACGAGCCGCTGCACGTCCAGTACTCCTACGACGACCGCACGGTGGCCGTGGTCAACCGCCGCCACGAGCCCGCGACGCAACTGACCGCGCGGGTCACGCTGTTCACCCCGGACGGGGTGGCGAAGTACGACCGCACCGCGCGCGGTCTCGCGGTCGGCGGCGACGGCGCGAAGACGACGGCGCTGACCCTGCCCGCCTCGGTGGACGGGCTGCCCACGACCTACCTGGCGCGGCTGGTCCTGAGCGACGGCGAAGGCCGGGAGCTGAGCCGCAACGTGTACTGGCTCTCGACCCGGCCGGACGTCCTCAACTACCCGGCCACCGACTGGTACTACACCCCGACCACCTCCTACGCGGACCTCACGGGCCTGCGCTCGATGCCCGCGACCCGCCCGACCGCGACGGCGTCCACGACGACCCGGGACGCTTCGGCCTCCACGACCACGATCACCCTGCGCCACGCGGGCCCGGGCAGCACCCCGGCCCTCCTCGCGGACGTCCACCTGGTCGACGACAAGGACCGGCCCGTCCTGCCCGTCCGCTGGTCGGACAACCGGGTCAGCCTCTGGCCGGGCGATTCACTCACCCTGACCGCCACCTACCGCACCGCCGACCTGCACGGATCCACCCCGCACCTGAGGATCTCGGGCTGGAACACCCCCACGACCACCATCCCGGCCCCGCAGAACAAGTAAGTCAACCTTGCAAGTTTGCCTGTCTATCCTCTAGGGTCGGAGCATGCCAGCAGAACAGACCGCCGAGGAACTCCAACTCGCCCTCGGCATGCTGCTCCGGCAGGTGCGCAACGCCGTCGGCGGCGGGGTGAGCCTGTCGCAGATGTCCGTACTGAAGCGACTCGACCGCCTCGGCCCGACCACGGCCGCCGATCTGGCCCGCGCCGAGAAGATCCGGCCGCAGTCGGTCATCGCCACCGTCAACGCCCTCCAGAGCGAGGGCTTCGTAGCCCGCACCCCCCACCCCACCGACGGCCGGCAGCTGCTCATCGAGCTGACGCCCCGGGGCCAGAGCCTCGTGCAGGAGCGCCGCAAGGCCGGCCACGACCGCGTCGCGGAGCTCATCTCCGAGCGGCTGACCCCCGCCGAGCAGGAACTACTGGCGGCGGCGGTCCCGCTGCTGCGCCGACTCGCAGAGGACTGACCACCTCACCGAAGGAGCCCCCCATGACCACCAGCCTGAACCTCGACGGCGGCACCGCCCTGGTCCTCATCGACCTCCAGAAGGGGATCCTGGGCCTCCCGACCACCCGGCCGGCCCCCGAGATCCTCAAGAACGCCATCGCGCTCGCCGAGGCCTTCCGCGCCCGCAAACTGCCCGTGGTGCTGGTCAAGGTCGCCTGGTCCCCCGACGGCGGCGACCTCCCCACCACCGACGTCGACCGCCCCGGCCCCGCCGCCGCACCCCCGGCCGCGTTCTCGGAGATCCCCCGGGAGCTGGCCGAGCTCGGCGACGTGGTCGTCACCAAGCGCCACTGGGGCGCCTTCACCGGCACGGAACTCGACCTCCAGCTCCGCCGCCGCGGCATCCACCGCATCGTCCTGGCCGGGATCTCCACGAGCATCGGCGTCGAGTCCACCGCCCGCACCGCCTGGGAGAACAGCTACGAGCTGGTCTTCGCCGAGGACGCCACCACCGACACGGACGCGGACTCCCACGCCCACGCCTTCGGCAAGATCTTCCCCCGCATCGGCAAGGTCTCCACGACCGAGGACATCCTCGAAGCCCTGGACTCCTGACCCCAACTCCTCACCGCCCGGGCACACTCAGCACGTTCCACTGCCGCGCGGTACGAGGACGGCTCCATCGGGCACGGCGAGATGCAGATCGGCGACACGGTCGTGCTCGCCTTCGACCGGCGGGCAAACTGGCCGGCGATGCCTTCGCTGCTGCGGGTCTACGTTCCCGACGCGAACGCCTCCATCGCCGCCGCGGTCGCGCACGGGGCCCGGGTGGTCACGGAGGCCTCCGACAGCGCGTGGGGGGACCGCGGCGGCAGGGTGCGCGACCTCTTCGGGAAGCACGCCCCGGCCCCGCGCTGAGAGTTCGCCGGGAACCGGAAACCGGAACCGGCTCGCGCAGTTCCTCTCCGGCCGAGCGGGGGCTGTCGTCGCCCACGACAGCCCGGGCACGGTCGGGCACAATCGGCCACAGGCACAGGCACAGGCAGGCACCACGACCATCCGGAACGACTTCGTCATCACGGGGGAACGATGGGACGACGCTGGCTGATCACAGGATGCTCCTCCGGACTCGGGCACGCCCTGGCCACCGCCGCGGCCGAGGCCGGTGACGAAGTGGCGGTCACCGCTCGCAAGACCGCCGATCTGGCGGAGCTGGCCGCCGCCTGGCCCGGCCGTATCCTCCCGGTCCCGCTCGAACTGCGCGACGCCGCCTCCTGCGAGGAGGCCGTCCGCACCGCGGCCGGCCGCCTCGGCGGCATCGACGTCCTCGTCAACAACGCCGGCGTCGGCCTGTTCGGCGCGGTCGAGGAGCTCTCGGACGCCGAGGTGCGCGACCAGTTGGAGATCCTGGTCGTGGGCCCCTGGCGGCTCGCCCGTCTCGTGCTGCCGCTGATGCGGGCCCAGGGGCACGGCCACATCCTCAACGTGTCCTCCATCGTCGGCCGGATGGCCTTCCCCGGTCTGGGCGCCTACATCGCCGGAAAGCACGCCCTCGAGGGCATGAGCCAGGCACTGGCCGCCGAGGCCGCCCCGCACAACATCCGCGTCACCGTGCTCGAACCGGGCATGTTCGCCACCCGCTACGGCGCCGCCCTGGCCGAGGCGGACCACCGCATCCCCGCGTACGACGGCACCAACCTCGACACGCTCACCGGCACCCGCGGCCTCGCGGAGAACCCCGAGACGGGCCGCCCCGAGGACTTCGCCGCCCAGGTCCTCGACATCGTCGCCTCCACAACGCCCACCCCCCTGCGGATCCCGATCGGCCACGACGCCTACGGCTACCTGGACCTGGCCGAACAGGCGTCCCGCGAGGACTATGCCGCCGCCCGCGTCCTCACCCAGGCACCGCCCCCGGCCTGACCGCCGTGCCCGCGCGCGGCGGTCCGTGCCCGCGCGGCGCGGTCCCCGACCGCCCCGCGCGGGCACGACGGATCACGTCAGAGCCGAGTGGTCAGCAGCAGTGGCTGCGGAAGCTGCTGGTCCACATAGTTGGCCGAGCCGCTGACGGTCACCTCGCGCCCGGTGACGGAGATCTTCCACGGCGAGTACGACATCCCGTCCGCGTCCGCCGGGAACCCGAGCGACGTCACGCGCGTACCGGACACCTGCAGCGCGTAGCCGCCGTCGTCGTTGGCCACCCGCCCGACGGCGACCACGCCGTCCCGCGTCGCGGCCACGCCCATCATGGCGCCGGCTTCGGCCGGGGCGTCCATGCGCGTCCACTTCCGCCCGTCCCAGTGCATGATCAGCGCGTGGCCGCGGTCCTTGTCGTCCAGGATCGTGCGTCCCGCCACCCACACGTCCTGCGGCCCGTTGGCGACGACATCGTTGAACTCGCCGTACAGACCGCCGTAAGGCGGTGTCGGCATCGCGGTCCAGGAACGCCCGTCGAAGTGCAGGACCACCGGCCGGTCGTCGTCGCCGTAGCCGCTGCCGACCGCCCAGACGTCCCTCGGGCCGGACGCCGAGATCGCGTTGAGCCCCCAGTTCGCGTACATCTTGGGCAGCTTGACGATGTTCCAGGCGTGCCCGTCCCAGTGCTGTACGAGACCCTCCATATGGTCGATGACCTGGGTGGGCCCGCCGTCCGGATCGGGGATCCGCTCGTCGAGGATCTGCGCCCAGCCCGCCGCCCACGTGTTGTTCGGCGCGACCGCCGCGACCCCCAGCAGGCCTCCGCCGAGCGCCTTCTCCGGCATCGGCGCCGGCTCCAGCCGCCACGAACGCCCGTTCCAGTGCTGCGTCATCACCGGTTCGCCCTCCCAGCCGGCGTCACCGACCAGCCACGCGTCCCGGGCCGAGTCCGCCGCGATGGCGTTGATCCGGCCGACGGCCCCGGGTGCGGTCGGGACCTCCTTCCACGGCCCGTCGCTCCGGTCGTCGTGCGTGAAGAGCGCGGGCAGCAACGCGTCGCCCCCACCGTCCTGGGATATCCGGAAGCCGGCCGTCCAAGTGGTGTGCGCGTCGGGTCTGACCGAGCCGCTCAGAACGGTGTCCTCACCCGGCACCTTGGCCTGGTTCCAGCGGGGCGCCGGCGCCTCCGACACGGGATCCGCGGCGGCGGTCGTGGACAGCCCACCACCGAGGACGAGGACGGACGCGGCACTCACCAACATCGATCGGGTTCGAACGCCGACAGCCATGTCGCATTCTCCAGACTCGGGGCGCAGCGCCCCGTCACCCGCATGACGCCCGACCCGTCGCGAAAGGTTTCACCCTGCGGGGGACTTCGTAGCAGATCTAATGCAGCGTCAAAATCCGTCAGAGCAAGCCGAGTTCCCCGACGCGCAGGCCCGCGTGGAAGCGGCTCTTCGCTCCCAGCCGCTCCATCAGCTTGGCGCTGATCCGGCGCGTGGTCCGCAGCGAGACCCCGAGGCGCAACGCCACCGCCTCGTCGGTCAGCCCCTGCGCGAGGAGCTTGAGCACCTCGCGTTCCTGGCGGCCGAGGTCCTCGCCATCCACCGGGACCGACTCCATCAGGGGGGTTCCGGTGACCCACAAGTGGTCGAAGAGCACACACAGTGCGGCGACCGTCCCGGGACCGCGGAGCAGGACCGCGCCCTCCTCGCTCCGCTCGGGGTTGGCCGGCACCAGGGCCGAGGTCCGATCGGTGATGATCATGCGCAGCGGGAGCGCGGCGACGGTCCGGGTCTGCCCGCCCCTCGCGTTGAGCCACCGGGCGTACTCGACGCTCGGTGGATGGCTGCGGACGCTGTCGACGTAGAGGGTGCGCAACCGCACGCCGCGTTCGAGCAGCCGCTCGTCCAACGGCTTGGCCGCTTCCAGGTTCTCCTCCGTCTGCGCCCCGCCGGGAGAGAGCGCCGAGAGCTCCTCGCGGACGTGCTCCACGAGCTCCGCCAGCCGCGTCCGTACGGCTTCGACGCCGATCAGGTGCTCGACGTGGGGGTGTTCGCGCGTGCCGTGCAGATGGGCGAACCGGGCGATCAGCGTGGCCGCGGCGTCCCGGCTGCGCTCGATCTGGTGCTGCCGCTCCAGCAAATCGGCTTGCTGGCGCGCCAGTAGGGCCTCCAGGCCGTACTCGGGGCTGATCACCTGTACCGGACCCGCCGTCAACGGGCGGGCGCAGCAGGGAGAGGGAGGCGAGCCGGTCCATGGCGGCGCGCACTTCGGCGGGGTCGGTTCCCGTCTGGGCGGCGAGCCGGGCCGCTCTCGCCGCCCACGCCCCATCCACCGGCCGCGCACGTCCCGGCTTGGCCCTCGCGGCGACCGCCGGGCCCGTTCCCCGGCGCGTCGCCGCCCTCCTCGGCGAGGGCACCGAGGCCAGGGCAGCCCGGCCCCTCGCCCGACGCGCTGCGGCCGTCGCCCTCGCGGCCTGCCTGGCGCTGGCCACCGAGGTCTTCGACGCCCGTGCCACCAGTGAACACGGCGGATTCAGTGCAGCGTGCCGTCCGCGGCGCGGGGCGGTCCAGGTGCGCGGCCGGTGAGCCGCGGCGCAGCCCCGCGTCAGGCCCCGGCCGCTCTGGCGCCCGCGATCACCTCGGGCCGCAGCAGGGCGGCGAGCCTCTCGGCCGGCAGCAGGCCCCTCTCCAGGACCAGCTCGGCCACACCCCGGCCACTGGCGAGGGCTTCCTTGGCGATGTCGGTGGCGGCCGTGTACCCGATGTGCGGGTTCAGGGCGGTCACCAGGCCGATGGAGTTCTCTACGGTGGCGCGCAGCACCTCGGTGTTGGCGGTGATGCCGGCCACGCAGCGCTCGGCGAGGGTGAGGCAGGCCGCGCGCAGGTGGGTTATGGACTTCGACAGAGAGTGCAGGATGACCGGCTCGAAGGCGTTGAGCTGGAGCTGTCCGGCTTCGGCGGCCATGGTGATGGTGATGTCGTTGCCGATCACCTCGAAGGCGACCTGGTTGACGACCTCGGGGATCACCGGGTTGACCTTGCCGGGCATGATGCTCGAACCCGCCTGCACCGGCGGCAGGTTGATCTCGCCGAAGCCCGCGCGCGGCCCGGAGGACAGCAGGCGCAGGTCGTTGCAGGTCTTGGAGAGCTTGACGGCGATGCGCTTGAGGACGCCGGACATCTGGACGAAGGCGCCGCAGTCCTGGGTGGCTTCGACCAGGTTGGCCGCGGTGACCAGGGGCAGCCCGGTGACGTCGGCAAGGTGACGGCGGGCCGATTCGGCGTATCCGGCGGGGGCGTTGAGACCCGTGCCGATCGCGGTCGCGCCGAGGTTGATCTCAAGGATCAGCTCGACGGCCTCAGCGAGCCGGCTGCGGTCCTCGTCGAGCATGACGGCGAAGGCGGAGAACTCCTGCCCGAGCGTCATCGGCACGGCGTCCTGCAACTGGGTGCGGCCCATCTTCAGAACGTCGCGGAACTCGACGGCCTTGCGGGCGAACGTGTCCTGGAGGACGGCCATGGCTTCGAGCAGGCCGCGCACCGCGGAGACGGTCGCGATCCGAACGGCGGTCGGGTAGACGTCGTTGGTGGACTGGCCGAGGTTGACGTCCTCGTTGGGGTGCAGGTGCCGGTACTCGCCCTTGGCGTGGCCCAGCAGCTCCAGCGCCCGGTTGGCGATGACCTCGTTGGCGTTCATGTTGGTCGAGGTGCCGGCGCCGCCCTGGATGACGTCGACGACGAACTGGTCGTGGAGCTTGCCGCCGCGTATCTCCTGGCAGGCGGCGACGATCACGGCTGCCTTCGCGGGTTCCAGCAGGCCGAGTCCCTCGTTGGCGAGGGCGGCGGCCTCCTTGACAGCGGCGAGGGCGTCGATCAGGTGCGGGTAGGCGGAGATGGGCGTGCCGGTGATGGGGAAGTTCTCGGTGGCCCGCAGGGTGTGGACGCCCCAGTAGGCGTCGGCGGGGACGTCGCGGTCTCCGAGCAGGTCGTGTTCGCTGCGGGTGGCGGCGGTCATGGGTGTGCGGCCCTCTTCCTGAGGTGGGTGGGTCAAGGTGGTGAAAGGGGATGGAGTCAGGCGGTGGCGGGGACGCCGGGCGGGTTCAGCGCCGCCACCGGCCGGATGCCGCCGACGGGCCGGCCGCCGCCGGTCATCTGCTCGCCCTCGAACCCGGCGAGCAGCCGCGGCTCGACTCCCGCCCGGGCGAGGGCTGCGGCCGTCACCGGGATGCGGGCCCGGTCCGCCCCGTCGGCGATCTTCACTGCGACGGCCCGGCCGTCGGGCAGCGCGGCCACCTGGACGCCCTCGAAGCCGTCCTTGGCCAGTAGCCCGGGCACCGCGCGCATCAGCTCGGCCGTGTCCCGCCCCGTGCCGGAGGCCATCTCCGGGTGGACGCGCAGCGCGTCCGCCACCCGGCGCTCGGCGGTGTCCGGAGCGGCGGTGGCGATGCGGGCGGCGGCGCGGGCCAGGCCGTGCAGGGACACTGCGAACAGCGGGGATCCGCAGCCGTCGACGGTGACGTTCGCGATGTGCTGGCCGGTGAGTTCCTCGACGACCTCGGCGATCGCCCTCTGAAGCGGGTGGCCCGGGTCGAGGTAGCTCTCCAAGGGCCAGCCGGCCAGCTTGCACAGGTACAGCATCGCCGCGTGCTTGCCGGAGCAGTTCTGGGCGAGCCGGGAAGGCCCGCGGCCCTCGCGCACCCAGGCATCCCGGACCGCCGGGGCGTACGGCATGTCGGGGACGTTGCGCAGGTCGTCCTCGGTGAGGCCGGCCAGTTCGAGGATCAGCCGGGTACCGGCGAGGTGGCGCTCCTCGCCGGAGTGGCTGCCCATCGAGAGGGAGAGCAGGGCGCCGTCGAGCGGCAGCCCGGCCCGCACCATGGCGAGGGCCTGGACCGGCTTGAGGGCTGAGCGCGGGTAGCACGCGGCTTCGATGTCGCCGAGGCTCAACCGGACTTCGCCCTCACCGTCGAGGACGACGACGGAGCCGTAGTGGACTCCCTCGATCATGCCGCCCCGGGTGACATGGGCGACCGGTGCATGCTGGGGCTCGCGGATCACGGGCGCGTCCGCGAGGAGACTGCTGCGCATCACTGCCTCGTTCGGTGGTGGGTTGCTGCGGACCAGTGGGGCGGACGGCCGGTCCGGCCCGGGGCCGGGGCCGGGCCGGACCGGCGTCCGGCTCAGCCCTCGCTCTTCGCGGCGGCGCGCGCCACGCGGCCGCGGACGGCGTACCAGCCGGCGACCAGCGCCGCGGCGATCAGTGGCACGCACAGCACGGTGGTGCGCGCCGCTCCTCCGTCGGCGTACATGAGGACCAGGACGGAGGCGAGGAAGGCCAGCGTCACGAGTTCGGTCCACGGGGACCCGGGCAGGCGGTAGGAGGGACGGGTCAGTTCGCCGTCACGGGTCTTCCGCCAGAAGAGGAGGTGGCAGAGCATGATCATGCCCCAGGTGGCGAGGATGCCGATGGCGGCCAGGTTGAGCACGATCTCGAACGCGTCCGCCGGAACGACGAAGTTGAGCCCGACGCCGAGGACGCACATGCCGCTGGTGAGCAGGATGCCGCCGTAGGGCACCTGGGTGCGGCTCAGCCGGGCGGTGAAGCTCGGGGCTGAGCCGTTGACGGCCATCGAGCGCAGGATGCGGCCGGTGGAGTAGAGGCCGGAGTTGAGCGAGGACATGGCCGCGGTGAGAACGACCAGATTCATCACGTCACCGGCCGCCGGGATGCCGATGTGGGAGAGCACGGTCACGAACGGGCTCTGGCCGGCGCTGTAGCTGTTCCACGGCATCAGCATCGACAGCAGGACGACCGAGCCGACGTAGAAGAGGCCGACGCGCCACATGATCGAGTTGATCGCCTTCGGCATGATCTCCTCGGGATTCTCGGTCTCACCGGCCGCGACTCCGACCAGCTCGACGGAGGCGTAGGCGAAGACGACGCCCTGGATGATCAGCAGCATGGGCAGCAGGCCGTTGGGGAAGATCCCGCCGTTGTCGGTGATCAGGGACGGACCGGGCACGGCGTCGTCGATGGGGTGCCGGGTCACGAGGAAGAAGATCCCGATGGCCATGAAGACGACCAGCGCGCCGACCTTGACGATGGCGAACCAGAACTCCAGTTCGCCGAAGATCCGCACCGAGATGAGGTTCACGGTGAGGACCACGGCCAGGGCTATGAGCGCGATCACCCACTGCGGGACGTCGGAGAACAGGCGCCAGTAATGGGTGTAGGTGGCGACGGCGGTGATGTCGGCGATGCCGGTGGTCGCCCAGTTGAGGAAGTACATCCAGCCCGCGGTGTACGCGCCCTTCTCCCCGAGGAACTCCCGGGCGTACGAGACGAAGGCGCCGGAGGACGGCCGGTACATGACGAGCTCACCGAGCGCGCGTACGACGAGGAACGCGAAGATCCCGCAGACGGCGTAGGCGACGAACAGTGAGGGGCCGGCGTCGGCGAGGCGTCCGCCCGCGCCGAGGAAGAGCCCGGTGCCGATCGCACCCCCGATGGCGATCATGTTGACGTGCCGGGGTGTCAAGGACTTGCTGTAGCCGGTGTCCCCGGCGTCCACGTGACGGGTCGTGGGGCGCTTCTCGTCTTTGAGGAACTGCTCGCTCACGCCTCGGGTCTGCCTTCCGTGGAGGTGGCCGCGCGCTGGGGGCGCACGATTTCTGTGAGGGTCATCTCGACCCTCAGGAGGTGGTGGGACATGGCCTCCACCGCGTCGTGCTCGGAACCGTCGGCCAGCGCCTCGAGGATCGCCCGGTGCTCGCAGTTGGACTGCTCGCGCCGGCCGCCCAGTTCGTTGAGGAAGGTCGACTGACGCGCCAGTGCGTCGCGGATCTCCTCGATGACGCGGCGGAAGACGGGGTTGCGGGATGCCTCGGCCACCGCCAGGTGGAAGACGGTGTCCATCGCCACCCACGCGGTGGTGTCGGTCTCCTGCTCCATCCGGTCGAGCAGATGGCCCAGATGGTCCAGGTCCTCCGGGGTGCGGCGCAGCGCGGCGTACCCGGCGACCGGGATCTCGACGTGCCGGCGCACCTCCAGCAGGTCGCTGGCGACGTAGTCGCCGAAGGTGGGGTCCTCGACCGTGTTCGCCAGGACGAACGTGCCCTTTCCGCTCTTGGAGGCGGTCAGGCCGATGGCTTGGAGGGCTCGGAGCGCCTCCCGCAGCACGGGCCGGCTGACCTCCAGGGTCCGGCACAACTCGGCTTCGGAGGGGAGCTTGTCGCCCACGACGTACTCACCGCGCTCGATGGCGCTGCGCAGGTGGCCGAAGACCGCTTCCATCGCGCTGACGCGCCGCGGGGCCTGGCCACCTGTCTGGCTGTCTGACAGGTTCACGTTACGATCCTGATGGGTGCGCCGGAGGGTGTCAAGACACCTGTGTCGGGAAAGTCCGGCCCGGCGAGTTTCGTACCGTGCGCACTTTCCGTCCTGCCACCGAAGCCGCCCGATCGGTGTCTGCGGCGGAACCGGCGGCATCCACCAGGGCGTGCACCACCGGCGTGTCGACACCCATCTCCGGATGCCACTGGACGCCCACGGCGAAGCGGTGCCGGGTGCTCTCGATCGCCTCGACGGTGCCATCCGCCGCACGGGCTGCCACGATGAACCCGGAGCCGAGGCGATCCACGGCCTGATGATGGTGCGTGGCGACCTCGCGGGTCCCCGGCAGGAGGGCGCCGATCCGGGTCCCCGGCGCGGTGGTGACGGTGTGGGCACAGAAGTGGCCCCGGTAGGGGTTGTGGCCGTGATGGCCCACCCTGTCGGGCAGGTGCTGGATGAGGGTGCCTCCGGCGTGTACGTTCATCAGCTGCATACCCCGGCACACTCCGAGCACGGGTATGTCGCGGGCGAGACCGGCGGCCAGTACAGCCTGCTCCCACCGGTCGCGCTCGCGGACCGGCGGCCCCGTGCACGGGTGGGGCCGGGCGCCGTACAGGGCGGGATCCACGTCCTCGCCTCCCGTCAGGACGATCGCGTCCAGACGTGCGACCACATCGGCCGCTGCCGACGGGGCATCCGGCGGCAGCAGGACGGCCCGGCCGCCCGCGGCCTGGAGACAGCCGGCGTAGGCCGCAGGCAGCACTGCGGCGGGCAGATCCCACTCGCCCCACCGGGCGTCGGCCAGGTAGGTGGTGAGTCCGATGAGTGGTGGCTGGGGCATACCACTTCCTTTCAGGGCGTGAGGGGTGATCGTCGACGGCCGGGTGCACACCCGCGCCCCGCCGGACGTCCCCGGCCACGGCGGGCTGCGGCAGAAAGGGCGGACGGGGCGGACGGGGCACTGGCGGAGGGCGCCCCGGCGACAAGGTGGAGGGGCGGTCACGATCCGGGAGCGCGGGCTTGCGTTTTTCTTGCCGCGAGCAAGAATCCTGCTGGCGTTCATCCGCAATCACAAGAAAACATATCTTCGCGACAGATAAGTGAGCCTTAACTCCGTGCACGGACTCGACCCCCGCCTGCTCGCCACCCTCGAAGCCGTCGTGCGGCACGGCTCCTTCAACGCCGCCGCACGCGAGCTCGGCTACAGCGCGCCCGCGGTCTCCCAGCAGATCGCCGAACTCGAACGCCGCGCGGGCCTGAGAGTGCTGGAGCGCCGGCCCGTGCGCGCCACACCGGCAGGCGAAGTCCTTCTCGACGCCGAGCAGGGCGTCCGCAACGCGTTGGCGACGGCATCGGTGGAACTCGACGCCATGCGCGCGGGTACGGCCGGACGGATCCGCCTCGGCGCCTTCGCCTCGGCCGCCACCAGCATCGTTCCGCAAGCGCTGGCCCAACTCCACGCGGTCTACCCCGACGTGCAGGTCAGCCTCAGCCAACTGGAACCCGAGGCCTGCTACAACCGGCTCAAGCGGGGGGACATGGACCTGGCCCTCAGCTACGACTACGACTTCATCCCCGTCCCGCCGCCCCGGATGCTGCGCCGGACGCTGGTCGCCCGGGATCCGGTGGTGGCCGTGGTCCCGGCACACCACCGCCTGGCCGACAGGGAGGTCATCGACCTGGCCAGCCTCGCGTCCGAGACATGGATCGCGGCTCCGGAGGCCGCACTGCGCCTGGAACTGCTTTCCCAGATGGCCAAGACGCCTGGCTTCCAGGCCCGCCTGCAATACGAGGGGGACGACTTCAACACCGTGCTCGGCTTCGTGGCCGCAGGCCTGTGCGTGGCCGTCATGCCGCAACTCGCCCTGTCCCGCGGCAGCACCCGGGTCGTGGCCCGCCCCCTGGCCGAGCCGCAGTTGACGCGCTTCATCTACGCCGTCCGCATCGACACCCGGCACGCCCCGCGCGCCGTCCTGGACCTGGAGCAGATGCTCGCCGCGCAAGCGGTGGCCGCGCTCGCGTGAGGCTGTGGCGGGCGGCCACCGGAGCTGAACGGAGCGTGATTCCACGCGAAATGCGCCAAGTTGATGGCGGCCACACGCACGTAGACCGGGTGATGACGCCAGGTCTCCCGGCTTGTCCGACTAACGGACACAGTGGCTGAAAGTTAAACCATTGCGTGACGGGCGCTCTACGTTTGCGGCGGTTGACGTTCCAGCGAGAGGAAACCCCTCACGAGCGCCAGCAACTTCCGTGCGATACCGGGCCGTTTGTCAAGAAGAGCGCCGAACGTCTCGGCGTCGACGGCTAGCGCCTCGACCCGTTCGAGCGCGGTGACGGTGGCCCCACGCGGCCGTCGACTGAGCAGGGCCTACTCACCGACGATGTCCCCGGGTCCTCGAAGCGCGAGGAGCGCCTCGTACCCGTTGGCCGCAGCCGAGGTCACCTTGGCCCAGCCGGAGAGGATGATCAGGACGTGTGTCGAGGGTTCGTGCTCCCGCAGCAGAACCTGCCTCGCGGGGAAGGCGAGGGGATTGCCGCTTCGGAAGAGCTCCTGTCGGTCGTCGGCGTCCAACCGGACCACGAAGGGGACTTGGTCCTCATAGTCCGTCAACTATCCCTCTCTGACTATCTTTTCGGACCGCACGCGATCACGCGATCACGCGATCACGCGATCACGCGATCACGCGATCAGCCGGGAGGTTGGCGCATCCCCGATCCCCTTCCACGTCCTCGCCGCCATCGAGGGCGGCGGGAGTGGGGCAGTCGTGACGGACGGCGATGCTGCAGACCGCCTTCGCGCCAAGCTCCGGCCCATCACCGGCAGAGACATCATTGACGCCCTCGGAGTGGAACCGGCCAGAAGGTGGCCGAGCCATTCCAGGAGGCGGGGAAGATCTACGAGCAAGTTCAGCACCCGCGGGCAGTCAATCGAACGGCTGGCTACGCCGGCGGACTCAACAGCACCGCCTGGCCACCCCGAGGCCTGATGCCTCCGTGAGGACCTCTATTTCATGGGTGGCACGGGGATGCCATCCGCGGGACGCTTGACGGCGAATCCCGCCAGTACTGCCAGTCGGAAGTCTCCGCCGGCCTGCCCTGCCAATCACGATGCATCGCCATGAAGTTGCCACGTCGCTGACGCTTCCGCGGCGCACCTTGACCCGGTCAAAGTGCGCCACGCACCCACCCGGGCGAGCCTGGTCCCCAATTGGTCCCCAGAAACGATCAAGAGGCCGTATCGAATCTCTCCGATACAGCCTCTGACCTGCGACTCTTTCGAGTCGGGACGACAGGATTTGAACCTGCGACCCCTTGACCCCCAGATCGATGGGGCGGAGGAAATTTCGCGACACATACCGCAATCTGCGGGTGCGGAGCGTTCACATACGTACCTGCCGTGCGCCCACCGACGTAGGCGCTGGTCCCCAACTGGTCCCCAAGGGGTGCCACCTGGCCCTCGGGCCCCCGTCGCAGACGGGCGCCGGCGGAAAGCGAGCCATCAGCTGGTGGTCGCGTAGCGCGAACTGCAGCACGACCAGCCGATGCCCACTTTGCTGGGCCGACCCGCCTCACCGTCAGCGGTGTCCACCGCTTCGTACATCGCGCGCCCTGTACGAAGCCCGGCGCGATGAGCAGATCCCCGCACACAGGCTGCGCCTGGCTCTCATCCGCTCCTCCGACCTGGATGCAGGCGGCCGCGGACGACTGCGCCGCAACGAAACGGCCGACCTGGCGGCACTGAAGCCGCCGACCAAAGATGGTCAGCCTGGCACTACGGTGAGACACGAAGACGTCCAGGAGGTGAGCTCCTCGACAGCTCCCACCAAACCGGAGGTCTTCGCCATGTTCAAGACCTGCCGATGTCAACAACACTCGTGATCCATACGCCTAGCACCGTCCATCGTCGGAACGCGGCCCGGCTGTCTTGCCGGTGACAGGCCCGAGGAAGGTGCCGCCCCGGAAGTCAATGTGGTCGCCGCCGTAGGTGGCTTCGGTCGTATGGCCTCGAGAGGGTCCCCTCTCAGGGGTAGAGGAGCCGCCTCGGGGCTGCTGCTTACGCAGGATGGCCTCCGCCACCGCGGCCGCCTGCTTGGCGGCCCACTGCTGGGATCCCGAAGCGTCCGCCTCGTGCTTGTGTGGGTTAGCTCGGTCGCTGATGCCTCGAATCACGAGGACGTCCTGGCCGTTGAGATGGGCGGCGTGGGCGGCGCCGGAGCCTTCCATCTCGATGGCGCAGGCATCGTTGTAATTCTGTCGGATGTACTCGGCGAACGCGGACTGGTCATCAGTCAGGACGATGTCACCACATGCGATGGGCTTGAAGTGGCCGCAGACACCCTCCATGTCCCGCAGTACCGCACGGGCCGTCTGCAGTAGCCGGTAGGAGCCATTCCACGCTTCGGGCCGGGCGAGGAATCCTTGCGTGGTCTGCTTGCCACCGTGGACGGCATACACCTTCGTCCCGACCACAACGTCACCGATCGCAATGTCATCCTTGAGGCCGCCCGCGACCCCCACAAACAGCAGCACTTGCGGGCGAAGCCAGCCGACCACTTGCGTGGTGAGTGCGGCGGCGTTGAGGGCTCCCACGCCCAGCTCGGCGATCGCCACCGTCCAGGGCGTGCCCTCGAGCCTGCCTTGCTCTACCCGGGTCCCGTCGTCGTGTACGAGTTCCTTGGCATCCCTCAGGTGTTCTCGTACGGCCTCGTACTCCACCGCAAGCGCGGTGAGGATCACTGCGATGGGCTGGGTATCAGTCACGGAACTATGATATCGCCGCATCAGCGCCATACGCGGGGCGTTGGACAGGAAGGGTGGGGGCCTGTGTCGGAGCCGGGAGAGGGCGTCAGTGTTGCGCAGCTGCTGCTCGTTGAGTACCAGAGCGTCAAGGACGAGCAGAAGGCGCGTATCGGGTTTCGCGACAACCTGCTCTACGTGACGCTCGCCGTCACCGCCGCGATCATTGCGGCCGTGGCACAGGCCAAGCAGATATCAATGCTCCTTGCCTTGGCGCCTGTGTGCATCGTTCTGGGGTGGACGTATCTGGTCAACGACGAGAAGATCTCGGCGATCGGGCGGTACGTCCACAAGGAGCTTGGCCCCCGTCTGACACAACTAGCAGGTTCCCACGGCGATTTTGCCGCCTTCGGGTGGGAGGAAGCCCATCGTGGCGATGCACGGCGGAGTTCCCGCAAGACGTTCCAGTGTTTGGTGGACCTGACGGCGTTCTGCGTGCTGCCGCTGGCAGGGCTGCTGGTCTTCTGGACCGGCAGGCCGGACGGCGTGCTGCTCGTCGCCCTGTCGGTGCTCGAGGCGCTCGCGGTGGTCGGTCTCGGTGTGCAGATCGTGTTGTACGCCAGGACTGCGCGCAGCACGGTGTGAACCTCTACCGTTGACCTACGGATCCGAGCGGCCGTTGTGCGGGAGAGAGAAGCCGTAGATGAATGAGGCGTTGCCACCGGCATTGCTGGCGGCTTTGGCCGACGGCGCCGGCGGGGAGGCCGGACGCCAGCTCGTGGAGGAACTGGCGCGGGCGCTGACGCAAGACCCGTGTGCCTGCGCAGACGTGCTGGCTGAGGCAGCTGCCCAGCCGGACCGGCAGGATGCAGTGCGTTCCTGGGGCACCCGTGTGGCGGACCTCCTTGTCGCCGATCCGCACACCGCGCAAGCCGTCGGGGAAGCCATGCAGCGGCATACGCCTGGCAGCGCGGGGACCTGGTATCGAGGGGATCACATCGACTTCCGGGGCTCTGTCTTCCTAGGCGATGTGGTCGGCACGCAGGTCGTGTTCCAGCAGAACGGACCCACGGGGCCAGGCCCCTGGATGAAACCCGACGACTACCTCCGCCAGATGAACAGGGGCTCGGTCTACACCCACCGCTGGCAACTCGTCGGACGTGCGCAGACGATGGACAGCCTCGTGCCGTTCGCCAGGAACGGGCAAGGAGGCGTCGCGCTCCTCGTCGGCCGGGGCGGAGTCGGGAAGACGAAGATCCTGACGGCCCTGTGCGAAGCGCTGCACGACGCAGAGCCCGCCGTCGAAGTACGGGTACTCGGCACCGACTCCGACATCAGCTCAGGGGTATTCAGGGAACTGCCGAGCGAGGGCAGTCTGCTGGTGATCGTCGACGACGCACACAACGACACCCTCCCTCTGGACAGGATTGTCTCTGGAGTTCGGAACGCCAACAGCTCCGCCAACGTGCTCCTCTCCCTCAGGCCGTACGGCATTCCCCACGCCCGCCGCGCACTGGCTCGTGCTGGCACGCACGTTAGCGACGCCACTCTGGTCGAGATCGGAGACCTTGAGTTCGACGACGCCCTCTCCCTAGCTGGCGAGATTCTGAACGAAGATGTAAGGCTCCATGCACCGAGGCTCGCCGCATCGGCACGGGATTGCCCACTGCTGATCGTCACCGGCGCGGCGCTGATCAACAGCGGAGAGCTGGATCCCCGAAGGTTCGAAGGTGACGAGCAACTCCACCTGGAACTTACCGACCGGCTCGCTGCAGCGCTGACGGCAGATCCGGCAGCCGGTCAGGTGCCCCGGGAACTACTTTCCGCCCTCGCTGCGTTCCAGCCTGTCCGGCTCACGGAACCAGAGGTCCAAAGCTCAATGGAGGCCCTGACCGGGCTGCCGTTCGACGTCTCAGCCCAGCACTTGGAGACCCTGGAGCAGGCCGGGGTGGTCCTGAGGCACGGCACCACCGTGCGTCTGGTCCCGGACCTGCTGGGTGACGCCCTGCTTGTCAAGGCAGCGCGTCACCGCAGCACAGGGCTGCCCACGGGCTACCTCGCCAAAGCCATGGAAGCCGGCCAAGGCAGCGCACTGGCCAACCTGGTGGTGAACACCGGCCGTGTGGAGTGGCAACAGCAACGGGACCTCGGCTCTGGCGGACTGATCGAGCCCCTGTGGGAGGGGATCACGGCAACCTTCCGCTCCGCGGACGCACGGGGTCGGGTGAGCCTGCTGGAGGTCGTAGCGAAGGTTGCCTTCTTCCAACCGCGGCGGGCTATCGACCTGACTATTTGGGCGGTGGACAACCCCTGTGGCCCCGCAACCGTGGACGTCGGATTCGGACTGACCCACACCTGGACCAACACAGATGTGCGCTACGCACTCGTTGCTGTCCTCCAAGCCGCCGCCCGTTCGCTAGAGTCCCTGCCACAGGCTGCCTCCCTCCTTTGGCGCCTGGGACGCGACGACCAGCGCCCCCCGCCTCAAAACCCCTCGCACCCCTTGCGGGTTCTGGAGGAACTGGCCGGCTATACCCACTGGGGACCCACCAAGTACCAGCAGGTCCTCGTCAGCCAGGTCGAGCGCTGGCTGACCCGCTCACTCGATGCTCCGTCCGTTCATCAGCCGCTGAGCGTGCTGACCCCCTTGCTGGTCACTGAAGGCCACGACGAGTTGTGGACGCCGGCCACGTGGTCCCTGACCTTCCGACCCTACGTGCTGGCCCCGACCAGCGAGGTCCTGGACATGCGCGGCCTGGTGCTGAACCTGGCGTTCGAGGAGCTGGGACACCCGCAACTCGAACGCGCCTCGGCAGCCCGCTCCCTCATCGGTAACGCCTTCAGGCTGCCACATGGCAGTTTCGGATTGTCGGTGACAGACGCCATGCGTCAGCCGTGGATCCCGTACCTCGCCAGCACCGTCGAGCGTCTGCATCTGTTCATCCTGCAACACACCCTGCCACCAGCAATCCTGGTCGCTGTGCGCACCGAGTTGCGCTGGCTCGCGCGACACGGCCCCGACGGCCTTCGTCGCCCCGCCAAGGACCTACTGAGCTCGATCCCTACCTCACCGGACAACGAACTCGCCCGAGCGCTGCATGGCGGACCGGCCGACCCATCCGTCTTTTCCGACGTCTCGGACTGGCGCGCAGCGCAAGACTCTCTGTTTCGGGATGTGATGGCCGCTCTGGCTGACTGGACAGACAATGAGATCGCCACGCGCGTAGATGCTTTGCTGAGCGAGAACGAGAAGGTGTTCGGCCCGGACACCGGCCGGTCCCAACCATTCATCTGGACGCTAGTCACCAATCGTCCGTCCGTCGGTGAAGCCATCTGTGAGCGGGCCATGGATGCGCCCGAACGTCTGCCGGCATCGCTGGTGGCGGTTGCTCTCGCTGCGATGGGGCACGCCGCTGGCGACCGCGCGGTCCACTGGGGCCGAACACTCTTGAACTCAAAGAACACCGAACTCACCCGGGAAGTGGCCCAAGCTTTTGGTAACCAGCGCGGTCGCGGCGATCTGCTAGGTGGCGAGGGCGAGCTGCTGCGGGCACTCGCCACCCACGGGGACAGCATCGTGCGCAGGGCCGCTCTTGGCGCCGTGCCCGCCATCGCCGCGCAGCACAAGGACCTGGCCATCGACCTGCTCACCACATCGCCCGCCGTCGAGAAAGCGGACCTCGGCAGGTTCGCCATGGCCATTGCGGGCCCCCCGTTCAGCGCGCTGTCCTGGTCGGATCTCTCCCAGAGCCAGCAGAAGGCATTCCTCACAGCCCTGGCCACGGCATCGTCCATCGACAGCTACGAAATCGTCCGCTTCCTTGCAGAACTCGTCAGCACCGAACCCCTCACCGTCATCGAGCTGCTCGAATCCAGAGTCGAGTCCTCACCACGCCCAGCGACAGGCACGTACTCCCCCCTGCCCTTCCACTGGGATGTGACGCCACCGTTCCGCGAGCACGACGACTTCCCGGCCCTACTGCGACAAATCCGCGACTGGATCGCCGCCGAACCGGAATCCATCCGCCGGCGCTACCTGGGAGCCGACCTCTTTAAGCTTGTCGCAGGGCCCTACGACGCAAGGGTCACCGAGGTAATCGACGAGTACTTCCACGACAGTGACCCCGTGAAGATCAGGATTGCCGCGGACATGCTGTCCAAGGCCCACAGGACGATTGTCTGGGACGTTGACTTCGTACGCAGCTGCCTGCGTGCTGCGGACCGTCACGGAGACGCCAGCCTGGAGCGAGTGAGGGGCGCTTTGCACGCCGCCAGCATCAGCGGAACGCGTTCCGGGACACCTGGCCAGCCCTACCCCGAGGACGTCGAGCAGCACGTGAAGGCCACGGAATTGGCCGACGAATGCGCCAGAGGTAGCGTCGAGGAGCAGTTCTACCGCGACCTCGCAGCCTCCGCCCTGCACCGTATGCAGCAGGAGACAGACGAGCTCCCTCCGGACGGCCGCGCCTGGTAAGGGCCAGATGAGCGGCCGCCGCGCGTCGTGCATGCGTCTCCCCGAGGACCGCGCGCCTGGGCCGACTTCACACCCTGGGGCAGATCACGCCAGAGTTCCCCGTCCAATCGTTCCTGCTGTCGCTGCGTGGGATTGGGATGCGTCCTCAGGCTGCTCGTAGAGCAACGAAGCGGCTGACGGTGGCGGCACTCACAGACATCAAGTTCGCCCAGGGCATGGAATCATGGGGCGCATAGTGTCGTGCCCGACTCTGGCCGTTGCTCGCGCACAGGATGCGGCAGCTCGAAGCAATGAGCCCGACCGGCTTCGAGTGCGCATGCACGGAGCTGCTGATGTCAAGGGACAGGTTCATCGCGCGCCTTGACCGAGTCAAGGCGCGCTTCAGATCAGTCAAGTGCGCTGGTCCCCAAATGGTCCCCAGGAATGATCAAGGGGCCGTTTTGGATTGCTCCAAAACGGCCCCTGACCTGCGACTCTTTCGAGTCGGGACGACAGGATTTGAACCTGCGACCCCTTGACCCCCAGTCAAGTGCGCTACCAAGCTGCGCCACGTCCCGATGTGCTTCCGACTGGGCTTCCCACTTGGGCTCTCCCCGTCCCGGCGGCACATGCAGAACATTACCCCACGACGAGGGGTGTGCATGCACCGGTAATCGGCGGGAGGGAGGATGAGGGGGTGAACGCAAGAGATCGGGACGGTGAGGGGCGGGCGCGCAGCGCGCGGCCCAGGGACGGGCTGGGACGGCCGCTGCCCTACGGGGCCCAAGGCGTGGATCGGCAGCCCGAGGGGCTGGTCCGGACGCCCGGCGAGACCCTCGCGGAGGCGCAGCGGCTGCTGGACGCCGGCATGCCCTTCCACGCGCACGAGGTCTTCGAGGACGCCTGGAAGTCCGGGCCCGGGGCCGAGGCGGGGCTCTGGCGGGGTCTCGCGCAGCTGGCGGTCGGGCTGACGCACGCGGCGCGGGGCAACGCGGTGGGCGGAGCGCGGCTGCTGCGCCGCGGAGCGGACGTCCTGGCCGGACGGGACGAGGCGGGCGGGGAGGCCGGGGAGACCTGGGCGGCCGGGGCGCGGCCGCCGTACGGGATGGACCTGGACGGGCTCGTGCGCTGGGCCCGGGCGCTGGCGGGGCGGGTGGAGGCCGGTGCTGCCGTCGACGCGGCGGCCGAGTCGCCCCGGCTCACCGCTCGCGGGGGCCCCGCCGGAGGGGCGGCGGCCTAGGCCGCCGGCTGGAGGAGGTCCCAGCGGTTGCCGTAGAGGTCCTGGAAGACCGCGACGGAGCCGTACGGCTCGTGGCGCGGCTCCTCCAGGAAGCGGACGCCTTCGGCCGTCATGCGGGCGTGGTCGGCGGCGAAGTCGTCGGTGTAGAGGAAGAAGCCGACGCGGCCGCCCGTCTGGTCGCCGACCCGGGAGCGCTGGGCGTCGTCCTTGGCGCGGGCCAGCAGGAGCGCGGACTCCTTGGCGCCCGGCGGGCGGACCACCACCCACCGCGAGCCGTCCGGCCGCGCGGTGTCCTCGGCCAGTTCGAAGCCGAGGGCGCGGGTGTAGAAGTCGATGGCCTCGTCGTAGTCGTGGACCACGAGAGCCGTGAGGGCGATGTGTGCGGACATGACGCCTATTGTGCGCCGAGGAGGACGACCTCCAGGGTGCGGGGGCCGTGCACTCCCTCCACCCGGTCCAGTTCGATGTCGCTGGTGGCCGAGGGGCCGGAGATCCAGGTCAGCGGACGGGTGGGGTCCAGGAGAGGCAGGGCTTGCGGAACCGAGTCCACCACCTGGTCCGGGACCCGGACCACGCAGATGTGGTGGTCGGGGATCAGCGTGATCCGGCGCCTGCCCTGGTCGGGGCCGCCGTCGAGGACGATCGTGCCGGTCTCGGCGATGGCCAGGGCGCAGCCGGTCACCACGCTGTCCACGCCTTCCAGTTCGCGTGCGGTGGATGCGGCCCGGTCGTGGATCCGGGTGGGGTCCGCCGCGGAGAGCCAGTGCGGGGGCAGCCCGGGCGGGACGAGCACGGTCCGCGCGCCCCGCGCGGCCAGCAGCCGCATCAGGAGCATCGCGAGGCCGTCCTCGTCGACCCGGTGCACCTTCGCCCGGTACTCGGTCAGGTTCGCGGCGAGCAGGTCCACGGTCTCGTCGGGGGTGCGCGTCCCGTGGACCCACAGGTAGTCCCGGGGGATCTCCGGCTCGGGGGCCGACCCGGGGCCGGGCTCGGGTACGGCCCGGCGGATGCGGGCCAGGATGCGGTCCTTGCTGCTCATGACTGCTCTCCCTGGTCCCGCCGCTGTTCCGGTCCCTGTTCGCTTCCCCGTTCCCGTTCCCGTTCCCGTTCCCGCGCCGCCCACCAGTCGCGGAACGGCTGCGCCGGGAGTTCCGGGAGCTCCCGGCTGTCGGTCCAGGCGCGGCCGGGCCCCGGGAGGCGGCGCGGGCGCAGCCGCCGGGCGCGGCTCAGCAGCCGCTCCCCCGCGCGCAGCGCGCCCGGCCGGTCCAGCAGCAGCCGGGCGGCTCGCATGGCGGCCCGTTCGGCCGCGTGGCCGTGGGCCGGGCGGATGCGGACGCGGATGCCGTCCCGGGTCACCGGGCCGCCCTGGGCCACCCGTTCGCGCAGGTGGACCAGTACCTCGGGGATGTCGATGGCGACCGGGCAGACCTCGTAGCAGGCCCCGCACAGGGTGGAGGCGTAAGGCAGGGAGGCATCGATCTCGCTTGCGGTGCCCCGGAGTTGGGGGCTGAGGATGGCGCCGATGGGGCCGGGGTAGACGGAGCCGTAGGCGTGGCCGCCGGCGCGCTCGTAGACCGGGCAGACGTTCAGGCAGGCGGAGCAGCGGATGCAGCGCAGGGCCTGGCGGCCCACTTCGTCGGCGAGGGTGTCGGTGCGGCCGTTGTCGAGGAGGACGAGGTGGAAGACGGCGGGTCCGTCGCCGTCCGCCCCTTTCGACGGCCCCAGCCCGGTCCACATCGTCGTGTACGGGTTCATCCGCTCGGAGGTCGATGAGCGCGGCAGTGTCTGGAGGAAGACTTCGAGGTCGCGGAAGGAGGGGATGACCTTCTCGATGCCGACCACCGAGATCAGGGTCTCGGGCAGGGTCAGGCACATCCGGCCGTTTCCCTCGGACTCCAGGACGACCATGGTGCCGGTCTCGGCGACCATAAAGTTGGCGCCGGATACGGCGACTTTGGCGCGCAGGAACTTCTCGCGCAGGTGGAGGCGGGCCGCTTCGGCGAGTTCGCGCGGGTCGTCGCCCATGCCGTCCGGCGCGGGCCGTCCCCAACTGCCCATCTCCGAGGCGAAGATGTCGCGGATCTCGGCGCGGTTGCGGTGGATGGCCGGGACCAGGATGTGGGAGGGCCGGTCGTGGCCGAGCTGCACGATGAGCTCGGCGAGGTCGGTTTCGTACGCGGCGATCCCGGCCGCCTCCAGGGCCTCGTTGAGGCCGATCTCCTGGGTGGCCATGGACTTGACCTTGACCACCTCGCGCTCGCCGGTCGCCAGGACCAGTTCCGTGACGATCCGGTTGGCCTCCGCCGCATCGGCCGCCCAGTGGACGGTGCCGCCCGCGGCGGTGACGGAGGCCTCCAACTCCAGTAGGTAGCGGTCGAGATGGCGGAGCGTGTGGTCCTTGATCTCCTTACCGGCGGTGCGCAGCGCGTCCCAGTCCGCGAGCTCGGCGACGGCGCGGGCGCGCTTGTCGCGGATGGTGTGGGTGGCGTGGCGGAGGTTCGCGCGCAGGACCGGGTCCCCGACCGCCTCGTGCGCCGCCACCGGGAAGGCGGGGAAGACCGGGGCGGGCGGAAAGGCCGGCATGCCCAGGTGCGTGCGCGTCATCGCGGGGTGTCCTCCTCGGTGGCGGCCAGGATCTCGGCGAGGTGCAGGGCCCGCAGCGGGGCGCCGGCCCGTCGCAGGATGCCGTCCAGGTGGGCGAGGCAGGAGTTGTCGGCCCCGCACAGCACGTCGGCGCCCGTGGCCACAGCGCTGTCGATCTTGTCGGTTCCCATGGCGGCGGAGACGTCCGGGTTCTTGACGGCGAAGGTCCCGCCGAAGCCGCAGCACTCCTCGGCGCCCGGCAGTTCGCGCAGTTCGAGCCCGCGCACCGCCTCCAGCAGCCGTCGGGGCCGGTCCCCCAGCCCGAGGCCCCGTAGGCCGTGGCAGGACGGGTGGTAGGTGACCGTGTGCGGGAAGTACGCGCCCACGTCCGTCACCCCCAGGACGTCCACCAGGAACTCCGTGAGCTCGTACACCCGCGGTACGAGGTCTTCGGCGAGCGCGGCCAGCGCGGGACCCCGCCCCTCCGCCTCGGCGGCGTGCCCGATCCGGGGGTAGTGGGAGCGGATCATGGCGGCGCAGGAGCCCGACGGGGTGACGACGTACTCGTACCCGGCGAAGGCCCCGGCGGTGCGCCGCAGCAGTGGTTCGGCCTCGCGCCGGTAGCCGGTGTTGTACTGGGGCTGCCCGCAGCAGCTCTGCTCCGCCGGGAAGTCCACGTCCACCCCGAGCCGCTCCAGGAGGCGGACCACGGCGATGCCGGTGCGCGGGTAGAGGGCGTCGTTGACGCAGGTGACGAACAGGGCGACGCGCATGACGGGCAGAATAGCCCGGTGAAGAAGTTCTCAGTGATCGGCATAGGCGCGGGCGACCCGGACCACCTGACCCTCCAGGCGGTCAAGGCGATCGGCGCGGCAGACGCATTCCTCATCCTGGAGAAGGGCGAGGAGAAGGCGGATCTGACCGGGCTGCGGCGCGCGATGCTCGACGAGCACGCCCGCCCCGGCCACCGGCTGGTGGAGGGCCGCGACCCCGACCGCGACCGGACCCCCGCCGACTACACCCCCACCGTGGACGGCTGGCGCAGCGCGCGGGCCGAGCTCTTCGAGCGGTTCATCGCCGAGGACCTCGCGGAGGGCGAGACCGGGGCGTTCCTGGTGTGGGGCGATCCCTCGCTCTACGACTCCACCCTCGCGATCCTCGACGAGGTGCTGGAGAAGGGCCGGGTCGCCTTCGAGCACGAGGTGGTGCCCGGCATCAGCAGCATCTCTTCGCTGCTGGCCCGGCACCGCACGAACCTCAACCGGGTGGGCCGGCCGGTCCAGATCACCACCGGGCGGCGGCTCGCCGAGGGCTGGCCGGCCGATGTGGACGACGTGGTGGTGATGCTGGATGCCCGCCGCGCCTTCACGGCCCACCTCGACCAGGACCTCTTCATCTACTGGGGCGCCTACGTGGGCACCCCCGACGAGATCCTGGTCTCGGGGAAGCTGGCCGAGGTGGCCGGCCGGATCGAGGAACTGCGCGCCGAGGCCCGCGCCCGCAAGGGCTGGATCATGGACACGTACCTGCTCCGGCGCGGCTGAGCCGCCCCGGCCCGTACGAAGGCCTGGGCGCCTGCCCCCTACCCCAGGTAGGCGGGCAGGACCTCGGCGAGGCGCTCGTACTCCTCGGCTCGGTTGTAGACCTGCCCGCACACCCGGATCCCGCCTCCGCCCGCCCACGGCCAGATCAGCACCCGGATTCCCGCCTCCTCCGCGATCCGTTCGCGCAGGACGGTGGCGTCCTCGCGGGTCGCGGCCGTTCCGGCGGGCAGCCGCAGGGCCCGCATGGGCAGGCCCTCGGTGTACGGGAGCGGGGTGAGTCCGGGGATCCGGGCGAGCAGCGCGGCGCCGTGGGCGGCCAGGGCGCTGTTGT
The DNA here is from genome assembly GCF_036346895.1 of Streptomyces sp. NBC_00503. NCBI lineage: Bacteria > Bacillati > Actinomycetota > Actinomycetes > Kitasatosporales > Streptomycetaceae > Streptomyces > Streptomyces sp. NBC_00503. The sequence goes on along the minus strand of NZ_CP107855.1, from coordinate 6,888,189 downwards.
GGGCCCGCACCTTGGCGGCGTCGAGCCGCTCCAGGAGGTCCAGGCCCTCGGGGGCGGCGAGCCAACCGGTGTAGTCGACGGTGGCGCGGTACTCGACCGAGCGCGGGAAGCCGTGGTGGTCCTCCCAGGACGGTACGAGGGCGCGGACCCGGTCGCGGTGGCCGGGGGCGACGGCGAGGATCGCGGTGCCCGACGGGGCGTAGCCCCACTTGTGGAGGTTGCCGAACCAGAAGTCGGCGCCGCCGCCGAGCGGGTCGGCGAGCGCGCCGGGCGCGTGCGCGCCGTCCACGACGGTGGTGACGCCCCGGGCCCTGAGGTCGGCGAGCAGCCGGGGCGAGGCGATGACCCGGGCGGTGGGCGAGCTGATGTGGTCGAGCAGGGCCACCTTGGTGCGCGGCGTGAGCCCGGCCAGCACGGTTTCCCGTACGGCGTCCTCGTCGGGGAGGAGCGGATCCAGGGCGACGGTGGTGACGCGGGCGCGGCGTGCGGCGGCGTCGACCACGGTGCCGTAGCCGTGGTCGGTCACCAGGATCTCGTCGCCTTCGGCGAGCGCGATGGCGTCGAGGGCGATGTTGGCGCCTTCGGTGGCGTTGGAGATGAAGGCGAGCCCGTCCGGGTCGGCGCCGCCGAGGCGGGCCGCGATCCGGGTACGGGCGGCGGCCAGGCGGTCGGCGGCGCCGATGAAGAAGGCGTCGGGGTCGGCGTGGGCCTCGGCCGTCAGGGCGGCCTGGAGCTCCCGCACCGGGTGGGGCACCGCGCCGAAGGACCCGTGGTTGAGGTGGGCGACGGCGGGGTCGAGCCCGAACAGGGCCCGGCCGCCGGCGAACTCCGCGGGGCGTATCGACGCGTGGGGCGCGGTCACGTGGACCTCCGTGAAGGTGGGGCGCTGATGTTCCAGTGGATCATCTCCCGGCGCCGCCCGCCCCGGAACCCCGCCACTGGGGGTCAGGCCGTCCCTTTCGGATCCTGCCGGAGCCGGAGCTCCCGTCGGCGGAAGTTCCGCTCGCCGACGGCGCGCCAGACCGCCCGGGGCGGGAGCGGCATCTCGCCGATGATCATCTCCCGCTCCTGTGCGTCCGCGTCCTCGAGGATCATCCCGAGGACGGTGAACAGCTTGCTCTTCGGCACCGCCGTCCTGGCCACCTCGCCCACCATCGCCCATTCCTCCCGCGAGACCACCCCGGGGACCAGCGGCAGCACTTCGCGCTCCTCCTCGTCGAAGTGCGCGTCGACCGACCGCGACACCTCTTCGAGCACGGCGACCAGCTCTCCGCCGTCGCGCTCGTTCACCACGGCGGACCACCGGTCCAGGAGCGCGGCGGCCAGGGCGAGGCGCTCCGCCAGGCCCTCGTGCTGGTCCTCCATCCGGCGCCACAGATCCCCCTGGCCGGGAAGCCGTTCGGTCAGCTTCGGCCACAGCAGCACGTCCTCGCCCGCGTGGTGGTGGTGCAGGGTCTCCAGCAGCAGCATCAGCCGCTCCGCGACCCGTTTGACCTGCCCGCGGCCCCCCTCGGGTGCCCTGCGCACCCGGTCCGCCGCCTCGTGGAACTCCCGCCGGAACATCCGGTGCACCACGACCATGTCGTGCGTGAACGGCCTTGGCTGACTCTCCATCTCCGATGACCCCCGGTCGTGACGGACACGTCCGCCACCAGCGTGACCCACACCGGTCCGCGGACGCCAGGGCGCACGACGGCGCACCGCGGGCGGTCGGGACGCCGGGGCCCCTCGGCCGTCTTTTACACCGCCGTCCGCCCCGGTGGGCGCATCTCCTGGCGGAGCGTGGCCCGGGCGCCCAGGCCGTCGAGCCAGTCGTCCAGTTCCGCCATCGCGGGCGGGTCCAGGAGGGACGGGTCCACGGTGGTGCGGAGCTGGTGGGGCACTCCGGAGCCCAGGAGGAGGCGCAGGCTGCGCTCCGCCGAGGCGGCCGCGTGGCCGATGCCGGTGACCCGCTCGTAACGGCCGGGCGGGGCCTTGACGTCGAAGCCGACCCAGTCCAGCTGGCCCGCGTCCAGCAGCCGGGCGAGGCGCCGGGGGAAGGCTCCGCCGGTGTGCAGCCCGACCTGGAGGCCCAGGGCCCGTGCCTCCCGTACGGCCTGCGCGAGTCCGCGCTGGAGCAGCGGCTCCCCGCCGGAGAAGACGATCCCGTCGAGCAGCCCCGTACGGCGGGCGAGGTGGCCGAGCACCTCGTCCCAGGAGACGGCGGCCGGGGCGCGGGCGGGCAGTAGGCCGGGGTTGTGGCAGTAGCCGCAGCGCCAGGGGCAGCCCTGGCAGAAGACGGTGGTCACGAGCCGGCCCGGCCAGTCGCAGGTGGACAGCCGCGACCAGCCGCCGATCCGGACGACGTCGGCGGGGGCGGCCGCCGGGCCCGGCGGGGGCCCGACGGGGGTCACACGGCCGCCTTGAAGTGGACGCGCTCGGCCTGCTCGCCCTTCTTGCCGATGTTGAAGGAGGACACCGGGCGGTGGTACCCCATGACCCGGGTCCAGACCTCGCACACCGCGCCGCAGTCGGGGCACTCGGGCTGCTCCCCGGCGAGGTAGCCGTGGTCGGCGCAGATGGAGAAGGTCGGGGTGACGGTCAGGTACGGGAGCCGGAAGTTCTCCAGCGATCGCCGGACCAGCTTGCGGCAGGCCTCCGCCGTCGGGATCCGCTCGGGGGTGTACAGGTGCAGGACGGTTCCGCCCGTGTACTTGCCCTGGAGTTCGTCCTGCCGCTCCAGCGCCTCGAAGGGGTCGTCGGTCCATCCGACGGGCAGCTGGGAGGAGTTGGTGTAGTACGGGTTGGCTTCGGTGCCGGCCTGGAGGATCCCGGGGAAGCGGGCCCGGTCCTCCTTCGCGAAGCGGTACGTGGTGCCCTCGGCCGGGGTGGCCTCCAGGTTGTAGAGGTGGCCGGTGCTCTCCTGGAAGTCGACCATCCGGGCCCGGACCCGGTCCAGCAGCCGGACCGCGAGGGCGTGGCCTCCGGGTGCGGTGATGTCGTACGCGTCCCCGCTGAAGTTGCGGATCATCTCGTTGATCCCGTTGACCCCGATGGTGGAGAAGTGGTTGCGCAGGGTGCCCAAGTACCGCTTGGTGTAGGGGAAGAGACCGCCGTCGATCAGCTCCTGGACGGTGGTCCGCTTGAGTTCGAGGCTGTCCTTGGCCAGTGCGCACAGCCGGTCCACCTCGGCCAGCAGCCCCGGTTCGTCACCGGCGTACGAGTGCCCGAGGCGGGCGCAGTTGAGGGTGACCACCCCGAGCGAACCGGTCTGCTCGGCGCTGCCGAAGAGGCCGTTGCCGCGCCTGAGCAACTCGGTCAGGTCGAGTTGGAGGCGGCAGCACATGGAGCGGACCATGTTCGGCTCGAGCTCGGAGTTGATGAAGTTCTGGAAGTACGGGAGCCCGTACTTGGCCGTCATCGCGAAGAGCCGCTCGGCGTTCTCGCTCTCCCAGGGGAAGTCCCGGGTGATGTTGTACGTCGGGATGGGGAAGGTGAACACCCGCCCGGCGGCGTCCCCTTCGGTCATCACCTCGATGTACGCCCGGTTGATCAGGTCCATTTCGGCCTGGAGCTCGCCGTAGGTGAAGGCGACCTCCTCGCCGCCGACGACCGGGATCTGCTCGCGCAGGTCCTCGGGGCAGGTCCAGTCGAAGGTGAGGTTGGTGAAGGGGGTCTGGGTGCCCCAGCGCGAGGGCACGTTCAGATTGTGGACCAGCTCCTGGATGCACTGCCTGACCTGCGGGTACGTCATCGCGTCGAGGCGGACGTAGGGGGCGAGGTACGTGTCGAAGGAGGAGAAGGCCTGGGCGCCCGCCCATTCGTTCTGCAGGGTGCCCAGGAAGTTCACGATCTGGCCCACGGCCGAGGAGAGGTGCCGGGGCGGGGCGGAGTCGATCTGCCCGGGGACCCCGTTGAAGCCCTCGGTCAGCAGGGTGCGCAGGGACCATCCGGCGCAGTAGCCGGAGAGCATGTCCAGGTCGTGGATGTGGAGGTCGCCCTCGCGGTGGGCGCGGGCCACGTCGGCGGGGTAGACCTGCTCCAGCCAGTAGTTCGCGGTGATCTTGCCCGCCGCGTTGAGGATGAGGCCGCCGAGCGAGTAGCCCTGGTTGGCGTTGGCGTTCACCCGCCAGTCCCGGCGGTCCAGGTATTCGGTCACGGTCTCTACGGCATCGACGACAGCAGTCACGGCAGCCCTCCCACGAGGCTCGGCACGGAAGTACGGAACACGGGCCGGCAGGGGTCGGACTCGTCCACCCGAGGTGGACACAACCGTTGCGGGGCAGTCCCGGATTCACACCGGATTCCCTGATGACTCGGTCGGGGCGGACCTGCGCGAACATGCGCGCAAACAAGCAGAGCCCCGCCGAACCGGCAGAGCCAACACTACATATAGATGCCAGCAGTACTTGCAACCACTACATATTGGGTGGCGAAGGTCCCGGGGCAGGGGCCTTCCGACCCTGACGCGGGATCGACTTCGGCCACTGACGGACGGCGGCGACGGGCAGGCGACGGACAGGCGATGCGCAGGCAAATGGACAAAGGCATGCCGTCTGTACAACTGCGGCGATCAAGGGGCGCCGCGGGCCTTTCAGCGGAATAGGGAATTCCCCTGGCCTTCCGGCGGAAGTGGCGCATAATCATCTTCATGCGGCTTGAAACAACCCTCTTGCCGCGTAGGTCACGTATGCATGGGGGGCATCGTGCCGATGAGGAATTCCATGGGCGCCGGCACGTTTCCGGCGACGTCCGCAGAGCTTTCCCGCCTGCTCACCGCCGTACGGCGGGGCAGGGTGGTCACCGTCACCGGACGGCTCCGGGGGCCCCGGAGCCTGCTGGTGCGGGAGATCGGGGAACGGCTCGCGTCCAACTTCTACGACGGGGTGGCCGTGGTCACCCTGGACCACCGCTTCGGGGTCCGCGACCTGACGGCCGCGCTGGGCTGCGTACCGGGCATGCCGTTCCTGCCGTACGGCACGGTGAACGCGGCTTCGTGGCTGGCCGAGCGCGACATGCTGCTCGTCCTCGACGGCTGCGACCACCTCGCGTCCGAGACGCTGGCCTGGCTGCGCGAACTGCTCGGCGCGGCCCCGGGCCTGCGGATCCTGGCGGCCGGACGCCACCCGCTGGGCATGCCTCAGGAGCGGGTCCACCCACTCTGAACCCGCTCCGTCCGGGCGCCCTACGCTGCGGCGGCCCGCCAGTCCTCGACCATCAGCCCCATCACCACCTCGTCCAGGAACTCCCCGCACACCCAGGCCGACCCGCGCAGGGTCCCTTCCAGAGCGAATCCGTTCGCGCTCGCGGCCCGGATCATGGCGGCATTGTCGGCCAGGGTGTCCACCTGGAGCCGGTGCAGCCCGCGCACGGAGAACCCGTAGCGGCACAGCAGCCGCACGACGTCCTCGCCCAGCCCGCGGCCCCGACTGCCGGGGCGCAGGGAAATCCCGAGGTGTGCGGAGCGGTTGTGCGCGTCGATGGACCAGAGCAGCGCCTCGCCCGCCAACTCGCCGGTGGCGCGCTCCACCACGGAGAAGAAGGCGACGTCGTCGGAGGGTTCGCGCGGTTCGTACGGGGAGTGCCCGCTCGCCGCGCCCACCGGCCGCCAGGGCCGGGTGTCGCCGCGCGAACGCGTCACGACGTCCTCGTACAGCTCCGCGTGGAGCACGGGCACGTCGTCGGTGTGCCGGGCACGCAGCTCGGCCAATTCTCCTTGGATCATGGGCTCTTACTAGTCCCCGCGCGGCCGGGTCCACAACCGGGTTTCCACGGCCGGGCACGGGACACGGGTCAGCCCCGGCCGACGACTGCCGACCGGGGCTGACCCGCGGTGCTGTGGAGCGGTGGTGCTGTGGAGCGGTGAACCTCAGCCGAGGAGCGCGAGCGCCTCGTTCAGCGTCGCGGACGGCCGCATGATCGCCGCGGCCTTGGCGGCGTCGGGCTGGTAGTAGCCGCCGATGTCGACCGGGGAGCCCTGGACGGCGATGAGCTCGCCGACGATCTTCTCCTCGGACTCGGCCAGCGACTTGGCCAGCGCGTCGAACGCGGCGGCCAGCTTCGGGTCCTCGGTCTGGCGCGACAGCTCCTGCGCCCAGTACAGGGCGAGGTAGAAGTGGCTGCCGCGGTTGTCGATGCCGCCCAGCTTGCGGCTCGGCGACTTGTCCTCGTTGAGGAAGGTGCCGGTCGCACGGTCCAGGGTGTCCGCGAGGACCTGGGCGCGGGCGTTGCCGGTGGTGGTGGCGAGGTGCTCGAAGGAGACGGCCAGCGCGAGGAACTCGCCGAGCGAGTCCCAGCGGAGGTAGTTCTCCTTGACGAGCTGCTGCACGTGCTTCGGGGCGGAGCCGCCGGCGCCCGTCTCGAAGAGGCCGCCGCCGTTCATCAGCGGGACGACCGACAGCATCTTGGCGCTGGTGCCCAGCTCCAGGATCGGGAAGAGGTCGGTCAGGTAGTCGCGCAGCACGTTGCCGGTCACCGAGATGGTGTCCTCGCCGCGGCGGATGCGCTCCAGGGAGTACGCGGTGGCCTCGACCGGGGACAGGATCTTGATGGTCAGACCGTCGGTGTCGTGGTCCGCGAGGTACGTCTTGACCTTGGCGATCAGCTGCGCGTCGTGCGCGCGGCCCTCGTCGAGCCAGAAGACGGCCGGGACGCCGGTGGCGCGGGCGCGGGTGACGGCGAGCTTGACCCAGTCCTGGATCGGCGCGTCCTTGGTCTGGCAGGCGCGGAAGATGTCGCCGGCGGCGACCTCCTGCTCCAGGACCGTGGTGCCCGAGGCGTCGACGAGGCGGACGATACCGGCGGTGGCCAGCTCGAAGGTCTTGTCGTGGCTGCCGTACTCCTCGGCCTTCTGGGCCATGAGGCCGACGTTCGGCACCGAGCCCATCGTGGACGGGTCGTACGCGCCGTGCGCGCGGCAGTCGTCGATGACGACCTGGTAGACGCCGGCGTAGCTGCTGTCCGGGAGGACGGCGAGGGTGTCGGCCTCGGCGCCGTCCGGGCCCCACATGTGGCCGGAGGTGCGGATCATGGCCGGCATCGAGGCGTCGACGATGACGTCGGACGGGACGTGCAGGTTGGTGATGCCCTTGTCGGAGTCGACCATCGCGAGGGCCGGGCCCTCGGCGATCTCGGCGTCGAACGAGGCCTTGATCGCGTCGGCGTCGGGCAGCGCGCCCAGGCCGTTCAGGATGGTGCCGAGGCCGTCGTTCGGGGAGAGGCCGGCGGCGGCCAGGGTCTCGCCGTAGCGGGAGAAGGTCTTCGGGAAGAAGGCGCGGACCACGTGGCCGAAGATGATCGGGTCGGAGACCTTCATCATCGTGGCCTTGAGGTGCACGGAGAACAGGACGTCCTCGGCCTTGGCGCGCTCGATCTGGGTGTTGAGGAAGGTGCGCAGCTCGTCGACGTGCAGGACGGACGCGTCGACGACCTCACCGGCGAGTACCGGTACGGAGTCGCGCAGCACGGTGACGGCGCCGTCGGCGGCGACGTGCTCGATGCGCAGCGTGCCGGCCTCGGCGATCACGGCGGACTTCTCGGTGGAGCGGAAGTCGTCGGCGCCCATGGTGGCGACGTTCGTCTTCGACTCGGAGGACCAGGCGCCCATGCGGTGCGGGTGCGCCTTGGCGTAGTTCTTGACCGAGGCGGGGGCGCGGCGGTCGGAGTTGCCCTCGCGCAGGACCGGGTTGACGGCGCTGCCCTTGATCTTGTCGTAACGGGCGCGGTTCTCGCGCTCCTCGTCGCTCTTCGGGTCGTCCGGATAGTCCGGGAGCGCGTAGCCCTGGCCCTGGAGCTCGGCGACCGCGGCCTTGAGCTGCGGAATGGAGGCCGAGACGTTGGGCAGCTTGATGATGTTGGCGCCCGGGGTCTTCGCCAGTTCGCCGAGCTCGGCGAGGGCGTCCGCGATGCGCTGGCCCTCTTCCAGGTACTCGGGGAAGCTGGCGATGATCCGACCTGCCAGGGAGATGTCACGGGTCTCGACATTCACACCGGCCGTCGACGCGTATGCCTGGATCACAGGCAGGAACGAATACGTCGCGAGGGCCGGGGCCTCGTCAGTGTGCGTGTAGATGATGGTCGAGTCAGTCACCGGATGCTCCGCTCCACAGTCTGCGTCTCTCGTCTGCAACATTGCTCGACATCAAGATATCTCGTGATCGGGCCGGTCTGGACAGCCCCCTGCTCAAGCCGGGAGGAGACACGTGTCACGTTCCGTGACAGGAGTGCGGATCGGGACCGCGGGACGACCCTCGGGGTCCCCGGAACGGCGAAAGCGCCGCCACCGGCTGTTTTCAGCCAGGGGCGGCGCTTCGGTACTACCGGTCACGGACCTGCTCAGGCGTGGACGGCCTTGGGGCTCGGGCCGTACTGGTTCGGGGTCGGCTGGCCCTCGGTCGCCATGAGGACGATCAGCCAGATGCCGCCGACGAGCGGGACCAGGGCGATGAGCAGCCACCAGCCCGACTTGCCCGTGTCGTGCAGGCGGCGGACGCCGACACCCAGACCCGGCAGGAACACGGCCAGCGCGTAGATCGCGTAGAGCAGCGGGTACGTGCCGATGACGTTGTCGATGATGGCGACGATGATCAGCGCGGCCAGGTTGAACAGGAAGAACATCCAGTACTCCTGGCGGCGCGCGCGGCCGGCGAAGTCGACGTACTTCTTCAGAACATCGGTGTAGTAGTGCATGTGTCCCCCCAAGAGACCGGTTCTCGGCCCGTCCTGATGAAGCAAGCCGGGGCAGAACTTATGCCCCGCTTACGGCGCGGTCAAGCCACTTCACAGGGACGGAGAACGAACCCACTGGAAACACCCGCATCTCTCGACCCACCGTTCCCTGATGTCACCGAAAGTGACGAAATGGCCTGACGGAAGTCTTACGTCAGGGCGTGGGAGCCCCCGTCCCGGCCCCCAAGTCCGTAGCGTCCACGCCATGCGCCTACTCGTCACAGGAGGAGCCGGGTTCATCGGCTCCCACATCGTTACCGCACTGCGTCTTCGCGGCCACGATCCGGTCGTGCTGGACCTGGTGCCCCCGGCGGCCGACGTGGAGTTCGTACGGGCGGACGTGCGCGACCCGGAGGCGGTCCGGGCCGCCTTGCGCGCCGTGGACGCCGTCTGCCACCAGGCCGCGATGGTCGGCCTCGGCAAGGACTTCGCGGACGCCCCCGCGTACGTCTCCCACAACGACCTCGGCACGGCCGTGCTCCTGGCCGCGATGGCCGAGACGGGAGTGCGGGACCTGGTCCTCGCCGGCTCGATGGTGGTCTACGGGGAGGGCCGCTACGAGTGCCCCCGCCACGGTGTCGTCCGGCCGGGCCCGCGCCGCGTGGCGGACCTGGCCGCCGGACGCTTCGAACCCCACTGCCCCGTCTGCGACTCGGAACTGACGCCCGGTCTGGTGGGCGAGGACGCCCCGACCGACCCGCGCAACGTGTACGCGACGACGAAACTGACGCAGGAACACCTGGCGGCCTCGTGGGCCCGGTGCGTGGACGGCCGGGCCGTGTCGCTGCGCTACCACAACGTGTACGGCCCGGGGATGCCGCGCGACACCCCGTACGCGGGGGTGGCCTCCTTCTTCCGCTCCTCGCTGGCCCGGGGCGAGGCGCCTCAGGTGTACGAGGACGGCGGCCAGCGGCGGGACTTCGTCCACGTCGGGGACATCGCCGAGGCCAACGCCCTGGCCCTGGAGGCCCCGACCCCGCTCGGCGCCTGCACCCCCTACAACGCGGGCAGCGGCACCCCGCACACGGTCGGGGAGATGGCCACCACCCTCGCCCGGGCCCACGGCGGCCCGCTCCCGGTGGTCACCGGCGAGTTCCGCCTCGGCGACGTCCGCCACATCACGGCCGACTCCCGGCGGCTGCGCACGGACCTGGGCTGGCGCCCCCGGATCGACTTCACGACGGGCATGACGGAATTCGCCCACGCCGCGCAGCGCGCGGCGGGCTGAGCCGGGGGCCGGACGCCGCCAGGCAATCCAGCCCCGCCGGCGTTTGAGGCGCGGGGGTCCGGGGGCAGCGCCCCCGGCAGCCGGCCCGCACGGGCCCACGACCTCAGGCCGGCTGCCGGGGGCAGCGCCCCCGGCAGCCGGCCCGCACGGGCCCACGCCCTCAGGCCGGCGCCGGCAAGGTCACCTCGAACCGGCATCCCCCCGGGACGTTCCGCACCACCGCATGGCCCGAATGCGCCTCCACGATCCCGCGGACGATCGCCAGGCCCAGACCGGCGCCCGCCGGCGGCACCGGGACCGCCTCGCCCGCCGGAGGAGTCCGCGCCGCGGTGCCCCGCCAGCCCGTGTCGAAGACCCGCGGCAGGTCCTCCGCCGGGATCCCGCCGCAGCCGTCCGTGACGGACACGACCACCGAGTCCGCCTGCCGGGAGGCGGCGATGGCCACCGTCCCGTCCGCGGGCGTGTGCCGGATGGCGTTGATCAGCAGGTTGGCCAGGACCCTCGTCATCTCCTTGCCGTCCACCTCCACCGGCACCCGGTCCACCGCTTCGCCGACCAGCCGCACCCCGTGCTCCCGCGCCAGCGGGTCCACCCCGGACAGCGCGTCGCCCACCAGGTCGTACACGGACATCCGGCTCGGGCTGAGCGCCAGGGCGCCCGCGTGGATGCGGGAGAGTTCGAACAGGTCCCCGACCATGGAGTTCAGCCGGTCCACCTCGGTCCGGATCTGCCGGTGGTAGCGCGCCGGGTCCTCGGCCATGCCGTCCTCCAGCGCCTCCGACATGGCGCGCAGTCCGGCCAGCGGGGTCCGCAGGTCGTGGGAGATCCAGGCCACCAGCTCCCGCCGCGACTTCTCCAGAGCCCGCTCCCGCTCCCGGGACGCGGCCAGCTTCCCGCTCGTGGCCGCCAGCTCCCGGGAGAGTGCGGCCAGTTCGGCCGTGGCCAGCCCCGGCGGCGCCGCGAAGCTGCCGTCCTCGCCGAAGTCCCGCGCGGCCAGCGACAGTTCCCGGCTGCGGGCCACCACCCAGCGCCCGAGCAGCAGCGCCACCGCCAGCGAGACCACCGCCGCCATCGCCAGCACCAGGGTGACCACCCCGAGGTCGTGCCCGGAGAGGAACATCGCCTGGGCCACGGCGAGCGTCCCGGCCAGCATGGCCGTCACCGTCACCGCGGCGATCACCGTCAGGGACACCGCCACGGACCGGTGCCGGACCAGCCTCAGCACGAGGGCGCCGAGCACCCCCGCGCAGACGGCGCCGCCGAGCGCGAACAGCGCGATGAGCAGTATGTCCTTCATGCCGGCTCCCCCGCCCGTTCCCGTGCCGGTTCCCCCGCCGGTTCGAAGCGGTAGCCGACGCCCCACACCGTCTGGATCAGCCGCGGCTGCCCGGGGTCGTCCTCGATCTTGGCGCGCAGGCGGCGTACGTGCACGGTCACCGTCGACAGGTCCCCGAAGTCCCACCCCCACACGTCCCGCATCAGCTCCTCCCGCCCGTGCGCCTGCCCGGGATGCCGCAGGAAGTGCGCCAGCAGATCGAACTCGCGGACGGTGAGCGCGAGTTCACGGCCGTCCTTGGCGGCCCGGTGGGTGGCCGGATCCAGCGTGATCCCGGCGCCCGTCAGCCGGTCCTCCCGTACGCCGCCCAGCGCGCCCCCCGCCGCCGCGGACCCGGAGGCCCCGGCCGCACCGGAAGTGGCCGCCGCGCCGCGCCGCAGCACGGACGAGACCCGCAGGACCAGTTCGCGCGGGCTGAACGGCTTCGTGACGTAGTCGTCGGCGCCCATCTCCAGCCCGGCGATCCGGTCGTCCTCGTCCCCCCGGGCGGTCAGCATGATCACCGGCACCGGGCCGGTCGCACGCAGTCTCCGGCACACCTCCAGCCCGTCGAGGCCCGGCAGCATGAGGTCCAGTACGACCAGGTCCGGCCAGGCCCTCCCGGCGCAGGCCAGGGCGGCGGGACCGTCCGCGGCGGTCTCCACCGTGAAACCGGCGCGCCGCAGGTAGCCCGTGACCACCTCGGCCACGGTCGGGTCGTCGTCGACGACCAGGATCCGGCCGGAGCCCGGGGGCGCTGATTCCATACCGCTGGCGTTCATAGCGCCCAGCCTCCCACCCGCGAGCCCCCGCGCTCCACCGCGGAGGGGGGCCGCAGGGGGGGACGTCCGCGTTTCGTAAGGACTCCACGGCCCTTTTGCGGGGCCGTGGTTCATACGGTGAAACCGTGAGTGAAACCGTGACGGTAGACGTCGTACTCCCCTGTCTGAACGAGGCCGAGGCCTTGCCCTGGGTCCTGGCCCGCATCCCGGCGGGCTGGCGGGCCCTGGTCGTGGACAACGGCTCCACGGACGGCTCCGCCGACCTGGCGCGGTCGCTCGGCGCGACCGTGGTGGAGGAGTCCCGGCGCGGTTTCGGCGCCGCCTGCCACGCCGGACTGCTCGCCTCCGAGGCCGACATCGTCTGCTTCTGCGACTGCGACGCCTCCCTGGATCCCGGACTGCTGGCCGGTTTCGTGGCCGCCGTCGCCGCCGGAGGGACCGATCTGGTGCTCGGCCGCCGCCGCCCGCAGGGCCGCGGCGCCTGGCCCGCGCACGCACGGGCCGGGAACCTGGCGCTGGCCCGGCTGCTGCGGCGGCGGACCGGCCTGCGGCTGCGCGACCTGGGCCCGATGCGGGCCGCGCGCCGGGAAGGGTTGCTGGCACTGGACCTGTCGGACCGGCGCTCCGGCTACCCGCTCCAGATGGTGGTCCGGGCGTCCGACGCGGGCTGGCGGATCCGGGAGGTGGACGTGCCGTACCTGCCCCGGTCGGGGAAGTCGAAGGTGACCGGCACCTGGCGGGGCACCTGGCAGGCGGTGCGCGACATGAGCCGGGTGCTGGCGGAGCCCCCGGCCCGGCCCGCGGCCGGATCACCTGCCGGATCGCCGGCCGGATCGCCCACCGGAACCCCCGCGGGATCCTCCACCGAATCCCCCGCCGCCGGATCCATTGCCGGATCCACTGCCGGCTCCTCCACCGGATCCGCTGCCGGAGGCGCCCGATGAACCCCACCACCGACCCTGCGAGGGGCCGCACGCCCGGGCCCGAGCGGACCACGCTGCTCGTGATCGCGAAGGAACCCGTGCCTGGCCGGGTCAAGACGCGGCTCACCCCGCCCTTCACCCCCGCCGAGGCGGCGGAGCTGGCCGAGGCCGCCCTCGCCGACACCCTCGCCGCCGTGGCCCGCACCCCCGCGGCCCGCCGGGTCCTGGTCCTCGACGGCCGGCCCGGACCGTGGCTGCCGCCCGGCTTCGAGGTGATCCCGCAGCGGCCCGGAACCCTGGACCTGCGGCTCGCCGCCGCCTTCGAGGCGTGCACCGGACCGGCCCTGCTGATCGGCATGGACACCCCGCAGGTCACCCCGGAGCTACTGCAGGTGGACTGGTCGGCCCACGACGCCTGGTTCGGCCCGGCCGTCGACGGCGGGTTCTGGGCGCTCGGGCTGGCCGTCCCCGATCCCGCACTGCTGCGCGGGGTACCGATGTCGGTGCCCGAGACGGGCGCCGTCCAGTACGAGCGGCTGCGCGCGGCCGGGCTCCGCATCGGGCGGCTGCCGGTGCTGCGGGACGTGGACACCGCCGAGGACGCCCGGCTGGTCGCCGCCGAAGCGCCGGAAGGCTCGTTCGCGGCGCGGCTGGCGGTACGCCGATGAGCACGCTCACCCCCGTTACGCAGCCGGGCGCGGCCGCCCCCGCCACCCCGGCCGGGGCCACCGCCGCCAAGGCCTGGTCCGCCGACCCCTACACCGTGGCCCTGCGCAGCGGCCGCGGCCCGCTCTACCTGCGGCGGGGCGACGGCTGGCTGCTCCCGCTGGACGTGGAGCGCTGGTGCGAGGCCCCCGACCGGGCGGACCGTACGGTGCTGCGGCGCTGCCGGGGCGCCGTCATCGACATCGGCTGCGGCCCGGGAAGGCTGGTGTCGGCGCTGGCCGCCCGGGGGCACCGGGCGCTGGGCATCGACGTCAGCCCGGAGGCGGTGGCCCGTACCGCCCGGTCGGGGGGCACGGCACTGCACCGGTCGGTCTTCGACTCCCTGCCGGGCGAGGGGCGTTGGGACACGGGTCTGCTGATCGACGGCAACATCGGCATCGGCGGCGACCCGGCGGCGCTGCTGCGGCGGATGGCCGAGGTACTGGCGGTGACGGGCTGCCTGATCGTGGAGTGCGCCGAGGCGGAGGCGGAGGTCGAGGTGGACGAGCGCTGCGAGGTCCGCGTGGCCGACGGCCGCGGCGGCCTCGGCTCCCCCTTCCCCTGGGCCCGCGTCGGCACCGGGGCCCTGACCCGGCACGCCGCGGCCGCGGGCTGGACCCCCGGCGGGCACTGGACGGCGGCGGGCCGGGCCTTCACGATGCTCGTCCGGCCGGGCGAGGCCTCGTAGAACTTCGCGGCCTTCCCAGCCCGGTGGAGCCCGGTCCGTTCACGGCCTGCGGGCCACCCACACGGTGCGCTGGGCCCTGATGCGGAGGTCGGTGCGGTGCGGGAGGGCCTCGGGGCCCTCGCCGTCGAGGAGCGTGGCGAAGGCGGCCCGGTCCTGCGCGTCGAGGCGGTCGGCGACGTGGTCGCGGACGCGGCGCAGGGTGCTCTGCGCGTACCGGCCGGCGGCCGCGGGCAGCGGGTCCGTCAGCTCCACGGTGAACAGTTCCTCGGCTTCGATGGTGAATCCGGCCCCCGCCAGCAGGGCGCCCCAGTCGGAGCCGAGGTGCGGCACGTCCACGGCCTTGGCGGCATCGATGAGGGCCTGGGCGCGCTCCTCGAGTCCGGGGCGTCCGATGCCGATGTCCTCGGGGAGGAAGCGCGGGAGGGTGTCGAACTCGGCCACCGCGAGGAGGCCGCCGGGGCGCAGCGCGGCGTGGATCTCAGCGAGGGCCCGGCCGGGGTCCGCCATGTGGTGGAGGGAGGTGGAAGCCCACACCAGGTCGGCGGGGCCGACGGCCGGCCAGGCCGCGTCCAGGTCGGCGCGTACCGGGTGGACCCGGTCGGCGAGGCCCAGGGTGCGGGCCTTGTTCCCCAAGTGCTCCAGCATTCCGGCGGAGATGTCGAGGGTGGTCGCCTCGGCCCCTTCGAAGCGCCGCAGGAGGGCGAAGGTGCCCGTACCGGTGCCGCTGCCCACGTCGAGGATCCGGCGGACGGGCGGGTCCCCGGCGGTGAGGCCGTGGATCAGGCCGACGGCTCCGGTGAGGTAGTCGTGCAGGACCTCGGCGTCGAGGTCGAGCATCTCGGCGAGGGCCGCCTCGGTGGCGGGGCCGTGGCCGTGACCGTTCCCCTCCCCGTGCTGGTGGTGCTGGTGGTGCTGGTGCTGCTGGTGCTGGTGCTGGTCCGTGTTCATGTCTTCAACCCTACGAGCGGTTTGCGTCAATCGCATACCATCTTGCGTATGACGCAAGACAGTGAAATCGACGTCCTCGTCCGCAAGCGGATCCGGAGCCTGCGCCTGGCCAAGGGATGGTCGCTCGACGACCTGGCCGCCCGCTGCTACCTCAGCCCGTCCACGCTCAGCCGCATCGAGACCGGCCACCGCCGGATCAGCCTCGACCAGTTGAGCCCCATCGCCCGGGCCCTGGGCGCCACCCTCGACCAGCTGGTGGAGTCCGCCACCGACGAGGACGTGGTGATCAGGCCGCACCGCGACGAGACCCGGGGGGTGACCAGCTGGCTGCTCTCGCGCGACGCCGGTCCGCACGGAACGACCGTGGCCAAGATGCGGCTCACCAAGCCGGCGCCGCCGCGGGACACCGAACCCCTGCGCGTCCATCCCGGCAAGGACTGGTTCACCGTGCTGTCGGGCACCGTCGAACTGCTGCTGGGCGACCGGAACATCCGGGTCGAGGCCGGGGAGGCGGCGGAGTTCTCCACGATGGTCCCGCACGCCTTCGGGGCGATCGGCGGGCCCGCCGAGATCCTGTGCATCCTCGACCACGACGGGCAGCGCACCCACCTGCACCCTTAGGCCGTCTCCTTCGGATCTTGCCCGGCCCGTGCCCGCCCGCGCCGCCCGGCCAGCGCCAGCGCCACCGCGGCCACCGCCACCACGGCGAGCACGATCAGCAGGTTCCGCCCGTACGGCAGCGGCAGCGCCGAGGGGTTCGGCGGCGTTCCCGGCCGCAGCAGCAGGGGCAGGGTGACCAGTACGAGCACACCCGCCGTCAGCAGGGCCCCCCGTACGACGCCCCGCGCGGGCACGGCCGCCACCGCCAGCCCGGCCGCCAGGACTAGCGGCGCGATGATCGCGTCGTGCAGGACGAGCGCGCCGCCCAGCCACACCATGACGTCGAGGGGGTCGGGCAGCACCGACAGCAGCCGGCCGCCGATCGCGATCAGCAGCAGCCCGCATCCGCCCAGGATCCAGCGCATCCACCGCATGGTGTTCACAGCACCTCCAGCAGGGTGACCCACTTGGTCTGCAGGACGCCGGGGCGGTTCGGCGCGATGATGCGCGCCGGGTAGCCGTGGTCGACGGTCAGGACCTGCCCGTTCAGCTCCAGCGCGAGCAGGGTCAGCGGGTCCTCGGCGTAGTCGCGGCCCATCTCCATCACCCGGTACGAGCCCGACGTCTCCAGTGAAGTGACCCGCAGCCCCGCTCCGGGGCGGGCCCCGGCGCGGGCCAGGAGGTCGCTGATCCGGACCCCGCTCCAGGCCGCCTCCACGCTCCAGCCCTCCACGCACGCGATGGGCAGCCGCGCCTGCGCCCGGGGCAGCGCCCGGAGTTGATCGAGCGTCAGGCTGTACGGGACCGGTCCGCGCACCTCCAGCCGCCAGTCCCGTACCGCCCGGTCCGTGACCCCGGCGGCCGCGGCCGTCCGGTTGACCGGGAGCCCCTGCGGTCCGTGGTCGGGGTGCCGCGGCGCGAGCAGGTCGAGGCTCCCCAGCGGGGTGAAGGCCTGGCCGACGGTGGTGAGGGTGACGGCGCCGACGGCCGCGCCGACTCCGAGCATCAGGGAGCGGCGGTCGGGGCCGTCCTGGGCGGGCAGTTCGAGCGTGCCGGGCGAGCGACGACTCCAATGCGCCTTGATCTCGGGGGCCTTGACGGCGATGTGCAGGAGCAGCGAGCCCGTCACCACCCAGGCCAGCGCGAAGTGCGTCTGGATGAAGCCGAAGGGCCACGGGTACCACTCGGCGATGTTGAGGAGCCCGGTGAACACCTCCAGCACGGCGGAGGCCACCAGGACCGCCACCGACAGCCGTTCCAGCGCGTGCAGGACACCGCGCACCGGCGGCCACGCGAACAGCCTCGGGTAGACCGTCCACAGTTTCACGAGCAGCAGCACGATCGCGGCGAGCCCGCTCGCGATGTGCAGGCCCTGGCTGAGCCGGTAGCCCCAGACCGGACGGCTGGGCAGCACATCGGCCGCCCAGCCGGGCGGGTGCTGGAGGTAGTGGCTGATCAGGCCGGTGACGAAGCAGACGAGGAAGGCCACGCCGAGCCAGCGGCCGATGGAGGTGGCGGTGCGGGCGTCGTGGAGGCGTCCGGCGAAGGAGGGCGGCCGGACCGGCGGGAGCGCGAGCCTGCGGCGCGCCTTGACGGTGGCGGGCGGCCCGGGAGTCGCCGGCGGCCCGGGAGTGGCGGGCGGCCCGGGAGTGGCGGGCGGCTCGGGAGGAGGGGACGTCATGCCCTCCATGACAGCGCCGAAGGCCCCCGCGCGGGCGGTTCGACACCTTACGAAACGCGGACGCCGGGCCCGGTCGCACACCCGGCGGCGGTCCGCGCTGCCAGGCTGACCCGTATGAACCGCCCCCGCGCGAACCACCCCCGCGCCCGCGTCGCCCTCACCGTGGTGCTGCTCGCCGCCCTGACGGCCGTGCTCGTACCGGCCGTCCGCGAGGAGGGCTACTTCTCGGATCCGGCCGGGCTCACCTGGTGGTACGCGGCCGCGTGGACGCTGTTCGCCGCGGCCGTGTGGTCGCTGCGCCGGGTGCCGGGCCGGTTCCTGGTCCCGCTCCTGCTGGCGGGTGCGGTGGCCGTCTGCGCCGCGGGGCTGGCCGGGCCGCCACTGACCAGCACCGATTCCTTCCGCTACGCCTGGGACGGGCGGGTGCAGGCCGCGGGGATCTCCCCGTACGACCACGCCCCCGCCGATCCGGCGCTGCGCGCGCTGCGCGACGACTGGCTGTTCCCCCCGGACTCCCGGGGCTCCCGGGGCGCGGCCGCCTGCGACGGCCACCCTGACCTGGTGGCCGTCGAGCCGGGGGTGTGCACCCGGATCAACCGGCCCACCGTGCACACCATCTACCCGCCCGTCGCCGAGGGCTGGTTCGGGCTCGTCCACTTCCTTTCCCCACCGGGCGCGCGCCACAAGGCCTTCCAGGTGGGCGGGGCCCTGCTGGCGCTCGCCGTCACCGGGGCGCTGCTGCTGGTCCAGCGCCGCCGGGGGGCGCAGCTCCGTGACGTCGCGTACTGGGCCTGGTGTCCGGCGGTGGCGGTGGAGGCGGTGAACAACGCGCACGTGGACGTGCTCGCCGTGCTGCTGTCGGTGGCGGCGCTGGGGGTGGTCGTGCGCCGGCGGGCCCTGGGCGGGGCGCTCTTCGGGCTGGCGATCGCGGCGAAGCTGCTGCCCGCGGTGCTGCTGCCGGGCGCGCTGGCCGGCGTACGGCGGTGGCGGGACGCCGCGGCGCTGCTGGTTCCGGCGGCCGCGGTGGTGGGGCTGACGTACCTGCCGTACGTGCTCGCCTCGCGCTCGTCGGTCTTCGGGTACCTGGGCGGCTACGCGCAGGAGGAGGGGTACGAGGATCCGGGCGCGGGCGGCCGGTACGCGCTGCTGCGCCTGGTGCTCCCGGACTCCTGGGCGGTGCCCGCGGTGGCGGTCGGCGTCCTCGCCGTGGTGGCTTACGTGTGGCGGCGCGGCGATCCCGGGCAGCCCTGGAGCGGAGCCCTGCTGGTGACGGGCACGGCGTTCCTGCTGATGACTCCGGGGTACTCCTGGTACGCGCTGCTGCTCATCGCGCTGGTGGCCCTGGACGGGCGCGCGGAGTGGCTCGGGGTGGCGGTGGCGGGCCTGGCGGCGTACGTCTCGGTGCGCGCGCTCGGCGGGCAGACGATCCCGGTGGCGTACGGGCTCGCGGGCGCGGCGGTCCTGGCGGGATGGGCGCTGCGGCGGCGGGCAGGGCGGCGGGCGGCGGCCCGGGGAGGGGAGGGGGTCGTCCCCGGGCCGCCGCACGGATCGGCCGGAGCCGTCAGCCGATGTGGTACGAGTCCCCGTAAACCTTCCAGTCCAGCGGGGTGTTGAGGTTGAAGTTGCCCTTCTTGACCCACACCCGCTGCGCCGTGTCCACGCGGCTGGTGTCGCTGTGCGCCTCCTCCTGCTTCATCGCCCAGACGCGGGCGTCGAGGAAGGCGTTGAGCCAGGTGGTCTCGTTGCCGCCCTGGGACGGGGGCTTGGCCTTGGAGAGGGCGCGCTTGCGGATGTTGCGGAAGCTGGTGGAATCGGTTCCGTCGCCGTGCATGACGATGGCGTCGTAGTAGGCGAACTGCCCGAGCGCGCCCACCCCGTCGGCCTTGCCCTGGCTGACGGCGGGGTTGAAGTAGACCCGGTCGCGCTCGTGGTCCTGGGCCTTCCTGAAGTCGGAGTCGGCGGCCGCCTTCGCCCAGTCCTTGGTGAAGTTGGGGTCGAGGCCGGAGTGCGAGTCGCTGCCGTCGACCTTCTTCAGGGCGGGGAGGTACTTGGCGAGGACGTTGCCCGGCTTGATGCTCGTGTAGTACTGGACGAGCTCGAGCATGTCGTGCGTGCCGGAACAGAATCCGATGATTCCACCCGTGTAGCCGCGGCCGTCGTCTATGTCCTCGATGTACTTGTACTGCGCCTTCCAGTCCAGCGAGGAGTTCTCGGCGCTGGAGACGATCTGCATGGCTATGTCCTTCTTCGCCGGATCGTCGAGCCCGACGGCGGCGGCCACCGAAGCCCCCGTGACGGCCGGAGCCGCGGTGGGGGCGGCGGCGGTCGCGTGGGCGGTGACGGGTACGGCGAGAAGCGCAGTGCCGAGCAGGGCACTGATGGCCAGTCGCTTGCGGTGGGGGGTGAACACGTTACCTCCATGAGGGAGTTGATGCTCGGGCGACTTCGTTAGGAAACTTTACTACCAGATCTCGCGCCGACTCAACCCCCCGGAACCGGCCGTTCGGCTCTTGGAGCATCAACCAGCCCGGCGCCCGCGAAGGGCGAGATTTCCGTATTCGGCACCAATTCCCCGGGGGCCCCGGGCCTTGGTTCACTGGTCGTACACCCACGGCCCCCGGCCTGGCGCTTGCGGCTCTCTCGCCGGCGACCGTGGTGTGAGGGGGAGCCCCTGCGCGCCGATCAGCGGTGTTCGGCGCGCGGGCCCCCGACACATCCGAGCCAAGACCCCCTGGCATATCCGAGCCAGGACGAGGCATCCTTACGCATATGCGGCCCACTTGGGCCGCTGGTTCCACATGTGCGGCAACAGCACGCGTGCGCGTGCGTAAGGGATGGAGTGGCCGATGGCCGTCCTCGTGATCGGAGAAGCGCCCACGGCTGCCATCGAGGCGGTCGGTCTGCGCATCCGCCCGTTCCGGCCCGGCGCCGACGAGCCGCTCCCCGCCACCCTCACCGGCATCGACGCACTGATCCTCTCCCCCACCGCGACCCCCGCCGCGCTCCCCCTCGTCGGCCCGGCACTGGCGGCCGAGGTCCCCGTACTCGCACTCGGGGAGGGCGCCCGACTCCTCGCGGAGGCCGCGGGCTCGGGCGGTACCGGCTGCGGGGCCACCGACCCGCTGCTCGGCGGCGCCGCCGCGCCGCACGGATTCCGCGTCGGGGCCAGCGCATGGGGCCTCCCGGTCCCGGACGAAGCCGACCACGGGGTCCTGCGCCGGTTCGCGGAACTGGTCGCCGGACGGGCCGAAACCACCGCCACCCGGACCTTCTTCACACCCCGGGCCGCCGCCTGGGAGGAGCGCTTCGCCTACCAGACCCCCGCTTACGAGGCGGCCGTCGCCCGGATGCGGCTTCGGCCCGGCCAACGCGCGCTCGATCTGGGCTGTGGCAGCGGCCGAGCCCTGCCCGCACTACGGGCCCTGGTCGGAGCCGCCGGCACCGTGATCGGCGTCGACCTCACGCACGCCATGCTCACGGCGGCCGCCCGCGAGGGCCGCGGCGGAGCGGCCGCGGGGCTGCTGCTGGCCGACTGCGCGCGACTCCCGCTGCCCGCCGCAGCCGTGCACGGCATCTTCGCCGCCGGGCTCCTGGACCACCTGCCGCATCCGGACGCCGCACTGCGCGAATGGGCCCGGGTCACCGCGCCCGGCGGAGAACTGCTGCTCTTCCACCCCTCCGGCCGCGCGGAACGCGCCGCCCGCCACGGCCGCGCCGTCAGCCCCGACGACCCGCTGGCCGAGCCGAACCTCCGGCCGGCCCTCGAAGCGGCGGGCTGGCACCTGGCCACGTACGAGGACGCCGCCACCCACTTCCTGGCCCGGGCCCAGCGGTAGGGCCCAGCGCTAGGGGGCCGCGGTCACATCGCCGTCCGCCCCGCCCCGCTCAGGCGGTGGTGCGGCCCGCCGTCACGCGGGCCTGCAGCGCGCGCTTGGCGTCCGGCCATTCCGGGCGCGTGATGCTGTACACCGCGGTGTCGCGGATCCATCCGTCCGGCATGAGCATGTGGTGGCGCAGCACCCCTTCGTGCGTGGCGCCCAGACCGGCGATCGCCGCCCGGGACTTGGCGTTGCGCACGTCCGTCAGCAGCTCGACGCGGTTCATCTCCATCGCCTCGAAGGCGTGGGTCAGCATCAGCAGCTTCGCCTCCGTGTTCACACCGGTCCGCTGGCTGGACGCCCCGAGGAAGGTCCAGCCGATCTCCAGCCGCCGGAACTTCGTGTTGATCACCATCAGCCGCGTAGAGCCGAGGACCCGGCCCGTGCGCGCGTCCACCGTCGCGTACGGGATCTGCGTGCCCTCCGCGCGCGCCTGCGCGCCCTGCTCGATGAAGCCCCGCACCTCGTCCGGGTGCGGGACGATCGTCACCGCGAGCTCCCAGAGGCTCCCGTCACGGATCGCCTCGCACAGCCCGTCGTGGTGCCGCGGCTCCAGCGGCTCCAGCCGCACCCGCTGTCCGGCCAACACCGCGTTCGCCACTGCCTGCTGGTCCATGTCCCCGTCCCACCTGCCCGTTCACCGTGATCCCCTGTTCTGGCGGACCCTACCCGGCGGCGGGATCCGGCCACACGAGGATTTCGCTCAGAGCCAGCCGTTGCGCCTAAAGCCCCGGTGGATGACGAAGCAGGCGACGGCCATCACGGCGAGGGTGATCGGGTACCCGTAAGTCCAGTGCAGTTCGGGCATGTTGTCGAAGTTCATGCCGTAGACCCCGCAGACCATCGTCGGGACGGCGACGATCGCCGCCCAGGCGGTGATCTTGCGCATGTCCTCGTTCTGCGCGACGGTCACCTGCGCGAGGTGCGCCTGGAGGATGGAGTCGAGCAGGGCGTCGTAGGCGCTGATCTGGTCGGTGGCGCGGGTCAAGTGGTCGGCGACGTCACGGAAGTACGTGCGCATCTCCGGCGGGATGACCGCTATCGGCTGCGTGCTCAGCTGGTGGAGCGGCCGGCTCAGCGGGGCCACCGCGCGGCGCAGTTCCAGGAGTTCGCGCTTGAGCTGGTAGATCCGGCCCGCGTCGCCGCGGCCGTCGTACTCGCTGAACACCATGGTCTCGACGGCCTCGATGTCGCTCTGCACCGCGTCCGTGACGGCCACGTACTCGTCGACCACGTGGTCGACGATGGCGTGCAGGACGGCGACCGGCCCCTTGGCCAGCTGCTCGGGGGCGGCCTCCAGCTCCTCGCGGACCGACCCGAGCGTGCCGCGGCCGCCGTGCCGGATGGTGATGACGAAGCCCTCGCCGGCGAAGGCCATGAGCTCGCCGGTCTCCACGACCTCGCTCGTCGCGGTCAGCTCCACGTGCTCCACGTAGCTCACCGTCTTGAAGACGGCGAAGAGGGTGTCGTCGTAGCGCTCGATCTTGGGGCGCTGGTGTGCGTGGACCGCGTCCTCGACGGCGAGCGGGTGCAGGCCGAACAGCTCGGCGAGGCCTGCCAGTTCTTCCTGCGAGGGCTCGTGCAGGCCGATCCAGACGAACCCCTCACCCGTCTTGCGGACCCGGCGCAGTGCCTCGCCGGCGTCGGCGGTGCCGTCCTGGCGCTCGCCGTCCCGGTACACGATGCAGTTGACCACGGCGCTGCCGAGCGGGGAGCGGGCCGGGTGGCTGAGGTCGACGGCGCGGTGGTACCCGCGGCGCACGGCCCGGCGCAGATTGCTGAACATGGACAACGTCGTACTCCCCTTCGGCGGATCACCGGCCAGTCTGCCACCGGCTCCGCGGCGCCCTGCGTCCGGGCAGGTGCGGAAACGTTTGTGCGGCTCCCGTGCACGACCCCTATGCTGCCGCGGTGACCACACCCCCCGGCAGACCCGCACGCCTTCGGCCCGCCGCGCTGGCGAGCCTCCTCCTGATCGTGCTGGGTGTCCTGCCCATCTGCGGATTCCTCGGATGGAAGTACTGGCAGCTGGACCGCGAGGGCGATTTCACCGCCGACCCCCGCCCGTGCGCACTGCTGTCCCCGGAGACCGTGCACCGGCTGGTGCCCACCTCCTACGGCGGCCGGGACGAGAGCGGTTCGTGCAGTTGGTCCGCCCCGCGCGCGGAGGGCCCGAACCGGGGCGGAATCTTCCTCCAGCCCTTCCGCGTCACCGAGAGCCTCGCCGTCAAGGACCTGCGCGAAGAGCGCGAGAACCTGCTGGGCTGGGAGCAGACCACCCCGGCGGCCGTCCCGGGCGTGGGCGACGAGGCGTTCATCCGCTTCCGCACGCCCGATCCCGAGCACCGCGCGACCGCGCAGGTCTGCTTCCGCCTGAGCAACGTGATGGTCATCCTGACCTACACCCGGTCCGACTCCGACCGCGAGGCCGCCCGCACGGGAGCCGTGGACGCGGCGCGCGAGGCCGCCGCTCTGCTCCGGGAATCCGTGCGCTGAGCCGCCGGGAATCTGTGCGCTGAGCCGCCGTGGGGGGACGGCGGGACAGCGCACCCCTCTCGCCCGGAGCGCCGCCCCTTACGCCCGGTCGATGAACACGCTCGTCGACTTCACCCGGGCCGTCGCCCGCGCCCCGACCTCCAGCCCGAGCTCCTCCACCGCTTCCCGCGTCAGCAGCGACACGACGCGGTGCGGCCCTGCCTGGATCTCCACCTGCGCGTCGACCGTGCCGAGCTTGACCCCGGTCACGATGCCGGGGAAGGCGTTGCGCGCCGAGGTGTACGGGGCTTCGTCGCCCTCGGCACCCTCCTGCGCGACCTCCACGCAGAACGCGGCCAGGTCGGGGCCGTCCACCATGCGCCGCGTGCCCTCGCGGCGCGTCGGGAACCGGTCCGCGTCCGCCCATCGCCGGGCCGTGTCAACGCTGACGCCGAGCAGCCGAGCCGCCTGGCCGATCGTGTAGGACTCCATGTCAGCAGCCTATGCCCTGCGCGCGGGCTCTTCGCAGGCCAGGGGCGCCGGGACCAGTCGTCACCGTGATCTCCATGCGGCCGGCCGGGGCAAGCGGTCAGGAATGGAGAAGCCTTTCCGGACCGGCCGCCCGTAGCGTGAAACCCATGGAAATCAACCTTTCGCAGTGCTTCATCGCCGTCGACGACCACGACAAGGCGCTCGGCTTCTACCGTGACGCCCTCGGCCTGGAGGTGCTCAAGGACGTCGGGTTCGGCGGGATGCGCTGGGTGACCGTGGGCTCCCCCGCGCAGCCGGGCGTGGAGATCGTCCTCGAACCGCCGCTGGCCGACCCCAACGCCTCGGCCGCCGACAGGGAGGCCATGGCGGAACTGCTCGCCAAGGGCCTGCTGCGCGGCGTGATCTTCTCGACCGACGACGTCGACGCCACCTTCGACCACATCCGCGCCAGCGGCGCCGAGGTCCTCCAGGAGCCGGTGGACCAGCCGTACGGCGTCCGCGACTGCGCCTTCCGGGACCCGGCCGGCAACATGATCCGCTTCAGTCGGCCCCGCGCACAGTGAGCGGCTGCGCCACCGCGAACTGACACGCCACGACCGCTGGTTGACCCGACGCCCCGCCCTCGTGCAACCGCGGGACGGTGTCGGTCGTACGGGCGTTGCGCCGCCCCGGCCGACACCGCCGATCGGGTAAACAGAGGAATGTCGCCGCGCACGCGGCCCCGTCGAGCTGATGGAGAGACGATGAGCAAGGCCAGGAAGACGGACAGCCGGTCGGACAGCCACGACGTGATCCGTGTGCACGGCGCGCGCGTGAACAACCTCAAGGACGTCAGCGTAGAGATCCCCAAGCGCCGGCTGACGGTCTTCACCGGGGTCTCCGGCTCGGGCAAGAGCTCACTGGTCTTCGGCACCATCGCCGCCGAGTCGCAGCGGCTGATCAACGAGACCTACAGCGCCTTCGTGCAGGGGTTCATGCCCACGCTCGCGCGCCCCGAGGTCGACGTGCTCGAAGGGCTGACCACGGCCATCTCGGTGGACCAGCAGCGGCTGGGCGGCGACCCCCGCTCCACGGTCGGCACCGCCACCGACGCCAACGCGATGCTGCGCATCCTCTTCAGCCGGCTCGGGAAGCCGCACATCGGTGCGCCCCAGGCCTTCTCCTTCAACGTGGCCTCGGTCCAGGCGAGCGGTGCCTACAAGGTCGACCGCGGCACCGACCGGACCAAGACCGTCAAGCGGACCTTCAGCCGCACCGGCGGCATGTGTACGCGCTGCGAGGGCCGGGGCGCGGTCTCCGACATCGACCTCACCCAGCTCTACGACGATTCCAAGTCGCTCGCCGAAGGTGCGTTCACCATCCCCGGCTGGAAGTCCGACAGCTTCTTCACCGTGCGGGTCTACGCCGAGTCGGGCCTCCTCGATCCCGACAAGCCGATCCGCAAGTACACCAAGCGCGAGATGCAGGACTTCCTGTACCGGGAGCCGACCAAGGTGAAGGTCGAGGGTGTGAACCTCACCTTCGAGGGGCTGATCCCCAAGATCCAGAAGTCCTTCCTGTCCAAGGACAAGGAGGCGATGCAGCCGCACATCCGGGCGTTCGTGGAGCGGGCGGTCACCTTCACCACCTGCCCCGACTGCGAGGGCACCCGGCTCACCGAGGGGGCCCGGTCCTCGAAGATCGAGAAGATCAGCATCGCGGACGCCTGCGCGATGCAGATCAGCGACCTGGCCGCATGGGTACGGGGCCTCGACGAGCCCTCGGTCGCCCCGCTGCTCGACGCGCTGCGGCGGACGCTCGACTCGTTCGTGGAGATCGGCCTCGGCTACCTCTCGCTCGACCGGCCCTCGGGCACGCTGTCGGGCGGCGAGTCCCAGCGCGTCAAGATGATCCGCCACCTCGGCTCCTCGCTGACCGACGTGACCTACGTCTTCGACGAGCCCACCATCGGCCTGCACCCCCATGACATCCAGCGGATGAACGGCCTGCTGCTGCGGCTGCGGGACAAGGGCAACACGGTGCTCGTGGTGGAGCACAAGCCGGAGACCATCGTGATCGCCGACCACATCGTCGACCTCGGCCCCGGCGCCGGCTCGGCGGGCGGCACCGTCTGCTTCGAGGGCACCGTCGAGGGGCTGCGGACCGGCGGCACCATCACCGGCCGCCATTTCGACGACCGGGCCGCCGTCAAGGAGACGGTGCGCAAGCCCACCGGCACGCTGGAGATCCGCGGCGCCACGGCGCACAACCTCCAGAACATCGACGTCGACATCCCGCTCGGTGTGCTCGCCGTGGTCACGGGTGTGGCCGGATCCGGCAAGAGCTCGCTCGTGCACGGCTCGCTGCCCGGCCGGTCGGGGGCGCTCGGCGCGGAGGTGATCTCGGTCGACCAGGGCGCGATCCGCGGTTCGCGGCGGAGCAACCCGGCCACGTACACGGGACTGCTCGACCCGATCCGCAAGGCCTTCGCCAAGGCCAACGGGGTCAAGCCCGCCCTGTTCAGCGCCAACTCCGAGGGCGCCTGCCCCAACTGCAACGGCATCGGGGTCGTCTACACCGACCTGGCGATGATGGCCGGCGTGGCCACCACCTGCGAGGTGTGCGAAGGCAGGCGCTTCGACGCCTCGGTCCTGGAGCACCACCTCGGCGGCCGCGACATCAGCGAGGTACTGGCCATGTCGGTGGCCGAGGCCGAGGAGTTCTTCGCCGCGGGTGAGGCCGCCACCCCGGCCGCGCACCGCATCCTCGTCCGGCTCGCCGACGTCGGACTCGGCTACGTCACCCTCGGCCAGCCGCTCACCACGCTGTCGGGCGGGGAGCGGCAGCGGCTCAAGCTGGCCACGCACATGTCCGAGAAGGGCGGGGTCTACGTCCTGGACGAGCCGACGGCCGGCCTCCACCTCGCCGACGTCGAGCAACTGCTCGGCCTGCTCGACCGGCTCGTCGACTCCGGGAAGTCGGTCATCGTCGTCGAACACCACCAGGCGGTGATGGCGCACGCCGACTGGATCATCGACCTCGGCCCCGGCGCGGGCCACGACGGCGGCCGGATCGTCTTCGAAGGCACCCCGGCCGACCTGGTCGCCGCCCGCTCCACCCTCACCGGCGAGCACCTCGCGGCCTACGTCGGCGCCTGAGGCACGGCCGGGTACGGCCTGCTGCGGCGGGGGAAACTCACAAGACCTAGTGAAGTGCCCCCGCCGCCGCCTGCGCGATCACCGACGCCACCGTCGACAGCGCGGGCGAATCGAGCTTCCACTGCTGCCAGTACAGCGGTACGTCGAGCTTGCGCCCCGGCGCGATGACCACCAGCCGCCCCTGCTCCACCAACGGCCCCGCCTGCGGGTCCGGCACCATCGCCCAGCCCAGCCCGGCGACCGCGGCGTCGCAGAACCCCTCCGAGGTGGGCACGTAGTGCCGTACCTCCGAGGCGCCGGACCCCTCGTCCCCCGTCAGCATCCGCACGAAGCGGTCCTGGATCAGGTCCCGCCGGTCGAAGACGACCACCGGGGCCACCCGCAGGTCCCGGTCCACCCTCCCCTTCAGGTGCCGGGCCGCGAACCCCGGGCTCGCCACCGGCAGGTACCGCGCGAGCCCCAGCTTGCGCACCGTGCACCCCGCCACCGCCTCCGGCTGCGAGGTCACGGCCGCCATCACGCGGCCGTCCCGCAGCAGCTCGGTCGCGTGCCCCTCGTCCTCGCGGTGCAGTTCGAAGCAGACGGGCGGATCCTGCGGCACCCGGGTCAGCGCGGGCAGGAACCACGTGGCCAGCGAGTCCGCGTTGACCGCGATCGGCAGCCGCACCGGCCCAAGGCCCCGCGCCATCCCGAGTTCGGCCCGCGCGTCCCGCTCCAGCCGGGCCAGCTGCCGCGCGAAGCGCAGGACGACCTCCCCGGACTCGGTCGCGCGCACCGGTTTGGTCCGCATCAGCAGCACCCGCCCGGTCCGCTGCTCCAGCGCCTTGACGCGCTGGCTGACGGCGGAGGGGGTCACGTGCAGGGCGGCGGCCGCCGCGTCGAAGGTGCCCCCGTCGATCACCGCGAGCAGCGTCCGCACCTGGTCCACAGGCAGTTCATCCATCACAGCGGCTAATGCTAGATAAGAATCTTTAGCTGTACTATGCACGCCACGCCCGCCTACGGTCGAAGGCATGACACACGGCATCATCCCGGCGGGCCTCGCGGGCTTCGGAACCGGACTTTCCCTCATCGTGGCCATCGGCGCCCAGAACGCCTTCGTCCTGCGCCAGGGCGTACGCCGCCACTCGGTCCTCGCCGTGGTCGCCATCTGCGCCCTCTCCGACGCGGCCCTTATCGCCCTCGGCGTGGCCGGAGTCGGCGCGTTCGTCACCGCCTGGCCACCCGCGCTCACCCTGGTCGGCCTCGTCGGCGGGGCCTTCCTGATCTGCTACGGGATCCTCGCCGCCCGCCGGACGCTGCGCCCCGCTCCCGGCGCCGCCCTCGGGGCCGAGGGGGCGGACTCCGCCTCCGGTCCCGCAGCCGACACCGGTTCCGGCACCGGTTCCGGTTCCGGCACCACCCGGGCCGCCGTGCTGACCTGCCTGGCCATGACCTGGCTCAACCCCCACGTGTACCTGGACACGGTGCTGCTGCTCGGCTCCCTCGCTGCCGACCGGGGCGACCTGCGCTGGGCCTTCGGCATCGGAGCGGGTCTGGCGAGCCTGGTCTGGTTCGGCGCGCTGGGCTACGGTGCCCGGCTGCTCAGCGGCCTGTTCGCCCGGCCCTCGTCCTGGCGGGTCCTCGACGGGCTCGTGGCGGCGACCATGGTCACGATGGGCGGCCTGCTCCTGGCCCGGGCCTGAAGCCCGCCCGCCAGCCCGCCCACCCGCCCGCCGCAATCTCCGGCTCCGGCTCCCGCCTGGAACAGAATGGGGCTGCCCAGCAGAGCCGACCCCGTACCTCCAGGAGACCCCGTGCCGGACGCCCCCTCCCCACCCGACTCGGTCCGGGCCTACTACGCCGCGCAGTCCGCTCCCCTCATGGCCGCCACCGGGATCGTGCTGGACTCCCGCGGGCGGGTCCTCGTACTGACCACCTCGTACAAGACGGAACGGGAACTCCCCGGCGGGGGCGTCGAGGACACCGAGACCCCGGAGGAAGGGCTGGCCAGGGAGCTGAAGGAGGAACTGGACCTGAGCATTCCGGTCGGGCGGCTGCTCGCCGTGGACTCCCGCCCGCCGGGACCCCTCGGGCGCTCCCTCGTCGTCCACGCCCACCTCGTCGGACCACTGACGCCCGAGGAGGCCTCCGCGATCTCCTTCCCGGACGGCGAGGTCACCGAGGCCCACTGGCTCACCCCGGACGAGGCCTACGAGGCCCTGCCCGCCCGGGTCGCGCCCCGGCTCCGCGCCGGACTGGCCGCCCTGCACACGGGCTCCCTCGCACACCTGATCGACGGCGTCCCCCAGCCCGGATCCCCGGCCGGACTGGATCCGCAGCGCCGGGCGGCCCTGGAACACGCGGGCGCCTTCGACACCGCCGGCCACCGGGCCGCCCGCCCCAAGGCCCTCACGGCGGCGAGCGTGCTGTTCACCGATTCCGATGGCGCGGTGCTCCTGGTGCAGCCCGCGTACGGGGATCCGGACCACTGGCACCTGCCGGGCGGCGGCATCGACAGCGACCTCGGCGAGATCCCGCGGGCCGCCGCGCACCGCGAGGTCCGCGAGGAACTCGGCCTCGACGTCCCGCCGGGCCGGCTGCTGGCCGTCAACTGGTCCCACCGGCCCGGCTATCCGGCCCGCATCCGCTTCCTCTACGACGGCGGCACCCTCGACGCCCGCACCCTGGCCCGCATCCGGCTGCCCGCATCGGAGCTGCTCCAGTGGCGCACGGTCCCCCGGTCCGATCTCCGCTCCTTCGTGAAACCGGCCCTGCGCCGCCAGATCAAGGCCTGCCTCAAGGCCCGCGCCAAGGCCACCGGCCCCCTGGAACTCCACGCGGGCCGCCCGGTCGAAAACCCGGGTGCATGACCCGGAACCCCCCTGCCACCATGCGCACATGTCACTGTCCGACGAACCCGACCCGGCACGCGACTCCCTCGAAGGCCTGGCCCTCGGCGACGCCTTCGGCGAGCGCTGGTTCCCGCGCCTGCGCCGAGGCCAGACGGCCCTGGCCCAGATCCGGGAGCGCAGGACGCCCGAGGAGTCCCCGTGGAAATGGACGGACGACACCGCGATGGCGCTGTCGGTCCACCGGATCCTGACCCTCCACGGAGCCGTGCACCAGGACCAGTTGGCGGAGGCCTTCGCAGCGGCGTACCTCGACGACGCCTACCGCGGCTACGGGTACGGCATGCACCAGCTGCTGCCCGAGCTCGCGCGGGACCCGTCGAGCTGGCGCACCCGGGCACGGACCCTGTTCGGCGGTGAGGGCAGCCTCGGCAACGGAGCCGCGATGCGGGTGGCCCCGCTGGGTGCCTGGTTCCACGAGGACCTTGACGAGGTGGCGGAGCAGGCGGCCTTCTCCGCGGAGGTCACGCACGCCCACCCCGAGGGCATCGCGGGAGCCGTGGCCGTGGCCCTGGCCGCCGCACTGGCGGCCCGCAGCCGCGGCGCAGCCGCGCCCCTGCCCCCGGCTCTGCTGCACGAGGTCGCCGACCGCACTCCGGCGGGCCCCGTGGCCGAGGGGCTGCGCCAGGCCGCCGCCCTCCCCGGCGACACCGCCCCGAGCCGGGCCGCCGAAATCCTGGGCAACGGCCTGCGGATCCGCGCGAGCGACACGGTCCCCTTCGCCCTGTGGTCGGCCGCCCACCACATGGACAGCCTCACCGACGCCCTGTGGACCACCGCCGAGGGCCTCGGCGACGTGGACACCACCTGTGCCATCACCGGCGGCACGGTCGCCGCCCGTACGGGCACCGCCGCCGCCCCCGCCTCCTGGCACTCCCGCCGCGAGCCGCTCCCGTCCTGGCTCGCGGCCTCGTAGCCTGGTAGCTGCTAGTTCGGGCCGGTCCAGTCGAAGGTGATGTGCTTGCTGGACTGGCCCTCCCGGCTCCAGTGGAAGCCGAAGGCGTCGGCGCGGTCCGCGGTGGAGCGGCCCCAGGTCGCCACCTGTCCCGGGCCGGTCTCCGCGCCCGGCAGGTTGGTCGACTGGACCCGCGCGCCCTGCGGCGTCGTCGGGCCGGTGAGGGCCACGGCGCTCGCCTCGACCCGGCCGGGGATCGTGGCGCGCCAGCCGCCGAGGTCTTCGTCGACGTCGATCTGGATGGGGGCGAAGTCCATGCCCCGCATCTCGGCGTCCATCATGGTCACCATCTCGGCGGGCCAGCTGCCCGCCTGGCCACCGAAGATCATCTGTAGGGCTTCGCGCTGCCCGTCGTCGGCACGCTCGTCGAGGAACACCGCCGCGTACGTGTCGGTGTGCTCCGCCCAGATGTTGCCGGCGAAGGAGCCGAGCATCAGCACGTTGAGGCCGTCCAGGCGCACCTCGCCGTAGTTGCCCTCGCGGATGTGCCAGGCGAGGACGCCGTCGCATTCCCCGTCGGTGGGCAATTGGGCGAAGGAGCAGGGGCAGGGGATGTTGCACCTGCAGGTGTCGAACCAGTCCCCGGCCGCGTGCCATCTCGGGACGGTCACTGTCGTCGCGGACATCTCATCACCTCCGTACGGCCCTGCCCCGGGCAGGCAGTACGTGGTCGGCAATGCCCCGCCGGACATCACCACGGGCGCTCGGCGGCACGGGTCATCACATCGATTCTCCTCCTTTCCCCGAGATCGGAAAACCTGAGGGCGCTGGAGGCCGCGCGGACGCGGCCGCCGCTCAGAGCCGGCCCGCCATCCGGTTCATCTCCTCCATCGGGGGAGCGTTCTGCAGGCCCGGCAGCAGCCAGTCCTGGAAGGGGGCGAGAGCCGCCAGGACGAGGAAGGCGATCCCGATGGCCCGGGCGAGCCAGGGGCCCCGCCGCCACAGCTTCTCCAGGAAGATCACCACGGCGACGGCCGCCATGGCCGCCACGTTCATCACGCCGAGCGGGATCAGGACGAGCATCAGCCCCCAGCAGCAGCCGACGCAGTACACCCCGTGGTGCGCGCCGACCCGCAGGTCCTTCGCCCACGGCCGGAACCGCGAGTACCGCAGCAGCTGGAACATCGGATTGCGGCAGTGCCGCAGGCAGACCCGCTTCAGCGGCCCGAACTGGTGCAGCCCCGCGAGGAGGAAGGCTCCCGCCCCGATCCAGCGGCCCACCTGCGGATCACCGCGCACCAGGTCCCCGGTCAGCGCCAGGGCGCCGTACGCGAGCAGTCCGAAGCCGGTCCAGGCCAGCAGGTACCCGATGACGAACTCGGCGACGTACAGCGCGCGGACCGCCGGAGCCGCCGGGCGGCGGCTGATCCCCCGCACCCAGGTGATGGCGACCGGGGCCACCGACGGCAGCATCATCGCCGCCATCATCACGACCCACAGCAGCAGGAAGAGCGGGAGCGCCAGGCCCATGGTGCCGGGCTCCATCCCCATCTGCCGGGCCTGCCCGATCGTGAGCACCCACGCGAGTACGGCGATCAGCACCATCAGCGTCCAGCCGACCGCCAGATCACGCCGGGGCAGAAGGACTCCGGGCCCGGCCGGCACGGGCCCTTCGAGACGGACGTGCGGCATGGCGGGCCTCCCGGGGGCGCCGTTGCCCGAGGACACCTCCAGCTCAGCACAGAACCCGCGGGGCAGCCATGCAAGGGGATCGCGGCAGAGCCTTCGACTGGTCGGCTTCTACACCGGCGGGAGCTCGTGGAGGCGTCCCTCCGCGACGAAGGCGACGGTGCCCCCGACGCGCACGGAGCGGATGTCCTGGCCGTGGCCCTGCGCGCTGACGGCCATTTCACTGGGGCGCCCGGTGAAGCGTCCCTGATGCAGGAGGGTCCGCTCGCCCGCGCCGATGCGGCCGTGGCGGCGCAGATAGGCAGCGGCGCAGCCCGCGCCGCTTCCGGTGGCGACGTCTTCGAGGATTCCGTCGTTGTTCCAGTGCCGCCCCTCCAGGGCGGCGGCGTCGAGGAGGTAGGCGAACTGGGCGCCGAGGCGGGCCAGGGGCGCATCGAGCGGCGTGGTGACGCGGGCGCGGGCCAGGGCGGCGCCGCGTACGGGGAGCACCAGGTAGCGCAGGCCGGTGGAGACGATCTCCGGGGGCAGGGCGGGGTCCAGGTCGGCCGGTTCGAGGGCGAACAGGGCGGCGAGGCCGTGCGGGTCGGGGCGGCCGAGGAACTCGGCGCCGCCCTGGCCGAGGAGGCTCGCGTACTGGCCAGGGCCGCGTCGTTCGGTGGCGACCTCCACCGTCCGGACCGGCAGGCGCAGGGTCCAGGTCTCGTGGTCAGAAGTGCCGTGGAGGGCGTGCAGGACAGCGGCGGCGCCGATGAGGGGGTGGCCGGCGAAGTCCAGTTCCTCGGTGAGGTCGAAGACGCGCGCCCGCCGGGTGCGCTCCGATGCCCCGTCCCGGAACAGGAACACGGACTCGAAGTGCCGCAGTTCCCGGGTGATGGTCTGCATCTGTGCGCCGGTCAGCGCCTCGGCGTCGGGGAACACCGCGAGGCTGTTCCCGCTGTAGGGGCGGTCCGTGAAGACGTCGACATGGTGATAGCGCACGGGGCCGACGTTACCTGGGGAGTTCGCGTGCGGTCCGCAGCGGTGAGAGCAGGAGGGGGAGGGCGAGCAGGGTGACGGCCGTGCCGGCCTGGCTGACGGTGTCGCCGATCCAGAAGCGGCGGAAGTCCGCCAGTCGCCAGAGGGCGGGGCGGCCGCCGGAACCGCCCGTACCGCTGTCCTTGGTTCCTTCGCCGGTGTCGCCGGCGTCGTTGGCCTCGTTGGCGTCGTTGGTGAGAGAGATCGTCATGACGGCGAACACCATCACCCTGGGCGGGGCAGCCATTGTTTTAGTCTGGGTGAAAACGTCATCCAGGCGGGGCGGGCGGGGCGCGGGCATGCGCATGGGCATGGGCATGGGCGAGGTGCTCTTCGGGGTGGACGACATGGCCAACCTCAGGTTCGCGATGTCGCCGTTGTGGGAGACCGCCGCCAGTCTGCGAGCGGTGGCCGATCCCGGGCGGCATGCCGTCCATCTGCCGCGGATCAAGCAGGCGTTGGCTCTCCGGCAGGACCGGAGCCTCGCCGCGAAGACAGGGTCGCTGCACGCCCTGGTGGCTTCGGACGGCACGGTGCGCAGCTTCCTGACGCCGCCTCCACGCTGTCCGCTGGCCGAGATGGAGGAGGAGCTCGCCGTGCTCGCGTCCCTCCCGGCCGAGGGGGTGCGCGCCGGGCTCGAAGCAGCCGGTCGGCGCACGCCGCTGACCGACTTCGAGCGGCGGCTGGCCGAAGACCCCGGACGGGTCCTGCCCGAACTGGCCGACGCCGTGCTCGCCTGGTGGCAGGCAGCCGTACGACCGCACTGGCCTCGGATCCGTGCCGTACTGGAAGCCGATGTCGCATACCGGACCCGCCAGCTCGGCGAGGACGGCATCCGGGAGGTGCTCGCCCACCTCCATCCCGCGCTGCGGTGGGCGGACGACCGCCTGGTGTCCGCCGACCTGCCGGCCGGGGAACTCCGCCTGGCCGGGCACGGAATCACCCTGGCACCCAGCGCGTTCGCGGTCCGCTGCCACCTGCTGGCCGGACTCGGCGGGGCACCGCCGTGTGCGATCTACCCGTCGCGCGCAGTGGGCACCTTGTGGGAACGGCGTGACGCCGCCGGGGACGGCCTGGCGCGCCTGCTGGGCCACAGCAGGGCACGGATCCTCGCCCACACGAGCTCACCGTCCACCACGACCGGGCTGGCCGGACGGACCGGCCTGAGCCTGGGCGCGGTCTCGCAGCACCTCGCCGTACTGCGCGATGCGGGCCTGGTCACCAGCCACCGCTACCGGCGCGAGGTCCACTACAAGGCGAGCGACCTCGGCATCGCGCTGCTGGACCGGGCCTAGGTCGTCTCTTTCGGATCTTGTCGGTCTGGTCCGCGTCGTCCGGTGGCGTGCCTCGGCGCGCTGCCGTGGCTCCCGCGTACTGGACGTACTCGGGTGCCGCGGCAGTGCGCCGAGGTGCGGTGCCGGGCGGCGCGGACCCGGCAAGATCCGAAAGAGACGGCCTAGTGCTGAGGCCGGAAAGGTTTGCCTGCCCGTGCCGCCCGGTGCCGTGCCTCGCCGCACCCCGACGAATGGCGGACCAGCACGCCCGCCGGCACCCCCGATGAACAGGACGCCGAGCAGGCGATCCGCGACCACATGACCTCCATGCCTGCCACCTCTGGCGCTGTGGCCGCTACTGCCGGGCCACGAACAGCGCGCACACCCCGCCCAGTGTGATCAGAATCGGCAGCACCCATGCGGTGGTCAGCAGGAACGCCACCACCCCGAGGGCGATAGTGAGCACGGCCAGCACCATGCTCTGCACGTCGATGCCCGTCGTCGTCCCGTCGGTCATGTGGTACTCCCCCTCAGCTGATGGCAGGTCCGTCACCGCACAGGGCGCGGATCGAGCCGGTGGCCTTGTCCATGTCGTCCCGGTCGAGCCACTTCCAGCCCGAGCCTTGCAGGAGGTCGTCGCCGATCCGGTCGGCGTCGGCCCGGACAGCGTCCTGAGCCGTGCCGCGATAGTCCTCGGCGGCGTCCCGCAGATCCTTGATCTCGTCCTCGATCGAACCGCTCGCCGAGCTCAACGCGCTGAACTTGCCGCACACTTCAGCCCGGTCCGTCGGCCAGTCCACGAGCGCGGCGATGACGAAGAGCACCACCGCGAGCACGAAGATGAACCGGACGGTGGACCGGTTCTCCCGGACGGTGTCCCGGGGATCGCCCCAAGGCCGGGGCGACGAGGAATCCTGCTGGTCCGTCACGAACGGCCCACTCAACCCTGGGCCTTGAAGCGCTGGCACACATTGAGGAACAGATTCACGTTGGCGATGTTCTGCAGCCCCGAGCTGTCCACGGTGGTCCGCCGGAGCTTCTTGTTGAACAGCAACGTGCCGTCGTAGGCGGAGATGTCCGTGATCTCCGACCAGGCAGCCGCATGCTTCCGTCCGGCCACCCCCTGCCGGTCGACCTTGTACGGCCCGAAGTCCACCGTCTCACCGCGCTCGATCCGCGCGAGCACGCCGGGCAACTGCACCCGCGTGACGCACTCCTCGATGTGGTCCCCCCAGAACCTCGGCCAGAGGAACGCCGTGCCCTCGACCACCGAGGTGACCCCGAGAGCCTGCTTGTCCTCCTTGAGGAAGACCCGGATTCCGGGTCCGATGTTCAGTGCGACACCGCCCGGGTCCAGCAGGGTGTAACGCGCGTCACCCCGGGTGCTGAAGTACCGCAGGACCCGCAGGGTCCCCCAGTCGTACGCGGCCTCGAAGAGGTCGTCCCCCCGGGATACCCGCGCGGTCCGCGCGACCACACCGCCGTCGTACAAGTAGAGCCGTGACTCATTGTGCTTCTTGGCCACCCAGCTCTGCTTCCGCCGAAACGTCCGCCGCCACTCTCCGAGCCCACGCCCGGCGGCAAGCGCCGCCGCTTGCGGCGTCGGCTGTTCGTAAGTGTCCTTCTCCTCCACGAGGCCCCCCGATTACCGAAGTTGACGATGTCTCACGTTAGCCATGTTGCCATGGAGACGAAGAGCCGCCCTCTGACGGATGAGGGAACGGCCTGCGACCTGCGTTTCCGCACGGCCTACCCTTCAGTGCACGGTGCACGCCCTCGATACCCGGGCTGTCATGCAACGGCAGCGGCTCGGACAGGGCAGGCCACCGCCGGCCGGCCGCGCTGCCGCCCGCCCGCGCGGCCACCGGCTTCACCACAGAGGAGACCCGGCGGCGACCACCGGCGTTCCGGGCATGGAAAAGGCCGCCCTCCCACGGATGAGAGAACGGCCTCCGACCTGCGTTTCCGCATGGTCGGGACGACAGGATTTGAACCTGCGACCCCTTGACCCCCAGTCAAGTGCGCTACCAAGCTGCGCCACGTCCCGATACCCGTTGACCTGGGGTTTCCCCTGGTTGAACGCGCAGGAGAACGATACCGCACTTCACGGGGTGGTCGCGCGCACGTTTCGTCGCCGCGTCGGAGGAGGGCGGCGAGGGGGGGCTTGACCTCAATCGTGCTTGAGGTTGGACGATCGGTCCATGACACAGGCAACCGCGGACACCGGGTTCCGCTACGAGGACCTCGCACCGCTCATCACGCTCATGACCGGCGACGACAAGCACGGTCCCGCCGCCTCGTCCACGCTCGACGCCCTGTGGGTGCTCTACGACCGGGTGCTGCGGGTCGGGCCCGACCGTGTCGAGGACCTGGGGCGGGACCGGTTCCTCTTGTCCAAGGGGCACGGACCGATGGCCTACTACGCCGTCCTCGCCGCCAAGGGGTTCATCCCCGTCGACTGGCTGAGCGGTTTCGGCACCTACGGCTCCCCGCTCGGGCACCACCCGGACCGCACGCTGATCCCCGGGGTGGAGATCGGCAGCGGCTCGCTCGGGCACGGGCTGCCGCTCGCCGTCGGGAGCGCACTCGGACTGCGGGCGCAGGGCCTGACCGACCCGGCCGTGTGGGTGCTGATCGGCGACGCCGAGCTGGACGAGGGAAGCAATCACGAGGCCATCGCGTACGCCGGCCCGGCCGGGCTGGAGCGACTGCACACGATCGTGATCGACAACGACTCCGCGACCCACGGCTGGCCCGGTGGCATCGCCTCCCGTTTCGAGGCGGCCGGCTGGTCGGCCGTCACCGTGGACGGCCGGGACCACGCGGCGCTGCACGCCGCCTGCACCGCACCGCATCCGGGTCGGCCGCACGCCGTGGTCGCCCGCGTCGAGAAGAAGCAGTAGGAGGGGAAGCCATGGACACCATGCGCGAACGGTTCGTCTCGGTCACATCGCACGTACTCGACGAGGATCCCCGGCTGGCGCTCGTGCTCGCCGAGATCACGATGGACGGCTTCCGCCCCGCCCGGGCCCGTCACCCCGACCGGGTGCTCAACGTGGGCATCCGCGAACAGCTGCTGATCGGCGTCGGCGGTGGACTCGCGCTCACGGGCCTGCGGCCCGTCGTGCACACCTTCGCCA
This sequence comes from Streptomyces sp. NBC_00503, assembly GCF_036346895.1. Taxonomy (NCBI): domain Bacteria; kingdom Bacillati; phylum Actinomycetota; class Actinomycetes; order Kitasatosporales; family Streptomycetaceae; genus Streptomyces; species Streptomyces sp. NBC_00503. The sequence goes on along the minus strand of NZ_CP107855.1, from coordinate 6,849,728 downwards.
GCTTCCTCGTGGAACGCCCGTTCGAACAGATCAAACTCGACTTCGGACACCAGGGCACGGGCGGGGTCCTGGTCAGCGCGAGCGCCAGCTACGACTCGTCAGCCAGCGGCTTCACCCATATGGCACCCGGCGACGTGGCCCTGCTGGACACCCTGGACGGCTGGACCGTCCACGTCCCGGGCCACCCCGACGAGGCCGAGGCACTGCTGCGACACGCGTACGCGGCCGGGGACGAAAAGGTGTACGTCCGGCTCTCCGCGCAGTCGAACGCCACGGCCCGCCCCGTCACCGGCCCGGGCTTCCAGACCGTACGGGAGGGACGCGCGGGTGTCGTGGTCGCCGTCGGGCCGCTGCTCGACAACGTCCTCGCCGCGACCGAGGGCGCGGACGTGACCGTCCTGTACGCGCCGACCGTACGACCCTTCGACGACGCGGCGCTGCGCGCTGCCGCCGAGCGTGCCGGGACCGACGTGGTCCTGGTCGAGCCGTACCTGGCGGGGACCTCGACGGCGGCCGCCAACGAGGCGCTGGCAGAGGTCCCCCACCGGGTTCTCGGCCTGGGCGTCGCCCGCGCCGAGCTGCGCCGCTACGGCACGATGGACGAGCACACGGCTGCCCACGGACTGGATCCGGCCTCACTGCGTGCACGGATCTCCGCCTTCATCCGTACGTGAGCAGACCCGGTCCGCCAGGCCTGCCGGTCTGCCAGACCTGCCGGACCGCCGCGTCGCCGCCGCCGCCCGCCCGCCTACCCGCCTTCCGCCGCGCCCGCGCCCGAGACCAGTTCGGGGTGGGACGCGGCGAGGCGCTTCGGGGCCACCTGGAGCCAGGAGTCCGTGAGGATCGAGCGGAGCTCACGGGTGTTCTCCACAGCCGCGAGGCGGACCCGGACCCAGGCGTAGTTGTCGTCGTGGCCGGGCCGTATGAAGAACTTCTCCGGCTCCGCCTCGATCAGTTCGGCCCGGTCCTCCTTGGGACACTTCACCCCGATCGAGGTGTCGTCGTCGGCCAGCGAAACGAAGATCTTCCCGCTCTTCCCGTCCTTGCCCCCGACCCGGAAGGTCGGCATGCCCCAGGCGAGCTTCTCGCTGCTGCCCGGAAGCGACAGTGCGATCGTCCGGACGTCGTGCGCCGTCGTGGCCATCCCCTCGACCCCTCTCCAGTCCTCTCGAGCCCCTGGTGATCCCTCGTCTTCGACGGTAGCCCCCGCCACTGACAACGACCCGGCCCCCGCGCGCCCCCGCCCTCCGGGCCGCCCTCAACCGCACCGGTCGCCCCGGCGTTGCCCCTCCCCCGCCCGGTCGTCCTCCCGCGCCTGTACGAGCTCCACCAGCTCCGCGGCCAGCGCCTTCACCGTCGCCAGCCCCGCCAGCCCCCACCGCCTCGGCACCAGGTCCACCGCGCACACCGTCCCCAGGACGATCCCGCGCCTGTCGATCAGCGGCGCGCCCACGTAGGAGCGCACCCCGCTCTCGTCCACGACGGCGTTGCCCGCGAAGCGCGCGAAGTCCCGTACGTCCTCCAGCACGAGGGCGCGGCGCCGCACCACCACGTGCGGGCAGTAGCCCCGGTCCCGGGTGAGCACCCGCGCCGGGTAGCCGCTCGCCGGGGCGTCGGCGGCGTGGTGCAGTCCGGCGAAGAACTGCCGTTCCTCGTCGATGAAGTTGATCCCGGCGTAGGGGGCCGCGAGTGCGTCCGCGACCTGCCGGGCGAAGGCGTCCAGTTCGCCGTCCGCCCGCTCCCCCAGGCCCAGTTCGCGCAGCCGGACCACCCGCGCGGGCGCCTCCCGGTCCACCGGCGTGAGCAGCAGGTGCCCGGTCGATTCGTAGTAGGTCATGGTGTCTCCCCCGAATCCCGTTACTCCGAATATTTCGAAGCGTTCGAATGGTTCGCATCGTTCGACAGCAGGTGGTGGACCAGGGCGGCCAGTGCCCCCGTGCCGGAGCCCGGCAGCCGCGCGTCGCACCGTACGACCGGCACGTCCGGCCCGAGCCCCACCGCTTCGCGCACCTCGTCGGCGGCGTAGCGGTGGCCGCCGTCGAACTCGTTCACGGCGACGATGAAGCCGATCCCGCGCCGCTCGAAGAAGTCCACGGCGGGAAAGCAGTCGGCGAGGCGGCGCGTATCGGCGAGCACCACCGCGCCCAGCGCGCCCGCGCACAGCTCCTCCCACAGGAACCAGAAGCGCTGCTGGCCGGGCGTCCCGAAGAGGTACAGGACGTGCCGTTCGTCCAGGGTGATCCGGCCGAAGTCCAGGGCCACGGTCGTGGACCTCTTCGCCTCGACCCCGTCCAGCGGGTCGGCGGCCTCGCTCAGCCCGCTCAGCAGCTCCTCCGTGCTCAGCGGCTCGATCTCGCTCACCGCGCCCACGAAGGTGGTCTTGCCCGCCCCGAAACCGCCCGCGACCAGGATCTTCAGGGTCGCGGGAGCCCCGTGGGGGGCCGGTTCAAAGCCGTTTGCGCAGGCCATCGAGCACCGCCCGGAGCAGGGACTGGTCATCGGCGGCGAACGATCCGCCGCTCGGGAAGCGCGGCGCCCGCACCGTCACGGCCCCGTGTTCCATCAAGTCGGACAGGAGCACCTTGACCACCACCGCGGGCAGTCGCAGGTGCCCCGCCACCTCGGCGACGGTGACGGCGGCCGCGCCGGCGCACAGCCGGAGCGCGAGCGCGTGCTCGGCTCCCAGCGGTGCGCGCGGGCGCACGCCGGTCGCCGTCACCAGCGAGAGCAGGTCGAGGGCGACGGCCGCCCGCGTCCGCCCGCCGCTCGCCGTGTAGGGGCGCATCACCCGTCCCGCCGAATCGTCCAGCCACGGACTGTCACGCGGCGCCCCCGATGCCGTGGTCCCCTTGGTCCCGGTCCCCTGCGTCCCTGCCCCCCTCGTCCCGGCCCTCATCACTCCGCGTCGGCGGCGAGCCGCCTCGGCGGCGCAGCCAGGTACGGGCGCACGCTCTTGACCAGCATGGCCATCTCGTAGCCGAGCACGCCGGCGTCGGCCTCCCGGTCCGCCAGTACGGCCAGGCAGGTGCCGGACCCCGCCGCCGATACGAAGACGAGGGCGGTGTCGAGCTCCACCACCACCTGGCGGACCTCGGCGCCGTCCGCGAACCGGGATCCGGCGCTGCGGCCCAGCGAGTACAGCCCGGAGGCGAGCGCCGCCAGGTGGTCGGCGCTGTCCGCGTCGAGCCCGTGCACACAGGTGACGAGCCCGTCCGCGGTCAGCAGCACCGCGCTGCGCGTGTACGGAACCCGTTGGACCAGGCCGCTGAGCAGCCAGTCGAGGTCCGAGAGCCGACTGGTCGTGGTCGCCACTTCGCCGCCCATGGGGGTGCGCTCCTTAGCTGCGGGGTGAGTCGGGTGGGTTGAGCGGGTCGGATGAGAGGCCGGGGTCACGTCTGGTTCTCCGACTGGGCGAGACCGAAGCCCCGTTGGAAGGCGGCCATCAAACCGGGGTCGTGCACGGGCTGTTCTGCGCCGGATCCGTCGGCCGGCCGGGGTACGGGGGCCTCGCGCAGCTGGGGCGCGAGGTGGTGCTGGGCCCGCCGCCGGGGCAGTGGCGGCCGCTCCCCACCGACCCGGGCGGCCGGCACGGACGGCATCGCGAGGGTCGGCGCGACAACCGGCGCGGAGGCCGGAGCGGGGGCCGCGGCGACGCTCGGCGCCGGGGCGGCGGAGGCCGCCGGAAGCGCGGTCAAGGTCCGCTCGGCGAGGGTCTCGGCGGCCGCTTCCGCAGCCGCGTCGCCCACCCGAGGCGCCGTACGGGGCTTCGCGCCGGGCACCTCAACGGCCCATCCGGGCACGACCGGTGGGACGGCCCGGGTCGGTGCGACGGGACCGGAAGGCGGGACGGGACCGGACGCGGAATCGGGCCCGGACGCCGGGACGGGCCGGGGCACGGAGACGGGTTGGGGCCCGGAGACGGGTTGGGGCACGGAGACGGGCCGAGGCGCCGGGGCGGGTCGGGGCCCGGAGACGGGGGACGGCTCCGGCCTGGGCAGGCCCACCCGTACCGGCTCCAGCGGCGGCGGCGCGCCCGCCCCCTCGCCGGATCCCCACGAGGTGGCCCGCGAGCCGCCCAGCGCGTCGGCGGCGCTCGGGACCTCCGCCCCCAGCAGCTCCTGGGGCAGGACCAGGACGGCCAGCACCCCGCCGTAGATGTTGGACTTGAGCTCCACGGCGATCCCGTGCCGCCGCGCCAGCGCCGAGACCACGAACAGGCCGATCCGGCCGTCCGCCAGCAGGTGCCGGACGCTGATCTGGTCGGGGTCTCCGAGCAGGGCGTTCATCCGGTGGGCTTCCTCGGGCGGCATGCCGAGCCCCCGGTCCTCCACCTCGACCGCGATACCGGCGGTCACCCGCTCCGCGCGCACCACGACATCGGTGTCGGGGGCGGAGAACACGGTGGCGTTCTCGACGAGTTCGGCGAGCAGGTGCACGACGTCGGCGACGGCGTGGCCGCGTACGGTGCCGCCCGCCGGGGGCACCACCTTGACCCGGGTGTACTGCTCGACCTCCGCGACCGAGGAGCGCAGTACCTCGCTCAGGTCGATGGGCCGGGTCCACTGGCGGCGCGAGGCGGCGCCGCCGAGCACGGCGAGGTTCTCGGCGTGCCGCCGGATCCGGGTGGCCAGGTGGTCGACGTGGAAGAGCTCCTTGAGCAGGTCCGGGTCCTCGACCGTGTCCTCCAGGTCGTCCAGCAGCGAGATCTCGCGGTGGACGAGGGACTGGAGGCGGCGCGCGAGGTTGACGAAGACCTCGACCTTGCGGTCGCTGTCGGACGGGGCGACCGGGCCGCCGAGGCGGACCAGGGTCGCGTGGGCCTGTTCGCGGGCTCCGCGCAGCTCCTGGGAGAGCAGCCAGAACTCGTCCACGCCCGCCGTGTCGCCGCCCGGCCCCGAGCCGCCGGACCCACCGCGCACCGGCCGGGCGGGCACTTCCCCGCGCTCCAGCCGCTCGGCGGCCGTACGCAGCTCCTGGCGCCCGCGGACGCTGGAGCGGCGCAGGGCCTCGCAGCGGTCGCGGACGGAGTTCGCCGCGCGCTGCGCGCCGAGCAGAGCGGCGGCGAGCGCGCCGACCACGAGCAGGGCGCAACCGGTGAGCACCGGCCAGAGCCTGGCGTCGCGGGCGCCCGCGCCCCCGCCGAGCTGGAGCGTGAAGATCACCGCGGCCGCGCCGCTGAGCCCGGCGGCGAGGGTGGGGAGCACGGCGGAGCGGACCAGCTGGGGGCGTATCTGCCGGCCGGGACCGGTGACGGCGTGTCTCGACGGGGCGTGGCGGGCGGCGCGGAGTCCGGACATCTGCGTCCTCGGTCAGTGGGGCCCGGCCCCGGGCGTCCCGGGATCCGGTGTTGATCACCGGATACCCACGCTAGACCGCACGATCCCGCCCTGGACGGCCAGTTGGGGAACTTGCCCCGGGTGCTTCCCGCTCCCGATGGAGCGCTCGTACGCAAGCCCGAATGCGCCGTGGGCGCACACGCCCCGGCGCCGAAGGCGCACGCGACCGCCCCTCCAGGCGCACCCGTGCCCCCCCCCTGCACCCATGCACCCATGCACCCATGCACCGAGCGGACCCTCCCGCATCAGGAGGGTCCGCTCGGCGCGATCAGAGAACCCGCGGCCCTACGAGCCCACCGCCTCCGACTCCTCGCGGCCCGCCGCCGGGGCGACCGCCTTCGGGAGCTCCGGCTCGGCAGCGGGTACGGGCTCGGGGGCGGGAGCCGGCCCGGCCGCCACGAACGGCCGCCACCAGGCCCCGGCGGGCGCGTCCGCCGCGCCCGGTTCGAACGGCTGGCCCGGAATCGGCAGGGCGATCGCCGCCCCGGCCCCTTCGGCCGCGGCCACGGTGCCCTCGCCCGGCTCGTCCCACGGGTGCGGGGCCAGGTTGAAGGTGCCCCAGTGGATCGGCAGCATCGTGCCGTGCGGTGCCCCGCCCTGGAGGTCGAGGTGGGCGCGCATGCCCTCCTCCGGGGTCATGTGGATGTCGGGCCAGTACTCCGAGTAGGCCCCGATCTGGATCATCGTGGCGTCGAACGGGCCGTGCGCGGCGCCGATCTCCTTGAAGCCGGGGAAGTACCCCGTGTCTCCGCTGTGGTACACCCGGTGCTCGTCGCCCGCGACGACCCAGGAGGCCCACAGGGTGAACTGCTGGTTGCGCAGGCCGCGCCCGCAGAAGTGGCGGGCCGGGGTGGCCGTCAGCGAGAGCCCGGCGACCTCGGTGGTCTCGTTCCAGTCGAGCTCTCGCACCCGGTCTGCCGGGACGCCCCAGCGCTCCAGGTGGGCTCCGACGCCGAGCGGGACCGCGAAGACCGTGTTCGCGCCGGCCAGTTCCTTGATCGTCGGCAGGTCGAGGTGGTCGTAGTGGTCGTGTGAGATCACCACGACGTCGACCTCGCCCAGCGAGGCCAGCGGGACCGGCACCGGGTGCAGCCGCTTGGGCCCGGCGAAGGGGAAGGGGGAGCACCGGTCGCCCCAGACCGGGTCGAAGAGCACCCGGCGCCCGTCGATCTCGGCGAGCACGCTGGAGTGCCCCATCCAGGTCAGCCGCAAGCCGCTGACCGGCGGCTTCGCCAGCTCGGCGAGGGTCGTCGGGTAGACCGGGATGGGCGCGCCGGGGTTGCGCCGGAGCCGCTGCTCCTTGTGGAAGTAGATCTTGGCGAACTCCGCCATCGAGCCGGACGGCCTGGTCCGGGCACCGACGGGATTCTGGAACACGCCGTCGGCGAAGTTCGGCGAGCTCCGGATCCGGTCCAGCCGGGCACCGGAGGGGTCGGCTCCGAAGGCTTCGGGCCGCAGGGCGCGCAGCCGTGGACGCAAGGGACGGGAGCCGGTCAAGGCGCCTCCTGGGAGGGGTGGGGACAAGACGTTCTCATGGCTTACCACCATCCCAACGCACGGCACTGCCGAAGGATTCCATTTCGCGCCCCCGAACGCGCCCCGGCCCCAGCCCCCGTCCCCGCCCCGCCCGCGCACTGGCGCCCGTACCTACAGCGGCAGCAGGTCGGGCCGCTTCGGCTCCACGTGGTCCCCGGAGGACTCCCCGCGCAGCCGCCGCCCGATCCACGGCACCAGGTACTCGCGCGCCCACTGGATGTTGTCGCGGGTCACGTCCACCGAGCCGCGCGGCCGCATCGGCGGCCACGGCTGGTCCGGGTCGGCCGGGGTGTCCAGGCCGAGGACCTGGGCGGCGCGCAGGGCGACCCGCGTGTGCCCCTCGGGCGAGAGGTGCAGCCGGTCCTCGTCCCAGGCCCGCCGGTCCTGTACGGACTTCAGCGACCAGAGGTCGAGCACGGGGCACTCGTACCGGTCGGCGATGGAACGCACGTGCGCGCTGTACGTCGCGATCTTGCCCCGCATGTGCTTGAGGACCGGCACGTCCCGCGTGTCGAAACCGGTGGTGATCATGACCTGGCCGACCGATCCGGCGAGGTCGGCGACCGCCGTCTCGAACCGCTGCGCCACGTCGTCCGGGTCGCTGCCGGGCCGGATGATGTCGTTGCCGCCCGCGCAGAAGGTCACCAGGTCGGGGGCGAGCTCCTTGGCCCGGGGGACCTGCTCGTCCACGATCTGGTCCAGGAGCCGGCCCCGGACGGCCAGGTTCGCGTACCGGAAGTCGTGCTCTTCGCGCTGATCGGCCAGGAGTACGGCCAGCCGGTCCGCCCAGCCGAGAAACGTTTCCCCGGGTCCCGGGTCCCCAACGCCTTCGGTGAAGCTGTCCCCGATCGCCGCGTACGAGCCGATGGTCTTGAGTGTCGTCGTCGTCGCTGCCACGGGACCACATCCTTCACCCCGGCGCCCGACCTACGCGACCGTAGCCAAGGTTTGACGGACCGTGATCTTTACCACCCGCCGCACGAGGAATAGCCGGTGGAACGGCAAATGGACGGAGAACGGGACGGAAGAACGCGCGTGGGGCCGGGACCCCCCTCGGGTCCCGGCCCCACGCGTGTTCCCACCGGATGCGGCCAGGTGCCGTCAGATGCTGACGCCCTTGGACCGCAGGTAGGCCAGCGGGTCGATGTCCGAGCCGTACGAGGGGCCCGTGCGGATCTCGAAGTGGAGGTGCGGGCCGGTCACGTTGCCGGTGGCACCGGAGAGACCGATGTGCTGCCCGGCGGTGACGCTCTGGCCGACCGAGACGGACAGCTGGGAGAGGTGGCCGTACTGGCTGTACTTGCCGTCCGCGTGGCGGATGACCACCTCGTTGCCGTACGCGCCGCCCCAGCCGGCCGAGACGACCGTCCCGGCGCCGACGGCCTTGACGGTGGTGCCGGTGCTCGCGATGAAGTCCACACCCGTGTGGTAGCCGCTGGACCACATGGAACCGGCGAGCTTGTACGGGGTGGAGATGCCGCCGCCGACCGGGGCGACGAACCCGGCGGAGGCCGGGGCGGCCTGCTGCTGGGCGGGGGCCGCCTTGGGGGCGGGCGCGGCCGGGGCTTCGACCGCCGACCCCTCGGAGGCGCCCTCGTCCGAACCGGCCGCGTCCGAGGAGGACCCGCCCTCGGAGGAGTCGTCCTGCGCGGCGTCCGAGGAGTCGTCCGACGAGGTGTCAGCCGAGGCCTGGGAGGCCCCTTCGGCCGGCGCCGGCTCGGAAGCCCGGGCCGCGCCCGCGGCGCCGAGGGTCAGCTTGAGGCCCGGGTGGATCAGCGACGGGTTGGAGCCCACGGCCTCGCGGTTGTCCGCGTAGAGCCGCTCCCAGCCACCGGTGAGGTGCTGCCGCTCGGCGATCTTGGAGAGGTAGTCCCCCGGCACGACCGTGTAGACGGTGGAGGCGGCCTGCGCCGCGGCCGGAGCGGCCTGGAGCGTGGCCGGAACCTGGGCGACCCGCGCCGCCTGGACCGGCGCGGCGGCGGTCGCCGCGGCCGGGGCGCCGGCCGCGTGGGCGCCGGCGGCCCCGAGCAGCGGGAGCGCGAGGGCCGCGCCACCGGTGCCCGCAACGGCGAAACCGCGGGATATGGAGCGGGACTTCGGGCGGCGGTGCTTACCCGTTGCGGTCATGGCGAATTCCTCTCCGACGCCTGCGAGGTGAGCTGTCGGGTTCGGACGGGAGATGTCCGGCCATATCAGTGCCGGTGAACGGCGCATGTATGACTTCACCCCGAGCTGTCCCGTTGTAAAGATCCGATACGGAAAGATCCGATGCGGATCGGGAGCAGCGGCTTACCTGGTTCCCCCGCTCCTGCCTCGCGCGTGAATAGTCGGGTGCGGTTGCCGGACGGCGGCAGGATTAGGCGGTCCGTCCGGATCGATCGCGAACGTAATCGAGTCCGGCCGCACAGAACAAGTCACGAATTACCTGAATGATTCTCAGGAATGGCGGCCCGCAGGAATTCCGGTCACCCTGCGTCCATTCCGAGCCTTCAACAGCCGCCCCGACAGGGCAATTCGGCATTGACGATCAGGCACTCACGGTCACCGTATGATCTGGCTCACGGGGAGGCGTCCGATCTCGCCTCTCGCTATGGCAAGTTGTTCCCAACCAGCGTAATTCGGACACCCTCGACGACCACACAGAGGAGGCCCCTGTGACCCAGCGGATACCCCAGACCTCACAGTCGGACCCGGAACTGACCGGCGTGCGCAACTTCCGTGACGTGGGCGGGCTGCCGACCACGGACGGGCGGAAGGTCAAGCCGGGACGACTGTTCCGAAGCGGACATCTCGCACATGCCACCGAAACCGGGGCGGAGTTCCTCGGCTCGCTCGGGCTGCACACCGTCTTCGACTTCCGCAACGGCGCCGACCACGCGCTGGAGGGCCCGGACGTCGAGCTGCCCGGCGTGCGCAACGTGAACATCCCGCTGTCGGACCCGGCCGACGGCCGGGAGTTCTGGAAGATGGTCCGCGACGGGGAACTCGGCCAGCTCCACGAGGTGCTGGGGGACGGCAAGGCCGCCGAGCGGATGACCCGCTCCTACCGCGGGATCATCAGGACCCGCACCGCCGAACACAGTCGGGTGCTGCACGCCCTCGCCGAGGACAGCGTCCCGGCCCTGATGCACTGCGCGGCCGGCAAGGACCGGGCCGGCCTGTCGATCGCCGTCACCCTGCTCGCGCTGGGCGTGGAGCGGGAGGCGATCGTCACCGACTACCTGGAGTCGAACGCCCCGCACAACCGCTACCGGGTCCGCCGCAGCAGTGACGCGGCCGAGGCCCGCACCCCCGAGGTGATGGAGCTGCTCGCCCCGCTCTTCGACGCCCGCGCCCAGTACCTGACCGCGGCCTTCGAGACCATCGACGAGGAGTGGGGCGGGGTGGAGCGCTACCTCGCCGAGGGTCTCGGACTCACGCCCGAGACCCTCGACAGGCTGCGCGACCAGCTGCTGGACTGACGCCCCGCGAGGCGGGCCGTCGCGCCGACCGGATCACCTGAACCGGATCACCGGTTCGCGACGGCCTGCTTCACCAGCGTCCGGCCGAAGTCCCACATCAGCGCGCCCCCGCCGTGCGCCTCGTCCATGACCTCGCGGAAGGCCCCGACGAACCGGTCCACGTCCGCCTCGTCCACGATCAGCGGCGGAATGAGCTTGATCACTTCCAGGTGGTCCCCGGACACCTGCGTGAGGATCCGGTGCTTCTGCAGCAGCGGCACCACGACCATCTGCGCGAACAGCCCCTTGCGGGCCGCCTGCAGCATGGTCCACCGGCTCCGCAGCCCCAGTGAGGACGGCCGGCCGAACTCGATGCCGATCATCAGGCCGCGCCCCCGTACCTCGTGGAGCAGTTCGTACTCGTCCACGAGCGCGGCGAGCCGGCCGCGCAGCAGGTCGCCCATGGCGCGGGCGTTGGCCACCACCCCCTCGTCCTCCATGACCGAGAGCACCGCGAGCCCGGCCGCCATCGCCTGCGCGTTGGAGCCGAAGCTCGCGGAGTGCACGAGCACCCGGTCCATGGAGGAGTAGACGCGTTTGAAGATCCAGTCCTTGCCCAGGGTGGCACCGACCGGTACGTAGCCTCCGCTGAGGGCCTTGGCCACGCACACCAGGTCCGGTTCCACTCCGGCCTCGTGCTGGTAGGCGTAGAACTCCCCGGTGCGTCCGAGGCCCGTCTGCACCTCGTCCGCGATCAGCAGGGCCTTGTGCCGGTGCAGCAGCTCCTGCGCGGCGAGCAGGAATCCGGGCGGGGCGGCGAGCACCCCCTTGCCCTGGATCGGCTCGACCACGAGGGCCGCCACGTCCCCCTTGCGCAGTTCCCGCTCCAGTGCGGCCAGGTCGCCCAGCGCGATCCCGGTGTCGGGCAGCAGCGGGCCGAATCCCTCCCGGAAGCCGCCCTCCCCGTTCACCGAGAGCGAGCCGGCCGTGAGCCCGTGGAAGGCGTGGTCGCAGTAGAGGATCCTGGGCCGCCCGGTGGCGTACCGGGCGAACTTCAGGGCGGTCTCCACCGCCTCGGTGCCGCTGTTGCCGAAGAACACCCGGTCCAGGTGCGGGCTGTAGGAGAGCAGCTTCTCCGCCAGCAGCCCGGGCAGCGGCTGGCAGTCGAAGCGGGTGAGGTCGGCGAGCTGGGCGTCCAGGACGTCGTGCAGGGCCTGTCTGACCACCGGGTGGTGGCGGCCCAGGCCCATCACCCCGAACCCGGCGAGCATGTCGAGGTAGTCGTTGCCCTCGGCGTCCCAGAAGTGGGCTCCCTCGGCCCGCTCGTAGACCTTGTCGAAGCCGATGGTGTGCAGCATCCGGGGCAGTTGGTGGTTGAGGTGACGGGCGTGCAGCTCGTACCTTTCCCCACCGCGCGCGGCCAGCAGTGCGCCGAGGTCGAAGCCCCCGGCCCGGTCCGCCCGGCCTCCCTCCCCCGCCCGGCCCCCGCTCATGCCGAGGTGCCCCGGCCGCCCACCGTCTCCCGCGCCGCGCGCAGCGACTCCTTCAGGGAGCCCATGGTGGCGAGGACCGCCGTGGGCTCGTACCCGCAGTGCGCCATGCAGTTCGCGCAGCGCGGGTCCTTTCCGCGGCCGTACTTGCTCCAGTCCGTGTCCTCGACGAGTTCCCGGTACGAGGGCACGTAGCCGTCGCTCATCAGATAGCAGGGCCGCTGCCAGCCGAAGAGGGAGTAATTCGGAATGGCCCATGCGGTGCAGGGGAAATCGACCTTGCCTTCCAGGAAGTCCAGGAAGAGCGGGGAGTGGTTGAGCCGCCAGCGCCGCCGGTTTCCGCCCGCGAAGGCCTTCTTGAAGAGTTCGCGGGTCTGTTCCACGCCGAGGAAGTGCTCCTGGTCGGGGGCCTTCTCGTAGGCGTAGGCGGGCGAGATCATCATTTCGTCGACCTGGAGGTCGTCATTGAGGAAGTTGAGGACCTCGATGATGGTCTGCGGGGTGTCGGTGTTGAAGAAGGTGGAGTTGGTGGTCACCCGGAACCCGCGCTTCTTCGCCTCCTTGATGGCCGCGACCGCCTCGTCGAAGACCCCTTCCTTGGCCACGGACTCGTCGTGGCGTTCGCGCAGTCCGTCGATGTGCACGGCGAAGGCGAAGTAGGGGGACGGGGTGAACTTCTCGATCTTCTTGCGGAGCAGCATCGCGTTGGTGCAGAGGAAGACGTACTTCCGCTTCGCCACGAGCTGGCGCACGATCTCGTCGATCTGCGGGTGCATCAACGGTTCGCCGCCGGCGATGGACACCATCGGCGCGCCGGACTCCAGCACGGCGCCGACGGCCTGGGCCACGGGCATGCGCTGCTTGAGCACCCCGGCCGGGTGCTGGATCTTTCCACATCCCTCGCAGGCCAGGTTGCAGGCGTAGAGAGGTTCCAGCTCGACGATGAGCGGGAACTTCTCGCGCTTGCGGAGCTTCTGTTCGAGCAGGTACGTCCCGACCCTGATGGTCTGTCGCAGTGGCATGGCCATCTGGCTCACCTCCTGGGGAGCAGCAAAGAACGGTGCCAGTCATAAAACGCGGGCAGTACGGCACGCAGTACGCGAAAGGCCGATATTCCTCCGCGAACAGTGCCAATACGGACGAGCTCATGCTCCGGAGCGTCCACGATCACCCGGACGGCCGCAACCGGGCGGTCCGCGCCGGGTCCGCCGGGTCCGGCGGAGCCTCCCCGGGCCGCGGTCCACAGGGTGGCCGCCGATTCCATGTCGACCCCGATGGCGCCGGTGGCGCGCAGTTCCGCGCGCTCCTGGCCCCGGACGACGTGGTCGGATCCGGTCAGTGCACCGAGGTGTACGGTCCGGCCGGGTACGGCCCGGGCCAGCGCCTCGGCGAGCAGGGCGGTACCGGCGCAGGCGACCGTGCCGCGCGGGTCCCGGGTCTCCTCGGCGACGATCAGGTCGCCGGGGCTCATGCCGGGCAGCAGCCCGGCGCAGAATCCGGTGGCCAGCACCGCGGCCCCGCGCAGCGCGGGCCCGGCCAGGGCGCGGCCGACGGCGCGTTCGGCCGCGCGGGGGCCCATGCCGGTGCGCAGGACCTCGTAGCGCTCCGGCGCGCCGGCCGCGCTGCCGCTGCGCAGGGCCGTCCGCTCGATGCGCAGCGCACAGGCGACGAGCAGCGGGGGCGGGCCGGTGGCGGCTTCGCGGTCCGGGCGCATCAGGCCCCCTCGCCGGCCGGGGAGGCCGCGGGGTGCGCGTCCGGGGCTTCGGCGGGGTGTGCGGCCGGGGAGACGGGCACGGCCGGGAACACGCCCGGATCCGCGTACCGGCCGTCCGGGCCGAACGGCTCCCCGTACAGGTAGCGGCCGAGCGCCGTCAGCGGGAACACCTGTCGGTACAGGTGGTAGTTGATGGAGAAGTCCCAGGGGAATCCGGTCCCGGTGAAGTACGGCTCGTCCCAGGTGCCGTCCGCGCGCTGGGTCCCGACGAGGTACGCGATGCCCCGCCGGACCGCGTCCCCCTCGCGCTCCCCCGCCGACAGCAGGGCCATCAGCGCCCAGGCCGTCTGCGAGGCCGTCGAGGGGCCCTTCCCGGCCCAGGACGGGTCCTTGTAGGAACGCTGGTCCTCGCCCCACCCGCCGTCCTCGTTCTGTACGGATTCCAGCCAGCCCACGGCCCGCCGGATCGCGGGGTGCGAGGGGGCGAACCCGGCGGCGGTCAGGGCCGGGACCACCGAGCCGGTGCCGTAGACGTAGTTGGTGCCCCAGCGGCCGAACCAGCCGCCCTCCTGCTCCTGTTCGGCGAGCAGCCAGGCGATTCCGCGCCGGGTGCGGGCATCGCCCGCCTTGCCCTCGACGGCGAGCATCTCGACGACGTGGGCGGTGACGTCCGCCGACGGCGGGTCGATCACCTCGCCGAAATCGCAGAAGGGCAGCTTGTTGGGCAGGGGGCTGGTGTTGTCGGCGTCGAAGGCGCCCCAGGCGCCGTTCTTCGACTGCATGCCCAGATTCCAGGACACCCCGCGGGCGATGGCGGCTTCGAGGCGCGCCGGGTCGGGGTGTTTGACTCGGCGCAGCGCGAGGACCACCTCGGCGGTGTCGTCGATGTCGGGGTAGTTGTCGTTGTGGAACTCGAACGCCCAGCCGCCCGGGGCCAGTTGGGGGCGGCGCACGGCCCAGTCGCCGCTGCGCACGATCTCCTCGCCGAGCATCCAGTCGGCGGCCTTGACCAGGGCCGGGTGGTCGGGGCTCAGTCCGGCGTCGGCCAGAGCGATGGCGGCCAGGCAGGTGTCCCACACCGGGGACTGGCAGGCCTCGATCATCCGGGCCCCGTCCGCGCGCCAGACCGCGAACCGGTCCAGGGACTCCAGCCCGGCCCGCATCACCGGGTGGTGCAGGTCGTAGCCGAGCAGGTGCAGGGCGATGACGGAGTACACGGCGGGCGGCTGGATCCCGCCCCAGCAGCCGTCGTTCTCCTGGCGCTCCACGATCCAGCGGCCGGCGCTCGCCATGGCCGCCTTGCGCAGGCGGCGCGGGGCGAACCGGCGGTAGACGTGCAGGGCCTTGTCCATCCGCTGGAAAGCTCCGCCCCAACTCGCGAGCGGGGAGAGCCTCTTGACCGGGTTCGGGTTCCGCGCGTCGGTGTGCAGCTCGTCCAGCGCGAAGGGGGCCGGGCGGACCGGGCGCAGCGCGGAGACCACGGTGAGCGGGACGATGGTCTGCCGGGCCCAGCAGCCGAAGTCGTAGATGTTCAGCGGCACCCAGGGCGGCAGGAAGACCAGCTCGGGCGGGAGTTCGGGCAGGTGGTCCCAGTTCCACCAGCCGAACAGCGCCAGCCAGATGCGGGTGAAGACACGGGCGCCCGCGATTCCCCCGTGGGCGCGGATCCACGCGGAGGCGCGGGCCATGTGCGGGGCGCCCGGGTCGTCCCCGGCGAGGCGCAGGGCCACGTAGGCCTCGATGGTGGCGGAGAGGTCCGGGGGGCCGCCGTGGAAGGTGGCCCAGGTTCCGTCGCTCTGCTGTTCTCCGCGGATGAACAGTCCGGCGGCGTGCGTGGTCGCCTCGTCGCGGATCCCGAGGAACTGCCGCAGCAGCAGGTCCTCCGCGTCCATGGTGACGTTGGTCTCCAGGTCGCCCTTCCACCAGCCGGCCTCGTCCTGCCGGTCGAGCAGGTTGCGCACCGCCCTCGCCGTCGCCTCGTGCGCGTCGCGCAGCGGGCCCGGCGGGGTCCCCTCCTGTGTGGCGCCCTCGCGGATGGCGCTGTCCGATGCGGCTGCGGTGGGGCCGCCGCCGTCGGTCGTCGCTGTCATGGCTTCCCCTTTGTGTGCAGTGTCCTCTGCTGTCCTGGGGTTCGCCGTCGGCCGGTACTACTGGCAGGCAGTACCGGCCGGCGACTGGCGAGTCATATGCGCGTACGGGTGGCGATCACCTCTTGCGCACGACGACGAAGTCGGCGAGGGCCACGAGCTGGTCGCGCACCTTCTGGTCCATGTCCACGTCGTCGAGAGCCTTGATCGCCACCGCGTGCTGGCGACGTGCCTCGTCGGCGGTCCACTGGCGGCCGCCGGCCGCCTCGATGAGCGCGGCGCGGGCGGCGAACTCCTCCTCCGAGAAGTTCTCGAAGTCGTTGCTCTTGGCGTCGGCGGCGAGCAGTTCGGCGAGCTCTTCGCAGGCCGGTCCGCCGGCCGCGAGGGCGGCGACGACGGGCAGGGACTTCTTGCGCTGGCGCAGGTCGCTCCAGGTCTGCTTGCCGGTGGACTCCGGGTCGCCCCAGATGCCGAGGAGGTCGTCGACGGCCTGGAAGGCCAGGCCGAGGTGGTAGCCGTACTCCTCCAGCTTGTCGGCCGTACGGTCGTCCGCGCCGCCGAGCACGGCGCCGATGGAGACCGCGCAGGCGAGCAGGGCGCCGGTCTTGTTGCCCTCCATCTCCAGGCATTCCTCGACGCTGACGCTCTCGCGGTGCTCGTAGGAGATGTCCTGGGCCTGGCCGTCGATGAGCTTGCGGCTGGCGGTGGTCAGGCGCATCGCGGCGCGCCCGGCCTCGACGGTGCCGAGCTCCAGGAGCACCTCGTTGGCCAGGGCGAACAGGGCGTCGCCGACCAGGATCGCGAGGGCCGGTCCGTGGACCTTCCACACGGTGTCGCGGTGGCGGCGCTGCTCGTCACCGTCCATCAGGTCGTCATGGAGCAGCGAGAAGTTGTGTACGAGCTCGACCGCGACGGCTCCCGGGATGCCCACCTCGGCCGCGGCGCCCGCGGCCTCGGCGGAGAGCAGGGCGAGGGCGGGTCGGACGGCCTTGCCGCCGTCGCCGTCCGCCGGGTTTCCGTAGGCGTCGATCCAGCCGAAGTGGTAGGCGGCGACGGTGTCCATGGGCGCGGCGAGCCGGTCCACGGCGGCGCGGAGCACGGGCGTCGAGAGCGTACGGCCGCGTTCGAGGAGGGCGAGCGTGTCCGCCTTCTCCCCGCCGGCCGGGCCCGCACTGGCGTCCGTGTTCTCGACGGCCGGATTCCCCGGGTTCACTGGCTCTCCTCTGGTTCCTGTACGTACTGCGGTGCTTGGTGCTGCGGTGCCGGTAGCGGTGGTACCGATCGAGCCGGTGGTGCCGGCGGTGGTGGTCATGCCGCCTCCTGCAGGGGGTGTTCGCGGTGGCGGCCCAGCGCGGCGAGTGCGGCCTGGGCCGCGCTCAGTCCGCTGCGGACGGCGCTCTCCATGGTCGCGGGCCAACCGGTCGCGGTCCACGCACCGGCGAGGTAGAGCCCCGGCGTGTCGGTCCGCGGGCCGGGCCGCAGGCGGCCGACGCCGGGGGTGGGGGCGAAGGTGGCGGTGCGCTCCCGGGTGACGAAGAAGTCCCGTACCTTGGCGCCGCGCGCCGCCGGCAGCAGCCGTTCCAGCTCGGGCAGGTACTTGGCGCGCAGTACGGAGACGGGCTCGTCGATGTCCTCGTGGGCGACCGACTGGGACAGGGCCAGGTACTGGCCGCCGTCGGGGAGTCCGGAGGACTCGGTGCGGTCGAAGACCCACTGGACCGGGGAGCCGAGGGCCGCGAAGAACGGCTGCTTGACCACCTTGCGGTCGTAGACGACGTGGACGTTGAGGATCGGCGCGGTGCCGATGTCGAGGAGCTTGTCGGGGTCGGCGAGCGCGCCGGCCGGGAGCAGCCCGTGCGCCTCGCGCTGCGGGACGGCGAGGACCACGGCGGCGGCGTCCAGGGACCCGCCCTCCGTGTCGACCCGCCAACCGCCGTCTTCGGTACGGGAGATGCCCGTGACCCGGGTGCGCAGTTCGGTCCGTACCCCGGCGGCGTCGAGGGCGCGGCGGGCGAGGCCGTCGTGGAGGTCGCCGAGCGGTACGCGGGCCCAGCCGATGTCGGCCGCGCCGTTCTCGGAGAGCAGCCCGGTCTTGAAGACCATCGCGGCCAGGCCCAGCGAGGACTGTTCGGCGGTGGCGTTGAGGGTGGCGATGCCGACGAGGTCCCAGAGCGCTTCGATGGTGCGCGGGGACTGGCCGTAGCGGCCGAGCCAGGTCGCGAAGTCCAGGCCGTCGAGCGCCGGATCGGCGGGGTCGAGGCGGCGCAGGGCGAGGGCCGCGCGGCCGACGCTCGCCCGTTCGGCGAGGGAGAGGTGGGGGTAGCGGGCGAGGGAGCCGGCCAGGTGCAGGGGCACGGGCAGGGCGCTGCGGCGCAGCCGGCCCAGGCGGGGGCCGCCGGGGTGGGCCACGTCGAGCACGGGTACGTCGAGCCGGTCCTGGAGGGGGGCCAGGTCCGCACCTTCGATGCGGTCGAGGAACCACCGGTAGGCGGTGCAGCAGCGCAGGTAGACGTGCTGGCCGTTGTCGACGGTGAGGTCGCCGCGCTTGAAGGAGAAGGCGAGGCCGCCGAGTCGGGGCCGGCCTTCCAGCAGGGTCACGCGCAGGCCCGCGTCGGCGAGCTCCAGCGCGGCGGTGACCCCGGCGAGCCCGCCGCCGACCACGACGGCGTGGTTCGCTGTCATACGTCCTCCTCTGTCACCGCGACAGACGCGACCGGGGCGCGTCGGGTTGCCCCGGCCCGCGCCGCGGCCGCGCCCGGCCGCACCGGCCCGCGGGCCGCCATCAGAGCCGCCTCCGGTTGCTCTGGCGCGAGATGGTCCGTGCGTCGAGCCCGGAGAGCCCGCGGACGGCCACGTACGCCTTCTCGTGCGGCGGCAGCGAGACGCGGCCCCGGAGCACGGCCTCGGGCTCGCGCTCGATGCGGTCGAGCAGCCGCCGGTAGATCCCGGCCATCGCGGCGACGCAGGCGCCGCTGCGCCGGTCAAGCAGGGGCAGCAGCCGGTAGCCCTCGACGAACAGGGCGCGGGCGCGCCGGACTTCGTGGTGGACGAGTCCGGCGAAGTCGGCGCCGGCGGACATCCGCTCGCTGTGGAAGCCCTCCGAGCAGCCGAACTTGGCGAGGTCCTCGGCGGGCAGGTAGGTGCGCCCGTTGCCCGCGTCCTCGCGAACGTCCCTCAGGATGTTGGTGAGTTGCAGCGCGAGGCCGAGGGTGTCGGCGTACTCGCCGGCCCGGGCCGCGTCGGGTGCGCCGGGGGTGGTGCCGAACACGCCGAGCGAGAGCCGGCCGATGGCTCCGGCGACGCAGCGGCAGTAGACCTTGAGGTCGTCCCAGGTCTCGTAGGTCTCGCCGCGCACGTCCATGAGGACGCCGTCGATGAGTTCGTCGAGCCCTTCCAGGGGGATGGGGAAGCGGCGCGAGGCGTGGGCGAGGGCGACGGCGACCGGGTCGGTGTCGTCCTCGTCGATCTGCTCGGCGCGGATCCGGCCGAGCAGGGCGCGGGTCTCCTCCAGCCGGGCCAGTTTGACCTCGGGGGCGAGCGTGCCGTCGCCGATGTCGTCGACCCGCCGGGAGAAGGCGTAGAGCGCCGACATCGCTTGGCGTTTGTCGGCGGGCAACAGCCGGATTCCGTAGGCGAAGTTGCGCGCCTGCGAGCCGGTGACGGCCTCGCAGTAGCTGTAGGCCGCCAGTACGGGCGCGGTCGGAGCGCCGGGTGCGGACGCGTGTGTGGGGCCCTCCACGGTTGGGCTCACCCCTTTCTCGGCGCTGTGCGCAGGACGGCGGCCACCTCGCGGAGCAGGCCGCTCTTGGTGGGCTTGGGCGGGCCGGGGAGTACGTCGAAGCCGGCGTCGGTGACGGCTCGCAGGGCGGCGCGCCCTCCTCCCACGAAGCCGGCGAGCAGCAGCCGGAGTCTTCCGTGGACGCTACCCACGAGCGGCGTGCCCTCATTGAGGAGGTCCCGCGCGCGTTCGGTTTCGAAGGCGACGAGCGCGCGTACGGATGCTCCGGCGGTCGGGGCTCCCAGGTCGGATTCGGACACGCGGAAGCGCCGCATGTCCTCGCCCGGGAGGTAGATGCGGTCGCGGGCGAGGTCCTCGGCCACGTCCTGGAGGTGTTCGGCGATCTGCAGGGCGGTGCAGACGGCGTCGGAGCGGCGGATCCGCTCGGGGGTGCTGGTACCGGTGAGGCCGAGGACGAGGCGGCCGACGGGGTTGGCGGAGAGCTCGCAGTAGCCGACCAGGTCGCCGTACGTCTCGTAGCGCGCGACCCGCTGGTCCTGCCGGTTGGCTTCGATGAGCCCGAGGAACGGCTCGGGGGTGAGCCCGTGGTCGCGCACGACGGGTTGCAGGGCGAGCATCAGGGGATGGCGCGGGGGGCCGTCCGTGCCGCCGAAGACCCGCTTCAGGTCGGCCTCGAAGGCGTCGAGCATGGCGAGCCGGTCGTCCACGGCGGCGGGATCGAGGCCGAGCAGTACGGCGTCGCGGCCGCCCGGGGCGAGATCGCCGTCGCCGATGTCGTCGACCAGGCGGGCGTAGCCGTAGACCGCCATCAGGCCCCGGCGCCAGGCGCGGGGCAGGAACGCGGGGGCGACGGGGAAGTTCTCGCTGCGGGCCTTGTCGAGGGTGAGGCCCTCGGGGCTGATGCCGTGCTCCGGGGTCACCGCCCGCCGCCCGCGGCGGGCACGGCCGTCGTGCCTGGGGGCCGGAGAATTCCCGTAGCCATTGCCGTCACATCTCCCGTTCTACACTGCCAAGCCAATGCATCCCATTTCGGACACGCCGCCGGACTTTCCCGGGGTGCCTCAGGCTATTCACCTGTGGGGAATCGTCCCCTCTTGCCCGCGATTGAGGACTGGCCCAGCTTACGCTGTACAACGCCGCGACGGCTCGACGGGTATTCACTCCGCCACTGATGTCGCCACCGCCGCCGGAATAAACTTCACGGCAACCCCACGGCATGCCGCGACCCCCGCCGCGCGAAGCGGCGGGGGCCGGTGGCCGGGCTCCGTCAGCTGGTCGCCTTCTCGTACGCCGCGACGACTTCCTCGGTGGGTCCGTCCATGAGGAGTTCGCCCCGCTCCAGCCACAGCACCCGGTCACAGGTGTCGCGGATGGACTTGTTGTTGTGACTCACAAGGAAAACGGTTCCCGCGGTCTTGCGCAGTTCGCGGATGCGTTCCTCGGAACGCACCTGGAACTTCCGGTCACCGGTGGCCAGCGCCTCGTCGATCATCAGGACGTCGTGGTCCTTCGCGGCCGCGATGGAGAAACGCAGGCGCGCCGCCATACCGGATGAGTAGGTGCGCATCGGGAGGGAAATGAAGTCGCCCTTCTCGTTGATGCCCGAGAAGTCGACGATGCTCTGGTAACGCTCTCTGATCTGCTCGCGGCTCATGCCCATCGCGAGACCGCCGAGGACCACGTTGCGCTCGCCGGTGAGGTCGTTCATCAGCGCGGCGTTGACGCCCAGCAGCGAGGGCTGGCCGTCGGTGTAGACCTTGCCGGCCTCGCAGGGCAGCAGCCCGGCGATGGCGCGCAGCAGCGTCGACTTGCCCGAGCCGTTGGAGCCGATGATCCCGATGGCCTCGCCCTGGTACGCGGTGAAGGAGACTCCGCGCACGGCGTGGACGCGGCGAACGCCCGGCGAGTCCCCCTTGCGGCGGCGGATTATCTTGCTGAGCGCCGCCGTGGCACTGCCCTTGCCGGAGCTGCCGGTGTTGACCCGGTAGACGATGTGCACGTCGTCGGCGATGACGGTGGGGACGTGTCGCCCCTGGTTGTTCTCAGCCACGGCCGTAACGCTCCTCAGCCTTCCAGAAGTACACGAAGCCGCCGAAGCCGATCACGACGGCCCAGCCGACGGCGAAGGCCCAGACGTGCGGCGGCAGGTTTGAGTGGCCGTACCCGTCGATGAGCGCGTAGCGGATCAGGTCCATGTAGATCGCCGCCGGGTTCCACTGGAGCAGCTCGGCGATCCATTCGGGCTTGCCCTTGAGCATCGTGCCGATCGAGAACATGACGCCGGACGCGTACATCCACGTACGCGTGACGAACGGCATGAGCTGCGCGAGGTCGGGGGTCTTGGAACCCATCCGCGCGAAGATCAGGGCGAGGCCGGTGTTGAAGGCGAACTGGAGCACCAGAGCCGGGATCACCAGGAGCCACGACAGCTTCGGGTAGTTGCCGAAGCCCATCACGACGATGAACACGACGATCATCGAGAACAGCAGCTGCTGGAGCTGCTGGAGCGAGAAGGAGATCGGCAGTGAGGCCCGCGGGAAGTGCAGGGCGCGGACCAGGCCGATGTTCGCGGGAATGGCCCGGACACCTGCCATGAGCGAGCTCTGGCTGAAGGTGAAGACGAAGACGCCGATCACCAGGAAGGGGATGTAGTCGTCCTTGTGGATGCCCTTGCCGGCGTTCAGGATCAGGCCGAAGATCAGGTAGTAGACCAGGGCGTTGAGCAGTGGGGTCGCCACCTGCCAGATCTGGCCGAGCTTCGCCTCGCTGTACTGGGCGACCAGCTTGGCCCTGGAGAACGCCAGGATGAAGTGGCGCCGGTCCACCAGCTCCCGGATGTACTGCGGCAGCGTGGGGCGGGCCCCGCTCACGGACAGCCCGTACTTCCTGGCGAGCTCCGCGGGGCTCAGCCCCGCGTCTTCGGACGGCGGCTTGCTCGTGGCGAGGGCGCCATCCTGAGTTGTGTCACTCACAAGATGAAACTTTCCGTCTTCATGATGCGGCAGAAGGTGGCATCGGGCCTGAGGCGATGGGGTCGTGATCGCGCCATGTTCTCAGACGCGGGGGGATCAGATGACAGGCGGTCGGCCCAGCCGGGTCAGCCGCCAGACCGTACGCCACCTCATGGGGCGCCGGGGTCCGCAGGGGGTGGTCCACCCCTCCTTGAACCCGCCGAACCAGGCCTTGAGCGCCGGCATCGAGGGCCTGCGCAGGAGCGTCAGGAGGAGCCAGACGCCCACGTAGACCGGGACCAGCGGGGCGGGAAGGTTGCGGCGGGCGAGCCACACCCGGTTGCGGGCCACCATACGGTGGTAGACCGCGTGCCGGGAGGGGGCCGTCGTGGGGTGCAGGAGCACCATGTCCGCGCGGTAGTCGATCTGCCAGCCGGCGTCGAGCGCCCGCCAGGCCAGGTCGGTCTCCTCGTGGGCGTAGAAGAACTCTCCCGGCAGGTCCCCGACCTGCTCGAACACCTTCGTGCGGACGGCATTGGCGCCGCCCAGGAAGGTGGTCACGCGCGAGGAGCGCAGCGGGTCGGCGGCGCGCAGCCGGGGCACGTGCCGGCGCTGGGTCTCGCCGGTCTCCGGATCGGCGATCCGGAAGCTGACGATCCCGAGCTCGGGGTCCTCGGTGAAGGCCTGCCGGCACAGCTCGGCGGTGTCGGTGCGCTCCAGCAGCCCGTCGTCGTCGAGGAAGAGCAGGGCGTCCACCTCGCGTCCGCCGGGTCCGAAGGCCTCGATGCCCACGTTGCGGCCGCCCGGGATGCCCAGGTTCTCGGGCAGCTCGACGGCGCGTACGCCCTCGGGAAGCCCGGTGAGCTTCACGCCCTGACCCACGACGGCCACCTCGACCGGGGGCCCGTCCTGGCGGGCCACGGAGTCGAGGAGCGCCTTGAGCTCGTCGGGCCGGTTGCCCATGGTGATGATCACGGCGCCCAGCCGCATCGGCGTCGTCACTTGAGCCTGCTGGAGGCCATGATCGACACCAGGTGCAGAACGGTCTGGAGCAGCGCGATGCCCGCCAGCACGGCGACGCCGAGCCGGGAGAAGTACAGGTCGCCGCGGACCTGGTCCAGGACGGCCAGCAGCACGATGAGCATCGACGCCTCGATGCCGAGGACGAGCCGGTGGAACTTGAGCGCGGCCGCGGCCCGGCGGGCGAGGGCCATGCCGGAGGAGCGCGGCTCGGCGGCCGACTCCTGGACCGGCGGCTTGCCGGTCTGGTGCCGGGCGACGCCGACCAGGTCCGTCTCGGCCTTGATCAGGATCGCGCCGAGCGCGGCGAGGGTGCCCAGGAAGGCCCACAGCCAGTCGATCCGGCCGGTGCCCCACAGGTCGCTGGCGCGCAGGCCGAAGCCGACCAGGACCGCGGCGTCGCACAGGTAGGCGCCGACCCGGTCCATGTACACGCCGGAGAGCGAGTACTGCTTCTTCCAGCGGGCCACCTCGCCGTCGACGCAGTCGAGCAGCAGGTAGAGCTGGACCATGACCAGGCCGAGCACGGCGCCCCAGACGCCGGGCACCAGCAGGGCCGGGGCGGCGAGGACACCGGCGAGCGTCATCAGGTAGGTCAGCTGGTTGGGCGTGACCTTGGTGCCCACCAGGACCCGGGTGATGCGCAGGGAGATCTCGCGCATGTAGAGGCGTCCGCCCCAGTGCTCGCCACTGCGCCGGTCCTTGACGCCCGGCGGGTGGACGACGGGCCGGAGTTCAGCTACGGATGGTCTGGGCATAGTCGGCGTATGCGTCCCTGATCTCGGCTGCGGACAGGTTGAGGTGCTCCAGGATCGTGAAGCGTCCCGGACGGGTCTGGGGTGCGTACTCCACGGCCGTGACGAACTCGTCCACGCTGAACCCGATCTCCTCGGGCCGCACGGGCAGGCCGTGGCGCCGCAGCACCTCGACGAAGAGCCCGGACTGCTCGGCGGACCCCCGCAGGTGCATCGCGAAGGCCGCTCCGATGCCGACCTGCTCGCCGTGGAGCGCGGAGCGCCCCGGGAAGAGCAGGTCGAAGGCGTGGCTGATCTCGTGGCAGGCGCCGGACGACGGGCGGGTGTCCCCGCTGATCGCCATGGCGATGCCGGAGAGCACGAGCGCCTCGGAGAGCACGGTGAGGAACTCGTCGTCGCCGCATCCACCGGGGTGGCGCAGTACGGACTCGCCGGCGGTACGGGCCATGGCGGCGGCCAGGCCGTCGACGGGCTCGCCGGTGACCTTGTGCGAGAGCTCCCAGTCGGCGATGGCCGAGATGTTGGAGATCGCGTCGCCGACGCCGGCGCGGATGAACCGCACCGGGGCCTCCCTGATGACGTCGAGGTCGACGACCATCGCGATCGGCATGGGGACTCCGTAGGAGCCCCGGCCGTTGTCGTTGTCCAGGATGGACACCGGAGAACAGATGCCGTCGTGGGAGAGGTTGGTGGCGACGGCCACCATGGGCAGCCCGACCCGCGCCGCGGCGTACTTCGCCACGTCGATGATCTTGCCGCCGCCCAGGCCCACGACGGCGTCGTAGCGGCGGCCCTTTATGTCGTCGGCGAGCTTGACCGCGGAGTCGATGGTCCCGTCGACGACGGCGTACCAGTCGGCGTGCGGCAGCACGGGCTCCAGCTTGGCGCGCAGCACCGCACCGGAGCCTCCGCTGATCGCGATGGCGAGCTTTCCGGACGCGGAGACGCGCTGGTCGGCCAGGAGGCCGGCCAGATCGTCCATCGCCCCCCGGCTGATGTCGACGACAACAGGCGAGGGGATCAGCCGCGTCAGTACAGGCATGCGATCGTCCGGCCCTTGGCGAGGTCGTCGTGGTTGTCGATCTCGACCCACTTGACGTCGCCGATGGGGGCCACGTCGATCGTGAAGCCGTCGTTGACGAGCTGCTGGTAGCCGTCCTCGTAGTAGAGGTCGGGGTCGCGCTCGAAGGTGGTCTTCAGGGCCTCGGCCAGCGCCTCGGCGGCCTCCGGCTCGATGAGGGTGACGCCGATGTACTCGCCGGTGGCGGTGGCGGGGTCCATCAGCTTGGTGATCCGCTGGACGCCCTTGCCCTCGGCGGTGATGACCTTCATCTCCTCGTCGGCCAGGTGCTTGACCGTGTCGAGGGCGAGGATGATCTTCTGGCCCTGGCCGCGGGCGGCGAGCAGGGTCTTCTCCACGGAGACCGGGTGGACGGTGTCGCCGTTGGCAAGAATCACACCCTGCTTGAGGACGTCACGCGCGCACCACAGGGAGTAGGCGTTGTTCCACTCCTCGGCCTTGTCGTTGTCGATCAGCGTGATCTTGACCCCGTACTTGGCCTCCAGGGCCTCCCGGCGCTCGTACACGGCTTCCTTGCGGTAGCCGACGACGATGGCGACCTCGGTGAGGCCCACCTCGGCGAAGTTGCCGAGGGTCATGTCGAGGACCGTGAGGCTCTCCTCGTCGCCTTCGGGGCCCACGGGTACGAGGGCCTTGGGCAGGGTGTCGGTGTAGGGACGCAGGCGGCGTCCGGCACCGGCAGCGAGGACGAGGCCGATCATGCTGGTTCTCCTTCATCATGTACGGCGGGTGCCCCGGAGGAAACCCAGAAGCGGATGCTCTCCACGAGCACCACGAGTGCCACGAACACGGCCAGGGCCGTGAGCGCGACGGGGAAGTCGGTGGCGCGCGATGCCAGGACGGAGGCCAGGACCGTGGTCAACAGGACCCGGCCCTCGTGCCCGCCGGTCGTCCGCACCAGCCAGTGCGGGGGCGCGCCGGTGCCACCGCGGATGCGGTACACCGTGTCGTAGTGATGGTAGGCGACCGCCGCGACCAGTCCGAATGCCGCCGGAAGGGCCCCGGGTACGTCCGCCTTGGCGGCGAGGATCAGCACCGTGGTGTATTCGGCGGCCCGGAAGACGGGCGGGACGAGCCAGTCGAGGGCGCCCTTGAGGGGGCGGGCCACGGCCGCGCCGGCGAGGACCGCGTAGAAGACGGCGGCGACGACCACCTGGCGGGAGCCGAACGCGTACGCCCAGGCCGCCCACAACAGGGCCCCCGAGCCGATCACGGCTGCGGCGATCCCGGCGCCGGGGGCCATCCGGCCCACGATGCGGCCCGTGAACTCGGCGATCGGGCCCGAGTCGGCGAGGTCGGCCAGCGCCTGCGCAGCCCGGTCGGTCCGCTTCGCCTTGCGGGTCAGCGAGCGCAGGACCCGGCCGGCGGTGGTGTAGAGCGCGCCGAAGGCACAGCCGACGAGGAGGGCGTAGAAGACGATCCGGGGGCTGGTCACGGCGGTCAGCACCGCGATCATGGCCCACCGCTCACCGATCGGCAGGATGATCATCCGGCGGACCCAGACCGTCCAGCCGACGCTGTCGAGCCTGCCGGAGAGGGCCGCGGTGGGGCTCGTATTGGCCGTGGCGTCGTGGTTGGCCTCGTTGAAGGCGAAGTCCACGACGTGCCGGCAGGTCATGAGGATCATGGCGCCGAGGGCCAGGGCCCATACGTCGTCGCCGTTCCTGGCCGCGCCGAGCGCGAGGCCCGCGTAGAAGGAGTACTCCTTCGCGCGGTCGAAGGTGGCGTCGAGCCAGGCGCCCATCGTCGAGTACTGGAGCGCGTACCGGGCGACCTGCCCGTCGACGCAGTCCAGGACGAAGGAGACGAGGAGCAGCACACCGGCGGCGACGTAGCCCCCGCGCTCGCCGGTCGCGGCGCAGCCGGCCGCGATCAGGGCGGTGATCAGGGAGGCGGTGGTGATCTGGTTCGGGGTCAGGCCCCGGCGCGCGCACCAGCGGGCGATGTAGCGCGAGTACGGGCTGATGAAGAAGGTGGTGAAGAACCCGTCGCGGGACTTCACGGCGGTGCGCAGCCGGACGGCCTCGCCGTCGACGGCGGCCACGGCGGCGCTCGCCGCGTCGCGCTCGGCGGCGCTCGCGGGGACGGCGGCGACGAGGGTTCCGAGGTCGGGGCGCTGGACGGCGGTGCCGTCGGCCTCGACCGCGGCGGCGAGCAGGTCCGGGTACGGGCCGCCCTGCTGCTCCGGCGAGGTCACGGCGAGGGCCGCGGCCCGGTCGAGGGCCGCGCGGGCGCCCGGCTGGACCGCGAAGGCCCCGGTGACGGCGCAGGCGTCGAACCGCGGATCGGTCAGCGCGAGCCGCAGGGCGTGCGCGTGCCCGACGAACCCGCCGTCGACGAGGGCGACCCGCTGATCGGCGGGTACGAGGGCCAGCGCGGCGGCGGTCTCCTGCGGGGTGGCCGCGGGCCGCACGTCGAAGCCGAGGGAGCGCAAATCGTCCGCGAGCGGCGATCCGGGGACCGGCAGGCCGGTAAGGATGACGGTCGGCAGACGAACTCACTCCTTGCGCGAACACACGAAACGGGACGTGTCCCAGGACGCACCAGGTGGGGCGGCCGCACGTCGGCAGAGGCTATCGGATGAACGGAAGCCGGGGTTCACCGCCCGTTTACGCCCCGATAAGCCGAATATCCCGGGGCCATGGCCCTCGGCCTGATCATCATTGACGAGAACGCCGGGGGACTCAAACCGTCGCGGTGTTAGCCTGATCGCAGACGTGTGCGAATACCGGCATTGCGTCCCAATCCGTGTGAAACATCACGAATACCGGAAACGAACGAGGAAGAGGTGGGTTGATGACCGTCGTAGAGGTCGCGGCCACGGGCGGCGACGAACTCCGGTCCATCCCCACCTCCTTCCGGGCATCCGGCCGGGCCTGATCTCACCGACGGGCCGGTCGGCCGGAGCCCCCGTTCAAGGGTTCACGTTGACCGATACCACCGATACCACCGACAACGACGACAACACCGACCTCTTCGACCGCACCGACCCCTTCGACGACGACCTCTTCTTCGAAGCCTTCATCCGGCTGCACCGCGGACTGCCCCGGCAGTCCCCCGGCTCCGAGGCCACCACCCGCCACCTGCTGTCCCTGTGCGGACCGCTGCCCGATCGGCCGCGCGTCCTGGATCTGGGCTGCGGTCCGGGCCCGAGCGCCCTGCTGCTCGCCGCGGAAGCGGGCGACCGGGGCGCCGATGTCACCGCCGTCGACCTGAACGACGGATTCCTCGACGAGCTCCGCACCGCCGCGGCGGCCCGCGGGCTCGCCGACCGCGTGCACGCCGTCAAGGCGGACATGGCCGACCTCCCCTATCCGGATGGTTCCTTCGACCTCCTCTGGTCCGAGGGCTCCGCCTACAACATCGGCTTCGCGAGCGCGCTCGCCCGCTGGAAGCGGCTCCTCGCACCCGGCGGCACCCTCGTGCTGAGCGAATGCGAATGGACCGTCCCGGAGCCCTCCGCCGGGGTCCGCGCCTTCTGGGACCCGCACTACGCGCTGCGCTCCACCGCCCGCAACCTCGCCGCCGTCCAGGCCGCCGGGTACCAGGTGCTCGGCGTCCACCGGCAGCCCGACTCCGACTGGGCCGCGTACTACGGCCCCCTCGGCGAGCGGGTGGCCGCCGCCCCGGAGCCGGCCGGGCCGCAGGCCGCGGCCGCGCTGGGCTTCGTCACCGAGGAGCTCGACGTACGGGCGCGGTACGGGCACGAGTACGGGTACACGGCCTACGTCCTGCGCCCGGCGACGGCCGGGGACGGCGGCGCCTGGCCCACCCGCCCGGAGACCGCGGCCGACACGGCCGCCGTGCACGCACTGAACTCGGCCGCCTTCGGGACCCCCGCCGAGGCGGACCTCGTGGACGCGCTGCGGGTGGACGGCTCCTGGCTGCCCGGCCTCTCCTACGTGGCCGAGGGCCCGGACGGGTCGGTCGCGGCGCACGCCCTGCTCACCCGGTGCGAGGTGGACGGGGTCCCCGCGCTCGCGCTCGCCCCGGTGGCCACCGACCCGGCGCTCCAGCGCTCGGGCGCCGGCAGTGCGGTCGTAGGGGCGGTGCTCGCGGCGGCCAAGGAGCGCGGGGAGTCGCTCGTACTCGTCCTCGGGCATCCCGCGTACTACCCGCGCTTCGGTTTCGCACCGGCTTCGCGCTTCGGAATCCGGGCGCCTTTCGAGGTTCCGGACGAGGCGATGATGGCGCTGGTGCTGGATGATTCCGTGCCGGTTCCGGCGGGCACGATCACATATCCGGCCCCGTTCGGAATCTGACGCACGGCCGAATCGGCGGACGCCGCCGAATCGGGCGCGTTCGCCGAATGGTTCGTCCCCCGCCGCTTATCACGTGGCGGGGGGCGGACATGCGCGGATCACCGAAGTGGGGACAAACCTCTTTTGTACGGCAGACTGAAGGCCGAAGTCCGAAGCGAAGGATGGGTATGCCGACCACACCAGCCACCGCCGCGAACAGCGCGTCCACCGGCACCGGCACTCAAGAACCGATCATGCTCGAACTGGTCGACGAGTCCGGCAACACCATCGGCACGGCGGAGAAGCTCTCCGCTCATCAGGCCCCCGGTCTGTTGCACCGGGCGTTCTCCGTGTTCCTCTTCGACGAGAAGGGCCGGCTCCTGCTCCAGCAGCGCGCCCTCGGGAAGTACCACTCCCCCGGAGTCTGGTCGAACACGTGTTGCGGTCACCCCTATCCCGGGGAGTCGCCGTTCGCGGCGGCGGCCCGGCGGACCCACGAGGAGCTGGGGCTGTCGCCCTCCCTGCTCGCGGAGGCGGGGACCGTGCGCTACAACCATCCGGACCCGGCGTCGGGGCTGGTCGAGCAGGAGTACAACCACCTGTTCGTGGGACTCGCGCAGTCGACCCTGCGGCCGGACCCGGAGGAGATCGCGGACACCGCGTTCGTGACCGCCGGGGAACTGGTGGAGCGCAACGCCGAGGAGCCGTTCTCGGCCTGGTTCATGACGGTGCTGGACGCCGCCAGGCCCGCGATCCGCGAGCTGACGGGCGACGCGGCGGGCTGGTAGGACCTGGCCCAGGTACGCCGGTACGCCGGTCAGCTCGCCGGAACCGGCGGGGCGGCGGGTGCCTGGGCGGCGGGTGCGGTGAGCGGCAGGGCCGCCCAGATCACCTTGCCGCCCGTCGAGGTGTGCTCGACGTCGCAGACCCCGCCGGCCTCCAGGGTGATCTCCCTGACGAGCAGGAGCCCCCGGCCGCCGGTCTGGCCGAAATCGGCCTCCAGCGCCTTGGGCCGGTACGGGTGGTTGTCCTCGACGGCCACCCGTACCCACTCCCGGCCGATCGCGACTTCGACCGCGACCTCCGGCGAGAGCAGGGCCGCGTGCCGGACCGAGTTCGTCACCAGCTCGGAGACGATCAGCAGCAGGGAGTAGACCAGGTCCTGATCGGCCGGCACTCCCTGGCGGCCGAGCAGGTCACGGACCGCCCGGCGCGCCTGCGGAACGGATTCTTCTAGAGCGGGAGCGGTGAATCGCCACACTCCCTCGTACGCGAGGGGGGCGGCCGGAGCCTCCGGCTCACCCCCCATGACTGGCGGGACGCTCCCGCTGACATCCATCTCCCGGCCCCCGTCTTCACGCTCGATCGTCTCCACACGTCAAGAGTGGGGACCGGACTGGTCCGGACCGGACCGCTGACCAGAAGTCAGCGTCATTCGGACACTTTCTGACCGTTGGCGTATGACAGAGTCAGTTGTTCGACTGTTCCTGATCTTCCGATCGACGCTTCTCGGCCGCCTCGCGCACCTTGTCCGGCTCGCCTGCCTTGTCCGCCGCGGCATCCGCAGCCCCGGCCGCCGCCCCGGCCGCCGCCCCGTCCGTCGTCGTGGGCTCGTCCCCGTCCTTGACCAGGCCCAGGATGCGGCGCGCACCCATGCCCAGCGCGATCAGGCTGAGGCCGTCGAAGAGCAGCGCGAGGGAGAAGAAGGTTCCGATCACGTACAGACTGCTGCCGGGCCAGTTGGACAGGATCAGGAAGCCCAGCAGGATCCCGAAGGCACCCTGGACCAGGGTCAGCCCGAAGTGCGCGCCGCGCACCACGAGGGCGCCGACCAGCCGGAAGACCCCTCCGGTGAGGAACAGCAGCGCGGCAAACATCGTCAGCGCCTCGGCGCTCGCCTCCGGGCGGCGCAGGATCACGAACCCGGCCGCCATGTTGATCGCGGCGACGATGACGGCGAGCCAGAAGTAGTTGCTCTTGCGCGACTGGAAGGCCTGGAGCAGCCCCACCACTCCGCCCGCCAGCAGCAGCCAGCCGAAGAGGAACATCGTGGTCAGGGTGGCGACGCCGGTGTAGACGAGGCCCACCAGCCCGGCCAGCACCAGCAACACCCCGAGCAGGGCCATCACTCCGAAACTACGGCTGACCTGCTTCTTGTCAGCCTGGTTCTCCCGGGGGCCACCGGAACGGTCTGCGCCCATGGACACGCCACCTCCTCGCACCCCCGAACGGATTCCCCCGCTACCCCGGATCTCTTGATCATAGGTTTGACCGTCCGGGATAGCATCCGGCGCATGGACGCAGCCCCGGGCGCAGCCCTCCTCTCCTCGGTCTCCGAAGGTGTCGCCACCGTCGTGATCTCCCACCCCGCCAAGCGCAACGCCATGACGGCGGCGATGTGGAGCGGGCTGCCGGAGCTGCTGGCCGGGCTGGCGGCCGACCCGGCCGTACGGGTGCTCGTGCTGACCGGAGCCGGTGAGACCTTCTGCGCGGGGGCGGACATCTCCTCGCTGACCGGGGACGACGATCCGCAGGCCCTGGCCGTCGCCGCGGAGGAGGCCCTGGCCGCCTTCCCCAAGCCCACGCTGGCCGCGATCCGCGGCTTCTGCGTGGGCGGCGGCAGCCAGCTGGCGGCCGCCTGTGATCTGCGCTTCGCGGAGGAGGGCGCCTCCTTCGGCGTGACCCCGGCGAAGCTGGGCATCGTCTACCCGGCCTCGTCGACCCGGCGGCTCGCGGCGCTGGTTGGGCCGGCCGCCGCCAAGTACCTGCTCTTCTCCGCTGAGTTGGTCGACGCCGACCGGGCGCTGCGCACGGGCTTCCTGGACGAGCTGCTCCCGGCCGGCGAACTGGCCAAGCGGGTGGCGGAGTTCACCCGGATCCTGACCACCCGTTCGCAGCTCACCCAGGCTTCGGCGAAGGAGTTCGCGGACGGCCGCACGGACCGGGACGCGCACTGGGCGGCGCAGGCCGCGGGCAGCGGGGAGATGGCGGAGGGCGTCGCCGCCTTCCTCGGGCGGCGCGCGCCGGCCTTCACCTGGAGCCCGGAGCCGGGCCCCGCCCCGGGGTCGGGGCTGGGCCCGGGCCCGGCCGTGGCTCCGGTGCCTACCGGGATCCCGTCGGCGGAGTGAGCGCGCGGAGCCTCGCGACGAGTTCGGCCGGAGCCTTGTCCGGGGAACCGGCGTCGTAGGGCGGCTGCGGGTCGTACTCGGTCATCAGCTGCACGGTCTGCGCGATCTCGTCCCCGGCGATGCGGCCGAGGAGCGTGAGCCCCATGTCGATCCCGGACGAGACCCCCGCGGCCGTCACGTACTTCCCGTCGAAGACCACCCGCTCGCCGGTGGACTGAACCCCGAACGGCGCCAGCTGGTCCAGGTACAGCCAGTGGCTGGTGGCCCGCCGGCCGTCGAGCAGGCCCGCGGCGGCGAGCAGCAGCGAGCCGGTGCAGACGGAAGTGGTCCAGGTGGTGGTGGCGTCCACGGCCCGCAGCCAGTCGAGCACGGCGGGGTTCTTCATCTCCAGCTCGGGGTGCGGACCGCCGGGCACGATGACGATGTCCGGCCGCGTCACCTCGCCGAGCCCCTTGTCGGCGACGAGGGCGAGGTTCCCGTTGTCGGTGCGGACGGGGCCGGGCCGCTCGGAGACGAAGACGGTCTCGGCACCCGGCAGGCGGCCGAGGGTGTCGAAGGGGCCGATGGCGTCGAGGGCGGTGAAGCGGTCGTAGAGCAGTACGGCGATCTGCATGGCTCCTCCGGAGCGGGTGTCGGGTGTCAGGTGTCAGGTGTCAGGTGTCAGGTGTCGGTCGTTTTTCGTTGTTCGTCGGTCGTCAGCGCGGGGCGCCGAACCGTCTGCGGTACTCCGCCGGCGACTGGCCCAGGGTCTTGACGAAGGCCCGTCGGAGGGCCTCCGGGGTCCCGTACCCGCAGGCCCGGGAGATCTGGGCCACCCCCTCGGCGCCCTCCTCCAGCAGCCGCCGCGCGTGTTCGACCCGCACCCGCTCCACGTACCGCCCCGGCGTGACCCCCGTCTCCGCCTGGAAGGCCCGCGCGAAGTGCCGCGGCGACAGCGCGGCCCGTTCCGCCAGCGCCTCCACGGTCAGGTCCTCCCCCGGGTGCTCCGTGATCCAGTGCTGCACGTCCCGCAGCGGCTCCCGCCGCGCCGTCTGAGCGGCCAGCTGCGCGCTGAACTGCGCCTGGTTTCCGGGCCTTCGCAGGTAGACCACCAGGTGCCGGGCGACCGACAGCGCCAGTTCCCGCCCGTGGTCCTCCTCCACCAGCGCCAGCGCGAGGTCGATCCCCGCGGTGACCCCGGCCGAGGTGGCCACCGAACCGTCGCGGACGTAGATCGGGTCCGGTTCGACGGTGACGGCCGGGTAGTCCCGGGCCATCTGCTCGCACACGTACCAGTGCGTCGTCGCGCGCCGCCCGTCCAGCAGGCCGGCCTCGGCCAGCAGCAGTCCGCCCGTGCACACCGACACCAGGCGCTCCGCGTGCCCCCCGTACGCGCGCAGCCAGTCGGTGAGCCTGGGCTCGAAGTCCCCCCGGTAGTGGCCGCCCGGCACCAGCAGCGTCGTACCGGCGCCCGGCCGCTCCCCCTCCAGCTCCCCGTCGGGTGCCAGCGTCAGCCCGCTGTTCGTGCGGACCGGTGCGCCGTCCAGGGAGGCGGTCCGGATCGCGTACCGCGCCGGTCCCGGGTGGCGCTCGGCGCCGGAGAACACCTCCACCGGCCCCGTGACGTCCAGGCTCTGCACCCCGTCGTAGAGCAGCACGAGCACATTTCGCAACGACATGACCTCATCGTGTGACACCCCGGCCATGGCCGCAATGACGGGCATCCCACCTATTCGGCCATGATGCGATCCTGTCGTGGTCCCGCCGACACGCCGCCCCGACCACCCGAGCCGTACCGCCCGCGCCTCAAAGCCACCCCCGCCGCCCTCCCCGCTCCGGAGCCCCTCCTGAACGCCCTCGCCGCCACCTGCCTGTCCGTTGCCCTCCTCTTCGGCGTACTGGCCTTCGCCGTCGTGCGCCCGCGCGGCCTGCCGGAGGCCGCCGCCGCCGTACCCGCGGCCGCGCTGCTCGTCGTACTCGGTGTCGTACCGCCCGCCGACGCCTGGGCACAGCTGCGCGATCTGCTGCCGGTGGTCGGTTTCCTCGCGGTGATCCTGGCGCTGGCCCAGCTCTGCGCCGACGAAGGGCTGTTCCGGGCCGCGGGCGCCGCCGTGGCCCGGCACGCGGCCGGGCGCGGGCCGGTGGCGCTGCTTGGCGGGGTGTTCGCCGTGGCCTCGGTGGTCACGGCGACGCTGAGCCTGGACGCGACGGTGGTGCTGCTGACCCCGGTGGTGCTGGCGACGGCCGCCCGGCTGGGGGCCCGGCCGCGGCCGCACGTCTACGCCACCGCACACCTCGCGAACTCGGCTTCGCTGCTCCTGCCGGTCTCCAACCTCACCAATCTGCTCGCCTTCGCCGCGAGCGGACTGTCCTTCACCCGGTTCGCGGCGCTGATGGCCCTGCCGTGGCTGGCGGCGATCGGAGTGGAGTACGCGGTCTTCCGCCGCTATTTCCGGGCCGACCTGGCCGCCGCCCCGGAGCACGTGCCCGAGGCCGCGGAACCCGCGCCGCTGCCCCGGTTCGCGGCGGGCGTGCTCGCGCTGACCCTGGCCGGCTTCGCCCTCGCCTCCTTCGCCGGGGCGAGCCCCGCCTGGGCGGCCCTCGCGGGCACGCTCGTCCTGGCCGTACGGGCACTGCGGCGCCGGGAGACCACGCCGGTCCGGATCCTGGCGTCGGCGGCCCCGGCCTTCTGCCTGTTCGTGCTGGCGCTGGGGGTGGTGGTGCGGGCGGTCGTGGACCACGGGCTCGGGGACGCACTGGACCGGGTGACGCCCACCGGGGACTCGCTGCCGGCGCTGCTCGCCGTGGCGGCCGTGGCCGCCGTGCTGGCCAACCTGATCAACAACCTGCCCGCGGTGCTGGCGCTCCTGCCGGTGGCGGCGGTCGGTGGTGCGGGGCCGGTGCTGGCGGTGCTGATCGGGGTGAACATCGGGCCGAACCTGACCTATGCCGGGTCGCTGGCGACGCTGCTGTGGCGGCGGATCCTGCACGCGGACGGGGCGGGATCCGCCGGTCCGGGCGGGAGCCCGGTGCGGCTCGGGGAGTTCACCCGGCTCGGTGTGCTGACCACCGTGCCGGCTCTGGTCGCCGCGGTGGCGGCGCTGTGGGCCGCCCTCCGCGTCCTCGGCACCTGAGCCTCCGGGGCGGCGGATAGGATCGGGAAATCATGACTGCAACCCTCGTCGCCAAGAAGCTCACCGCCGCGCACGGTGAGCACACGCTCTTCGCCGATCTCGACCTCGTCGTCGCGCCCGGCGACGTCATCGGACTCGTCGGCGTCAACGGCGCCGGGAAGTCGACCCTGCTGCGGATGCTCGCGGGTCTCGACGCTCCCGAGACCGGTGAGCTGCGGCTCTCCCCGCCCGGCGCCGCCGTGGGGCACCT
Organism: Streptomyces sp. NBC_00503; assembly: GCF_036346895.1. Taxonomy (NCBI): domain Bacteria; kingdom Bacillati; phylum Actinomycetota; class Actinomycetes; order Kitasatosporales; family Streptomycetaceae; genus Streptomyces; species Streptomyces sp. NBC_00503. Next base: position 6,813,847 of record NZ_CP107855.1, on the reverse strand, counting down.
GCCGCAGGAGCCGGAGCGGCGCTCCGGCGAGTCGGTGCGCGAGTTCCTGGCCCGGCGGACCGGCGTGGCCGCCGCCCAGGCGGAGCTCGACGCGGCGACGCAGGGTCTCGTGGACGGGACGCCGGGCTCGGACGACGCGTACGCGGACGCCCTCGACCGGTGGCTGAACCTCGGAGGCGCCGACCTCGACGAGCGGGCCCAGCAGGTGGCCGACGACCTCGGGCTGTCCGTCGGCCTCGACCTGCCGATGACCGCTCTGTCCGGCGGCCAGGCCGCCCGCGCCGGGCTCGCCTCGCTCCTGCTGTCCCGCTACGACGTCTTCCTGCTCGACGAGCCCACCAACGACCTGGACCTGGACGGTCTGGAGCGCCTGGAGCAGTTCGTGAAGGGCCTGCGCGCCGGCACGGTCGTGATCAGCCACGACCGCGAGTTCCTCACCCGCACCGTCACCAAGGTCCTCGAACTGGACCTGGCCCAGCAGCAGATCAACCTCTACGGCGGCGGCTACGACGCCTACCTGGAGGAGCGCGAGCGGGCCCGCAACCACGCCCGCGAGGAGTACGACGAGTACTCCGACAAGCGCTCCGCCCTGGAGGACCGGGCCGCGATGCAGCGCGGCTGGAGCGACAAGGGCGTCAAGAACTCCAAGCGCAAGGCCACCGACAACGACAAGTCCGCCAGGAAGGCCGCCGCCGACGCGAGCGAGAAGCAGGCCTCGAAGGCCCGCCAGACGCAGCGCGCGATCGAGCGGCTCGAAGTGGTCGACGAGCCGCGCAAGGAGTGGGAGCTGCGCATGGAGATCGCGGCGGCGCCGCGCTCCGGCTCGGTGGTGGCCACCCTGCGCGAAGCGGCGGTCCAGCGCGGGGACTTCGCGTTCGGACCGGCCAGCCTCCAGATCGACTGGGCGGACCGGGTCGCCATCACCGGCGCCAACGGGGCCGGAAAGTCGACCCTGCTGGCCGTGCTCCTGGGACGCCTCGCCCCGGACTCCGGATCCGCCACGCTCGGCTCGGGCGTGCGGGTCGGCGAAGTCGACCAGGCCCGCGGCCTGTTCCTCGGCGAGGAACCGCTCATCGACGCCTTCTGTGCGGCCGTGCCCGACACCGAACCGGCCGAAGTGCGCACCCTGCTCGCCAAGTTCGGCCTGAAGGCGGCGCACGTGACCCGTCCGGCGGCCACCCTCTCCCCCGGCGAGCGCACCCGCGCCGCCCTGGCGCTGCTGCAGGGCCGCGGGGTGAACCTGCTGGTGCTGGACGAGCCCACGAACCACCTGGACCTTCCGGCGATCGAGCAGCTGGAGTCCGCCCTGGAGGCCTACGAGGGCACCCTGCTGCTGGTCACCCACGACCGCAGGATGCTCGACGCGGTCCACGTGACCCGCCGGCTCGAAGTCGCGGGCGGCAAGGTCACCGAGCTCTGACCGGAGCGCGCCCCGAGGTGCCGACCGCCCCGAGGGCGACTAGCGTGTCCGAGTGAGAGCCGCAACCGCGGAGCACGCCCCCTCGGCCGGATTCCACGTGGCCGAGGAGCAGCGATGCGCTTCCGCATTTCCGGCGGCCCTGTATCCGATCCGCGGTGCGCATGCTCGTCCTGCAGCCCGCGGTTCCATCCCCCTCATGCCCGGAGGGTCGGGGAGGGTGGAAGGAAAGGGAAAATTCTCATGTTTGCACTGCGAACGAAGCGCCTCTTCGCGCTCTCCGCTGCCGGTCTCCTGATGGCCGGCGGAGCCGCGCTCGGCGCGGCAGGTACCGCTTCGGCGGCAGCCCCGACCCAACACGTCAGCTACGTCGCGGGCGGCTGGGGCCACGATGACGATCACGGCTGGCACCACGGTGGCTGGAACTGGGACGACGATGACGACAACGGCTACGGAGGTCACGACCACGGCGACTGCTGACTCGTCCCCCTGCACATCAGGCGTGCGCGGCCCGTCACCGAGCCGCGCATCGCGCTGTCGCGGCGCAGTGGTCAGCTCCCGTCCCCCGTGTCCGCCGGGGGGCGGCGCTTGCGGGCCATTTTGCGGGCCACGAAGGTGCGCGGGAGGTGGCGCACGGCCAGGGCGTACGCCTGGTAGCGCAGGCCGGTGATGCTGACCGGGCGGCGCAGGGCCAGGTCCTTGAGGGCTCGGGCCACCACGTCGGACGGCTCCAGCCACACCGCGTCGCGCAGGGCGCTGACGTCGGATCCGGCGCGCTGCTGGAACTCGGTCCGGGTGAATCCGGGGACCACCGCGAGCACGCGCACCCCGTAGGGCTCCATGTCCACGCGCAGCGACTCGCTGAAGGCGGTGACCCAGGCCTTCGCGGCCCCGTACGTCCCGGTCGGCAGGAGTCCGGCGACCGAGGAGACGTTGAGCACCGCGCCCCGGCGGCGTTCGCGCAGGCCCGGGAGGAGGGCGTGGGTGAGCCGGAGCGGGACCTTGACCAGCAGGTCGAGCATCCGCTCCTCGTCCTCCACCGGGTTGTACGGGAAGGGCGCGGGGAGGCCGAAGCCCGCATTGTTGACCAGAATGTCCACGGGCCGGTCCCGGTCGGCGAGCCGGTCGGCCACGGAGCGCAGGTCCTCGGGGTCGAGCAGGTCGGCGGGCAACACCTGGCAGACGACGCCGAATTCGCGGCCGAGCTCGGCGGCGACGGCTTCGAGGCGGCCCTTGTCGCGGGCCACGAGGACGAGGTCGCAGCCCTTGGCGGCGAAGCCGCGGGCGAAGGCCGCGCCGAGTCCGGCGCTGGCCCCTGTGATCAGTACGGTGCTCAAGAGACTTTCACTTCCTGGCGGTTGAGCTCGTGGTGCGGGTGCGGTCTTGCGATTTACGGGTGGTTACGGTTGCTCTGCGGCGGGCTCATGGGGCGAAGGCGGCCGTGGCGGGCGAGGCGTAGGCCCGCGCGACGTCCACGAGGAAGCGGGCCTCGCTGTCCAGGCAGTCCCCGTCGGCCGAGGTCTGGAGGGCTGCGGGGAGTTCCAACGGGTTCGCTTCGCCGCGCTGTTGCGGGATCCCGGCCAACTTCGCCTGCCGGGCCTCCTTGAGTACGCAGGCCAGCGCGGCCGCGGGGCGCCCCGGTTCGGGGACCCCGTTCCCGGCGACGTGGCCGCGGGCGAGCTCCGGCACGCCCGGAGCCACGTACTCCCCGAGGATCAGGATGGCGTCGCGGGTCTCGATGACCTTGCGGTAGACGAGCAGGTTGCGCGGGACCGGGGGCCACAGCAGTTCCAGGACCCGGCCTGCGCGCGGCTTGTTGAGGGCGACGTGCGGGACGGCGTGGACCAGGTCGCGCCAGAGCGGCCAGAGCCGCCAGGCGGTGGCGATGTCGGCGGCCGTGCCGCGCAGGGTGAAGAGCGTCGGGACCAGGATCGCGGCGGCGCGCAGCAGGCCGTGCACGTTCATCAGCAGCGGGTTGGCGGGCATCGCCCAGGTGGCGCCGAACAGCGCCTTGAGCAGGTACACGAACCAGAACACCCCGGCGAGGGCGGTACCGAGACCGAACAGCCGCAGCCCGACGGCCAGTCCGCGGCTTTCGGCGCGGCGGCTGTAGCGCCAGCAGACCGATACGCAGATGGTGTTGGCGAGCAGGTGCGCGGACATCAGCACCAGCCAGTAGGCGAGCGAGGGCACCGGGGAGCCGACGGGCGGGATGGTGTGCGTGCCGTGCGGCGGTGCGACGGCGTCCAGGACGACGAGTGCGGTCAGCCAGACCACGGTGCCGGCGCCGGAGGCGATCTGGAGCCGGCGGCCCCGGGTCGCGGCGGCCACGAAGTAGAGCACGGCGCCCGCGGAGAGGACGCCGATGAGGTTGCGGACCAGCCCGATGGTGTGGGCGTAGCCGGGGTCCTGGCTCATGGCGTAGGCCACCACGTCGGGGAGGTTCAGCGTCATCGCGGCGGCGGCGGTGGCGACGGCGAGCCACAGGCCGCGCTGGTGCGGGGAGCGCAGGGCGCCGGGGGCGCGCAGCAGGACGGCCACCCAGAGGCAGACGACGCTGGGGACGGCGAGGGCGTCGCCGAAGGCGGTGAGATCAGATGCCATGGCGGCCGTGCCCCCGCCTCTGGCGCTCGTAGCCCATCGCGGACTCCAGCCTGGCCAGGGTGGTCCGGGCCTCGTCTCCGTCGCCGTGGTGCGGGCCGGGGGTCGCCGTCCGGATGCGGATCATGCTGGCGAGCATCTCCGCCTCCTGCTCCTGACGGGTGGTGTAGTTGGTGCGCCCGAGGATGACGGGGACGCCCCCTTCTTCCCCACCGGCTCCGGTGGCCCCTTCGGCCTCCCCGTCCAGCGAGTTGTGCCCGAAGAGGATGTGGCCGATCTCGTGGAGCACGATGTGCTCCTGGTGCAGCGGGGTGGTCTGGGCCTCGTAGAAGACGTAGTCGACGCTGGCGGTGCCGACCCACAGGCCGCACACCCCCGACTCGGCCGCTTCCTTGGGCAGCGGGTGGAGCCGGATGGGCCGGCCCCGCTGCTCCGCTATCCGGTCGCACAACCCGTCGAGGGAGAAGGGGTGTGCCAGCTCAAGACGGCCGAGAATCGCCTCGCAGCGTTTACGCAGACTCGGTTGCGGGTGGCGCATGTGTTCCCTCTTCGGACCCTTTCTCGGGCAGCGTCGGTAGGCGTGCGTGGGCAGGGGCATGACGTCCTTTGCCTTCAATGCGTCCTCGGGAGTGCGGTCCTGAGGGGAAACACGGAAGCCCGTCCGCCAAAAGACGAACGGGCGTTCCGTCATGCCTACAGATCTTGCAAGGAAGTTGGCAAGGTATGTCCGTATGTGACGCGCCTATTCGGCCAGTCCGTCACACGCTGCCACGAACACCGCCTGCCGCGAGGACGTCTACCGCTTGCGGCCGCCGCCCTGACCGTCGGGGCCGGAGAGACCGGCACGGCGCAGCGCGTCGGCCATGGCGCTGTTGGAGGGGGCCGGGGCGCCGCCGCCCTGGCGCTGACCGCCGCCCTGGCCGCCCTGGCGCTGGCCCCGGCCGCCGTCGCGGGAGCCGCCCTGGCCGCCACTCTGGCCGCCGCTCTGGCCACCACCCTGACCGGCCTGACCGCCTTGCCGCTGGCCGCCGCCCTGGCCGCCCGCCGCGCCGCGCTGCTGCGGCGGTCGGCCGCCGCCGCGCCGCTCACCGCGCTCCGCACGGCCGTCGCGGTCCTCGCGCTGCTTCGGCGCCCCCGGGCCGCCGCGCTCGGACTCGTCCTCCAGCCGCAGCGTCAGCGAGATCCGCTTGCGCGGGATGTCCACGTCCATGACCTTCACTCGGACGATGTCGCCCGGCTTGACCACGTCCCGCGGGTCCTTGACGAAGTTCTTCGACAGCGCCGAGACGTGCGCCAGGCCGTCCTGGTGCACGCCGATGTCGATGAAGGCGCCGAAGGCGGCCACATTGGTGACCACGCCCTCCAGGATCATCCCGGGGGCCAGGTCGCCGATCTTCTCGACGCCCTCCTTGAAGGTGGCCGTCTTGAAGGCGGGACGCGGGTCGCGGCCCGGCTTCTCCAGCTCGCGCAGGATGTCGGTGACCGTCGGCAGACCGAAGGCCTCGGTGACGAACTGCTCCGGCCGCAGCGAGCGCAGCACGCCGCCGTTGCCGATCAGGGCCGCGACCTCGCTGCCCGCCGTCTTGCCCATCGAGCGGACCACCGGGTACGCCTCGGGGTGCACGCTGGAGGCGTCCAGCGGGTCGTCCCCGTCGCGGATCCGCAGGAAGCCCGCGCACTGCTCGTACGCCTTGGGGCCGAGCCGGGCCACGCCCTTGAGCCCCTTGCGGTTGCGGAAGGGGCCGTTGGCGTCGCGGTGCGCCACGATGTTCTCGGCGAGTCCGCCGCTGATGCCCGACACCCGCGAAAGCAGCGGCGCGGAGGCGGTGTTGACGTCCACGCCGACGCCGTTCACACAGTCTTCGACGACCGCGTCGAGCGAGCGCGAGAGCTTCACCTCGGACAGGTCGTGCTGGTACTGGCCGACGCCGATCGACTTCGGGTCGATCTTGACCAGTTCGGCGAGCGGGTCCTGCAGCCGGCGGGCGATGGAGACCGCGCCGCGCAAGGACACGTCCATGTCCGGGAGTTCCTGCGAGGCGAAGGCGGAAGCCGAGTACACGGAGGCGCCGGCCTCCGAGACCATCACCTTGGTGAGCTTCAACTCCGGGTGTCGGGTGATCAGTTCACCGGCGAGCTTGTCGGTCTCGCGGGAGGCGGTGCCGTTGCCGATGGCGATCAGCTCGACCGCGTGCTCCTTGGCGAGACGGGCCAGCTTGGCGAGCGCGTCGTCCCACTTGTTGGCCGGTACGTGGGGGTAGATCACCTCCGTGGCGACGACCTTGCCGGTGGCGTCCACGACGGCGACCTTCACGCCGGTCCGGAAACCCGGGTCGAGGCCGAGCGTGGCACGGGTGCCGGCGGGGGCGGCGAGCAGCAGGTCGCGCAGGTTGGACGCGAAGACCCGTACGGCCTCGTCCTCGGCGGCGGCGCGCAGCCGCGTCCGCAGGTCGATGCCGAGGTGCACCTGGATCTTCGTCCGCCAGGCCCAGCGGACGGTGTCGGCGAGCCACTTGTCGCCGGGCCGGCCGCGATCGTTGATCCCGAAGCGGCGCGCGACCATCCCCTCGTACGTGGACGGGCCGGGTACCTCGCTCGGTTCCTCCGGCTCCAGGGTGAGGTCGAGGACGTCCTCCTTCTCGCCGCGGAGCATGGCCAGGACGCGGTGCGAGGGCAGCGCGGTGAAGGGTTCGGTGAAGTCGAAGTAGTCGGCGAACTTGGCGCCCGCCTCCTCCTTGCCCTCGCGGACCTTCGCAGCGAGCCGACCGCGGCCCCACATGCGCTCGCGCAGTTCGCCGATGAGGTCGGCGTCCTCGCCGAACTTCTCGGTGAGCAGGGCGCGGGCGCCTTCCAGGGCGGCCGCCGGGTCGGCGACGCCCTTGTCCGCGTCCACGTACCCGGCCGCCGCGGCCAGCGGATCCACCGAGGGGTCCGCGAGCAGGCCCTCGGCGAGCGGCACCAGGCCGGCCTCGCGGGCGATCTGGGCCTTGGTGCGCCGCTTGGGCTTGAAGGGGAGGTAGATGTCCTCCAGCCGGGCCTTGGTGTCGGCCGCGTTGATCCGGGCCTCCAGCTCGGCGTCGAGCTTGCCCTGCTCCCGTACGGAGTCGAGGATCGCGGCGCGCCGGTCCTCCAGGTCGCGCAGGTAGCGCAGCCGCTCCTCGAGGGTGCGCAGCTGGGCGTCGTCGAGCATCTCGGTCGCTTCCTTGCGGTAGCGCGCGATGAACGGCACGGTGGAGCCGCCGTCGAGCAGCTCGACGGCGGACTTGACCTGCCGCTCCCGTACGCCGAGCTCTTCGGCGATCCTGCCTTCGATGGACATGGTCACTGTGCGGTCCCGCCTGCCTTCGTACGTATGCGTGGTGCGCGCTGTCTGCTGCGTGCTGCGTCGGAAGGCTGCCAATTGTGGCAGGTGGCGGCGGCCGACGTCGGGAGCCTTGTCCGTCCCGGGAGTCCCGGGGGTCTCAGGCCTTGCCGAAGAGGTCCCCGGGGAAGGCTCCGGCGGCGACGGCCTTCTTGGTGAAGCCGCCGCCGATCTCGGCGAGCCGGGCGAGTCCGGCCGCGCCGAGGTGCTCGTACGGGGCCGCGTCGAGCCGGTCGGTCTCCAGCTCGAGGGCTTCGCGCACCTCCTGGCCCCGGGCGGTGAGCTCCCCGTCGGCGTCGAGGATGCCGCGCCCGCGCAGCCGGTCGGTGGCGGCGTCCAGGTCTGACTGGTCCCAGCCGCGGATGGACTTGAGGTACTTGGGGGTCATGCCGCGGCCGGTTGCCGTGTGGCTGATCAGAGCCTCGACCGGGTCCAGGTCCGCGACGAGCAGGGCGACGAGGTGGCCGTCGCCGCGGTGCTCGCGCAGGAGGGTGGTGGCGTGCCACAGCTTGAGGTGCGGTTCCTCGGGTACGGGGAGGTCCGCGTGGGCGGAGTAGAGGGTTCGGGCGTGCCGGGTACAGCCCTCGGTCGCGCGCATCGCCAGTTCGGCGGCCTCGGCGAGCGCCGCGGACTCCAGGGTCTCGTCGCCGAGGAGCCGGCGCAGCGTTGCGTCGACGGCCCGCAGCCGGGCGGCGAGGACCGCTCCGGGGGTGGCGGCGTCCCAGACGGCCGGCAGGTGCCGGGCGATCAGGTCGTGGCGGTAGTTGTAGAAGGTGGAGGTCACCGTGCCGGCGGCCACGGCGCCCATCGCGGCGGATCGGGAGGCGAGGTTGACGGCGACGCGGTCCGTGATGCCGAGGGACTCGAACTCCTTGCCGAGGTCCGGCGAGAAGTAGACGGTGGCGTGCAGCGGGTTGATAGCTCCGTGCCAGGCGTGACGGGCGGCGCGCGGGGGAAGAGTCATGCCCGGCAGGTTAGCGACTGCTTAGTACGCTGCAAAAGAGGGGGCCCGGCCACACCCGCTGTGACGGCCGAATGGCGATCGTGTGACAGCAGGAGCCATGGACATGACGTGGGGCCGCGGGCGTGAATACGGTCGAACGGAAGCCACTCCCCTACCCATTGGAGTTCCCAGGTGCACCGCAAAGTCATCGCCCCGAGCGTGCTCGCCGCTTCCCTTCTGCTGGTGATCCCGGCGTCGGCTGCGAGTTCCGGTCCGGGCGCCCCGGGTATCGGCGATCCCTACTACCCGGCCAGCGGCAACGGCGGTTACGACGTATCCCACTACGACCTGCGCCTGCAGTACCAGCCCAAGACCGACCTGCTGGAGGGCACCGCCACCCTCCTGACCACCGCCACGCAGGACCTGTCCCGCTTCAACCTCGACTTCGGCCTCGACGTCAGCGAGATCCGGGTCAACGGGGTCAAGGCGAAGTTCGCCAAGTCCGGTACCCAGGAGCTGGAAGTCACCCCGGCCGCCGCGCTCCAGCGGGGCCGCCAGGCGACCGTGGTGGTCAAGTACGCGGGCAAGCCCTCGGAGTTCAAGGTCGACGGCTGGTCGGCCTGGCAGCGCACCCCTGACGGCGGCATCGCCGCACAGGAGCCCGACTCGGCGATCTGGTGGTTCCCGAGCAACGACCACCCCCTCGACAAGGCCACCTTCGACATCTCGGTGAACGTGCCCGACGGCACCCAGGCCATCAGCAACGGCGTTCTGCAGTCGCAGAGTTCGCGGCTCGGCTGGACCCGGTACAACTGGCGCTCGAACAAGCCGCAGGCCACGTACCTCGCGACCCTGGCCATCGGCAAGTTCGACATCACCACCGACAAGACGGCGAGCGGCCTGCCGATCCTCAACGCGTACAGCAAGGACCTCGGCGACAACGCGGGCGCGGCGCGCGCGAGCGTGGAGCGGACCGGCGAGGTCGCGGAGTGGCTGGAGGGGGTCTTCGGCCCGTACCCCTTCAACGCGCTCGGCGGCTACGTCCCGAACGTGCCCTCCGGCTTCGCCCTGGAGACGCAGACCCGGCCGTTCTACAGCCCCCGGCAGTTCGCGAACGGCGCGAACGTCTCGGTGGTCGTGCACGAGCTGGCCCACCAGTGGTACGGCGACAGCGTGTCCGTCGACAACTGGAAGGACATCTGGATCAACGAGGGCTTCGCCCGCTACAGCCAGTGGCTGTGGTCGGAGAAGGAGGGCGAGGGAACGGCCCAGGAGCTCGCGGACTGGACGTACCAACTGCGTCCGGCCGAGGACCCGTTCTGGCAGGTGAAGCCGGGTGACCCGGGTGCGGAGAACCAGTTCCACGGGGCGGTCTACGACCGCGGGGCGATCGCCGTCCAGGCGCTGCGCAACCAGATCGGCGACGAGAAGTTCTTCCAGATCCTCAAGGGCTGGCCGACCGAGCACGCCTACGGCAACGCCAAGGTCGGCGACTTCGTCCGCTACGCCGAGAAGGTCTCGGGCAAGCCGCTGGCGCAGCTCTTCGAGACCTGGCTCTACACCCCGGGCAAGCCGGCCTTCGCCCCGCCGACGGCCCCTGCGGCCAAGTCCTCCACGGCCCGCGCCCTCCAGTCCCCGGCCAAGCCGGCCGCCGAGCCGAAGTCCTGGAAGAAGATCGAGGCGACGAACACCGTCCACGACGCCCACTGACACCAAACGCTCATGGCCCTACGGGGCTGCGCGCCGGCGCCCCTCAGCGGGCGTCGGCGCGCCGGTGCGCGGCGCGGGCCGCGCGGGCGATCGGCAGGTACCGCAGCCGCTCCGGCAGGAGGGGTACGAGGGTGCGTGCGGCCCAGCTGAGCAGGCGCAGCCGGCGCTCCTGCGACGGGGTCCATTTCAGGCCGATGGCGGCGCGCGCCTCGGGCGGCATGTAGCCGACGGTGACGAAGGCCCGGAAGTGCAGGAACGTCGGCCGGAGCACCGGCCAGGCCAGGCGCAGCAGGAGCCGGACCGGCAGCGGGCCGCCCTCGGGGCGGGGCAGCGGGGTGTCGGTGGCGACGAGTTCGAGGGCGACCTTGGTGGGCTCGATCTCCTCGGCCAGCATCCGGCGGTAGTAGGGCCAGTACTCCTCGATGGTCTGCGGCATGTCCCGGTCGTGGAGGCCGAGGATGCGCCCGACCTGGAGCCATTCGCGGTAGAGCTGGCGCTCCTGTGCGGGGGTGAAGCGGCGCAGCAGGTAGCGCCCGGCGTAGAGGTAGACGGGGAAGCCGGTGGCGTGCACCCAGGCGTAGCAGGCGGGGTCGAGGGAGTGGTAGCGCCGCCCCCTGGTGTCGGTGCCCTGGATCTCCTTGTGCAGTCGGCGGACCCGGCGCCCTTCGGCGACGGCGTCCGCTCCGCCGTACACCCACAGCTGGACGGAGCGCAGGGAGCGCTCGCCGCGGCCCCAGGGGTCGGTGCGGAAGACGGAGTACTGGTCGACTCCGGCCCCGATCGCGGGGTGGGCGACCTGAAGGGTGAAGGCGGCGGGGAGCATCAGCAGCCCCCGGACGTCACCGGCGATGGTCCAGAGCACTCCGCCGGGCGGCGGGGGCTCGGGGTCGCTCCGCCCGCCGGTCGTGTCCGGCCGTATCTCCGTGGTCACGTACGCACCCCCATGAGTCCCATCCGTCCCACCTGTCACTCCAGTATGACCGGGTCACGGGCCCTTCCCCCGGTGGGCGCGGCCCGGCCTCCCCCGGCCGGACCTGCGCGGCGAAGGCTGATGGCCGTGATGCGGACAGAAAGTCTTGTCGCGGGTGTTACCCAGAGGTAACCGCGGCTGCTTGGATTGCGGAGCCGATCTTCCCCCACAGGAACGAGGGAGACCTCCATGCCCCACAGCCAGCCCCGCAAGGTCCGCGCCGCCGCCGCGGTCGTCGCCGCGATCGCCGCGGGGGCGCTCGCCGCCACCACGGCTCCGGCCGCCACCGCCGCGGAGAGCGCCACCGCGCCGCAGCTCAGCGTTCTGACGTACAACACGTTCCTGATGAGCAAGAACCTGTACCCGAACTGGGGCCAGGACATCCGGGCCAAGGAGATCCCCAAGGCCTCCTTCTTCCAGGGCCACGACGTGGTCGTGCTCCAGGAGGCCTTCGACAACGGCGCCTCCGACGCGCTGAAGTCCAACGCTTCCGCGCAGTACCCGTACCAGACCCCCGTGGTGGGCCGCAGCAAGAGCGGCTGGGACGCCACGGGCGGCGCGTACTCCTCCACCACCCCGGAGGACGGCGGGGTCACGATCCTCAGCAAGTGGCCGATCCTGCGCAAGGAGCAGGTGATCTACAAGGACGCCTGCGGGTCCGACTGGTACTCCAACAAGGGCTTCGCCTACGTGGTGCTGAACGTCAACGGCACCAAGGTGCACGTGATCGGCACGCACGCCCAGTCCACCGACACGGGCTGCAAGGCGGGCGAGGCGGCGGCGGACCGCGCCCTCCAGTTCCGCGGCATCGACGCCTTCCTCGACGCCAAGAACATCCCGGCGAACGAACAGGTCGTCGTGGCGGGCGACATGAACGTCGACTCGCGCAGCCCGGAGTACGCCTCCATGCTCGCCAACGCCGACCTGGCGCCCTCCGACACCCGCACGGGGCACCCGTACTCCTTCGACACCGCGCTGAACTCGATAGCGAACTACCGCTACCCGACCGACCCGCGCGAGGACCTGGACTACGTGCTCTACCGCAAGGGCAACGCCCGCCCGGCGAACTGGGACAACAACGTGGTCAAGGAGGAGTCGGCGCCCTGGACGGTCTCCAGCTGGGGCACCTCCTACACCTACACCAACCTCTCCGACCACTACCCCCTGATCGGCCGCGTCGCCCCGTAACCAGGCACCCTGGTCCGCCGATCGCGGACCGTCCCCCGCCTTACGGCGACACCGCGCCCCCTTCCGGCCCCACAGGGCGGGAAGGGGGCGCTCTCGTGCGCGCGCCCGCCGGTTCAGAGGCCGGCGAGGAACTCCCGGACGGCGGCCGCGCTGCCGTCCGGGTCGGCCTGGAGGACGAAGTGGTCGGCGTCCAGGGCACGGTACGCCGTCCCGGGGCGGCGCTCGGCCATGTCGAGGGCCTGCGGCGTGGGCAGTGCCTGGCTGCGCAGGCCGTGGATCAGGAGCGCGGGGCAGTCGGTGGCGAGCCACTGCTTCCAGTGGTCGCCGTGGACGAGGTTCTCGGAGTCCACGGTGTCCTGCGGGTGGAACGGCAGCCGCCAGCCGGAGCCGTCCGGCAGGCGGCGCAGGCCCGGGGCGACGGCGGGGGCCAGGGGGCCGCAGGCGGCGAGGAGGTCCTCACGGGTGGCGGCGGTGTAGGGGAAGTTCAGCACGAAGGCGAGCGGGCTGGTGCCGTGGTCGGGGAGGTCCACGGGGCCTTCGACATTGATGAACGCCTCGACCAGCGAGGGGTGTTCGGCGGCCAGGTGATAGCCGTTGATCCCGCCGAGGGAGTGGCCCAGGACGACGGCCCTGTCGATGCCGAGGTGGTCCAGGAGGGCTACGAGGTCTGCGAGGTAGCCGGCGCGGGTGTAGTCCTCGGCGCGGTCGGAGTCGCCGTGGCCGCGCTGGTCGGGAGCGATCACCCGCCAGTCGGGGCCGAGGGCCGCGGCGAGGGCCGTGAAGGAGGAGCCCTCGGACAGGTGGCCGTGCAGGGCGAGGAGTGGGCGGCCGGTTCCACCGAAGTCCAGGTAGGACAGGACGCGGCCGTCGATGGTCAGGGCGGCGCGGGCGGGCTGCTGGATGGACATCTGGTGTTCCCCTCGATCGGTCCGGTTGGCGTGATCGCAACTATACAACCGTCTATGACACTTGTTCAAGACGGTTGTATGAATTGATGGTCCGCCCACACCGAGGGGGCCCGTCAACGACGAAGGGGCCCGTCAACGACGAAGGTGCCCACCGAGATCCGGCGGGCACCCTCAGGCCAGGGGGAGGCGGGTCAGCCGGAGGCCTTCGAGCGCTGCCACTCGCTCGCGTAGTCCTGGAAGATCTCCCGCAGGTGGTGGCCGATCTTCAGGTAGTCCAGGTCGTCCAGGTTGGCCAGCGAGACGCGCACCGACCACTGCGGGCCGTCGAAGCCGCCGCCGTTGAGGAGGACCACCGAGGTCTGTTCGGCCAGCCGGAACAGCGGGTCGACCGGCTCGTAGTTCTTCTCCAGGAAGTCCGCGAAGTCCTTGCCGTGGACCCGCTCCGCCTCGGCCAGCAGGTCGAGTTCGATGTAGTACCCGGCGCGCTTGTCGTCCGCGGAGATCTTCATCTCGGCGCCCTCCAGGAGGAGGTCGAGCCTGCGGTGGACGATCTGGCGGATGCGCTCCTTGTAGGCCTGGCCCTCGTCCAGCATGTCGAAGAGCGAGAAGAGCATCATCATCGTCTGCTGCGGCAGCGAGAGGCCGGCCGTGTGGTTGAGGGCCACCGAGCGGGAGTCCGCGACGAGCCGGTCGATGAACCGGATCTTCTCCGGCTCCAGGGAGAGCGTGCCGTACCGCTTGGCGAGGCGGTCCTTCTGGTCCTGCGGGAAGCGGGCGATCATCTCGTCGATGACGTTGTCGTCGTGCAGGCCGATGACGCCGAGCCGCCAGCCGGTGCAGCCGTAGTGCTTGGAGTACGAGTACACGAGCAGGGTGTTGCGCGGCAGGTCGGCGGCGATCGAGCGGAAGCCGGGCACGAAGGTGCCGTAGACGTCGTCCGTGACGATCAGCAGGTTCGGGTTGCTGGTGGCGACGATGTCCTTGATCTGGTTCGCCACCCTGTCGCTCAGCGCGAGCGAGGGCGGGTTGCTCGGGTTGACCAGGCAGACGAGCTTCACCGAGGGGTCGGCCAGCTTGGCGACCTCCTCCTGCGGGTAGCGCCACTGCCGCACCCCGGTCTCGGCGAAGAGGCTCGCGGAGACGTTGACCACCTCGAACTCGAAGGTGTCGAGCTCGGGGATCTCGATGTACGGGGTGAACACCGGGGTCATCAGGGCGATCTTGTCGCCCTTCTCAAGGACCCCGTTCTTCATCAGCGAGTCGAAGATGTAGCACATGGCGGCGGTGCCGCCCTCGGTGGCGAAGAGCGAGAGGTTATTGCCCCCGGGCGGCCTCTTGTCGAACATCTCGTCGGCCACGTAGCCGCGTACGATCTGCTCCGCGTGGGTCAGCATCCGGTCCGGGACCGGGTAGTTGTCGCCGGTGATGGAGTCGGTCAGCTCGTGCACGAAGGCGTCCTTGTCGAACGGCCAGCGCGAGAGGGCGTACTGGACGCAGGCGGAGAGCATCTCCACGCCCGGCAGGTCCGGGTGGCGCCGCGCCCAGGAGTCGAACCGCTCCCCGATGCCCTGCTTCTCCGGCATCCCGCCGAGGTTGTCGGCGGTCCACACCCGCCGGGACTCCTCAAGGGCGAAGTAGCCCAGCGCGTAGAAGGCCTCGCGCGGCCCGGTGGCGATCCAGTTCGGGTTGCCGCGGCCCGCGTTGAGCATGGCGCGCGCGGTGGTGTCCTTCTGGCCCGGCTTGTCGGCCTGGGCGGCGGTGGCGAGCTGGATGAACTTGTCCTTCAGCTCGAACGGGCTGAGCTGCGCGAAGGACTGGATCTCCTCGCGGCTGAAGCTGGTCTCCGGCACGGTGTTCGTTCCTTTGCGTCGAGGGGTTCAGTCGAGGGGGTTCAGTCGAGGGGGTTCAGTGGTTGAGGAGGACGATGACGGCGCCCCAGATGGTCAGCAGCACGTTGCTGACCGCATAGGGGATCGTGTAACCGAGCGTCGGCACTTGCGATTTGGACTGCTCGTTGACCGCGCCGATCGCCGCCGTGGTGGTCTGGCCGCCGGCCAGGACGCCCATCAGGATCGGGAAGCGGATCTTCTGGATGTGGTGGCCCACGAGGAAACCGACCAGCAGCGGGATCAGCGTGATGACCGCGCCCCAGAGCAGCAGCCCCCAGCCGGCGGTCGCCAGCCCGCTGGTGAAGCTGGGCCCGGCGTTGAGGCCGACGACCGCGACGAACAGGCACAGTCCCAGGGTGTCCATGAACCACTGGGCGCCCGGCGGGACGTTGCCGTACGTCGGGTACCTGCCCCGGATCCAGCCGAAGACCAGGCCCATGATGAGCGCGCCGCCCGAGGTGGACAGCGAGATCGGGACCCCGCCCGCGGTGAGCGCCGGGATGCCGAGGCAGCCGCCGAGGAAGATGCCGGCGCCCACCCAGATCATGTCGGTGGCGAAGCTGGTCGGCACCGGCTTGCCGATGGCCTTGCCCGCGGGGTCCACCAGCCGCTTGGGGCCGGAGAGGATCAGGGTGTCGCCGCGCTCCAGCTGGGTGGAGAGCCGGTAGGGGAACTCGGCGCCGGAGCGGAAGAGTTTGTCGATGTAGACCCCGACCATGAAGGGCTCGGCGCGCAGCTCGGCGATGGTCTTGCCGAGCTGCGCCTTCTCCGAGGCGACCACGTGCAGGTTCTCGGTCTGGTAGCCGAGCAGCTCCACGTCGTCCGCCTCGGCTCCGATGTGGGTCCGGGCGTCGAAGTCGACGAGCGATCCGCGCAGGGCGCTGACGGCGACGATGTCGCCCTCGTGGAGCCGGGTCTGCTGCGTGTGGTCCAGGATCTTCCCGTCCCGGCGGATCCGGGTGAGGTAGATGCGGTGGCCCAGTGCCTTCTGCTGGGTCTCGAAGTCGTCGATGGTCCGGCCGACGAGATCGGGCCGCTGGATGGTGTAGGCCCGCAGGACGATCTCGTAGTAGCCGTCGTGCAGGTCGGGGTTGTCGCTGGGGGCGTCCAGTTCCTTGGCGAGCTGGGCGCTCTCGGCGGCGAGGTTGCGCCGGTAGAGCCGGGGCAGCACGTTGGCGAGGAGCATCGCGCAGAGGATGGTTCCGAGCGGGTAGGTGACGGCGTAGGCCACCGCGACCAGGTTCTGCTGCTCCTTGATCTGGTCCCCGCTGAGTCCGGGCAGGTTTCCGATCGCGTCCTGGGCGACGCCGATGACGGCGGACTGGGTGAGGGCGCCGCCGAGCAGGCCGGCGCCGAGCCCCGGGCCGTAGCCGAGCATCACGGCGAAGCCCCAGGAGACCAGCAGGCCGGTGACGCAGACGATCACGGCGTTGAGGACCTGGGGCAGGCCGTCCTTCTTGAGGCCGCGGAAGAACTGCGGGCCGACCTTGTAGCCGAGGGCGAAGAGGAACATGGTGAAGAAGAGGTTCTTCACGGTCCCGTCGATGGTGATCTTGAACTGGGCGCCGAAGACCAGGCCCATGACGAGGCAGCCGGTGACGGCGCCCAGGCCGATGGCCTTCCAGCGCAGCTTCCCGACGAGGAAGCCGAAGGCCACCGTGATGAAGACGAGCAGTTCGGGATGGGGCTTGAAGATGTTCCGGCTGAGGAAGTCGATCATGCGGATGCCCGTCGTGAGGGGAAACGGCGTGCTGGCGTGCGGTCAGGCCCCCAGGACCCCGACGAGGATCGGACCGGTGAGCGGGAGCAGGAAGTTGGACAGGGCGTAGGTGATCGTGTAGCCGAGCATCGGGACCGAGCTCTGGGCGACCTGGGTGACCGAGGTGATGGCGGGCGTGGAGCACTGCTGTCCGGCGATGGCGCCGATCAGCAGCGGCTTCTCGATCTTCAGCAGCTTGCGTCCGACGACCAGCGAGAGCGTGGCCGGTACGAGGACCATGGCGATCCCCGCGAACGGCAGCAGGGCCCCGTACTCCTTGAGCAGCGGCCAGGCCTGCGGGCCCGAGGTCAGTCCGGTGCAGGCGATGAAGACGGCGAGCCCCATGTCCTTGATGGTGGTGGCGGCTTGGGGCGGGAAGGCGCCGAAGGTCTGCCGGCGGGAGCGGAACCAGCCGAAGAGCAGACCGGAGATCAGGCAGCCGCCGCCGGTGCCGAGCGAGAGCGGGACCCCGCCGAGTCGGACCACGAGCTGGCCGATGAGCGAGCCGAGCGCGATGCCGAGGCCGAGGTAGATGAAGTCGGTGGAGTCGTTCTTGGCCACCGTGCCGATCTTCGCGACGATCCGGTTCAGGCCCGAGCGGGCGCCGACGAGGGTGACGACGTCACCGCGTTCGACGACGGTCTCCCCGTTGGCCGGCAGGTGCTGTTCGCCGCGGAGCACGTCGGTCACGTACACGCCGCTGCGGGCGAACTCCGGGTGCGTGGAGCGGATCGAGTCCAGGGTCTTGCCGGCGACCGAGGGGTCCGTCATCGCGACCTGGCTGGTGGCGAGCGGGGTGTCCACGCCCGGGATGCCCGGGGTCTCGGGGCCGATGACGCGGCCCGCCGCGATGGCGTCGGCCCGGCGGCCGACGACGAGCACCAGGTCGGAGAGGACCAGTTCGAGGTCCGGGGCGGGGGTCAGGCTCTTGGAGCCGCGCTGGACCGCCTCCACGGTGACCCGCCCGCCGAAGGCCGACTCCAGGTCGCCCACGGTGCGGCCGTCGGCGAGCGTGACCAGGTGGGTCCGCCCGACCAGGCCGGGCAGCGCCTCCCGCTCGTCGCTCTCCAGACCGCCGCCGCCGCTCCCGCGCATCTTCTCCCACAGTTCGCGCGAGGCGTCCCGCAGGTTGATGCGGAGCAGCATCGGCATGATCTGGCTGGTGTAGATGACGATGGTGACCAGGCCGAAGAGGTAGCAGACGGTGTACGCGGTGGCCACGTGGCCCTGGTACGTGGAGATCTGCTCGGCGGTCAGGTCGGGGAGCTTGCCGATGGCCTCGGTGGCGGTGCCGACGACGGCGGATTCGGTGGCCGCGCCGGCGAGGATGCCGGAGGCCGTGCCGACGTCGAGGTCGAAGACCTTGGCGAGGAGGTAGGCGAGGCCGAGCACGCTCACGAGCTCGATGAAGCAGAGCGCGAAGAAGCGCAGGCTCTTGCGGTTGAGGTTGGCGAAGAACTGCGGTCCGGCCATGTAGCCGAGGGCGAAGATGAAGAGCGCGAAGAAGATCGTCTTCACATCGGCGTCGAGCTCGATCTTGGCCCAGGCTCCGAGCAGCAGCGAGACGATCAGCGTGCCGCAGATGCCGCCGAGGGTGATCGGGCCGACGCGGACCTTGCCGAGGAGGTAGCCGAGGGCGAGGCAGAGGAAGAGGGCGAGTTCGGGGTGGTCACTCAGCACACCCATGGGCGGTCAGCCTGCCTTGCAGGGCGAAGGGGCGAATGCGCGGCATATCCACATTCCCTCACCCTTGTCCGGTGGGCAGCCGACTGCCCACCGGACTGGGCCATCCGGGTTACAGATCCTCCTACGAGGTCTACGAGGCCTACGAAGCCTCGTGCGGCTCCGCGTACAGCCCCTCGATCAGGGCCCCGTACTTCTCCCGGATCACGCGTCGGCGCAACTTCAGCGAAGGGGTCAGCTCCCCCGACTCCGGTCCCCACTCCTCGGTCAGCAGCCGGTAGCGCTTGATCTGTTCGGTGCGGTTGAGCCGGGCGTTGGCTGCCTCGACGGCGCGGGCGATCTCCTCCCGCACGGCCGGGTGCGCGGCGAGCTCGCCGGGCGTGGCGGCCTCGATCCCGTGGGCGGCGGCCCAGGCCGGGGCCAGCTCGGGGTCCAGGACGAGCAGGGCCACGAGGTAGGAGCGGCCGTCGCCGTGCGCCAGCGCCTGGCCGATCAGCGGGTGTTCCTTGAGGGTGTTCTCCACCAGGGCCGGCGAGACGTTCTTGCCGTTCGAGGTGATGATCAGTTCCTTCTTGCGGTCGGTCAGCCAGAGGAACCCGTCCTCGTCGAGCCGTCCGATGTCCCCCGTCGGGAACCAGCCCTCCTCGTCCGAGGCGCTCTCCACCGACCCGTCCGGCCGCAGGTAGCCGCCGAAGACGGTGGCCCCGCGCGTGAAGATCTCCCCGTCCTCGGCGAGCCGCAGCTCCAGCCCCTCCAGCGGCCGGCCCACCGAGCCCAGCCTGAATCCGTCCGGGCTGTTGACCGTGCACACCCCCGAGGTCTCGGTGAGCCCCCACGCGTCCATGATGGTGATCCCCCAGCCCGCCCAGAAGCGGACCACGTCGATCGGCATCGGGGCGGTCGCGCTCGCCGTCCAGACCAGGCGGTCCAGCCCGGCCAGGTCCAGCAGCGGATCCAGCACCCGCTCCTTCGCGGCGGCGTACGAGGCTTCGAGTCCCGCCGGTACCTCCTCGCCGCGCTCCCGGTGGCCCGCGCGGGCGCGCGCCAGGTCGTTCGCGGCTTCGATGGCGCGGCGCTGCTCCTCGGGGAGCCGCCCGAGCACCGCCCGTACGGAGGCGGCCAGCTTCTCCCACACCCGGGGCACGCCGAAGAACTGCACCGGGTGCAGCTCGCGCACCGCGACCGATACGGCGGCCGGGTCGGAGCACAGCCGGACGTGGGCGGCCCGCAGCAGCGGCAGGTAGATCCCCAGGATCCGCTCGGCGATGTGCGCGAAGGGGAGGTAGCAGATGTGCTCGGCGTGCTCGGGGAGTGCCACGTTCCGGTCCAGCCGGACCGCCTGCAGCATGATGTTGCGGTGGGTGAGGCGGACGCCCTTGGGGTCGCCGGTGGTGCCCGAGGTGTAGACGACGGTCAGCGGGTCCTCGGGACGGGCCTCCTGCCAGGCCTTCTCGAAGGCCTCGGGGCGGTGCGCGCCCGCGCCGCCCGCCCGCAGGGAGCCGTAGCTGCGGTGCGGTCCTGCCTGCGCGGCCTCGGCCACGACGAGCCGCTCCAGCGGGACCCCGGGGTCGGTGAGCAGCGGTTCCCACCGGGCCAGCTCGCGGGCGCCCTCGACCACGGCGAGCCGAGCCCGGCTGTGGCGGGCGATGTGGGCTATCTGCTCCGGCGCGGAGGTCCCGTAGACGGTGACGGGGACGGCCCCGAGGTGGACGAGGGCCAGGTCGCTGAGCCAGTGCTCGGGGCGGTTGCCCATCATGAGCAGCACGTGCTCGCCGCGCTCGACGCCGAGGGCGGCGTAGCCGGAGGCGAGGACGGCGACCTCGCGGCGGACGTCGGACCAGCTGAGGGTGGACCAGCCTTCGCCGTCCCGCCAGGAGAGGGCGGGGAGATCGCCGTGCTCGGCGGCGTTGCGCGCCAGCAGGACGGGGAGGGTCAGCTCTTCGGGAGGTGCGGGCAGTCGCAGTTCTGTGGTCATGGGCAGCTCCTGGCCGTTTCACATCGTTGGTGCGACAGCAATACTGTTGAACACGAACCGTGTGCCGATCAGAGACGTGCCGATCAGAGAAGCCCTGATCGCAGAGCGAGGCGGAGACCATGACCACCCAGGCGCCCGAGCCGACTTCGCTCACCGTCGACGAGCTGGCGGCCAGGGCGGGCGTGACCGTCCGCACCGTACGGTTCTACAGCACCCGGGGCCTTTTGCCCCCTCCTGTGATCGGACCTCGTCGGGTGGGCCGCTACGGCCCCGAACACCTCTCCCGGCTGGCCCTGATCGAGGAGTTGCAGCACCAGGGCATGACCCTGTCGGCCTGTCAGCGCTACCTCGACGCCCTGCCCGACGACCTGAGCGCGCACGATCTGGCCATCCACCGGGCGATGGTGGCCACCTGGGCTCCCGACGCGGCCCTGGAGTCCTCCCTCGCGGACCTGGAGAAGCGGGCCGGCCGGACGCTGACGCAGACCGACATCCGGCGGCTGACGGCCATGAACGTGCTGGCTCCGACCCCGGAGGGGTTCCGGGTGGACGTGGGGCTGCTGCGGCTCGGGGTCGCGCTGCTCGACGTACCGATCTCGCACGAGACGATCCTGGTCGCGCGCGAGATGCTGCTGGAGCACGCGCGGACGGCGGCGCACCAGCTGACCGCGCTGTTCCGGGACGAGGTGTGGGGGCCGTTCACGCAGGGCGAGAGCGATCCGGAGCGGGTGGAGTCGATGAAGGCGCTGTCCGCCCACATGCAACCGATGGTGGTGCAGGCCCTGGTGACGGCCTTCCAGCGGTCTCTGAAGGAGGAGTTGAAGGCCGCGTTCGCCCCGGAGGAGTAGGTTTCGGGTCATGGCGATGATCTACAAGACCACGATGAAACCCGGCAAGCTGGAGCTCCTTGCCGCCTGGCTGCCGACGCAGTCCTGGTACCTCCCCACGGGGAGCGCACCGGATCTGGCCCGCGCGGGCGGCTTCCGGCTCGACGATCCCGAGGGCGAGGTGGGCATCGAATTCATGGTGGTCACCGACTCCTCGGGCGGCCTGCCGACCGCGTACCACGTCCCCGTCACCTACCGCGGGGCGCCGCTGGAGGGGGCGGAGGCCGGCCTGATCGGCACCTCCGAGCACGGAGAGCTCGGGCTCCGCTGGGTGTACGACGGCCCGCACGACCCGGTGCTGGTGGAGCGGCTGCACGCACTGTTCCAGGGCCTGGCCGAACCGCAGGCGCAGAGCCTGAGCAACACCCCGGACCGCGACGTCACCGCGCGGTACGAGGGATCCGGCGTCCCCGGCGCCGAGGACGGGCCGGCGCTCACCGTGGTCCGCGTACTGCGCGACGCCGCGGCGGCGGGCCG
Organism: Streptomyces sp. NBC_00503; assembly: GCF_036346895.1. NCBI lineage: Bacteria > Bacillati > Actinomycetota > Actinomycetes > Kitasatosporales > Streptomycetaceae > Streptomyces > Streptomyces sp. NBC_00503. The sequence continues at coordinate 6,792,079 of NZ_CP107855.1, read as the reverse complement.
TCTCGGCGAGGTCACCGCGGGCTGGACCGACCCGGACGGGACCGCCCACCGGGGCGTGTTCGCCTCCCTCGACGCACGCTGACCGGCGCGTCGGCGCGGGCCGGCCGGGGCTGCCCCGGTCGGCCCGCGCCGCACCCGCTCAGTCGGCGTACGTCTCGCCGCGCCCGGCCTTGGCCACCAGCGAGGCGGGCGGGGCGAACCGCTCCCCGTACTGCGCGGCCAGCTCCTGCGCGCGGGCCACGAATCCGGCGAGGCCGCCCTCGTAGCCGTTGATGTACTGGATCACGCCGCCGGTCCAGGCCGGGAAGCCGATGCCCATGATCGAGCCGATGTTGGCGTCGGCGTACGAGGTCAGGACACCCTCGTCGAAGCAGCGGACGGTGTCCAGCGCCTCGGAGAAGAGCATCCGCTCCTTCATGTCCTCGAACGGGATCTCGTACCCCCGCTTCGTGAAGTGCTCGCGCAGCCCCGGCCAGATCCCGGCGCGCTTGCCGCTCTCGTCGTACGCGTAGAAACCGCCCCCGCCGCTGCGCCCGGGACGCCCGAACTCGTCGACCATCCGGTCGATGACGGTGTCGGCGGGGTGCTCGGCCCAGGACCGGCCCTCGGCCTCGAAGGCCTTGCGGGTCTCGTTGCGGATCTTGCGCGGCAGGGTGAGCGTCAGCTCGTCCATCAGAGAGAGGACCTTCGCCGGGTACCCGGCCTGGGCCGCGGCCTGCTCGATCGAGGCGGGCTCGATGCCCTCGCCGACCATCGCGACGCCCTCGTTGATGAACTGGCCGATGACGCGCGAGGTGAAGAACCCGCGGGAGTCGTTGACCACGATCGGGGTCTTGTTGATCTGGCGTACGAGGTCGAAGGCGCGGGCGATGGCCTCGTCGCCCGTCCGCTCGCCCTTGATGATCTCGACCAGCGGCATCTTGTCCACCGGCGAGAAGAAGTGCAGCCCGATGAAGTCGGCGGGACGCGAAACCCCTTCCGCGAGGCCCGTGATGGGCAGCGTGGAGGTGTTCGAGCAGAGCAGCGCGTCGGGGGTGAGGAATTCCTGGATCTCCTGGAACACCTTGTGCTTGAGGGCGGTGTCCTCGAAGACGGCCTCGATGACGGCGTCACAGCCCGCCAGGTCGGCGGGCTCGGCGGTCGGGGTGATCCGGGCCAGCAGCTCGGCGCGCTTGGCCTCAGTCGTACGGCCCCGGGACAGCGCCTTGTCGAGCAGCTTCTCGGAGTAGGCCTTGCCCTTCGCGGCGGCCTCGGGGGTGACGTCCTTGAGGACCACCTCGATGCCCGCGCGGGCGCAGGAGTACGCGATGCCCGCGCCCATCATCCCGGCTCCGAGGACGGCGACCTTGGTGACCTTGCGCGGGGCGACGCCCTGCGGGCGGCTGCGGCCGGCGTTGACGGCCTGGAGGTCGAAGAAGAACGCCTGGATCATGTTCTTGGCGGTCTGTCCGGTGACCAGCTCGGTGAAGTAGCGGGCCTCGATGGTCAGCGCGGTCTCGAAGTCCACCTGGGAGCCCTCGACGGCGCAGGCCAGGATGTTGCGCGGGGCCGGGTACGGGGCCCCGCCCAGCTGCTTCTTCAAGTTGGCCGGGAAGGCCGGGAGGTTGGCGGCGAACCGCGGGGTGGACGGGGTGCCGCCCGGGATGCGGTAGCCGGGGACGTCCCAGGGCTGCTTCGACTCCGGGTTCGCGTCGATGAAGGCGTGCGCCTTGGCGAGCATCTCCTCGGGCGTGGCGGCCAGTTCGTGGACCAGGCCGTTGTCCAGGGCGCGCTGGGGGCTGTACTGGGTGCCCTGGAGCAGCACCTTCAGCAGCGCGTCGGCGATGCCCATCAGGCGGACGGTGCGGGTGACGCCGCCGCCGGCCGGGAGCAGGCCGAGGGTGACCTCGGGCAGGCCGATCTTGGAGCCGGGGGCGTCGAGGGCCACACGGTGGTGGGAGGCCAGGCAGATCTCGTAACCGCCGCCCAGGGCCGCACCGTTGATGGCGGCGACCACGGGCTTGCCGAGGGTCTCGATGCGGCGCAGCGAGCTCTTGATCTGGGTGCCGGTGTCGAAGGCGAGCTGCGCGTGCTCCGGCCGCAGCTGGATCATGTCCTTGAGGTCCCCGCCCGCGAAGAAGGTCTTCTTGGCGGAGGTGAAGATGATGCCGCGGATGGAGTCCTTCTCGGCCTCGGCGCGATCCGCGATGGCCGCGATGGAGTCCTTGAAGGCCTGGTTCATGGTGTTGGCGGACTGGTTGGGGTCGTCGAGGACGAGGGTGACGACGCCGGTCTCGTCCTGTTCCCAGCGGATCGTGGTGGACTCGCTCATTTTCGCTACTTCCGTGTCGGGGTGGGATCAGGGATCTGGGATCAGGACGGATCAGAGGCGTTCGACGATGGTGGCGACGCCCATGCCGCCGCCGACGCAGAGGGTGACGAGCCCGTAGCGCTTGTCCTGGCGCTCCAGTTCGTCGACGACGGTGCCCAGGATCATCGCGCCGGTGGCGCCGAGCGGGTGGCCGAGCGCGATGGCGCCGCCGTTGACGTTGACCTTGTCGAGGGAGACGCCCATGTCCGTGACGAAGCGGAGCACGACGCCCGCGAAGGCCTCGTTGATCTCGATCAGGTCGATGTCGTCGATGCTCAGCCCGGCCTTGGCGAGGGCCTTGCGGGTGGCGGGGGCGGGGCCGGTGAGCATGATGGTGGGCTCGGAGCCGGAGACGGCGGCCGAGACGATCCGGGCGCGGGGGGTCAGGCCGTTGCGGGCGCCCGCCTCGCGCGAGCCGATGGCGACGAGCGAGGCGCCGTCGACGATGCCGGAGGAGTTGCCCGCGTGGTGGACGTGGTCGATCTTCTCGACCCAGTGGTACTTCTGCAGCGCGACGGCGTCGAAGCCGCCGAGCTCGCCGATGTCGGCGAAGGAGGGCTTGAGCCGGGCGAGGGAGTCGGCGGTGGTGCCGGGGCGGACGAACTCGTCGTGGTCGAGGACGACCAGGCCGTTGCGGTCGGTGACCGGGACCACGGACTTGGCGAAGCGGCCGTCCTTGATGGCGGCGGCGGCCCGCTCCTGGGACAGGGCCGCGTACTCGTCCACGTCCCGGCGGGAGAAGCCCCCGAGGGTGGCGATCAGGTCGGCGCCGATGCCCTGGGGGACGAAGTTGACGTCCCAGTTGGTCATCGGGTCGTTGAACCAGGCTCCGCCGTCCGAGGCCATCGGGACGCGGGACATGGACTCGACGCCGCCCGCCAGGACGAGATCCTCCCAGCCGGAGCGGACCTTGGCGGCGGCCATGTTGACGGCCTCCAGACCGGAGGCGCAGAAGCGGTTCTCCTGTACGCCGGCCACGGAGTCCGGCAGCCCGGCGGCGATGGCCGCGATCCGGGCGATGTCGGAACCCTGGTCGCCGACCGGGCCGACGACGCCGAGCACGATGTCGTCGATGGTGGCGGGGTCCAGCCCGGGGTTGCGCTCGCGCAGGGCGTGGATGAGGCCGACCACCAGGTCGATCGGCTTGGTGCCGTGCAGGGAGCCATTGGCCTTGCCGCGGCCGCGCGGGGTGCGGATCGCGTCGTATACGTAAGCTTCGGTGCTCACTGGTCAAGCCTTTCGGGGGTGCGGAGGCGAGGAAAGGTCGAGGGATACAGGGGGAGGTCAGCCCAGCAGCGAACGGCCGATGATCTCCTTCATGATTTCGGTCGTACCGCCGTAGATGGTCTGGATGCGGCCGTCGGTGAAGGCCCGTGCGACCCGGTATTCGGTCATGTAGCCGTATCCGCCGTGCAGTTGCAGGCAGCGGTCGGCGACCCGCTTCTGGAGTTCGGTGGCCCACCACTTGGCCATCGAGGCGTGGACGTGGTCCAGTTCCCCGTTGGAGTGGTCGGTGATGCAGCGGTCGAGGAAGGTACGGGTGACCGCGCACTCGGTGGCCATCTCCGCGATCTCGAACCGGACGTGCTGGAGCTTGGAGAGCGGGCGCCCGAAGGCCTCGCGCTCCTTCACGTACTGCGTGGTGATCTCCAGCAGGTACTCGGCGGCGGCGATGCCCGCCATCGCGATGCCCATCCGCTCCTGCGCGAGGTTGGTCATCAGGTGGACGAAGGCTCCGTTGAGCTCCCCGAGCAGGTTCTCCTTCGGGACGCGCACGTCGTTGAAGAACAGCTCCGCGGTGTCCTGGGCCTTCTGGCCGATCTTGTCGAGGTTGCGGCCGCGCTCGAAGCCCTCGGTGCCGCGCTCGACGACCAGCAGCGACATGCCGTGCGCCCCGCCCTCGGGGGTGGTCTTGGCGACCACGATCACCAGGTCGGCCAGGATCCCGTTGGAGATGAAGGTCTTGGAGCCGTTGAGCACCCAGTGGTCGCCCGCGTCCTCGGCGGTGGTCCGGATGCCCTGGAGGTCGGAGCCGGCGCCCGGTTCGGTCATCGCGATGGCGGTGATGATCTCGCCCGAGCAGAAGCCGGGCAGCCAGCGGCGCTTCTGCTCCTCGGTGGCCAGCGAGGTCAGGTACGGGCCGATGATGTCGTTGTGCAGGCCGATCGCAAGTCCGGCGGCGCCCGCCCGGGTGAACTCCTCCGCGATCACCGCCGCGTACCGGAAGTCGGTGTTCCCGCCGCCCCCGTACTCCTCCGGGACGGCCAGGCCCAGCAGCCCCTGCCGGCCGGCGGCCAGCCAGGCCTCGCGGCTGACGATCCCGTCCTTCTCCCACTGCTCGTAGTGCGGCAGCACCTCCTTGGTGAGGAAGGTGCGGACGGTCTCGCGGAACGCCTCGTGGTCGGCGTCGAAGATGCGGCGTTGCATCAGGGCCCCCTAAAGCCAGCTCTTGACGGTTTCGATCGACTTGGCCGGCTCGGGGCCGACGGGAGCGACGTTGAGCATGGTCACTCCGGCGGCCCGGAAGGCCTCGATGCGCTCGCGCACGTAACTCTCGGGTCCGCACAGCGTGGTGAGCTCGCACAGCTCGTCCGGGACGGCGGCCGCGGCGTCGCGCTTGTGCCCGGAGAGGTACAGCTCCTGGATCCGGCGGGCCGCGTCCCCGTATCCGTAGGCGACGGCCAGGTCGTTGTAGAAGTTCTTTCCGACGGCGCCCATGCCGCCGACGTACAGGGCGATCTGCGGGCGGGCGAGGTCCCGTAGGGCCGCGGCGTCCTCGCCGATGGCGAGCAGTCCGCCGGCCACGACCTGGAGCGCGCCCAGCTCGGGCGCGCGCAGGGCCGCGCCCTCGGCCAGCGCGCTCCCCCACACCGCGTCCGCCTTCTCCGGCACGAAGAGGGTGGGCAGCCAGCCGTCGGCGATCTCGGCGGTCATACGGACGTTGGCGGGTCCCAGCGAGGCCACGTAGACGGGGATCGCGGGGCGGACCGGCCGGGTCAGCATCTTCAGCGGCTTGCCGTGCCGGCCGCCCTTGTCCGGCGGCAGCGGCATGTCGGTGATGCCGTGGTGGTCGATGGTCTCGCGGCGCCAGATCCGCCGGCACAGCTCGACCGTCTCGCGGGTGCGGCCGATCGGCCTGTCGTACGGCTTCCCGTGCCAGCCCTCGACCACCTGCGGGCCCGACGCCCCGAGGCCGAGCATGGCCCGGCCGCCGGACATCGCGTCCAGGCCCGCCGCCGTCTGGGCGATGAGCGCGGGGGTGCGCGAGTAGACGTTGAGGATGGCCGAGCCGATCTTCATCCGCTCGGTGCGGGCGGCCAGGTACCCCATGATCGTCGGGGCGTCGAACCCCCAGGCCTCGGCCACCCACACGGCGTCGAGACCGGCCGCCTCCAGCCCGGCCGCCGCGTCGGCGGCCCGGCGGGGGTCTGCGGCGTAGTCGAGCATCATCGAGAGTTCCATCAGCCGTCCTTCCCCAGCAGGGCCGGTACGTCCCAGTCGGCCGCGACGGACTCCGTGTGCGCACCCGGCAGCGCGGGGCCGCCCACCGCGGGGGCCGGGGTGGCGGAGAAGCGCGGCGCGGGGGCGGGCTGGGTGATCCCGGCGGCCTCGACGAAGGTGGACCGGGCGGACAGGTGCGGGTGGTGCGGGGCCTCGCGCAGCGAGAGCACGGGGGCCACGCAGGCGTCGGTGCCCTCGAAGACCGCCGTCCACTCCTCGCGGGTACGAGCCTTGAAGCGCGCGGCCACGGCCTCGCGGAGCTCGCCCCAGCGGGCCAGGTCCTTGCGGGCGGGGGCCTGGCCGGAGATGCCGAGCAGCTCCACGAAGGTGTCGTAGAACTGCTGCTCCAGCGCGCCGACCGCCATGTACCCGCCGTCGGAGGTCTCGTAGGTGCCGTAGAAGGGGCAGCCGCCGTCGAGGAGGTTGGCCCCGCGCCGGTCCTGCCAGCCGCCGGCCGCGAGCATGCCGTGGATCATGGCGGTGAGGTGGGCGGTCCCGTCGACGATGGCCGCGTCGACCACCTGGCCGGTGCCGCCGGGGGTGCGGGCGTGCTGGAGGGCGGCGAGGACGCCGATGACCAGGTAGAGGGAGCCGCCCGCGTAGTCCCCGACCAGGTTGGCGGGGACGGCCGGGGGCTCGCCGGGGCTGCCGATCATCCCGAGGGCGCCGGTGACGGCGATGTACGCGATGTCGTGCCCGGCGGTGTGGGCCAGCGGGCCGTCCTGGCCCCAGCCGGTCATCCGGCCGTAGACGAGCTTCGGGTTGCGGGCGTGGCAGTCGGCCGGGCCGACGCCGAGCCGCTCGGCGACCCCGGGGCGGAAGCCCTCGATGAGCACGTCGGCGCGCTCGACCAGGTCGAGGACGCGGGAGGGGCCGTCGGCGGACTTCAGGTCGACGAGGACGGAGCGCTTGTTGCGGTTGGTGATGTCGTAGGCGGGGTTGACGGCGAGTCCGCCGCCGCCGGGGCGGTCGACCCGTACGACGTCCGCTCCCAGGTCGGCGAGGAGCATGGCGGCGAACGGGCCCGGCCCGATGCCCGCCAGCTCGACGACGCGCACGCCCGCGAGCGGGCCGTTGCCGCTCCCGGAGCCCGTGGAGCCGGAGCCCTCGGAGCCCCCGGGCGCGGTCCCCGGCACGTCCCCCGGCACGGTCCCTGTCACTGCCATCGAGCCCCCAGCATCCGGTGGCGCCACTGCGGCCACTGTGTGACACAACTGATGTAACACCAGTGATGCTAGGAACCTGTTCCACTCAGCACAAGAGCAAGCGCTTAGCCGGTTGGCCCGTTTCGCGCGTCGAGCTCCTTCAGGTGCCGCTTGAGGGCGACCGTCCGGTAGCTCTCCTCCACCCACTCGCAGAGCACCTCGGCGGAGGGCGACCCCTTGTCCCCCAGCGGCACGCTGACCCAGCCCGCCCTGCCCAGCCCGTACCCGGTCGGCTCCGCTCCGGGCGCGGTCATGGCGTGGCCGTGCAGCGCCTCGTCCTTGAGTTTCACGGAGATTCCGGGCGGCCGCGGGCCGTCCGCGTTTCCGAGGAAGACGAAGATCTTCTTGTTGACCTTCACGACGCAGTCCTCGGGGCCCCAGGGAAACTCCTCACCGGCCTCCGGCAGCCCCCGGGCGAACTCCCGGACCGCCTCCCACTTGCGCACCGCTGCCTTCATCGACGCCTCCATTGACCACTCGCCGCTCACCACTCACCGCTCACCACGCGCAACGGGCCGCACCCCACGTCGTACCACGGCTCATCGGGGGCCGCACCCGCTCGCGCGGACGGACGGGTTCACGCCGAATCCGCCGCGCCGCCATCGGCCGGACCACCGCGCCGCGACCGGGCCCACGCCCGGGACCGGCCCCGGGACCGGCCCCCAAGCAGCCCCGGGGCGCGGCCCGTTCACCGCGGCTCGCGCCACCCGCCCGCACGGACGGCGGTCGCGGGCGCTAGCCTCAGCCACCACCGACACCGACACCGCCCGGGAGACGCCCGATGAACGCAAGTGTTCGACACGAGCCGCGCACCGAGGCACGGGAGTACGACGTCGTCCTCTTCGGCGCGACCGGGTTCGTAGGCGCGCTGACGGCCGAGTACCTCGCCGTGCACGCCCCCGCCGACTGCCGGTGGGCCCTCGCGGGCCGCGACCTGGCCAAACTGGAGCGGCTGCGCGAGCGGCTGACCGCCCTCGATCCGCGCTGCGCGGACCTGCCGCTGCTGCGCGCGGACGCCCAGGACGCCGGAGCGCTGCGCGAACTGGCCGCCTCCACCAGGGTGCTGGCCACGACCGTGGGACCGTACGTCTGGTACGGGGCCGAGCTCGTGGCCGCCTGCGCGGCGGCGGGCACCGACTACGCCGACCTCACCGGTGAGCCCGAGTTCGTGGACCGGATGTACGTCGAGCACGACGCGCGGGCCCGCGAGACCGGCGCCCGGATCGTCCACGCCTGCGGCTTCGACTCGATCCCGGCCGACCTCGGGGCGTACTTCACCGTCGGACACCTCCCGACCGGGGTCCCGCTGACCGTGGACGGGTTCCTGCGCTCCAACGCCCTCTTCTCGGGCGGCACCCTGACCACGCTGCTCACCGCGATGGGCCGCGGGCCGCAGAACCTGGCGGCCGCCCGCGCCCGCCGGCTGCACGAGCCCCGGCTGCTGGGCCGACGGGTACGGGGGCCCGTGGGCGCACCGCGCTTCAGCCGGGAGACCGGGGCGTGGGCCCTGCCGCTGCCCACGCTGGACCCGCAGGTCGTGGCCCGCTCGGCGGCCTCGCTGGAGCGCTACGGCCCCGACTTCCGCTACCGGCACTACGCCTCCGTCCGCCACCTGCCCGTGGCCGTGGGCGGTACGGCGGCGGTCGGCGCGACCGTCGCGCTGGCGCAGATCCCGCCGGTGCGGCAGTGGCTCGCGGACCGGTGGGAGCCCGGCCAGGGCCCGGACGCGGAGCGGCGGGCGCGCAGCTGGTTCACCGTGCGGTTCGTGGGCGAGGGCGGCGGCCGCCGGGTCTTCACCGAGGTCTCGGGCGGCGACCCGGGGTACGGGGAGACCGCGAAGATGCTGGCGGAGTCGGCGCTCTGCCTGGCCTACGACGCCCTGCCCGAGCTCTCGGGCCAGCTGACCACCGCGGTGGCCATGGGCGACGCCCTGCTGGACCGGCTCCAGAAGGCGGGCATCCGCTTCCGGGTCGCGTCCAGCGGGTGAGGGCAGGTCCAGGCCGTCTCTTCCGGATCTTGTCGGTCGAGCCCGCGTCGTCCGGTGCCGTGCCTGGCTGCGCTGCCGGGGCTCCCGTGTACTGGACGTACTCGGTTGCCCCGGCAGCGCGGCGAGGTGCGGTGCCGGACGGCGCGGGCCCGGCAAGATCCGGAAGAGACGGCCTAGGCGGTGGCTTCTCGCAGGGCGCGCCGGCACAGCGAGTCGGCGTGCCGGGTGGTCTCGGGGATGCGGAAGCGGGGGCTGAGCGCGAGGGCGTGCGCGCAGGCGTTGTCCAGGGACACCCGGTGCCCGACCGAGACGTAGACGGGCTTGATGCCGTCCTGGGTCCGCAGCGCCCGCCCGACGACATCGCCCTCGGCCGCGCGCAGCGGGGACCACTCGCCGCGCTGGGCGCCCGGCTCCCCGTAGGTGAAGGTGAACGGGTTCTTCGCGACGCCGATGGCCGGCAGCCCCGTCACCACGCCGAGGTGGCAGGCGAGGCCGAAGCGGCGCGGGTGGGCGAGTCCGTATCCGTCGCAGACGACGAGGCCGGGCGTGACGGTCAGCGCGTCCAGGGCGGCGAGCACGGTCGGCAGTTCGCGGAAGGCGAGCAGTCCGGGCACGTAGGGGAAGCTGACGCGGCCCACGGAGGTGGATTCCTCCACGACTTCGAGGGTGGCTCCGTCCAGGACCACGGCCGCGGCGGCGACCAGGTCGCGCTCGTCGTCGTAGGCGACGTCCACTCCCGCGATCAGCCCGGTGCCGGGCGGCGGCCCGGTCCCGGTGAGCACCACCCGTCCGCGGAGTTCGTCTTGTATCGCCTTGGCCTCGGCCTCGTCGGCGGGGGTCTTCGCACTCGTCATAGTGGTGCGAGAGTAGCCTGACGATCATGTTCGTCATGGAGCTCACCTACACCGCGCCCGTCGAAGCCGTCGAAGAGGAGATGGACGCGCACATCGCCTGGCTGGACGGCTACTACGCGGCGGGCATCTTCCTCGCGTCGGGCCGCAAGGTCCCGCGCGACGGCGGAATGATCCTGGCCGGCGGGGTCTCCCGCGCGGAGATCGAGAAGATCGCCTCCCAGGACCCCTTCCTGCTGGCGGGCGTCTGCACCTACCGCATCACGGAATTCATCGCGACGAAGACCTCGGCGGACCTGTCGACGGTCCGGGAGAACCCGGCGGTCTGAGGCCGGGCCCCTGCCGACTCCGGCAGGGGCCGGGCAGAGGCCGACAGGGGACGGCCACCGCCGTCCTCACTCACCCGCCCACCGGCCCAGCGAGAACCCGTCGCCGTTCCGGCGGACTTCCACGGCTCCCGAGCCGCCGAAGTGCGCCGGAACGACCAATTCGCCCTCGTCCGCGGCGCGTTCGAGAATGCGTCGGCGGCTCGACGCCGCCGCCCGCTCGTCCGTGCAGAAGCAGCTGTTGCAGGCGGGGTCCAGGATCTGCACCGGGCTGTGCAGGAGGTCGCCGACGAAGACCGCACGGTCGCCGCCGGAGGTGAGCCGCAGCACGGACGATCCGGGGGTGTGGCCGGGAGCGGCTTCCAGGGTGAGGTGTTCGTCGATCCGGTGGGCGCCCTCCCACAGCACGGCCTGCCCGGCCCGGTGGACGGGGGCGATGCTGTCCTCGTAGATCAGCCGGTCGTCCTCGCGAAGGCCGTTCCCGTACGCGTTGCGGGGACCGAAGTGGAAGTCGTCCGCGGCCGGGATGAGGTACTGGGCGTTGGGGAAGGCCGGCACCCACTCCTGGCCCTCCGCCCCGGCGCTGACGGTGTTCCAGCCGACGTGGTCACCGTGGATGTGGGTGTTGACGACGACGTCCACGTCCTCGGGCCGGACACCGGCGCGGGCCAGGCTGCCGAGGAAGTCTCCCTGCCGGTGGTGGAACAGGGGCGATCCGGGCCGCTCGCGGCCGTTGCCCACCCCGGTGTCCACCAGGACGGTCCGCCCGCCGCTGCGCAGCACCCAGGTCTGGAGCGTGAGCACCGCCCTGCCGGTGTCGGGTTCCCAGTGGTCCGGCGCCAGCCAGTCCTCGTTGTCCTTCCAGGTCCGGGCCGTCGAGTCCGGTACGAGGTCACGGGCGGGGGTGAAGGCCCCGTGCCACTCCACGACCCTGCTGATCTCGACATCACCCAGGACGATGCTCTGCTTGCTCTCGCTGCTCATGCCTCAACCATAGGAGCGCAGTCTGAGCGGATCAATGCCTGTTCGGCTCATCTGAATACGCGGAGCTCTCATCGTTGACACCGCAGATATCCTGACGCCATGGATGTGGTGAGCGACGCGATCTCCGCCGTACGCATCGGACGGCCCTCCTCCAACCGGGTGCGGGTCGACGGAAGCTGGTGCGCGCGGTTCGCCCCGTACGAGGGCGCGGGCTTCCACGTGGTGATGGAGGGCAGCTGCTGGCTGCTGCCGGACGGCGGTACGCCGATCACCCTGGGCCCCGGCGACGCGGTGCTCCTGCCGCACGGGGCGGGACACGTGATCGCCGACTCCCCCGCCGACGCGGCGACCGTGGAGCAGGCGGTGCCCTTCGAGCGCTGGGCCGCCGCAGGGCCGCCGCCCCGGACCCCGGCCGGACCCCGCGAGGTGGAGATGCTGTGCGGCAAGTACCGGCTCGACCGGAGTCACGCGCACCCGCTCATGCAGGAACTCCCGGAGGTCGTCCACCTGCCAAACCGGGTCGGCGCCAACCTCGAACTCCGCTCCGCCATCGACCTGTTGGGGCGCGAGCTGGACGGGCAGCGGCCCGGCGCCTGCATCGCGGTCCCGAGCCTGCTCGACCTGCTCCTCGTCTACATGATCCGCTCGTGGATGACCGAGGGCGCGGCCGGCGGCGCTCCGGCCGGGGCATGGCCGGCCGTGCTCGGCGACCCGGTGACCGCCGCCGCCCTGCGGGCCCTCCACTCGGACCCGGCCGCCCCGTGGACCAATGACCTCCTGGCCGCCGAGGCGGGCGTCTCCCGTCCGACCCTGGCGCGCCGGTTCGCGACCCTCGTGGGCCGGTCCCCGATGGCGTACCTCACCTGGTGGCGCCTGACCTACGCCGCCGCCCTGCTCCGCGACACCCCGGACTCGCTGGCCACGATCGCCCACCGGGTCGGCTACGGCACCCCGTACGCCCTCTCGCACGCCTTCAACAGGGAGTTCGGAACCACCCCCGGGCGCTACCGCACCGGGCACTGACCCACGGCCCGCCGCTACGCATGCACCCTCACCCTCGGCTGCCTAGTGCTGTGGCCGGAAAGGTTTGCCGGGTTGCGGTGTCCGGTGCGGTGCATCGCAAGGCGGAGGGCCACGTCTCGTACTGGACGTACTTGCGTGGTCCGACAACGCGGCGAGGTGCCGTGCCGGGCGCCGCGACCCGGTGAACCTTTCCGGTCACAGCACTAGGCTTGTCCCATGCCTTCCGAGGAGCCCGGATCCCGCCCCGCCCCGCAGGCCCGCCCCAAGGTCTACGAGGGTGAGCGCGTCACCGTCAGTTACGACGCCCACCGGTGTCTGCACGCCGCCGAGTGCGCCCGCGGACTGCCCGCCGTCTTCGATCCGGCGCAGCGCCCCTGGGTGCGGCCCGACGGGGACGAGCCCGAGCGGGTGGCCGAGGTGATCCGGCGCTGCCCTTCGGGAGCGCTCCAGTACCGGCTGGCCGAAGGGCCGGCCGAGGAGCCCGACCGGCCGACCAGCGTCGTACGGTCCGGCGCGGGGCAGCTGGTGCTGCGCGGGGAGCTGGCCGTGACCACCCCGGACGGAGCAGTGCACCCGGAGACCCGGGTGATGCTTTGCGCCTGTGGAGTGAGCGGGAACCAGCCTTACTGCGACCACTCCGGCCCCTGCGGGCAGGGCTGAGGACCCGACGCCCCCATCACCCTGTGCGATCACACAGAAAGGATCAGGCCATTCGGTGACACAGCTCACGCAACCTCGCGTGCACTGATTCGCCATTTCCGGCGTCTATCCCGTTGCCGGGTCCCACCCACGACCCGACAAGAGATCTGCCGCAAGGGAGCGAGCCTTGATCACTGTCATCGAGCAGGCCGTGCAGGCCCGACTGGTCGCCACCGCGCCGAAGGTCGACACCGTACCGGTCACGTTCTGCTACGACCGGGCCGACCCCTTCGCCGTCCGCATGGCCTTCCCCGCGCCCGCCACCCTGGAGGGCGTAGAGGTCTCGTGGACCTTCTCGCGCGAGCTGCTGGAGGCCGGACTCGACCGCCCGGCCGGCTGCGGTGACGTACGTGTGCGCCCGTACGACGCCGACCGGACCACCGTGGAGTTCCACGCTCCCGAGGGCGTCGCGATCGTGCTGATGGTGACGGCCGACCTGCACCGGTTCCTGGAGCGGGTCTCGACGGTCGTGCCACCCGGCCTGGAACACCTGTATCTGGACATGGACCAGAGCCTGGCCGAGCTGATGCGCGACTCCTGCTGACCCACGACCCGATGACCCCGCTCACCTAATTCGTTTGCGGGCGGTTCCGGCCGCCCGTAGCTTCGTAGACGCCCCATCGCCGTCGAAACGGAGCAGGACGTTGCTCTTCTGAGGTCCGAGACACCGACCACCGTCAGGCCATCGCCCACGGCCGGCTGTCTCCCCGAGTTGCACTCACCATTCACGCAACCTGGAGGCCTCCATGAGTCCTGCTCCCTCTTTCATCACCTGCTCCGACCTCTTCTTCGCCTGGCCCGACGGAACCCCCGTCTTCGAAGGCTTCCAGCTGACGGTCGGACCCGGCCGCACCGGCCTGATCGGGCTCAACGGCTGCGGGAAATCCACCCTCCTCAAGCTCATCTCCGGAGAACTGACCGTCTCCGAAGGCCAGTTGACCACCTCCGGGACGGTCGGCTACCTCCCGCAGACCGTCACCCTCGACACCGCCCTACGGGTGGACGAGGCTCTCGGGATCCACACCACCCGGGCCGCCCTGCACGCCATCGAGGCGGGCGAGGCCACGGAGGCGAACTTCGCGGCCGTCGCGGACGACTGGGACGTGGAGGAAAGGGCCCTGGCCACCCTCGACCAGCTCGGGCTCGGACGGATCGGGCTCGACCGCACGGTCGGCGAACTGTCCGGCGGCGAAGGCGTGTTGCTGCGCCTGGCCGCCCTACTGCTGGCCCGACCGGACGTCCTGCTGCTGGACGAGCCGACCAACAACCTCGACCTGCGGGCGCGCCGAAGGCTGTACGCCGCGGTCGAATCCTGGTCCGGGGTACTGGTCCTGGTCAGTCACGACCGGGAGCTGCTGGAGCGGGTCGATCAGATCGCCGACCTCCGGGACGGCGAAGTGCGCTGGTACGGCGGCAACTTCACGGAGTACGAGGAGATGCTCGCGGCCGAGCAGGAGTCGGCCGAGCGGCTGGTCCGGGTGGCCGAGGCCGACGTACAGCGCCAGAAGCGCGAACTGTCCGACGCACAGCTCAAATTGGCCCGTCGCAAGCGGTACGGGCAGAAGATGAACGACAACAAGCGCGAGCCGAAGATCGTCATGGGCGCCCGCAAGCGCGCGGCGCAGGAGTCGGCCGGCAAGCACCGCATCATGCACGCCGAGAAGCTGGCGCAGGCCAAGGAGCGGCTCGACCACGCGGTCGAGGCGGTACGGGACGACGCCGAGATCCGGATCGAACTCCCCGCCACCCGGGTCCCGCCGGGCCGCCGCGTCCTCACCCTCAGCGGGCTGCGCCCGGTCCACGGAGCCGGGGTGGCGGGCGAGTGGGAGCTGCGCGGTCCGGAACGGATCGCGCTGGTGGGCCGCAACGGCTCCGGCAAGACGACCCTGCTGCGGACGATCGCGGGGGAACTTGCCCCGCTGTCCGGCGAGTCGAAGACGCACGTGCCCACGCGGTTCCTGCCGCAACGGCTCGACGTCCTGGACGACGACCGCTCGGTCGTGGAGAACGTGGCGCGCTTCGCCCCGCACGCCACGAACAACCTGATCCGGGCCCGGCTCGCGCACTTCCTGTTCCGGGGCGCGCGAGCGGACCGGGCGGCCGGCACACTGTCGGGCGGCGAGCGGTTCCGGGCCACCCTGGCGGCGCTGCTGCTCGCGGAGCCCGCTCCGCAACTGCTGATGCTGGACGAGCCGACGAACAACCTGGACCTGGCGAGCGCCCGGCAGTTGACGGACGCGCTGGATTCCTACGAGGGCGCGCTCCTGGTGGCCAGCCACGACGTGCCCTTCCTGGAGTCGATCGGCATCACGCGGTGGCTGCTGCTCGACGGAGACGGAGACGGAGACGGAAGCGGAGACGGATCCGGCGTCGGGCGGATGCGGCCGACCACGGCCGAGGAGGTGCGGGAGTCCCTGTGGCACATGTGACGGTCCACGGTCTAACGCGGGTTCGGCAGCGGAAGCGGGAGTAAGGCCCAGGACTTGGTGCCCCCCATGGCGGTGAGGACGGGGGTCAGGCCCCAGTCCCCGCCGCACGCCTCGACGACCGCCGAGAGCAGCCACATCCCGCGGCTGCGCCGCCGCCTGCACTCCTCGCTCGCCGCGGGCGAGGAGTGCGCCGGGTGCTGGTCGTAGACGACGAGCCGGAGCGCGTCGAACTGCCAGCGCACCTTGAGCGTCATCTCCTTGTCCGGTGTGAACCGGTGGGCGCAGGTGACGAGTTCGGAGACGGCGAGCGCCGCCGTGTCGCACAGGTCGGGCAGCCCGTGCCGGGTGAGCAGGGACCGTACGGCGCCCCGGGCGCTGCCCGCGCAGTAGGCGCCGCCGGGCAGGCCTATGGAGTAGCTCAGTTTCTCCGCCTCGGGCGGGACCTGCCGGAACTCGTGGACCGACCGCAGGCCGCGGAGAGTGCCCGTCATCGTGCTGCTCCAAGGTTCTGAATGCGTGGGGCCTGAGGCCCGCGGCCCGATCAGGGGTCGTCTGGTCGTACGCCCCGTGATCAAAGCCGTGTGGTCACAGCCGTGTGGTCATACAAGGCCTCGAGGTCGCCCCGTGTGAGACTTGCGCTACCGACCGTAGCGCAACGGGGTGCACAGTGCTACTACTTGTATGACGACTTGATGTTTTCTCATGGCATTTCCGGATTCATGGGGTCTTTCCGCATGCCCCCGACCGGAGGAGAGGGGACCCGTGCCACCGAGGAGTACGCCGACCGCGCGACAGCAGCGCCTGGGCTCCGAGCTGCGAAGACTCCGCGAGCAGTCGGGCACGACGGTGCAGCAGGCCGCCGCGCTCCTGGGTGTGGACCGCACCCGGATCCCGAACATCGAATCCGGCCGGATCGGCATCAGTGCCGAGCGTGTCCGCACCCTCGCGTTCAACTACGACTGCCCCGACACCGGGCTGGTCGACCTGCTGGCCTCGATGGCGCAGGAACGGGACAAGGGGTGGTGGGAACAGCACCGGGGGATGCTGCCGCCCGCGCTCCTGGACATCTGCGAACTCGAGCACCACTCGGTCGAGTTGCACACCGCCGTGACCACGCACATACCCGGGCTGCTGCAGACCGAGGCACACGCGCGGGCCGTCTTCGACACCGCCGACCCGCCGCTGCCGGAGCCTGATCTGCAGGCGCGACTGGCGCTGCGGATGCAGCGCCAGCGGGTGTTCGCGCGCGAGGCGCCGCCGCTCTACGAGGCGGTCGTGCACGAGGCCGCGCTGCGGATGCAGTTCGGCGGCCCCAAGGTGGCCCGGGCCCAGCTCGAGCACATATTGAAGCAGTCGGAGCGGGCGCGTACGACCGTGCGCGTGATTCCGTTCACGGCCGGCGGGTTCCCTGGCGCCGGCCAGTCCTTCACATACGCCGCGGCCGTGATCGGCGAGCTGGACACCGTGCAGCTCGACAGCTCGCACGGCTCGATGTTGCTGGATTCGCAGATGAAGCTGCTCCGCTACCGCGGGCTGCTGGAGCGGCTGCGGTCGCTGGCGCTGCCGGCCTCCGAGTCCCGCGATTTCATCCACGCCATCGCACAGGCCCTCTGACCGGCTGCCCGGCTGACTGACCACCTGACCGGATCCGACGAGGAGACGAGAGAACGACATGAGCGCGACCACCACACCCCTGACCACTCCGGCGACGGCGCCGGCGGCCACCCCGGCGGCGTCCGCCATCGCGTGGGGCGAGGCCTTCTGCAGCGAAGGAGCGAACTGTTTCCGCTTCGGGCTCGACGCCGAGGGGAAGGCCTACATCGGCACCACGGAGTCCGCCGCGTACGTCACCGACTCGATCGACGCCCTCCGCGCACTCATCTCCGCCGTCAAGGCGGGAGCCGCGGACCACCTCCTTGCGTGACTTTGGGCCCTCCGAAACCCCCTCTGAGCCCTTTTAAACTGCACAGATAACGGGATGTAACCGGACATATGCCTGGGTGGGGCTTGGCTGGCCTTGATGTCGCGCTTAACCTACGACTCCGTAGGCTACGGAACCGTAGGTAATTCGCTTTGCACTCAGGAGTACCCGTGACGATCACCTCTCCCCACCTCGGCAGCTCGGAGGCGTGGACCGACGCCAAGCTGCTGTTCGCGCTGGAAGAGGTGGTCGAGCAGGAACTCAACCGCCATCTGAAGGTCACCAAGGACTGGATGCCCCACGAGTACGTCCCGTGGAGCGACGGCCGCAATTTCCCCGGCTTCTTCGAGGACGGCGAAGCCTGGGATCCGCAGCAGTCCAAGGTCACCGAGATCGGCAAGATCGCGCTCGTCGTGAACCTGCTGACGGAGGACAACCTCCCCAGCTACCACCACGAGATCGCGTCCCTTTTCGGCCGCAACGGCGCGTGGGGCACCTGGGTGCACCGCTGGACCGCCGAAGAGGGTCGCCACGGCATCGTGATGCGCGACTACCTGCTGGCCTCGCGCGCCGTGGACCCGGACAAGCTCGAAGCATTCCGGATGCAGCACATGTCGGAGGGCTTCGAGTCCGACAACCGCCACTCGATGCTCCACTCCGTGGCGTACGTGGCCTTCCAGGAGCTCGCGACCCGCATCTCGCACCGCAACACCGGCCACCAGTCCGGTGACCCGGTCTGCGACCGCATGCTGGCCCGTATCGCGCAGGACGAGAACCTGCACATGATCTTCTACCGCAACCTGCTGGGCGCGGCCTTCGAGCTCGCCCCGGACCTGACGATGCAGGCCGTACGGGACGTCGTGGTCGACTTCCGGATGCCCGGACACGGGATGCCCGGGTTCGAGCGGATGGCCGCGCAGATGGCGATCGGCGGGGTCTACAACCTGCGGATCCACCACGACGACGTGCTGAGCCCCGTGATCCGCTTCCTGAAGATCATGGACATCGACGGTCTCGGCCCGGAGGGCCAGAAGGCCCAGGAGGAGCTGGGGCTCTTCATGAACGGCCTGGACTCCGAGGCCCGCAAGTTCGACGAGCGCCTGGCCGCCCGTGCGGCGCGCATCGCGGCCCGCAAGGCCTGACGGCACCAGCCGCAGACCACAGCCGTAGACCACAGTCATAGCTGACGCGAAACCCCGGCAGAGCACCGCTCTGCCGGGGTTTCGCGTCCCGCCACGGCGGGCGGCGGAGGCGATCAGGGACGGAGCGGGCGCAGGGCCTGGCGCTCTGATTCCGAGAGGCCGCCCCAGACGCCGAAGCGCTCGTCGTTGGACAGGGCGTACTCGAGGCAGGCCTGGCGCCCCTCGCACGCCCCGCAGAGCCGCTTCGCATCGCGCAGCGAGGAGCCGGGCTCCGGGAAGAAGAACCCGGGCCCCGTCTGAGCGCACAGGGCGAGCTCGTACCAGGCGGGGGCGGCGAGGGTGGCGGCGTTGTTCATCGACATGCCGCAGAGCCTGGTCGGCCGCGATGGACGTCCGATCAACGACTGATCAACACCCGTTCACGCGGCGGCCTCCGACACCAGCCGCCCCACAGAGTGAACGACCGTGCGTGCGACGAGTTCGGTACGATGGGGACATGGCAGACGGACGCGTGGAGCGCGGAAACCAGACGCGGCGAACCGTCCTGGACCGGACGATGAGCCTCGCCTCGACGGACGGCCTGGAAGGCCTCTCCCTGGGCCGGATCGCCACGGATCTGGGGCTCAGCAAGAGCGGCGTCTTCGCCCTCTTCGGCTCCAAAGAAGACCTGCAGCTCGCCACCGTGCGGGCCGCCAGGGCCGTCTTCGTCGAACAGGTCGTCCGGCCGGTACGGGACGAACCCGTCGGGATCGCCAAGGTGTGGCACCTGTGCGAGAGCTGGCTGGACTACTCCGGGCGCCGGGTCTTCCCCGGCGGCTGCTTCTTCTACTCCGCCTCCGCCGAGTTCGACTCGCGCCCCGGGCACGTCCGCGACGAGGTCGCCAAGAACCGCGACGACTGGACGCGCTACGTGGAGGGGTTGCTGGACGAGGCCCGGCTGGCGGGCGGGTTCCGCGAGCCGGCCGATGTCACGGACGTGCAGCAGCTCGCCTTCGAGATCATCGCCCTGATGGAACTGGCCAACGCGCACTCCGTACTGCACGAGGACGCCGTGGGCTACGGGCGGGCCAGCCGCGGCATCCTCGCCCGGCTGCGCGCGGCGACGGCCGCCCCGGAGGAACTCCCGGAACGGCCGCCGGCCATCGATTTCCCGCTCTTCGGCGCCGGCGCTCCCGCGGCCGACGTTCTCGCCGCCGACGTTCTCGCCGCCGACGTTCTCGCCGTGAGCGCCCCCGCCGTCAGCCCCCCTGCCGATTCGGGCCGCTGACGCGCATCCAGCAGCCCGCGAGGGCCGCGCCCAGCGCGGTCAGTGCGGTGAGCAGGAAGACTCCGCGCCAGTGGTCCCCGGCGCCCGCCCCCGTACCCGTACCCGCTCCGGTGAGCAGGGCCGCGGTGGCGGCGACGCCGAGCGCGCCGCCCAGCTGCCGGGCCGTCATCAACAGACCGGTGCCGGCCGCGAAACGCCCCGGCGGAAGGCCTGCCGAGGCGGCCGTGGAGAGCGCGGTCACGACCACTCCGATGCCGAGTCCGCCGAGCAGTCCGGCCGGCAGGAAGATCTGGGCGTACGAGGACGAGTCCTCGACCCAGCCCCACAGCAGCAGGGCGTTGGCGGCGAAGAGCAGCGATCCGACGGTGACGGCCGCCCACTGGAGCCGGGCGGGGACCCGGCGGCCGACGACGAGCGCGCCGACCATGGCGAACACCGCGCCGGGGGTGACGCCGAACCCGGCCTGCAGGACCGAGTAGTTCCAGCGGCCGATGAGGTAGGACGGGCCGGTCAGCAGCCATGCGTACATGGCGGCGCCGAAGAGCACGGCGCCGATGTTGGCGCGGGCGAAGAGCGGGTCCCGCCACAGGTCCCGGTCCACGGCCGGGGCCGGATGGCTGCGCGAGCGGCGCAGCGCGAGACCGCTGGCCAGGGCGCCGCCGACGACGAGGACGAGCACCTTCGGGTCGGTCCAGCCCCACTCCGCGCCCTGGGACAGCCCGGCGACCACTCCCCCGATGCCGAGGGCGAGTGCGACCGTACCGATGGGGTCGGGCAGGCGGTGGCCGGTACGCGGCTCCTTGGGGATCACCCGGGCGGCGGCCCAGCAGAGCGCGAGGCCCAGCGGCACGTTGACGAGGAAGATCGCGCGCCAGTCCCACCACTCGACGAGCAGTCCGCCGATGCTGGGCCCGACGGCGGCCGCGAGACCACCGGCCGCCGACCAGGCTCCGAGGGCCGCGGCCCGCCGGGCGGGCGGGGTGTGGGCGAGTACGAGGCCCAGCGCGGCCGGAATCATCCCGGCGGCGGCAGCCCCCTGGAAGGCGCGGGCCAGGACGAGCAGATCGGCGCTGGGGGCGGCGCTCGCGGCGAGCGAGGTGAGGGTGAAGGCGAGTGCGGAGCCGATGAACAGCACGCGCCGGCCCAGGGTGTCCGCGAGCCGGCCCGCTGCGGCGAGCAGAGCGGCGAACAGCACGGCGTAGGCACTGACGACCCAGGTCAGACGGGCCAGCGGCACCTGGGGAAAGGCGTGGCGCAGATCGGGGAAGGCGACGTTGACGACGGTGGCGTCGAGAAAGGCGAGGAAGGTGACGGCGGAGGCCAGCCCCAGAATCCGCCCGGCCCCCGGCGCATGAACAGAAGCGGGAGCGGGAGCAGGAGCGGGAGCGGGAGCGGGAGTGCTGTCGGCATCGGGCCGGGTGGCGGTCATCGGGCGCCCGCCGAAGTCGCGGTCTCGGTCGGGGCCGGCGCGGGGGTGCGGACCGCCTCCTCCGCGAGGAAACCGGCGGCGGCAGCGATGATGTCCGGATCGGCCAGGATCCGCCGGTGGCCGAGCCCTTGGGTCTCGATCAGACGGGCCCGCTCCCCGTAGGCCGCCGCGAGGGCGCGGGACTGCGAGGGTGCCACGGTGTCGTCGTCGACGTCGTGCACGAGCAGGATGTCCGAGGGGATCTCCTCGGGGTGGCGGCATGCGTCGAAGCGGGGCCAGACATCGGGCTCGGCGGGGAAGAGGCGGCGCTGGACATGGCGCCTCAGCGCGTCCTCGACGGCCTGGTTCACCCCCAGGTTGGCGCGGAACTGCGTCGCGAGGTAGTCGAAGTCGGCCACGCCCCCGATGCCCACGATCCGGTCGGCCCGGATCCCGTCCCGCAGGGCGAAGAAGGTGGCGACCACCCCGAAGGAGTGGGCCACGACGGCCGAGAAGTCCCCGTACTGCGCGTGCAGTTGCCGGATGATCTCGCGCTGCCGCAGGATCGTGGTGGCCCGGCCTCCGGACTCGCCGTGGCCGGGGGCGTCGAAGGACACGACGGTCCGGCCCTGCGCGCGCAGGGCCTCGACGAAGCCGGTGAACCGCGAGGCGCGCGAGGTCCAGCCGTGCACGACGAGGACGGGCCGCCCGCCCTCACCCCAGCGGTAGGTGGTGACGGGTATCCCGTCCACGACGATCCGCCCGGTCACGGCCCGAGCCATGACCTCCGCTTCGCCGGCCCGCACCCGCGGCCGTCCGAGCGGCCGCACGAACAGCGCGAACGCCACCCGCCCGACCGGGCCCGGGGCTACCCGGGCAGTGATGTTGAGGGTGGTGCTCAGGAGTGAAGCCATGGGATGCATGCCCGGTTCTCCGGATCTCCTCAGAGTGGCCACAAAAATGGCGAGGTCAAGACGTCAAGGAACTGCCCAGATATTAGCACGACCGTTCGTGTTCTTTTTTGGTCACGGCCACCCCGGGCGACTCCACGTGGTTGCGATTGTCAGCCGCGGCGCAGCACAACCGGCTCACCGCCCTGCCCGGTGCCATCGGCCGGCTCCGGAGCCTGCGTGAGCTGTGGCTTCGGGGCAACGCGATCGAGCACTTGCCGTCGTCCGCCGCCGCGCTGCACGAACTGCGCCACCTGGACCTGCGCGAGAACTCCCTGGCCGGAGTGCCGGAGGCATTGGCGGCCCTCCCGCGGCTGCGCCATGTCGACCTGCGGAGCAACCGCCTCGGCCGACTGCCCGGCTGGCTCGCCGAGATGCCGTCGCTGGAGAAGCTGGACCTGCGTTGGAACGAGGTCGACCCCTCCCTGCCGCTCCTCGGCGAGCTGGAACGGCGGGGGTGCGTCGTCCTGACCTGACGGAGGGGACATCCCCTCCCGCCGACCGGAGCATCGGCGTGCGGATGCCGAGGCGTTCGCAGGTGGGGGACGGGTCAGTCCTCGTGCTTCGCGCGGCTCGGCTGGACCCGCTTCGGTTCGCCCGGCATCTTCGGGTAGTCCGGGGGGTACGGCATGTCGCCCAGGCCGTGGTCGTGTTCGTGGCGGTCGGCCAGTTCCAGGGCCGCCTCCAGGGAGAAGGCGTGGTCGTCCATGTCCGCGTGCAGATCGCCCAGTTCCGCGAAGCGCGCCGGCATCGTCACGATATCGAAGTCGCGCGGCTCCGCCGCGTCCACTTCGTCCCAGCGCAGCGGTGCCGAGACGGGGGCGTGCGGGTGCGGCCGGATGGAGTAGGCCGAGGCGATGGTGCGGTCGCGCGCCGTCTGGTTGTAGTCGACGAAGATCCGCTCTCCTCGCTCCTCCTTCCACCATGCGGTGGTGACCTTCCCCGGCATCCGGCGCTCCAGATCGCGGCCGATCGCGATCGCGCACCTGCGGACCTCGGTGAAGGTCCAGCGCGGCTCGATCGGAACGAAGACGTGCAGGCCTCGCCCGCCCGAGGTCTTGGGCCAGCCGCGCAGCCCCAGCTCTTCCAGCAGCGCGCGCAGTTCGTGCGCGACCGCCACCGCGTGGTGGTAGTCGGTGCCCGGCTGCGGGTCCAGGTCGATGCGCAGTTCGTCGGGACGGTCCGTGTCGTCCCGGCGCACCGGCCAGGGGTGGAAGGTGAGGCAGCCCAGATTGGCGGCCCACAGGACGGCGGCCGGCTCGGTCGGGCAGATCTCGTCGGCGGTGCGCCCGCTGGGGAAGGCGATGTGGGCGGTCGGGATCCAGTCGGGCAGGTTCTTCGGGGCCCGCTTCTGGAAGAAGGACTCGCCCTCCACCCCGTCCGGGTACCGCTCCAGGGTGGTGGGCCGGTTGCGCAGGGCGCGCGTGATGCCGTCCGCGACGGCGAGGTAATAGGAGGCCACGTCCCTCTTGGTGAGGCCGCGCTCGGGGAAGTACACCTTGTCCGGGCTGGACAGCCGGACCGCCCGGCCACCCGCCTCCAGCTCGATCGCATTGCCCGCAGCACCCATGTCCGCCACGGTAGGCGGGCCCGCCCGGGCCCGCACACCGAGCGGGCCCGGGCGTACCACCGCAGAATCGGAGGCATGGATCTGCCGGTGATGCCGCCCGTGAAGCCGATGCTGGCCAAGTCCGTGGCCAAGATCCCGCCGGGCATGCAGTACGAGGCCAAGTGGGACGGCTTCCGCGCGATCGTCCACCGCGACGGTGACGAGATCGAGATCGGCAGCCGCACCGGGAAGAGCCTGACCAGGTACTTTCCCGAGCTGGTGGGAGCGCTCAAGGCCAATCTGCCCGACCGCTGCGTCGTCGACGGCGAGATCGTCCTCATCCACGGCGGGCGGCTCGATTTCGACCGGCTCAGCGAGCGGATCCATCCCGCCGCCTCCCGGGTGAAGATGCTCGCCGAGACGACTCCGGCCGCCTTCGTCGCCTTCGATCTGCTCGCGCTCGGCGACGAGGCCCTGCTCGACACCCCGCTCGCCGACCGTCGTACCGCCCTGACCCGGATGCTCTCCACTTCCCGTCCCCCCGTGCATCTCGCGCCCGCGACCACCGACCCCGCGCTCGCGCAGGAGTGGTTCGAGCGATTCGAGGGCGCCGGGCTCGACGGGGTCGTCGCGAAACCCCTCGATCTTCCCTACCGGCCCGATGCCCGCCTCATGTTCAAGATCAAGCACGAGCGTACGGCCGACGTCGTCATCGCAGGATTCCGTTTCCACAAGAGCGGTCCGATTGTCGGATCGCTGCTCCTGGGCCTGTACGACGCCCACGGAGTCCTCCAGCACGTGGGCGTCTGCGCCGCCTTCCCCATGAAGCGCCGCGCCGAACTGATCGACGAACTCGCACCACTGCGAATGCCCGATCCCGAGGGCCACCCATGGGCCGCCTGGGCCGAGGAGGCCGCCCACGAGAGCGCCCGACTCCCCGGGGCGCAGAGCCGCTGGACGGGCAAGAAGGACCTGTCCTGGGTACCGCTGCGCCCCGAGTGGGTCTGCGAGGTCGCGTACGACCACATGGAGGGCGACCGGTTCCGGCACACCGCGCAGTTCCGCCGGATGCGGCCCGACCGGGCGCCCGCGAGCTGTACGTACGCCCAGTTGGAGGAGGTCGTCGGCTACGACCTCTCCGAGGTGCTCGGGCCCACTCGGCCCACGCAGCCCACGCAGCCCCCTCGGCCCGCCGCCGGCTGAGCCGGGGCGGGTCTGGGCCGGGCAGCCACGGCGCGGTCGCCGTCGCTCAGCCGGTCGTCAGTTTCTCCCACTCCGGCCGGCTCGGGCCGGCCTCGTGGGGGACGTAGTCGGGGTGCTCCGACAGCCAGCGCGCCACCCGCGCCCGGATCTCCGGGTCCGCGTAGGCCCGCTCGGGCGGGTCGGCCAGGTGCCGGACCCTGGCCCGTGCCCGCATCACCTCCGGATCCTCCAGCGCGCAGTCGAACAGTGCCGCCACGTCCCGGGCCGTCCCCGCCCGGGCGGCCCGGGTCGCGAACCGTTCCCCGATGGCCCCGTCCGCGACGACCTGGAAGTCGAACCACGGCTTGAGGGTGCGCACCGCCCACCCGTGGTACTCGGCCGCGAACTGCTCCGATCCCGGGTCCTGGTGTGCCGTACGAGCCACCCGGTGCGCGGCCCACAGGGTGAGCGAGGTGCCCTGGCCGAGCGTCGGGTTGGTGTGGGTGACGGCGTCGCCGACGGGCACGAGTCCGGTCACCACCGGCCCCCGCTCGTCGACGAGGGCGCTCCAGCGGTTGTCGAGCCCCGCCGTGGCCAGTACGTCCGACAGCGGTTCGGCGCCCAGTCCCAGCCAGGCCGCACCGGGCGGGAAGGAGCGTGCGGCGGCCTCGAAGACGGCGGGGTCGCGCAGCGCGGAGCGCGTGGCGTCGGCCGTGTGCACGAACAGGGTCACGGCGAACACCCGGTTGTCGGCCGGGAAGACGGCGCAGCCGGCGAAGCTGCCGCCGGTCACCGCCCAGGGCCGCCGCGGCCCTTCCTCGCGGCCCTCGGGCAGCCGGTACCAGCGGCAGAAGTAGGCGAGGCCGGTGCGGTGCCGCTCCACGGTGCCGGGGCGGCAGCCGATGGCCGCCAGCCAGCGTTCGGCTCCGGCGCGCCGTCCGCCCGCGTCCACGACGAGATCCCCCGCGTACGTTCCTTCCTGCGTGGACACCCCCGTCACGCGCACTCCGCAACCCCCGCCCCGGGCGGCCCGGCTCCCGCCGCCCTTCTCCCCCGCCGCGATCAGCCCGCTCACCGGCTCCCCGTACCGGCAGACCACTCCCGGTTCGGCTCTCAGGGCCGTGGCCAGCGCGCTCTCCAGGACGATGCGCCGGGCCTGGAGCATCACGAGGTCCTCGTCGCCGGGCCGGGCGGGAGGTCGCACCTCGAACCAGTCCAGCTCGTGCCGCTCGCGCGCGCCCAGCCGGAGCATCTCGGCGTGCACGTCGGGCAGTTCCTCGCGCAGCACGTTGCGTGCAGCACCGAGCAGCGCGTGCGGCTGGTTGGCCTGCGGTACGGTCGGCCTGCGCCAGCCGAAGAAGTCCCGGTCGAGCGCGGTGCCGGGGGCCCTCGTATCGCGTTCGAAGAGCTCGGCGGTATGTCCGTGGCGTGCCGCGAGCAGCGCGGTGGCCAGCCCTCCGACTCCCCCGCCGACAACCAGCACATGTGCCATTGCGCCCCCCTGAGCCGATGAACGTACGACGATCAGACCGCCGGAAGCCTGCACGGGCAGGGCCTGTCCGAAACCCGCACAGTTGTCCTATCCGAAGGCCGGCCCACCCGCGCGGCCACCCGCGCGGCCACCCACGCGGCCACCCGCCCGGCCATCCCGACGCCCGAAGGGCCGCGCCCCTACGGTCGCCCCGCCATCGCGCGCGGCGCGAAGTTGCCGTCGCCCAGGTCCTCCGCCAGCAGCCGCTTGGCGATCGCGTCCGCCGCCGCCCGCAGTTCCGCGCTGCGCGGCCGTCCGCGGTCCTTCTCCAGCTGGTCGCCCAGCCACTGCGCCCACGCGGCCGAGATCACTCCCGCCTCGCGCTCACCTGCCGGCGTGTGCGCGTAGAAGCCGTTCTGCCGCGTCAGGTAGCCCTCCTCCACCATCCGTTCGAAGACCGGGAGCAGCACTTCCGGGGGCAGGTGGCGGCGCGACGCCATGAATCCGAGGCTCGCGTGGCCGACCGTACGGGTCATCAGGTCCACCTGCATGACCGCCCACGCCCCCGCCATGTCCAGCCGCGTGTCCGAGGCGTCCACGATCCCGCGCGCCGTCTCCGCCCCCATGCCCCTCACCAGCTTGCCGACCGCGAGCTCCAGCAGCTTCGACGAGTCCCCGGAGGCGGTGGCCGGCGAGCCGAAGCCGTCGCCCATGTCCGTGGAACCGGCCCGGGCGCTGTCGCGCAGCTTGACCTGCTTGAGGAAGAGCGCGACGACGAAGCCGACCAGCGCCACCGGCACGGTCCACAGGAACACCGTCTGCAGGGTGTCCGCGTACGCGCCGATGACCGGTCCGGCCGCCGCCTGATCGAGCCCGTGCACGCCCTGCGGGCTCTGCGCCGCCTTGGCCAGGGCCTGTGGATCCTGCCCGGTGGTGCGTGCGGCCTCCGTGACCGCCGTGGTCAGCGCGGGCTTGAGGGTGTTGGCGTAGATCGTGCCGAAGACGGCGGTCCCGAAGGCGCTGCCGAGGGTACGGAAGAAGGTGACGCCCGAGGTGGCGGTGCCGAGGTCAACATAGTCCACGGTGTTCTGCACGGCGATGGTCAGCACCTGCATGCACAGGCCGATGCCCACGCCGAGCACGAACATGTAGAGCGATTCCAGCCAGGCGTTGGTCTGCGGGCCCATCAGGGACAGCAGGTAGAGCCCGAGCCCCATGACGGCGCAGCCCACGATCGGGAAGATCCGGTACTGGCCGGTCTTGCTCGTGACGTTGCCGCTGAAGACCGAGGCGATCAGCAGGCCGATGACCAGCGGCAGGGTCCGTACGCCCGAGACGGTGGCCGAGTCCCCGTCCACGTACTGCAGGTACGTCGGCAGGAAGGTCATCGCGCCGAGCATCGCGAAGCCGACGACGAAGCTGAGGACCGAGCAGACCGCGAAGACGGGGTTGCGGAAGAGCCGCATCGGCAGCATCGGCTGCTCGGCCCGGCTCTCCACCAGGCAGAACAGCACCAGTGCCACGACGCCGCCCGCGAAGAGCCCCATGATCAACGGCGAGGTCCAGGCGTACTCGTTCCCGCCCAGGCTCGTGGCCAGGATCAGCGCGCTCGCGCCGATCGCGACCATCGCGATGCCCAGGTAGTCGATGACCGGCTTCCC
This sequence comes from Streptomyces sp. NBC_00503, assembly GCF_036346895.1. Lineage (NCBI taxonomy): Bacteria > Bacillati > Actinomycetota > Actinomycetes > Kitasatosporales > Streptomycetaceae > Streptomyces > Streptomyces sp. NBC_00503. The sequence goes on along the minus strand of NZ_CP107855.1, from coordinate 6,764,173 downwards.
CACGGCCCGCACCGAGGGGATCGTCCTGGCGGCCGCCGCGACCACCAGGATCGCGATCGGGACGTTGACGTAGAAGGCCCAGCGCCAGGTCAGATGGTCGGTGAAGAGTCCGCCGAGCAGCGGCCCGATCACCGTGGCGACGCCGAAGACGGCGCCGATCGCGCCCTGGTACTTGCCGCGTTCGCGCAGCGGGACCACGTCGGCGATGAGCGCCATGGAGGTGACCATCAGTCCGCCGGCGCCGATGCCCTGGACGCCCCGCCACACGATGAGCAGGGTCATGTTGCTCGCCAGGCCGCACAGGAACGATCCGGTGATGAAGACGATGGCGGAGAGCTGGAAGATCAGTTTCCGGCCGAAGAGGTCGCCGAACTTGCCGACGAGGACCGTCGCGACCGTCTCCGTGAGCAGGTAGGACGTCACGACCCACGACATGTGGTCCCCGCCGCCGAGGTCCGCCACGATCGTGGGCAGCGCGGTTCCCACGATCGTCTGGTCGAGCGCGGCCAGCAGCACTCCCAGCATGATCGTGCCGAAGACGACGTTGCGCCTCCGCCGGTCGAGCACGGGGGGTGCGGTGGCGGGTACGGCGGAGGCAGTGGTCACATCTCGCACTCTCACAGCGCGCCCGCCCGGCCGCATGCGGCGTTGACCCGTACGGGTGTACGGGGCCACGTGTACGAGCCGGGTCCACCGGCTCAGGTCCACGGGCCGGGCGTGCAGGTCCACCGGCTCAGGTGCACCGGCCGGGCGCGCAGTTCCACCGGCGCCCCGTCAGCGCAGGTACCCCAGCCCCCGGTGCTCCGCCCCGTACCCGTCCATCAGCCGCCGGGCCACCCCGACCGAGTCCACCAGCGGGTGCAGCGCGAAGGCCTTGACCGCCGCGGCCCTCGATCCGCTCGCCGCGGCCTCCAGGACCTCCCGCTCCACGGCCTTGACCGAGGTCACCAGCCCCACCGCGTGCAGCGGCAGCGGATCGACGGCCACCGGATGCGCCCCGTTGGCGTCGACCAGGCAGGGCACTTCGATGACCGCCTCCGCGTCGAGCGCCGCGAGCGTGCCACGGTTTCGGACATTGAGGATCAGGGTGGCGCGCTCGTCCCGGGCGATGGCCCGCATCAGGGCCAGGGCCACCTTCTCGTAGCCGCCGGACTCCAGGTCGCTCTCGTCGCGCTCGCCGACCCCCGCGACCTCGCGGTTCTCGGCCATGTACGTGGCTTCGCGCTCGGCCCGGGTCCGGTCCCAGGCGCTCAGCGCCGCCCCGGCGGCCAGATCCGGCCGCCCCGCATCGGCGTAGAACCCGCGCTGCTGGTCGCGCAGGAACGCGCCGCGCGTCTGCTTGACCTCCTGGTAGGCCCGTACCGTGTCACGGTTGAAGTAGTAGTAGTGCAGGTACTCGTTGGGGATCGCCCCGAGCGAGCGCAGCCACTCGGCCCCGAACAGCCGGCCCTCCTCGAAGGACTCCAGCGCCCCGGTGTCGGCCAGCAGCCGCGGCAGCTCGTCGCGCCCGCCGATCCGCAGCCCGCGCACCCAGCCCAGGTGGTTGAGGCCGACGTAGTCGATCCAGGCCTCCTCGGGCCGGGCGCCGAGCAGCCGGGCGATGCGCCGCCCGAGCCCGACCGGCGAGTCGCAGATCCCGATCACCCGGTCACCGAGCTCCTCGGCCATGGCCTCGGTGACCACCCCGGCCGGGTTGGTGAAGTTGATGACCCAGGCGTCGGGGGCGATGCGGGCCACCCTGCGCGCGATCCCACGGGCCACCGGTACCGTCCGCAGGCCGTACGCGATCCCGCCCGCGCCCACCGTCTCCTGGCCCAGCACCCCTTCGGCCAGCGCGATCCGCTCGTCCGCGGCCCGCCCTTCGAGCCCGCCGACGCGAATGGCCGAAAACACGAAGTCGGCTCCGCGCAGGGCCTCGTCGAGATCGGTGGTGGCCGTGACGGCCGGGGGGTCGGCGGCCCCGGAGGCGGCCGCCTGGTCGGCGAGGACCCGCGCCATGGCGCCAAGCCGGCCGGAGTCCTCGTCGTAGAGGGTCACGTGCGACACCCTGCCTTCGGCGTGGTCGCCGAGCAGGGCTCCGTACACGAGCGGTACCCGGAAGCCGCCCCCGCCGAGGATCGTCAGCCGCACGCCCTTACCGCCTTTCGCAGTGCCACGTTTCGTGGCACCAGTGTCTCCCGCCGGTCAGTCCACCGGCGAGGGAACGGCCCGCAGCCGCGGCGCCTGATGCGCGGTCACACCCGCGGAGCCCCGGACCGGACCCGTCGGCAGGCCCTGCGGCGCCGAGAGGATCAGTGTCATCCGGGTCAGCCCCATGCTCTCGAGCATCCGGCTGGATTCGGCCACCATCCGGCAGCGCACCAGCCCCCAGCTCGGGTCCGGGTGGCGCACCGAGCGCACCGCCCCGTCCTGCTCGGCGGCCTCGACCCCGTTGGTGGTCAGCCAGTGCGGCACCCCGTAGCGGTAGGCGGCCTCCATGAACGGGTCGCGGGCCACCTCCTGGCGGATGCTGCGCAGCCCCTCGTCGTCCGGGGAGGCCATCAGCGCGGTCGCGAACCGGGCCAGCAGCGGTACGCACCAGGCCGGTTCGTGGTCCTCCAGCACGGCCGCGGCGTCCGGGTGGAACAGCACGAAGCGCAGGAAGTTGTCGTCCGGCAGGGCCGTCGGGTGGGGGCGCACCGACTGGAAGAGCCGGTCGAACGCCGAGTTGGTGAGGGCCACGTCCCAGCGGTGGTCCACCAGGAAGCTCGGGTAGGGGACCGATTCCATCAGGGCGGCGTAGTCGCACAGGTAGTCGCGCTGGGCCGGGTCCTCGGGCAGCCGGTTGTCCTCGGCGGCCCGCCAGGTGGGCGGCGGGTCCCGGTCGACCATGACTCTGAAGAGCCAGAAGCACTGCCGCTCGCTCATCTCCAGGGCCTCGGCCAGGGCGAGCAGTTTGCGGTCCGTCCACTCCTTGACCAGGCCGCGTTCCCAGTTCCCGTACGCACGTACGCTGATGCGCAGACGCGCCGCCAAGTCCTCCTGGCTCAGCCCGAGTTCCTCCCGGCGCTGGCGCAAAATCTCCTTGCGCCGCTCCGAGCGCACGGCGCCGCGTGCGGATTCCTCGCCCGCCAGGCGCTCTCCACCGGCGTGGGCGAGGCCATCGGACAGGCCCACCGCTGCGAGATGTGGCACCGAGAGCTCCCCCTCTTAATACGGTCTGGATCTTCATTTCCGTGTGGCGATCCTGCTACCGACTTCATTGGAGTGTCAACTATTGTGGCAATTCCAGCCTCTTGACAGCTCATTCCCGCCACAGCTGTGGCACGTTCTAGCCGTACGGAGTGAGAGCGGATAGATTCCAGAAGCCGACCCACGTGCCCGCACCCCGACCTCGCGCGATCTAGGAGAACCACTGGTGACAGACGGCTTCCCGGCTCCCGTCGCGGTGGCCAACGCGCACCTGGCAGCCACCGTCACGCGCGTCGCCGAACTCGCGGGCAAGATGGGCCGCGACCTGAGTCAGGTCTTCGACCTGCGCCGCCTCTCCGAGGCCTCCGGCGTACCCGCCGACGTGGTCCGCACCCTGCTCGACGGCCGGCCCGCGGGCGAACCCGATCTCCAGACCCGGTTCCTCCAGCGGCTCGACCTGCTGCGGCGCACCCGTGTCAAGCCCAACGGCCGCCGCTACACGCAGCAGGAGATCGCGGACGGCGCCGCCATGTCGCGCCAGCAGGCCGGGGCCCTGATCAACGGCGACCGCCGGCCGACCATGGAACACTGTGACGCGATCCAGCGGTTCTTCGGAGTGCACGCCGGCTTCCTCACCGCCCACGACTCGGACGCCCTGACCGACGCGCTCCAGCGGACCGAGCAACAACTGCTCCAGGACTTCGCGGGAAGAGCCCGGGAAACCGTACCCGTCACGCCGGCTTCGACCGGCGATCCGCTGGCAAGACTTCTCCAGAACCACGGCGTACGCGGCATCGCCTGGCGGGCCGCCCAACTGCCCAGCGACAAGCACCGGGACAAGGTGACCGAATGGCTGGACATGCTTCTCGAAAGCGTCAAACCGAACGAATCCTGACCCAGTCGAAAGTCTGGGTCTGATCCTTGAGTCCTGATCCGGATCCGCGCCGACGGGGAGAACGGTGAGCATAGGCAGAGAGCAGCGGCGGTTGTGCGGGGAACTGGTGGCCGGCATCACGCTGACCGCGCCCGTGGAACCTGTGGACCTCTACGCCGCCCTCTGCGAGGGCATGAGCAAGCACCGCGGCCGCCGGGTCGAGTTCCGGATGGCCTCGTTTCCGCCGGGAACGGCCAGCGGCCTGTGGCTCGACATGGCGGACCGCGATCTCGTGGTCATCGAGGAACGCACCGCACCCGACCACCAGCTGGTGATCCTCGGTCACGAGCTGTGGCACATGAAGGCCGGCCACTGCAGCCACCACGTCGACGGCGCCGCCGTCGCCGCCCGGCTGCTGTCGCACGAGGCCGACATCGAAGAGACCGTGCGGCGCGTGGCCGCGCGCACGCGCGCCGACGTCCAGGAGGAGACCGAAGCCGAGACCTTCGGCCTGCTGCTGGGCAGCAAGTGCCGGACCTGGCTGGCCGGATCGGCGAGCCACCGGGCACCGGCACAACGTGATCAGCTGGCGGGCCGCATCGAGGCATCGCTCGGATACCGGGGGCACAGGAACGACCGTTGAACGGCCAGGATTACTACATACCGGCGGCCGCCATGGGGACGGCGCTCGCCTTCAAGTTGCCGGCCCTGCGCAACAACTGGCGCGACCCGCTGCTCCGATCGGTCTGCGCCCTGCTCACCCTGGCAGCCGCGATCTTCACCTTCGCCGCCCCGCCCACCATCGAGGCGGTCAACCGATGGACGGGCATCCCCAATTTCACCGCCCCGCTCGTCTACTGCCTGATCACCGCGTTCAGCGCCGCCTGCCTCGTGCTGATCGTCAACTGGCGCGGTGGCCCGCCCGAGCAGACCCGGCGCTTCTCGCGCCGCTGGATCCTCGGCTATGCCGCCGTGATCGTCGCGCTCACCCTGCTCTTCGCCCTCGGCGAGACCCCGGTGGAGCGGCTGCGCGACTTCGACACGTACTACGCCAACACCCCGTTCATCCGGGAACTCATCGCGCTCTACCTAATAGCGCACAACGTGGCCGCCTTCGTGATGGTCGCCATGTGCTGGCGGTGGTCCCTCCAGGTGCGCGGCTGGCTCCGCGCCGGCCTGATGATCATCGTCGTGGGGTACGTCTTCAACCTCAGCTACGACGCCACCAAGATCACCGCCGTCGTCGCGCGCTGGAGCGGCCACGACCTGGACTGGCTGAGCACCTCGGTGGCGCCGCCCCTCGCCTCCGCCGGGGCCAACATCAGCGCGATCGGCTTCGTGCTCCCACTCGTCTGCCAGAGGGTGTCGGACAGCCTGCGGCACTGGATCACCTACCGGCGCCTGGGCCCGCTCTGGAACGAGGTCCGCACCTCCGGTTCGGACGCCCCCGTGAGCGTCCCGATGTCCTGGTGGTCCGCCGCCGACCTCCGGGTGATCCAGCGCGAGTCGGACATCCACGACGGCTTCCTGCACCTCGGCCCGTACTTCGACCCGCGCCACCGGGACGAGGCCCTCGCGCGGGCCCTGTCCCGCGGCGCCGACGAGGAGAGCGCGCGGGCCGTCGCCGACGCGGCCATGGTCGCGGCGGCCGTACGGGCCCGCCGCGCCGACCCCGAGGGACGGGTCATCGGAGCCAGCGAGGAGGGGGCCCCGCCGGCCGCCGACGGGCCGCGCGACCTCGTACGGATCTCGCACGCCCTGCGGAACTCGCCGGTGGTGGCCGAGTTCCGGCGGCAGGCGGCCCTGTCGGGGGTCTGAGCGGAAACGTCCGGGGTCAGAGCGGGAACGTCCGGAGTCCGACCGGAAACGTCCGGGCCCGGGCTCAGCCCCCGGCGGCCATGCTCAAAGCCGGGAACAGGTCCTGGAACGGCGCCGCCGAATCGATCCCGTCCCGGCCGAAGGGCGCGTCGAAGCTCCACACCATGAACAGCAGGAACACGATCAGCGCACTGAACAGGCCCGCCAGCAGCAGCTCCCGCCCCGACCGCCGGATCTGCAGGGTGAAGATCAGCCCGACCGTGACCAGGCCGCCCACCACCAGCCCGAACCACACCACGCCCGGCAGCGTCGACTCGTCGCTCTGCGTCCGCTCGTGCCGGGCGTCGTCGGCGGCCGCGATGTGGTCCAGCAGCGGCTGGTAGGCCTGGGCCTGGAGTTCGTTGCCCGGGTTCTGGTGGGTCACGTCGCCGCGCAGCTTGCCGAGCAGCTCACCGCCCTCCGGGGAGGCGGGCGCCCCGGCGATCAGCCGCGGCCAGTCCACGCTGACGGTGTGGGAGACGTACGCGTTGACCTCGCCCCTGATCCGGTCGCGGACCGGGGCCGGGTAGACGTCGGCCCGCTGGGTGACCTCGTACAGGGACTGGGCCTCGCGGCGGACGCTGTCCTCGGCGGCGCCGCGCGCCTCCCAGACGCCCGCGATGGCCAGGCCGAGCACGATCGCGTAGACCACGCCGACCATCATCACCATGTACTCGATGACGTCGGGGGTCTCGCTGGTGTCCTCGTCAACGGCGACCCGGCGGTGCCGGAGCGCGGTGAAGGCGAGGACGAGGGCGCAGACGAGCGCCATGGCGATGGCCAGGACCAGCCATTCGGACACGAGGGTTCTCCGTAGGTTCCGTAGGTTGAATGAACGGACGAAACGTTCAGCTGCGGCTCTTGGAACGCGGTCGCAGCGCGACGGCCGCGAGGACCGCCGGGGTGGTCACGACGACCATGAGCATCACGGTGGACATACCGTCCGGGCCGCGTCTGGCCAGTGCCGAGGAGTGGTACGGGCGCACGTGGAAGCGGCTCGCGGGCCCGGCCAGGGCTGCGCCCCGGACCGGAGCCGCCCCTTCGCCCGGCGCGGGCCCCGCGCCCCCCGGGCCGTCCACCGCGGCCTGCGGGCGCTCCGCCACCCCAGCCGCTGCCTCCGCCGTCGGCCCGGGCGGCGGCTGCGCCACCACGCCCGGCTGCGGTGCCGCGCCCGGCCGTGGAGCCGGGAGCAGGAGCGGGCTGCGCCCCGGATGGAGCACGGTCGGCGCCACCGCGCCGGGCAGGGTCACCCGTACCGACGGCCGCACGGAGGGCTTCGCCGCGGGCGGCGCGGGCTTCGATTTGGCCGGAACACACAGGTCGACCCGGGCTCCGTGCCCGCCGCGGCCGTCTCCGGCGACCTCCACGTGACCGTGCAGCGGGCAGAGCGCCGCCACCAGGCCGGCCCCGGCGAAGTACTGCCAAGCGGTCACCGCACGTTCTCCCGATTCCGCAGCAGGGATGAGGGTTACGCCTGAAGAAACGATCACCGCGGGGGTTCGATACGCGTGGGACAGGTCAAGATCGCCCCACGAAGGCTCGGTTCGAGCCACCCCGTCGCCCGGCACGCGCTCCGGCTCGCACCCCCTCCCGCACCCCTGTCCGCGCCCTCCGGCCCGCGGCGACCGCCTCACCCGTCCGGCCCAGCCCGCCACGCGGCCGCCGGGGCCCCGCCCGATGATCGGAGAACCGATTCCGCGGCTCGGCGGGGTCTCCCCGGGAGCACAGGGACGGTGGCGGGTGGAAACGGACGGCGGGCACGGCGGCAGTAACAGCGGCGCGAGCGGGCAGAGCAGCTCCGGCCGGGATCTCGAAGGCCAGGTGGACGCCCTGATGGACGGCCTGCGGGCCGACCTCGAACGGCTCGCGTCGATCCCCTCGATCTCCTTCCCCGGATATCCGCCGGAGCCCGTGGAGGAGGCGCACGACCTGATCGTCGCCCTCCTGCGCGAAGCCGGCGTCCCCTCCATCGAGCGGATCGACCTCCCCGACACCGCCCCGGTGATCTACGGCGAGATCCCGCCCCCGCACCCGGACGCCCCCACCGTGCTGCTCTACGGGCACTACGACGTCCAGCCGGCCGGCGCCGCCTCCCTCTGGCTCTCCCCGCCCTTCGAACCGACCCCGGTCCCCGGCGGCCTGCGGGCGCGCGGCATCGCCGACGACAAGTCGAACGTGATCGCGCACCTGGGCATGTTGCGGGTCTACGGGGGCCGCCCGCCGGTCGGGATCAAGCTGGTGATCGAGGGGCAGGAGGAGTACGGCAGCCCCTTCGACGACTACCCACCCACCGATCCGACACGGTTCGCCTGCGATGCCATGGTCATCGCCGACCTCGGCAATCTCCGGCCGGGCACCCCGACCCTGACCACCGGTCTGCGCGGGGCCTGCGAGGTGACGGTGGAGGTGCACACGCTCGCCGAGCCGCGGCACAGCGGGGAGTTCGGCGGCGCCGCCCCGGACGCCCTGCTCGTCCTGCTCCGCGCGCTCGCCACCCTGCACGACAAGAACGGCGACGTCGCCGTGCCCGGGCTGCGGCGCGATCCCTGGGACGGAACGACCTACACCGAGGAGGAGTTCCGCGAGCTCGCCTCGGTCCTCCACGACCTGCCGCTGATCGGCACCGGCTCGCTCGGCGAGCGGCTCTGGAGCGGTCCGGCGATCACGGTCATCGGTCTGGACGCGCCCAGCGTGGACCATGCCGCCTCGGCCGTCGTCCCGTACGCGCGGGCCAAACTGAACCTCCGATTCCACCCGCGCCAGGACCCGAGGGAGGCCCGCGCCCTGCTGGTGGCGCACCTGCGGGCGCAGGCCCCCTTCGGCATCCCGCTCACCGTCACCCCCGGCGACACCGGCCCCGGTTTCGAAGCGAAGACGGGCGGGCCGGCGTACCGGGCGGCGCTGACCGCGCTCAAGGAGGCCTGGGGCACGCAGGCCTCGTACGTCGCCACGGGCGGCTCGATCCCGCTGGTGAACGGCCTCGCGCAGGCGGCCCCGGGCGCGGAGGTGCTGCTGTTCGGCGCGCAGGACAGCATGTGCAACCTGCACGCGCCGAACGAGCGGGTGCTCCTGTCGGAGCTGCGCAACACGGTGGTGGCGATGGCCGCCTTCGTACGGGAGTACGCGGCCGACTTCGAACCGGCCCCGCCCCCGGCACCGCCGGCGCCCCACGCCCCGGCTGCCCCCGGAGGCGCACGGTGACCACCCCGGCCCCCGCCCCCGCCGCGCCCGCTCCGCAGGAGGAGCCGCCCGCGAAGAAGTACTCCTTCCCCAGTGCCCTGACCGTGCTGGCCATCGTCACCGTCGCGATCTGGCTGCTGGCCTTCCTCGTACCGGCCGGGCAGTACGACCGCAACGACAGCGGCGCCCCCGTCTCCGGCACCTACCACCGGGTCGACACCACCCAGAGCTTCACCGACCGTCTGAACGACCTGTTCCTCTCCCCCGTCAACGGCCTCTACGGCATCCAGGACCCCACCACCCACCAGGTCGGGCCCACCTTCAGCGGTGACCTCTACGGCAGCGCGGGGGTCTTCCTCTTCGTGCTGGCCATCGGCGCGTTCATCACCGTCGTCTTCGCCACCGGCGCCCTCGACCGCGGCATCGCCCGCCTCGCCCACCGGCTGCGCAACCGCGGCGCGCTGCTGATCGCCGCCGTGATGGTGGTCTTCTCCGTCCTCGGCACCGTGGAGGGCTTCGCCGAGGAGACCCTCGGCTTCTACGGGCTGCTGGTGCCGATGATGCTGGCCCTCGGCTACGACCGGCTGGTCGCGGTCGGCGCCTCCATCCTCGGCGCGGGCGTCGGCGTGCTCTGCTCCACCGTCAACCCGTTCGCGACCGGCGTGGCCTCCTCTGCCGCCGACATCTCGCTGGGCGACGGGATCGGGCTGCGGTTCCTGATGTGGATCGTGCTGACCACCGTGACCGTCCTCTACGTCATCCGGTACGCGCGGCGGGTCCAGAAGGATCCGGCCAAGTCCCTGTGCGGGTTCCTGCCCGGCGACCGGGAGCAGAAGGCCACCGGCGAGGAGGAGGCGGAGCCCGAGCTGACCGGCCTGCACAAGACGGTGCTGGTGCTGCTGGTCCTGGTCTTCACCTTCATGATCTTCTCGGTGGTGCCCTGGTCGAGCGCGCTCACCGGCAAGGCGGACGCCACCCCGTACGGCTGGGAACTGGACTGGTCCTTCGCGCAGCTCGCGGCGCTCTTCATCTGCGCGGCCGTGCTGATCGGCCTGGTAGCCCGGATGGGCGAGGCGAAGCTCAGCTCCACGATCATCCAGGGCGCCGCCGACTTCATCTCCCCGGCCCTGGTCATCATGCTGGCGCGCGGGGTCACCGTCATCATGAACAACTCGAAGATCACCGACACCGTGCTCCACTCCATCGAGGGCGTGGTCGAGGGAACTTCCTCCGGGGTCTTCGCGATCATCGTCTTCCTCGTCAACCTCCCGCTCGCCTTCCTGATCCCCTCCACCTCCGGTCACGCCACCCTCACCATGCCGATCCTGGCCCCGCTCGCCGATTTCGCGGGCGTCTCCCGCGCACTGATGGTGACGGCCTGGCAGTCGGCGAGCGGCTGGATGAACCTGTGGGTCCCGACCACCGCCGTGACCATCGGCGGTGTCGCGCTGGCCAAGGTCGGCTACGACAAGTACCTGCGCTTCGTCTGGCCGTTGCTCGGCATCCTCTTCGTGCTGATCTGCGGGTTCCTGGCCCTGGGCGCCGCGCTGTAGCCGAGCTGTAGCCACGTTGCAGCCCCTAGGCTGGGGCGTATGTCCGAATCGGAGGATCCGTCCATAGCCGTGTGGGCCGCCCTGCGGCGGCCCGCGCGCTTCCTGCTGCAGTCCTGGTGGCCCTGGCGCTGCTGGGGATACCTCGGGACCGGATTCCTGCTCGGGTACCCGGCCCTGGTCGTGCTCGCCGTGCTGGTGGGCCTCGGGGTGCTGACGGCCGTCGCCGGGATCGGACTGCTGCTGCTCGTCGGAGCCGTGGCCGCGGTGGTCCCGCTCGGGCGCCTCGAGAGGCGCAGGCTGCGCTTCGTGGAGCCGCTGCCGGTTCCGGATCCCCACACCTGCCTGGCCGGGGCCCGGCCGGCCGCGTGGCTGCGGACCAGGCTCCGGGAGCGGGCGACCTGGCGGGAGGCCGGCTACGCGGCCCTGCTCGGGCTGGTCTTCGCCCCGGCCGGGTTCGGGGTCGTCGCCCTGCTCGCCTTCTCCCTGATCCTCGTCGCGACCCCCGTCATCGCCTGGGCCATCGCCCCCGACCAGGTGATGCTGATCCCCGGCGAGCCGGTCTCCGGCCCCCTGGAGGCCCTGGGCGGAACCGCCGCCGGGCTGGCCGGGCTCGTCCTCGCCGCCTACGCCGGAGCCCTGCTCGCCGGGTTCCAGGTCAAGACCGCCCGGCTGCTGCTCGGTCCGCGCGAGGAGGACCACCGGGTGCTGGAGCTGACCCGCTCCCGGGTCCGCCTCGTCGACGCCTTCGAGGCGGAACGGCGCCGCATCGAGCGGGACCTCCACGACGGGGCGCAGCAGCAACTGGTGGCGCTGAGCATGACCCTGGGACTGGCCGAGATGGAGCTGCGCAAGGTTCCCGGGGCGGCCGGGGCCGCCGCACTGGTGGCCCGCGGCCGCGGCGAGGCCGGGCTCGCGCTGACCCAGCTCAGGGATCTGGTCCGGGGAATCCACCCGCAGGTGCTGACCGACCACGGGCTCGCGGCGGCCGTCGCCGAGGTGGCGCTGCGCCATCCGCTACCGGTGAGCGTGGACCTGGCCGCCGTGCCCCGGCTGGCCGACTCCGTGGAGATCACCGCGTACTTCACGGTCACCGAGGCGCTCGCGAACGCGGCGAAGCACAGCGGCGCCTCGCGGGTGGCCGTCGCCGGTAGGGTCGAGGGCGACCGGCTCACCCTCACCATCAGCGACGACGGCCGCGGCGGAGCGGATCCCGGCGCGGGGGCGGGCCTGGCGGGTCTCGCGGACAGGGTGGCGATGTTGAAGGGCAGGCTGGTGGTCTCCAGTCCGGTGGGCGGACCGACCGAACTCCGGGTGGAGGTACCGTGCTCCGGCTGATCCTCGCCGAGGACTCGGTCCTGCTGCGCGCCGGGCTGACGGAACTCCTCACCCTCGGCGGCCACGAGGTCCTGGCGGCCGTCGGCGACGCGGACGAACTGCTGCGCGCGGTGTCGGCGCAGCGGCCCGACGCGGTCGTGACCGATGTCCGGATGCCGCCGGGCTTCCGCGACGAGGGCCTGCGGGCCGCGCTCGAACTCCGTGAACGGGACCCCTCGTTGCCCATACTGGTCCTCTCGCAGTACGTGGCCACGGCCTACGCGACCCAGTTGCTCACCGCGGTCTCCCCGACCGGCGGCTCCGCCGGGCTGGGATACCTGCTCAAGGACCGGGTCGGGGAGGTGGCGGAGTTCCTGGACGCCCTCCAGCGGGTCGCGGACGGCCAGACGGTCATCGACCCGGAGGTGGTCCGCGTCCTGCTGAGCGCCCAGAACGCCGACCGGCCGCTGGCCCGGCTGACCCCGCGGGAGCGGGAGGTGCTGGCCCTGATGGCGGAGGGCCTGAACAACCAGGCCCTGGCGGCCCGGCTGTTCGTCACGGAGGCGGCCGTCGTCAAGCACGCGAGCAGCATCTTCATGAAGCTCGACCTCGACCCGACGGAGGGCAACCGCCGCGTCCTGGCCGTCCTCGCCCACCTCCGGGGCGCGCGGACCCCGTAACCCGGCCCGGTCGGCTTCAGGCCCGGGTGTAGGCGGCCGTGTCGCGGACTTCGCCGAACCTGGGGAAGATCCGCTCGACGGTGAACTCGTGCTCGTCGGCGGCGAATCCGGACATCGCGTCGGCGACGAACTCCACCTCGTAGCCGTGGTCGCTCGCGGCCCGTGCACTGGACTCCACCCCCATCGTGGTGACCAGCCCCGCGAACACCAGGGTGTCCACGCCCAGTTCGCGCAACCGGTCGTGCAGATCCGTTCCTTGGAACGCCCCGACGGTCTGCTTGACGACCGTGACGTCTCCGGGCAGCACCAGCCCGTCGGCGAAGCCGCTGCCCGGCGGCTGCTCGGCCACGCCCGGCCGGTCCACCCGGACCAGGACCACGGGGCGCCCGCCCGCCCTGAACGCCTCGGCCAACCGGTGGCAGCGTTCCAGCACTTCGTCACCGGAGTACGGCGCGAGGGGCAGGGCGATGATGCGCGGCATCAGGTCGACGAGGATCAGCGCGGAGTTCATGGGAGCGATCGTAGGCCAGGGTCCGGGGCCGCCCCGGCACGGTGAACGAGCGGGCCCAGAGGCACAGGAGCACCGGGAGGGCGAGGTAGCCGAAGCGGGCGGCCGGGGCCAGGGCGAAGGCGAGGGCGAGGCCGATCGCGAGACGGTCGGCGGCGGCCACCACCGTGCCCGGCGGCCTCACCACCAGGGACACCGCGACCGCGAGCCCGCCCGCCACCAGCAGGGCCACCGCCATGTACCAGCCCCACGGGCCCAGTTCGGCCAGCAGGTGCCCCGGCAGGGGGCTGCCCGCCGGGGTCGCCACCTCGGCCCGGCCCATGGGGAAGGCGAACACCTGCCGCCACAGCTCCGCCGGCTGGAGCAGCACGCCCGGCAGGATCAGCGCGGCGGAGCCGAGCACCGCCACCAGTGCGCAGCGCACCGCCGCGCCCCGGCCCCGGCGGACGGCGAGCAGCGCGACCGCCACCGCCACCGCGGGCAGCGCCGTCCACTTCAGGGCGCACGCTCCGGCGAGTACCGCCCCGGCCAGGACGGGCCGTCCGGCGCCGGCGGCCGCCAGCGCCAGGCACAGCAGCCCGGTCAGCGGCAGGTCCACCCCGCTCACCACCAGCGGCAGGGCCACCACCGGGGAGGCCACCAGCAGCGACAGCCTTCCCGAGGCCGCACCGCCGAGCAGTCGGCGTCCGGCCCACATGCCTGCGAACAGGGCGGCCGCGCACCAGAGCCGGGCATCGCCGAGGGGGCCGCCCAGGAGGGCGTGCGGGATGCCGAAGACCGCCATGCCGGGCAGGTACGGGGTGTACTCCTCGACGCCGGCCGGGTGGTCCACGTAGAGCCGCCCGGACTCCAGCAGGAGCCGGCCGGAGCGCTCGATGACCAGCACCTCGGACTGGCCCTGCCCGCTCAGCACGAGCCAGAGGAGGGGTACGGCGATCGCGCCCGTCAGCGCGGCGGCCGCGGCTGCTCGTGGCCGCCGCACGGCGAGGGCCGCCGCGGTGAGGTATCCGGCGGCCGCGCACCAGCCCCAGAGCCGGTGCGGGCCGAGGGAGGAGAACAGCGGGAAGGACAGCGCCCAAGCGGCTGCGAGCAGCGGGCCGGCTGTCCGCCAGGACGCGCGGGAGGGAAGGGATGCACGGGGAGAGGGCATGGGTTCATTGCAGCCGCCGGGCACCTGCCCGGTCTGCACGGTCAAGTGGACGGTCCGTGGTGGGGTTTCCCCTACCGTGACCCCTACCGTGTCCCTGCCCTGCCCGCGACCGCGCGGGGGAACGCCGCAGGGGCGCGACCCCAACGGGTCGCGCCCCTGCGTCAGTTCACTCGGTGCCGTCCGGCTCCGGGGGCTCAGGCCTCCGGGTTGCCGCCGAACCGCTCGCGGTAGGACTCCAGGTCCTCTTCGGTGACCCTGGCGAAGAGGACCGGCGGCACGGTGAACGGCGTCCCCGCCGGTACCGCGTCCAGGGACTTGGCCTGCTCCGGGGTGATCCACGCCGCCGTGTCCCCGTCGAGGGCGAACGCGGAGCGCATGGCACGCGCCGAGGCCGGGATGAAGGGCTCGGAGACCACCGAGTAGAGGTGGATGAGGTTCATCGCGGTGCGCAGCGTGAGCGCGGCGCCGTCCAGGTCGGTCTTGACCTCGAGCCAGGGGGCCTTCTCGTCGAGGTAGGAGTTTCCGGCCGACCACAGGGCGCGCAGCGCGGCGGCCGCCTTGCGGTACTGGAGGGCCTCCATGTGACCCTCGTACTCCGCCAGCAGCTCGGCGATCTGCTCGCCCAGCTTGGCCTCGACCTCGCCGGCCGGGCTGCCCGCCGGAACCTCGTCGCCGAAGCGCTTGAGGGAGAAGGTCAGTACGCGGTTGACGAAGTTGCCGAGGGTGCCGCCGAGGTCCTTGTTGACCGTGGAGGCGAAGTGCTCCCAGGTGAAGGAGGAGTCGTCGGACTCGGGGGCGTTGGCGATGAGGAAGTAGCGCCAGAAGTCGGCCGGCAGGATTTCGAGGGCCTGGTCGGTGAAGACTCCGCGCTTCTGCGAGGTGGAGAACTTGCCGCCGTAGTACGTCAGCCAGTTGAAGGCCTTGACGTAGTCGACCTTCTTCCACGGCTCGCGGGTGCCGAGCTCGGTGGCCGGGAACATCACCGTGTGGAACGGGACGTTGTCCTTGGCCATGAACTGCGTGTAGCGGACGTCGTCGGCCTCGTACCACCACGACTTCCAGTCGCGGTTGGCCGGGTCGGCGTCGGCCCACTCCTTGGTCGAGGCGATGTACTCGATCGGGGCGTCGAACCAGACGTAGAACACCTTGCCGTCGGCGGCCAGTTCGGGCCACGTGTCGGCGGGGACCGGGACGCCCCAGTCGAGGTCGCGGGTGATGGCGCGGTCGTGCAGGCCCTCGGTCAGCCACTTGCGGGCGATGGAGGAGGCCAGCTGCGGCCACTCCTCCTCGTGCTCCGCGACCCAGGCCTCGACCTCGCCCTGGAGCTTGGACTGGAGGAGGAAGAGGTGCGTGGTCTCACGGACCTCGAGCTCGGTGGAGCCGGAGATGGCCGAGCGGGGCTCGATCAGGTCCGTGGGGTCCAGGACGCGGGTGCAGTTCTCGCACTGGTCGCCGCGGGCCTTGTCGTAGCCGCAGTGCGGGCAGGTGCCCTCCACGTAGCGGTCCGGCAGGAAGCGGCCGTCGACCGGCGAGTAGACCTGCCGGATCGCGCGCTCCTCGATGAACCCGTTTTCCTGGAGCTGGCGCGCGAAGTGCTGGGTGATCTCGCGGTTCTGCTCCGAAGAGCTGCGGCCGAAGTAGTCGAAGGACAGCTCGAAGCCGTCGTAGACCGCCTTCTGGGCGTCGTGGGCCTGCGCGCAGAACTCGGCGACCGAGAGGCCGGCCGCCTTGGCGGCGAGCTCGGCGGGGGTGCCGTGCTCGTCGGTGGCGCAGATGTAGAGGACGTCGTGGCCGCGCTGGCGGAGGTACCGGGAGTACACATCCGCCGGAAGCATCGACCCGACCATGTTGCCCAGGTGCTTGATCCCGTTGATGTAGGGAAGCGCGCTGGTGATCAGGTGTCGAGCCATCCTCGGATGCTCCATTTCATATATGCCGGTTACAACGTGACGTGCGGTTCATCGTATCGAACCGCCGAAACGCCACGTGCCGCATTTCTTCGGGCGTGGACGGGGGTGGCCGCGGGCGGCCGTAACGCAAAAGCGAGGGTGGTGACCTCTGCGTCACGGCCCTCGCGCTGCGGCCATGGTACAGCGGGGACAGGTGGGACCCGACCGCCGTCCAAGGGCCGGCGCTCCTGATCGTGCTTCAGTCCCTGCCGCCCGCGCCGCCGTCGATCGCGGTGATCCGGGCGCCGCTCGCCAGGCTGCCCGCCAGGGCGACCGGAGCGCTCTGCGGACCGTCGAGGGGCACCGTGAGGAACCGGCCGCTCGCCTCCGCCCGGACGGCGCCCTGCGCCGTGATCCCGGTGACCTCGCGGCTGCCGGCCGCCAGCAGGTACCAGCGGCCGGCGGGCGAACGCCACCGGGTGCCCGCGAGCAGGTGCTGGCCGAAGCGCCCGCACGCGGCGGTCGAGCGGGCCCGCGCCACGTCCTGCGGGGGCCCGGCGGGCGGCCGCAGCTGGACCAGGACGTCGCCCGGACCGGCCCAGCCGGAGGCCCGGGTGCAGGACCAGACCGCCCGCCCGGCGCCGTCGGGGAGCTCGGAGTCGGCGAAGTCCCAGATGTTGACGGCCCGCACCGAGGCGCCGCGCAGCTCCCGCAGCCGGCAGGCGACCGCCGCCCAGGCCGCCCGCGCGGCGGGGCCGGTGGCCTCGCGCGGCTGGCGGGCGGCCACCGCGGCGGGCCCGTCGGGCAGCGGTGTGTAGGTGAGGTGTACGGGGGTCAGGGCGGCGCCCGGGTCGGCGAGGACGAAGGCGTGCTTCTCGACGATGCGGGCGGAGGAGGTCAGCTCCAGCGCGGGCCAGGAGTCGCAGGCCCCGCCCGTACGGGGTACCGCGGTCTCCTCGGTGACCCCGTCGGCCGATACGGCCAGGGGCCTGGCCTCGTCCCCGGCCCGGAGCAGGTCGCGGGTGGCGGCCTTCGCGATCCACGGCGCGAGCAGGTACCGGGCCCGGCCCCCGTCGCCGCCATCACCGCCGGACCGGCTCAGGACCAGCGCGGCGGCGGTGGTCACATTGGCCTCGTCGGTACGGGCGAACGCGAGCTCCCGTCCGCGCGGCCCGTCGGCGGCTTCGGCGTAGCGCACCACCCGGTCCGCGTCGAGCAGCAGGACCACGGCCCGCCCCGCGGTGTCCCCCGCGTACAGGAGCTGCGGCGCGCGGCCCGGCGGGTCGGTCGCGGTGCCCGGCGCGGCGGTGACCGCCACCTCGCGGGGCCGGGCCGCCCAGGCGGCCAGGGCGCGGGCGAGGAGCTGCCGGTCGGCGGTGCGCCCGCCGCGCGCGGGCCAGGCGGTGAAGTCGACCCGGGCGGTGTCCGCCCAGGCCTCGGCGGGCACCCGGACCAGCCGGGCGGGATCGAGCGCTCCGGCGACGGCCGGTCCGGCGAGCGGGGTCGCCTCGGGGCGCGGCGGCGATCCGTCGGCGGCCAGGATCCCGGCGGCCAGGGCCAGCGCGGCCACTACTGTCCAGGCCGCGCGGGTCCGGCGGCGCCGGCGCAGCAGGTCGGTGGGGCGGGCGCTGACCACGCTGGCGTCGAACTCCGGTCCGCTCGGCCCCCGCAGGAGCGTTTCACCGGGGCCTCCCCCGGTTCCGGTCCCCTGCGGCCCCGGCCCGTCGTTCCACCCATCGATCCATCCGGCGGCCCGGCCGCCGGGCCGGTCGCCGGGCCGGTCGCCGGGCCGGTCGCCGGGCCGGTCGCCGGGCCGGTCCGCATCCCGATGCGCGGGCGGACCGACCGCCAGTGCCTCGCGCATCGCGTCCGCCGGGTCCGCCACCCCGGCCGCGCCGAGCAGCCGGACGGCAGTCTCCTCGGGCAGGCCGTCGACGCGGTGGAGGACGAAGGCGGCCCGGACCGGTCCCGGCGCCTGCCCCAGCAGCCGGGAGGCCTCGTCGATCCCGCCCGCCGGGGGCCACAACCGCAGCCCCCATACGAAGGGCGGGACCGGGGGCCATCCCAGCGCGGCCGCGGTGACGCGGGCCCGGCCGGTCGGGGCCAGGCTCGCGCGCAGGACCCGTACCCGTACCTCGGCGAGCGGACTGCCCGGGCTGTCGGGGCCGGCCGGGGCCCCGGTGCTGCCGCGCCCGCCGCGCGGCAGGGCCCGCTGGACGGCCTTGTGCGCCAGGAGGACCCGGGTATGGCGGCCCAGGGAGACCGGGAGGGTCACGTAGGCGAGCCGCACCAGTTGGGGGTACTGCTCGACGAGAACGGCCTCGGCCTGCTCCACGGCGGTGGAGCGGAATCGCTGTGTTGTGCCCACGATCCGACAAACGAGTGAATCTTGGGATGGTCACACGCTGTGCCCCTGCGGCGGAGGTGCGAAACGTCCGCACGGGATTGCGGCATATGCGTTTGCGCTGGTTGAACGCACGCGCGGTCGCCTTCGATCACCGACCGATCATCACCGAACGTAATTCCTCCAGCTTTCGTCTCTGCGCCCTCCGAGTGCGCCCGCGCTGATTTCCTTGGGCCGCGCACACGGGATGGGGTGGAGCGGTGAGCGATGGCAGCGGACCGGAGGAGTCCGGTGGCGGGGCCGTGGGTCTGCCGAGCCGGCGAAGGCGGCCGACTCCCATGACCCAGTGGGATTCGACGGCACGTTTGTCGTACTGGGCCTTCCACGCCGACCGGCGCCCGGCCTACATGCGGTTCGCGTACCTGCAGCTGGGTACCGACGCGGCAGCCGAGGAGGCGGTCGACTCGGCCTTCGACTCGATCATGGGCGAGTGGCTGCGGATGCTCCACATGGACCGTCTCGACGCGTACGCATGGACCGTGCTCAAGCAGCGGATTGCGGACCGCCAGTACCACCGCACCCCCTGGCCGGAGCCGATGGACATCAGTGCCTTCGAGGCCGCGCTCAAGGAAGCCCCCGTGGAAGCCGACCAGTACGAGGTGCTCACCGACACCATCCGGTTCTACTCCGCCGTCTCCCGGCTCGCCGAACGGCAGCGCGACACCGTGCTGTTGAGGTACGGGCTCCAGTGCACCCCGGGCGAAGCCGCCGCCATGATGGGCGTGGACGAGGCCACGGTCCGCTCGCAGCTCGGCCAGGCGCAGCGGCGCCTCGCCCGGCTGCTCGACACCTCGGCCGAGTCATGAGCCGGGGCACGAGCCGCGGGACCAGGCGCGAGGACGGCGGACTCCCGCGCTCCCTGGACGAGTTCCTGGCGCGGGCCGGCGTACGCGACCGCTATCCGCACTACGACCTGGGCGCGGCGGAGGCCCGGCTGCTGCGGGGCGACGGCGGCGTCCGCAGCGACCGCTCCCTGGCTCCGGCGTCACCGCAGCCGGTCCCCCGCCGGCGCGGAACCCACGGCCGGCGCCGGTCGTTGGGCTGGTGCGACCCCGCGCGGGACGTGCCGCTGGACTCCGAGCGGGCGGGACACGACCTCAAGGCCGCCTGTCTGGCTTCCGTCTGCGCGCCCAAGGCCCGGGAGCGGCTCGACGCGTTCGAGACCGGCGGGCACGCCGATCTGCCCGGAGCCGTGGTCTTCGGCTGTCTGCTCCACCTGGCCGGACTGCGCGAAGGAGCCCGCTTCTGGTGGCAGTTCGCGGCCGGATCCGGCCGGTCCCGGACCACGCACGCCGCGTACTGCCTCTTCCTCGACCACTCCCGGCGCGGAGAGCACCACGACGCCCGGATCTGGGCCCGCGAACTGGGCCGCCGCCGCTTCCGCCCGGGCGGCCCCCGGGACCTGCGGGAGGTACGGCTGTGCGCACAGGCGGCCGTCCTGCGCTACGTCGACCAGCTCGACGACCCCGACCTGGGCCCGGTGCCGCTGCCCAAGCCGGGGCTGTCCCGGGTGCTGGACGCCTTCCTGCCCCCGTCGGCCGCTCCGGTACGGCCGCCCGAGGACCGGCCCGCGAAGAGGCCGGGCGCGGGCCCGCTGCGCCACCCTTCGCTGACGGCCGCGGCCCGCGGCACCGTCGTACAGCCCGGCGGCGGCGAGGCCCTGGCGCAGGCCCGCCGCGCCCTGGCCCTCGTACGCGTCCTCGAACGCCGGCCGCTCGGCGTACGGACCGGCCGGCTGGGGCGGGAGGCCGGCCTGGCGGAGGCGGAGCTCGGGCCGCTGCTTTCGATGCTCTGCGAGGAGGGGTACGCGTACCGGCCCGGCGTCGGGGTCTACGCCCCCGGACCGGCCCTCGGCCGGGGCCTCGCGGGCCAGCTCCAGCACACCCTGTCCCTGGCCAGGGACAGTGCGGGCGCGGCCGTGTACCTCAGCCGGTACGCGGAGGGGGAGGTCCGCATCACCCAGATGGCGGACGGGCCCGGCACCCCGCCCGTGCGGGAGTGGGTGGACTTCCGGGACGCCGCGCACGCCAGCGCGGTGGGCAAATGCCTGCTGAGCCAGCTCGACCACGACGGCCGCGCCGACCACGTGGCCCGCCACCGGCCCGCCCGGCTCACCGAGCGGACCATCACCGACAGCCGGGCCCTGTTCACGGCGCTCGACGCGGTGGCCCCGGGCGCGCCCGTCTTCGACCTGCGCGAATACTCCCCCGGCGTGGTCTGCGCGGCGGTGCCCCTCGCGCTCGGCGACACGGTCGGCAGCCTCGCGCTGTCGCTGCCGGGCTCCCACGCGCACCGGCTGCGGCCGGCCACCGAGGCGCTGCGGCGCAAGGCCGTCCCGGTCCTGCTGGCGCTGCTGCTGGCGGGGGCGATCCCGCCCGACGCCGCCCCCGGAGCGGACCCCGTCACGGACCCGGCCTCCGATGCCGGGCACGGCCGGGACGCGGGCACCGCCCCGGGCGCGGACCCGGACGCCACGGAGCCCCGGGAGCCGGGGCCGCAGCCCGCGGCGGATCCGGCGGCCGACCCGGTGCCGGTCTCCGCGGAGACGCTGCGCCACCTGCGCAGGCTCTTCCGGACTCCGCTGACCCGGGCCGCCCAGGAGGCCGACGGGCCGCACCTGGTCAGCGACAGCGCCTCGGAGGCGGCGTACCTCTTCGACGCACCGCCGGACGGGGACTTCCCGGGCCTGGCGCTCCCCCGCACCTTCGCTCCGCTGGTCCCGGGCAGCCTGCGGACGGCCGACGGCCTGGTGGTGCTGCGTACCTGAGCGGCGCCGTCAGGGGCTGGTGGAACCGGGCGGGGCAGACGCGCCGGGGGCAAAGGTGGCGACGAGGATGTCGAACTGGTGCTTCGCCTCGACGCGTTCACCCACCGGCGCGGAGACCCAGATGTCGTACATCCGGCCGTTCTGGTCCCAGCAGAGGTCGTAGGTGTACCGGGGCCCCTCGGCCGCGCTGAAGCCGTTCCAGGTGAACTCCCACAGTGCGGCGGGCTGTTGCTGATGGGTCGTGGAGACGACCTTGCCGTCCCGGTAGCCGGGGTTGGTGTCCGGGCCGTTCGCGTGGGACTGCCGCATCACGCCGAGCGGCCCGCCGGGCACCGGCATCTTGACCCGGATCCCGATGCGGAAGGCGCCGTCCGGGGAGACGTAGAAGACGCGTTGGTCGTCGGTGGCCCGCTGGTATCCCTCGGGTACGGCGACGCCGAAGCCCTGCGGGTCCCGGACCGTGTGGTACCCGGCGGGCAGCGCGCCCGGCACCGTACCGGGCTGCGGCGCGCTCAACGCCGGGCTCCCGCCCGGGCTCGCGCTCGCCGCCGGACTGCTGGAGGGCGACTGCGGCGCGGACGCGCCGGGGACCCCGGTCGGGACCTCCCGCGCGGATGCGGCATCCGGCTTCCCGTCACCGAACAGCGAGGTGGCGGCCACCGACCCGGCGGCAGTCAGGACCAAGGCCGCCGCGATCAGTCCGAAGCGCAGGACAGGGCGCGCGGTCGCGGGCTGGCGCAACGTCAACTGATCAACAACCGGAGCCTTTTCGGTGGTGTCACGGCCAGTGAGCGCCCCGTCCACGGATGCCCGGCCCACGGCCGTCCGGTCCGCAGGGGCCCGGTCCGCAGGCACCCGGTCGGCGGTCGCGAGGCCGCCGCTCCCGCCGGCCAGGTAGGCCGACAGCAGCCGCTCCGCCTCGGGCGCAGTCGTCCGGCGCTCCGGATCGCGTTCCAGCAGGCCCCGGATGACCGGGAGCAGCGGGCCGGCCTGCGAAGGCGGCCGGATCTCGGCGGACACCACGGCGTGCAGGATCCCGCCCAGCGAATCGCGGCGGAAGGGCGACTCCCCGGCCATCGCGGCGCACAGCAGCGTGCCGAGCGACCACAGGTCGGAGGCCGGGCCGGCCTCGGCGCCCTGCATCCGTTCGGGGGCGGTGTATTCGGGTGAGCCGACGAAGCCGCCCGTCTCGCTGATCGTGGTGGCTCCGGAGAGGCGGGCGATGCCGAAGTCGGTGAGCACCACGCGGCCGGTGCCCGCCTCCATGAGGACGTTGGCCGGTTTGACGTCGCGGTGGAGGACGCCCCGGCCGTGGGCCGCGGTCAGGGCGCCGAGCAGGGCGAGCCCGGTCCTGGCTGCCTCGACCGGGGTGAGGGTCTTCCCGGCGGAGATCAGGCCGGCGAGCGAGCCGCCGTCGACCAGTTCCATGACGATGCACGGGTGCCCGTCGTGCTCGATGACGTCGTGGACCACGACGACGTGGGGGTGCCTGACAAGCGCGACGGCGCGCGCCTCGCGCAGGGCTCCGGCCGCCACACCGCCGTCCTCGTCGCCCTCGCCCACATAGAGCACCTTGACGGCGACCGGCCGCCCGAGCAGTTCGTCGGCGGCCCGCCAGACCGTGCCCATCCCGCCCCGGCCCAGCCGCTCTTCCAGGCGGTACCGCCCGGCCACCACGACACTGCCGCGCACCTCGTCCTGTGCCACCGCTCCCCCTCACCTGGTTCCGGGCCCATGATGCCGCAGCCCGCCCCCACCCGGCCCGGCTCTGCGCACGCGTATACGCCGGTGGGGCGACATCTCGGCACCTTAAGATCGTGCCGGCACCGATCACAGCTCTACGGGGGGCACACGTGGAACCCACAGCCATCGGACTGAAGCTGGCATCGTCCGTCATCGGCCCGCTCGTGAAGAAGTTCTTCCTCGCGGACGCCCCGGGAGCGGGCCTGGTCGACAAGCCGATCCGCCTCAGCGGCTACGTCTCCTTCAAGGGCGAGAAGCGCACCCTCACCGAGTCCGACGTGCGCGGCCTGGCCGCCACCCTCGTCGAACAGGCCCTGCGCACGGACGAAGGCCGCATCCCGGCGGACGAACAGGAGGCCGTCACCGACGCCCTCGCCTCGACGCTGCACGCCCTCGGCGACCTCACGATCACCGATGTGGACGCCGTCCGCCTCGGCCCGGAGGCCTTCGCCCGCGAACTGCGCCGCGCGGGCGGCCGGCCGGAGCGCCACCTCTCTGCCGACGCCACCCACTTCTACGAGGCCCTGCTCGCCCTCGCGGCCCGCCACATCCTGGAGTTCTTCACCCGGCGCAGCACGTTCGTCGCCCACGCGCTGGTCCGCCAGACCCGGGATCTGGACGAACTGACGGCGAAGACGGACGAGTTGATCCGGCGGACGCCGCTGCCCGACGCCGCGGACCTCGCGTTCGAGGCCTCGTACCTGCCCTACATCGCGAAGAAGCACGGCAAGCTCACCATCTACGGGATCGACCTCAAGAACTCCCCGACCCGGTGGCCGCTGGACGTGGCGTACCTGAGCCTGGAGGCGGCGCCCCTGGGCGGGGCTGCGGCCGACTCCCCCGAGGACGTGGAACAGGGCGCCCGGCCCCTGATGCACCGGCCGCCGGAATCCCAACCCGCGGACCAGGTGCTGGCGCGCAAGCACCGAGTCCTCCTGCGCGGGGAGGCGGGCTCGGGCAAGACGACGCTCATCCAGTGGCTGGCCGTCTCCGCCGCACGCGAGGAAGAGGGGCAGCCCGCATACCTGCGCCACCGGATCCCCTTCGTCCTGCCGCTGCGCACGCTCTCCCGCCACGGCGGCCCGCTGCCCACCCCCAAGGAGTTCCTCGGCGCGATCGGCTGTCCCCTCGCCGGCACCCAGCCCGCCGGGTGGGAGCACCGGGTGCTCGGCGCCGGGCGGGGACTGGTCCTGATCGACGGCATCGACGAAATCCCGGAAGCCGAGCGGGCAAGGACCCGGCGCTGGCTCCGCGATCTGACCGAGACGTACGACGGCGACAACCGCTGGCTCGTCACCTCCCGGCCCTCGGCCGTGGGCCAGGACTGGCTCGCCGAGGACGGGTTCACCGAACTGGCGCTGTCCTCCATGGGCCCGGCCGACATCGCCGCCTTCATCCGGCGCTGGCACGCGGCCGCCCGCACGGGGACGGCCGAGGACGCGGACCTCGACGGATACGAGGCCCAGCTACTGAGAGATGTCCGCAGCAAGCCGGACCTGGGCCTGCTGGCCACCAACCCCCTGATGTGCGGGCTGATCTGCGCGCTCCACCGCGACCGGCACGGCTATCTCCCGCACGGGCGCAAGGACTTGTACGAGGCCGCGCTGTCGATGCTCATCAGCCGCCGCGACCGGGAGCGCGACATGCCGGTCCCCGACCTCCGCGAAGAGCCCCAACTGGACCTGCTGCAGCGGCTCGCGTACTGGCTGGTCAAGAACGGCCGTACGGAGATCGACCGTTCACAGGCCGAGGACATCATCGCCCGGGCCCTGCCCGCGATTCCCGAGGCGGCCGCCATGGGCGACGCCGTGGCCGTCTTCGACCACCTCCTCCTGCGCAGCGGCCTGCTCCGCGAACCGGCCCCCGGGACGGTCGACTTCGTCCACCGCACCTTCCAGGACTTCCTCGGAGCGCGGGCCGCCGTGGAGGAGGGCGACTTCGGCCTGCTCACCGCCCACGCCGCCGACGACCAGTGGGAGGACGTCATCCGCATGGCGGTCGCCCTCGCCCGGCCGCGCGAGCGCGTCGCGCTCTTCCAGGACCTGCTGTCCCTGGGTGACCGCACCGACGACCGGCGGAGCCAGGCCCGCGTCTACCTGCTCGCCGCCGCCTGCCTGGAGCACGCCACGACGCTGGATCCGGCCGTTCGGGAGGCGGTGGAGGAACGCATGGCCAGGCTGATCCCGCCGCGCAGCGAGATCGAGGCCCGGGCGCTGGGGGAGGTGGGTCCGCTCATCCTCGGCCTGCTGCCCGGCCCCGAGGAGCTCGACCCGCTGGACGCCTACTACTCGGTGATCGCGGCCTCGCACACCGGATCGGACACGGCCCTGGATTTCCTCGGCCGGTTCGCCGAGCACCCGTTCCTCTCGCTCCGCAGCCAGCTCATGTGGGCGTGGTCCCGCTTCGACAGCGCCCGGTACGCGGACGAGGTCATCGCCCGGCTGGATCCGATCTCGCTCGACTACACGGTGACGTCCGACGAACAGCTGCAGCATCTGGAGCGCCTGGGAGTCCTGCCGGGCCTCCTGGACGTCAGGGCAGGCGTTTCCACGGACGCTCTGGGCTCGTACCTCTCCCGGCACGCGGTGACAGATCTCAAGATCGTCGACCACCCACTGACGGATCTGGGGTTCCTGGCCGGACAGCCGGGGCTCGAATCCCTCGAGCTCTCCGGCTGCCAGCGCCTCGTCGATCTCTCCCCTCTTGGGGGCCTCCCGCTCCGGGACCTGACCATCGACTCCTGGGCACCCATGGATCTGCACGTATTGACACGGCTGGCGGAGCTTTCGAGTCTGACGGTCAACGATCCGGCCGACATGACCTGGTCCCTGGAAGCCCTGCATCCGAGTGCGCCGCTTCGGGTCCTGCACCTGCTCGGGGAGGTCGGCTCCGAGGGCGGCCTGAGGGGACTGGGCCGCTTCACGGAACTCACCTCCTTCGGCATCGGGTTCGGCCGGCTCTCGACCGAGGACTGGCAGGAGCTCGCCCGTCTTCCCAGACTCCAGATCCTGACCCTGGACGCGACCTCGTTCGCGACGCTTCCCGGTGGCACGGTCCTGGCCCACGTCGTCGCAATCCACCTCAGTGACATCCACGGGACATGGGTCACGCAGCAGGCGTTGAACCGGCTGCCACGCGCCTTCCCCGCCCTGCGCTCCTGTCGGTTCATCGGCGACATGACGGACGGGGGTTCCATCGACGTCTCGCCTCTGGCTGAGCTCCCCGGCCTGGAGTGCTGGATCAAGGCCCCCCGGTCCCGTCTCGACGGTCTCGACTCCCTGCCCCCTTCCGTGAGGGTCGAGACGGTCGAGTGACCCCGCCACCCCCGACTACGCCGCCGGCTTCCCCGGCTCGTCGTGCGTGGAGCAGTGGATCCCGCCGCCGCCCGAGGCGATGGTGTCGATCTTCACCATGACGACCTCCCGCTTGGGGAAGTGCTCCTGGAGGATGCTCTTCGCGCGGGCGTCCGCCTGGGCGTCGCCGAATTGCGGCATGAAGAGGGAGCCGTTGGCCACGTAGAAGTTCGCGTACGTGGAGACGAACGCGTCGCCGCGGCCGGTGATCTTCTCCAGGTCGGGCTGCGGGAGGTCGACGACCTCCAGCTTCTTGCCGCGGGCGTCCGTCGCGTCCTTGAACACCGACCGCGCCTGGTCGGCCGCGCGGGACCAGACGTCCGGCGGGGAGTCCGCGTGCGCCTGGTCCAGCAGGACCACGCCCGGCTCGGTGAACCGTACGAGGCTGTCGACGTGCGCGTCCGTGATGTCCTGGCCGCGGACTCCGGCGAGCCAGATGACCTTCTTGATGCCGAGGGTGCTCTTCAGCTCGGCTTCAATCTGGTCGCGGCTCTTTCCGGGGTTGCGGTTCTTGTTGACCACGGAGCTCTCGGTGACCAGCAGCGTGCCGACGCCGTCGGTCTCGAAGGAGCCGCCCTCGGCGACCAGCGGAGCCTGCACCCGCTGGATGCCGTACTTCGCGAGCAGCAGCTTGCCGACCTGACCGTCGTTGCGGTGTTCCTGCTTGTTGCCCCAGCCGCTGAAGTTGAAGTCGATGCCGAGCAGCTTGCCCGGCTCCTCCACGAACACCGGTACGGTGTCGCGCGCCCAGAGGTCGTCGACCGCGAGCGCAATGACCTCGACCTGCGATCCGCAGGCCTTCTGCGCCGCGGCCACCTGCTCGGGGCGGGCCATCATCACGACGGGCTCGTACTCGCCGACCGCGCGCGCCACCCGGGCGATGTCCTCGCGGACTCCGGGGAGCATCTCGCCCCAGACCCGCTCCAGGGCCGGCCAGGACATGAAGGTGCGGGCGTGGCTCTCCCACTCGGCACCGAAGCGACGGCCGTCGGCCGTGTCTCCGGGGGCGGGTGAGTTCTCGGCCTCGCCCGGGTCGGAGGGAGCGCAAGCGGCGGCTCCGAGGGCGATCGCTCCGCCGATTCCGGCGAGGGAGCGCAGTGCGGTGCGGCGGGACATGGGGGGATTCAACACAGGAAGCTCCGGCATGCGACTGGGGGCTACAGGGGGCGCTGGGGGACGCCACTGAGCAGGCTGTCCGCCCATGAGTAGCGGTTGGCCCAGCTCTAGCGTGCGCGCGCAGCGGACGGGCGGCGACACGGCCCGTGCCTCGAAAACGGATCTCGAAAGTGGATCTCGAAAGCAGGATGCGCAATGACGGAATGCGGCATTTGCCGATCCGACCGGCCCCACTGTTGCACTGACTAGATATTCAGTCAATCCACCCCTCACCCGAGGGGCCGGGCTGCGGGTAGGGTGTCGGATCGTGGCTGACCGTCGAACAGCAATCATGGAAGGGGCCGCGCGGGTCATCGTCCGGCGCGGCGTCCGAGGCCTGCGCGTGGAGGAACTCGCCGCGGAGGCCGGGGTGTCCACGGCCCTGATCTACTACCACTTCAAGGACCGCGCGGGGATCCTGCGCGCGACGCTGGAGTTCATCAACGACCGCGCGGCGCGGTACACCACGGAGCGCGATCCCGGCGAGGAGCCGCTGGACGCCCGGGGCGAGCTGGAGCAGACGCTCCTCCTGGAGCTCCAGGACACACCCGGGGTGCGGGAGAACAGCACGGCCTGGGGAGAGCTCCGGGCCAGCGCGGTGTTCGACCCCGACCTGCGGGAAGACCTCGCGCGGGCGACGCTCGTATGGGTCCAGGAAGTGGGCGAGCTGCTCGGCCGCGTCCGCCCCATGGCCGGCGCGGCGGCCCTCGCCGGCACCGCCGAGCGGCTGACGGCCCTGGTGGAGGGGCTGAGCTCGCGCTGGCTCAGCGGCAGCCTGCCCCTGGAGCACGCCCGCGAGCTGATGTCTTCGGCCATCGACGCCGAGCTGGACCGCCTCGCCCGGACCTGATCCGGCCGCCCGCCCCTGACGGGCACCCCGGCCGCCCTGCGGCGGCCCGACAGGGCCCCGCCCCACTCGCGACCCTCCCGATCACACCCCCGACCAGCCCCTGGGCCCACCCACGCCATGAAGCTTGACTGAATTTTCAGTCAGTGACAGAGTGCGAGCCGTGGCCGAAACCGGCACGCACCCCTGATCTGGAGAAATACCGATGAGCGACTCCCCCGGCGCCAGCCGCTCCCTCGTCAGCCGGCTCTTCGGAGCCGCGCCCTCCCGTCGGCGCGTCCTGGGCGCCGCAGGCCTCGGCGCGGCGGGTGCGGTGCTGGGCGGTTCGGCGGCCTCGATGGCATCGGCGGCGCCCCGGCCCGCGAACCCGGCGCTGCCGCGCTGGTGGGTGGACCGCGACGACGTCCCCCACGCGCGCACCTGGATGTCCTGGCCGTCACGTTCGTCCATCTGGGGCGGCCGCGCGCTCAGCGGGGTCCAGGAGGACATCGCGCTGATCGCCAAGACCATCGCGCGCTACGAGCCCGTCGTCATGTGCGCGCCGGACTCCTACACGGCCGCCACGGCCCGTTCCTGGTGCGGCCCCGCGGTCACGGTGCTCACCTCGATCCCCACCGACGACCTCTGGATGCGCGACATCGCCCCCGTCTTCCGCCGGGACGGCCGCGGCGGGCTCGACGCGATCGGCCTGAACTTCAACGGCTGGGGCAACAAGCAGACGCACGCCTACGACGCCGACGTCGCCGAACTCGTCGCGCACGACGGGTACCTCCCCTTCAGCAGGACCGACTTCGTCGGCGAGGGCGGTGCGATCGAGACCGACGGCGACGGCACCGTGATGGCCACCGAGAGCAGCCTGGTCAACAAGAACCGCAACCGGGGCATGAGCCGGGCCGAGATCGAGGAAGCCGTCCTGCACGCCTACGGCGCGGACAGGATGATCTGGGTGCCCGGGATCAAGGGCAAGGACATCACCGACGACCACATCGACGTGACCTCGCGGTTCATCGGGCCGGGCGTCGTGATGGTGCAGGTGCCTCCGGCGGACCGGGGCGACGTCTGGGCGCGCGACGCCCGCCAGCAGCTGTCGATCCTCTCCGAGGCCACCGACGCCCGGGGCCGGCGGCTGAAGGTCGTCCAGGTGGCCGGTCCGGACACCGTGCGGTCCAAGAACCCGCAGTTCGTGGACTCCTACCTCAACTTCCACGTGGTCAACGGGGCTGTCATCACCGCCCAGTTCGGCGACCGGGAGAAGGACGCGGCGGCCAAGCAGACCCTGGCGGCGGCCTTCCCCGGCCGCACCGTGGTCCAGCTCGACGTGGACCGCCTGATGGCCGGCGGCGGCGGCATCCACTGCTCCACGATGCACGAGCCGCTCCCGTAGGCCGTCCCTTTCGGACCGCCGCCCCGCGGCCGGCCCCCGGCCGCCCGATCCCTTCACAGATGAGGCCGCATGCGACTGACACCGACCGAGCGGGACCGGCTGCTGATCTTCACGGCGGCCGAGCTGGCCCGTGCCCGACGCGCCCGGGGCGTGAAGCTCAACGTTCCCGAGGCGACCGCGCTGATCACCGACACCGTGTGCGAGGCGGCGCGGGACGGCCGCAGGCTGGCCGAGGCGATCGCCGCGGGACGCCACGTGCTGAGCGCCGACGAGGTGCTGCCCGGGGTGCCCGACGTGGTCACCTCGATCCAGGTCGAGGCCGTCTTCGACGACGGTACGAGGCTCTGCGTCATCGACGACCCCTTCCGGCAGGAGGGTTCCCTCGGGGCCGACGCCCCCGGCGCCGGGCTGCCCGGGGACGGCGCCGGCTACGAGCCCGCCGAGGCGACGATCCGGCTGCGCGTGCGCAACACCTCCAGCGTGCCGATCAGCGTCACCTCGCACTTCCACTTCTTCGAGACGAACCCGCGCCTCGCCTTCGACCGGGGCGCAGCCTACGGCTCCCGGCTCGCCGTGCCGGCGGGTTCCTCGGTCCGCTTCGACGTCGGCGCCACCGTGGAGGTGGAGCTCGTACCCATCGGCGGGGCGCGCGTGGCCATCGGTTTCGCGGGGCTGGTCGACGGCCCCCTGGACGCGCCCGGCGCCCGCGAGGCCGCCCTGGCCAAGGCCCGTGCCACGGGGTACCTCACCGAATACCAGGAGGAGCAGCAGTCATGAGCGCCAGTGTCTTCGACTCGGCGGGCTGCCACGGCCGTCCGGGCGCCGCCCCGGCCGACAGCATCGATCCGCACGACTACATGGCGGTCCACGGCCCCCGGGCCGGGGACCGGATCCGGCTCGGGGACTCCGGGCTCATCGTGCGCGTGGAGTCCGATTCCCAGAAGCCCGGGGACGAGTTCCTGGCCGGCTTCGGCAAGACCGCCCGAGACGGCCTGCACCTCAAGGCCGCCGCCGTCCGCGAGACGTGCGACATCGTGATCAGCAACGCCCTGGTCATCGACGCCGTCCTCGGGATCCGCAAGACCAGCATCGGCATCCGGGAGGGCCGCATCCACGCGATCGGCCGGGCCGGGAACCCGGACACCCTGGACGGGGTGGACGTGGTCGTCGGTACCGGCACCACGATCGTCTCCGGCGAGGGCATGATCGTCACCGCCGGGGCCATCGACACCCATGTGCACCTGCTCTCCCCGCGCATCATGGAGGCCTCGCTGGCGTCCGGTGTCACCACGATCATCGGCCAGGAGTTCGGCCCGGTCTGGGCGGTCGGCGTCAACTCCCCGTGGGCGCTCAAGCACGCCTTCAACGCCTTCGACGCCTGGCCCGTCAACATCGGCTTCCTGGCCCGCGGTTCCTCCTCCGACCCGGCCCCGCTGATCGAGGCCCTGGCCGAGGGCGGAGCCTCCGGCTTCAAGGTCCACGAGGACATGGGCGCCCACACCCGCGCCCTGGACACCGCCCTGCGCGTCGCCGAGGAACACGACGTTCAAGTCGCCCTGCACACGGATGGGTTGAACGAGTGCCTCTCCGTCGAGGACACCCTGCGCGTCCTGGACGGCCGCACCATCCACGCCTTCCACATCGAGGGCTGCGGCGGCGGACACGTCCCCAACGTCCTGAAGATGGCCGGCGTTCCCAACGTCATCGGCTCCTCCACCAACCCGACCCTGCCCTTCGGCCGGGACGCGCTGGCCGAGCACTTCGGCATGATCGTCTCGGCCCACGACCTCAAGGTCGACCTGCCCGGCGACGCCGCCATGGCCCGCGACCGGATCCGCGCCGGAACCATGGGCGCGGAGGACATCCTGCACGACCTCGGGGTCATCGGGATCACCTCCTCGGACGCCCAGGGCATGGGCCGCGCGGGCGAGACCGTACGCCGTACGTTCGCCATGGCCGGGAAGATGAAGACCGAGCTGGGCCCCCTGGACGGCGAGGGTTCGTACGGCACGGCGCAGAGCGGCGACGACAACGAGCGCGTGCTGCGGTACATGGCGAAGCTGACCATCAACCCGGCCATCGCCCACGGCCTCTCGCACGAGGTGGGCTCGATCGAGGTCGGCAAGCTCGCGGACCTCGTCATGTGGTGGCCCCAGTACTTCGGCGCCAAGCCCCAGTTGGTGCTCAAGGGCGGTTTCCCGGCCTACGGGGTCACCGGCGATCCGAACGCCTCCACGGACCGCTGCGAACCGCTGGTCCTCGGACCGCAGTTCGGCGCGTACGGGGCCACCGCGGCCGACATATCCGTGGCGTTCGTCGCGGAGGCGGCCGTCCAGAACGGCGACCTGATGCCTACCCGGCGGCGTCGCGTCGCGGTCCGCGGGACCCGGGGCATCGGACCGAAGGACATGCTCCGAAACGCCCGTACCGGCAGTGTCGACGTACACCCCGGCACGGGTCTGGTGTCGCTGGACGGCGAACCGCTGGTCTCGGAGCCGGCCGACTCCATCTCGCTCAGCCGCCTGTACTTCCTGTAGGCCCTTTCGTTCAAGTGGGGCCGTCGAGGCCCCACTTGAACGAAGGCACCCCAAGAGCCCTACGGGGTCCGGCGGAAGTCCAGCATGCAGAACACCTTGTCGTACCGGCGTTCGCCGACGGCCACGAAATCGGGCAGCCGCCCGTACTCGGTGAAGCCCAGCGAGGCGTAGAGCCCCAGGGCGCGCTCGTTGTCCCCGCGCGCGTCCAGGGTCAGGACCTCGATGCCGGCCGTCCGGGCGTCCTCGATCAGGGCGGCCGTCAGCGCCCGGCCGATGCCGCGGCCGTGGATCCCGGGGTCGACCGCGACCTTCTCCAGGTCCGCGTGCGGCCGGTGGGTGGGGCGCGCGTAGCGCTGCCAGTACCCCAGCCCGACGAGCCGGGGTCCGAGGTAGGCGGCGCGCAGGGCCGCGTCCCCGGCCCGTACGGCGGCTACGACGTGTTCGAGGAGCTCCGTGATCTCTTCGGGCGCGGGCGGCTCCACCCAGCCCAGGGCCGCTCCCCCGGCCACCAGCTCGGCCAGGATCCGGTGCGCCTGCGCGCCGGACCGGGCCGCCCGCTCGGGGTCGCAGGCCAGTTCCAGGGCGTCCAGGAGGACAAGCTCCGCGGGCCCGTCGGTCGCTGCGGGCATTAGGCGTCCAGCTCCGCGTCGATCGCGTCGGCGAGGAGGCGGCGGGCGTGTTCCAGGGGCAGGGAGCCGCTGAGCCAGCGCACGCTGAGGCCTTCGAGCAGGGCCGTCAGCCGTTCGGCGGCGGCCGCGTGCTGCGGGGCGGTGCCGATGGGGCGGGCCTGGGCCAGGAGGTAGGAGATCTCGTGGACCCAGCTGTGCGTGGCCTTGGCGACGTCCTCGCGCAGGTCGGGGTCGAAGACGGCGCTGGCCCTGAGCTCGCCCCAGGCCGTGCTGTTCT
This sequence comes from Streptomyces sp. NBC_00503, assembly GCF_036346895.1. Classification (NCBI taxonomy): domain Bacteria; kingdom Bacillati; phylum Actinomycetota; class Actinomycetes; order Kitasatosporales; family Streptomycetaceae; genus Streptomyces; species Streptomyces sp. NBC_00503. The sequence continues at coordinate 6,730,901 of NZ_CP107855.1, read as the reverse complement.
CGCGGACCTCCGGGGTGTCCTGGAGTTCGAGGAGGAGGACTTGCGTCAGCTCGGCGCGGGGGCTCTCGGGCTCGTCCAGGCCCGCTTCGCGCTCGGCGGTGTAGCGCTCGGCGCGGTCGCTGATGAACTCCAGGGTCCGGCGCAGGATCCCGGCGCGGTCGGTGAAGTGGTAGTAGATCAGTGAGGTGGACACGCCCGCCTCGGCTGCCAGCTCCCCCACGCGGAGCCCGCGCACGCCGCGTCGCGCGATCACTCGCGTGGCGGCTCTGAGTATTTCGGTTCGACGGTCTGACACGAGGGGTCACTCTACCCGTCGGGTCCGCCACCTGGGGCTTTTTCCTGACCGTAACATCAGGGGCGATATTTCCGGTGAATATGTCGCGATCATGCGCATTCACATCCCCCTCTCCCCCTCACCTCCCCTCGGGGTGGGAGAGGGGGATCGACCCGCCCGATACCCGGCATGGCCGATTCCGCATCAGCTTGGCCAGAACCATTGACTGAATTTTCAGTTCGGTGGAGGATGCGGGCACATCATCACACCTCTTGCCCGCGGCGATCGCGTGTCCCCGTCGCGAATACTGACTAAATTTTCAAACAGGAGAAGATCATGACTACCTTCCGGATGCCGGCCGAGTGGACCGACCACGAAGGCTGCCTGATGGCCTGGCCGACACGGCAGGAGCTGTGGGGCGACGTCTTCGCCGAGGTCAAGGCGGAGTACGCCCGGGTCGCCTCGGCGATCGCCGAGTTCGAGCCGGTCACCATGGTCGCCCTGCCCGGCAGCGGCGCCGAGGCCCGCGAGCTGTGCGGCGAGGGCGTCACCGTGATCGAGCTCCCGATCGACGACTCCTGGTTCCGCGACTCCGGACCGATCTTCGTGCTCGGACAAAACGGCGAGCGGGCGGGCGTCGACTTCCGCTTCAACGCCTGGGGCGGCAAGCACTTCCCCTACGACACCGATGACAAGATCGCCGGCGCCCTGCTGGACCACTTCGGCGTGGACCGCATCGACTCCCGGATGATCCTCGAGGGCGGGGCGATCACCGTGGACGGCGAAGGCACCCTGATCACCACCGAGCAGTGCCTCCTGCACCCGAACCGCAACCCGGACCTGACCAAGGAGGAGATCGAGGCCGAGCTGATCGCCCGCCTCGGTGTCACCAAGGTGATCTGGCTCCCGTACGGCGGCCTGCTGGACACCGAGACCGACGGTCACGTGGACGGCGTCGCCGCCTTCGTCGCCCCCGGCAAGGTCCTCGTCTCCCTCCCGAGCGACCCCGCCCACCCCGACTACGAGCGCATGCGTGTGAACCGCGCCGTCCTGGAGTCGGCCACCGACGCCGCCGGGCGCCCGTTCGAGATCATCGACCTGCCGCAGAGCAACCTCGTCGAGGTCGACGGCAGGGAGACGGAGGTCGGCTACCTCAACTTCTACATCGCCAACGGCGGCGTCGTCGTACCGGTCGCCGACACCCCCGAGGACGAGGGCGCGCTCGCGGTCATCGCGGCCGCACTGCCCGGCCTCAAGGTCGTCGGCGTCCGCTCGCGCGTGATCGCGTACGGCGGCGGTGGCGTCCACTGCATCACCCAGCAGGTACCCTCCGCCCACCCCACCGCCTGACCGGCTCGCCCCCTTCGCCGCGCACGGGCCGGCGGCCCGCATCCGAGTCCCCTCCTCGCCCCGGTCGGCCGCCCGCCCCGTACCTCCCCCGCCCAGCATGGAAGAGAGAGCACCGATGCCCAGATCCCTGCCCTGGTCCAGAGCCGCCAGCTCCGCGCGCAACCAGCCCGACGGCACCCCGTCCGCCCGTACCGGGTCCGGCGCCACCCCGTCCGCCCGGACCGGGTCCGCCCGTACCCGGTCCGCCCGCCGCCGGTACGCGCTGCCCGTCGCGGCCCTGGCCGCCGTCAGCCTGGTGGCCGCCTGCTCCGGCCCGCCCAAGGGCGGCGCGCCCGCGAACGACGCCGCCTTCAAGCTGTCCGCCGGCACTCCGGCCGCCGCCGGTGAGCTGGACTCCTTCACCTGGGCGCTCTACGCGGAGCCCCCCACGCTGGACTACATCTCGGCCTTCGACTACCCGCAGAACACGATCCTGTCGAACGTCTGCGAAAGCCTGATGAAGTGGACCCCGCAGCTCACCATGGCTCCGGGGCTGGCCGAGAAGGCCACCAATGCCACCCCGCTGACCTGGGTCTACGATCTGCGCCCGAACGTGAAGTTCCACGACGGCTCCACCATGACCGCCGACGACGTGGTCTTCAGCCTCGGCCGCCAGATGAACCCGGACCTCGGGGCCGCCTGGAACAGCCAGTTCGTCAACGTCGAGTCGATCAAGAAGACCGGACCGCTCCAGGTCACGGTCGCCCTGAAGCAGCCCGACTCGCAGTTCCCCCAGTACATGGCGACGGCCGCCGGCGCGGTGGCCTCCAAGGCCGGCGTGGAGAAGGCCGGCGAGAACTACGGCACCGCGGGCAGCCTGGACTGCACCGGCCCCTTCAAGCTGGGCACCTGGAACAAAGGCCAGTCGATCGAGCTCCAGCGCTTCGACGACTACTGGGGCACCAAGGCCAAGTCCAAGAAGGCCGTCTTCACCTTCCTGACCGACCCCTCCGCCCGGACGAACGCCATGCTCAACGGTGAGGCGGACGGCGGCTACCTGATCCCCACCGAGAGCTACGACCGGCTGCGCAGGAGCGGCGCCGGAACGCTCTACTTCGGCGAGGGCCTCAGCACGGTCAACGTCAACGTCACCAGCATGAAGGGCGCCCTCGGCGACGTCCGCGTCCGCCGGGCCCTGGCACTGGCCCTGGACCGCCGCGGCTTCGTCAAGGCGGGCCTGGGCGGCGCGGGCACCATGACCACCTCGCTCACCGCGAAGGGGGTCTGGGCCACGGCCCCCGAGAACCTGCGCAAGGCCGCCTTCGACGGGCTGCCCTCGGCCGACCAGAACATCGAGGCCGCGAAGAAGATGATCGAGGAGGCGGGTGCCACCGGCAAGACGGTCACCATCGCCACCAGCTCGATCGGCCAGGACGTCTCCCTGCTGGCCACCGCGGTCCAGGACGCCGGCACCAAGATCGGGCTGAAGGTCGAGCTGAAGACCATCGCCCCCAACGCCTTCACCTCGCTGTTCACCGACGCCAAGGCGCGCGAGGGCCTGGACATGTTCCCGGAGACGTACTACGACTCCATCACCGACCCGATGGACCTGCTCAGCAACTTCCAGACCGGGGCCTACCAGAACTACGCCGGCTACAGCGACGAGGCCTACGACTCGCTCGTCGACAAGGCCCGCGGCGAGTACGACCCGGCCAAGCGCTTCTCCGCGGCCGTCGAGCTGCAGAAGAAGGCGGCCGACCAGCTGCTGTGGATCCCGGTCGCCGAGTGGCCGACCGCCGTCTTCCTGAACAAGCGGATCACCGGCGCACCGACCACCATCTCCTACCTGTACTACCCGTGGGCCGCGGACGTCGGGGCGGCCGCGCGATGAGTTTCCTCCGCTTCGCCGTACGGCGGCTGGCCGAGATGGCAGCCACCCTGCTCGCGGCCTCCTTCATCATCTTCGGCGCCCTGTACCTGGCCCCGGGCAACCCGGCGAGCTTCCTCCTGGGCGGCCGGTCGGCCTCCCCGGAGGCCCTGCAAGCGATCAACGATCACTACCACCTGGACGACCCGTTCGTGGTCCGCTACGGGCGCTGGCTCGGCCAGGTGCTGCACGGCGACTTCGGCCGCTCGATCACCTACCGCACCGACGTGTCGCGGCTGCTGGCCGACCGGCTGCCCAACACCCTGATGCTGATCACGATGGCGCTCGTACTGGTCCTCGTGTTCGGCCTCATCCTGGGCTGGATCGGCGCGGTCCGCGGCGGGCTCCCCGACTCGGCGATCCTGGTGACCACCACCTTCGCCATCGGCACCCCGTCCTTCGTCGCGGCGGTCATGCTCCAGGGCCTGTTCGCGGTGAAGCTGCACTGGTTCCCCACCGGGGGCACCGGTGACGGGTTCGCCTCGATGCTGTGGCACCTGACCCTGCCGGCCGTCGCGCTGGCGCTCTACCTGATCGGCATGCTCGCCCGGGTCACCCGGGCCGCGATGCTCGACGTCCTGGGCCAGGAGCACGTCACGGTCGCCCGCAGCCGGGGCGTGTCCGAGCGCCAGGTCATCCGGCGCCACGTGTTCCGCAACGCCCTGGGCACCGTGCTCACCACGGGCGGGCTGATCGTCTCCACACTGCTGGTCTGCACCGTCCTGGTGGAGTCGGCGTTCAGTGTGGGCGGCATCGGCCAGCTCCTCGAACTGTCCACCACCACCAAGGACTTCCCCACCGTGCAGGCCATCTCCCTCATCATGGTCGCGCTGTTCATGACGGTGAACCTCGTCGTGGACCTGCTCCATCCGCTGGTCGACCCCCGGGTCGCACTCGGCCCCGCGAAGAAGGCCGCGTGAGCTCCGTCCTGGTGCGCCGGCCGGGCCTGTCCCGGATCCGGACCTCCCGCGCCCCCCTCTCCCTGCTCTGTCTGGGCTTCGTCGCCGTCGTCGTGATCGTCGCGGTGTTCGCCCCCTGGATCGCCCCCTACGATCCCAACGCCATCGACCTGGGCAACGCCCTCGCGGGACCCTCCGCCGACCATCTCCTGGGGGTCGACGCCTCCGGCCGGGACACCCTGTCCCGGCTGGTCCTGGGAGCCCGTACCTCGCTCCTGGGCCCGCTCGGCGTCGTCGCCTTCTCCACCGCGGCCGGTGTCGCGATCGGCACCGCCGCCGCCTGGCGGGGCGGCTGGCTCGACTCGGTGCTCTCCCGCAGCACCGAGCTGGTCTTCGCCTTCCCCGGCATGCTGCTGGCCATCCTGATCGTCTCGGTCTACGGCGAGGGGCTGCTGGCCCCCGTCATCGCCCTGGCGATCGCCTACCTCCCCTACGTCAGCCGGCTCACGCGCTCCCTCGTACTGGCCGAGCGCGCCCGCCCGTACGTGGAGGCGTACCGGGTGCAGGGCCACTCGGGGCTGCAGATCTGTCTGCGCCACGTCATCCCCGGCATCGCACCCGTGGTGCTGGCCCAGTCCACGATCAACTTCGGCTACGCCCTGATCGACCTGGCGGGCCTGTCCTTCCTCGGGCTGGGCGTACCCGCCCTGACCCCCGACTGGGGCCGCATGGTCTTCGACGGCAACGTCGCCATCCAGTCCGGCTACCCGCTCTCGGCGATCGTGCCGTGCGTGGCCATCGTGCTCACCGTCGTCGCCTTCAACGTGGTGGGCGAACGCTGGGCCGACAAGGTCGCCAGGAGGGACCGATGAGTACGCTGAACACCCTCGACATCCAGGGGCTGCGGCTCACCCTGCCGAACACCGTCCGGCCCGTCCTCGACGGGGTCGACCTCACCGTCGGTGCCCGCGAGACCGTGGCCCTCGTCGGTGAGTCCGGCTCCGGCAAAACCCTCACCTCGCGCAGCGTGCTCCGGCTGCTGCCCGAGAAGGCCCGGACGCAGGGCACGGTCCGGGTCGTCGGCGACGACGTCCTGACGATGACCCCGGGGCAGCTGCGGGTGCTGCGCACCAGCACGGCGGCCATGATCTTCCAGGATCCCCGGGCGGCCATCAACCCCATGCGGCACGTCGGCGACTTCCTCACGGAGAGCCTGCGCCTGAACGCCAAGATGGCCAAGGACGCCGCCGAGGAGCGGGCGGTGACCATGCTGGAGGCCGTCGGCCTCACCGGCGCGGCACTGCGCAAATATCCCGGACAGCTCTCCGGCGGCATGCTCCAACGGGTCATGATCGCGGCCGCGTTGATGGGCGATCCCGCCCTGATCCTCGCGGACGAGCCCACCACCGCGCTCGACGTCACCACCCAGGCCGAGGTGGTCGCCCTCCTCGGTGATCTGCGCGAACGCTTCGGCACCGGGCTGCTGTTCGTCACGCACGACCTCGGCCTCGCCGCCGCGATCAGCGACCGCGTGTACGTGATGTACGCGGGCCGGATCGTCGAAACGGGCCCCGCCGACGACCTGTTCACCCGGCCGCGCCACCCGTACACGGTGGCGCTCCTGAACTCCACGCCGCGCCTCGACGCCCCGCGCGGGCGGCTCGCCGCCATCGAGGGCAGGCCGCCGAGCCTGCGCGAGGAGCTCACCGGGTGCCCGTTCGCCGCGCGTTGCGTGTTCGCGACCGACGTGTGCACCCGGCAGGCCCCGGAGCTGCTGCCGTTGGCCACCGAGCCGGCCCGTCTCGTCTCCTGCCACCACAGCGACGAGGTCGCGGCGAAGGAACGGAAGGAACTCCACCCATGACGACCACGACGAAGACCGTTCTGGAGGTCTCGGGCCTGCACCGGGCCTACGGGAGCGTCCAGGCCGTGGACGACGTGTCGTTCCGGCTGTCCGAAGGCGGCTCCCTGGGCATCGTCGGCGAGTCCGGTTCGGGCAAGACGACCACCGCGCGCATCGTCGTGGGCCTGGAGCGGGCGGACAGCGGCCGGGTCCTGATCCACGGCCGCGACCGGGGCGAGATCCGGCGCGGCAAGGCGGGACGCCTGGAGCGGGCCCGCGAGATCCAGATGGTCTTCCAGGACCCCTTCCTGTCCCTGGATCCCCGCATCACCGTGGGCGGGGCCATCCGGGAGACCCTCAAGCTGCACTTCCCCGGCACCGACCACACCGGCCGGATCACCGAACTGCTCGACCAGGTCGGCCTCGGAGCACGCGAGGCCGACGCGCTGCCCCGGCAGCTGTCGGGCGGACAGCGCCAGCGCGTGGCGATCGCCCGCGCGCTGGCGGTCGAACCGTCCGTCCTCGTCCTCGACGAGGCGGTCGCCGCCCTGGACGTCTCGGTGCAGGCGCAGATCCTGAACCTGCTCTTCGACATCCGCGAACACACCGGCATCGGCTACCTGTTCATCACCCACGACCTCGGCGTAGTGCGCTGTGTCACCGACGACGTGATCGTCATGCGGCACGGCCGGATCGTCGAGGCGGGTCCGACGGCACAGGTACTCGCCGACCCCCAGCACCCTTACACGCGCCTGCTCCTGGAGTCCGTACCCCGCCCGGGGTGGGACCCGCGGAGCATCGCCGCCGCGCGCCGCGCCCTGTGAGGGGGGCCGTGGGTGCGTCGGCGCCCACGGCCCATCGGTTCACCACTGCACGCATTCGCGCATCCACGCATGACTGATCGGAGATCAGAGATGAACGAGCACGTCGTACGGACCCTGGACAGACGCGGTTTCCTGGCGGCGGCCGGCCTCACAGCCGCCGGCGCCGCACTGGCGACGGTCGGCGGGCAGGCCTTCGCGGCCGTCCGCCCCTCGGCCGCCGCCGCAGCGGGCGGCTTCGCCGTCCCGATCGACACCGTCCGGCACACCCGGACCTGGATGGCCTGGCCCGACTCCTCCGCCATCTGGGGCAACAAGCTCTCGGGTGTGCAGGCGAACATAGCGCTCATCGCGAAGACCATCGCGAAGTACGAGCCGGTCGTGATGTGCGCCAACTCCGCGAGCGTCGCCAAGGCGAAGAGCGCCTGCGGTTCGGCGGTCACGGTCATCGGCACGATCCCGGTCGACGACTGCTGGATGCGCGACACCGGTCCGGTGTTCCGCACCAACGGGGCGGGCGGCCTGGACGCGTTCGGCACCAACTTCAACGGCTGGGGCAACAAGCAGACCCACGCCAAGGACGCCCTGGTCGCCGGCCGCGTCGCGGCCTACGCCGGGGTTCCGTTCAGCGCGGCCGGGTTCGTCGGCGAGGGCGGCGCGGTGGAGACGGACGGCGCCGGCACGCTCATGGCCACCCGCAGCTCCCTCATCAACTCCAACCGCAACCCCGGCAAGACCCAGGCCCAGTTGGAGGCGGCCCTGTGCGCCGCCTTCGGCGCGTCCAAGGTCGTCTGGTTCAAGGGCATCGTGGGCAAGGACATCACCGACGACCACGTCGACGCCACGTCCCGCTTCCTCGCCGAGGGGGCGGGCCTGGTGCAGATGCCGCTCGCGAGCGACACCGACGCCTGGTCGAACGACGCACGTGCGCAGTACCAGATCCTGTCCACCACCGTCGACGCCCAGGGCCACACGGTCGTGGTCACCAAGCTCCAGGGCCCCGACTACAACAAGATCCGCTCCACCAACCCGGACTTCGTCGGCGCGTACGCCAACTACTACGTGTGCAACGGCGCGGTCATCTCCCCGCAGTTCGGCGACTCCACCGCGGACGCGGCGGCCAAGGCCACCCTCCAACGGGCCTTCCCGGGCCGGGTCGTCGAGCAGCTCAACATCGACAGCCTGGGCGGGGGCGGCGGCGGCATCCACTGCGTGACCCAGCAGCAGCCGGTCGCGTAACGGTCCGGCGGACCGCCAGGCCGCCGGACCGTGGAAACAACTCCGGCCCCCTGCTGTTCGCAGGGGGCCGGAGCGGCTCGACCCCGATCAGCCGGGCTCCCCGGCTCCCCCGGTCCTGCCCGCCGCCGGTCAGTTCTGGCGCAGGGGCGGCATCGGCAACGGGATGGAGTAGGCCGTCGCACCCGCCCCGACCCCGCCCTCGCAGGTGTTCGGCGGCTGGGTACCGGTTCCCCGCGTCGAGGGCTTCTCGGCGGCCCAGAACATGTAGCCGAGCAGGCCGGCGGTGGTTCCCGCCCCCTTGGGCGCCGCGGACTGGGTGAAGGAGCCGGTCGACTTCTGCAGGGAGCTCGCGAAGGAGGTGCACTCGGGAAGGGACTTCGACTGGTCGCTGATGTACAGCCCGCCGGTGAACTTGGCGGGAGCCAGCGGCGGCACGGGCGGAGAGTAGGTCGCCTTGCCGTCGATGTGTTCCTGCCAGTTGGCGATCGCACCACTGGCGGAGGGCTGGCGGGCGGGGACCATCGCGTTGGCGTAGTCGAGGACCGGTACGTCGGTTCGCAGCCAGTCGGCGGTCGCCTTGCGGTTGATGCCGATCAGCCAGCGGTCACCGGCGGCGGTGTCGATCGTGAGGCGCGCGGTGCGGTCGGCCCCGGAGGCGTCGTAGGGGTGCCGGGAGCGGTAGGCGTCGATGAAAGCCTGCAAACCCGTCAGGTTCGGATTGGTGTTCTGTTCGTAGTCGATCTCGATGCCCGCACCGAGCCGGGTGGCGGCCTCGGCGGCGTTCTGCCCGAGCTGCGCGGCGTTCTCGGTCAGTGCCGCGTCCCATGCACCGGTGTAGGTGATGCCACCGATGGAGAGCATCACGCGGATGCCGCGGGAGGTGAAGTACTGGACGATCTCGGGGGTGATCCCGCGGGGGATCCCGTCGACGGTCGTGGCGTCGTTCGTGCGGTGCAGCAGTTTCTGCGGTTCGACGAAGCTCAGGACGACCAGGTTCACCGAGGGGCGGCCGTCGCCGCGGTCGATCAGCCAGTGGTTCATGGAGTCGAACTCCGCGACCGTGCGGACCCTGCCCCAGATGCAGGCGTCGTCGCTGCAGTGCCAGGCACCGTAGACCTGCGGACCGGTCGCGACGGCGGCGGCGCTCGCGGTCGCGACGGGGGCGGGGGTGGATATGACAAGACCCAGGAGCAGGACGAGAGCACCGAGGATTCTCTGACGCATCAATACCTCCGAGGAGGGAGCGGCCCGAGTGGGGGGTGGCGGCCGAGCGTCAGAATGTCAGGTACATACCAAGTCCGGCAAGGGCTCGACCACGAACCCCGCCCCCGGGTCCGGCAGCACGCCGATCGCAACGTTTGCGCAAGTCGGTCACCGCCGGATCACGGAGGAATGACAGCAACCCTGATCACCGGAGCGAACAAGGGTCTCGGGTTCGACACCGCCCGCCAGCTCATCGCCGCCGGCCACACCGTCCATCTCGGCAGCCGGGATGCGGAACGCGGGCGACGGGCCGCCGAGCAGCTCGGCGCGCGGCCGGTTCAGCTGGACGTCACCGACGATGCGTCCGTCCTGGCCGCAGTACAGGTGGTCGAGGCCGACGGAGGACTCGATGGCCGGCGCTGCGGCCGGGCCGGTGGTGTGTGCGTGGGCACGGCCCGTGCAGCCGGTGGCGAGAGCGGTCAGTGCGGTGGCGGTGGCCCGCGCGGCGGTGAACCGGAGGGGGCGGGAGATCGGCACGGCGGGCGAGGGGATGCGGGGCGGGCGCGGCCGCAGTGCAGCCTCAGTGACGCGGCGCCCTCGTGCGCGCCGCGGCCGTCCGCGGCAGGGCCAGGAACGGCGGGCCGCCGAAGTCCATGCCGCGCAGCAGGGTGAGCATCGTCAGGGCGGTGATCGCGGAGGCGGCCGAGGCATAGGACTGCGCGGCCAGGTACGCCTCCCAGTTCGCGTCCTCGACCAAGCCCGCCCGGCCGGCGTCGCGGGCGTACAGGACGGTGAACAGGACCCCGAGGGCCAGCCCGGTGACCGCGAGGAAGCCGAGGACCAGTGCCGCGACCCTCATGAGTAGCACCCGCCCCGCCCGCCCCTCGGGCAGCGGGGCCGCCCTGCCGAGCCACGCCATTGCGGCCAGGGCCACAGAACCGAAGGTCAGCGCGATCAGGTCCCCGCCGATGGTGTCGCTGAGGCGGTGCCAGTGCGCGGAGACGGTGTTGGCCCCGATGCTCACCGCCCACAGCGCCCCGAGCAGTGCGACGAGTCCGCGCCAGCGCGGGGCCACCACGATCAGCAGCGCGAACAGGCCGGCCATGGCGATCGTCGTGTGGCCGCTGGGGAAGCTGTTGGTCACCTCGCCCGTCTGCCCGTACAGCAACGGCCGGGCCACCACGTACCGCTTGAGGACCTCGGCCGTGCCCAGGCCGCCGATCAGCGTGAACAGGGAGGCCGGCACCAACAGCCAGCGCCTCCGTACGGCCCCGATGAGCACGATCAGCACGCAGAAGAAGCCGAGCGAGCCCATGGTGATGGCTCGCAGCCGCCCGTTGGCCGCGGCCCGCTCGTGGCGGTCCGCGTACTCCAGGGTTCCACGCAGCGCCGCGTCCTCGAAGCGCTGTCCCGTGCCCGTCCGCACCATCGACCAGTACACGGCCACGAACAGCACCAGCGCGACCAGAGCGGTCAACGCTGCCCTGCGCCGTACCTCATGAGCCCGAGCGTCACGTGATGGATCACTCCGCAGCATCCTGCGCCCCTTCGAAGGTCTGATGGTGAGGGACCACGTTTTCGTTCTTCCGCCGTGCCCGCACTCCGCAGGCGCCCGTACGGTGGATCCCTCCGAGCGGGAGGCGGCACGCGGGTACGGCGTCGACTACCGCCGGGTGGAGACGGCGGCCGGGCCGGCGAGGTGGGCGTAGACGACGGTGTTGGCCCGGTAGCCGGTGGCCTTGCTGTACGTGCCGCCGCAGGTGATCAGGCGTAGTTCGGGCCGGGCGGCGGGGGCGTAGACCTTGTCGTCGGGGAAGGCGTCGCGGTCGTAGAGCTCGGTGCCGTCGACCACGAAGCGGGCGGTGGTGCCGTCCGCGCGCAGGATCTCGACGGTCGAGTCCTTCTTCAGGGCGCCCAGGTCGTAGAAGACGGCGGGCCCTTGCCGGGTGTCCACGTGGCCGGCGATCAGGGCGGTGCCCGTGGCTCCCGGCTGGGTGCCGCCGGTGTACCAGCCGGCGAGGTTCTTCTCGTCGGGCGGCGGGGTGTCGAGGGTGTTGTCGGGCAGGAGCGAGAGGCCCGTGAGGGGCGCGTCGACACCTATGGAGGGGATCCGTATCCGTACGGGCGGCGAGGCGGCCATCGGGCGGACCGGGACCTGCTTCGCGGCGGGACCGCTTCCGATGACCTCCCCCGCGATGCGGCGCGGCGCGTCGAGCAGGCGCTGCTCGGTGGAGGGTCTGGGCGGCGCGTCGGTCCCCGTGTCCACGCCCAGGAGGTAGATGCCTGTGGCGAGCGAGGCGGCGGTCAAGGTGGCGGCCGGCCAGAGCCGCCGCCGGGGCTGACGGGTCACGGGTGTCTCCCCCCGGTGGATGCGGAGGCGGCCCCGGCTCCTTGGGCACAAGGTCGGCTCTTTCGGATCTTGTCGGACCCGGCAAGATCCGGAAGAGACGGCCCAGGAGCCGAGGCCACCGATGAATGACCGGGTGTCAGGACTCCTGGCCGGCGCGGCGGCGCATCATCCATGCCCCGCCGATCGCGGCCGCGCCCAGCGCGCCGATCCCGGCGGTCGTCGCGGCGGTCGAGTCTGCGGCGCCGCCGGAGCCGGCCTTGACGGCTCCCTTGGGCGAGTTGCCCGTCACGGTCAGCGTGCCGGTCGCGGTCTTGCCGTCGGCGCACTTGACGCTGACGGTGTGGGCTCCGGGCTTGGCGGTGTGGGGGATGGTGAACTGGCCGACGGCGTCTTCCTTGTGCGTGGTGGGGGCGACCTTGAACTCGGCGGCGCCGACCGAGGAGGCATTGCCGGTGCCGGTGCCCCCGGTACCGCAGGCGGTGGTGTTCACGGTGACGGTCGCACCCGGTGCGGCGGAGCCGGGCACGATCTCCAGTCCACCCCCGGTGGCGGCGAAGGAGGCACCGGCGCAGACCCCGAGTGCGGCGCAGGCCAGGGCGGTTGTGGTCGCTATGCGGTGGATGGACATGAGGGGGCCTCCAAGTGCGGGACGGAGATGCGGAATTGCTTCCGCGTCAGGTGCGGCGGGGATCGCACTCGCAGTCAATCCCTGCCTGCTGCGGTCCGCATTTCAGGACGAATGGAAGACCGATCCGGTTTTCGGCGTGTCGTCGGGACGCCAGGAAAAGGTGCAGATGGAAGCCCTGTCGGGGGAGTTGGGGATTTCAGTGGTATCGCGCAAATGGGTGACCTTCGCCTCCGCTCCCGCAGGCGGGGGCGACACACCGACCGTCGCACGGCGCCAGCGATCGGTCACACACCGTTGCGCATGCCGGCGGATGCGACAGCTCGGAAATCCTGACGGCCGACTCACGAAAGGTGAATTCACCGGCGACAAACGGCCTCAACCATCAATAATCTCGCCAGAAGCCGTAAAGGACGTGTCCACGACATGAGGCCCAGATCGGGGCCCACCGGTAAAGCGCACAGGAGCAGCACATGGCTCACACCCGCACCCCCAACCTCGCGTTGCGCCTGCGCATGGCCGGTCGTCGGCGAGACCGTCCGCCTCGACTACACCGTGACCGGCAACAACCCGACCACCAGCCTGACCACCGGTGTCCTGCACCTCACCGCGGACAAGCCCACCTTCGGCACCCTGCTCTCCGCTGCGACCTGCACCCCGACGGCGAACGAGTCGAGATTCTTCGACTGTCCCACCGCGGCGGACGACTCCCAGATACCGAGCACCCCCACCGACAACGCCTTCGTGGTCAACTTCAACCCGGACATCAAGAAGGGCGTCACCGCCCACTTCCAGATCTCCTTCACCGTCCAGCCCGCCGCCGCCGGCCAGACCTTCAACCTCAATCTCCTGTCCGGCTCCTTCGGTACCCAGGCCGCTCCGACCCCGATCGCGGTGGCCGGCTCCGAGGCCGACCTCGCCGTCGGACTGACCGCCAACCCGAACCTGCGCCTCCTCGACCCGGCCGTCGACTACCGGATGACCTTCACCGACAAGGGCCCCGGCGCCGTCCAGTCCGGTACGGTCACCGCCCAGCTGCCGTCCGCCGTCACCGCGGTCAGCGGACTGACCGACGGCTGCACTTACTCCGCGACCACCGACAAGGTCACCTGCCCCACCGGCACGATCGCCAACGGAACCACCCAGGCCCTCACCTTCACCGCACACCTCGGCGTACTCACCCTCGGCCTCCCCCTCAAGGCCACCGCCCAGCGCACCACCAGCACACCGACCGACCCCAACGCCGCCAATGACACCGCCACCGCCAACTGCCTCGCCGTCACCGGCCTGATCATCATCTGCTGACCCCTGCCGATCCGCGGGCCCCGGCCGTCCCCACCAGGCCGGGGCCCGCGGATCGGCTGCCCAGGACCGTCTTCGGCCCGCCACGCTCCCGCGCGGCGCAACGGGCTGCACACAAGACCCCGGCGACGGACGAGGACCGCGGCACCCGGGCCATGCCCCTGACGCCGTCGGGCAGTGATGAGCTGCGCATCCCGCGCTTCGTCTTTCCCTGGCCCGCCGCGATCCACCCCGAGGTGGAGAGCGCCGAAGTCGACACCCTCGAATTCGCGGCCGCCTACGGGCTCGCGCCCGACTCCCTGTGAGCGCACAACGACAGAGCCGGTCGAAGCGACATGATGTCGCTTCGACCGGCTCTGTTCGGTCCGAAGACCTTGGTGTCCGAGGGGGGACTTGAACCCCCACGCCCGATAAAGGGCACTAGCACCTCAAGCTAGCGCGTCTGCCATTCCGCCACCCGGACTAGGTGGTCGGCCCCGGTTTCCCGCGGCGACATGGACAACAATAGCAAAGGTTCGGCGGGGTTCCGACCAGGTATTTCGTCGGGGCCGAGTTCGACGCGCCGCGCTGACCTGCGGGCATGTCCGGGGGGCGGCCTGCGGGCACTGCGAGACGGTCCGTCTCGGCGAGCACTAGGAGCCGGCGTTGGCCCGCTCGCCGTTCAGCAGGTCTTCGCCGTGCTGCCAGGCGTAGAGCGTGTGGCCCTCCAGGTAGCCGTAGTAGGTGCCGCAGCGCAGGGTCGCCCGGCTCCGGGCGTCCCTCGGGAACCAGTCCGCCTGGAGCTGGACCTCCTTGGCGTTCCCGGCGGGCTCCGGCGTGCACTGCGCCGGGGGCTTGCCGTCCGGGAGGGCCGCCTCCAGGAGGCGCTCGCCGCCCGTGGTCTTCATCGAGTACTTCACCGACTCCGCGCCGTCCGGCAGCCAGCGCGGGACGGAGACGCGCGCCTTCTTCGCCTCGGCGCCCGTGGCGTAGGAACTCGTCTCCTGGTGCCGGTTGTCCAGCCACTCGTTCGCGGCGGGCACCGCGATCGCGGCGGCGATCCCGAGGGCGGCGACGACTCCGGCGGTGGTCAGGAGGATGGTCCTGCGGCTCATGCGGCGTTCGCTCCCATTCGCTCGGCTTGCGCCGGTTGCTCTCTGATTGCCTGGTTCCATCCTCCGGGCCGACGCCCGCGGATCCGTCAGCCCTTCGGCCGGGATCTCCGTACCTCTCCGGTCTGACGCCCCCCCGAGGACTCCCGGATTCTGATACCGGCTGGACACCGGGGTTCCCAGACGGTCGGATGGGCGCCGCATGTTCGAGCACAGGGGGGAACCACACATATGGAAACCGAGCATCGCGTCAGCACGCTGGAGCTCTTCTTCGACCTCGTCTTCGTCTTCACCATCACCCAGCTGACGGTGCTGCTCTCCGACGACCTCACGCTGCGGGGCGCCGGACGGGTGCTGCTGATCTTCACGGTGCTGTACTGGATGTACGGCGCCTACGCGTACCTGACCAACCAGGTGCCGCCGGACCGGCCCGCGCGGCGGATCCTGATCCTGCTCGCGATGAGCGCCTTCCTGGTGTGCGCGCTCGCCGTGCCGACCGCCTTCGGGGACGGCGGCGTGGCCTTCGGACTCGGCTACTTCGCGGTCGTGGTGCTGCACAGCGTCCTGTACAGCCAGGCCTACGGGCGCAGCGTGCTCTGGTTCGCGCTGCCCAACGGGATGTCCGCCCTGTCGGTGGCGGCGGCCGGGCTGTTCGACGGGCCTGCGGCCCTGGGTCTGTGGGGGCTGGCGCTGGTGTTCCAGTTCGCCACCCCGGTCATCTCGCGCTGGGCGGCGGCCGGCGGGGCCGAGGCCTCGGCCGGGACCACCATGGACGACCAGCTCGGCGGGATCGGCGCCGCGCACTTCGTGGAGCGGCACGGGCTGCTGCTGATCATCGTGTTCGGCGAGTCGGTGATCGCGATCGGCATCGGGGTCGGCTCGCTGCCGCTGACCTTCGGGATCGCCGGGGGCGCCTTCCTGGCGCTGGCCGTGGGGGCCACCCTGTGGTGGATGTACTTCGTGCGCGACGAGGGCCGCGCCGAGCACGTTTTCGCGAACACCCCCACCGAGCGGCGTTTCAAGCTGGCGCTGCGCGCGTACTACTACGCCTTCATCCCGATGCTGCTGGGCATCGCCGGGTTCTCCGCGGGCGTGAAGAAGAGCATCGGGCACCTGGGCGAGCAGCTGCCGGCCGGGCCCGCTTTCGCCCTCGCGGGCGGGGTCGCCTGCTATCTGGCCGGGGACGTCGCCTTCCGGCTGGTGCTGGGGATCCGGCCCGTACGGTTCCGGGCGCTCGCGGTGGTGCCCGTACTGGCGACCGCGGCGGCGGGGATGCGGCTCGGCGGTGCCTGGCAGCTGACCGGGCTCGTGCTGGTGCTCCTGGCCTCGCTGACGGCGGAGGCCCGGAGCTGGGGGCGGACGTCCTCGGGAGAGACGCCCGCCGGGGTGGCCCCGGCGGAGCCGGAAGGCTCCGCCGGAGCTGCCGCCGGGGTTACGGGCAGCGGATGACCTGGCCCGCGTAGGACAGGTTGCCGCCGAAGCCGAAGAGGAGGACCGGCGCCCCGGAGGGGATCTCGCCGCGCTCGACCAGCTTGGACAGGGCCATCGGGATGGATCCGGCCGAGGTGTTGCCGGAGTCGACGACATCGCGGGCGACGACCGCGTTGACGGCGCCGATCTTGGCCGCGAGCGGCTCGATGATCCGCAGGTTCGCCTGGTGGAGGACGACCGCGGCCAGCTCCTCGGGGGTGACCCCGGCCTTCTCGCAGACCTTGCGGGCGAGCGGCGGGAGCTGGCTGGTGGTCCAGCGGTAGACGGACTGGCCCTCCTGCGCGAAGACCGGCGGCGAGCCCTCGATGCGGACGGCGTGGCCCATCTCGGGGACCGAGCCCCACAGGACCGGGCCGATGCCGGGTTCCTCGCTGGCCTCGACCACGGCCGCACCGGCTCCGTCGCCCGTCAGGACGCAGGTGGTGCGGTCGGTCCAGTCGGTGATCGCGGTCATCTTGTCGGCACCGATGACCAGGGCACGGGTGGCGGCGCCGGCCCGGATCGCGTGGTCGGCGGTGGCCAGGGCGTGCGTGAAGCCCGAGCAGACGACGTTGATGTCCATGACGGCGGGATGGCCGCCCATGCCCAGCTTGGCCGCGACGCGCGCGGCCATGTTGGGGGAACGGTCGATCGCGGTCGAGGTGGCGACGAGGACGAGGTCGATGTCGTCCGGGCTCAGGCCGGCGCTCGCGAGCGCCTTGCCGGCGGCCTGGTAGGCCAGCTCGTCCACCGGCTCTTCGGGACCGGCGATGTGCCGGGTCTTGATCCCGACGCGCGAGCGGATCCACTCGTCGTTGGTGTCCACCATGGCCGCGAGGTCCTCGTTGGTCAGCACTTTGGCGGGCTGGTAGTGCCCTAGCGCCACCACGCGTGAACCGGTCATGGGCGGGGTCCCCCCTTGTAAGGCAGTCAGGATGTTCCAGCTTTGCCTGCTACCGGCGGGTACGGGGGCGCGTGACCCGACAGGATTCAGTGCCCTGAATTTGGAGCTTCCCGAGGATCGTCCAGCCGGGACGGTGCCCGAAGCGGATCCGGGAGAATGGGGTCGTCAGGCGTAGGACGAAGACAGAACTGGTGGGCTGATCACATGGGACGGGTCACCGAACGCCGTCGTGTCGTCCGGATCCGGAACGGCGTCGCGGGCACCCGGGCGGACACCCTGGTGGCCGAAGAACCCCTGGAAATAAGGCTGAACGGCAAACCGCTGGCGATCACGATGCGCACCCCGGGTGATGACTTCGCGCTCGCGGTGGGCTTCCTGGCGAGCGAGGGCGTGGTCGCCTCGGCGTCGGACGTCCAGGCCGTGACCTACTGCGAGGGCGCGACCGAGGACGGAACCAACACCTACAACGTGGTGAACGTACAACTGGCCGCCGGCGTTCCGGTGCCGGACATCACGCTGGAGCGCAACGTCTACACCACCTCCTCGTGCGGCCTGTGCGGGAAGGCCAGCCTGGACGCGGTGCGCACCGCGACCCGGTACCCGGGGCTCGCGGACGATCCCGTACGGATCCCCGCGCGGCTGCTCGGAGAGCTGCCGGAGCGGCTGCGCGCGGAGCAGAAGGTCTTCGACCGCACGGGCGGGCTGCACGGCGCCGGGCTGTTCTCCGCGGAGGGCGAGCTGCTGGACGCGCGGGAGGACGTGGGCCGCCACAACGCGGTGGACAAGATCATCGGGCGGGCGCTCCAGGCCGGCCTGCTGCCGCTGGCGGGCTCGGTGCTCCTGGTGTCCAGCCGGGCCTCCTTCGAGCTGGCGCAGAAGGCGGTCATGGCGGGCATCCCCGTCCTGGCGGCCGTGTCGGCGCCGTCCTCGCTGGCGGTGGACCTGGCGCGGGAGTCGGGACTGACGCTGGTCGGGTTCCTGCGGGGCGGGGACATGAACATCTACGCGGGCGAGGAACGGATCGTCCTGCCGGGGTGACCCCCGGCGCGGGGTCGGGCCCGGCGGGGGCAGGCCTTGCGGGGGCAGGCCTGCCGGGGCGGACCTGCCAGACGGGCGGGCCCGGGGGCGGCCCTGCGGGGGCGGGCCCGGGTGTGCGGCCCGCCCCCGCGGAGGATCACTTCGAAGCCACGGCACCGGCGCCGGTGTGCGGGGTGCCCGGCTTCGCCTGGACGGTCTGGCTGGCCGGGTTGTCCTCGGACGCGGGCCGGATCCTGTGGCCCGCCACGTGGTCCGTGCCCGGGGCGGCCTCGATCGTCTTCTGGTACGAGGCCTTGCCCTGGTCGCCGTGGCCGCCGCCGTCCGCGGCGTGGGCGACCCCGCCGCCGAGGGCGAGGGTGCCGAGCAGGAGTGCGGCCGAGGTGGCGGCGATGCGCTTGCTGATCTTCATGGGGTGCTCCTTCGTCGGGGGTGCTGGGCTGACACCCCTGAAGCTAGGAGAACCGGGCATTTCGCCGCTCTAACGCCTTTCGGGTCCGCGCACCCTTCCCGCTTACCCCGCCCCGACCGGGAGTTCGCACTCCGGTCCCGACCGGGGGTCCGCGCTCCCGTCCCGCGTCAGCGCCCCCGGCGGCCGCGGCGGGAGGCCGGGGCCGAATCCTTCGGGGCCGGGGGGTCGATGCGGTGGAGGTCGAGGGTCGCCGGGACCGGGGTGGCGCCGGGGCCGCCGGATTCGGCCCAGGCGATGATCTCGTCGGTGGCGGTGTCGTCCAGGGCCCAGCCGAACCAGGCCGCGCGGGCGCCCCGGCGGCGGGCTTCCGTGGTGGGCTGCACCACGATCACGTTGGCCTGCGCGCACGGGCCGAGACAGTCGGTCGTACGGACGGCCAGGCGCCCCTCGGAGGCCGCGGCGGCCTCGCGCAACCGGGCCAGCTGACCCGCGTGGTCGGTGCCGGGGTTCTTGCGGGGGTCCCCGCAGCAACAGCCGCGGCAGACCACCAGGGTGCAGGGGCGCGGGGCGTTGGCGGAATGCGGGCGTATCCAGGTCACCGCCGCACGTTACCGGGCCTGCGGGGCCGGGTGTTGAGCGGCGCGGGAGACCTCCGCCACACGGTCGGCCGGGAGTTCGCCGGGTTCGGGGGCTTCTGCGGCCTGCGGGTCCTGCGGGTCCTGTGCGCGGCGGCGGGCCAGGACCGCGCAGACCATCAGCTGCATCTGGTGGAAGAGCATCAGCGGCAGCACCGCGAGGCTCGCCTGCGGACCGAACAGCACGCTGGCCATGGGGAGTCCGGCGGCCAGGCTCTTCTTCGACCCCGCGAACTGGATGGCGATCCGGTCCTCGCGGGTGAATCCGAGGCGCTTCGCCCCGTACCAGGTGGCCAGCAGCATGACGGCGAGGATCACCGCCTCCACCGCCATCAGCGCGCCGAGGCGCGGGACGCTGACCTGGTGCCAGATCCCGGCGACCATGCCCGCGCTGAAGGCGGTGTAGACGACGAGCAGGATCGAGCCGCGGTCCACGTAGCCCAGCACCTTCTTGTTGCGGACCAGGAAACCCCCGACCCAGGGGCGCAGGGCCTGGCCGAGGGCGAAGGGCAGGAGCAGCTGCAGGACGATCTTCAGCACCGAGTCGAGGGAGAACCCGCCCCCGTCGTTGCCGAGCAGGGCGGCGGCGAGGACCGGGGTGAGGAAGATGCCCAGGAGGCTGGAGAAGGAACCGGCGCAGATCGCGGCGGGGACGTTGCCCCGGGCTATCGAGGTGAAGGCGATCGAGGACTGGATGGTGGAGGGGACCAGGCAGAGGAAGAGCAGGCCGCTGTAGAGCGGGGGCGTGAGGAGGGTGGGGACCAGGGTGTGGGCGGCGAGGCCGAGGAGGGGGAAGAGGACGAAGGTGCAGGCGAGCACGGTGAGGTGGAGCCGCCAGTGGCGCAGCCCGTCGAGGGCCTCGCGGGTGGAGAGCCGGGCACCGTAGAGGAAGAAGAGCAGGGCCACCGCTCCGGTGGAGGCGCCCTCGGCCACGGGGGCGGCCGCGCCGCGGGCGGGGAGCAGGGCCGCGAGCCCGACGGTGGCGAGCAGACCCAGGATGAAAGGGTCCACGGGGAGCCAGGAGGGGATGTGCGGGCGGCGGCGCATGGGGGTGCTCACTTGCTCTGGTCGGGCGGTCGGGCGCGGAGGGGGCGGGTCGGGACGGACCGGGCCCCTTCCCATCCTCCGGGGTCGACGGTGATCGGGAAACCTGCACACTGCACTGACTGCCATCATGGAACGCGATAAACACCACTCCCAGCCCTAGGCTGGACGACATGTACGACCCCGTTCAGCTGCGCACCTTCCTCACCGTCGCGCAGACCCTGAGCTTCACGCAGGCCGCGGCGCGGCTCGGCGTCCGGCAGTCCACGGTCAGCCAGCACGTACGGCGGCTCGAGGAGGCCACCGGCCGGCCGCTCTTCCTGCGCGACACGCACAGCGTGGAGCTCACGGAGGACGGCGAAGCGCTGCTCGGCTTCGCCCGCACGATCCTGGAGGCGCACGAGCGCGCGTCGGCCTTCTTCACGGGCACCCGGATCCGGGGGCGGCTGCGCTTCGGCGCCTCCGAGGACTTCGTACTGACCCGGCTGCCGGAGATCCTCGAAGGGTTCCGGCACGAGCACCCCGAGGTGGAGCTGGAGCTCACGGTGGAGCTGTCCGGGACCCTGCACGAGCGGCTGGACGCGGGACGGCTGGACCTCGTACTGGCCAAGCGGCGCGGGGACGGGGACGAGCGGGGCCGGCTGGTGTGGCGGGACCGGATGGTGTGGATCGGGGCGGAAGGGCTGCGGGTGGATCCCGACCGGCCGGTTCCGCTGATCGTCTTCCCGCCGCCGGGGATCACCCGGGCCCGCGCGCTGGACGTGTTGCAGGCGGACGGCCGGCCGTGGCGGATCGCCTGTACGAGCGGCAGCCTGAGCGGCCTGATCGCGGCGGCGCGGGCGGGTCTGGGCGTGATGGCCCACACCCGGGGGCTGATCCCGCCGGGTCTGGTCCGCGTGGGCGGGCTGCCGGACCTGGGGCCGGTGGAGTTCGCGCTGCTCCAGGGCCGGCGTCCGACCCCGGCCTCG
This sequence comes from Streptomyces sp. NBC_00503, assembly GCF_036346895.1. Classification (NCBI taxonomy): domain Bacteria; kingdom Bacillati; phylum Actinomycetota; class Actinomycetes; order Kitasatosporales; family Streptomycetaceae; genus Streptomyces; species Streptomyces sp. NBC_00503. Next base: position 6,709,530 of record NZ_CP107855.1, on the reverse strand, counting down.
GACGCCCTGGCCGCCGCCGTCCTCGCGGGCGGCGACCGCCTCAGCCGCCCGGCCTGACCGGCCGCAGGCCCGCCCATGGAGTCCCGGTGCGTGGCTCGCGCAGATCTCGTGGAGATCGGCAGGCCCCCTCCCCGATCGCTGTGGGCACCGCCCTGACCAGTGGTGATGTGTTCGCAACGGATGTGCCGACTGCCCCCCGCCGGACTCCCCCGTGGGGTAGCGTCACGGCGCCGCGCGGGGCGTAGCCGCGGGGAGAGGAGCGGGCCTTGCGCGAGTTCAGCGTCCCATCCGTGGTCACGGGCGCGCCGGTCGGCGGGCTGGCCGACGTGGTCTTCCAGCATGCCCGGCAGGACCCGGACCGGGTGGTGCTCGGGCACAAGACGAACGGGGTCTGGGGGGACGTGACCTCCCGCGAGCTGGCCGAGGAGGTACTGGCGCTCGCGAAGGGGCTGCTGGCCCAGGGGATCCGGTTCGGGGACCGGGTCGCGATCATGTCCCGCACCCGGTACGAGTGGACCCTGTTCGACTTCGCCCTGTGGGCGATCGGCGCCCAGCCCGTCCCCGTCTACCCCAGCTCCTCCGCGGACCAGGTGCACTGGATCCTGTACGACTCCGAGTGCACGGCCTGCGTGGTCGAGGACGAGGACCAGGCGATGACCGTCGGGTCGGTGATCGAGCGGCTGCCGCGGCTGCGCCGCCTGTGGCAGCTCGACGCGGGTGCGGTGGAGGGTCTCGTGCAGGACGGGCTCCAGGTCGCCGAGGACGTGGTGCACCGGCACCGGAGCGCGGTGACCCCCGACGCGACGGCCACCGTCATCTACACCTCGGGGACCACCGGCCGCCCCAAGGGCTGCGTGCTGACCCACGGCAATTTCATGTTCGAGGCCGACACCATGGTCAACCGCTGGGAGTCCGTGTTCCGGGCCGGTCCCGGCGAACAGCCCTCCACCCTGCTGTTCCTTCCGCTCGCGCACGTCTTCGGGCGGATGGTGGAGGTGGCGGCCGTCCGCGCCCGCGTGAAGCTCGGACACCAACCGGTGCTGGCGGCGGCCGAGTTGCTGCCGGACCTGGCCGCGTTCCGGCCGACGTTCGTGCTCGGGGTCCCGTACGTCTTCGAGAAGGTCTTCGCCGCCGCCCGCCGCAAGGCCGAGGCGGAGGGCCGGAGCGGGCCCTTCGACCGGGCGGTGGACGTGGCCGTGCGCTACGCGGAGGCGCGCGAGCAGAAGGCCTTCGGCATCGGGGGCGGCCCTTCGGCCAAACTGCGCATGGAGCACCAGCTCTTCGAGAAGCTGGTCTACGGGAAGGTCCGCGACGCGATGGGCGGCCGGGTGCGGCACGCCATGTCGGGCGGCTCCGCGATGTCGCGCCGGCTCGGGCTGTTCTTCGACGGCGCCGGGATCACGGTGTTCGAGGGGTACGGGCTCACGGAGTCCTGCGCGGCGGCCACCGCGAACCCGCCGGGAGCCACGAAGTACGGCACCGTCGGCCGGCCGATCCCCGGCAGCACGGTGCACATCGCCGAGGACGGGGAGGTGTGGCTCAGCGGCCGCCACATCTTCGCCGGGTACCTGAACGATCCGCGGGGCACGGACGCCGTCCTTCAGGACGGCTGGCTGGCGACGGGGGATCTGGGGCGGCTGGACGAGGACGGGTACCTGACGATCACCGGGCGCAAGAAGGAGATCCTGGTGACCTCCAACGGCAAGAGCGTGGCGCCGACCGCCCTGGAGGAGCGGGTCCGTTCGCATCCGCTGGTCTCGCAGTGCGTACTGGTGGGCAATGACCGGCCGTTCATCGCCGCCCTGCTCACCCTGGACATGGAGGGGGTCGCGCACTGGATGGCGATGCGCGGCCGCCCGCAGCTGCCCGCGGCCGATCTGGTGCTCGACCCCGACCTGACGGCGGAGGTCCGGCGGGCGGTGGTGGCGGCCAACACTCTGGTCTCCCAGGCCGAGTCGATCCGCACCTTCCGGGTGCTGGGTGAGCAGTTCACCGAGGAACGGGGCCTGCTGACGCCCTCGTTGAAGCTGAAGCGGCGGGCGATAGAGAAGGCCTACGCGAAGGAGGTCGCGACCCTCTACCAGTCCTGACGGGCAGCCGCCCGCGCGCACCTCACCAGCCCGAAACGTTATTTGACGGGCCGTCACTTTACTTGCCATTGATATTGACGATGCGTCAGGTCGCGCACAGAATGCGGGGATTCCGACCGGAGGGGATCCACACATGTTGCGACCGATCCGTACCCTGGCCGCCGCGGCGGCGGCGCTCGCGCTCGTCTCCGCCTGCAACTCCGCCTCCAAGAGCACCTCCCCCGGCAAGCCGGGAGCCGCCGGCGACTCCCGCGGGGTGAGCGCCGACTCCATCAAGGTCGGCGGCATCGTCTCGATGACCAGCGCCAGCGGCTACAGCAAGAAGGACACCGATCTCGGGGCCAAGGCCCGCTACCTGAGAGCCAACGCCGAGGGCGGGATCAACGGTCGCAAGATCGACTACATCGGCGCCGAGGACGACGGCCAGGACCCCGCCAAGAACCTGGCGGCGGCCCGCAAACTCGTGCAGCAGGACAAGGTGTTCGCGGTCTCCCCCATGAGCTCGGTGACCTTCTCCGGCGCCGACTTCCTCGAACAGGAGAAGGTGCCCACCTTCGGCTGGGGCACGCTCCCCTCCTTCTGCGGCCCCAAGTACATCTACGGGTTCAACGGCTGCCTCGTCCCCACCCCCGGCGGCACCCTCAACCAGACCTGGCCCGAGGGCATCGGCAAGGTGCTCGGCGGGGCCCAGGGCAAGACCGTCGCGATCATCGCCAACGACAGCGACGCCGGGAAGTTCGGCGTCCGCACCTTCCAGCAGGGCTTCACCAGCGCCGGTTTCAAGGTCTCCTACGCCAAGGCCTCGGTCCCCGCCACCGCCGTGCCCAGCGACTGGTCGGCGTACGTCAAGGAGCTCCTCGCCGGCAGCGACGGCAAGGCACCCGACGCGATCGTCTCCGTCATGCAGACCCCCAACAACATCGGCCTGTTCACCGCGCTCAAGCGCAGCGGGTACAAGGGGCTCCTCTCCGACCCGACCGACTACGACCCGGGCCTGCTCGCCAAGGACGCCACCAAGCAGGCCCTGGACGGCGTGTACGTGCTGCTGCAGTTCGAGCCCTTCGAGTCCACCGACCCGAAGATGGTCCAGTTCAAGGCCGACATCAAGGCCGCCAACGGCGGGCAGGACGTCCCCCTCAACATGCACATGATGACCGGGTACATGTCCGCCGACCTGTTCGTGTCCGTCGCGAAGAAGGCCGGCAAGGACCTGACCGTCGAGTCCTTCCAGGCCGCCGCGCAGGGCTTCTCCGACAACGCCACCCTGGTCGGCGACCGCTCGGAGCCCAAGGGCCAGAAGGACAGCTTCGGCTGCGGGGCCCTCGTCCAGCTGAAGAACGGGGCGTACGAGGTCTCCGTACCGTTCAAGTGCTACGAGCCCATCCCCTTCAAGTAAGGGAACGGGAAACGGCATGGGAGATCTGCTCGCCTTCGTACTGAGCGGTCTGGTGTCGGGCGCCCTGTACGCGCTGCTGGCCACCGGGCTGGTGCTGTCGTACTCGGCGTCCGGGCTGTTCAACTTCGCGCACGGGGCCACCGCCTACCTGTGCGCGCTCACCTTCTACGAACTGCACTCCGGGCTGGGCTGGCCGGCCGTCCCGGCCGCCCTGCTGGTGGTGCTCGTCCTGGCACCCGGGCTCGGATGGGCCCTGGACCGGTTGATGTTCCGGCGGCTCGCGCAGGTCGGCGAGACCGCGCAGATCGTGGCCACCATCGGGCTGCTGGTGGCCCTGCCGGCGGCCGGGCTGTGGGCGGTGGAACTGCTGGAGGACGCGGGCGCGCCCGTGAAACCTGCGGAGAACCAGTTCGGGCTGCCGGGGGTGGGGCCCAGCCCCGCGAAGGCCTGGCAGCTCACCTCCGACGTGGGCATCGACTCCGACCAGCTGATCACCTGGGTGGCGACGGCCGTGGTGGCCGTCGCCCTGTGGGTGCTGATGCGTCACACCCGGCTGGGGCTGCGGCTGCGGGCCGCCGTGGACAACCGCTCGCTCACCGAGCTCCGCGGGATCGACGCCGACCGGCTCTCGTCGGTGGCGTGGATGATCGCCTCGGGGCTGGCCGGGCTCGCGGGGGTGCTGGCGACCCCGCTGCTCGGCCTGTCGGCGCACGACTTCACCCTGTTCCTCTTCGTCTCGGCCACCGCCGCCGTCATCGGGCGGTTCGCCTCCGTACCGCTCGCCTTCGCGGGCGGGCTGGGACTGGGAGTGCTCCAGAACCTGGTCGTCGGCTACGCGTCCTTCGCCGACTCCATCACCGGATTCAGAACGGCCGTGCCCTTCCTGATCCTCTTCGGCGGGCTGCTCGTGCTCGCCCGGCGGGCGCGGACCGCGGGCACGGCAGCGGTGGACGTGGCCCCCGTGGACCATCTGGCCGGGGCCTCGTGGGCTCGACGGTGGGGGGTGTGGGCGGGCGGCGGCGCCGCGTTGTGCGTGGCCCTCTACACCGTGACCACCCCCTTCTGGAGCGGACTCCTGGCCCAAGGGCTCGCACTGGCCCTGGTGTTCATGTCCTTCACCGTGGTGACCGGACTCGGGGCGATGGTCTCGCTGGCCCAGGGCACCTTCGTCACGGGCGCCGCGCTGGTCGCCGGGCTGCTGATGAGCCACGGGTGGCCGTTCGTGGCCGCGCTGGCGGTCGGCACCTGCGTGGCCGCCGTACTGGGGGCACTGGTCGCACTGCCCGCGCTGCGGCTGGGCGGGCGGTCCCTGGCGCTGGCCACGCTGGCACTGGCGTTCCTGGCCGACCAGGTGCTGTTCCAGATGCGGTGGCTGCGCAACGGCGACTCCGGCTGGTCGATCCCCCGGCCGGTGTTCGGACCCGTGGACCTGTCCGACGACCGGGCCATGGGAGTGGCACTGGTGGTCCTGGTCGCGGTGGTCGCCGCCGGGCTGAACGCACTGCGCGACTCCCCGTCGGGGCGGGCGATGCTCGCCGTACGGTCCGCTCCCGCCGCGGCCATGGCCTCCGGGGTGTCCGTGCTGCGGACCAAACTGCTGCTCTTCACGCTGTCCGCCGGGCTGGCCGGGTTCGGGGGCGTGCTGTACGCCTCCTACAACACCCGGATCACGGCCACCGACTTCACCGCGATGACCGGTCTGGTGTGGCTGGCGGTGGTCGTGGCGGCGGGGGTCCGGCGGCCCCAGTACGCGGTGGTGGCGGGGCTGGTCTTCGCCGTTGCTCCGCGGGTGATGGCGGACTACGTGACGGAGTCGGCGCATCTGCCGGTGATTCTGTTCGGGCTGGCGGGGTTGGCCTTGGCCAATGATCCTGACGGGTATTGCGCGGCCATTCCTGTGCGGGTGGCTCGGCGGCGGGTCGGTGCCTTGGCCGCTCCCGCAGCCGGAGCCGTTCCCGCGGCCAGGGTCGGCGGCGGGGCCGGGGTGGGCCCTGCGGGGCTTTCCCCCACCCCGCCCCTTCCCGCTGCGCCGGTTGGTGCGGCTCCGCCGCGTGGCGGGGCTTCGCCCCGGACCCCTTCGGGGGCTCCGCCCCCGGACCCCCGCGCCTCAAACGCCGGCGGGGCTGGATTTCCCGCCCTGGAGCTGCGCAGCGTAACCGCCGGGTACGACGGTGGGCTCGTGCTGCACGGGGTGGACCTCGTCGTGCGGCGCGGGGAGATCCTGGCCGTGCTCGGGCCCAACGGGGCCGGGAAGTCCACCGCCTGCCGGGTCGCCGCCGGGGCGCTTGCCGTCTCCGGCGGGTCCGTCCACGTGAACGGGCGGGACGCCACGCGCGACGGGGCCGTGGGCCGTTCCCGGGCCGGGGTGCTGCTCGCGCCCGAGGGGCGGGGGATCTTCCCCGCGCTCAGCATCGAGGAGAACCTGGCCCTGTACCTCGCGGACCCCGCCGAGCGGGACGCCGTCTACGCGCGGTTCCCCCGGCTGCGGGAGCGGCGGGGGGTCGCCGCCGGGGCGCTGTCGGGCGGGGAGCAGCAGATGCTGGCCCTGGCACCGCTGCTCCAGCGGCCGCCCGAGGTGCTGATCGCGGACGAGCCCTCGCTGGGGCTCGCGCCGCGCGTGGTGGACGAGGTGTACGGGCTGCTCACCGAGCTCCGCGACGCGGGGACCGCGCTCCTGCTGGTGGAGGAGAAGGCGGCCGAGATCCTCGGGATCGCCGATACCGTCGCCTACCTCTCCCAGGGCCGGGTCTCCTGGTGCGGCCCGCGCGCCGAGGTGGAGACGGACCGGCTGACCGAGGCCTACCTGGGGATGGGCGGATGAGCACGGGTACGGGTACGGGCACGGGCGGATATGTACTGGAGGCCGCCGGGGTGAGCGTGCGGTTCGGCGGGGTCAGGGCGCTGGACGGGGTCGATCTCGGGATCCGGGCCGGTGAGGTGTGCGGGCTGATCGGGCCGAACGGGGCCGGGAAGACCACCCTGTTCGACGTCCTGTCCGGGATCCGGCGGCCCGACCGGGGCCGGATGCTGCTCGACGGGGTGGACATCACCCGGCGCTCCCCCGTCTGGCGGGCCCGGCACGGGATGCGCCGGACGTTCCAGCGCCAGCAGTTGTTCGGGCAGCTCAGCGTGGCCGACAACGTGCTCGTCGCGCAGGAGTGGCGGGGCGGGGGCGGCGGTTTCGCCGCCGATCTGGTGGCGTCCCCGACCCGGCGCCGCCGCGAGCGGGAGCGCCGGGAGCGGGCCGCGCGGGTGCTGGCCGACTGCGGGATCGGCGCGCTCGCGGCCTCGTACGCCGGTGGTCTGCCGGTGGGTCGGGCCCGGATGGTGGAGCTGGCCCGCGCCGTGGCCGATCCGCCGCGGGTGCTGCTGCTGGACGAGCCCGCGTCGGGCATGTCGGCGCCCGAGCGCGAGCAACTGGCCGTCGTCGTGCGCCGGCTCGCCGAGGAGGAGGGCTGCGCGGTGCTGCTGGTCGAGCACAACGTCGCCTTCGTGATGGACCTCTGCACGCGCGTGGTCGTCCTGGACCTGGGGAGCGTGCTCGCCGAGGGCACGGCCGCCGAGGTACGGGGCGACGCGCGGGTCCGGGAGGCGTACCTGGGGGCGTAGTCCCGGCCGTACCTGTTCCCGCCGTACGGGTTTCACCCGTTCGGCGGGAATAGGCCACGCGGGAGTCCGGTTGTCGCCGGTCGTACGGGTGCCCGCACGCGTGCCCGTACCGACGACGACCCGACGACAACCAGAGGGAACGACCCGACGTGAACCAGGTCCCCGGCATCAAGCTCAACAACGGCACGATCATGCCCCAGCTCGGCTACGGCGTCTGGCAGGTCCCGGACGCGGAGGCGGAGCAGGCCGTCGGGACCGCGCTGGAGGCGGGCTACCGCAGCATCGACACGGCGTCCATCTACGGCAACGAGACCGGCACCGGCAAGGCCATCGCCGCGTCCGGGGTGCCGCGCGAGGAACTGTTCGTCACCACCAAGCTGTGGAACGGCAAGTCCGAGACCTGGGGCCGGGACAACGTGCTGCGCGAGTTCGACTCCTCGCTCGCCAAGCTGGGCCTCGACGACGTCGACCTCTACCTGATCCACTGGCCGCGCCCCATGCGCGAGGACTTCGTCGCCATCTGGAAGACCTTCGAGGAGATCGCGGCGAGCGGCCGCGCCAAGGCCGTCGGCGTCTCGAACTTCCGCCCCGCCGACCTGGAGCGGCTCGGCGCCGAGAGCTCGCTGGTTCCGGCCGTGAACCAGATCGAGCTGCACCCGCTCCTCCCGCAGGGTGAACTGCGCGCCCTCCACGCCCGCCACGGCATCGCCACCGAGGCCTGGTCCCCTCTCGGCCAGGGCAAGGACCTCCTCACGCTGCCCGCCGTCACCGCGATCGCCGCCAAGCACGGCCGCTCGGCCGCGCAGGTGGTGCTGCGCTGGCACCTGCAGCTCGGGAACGTCGTGATCCCCAAGTCCGTGACCCCTTCGCGGATCCGCGAGAACCTGGACGTCTTCGGTTTCGAGCTCGACGCCGAGGACATCGCCGCGCTGGACGCGCTGGGTGCCGGCTCGGCGGGCCGCCGGATCGGTCCCGACCCGGCCGAGTTCGACTTCTGAGCCCCGAGATGAGGGCGCCGGACGGCGTGTACCTGGTCCGCAACCTGGCGAGCGGGCTGCTGCTCCAGGTGGAGGGCGGCAACCGGGTGTGCGTCGGTCCGGCCGACGGGCCGGAGCCGGCCCGGCAGTGGGAGATCAGGCCCGTCCACAGCGGCGGCGGGATCTTCCACCTGGTCAGCGTCCACAACGGCAAGCGGCTCGACGTCGCGAACGCCTCGACCGAGAGCGGTGCCCGGGTCCAGGTGTGGAAGGCGAACGCCTTCGGGGCCCAGGAGTGGGTCGTCGAGGAGCACCTCGACGACCCCGGTGTCGTCTCCCTGATCGCCGCGATCAGCGGTCTGCCCCTGGAGGCCGACGCCGAGGGCCGGGCCCGCCAGGCCGAGGACACCGACGCGCCGTCGCAGTGGTGGCGCCTGGAGCGCGTGGACACCTGAGCGGCCGGGCGGCCGCGCGCCCCGGTCCCGTACGGACCCGCGCCCGTCAGTCCCGTACGAAGCTGCGCAGGCGGTACGTGGGGTCCGCGCGCGGGGAGTCCGGGGCCGGCAGGCGTGTCAGCCGGTCCGCGAGCTCCTGCGGGGTGGTGCCGCGCGGGCGGACCCGGGAGGCGTAGCGGCCGGCCAGCAGGGCGGCGGCGCTCCGGCGCGGGCTCACGCCCTGGCCGTGCCCGGTGAAGCGGGCTTCGGCGCCGGGGCGCAGGCCCGCCGCGGCCGCGTGGGCGGTGACCTCCGCCGTGGAGTCGGCGGGGGCACGGGTGAGGTGCGGCGCGAGCAGCGCGTCGATGTCGCTGCCGACGTCGTGGGCGGAGTCCTTGTCGACGGTGGCGACGAACACCCCGCCGGGGCGCAGGACCCGGGCCGCCTCGGCGATGACGGCGGCCACCGCGCCCGGTTCGCGCAGCAGGTGCAGCAGCCAGACCGCGGTCACCGCGTCGAGGGAGCCGGAGCGGACCGGGAGCCGGGTCGCGGAGGCGAGGACCACCGGGACTCCCCGGGAGAGGGCCATGGCGGCCATCCCCTGCGAGGAGTCCACGCCGGACACCCGCGCCCCGGGGCGGCCCGAGGCGATCCTGGTGGTGACGATGCCGGTGCCGCAGCCGAGGTCGAGCAGGGTCGCTGTGGCCGGCGGGAGGAGGCCGAGGACCGCCGCGGCGGCGGCCTCGGCGCGCGGGACTCCGCCGCGCGTGGCGTCGTAGGCCTCGGCTTCGGCGTCGTAGTCGAGCAGCGACTTCGGTACCGCCATCAGGCGGCGCCGTGGGCGGGGGCGAGGGACTCGACGCGCTCGGCGAGGGCGAAGTCGGCCTCGGTGACGGAGTCTGCGGCGTCGTGCGTGTTCACGGAGACGCGGACGGTGTTGTAGCCCAGGGTGAGGTCGGAGTGGTGGTTCAACTCGTCCTGCACGACGGCGATGTGGCTGACGAGGGCGCTCGCCGCGAAGTGGCTGCTCAGCCGGTAGGTGCGGAAGATCCGGTCGTCCTCGAAGGCCCAGCCGGGGAGTTCCCGCAACCGGTCCTCGATCTCCTTCTGCGAAAGCGGCTCTCTCGACATCCACAGGCTCCTTCCCCGTAGTGCGCACGCCCCGGCGTACGCGGCTGCCCGATTGACCTGACGTGGAGTCAAGGTTCCCACAGCTGACGCCCAGGGGAAGGTTTCGCGCCATAGTGCGTGCGGGTACTTCCGCGCCTTCCGTGCCCACCGTGCCGCCCCTGTCCTCCTGCGCCGGACGTGACCGTTACTGCCGGTAATACCGCTGGGTACCGCCGGACACCGAGGGAGCATCATCGTGACGCGCCCAGGAAACTCCAGGCGCACGTTCATCGCGGGGGCCGCGGCCACCGCAGGCGCGCTGTCCGCCGCGGGGGCCACAGCCTGAGGGGACCGGCACACCGAACCCGACCAACCAGGACCAGTTGCTGATCCACCCGACCGGCACCCTCCGCAACCGGCCGAGCGCGGGCACCCGCATCCCCAACTTCTTCCTCAGCGGGGACTACGTGGCGGTCGACATCGACCTCGCGACGATGGATGGCGCCAACGCCTCGGCCCGGGCGGCCGTCAACTCCCTCCTGGACCGGGACGGTTCGACGGCGGCGCGGTGCACCGTGCGGCCGCTGTACCGGGCTCCGGAGGTGGAACCCCTCAGGCGGCACGACCTGTGGCGCTACCGGCTCGGCCTGCGCAACGCCTTCGACCTGGGCCGACCCGGCCGCGGGCCCCGACTGGGCTAACTTCATGCCATGACGACTGCGACGGTGGGCGCCCTGTTGCGCACCTGGCGGGAGCGGCGCGGGTTCAGCCAGCTGGAACTGGCGGGCCGCGCCGACTCCTCCTCCCGGCACATCAGCTTCGTGGAGACCGGCCGGTCCCGGCCGAGCGAGGAGATGGTGCTGCGGCTCGCCGACCGGCTGGACGTGCCGGTGCGGGACCGCAACGCCCTGCTGCTGGCGGCCGGTTACGCGCCCCGGTACGCGCACACCCCGATGGACGACCCCTCGATGACGGTGCTGCGCGAGGGTCTGGAACGGCTGCTGACCGGCTACGAGCCGTATCCGGCACTGGTGGTGGACGCCACGTACGACGTGGTGGCGGCCAACCGGGGCATCATGATGCTGCTGGACGGAATGCCCGAGCACCTGCTGGCCGGGCCGCTCAACGCCATGCGGCTGACCCTGCACCCGGAGGGCCTCGCCCCCCGGATCCACAACCTCCGGGAGTGGCGGGGGCACCTGCTGGCCCAGATGGAGCGGCAGATCGCGCTGGCCCGCTCGGAGCCGCTGCGCGCCCTGTACGAGGAGGTGGCGGCGTATCCGCTGCCCCCGGCCTCGGAGCGGCCGGGCGACAGTGAACCGGACGAAGCAGTTCCGTACATCGCGCTTCCGCTGCGGATCGAGCACGACGGGCAGCTGCTCTCCTTCGTCTCCTCCATCTCCACCTTCAACACTCCGATGGACGTGACCGTCGCCGAGCTGGCCATCGAGACCCTGCTGCCCGCCGACCCGGCGACGGTGAAGTACCTGAGGTCACTGGCGCCCTGAGTCCGCGCGCAAGGCGAGCTGCTGCAGGAGCGCGAAGCCCGCGACGGTGAGCGCCTGCGCCGGGATCCACACCGCCCCCGCGGTGGTGGGCGCGAACCAGACGACGAGGGCTACCAGACTGAGCGCGGCCCAGGCGTAGTTGGCTTCGATGACGAGCCGGACGGGGAGGACCGGGGGCTGCCGGCGCGATGCCAGCAGGCCGACGCCCGCCCCGTAGAACACCAGGAACACCCCGAGCCCCAGCACCAGCCCCTGCCCGAGGCCGAGCAGCCGGCCGAGGGGCGCGGAGAAGGCGACGTAGGCGAGCCCGTTGCCCGCGGTGACGACCGAATCGAGGGCGAGGAAGCGGCGCAGCGCGGCCTGGGGGACGGCGGTACGGGCTACGGCGGTGAGCAGGGTTGCGGACATGGCGGATCAGCCTCCGTCGAGGGTCGTTCGGGCTGGTGGAGTACGGATGACCCGGGTTCCGGAGCCGAGTGCGCGGCGCCGGAACCCGATGGCTCCACTGTGCCGCCGGAGCTCTCGCCGGGTCGATTACCCCAGGGGTAATGGGCGCCTGGCGGCAGGCGGAGGCCTGGCTTCGGCCCCACATTTCTTGAGCCGGACGGAAGGAAATGTTGGGATCGTCCTGTTCCACCACGGAACCGAGGGCTACGCTTCACGCAGAGCAACCGATGCGAACCTTCTCTCTACTTGACGGAGAAACACCCGGTGCGTGCCACGGCCCGACCCGACCTCACCGCGGCCCGGGGCCGCGTCGTGGCGTTGGCGGAGCAGCGCGGCCAGGATCCGGAGCGCGTGCTCGCCGTGGAGCGGCTGAGCCGCCTGTCCGGGGTGGAACCGACCCGCATCCCCCGGGTCCTGGCCGGCACCGCCGCCGAACTGCCCCTGTACGAGCGGGTGCACCAGCGCTTCCTGCGGCTGCGCGCCACCCGCCGCGACAAGCACGGCCGGGAGTGGCCCCTGGCCGCCATAGCCGAGGACTTCGACGCGCCCGGCGCCTCCCTCGGCCCGCTCAACGCGGGCACCGGACTGCCCCGGCTCGGCCACGCGGCCGGAGTCCAGCGGTTCTTCGGGGTCTACGCCGGCTTCCTGCTCGCCGACAGCAAGAGCGCGGTGGAACGGGCCCTGGCCACGAGCGGAAGCAGTCCGACCGGCTCCGCCACCGGCGGCGCGGACGACCTCGAACACCTCTCGTACCTCACCGGCATCACCCCGCAGGCCATCCGGCTCACCCTCGACGGCAACCCGCCCCGGATCCCGCTCAAGGAGCAGGTCCGCCTCCGGTTCGAGCACCTGCGCCGCACCCGCCCCCGGGAAGACGGCCAGCCCCACTCCCTCTCCGCCATCGCCGGCTCCTTCGACGCCTCGGGCCAGTCCCTGACCCGCCTCGCACAGGGCGAGGGGCTGCCCAACCTCGCGGCGGCCGCCGGGATCCAGCGCTTCTACGGGGTCGAGGCCGGTTTCCTGCTGGCCGACGACGCCGAGGCGCTCGCCGCCGCCCTGGCGGAGATCGAGCGCGAGCTGGAGTCCGCGGAGCGGCCCGCGGAGAACCCGATGCTCGCCGTGATGCGGGCCCATGACGTGCGCAGCATCGTCACCCGGGCGGGCAAGCTCTCGCCGGGTGGCTGGAAGTCGCTGGCCGACCACCTGGACGACCTGCTCGCCCGCGAGGGACAACTGGGCCGCCCGGCCGAAGGGGAAGCGCCATGAGGACCACACGTGCCATGCGCAAGCTCGGCGCCGACCTGGTGGCGGGCGCCCGCCTGTCCCCGAACACCGAGGCCGCCGGCATCATCGCCGGGCTGTGCGGCGCCTACGGCCGCGACCGCGACCGGCCGGTGCTGTTCCGGTTCGCTGCCTTCCCGCCCGACACGGCCAGTGGGCTGTGGCTGGAAATGGAGGACCGCGACCTCCTCGTCATCGAGGAGCGCACCCGGCCCGAGCACCAGCTCGTCATCGCCTGCCACGAGCTGTGGCACCTGGACGAGGGCACCTGCGACCGGCACGGCGCCGGCATGGCGGTCGCGGCCCGGCTGTCGGAAGGCGGCGGCAGCCTGGCGGAGCTGCTGCGCTCCGACGGCGGGCTGGGCTCCGTCGTCCGGCAGGCCGCGGCCCGCGCCGACCGGGAGGATCCGGCGGAGATCCGCGCGGAGACCTTCGGGCTGCACCTCGGACTGATCCTCAAGACGTTCCTTCCACCACCCCGGGAAGAGCAAGTCCCCGAAGCGTTCGAGCGCATCAAGACCTCGTTCGGCTGGGGAGGTTGAGCGCGGCTCCGGTGTCCGCACCCGGCGGTCGGCCTCCGCCCCACCGCCGACGCGCTTCCTCCGCCGATGCGTTTGTGCACGGCCCGACAGAGAGCACCACACGATGACCCAGTCTTCCCCGCACCGCCACGCCGTCGTCATCGGCGGCAGCCTGGCCGGCCTGCTCGCGGCAGCCGTCCTCGCCGAGCACGCGACGGTCACGATCATCGAGGCGGACACTCTGCCGGAGGGCCCGGAGCCGCGCCGCGGACTCCCCCAGGCCCGGCACACCCACCTGCTGTGGTCGGGCGGCGCGCGCGCTGTCGAGGAGATCCTGCCCGGAATCACCGATGACTGGCAGGCAGCCGGGGCCGTCCGCCGCAGCCTGCCCACCGGTCTGGTCGGCAAGACCGCCCGGGGCTGGCTGCCGCGCCACGGCGAGATGCAGTTCAGCATCTCCTGCAGCCGCGACCTCCTCGACTCGGTGATCCGCTCCCGCGTCATCGAACTGGCTGGGGTCACCACCCTCCAGCAGAGCCGGGTCCGCGCCCTGGAGGGCGGTGCCGACCGGATCACCGGGGTCCGTGTGGACACCCCGGGCGAGGAGAACCGGCTGGTCACCGCCGATCTCGTGGTGGACGCGAGCGGCCGCGGCTCGCGCGCCCGCACCTGGCTGGAGGCGCTCGGCGTGAGCGGCCTCGAGGAGGCCGGGGTGGACTCCGGCCTGGTCTGCGCGACCCGCGTCTTCGAGGCACCGGAAGGCGCCCACGCCATGGGGTTCCCCATCATCGACGTGCGGTCCGACCCGCGGATGCGCGTACCCGGCCGGACGGCGACGATCGTCCCGATCGAGAACGGCCGGTGGCAGGCCACTCTCTCCGGCACCCACGGCGGCCGGCCCACCTCCGACCCGGAGGCCTTCCTCTCCTTCGCCAAGGGGGTCCGCGACCCGATCGTCGGCGAACTCCTCGAGGGCAGGAGGCCGCTGACCGGCGTCTCCGTCACCCGGGGCACCGCCAACCGCCGGATCTTCTTCGAGAACGCCGAACTCCCCGACGGCTTCTTCGCCGTAGGCGACTCGGTCGCCACCTTCAATCCGCTCTACGGCCAGGGCATGACGGTCGCCGCCCAGGGCATCCTCGCCGTCCGTACGCTGCTGCGCGCCAAGGGTCTGGCCCACCCCTCCATCGGCATCGGGGCGCAGCGCGCCATCGCCCCGCGGGTGGCCGCCGCCTGGGACCTCGCCACCTCGCAGGACATCAAGTACCCGGGTGCCACCGGCATGCAGCCGCGCGCCGGGGCCGGACTGCGCGGCGCGTACGTCGACCGGCTGATGACCGGTGCGACCACCACAAAATCGCTCACCGCCGCCCTGCTCCAGGTCGTCACCATGAACCGGGCGCCCGCGTACTGGCTCCGCCCCGCCGTGGTCCGGGAGGTGCTTCGGGCCTCCGGGCGCGGCGCCCTGAAGGCGGCTCCGCTGACCGCCGCGGAGCGGGCGGTCGCCGGCCTGGACCTGGACGGTCCGGCCGCGCCGCCGGTGCCCGCCCCGGCAGCCGGGACCGCACGGACCGCCCGGACCGTCGGGACCGGGACCGCGGGCCCGGCCGGCCCCGTAGGACGCGCGCGATGATGGACAGCCTCGTCCTCCTCGTCCCGGGCACGGTGATCGTCACGGCGCTGATCGTCAAGGCGCCGACCTTACGCCGGGGTTGGGACCAGCCCCCCGTACGGGCCGTGTACACCCTGCTCGTCGTGGGCGGGCTCGCCGTCTTCCTCTCGACGCCTCCGGCCATCGTCGCCGTCAACAGGCTGACCGGGGTGGTGAACTGCGCCGCCCCACTGGTCTACAGCCTGCTCACCGCCTTCTCGGGCGCCTGCATCGTGCTGATCCTGCACTGGAGCGGCCCCGCGACCCCGGCCGTGCGCCGGGCCACGCGGCTGACCGTGGCCGCCTACGGCGCCGTGACCGTGGCGATCGTCGTGTTGTTCGCCAAGGGCGAGGCACCGGTCGAGCAGCTGCGGGCCCTGGACACGTACTACGCCAACACGCCGTGGCTGCGCGAGATGATCATCTGCTATCTGTCGGCGCACACCGTGGGCAGCACCGCGCTCACCGTGCTGTGCCGGAAGTGGCTGCGCCGGCTGGATCCGGCGATGCGGCCGCTGCGTACGGGACTGGCCCTGCTCATGTTCGGCGGAGCGTTCGACCTGGCCTTCCTCGCCCTGAAGTGGACCGCGGTGATCGCCCGCTGGCGCGGTGGGGACCTGGACTACCTCTCCACGTACGTGGCACCCCCGGTGGCCGCCTCCGCGGCCCTGCTGGTCGGATCCGGGTTCATCGCACCGCTGGTCGGCGAATCGGCGCCCTGGCGGGACTACAGCCGCTACCGGCGGCTGCGGCCGCTCTGGGCGGCGCTGCGCGGATTCTCCCCGTGCGGGATGCGGCCCGTGCCGCTGACCTGGTGGTCCCCGGTCGGGATCCGGCTGATCCACCGCGAATCGGTGATCGACGACGGGATCCTGGCGCTGGTGTGCTGGTTCGACCCCGCCGTGCGCGCGCAGGCGTACGAGGCCGCGCGCGCCCAGGGCCGGCCCGAGCGGCACGCCGCCCTGGTGGCGGACGCGGCCATGCTCGCGGCCGCCTGCCAGCGCCGGGCGGCGGCCGAACGGGCGGGCGGGCGCTGGAGCGAGGCGGCGCCGGGCCGCGAGGCTCCGTACCGCCTGGACTCCCGGCCGCTGACCGAGCTGGCCCGGGAGTTCGACGTCTCCCCGATCGTCGCGGAAGTACGCCGCCGGGCCGCGGGGGTCTGACCGGGCCCGCTGGGCCCACCGGGTCCGCCCCTCGCGGCTCCATAGGCCTCCCTGAGGCCTCAGGGGGCCTGCGCCTCCCCCGGGGGCTCGCGGAGGCCGTACCCCGCGTCAGGCGGCCACCAGGACGGCCTCGGGGCTCTGTGACCCCTTGGCGGCCTCTCCCGTGAGCACCTTGAGCCGCTTGGTGAAGAAGACCATCACCGCGCCGGCCGCGATCACCATCGCGCCCTGCCACAGGAAGTTCCAGCTCTGGCCGATGACCGCGTCGAGCCGGGGCAGCTGCGCGCCGATGGCGTCTCCGGTGGCGGCCGCGAGGAACCAGACGCCCATCATCTGGTTGGTGAAGGCCCGCGGGGCGAGCTTCGCGGTGACCGACAGGCCCACCGGGCTGAGGCACATCTCGCCCATCACCTGGATCACGTAGACGCCCACCAGCCACATCAGCGAGACCTTGACGCCCTTGGAGGCGATGGCGGCGGCGCCCGACATGACCACGAAGGAGGCGCCGGTCAGCAGCAGGGCCAGGCCGAACTTGAACGGGGTGCTCATGCGCTTGCCCCGGCGGACCCAGAACACGGCGAAGAGCGGGGCCAGGACGATCACGAAGAGGGAGGGCAGCGACTGGGTCCAGCTGGCCGGGATGTGCCAGCCGAGCAGGGACAGGTCGGTCTTCTGGGCGGCGAACAGGTTCAGCTCGTTGCCCATCTGGTCGTAGACCAGCCAGAACAGCGTGGCGGCCAGGAAGAGCCAGACGTAGGCGCGCAGCCGGGTCCTCTCGACCGCGTCGACCTTGGGACTGCGGTACATGGAGAGCAGCACTCCGGCGGGGACCACCACGGCGACGATCGTGAGCACGAAGGTGATGTTGTCGATGCTCAGGGCGTGCGCGGCGACCAGCAGGCCGATCAGGACGGCCGTGAAGACCAGCCCGTACGAGGAGGTCCTGCGCACCTTGGCGCGCTCGGCGGGGGTCAGCCGGACCACGGGCTCCTCGCGCAGCTGGCCCGCGAGCCTGCGGCCGCCGAGGACGTACTGGACCAGGCCGAGCGCCATGCCGACGGCGGCGGCGCCGAAGCCGAGGTGCCAGTTGACCTCTTCGCCGAGGTAGCCGACGACGAGCGGGGCGATGACGGCGCCGAGGTTGATGCCCATGTAGAAGATCGAGTAGCCGGCGTCGCGGCGCTGGTCGTCCTCGGGGGCGTACAGCCGGCCGACGAGGGCGGAGATGTTCGGCTTGAGCAGGCCGGTGCCGATGACGATGAGGACCAGGCCGGGCCAGACGAAGACCGGGTTCGGGACGGCCATCAGGACGTGGCCGGCCATGATGACCACGCCGCCCCACAGGACGGCCCGGCGGGCGCCGAGGAAGCGGTCGGCGATCCAGCCGCCGGGCAGTGCCAGCAGCGAGATCATGGCCATGTAGACGCCTTCGACGGCTTCGGCGGTGCCCTCGTGGAGGCCCATTCCGCCGTGCCCGCGGGAGGCCGCGAGGAAGTGCACGAGGATGGCGACCATGCCGTAGAGGCTGAACCGCTCCCACAGCTCGGCGAGGACCAGGGTGGCGAGCCCGCGCGGGTGCCGCTGCCGCTTCTCGTGCATATCCATCGATGCGTTCACATATTCATTGCAACGGTGGGGCGGGCGGTCCGGATCGGCCTTTCGGCCCGTTACCCGCGGAAACGGAACACCCCGGACCGTAGGGCCCGGGGCGTTCGTCGTACGGTCGCACCCGCCGCGGCGGGACGAAGGTCGATCAGAGGGTCGCTCAGAGGTCGGCGAGCGCCAGACCGGCCTGCGCGGCGGCCGCCTGGACGGTCTGCTCCAGCAGCACCGCGATGGTCATCGGGCCGACACCGCCCGGCACGGGGGTGATCAGCGAGGCGCGCGCGGCGGCCGACTCGAAGTGGACGTCGCCGACGTTCCCCTCGTTGTACCCGGCGTCCAGGACCACCGCGCCCGGCTTGATGTCCTCGCCCCGGATGAACTCGGCCTTGCCGACGGCGGCGACCAGCACGTCCGCCTGGCGCACGATGGACGGCAGGTCCACGGTGCGGGAGTGGCAGTAGGTGACGGTGGCGTTCTGCTCCAGGAGCAGCATCCCGGCCGGCTTGCCCAGGATGGCGCTGCGGCCGACGACCACGGCGTGCTTGCCGGTCAGGTCCACGTCGTAGGCGGCGAGCAGGCGCATGATGCCGCCGGGGGTGCAGGAGACGAAGCCCGGCAGGCCGAAGCCCATGGCGGCGAAGGAGTGCATGGTGACCCCGTCGACGTCCTTGCCGGGGGCGATGGCCTCGAAGGCGGCGCGCTCGTCGATGTGGTGCGGGACCGGGTGCTGGAGCAGGATGCCGCTGATCTCCGGGTCCTCGGAGAGCGCGGTCAGGGTGGCGACGAGCTCCTCGGTGGTGGTCCCGGCCGGCAGCTCCACGTGGCGGGAGGTGATCCCGGCCTTGGCGCAGCGGTTCTGCTTCATGCGGACGTAGGTGACGGACGCGGGGTCCTCGCCGACCAGCACGGTCGCCAGACAGGGTGCGGTGCCGGTGCGCTCGGTGATCTTCGCGGCGTACTCGGCGGTCTGCTCCGAGATGCGGCGGGCGAGGGCGGTGCCGTCCATCAGCCGGGCGGTCTGCGCGTCCGTGGCCGTCGGCTGCGTGTTCACGGTCGTCTGGGCAGTCGTCATGGGGTCTCCTGAGCGTCGCTGCGGGATCGCGGTTCGCCCAGGCGCGCGGCAGTCGACGTACGGGAGTACGCCGGGCCGCTCCCCGGTGGTGATCCACCCGAACGCCAGTCACGGCCCGCCGCCCAGTGTAGGCGAAACCCCGGCGCTTCCTTCGGGGCCCCCGGGCCGTGCCAATCCGGTGGATGACCCGCGCCCGAGCTGGGAGGATCGAGACATGACGCGCACTTTCGACCATCTCGTCGCGGAAGCCGAGTCCGTATCCGTGGACGGCTGGGACTTCTCCTGGCTCGACGGCCGAGCCAGCGAGCAGCGGCCCTCCTGGGGCTACCAGCGCCTCCTCAAGGAGCGCCTGGCCCGTGTCAGCTCCGCTCTGGACATCCAGACCGGCGGCGGGGAGGTGCTCGCCGGAGCCGGGCCGCTGCCCCCGCTGATGGCCGCCACCGAGTCCTGGCCGCCGAACATCGACAAAGCGACCCGGCTGCTGCACCCGCTCGGCGCGGTGGTGGTCTCGGACAGCGACGAGCCCCCGCTGCCGTTCGGCGACGAGGCGTTCGAGTTCGTCTCCAGCCGGCATCCGGTGACGATCTGGTGGGAGGAGATCGCGCGGGTGCTGCGGCCCGGCGGCACGTACTTCTCCCAGCAGGTCGGTCCGGCGAGCGTCTTCGAGCTGGTCGAGTACTTCCTGGGCCCGCAGCCGGAGGCGGTCCGACGCGGCCGCCACCCCGACGACGCGGTCGCAGACGCCACGAAGGCGGGGCTGGAGGTGGTCGATCTGCGCTCGGAGCGACTGCGGACGGAGTTCCACGACATCGGAGCCGTGATCTACTTTCTACGGAAGGTGATCTGGATGGTGCCCGGCTTCACGGTCGGGCAGCACCGGGACCGGTTGCGCGAGCTGCACGAACAGATCGAACGCGAAGGCCCGTTCATCGCGCACACCGCCCGATTCCTCATCGAGGCCCGCAAAACGGGCTGAGAAATGGGCGGACGCAGCCACCGCCGATCGGTTGCCCGGTCACAGCGTGGCGCAGGTCACTCAATTCAGCGCGTAACGAATCTACTCGGGCGTGCGATGAACCGACAGGTGTCCTCGTGCGGCTCGGAATACAAACCCCCCTCGGGTCTGTTTCCCGAGTTCGCGCGATGATGTCCCGCCACCCCTTATCTGTTCGCAACGAGAGGCTCCTTGTGTCGCTCAGCCCGTCCCGTACGTTCCCCACGGAGATCGCCGAATCCGAGGCCCTGGTCGCTCTTGTCGAGCGCGGCCGCGAGCAGGGTCACATCAACGGTGATGACGTGCGCCAGGCCTTCGAGGCCGGCCGCATCCCGGTGGACCAGTGGAAGCGGGTCCTGCGCAGCCTGAACCAGGTCCTCGACGAGGAAGGTGTCGCACTTCACGTCAGCGCGGCGCCCGCGACGAAGGCTCCCGCCAAGAAGGCGCGCAAGGCGGCCGCCGCTCCGGCCCGCGCCGTCGCCAAGAAGGCTGCCGCCCCGCCGCGCCTGATCGGCGCGCGCAAGACGGCCGCTCCGGCCACCGCCGCGGCGATATCCGACCCGTCGGCCTCCGGCACCGAGGAGGAGGTGGCGGCGGAAGCCGCCGCCGCACCGAAGAAGCGGACGGTCAAGAAGACCGCCGTGAAGAAGACCGCCGTGAAGAAGACGGCTGCCACGAAGAAGGGCGCCAAGGACGGCGACGAGGGCGATGCCCCCGTGGCCGAGGGCGAGGACTGGGCAGCCGAGGACCTCGACGAGGGCGACGAGAAGGAGACGCCCAAGACGGGCGGCAGCGCCGGCTTCGTCCTGTCCGACGACGACGAGGACGACGCCCCGGCGCAGACGGTCATGGTGGCCGGCGCCACCGCCGACCCCGTCAAGGACTACCTCAAGCTCATCGGCAAGGTGCCGCTGCTCAACGCCGAGCAGGAGGTCGAGCTCGCCAAGCGCATCGAGGCCGGTCTCTTCTCCGAGTACAAGCTCGAAGAGGAGGAGGACCACAAGCCCGCGTTCAAGCGCGAGCTGGAGATCCTGGTCGAGGACGGCCGCCGCGCCAAGAACCACCTGCTGGAGGCCAACCTCCGCCTCGTGGTCTCGCTGGCCAAGCGCTACACCGGCCGCGGCATGCTCTTCCTGGACCTGATCCAGGAGGGCAACGTCGGTCTGATCCGCGCCGTGGAGAAGTTCGACTACACCAAGGGCTTCAAGTTCTCCACGTACGCCACCTGGTGGATCCGCCAGGCGATCACGCGCGCCATGGCCGACCAGTCGCGCACCATCCGCATCCCCGTCCACATGGTCGAGATCATCAACAAGCTGGCCCGTGTCCAGCGCCAGATGCTCCAGGACCTCGGCCGGGAGCCCACTCCGGAGGAGCTGGGCAAGGAACTCGACATGACCCCCGAGAAGGTCATCGAGGTCCAGAAGTACGGCCGCGAGCCGATCTCCCTACACACCCCGCTGGGTGAGGAGGGCGACAGCGAGTTCGGTGACCTCATCGAGGACTCCGAGGCGGTCGTGCCGGCCGACGCGGTCTCCTTCACCTTCCTCCAGGAGCAGCTCCAGTCGATCCTGGGCACGCTCTCGGAGCGCGAGGCGGGCGTGGTCTCCATGCGCTACGGCCTCAACGACGGCCAGCCGAAGACCCTCGACGAGATCGGCCGCGTGTACGGGGTCACCCGTGAGCGCATCCGCCAGATCGAGTCGAAGACCATGTCGAAGCTCCGTCACCCGTCGCGTTCGCAGGTGCTGCGCGACTACCTCGACTAAAAATCGGGGCCGCGCCCCTCAGGCCAGTCGGAAGACCGGCCCGCGGGGCGTGAACGGCAGGGAGGCGCCCTGCGGAACCAGGAAGGCGTGCTCGCGCCGGATCCGCAGGGTGTCGGTCCACCCGTCCGTGATCACCAGCACCGGGGCTCCGGGCGGGAAGTCCTGCGCCCGCAGCAGCAGGTCGATGCCCGGCTGCAGCACGGTCCCGCCCCGGCCGCGCACCTTCACCCGGCCCGCGATCTCGCTCGGGGGCAGATAGCCCGCGTCGTACGGCGCCGCGTCGCAGAACACGACGCGGGCGGCCGGAACGTCGCGGGCTTCGGCGTACGAGGCGATGGCGCCGAGCGCCTTGCCGAGCAGGGCGGTGTCCATCGACGCCGAGGTGTCGAGCACCACGCCGAAGGTGCAGCGGGCCGTCTCCTCGGCCGGGAAGTACCGGCCCGCGCGCGGGATGTCCGGGGTCGAGGCCTGGCGGCGGGCCGGCCGCGCGAAGCTGCGTACCGGGTCCGGTCGGGGCACGTACTCGTCGAACCAGCGGGCCAGGCGCGCGTCCCACGGCACCGGAGGGTGGGCCAGGGCCCGGATCTCCTGGATCAGCCCGGCGGGAAGCAGGCCGCGCTCCCCGTATTCGTGCAGGTCGAAGCCCTGGACCAGGCCGCGCCGGTAGAACTCGTCGAGGTCCGTGTACGGTCCGCTCCCCGGGTGGACCAGCGGCTCGCCCAGGATGTCCCCGCGGCCCTTTCCGCGCAGGGTGGCCAGCCGGCGCATCCGGCGCAGGTCGCCGGTGATCCGGTCGTAGACCTCCTCCACGGAGAGGTCCCGCAGCTCCGGGTCGTACAGCAGCCCCTCGGGCATCTCGCCCACGCCCATCTCCACGAGCCAGCCGTTGACCACGTAGTCGGCGGCCACGTTGTGCAGGTACGGATCACGGGCGCCGCGGCGCTCCCCGTGGCGCAGGGCGGCGTGCAGCATCTCGTGGGCCAGGATGAACCGCCACTCCCCGTCGGCGAAGGTGCGCAGCGGATTGATGTAGATCTCCCCGGCGGACGCGCTGACGGCCGCGATGTCGATGCCCTGGGCGCGGGCCAGCTCGGCGTCGGCGACGAGCCGCAGGCCCGCGGCGAGGCCGCCGAGCAGCGGGTAGGACGAGACGAACCAGTTCAGGGCGCGTTCCCAGGGCTGCGGCCGGTGTCCCTCCCGGCCGGCGGCCAGGTCCATGGTGGCGGACACGGACCGGGTCAGGGCGTGGGCGAAGCCGGTCTGCCAGTCGGGGACCGACGCGCTCCAGTGGCTCCAGGTGTCCAGGATCTGGTCGGGGGCGCCGGGAGCACTTGTCCCGCAATCCCCGTACCGCTCCGGGACCCCGTCCCGGCGCCAGGCGCCGGCGAGCTGCTCCTCGTCGCCGCCCGGGTACTGCTCGGGCAGCCGGTCGGGGGCCCGGCCCATGGAGAAGGTCAGCAGGAAGCGGTTGACGACCACGCAGCGGGCGGCGAGGTCGGCGCGGTCGGGCTGCGGCCGGTCGGCCTCCTCGGAGGCGGGGACGTGCCCGAAGCCGAGGTGCAGCAGGCAGTGGGCCAGGGCCCAGGCCCACTCTGCGGGCGCCGCGCGGCGGGTGGGGTGGGCGTGGATGACGCCGTTGGAGGTGACCACGGCGAGGCCGGCGGCGGTGCAGTGCCCGCACTTCTCGCTGCGGCAGTGGGTGGCCGAGACGGCGTTCAGGGCGGGGTTGTGCCGGACGGCCGCCCGCCCGGCCTCGTAGGCGAGGGTGGCCGGATCGGGCTTGGCCTGCTGGGACTTCGGCTGGTTGGCCTTGCGGGTGGTCACCGGCGGGCCTCGACCAGGCGGGGCATGTCGCGGGCGGCCTCGATGAGGAACCAGGCGGGCAGCACCGGCTGCCCGTCGGCGTCGTCGGCGATGACGGTCTGGGCCACCTCGACGGAGATCTCGGCGAGCTGCACCAGCAGGGACTTGGCGCGGTAGGCGGTCTGCCGGAGCGCGGGAGAGACGTGTTCCTTGCGGGCCGGGAGGTCCTTGACCAGGCGGCCGCGGAAGGCCTCGGCGAGGTAGTACAGCAGGTCCCGGTCCTCCAGGCGGCGCGGCCAGCTCGCGTCGCCCTTGATGACCGCCTCGATGCCGAAGGTGTGGCGGACGATCTTGGCGTAGCCGCGGAAGGAGACGGCGTGCGCGGGGGTGAGGGTGCCGTGCGCGAGCACCCCGAGGGTCTGCTCGTCCAGGTCCGGGCCGAAGGAGTGCAGGGCGTCGGAGAGCATGTGCCAGGAGCGGGGCGTGGAGAAGGGCTCCTCGCTCTTGGGCGGCTGCGACCACAGGTGGTCGGGGCGATCGGTGAGGTAGTCGGTGACCCAGGGGTGGATGTCGTTCTCGCCGGCCCACACCAGCCAGTCCCCGGCGGAGGCCCGGAGGTGGACGTGGGTGAGCCGGTTGACGAGCGCGGAGGCGATGGGCCGGGCCAGGGCGTTGTCGGTGGCGCGGTTGCCCGCACCGATGACTATGGAGCCGGCCGGCAGCTCGTACGAGCCGATCCGGCGGTCCAGGATCAGCGAGTAGAAGGCCTTCTGGACGTCCGGGCTCGCGGCGTTGAGCTCGTCGAGGAACAGGCAGTACGGCTCCTCGCGGGCGATGGCCTCGGGCGGGCAGAACACCGAACGCCCGTCACGGATCTGCGGTACGCCGATCAGGTCCTCGGGCGCGAGCTGCGTACCGAGCAGGCTGACGCACTCCAGCCCCAGCGAGTCGGCGAACCTGCGCACGAGCGAGGACTTGCCGATCCCGGGTGCGCCCCACAGGAACACGGGCCGAACGGTGGCGAGTCCGAGGAGCAGTTCGGGGAGCTGGGCGGGGGTGACGGTGACGGCAGCCTGCACGGGGAGATTTCCTCATGATCGGGTGTGTGGTGCGCCCAGTGTGGGCGCACCGTGTGTCCCGTAGCACCCGGTTTTCCCGTCGGCGTCAGGCGGCCCGTCAGGCGGCGGAGTGCTCCAGCAGGTGCTTGAGCTTCTCCTCGCTGCGGGGCATCTCCTTGCGGACCATGGGCTTGACCGCGAGCGGGACGAGGGCCCTGCCCAGGCCGTGGCCCTCGAAGTCGACGGCCAGGGTCACGCGCGAGCGGGTCCCGCCGTCGAGGGGTTCGATGTGGCCCCGCACGTCCGGGCGGACCGGCCCGTCCAGGCCGTGCATGTGCCAGCTCCTCGGCGGATCGAGCTCCAGGACCTGCATGACGGTGGGAACGCGCCGCTTGCCGATCTGCCGCGTGACCATCACCTTCGACCCGACCTGGACGGGGAGATCGCCCATCGGGACGGCGGAGACGGCGCTGTCCTGCCACTCCGGCAGGTGCGTGGGATCCGTGACGTACGCGTAGACGTCCTCGGGACTGCGGTCGATGTCGATGCTCTTGCTGATCGCGGACATGGCGACTCCCTGGAGCCCCCCTGGCTGGCCTCCTCCTTCCAAATTACGCCGCGGGCGCGGAGGCCGCGCCACTCCCGTGGCCGGTGACCGGGACCTGGGGGCCGTCCGCCTCGCGGAGCCAGCCCCGCAGCACCTCGTGCACCGACTCCGCGCCCACCAGCTCCGCGCCCGGCCCGGGCTCCGGCTCCGCCAGCTCCACCGGCCACATCAGGAACGGGTGCCCCTGCTCCCCGCCCAGGCCCCCGTGCGAGCCGATCTGCTCCTCGAAGGCGTGCACCGCACCCGTCAGCGGGTCGTACGCCGAGTTCACCATCACGTCGGCCACGTGCGGGAAGGAGTCCGTGCGCCGCACCGCCTGCGCCGCCCCCGGCCCGAACTCCGCCAGCAGCTCCTCCGCCGCGCCGGGCACGTCGAGCCGCGCCTCGGCCCCGCCCGGCCCCAGCACCACCCCGTCCACCAGCAGGAACCCCACCCCCGGATGGGAGGCCAGGGTCGCCAGCAGGGCCGGGTACGCGCGCTCGATCCGCTCCCTCGACGCCCGGCCGGGCAGGTCCGGAAAGGAGATCAGCCCGAGGTTTCCGGACGCCAGTACCACGGGGTCCGGGCCCCGCCCGGGGCGGGCCTCCCCGTCCTCCTCCTCGACCGGCCGGTGCAGGGCGGCCCGTACCGCGGCACGCGCCTCGGCCCCGCTGTGCGTCCGGCCGGCCTTGCGGGACACGGGCAGCCCGCAGCCCGCGCGGACCAGGTCCTTCAGGGTGAGCCCGTACCGGCCGAGGAAGGTCTCCCCCGGGCTCTGGCCGTGGTCCGAGAGCAGCACGATCCTGTAGTCCCGGGGCGCGTGCTCGGCGACCCGGGCGATCAGGGCGAGGCTGCGGTCCATCCGGGCGAGCACCTGGTCGGTGTCGCGGCCGCGCGGGCCCGAGTGGTGGGCGACCTCGTCGTAGGCGACGAGGTCGGCGTAGACCGCGGCGCGCCCGGCCAGCATGTCGCCGATCACCGCCGCGACCACCACGTCCCGCTCCACCACCGTCGCGAAGGCGCGGATCAGCGGGTACAGCCCGCCGCGGCCGACGCGCGGCCGCTCCCCGCGCAGGCGGCCGCGCAGGGACTGGGTGATCTCCCGGCCGACCTCGGCGGTGAAGGACAGCGCGGTGCGCACGGAGTTGGCCGGGTCGGAGAAGTACGCGAAGTAGCCGGCGCGGGAGCGGTTCTCGGGGCCCCGGCGCGCGGAGACGGACAGGACCAGGGCCAACTGGCCCGCGCCGCCGCTGAAGAGGTTGCCGCGGCTGGCTCCGTCGAGGGTGAGCAGGCCTCCGTGTCCGGTGCGCTCGACCGCACGCCGCTGGAGTTCGGCGGCGCTGGTGGGCCGGTTGCAGACCATGACCTCGCCGGTGTCCTTCTCGTACCAGCGGAAGGCGGGCACGTCGAAGTTGGAGCCGTGCAGGATGCCGAGCTGGCTGGCGCCGGTCTGGCTGGACCAGTCGGTCCGCCAGGACCTGATGCGGTGGGTCCGGTCGAGCCAGTCGGCGACCGTGGGCATCAGGCCGCTGCCCGCGGCGTTGCGCAGCATCTCGTACCCGACCCCGTCGAGCTGGAGGAAGACCAGGCCGGGCGCGTGCTCGCCGGCTCCGGGCGCGCCCTCGCGGCGCTGCCTGCGGCGGCGCCGGTCGGCGAGCCGGTAGAGCCGGCGGCGGTAGGCCTCGTCGTCCCGTACGGCGAGGGCGGTGGAGGTGGCCGATGCCACGGCGGACATGACGGCCGCGACCACCACGGCCGTCTCCGGGGCCACGTCGCCGCGCCCGGCCGGGATCAGGCTGAGGGCCATCAGCAGCAGGGAGCCGTTGAGGAAGAACACGAGCAGGCCGAGCACCAGGGCCGGTACGAGCAGCAGGGCACGGACGAGAACCGGCCAGACCAGGGCGCTCAGGAGGCCGAACGCCCCGGCGCCGAGGGCCGCCGTCAGTCCTATCTGCGTGATGCTGTCACGGTCCCCGCCCTCGGGCTGGAGCCTGAAGTCGGGAAGGATCCCCGCGAGGGCGAGCATCGTGAGGGTGGACACCGCCCAGACGATGACCACCCGCAGCGCGGTGCCGCCCGCGCTCCGCCACCGGCCTCGCAACACGCCGCACCCACCTCACCACCGTGGCCCGCACCGCGCCGCCGAGCCCCCGTCCCACTTGCTCCAGGCTCGCACAGCGGGGCCGTCACGGCCGGATGACACGGGTGGCGCACGCGCGTACGGAAGGTGGCGCGGGGTGTACCGGGGCGGCTCCCGCGCGCAACTGTCCCTGTGGGGTCGGTCCGTGGGGGTCGGTCCGCCGGGGGCGGTCTACGTGCCGTCGTAGCCGGCGGTGGGCATGGAGAGCCGGCGGTGTACCTCGGCCTTCATCGCGGAGGTGTACCGCGGCTCGTCGAGACCGGCGGTTTCCAGCCGTACGCCGCGCCGCTCGCACTCGGCGGCGAACTCGTCCACGGAGCGCAGCGCGCGGTCCAGGACCCGGTGGTTGGCGGCGACGAACAGGTCGACGCGGCCCGCGTCCACATCGCTCCAGAGCCCGCAGTGGTCGGGGCGCAGCCCGTAGACGAGGAGTTCGCGCGTGATCACGTACCCCTGCCCGGCGGCCCAGCGGGCGCACATGGCGTGCTGGCTCCGGGTGTCGACGGCGAAGGGATCGGCGTCCAGATCCTCAAGCGGGGCCAGGCTGGCGATCGCGGCCACGCGCAGCTCATCCATGCCGCCCGACCCTACTCCGATCCGCGGCCGGGGAGGAGGGGGCGTGGGAGTCCGGTTCCGGGCGATTGCGCCGGGCAGCCTTTAGGCTCGGCGGAGTCGGGAACGGGCGGGGCAGGGGCGGGAAGGCGGAGGGGGAACGGATGCCGGTGGAGATCACCTGGTGGGGTCATGCCACGTGCACGGTCGAGGACTCCGGGGTCCGGCTGCTGACGGACCCGCTGTTCGCCCGGCGTCTGGCCCATCTGCGGCGCCGTCGCGGGGCGGTGCCCCCGCCGCAGGCGTCGCTCGCGGACGCGGTGCTCGTCTCGCACCTGCACTCCGACCATCTGCATCTGCCCTCGCTGGCACGGCTGGCGGCCGGGACCCGGCTGCTGGTGCCGCGCGGGGCCCGGCGGGCGGTGCCGGGACTGGCGCGGATCGCGGACCTACGGGGGCTGGCGGTGACGGAGATGTCGCCGGGGGACGGGACCACCGTGGCGGGCTCCGCCGGAGAGGTACGGGTTCGGGCGGTCAGCGCCTCCCACGACGGGCGGCGGCTGCCGTTCGGGCCGCGGCTGGCCCCGGCGCTCGGGTACGTGGTGGAGGGCGCGGCGCGGACGTACTTCGCCGGGGACACCGGGCTGTTCGACTCGATGGTCCAGGAGGTCGGGCCGGTGGACGTGGCCCTGCTGCCGGTGGGCGGCTGGGGCCCCTACCTGGGCCCCGGACACCTGGATCCGGCGGGCGCCGCGCGGGCGCTGGCCCTGCTGGCGCCGGCGGCCGCCCTTCCGGTGCACTGGGGGACCTACTGGCCGATCGGGATGGACGCGGTGCGGCCGCACGAGTTCCACTCGCCGGGCGAGGAGTTCGTACGGCATGCGCGGCGGGAGGCCCCGAAGGTGGCCGTCGTGGTGCCGGCGCACGGTGAGCGGGTGCGGCTCCCGTGACCACGGCCGCAACCGTGTCCTCGACCCTGCACCAGCTCGCGCAGAGCGCGGCGCAGGTCCCCGGCGAATCCACCCAGCAGGCCATCGGCTACCCGACGTTGTTCGTGCTGGTGGCGCTGGGCGCGCTGGTGCCGGTCATTCCGACGGGCGCGCTGGTCAGCACCGCGGCGGTGGTGGCCTTCCACCAGGACTCGCTGCCCTTCGGCCTGTTGCTGGTGTTCGGGGTCTCCTCCCTGGCCGCGTTCGCCGGGGACCTGGCGCTGTACTGGCTGGGCCGGCGCGGGGTCTCCTCCCGCAACGGCTCGCGCTGGCTGGAAGCCCTGCGGCGGCGGGCCTCCCCCGAACGCCTCGCCCAGGCCCAGCGCAAGCTGGACGAGCACGGAGTACTGGTCCTCGTGGTCTCCCGGCTGCTCCCGGGCGGCCGGATCCCGGTGATGCTCGCCTGCCTGCTGGCGGAGCTCCCGCTGCGCCGCTTCGCCCGCGGCGACGCCCCGGCCTGCCTGGCCTGGGCGGCGACCTACGGCCTGATCGGCATCCTGGGCGGCTCGCTCTTCTCGGACCCCTGGAAGGGTGTGGTCCTGGCGGTGGCCCTCACCGTGGCCATCAGCGCGGCCCCGTCCCTGTGGCGGCGCCTGCGCGGCGGGAGCAGCTTGCGCGGCTGACGCGGCCGACCGGAGCACGGAACGGCGACCCCCATGTCCTGAGTCCGTAACGGTTGCCCGGGGCAAGGACTCCGGCGATCGCGGCGGGGCATGAACGGGGCGGTCGACCAATCCAATCCAGCCATATGAAGGCACACGGGGGCCATCATGCGCACTGTCCGCACCAGTTGGAAAACCTACGCCCTCGGGGTCACGGCCGTCGCCGCGCTCCTGTCGTCGGCGGCCTGCCAGTCCGGCACCCCGGGCGACGGCAAGAGCCCCACCGCATCCGGCAGCCCGAGCGCGACCCGCACGCCCACCCCCTCCGCGACCCCGAGCGCGGCGGGCACCGCGAGCCCGGGCGGCGGGACCACGCCCGGCGCCTCGCCGAGTCCCGGCAAGGCCTCGGGCGGATCCGGCGGATCCGGCGGAGACAAGAACGCCGCCGTGGCGTGCAACGACAACGACCTCTCGATCACCCTGTCGACCTACCGCCAGGACTCGGGGCAGCACCTCCTGATCACGGCCACCAACATCACCGGCAAGGCCTGCACCCTCTACCACTATCCGCGCGTCGGCTTCGGCGCCACCATCGAGGGTCCGCTCGCCGCGGTGGGGCCCAAGCCGCAGGCGATCGCCACGATCGGGCCGAAGGAGAAGGCGTACGCGGGCCTGTTCGTCTTCCGGCCGGGCGAGGCCACGGTCACCGTGACGGCGGTGTCCCTGGGCTACCAGGACCGCGCCTTCGACAGCAACCGGGACGTGGCCATGCTCGACCACGCGGTGTCCAAGGAGATCGACTCCCTCACCGTCGGCTCCGGCGCCCGGATCACCTACTGGAACCGGGACCTCAAGTCGGTCGAGGACTTCATGTTCAGGTCGGGCAACAGCTAGGCCGTCTCTTTCAGATCTTGTCGGTCAGGTCCGGTCACAGGACTCCCGACCCGCCGATCGGGAGGTCCCACAGGTGCTCGCGGGGGCGGCCGGTGCGGGACCAGGCGGCGCGCGTGCGGTGCAGGGGTTCCATCACCGGCTCGGCGGACAGGGCGAAGGTCGCCCAGTGCATGGGGGCCATCCGGCGCGCCCCCACGTCCAGGCAGGCCTGGACGGCTTCCTCCGGGTCGGCGTGGACGTCCCGCAGCCACCACCGCGGGGCGTACGCGCCGATCGGGAGGAGCGCCAGGTCGATGCCGGGATGGCGGCGGCCGATCTCGCCGAACCAGTGCCCGTAGCCGGTGTCGCCGGCGAAGTAGACCTTCTTCGGGGTCTCGGCCCGCAGGTCGGTGAGGATCCAGCCGCCCCACAGGGTGCGGCAGGCATCGAGCAGGGACCGCTTGGACCAGTGGTGCGCGGGGACGAAGTCGAAGCGTACGCCGCCCAGTTCGGCCGACTCCCACCAGTCGAGCTCGGTGACCCGGGTGAAGCCCCGGCGCCTGCACCAGCGCGCGAGGCCGGCCGGGACGAAGAGCGGCGTGTGGCGCGGGAGCCGCTTGAGGGTCGGGGCGTCGAGGTGGTCGTAGTGGTTGTGGCTGATCACCACGGCGTCGACCGGCGACAGTTCCTCCCAGCGCACCCCGACCGGGGTCATCCGCGCCGGGGTTCCGAGGATCCGGCGGGACCAGACGGGGTCGGTCAGCACCGTCAGCCCGCCGACCCCGAGGATCCAGCTGGCGTGCCCGGCCCAGGTGACGGACACCGTCCCGGTGGTCGGGGCGGGCACCGGGGCGGGCTCGTAGGGCAGGTCGGGGATGCCGCGCAGCCCGTCGGGGGCGGGCCGGAAGGCGCCTTCGCGGGCGAGCCGGGCGAACGCGCGCAGGCCGGGCAGCGGGGTGGTCAGCCGGTCGGAGAACGAGCGGGGCCACAGCCGGTGCTCGCCCAGCGGGCGCACCACGGGAGCCGGCGCCACCGCCGGGCCCGGCGCGGGAGCCGGATCGGACGCCGCTGGCGGAACGGAAGGCGCCGGCCGCACCGGCGGGTGACGGACGAAGGAGGCGGCGGCGGTCCGGGCGGGCGCGGAGCCGGCGGCGGGAGCCGGTGCGGCTGCTCCGGGCACGACACCGGGGGCGGGTCCGGGCGCGGCACCGGGGGCGCCCGTCTGATCCCTCATCGAGAAGTCTCCGTTCACCGGCGGGTGCCGGACAGCCAGGTCGTCTCTTTCGGCCCAGGTCGGACAGGCCAGGTCGGACGGCCCACCCGGATGGCTCGGTCGGAACGGCTCAGTCGGACAGTCCCGCCAGGACCGACCGGAGCCGGTCGAGCGAGCCCCGCACGTGGTCCAGTTCCAGGGGGTCGGTCGCGGTCAGCGCGGCGAGCCGCTCCTGCGGGGTGGCGCCCAGCAGCGGACCGGTCGACAGCCGGACGCGCAGGGCGACGGGTTCGTCCGCGAACCGCTGCCCGCCGGGGGTCGGCGCGCCGAGTCGCCCGCCCAGCCAGTCCTCCAGTTCCATCGCGTCGCCCACGCCCTGGCGGGCGAGCCCGGCGCGCAGCGGAGTCAGGTCGGCGTACAGGTGCCGGCCGGCCTGCGGGGGCCGGGCGAGCGCCCCGACGGCCAGCAGTTCCCGGTGCGCGGCGGCGGCCACCGCCCCGTGCAGGGCGGCTGCCGCGGCGGCGCGGCCGGCCACGGGGGCGGGTTCGTCGAGGGCGTGCGCGGCGGCTCCGGCGACGGGGCCGGCCACGAAGGCGCCGGTCGCGGTGAGCACGTCGAGGCTGCGGGCCCGCAGCCAGGTGCCGCGCGGGGTGCCGGGGAAGCGGACGACGGCGGCGGGCCAGCCGGCGGGCAGCAGTGCGCCGGAGAGGTCGAGGAGGACCGCCACTTCGTCGGGCAGCATCTCGGCGGGGCTGAGCACCACCATGTCGTGCGGCCGGTGGACCGGCCGGTGGACGGTGTCGCGCCAGGTCTCGTCGCTGACGACGAACAGCCCGGCCGACGCGGCGGCCTCACAGGCCTCCCGCAGCAGTTCGGGCGGGGGCACGGTGGCCGTCGGGTCGTCGGCGACGGAGAGCAGCAGGATGCGCGGGTCGCCGCCCTCGGCGCGCACCCGCCGCACGGTCTCCAGCAGTGCGTACGGGTCCGGTACGCCGCCGCATTCGGCCGGGGTCGGCACGTGGTAGGCCCGCCGTCCCAGCAGCCGGACCTGTGGAGTCCACCAGGCGGGACAGGGGCGGGGCAGCATGACGTCCCCGCCGTACGCGCCGAGCAGCGCGAGCAGCAGGGCGGGGGCGCCGGGTCCGGCGGCCACGTTGTCGGGGTCGGTGGGCAGTCCGCGCCGCCCCCAGTGCCGGGCCGCGGCGGACCGTACGGGCACTCCCCCGCCCGGGGGCTCGGGTGCGGAGCGCCAGGCGGCTGCCGCGAGGACGGCGGTGAGCTCGGGCAGCACGGGCAGGCCCGGCTGCGGGGCGGGCGGTCCGTAGCGGACCGGGCCCCGGCCTTCGGCCGTCGTGCGCTGGATCCCCGACACCGCGCGCCACCTCTTCCTGCCGTACCCGCGCTCGCCAACCATGCCTTTATACGGTTATTCGCCCCGCCCCGCCCGTTATGGCCGCCGGGCCGGGAAGCCACGGAACGGGCTGGCCCAGCCGCACCCGTCCGGGATCAGCCGTCCCTCCCGAGCAGCCCGAGCAGTCGGGTCTGGGCGTTGGCGCCCTGCGGCACCTCCAGCGGCGCGGCGAACATGCCGCTGGCGGCCAGCCCGTCCGCGTAGGGCATGACCTCCTTGATGGCGAACTCGACGAGACCGTCGGGCAGCCGGTCGTCGGCGCCGATGGCCCGGGAGAGGTCCCAGGCGTGCACGGCGCAGTCGACGGTGAGTTCGGAGCAGTACGCCGACCCGAGCGCGGGTCCGTAGGACAGCCGGACGGTGCGGTCCAGGGCGCCGGGGGTGTTGAAGGCGGCGTGCGCGGCGACCGAGGCCCGGTCCCAGGCGTCGACCGGGTCGGTGCCGAGGACGTCGCCGGAGAAGGCGTCGGCGAGCTCCTCGACGGTGCGGCCCTCGGCGACCAGCGGCGGGATCCACAGCTGTTCGGCGGTGACGTGGTTGACCAGATCGCGCACGCTCCACTCGGTACAGGGCGTCGGCGCGTCCCACTGGTTGTCCGCGACGGCGCGCACCCGCTCCCCGAAGAGGCGCAGGGCCTGTGCGTGCCGGTCGAGAGGTGAGTCCGGTACGCGCGGGTCCACCGCCTGCGGCACCATCGGCGAGCCCGCCGCCTGCGGGTCCGCCGTCCGTGAGCCCGCTGCCTGTGAGCCCGCTGCCTGCGGGTCCGGTACTTGGTCCGGCATGACGCTCACCGTCCTTCGCCAGGGTCGCCCCCTCCCCCGGGTTCACTCTCCTCGCACCCGCCACACTCTGCCACCGACCCGCCCAACCCCCTTGGCACGCAAGGATGTCGTCCACATGTCAATACACGTATCTCATATCCCGAACTGATCCTTTACGGTGGCAGCATCGCTTCGACGACGAAGGAGACCCGGCCATGAACGCCGCGCAGTCCACCAACGCCCCGCACGAGACCGCCGTCTACACCCACGGACACCACGAGTCGGTGCTGCGTTCGCACCGCTGGCGCACGGCGCAGAACTCGGCCGCGTACCTGATCGGCGAGGTGCGTCCGGGCATGTCCGTCCTGGACGTGGGCTGCGGTCCGGGCACCATCTCGGCGGACCTGGCGGAGCTGGTGGGGCCGCAGGGCCGGGTCACGGCGGTGGACGCCGCGCAGGACGTGATCGAGCAGGCCGCCGCGTACGCGCAGGAGCGCGGCCTGACCAACATCGGGTTCGCCACGGCCGATGTCCACGCGCTGGACTTCCCCGACGATTCCTTCGACGTGGTCCACGCCCACCAGGTGCTGCAGCACGTCGGGGATCCGGTCCAGGCCCTGCGCGAGATGCGCCGCGTGTGCCGGCCGGGCGGGATCGTGGCCGTGCGGGACGCGGACTACGCGGCGATGACCTGGTACCCGCAGACCCCGGGGCTGGAGGAGTGGCTGGACCTGTACCGGCGGGTGGCCCGCGCCAACGGCGGCGAGCCGGACGCCGGACGCCGCCTGCGCTCATGGGCGCGGGCGGCGGGCTTCACGGACGTGACCTGCACGGCGACGTCCTGGTGCTATGCGACCCCGGACGAGGCCGCATGGTGGTCCGCACTGTGGGCGGACCGTACGAACACCTCGGCCTACGCCGGCATCGCGACCGGCGGCGGGCACGCGACCGAGGCGGAGCTGGCGGCCATCGCGGACGCCTGGCACACCTGGGGTGCCTCCCCGGACGCCTGGTTCTCGGTCCTGAACGGCGAGATCATCGCCCGCGCCTGACCCCCGCGGGCCTACGTGGCTGCGCGGCCACGTGGCTGCGCGGCCGCCTCGTTACGCGCCCACGGAGCCGTCCGCGGAGTCCCGTACGGGCAGCAGCGCGGGCCGTTTGGCCGTGCGCCCGTCTCCGGAGGAGCGCCCGCGCAGCCGGCGTCCGATCCACGGCCCGAGGAACCCGACGGCCCACCGCACCTCCCCGACCGCCCCGCGCAGCCCCTTCGGCCCGAGCGGCGGCGGGCCGGGCAGCGGACGGGTCCAGGAGTCGTCGCTGCCCGGCAGCTCCAGCGACCGGGCGAGCCCGGCGGCGATCCGCGCGTGCCCGAGCGGAGAGGCGTGCAGCCGGTCGAAGCTCCACATCCGCGGGTCGGCCGTGGCGGGGTGGGAGCCGAAGTCGGCGAGGGCGACCCCGTGCCGCTCGGCGGCCTGCCGGACCCGGTGGTTGAGCGCGATGAGCCGCGGGGACAGGCCCCTGGCGAGCGGGATCAGCCGGGTGAGGTCGGGGAAGGTGACGGTGGCGACCCGGGCACCCTGCGCGGTGAGCGCGGCGAACATCGCCTCCAGGTCTCCCGCCACCTCGTCGGCGTCGAACCCGGGCCGCAGGAGGTCGTTGACCCCGGCGACGACGGTGGCCAGGTCGGGGCGGAGCGCGAGGGCCGGGGCGAGCTGCTCCGCTCGGACGGCGCCCGCGAGGCGTCCCCGTACGGCCAGGTTGGCGTAGCGGACCTCCGGGTCGAGCCGGGCCGCCATCAGCTCGGCGAGCCGGTCGGCGAATCCGCGCAGCCCGGTGGCGTCGTCCCCGTCGCCGACGCCTTCGGTCTGGCTGTCGCCGAGAGCCACGTACCGCAGGGGGTGGCTCCGCTCATCGCTCGGCACGCGGTGCCCGCCTCTCGCTCAGAATCTTGGTGGTGCGCTCGTACCAGGCGCGGTTGGCCCGCTCGAACTCCAGGCCGCGCAGGCAGGTGAGGTAGGGGCCGATCCGCTCGCCGTGGCGCAGGAACTCCTCCTCGGCGCGCTCGCCCCGCATCTTGAGCAGCAGGGAGTCGAACATCTCGATCTTGGTGTCGGCGAAGGCGATCCGCTCCGCGAGCTGCGCGATCAGCGACTCGGTGTCGACGTAGCCGGCGGCCTGGATCTTCACGAGCAGGTCGTCGCGGATGAAGGCGTGCTTGGTGTCGGCGGCCGCGAAGCGTTCCAGCTCGGCCATTCCCGCGGCGGTGACCTGGAAGAGGCGCTTGTTGGGGCGGCTCTCCTGGACGACCTCCCGGCCCGCGATGAGCCCTTCGCCCTCCAGCTTGGACAGCTCGGCGTAGACCTGCTGGGGCAGCGCCTGCCAGAAGTTGGCCACGCCCATCCCGAAGGATTTGGCCAGCTGGTAGCCGCTCAGCTCCTCGTCGAGCAGGGCCGCGAGCACGGCGTGTCGCAGGGCCAACGGTCCGCCTCCTCATGTCCGTCCACCGATGCCTGACCACCGGTGTCTGTTCACCGGTGTCTGTTCACCGGGGCGGGACTCATGATAGTCAAGAATCTGACTAATCACATCGTTGACTATCCAGGAGAGTTCATGAGCACCGTGGACCGTTTCCGCGCCGCCGTCGACCACCGCGACCTCACCGCCCTGGAGGCCCTGTTCACCGAGGACGTCCGGCTCTACAGCCCCGTGAAGTTCACGCCCTTCGAGGGCAGGAAGATGGTGATGGGCCTCTTCGGAGTCCTCATCCGCACCTTCGAGGACCTCCGCTACGTCGGCCGGTTCGAGGGCAGCGTGGAAGCCGCCGGCGACGGGGCCGAGGGCCCGGCGGCGGTCCTGGCCTTCCGGGCCACCGTGAACGGCAAGCAGATCAACGGCATCGACATGCTGCACCTCGACGCCGAAGACATGATCAAGGAGATCACCGTGATGGTCCGCCCGCAGTCGGCGGTCCAGGCCCTCGGCGAAGCGGTGCTCGCGGGCCTGGTCGCCGACGGGCTGGTGGCCTAGCCCTTCCAGCCCTGGTGCTCCGGCGGGCGCATCCGGAAGTTGTACGGGCGCGGCAGCGGGCGGTCCGTGAGCGCGGACCAGACCTCCGAGAGGATCTCCTCGCCCTCGCGGAGGTCGGGGAGTTCGAACCCCTCCTCGAAGACCCGCCGGGCCGCGCCCACATGGCCCTCGGCCGCCAGCAGCCGGGCCGCCGCGAGCCGGAAGCGCCCCTCGTCGCGCAGGGCGGGCCGCAGCCGGTCCCACACCGCGCGGGCCTGCGGGAGCAGCCCCGCCGCCAGGAGGGCGGTGAGGGCCTCCCGGCCCAGCGCCGATTCGGCGGCCAGCCAGCCCTCGCCGCCCCGGCTCTCCTGAGCCAGGTCCTCGAAGGCCTCGGCGTACCAGCGGGCCGCCCGCGCCCGGTCCCCGGCCAGGCCGTCGGCGACCGCCAGGCACCTCAGCAGCGGCCACCGCGAGGGGGCCAGCGCCAGCCCGCGCTCCCAGCTGCGTACCGCCTGGGCGATGTCCCCGGCGTGCCACTGCGCGACCCCGAGGTGGTACTCGGTCAGCGGGTCCGCCCGGGCCGTCTCCAGCATGTCCCGCCAGTGCGGGGCGACCAGGCTCGGGCCGGGCGGCGCCACCCGGCGCGGCGCGGGGAACACCCCGCTGCGCCAGAGCTCCAGCCACGGCTCCTGCTCCTCGCCGAGCGTGTCCTCGGGGAAGGGGGTGCCGGGCAGCTTGTACCCGCCGCACCGCACCTCCAGGGCGCCCCAGCCGGAGCCGGCCGCCAGCCGCTCCCCCGGCTCGGTGTCGGCGCACCCGCGCCACGCCTCGTAGGCCGCGTCCACGGCCGCCCCGGGGAGCGCGGCCTCCAGGGCCGCCCCGGCCGCGCCCCGAGCCGCCGCCCAGTCGTCCCCGTGCACGGCGGCCGGGTCCGCTGACAGCGCCCCGTAGGCCTCCAGCCAGCTGAACTCGGCCCCGGCCTCCAGCCGTACGTGCTCCAGCTGGGTCCGGGCCAGCCCGGCCTGGATCTCCGCGTACCCGGTCGTGCCCGGCTCGGTCAGCCACTCCTGCCAGCGCCGGCCGCCCTCGCCCGCGCCCCAGACGAAGAGCTTGCGGCCGCGCAGCCGGTCCGTCGAGGTCTGTACGAGGCCCCGCCCGTCCCCGTCGAGGGAGGCGATCCAGGGCCGGGCCCCGGTCTCGACCTCGTAGAAGAAGTCGGCGGGGTACTCGCTGCG
The DNA here is from genome assembly GCF_036346895.1 of Streptomyces sp. NBC_00503. Taxonomy (NCBI): domain Bacteria; kingdom Bacillati; phylum Actinomycetota; class Actinomycetes; order Kitasatosporales; family Streptomycetaceae; genus Streptomyces; species Streptomyces sp. NBC_00503. Next base: position 6,671,674 of record NZ_CP107855.1, on the reverse strand, counting down.
CAGCGGGTACGTGCGGTCGGCGCCCTCCCAGGCCGGTACGGGGATGCGCCGCAGGGAGCGCTCGTACCCGAAGTGCCAGGCCTGGTCGGCCGGGGCCAGGACCCGGGTGTCCGGGCCCTCGGGCACGGCGATGTTGGACCACCAGTAGACGGGGGCGGGCCGCTCGTGCGGGTTGCGCAGGCGGACCCCGACGTAGAGGAACTCCGACTCCTCGGGCAGCCACAGGTCCACCTGGAACGGCAGGTCGCGCAGCCGCTCCCATTCCCACAGCCGCACCATCACGCCCCCGTCGGGCGCCGGGACCAGGGCGGCGTGCAGCGGGGCGCAGGAGAGGGTGGTGTGGCCGGTGGCGCCGATGTTCCACTCGATGCCACCGGAGAACCAGGCGCCGTTGAGGGCGAAGTTCGCGGGCTGGAACACTGGGTTGCGGTAGAGCAGTTCGCGTCCGGAGGGCAGGTGCACGAGCGAGTGGATCCGGCCGCCGAGTCCGGGCAGGACGGTGACGCGCAGATGTGCGTTCTCGATGACGATCGTCTCGATGTCCCGCTCCGCGCGCCGCCGTTGGTAGCCGTCCCGGATCCGGACGGGCAGCAGCGAGCGCAGCGGCTCGTACCCGATCTGGCGGGCCATGTCGCGCGGCAGGCCCTCGCGCGCCCGCTCGTCGAGCACGTGCACCTCGTCGAAGGCGCGCAGGGCGGGCAGCGGGTTCTCGGGACCCAGGGGTGCGGCGGGGAGGGTGAGTACGGAGCGGCTGACGGTGGTGGCCATGGGGAAATGGAACACGCCGCGGCGGCCGGTGCACAGGGATTCGGCGCATCACCACCGGTCAGGATTACGCAAAGCCCTTCCGGGTGCGGACCGTTGATCGACAATGGGCGCATGAGCGAACGCAGCAGAAGGGCCGAGTTCTTCGGCGGGGCCGAGTCCGAGAGCGAGTTCAGGGGACGCCCCACCACCGGTGACGAGCGCGTGATGCTCACCGCGATGCTGGGCGCACAGCGTGCGACGCTGGAGCTCAAGTGTGCCGGTCTGGACGAGGAATTGGCCGTCCGGTCGGTGGAGCCGTCCACGCTGTCACTGCTCGGGCTGGTGCGCCACCTCGCGGACATGGAACGCCGCTGGTTCCGGCAGGTGCTGGCCGGCCAGGAGGTCGTGGCCCGCTTCTCCTCGGCGGAGGATCCCGACGGGGACTTCGACGGAGCCGCGGCCCGGCCCGCGGTGGTCGAGGGCGCCTGGGAGGCGTGGCGGGCGGAGGTGGCCTTCGCCGAGCGGTTCGCGGCGCAGGCACCCGACCTGGAGGTGTCGGGGAAGGACGGGTGGCTGGGCGAGGTCTCGCTGCGCTGGGTACTGATCCACATGATCGAGGAGTACGCGCGCCACAACGGCCACGCGGACCTGTTGCGCGAGCGCATCGACGGCGCGATCGGGGTCTGACCGCGGGGGCGCCGGCCGGGGACGGCCGGACGGGCGTCCCCGGCCCCGGCCTCGGCCGCGGCCCCGGCGTTACGCGAAAGCCCCCGCCACCAGGTCCGCGAGCAGTGCGCCCGCGCGGCCTTCGGGGTCCAGGTCCGGGTCGTAGATCGTGACGTTGAGTCCGACGCAGCGCGGTGAACTGATCAACACCCCGAGCAGCTCGGCGAGTTCGTCCGGGATCAGCCCGCCGGGGTCCGGGCTGTCGACGGCCGGCATCACCGACGGGTCGAGTACGTCGGCGTCCAGGTGGACCCAGAACCCGGCCGTGGCCGGGGGCTGCAGCCCGGTCAGGGCCGTCCGCGCCACCGGCCCGGCGCCCCGGTCGCGGATCGCGCCGACGGTGGCGGCGAAGATCCCGGCGGCGCGCAGCTCGGGGAGGTCGGGGTCGCCGTCGCGCAGCCCGAAGAGCCGTACGTCCTCGTCGCGCAGGTAGGGCGCGAGGCCCTCCAGGTTCGCGAGTGCGGCCTGGCCGCGCCCGGTGGCCAGGGCCAGCTCCTCGCCGGCCGCGGCCCCGACGGGCCCGTTGACGGCCTCGTTGCCGGGGTGGCGGAAGTCCGCGGAGCCGTCGATGGCGGCCATCCCGTACCGCCCGAGGCGGCGCATGGCGAGCGAGGCGCCCAGCTGGATGGAGCAGTCGCCGCCGAGGACCACGGGGAACTCCCCGGACCGCAGGTGGGCCTCGATCCGGTCGGCGAGGGTGACGGTGTACGCGGCGAGGGGCCCGGCGTGGAAGACCCCGTCCCCCTCCTTCCACTCCCCGCGGTCGTAGCGCGGCGGGACGACCACCCCGCCCTCGCGCGCGCCGAGCCGGGCCAGCAGGCCCTGTTCGCGCAGGGCCCCGGCCAGCTTGTACACGCCGGGTACGGTGCCCGGCGCGGGAGGCCGGAGACCGAGGTTGGACGGTGCGTCGAGGAGTACGAGGGTTCGCATGGACTCATCCTGTGCGATGCGGGGCCCGGGGACGAGGCATTTCGGCCGTGATCGCCCAGCGTTCGTGGTCCCGCCAGGCGCCGTCGACGTGGAGGAAGTCCGCGGAGAGGCCTTCCAGCCGGAAGCCGCGGCCGCGCACCAGGGCGATCGAGGCGGTGTTTCCCGGCTGGATGTTGGCCTCCAGGCGGTGCAGGCCGAGGCCGTCCGCCGCGAAGGCGCGGCCGAGTACCAGGTCGAGGGCTTCGCCGAGCAGCCCGCGGCCCGCCGCGTGCGCGAAGGCCCCGTAGCCCAGGGCGCCGCACTGGAAGGCGCCCCGAACGATGTTGTTGATGTTGACGAAGCCGGCGATGGCGCCGGTCTCCCGCTCGCAGACGAGGAACCCGGCCTTGGCCTTCGCCGCGCCCTCGATCAGCGGGGCCGCGTACGGCTCGTACTCCTCGACCGTGGCGGGCGGGCACAGCCAGGGGTGATGGAGCCGCCGGCTCTCGCGCACGCGGGCGGTGAACTCCGCTCCGTCCGCGAGCCGGAAGGGGCGCAGCCCCACCCGGGGGCCCTCGGCGAGGTAAGGGAAATCGACCACGCCCCCAGGGTAGGTGCATGGCACCATCACCGTTGTGATCAACGAAGAGAACGACGGAATCCGCCTGCTGGCAGCCCTGAACAACGCGGAGTGGTGCGACGCCGTGTGCCGCGCGCACGGGCTGGAGAGCTCGCTCGGCGAGGGCGTCTGGATCAGCCCGCGGCGGACTCCGCCCTACTACCCCGACGCGGTGACCCTCAGCACGGAGACCTCCGAGGAGACGGTCCTGACCTGGATCGACACCGATGCACCGGGCTCTTCGGTGAAGGACAGCTTCGCCGTCCTGGACCTGGCTCCGGACGGCTTCGAGGTCCTCTTCGACGCCCAGTGGATCCACCGCCCGGCCGCGGCCCCGGCCCCGGCACCCTCGCCCTTGCTCGACTGGACCCGGGTCGACTCGGCCGCAGAGCTGGAGGCCTGGGAGGCCGCCTGGGACGGGGAGGAGAGCACCGGCCTGTTCCGCCCGGCGCTCCTCACCTCCGGGATCGCCTTCCTCGCCGGCCGGGATCCGGACGGGCGGATCCGCGCCGGCGCCGTCGCCAACCGCACGGGCGAAGTGGTGGGCCTCTCCAACGTGTTCACCGCCGACGGCACCCCGGACGACGCCGCCTGGAGCGGCTCCCTCGCCTCGATCGCCGGGCTGTGGCCGGGCCTGGCCGTCGTCGGCTACGAGTCCGGTGACGACCTCGGCACCGCGGTCCGGCACGGCTTCCGCCCGGTCGGCCCGCTGCGCGTCTGGCTGCGCACCGGCTAGGCCGTCGCGGGCCCGGGGCTCACGGCTCCAGGACCAGCCTCGGCACGTCCGTCCGCTCGATGCCGAACACCTGACTGTACAGCGACAGTTCCGACTCCAGGGCCCGGACCATGGACTCCGCGCGCCGGAAGCCGTGGCCCTCGCCCTCGAAGGTCACGTAGGCGTGCGGCACCGAGCGGCCGCGCATCGCGTCGAGCAGCCGCTGGGCCTGCGCGGGCGGGCAGACCGGGTCCTCCAGGCCCTGGAGGAGGACGAACGGCGCGGTGATCCGGTCGGCGAGGGCCACCGGGGAGCGTTCGCGGCTGATCCTCTCGAGGGTCCGCGGCGGGCCGGCGAGACCGTCGAGGTAGCGGGACTCCAGGTCGTGCGTCTCCTCGGCGAAACCGCACAGGTCCAGCACGGGGTAGATCACCGCCGCGCAGGCGTAGAGGCCGGTGGAGGCCAGTGAGGCCGCCGCCGTCCAGCCGCCCGCGCTGCCGCCGCGGATCGCGAGCCGGTCGGGGTCCGCGGTGCCCTCCGCGGCCAGACCGCGGGCCACGGCCGCGCAGTCCTCCACGTCGACCACGCCCCACTGTTCGCGCAGCCGCTCCCGGTAGGCGCGTCCGTAGCCGGTGGATCCGCCGTAGTTGACCTCGACGACGCCGATGCCGCGCGAGGTGAAGTAGGCGATGTTCAGGTCGAGTACGGGCGGCACGTGGTCGGTGGGGCCACCGTGCGCCCACACCACGTACGGGGGGAGCTCCCGGGCCCGGGCCCGCAGCTCCGGATGGTGCGGCGGGTAGACGTGGGCGTGGATCTGCCGGCCGCCCCGGCCGTGGAAGGTCCGGCTCTGCGGCTCCGGGTAGTACGCCGGGTCCACCGGATCCGCCCTCCCGCCGCCCACCACCCTGGCGTGCCCGGTGGCGGTGTCCAGCTCCACCACCTCGTACGCGCTGCGCGGGCTGGCCGCGACCCCGTAGACCCGGCTTCCGAGGACGGCGAGCGTGGGCTGCCAGGCCGTCCACGGACCGGCCGCGTCGACCAGGTCTCCGCTCTCCGGGTCGAGTACGCCCAGCACCGAGGAGCCCTGGCCGTGCAGCACGGCGACGAGCCCGCCGGGGAGCGCGGCGATCCAGCGCAGTCCGGGCTTCCACAGCGGCCCGCCGAACTCCTCTTCCCGGGGGCACAGGTTGACGGCGCCGCCCGTGTCGGGGTCCACCCGGTAGGGGTTCCACCAGCCGCCCCGGTCGCTCACCGCGAGGAGGGTCCCGTCACTGGCCCACTCGACCTGCGCGACGGCCTCCTCGGGTCCGCCGAGTACGGTACGGGGCTGCGCGAGCCGCCCGTCCGCGGTGACCTCGGCGAGCCTCAACTCGGTGCCGTCCCAGGGCATCCGGGGGTGGTCCCACACCAGCCAGGCGGCCTGCCGCCCGTCCGGGGAGATCCGCGGGCCGGTGGTGAACCGGTACCCGTCGTCGGTCAGCTCCCGCACCCGGGAGCGGTCCTCGGCGGCCGATCCGTCCAGCGGTACGGCGGCCAGGACCCGGCGCACATCGGTCGGCCCGGGTCCGGTGAACTCTTCGAGCACGCACCAGACTTCGCCGCCGCGCAGCACAGGGTCGGCCCAGCGCAGCCCGCCGCCGACCGCCGAGACGGGGGTCAGCGGGCGCGGGCCGGGGCTGGCGGACCTGTCGGGTTCGTACGCGTACAGCCGCTGGTCGGTGAAGTGCGAGAACACCACCAGCGGTCCGCCCGTGGGGCGTTCGGTGCCCGCCCAGGGCCGGCCCCCGTACTCGGTGACCCGGCTGCGCGCGTTCCACGGCGCGGGCAGCACGGAGACGGGGTGGCCGCCGTCGGCCGACCGCCGGACCAGCGCGCGGCGGCCGCCCTCGGCCGGCCGGGGCTCGGTCCACCACACCTCGGAGCCCACCGTGCCGACGTACTCGGGCCGCCCGTCGAGGGAGGCGGCGAGCGCGGCGTCGATGGGCGAGGGCCAGCTGCCGTAGGGAGCGGTGCGGAGCTCCATCAGAGGGTGCGCAGCGCGTGGTCGAGGACGCGCACACCGAAGTGCAGGGCGTCGACGGGGACCCGCTCGTCCACTCCGTGGAAGAGGGACCAGTAGTCGAAGCCGGGCGGCAGTTTCAGCGGGGAGAAGCCGTAGCCGGTGATGCCGAGGCGGGAGAACTGCTTGGCGTCGGTGCCGCCCGCCATGCAGAAGGGCACCACGTGCCCCTCGGGGTCGAACCGCTCCACGGACTCGCGCAGAATCGCGTAGGTCCGCCCGTCCACGGGGGCTTCGAGGGCCACCTCGCGGTGGTGGAAGTCCCAGCGCACGTCGGGGCCGGTGAGCTCGTCGAGGGTGGCGATGAACTCGGCCTCGCCGCCGGGCAGCATCCGGCCGTCCACGAAGCCGGTGGCCGTGCCGGGAATGACGTTGAGCTTGTAACCGGCGCTGAGCATGGTGGGGTTGGCGCTGTTGCGGACAGTCGCCTCGACGAGGCCCGAGGCCGGGCCGAGCTCGCGCAGGACGGCGTCGAGGTCGAAGCCGGGGGCCCGCGGATCCACCGACAGCCCCTGGAGGGCGGACAGTTCGGTGATGCAGGCGACGACCGTGTCGGTGAGGCGGACCGGCCATCTGTGCTCCCCGATCCGGGCCACGGCGGCGGCGAGCCGACTGACGGCATTGGCCCGGTTGGGCTTGGAGCCGTGCCCGGCGGTGCCGGTGGCCGTCAACTTCAGCCAGGCGGTCCCGCGTTCACCGGCGGCGATCGGGTAGAGGGGGGGCCGTCCGGGTCCGGGGTGCACGGTGAAGGCACCCGATTCGCCAATGCCCTCGGTACAGCCTTCGAAGAGTTCCGGATGCCGGTCGGCGAGGAAGCCGGCTCCGTCGATCGCACTGTCCTCCTCGTCGGCGGTGTAGGCGATCACGATGTCCCGGCGCGGCTTGCAGTCCAGCCCCCGCTCGGCGGCCCGCGCCCAGGCCCGTACGACGGCCAGCACCATCGCGTCCATGTTCTTCATGTCCACGGCGCCGCGGCCCCAGACCACCCCGTCGCGGATCTCGCCGGAGAAGGGGTCCACTCTCCAGTCGGCGGCCTCGGCGGGGACCACGTCGAGGTGGCCGTGGACCAGGAGGGCGGGGGCTGTGCGGTCGGTCCCCTCGATCCGGGCCACCACGTTGCTGCGGCCCGGGGTGCGCTCCAGGATCACCGGCTCGATTCCGGCGGCCGCCAGCCGCTCGGCGACGTACTCGGCGGCCGGCCGCTCCCGGCAGTCGCCGCCGCCCCGGTTGGTGGTGTCGATGCGGATCAGGCCGGAGGTGAACTCCACGGCCTCGTCGAGCGCCGTCCGGTCCACCGGGGAGTCCATCCGGTCCACCGGGGAGTCCAGGACCGCGCCGGGGTTGGGGTCGGACATGTCAGCCATACTGCTCCTCCACCGCTGCCGAGACGATCGTCGTGACCGCCTTGAAGGTCCGGATCCCCTCATACATGGTCGCGCTGGTGTACGCGACCTTGCGCATCCCCGACCGCGCGACGCCGGGCACCACCGTGGCGGCCATCGCCAGGTGCTCCGCGTCGAACTCCACCTCGACCGTGAAGGGGCCGCCGCGCACGGGTTCGTGACGGACCGCCAGGGCCGCGGCCGCCTTGGCGGCGGCCCGGATGTCGGCGGCCGTGCGGGCGGGGGTGCGGCAGACGGCGGCGTAGCGCGAGACGTGGTCCTTGACGGCGACGGTCACCGCGTCGGGGGCGTATCCCGCGGCGTCCACGCAGGTCAGGTCGTCTCCCGTGACGAGCACGACGGGGACCCCGTACTCGGCGACGACGTGCGCGTTGAGCACGCCTTCGCTGGCCCGGATCCCGTTCAGCCAGACCCCGGTGATGGAGTTGGCGAGGTAGGTGTGGGCGAGGACCCCTTCGGCTCCGGCTCCGGTGTGGTAGCCGACGAAGGCGATGCCGTCGACGTCCCCGTGCTGGACGCCCTCGACCATGGAGAGGGATTTGTGGCGGCCGGTGAGCATCTCGACGCGTGCGTCGAGGCGCTCCAGCAGCAGGTTGCGCATGGTCCAGTGGGCCTCGTTGACGAGGACCTGGTCTGCGCCGCCGTCGTAGAAGCCGAGTACGGCGGCGTTCACGTCGGAGGTGAACATCGTCCGGCAGCGTTCCCACTGCGGCGTCCCGGGCAGCACGTCGGCGGGCCAGGTGACGCCGGTGGCGCCTTCCATGTCGGCGGAGATGAGGATCTTCATCGGGCCCCCGGGCGGTCGGTAGCGCTCAGACCCCCACCCTAACCGCCCGGCCCCACAGGACCCCGGGGCCACGCCCGTGGGCGCGCCGGACCGCGCGGCCGCGGGCCGGCGCGTCCGGTTCACCCGATCCGGTGAGGCCTGGACCTTCCCTTCCCCGCCTCACCGGCAACGGCGTTGCTCAGCCCTGGACTTCGGCGGCCAGGTTGGCGAGGAAGGTGTCGTAGATACGGGCCAGGCCCTTGGGGGCGAAGGTGCGCTCGAAGAAGCCGCCGATGCCGCCGGCGCCGTTCCACACGGTGGTGACCACGGCCTTGGACTGGCCCTCGCCGGCCGGGGTGACGGTCCACGTGGTGACCATGGAGGAGTTGCGGTCCTTCTCCACGAGCTGGCCGTCGGTGGGCTCGCTGACCTCGAGCAGGCAGTCGCGCACGCGCTTGCTGGTGGCCTGGAGCTTCCAGTGGACGAGGGTGCCCTCGCCGTCGCCGCCCTCGCGCACCTCGTACTCGCTGAAGTGCTCGGGCAGCAGCTTCCCCCGGGTACCGGTGTAGTCGGCCAGCGCGTCGAACACGGTCTCCGCGTCCGCCGTGATGATGCGCTCCGTGGTGGCCTCGACCTGCGCCATGGGTGCTCCTCCAACAGTGGTGATTCCAAGCGTGGTGATCTCGTCGCGGCAAGCCAACCACCTCAGGGGCGGGCGCCCAAATCCGGGTGGGAAGGGACGGCGAGCCCAGACCCGACGGGACGGCGGGCCCGGACCGGACGGGACGGCGGACCTGGACCGGACGGGACGGCGGACCCGGACCCGAAAGCCGTCCCGCACGATCATGGGAACGTTTGTTCTATTCTCGGGAGCGAGCCACCTAGGGAGCCGCACCATGCGCTGGGACAGCCTGAGCAACGAACCCCCCGAGGACGGGGACGAGGGGAGCCGGACCGCCGGGCCCGCCGCGCTCTTCGGCGCCGCCGCCGTCGTCACCCGCACCTTCGACACCCCCGAGTTCCGCGGGATCACCTTCCACGAGGTGCGCGCCCGCTCGATCCTCAACCGGGTCCCCGGGGCCTCGCGGATGCCGTTCGAATGGACCGTGAACCCCTACCGGGGGTGCAGCCACGCCTGCGTCTACTGCTTCGCGCGCAAGACCCACAGCTATCTCGACCTCGACACCGGCATCGGTTTCGATTCCCAGATCGTCGTCAAGACCAACGCCCCCGAGCTCCTGCGCCGCGAGCTCGCCGCCCGTCGCTGGACCGGCGCGCACATCGCGATGGGCACCAACGTGGATTGCTATCAGCGCGCGGAGGGCCGTTATCGCCTCATGCCCGGGATCATCGGGGCGCTGCGCGACCACGCCAACCCCTTCTCCATCCTCACCAAGGGCACGCTGATCCTGCGCGACCTCCCCCTCCTCCAGGAGGCCGCCGCCGTCGCCGACGTCGGGATCTCCGTCTCCGTCGGCTTCACCGACACCGCCCTGTGGCGGACGGTCGAACCCGGCACCCCCTCCCCCGCCGCCCGGCTGCACGCCGTGCGCACCCTGACCGACGCGGGCATCGAGTGCGGGGTCCTGATGGCCCCGGTGATCCCCTTCCTCGGGGACTCCCCGGAGCAGCTGCGGGACACCGTCCGGGCCGTCGCGGAATCGGGCGCGACCTCCGTGACACCCCTGGTACTCCATCTGCGGCCCGGGGCCCGCGAGTGGTTCACGGCCTGGCTGGGCGAGCACCACCCCCACCTGGTCGAGCGGTACGAGCGGATGTACGCGGGCGGCTCGTACGCGCCCACCTGGTACCAGCGCATGATCACCCGGCAAGTCCACGAGCTCGCCGCCGAATTCGGCATCGGTCCGGGCGGCAGCGGGCGGGACCGCGGGACCCTCCTGCCGGAGCGGCCCGCCGAGCCCGCGCCCGCCGGACCCACCCAGCTGAGCCTGCTCTGAGGCCGCGCACGCGCGCCCGTACGACCGTACGACCGACTGAAGGGTCATCACATCGGGCCAATAGGCCGCCCAATCCCCCTTTCCGGGCGCGGGTTCCGGGACGATTCCGCCCAGAACCCTCGGCTGGGAGGCCCCATGAGCCCCGTGAACCGTCCGCCCCTGAAGAAGCGCGCCGCCGTCCTGCTGGCGGTCACCACCGTCGCCGCCGCCCTCGCGACCCCGATGACGGCCGCCGCGCCCGCCGCGCCCGCACCCGCGCCGGCTCCCCTGAAGTGGTCCAACTGCGCCACGTCCCGCTACCCGACGCTCCAGTGCGCCTCCCTCAAGGTCCCCCTCGACCACGACCGGCCGGACGGCCGGCAGATCTCCCTCGCCCTGACCCGGGTCCCCCACACCGCCGCCCGCTCCCAGGGCCCGCTGCTGGTCAATCCGGGCGGCCCCGGCGGCAGCGGCCGCACCCTGGCCGGCTACATCGCCTCCGCGCTGCCCAAGGACGTCGCCGGCCAGTACGACGTGATCGGCTTCGACCCCCGGGGCGTCGGCAAGAGCGAGCCCGTCCTGGACTGCGGCGCCGGGCACTTCACCCCCGTGCGGCCCGACTCCGTCCCCCTGGACGAGGAGACCGAGCGCGCCAACCTGGAGCGGGTGAAGTCCTTCGCCGAGTCCTGCCAGACCAAGCACGCGGACGTGCTCCCGTTCATCGGCACGGTTTCGGCGGCCCGGGACCTCGAGGTGCTGCGGGGCGCCCTGCGCGCCGACAAGCTCAGCTACTTCGGCTACTCCTACGGGACCTACCTGGGCGCGGTCTACGCCAAGCTGCACCCCGACCGCATCCACCGCCTGGTCCTGGACTCCGTCGTCGACCCGGCCGGGGTCTGGTACGAGGACAACCTCGCCCAGGACCAGGCCTTCGACGCCCGCCACAAGTCCTTCCTGGCATGGGTGGCCCGGTACGACTCCACCTACCACCTGGGCACCGACCCGGCGGAGGTCGAGGCCCGCTGGTACGAGATGCGCTCGGCGCTGCGCACCACCCCGGCGGGGGCCAAGGTGGGTCCGGCCGAGCTGGAGGACACCTTCATGCCGGGCGGCTACTTCAACGGCTACTGGCCGCACCTGGCCGCGGCGTTCTCCTCGTACTCCGTGGACAACGACCCGAAGCCGCTGGTGGCGGCGTACGAACGGTTCGGCGCGGTGGAGCCCTCCGCGGGCAACAGCTACAGCGTCTACACGGCCGTGCAGTGCCGGGACTCGGCGTGGCCCAAGGACTGGAACACCTGGCGCGCCGACATGTGGCGCACACACGCCAAGGCGCCCTTCATGACCTGGAACAACGCCTGGTACAACGCCCCGTGCGCGTTCTGGCCGACCGAGCCGCTGCAGGCCCCGGACGTCACCAACACCGCCCTCCCGCAGGCGCTCCTCTTCCAGGCGACCGAGGACGCGGCGACCCCCTACGAGGGGGCGGTGAGCATGCGGCGCAAGCTCGCGGGCTCCGCGCTGGTGGTCGAGCAGGGCGGCGGCAACCACGGGATCGCGCTCAGTGGCAACAAGTGCCTGGACGAGAAGCTGGCTTCGTACCTGCTGACGGGCAAGGCCGCGGACGCCAGCTGCCCCGCCCAGCCGGCCCCCAAGCCGCTCCCCGCGACCCGCGCGGTCCCGCCGTCGGCGGGCGGCGCGGCGCTGCACGGCCTGCTGGGCTTCCGGGGCTGAACGACGGGCACGGGCGGATGGGCCACGGCCGTTGGCCCGTTCGGGCACAATCGCGCCCATGACCACCAGTAGCAGCAGCCACCTCACCCGCGTCTCCGAGCCGGAGGGCGTCGCCCCGGGCACCGGATACAGCCACGTCGTCTGGGGCACCGGGCGGTTCGTCGCCGTCTCCGGGCAGTGCGCCTTCGACGAGAAGGGCGAGGTGGTCGGCGAGGGCGACGCCGCCGCCCAGGCCCGGCAGGTGTTCGAGAACCTGCGCCGGTGCCTGGCCGCGGCCGGGGCGACCTTCGACGACGTGGTGAAGCTGACGTACTTCGTCACGGACGTCGCCCACCTCCCCGCGGTCCGCGCGGCCCGTGACGAGGTGATCGCGGCGGACCGCCTCCCGGCCTCCTCGGCGGTCCAGGTGGCGGCGCTGTTCCGGCCCGAACTGCTCCTGGAGATCGAGGCCTTCGCGATCCTCCCGGAGCCGAAGCGGGCCGAGACCGCGACCGGGTCCCAGTCCGAGGCCGAGTCCGGGACCGGATTCAGGACCGGCCCCGGCGCCGGGTTCGGAACCGGCTTCAAGACCGGGTTCGCTAGCTGATCTCCAGCCGCCGCAGGGCCGCGGTCGCCGCCACCGCCAGCCGGGGGTGCGACTGGGCCCGTACGAGGACCTCGTGGGCGCGCCGATCCGCCAGCGCGCCCAGCCCCTCCACGCAGGCCAGCGCCACCCGCCAGTACGGGTCGTTCGGCGCGAGCAGCCGCGACAGGGTGCTCATCAGCGCCGGGGCGGATTCGGGGGCGCGCAGCGCGGCCAGCAGCCGGACCGGGTGCAGGGCGTAGGCCGTGCGCAGTTCGTTGGTCGCCAGGGCTGCCGCCGCGCGGGCGGTGCGCGGGTCCCCGAGGACGGCCAGTGCCTGCGCCGCGGCTTCGCAGCGCGGCGGGTCCCGGTGGTTGAGCAGCAGGACCAGGGCTTCGAAGGCCCGCCGGTCCCCGGCCAGGCCCAGTCGGTACGCGGCCAGTTCCCGGGCCCACAGCGGCCGGCCGGCCTCGGACAGGGAGGCCGCCAGCTCGTCGGGGTCCGAAGCGACCAGTTCGGCGTACTCCGGGGCCCCGGCCGATTCCGCCCGCAGGCGCTCCAACACGTCGTTCACCCGGCCACCCTAGGGGGCCGCGGCGGCCCGTACGCGCGGTTCCTTGAGGGCCGGTTGATCGATGATCGATGATCGGTACATTTGAGCGGCGCAGGTCACATGTGCGCACTCTGGCGGACGAGTTACCGGAGGGTTACTGTCCCTACAACACGTACGAGGACGGCCTGGTGACGCAGCCACCTCGTACCAGTCGGTTCTGCACGACCTCCGCACCACCTCACGGCGTGACCCCGGGACAGGGCTCCGCCGCTTGTGCCCCACGGGCCGTTCCCCCTGGACACCCTCCTTCCGGAACCTCCCGGCCCGGGCTTCTCCGCACGGCCTTCCGTACGGCCTCCGCGCGCCCTGCGTGTCTTCCCGAGCGCCGCAGCGCCGCGCCCCCTCAGTCGTCACCCTCTTCCACTGGAGTCCCGCGATGGACCTTCCGTCCACGTCCAGTCAGTCCTCCTCCCCCTCCACCGAGCCCGCCCGGCCCGCCCTGCAGACCATCGCCGTCGTCGGCCTCGGCACCATGGGCACCGGCATCGCCGAGGTCCTCGCCCGGGCCGGCCGCGAGGTCATCGGCATCGAGATCAGCGACACCGCGGCCCGCCGCGCCACCGCGACCCTCGCCGCCGCCACCGCCCGCTCCGTGACCAAGGGGCTGCTCACCGAGCAGGAGCGCGAGGGCGTGCTCGCCCGTTTCCGCACCTTCTCCGAACTGGGCGCCGCCGCCGAAGCCGATCTCGTCATCGAGGTCGTCCCCGAGTCCTACGAGCTCAAGCAGCGGATCTTCCGCGAGCTCGACGCGATCGTGCGGCCCACGGCGATCCTGGCCACCGGCACCAACGCCCTGTCGGTGACGCGGATGGCCGCCGAGTCGCAGCGCCCCGAGCGCGTGGTCGGGCTGCACTTCTTCAACCCGGCCCCGGCGATGAAGCTGGTCGAGGTCGTCTCCAGCGTGCTGACGGCCCCGCCGGCCGTCGAGGCGGTCACGACGCTGGCCCGTGAGCTCGGCAAGGAGCCCGTCGCGGTCGGCGACCGCCCCGGCTTCGTCGCCGACGGCCTGCTGTTCGGCTACCTCAACCAGGCCGCCGCGATGTACGAGGCGAAGTACGCCTCCCGCGAGGACATCGACGCGGCGATGCGGCTGGGCTGCGGCCTGCCGATGGGCCCGCTCGCCCTGCTCGACCTGATCGGCGTGGACACCGCGCGCACCGTCCTGGAGGCCATGTACGCCGCCTCCGGCGACCGGCTGCACGCCCCGGCCCCGATCCTGGGCCACCTCGCCGAGGCGGGCCTGACCGGGCAGAAGTCCGGGCGCGGGTTCTACACGTACGAGTCCGCGGGCAGCCAGGTCATCGTCCGCGACCTGCAGACCCCGCCGGACGGCGACCTGGTCCGGGCCAGCCGCCCGGTCTCCACGGTCGGCGTGGCCGGTTCGGGCACCATGGCGAGCGGGATCGCGCAGGTCTTCGCGCAGGCCGGCTACTCCGTGGTGCTGGCGGCCCGCAGCCAGGAGAAGGCGGACGCGGCCAAGGCCGCCATCGCCAAGTCCCTGAGCCGCGCCGTGGACCGGGGCCGGCTGACCGCGGACGCGGCCGCGGCCACCGTGGGACGGATCACGGCTGCGGGTTCGCTGGAGGCCTTCGCCGAGGTGGATCTGGCCGTGGAGGCCGTCGCCGAGGACCTGGCGGTGAAGCAGGAGCTGTTCCAGAGCCTGGACAAGGTCTGCAAGCCGGGCGCGGTGCTGGCCACCACGACCTCCTCGCTGCCGGTGATCGCGATCGCCCGCGCCACCTCGCGGCCCGAGGACGTGATCGGGATGCACTTCTTCAACCCGGCTCCGGCGATGAAGCTGGTCGAGGTGGTCCGGACCGTCCTGACCGCCGACGACGTGCACGCCACGGTCCGCGGGATCTGCGCCAAGGTGCGCAAGCACCCGGTGGACTGCGGGGACCGCGCCGGTTTCATCGTGAACGCGCTGCTGTTCCCGTACCTCAACAACGCGATCAAGATGGTCGAGCAGCACTACGCCGGGATCGACGACATCGACGCGGCGATGAAGCTGGGCGCCGGCTACCCGATGGGGCCCTTCGAGCTCCTGGACGTGGTGGGCCTGGACGTGTCGCTGGCCATCGAGCAGGTCCTGCACAAGGAGTTCCGCGACCCGGGCCTGGCCCCGTCCCCGCTGCTGGAGCACCTCGTGGCGGCGGGCTGCCTGGGCCGGAAGACCGGCCGCGGATTCCGTGAGTACGCCCCCCGCCGGTAACCGGCGGCCGGCCCCTGAGCCGGATGCGTGGGGAGGGCTGCTCGGGTCTGCCGGACCCTCACGGCAGGCCGTACCTTCCGGGCCCAGTGCGGGCCCTCCCCCGCATCCACCCCTGTCCCAGCCCCCTCGGGAGCGCTCTCCGGCGCGGATGAAGTACTTTCGCTCTATGTCCCAGCCCGTCAAGACCTCGCCCCGCGCTTCCTCGGCCTCCGATGCCACGGAGAGCCCGGCCGGCACCAAGGCGGCCGCCCAGCGGCTCAAGATGCGCCGTGAGCTGGCGGCGGCCGCGATGGAGCTCTTCGCGACCAAGGGGTACGAGGCCACGACGGTCGACGAGATCGCCGCGACGGCCGGAGTGGCGCGCCGGACCTTCTTCCGGCACTTCCGCTCCAAGGAAGAGGCGATCTTCCCGGACCACGACGACACCCTGACCCGCGCCGAGGCCGTCCTCGACGTGGCCCCGGCGCACGAGCACCCGCTCGACACGGTGTGCCGGGGGATCAAGGAAGTCATGAAGATGTACGCCGCCTCGCCGGCGGTGTCGGTGGAGCGCTACCGGCTCACCCGCGAGGTGCCGGCGCTGCGGGAGCGGGAGATCGCCTCGGTGGCCCGGTACGAGCGGCTCTTCACCCGCTACCTGCTGGCCCACTTCGACGAGACCGACCACCACGACGGCAACGACGACCCGCTGCTGGCCGAGGTGGCCGCCTCCGCGGTGGTCACGGCCCACAACCACGTGCTGCGGCGCTGGCTGCGGGCGGGCGGCCAGGGGGACGTGGAGGCGCAGCTGGACCACGCCTTCTCGATCGTGCGCAAGACCTTCGGCACCGGGATCGGCGCGGGGCGCACGCTGGGCTCGGCCCAGCCGGCGCACGGTTCCGATTCCCCGGCCGCTCCGGCCCCGGCCGCGGCCTCGGTCCGTACGCAGGGCGAGGTGCTGGTCGCGGTGGCCCGTACGGACGCTCCGCTCGACGAGGTCATGCGGACGATCGAAGAGGCGCTCAAGCAGAGGTAGCAGAACACAGCAGTAACGCTCGTCACAGCGGCCGCTCCCGTTCCGGGGGGCGGCCGTTTCGTTTGTCCGGGTTGCCCCTACTCACGGGTAACTCTGATCGATCATCGCTCATCCGCGCAGGTCAATCGGCAAATGAGAGAAAGTTTTGGCACGCGGTGCCTTGCTGAGTGACACGGGGTGCCATACGTTGAATCTCGTCCGGATGTCCCCGCGGTCCAGCCCACTCGGCACGGACCGCGCCCCGGATGCCTGCGTCACCAGGCCCCCGCACAGCCCCACCACAGGCAACGCGCAGCAGCACCCCAGCCGAATCGACGGCGCCCCAGAACATCGCACGACACCGCTCGACCCCCCTCAGCTCCGCCGCTCCACACCACCCGTTTCCCTGAGCGCACCCTCATCAGCGCATGGCCGGAGGCAACACCGTGAAGGACATCCTGGACGCGATCCAGTCGCAGGCCGCGACGGCCGCCGACTTCGCGGCCCTGCCGCTCCCCGACTCGTACCGCGCGATCACCGTGCACAAGGACGAGGTGGAGATGTTCGCCGGGCTCACCACCCGCGAGAAGGACCCCCGCAAGTCCCTGCACCTGGACCAGGTCCCCGTGCCGGAGCTCGGCCCGGGCGAGGCCCTGGTGGCCGTCATGGCCTCCTCGGTCAACTACAACTCCGTGTGGACCTCGATCTTCGAGCCGGTCTCCACCTTCAGCTTCCTGGAGCGCTACGGGCGCCTGTCGGAGCTCACCAAGCGCCACGACCTGCCGTACCACGTCATCGGCTCGGACCTCTCGGGCGTCGTCCTGCGCACCGGCCCCGGCGTGAACGCCTGGAAGCCGGGCGACGAGGTCGTCGCGCACTGCCTGTCGGTCGAGCTGGAGTCCTCCGACGGCCACAACGACACGATGCTCGACCCCGAGCAGCGCATCTGGGGCTTCGAGACCAACTTCGGCGGCCTGGCGGAGATCGCACTCGTCAAGTCGAACCAGCTGATGCCCAAGCCCGACCACCTCAGCTGGGAGGAGGCCGCCTCCCCCGGCCTGGTCAACTCCACCGCCTACCGCCAGCTGGTCTCCCGCAACGGCGCCGGCATGAAGCAGGGCGACAACGTCCTGATCTGGGGCGCCAGCGGCGGGCTCGGCTCGTACGCCACCCAGTTCGCGCTGGCCGGCGGCGCCAACCCGATCTGCGTGGTCTCCAGCGCGCAGAAGGCGGACATCTGCCGGGCGATGGGCGCGACCGCGATCATCGACCGCAGCGCCGAGGGCTACAAGTTCTGGAAGGACGAGCACACCCAGGACCCGAAGGAGTGGAAGCGCCTGGGCAAGCGCATCCGCGAGCTGACCGGCGGCGAGGACGTGGACATCGTCTTCGAGCACCCGGGCCGCGAGACCTTCGGCGCCTCGGTCTACGTCACCCGCAAGGGCGGCACGATCGTCACCTGTGCCTCGACCTCGGGCTACAACCACGAGTACGACAACCGGTACCTGTGGATGTCGCTGAAGAAGATCGTCGGCTCCCACTTCGCGAACTACCGCGAGGCCTGGGAGGCCAACCGCCTGGTCGCCAAGGGCAAGATCCACCCCACCCTGTCGAAGGTCTACTCCCTGGAGCAGACCGGCCAGGCCGCCTACGACGTCCACCGCAACCTCCACCAGGGCAAGGTCGGCGTCCTCGCGCTGGCCCCCGAGGAGGGCCTGGGCGTGCGCGACCACGAGATGCGCGCGACGCACCTCGAAGCGATCAACCGCTTCCGCGACATCTGATCCTTCGCCCGATCCGTCCGACCGTCTGATCCGTACGACCGTCTGATCCGTCTGAGATCGTTCAAGGGCCAAAGGGACAGCCTGAGATGACAGAGCGCCAGAAAGACCGTCCGTGGCTCATGCGGACGTACGCCGGCCACTCCACGGCCGAGGCGTCCAACGAGCTGTACCGCCGCAACCTCGCCAAGGGCCAGACCGGCCTGTCGGTCGCGTTCGACCTCCCGACGCAGACCGGCTACGACCCCGACCACATCCTCGCCCGCGGCGAGGTGGGCCGGGTCGGGGTCCCGGTCTCCCATCTGGGCGACATGCGGCGGCTGTTCCAGGACATTCCCCTGGAGCAGATGAACACCTCGATGACGATCAACGCCACCGCCATGTGGCTGCTGGCGCTCTACCAGGTGGCCGCCGAGGAGCAGGGCGCGGACATCGCCCAGCTCCAGGGCACCACCCAGAACGACATCGTCAAGGAGTACCTGTCGCGCGGGACGCACGTCTTCCCGCCCGGCCCCTCGCTCCGGCTGACGACGGACATGATCGCGTACACGGTCAACCACATCCCGAAGTGGAACCCGATCAACATCTGCTCGTACCACCTCCAGGAGGCCGGAGCCACGCCGGTCCAGGAGATCTCGTACGCGATGTCGACCGCGATCGCGGTGCTGGACTCGGTGCGCGACTCGGGCCAGGTCCCGCCGGAACGTTTCGGTGAGGTCGTCGCCCGCATCTCCTTCTTCGTGAACGCGGGCGTCCGCTTCATCGAGGAGATGTGCAAGATGCGCGCCTTCGGCCGCATCTGGGACAAGGTCACCCGCGAGCGCTACGGCATCGAGAACGAGAAGCAGCGCCGCTTCCGGTACGGGGTCCAGGTCAACTCCCTGGGCCTGACCGAGGCGCAGCCCGAGAACAACGTCCAGCGGATCGTGCTGGAGATGCTCGCGGTCACCCTGTCCAAGGACGCCCGCGCCCGCGCCGTGCAGCTGCCGGCCTGGAACGAGGCTCTGGGCCTGCCCCGGCCCTGGGACCAGCAGTGGTCGCTGCGCATCCAGCAGGTCCTGGCGCACGAGAGCGACCTGCTGGAGTACGAGGACATCTTCGCCGGGTCCCACGTGATCGAGGCCAAGGTCGAGTCCCTGGTGGCCGAGTGCCTGGCCGAGATCGACCGGATCCAGGAGATGGGCGGCGCGATGGCCGCCGTGGAGTCCGGGTACCTCAAGGGCGAGCTGGTCTCCTCGCACGCCGAGCGGCGGGCCCGGATCGAGGCCGGCGAGGACAAGATCGTCGGCGTCAACTGCTTCCAGCAGACCGAGGAGAACCCGCTCACCGCCGACCTGGACGGCGCCATCATGACGGTGGACCCGGCGACCGAGGCGCTGACCGTCGAGCGGATCGGCCGCTGGCGCGCCGAGCGCCAGGAGTCCTCGGACCGGCAGGGCGAGGGCGACCCGTTCGTCTTCCCGACGGTGATGCAGGCCCTGGACCGGCTCAAGGAGGCCGCCGCCGGGACCGAGAACCTGATGGAGGCCACGCTGGAGTGCGCCCGCGCCGGTGTCACCACCGGCGAGTGGTCCAGCGCCCTGCGCGAGGTGTTCGGGGAGTTCCGGGCTCCGACCGGGGTCTCCTCGGCCCCGGTGGCCGTGACCGCCGAGGAGGGGACCCCCATGGCCCTCGTCCGCGCGAAGGTCTCCCGTACGGCCGACGAGCTCGGCTCCGGCCGGCTGCGCCTGCTGGTCGGCAAGCCCGGCCTGGACGGGCACTCCAACGGCGCCGAGCAGATCGCCGTGCGGGCCCGCGACGCCGGTTTCGAGGTGGTCTACCAGGGGATCAGGCTGACCCCCGAGGAGATCTCCTCCGCGGCGCTGGCCGAGGACGTGCACTGCGTGGGACTGTCCATCCTGTCCGGCTCGCACAGCGCTCTCGTGCCGGACGTGCTGGAACGCCTGCGCGCGGCGGGGGCGGGTGACATCCCCGTCGTCCTCGGCGGCATCATTCCGAATGCCGACGCCATCGCGCTGAAGGCCGCCGGGGTCGCCGCGGTCTTCACCCCGAAGGACTTCGGCATCACGGAGATCATCGGCCGTATCGTCGACGAGATCCGCAAGGCGAACAAGCTCCACCCGCTCGACGGCGGCGAAGGCACCGTCGAGGCCGACACCACAGACATCGTTGCAAGCACGGAGGTCCCCGCATGACCACGCCCTCTTCCCCGGTCAACCGGCTGCGGCCGCGCCGCTCCTGCCTCGCGGTTCCGGGTTCCAACCCCCGGTTCCTGGAGAAGGCCCAGGGCCTGCCGGCCGACCAGGTCTTCCTCGACCTCGAGGACGCCTGCGCCCCGCTCGCCAAGGAGGGTGCCCGCCACACGATCGTGGAGGCGCTGAACCAGGGCGACTGGACCGGCAAGACCCGTGTGGTGCGCGTCAACGACTGGACCACGCACTGGACGTACCGCGACGTGATCACCGTCGTCGAGGGCGCCGGTCAGAACCTCGACTGCATCATGCTGCCGAAGGTCCAGGACGCCCAGCAGGTCGTGGCGCTCGACCTCCTCCTGACCCAGATCGAGAAGACCATGGGCTTCGAGGTCGGCAAGATCGGCATCGAGGCGCAGATCGAGAACGCCAAGGGCCTGGTCAACGTCGACGAGATCGCCGCCGCGTCCCCGCGGCTGGAGACCATCATCTTCGGCCCGGCCGACTTCATGGCCTCGATCAACATGAAGTCCCTGGTCGTGGGCATGCAGCCGCCCGGGTACGGCGCGGACGCCTACCACTACATCCTGATGCGGATCCTGATGGCGGCCCGCATGCACAACCTCCAGGCGATCGACGGCCCCTTCCTCCAGATCAAGAACGTGGACGGCTACCGCGAGGTCGCCGGGCGCGCGGCGGCGCTGGGCTTCGACGGCAAGTGGGTGCTGCACCCGGGCCAGGTCGACGCGGCCAACGAGGTCTTCTCCCCCTCCCAGGAGGACTACGACCACTCCGAGCTGATCCTCGACGCGTACGACTGGTGCACCTCCGAGGCCGGCGGCAAGAAGGGCTCGGCGATGCTCGGCGACGAGATGATCGACGAGGCCAGCCGCAAGATGGCCCTGGTCATCGCGGGCAAGGGCCGCGCCGCGGGCATGGAGCGCACCACCAAGTTCGAGATCCCGGAGGCGTAGCACCATGCAGTTCGGACGCACCTACGAAGAGTTCGAGATCGGCGCGGTCTACAAGCACTGGCCCGGAAAGACGGTCACCGAGTACGACGACCACCTCTTCTGCCTGCTGACCATGAACCACCACCCGCTCCACATGGACAGCAACTACGCCGAGAACACGACCGACTTCGGCAAGAACGTGGTCGTGGGCAACTACATCTACTCGCTGCTGCTGGGCATGTCCGTGCCGGACGTCTCCGGCAAGGCGATCGCCAACCTGGAGATCGAGTCGCTGCGGCACGTGGCGCCGACCTTCCACGGGGACACGATCTACGGCGAGACCACGGTCCTCGACAAGACCCCGTCGAAGTCGAAGAACGACCGCGGCATCGTCTACGTGGAGACCAAGGGCTACAAGCAGGACGGCACCCTCGTCTGCGTCTTCCGGCGCAAGGTGATGGTCCCGACCGAGACGTACATCAAGGAGCGCGGCGGCGAGCAGCCCGGCCGCCCCACGCTGAAGGAACAGGGGAAGTAGAACCATGAGCCGACTTGCCCAGACCGCCGGCCTGACGGACGACCAGAGGGACATCCTCAAGACCGTCCGGGAGTTCGTCGACAAGGAGATCATCCCGGTCGCGACCCAGCTGGAGCACCGGGACGAATACCCGCAGCAGATCGTCGACGGCCTCAAGGAACTCGGCCTCTTCGGCCTGATGATCCCGGAGGAGTACGGCGGCCTGGGTGAGTCGCTGCTCACCTACGCGCTGTGCGTGGAGGAGATCGCGCGCGGCTGGATGTCCGTCTCGGGCATCATCAACACGCACTTCATCGTGGCGTACATGCTCAAGCAGCACGGCACGCAGGAGCAGAAGGACCACTTCCTCCCGCGGATGGCGCTGGGAGAGGTGCGCGGCGCGTTCTCGATGTCCGAGCCGGGGCTGGGCTCCGATGTGTCGGCCATCACCTCCAAGGCGGTGAAGGACGGCGACGAGTACGTCCTGAACGGCCAGAAGATGTGGCTGACGAACGGCGGCACGTCCACGCTGGTGGCCGTCCTGGTCCGCAGTGACGAAGGACACCCGGAGGGCACCGCCCCCCACAAGTCGATGACGACCTTCCTGGTGGAGAAGGAGGCGGGCTTCGGCGAGGTCCGTCCCGGCCTGACCATCCCGGGCAAGATCGACAAGATGGGCTACAAGGGCGTCGACACGACCGAGCTCATCATGGACGGACTGCGCATTCCGGCCAATCGGGTCCTCGGGGGCCAGACCGGCCGAGGGTTTTACCAAATGATGGACGGGGTCGAGGTCGGCCGCGTCAACGTGGCGGCCCGTGGCTGCGGCGTCGCACAGCGTGCTTTCGAGCTCGGTGTCTCGTATGCCCAGCAACGTCACACTTTCGGCAAGGCCATCGCCGAGCACCAGGCGATCCAGTTCAAGCTGGCCGAGATGGCTACCAAGGTCGAAGCCGCCCATGCGATGATGGTCAATGCAGCACGCAAAAAGGACTCCGGGGAACGAAACGACCTCGAAGCAGGGATGGCGAAGTACCTCGCCTCCGAGTACTGCAAGGAGGTGGTGGAAGACGCGTTCCGCATCCACGGCGGCTACGGCTTCTCCAAGGAGTACGAGATCGAGCGTCTCTACCGCGAGGCGCCGATGCTGCTCATCGGTGAAGGTACCGCCGAGATCCAGAAAATGATCATCGGGCGACGCCTGCTTGAGGAGTACCGACTGCAGGGCTGAAAGTACCTTTTGCGGCGAATCATCCAGTGGTTTTCCGCAAAAGAATCACTAGCAGTCACTGGCTTGCGGTCATCGACTCGGCTTCTGGCTTGCCCAGTTGTTGCGTGCAACCGATAGCATTCCAGTAAAGCCGCCGTCACGTCCCCGTGTTTCCGGCGCGGCATCACCCGCTACGAAGGTCATCCATGCCCCACAGCCAAACCTCTGCACCTCGCGTCGGCCTCCTCGGTGGACGCCTCGCGCGCGGAGCATCGCCGTGGCTTCTGCCGACCGTCGCCACCGCCGCTCTCAGCCTCACCCGGGCCCGCAAGTCCGGACGCTGGGCGGCAGTGGCCGTGCCCACCACCGCTCTCGCGGCGGGCATGCTGTGGTTCTTCCGCGACCCCGAGCGTGAGATCACGCAGGGCCGGGTCATCTCCCCCGCCGACGGAGTGGTGCAGAGCATCATGCCGTGGAAGGACGGACGGACCCGGGTCGCGATCTTCATGAGCCCGCTGAACGTCCACGTCAACCGCGCGCCCCTCGCGGGCACGGTGACGTCCGTGGAGCACGTTCCCGGTGGATTCGTTCCGGCGTTCAACAAGGAGAGCGAGAACAACGAGCGCGTTGTCTGGCACTTCGACACCGAGCTCGGCGACATCGAGATGGTGCAGATCGCCGGCGCCGTCGCGCGACGCATCGTCCCGTACCTGCCGGCCGGCACCAAGGTGGAGCAGGGCGAACGCATCGGTCTGATCCGCTTCGGCTCCCGCGTCGACATCTACCTCCCCGAGGGTGTCGAGGTCGCGGTCGAGGTCGGACAGGCCACCACCGCGGGGGTGACCCGAATTGACCGTGACTGACCCTGAGACTCCTGCCACCGGCTGGGTGCCGGAGGCCTCCGCCTCCGAGGAGGAGTCCGCCGAGGACGACATGCCGCTCTCCCTGCGGCTGTCGATAGCGGACACCCTCACCCTCGGTAACGCGACCTGCGGATTCATGGCGGTGTACTTCACCACCACCGGGATCCTCATCCCGCACCTCACCGGCAGCGGCGAGTCGGGCATGGCCCGGCACAGCGCGGCCACCGCGGTGATACTGATGCTCCTCGCGGCCGTCTTCGACCTCTTCGACGGGATCGTGGCCCGCAAGCTGCGCAGCTCGCCGATGGGTGCTGAGCTGGACAACCTGTCCGACCTGATCAGCTTCGGTCTGGCGCCCGCGTACTTCGTGCTCGTCTACGGCCTGGTCGCCGACGACGCGCACCAGAAGATGTCGGCGCTGGCGGCGATCGTCGTCCTGCTGGCGGTCGTCCTGCGCCTGGCCAGATTCAGCTGCGTGACGATGAAGGACGGCATGTTCCAGGGCATGCCGAGCCCCTTCGGCGCGCTCACGGTCGTCTCGATCGTGCTGCTGGAGCTGCCGTTCGTTCCGACGCTCCTCGCGATCGTCGGTGTGGCCTGGCTGATGGTGAGCCGGGTCGAGTACCCCAAGCCGCGGGGTGTCCTCGCGGTGGCGATGCTGAGCTGGATCGTCGGGGCGATGGGGCTGCTGGCGGCCTGGGCGTTCGACGCCCCGGGCGGCGCGCTGCTGCTCCAGACGGGCTGCGCGCTGCAGATCGCTCTGGCGGCGACCATCCCGCTGTTCGCGACGACCCGTCGCGCGAACACGTTCCGCCACAACCGCCGCGAGGCGAGGGCCACCCAGGCCCGCTAGCCGCGGCTGTACGCGTACGAGAGGGCCCCCGGCCGCCGAACAGGCACCGGGGGCCCTTTCGCATCCGCGGGGGTCCTCACACCCCCGCCGAAGCCTTGCCCGACTCCTCCACCGAAGTCTCGCCCCGGCCGTCCATCGCGCGCCCACCCGCCGCCCATCCCGGCCCGCCTGCCCTGGCCCGCCCGCCCGGCCACCCCGGCTCGTAGTCTTGATGTCGGAAAACCGCCAGCCCCCCGGACCTCGCGCCGGAAGGATGGAGCCATGTACACCGACACCGAGCGCTGCGTGCGGGCCGTCCGGTCCAAGGACGCCCGCTTCGACGGATGGTTCTTCACCGCGGTCAGGACCACCGGGATCTACTGCCGCCCGAGCTGCCCGGCGGTGCCTCCCAAGGTCGAGAACATGACCTTCCTGCCCAGCGCCGCCGCCTGCCAGCAGAGCGGGTACCGGGCGTGCAAGCGGTGCCGTCCGGACACCTCCCCCGGCTCCCCCGAGTGGAACGCCCGCGCCGACGCCGTCGCCCGCGCCATGCGGCTCATCCAGGACGGGGTCGTCGACCGGGAGGGGGTCCCGGGGCTGGCCGCCAAGCTGGGGTACTCCGCCCGCCAGGTGGAGCGCCAGCTCAACGCCGAGCTCGGCGCCGGCCCCCTGGCCCTCGCCCGGGCCCAGCGCGCGCAGACCGCCCGGCTGCTGATCGAGACCTCCGAGCTGCCGATGGGCGACATCGCCTTCGCCGCCGGGTTCTCCTCGATCCGGACCTTCAACGACACCGTCCGCGAGGTCTTCGCCCTCGCCCCCAGCGAGCTGCGCGCCCGGGCCGGGAACGGCAGCCGCCAGGACGCCCGGGTGCCCGGCACCATCAGCCTGCGGCTCCCCTTCCGCACCCCCCTCAACCCCGACAACCTCTTCGGGCACCTCGCCGCCACCGCCGTACCCGGCGTCGAGGAGTGGCGCGCGGGCGCGTACCGCCGCACGCTGCGGCTCCCGTACGGCACCGGGGTCGTCGCCCTCACCCCGCAGCCCGACCACATCGGCTGCCAGCTCGCCCTGACCGACCTGCGCGACCTCACCATCGCCATCAGCCGCTGCCGTCGCCTGCTGGACCTCGACGCCGATCCCGAGGCCGTGGACGAGCAGCTGCGCGCCGATCCGCTGCTGGCCCCGCTCGTGGACAAGGCTCCCGGGCGTCGGGTGCCCCGTACGGTCGACGCGGAGGAGTTCGCCGTACGCGCGGTCCTGGGCCAGCAGGTGTCCACGGCCGCGGCCCGTACGCACGCGGCCCGGCTGGTGGCCGCCCACGGCGAGCCGGTGGCCGATCCCGACCCCGAGGGCGGGCTGACCCACCTGTTCCCGTCCTCGCAGGCGCTGGCCGGGCTCGATCCGGAGGCGCTGGCCCTGCCGCGCAGCCGCCGGGCCACCCTCACCACGCTGGTCTCGGCGCTCGCCGACGGCTCCCTGCCGCTGGGCATCGACAGCGACTGGGAGACGGCGCGGGCCCATCTGAACGCGCTGCCCGGTTTCGGCCCGTGGACCACCGAGATCATCGCGATGCGGGCGCTGGGCGACCCCGATGCCTTCATCCCCTCCGACCTGGGGATCCGGCGGGCCGCGAAGGGGCTCGGGCTGCCGTCCACGCCCTCGGCGCTGACGGCCCGCGCGGCCCACTGGCGGCCCTGGCGCGCGTACGCCGTCCAGTACCTGTGGGCCACCGAGGACCACGCCATCAACTTCCTGCCCGCCTGAACCGAGGAGCACGAACACCATGTCCGGCAACAGCACAGGCCCCGCGTCCACCGGCCGCAGGCAGCACACCGTCGTCGACAGCCCCTACGGGGAACTCACCCTGGTCGCCACCGACGGCTTCCTCAGCGGCCTCTACATGGCCGGCCAGCGCCACCGTCCGGCCGAGGAGTCCTTCGGCGAGCGGGTCGCGGCCGGGGAGGAGCCCTTCCCCGAGGTGGTGCGGCAGCTGACCTCGTACTTCGCCGGGGAGCTCACCGAGTTCGACCTCCCGCTCCGGCTGGAGGGCACCGAGTTCCAGCGCAGCGTGTGGGAGCAGCTCGTACGGATCCCCTACGGGCAGACCTGGTCCTACGGGGAGCTGGCGGCCCGGCTCGGCAAGCCGAACGCCTCGCGGGCCGTGGGCCTGGCCAACGGGAAGAACCCGGTCGGCATCGTCGTGCCCTGCCACCGCGTCATCGGGGCGTCCGGCTCCATGACCGGCTACGGCGGCGGCATCGACCGCAAGGTGCGCCTGCTGGCCTTCGAGTCGGGGGTGGACCAGCTCTAGGCCGGGGTCCCTAGATCACCACGAGCGGGACCAGCAGTGCGAAGCCGGCTCCGGCCTCGACCGCGTAGGCGTACAGCGACGGGTGCTGGACGGGGGCCGCGAGCAGGACCACGCTCTGCTGGGCGGTGGCCGCGCCCACCCATTCGGCGTCGGCCCCGAGGCCGCCCTGGTACCAGCCCTCGCAGGAGCCGGGGCCGGTGACGGCGAGGACGTCGTCCTCGCGGCGGTAGAACGCCTGCCAGCCGGCGGCCGGCACGGACCAGGCCTCGAAGTCGGTGAACTGGGCCCAGCCGCCGTCGCGGATCGCGGTGTCGAACATCCAGACCGGCACCCCCTCGGGGGTGACCTCGCCACCGGCCTGCTGGTCGGTGGTGAAGTGGACCATGGGCAGCGCGTCGGGCCCGTCGGCCGTGCTGGGCCAGGCGTACATCGTGATCATCTGCTGAATTCTGTCCTGCTCGGTGTAGGCAAGGGATAACGAGCGGGCGGCCGGTTCAAGAGCCCTGCGGCCTGCGGCCGTTCTCCAGTTCCGCGGCGCCCTCGCCCGACTGCAGGACCCGGTGGGCCTCTACGATGCGCGGTCCCAGCGCTCCGAGCAGATAGTCCGTCAGCTCGGCCGGTTCGACCAGCCGCCACGAGATCAGCTCTTCCTCCTGGAGCTTGATGGAGGTGAGCTGCGCCGCGTCGAGCACGCCGCCGTCATAGACGTACGCCACGAGCGGCGGCCGGGCCGGGCCCAGGGTCCAGTCCACGGCCAGCAGCCGGCCGAGCGGCAGGTCGAGGCCGATCTCCTCGGCGCTCTCCCGGCGGGCGGCCGTACGCGGGGATTCGCCCCGGTCGGACTCGATGGTGCCGCCCGGCAGCACCCAGCCCTCCCGGTAGTTGGGCTCGACGACGAGCACCCGGCCCCTGTCGTCCCGGTAGAGCACGGCCGCGCCGGCCAGCACCCGGGGCAGGCTCGCGATGTAGGTGGCGTAATCATCCGTGGTGGTCACGCCGCAACCCTACCCAGCCGCCCCGGGTGATCGGGGGGCACGCTTCGGGGTCACGCCTCGGGCTCACGCTTCGGGGGTGCTCCCGCCGGTCCCGCCGCTGGTGCCCGGGCCGCCGGACGGGCCGCCCGTGCCGGCGTCCTCGCGGTCGCGGTTCTTCGACTCGGCCAGGCGGCGCAGGCGCGGGTGGCGGGCCGGGCCCTGCTCGGTGATGGCGTCGCCGACCATGGCCTTGACCGCGTCACGCAGGCCGTGGAGCGCGTGGTGGCGGACGGGGCCCGCACCCGGGTCCTCCCGCAACTCCTTCACCAGGGCCCAGCAGAGCACCAGCATCACGATGACGAACGGCAGCGCGACCAGGATGGTGGCCGTCTGGAGGGACTTCAGGCCGCCCGCGACCAGGAGTACGGCGGCCACCGCGGCCATCAGCACGCCCCAGGTGACCACGAGCCAGGTCGGCGGGTGCAGCGAGCCGCGGCTGGTGAGCGAGCCCATGACGAGGGAGGCGGAGTCGGCGCTGGTGACGAAGTACGTCATCACCAGGGCCATCGCGATCCAGGAGGTGAGCCCGCCGAGCGGGAGCGCGTCGAGCATCGCGAAGAGCGAGGCCTCGGTGCCCTCCTTGAGCTTGGAGGCCATGTCGGCGGCACCGGTGGAGTCGAGGCGGATCGCGGTGCCGCCCATGACGCAGAACCAGATGACGGTGGCGCCGCTGGGGATCAGCAGTACGCCGATGAGGAACTCGCGGATCGTGCGGCCGCGGGAGATGCGGGCGATGAAGGTGCCGACGAACGGGGCCCAGGAGAGCCACCACGCCCAGTAGAAGATCGTCCACGCGCCCAGCCAGGCGCTGTCGGTGAAGGCGCCGGTACGGGTGGCCATGGGGAGCAGCTCGTGCAGGTAGCTGCCGATGCTCGCCGGGATCACGTCGAGGACGTAGACGGTCGGGCCGAGGACGAAGACGAAGATCATCAGGGCCGCGGCGAGCACGATGTTGATCGTGGAGAGCCATTTGACGCCCTTGTGCAGGCCGGAGAAGGCCGAGAGCACGAAGGCGGCGGAGAGCGATCCGATGATGATCAGCTCGACGGTGGTCGAGTCCTCGATCCCGGTGGTGATGTTGAGCCCCTTGGCGACCTGGAGCGCGCCGAGGCCGAGGCTGGTGGCGGTGCCGAAGACGGTCGCGAAGACGGCGAGCAGGTCGATGGCCTTGCCCTGCCAGCCGTTGGCCCGCTCCTCGCCCATGAGGGGGACGAAGGCGGAGCTGAGGCGGTTGCCGCGGCCCTTGCGGAAGGTCGCGTAGGCCAGGGCGAGGCCGGCGATGCCGTAGATCGCCCAGGGGGTGAGGGTCCAGTGGAAGAAGGAGTAGTCGAGCGCCGCGCGGGCCGCGTCCCCGGTGCCGGGTGCGGCGCCGCTGGCGGGCGGCGGGTTCAGGTAGTGGGTGAGCGGCTCCCCCACCCCGTAGAACATCAGACCGATTCCCATGCCCGCGCTGAACATCATCGCGATCCACGCGAGGTTCGTGAACTCCGGCTCCGAGTCGTCCTTGCCGAGCCGGATCCGGCCGAAGCGGCTGATCGCGAGCACCACGCACATGACCAGGAACACGTCGGCGGCGATCACGAACAGCCAGGCGAAGTTGTTCAGCACCCAGGCCAGGGCCGTGCTCGACGCCGTGTCGAAGGAGCTCTTGCCGAGCGCCGCCCAGGCGACGACGGCCAGGACGGAGATCACTCCGATGGCCACGACGGTACGGTCGGGAGTGCCGTCATCCGGGCCTTCGGACCCCCCACCCGGGGAATTCGGACGTGCCTGTTCCAGTGAATCCGCGCTCATGCGGCCACACTATGCAGGCGTATATCCGTATTTAGGGGCATGGCGCGCCGGGTGTGGCCCAGGCCACGCATGGGCATAGGAGGATCCTCCGGATAGGCTCATGGGTGGCGCGACTGCACTGTTCGATAGCAAGGGATTAGCAAGGTGACGGACGGAGCAGTAACTGAGACCGCGCGCGTGCTCATCGCCGCGGACAAATTCAAGGGCTCGCTCACGGCCGTTCAGGTCGCGGAGCGGGTGACGGCCGGCCTTCGCAAGGCCGTACCCGGCGTGGAGATCGAGACCCTCCCCGTCGCGGACGGCGGCGACGGTACGGTCGCGGCCGCTGTGGCGGCCGGTTTCGAACGCCGGGAGGTACGGGTCACCGGACCCCTCGGTGACCAGGTCACGGCCGCTTTCGCACTGCGCGAGGGCACCGCGGTGGTCGAGATGGCGGAGGCCTCCGGCCTCCAGCTCATGCCGGCGGGTGTCTTCGCCCCGCTGACGGCGACCACCTACGGCTCCGGCGAACTGCTGAAGGCCGCACTCGACGCGGGCGCGACCTCCATCGTCTTCGGTGTGGGCGGCAGCGCCACCACCGACGGCGGCGCGGGCATGCTGGCCGCACTGGGCGCGATCTTCCTGGATGCGAACGGTGAACCGGTCGGTCCGGGCGGCGGCGCGCTGGCGGCTCTGGCCTCGGCCGACCTGTCCGGCGTCGACCCCCGCATCAAGGAGGTCGACTTCGTCCTGGCGAGCGACGTGGACAACCCTCTGACGGGTCCGAAGGGCGCTCCGGCGATCTACGGCCCGCAGAAGGGGGCGTCGCCCGAGGACGTGGCCACCCTGGACGCGGCACTGGCCCACTTCGCGGTGGTCCTGGAGAAGTCGATCGGCTCCCTGGCCGCCGAGGCGGCGGTTTCGCCCGGCGCGGGCGGCGCCGGCGGCATCGGCTACGGGGCACTGCTGCTCGGAGCCTCGTTCCGTCCCGGCATCGAGCTGATGCTCGAGGTGCTCGGCTTCGCGCCGGCACTGGAGCGGGCGACGCTGGTCATCACCGGCGAGGGCTCGCTGGACGAGCAGACCCTCCACGGCAAGGCTCCGGCCGGTGTCGCGGCGGCTGCCCGTGCGGCCGGCAAGCCGGTCGTCGCGGTCTGCGGCCGCCTGCTGCTCACGCAGGAGGCCCTCCAGGCCGCCGGCATCCAGCGGGCCTACCCGCTGACGGACCTCGAGCCGGACCCGGCGGTCAGCATCCCGAACGCGGGTCCGCTGCTGGAGCGGGTGGCGGAGAACATCGCGGCCGACGTCCTCTGAGACGGCGGCGGCGCACGGCCGGCGGCCCGGACCCCTCAGGGGGTCCGGGCCGCCGGCGTTTGCGCGGACACCCCCTCCCCCGTGCCCGAGTGCCCGAGCGCCCGAAAGGGCAGGGCCCGGTTCCGCAGGCCGAGGACGGCGCCGCGAGCCGCCCCGCCCCGGCCAAGAGGCCCGCACCGACGCCAACCAGCAGGCGGCCGACCACCGCGCCGCCACCGGGATGACCGGGGACGCCGTGCGGGCCGGGGACGCCGTGCGGGCCGGGCACACCGCGGCCGCCCGGCACGCGCCGGAGCCGGGCGTCATCCCGGCCGACCGGGACACCCAGCCGACGCAGCCGCCGCAGAGCCGCCACGACCCCGATCCGGTGGTCACCGGGCCCAGGAGCGGCTGATCGACGCGGCTGGCGCGCAGTCCCGTACCGGGAGGGGACGGCGGGCCGGCCGCAGAGCTCGGAGCTGCGCTTCCCGGTGTACGACGGGGACGGGAACCGGACCGGCCACGGCTCCACGCGGTTCGTCTACGACCCCACCAACCCGCCGCCCCTCCAGGTCCGCACGAGCACCCCGGACGGCGGCACCAGCACGCAGCGGTACCGGGACTTCTCCGACTTCCAGCAGCGTGCCCGGGTCGGCGCGGGCCGGCGTACACCGCGCACTTGGCGGGGCTGCGCCCCGGCGAGAGCGTGGACATCCCCGTCAACCCGGCGTACACGGCGCCGCCCGGCACCCCCGCCGAGCTCTCCGCGCTGCGGGAGCGGATCGCGGCGACCCGCCGGACCCGGGCCGAACTGGCGGGCACGGAGGGCCGGATGGTGGGCCAGGCGGCCGCACGGAGCAGCCGGGACGCCCAACTCGGCCGGGCGGGCGAGGTGTCGCAGCAGCTGATCGAGGGCGGGCGGGCGCAGGACACCGCGACCCGGGCGACCGGGTCGACGAACCGGGAGCGGCAGGCGACGGCGGCCGGAGCCCTGGACGGTCCCGGGCGGTCGGCCCAACAGGCCGGCGCGGTCGCCACGCCGGCGGGCAGCGGGCCGGCCCGGATGCGGGCTTGGGCGGGTGGGCACCGGGCCGCGCGGGAATCCGCCCTCGCGGCGGCCCGCGAACGGCTGACGGCGCAGGGATATGCGGTACGGGAGGGCGGATGACACTGACGAGCACGGCGGCCCGGACGGAGGTCGCGCGTTCGCGCGACAGCGCGGGCGACGGGAGCGGGAGCGACGGGAGCGGGAGCGACGGGAGCGGGAGCGACGGGAGTTCCCCCGAACGGGCCAAGGCGCCGGAGCAGTTGGCGACGGCTGCCACCGGCGAGGGTGACCTCGGCACGGCGGCGGCCGCGCGCGGCGTCACGGGCGACCGGATCGCCCTGCCGGCGGGGGCGCCGGGCGAGGACGCGTACGGGCGGCTGGCGACGGCCTGGGCCACCCGGTCGGCGACCCCCCTGGGCCCGCAGGCGGGCCGCCAGTTGGTCCGGCCGTTGCTGGAAGGACTGCGCGAACGGCTGGGAGCGGAGCGGTTCTCGGAGGCTCGAGGTGCTTACGAGGCCAGAGCGAGGGCCGGATCGTGAGATGGAAGGGGCAATTCCTGGGCATCATTCGACCAGTGGCTTGAAATCGCCGTCATCCAGGGGGTGCTGAGGGGGGATCGAGCCCTCGCTACCAGAGTCCGGGGTTCCGGATGATCATTCACCGACCATTGGGTATGCGGCTCAGTGTGCACGAGGTACCGACCAGCCAGTATCGGAACCACATCTTCCAAAAATCCTTGTGGTGCAAGGGTGTTGACCTTTGGACAGTCTCGTGCCCAAGGGGTTGCGGGGCGTAGAATGGCCTACGGGCGGGCCGCTGGGGCGCGCCGCCCGCCTTCCCGCGGCGGACGGCGGAGGGGGGCAGAATCAGACACCGCGGGGGCCCGGTTCGCGTCGATTGACCACGGCGTGATTGGCTGGTTATCACCCTGCGCCTACGAATCAATTCGTAGGGTAACCGGGCAATATCACCTCATGGTCGCGGGCTGATTCGCAGAGTAACCAGCCAGTAGCTCTGGAGCACTGACGTGTGCTCGGCTAACTTCTGGATCGGCGCCGCCACACCCAGGGCACAAGGCCCTGCTGGGACTAGCGGCGCGGGGGAAACAATCACGTTGACGACTGCCATCAAAGGCATCTTCGCCGTCCGTCCCTATACCCCTCACTGCCAGGTAATCCACGACGAGGGTGACCACGCCGTCATCGGGATCTCGTCGGGGAACTCCTACTTCACGCACGACCGCGTGACGGACCTCGCCCGGTGGGGACTCGAACACTTCCGGCAGGTCGACCTGATCTGGACCGACATGCACGTAGCCGAGATGTTCGTGGCTCTCGGCTACCCCGAAATCGAAGCGCAGCGCAAGGCGGTGAAGAACCTCCGCGGAGTGCGCGCCAAGGTCACCGGCGCCGTCGCCGCCCTCGACCCCGAAGGCGAACGGCTGCGCGGACGCCCCATGTCCTCGCTCCTGGAGCTCCCCGCCTACCAGCGGATCCGCTCCCAGCTGGACGTCTTCATGGCCGACGACCCGGAGTTCCGCGAGGTCTGTGACCAGCTCGCGGCCCGGTTCCTCGCCGACAAGCTGAACGGCCAGCCGCCCACGGCACTCCAGCGCGAAGTGTGCATCAAGTACGTGTGCGCCGAGGTGCCGCTGTTCCTGGACACCCCCGCCATCCTCGGGGTCAACTCCTCGCTCAACTGCTATCACCAGGCCCTGCCGTTGGCAGAGCTGCTGTACGCACGCGGCTGGGGCCTGCGCGCCTCACGCAACCAGGGCCACGCGGTCATCACCCCCGCCGAAGAACAGGACAGCCCCGCATGACCACCACCATCGACCCGACCAGCCCGGCCGCGGCCGAGGAGCTCACGAGCTTCCCGTTCGACGCGAACGGCACGAGGCTGCCCGACGTGATCTCGCACCTGCTCACCAACGAGCCGGTCAAGAAGGTCCGCACCATAGCCGGAGCGGAAGCCTGGCTGGTGTCCTCGTACGCCCTGTGCCGTCAGGTGCTCGACGACGCGCGCTTCTCCCTCAAGGACACCTCCGCCGAAGGTGCTCCCCGCCAGTACGCGTTGACCATCCCCCCCGAGGTGGTCAACAACATGGGGAACATCACCGGAGCCGGCCTGCGCAAGGCCGTCATGAAGGCCCTCAACCCGAAGGCCCCCGGCCTGGAGGAATGGCTCGTCCGCCACGCGAACGAGCTCGTCGACCAGATCGTGGCGACCGGAATCCCTGCCGACCTGCGCAGCGACTTCACGGTCCCCTACTCCACCGGGCTGCACTGCCAGATCCTCGGCATCCCGCAGTCCGACGGTCCCGGCCTCTACAAGTCGCTGCACGTCGCGTTCATGAACAGCGCGAAGAGCATCCCGGCCGCCGGCATCAACTGGGACCGCGACATGGACCACATGGTGGGCCGTCTCAACGACCCGGAGACCACCGGCCTCATGGGCGAACTCGCCGCCCTGCGCGAGGACTCCGACTACGACCACCTGACGGACGAGATGCTGGCCACCGTCGGCGTCACGATGTTCGGTGCGGGCGTCATCAGCGTCATGGGCTTCCTCACCATGGCCCTCGTGTCCCTGATCCAGCACCCGGAGCTGAAGGCGGAGCTGATCGCGGACCCGTCCCTCATCCCGGCGGCCGTGGACGAGCTGCTGCGCATCAACCTGTCGATCGCCGACGGGCTACCGCGCATCGCCACCGAGACCATGCAGCTCGGTGACGTCACCGTGCAGAAGGGCGAGCTGGTCCTCGTCCTGGTCGAGGCCGCCAACCACGACCCGGCCGAGTTCGAGGACCCGCACACGGTGCGCCTCGACCGTCCGAACCCGAACGCGCACCTGTCGTTCGGCGGCGGCGGCCACTACTGCCCCGCCACCGCGCTGGGCAAGCGGCACGCCCAGATCGCCATCGAGGTCCTCCTCGACCGGCTGCCCAACCTGGACCTGGCCGTGCCGATCGAGCAGCTCGTCTGGCGCACCGGCTTCATGAAGCGCATCCCGGAGCGGATGCCCGTCCTCTGGTGACCCCGTCCTCCTAGGCCGTCTCTTCACCGGGTCCTCCGGGACCCGGTGAAGGGGCGGCCTGGTGCTGTTCCGGGGAGGGTTCACCGCCCGCCGCTCCCGAGACCCGTGCGACCGAAACCCGTTGCCGCTGGTGGGACTTGTAGGACGTGCGTACGACACGCGCGGTTGACGAAGCCCCTAGGGTGCCCCCATGTCCGATCCCCAGGCGGAGGACACCGCCGCCCCCCTGCCGACCGAACGGCTGCTCCTGCGCCCCCTGGATCCCCCTCTCGCCCGGCGGATCGCCGCGGGCACGGCGGGTCCGGGCGACCGCTGGGGGCCCGGCTACCCCGGCCCCGCGGACCGCAGCGGAGCCGCACGGTTCCTGGAGGTACTGGCCGGCCACGGGAATCCGTGGCCCTACGGGGCGTACGAGATCGAGCGCCGCGCAGACGGACTGGCGATCGGCGGCGCCGGCTTCCACGGCCCGGCCGACGCACACGGCCGGGTCTCGATCGGCTACGGCCTGATTCCGGCGGTCCGCGGCCTGGGCTTCGCGGCGGAGGCGCTGCGCGCGCTGCTGGAGCACGCCCGGAGCCACGGCGCGGCGGGCGCGGACGGGGACACCGACCTGGCCAACGTGGCCTCGCAGCGGGTGATGGCGGCCGCCGGGATGACCCTGGTCCGTGAGGACGACCGGCTGCGGTACTACGCGGCGACCTGGGCGCGGGCCGCCGAGAGCAGCTGACCGGTGGTGACGATCCGGGCGAACCCGCCGCCCTGGAGGTTGACGGCGGTGGCGGCAGCGAGCTGGTCGGCCGTCAGCCGCAGTACGGTCGGCCCGGCTTCGGCGGACGGGTCCGCCCCGGCGCCTTCGCCCGCTCCGCCCTCCAGCTGCGTCTCGAGGTCGAAGGTGTGGGTGGCGTCCAGCGGTACGAGGACCTCGTAGCCCAGGTTGCCCGCCATCCGGGCGGTGGTCTCCACGCACATGTTGGTCTGGATGCCCACCACGACGAGCTGCCGGATGCCTTCGCCTTCGAGCCAGTCGCCCAGGTCCGGGGTGCCGTAGAAGGAGGAGTTGACGGACTTGGTGATGTGCAGGGCGGCCCGCCCGGCCCGCTCGGCGACGAACTCCTTGAAGGCGTAGCCGGGTTGGTCCGGCGCGAGGACGGAACCGGCGGAGCGCGAGGCGTGCTGGACCAGCACCACCGGGCGGCCGGACCCCTCCCACTCGTCCATCAGGGCGGCGATGTTGGCCTCGGCGGCCGGGTTGTTGCGCGGGCCCCAGAAGGCTGCGTCGTCGAAGCCCTTCTGGACGTCGATGACGAGCAGGGCACTGTTCGCGGCGATCTCGATCTCGTTCTTCATGGCTCAATCCTCGAACGCCGGCGGGTCCCGCGACAGCAGCGGCCGGGACCGGAACCGATGGGATCCTGCCAACCTGGCAGTCGGCACGGCAGCCGCCCCACAGCCGGCCGGCGGCCACCCGCCGAAGCCGCGAAAATTCCCTCCCGCCCAGGTCAGAGGCCCTTTTGGCCCCTAGAGGCCCGGAAAGTCGTGGCAGACTCACGCCATGCACCGCGTTGCGATCGTCGTCCAGCCCGGTATCCGCGCCTTCGACCTCGCCGTCATCACCGAGGTCTGGGGTCCCGACCGGGGCCTGCTCGGAGTCCCGCCCTTCGAGCTGCGCCGGTGCGCCCTGTCCCCCGGTGCGATCCCGCTCCCGGGCGGGCTGTCCCTGACCCCGGACCGGGGGCTCGAGTGGCTCGCCGGCGCCGATCTGGTCGTGGTCCCGGCCCTGGCCCGGCCCTGCGATCCGACGCCCGAGCCGGTGCTCGCCGCGCTGCGCGACGCCCATGCCCGCGGGATCGCGGTGGCCGCCCTGTGCGCGGGCGCGTTCATCCTGGCCGAGGCCGGGCTGCTCGCGGGGCGCCGGGCCGTGACCCACTGGTCCCTGGCCCCGGCGCTGGCGGGCCGCCACCCCTCCGTGCACGTCGAGGAGGCCCCGCTCTACGTGGAGGACGGCGGGGTGTGGACCTCCGCCGGGGTGGCCTCCGGCATCGACCTCTGCCTCCACCTGGTGCGCGAGGCCCACGGCGCCGAGGCCGCCGCCGCCATCGCCCGCTCGATGGTGACGGGCCCCTTCCGCACGGGGGACCACGCCCAGTACCTGGACCGCCCGACCCCGGTCGCCGACCGGACGGCCGAGGCACTGGCCGCCGTACGGGCACGGGCGCTGGGGCGGCTGCGGGAGCCGCTGGACGTGGGCACCCTGGCCCGGTGGGCCGGAATGTCCCCGCGCTCCTTCGCCCGGCACTTCGCGGCCGCCACCGGCACCACCCCGCACAAATGGCTCCTCGGCCACCGTCTGGACGAGGCCCGCAAACTGCTGGAGCGCACCGACCACCCGGTCACCGAGGTGGCCCGGCTGGCCGGTTTCACCAGCGAGGTCACCTTCCGCCAGCACTTCACGGCACGCGTCGGGACGAGCCCCCGGGCCTATCGCGCGGCGGCTACCGCGGCGGAGCCTCCCCCAAACCCCACCGACAGTGTTAGAAATGGCTCATGACCGGACGTTTTGGCCCACCGAGGGGCCCTGAAGGGGCGCCCGAGAGCGGGCCGGCGGACGGACTGCCGTCCGGGCCCGCCCCCGGGCCCCCGTCCGGCACGCACGAGCCCCCGCCCCGGCCCCCCTCCGGTCCGGGCCCGGTACGGGCCGCGCGCAGGCTCGTACGCCGGTTGACGCGCCCCTTCTCCCGGCTTTTCGCGCGCCTGTCCCTCGGCGCGCGCAGCGTCGCCGGCCAGGTCTTCGCCCTCCAGGCCGTCATCGTGCTGGTCCTGATCACCGCCGCCACGCTGGCCCTGTTCTTCCAGGCCCGCTACGACAGCCAGCGCGACGCCCGCAACCGGTCCCTGGCGGCCGCCGAGGCCTTCGCGCACGGCCCCGGCCTCCCGGCGGCCCTGAAGTCCCCGGACCCCACCGCGGAGCTCCAGCCGCTGGCCGAGGCGGCCCGCCAGGCCTCGGGCGTGGACTTCATCGCCGTCATGTCCAAGGACGGGATCCGCTACACCGACTCCCGCCCCGAGCTGATCGGCCAGCGCGCCATCGGCGACCTCTCCCGAGCCGTGTCCGGGCAGGCCTTCACCGAGACCTTCAAGGGGAAGCCGAGCGACGCCGTCCGCGCGGTGGTCCCCGTACGGGACTCCTCGGGGGCCGTCGTCGGGCTGGTCGCGACGGGCATCGAGGTCGCCAACGTCGGCGGGGTCGTCCGCGGCCAGCTGCCCCTGCTCCTGGGAGCCGCGACCGGCGCGCTGCTGCTCGGTACCGGCGGCGCCGCCCTGGTCAGCGGGCGGCTGCGGCGCCAGACCCGGGGGCTCGGCGAGGCCGAGATGACCCGGATGAACGAACACCACGAGGCGGTTCTGCACGCCGTCCGCGAGGGCGTCCTGATCATCGACGCGGACGGCCTGCTCGTCCTCGCCAACGACGAGGCCCGCCGCCTCCTCGCCCTGCCGCCCGACGCCGAGCAGCGGCACGTCGGCGATCTGGGCCTCGACCCGCGCACGGCCGCGCTGCTGGCCTCCGGGCGGGTCGCCACCGACGAGGTCCACCTGTCGGGCGACCGGCTCCTGGCCGTCAACGTACGGCCGACCAAGCCCTACGGGGGCCGCCCGTCGG
The DNA here is from genome assembly GCF_036346895.1 of Streptomyces sp. NBC_00503. Classification (NCBI taxonomy): domain Bacteria; kingdom Bacillati; phylum Actinomycetota; class Actinomycetes; order Kitasatosporales; family Streptomycetaceae; genus Streptomyces; species Streptomyces sp. NBC_00503. The sequence goes on along the minus strand of NZ_CP107855.1, from coordinate 6,633,174 downwards.
GCACCGTCATGACCCTGCGCGACTCCACCGAGCTCGCCGCGCTCTCCGGCCGGGCCGCGGTGGCCCGCGACCGCCTCCAGCTGCTCTACGACGCGGGCGTGCGGATCGGGACCACCCTCGACGTGGTGCGCACCGCCGAGGAGCTGTCCGAGGTCGCGGTCCCGCGGTTCGCCGACTTCGTCACCGTGGAGCTGCTGGAGCCCGTACTGCGGGGCGAGGAGCCCAGCACGGGCGGGCACACCGAGATGCGGCGGGCCGCGATGAGCGGGGTCCGCAGCGACCAGCCGCTGCAGCCCGTCGGGGACACCATCCGGTTCGTGGTGCCGACCGCGCCGATGGCGGCGGCCCTGGCCGGGGGGCGGGCGGTCCTGGCGGCCGATCTGAACTCCGCCTTCGGCTGGCTGGCCCAGGACCGGGAAGGGACCCGGGTGGCCCTGGACTACGGCCTGCACTCGCTGATCTCCGTACCGCTCCAGGCCCGCGGGGTGGTCCTGGGGATGGCCAATTTCTGGCGGTCCGAAACCCCCGAGGCCTTCGACGAGGAGGACCTGTCCTTCGCCGAGGAGCTGGCGGCGCGGGCGGCCGTCTCCATCGACAACGCCCGGCGCTTCACGCGCGAGCACGCGGTGGCCGTGACCCTCCAGCGCAGCCTGCTGCCGAGGGCGCTGCCGGACCTGAGCGCCGTGGACGTGGCCTTCCGGTACCTGCCCGCGAAGGCCGGGGTGGGCGGGGACTGGTTCGATGTGATCCCGCTCGCCGGGGCCCGGGTGGCGCTGGTCGTCGGCGACGTGGTGGGGCACGGGGTGCACGCCGCCGCCACGATGGGCCGGCTGCGGACCGCCGTGCACAACTTCTCCACCCTCGACCTGCCGCCCGACGAGCTGCTGGGGCACCTGGACGAGCTGATCGACCGGATCGACCAGGACGAGTCCGCCGCGGACGGCGAATCCGGGGAGGGCGAATCCTCGGGCGTCACGGGGGCCACCTGTCTCTACGCGGTCTACGACCCGGTGTCCGGCCGCTGCACCATGGCCAGCGCCGGCCACCCCGGCCCGGCCCTGGTGGGCCCCGACGGCCGGGTCGAGTTCCCGGAGCTGCCGATCGGGCTGCCGCTGGGCGTCGGCGGGATGCCCTTCGAAGCCGCGGAGCTGTACCTGCCCGAGCCGAGCCGGCTGGTGCTCTTCACCGACGGGCTGCTGGAGGACCGCGACCGGGACTTCGACACCGGCCTGGCGCTGCTGAGCGAGACCCTGACCCGGCCCGACCGCAGCCCCGACCAGGCCTGCGCCGACGTACTGGCCGCGATGCTGTTCCCGGCGCCCAGCGACGACATCGCGCTGCTCATCGCTGACACCCGGAGGCTGGCGGCCGACCGGATCGCGGAGTGGGAGGTGCTGCCCGACCCGGCGGACGTCTCGCGGGTCCGCCGGGCCGGGGCGGCGCAGCTGGCCGCGTGGGACCTGGAGGACATCTCCTTCACCGCCGAGCTCATCCTCAGCGAGCTGATCACCAACGCCATCCGCTACGGGACCGCCCCGATCCGGGTCCGGCTGCTGCGCGACCGCACCCTGATCTGCGAGGTCTCCGACGGCAGCAGCACCTCACCGCACCTGCGGTACGCGGCCACGACCGACGAGGGCGGCCGCGGCCTGTTCCTGGTCGCGCAGTACGCGGAGCGCTGGGGCACCCGCTACACGGAGCGCGGCAAGGTCATCTGGGCCGAACTCCCGCTGACGGGAACCCCGGAGCCGATGCCCCCGGCCGTCCTGGACCTGGACGCCCTGGAGGACCTGGCCTGGTAGCGGCGGTGTCCGCCGCTCAGAGCCGGGCGCTCAGCCGGGCCTTCGCCTCGGGCCATTCGTCGGCCAGGAGGGAGAAGTAGACGCTGTCGCGCCAGGTGCCGTCCGGGCGGCGGCGGTGGCGGCGCAGGACGCCCTCGCGGCGGGCGCCGAGACGGGCGATGGCGGCCTGGGAACGGGTGTTGAGGTGGTCCGTCTTGAGCTGCACGCGACCCATGCCGAGGTCTTCGAAGGCATGGGTGAGCAGCAGCAGCTTCGTCTCGGTGTTGACGGCGCTGCGCCAGTACGCGCGCCCGTACCAGGTCCAGCCGATCTCCAGGCGCTCGTTCTGCGGACTGATGTCGAGGTACGTGGTCCAGCCGACGGCCCGGCCGGTCTCGAGGTGGATGACGGCGAAGGGGAGGTACGTGCCCCGCTCCGCGTCCGCCAGTACGGAGTCGAGCGTGGCGCCCAGCTCCTCCTCGGACTGCGGTGCGGGACCGCCCTGCCACTGCCACACCTGCTCGTCGCGGCCGCCGGCCACGTACAGGTCGGGGAGATGGCTCCTGGTCAGGGGCTCCAGGCGGACGTGGCGGCCGGTGAGCACGATGGGTGACGGCGACTTGGCAGACATGGAAGAAAAGATAACAATTCATTGCGCTAGACACAAAGCATTTTTGCGCTAGTGCAATACGGGTTCAGCTGGTGCGGGCCAGCAGGACCGCCACGTCGTCCTGCGGGGCCCCCGGCAGCAGCCTGGCCAGGATGACGTCGCACAGGGCCTCCAGCGGCTCCTGAACTCCCTTCAGGGCCTCCGCCAGGCCCGCCATCCCCTCGTCCAGGTCCCGGTCCCGCGACTCGATCAGGCCGTCCGTGTAGAGCGCCAGCAGGGTTCCCGGGGGCAGCTGCACCTCCTCCGTGCGGAACTCCCGCCCGCCCGTGCCCAGCGGGGTCCCCGGCGGGCCGTCCAGGAAGCTCACGACCCCGGCCGGGGTGACCACGGCCGGCGGCGGGTGGCCGGCGCGGGCGATGACGCACGTGCCCGTCGCCGGGTCGTGGACGGCGTAGGCGCAGGTGGCCATCTCGTCCTCGCCCAGGTCGGCCACCACCGCGTCCAGGGAGCGGAGCATCTGCTCCGGGGGCACGTCGTGGCGCGCGAGGGTGCGTACCGCCGTGCGCAGCTGGCCCATGACGGCGGCGGCGTGGATGCCGTGGCCCATCACGTCGCCGATCACCAGACCGGTCCGGCCGCCCGGCAGCTCGATCACGTCGAACCAGTCGCCGCCGACGTCGTGGTCGCTGGCCGGCAGGTAGCGGCCGGTCAGCTCCAGGCCGGTGACCTCGGGCAGCGCGTTGTTGGTGAGGCTGCGCTGCAGGGTCAGGGCCGCCGCCCGCTGGGTGGTGTACATCCGGGCGTTGTCGATGTTGAGGGCGGCCCGGGCGACCACCTCGTCGATCAGCACGCAGTCCTCGCGGTCGAAGGGCTCGCGCCCGCGCTCCCGGGTCACCACCACCACCCCGAGCACCCGGCCCCGGGCCACCAGCGGGACCATCCGGGCGCAGCCGAGGGTGGCCAGGTACGCGCGCAGCGCGGCCGCGCGCGGATCCGTGATCAGGGCCGGGATGTCGGCCGTGAACAGGTTCATCGGCACGCCCTCGCTGATGACCTGCTCGTAGGCGGTGCCCGCCGGGATCTGGAAGGTCTGCCCGGGGACCAGCCGGGCCGTGGGCGCCGCGGGATCCGGGAACAGGGCGGCGAGGCGCCGGAGCACGCCACGGGTGGACGCGCCGGCCTCGTCGGGGTCCAGGACCGCTTCCAGCAGCTGTACGTCCGCCGAGTCCGCGAGCTGGGGCACCAGCACCTCCGCGATCTCCTGGGCGGTCTGCCCCAGGTCCAGCGTGGTGCCGATGCGGGTGCCGGCCTCCGCGAGCAGGGCGAACCGGCTCCGGGCCCGCTCGGCCTCGGCCTGGGCGCGCTGCCCGTCGGTGATGTCGATGAGGGAGGCGATCAGGCCGAGCCGCCGCCCGGAGCCGTCCAGCAGCGGGGCGTACGAGCAGGACCAGGTCCGGTCGTGGTCGGGGTCGGCGGGGGTGCGGCCCGTGCGGCGGACGTCCACGACGGCGGAGCCGCACTCCAGCACCTTGCGCATGAGCCCCTCGAGCGCGGTGGCATTGACCCCGGGCACCACCTCGGTGAGGCGTTTGCCCACGTGGTCGGCGGCCGGCACCCCGTTCATCCGGGCGAGCGCGTCGTTGACCCGCAGGAAGCGCAGGTCGTTGCCGAGGGTGCCGAGGCCGATGGGTGACTGCGTGAAGAGGGTCTGGAGCGCGGCGAGGGAATCGCGCATCCGCAGGACCTCGGTGGTCTCGACGGCGATCAGCATGGCCCCGGTGCGCCCCTGCGGATCGGGGGAGGGCAGGATCCACATCTCCATCGGGACGCGGTGCCCGTCGCGGTGGCGCACGGGCAGGGTGCCGCCCACGGTCTCCCCGGCCTGGACCCGGCGGGTGAGCTGATCGGCGAGCTCGCGGTTGTTGTCGGGGACGAGCACGTCGGAGCCGAGCCGGCCGAGGATGTCCTCGGGGCGGTAGCCGAGCAGGTCCTGGGCGGCCAGCGACCACTCGACGACCCGCCCGTCGGCGTCCTCCCGCCACAGGGCGATCGGCAGCAGTTCGCTCAGCACGCCCGCGTACCCGACCGCAGCCGCCGGCTGGTCCGGTACCTCGCTCGTCTCCTGGTACGTGTCCAATGCGCCGACCTCACCCCAGGGGGCCCGATTCCTACCGATTCACCCTATCCGAGGCTCCGGCCCCCGGCGCTGTGTCGGTTCGGGGCCGGGGGCGCGGCGGCGCGGGAACCGGTCCCGGACCGGTGTCCGCGCACCCGGCGGCCGGGTCACTCCCAGTCGTCCCACGGCGGGTCCATCTCCTCGTCCCCCGGCCCGAAGAGCGATTCGCTCTCCTCCGGGGCCCCGGCCGGGGCCCTGCCCGCCGGGGCGGCCACCGCAACGGCAGCCGGCGCCGCTGCGGCCGCCCGTGTCGGCGCGGCCGCCCGTACGGGTGCCGCCACCCGTGCCGGTGCGACCTCCGGCGCCGGCGCCGGTACGGGTACGGGTACCGGCGCGGCCGCGGCCGCCCCGTCGGTGTCGGCTCCTGCTCCGTCGCCGTCTCCGGCTCCGCCCAGGGTCCGCAGGATGCCCTCGGCGTACTTGGCCAGCTTCGCCTCGCCGACACCGCTGACCGTGCCCAGCTCCGCGACCGTGCCCGGCCGCTGCGTCGCGATCTCGCGCAGCGTCGCGTCGTGGAAGACGACGTACGCCGGCACGCCCTGCTCCCGCGCCGTCTCCGCGCGCCAGGCGCGGAGGGCTTCGAAGACCGGCAGCGCGGCCGCCGGCAGGTCGACCGGTACCCGGGCGCCCTTCCCGGAGCGGGATCCGGACTCCTTGCGGGAGGACCCGGCGGCCGGTGCCGTCTCCTTGCGCATCGACAGGGTGCGGCGGCCCCCGAGCACCTCGCCGCTGGCCTCCGTCAGCACCAGCGTCCCGTAGTCCCCCTCCACCGCCAGCAGCCCGAGCGCCAGCAGCTGGCGCACCACCCCGCGCCACTCCGCCGTGCCCAGGTCCGCGCCGATGCCGAACACCGAGAGCCCGTCGTGGTCGAACTGGATGACCTTGGCCGTCTTCTTGCCCTGGAGGATGTCGATGATCTGGCCGGCACCGAACTTCTGCCGCCGCTCCTTGGCCAGCCGCCACACCGTCGACAGCAGCTTCTGCGCCGCGACCGTCCCGTCCCAGGATTCGGCCGGGGCCAGGCAGGTGTCGCAGTTCCCGCAGGGCTCGCCCGACTGCCCGAAGTACGCCAGCAGCCGCACCCGGCGGCAGCCGACCGTCTCGCACAGCGCGAGCATCGCCTCCAGGTGCGCCGTCAGGGCACGGCGGTGCGCCTCGTCCCCCTCGGAGCCCTCGATCATCTTGCGCTGCTGGACCACGTCCTGGAGGCCGTAGGCCAGCCAGGCCGTGGCCGGTTCCCCGTCGCGGCCGGCGCGGCCGGTCTCCTGGTAGTAGCCCTCGACCGACTTCGGCAGGTCCAGGTGGGCCACGAACCGCACGTCGGGCTTGTCGATGCCCATGCCGAAGGCGATCGTGGCCACGACCACGACCCCGTCCTCCCGCAGGAACCGGGACTGGTTGGCCGCGCGCGTGCGGGCGTCCATCCCCGCGTGGTAGGCCACGGCGTCGATGCCCTGCTCCACCAGGGCCGCCGCCGTCTTCTCCACCGATGCCCGCGAGAGGCAGTAGACGACCCCGGCGTCACCGGCGTGCTCGGTCCGGATCAGCTCCAGCAGCTGCTTGACCGGGTTGTTCTTCCCGACGATGCGGTACTGGATGTTCGGCCGGTCGAACCCGGCCACGAAGTGGCGGGCCTCCCCCAGGCCCAGCCGGGAGGCGATCTCGGCGTGCGTGGCCTCGGTGGCGGTCGCGGTCAGCGCGATGCGCGGCACCTTCGGCCAGCGCTCGTGCAGCATGGACAGCGCGAGGTAGTCGGGCCGGAAGTCGTGGCCCCACTGGGCGACGCAGTGCGCCTCGTCGATGGCGAAGACCGAGACCGTGGCGCGGTCGAGGAGCCGCTGCGTGCCCTCGGTGCGCAGCCGCTCGGGAGCCAGGTAGAGGAGGTCGAGCTCGCCGCCGAGAAAGGCCCGCTCGACCTCGCGGCGCTCGTCGACCCCTTGGGTGGAGTTGAGGAACCCGGCGCGCACCCCGAGCGCGTTGAGCGCGTCCACCTGGTCCTGCATCAGGGCGATCAGCGGCGAGATCACCACGCCCGGGCCTTCTCTGACCAGCGCCGGAATCTGGTAGCAGAGCGACTTTCCGCCGCCGGTGGGCATCAGCACGAGCGCGTCGCCGCCGCCGACGACGTGCTCGATGATCTGCTGCTGCTCGCCGCGGAAGGAGTCGTACCCGAAGACACGGTGGAGCACCTGCAGGGCATCGGGGATCTCGGCTGCTGCTTCCGGAGTGGTCATCCCAGAAGCCTAGCGACCTCCTCGGACACATCGGTCCGGATGCCCCGCCCCTGTGGACAACCCGGTGGGGTCCGAGCAGCCCCGCCGACCTCCCACAGCGGCCCGCCCGCGGCGGCGCGGCCCCTCGGTACGGAGGCCGGGCGGTGACAAAGTAGGTCGTCTCCCCCAGCCTCCGAGAGGAACGCGCGATGTGGCAGCCCGACGGGTGGGACGTACGCGTCCGCCTCGGTGTCCTCACCCCGCACGCCGACGTCGGCCCCGAGTCCGAGCTGCGGGCCATGGCCCCGGCCGACGTCGGCATTCACGCCGCCCGGGTGCCGTTCGGCGCGATGGGGACCGGCGGAGCGATGGACCCCACCATCCCGCTCGCCCCCGTACGGGCCTTCGCGGAGCCCCCGCATCTGGACGAGGCCGCAGCCCTGCTGGCCGCCGCGCCCGTGGCGGTGATCGCCTTCGCGTTCACCAGCTCCGCCTATGTCATCGGCCCGCGCGGCGAGGCCCACATGCTGGCCCGCCTGGAGAAGCTCACCCACGGGCTGCCCGTGGTCGCCACCTGCGCCGCCGCGGTCGAGGCGCTGCGGGCCCTGGGGGCCGGCCGGATCGCCCTCGTGGACCCGCCGTGGTTCGACGAGACGCTGAGCGACCTGGGCCGGGGGTACTACGAGGACTCCGGGTTCGAGGTCCCGTACGCCGCCCCCTGCGGCCTCCCCAGCGGGCAGACCCTCATCGCGCCCCGCGCCCTGCACGACTGGGTGGCGGCGCAGGTCCCCGACACGGCGGAGGCGGTCGTCATCGGCGGCAACGGCTTCCGCGCCGTCGGAGCGATCGCGGCCCTGGAGGCCACCTTGGACCGCCCGGTCCTGACCGCGAACCAGGTGCTCCTCTGGGCGGCCCTGCGCACGGCCGGCTTCCCGACCGCCGCCATCACCGCCTACGGCCGCCTCTTCTCGACTCCCTGAGGCCGACCACGGCGCCGGCCGCCCTCAACGGTCAGCGCGACGCGCCGAGAGTCTGTGCCCGGTCCCGCCAGCGGATGAAGAGGGCCTCCGGGTCGCCGCTGTACGACCACGGGATCCGCGTGGCCCTGTTGTCCAGGAGGGCGAAGACCTCCACGGACTCCTCCTCCATGCCCCCGTGGACCAGGCCGTGGGCCAGGTAGTTGAGGTCCGCGACGTCCTGGGCGTACGGCCTGGTGCGCTGTGCGATCCAGTTCTCCAACGCCGTACGCAGATCCCAGCGCGCCCGCTCGCCGCTCCAGTGGGTGGCCAGCCCGACCGCCGACTGTCCCTGGGCCTCGCGCTCGTGCCGGTACTGCTCCACGCGCGCCACCTGCGGCAGCACCGCGAGGGGCGAACCGGGGGGAGCGTATACGGCGCCGTCCCAGGCGAAGTTGTAGGACTCCCCGTGCGAACCGTGCCAGCGGGCGGACAGGTAGCGCAGCACCTGGTGGTGGCCCTCGCGGTGGTGGGGGTCGCGGGCCCGCAGTTCCTGCCACCAGTGGCCGATGTTCGGGTCGCCGCCCTCGTACAGCCTGCCGAGGGTGACGAGGCAGACGTAGGGATGCGGATCCTGGGGTGCCAGGTCGCAGGCCCGCAGGCAGGCCCGGGCCACCTGGTCCAGGGCGTCCCTCCCGGGCATCGCCCCGCTGCTCGCAGCGGCGAACATCCGCATCACCTCGGTCTCCGCGCGCAGCAGGGCGGCGTCCGGGTTGCCCGGGTCGGCGGCGTACCAGACGTCCACGGTCCGGCTGCTCGCCGCGGCGTCCGCGAGGAGCCGGATGCGGTGCGCACGCCGGTCCCAGTCCTCTCGGGGGTGCTCCGCGAGGAGGTCGCGGACCCCTTCCCAGCGGCCCATCACCAGGTCCTGGCGGCATTCCTCGAGACCGCGGTCACCGTACGCCTGGTCGTAGACCGGTGCTCCTGAACGCCGGCGCAGCCAGGCCGCCATGCACACTCCTCGATTCGGTTCTCTTCGTTGGGGGCGCGAGGGTCGTCGAACCCCGGGTGCCCGGGGACCGCGGACTTCAGAAGTCGGTGAGGATTCCGTCCCGCCGTTCGGACGCGGCGAGCCCCCCGGCGGCAGAGGTCGCACCGGTCAACTCGTCCGCGGCATCCGCCTGTTCGGGATCCAGGGGCCTGGGCCGGAAGTAGGAGGCGCCCCGGAGTCGGGAGAGGGTCATCGGGATCAGGCCCAGTGCGAGCGCCCCGAGGCCGATGACGAGGGCGCTGCCGGTCAGTTCCGGAACCGACATGACGAAGATCCAGATCATGAACAGGGCTCCGCCGAGCGGCCACAGGCCGATGAAGAGGAACGTGCCCACGGACCTGAACAGCACCTTGCGGTAGGCGACGACGACCGACAGGCCGGCGAGTGCGTAGTAGAAGGCGATGTGCAGGCCGATGCCGCTGACGGCGTCCCGTACGAACTGCGCCCCGGAGCCGGCCGTGGCGGAGACGGCGACCAAGAGGAGCGCCACGGCCGCCACGGTGGCCGTGGCGACGGAGGGCGTCCGCCAGTCGCGGTGGATGCGGCCGAACACGGCGGGCACGGTGCGGTCGCGGCCCATGGCGAAGAGCGTGCGGGTGGCCTGGAGGAGGCTCGTTTCCAGGGTGGCGACCGTGGACAGCATGACGGCGAGGACGAGCAGCCGGCCGCCCCAGCCCGGCCAGACGGCGTCGCCGAGCACGGAGAGGAAGCCGTCGGGGTTCTTGCGAACCGCATCCGCACCGATGAGGACGTTGGTGGCGATGGTGAAGACGACGAAGACCGCGAAGGAGACCGCGACGCCGATCAGGCCGCCGAGTCCGAAGGAACGGGGACTGGAGCGGGTCTCCTCGTTGAGGTTGCTGGAGACGTCCCAGCCCCAGTAGGTGACGCCCGCGATCAGCGCCCCGGCGACGAAACCGTGCGACTCGTCGAAGTGGCCGAAGCCGAACCAGGAGAGCGAGAAGTCCGCCGCGTTCCCGTCCTTGGCCAGGGCGGCGACGGCGAAGGCCAGGAGCAGCGCGAGTTGGCCGGCGGTGAGGATCCGGCGGGTGTACGGGCTGATCCGGGCGCCCTGCGCCACCACGACGGCCATGAGCAGGAACCATCCGGCGCCGACGGCCGTGGCCAGGCCCGTGTTCGCGGCCAGGTCCGGGCTGACGAGGGCGAGCGTGGCGCTGCCGGCCGGGAGGGTGGCGGAGACGAGGAAGGCGGTCGCGGCGACGACCAGGGCCCAGCCGCTGAGGAATCCGAGGAAGGGGTGGAGTGCGCGCGCCACCCAGGAGTAGCTCGCCCCGGCGTTGACGTCGAGGCGTCCGAGGTGGCGGAAGGCCAGCGCGATGCCGATCATCGGGATCGCGCAGTAGAGGAGCACCGCGGGGCTGGCGACACCGACGGTGGCGACGAGTACGGGGATGGTCGCGGCGACGGTGTACGCCGGTCCGCAGCCCGCGATCGCCATGACCACGGAGTCGAACGTCCCCAGGGAGCCGGCCTGCAGGCCACCCCCGTCGCTACCGGCCCTCTTGCCCACTTGCTCCCCTTCATCAACACCACCTACAGGTGCCTGATCATGCGCACGCCAGAGGGGAGGCACAAGGGTTACTCTTCGGTTTCTTTTGGTGAACCTTTCATTCCAGGTGCAGTTCATCCGTCCCGAAGAGCCCTTGCTTCGGATTTCGTTGTGCGGGGCGGAGCCCTAGGGGGTGTCCGCGCCCACCGCCGCCGCGAAGGCCTCGTAGGCGCGCTCGTCGAAGAGCACGAAGCGCACCTCCTCGACCTCCGTCCGGGCCGCCCGTACGGTGGCCACCGCGATGCGGGCCCCGTCGTCCATGGGCCACCCGTAGATCCCGGTGGAGATCGCCGGGAAGGCGACGCTACGGGCTCCCAGCTCGTCGGCGACCCGCAGCGACTCCCGGTAGCAGGAGGCCAGCAGCGCCGAGCGGTCCTCCTCCTTCGACCAGACGGGCCCGACCGTGTGGATCACGTGCCCGGCCGGCAGCCGGCCCGCGGTGGTGGCGACCGCCTTGCCCGTGGCCAGACCCTTCCCGTAGTGGGACCGACGCAGGTCCTCACAGGCGGCGAGGATCTCCGGTCCGCCGCGCCGGTGGATGGCCCCGTCGACCCCGCCGCCGCCGAGCAGCGAGGAGTTGGCCGCGTTGACCACGGCGTCGGCCTCCTGGGCGGTGATGTCTCCCCGGACAAGTGTGATGCGCGGCATCGGGATTCCTTCCTTCGCGAGTGCTGCACGGTAATCGGGGAACTGCCTGGCCGCCGCGGCATTGTTCCGACCGGTCGGCGTCCTCCTCCAGCCGGGCCGCGAGGCGGGCAGGGCCGCGTGCCCCGGAGACGGCCTCGGCCTGAGCTCCCGCCGGGGTGCCCGCCTAAGCCGACTCCCGCCTACACGGAGCGCAGGTGCCGCCAGACCGCCTTGGCGGCGTTGTGGCCGGACATGCCGTGCACGCCGGGCCCGGGCGGGGTCGCCGAGGAGCAGAGGAAGACCGCCGGGTGGGCCGTCGAGTACGGGGACAGGGTGAGCCTCGGCCGCAGCAGGAGCTGGAGCCCGGAGGCGGCTCCGCAGGCGATGTCCCCGCCGACGTAGTTGGGGTTGCGGGCGGCGAGCTGCGGAGGGCCCGCCGTGGCGCGGGCGAGCACCAGGTCGCGGAACCCTGGGGCGAAGCGCTCCAGTTGGCGTTCGACGGCGTCGGTGAGGTCGCCGTCCCAGCCCGCCGGTACGTGACCGTAGGCCCAGAAGGTGTGCTTGCCCTCGGGGGCCCGGCCGGGGTCGACCAGACTGGGCTGCGCGGTGATCAGGAAGGGGGTCCGGGGGGCACGCCCGCCCGAAGCCAGCTGCAGGGCGGCGTCGATGTCGCGGGTGCGCGGGCCGATCTGGACGGTTCCGGCCCGGCGCGGCTCCTCGGCGGTCCAGGGGACGGGCCCGTCCAGGGCGTAGTCGATCTTGAACACGGAGGCCCCGTACCGGTAGCCGTCGTAGACGCGGCCCAGGCGCGCGATACGGGCCAGCGCGGTCGGCGAGGTGTCGAAGACGTACGCCCGGGCCGGCGGGAGGTCGTCGAGCCGTTTGACCTCGAATCCGGTGTGGACGGTGCCTCCGAGGTCGCGCAGGTAGCCGGTGAGGGCGTCGGAGATCGACTGCGAGCCGCCGCGCGGCATCGGCCAGCCGTTCGCGTGCGCGGCCAGCGCGAAGACCAGACCGACGGCGCTGGTGCCGATCCCGCCCAGCGGGGCGATGACGTGTGCGACGAGTCCGGCGAACAGGGCCCGGGCCCGGTCTTCGCGGAAGCGGCCGAGCAGCCAGGTGGACGGCGGCAGCCCGCAGAGCCCGAAGCGCGCGAGAGTGAGCGGATCGCGGGGCAGCGCGGTGGACGGCAGGGACATGAAGTCCCGGGCCAGGGAGTCCCATTTCCCGAGGAAGGGTTCCACCAGCCGCCGGTACGTCCCGGCGTCGCGCGGCCCGAAGGAGGCGGCCGTCTCCGCGACGGAGCGGGAGAGCACGGCCGCCGTGCCGTCGTCGAAGGGGTGCGCCATGGGCAGCGGGGCGTGCAGCCACTCCAGCCCGTACCGCTTCAGCGGCATCGTGGCGAAGACCGGCGAGCCGGCTCCGAGCGGGTGCACCGCCGAGCACGGGTCGTGCCGGAAGCCGGGGAGGGTGAGCTCCTCGGTCCGCGCTCCCCCGCCCACGGTGTCGGCGGCCTCGAAGACCTCCACCGAGAAACCGCGCCGGGCCAGCTCGACGGCGGCCGTCAGCCCATTGGGCCCGGCCCCCACCACAACCGCATCGAGAATCGACGGCACTTGCGACTCCTTAGTCCGGACGGCGCCACCGCCCCCAGGGTAGGGCGCCTGTCCAGATGCGAACTCCGCGGGCTCCTGCGGCCGGACGCCGCGAGGCGGACGGGAACGTGACGACAGACCCTGGGGCCATCGGCTCACTCTCCCCGCAGCAGCTCGCGGATCCGTACCGCCGTGGCCTCGTCGCGGCCGACCGCGAACGGCAGCGCGTTGTCCCGGTCCACCCGGAAGGGGACCCGGTCCACCGTGCTCTGCGCGCCGCCCGCCTCCGCGACCAGCAGCAGCCCGGCCGCGTGGTCCCAGGCGGAGGGCCAGTTGAAGGCCAGGCCGTCCATCTCGCCGCGGGCCACCCGCAGGTACTCCAGCCCCGCGGAACCGCACGGCCGGGAGGTCACCCCGGGCACCTCGAGACGGGCCAGGATCCGCCGGTCCTCCTCGGTGGTGTAGAAGGGGTGGGCGGTGGCCACGCGCAGTTCGGCGCCGGGCTCCGGCGAACCGCTGCTGATCCGCACGCCGTTGACGTAGGCGCCCTGTCCGCGGACGGCGGTGGACATCTCCTCCAGCGCCGGGGCGAAGGTCCAGGAGGCGAGTATCTCGCCCCGGTGCGCGAGCGCCACCAGCGTGCAGAACGCCGGGTCGCCGTGCACGAACTGCCGGGTGCCGTCGACCGGGTCCACGATCCACACCGGCGCGTCGCCGCGCAGCGCCCCGTACACGGCGGGGTCCGCGTGGACCGCTTCCTCGCCGACCACGGCCGAGCCGGGCAGGATCCGCGTCAGCTCGGCCGTGAGGTACTCCTCGGCCTTGCGGTCGGCGTCGGTCACCAGGTCGTGCGGGCCGCTCTTCTGGTCGACCTCGTGGTCGGCGAGCTGGCGGAATCTCGGCATGATCTCGATCGCCGCCGCCTTGCGGACGGCCTCGTCGACGGCGGACAGGTCACGGGCGAGGAATTCTTCGATCATGCCTCCAGCAAAGCACGCCCGGCTGACAATCCCCACCGGCGCATCCGGCGGGTGGCGGACCCCCCGGTGGACCGCGGGTGAACGGGCCGACCGCCCCGGGTCGCCGGGACACCCTGCGCAGCCGCCCGGGGACGGAACGGAACCGATGCCACCTCCTGGCGGGCTCCACCCGCCCGTGCCGGACCGGCCGAACCGCCCCGCCCCGGGCCCTGCCCCACCTGCCCGCCCGCCCCGTCCGCGTCCCCCACCCGGGAGCCCTCCCGTGCGCCGACCGGCCTAGTTGGTGGCGAGGTCGCCGACCACCTGGCGCTGCGGGGCCAGGTGCTCGGACTGGCCGTCGATCAGGCTCTGCGGAGCCCCGTGCTGGAAGTTCCCGTCCATCAGGTACTGCGGGCCGTTCTGTATGTACTGCGCACCGTTCTGTATGTACTGCGCGCCCTGGCTCTGCGGGGCGACGGTGCTGTGGTTGTCGGCGAAGGCCGGTCCCGCACCCAGTGCGGCCAGCGCGAAGGCTGCGGTGGCGGCTGTGGCGGTGGCTCTGACGTTCATGACGGTCCCCCCGGGTCCGGCCGGCCCGCGGTCGAACCGGCTCGGGATCCAGGCTGTCAGGCGCGGGTGGAGTCCTGCAACCGGTCGGGACGCCTCCGGTGACGAAGATCGCCGGCACCGGGCCGGAGCACCCCACGGACCACGGCCGCCACGGTCACTGGTCATGCACCTGCTAGCCTTCCCGCGAAACGATCATTTCATTGCGGATCCGAACGTTCCGTGATCTAGTGACGGCGGGGGCCGCGGGCTCGTCTCGACCACAGGATCCCCTCCAGGCCTACCGGGAGGGTCCGTGAGCGACGGGTACGAACACCTCGCCAGGACCGTGAGAGAGGTCGAGGAGCTCCGGTCGGAAGCGGGACTCGACCGGGCGTCGGTTTTCAACCTGCGGGACCTCTCCTTCCACAGCTCCATTCCAGAGGCCGACATCCGGCGACTGCTCGACGGCGAACTCGTCGAAGCGCCGAGGAGCGCCGCGGCCGAACTGGCCCGCCGCATCGTGTTCCTCAGGGAAACCCGGCTGACCGTGGACAAGCACACCGGCGGCCGACGTCAGTACACCACCGCCGAGATCGCGGCCGGCAGCGGGATGACCCCGCAGTGGCACGGCAAGTTGCTGAACCACAGCACGCCCAACATCTGGCACGGAGCCGGCCTCGCCAAGTTCTTCGACGTCCCCATGGAGTACTTCACCCAGACGCCGGCGGAGGCCGTGAAACGGGTTCTGGACAGCAAGGTCGTCCCGAACCTCACGGCGCTCCTCAGGAATCCTTCCGGGGCCGTGCGAAACCGTCACGCCATGCAAGTCCAGCTCCGTCTCGGCGACAAGGAGCTGTCCCCGAGCCTGGAGACGGCTTTGATGGCCTTCATGGACGCGATCACACAAGAAGACTCCGGACCCTAGGGTCGGGTCCGGACGCCGTGGACGACCTGGTTTTCGGCCACGGGCAGCAGTAGGGCGAGCCGCGGCTCAACCGCCCATCGGAGGGGAACGCAGAGTGGGGGCATTGGGATGAACGAGGTGAAGATGGCGGGGTTCCACAAGGGGGTACGCGCGACCCTCGGCAGGCTGCCGTCCCATCAGAGCCTGCTCGCCGGGCCGAGAACCCACCTGGCGCGGCGATCCACCGCGCGGAAGATCGCGAAGTTCTGCGATGCGGTTCTCGCCGGTCTCGACAGGCCGATCCCCTCGGATCCGGACAGCCTGTTCGCGGTGCTGAGGGCCGACGTCGAGCGGCGCTTCAACGAGGACCGCGCCGCGCTCCCGTTCCGTCCGGTCCTCCTGTACTTCCGCGAGTTCCCCGAGGAGACGGCCAGTGGCCTCACGGCGAGGTTCGACGACCGGATCGTCATCGTCGTCGAGAGTCAGACGACGACGCTCCACCAGTTCGTGATCTTTGCACACGAGATGTGGCATGCCTTGATGGGAGAGTGCCTGACCCACGGGGCCCACGACGGCGTTGCCGCGGCGGCCGCCAGGTCGCTCGGTGGAGAACTGGTGGGCGACGATCTCCTCGCCCTCGCCGCGAGGAGCCACGTCGACACCCAAGAGGAAAGCGATGCGGAGGAGTTCGGGCTGCAGATGGGAGCCCGGCTGCGCGAATGTCTACAAGGGGGCGGTGCCGTGACGACAACCGGTTTGGCAGGCCGGATCCAGTCCAGCATGGGTAGAGGCTACTGAGCATGACCGGACCGGACTATTACATCCCCGCCGGCGTCCTGGCGATCGCTCTGGCGGTGAAGGCCCCCTCGTTCTGGCGCAGCTGGCGCTCGCCGATGTCGAACTCGATTTTCGTCATCCTCGCGGCCTCGGCGGCGGGTTTCGTGTTCGGTGCTCCGCCGACGATCGAACGGGTCAACAAATTCACCGGCGTCCCGAACGTGTCGGCGCTCATCGTCTACTGCATCCTGTCGTGCCTGTCGTGCGGCTCGATCGTGCTCCTCATCCACTGGCGCGGGGGGCCCGAAGAGATCCTCCAGAAGCACACCAGGATATGGATCGCGGCGACCGCCGTACTGATCGCGACGTTCTGTGTTCTCTTCTCCCTCAGCAGCGTGCCCATCGAGCAGCAGCGCGACTTCGACACCTTCTACGCGAACACCCCGTACGTGCGGGAGATGATCGTGCTCTATCTGACCGCGCACATCGCCACGAGTCTCGTGGTGGCGACGAAATGCTGGCGGTGGGCCCGTGAGCTCCGAGATCTCCAGGCAGCGTGGACCCACTGGGGCCTGCGCATACTCGTAGCCGCGTTCGGTATCGGCTTGTCGTTCGCCCTGCTCAAATTCCTGGCCGTCGGCGCCCGATGGGCCGGTACGGACCGATGGGACTCACTGAGCACCGACGTCGCCCCTCCCCTCGCGGGACTGGGCGCCGGCATGACGACGATCGGCTTCCTGGTGCCGGTCGTCGGGCCACGGCTGGGGTCGATGTGGGGGTCCTGGCGGGCCTATCGGGCGATGGAACCCCTCTGGCGTGCGCTCGAGCCCTTCGCGGGACCCGGGAAGCCCACCTGGATCCGCCTCACCTCGTCACCGGAGATGCGGGCGATGGCCAGGTCCACCGACATTTCCGATCGCCTGCTCAACTTGGCGCCCCACCTGGACGGCAGCCACCGCGAGGCGGCCGAGCGGTACGCCTCCTCGCAGGGCTGCGAGCCGGACGTCGCCCTCATCTTCGCCGAAGCGGCCACGATCCACGCCGCCTTGGCCGCTGCGGAGGCTGCCGCGGAGGTCGCCGGGAGGCCGTCGTCCGGGCCGGCGGCCATCGCTGCCGAAACGGGTGCCACGATCGACACCCGCGTGTCGGGAACAAATGGTCTGGCCCGCCTGAGCATCCAGTTCTCCAAGATCCGCCGCTCCGACCTGCGCGTGGGCGACGCCGCCCGCTCAGAGAGCAATTGATCATGCGCACCCTCCCCCATGGGGCTCGCGGGAGCCGTCGGTGAACGCGGGAACGGCGTACCTGTCCGTAGCCGCCGGCTTATTCGTCGCCACCGCCGTCAAACTCTGGGCGCTGCGGAAGAACCCGCGAGACCCGCTTCTGAGGGCCGTCGTCGTGGCTCTTTTCATCGCCGGCCTCCTGTTCGTCACGGCGGCTCCCCCGAATCTCGCGGTCATCAACGAGCTGTTCGGCATGCCGAACATCGCGGCACCCATCGTGTACTCGATCCTGACCGCGTTCGACGGCGTCAGCATCGTGTTGCTGATCCACTGGCGGGGAAACGAGGATGCGCGCGTCACCCTGCGGCAGACCCGGCTGTGCCTGACGACCTACGCCACGGTGATGGTCGCCATGTACGCCCTGTTCGCGCTGGGCGACGCACCGGTCGAGCGGCTCCGGGACCTGGACACCTATTACTCCAGTACGCCCTGGATCCGCGAAATGATCCTCCTCTACCTGGCGGCGCACAGTGTCGCGGCCGTCACCATGGTGGTCCTCTGCCTGCGGTGGTCGAGGCAGGTCCCGGGCACCTTGAAGGCAGGCCTGCTGCTGATCACCGTCGGCGCGGTGTGCATGTTCGGCTACGACCTCTTGAAGTTCACGGCGATCGTCGCCCGCTGGCTCGGCCACGACTGGGACTCGCTGAGCACCGACGTCGCCTTCTCCCTGGCCGGTTTCAGTGCCCTGCTCTTCTTCGCCGGTTTCATGCTCCCGCCCATCGGACAAGGCGTGGGCTCCCGGTGGCGGGCTCTTCGCCGCTTTCGCGGGCTGCAGCCGCTCTGGTTGGAGATCCGCCCGGAGATACCTCCTACGAGTCCTCCGCCGATGCCGTGGTGGCAGCCCGTGGAGCGTCGGCTCATGCAGCGTGAGAGGGACATCTTCGACGCGGTACTGCGGCTGATGCCCTGGTTCGACCGGTCGACGGGCACGGAGGTCTACGCACTGGCCTTGGCCGAGCACTCCGAGATCCGCCGTGCCCGAGGTGAAGCCGATGCCTCTGTGATAGTCCGCGCGGTCATCCGGAAGGGGGACGCCGTGCCGGCCCTCGCTCCCGAGCATCGTTGGACGGTCAGCTCCATCGAGGACTCCGAAGACCTCGTGGACATGTCCGCCGCCATCCTGCGCTCGGCGCGGGTCGAACGGACGCGGCAGTCCACCGCACCGGCAGAGCACGGTGCATGACCGCGGCGAAGCCGCCTGAGAGCCCCTGGTCCTTCCGCCTCGCAAAGCCCCTTCACAGAGAGATGACCATGGCCACCACACACCCGAAGCACGTCGAAGCCCTCATCATCGGCGCGGGGTACGCCGGTCTGCTGGCCGCATCCGTGGTGGCCCTGGCCGGCTACGACGTACTCGTGCTCACGGGCGGCCAACCCGCCGCCTCCCCACGGGAGACGCGCTTCGGACCCGCTCGGCACGGCGAGGTCCTCCACGTCGGCGGGATGTGGGACATCAACGATCTGGCCTACGGCTCGGGTGCGATGCTGCAGCGCCGCGGTGCTCGGACGTTCCCCTTCCCGGCCGGGGACCACCTGTCCCGGACACGCCCGCGAGCCTGGGGCACCCGTGAACTGCTGACGTGCAGCCACGGCCTCTTGACCAGCGTGCTGCGCGAGCTCGTCGTCGCCAACCCCGCACGCGAGCGGGACACCGTCGTCCTGGACGGCGCGCAGGCCGTCGGGCTCATCGGCGACGAGTCCGCCGTGGTCGGCGCGCGCGTGCGGTTCGGTGACGGGACCGAGCAGGACGTCACCGCGCAGCTCGTCGTCGACGCGAGCGGCGCCGACGCGTGCACCGGGACCTGGCTGAGGGATCTCGGCGTTGCCGCCGTAGCCGTCACCTCACGTGGCACGGCCGGGTTCTCCGCCAGCCGTCTCTACCGGGCACCGGAGGGACAGGCGGACACTCCCGTCACCGCTGTCGCGGACGGCGCCCGCAGTGCGGTGCTCGTCCCGGTCGAGGACGGATTGTGGGCCGTCACCCAGACCGCCCCGGATCGTGAACGGATCGCCGACGCGGATGCCTTCGCCGATGCCGCACTTGCCCTGGCGGACCCCACCGTCGGCCGGCTCGTCGCCGGGGCCGAGCCCGCGGGCGACGTGGTCACCACACCCACTTCGGCCCTGCGCTGGCACAGGTACGAGCGTATCCGCGGGCCCCGCGGCTTCGTCGTCATGGGGGACGCCCTGGCGACCTTCAGCCCGCTGGACGCGCGGGGGCCGCTGGCGGCCGAGGCCGCCGCCAGAGCCCTGCGCGTGGCACTCCTGCATGGCATCAGCCACCCGACGGCGTCCCGCAGGGCCCAACAGGCGATGGCCGAAGAGGTCGCGCCCCTGTGGTCCGATCCCCGGACGGGCATGATGGGTCGGGGCCGGCCCGGGCCCGTCACCCCGGGCCTCTCCACACGCCTCTCGCGCGTACGGGCGGCAGCAGGCCACGTCCTGAAGCTGCGAGCCCGCTGAGCCGCACACCGCACAACGCGCCGGCCCCCGGGCTGGGCACGAACCGAGAACGGCACCGTACACACGGGCCACAACGACGTCGCGTGACGACATCCAGAGGGGAACCTTCCATGCATCTGTCCACACCTCTCGTACTGCAGAGCGGCGTCCGCATCTCCAACCGGATGGCCAAGGCCGCCATGGAGGAGAGCCTCGCCCGCCAGCCCGGCCAGCTGCCCGGGCCGGAGATGGAGGAGCTCTACCGGAGCTGGGCCCGCGGCGGAAGCGGATTGATCATCACCGGCAATGTGATGATCGACCGGCGGGCCCTCACTTCTCCGGGAACGGTCGTTCTCGACGCCGACACCGACCTGGCCCCCTTCCGCCGCTGGGCCGCGGCGGCCGGCTCGGAGGGCGGCCAGGTGTGGATGCAGATCAACCACCCGGGCCGGCAGGTCCGGTCGGACCTGCCCGGAGTCGCCTGGGCGCCGTCCGACATCGGCGTCAGCCTCGGGAAGCACACGAGCGTTTTCGCCCGCCCGACGGCGATGACCGAGGAGGATGTCCAGGCCACGATCGGCCGGTTCGCCACCACGGCACGTCTCGCGCAGGAGAGCGGGTTCCACGGCGTCCAGATCCACGCGGCCCACGGCTACCTCCTCA
Source organism: Streptomyces sp. NBC_00503 (assembly GCF_036346895.1). Taxonomy (NCBI): domain Bacteria; kingdom Bacillati; phylum Actinomycetota; class Actinomycetes; order Kitasatosporales; family Streptomycetaceae; genus Streptomyces; species Streptomyces sp. NBC_00503. The sequence continues at coordinate 6,613,018 of NZ_CP107855.1, read as the reverse complement.
GCCAGTTCCTCTCCCCCCTGGTCAACCGCCGCACCGACCAGTGGGGCGGCAGCCTGGAGAACAGGGCGAGGATGCTCGTGGAGGTGGTGCGGGCCGTTCGCGCGGTCGTGTCCCCGGGCTTCGCCGTAAGCATCAAGATCAACACCGCGGACTTCCAGCGCGGCGGCTTCGATGTCGACGAGGTGGAACAGGTACTCGCGTCTCTCGAAGGCCTCGGCGTGGACCTGGTGGAACTCTCCGGCGGGAGCATGGAGAGCGCGGCGACCATGGGCCGCACCGCCGATGACAGGAAGCTCGACCGGGAGGCCTACTTCCTGGCGATAGCCGAGCGGCTCGTCGCGTCCGCGCCCATGCCGCTCATGCTGACGGGAGGAATCGGCCGTCGCGCCTCCGCCGAGCGGGTCCTGACGAGCGGATTCGCCATGGTCGGGCTGGCCACCGCCCTCGCGCTCCACCCCGACCTGCCCACGCGCTGGCAGGAAGGGGACGACATAGAGGTCGCGGCACCGCGCCTCAACTGGCGGGACAAGGACATCGCCAGCGCAGGCGTACTGGCCCTCGTACGGGCGCACATGAGCCGCATCTCCCGCGGGCTCCCGCCCCGCGCCCGGACCTCCGCATCCCTCGCCCTCATCCGCGACACGCTGCGGAACCGGGGGATGACCCGGACTTACGGGCGGTGGCTGTCCCAGAACCCGGCGCCGGAGGCAACCATGCCGCTCAGCGGCTGAGGGGCCCGGGGAGCGCCACGGCTTCGGTTCATCGCCTTCCGGGGTTTCTCCGAAACCCCGGCCGCGATACGGCCCTTACTGAGCCTAATCTGGGACCTGCGGCCGAGTACGACGTGAGGGCGAGCCCGAAGTGAGGGCGAGCCCGCGCCGGACCCACAGAGCAACACGGATCAACGCCGAACGGCATGGGGTGCGCAGGTGAGGAGTCAGGGATGAGAATCGTGAGGAACCGGCGGCTGGAGCAGGAGATGGTACGGCTCTGCGATGAGCTGTACGCCGGCCTGGGTGAGCCCGCACCCCGCGACATCACCGAACTCATCGACCGCATAGCCGTGCATCTCACCGCCTACCGTGGCGATCCCGGACGGCCCGTGCGCATCGTGCGCCGGGACTTCCCGCAGGGCCTCGGCATCGTCTCGGGGCTCTGGCTCGACCGGGAGACCGAAGACATCATCGTCGTCGCGAAGAGCACCAGTCCCTTCCACGCCCTGGTCATCCTGGGGCACGAGATCTGGCACATGATCAAGGGCCACTGCGGTACTTACGCCCTGGGTGGGCAGGTGGCCACGCGTCTGATCGGCGATGACGTCCTGACCTCCGCGGACCTCGACGAAGCCGTGCGTCTCGTCGCCGCGCGGACGCACGCCGCGGGGGGTGACGAGGCCGAGGCCGAGCAGTACGGCCGCATGCTGGGCCGGCGGTTTCGCCACTTGGTCGAAGTCGATTCCACGCAGCGGGTCCTCCACGGTCCGGCCGCCCGTATCCAGGCTTCTCTCGGCAACGGCTGATGAACGGCTCGGACTACTACATACCGGCGGCGGCCCTCGGCATCGCCTTCCTCTCCAAGCTCCCCGGGCTGATCCGGCAGTGGAGCAACCCCATGGTGCGGTCCGTCGCGGGACTGCTCCTCATGGCCAGCGCGGGATTCGCCTTCGCCGCGCCCCCCACGATCATCGTGGTCAACCGGTCGGTGGGGCTGCCGAACGTCTCCGGGCCGCTGGTCTACGCCATCCTCAGCGTGTTCAACACGTGCTGCATCGTGCTCCTCGCCTACTGGCGCGAGGGATTCGGCGTCGAGGTCCAACGCCGCGTGCGGCGGTGGTTCGCCGTGTGCGGCGCGGTCGTCGCCTCGCTCGCCCTGTGCTTCGTCCTGGGTGATGCCCCGGAGGAGCGGCTCCGGGACCTGGACACCCATTACGCGTCCACGCCCTGGATCCGCGAAATGATCGTCATCTACCTCACCTGGCACATCGTCGTCGGCACGGTCGTGCCGGTGATGTGCTGGCGGTGGTCGCGCGTGGTCGACGGGTGGCTCCGGGCAGGCCTGTTGACCCTGGTGGCCGGCTTCGTCTTCAGTACCGGTTTCGGCCTGGCCAAGGCCGCGGCGGTCGTCGCCCGCTGGACGGGCGGCGACTGGGACTTCCTCAGCACGGACGTCGCCCCGCCCCTGGCCAGTGTCGGAGCCGTCCTGACCACCTCCGGCTTCCTGTTGCCCCAGGGCCGTCGCCTGGCCGAGGCCTGGGAGACATGGCAGACCTACCGGTGGATGGGACCGCTGTGGCGCAGGCTCCGCGTCCTCATGGGCCTGCCGGCGTCGGCCAGTTGGTGGACGTCGCTCGGTTCCCGGCTCTTCGACCGCGAAACGGACATCTACGATGATCTGCTGGCCTTGGCCCCGTACTGCGACCTTGGGATCATGACGGCACATCACGACAGGGCGCTCGACGACGGAGTCAGCCCCCCTGAGGCGTGGGCCGCGGCCGCGGCCATAATGATCGCGTTCGCCATCGAGGCCAAGGAATCCGCTGCGGAGAGCGGCGAGGACTTCCCGGAACAGGGCACGGCCGCACTCAGCGCCGTACTCGCCACCGGCACCAGGGGCATCGCCCGCATCTCCCGCCAGTACGGAGCACTTCCCCGCCCCACCGCGGGTGCCCCGCTGGGAAGACATTCATCATGAACGGCCCCCGTCTCTTTGTGCCGCACGCTCCCCCGCCTTCGATGCTGTCGGCCTTGTGATCCTTTCCCCGCCTCTGTCGATACTCCTCATCGTCCGAGCCACCCGCGAAGCGGCAGTCCTAGAGAGCAACACACGATGACCCAGCAGCCCTACGGCACTACCGGCACGACCCGCGCCGTCATCCTCGGCGGCAGCCTTGCCGGTACACTCGCCGCCGCCGCCCTCGCGCCCCACTTCGTGGAAATCCTCATCCTCGAACGCGACAAGGAACTGCCCGATACCGCAGTGCCCCGGCCGAGACTTCCCCAGGCCGCCCACGCCCACATGCTGTGGTCGGGGGGCGCGGACGCGATCGAAGCCCTGCTTCCCGGCACGACCGAGCGGTGGCTCGAGGCCGGAGCCCACCGCGTACCGATCCCCAACGGCATGGTCTCCTACTCGGCCGCAGGCTGGTTCCGGCGGTGGACCGAGACCCACTACCTCATCGGCGCCAGCCGTGACCTCGTCGACTGGGGCATACGCACCGCGGCCCTGGCCATCCCCAACGTCGGCGTGCGTACCGGCACGACCGTCACCTCGCTGGTGGGCAGCGCGTCGAAGGTCTGCGGTGTACACGTGCGCGACGAGGGCGGCGAGGAGAGTGTGATCGACGCCGACCTCGTGGTCGACGCCACCGGTCGTGGCTCCAAGGTCCTGGAGTGGCTCGAGCAGATCGGCGCTCCCACAGTGAGCGAGACCGTCGTGGACGCCGGGGTACGGTACGCCAGCCGCCGCTACCGCGCCCCTCTGGGCGCCGAATCCGACTGGCCCGTCATCCACATCCAGGCCGACCCCCGGGAAGGCAGGCCCGGACAGGTCGTCTCGATCATCCCCATCGAAGACGGCCAGTGGCACGTCAGTCTCTCCGGCACCCGCGGCGCCGAGCCGAGCGCCGACGAGAACCTCTTCGAGGAGTTCGCCGGAGGGGTCCGCCACCCGCTGGCCGCCGAATTCCTCGCCCGTGCGGAGCCGATCAGCGACGTCGTCGTCTACGGCCGGACCGCCAACCGGCAGCGGCGCTTCGACAAGGCCGCGATGCCCGCCGGCTTCGTCGTCCTCGGTGATGCCGCCACCAGCCTCAACCCCGTCTACGGCCACGGAATGTCCGCCGCCGCCCTCGGCGCGCTCGCCCTGCGCGACACCGCGGCGAAGACGCCCGTGACCGCACCCAAGTTCGCGGCCCGGGCCCAGAAGGCGATGGCCCGTCCCGCCGCCGCGGCCTGGCTGCTCGCCGTCGGCCAGGACCGCTTCTATCCGGGTGCCGTCGGCAAGACGCCCAACCTGGCCGACAGGCTCGCAGCACGCTACGTCCACCGCCTCAGCCACACCGCCATCGGCAACTTCCTCGTGGTCAAGGCGCTCACGGACGTGATGACGATGCAGAAGCCCGCCTCTGTCCTCGGCACCCCCGACGTCCTGATCGCCGCGGCCCGCGGCCCGCGCAAGCCCCTGCTCGACGGTCCCGCACTCACCACGAGGGAGCAGAGCATCCTGGACCGCGCGCCTCTCCGCCGAGCAGAAAAGATCAAGACCTCCGACTGACGGACCCGCCCCGGCCGCGGCAACCCGCTGCGGGGCCAACCTCCTGGTCGACCCCACGCCACGCCGCTCCCCGGAGTCAGCGGAACATCGGGATGATCTCGGAGCCGTACACGTCGATGGTCGCTTCCCGGGCGTCGTGCATGTTGTAGAGGGCGAACTGGTCGACGCCGAGGGCCTGCAGGGCGCGGAGCTTCTCGATGTGCGCCTCGGGCGGGCCCAGCAGGCAGAAGCGGTCGACGATCTCGTCCGGGACGAAGTCGGCGGACGGGTTCCCGGTGCGGCCGTGGTGGCTGTAGTCGTAGCCCTGCCGGGACTTGACGTACTCGGTCAGCTCGTCCGGGACCATCGAGGAGTGCTCGCCGTAGCGGGAGACCAGGTCGGCGACATGGTTGCCGACCATGCCGCCGAACCAGCGGCACTGGTCGCGGGCGTGGGCCAGGTCCTCACTCACGTACGCGGGGGCGGCCACGCAGATCGTGATCGCGGACGGATCCCGGCCGGCCTCCACCGCGGCCTGGCGGACCGCCTTGACCATCCACTCCGTGAGGTAGGGGTCCGCGAGCTGGAGGATGAACCCGTCCGCCTTCTGCCCGGCGAGCGCGAGGGCCTTCGGCCCGTACGCCGCCATCCAGACGGGAAGCTTCCCGTCCTTGATCCAGGGGATCCGGACGGGGTTGCCGTCGACCGAGGCCTCCCGGCCCTCCGCCAGGTCGCGGATGACCTCGATGGCGTCCCCCAGTCGGGCCAGGGTGTTGGGGGCCCGCCCGGCGACCCGCATCGCCGAGTCGCCGCGGCCGATCCCGCAGACGGTGCGGTTGCCGTACATGTCGTTGAGGGTGGCGAAGGTGGAGGCGGTGACCTCCCAGGTGCGGGTGCCGGGGTTGGTGACCATCGGGCCGACGTGCAGTCTCTGCGTGTTGGCCAGGATCTGGCTGTAGATGACGAACGGTTCCTGCCACAGGACCGCCGAGTCGAAGGTCCAGCCGTAGCGGAACCCGTTGCGCTCGGCGCGCTTCATGAGGCTGATGACTTGGGAGGCTGGCGGGTCGGTCTGCAGGACGAGGCCGAAGTCCATCGGGCGGCTCCTTGCGGGTTGCGCGCTTACAGGTACTGGCACGTGGACCGGTGGATGAAGGCCCCGTGGCCGGCGCGGCCGGTGTATTCGCGCCGGTCGATGACGAGTTCGCCCCGGGACAGGACCGTGTCGACGCGTCCGGTGATCCGCTTGCCCTCGTACGCCGAGTAGTCCACGTTCATGTGGTGCGTCTCGGCGGAGATGACCTGCTCGGCGTGCGGATCGTAGAGGACGATGTCGGCGTCGGAACCCGGCGCGATCGTGCCCTTCTGCGGATAGAGGCCGAACATCCGGGCCGGGCTCGCACAAGCGATCTCGATCCAGCGGCGGCGGCTGATGTGCCCGTCCAGGACGGCCTGGTGGAGGAGGTCCATACGGTTCTCCACGCCCGGCAGCCCGTTCGGGATCTTCGAGAAGTCGCCCCGGCCCAGCTCCTTCTGGCCCCGGAAGCAGAAGGGACAGTGGTCGGTGGAGACCACCTGGAGGTCATTGGTCCGCAGCCCCCGCCACAGCGCCGCCTGGTGCTCGCGCGGGCGCAGCGGAGTGGAGCAGACGTACTTCGCACCCTGGAAGTCGGGCTCTTCGAGGTTGTCGGTGGACAGGAACAGGTACTGCGGACAGGTCTCGCCGAAGACCGGCAGCCCCTTGTCCCGGGCCGCCGCCAGCTCCGCGACGGCCTCCTCCGCCGAGACGTGGACCACGTAGAGGGGGGATCCGGCCACCCGGGCGAGCTGGATGGCGCGGTGGGTGGCCTCGGCCTCCAGGAGCACCTTGCGGACCTCGCCGTGGTGGCGGGGATCGGTCTCCCCGCGCGCCAGAGCCTGTTCCACGAGGACGTCGATCGCGATGCCGTTCTCGGCGTGCATCATGATCAGCCCGCCGTTGCCGGACGCCCGCTGCATCGCACGCAGGATCTGCCCGTCGTCGCTGTAGAAGACCCCGGGGTAGGCCATGAACAGCTTGAGTACTCTAAGAACCCTCAAAAGCGATCGCGTTGAGCGTTGCGAGAGTCTCAATGCGCCGCGGAGGACAAGACGGCAGGATCGAGCCCACGCCTTCTTGTCCTCCGTGCACCCATCGAAGCGTGCGCCGATCCCCAACTGGGCCCCAATGGAGGCCACCGGGGCCTTGGGGGCCGCCCGCCTGTAGTGAACGGGCCGCCAGGGAGTGCGCGGCTCAGGAAGCAGCGTGGTCCCCCCGCTTCAGTTCGGCTCGGCGCCGCAAGTCGCGAACGACCTCAAGCCAACGCCGCGAGTCGTCCCAGCTCCAGCTCTCGTGGCTGCCGGGCTCCCCTTGCGCGAGCTCGTCCAGCTGCTTGATCAGAGCCTCTGGTTCGACAGGAGCGCGGTAGGTATGCCCGTCGTCAAGCTGGCCGGCGATGTCGTGGAGTTGGTGGGCAGCGTGGTAGTAGGAGAGTTGGGTATCGGTCAGTCGGCGCGCCGAGTAGCCGCCGCACTTACTGCACCAGTCCCAGTCGTCGCGGGCGAGGAGCTCGGAGACGCTCAGGAGGTCGTCGTCATGCGCCAGACCTCGGTCCCGTGTGTGCCGGCAGAAGGGTGAATGTCCCTTGCCTTCGAAGGCGGGGTCCGCGTTCGCTGCGTAGCCTTCGTGGGGCTTGAAGGAAACCTCAAAAGCCCAGGTCAGAGACCTAGCGAAGAAGCGACTGAAAACGCTCCGCCGTTCTTTCTGGAACGAAGAGAAGATCGCCGCAGGTCAGAGCTCCGGAGATCTCTCACCGCGCCTCATGCCGAATGTGGCGATCAGGGCTGCAGTGGGACTCTCGCCGTCCATCGGATGGACGCGTAGGACCTCTCACTTCCCACGGCTCGATTACTCCGTTCGCCGACCCTAAGGGCTGTCCCGGAACGGTGTTCATGGGTGGGACGATCACCCCGTGGCTGTTGTCATCACGGCGTCTGAGCTGTCCTGGATAGGTCCGTTCAGCGGTCTCACCCCTCGACAGTTCAGCAAGTTGGTCACTGCTCTGCGCCGTCAAGGTGCACATTCAGCGCGGCCGGGACGTCCTTGGACGCTTTGTTTCGAGGACCGCGTGCTGCTGGTCGATGCGTACTGGCGGACCAACCTGACGATGCGGCAGCTCGCGCTCTTGTTCGGCGTTTCGAAGTCCACGGTCGACCGCGTAGTCGATGACATGGGGCCGCGCCTGGAATTGATCCAGCAGCGACGCTTCCGCAAAAACACTGTTCTCATCGTGGATGGAACGCTCGTGCCCACTCGCGATCACACCCTCGCCCAGCGATCCAAGAACTACCGCTACTCCACCAACCACCAGGTGGTCATCGACGCGGACACCCGCCGGGTCGTGATTGTCGGCCGGCCGCTGCCCGGGAACCGCAACGACTGTAAGGCCTGGGAGGAGTCGGGCGCCAAGGCCGCCGTCGGGGGCGCAGTCACGATTGCCGATGGCGGATATCCAGGGACCGGCCTCATGATCCCCCACCGCCGCAAGCCCGGACAGTCCGAACTCACGCCCTGGAAGGAAGAGCACAACAGATCTCATAAGCAGGTCCGTGCCCGCGTCGAGCACGTCTTCGCCCGTATGAAGACGTGGAAGATCCCCCGTGACTGCCGACTCAGAGGCGACGGCGTCCAACACGCCATGCTTGGCATCGCCCAACTGCAGAATCTCGCCCTGACCCAGTGACCGCGAGGGTCAACCCAGCTCAGCCACGTCAGAGCCAGCAGGCTTCGAGGGCCTCTGGTGACCGCATTCCAGCCGGGTTCCGTTGGCGTCCGTCACTGTGTACTCCAGGACGATCTTGGTCGGGTCGCCGTCCTCATAGGGCCACACCGTGATGCCTCCCTCCCCGACGAGGGTGGAGAACCAGACATCGATCCCCTCGGCTTCAGGTGCGACCGTGAAGACCTCCCCGGGTTTCAGGTAGAAGTCCTCACCATACGGCTCGATGAAGAGACAGAGATCGCCATCGCCTGCGTTCTCCACAGGCAGCCTGCTGCGTCCCACTCGTCCCCCCAAGACCGCCACTCCGATGCGCCGCTCCACAGTATCGGCCCGCACCAACCCCGCCGGGCTCAAGCAGGACTGCCCCTCCAAGTCCGTTGCGGGACAGCCCTTAGTCGACCACGCTGAGACCTGCCCGCTCGATCACTTCCTCATTCGGTCCGAGTCGCTGGATGGGCGATATCTGCCGACGCTGAAGCCAACGGTCCCTACGAGCACGCTCCGGTCCGCTGAGTGCGCTCCAGTCGTCGTGCCTCGCTCTTGGAGCATCAAGCCCTTCTGCCTCGCGTACGGCCTGCTGCACAAAGAAGAACTCATTGGGGGCATGCCGTAAGGCGATCAGAGCCCACGCAGTCGGGTAGGCGAGGGGCGGCCCATGCTGCTTCATGAGCCGATGAGTACGCCGCTGCCGGAAGGGGGCGAGGAGCCAGCGTCTGGTGCGCGTGTTCATGCGGTATGACCTTAGAAATCGGTCAGGTGGGTGGGCACCTTGCGGTCCTCGACTTCGGAGGGGCGGTCGCTGATGGACACCATGTCGAGGGTGACGTTCCGCCTGGTGCGCCTGACGGCGACTTTCGGCCGGCGCATGGGACGACCCGTCCACAACTGCTGAATGAGAGCGCGGTCGATGGCTTGACGGCGGCGTGAGGGAGATCGCCTCCTGCGAGATCCGCATGGGCAGGTCGCCGGGGAGCTGGCGGAGAAGTCAGCCTGCGATCTGTTCAAGCGACCAACGCAGGGTGAGCTTCGCTTCCACCAGCACAGGCAGGGCGGGCCGATGGGCGAGCTTCAGCTGCTTCGGACGGCGGCCGCGTTCGTGGGCGGCGGTATCGGCGCGTGAGGCCCGGTAGCGGTCGCGGCCGCCGTTGCGGTCGATATCCCGTGATACCGCGGGATATCTCCTTGACGTCATCGCTGCCAGAGATCGTCCTGCAGAGCTGGCGAGAGCCTCACCCACGCCTGCCTGTTTCCACTCGCCATTTCACAGAGCGCATGAGTTCATCAGTAGTTGGGAATCTTCCGTTCCGGCTCAGATCTTCATCAATTTCATTGATGAAGCGGTTCTCGCTGGCTACCTTCAGGGGCACTTTGCGATGCCTCCTCACGGCTCCTGTCCAGAGCGGTCAGGGTCCGTAACACGATTGAATGGAAGCTTCATGCGATCCATGGCACGTGCAGCGCTGGCAGCGAGAACCTCAACCTTGAGGCGATTAATTCCCCCGTCGTGGATACCGAGTCTCGGGGCCTCGCGGCGCGAACACCTTTCCAGGGCCTGGGTGCGTCCCACCATCGGTGTCGTGTCGTTGTCCCTGGGCCTTGGTCTTCTGGCGGTCCCCGCCTCGGCAGCCGCCGCCGACCGGACCTTCGGCCCCGCCGATGCCGGCTGGCCCGCCTCACCCCCCAAAACTCGGACCCCGGACGAAGAAGCGCTCGACGCGGCGCGGGCGCAAGCCAAGCGCACGGGGAAACCGGTCTCGGTCGGCTTTCTGACCACGGCGACTTCGGAGACCCTCGCCAACCCGGATGGCACCCTGAGCACCAATGCTTCGATCGCTCCGCAGCGGATCCGGAAGGCTGATGGCGGATGGCAGGGCATCGACCCCACGCTCCGCGTCAACTCCGACGGCACGATCGCCCCGGCCGCCGTGCCGTCGAAGCTGGCGTTCTCTGGTGGCGGTGAGGGTCCGATGGCGACCATGGCCACTGGTGACGGCAAGATGCTCGCCATCAAGGCGCCGTTCGCGCTCCCCAAGCCCGTACTCAACGGCGACAGCGCCCTCTACGCGAATGTGCTGCCCGATGTCGACCTGGAGCTGAGCGCCACCACGCTCGGCGGCTGGCGTCAGGTCCTGGTGGTGCACACCGCGCAGGCCGCTGCGAACCCCGCGGTCAAGAAGCTGCATCTCGACGTGGTGGCCGACGGGCTCACGGTGAACGCCGACGCGGCAGGCAACCTCCGGGCCGCCGACACGGACGGGAAGGCGCGCTTCACCGCCCCCGCCCCGGTGATGTGGGACTCCGCCGCGCCGGCCGCCGTGCAGAAGGCTCCGAGCGGGCTTTCGGCCCGGTCCATGGCCGCCGACGCCGGGACCGCCGATGCCACCCCGGACGCCTCCACCTCCGACGGTCCCGGCGAGGGCGCCACCGTGGCCAAGGTCGCGGCCACCGCCACCAGCGGCGGCATCGACCTGGTCCCTGACACTCAGGCCCTCGGCAAGGGCGCCGGTCCTTGGTTCATCGACCCGGGCTGGAACCCGACCGCGGACGGTGGCATGGAGGCCTGGGCGCAGGTCCAGGAGGCCTACCCGACCACCAACGAATACAACGGCACGCAGTACGGACAGGACACCCCGGCCGCGGGCTACTGCGGCTACATCAGCGGCAATCCCCCGTGCACCATCGAGGGGCGCAGCCGCGCCTACTTCCAGGTGGGCATCCCGCGTTCCCTGCACGACCAGTCCGCGGTGGTGCTCGAAGCACGGCTGAAGGCGACGATCGTCAGTTCCGCCAGCCCGTCCACCAGCACCCCGATGAGCCTGTACGACACGGGCACCATCAGCGACCCGACCAGCTGGAGCCACCAGCCGTGCGGCACTGGTTCCGTCATGGCCGGCTGCCGGAACATCGGCACGGTGTGGTGGTCGGGTACCGGCGAGATCGACTACGGCGTCCGCGACACCATCAAGACTGCCGTCGCCAACGGCTGGTCCAACTTCACCTTCGGCTTCGCCCCCGACGACGAAGGCAACAAGTACTACCGCCAGCGCTTCAGCGCCAAGAGCGGCCAGGCCCCGCACCTTGTCATCACGTACGACATCAAGCCCACCGTGAGCAACCCCCGCACGGGGCCGACGCCCGGGTTCGCGAGCACCAACAGCTACGCGCCCTGCAGCCCGTGGGACAGCGCGGGCTGGCTCGGAGCCAACACCAGCACCGCGCTCACGGTGAACGCCAACTCGCCCACGCCCACCCCTCAGACCCTCAACACCAATTTCAAGCTCTGGGACAACGACAACGGCAACAGCACCTCGAACTTCGCCACCGGCTGGGTCGCCAGCGGAGACGTCACGGTCACTTCCGGCGCCCTGACCGACGGCCACCGCTACGGCTGGCAGGCCCAGACCACGGACGACACGCTCCCCAGCGACCCCAGCACCCCCTGCTACTTCCAGGTCGACCGCACACCGCCCACCGCCGCCGTGGTGTCCACCGACTTCCCGGCTTCGGGCACGCTCAACGCCAAGCCGGTCAAGTACGTCGGCGAGGCGGGAACGTTCACCCTCACCGGGACCGATCCCGCTCCCGTGGGTGGCGGCCGCTCCTCGGGGCTGGCCTGTGCCCGCTGGACCACCGACCCGGTCAGAGCCGCCTCGACGGGCTGGAAGTGCACCGACACCACCGCGGGCATCGTCAAGCTGACCAACGGCACGGCTGACATCCAGGTCACGCCCGCGCAGTGGGGCACGAACTTCGTCTACCTGCAGACGCAGGACGACGCGGGCAACCTGTCCCAACCCGCCGTGTACAGCTACTACGCGCCGTCCAACCCGAACAACCCCACCAAGCCCGTCTTCGGTGACGTCAGCGGCGACCGTGTCCCGGACGTCCTGCTGTCGGACTCCGCAGGCGACCTGCGCCGGATCAGCGGCGGCACCGACCCCAACACCTCCCCCACCGCGCCGTTCGTGGGGGACGACACCGACCCGCGGGCTGGCTTCAAGGCGTCTCCGACCGGGAACGGCTGGACGAACACCCAGACCACCCACCGGGGCAGCCTCGGCTACAAGAACGTCGACGATCTGATCGCCCACCAACCAGGCGACGCCAACCTTTATCTCTACCCCAACGACCCGAACAGCGGGCGTTTCGACGGCCAGGCCCAGACCGGCATCGCAAAGCCCACCAGCTGTGCCATGCCGGACGGATCGACCAGTGTGTCCTGCTCCGGGTCCGGCTTCGGGACTGACTGGTCGAAGGTCACTCAGATCGCTGCCTTTGGTGCGTTGGACGGTGACTCTGCCATCCAGGCGGGCACCGGTCAGTACGCCCTGCACCGATCTACGCTGCTGTTCGTGGAGAATGGTCGGCTGTGGCTGGGCCGGGCGGGATTCCCCGACGAGCTCGAACCTCAGGCCGTCCTGCTTTCCGGCAACGACCAGCAGTGGGATGGCTACGAGCTGATCACCCCGGGGCGTGCGAAGGGCACCGACCTGCCGACGCTGTGGGCCCGCTCGAAGACCGACGGCACCGTCCGTGTCCTCCCCGTCAAGGGCACGACTGCGGCTCCCGACCTGACGGCGCTCGCAAACCCTGCCCAGGGCGCTGTCCTGGCCACCATTGATCCCGCGCGCTTCCCGCGCGTCGGCTCCGACGGCGACCTCACCGGCGATGGCATCCCGGACCTGTGGGCCGTTGACACCAACCAGCAGCTCGTCTCCTGGAAGGGCACCGGCACCGCCCCCACCACACAGGTGCCCCACCCCGACGTCACGGGCCTCGCCACCGTCGCAACGCCCCAGGGCAATCTGAACAGGCCCACGGCAGCATGGGAGCTGACCGGCCCAGCCTCGAACGGCACCGTGGTGAGCAGCACGGGCTCCTACCCGGCAACCCCGGCGAACCTCACCTGGCCGACGGGGGTAATCGACGGCCGCCGCACCGGCTACGCCGCGTTCAACGGCCCGCAGTCGACACTCACCACCGCCGCGTCAGTGATCGACACCCGCAACAGCTTCACCATCAGCACCTGGGCGAAGGCCTCGGGCGCGGGCGGCGTGATCGTCAGCCAGGACAACACCAGCACCCAGCGCAGCGACTTCCTCCTCTACCCCGACCCCGACGGCAGCACCTGGCGCTTCGCCCTCACCAACCCGACCAAGCCCACGACCGGCTGGCAGTACGACAACACGGACGCCATCAACGCCCAAGCCCGCATCAACCCCAACGTCTGGACCCGACTCACCGCCGTCTACAACGCGACCACCGGGCGGATGAGCCTGTACGCGAACGGCGTACTGGTCGGCTCCGGGCAGCACAGCAAGGCCAACAGCCCGGCCCCGAGCGGCCCCCTCGTCTTCGGCCGCTTCCAGGCCAAGGGCGCACCGAGCCCCATGGGCCAGGGCCTTTACGGAGGCGTCAGCAACCTCGCCGTCTATCCGTACGCAGCTTCCATCACCGCCCCCGATGCGGTCGGCCCCGTGACCGTCACCAGCGCTGCCACCACGTGCATCGACACCGACAACGGGCAGACCGCCGACAGCACCAAGATCCAGATCTACACCTGCAACCAGACCGCCGCGCAGCAGATCACCTCGCGTGACGACGGCACCCTGCGCATCCAGGGCAAGTGCGTAGAGGCGACCAACAGCGGCACGGCCAACGGGACCCTCATTCAGCTCATGACCTGTAAGGGCACCCCGAACCAGCAGTGGCAGGTCCGCGCCGACGGCGGATACCTCAACATCAACGCCCAGCGCTGCCTGGACCGCAACAACAACACCCTCGCCAATAAGACCCAGCTCCAGCTGTGGGACTGCGCGGACATCGACGCCCAGCGCTGGACCACCACCAGCCTCGGCACAGCCGCCCTGCCCGCTCCCGCCCCGCTGCCCGACAACGGCAAGGCACCCACGCTGCCCACCGGAGGTCTGATCCACAACGTGGGCAGCCGCTCCTGCCTGGAGATCAACAACTCCAGCACGGACAACGGCGCGGTGGCCCAGCAGTGGGCCTGCCTCGGCCAGGCCGGAGCCCAATGGCAATTCCGGCCCACGACCACCGAAGGCGCCTACGAGATCGTCAACGCCAACAGCGGCAAGTGCCTGGAGATCAACAACTCCAGCCCCGACAACGGCGCCCGCGCCCAGCAGTGGACCTGCGGGGGCATCGCGACCCAGCGGTGGACCATTCAGTCGATCGGCACCACGGGCAACTGGAACATCACCAACGTCAACAGCGGCAAGACCCTGGAGATCGAGAACTCCAGCAAGGTCGACGGCGCTCCCGCACAGCAGTGGGCGCACGACCCCAACCCCAATCACCCGGCCCAGAGCTGGTACCTCTAGCCGCTATTTGCCACCCGCTACCGCTGCCCGGCGGCCGTCCCCTCTGCCACGAGGGGGTCGGCCGCCGGGCTGAGCGGGCGATGGACTTCCCCCTTATTCAGGGGGCGCCAGTTCCTGACGCTGTCAGATCCGGTTTTCTCATTCCTTTCCTGTGGGGGGATTTTGTTGTCTCGTCAGGGTGGTCTGTCTTTGCGCGTGCGCGCGAAGAGACCACGTGTAGCGATGATCGCCGTGCTCGCGGTGCTCATCTCCGGCCTGGGTCTGCCCGTGGCCGAAGCGGCGGCGAAGCCGCCGAAGGTGTGGGTGCCGCCACAGACGGCGCTCCCGCAGACCAAGCCCGTCAAGGGCTCGAACGCCAAACCGGTCAACGCCAAGGCCCCGGCCGGCAAGCCATGGACCCCGGACGCGAAGGCAAAGGCTCCAACCGGCACCGCGACCGTTCCCCTCGGCTCGGCCGGCGGAGCGGGAACCGACCCCGGAGCCAAGCCTGTCAAGGCAGGAGACCTTCCGGTCTGGCTTTCCGCCCGCTCCGGTTCGAGGCCTTCCGCGAAGCTCTCGGAGCTCGCCACCGCGCCTGCCGCCGGGGCCGGCCAGGGCTCACTGCGGGTGGAGCTCAAGGACGAGGCCAAGACGCGTGCGGCCGGCGTCGACGGTGCGCTCGTCACCCTGACGGACGCCGCGGGCACGGCTGCCTCCGGCAAGGTCCAGGTCGGCTTCGACGTCTCGGCGTGGGCGAAGACGACCGGTGCGAACTGGGGTGACCGTGCGCGTGTGGTGCGGCTGCCCGACTGCGCGCTGACGACTCCTGGCGCCGAGGGCTGCACGACTCGTACCCCCGTCGCCTCCCACCGGGACGCGACCGGCCGCCTGGTGGCGGAGGTCGACGTCCCCAAGGCGACGGCGCCCGTGAACACGAAGGCCCCACAGTCGGCTTCGTCCTCCTCCGCGTCTCCGATGTTTTCCGGCGTGCTGGCGCCGCAGGCGGTGGCGCTCGCGGTCGAGCCGGGTCCGTCCGGGGCGTCCGGTGACTTCACCGCGACTCCGCTGGCGCCGTCCGCTTCGTGGCAGGCGGGCGCGAACGCCGCGAACTTCACCTACGGCTACACGGTGGAGGTTCCCTCTTCCATAGCCGGACCGGGTCCCAGCGTGGGCCTGGGCTACGACTCGTCCTCGATCGACGGCCGTACGGCGTCGACGAACGCGCAGGCGTCCGGCTTCGGCGAGGGCTGGGACTGGAGCCCCGGGTCGATCTCCCGCTCGTACAAGGGCTGCAAGGACGCTGGGATCGCGGAGTCGGGTGACGAGTGCTGGGCGGGCGACATCCTCTCGTTGTCGCTCGCGGGTCACGCGGGCCAGATCGTCCGTGACGACACGACGTGCGTCTACCACCTCCAAGGTGAGGACGGCACGAAGATCGAACGTCTGACCGGGCAGCGCAGCGCTGCCTGGAAGGGCGAGGGCTTCAAGGTCACCACGACCGACGGCACCCAGTACTACTTCGGCTCCAACCGCCTGCCCGGCGGCGACGGTACGGACCCGGAGGCCAAGTCGGTCTCGACCGTTCCGGTGTACTTCAACAGCGGTCAGGACAAGTGCCTCGGCACCGACACCCCGGCGAACGGCACGTGGCAGCAGCTGGGTTGGCAGTGGAACCTCGACTACGTCGTGGACCCGCACCAGAACCTGGTCACCTACCGCTACGAGCAGGAAGACAACTACTACGGGCGCGGCGGCGGCCAGAACAACGGCACCGGCACGAACACGAGGTACCAGCGCGGCTCCTACCCGACCTGGATCGGCTACGGCCAGCGACTGCCCGACCAGATCGCCGCGAAGGGCACGGCCAAGCCGGCCGCCCAGATCACGATCAACAACGCGGAACGCTGCGTTGCGGCAGGTGCGATCACGTGTGATCCGGCTCAGCGGGTCAAGGCGAACGCCAAGTCCTGGCCGGACACCCCGATCGACCAGGAGTGCCAGGCCACCGGCCAGTGCCTGAACCTGTCACCGACGTACTTCACCACCAAGAAGTACACCCAGATCTCCACCGAGGTCTGGACGGGCACGGCATGGCTCCCCGTGGACTCCTACGACCTCAAGCAGTCGTTCCAGGATCCGGGTGACGGTACGTCCCCGACGCTGTGGCTCGACTCGATCCAGCGCACAGGCAACGACGGCAAGACCCCGATCACGCTGCCTGGCGTGTCGTTCCAGCCGTTACAGATCCCCAATCGTGTGGACGGCGTTGTCAAGCGCCCGGACGGTACGGAGGCCTCGGCCCCGAGCTACCGGCGCCCGCGGATCCAGACGATCACCACCGAGACCGGCGGCCAGATCACCGTCGTCTACAAGGCCGCGGAATGCTCGCGCCTCAAGAACACGATGCCGTCCTCCGAGGACGCCAACACAATGGCCTGCATGCCGGTCAAGTGGTACCTGCCCGGCCAGTCCTACCCGGACCCGGTCAACGACTGGTTCAACAAGATCGTCATCCAGTCCGTCACCCAGAAGGACCTGGTGGCCGGCCAGGTCAACACGGTCACCGACTACGAGTACGGCGGCGGTATCGCCTGGCACCGCAACGACTCCGAATTCACCGACCCCAAGACCCGCACCTGGGACCAGTTCCGCGGCTACGCCACCGTCACCACCCGCACGGGCAACGGCAACGCTTCCGAGGCCCCGCGGACCCAGAGCGTCACCACCTACCTGCGCGGCATGGACGGCGACGCGCTCGCCAACGGCAGCACGCGCAGCGTGAACGTCGTCGACGCGCAGGGCGGCAGCATCAAGGACGAGGACGTCCTGTCCGGCTTCGTCCGCCAGAGCCAGACCTACGACCGCGACGGCGGCACCGTCGTCTCGGACGAGGTCACCACGCCGTGGCTCGGCCCGGTCACCGCGACCCGCAACCAGTCCGCGGGCATGCCCGCCATCACCGCGCGCGCGGTGAACACGGCCAAGGTCACGACCCGCGCGAAGCTCGCCAACGGCAACTGGCGCACCGGCGAGCGCACCTCCACCTACGACGGCACGCTGACGACCCGGCCGCTCCAGGTGGACGACAACAGCGACACCTCGCGCACGGACCAGCGTCTGTGCACCACCTTCGAATACCCGACCGGCCCGGGCGGCGCGGTCGCCGAACTGGCCTCCCGCACGCTGGTCGTATCCGGAGTCTGCGGGCAGGCTCCAACCACGGCGAACACCGTCGGCGACACGCGCTCCTACTTCGACAACCTGCCGTACGGGCAAGTCGGAGCGACGGCCAACGGCACCGGCACGGAGGTCCTGGAGAAGTACGACACGGCGGGCAAGCCCGTCTACCGTCTCAACTCCACCTCCTCCTACGACGCGTACGGCCGCGTCACCAACAACACCAACCTGACGCGCAAGGACGCCACCCACCCCGGCGGCGCCGTCACTACGACCACGTACACCCCTGACACGGGCGTACTGCCCAGTTCGGTCACCCACACCAACCCGTTGGGTTGGAAGTCCGTCACCACCCTTGACATCCGCCGTTCGCAGCCGCTGAAGACCACCGACGAGAACAACCACGTCGCCGAGCGCAGGTATGACGCTCTGGGGCGGGTCGTCTCGGTCTGGCAGCCCGGTCAGGACTCCACCAAGGACCTGCCGGTCCGCAAGTTCTCGTACTCGATGAACGGCACGAACGCGCCGTCGTCCGTTCTGAGCCAGGCGCTCATGAACAACAACTCCTACACATCCTCGTTCTCGGTCTACGACGGCCTCGGCCGGATCCGTCAGACCCAGGCCAGCACGCCTTCGCTCGTGGGCGGCCGGATGATCACGGACGCGCTGTTCGACTCTCACGGCTGGCAGGTCAAGACCAGCGCCGCCTACTACACCGATGAAGGCTCACCCTCCGCGGCACTGTTCCTACCCAACGGCGGGGTCAACCCCGACAGCAAGATCCCGTCCCAGACGGTCAGCGTTTTCGACGGCCTCGGCCGCACCACAGCATCCATCTTCCAGTCGTTCGGTGTCGAGCAGTCCCGCTCGACGACCGAGTACCCGGGTGCCGACGAGACCCGCGCCACCCCGCCGACCGGTGGCTTCGCCACGGCCACGATCACCAACGGCCTGACATCGGTCCTGCGTCAGTACAAGTCGAACACGCCCACCGGCGCCTATGACGAGACGACGTACGTCTCCAACACCCAAGGCCAGGAGCTGTCGCGGAAGGACTCCGAAGGCAACGAGTGGACCTTCACCTACGACCTCCTCGGCCGAGTGGTGAAGACCAGCGACCCTGACTCTGGCACCAGCACCACGGTCTACGACGACAGCAAGAACCTCGTCACCGCCACGGACGCCCGCGGTAAGAGCGCCACCACCGTCACCGACCTCCTCGGCCGCACCATCGCGACTTACGAGGGCGCGGCGATCGACCCGGCCAAACAGGTCGGCGCCTTCACCTACGACACCAAAGCACTGGGCAAGCCCGACACCACAACCCGCTACGTGGGCGGCAAGACGGGCAGCGCCTATGTCACGGAGATCACGGGCTATGACGGCGGCTACCGCCCCCTCGGCACCAAGGTCACCATCCCCGCCGCCGAGAAGGAACTCGCCGGCACCTACCAGACGACCAACACCTATGACACCTACGGCCAGCTGAAGACGGCCGCCCTGCCGGGTATTCCCAAGGCCGGACTCGATGTCGAGACGCTCGCGTTCGGCACCGACGTCAAGGGCAACCTGAAGACGCTCGGCGGCAGGATCGGTTCTGCCTACGTTCCATACCTCGTGGACATGCGCTACGACCCTTACGGGCAGCCGATCCGAGCAACGGTCGGTAGCACCGGCGCGCAGATCGTCTCCACGATCGACTACGACGCCGGCACCGGCCGCCCGGTCCGTACCCTCCTGGACAACCAGACCGACGCGACCTCGCACGTAGATGTCCTGGACTACACCTACAACCCTGTCGGTCAGCTCACCTCGATCAGCAACACGCAGGACGGCACGGCCCGTGACCTGCAGTGCTTCACCCACGACTACCTGGGGCGGTTGACCCAGGCCTGGACCGACACCGGCACCCAGACCACCGCCCCGCAGCCCAGCGTGCGCGGCATCGGCGGCTGCACCAACAGCACCGGCCCCGCCGTCGACGGAACCGGAAAGCCCAGCGTGGGTGGCCCCGCCCCCTACTGGCAGCAGTACACCTACGACAACCTCGGCAACCGCAAGAAGCTGGTCAAGAAGGACGTCACCGGCAACACCGCCAACGACACGACGGTCACCCAGACCTTCGGCACCGGCCCCAACATGCCCTCCACCGACCCCAAGACGGGCGGCGGAACGGGCGGCCCGCACGCGCTGATGACCTCCACGGAAACCAGCACCGCGGGCACCAAGGTCACCTCCTACACCTACGACGCGGCAGGCAACACCGCCGCTGTCACCAGCACCCCGGGCACCAAGGCCCTGACCTGGAACAGCCAGGGCAAGCTCGACAAGATCGTCGGCACCGGTGAGAGCGCCGGCACCAGCTACCTCTACGACACCAGTGGCAACCAGCTCATCCGCCGCGACCCCACCAGCACCACCCTCAACCTCGGCACCGACCAGATCACCCTGGACACCGCCAGCGGCAAGGTCTCCAACGTCCGCACCTACGCCGCCCCCGGCGGCCTCTCCATCACCCGCACCACCACGGCAGGTGCGTCCACGCTCACCTACCAGAGCTCGGACCACCACGGCACCGGCGGCGTCCAGTTCAACGCCACCAACCTCGCCAGCGTCCGCCGCGCGTCCGACCCCTTCGGCAATGAACGCGGCACCCAGCCCGCCCCCGGCGCCTGGGCCAACGACAAGGGATTCGTCGGCGGAACCAAGGAGAAAGCCACCGGCTTCACCCTCCTCGGCGCCCGCGAATACGACCCCACCACCGGCCGCTTCATCAGCCCCGACCCCATCATCGACCCGGGCGACCCACAGCAGTGGAACGCGTACGCCTACTCCAACAACGACCCGATCAACAAGACGGACCCGAGTGGCCTCGCATGGAAATGCGAGCGGGGTGAAACAGGTTGCGCGCAAACCTCCACCGGCGAAGACCCCACTCCCAAGACCAAGACCCCGACGTCCACTGATTCCGGTACCGACACAACGGCACTGACCGAGTCCAACAAGAAGGTCGATGAGGCCAAGAAGAAGCGCGACCATCTCATCGACGAGGTCGTCGACATGGTCGGCGACCTGATCGGATACAACGACGCCCGCGACTGCTTCACCAAGGGCGACGTCATGGCCTGCATCAACACGGCCCTCAACTTCGTCCCCTGGGGCAAGCTCTTCAAGGCCGTCAAGATCGGCATCAAGGCCTTCAAGATCTACAAAGAAATCAACAAGGCCTACGACGCCGTCCACGAAGCAGAACGCGGAGCAGCCAGAGCCGCACAGGCCTACAGCACCGCGAAGAAGGCGTTGAAGGAAGCCCGCGCCGCGGAAGAGAAGGCAGCCAAATCGGCAGCAGAGCAGGTCGAAAAAGAAACGGCCAGCGACGCCGCCGGAACGGAAAGCCACGCGGCCAGCGAGAGTGCTGACGCCGAAGCCGGCGCAGCCAAGGCGGAATCCGACGCGCCTGTCGCATGCAAGGCGCAGACGAACAGCTTCCCCACGGGCACTCGCGTCCAGATGGCCGACGGCACCACCAAGGCCATCCAGGACATCCGAGTCGGCGACACCGTAATGGCCACAGACCCCCAGACGGGCGAAACCCGCCCGAAGAAGGTCACCGCCACCATCACCACCCCCGACGACAAGGAATTCACCGACCTCACCCTCACCGACGACGCAGCCCCCCGCGGTCCGCCGGTAAAGATCACCTCAACCAGTCACCATCCCTACTGGAGCGAAACCCGCCACCAGTGGATCGACGCCGGCGAACTCGCCACCGGCGAACAACTCCGGCAGCCCAACGGCACCACCCTCACGGTCAAGGGAACGCTCAACTACCCCTATGCCGTCACCACGCACAACCTCACCGTAGACGACTTCCACACGTACTACGTGATGGCGGCGAATGCGCCCGTGCTGGTGCACAACTGCCCTGCAGCCGGGGACGATAGCCGTGAGATCATCGTCAGCAATCGGGGACAAACCGACCCCGGGGTGGTCCCAGACATCCCCGACCCGGTCAACGGGGGATACAACCGGCCTCGCGGGGCGCGGGCGCACTCGGAAGCCGGTGCTTCCAGTCAGGCGAGTGAAGCTATGGTCGCAGAGGCGGAGACCCGAGCGTCCACCGTGGCCCGTGTGCCCGCCAACGCAGCGAAGATTGCCAATGCTGCGGACGCCAGCGGTGGCTCGGGTGGCATCGTAGAGGCCGCTGCCGCGGCCAGCGTGGTCGGGTGGCGTGCATGGCAACTGATGAGGGGGTGGTGGTATGGGCGTCGCGGATAGTGAAGCACGCGCCATCTTGGAGGAGTTCACCCGCGACGGGCATCTATCGCCGAGTTCATCGGAGCGTGCCGGATGGGGGAACTGGGAGCACGTGACTCCCGGATGGATCCTCCTCCTCAGCCTCAAGGCACTGGTTCTCCTCCGCTGGGAGGAAGGGCGCTCAGTTCTGGAACAGGCTCTTGGTTCGCCTTCCGAGCTTTCCTGTGACGAGGCAGAGAGTCTGGCAGAGGTATTGCGCGGGAACCTCTCGGCGGCCCGTGCAGCTCACGAGAGCGGAGCTCTGAGCCTTGAGCGAGTACTCGCCCTCTTGGTTCACGTCATCGCTGAAGAGGCGATGACGCACGAAGAGATCAACGTTCTCCTCGAGTCGGCGCACGCGATGAACGAGGAGGCACTACAAGCCGGGAACCTGCTGCGGCCGGCGCTTCGAGGAATCGAAGTGGGACCTTGGGATGTCAGCGAGGAAGGCTGGCAGGGCCTTGAGCTGATCGACCTTGGAGGGTTGCGGATCCCGCGCCAGGCCGCGCGCAAGCGCGAACTGAACCCCGCACCATCCGGCGTGGGGTATGTGGCAGTGACGCTCTTCCGTGACACGACCGCCGCCTTGCAGCTCCAGGCGTACCGCACATCCGTGGAACAGGAGTGGGAAACGGTCCTCTCCCGGCTCGAGGCGGACGTCAAAGCGCGCGGTGGTGAGGCCGAGCGATGGTCGGGGCGAGTCGGGGTAGAGCTCAGAGCGAAGGTGCCCGTTGTCAGTGACGCTCGTGGGCGTGACTCAATGGTCGTGCGATTCATCGGATGCGACGGGCCGGGTTGGTTGCTGAGGGGAGTGGTGAGCGGAGACATCGCACTTCCGGAAAGCCGCGACGATTGGGCCTATTCAACCTTCGAGAGCACGGTGGTGGTGCCCTCGTTCACCGTACGCCCTCCAAGCGTCTCGACCTCACCAGGCATTTTCGCTCCAGTCGTATCACCGGAGCAGGATCGGACCATTGCACTACGCATGCCCGATTGAACGCCACTGAGCGTGTAGGGAAAACGCTCCTTCTCGTGCGGGAACCGGACTGAGACGGATCACCGCATGGAGCGGGGAGAGAGCCCCGCTCGACCTCGGTCGAGCGGGGCTCTCTGGCTCCTACCAGGGGCAGGATCCCCGGCCTCGTCATGGAGACCTGTCTACTCACCCTGGGCTACCTGCCCCCCTGCGGAATCCGGCGCGGATCCGCTGCTGGGCCGGTGAGACCGAGGCAACACCTCGGTCCCGCGTCAGAGCCAGTTGGAAGCCCATCCCAGTCTTTCCCGGACCTCAGGGTGATCCCGCAGCCAGGATGCGAAGGTGGCCGCCCGCGGCCCGGTCGGCCAGGACGTCGATGGGGCGGTGGGTTGTCATGTCGATGAAGATCGTCGCGTAGGTCCGTCCCCGTCGAACGGCGAACTCGTCGACACCGAGATGCGGCACCAGTCCCGATGAGGGGAGCGGAAGTGCCCGGATGAGCCGGAGCAGAGTGTCCTTGCAGGTGTCGACGGCCATCCGCTGGAACAGGCGGGAGCCTGGCCGACCGCCCAGGAACAGGGCCACGTCCTTGAGGTGGGCCGTGAGAGCCTCCGTGCGGTGTGCGTGACGACGGGTCAGGGCCGGTATCTGCTCGACGAACGTCCGACGGGCACAGTCCTCGTTCCCGCACACGAATCGGCGCGCTCGCAGTTCGATTCGTACGCGTCGGCCGGCGACCGGTCGATCCGCCAGCGTCCGCTGGTAGTAGCAGTGCACTTTCGAAGATATTTGCCCGCATCCGGAACAGGCTGCCGACCCTGCCCGTGATCGCACGGCGACCCGGGCCTCGGTATCCGTCAGCACCAGCTGGTCGACCTGCACCCCAACGCCAGGCAGTAGTAGGTCCGCAATCTGAGCCCCACCATCACGCCTGGTAGCTGCCCAACACCCCCAAAATCTCGACAGAGCCCACAACTTGAGCCAGACCCGAACAAGGTGTTAAAGCCATCCCCTCCGGATACCACCCGGATCCGATGTCAGTTCGTGCCTTCTCCAGGCGCTGGAGGAAATCCAAAGCGGACGAGGGCCTGGAAGTAGGCCTTCACGCCACGAGGGAGCTCTCCTTGACTCAATCGAGAACCCTCAACCTTCAAGTTGAGCAGCCCGTGGCACCCTCAACGAGCACAGCTACCTAGCCGCACATGGCGTCAGGAAGCATTCGAGGGTGCCTACCGGATCGCGCTCCTTCACCCACGAAGCGGAGCGCCGTGTAGGCCGGAACGTCGAGAGGACACACGAGCCGAGGCCGCCGTTGAACCAGCAGACCCGGAAGTCGGCGAGCCGACGGTGGACAGATGCCTCTTGGGAGTGGAAGCGGTCTGCTGTCCACCGCCAGTAACGGTTGTAAGGGTGAGGCCGAACAGAAGTCTGTTCATCTCCTCGCCGGTCAAACCCACTTCCGCCGCGACTGCAGAAGGCCGGACGCCCTTCGTTCGCAGTGCTGCAAAGACCTTGGTCAGCACCTGTGACGTCTCCCGCTGCCCCATGCCCTCGGGTTCAGCAGAACGGAATCCCAACCGAGTCAGTTCCGCGCATGTTGACCTGTACTGCCAATCCGTAAGCAGGCCAAGATCGTGCATGCGGTACGTCAGGGCCATGGCAGAAACCTTCCAGATCCGCTTGCCGCGAATAATCTGGTCAACATGGGCGCCCGACGGCATGTGGCCCAGAACGCTCGCCCTGGGCATGAGGAACGCGGATGCGAAGGCGTTTGCCTGCCGTTCGGCATCGGGCCCCGAGCAGGCATGCTCGCTGCCGTGCATCACTAGGTGCCCGAGTTCGTGCGCAGCGTCAAAGCGGCCGCGTTCGGCCGACTTGAGGGTGTTGAGGAACACGAAGGGCACGCCGTCACGCCACACCGCGAACGCGTCGACCTCAGCGTGGTCGGGGTCCAGGGAAAACACTCGCACCCCATGGGCCTCCAGAAGGTGCACCATATTCGGAGCCGGCGCCTCGCCCAGCTCCCAGCGGGTGCGGACCATTCCGGCGGCCGTTTCCGGGTCCGGCTTGCCCAGGGATGGCACGTCCACAACTGGAAGGCGGAAGCTTTCGGCGATCCAGTCGTAGAGCGTCGCACCGAGCGTTCCTGCCGCACGGGCGGCATCCAGCACCCGTGGCGAAGCCTTACTGCGCGCCCGCCACGAAATCCCGTCGGCAGGGAGTTCCTCTAGCGGCGGCCCCTGGAAGAAGGCGGCGGGGAAGTCCAGGGCAGAGGCGAGCTTGTTCAAGGTGCCAGCCCGGGGAGCGGTTCGTCCCGTCTCGTAGTTCGACAGACTTTGCATCGAGACCCCTGCTCGGTCCGACAGCTCGGCCAGGGTCAACCCCCTGCGCTTGCGTGCTAGGGCGATACGGGACGGGGTCACCATGTGGGGGCTGCCTCAGCTATCGGTGGTACTTGGTGGGGGCGGTGGACTCCGCCGCCCCCACCAACGGACTCAGCGGAAATCGACAGGGATGTCGATCTCCCCAGGCCCATCATCGTTCAAGGGTTCGATTCCGTCCATCGTGAGTGCGGGAAGCGGAATCCGACTTCCCCATTCGACCACAAATCCATCCACGAACCTCTTAGGCCGCGACAGCTCGCAGTCGATACGCACCGCGTCTCCGACCTGCGTGCGGTACGACAACAGAAACCACGTCTTCAGCGCACAGGCTTCCTCTTCGCTGAGCGACACACCCCCGGGCCCCGCGCCAGCCACGAACAGAGCGGTCTGGACGTGCGCCGCTCCCTCGCCCTCGTTGGCGCGAGTGACCTGCCCGGTGGCTGCGCCCCGGCGACGCCCGTTCTTCGGGAACAGGCTCGCCTGACCGGTGGCCGCATCACCGACCATGACGCCCACCGCTATCGACCGGTCGGCGTTGCAAACTAGCTCCAGCCGGCCGTGCACGAGTCGCGCCCACCCCTCGTGCTCGATATGCAGCTCCCGGACGGTGCGCACGTGCGCCTCATAGGCTCGCCGCCCCCCGGTCCCCGTTGGGTCGTTGGGGACTGCGGTTCGCCGTGCCGCTTCGCCCGCACGTAGCACTTCATGCAGGTACTCCAACCTGGTCCCCATTCCACCAAGTTGAGCCCGTACATCATCGGACTCCGCAGGGGACGTTGACAGGGAGAATGGCAAGAAGACCTCCGGTAGGCGGCAGTTGAGTTACGGAGACCCTACCGCAAGCGGGGGGCCATTTTTATAAGATACTCGCGATCTCGGACGGAGTCGGCAGCATCAATCCGACTGTGACGGCCTCCACTTGACGCACTCGCTCAACCGTGCGCGACGCCAACGGCTTCCGACGGACGGCCCACCTGTACTAGGCCAGCTCCCAGCCCGAGAGGCGAAACCTAGTGGGGGTGTGTGGCCGCGAGGTCGTTGAGAGCCCCGTTGACGACCCACCATGAGACGTTGAGGGTGTCGCGGTCAGGTTTGTGCTCCTCGCGATACTCGCGGTGAGGGTGGACGAAGTTGCGGTAGTCACGCAAGGTGTGGCTGTAGCTCGTGGTGTCCGCGTCGATCCATCGCGCCTGTGTGCAGATGTCGATCAGCTCCCCCAGGCCGATGCGCTTGAGGTCCCGTCGGGTCAGCAGCGAAGCGTCGCGTTCCTGAATGACTGTAAGGAGAACGCCTTCGAGCAGGGACCCGAGCATGATGACCGCGGCGATGTGGGCTCCGTTGGCGAAGCACGTGCGGGCTTCGTCGAGGCGGTGCTGCAGGAGCTGCGCCATACGCTCATCGGCGATGACATCGGCCATGGTGGCCTTCAGCTCGACGGGGGCCTGCTCCCCGGGGTGTCCGAGTGCGGGGTCGCAGGCAACCAGACGGGGACGTCCACCGGGGTTCTCCAGACGCAGGCCCTCGTGGACGAGGAAGATGTTGACCGCCTGGAGGACCTTGGCCAGTTGGTGGGGTTCCTCGTAGTACTCACGGGCATCGGCGAGGCGCAGCAGGACCTGGTCGATGGCCACGCTGTCGGCGCGGCGTTCGGTGAGACGGTCAAGGGTCCATTCGCTGCGGGACTCACCGTCGAAGTCGAGGACGTTGAGCCAGCCGGCATTCTCGAAGAAGCGTGTCAGGTCGCGCGTACCGCGGTAGTAGAGGTGGTCGTCGCCGCAGATGATGCGCGCCAGCTCCTTGATGGTGTTGGTGTCCAGGGTGCGGGTGCCGTTCTCCGGTGCATAGGTCATGCGCTCTGCTCCAGTTCCTCTGGGTCGTCGTCCCCGCCGTAGCCGGAGAAGTCGCTTAGGTCTGTGGGGCTGCTGATCTGGACGTCCCGCGATGAGGTGCTGTCGGAAACGGCAGGCGGCTCGCCGTAGTCGGCGTCATAGGCTTCGTCGCCGTCGGGTGCCTCGTCCTCCTCGTCGTGATCCGGACCGGATAGGTCGAGGGGGCTCCAGGCGGGCGATTCTTCGGGCGCTGTTGTTGGGAGCGTGTATTCGGCAGGATGGATGTCCAGGCGTTTCAGTTCGGACCACAGCCCAGTGAGCGCCTCGTCCGGGTCGAAGCGGAACTCGCTCTCGGGGATGCGGTAGAACTCCCAGCCCACCCTGCGTAGTTCTCGGTCGCGCTGGTGGTCGCGTTCGATCTGTTCGCGGGTGGTGTCGTGGAAGTAGGCGCCGTCGCACTCCACGGCAAGACGTCCGCGGGCGCCGACGACAACGAGGTCGATCTTCTTGGTGCCGGCTGGATACTGCGGCAGGACGTGGTAACCGCGGTCCTTGAGCCGGAGATAGACCTCTTGCTCGAACATCGACTGGAACGGTGCCTGCACGGCATCGGGGGATACGAAGCCGATGTCATGCACGGCGGAGAGGGCAGCAGGCGGGTTGTGCATGTAGGTGATCAGGTTCAGGCGCATGTCGTTGGGCTTGAGGCGGTCCACCGGCACTGAATGGAACAGCCACATCTGGTCCTGGGCGCGGCTGGCAGCCACGTTGTACGCCTGCTGTTCGCCACGGGCGCCGCCTGCGATCTTCGGTGGGTCGGTGACCACCATGGACAGCAGGATGACGTGGCGCTCGTCGCCCTGGAACGAGGCGGCGTTGCCTACCTGGATGCGATGGTGTTGGCGGACAGCGGGGGCGATGCGCTGCTCGATCAAGGCCTGGATGTATTTGGTCTGGCCGTGGCCTTGCAGGACGATCACACCGATCGTCTTGTCACGGTAGGCCGCATCCTCGGTCATGCGCTCGAGGGTGTCGACGATGGCTTCGGCTTCCCTCGGGTTGTGGATGCGAACCTCGCGGCCGGCCGTTGCCGCGTCCTCGACGTAGGTGACACGCAGGGGGTCCAGCCGTTCGCCCCCGTACTGGCGGAGTGGCAGGAGGGAGTGGTCGTAGAAGTTGGCCGACGACCAGTTGATGATCTCCGGGACGCAGCGGAAGTGTTCATCCAAGCGGATGACTTCGGGGAAGAACGAGCTGAGTAGGCCGTAGAGGTTGGTGTGCGGCATGTACAGCTCGCGGACTCCGGAGGGCATGTCGTGGAGATAGGCGGCGAGTTTGTCGCGGATGGCCTGGTGGCGTCCGAAGCCCGTGGATGGTGGTGAGCACTGCTTGTCGTCACCGACGACGATGACGCGCGGCGCGAGCCACAGCAGGAAGAGGGCGTCCATGCTGGCCTGGCTTGCTTCGTCGACGATGACGACGTCGAAGCTGTTGTGTCTGGTCTGCACCATTTCGGCGACGTCCGCGATGGGCATGACCCAGGCGGGTACGGCGCCCTGGGCTACCCGCATGCGTTCCTTGGCGGCGGCGCGCAGTCGGTCGGCGCTGCGGCCCGTACCGCGGCCGAGGCTGGACATGTGGGTTTGGTACATCTGCAGGGCCGACCGCTGTTCGGGGGTCATGTTCTTCAGGCAGTGCAGCCGGCCCCAGGTCGCGGCGAGTTCACCGGTCATCTCCTCCAGCAGGTTCTCCTGCTGGCCGAGTTCCGTGTCCAGCCTCTGTTCCAAGCCGGGCGTGCGGCGAATAGCGACGAACTGCACGGCTCTGGCCCATGCCCAGGCACGCTCGATCTGGGCCAGTTGTTCGTCCCACTGCGGGTCATGGGCTTCTTCCAGCAGGCGGGCGGCGAGCACGGGGTGGGCGGTGCGAATCTGGTCGAGCAGGTGTCGGCAGCGGCTCCGGCGTGCATCGCGTTGATGTGCGGCGTACAGGGCGTCGACGGCTGTGATGTAGCCGGCTGAGTCCTGTTCGCGCAGCGCGGCCGACAGGGCACGTGCCTCTGGGGCTGGCTGTTGTCCGTCCTCGGTAGCACTCAGGTACTGGTCCCAGGAGGCGAGCTGGGCAAGCGCTTCGTCAGCAGCACGCCTGTGGGCAAGGGCGCCTGCCGCGTGCGTGAGGACCTGCCAGGCGGATCGCGTGGTCAGAGCGAGCCTGACCCTCTGGCCGACGAGGATCCGGTCGATGCTTTCCCTCGCCTGCGCAAAGCAGGAAATGTGCTCCAACTGCTTCTGGCGATGGTCCAGTTCCGCAAGGAGAACTTCGAGGTCTCCTTCGGGTAGAGATGCTTTCACCTGCTTCCAACGCACCGCAACGACGTCCAGGGCGATGTGGGCCCGCAGGTACGCCAGGACGTGTTTCAAGTCATCAACGGTGCGCGGACTCTGGCCGTCGATGGTGCACAGAGTCAGGAGGGCATGGGCGTTCTTCTGTTCACGTGAGGCGAGCGACATGAACCGCTCTCGCACCTGTGGCTGGCCCTTGGCCTGCAGATGCTTGAGGAGATCCTGCCCGGAACTAGCCATGCTTCCGGCTGTCTGTACATCGAGGCCGTCGGGCAGGTGCACGCGCCGCACTCCGACCGAGTCGAGTGCATTGCGCGCCTGGGTGATGTATTCAGCGGTGTCCTCGACTCGCTTCCACAGCAGCGTCTGAGGGTGTGCCAGGCGCTCGGTGAGTGCCTGGCACACCCACCAGTCTTCCTCCCAGCGGGACGGGTCCGCGGGAAGACCGAGATAATGCAGCGCAGTCGCCGCGCTGTCCAGGTGACCTGCGATGTCATCGGTCAGCGAGGGATCCAGCCCGGCGAGGACGTCGCGTAACTGCAGGGTCTGTTCGTCCAGGCCGTGCGATGTCAGGCGGCTCGCGGCGAAGGTCGCGTCCACCAGGTCAGAGGCCGGCAGCTCCTCGACGGGGGGCAATACACCGCCGGTACGGGGTTCACCCGCGCCTTCTCGCAGCAGCACCAGCAGTTCCTGGGCCTGCTGAGCCGACAGTGGCGGCTCTTCGGGCACATTGTCGGCCAGAGCGCCGATCCAGCTCAGTGACGGCTTGTGGTCCTGGACTCGCTGCACGATCTCGGCCAGTGTGCCGGCGTAGCCGGGTGCCACCCCTTGGTGGCGGTACTCCTGCTCTCGTACCGACAACAGCTGGTCGGTGAGGGTGCCGATGCGGCCCTGGATGTCCAGGCGCCGTCTGGTCAAGTGGGTGATCTCCGCCTGCAGGGTCTCGGCATCAGTGCTGGCCACTTGCTTGGTCAGCGCTGACACGGTCCGTTCCAGTTCGCTGGTGCCGTTGTTGCTGCGGGTGGAACTCAGCAGCAACACGCACAGGTCCCTGACGGGCTTGGGGAGTTTGTCGCGCAGTACGGCGAGCGGCTGGTCACGGGCGCTGGTGACCAGGACCCTCTGTCCCTCTGCGAGCAGAGCCGACACCAGGTTGGCGATCGTGTGCGTCTTGCCCGTGCCCGGCGGGCCCTGCACGACCACACCGGTGTCCCTCTGCAGACGGCGCAGCACCCTGCGCTGCTGCTCATTCGTCTTGCCTGGAAAGAGCGGATCACCCTGAAAGAGCGGAGCCTGCCGTAGGCCATGGCCGTCCCAGGCCGCGCGCTCCTCGGTGCTCAGGCCGTCCAAGACCATCTGGGCCAGGCCGAGGGGCGCGTACTCCTCCGCTGCGATGGTCTCCGCGATCTTCCCGTACAGGCGCAGCAGTGCGTTCAAATTCCGAGGCCGCATCACCAGTGCGGGTGCGTATGTCACCCGCGACACGGGCTCGGGCAACCCTGGCGGCTGCCATCGGGCGCTGAAGGCGATCCGGTGCTGGTACGCGCGGTCTTGCCACTTGGAGAGCAACTCGAGTGCGTCCGGGTCCAGTGGGTGCACAGCACTGGCGGCGATGTCATCGCCGAGGACTGCGGACTGCTCCCGGATCCAGCCGTCCCCGGAGTCCAGGAAGTCCTGATCTTCCAGGCGCATCGCCCCTTCCGCCGACAGCCGCACCGTCACCTCGGCGGTTCCGCGGTGCACTGAGGTCTCCACGCGCTGGACAAGCAGATGCCGGTGTACCGCGTCCGGCCCCGGCTTGTCCCACGTCAGCAGGCCCACCGCCAAGACCAACTCGACCCGGTCGTCCTCCAGCGCGAGCCTCTGATGCCAGGCGTAGACCATGTCGTACAAGGCGCGCAGTGGCTGCTCACGTCGTTCCTTCTGCGCCCACGCCCGCCAGCGGTTCAGCCACGGCCCGTATACGCGCAGCACCTCGGCGGCCTCATCCCGGGCTATAACGGCCGGCTCGTCATCCCGGAGTGTTCCCGCCGGGACCGGCAGCCTGCTGTGGGCGGGCCCTTCGTCGGCCAGCGGCGGGTCTTCTGCGTCGGGGTCCAAGCACGCCAGCGGGTCGATCCAGCCTTCCAGGAGTTCTGGGAGGTCCGGCGGCGGCTCCTGCGGGACGTGCTTGAGCTGTAGGAGCACGCCGTCCTCACGGACACCGGGCTTACGGATTTGGGCGGGCAGATCTGACAGCCACAGCCGGTCCTTCCCACGGCTACGGTCATCTCGCTGGCGCTGATGGCTGCTGCGCACCATCTCCTGCAGGAAGTTCACCAGCCCCGTGGTCCTGGTCAGGACATCCGGATCTGCGGCATGACGGCGTAAGGCGTTCATCGTTTCCCCCTCTGTGTGGTGACGAACGTTCCAGGATGAGGTAGCGACCTGCTTACGCACCCGCGCTTCACGCAGGATGACTGAATTCCGATAGCGGAACGTGATCTTCTGATGGCTGAAAGTGACTCCCTTTCGGAGTCGTGGATGTGTAGGCGAGATCCAGGCACGCACGTACACACGGCTTCGCTATGCGTGAGGCGTGGACCCCCCATGGGAGGAAGGCGGCTCGATATAGCCCTGGTCAGCCTCTCCCAAGATCGCCGCCGCGACGTGAACTCGCCTACCCAAGAGACTGAAGGAGGCCTCCAGACCGGATGGGCGATTCCGATCTGGACAGACATGCGTGCCGCAGCCTGGTGGGCGCGACGAATCGGCCGACACCCAGCGGTCCCCGCGGAAGCCCTACCGGCCAAGCCGCTCGGCACCAGCCCCGGCAACCACGACCCGGACACGGCGGAGCAGGCCCCAGCGCGGGTCACGAAGAGCCCGAATGCCCCCAGTGCGCCATCAGGCTCGCATCGAAAGTGCAGGTGATGTCGATGTCCGGCAGTACGTACAACGGCGGCACCGCCGTACCCTCGTAGTCCCCCAGCGCGTCCACTGCGCGCTGCCAGTACCCATCCTTCAGGTAACCCAAGGCACGCTGATAGACGCCTTGCGGACGCTGCCCCTGCAGGACCCCCACAGGAAGAGCATCCCACCGGATGCCGTGGCGCACCTTGTACAGCGCCGCTTCGAAGGCCACTCGCGGTGGCACCACGCGTGACCGCTTCCGCGGCACAGGGAAGCACGAGGCCAACGCGGCCCACTGGTCATCGGTCAACGGCCGAGGCACGGCACGTTGACGCTCGTTGAACCAGGCCTCAAACAGGCAACCCGCTGCCCGCACCGCGCCAGGAACCTTCGTGACAGTACGCACCTCGACGCCCAGGAGATCGAGCAGTTCCAGTCGCTGCTCAACGTCGAGCAAATCCAGGCGGCGCTGCACGTCCACACCGCCCTCCAGTACGCGTCTCGCCCGGATCTCCTGCCGCTGCGCCGCCGCCACACGGCCCGCGACGACCTCGCGCAACTGCCCCAGCCGTCGGTCCTTGTCGGCGAAGTCGTCCCCGACCTCAGCAAGAGCCGCCCGCAGTTCCTGGACGAAGCTGGAGTCCTCGCCCCCTCCTGCCGTAACGGCCCCCGCGAGGGCAACGAGCTTCTTCTTCCTCACCTGGCGGCAGCGTTCGATACGCGTATCAAGGTCCACCAGACGCTCACCAAGCGACCTCTCCTGACCAGGAACGACACCAAGCAAGCCCTCAGCCACTACCCGTAGCTGGACACGGTCGACGAGAAACTTGGCGACCTCACGCCACACCGCGTCCTCCAGCGGGCCGGCCACGATCTCCCCACAGCTGCAGGGTGGGTCAGACCGACGCCCCGTACACCGATAGGCGGTCCGACCCCGGTCTTCCCTGTGCGCCCCGATGTAGTGATGCCCGCACAAGGAGGTGACCCGGCCCGACAACAGGTACGTCCTCTGCTCTTTCCTCGCGTAAGACCGGCGCGCAAGGGCGGCCCGTACCTGTCGGACACGGCCCGCAGGAAGCGGTATCGGCACAGTAATCCGGACAGCCTCCTCCGGTACCGGCGTCCCATCGCCCTCTTCACGATCGTGGCCGACCCCGCGATGCCGTGCGAACCGAAAAGCGACGTAGCCATCCAGGGCCGTCTGCTGGAAGACCCTGGCCAGGTTCTCCCCTGTCCACGGCAAGCCCCGCGCCGTCACATACCCCAGCGCGTTGAGGTTCTCCGCCGCCGCTGCGGCGGAGAACCGTTCATCGGCGATCAGCCAGGCTCCAACATCGAGTAACTCCACTCCCTGGGCTCGCAGGGTCGGCGCCTCACAGTCCCCCCTCGCTGGCAGCATCAGCCAGAACGGTGCGACGCCGCCGGGCCAGCCCCCCGCCGCCAGCTTCATCTCTCGGCCCCTCAAGGTCCGTTCCAGGAGCAGGGCGTGCTCCAGTTCTGCCACGTAGGCAAGCAGGCTCAGCTGGATGCCGAACATGGGATGCTCGCTGTCGATGCGGCCGTCCGCAGTCGCCACACGGACCCGTCGCCCCCGGCTGGTCTCGATGTCCGTGGTGTCGTAGACCCAGCGATGGATCTCCCTCATCGTGCGGCCGATGCGGTCCAGCTTTCCAAACACGACAACGTCGTAGAGACATTGCACGAGGTCCGCGTCGAGCTCCGTCAGGTCCGGCCGGCGGGTCAATTTCCCCGAGACGGCGCCATCGGTATACACATCATAGGAATACCGCCCATTCCCCACGGCGAAATCAAGCCAGGCAAGGCATTCGCCCAGCTGGATATCGACGCCGTAGCCGCAGAGTTGCCCGACTGTCGAAACCCGAAGGTAGACGGCTACCCGGACGAGGGGTGATTCGATGTTCACCAACCCCGCTCACGCATTCAGAGTCGAGTCACCAGCATGAGAGAGTCCACCGGTCCGGCGTGCAGACGATGGGGTGGATACTGGCACAACTTCAGACAAACAGGGGTCTCGATCAGTATCCGCTCGGCAGTCGCCGAGAAGGATCACCGCCAACCGTCGGCGCTCATCAGCACCGAAGGGACTCGATTTCAAGACCACGCGAACGACCGGCAGCCTGCAGCAGCCCTCAGTCAGACACTTCTCGACGTGCATCGACTCGCCGCCCTTAAATACACACAAAGAGACAGACGGATATCACTAGAGACGCGCTTCCGATCTGCGCCGCCACTGACATCACCTTCATGCCCACACACTTCTCGCGTTACACGTCCTTCCACCTACACGACACCGCACCAAATGGAAATCCAGTTAACGCGAGAATGATTCACTGGCGAGCAAAGCTGCAGCCATGGAGGTTTCCATTGCCAATCCAGGATCACCGGCAGCACGCGGGATGGCCCCGTTGAGTGTGGCGGCTTAGCCGCCCATCCATGGATCATCGACGTCGTGGATGCTCCACCCTCGACCGGTGAGTGCCTCCGCGTACGGCGCCGCATGCTCCCGGTGCGTAGCCAGAACGAGAAGGTGCGTGGGGCGGGTCGCTCCTACGAAAATGAGCTGCGCCGCGCGCTGCACGGTTGCCTTGGCGTGTTGAATGTCTCCTCCGGCCAGCACTTTGAGCGTCTCATGGATGTCGTGCTTCTTGCCTCGTCTGTCCAGGCATTCGAGAAGCAGCGTTGCGGCGTGGGTCTCCCCTTTGGCGCTCTGGATGGATCCGGCGACTGAAAGTACCCGCCGCGGGTCCTGTTGTTCCTGTTCGGCTGTGTCGGCCCCTTCCTCGATGTCCAGGCGCGGGGTGAACCTCAGGCCTTCGCTCGACGCTACGGCGTTCCTGAACGGCGATTGGGTGAGCTCGGACACGAGTTCAAGAAGGCGTGTTGTCGCAGCGTTCCAGGTGGATTCGTCACCGTCGCAGGCGCCCATAAGTAGATCCCTCAGGGCCAGTCGGATCTGACCACCAGCCGTGTCCGCGGTGCGTTCGAGCCGGCGCAGCGGCGGAAGAACGGCTGGGAAGGCCGGCCTCAAGGCTGTACGGACCCCCTCCCAGAGCTCGGCCACGGCTTCGTGACCACCATCGCCGGCCGCCCACCGCGCTCCTGCGATGCGAACGGTATTTATCAGGGCGCTCCGCGCCAGTGCTAGTCCGGCTGGCACATGGTCGGGGACATAGCAGGTAAGGGATTGCGGATACGCGCCGGACACTCCCTTGAGCAGCCGTGCACCGAGCACGCGGGGCGGGTTTCGAACAAGAACTTCACGCGGGACGAGCTCGTTTGCCATCTGCTCAAATCTCGGCACCACATCAAGGACGGATCGGTCATCGAAGAGGAGAAGGCCGATCTGGGTGTCCGGGCCCGCCCCGTTGATCCGTTGCCTTCGGATGAAGGTCAGGTCGCTCGCCAGATCCGCGATCCTCGGCCCGAATCTCCGGCTGACGGGGAGCTCTGCGGCAAGAGGAGCTGGAAACGCTGAGGCCCTCGGGGAACCTGCCGTCCCATCGATGAAGATCCCCTGGTTCACGTCGCCCACGCGCTGGACGACGGCACCGGAGGCGAAGACCAAGTCCAGCAGGTGCTGCTGAACGTCGTCGGTGTCCTGCATCTCGTCCAGCAGCACGAACGGGAAGCGCTTCGATACCGCTGCAGCAATCGTCGGGTTCCGGGCGAGATACCACTCAGCGATGGCGTACATGTCGTCGTACCGGAAGACTCCTTCCTGCGACAGCCGCTTCTTCAGGCCCACGTACTGCCTGCCGCTGGCCGTCGTTTCCAGATCAGCCGGAAAGCTGCCACCCGGGCCGGATATCGTCAGCCTTCCGGCCTCGCATACGAAGACTGCTTTGGTGGCCATCTCGAAGCCCTTGTGCCGTCGGTCCAGGAAGTTCCGCAAGGTGGTGAACTCGGGCCGCTCCAGGAGGCGCAGGGCTGCGGCCTCGTAGGTGTCATCATCAACCACCTGCACTTCGTGTCCCAAGGCACGCACGGCCGGCAGGGCGAGATACGTGTTGGTAAAGGACTGGATCGTCCCGATGAAGTGGGGATACTGCAGGAACCGCCGGCCGGCGCGAACAGCCATGAGACGGTCGGTGATCTCGTTCTTGGCCGCATTCGTGTGCGAAAGAACGCATATACCTCGCGTCGGGGACGTCCACGCACTGGCAAGGAGGGCCAGCTTGAGACCGATCAGTGTCGTCTTCCCGGAACCAGGCGCTGCTTGGAGGTCCTGAGAGATCTCGCTCTGTACGAACTCCCATTGCTCGGTGTGTGGCAGGTCGAGACCCAGCATCTGGGCCAGCGCTTCGACCTTGTCCTTCGCGAGCGCATCAGGCCGGTAGGGAGTGGTCACCGATCCGCCTCGGCGCAGATGTGGTCGAACGCGGCAACTAGGTAGGGCGGGAGGTTATCTTCCGTCAGTGTCGTGGATTCCAGGAGGTCGGCTGCGTGCTGTGCCGTGATGGTCTTGCTGGCGTTGTTCAGTCTCAGGGGCTCGTAGATCCTGAGAGCGACCTTTGCCAAGGAGTCCCCATTTACCTGCCAGGTTTCCACCTCTAGCCGCGCGGCATCAGTCAGTGTCTTGAGCTTGTCCGCACCCGGCCATGAGCTCACAGAAGAACGTGCCGCGCGGACGGCCTGGTGCATGAGGATCGCCATGGGCCAGGAGGCCGCCGCCAGGTCGTACTCAAGCGTCCAATGGTCCGAGACGAAGGTCTCTACCGGCCCTTCGTCACCAGCCTTGAGGCCGGCTACGTGCTTCTCTATGTCCGCCTGAGTCATTTCGGCGGAGCACCGCAGCTCCCCGCGCATCTTCTCAGAAGTGTCTTTCGGCACGAGGTCTCGGTCTCGGATGCACGCGACGGGGACGGGAATCTGTTGGCCATCCCGTTGGAAGACTCTGCTGTAGCGGAACAGGCCCACGTGCCCGACGTTCACGACGCTGATGCCCTGCTCGTTGAATGATCGGCCCATGGCTCTCGCAAGGGCTGGCAGGAAGATGGCCTCAGCGTCACCCTCGACCACGGCGACGCCGCGAGCGAAGAACATGTTCGCCTTGGTCACGTCCAGGAAGCGGGACAGGAAAGCGTAGTCTCCCTCACTCAGTCTCGTGTGCTCTGGAGCCAAGCTGAACGTACGACCACGGGCCACCAACGTGAGCGAGCCGACCGGCATGGCCGAGGCCAGGTTGGGGCTGTGCGTAGTAAGGATGACCTGCACAGGGGCCGTAGTCGATTCTTCGGCCCCTGCTGTCTGCTCGCTCAGCAGGTCCATGATTCTGGTCTGGAGCTGCGGGTGCAGGTGCGCCTCCGGCTCCTCGATTAGCAGCAGCGGTGCGATGTCGCCCTTCCCGAGGAGCAGAAGCTCCGCGGCCATGAACAAGGCGTTGTTGTACCCCAGACCCCGTCGGGTCCATTCGTCGGAGGCCGAGAACAAGGTGAGCTCCAACCGTTCTAGGGCGCGGGGAAGCGTTGCGTCGCCCGCGACCCCGATCTTCCCTCGAAGCACGTCCGAGCCAATCGCAAATTTCTGCAGGTAGGCAGTGTTGATGTCTTCCCGTGCAGCAGCAACGGCAGCGTTCTGGCCTATGTGATGCTCGGCGCGACGGAGGATTCCTACGAGAGTCGAGGCCGAATCGTTCTCAGCATCGAAGTCGTTGTTCTCCTGCTCCTTCATGGCGGGGTAGCCGGCCAGAATCTGTGACAACCGGGACCCCCGCCCCGATCTGAGTTCAGCCTCAGCGTCTCGAAGCGGGCGGAGGTAGGTGGCTCTGAGTAGCTCCCGTGCCGCCCCGTCCAACGCAGGGCCCTTTCCCTCGGGACCTGTGCGCGTGGTCACTGAAACACGGTTCCTCAGCGAATCCATGAGCTGGGCCTTGAAGGACACGTACAGGACCGCGTTCCCCTTCCCGTCACTCGTCAGCAACTCCAGGAACGCTGCCTGCTCCTCTGCGGAAAGTTCCTCGAACCGACAGGTGATGCTGAACGTGTCCGCGCGACCACCGTCGCCTGTATGGAAGTCATCACGCGATATCCGGTAGAAGTCTGCCGCCGCGGTCTGCAAGCACAGGCGGATGGCGTCGACGATCGCGGTCTTCCCGCTATCGTTCTCCCCCACCAGGACATTGGTCCCACGGCTGAACGAGATGTCCAGCGACTCGTCCGGCCCGCCACTCTCCGAAACCACCGCGCCGAAAATCCTGAAGTTCTCGGCACGCAGTCGGGCCAGGTACATGGCCGCCCCCCATCGAAGGGGCCTGCACCCGAGTCGGCGCAGGCGAGGTGAACCGCCTCAAGTGCCCCACCCCAAGCGGATTACCCGCCGATCATATGCTCAGCCGTGTAGCTGGTGAGGGGAGATCCCAGCCCAACGTACGGCGGGACGTCGCAGCCTGCAGAATCGAGAGCGGGCCGAAGGAAGTGTCCACACGCGAGCTGCCGGCAGCCTGTTGCGGGGCCGACCTCCTGGTCGGCCCCGAGTCACTCACGAAAGTCAACTGAACGACGGAATGACGTCAGAGCCGTACGCGTCGATGGTCGCTTCCCGGGCGTCGTGCATGTCGTAGACAGCGAACTGGTCCACGCCCAGGTCCCGCAGGGCCCGGAGCTTCTCGATGTGGGCCTCGGCCGGGCCGAGCAGGCAGAAGCGGTCGACGATCTCGTCGGGGACGAAGTCGGTGGACGGGTTCCCGGTGCGGCCGTGGTGGCTGTAGTCGTAGCCGTGCCGGGATTTGATGTACTCGGTGAGCTCCTCCGGGACCATCGAGGAGTGCTCGCCGTAGCGGGAGACCAGGTCGGCGACGTGGTTGCCGACCATGCCGCCGAACCAGCGGCACTGGTCGCGGGCGTGGGCCAGGGCCTGCGCCGAGTCGTCGGCCGTGACGTACGCCGGGGCGGCCACGCAGATGGTGATCGAGTCGGGGTCGCGGCCGGCCTCCACGGCGGCCTGGCGGACCGCCTTAACCATCCACTCGGTGAGGTAGAGGTCGGCGAGCTGCAGGATGAACCCGTCGGCCTTCTGGCCGGCGAGCGCGAGGGCCTTGGGCCCGTACGCGGCCATCCAGACGGGCAGCTTCCCGTCCGTGATCCAGGGGATCCGGATCGGGTTGCCGTCGACCTGCGCCTCGCGGCCCTCCGCCAGGTCCCGGATCACGTCGATGGCCTCGCCGAGCCGGGCCAGGGTGTTGGGCGCGCGCCCGGCGACCCGCATCGCCGAGTCGCCGCGCCCGATGCCGCACACGGTGCGGTTGCCGTACATGTCGTTGAGCGTGGCGAAGGTGGAGGCGGTCACCTCCCAGGTGCGGGTGCCCGGATTGGTGACCATCGGCCCGACGTGCATGCGCTGGGTGTTGGCCAGGATCTGGCTGTAGATGACGAACGGCTCCTGCCACAGGACCGCCGAGTCGAAGGTCCAGCCGTAGCGGAAGCCGTTGCGCTCGGCGCGCTTCATGAGGCTGACGACCTGGGAGGCCGGCGGGTCGGTTTGCAGGACGAGGCCGAAGTCCATGCATGGCTCCTTGCTACTGCGTGCGGGCTTACGGCTTACAGGTACTGACAGGTGGAGCGATGGACGAAGGCCCCATGGCCGGCCCGCCCCGTGTACTCGCGCCGGTCGATGACCACCTCTCCGCGGGAGAGGACCGTGTCGACTCGTCCGGTGATCCGCTTGCCCTCGTACGCCGAGTAGTCCACGTTCATGTGGTGCGTCTCGGCGGAGATGACCTGCTCGGCGTGCGGATCGTAGAGGACGATGTCGGCGTCGGAACCCGGCGCGATGGTGCCCTTCTGCGGGTAGAGGCCGAACATCCGGGCCGGGCTCGCGCACGCGATCTCGATCCAGCGACGGCGGCCGATGTGCCCGTCCACGACGGCCTGGTGGAGGAGGTCCATACGGTTCTCCACACCCGGCAGCCCGTTCGGGATCTTCGAGAAGTCCCCTCGGCCCAGCTCCTTCTGGCCGCGAAAGCAGAACGGACAGTGGTCGGTGGAGACCACCTGCAGGTCGTTGGTCCGCAGGCCCCGCCACAGTGCCGCCTGGTGCTCGCGCGGACGGAGGGGGGTGGAGCAGACGTACTTCGCGCCCTGGAAGTCGGGCTCTTCGAGGTTGTCGGTGGACAGGAAGAGGTACTGCGGGCACGTTTCACCGAAGACCGGCAGGCCCTTGTCCCGGGCCAGCGCCAGCTCCGCGACCGCCTCCTCCGCCGAGACGTGGACCACGTACAGCGGTGAGCCGGCGACCCGGGCGAGCTGGATGGCCCGGTGGGTGGCCTCCGCCTCCAACAGCACCTTGCGGACCTCGCCGTGGTGGCGCGGGTCCGTCTCCCCGCGGGCCAGGGCCTGTTCCACGAGGACGTCGATCGCGATGCCGTTCTCCGCGTGCATCATGATCAGCCCGCCGTTACCCGACGCCCGCTGCATCGCCCGCAGGATCTGCCCGTCATCCGAATAGAACACGCCCGGGTATGCCATAAACAATTTGAACGAACTTACGCCTTCTTCGACGAGTCCATCCATTTCCTTGAGGGAGTGCTCATTGACGTCAGACACGATCATGTGGAACGCGTAGTCGATCGCGCATTTACCGTCGGCCTTCGCGTACCAGGTG
The DNA here is from genome assembly GCF_036346895.1 of Streptomyces sp. NBC_00503. Classification (NCBI taxonomy): domain Bacteria; kingdom Bacillati; phylum Actinomycetota; class Actinomycetes; order Kitasatosporales; family Streptomycetaceae; genus Streptomyces; species Streptomyces sp. NBC_00503. The sequence continues at coordinate 6,572,129 of NZ_CP107855.1, read as the reverse complement.
TCCAAGCCCTCCCGGAGGGAGTGCCCGGGTGTCTGTACTGCGAAGTCGACGATCGTCGTCGTTCCGCCCCAGGCTGCGGCTCGGGTCCCGGTCTCGAACGTGTCCGACGCGAAGGTGCCGCCGAACGGCAGCTCCATATGCGTGTGCGCATCGACCCCGCCTGGGATCACGTATTTCCGCGAGGCGTCGATCACCCGGTCAGCGGTCCACTGCTGGCTGCCCGCTGTCGCCATCGCCACGACACGGCCGTCCTCGATCAGAACATCCGCATACAACTCGTCGGAAGCCGTAATTACAAGGCCACCGGTAATGAGAGTTCTAGTCATGCCCGAGAAATCCCTTCGCCTTGCAATTCCGAACAAAGAGGGCCGCCGACCGGAAAACCGCAATGAAGGCGGTGTTCCGGTCGGCGGCACACGCCGTTACGACGCCGACGGCCCGCGCTGCTGGGCCTTACATCGTTCAGCACGAGGCGCCCGCACCCGCTAGGTCGCCGGGCCGCCGTGGAAATTCCTGGTCACGCGAGCCAATGAAACTCTTGAAGGAGGTGACCCCCTCCCCCACCAGGTGGTCCATCTCCTTCAGGGTGCCCTCGTTGACGTCCGAGAGGATCATGTGGAAGGCGTAGTCGACGGCGCACTGGCCGTCGGCCTTGGCGTACCAGGTGTCGAGGCCCTCGCGCAGCGAGTGGCCGGGGGTCTGTACGGCGAAGTCCACGATGGTGGTGGTGCCGCCCCAGGCTGCGGCCCGGGTTCCGGTCTCGAAGGTGTCTGAGGCGGCCGTGCCTCCGAAGGGCAGCTCCATGTGGGTGTGCGCGTCGACCCCGCCGGGGATGACGTACTTCCCGCTCGCGTCGATCGTCCGGTCGGCCGTCCAGGTCTCGGCGGCGGCCGTGCCGTGCGCCGCGAGGGCGGCCACGCGGCCGTCCTCGATCAGCACGTCGGCGTGGAGCTCGTCGGCGGCCGTGATGACGAGGCCGCCGCGGATGAGGGTGCGGATGGTCATGTACGTCGTCTCCCCGGTAGCTAGTTGAGGATGCCGAGGGCTTCGGCGAGGATGCCGGCGCCCTCCTCCGCCTCGGCGACGGTGAGGGAGAGCGGCGGCGCGATGCGCAGCACGCTGGTGTTGTGTCCGCCGCCCTTGCCGAGGAGCAGGCCGCGGGTCCGGGCGGCCTCCAGTACGGCGGCGGCCGCATCGGGATCGGCCTGGTCGGTACCGGGCTTCGTGAGCTCCAGTCCGGCCATCAGGCCCCGGCCGCGGACCTCCCGTACGGCGGGCACGGTCGCGGCGACGGCGCGCAGCCGTTCCAGCAGCAGGCCGCCGACCCGGCGGGCGTTGCCCTGGAGGTCGTGTTCGAGGAGGTACGCGAGGTTGGCGACGCCGGCGGCCATGGTGACGGGTGAACCGCCGAAGGTGGAGATGGAGTTGGAGTCGAGGCAGTTCATCACCTCGGCGCGGGCCACGACTCCGCCGATGGACATGCCGTTGCCGATGCCCTTGGCGAAGGTGAGGATGTCCGGCGGGCCGTTCTGGGCGTGGGCCTGCCAGCCCCAGAAGTTGTCGCCGGTGCGGCCCCAGCCGGTCTGCACCTCGTCGCTGATCCAGAGGATGCCGTGGCGGTCGAGGACCTCGCGGAAGGCCCCGTAGAGCCCGTCGGGCGGGGAGGTGAACCCGCCGACGCCCTGGATCGGTTCGGCGATGAGCGCGGCGAGGCCGCCGCGGGCCTGGCCGAGTACGTCTTCGAGGTCGGCGACGGCGGCCGCGGTGAACTCGGCGTCGTTCAGGTGCGCGAAGGGGCCGCGGGAGCGGACGGCGCCGTGCACGTAGTACGTCTGGAGCGGCGAGAGGCTGGTCGGGGACCAGCCGCGGTTGCCGGTGATCGAGACGGTGGAGAAGGACCGGCCGTGGTAGCTGTTGCGCATCGCCAGGATCTGGTTGGAGCGGCGGTACGTCGTCGCGAGCAGCAGGGCGGTGTCGTTGGCCTCGGTGCCGGAGGTGGTGAAGAAGACCCGGGCGTCCGGGATCCCGGACAACGAGGCGACCCGCTCGGCGAGTTCGATCATCGGCCGGTTCAGGTACAGGGTGGACGAGTGGATGATCCGTCCGGCCTGTTCGGAGACGGCCTTGGTGACCTCGGGCAGGGCGTGGGCCGTCATCGTGGTGAGGATGCCGCCGAAGAAGTCCAGGTAGCGGTTGCCTTCGGCGTCCCAGACGTGGCGGCCTTCGCCGTGGGTGAGCTCGATGGGCCGGTCGTAGTAGAGCGCGAGCCAGTCGGGCAGGACGGAGCGGTGGCGACTGTGCAGGGGGATCGGGTTGGTCACGGCTGTACGAGCCCTCCGTAGGCGTCGGGGCGGCGGTCGCGGTAGAAGGCCCACTGGTCGCGGACCTCCTTGATCAGGTCGAAGTCGAGGTCCCGGACGAGGAGTTCCTCCTCCTTGTCGCTGGCGACCTCCCCGACGAACTGGCCGCGCGGGTCGACGAAGTAGCTGGTGCCGTAGAAGTCGTTGTCGCCGTACTCCTCCTGGCCGACACGGTTGATCGCCGCGACGAAGTACTCGTTGGCGACGGCCGAGGCGGGCTGCTCCAGCTGCCACAGGTACCCGGACAGGCCCCGGGAGGTCGCGGACGGGTTGTACACCAACTGCGCTCCGGCGAGCCCGAGTTCGCGCCAGCCTTCCGGGAAGTGGCGGTCGTAGCAGATGTAGACGCCGATCCTCCCGACGGCGGTGTCGAAGACGGGCCAGCCGAGGTTGCCCGGCCGGAAGTAGTACTTCTCCCAGAAGCCCTTGACCTGGGGGATGTGGTGCTTGCGGTACTTGCCGAGGTAGCTGCCGTCGGCGTCGATGACGGCGGCGGTGTTGTAGTAGAAGCCCTCGGACTCCAGCTCGAAGACCGGTACGACGATGACCATGCCGGTCTCGCGGGCGAGCGCCTGCATGCGCTGCACGGTGGGGCCCTCGGGGACGGCCTCGGCCCAGCGGTAGTGCTCGGGTTCCTGGACCTGGCAGAAGTAGGGGGCGTTGAAGACTTCCTGGAAGCCGATGATCTTCGCGCCCTGGGCGGCGGCCCGGCGGGCGTGCTCCTCGTGTTTGGCGATCATCGACTCGGTGTCTCCGGTCCAGGTGGCCTGGACGAGTGCGGCGCGGACGACTTGGGCCATGAGCTGCTCCTCGCGACGGGTACGCCGAGTTCTACGCACGTAGAGGGGTGCACGGCTGCGCGTAGGGAGTTGAAGGTAGGCCTCGGCACAGCGCGGGGCAAGACCGCCTTGCACGGTTGGAGTAGTCGATCAAGAGACGTCGCCGTTACGTCGACACCTGGTCGTTATCGGTCAGGAGACGGGCAGTTTCGCGACGCGGAGTGCGTGCAGCAGATCCCGGTGGTGCGTCCGCGAGAGGGCTTCGGCCGCGCGGAGCAGACGGGGCGCGAACCACTGCGGATCCCGGCGGGCGAGGCGGGCCGACTCCTCGGCGGTGCGGACCCTGACGAAGGCTTCGAGCAGGGTGTCGGCCTCGTGGGCCCGGCCGGCTTCGCCGAGCGCGAGGGCGGCTTCGGCGATCTCCGCGGCGGGCCGGGCGGCGCCCTGGCGCAGCAGCGCCGCGCAGTCGGCCGGGCCGAGCACCACCGCGGCCGCGGCGAAGCGGGCGGGCGGCAGCGAAGCCGCCTCCCAGAGCAGGGTGGTCCAGTCGGCCGCCAGCCCGGCCCGGACCAGCTCCTCCCCGAGCCCCGGCAGCCACTCCACGGGCCCGGCGGCGGCCTCGCAGAGCAGTGCGTGCGCTTCGCCGCTCCGCCCCTGTGCGCGCAGCGCGATGAGCGCGGCGACGATCCCGCCGACGGGATCCCGCGGCGGGTGCTGCGCGGCCGCGGAGTCGGCGGCCGGGCCGGCGAGGGGGTGGGCTGCGGGATGGGCTGCGAAGTCGGCTGCGGGGTGGCCGGTGGAGTTGGCCGCCGAGTCGGCTGCGGGCTCCGGGTAGCGGCCGCCGGCCGGAGTCGGGTCCGGGCGGTCGGGGCGGTCCTGCGGGGCGGGGCGGCCGAAGCGGGCCCCGCGCAGGGGGGCTTCGGCCGACGGCGCACCCGGGGGCGGGGCGAACGCCTGGGCTTCGGGGACCGCCGCGCCCGCATACCGGGCCCCGCCGCTCCGCCGGGCTCCGCGCAGCCAGCGGCTCTCGGCGCGGCCGACCGGAGCCTGGGCCTCGGCGGGCCCGCCGGAGCCCTGCTCGGGCCCGCCGGAGGGCTGCGCCGACACCCCGGAGGGCTGCGCCGGAACCCCTGAGCCCTGCTCGGGCTCCGCGGAGCGCTGCTCGGGCCGGCCGGAGCGCTGCGCCGGCACGCCCGCCAGGGGCTCGGCGGCGGGCGGGGCCGCCATCGCCAGCCGGGCCGTCAGGTCCTCGTGCCGGGCCGCCGCCCGGGCCGCGTCGTCGCGGGTCCACGAGAGCTCCCGGGACAGGGCGTCCGCCTGCGCCGGGTCCGCGGTCCGGTCGAGGCGGGCCGACAGCGCGCGCAGCGAGGCCTGGGCCTGCGAACGCTGCGCGAGGGCCGCGGCCAGCAGGGTGTGCAGTTCCTCGACGCCGCCGGGCAGCCGGTCCCAGGCCTCGACGGCGGCCGCCCGCAGCCCGGCCGCGTACCTGGTTTCCCGCGCGATCGCATCCGGGTCGACCGTTCCAAGGGCTCCCGCCGGACCCGGCCGGGCCGCCAAGTCGCCCAGTAGCGACTCCAGTACGTCCCAGGGCGGCATCGCAGCCCCGTCCAGGCAGGCCCGCATCCCCTCGGGGTCCCGCCGCAGGAATTCCCCGTACCATCCCGTCCCGGGATCCAGCCTCTGCGTCAACCCCCGCATGTAGCCGGAGAGTTGACCGATCACCAGCGAAGTCGCGGTCTCCATCCCCGCATTGGATCCCATCCGTGTTACGGGCGGGCTACGGGAATCTCAAAGCTGGACGGCGGTCTCGTCAAGCGTGATGGCGATCGCCTCGTGAGGTCGCTTGCCCCGCCGGGCCAGCATGGCCGGCACGTCCAGGATCCAGTACTGCCAGGTGTACTTGCGCGAGATGAGCTTGCGCACCCGGTCCAGCCCGGCCCGGTCCAGCAGCCGCGCCTGTCCCTCGGCCACCTCGGTCCCCGGCGCCACGCGGCCGCGTACGTCGCAGGCGCAGACCGTGACCCGCCCGTTGTTGCGGATCCGCTTGACCTTCCACGAATCGCTGCGCGTCCACACGTACAGCTCACCACCGTCCGCCGCGGCCCACACCGGGGTCGCCACCGGTGTGCCGTCCTTGCGGAAGGTGGTGAGACTGACGTACCGCGCCCTGCCCAGATCCTCAACCGTAAGCGTCATGGGCCCGACCCTATGCGCAGGGCGCACGGTGCATGGCGCACTGCCCAGGGCACCATGCGCAGGCCGGTGCCGCGTCAGGCCGCGGGGGCCGCCTCCCCGTGGCTGAGCGTCTCCCAGGCCACGAACAGGTCGTCCGTCCCGGCCGGCCGCATCTTCTCGACCAGCTCGCGCGTGTGCGGAAGTTTCGCGCCCGTCCGCAGCTCGTAGTGCTGGAGCGCGACTTCCAGGTCGGGGCCCATGGTGCGCTCCACCTTGCCCCCGCACAGCCATTCGGGAGCCTCGGCGCCCAGCTGGTACTCCGAGTGGAACTCCAGCGCCGCCTTGAGCCGCTCGCCCTGCTCCCCGTACAGGTCCACGCCCTGGTGCCACGCCGTCTCCGCGATGTGCGCGGACGCGGCGAGGGAGTAGCCGACGTGCATGAGGTTGCGGCAGGTCTCCTGGGCGATGCCGTCGACGTACGTCCCCTGGCCGAACCAGTACGTCTTCACCTTGTCCGGCGAGTCGATGCCGGTGCGCGGCGGGGCGAGGGGGTGCGCGCCGTCCTTCTTGAGGTAGAAGTACGCCGGAACGCGCGCCCGGAACCGCTCCAGGGACTCCCGGAAGACGTCCTGGTCCTCCAGGAAGACGGCGATGCCCATCGCGGCGTCGGTCATCGCCAGCTCCCAGTTGCCGTTGTACGTCGGCACCTGCGCGCGGACGGCCGGGAGGTACGCGGTGCGCAGCATCTCCTTGAACCGGGTGACCTGTACGTTCTCCCAGTTCGGGTAGTCGGCGTGGATGATCTCGGCGGCCCGCGCCCAGGTGGAGCCGGACCAGGCGGCCTGGAGTCCGGCGTTGTCCTCGGCGTGCCGCTTCATCACCGCCGACCAGCCGTTCATGATCTCCACGGCCTTGCGGGCGTGGGCTGTCCTGCCGTTCACGGACCAGAGCAGGGCGTGCGTGTAGGCGGCGATCGCGTCCTGGCGTTCGTCGAGGCAGGACTGCGGCCCCGAGTTGAAGGGGCAGGGCACGACGTCGGCGGGGTGCGCCGTGTAGTCGAGGGAGGCGTAGCGGCTCTTGAGGAGCGCCTGGTACGCCGAGTTCCACGGCTCCTTGCCGGCCGCGACCATCTGCTTCGCGTGCTGGAGCTGGGTGTGGCTGACGACGACGCCCGGGTGGCGGAAGACCACCTCGTCCGGGGCCTTGGCGTGGGCCCGGCCGTCGGGGGCGGCGCATGCCGCGAGCAGCAGGCCGCCCGCGAGGAGGGCGCCGACGATTCCGAGACCGAGTCGCTTGGATGCGGATGCGTTCATGTCTGGCACGCTTCACGCTTGCCCCGCGCCCCGGCCGTCCCACCGCCGATTGGGCCGTTCGGCCGCCGGGCCCGCCCGAACGGCAGGCTGAGGCGGCCGATCGGCCGAGGCCACGACCTCAGCCGGAATGCGGCCGAGCGGGTCCGACCCGTCAGACCGGCGCGAAGGCGCACCGCCGCATGACGTCGTCCAGCGAGAGCCCGAGGGCTTCGGCGAGGGCGGCCACGGTGAAGAAGGCGGGCGTCGGGGCCCGGCCGGTCTCGATCTTGCGGAGCGTCTCGGCGGAGAGCCCGGCGCTGGCCGCGATCTCGACCATGCTGCGATCGCCGCGGGCCGCGCGCAAAAGGGCGCCCAGGCGCTCGCCGCGCTCGCGCTCCGCGGGGGTGAGAGGGGTACGGACCATGCCCCCATCCTACCCCGGACCCCCAATAACTATCCCGGTAAAGTTATACCGGTATAGTTATTGGCATGGTGAACCTGAAGACAGAACAGTCGATCGACGAGATGCGCGCCGCCGGGCGCGTCGTCGCGCACGCCCTCGCCGCCGTCCGGGACCGGGCGGACGTCGGAGTGTCCCTGCTGGAGCTCGACCAAGTGGCCCGCGAGGTGCTCCGGGAAGCCGGCGCGAGCTCGCCGTTCCTCGGCTACCGGCCGCGGTTCGCACCGGTCCCCTTCCCCGCCGTCGTCTGCGCCTCGGTCAATGACGCGATCGTGCACGGCATCCCCGACGGCTACCGGCTGCGCGACGGCGACCTGGTCAGCATCGACTGCGGCGCGAAGCTGGGCGGCTGGGTCGGCGACGCCGCCGTCAGCTTCACGGTCGGCCGGGCCCGCCCCGCCGACCTGCGGCTCATCGAGACCGCCGAGGCCGCCCTCGCCGCGGGGATCGCCGCCGCACTGCCCGGCAACCGCGTCGGGGACATCGCCCACGCCATCGGCACGGTCTGCCGCGCCGCCGGATACGGCATCCCCGACGGCTTCGGCGGCCACGGCGTCGGGCGCTCGATGCACGAGGAGCCGGGCGTGCCCAACGAGGGCCCGCCGGGGCGCGGTACGAAGCTGCGCCCCGGCATGGTGATCGCGATCGAGCCGATGCTGATCGCGGGCGGCACCGACGACTACGCCCCCGACGCGGACGGCTGGACCCTGCGGACCCTCGACGGCAGCCGGGCCGCGCACGCGGAGCACACGGTCGCCATCACCACCGAGGGCCCGAGGATCCTCACCGCGCTCTAGGGGGTGCCGCAGCCTTCAGGCTAGATCACCGGTGGGCGACCCAGTCGGGTCATGCGCCACACCGTCCGCCACCGCATGGGGCGACGCGGCGGACACGGGACCCGGACGCCTTCGAAGAACCCGGCCCACCACGACTTCAGCCCCGCCAGCGGGGGCCGCTGGAGCAGCGTGTAGGCCGCCCACGAGGCCAGGTAGACCGGCACCAGGGCGGCGGGCAGGTGCCGCTTGGCCAGCCAGACCCGGTTCCGGGCCGTCATCCGGTAGTAGACCGCGTGCCTGGCCGGCGAGGTCTTCGGGTGTTGGAGCACCAGCTTCGGCTCGTACAGGATGTCCCAGCCGCAGTCGACTGCCCGCCAGGCCAGGTCCGTCTCCTCGTGCGTGAAGAAGAAGTCCTCCGGCCAGCCCCCGGTCTCCTCCAGCATCGGCATCGACAAGGCGTGCCCGCCGCCCAGGAACGTCGTCACCAGGCCCCGCCGCATCGGGTCGCCCGCCCCCAGGCGGGGCACGTGCCGCCGCTGCGTATCTCCGGTCTCGTCCGCGATCCGGAACGAGACGATGCCCAGCCGGCGGTCCGCCTCGTACAGGTCGGCGATCCGCCGGACAACGTCCGTTTCGATCAGCAGGCCGTCGTCGTCCAGGTCCACCAGGACGTCGACGTCGCCGAAGTCCCGGAGGTGGTGCCAGGCGACGTTCCGGCCGCCGGACACCCCCAGGTTCTCCTCGAGTTCCACCGCGGTCACGTCCTGGGGCAGGCCCCGCAGGGCCGTCCCGTTGCCGACCACCACGACCCTGGCCGCCGGTTCGTCCTGCTCGGCCACCGAGGCCAGCAGGGCCAGCAGCTCGGGCATCCGGTCGCCCCTCGTCAGCACGGCAACACCTACACGCGGCCGGACCACGACCACCACCACCACTTCCCTCGGCACCGGGTGAACGCCGAGCGTACCCCCGGCGAACCGACCCGCCCGATCCGCCCTCCAGGAGGTGCTACGGCTTCCCGTGCGGGTGCACCACCATCGCCGCGCCACCGCCCCGGCGGGTCGGTTCGGCCGCGGCCAGCCAGCGGCCGTCGGGCAGCCGCTGGACGCCGGTGGCGGCGCCGATCTCGGGGTTCTGCCGGAAGCCCTGGCCGAGCGCCTCCAGTTCGGCGCGGACCGGGCTGTTCCACAGGCCCGGCTCCAGCTCGGTGGTGGTCTGGTTGCGCTGGCTGGCGCGCGGCGCGGCGATGGCGTCGACGAGCGGCAGCCCGCGGTCCAGGTGCCCGATCAGGGTCTGGAGCACGGTGGTGATGATGGTCGCGCCGCCCGGGGAGCCCACGGCCAGCACCGGGCGGCCGTCCTCCAGCACGATGGTCGGGGACATCGAGGAGCGCGGCCGCTTGCCGGGGCCGGGCAGGTTCGGGTCCGGGACGCCGGGCGCGGCCGGGGCGAAGGAGAAGTCGGTCAGTTCGTTGTTGAGCAGGAAGCCGCGGCCGGGCACCGTGATGGCGCTGCCGCCCGTCGACTCGATGGTCAGGGTGTACGAGACCACGTTGCCCCAGCGGTCGGCGACGGTCAGGTGCGTGGTGTTCTCCCCTTCGTAGGTGGTCGGGGCGGCCTGTCCGCCGGCGCCGCAGGCGACCGGATGGCGGGGATCGCCCGGAGCGAGCGGGCTGGTCAGCGCCTTGCCCGGGTCGATGAGACAGCCGCGCGTGTCCGCGTACCGCTGGGAGAGCAGTTCCTTGGTGGGCACGTCCTCGGCGGCCGGGTCGCCGACCCAGCGGCCGCGGTCGGCGAAGGAGATCCGCGAGGCCTCGATGTAGCGGTGCAGGTACTGGGCTTCGGACAGCGAGCCGAGGTCGGAGCGCTCCAGGATGTTCAGCGCCTCGCCGACGGTGGTGCCGCCGGAGGAGGACGGGGCCATGCTGTAGACGTCCAGGCCGCGGTAGCCGACCCGGGTCGGGTCCTGCCGCTTGGTGGCGTAGGCGCGCAGGTCGGCGGTGGTCAGGTCGCCGGAGCGCACCACGCGGGTGGCGGCCGGGTCCACCGGGGGCTTGCGGACGGCGCGGACGATGTCCTCGGCCAGCGGGCCGCGGTAGAGGGCGCCCGTGCCCTTGCGGCCGAGTTCCGCGTAAGTGGCCGCAAGATCGGGGTTCTTGAAGGTGGAGCCGACCACCGGGAGGGCGCCGCCGGGCAGGAACAGCTTCTTGGTGTCCGGGAAGTCCTTGAAACGGTCCTGGTTGAGTTCCGTCTGTGCCCGGAAGGTGGCGTCGACGGTGAACCCGTCACGGGCCAGTTTCTCGGCGGGCCCCAGGAGTTGGCCCAGCGAGCGGGTGCCCCAGGCGTCGAGCGCGCTCTGCCAGGTCGCCGGGGTGCCGGGGACTCCGACGCCGCGGCCGCTGGTCTGTCCCTCGGCGAAGGGGATGGGCAGGCCGTTCTCCTGGAACAGCGTGGCGGTGGCGCTCGCCGGGGCGGTCTCGCGCCCGTCGATGGTCCGCACCCGGCCGGAACGGGCGTCGTAGTAGACGAAGTAGCCGCCTCCGCCGATCCCGGAGGAGTACGGCTCGGTGACCCCGAGCGCCGCGGCCGTCGCGACGGCCGCGTCCACGGCGTTGCCCCCGGAGCGCAGGACCGCGATCCCGGCGGCGCTGGCGTCGGCGTCCACGCTGGCGACGGCCCCGCCGTACCCGACGGCCACCGGCACCTTCGCCGGAGTCCCGGCCGCCGCCTGCGACGGCGGGGCGGCGGCGCCGGTGGAGACGAGCGCACCGGCGAGTGCGAGGAGCGCTAACTGACGTGCTGCGGCGGGACGACGCATCCGTACCTCCAGTCGACGGCCTGTCAGCCCCCCTGGCCCAGGCCTAGGGTGGGCACTGTAACTTCACCCCACCCCCCGCGTCAGGACGGCCTGTCGCGGGTTAACATCCGCGCCGTAACGGGATCCCCCTCCGAACGAGGGGGCTTTCATCCTTCTGGGCTGAGGGCCGCCGTTACCAGCACCAGCCAACAATCCATAGACGGAGGTGAACGAAGTTGGCTACGTACCGCGTAGGCCAGAAGACCCACCCACCTGTGCTTCCTCAGCAGGTGGCTCTGGAATTCGAGTCAGCAGACACCCCCCGGATCGGGGACGAAACGGGACTCGAACGCCGTGAGGCACCCGGCGCGGTACATGTGCGAGGGGAGACCACCGGTGTCGCACCTGGCATCGATGGCGTCACCCCCAACCATCTGGTTGGGGAGAGGGCCCGTGAGGGCCACCCCGTCGTGTTCGTCCTGGACAAGCACGGCACACCACTCCAACCCACCAGCCCCGCGAGGGCCCGCCAACTCCTCAAGCAGCGCCGGGCCGTCGTAGCCCGGCACACCCCGTTCGTGATCCGGCTCAAAGACCGCACGGTCTCGGGATCGCAGGTGGATGGTACGGAACTCGGGATCGACCCGGGCTCGAAGCGCACTGGTATCTCCGTGTTCACAGCCAAAGATGGTGAGCGGCGCGGCCTGTACGCGGTCGAACTCGCCCACCGGGGCGCCGTCATCCAGGACAAGCTGACCGCGCGTGCCTCTTACCGGCGGGGTCGGCGCACCCGGAACCTGCGCCACCGCGCGCCCCGCTTCTCCAATCGCGCCCGTCCCAAGGGCTGGCTCGCCCCGTCGCTGCGGCACCGCGTGGACACCACCATGTCGTGGACCAGCCGGCTCGCGCGCTGGGCACCCATGCGCGCGGTGCACGTGGAGCGGGTCGCGTTCGATACCCACGCCATGTCCAACGGCGGACCACTGCAGGGGGCCAAGTACCAGCACGGCACCCTGCACGGCACAGAAGCCCGCGAATACCTCCTCGCCAAGTGGGGCAGGGCCTGCGCCTGCTGCGGCGCCACCGGGGTACCGCTCAACATCGACCACATCCACCCCCGCTCACGCGGCGGCAGCGACCGCATCTCCAACCTGTGCACGGCCTGCATCCCGTGCAACGAGAAGAAGTCCAACCAGCCCGTCGAAGACTTCCTGCAGAAATCCCCGCGCCAGTTGGCACGCATCCTCGCTCAGGCCAGACAAACACTTCCGCCTCCTCCAACGAGCCGACGGATACGCCTACACCACCAGACCCGAAGGACCCAGCGTTGCCATCTGACCGCCGTCGGTAGAGCGAAGAGACCTCCGGCGCTCCGCTCCTCCACCTCAGAGTCCAGTTCCTCCCCCAGCAAAAGCAGGGGGTATCCACGAAAGAAGTCCGATGAACGACGACGTGCGCAATATCGTGCTGGGGGTGGTGGCCACCGCGGTCAGTGGTGGTTTCGGCTGGTTCTCCCGGACTTATCTGTGGCGCCGCGCGCTGCGCCGCAAGCAGGCCTTCTTCGGACTGCCGACCGGCTCCGACTGCCTGTTCGTGGTCAACCGGCAGATGGGCGGCACCGATTCCTCGCTGCACCGCAACGACGCCTTCGCCCTGCTGGAGATATCCGCCCTGATCAAGGACTGCGGGGCGAACGTGCAGATCGTCACCCACGACGGCGCCCGCCAGGGCTTCGGCGAGCGGGCCGAGTTCTGTGTGGGCGGGCCCTCCTCCAACGCCCGGACGACGGCGCACCTGTCCTCCATGCTCCCCGGGGTGCGGATCATCGTCTCCAGCGAACCCGTGCCGGACCGCGGGGCCATCACGGTCGGCGGGGAGACGTACCGCTGGGTGAAGGGCCTCGTCGAGTACGTGCTGCTGGCGCGGCTGACGACCGGGCAGGGGTCCCGGCCGGTGTTCCTGCTGTGCGGGCAGACCGCCATCAGCAATCAGGCGGCGGCCCGTTACCTGGCCAGACGCCACCGGAAGCTGGCCGACTCCTACGGCGACGAGTCCTTCTGCATCCTGCTGAAGGTGATCAACTCCGATGCCTACGGCCCCGATGTGACGGAGCTGGTCGCCGATGTCACCGGACCGGCCCGGACACCCGCAGCGGCAGCCGTGTGATCCCGTTGATGAAGTTGGAGACCAACCGGCGCGGTTCTCCGGCTAGTTCGGGTGCGGGCATCTCGGCGCGCCACTCCTCGTAGAGGACCCGCAGCTGGAGCCGGGCGAAGTGGGCGCCGAGGCAGACGTGCGGGCCGTCGCCGAAGGAGACGTGCGGGTTGGGCGTACGGGCGAGGTCGAGGCGGCCGGGGTCGGCGAAGACCCGCTCGTCGTGGTTGGCGGAGGCGTGGAAGACCACCACCTTGTCGCCGGCCCGGATCGGCCGCCCGGCCAGTTCGGTGTCCGCGGCGGCCGTACGGCGAAAGCTGAGCACCGGCGGGTGGACGCGCAGGAGTTCCTCGACCGCCCGGTCCACCGGGACCCGTCCCTCGGCGAGCCGGGCGTACGCGTCCGGTTCGCGGGCCAGGGCGAGCAGCCCGCCGGGCGCGGCGCTGCGCACGGTGTCGTTGCCCGCGACGGTGAGCAGGAAGAAGAACATCTCCAGCTCCGCGTCCTGGAGCCCGGCGAGCGCGAGCGCGGTCATCACGTCGTCGCCGGGGTGCGCGCGCTTGTGGGCGGCCAGTTCGCGGGCGTAGCCGAACATCTCCCCCAGCAGGGCCGGGGAGCGCGGGTTCAGCGGTTTCCCGTCCGGGCCGAGCCGGGGCGCGGGCGCGTCCTCGGGGTCCTGGTAGCCGATGATCCGCACCGTCCACTCCAGGAGCAGCCCCCGGTCGGCGGCCGGGACGCCCAGCAGGTCGGTGAGGTTCAGCAGCGCGTACTCGTCGGTGACGGCCCGCACCAGGTCGGTGCTCCCGCCCTCGGCGCCGTCGCGGGCGGCGCGCAGCAGCGTACGGGCGCGCTCGCGGACCCGGGCGGCGAAGGCGTCGACGCGGGCCGGGGTGAAGGCGCGGGCCACGGTCCGGCGGAGCCTTCCGTGCTCGGGGGGATCCTGGTTGAGCATGGTGCGCCGCAGGAAGGGCAGGTCGGCCGGGTCGGGGTCGCGGATCTGGGTGGCGCCCAGGTGGGAGGAGTACGTGGCGTGGTCGCGCAGGACGCGGACCACGTCGGCGTGCCGGGTGACGGCCCAGAAGCCGGGACCGGCGGGCCAGCCGAGGACCTCCGGCTCGGGCTGCCAGGCCACCGGGTGGCGCTCGCGCAGCAGCCGGTAGCGGTCGTACGGGACGCCTTCGGCGTAGACGCGGGGGTCGAAGACGTCCGGGGCTGCGGCCACGGCCGGGTCCATGCGGTCCATGCGGTCCATGCCTCACACGGTGCCGGGGCCCGGGCCCGGCCCGCAAGGGCACCGCGCGCAAGGCCGGCCGGTCGTGTCAGTCGTGGATCCCGCAGGCGACCCGCTCCTGCTTCCCTTCGGAGCCGACGAGGAGGATCTCGGGCTCCGGGGTCCTGCTCACCGCCGAGTCGACCGTGCAGGCCACCTGGCGGCGGGCGAGGGCGGACAGGGGGGCGATCGGGAAGGGCAGGACGACACGGACGTCCTTGCCGTTGTCGCCGACGCCGAACTTGATCACCCCCTCCGCGAACCCCTTGGAGTCCGGGGCCGGGAGCTCGGTGGTCAGGCCCGCCGCCCGCGCGGTGTCGTTCGGGCCGTTCAGCAGGGTCGCGAGGGTGGCGCTGACCGAGGTCTGGGGCAGGTCGGTGACGGTCACCGGCCTGAGGGCGCCTTCGGGCGAGAGGAAGTAGACCAGGGCGGACTGGGGCCCGCCCACGTTCATGGTGCCCGCCCCGCCGCTCTCGACGACCCCGGTGGTCGCGATGCCGCAGCCGGTCGCGAGGAGCAGCGGCCCGAGCAGCGCGGCCGCGGCGGCGGCCGTCCGGAGTCCGGTCACGACTCCACCTCCAGGGGCATGTCGATGGTGAAGACCGCGCCCCGGCCGACTCCGTTGGCCGCGCGCAGGGTGCCGCCGTGCAGGCGGACGTTCTCCAGGGTGATGGCCAGGCCCAGGCCGCTGCCCGAGGAGCGGGTGCGGGCGGCGTCGGCCTTGAAGAACCGGTCGAAGATGTGCGGCAGCGCCTCGGGGGCGATGCCCGCCCCGCTGTCGGCCACTTCGACGAGCAGCCGGGCGCCTCCGGTGTCCGCGCCGGCGGCGGGATCCGCACCAACACCCGGCCCCTGCTCCGGCCCCTGCTCCGGACGGGCCTCGGTGCGTACGGTGACGTGGACGGGGGCGTCGCCGTGCTTGAGGGCGTTGCCCACCAGGTTGGCGAGGACCACGTCGAAGCGGCGCGGGTCGAGCCGGGCCCTGACCCCGGGCTGCAGGTCGGTGACGACCCGGCCGTCGCTCCAGTGGCGGCGTTCCAGGGTCTTGGTGACGAACTCGGCGATGTCCACGTCGTCCGGGTTGAGTTCGGCGGCGCGGGCGTCGAAGCGGGATATCTCCATGAGGTCCTCGACGAGGACGGCGAGCTTCCCGGTCTCGGCGCTGATCAGGCGCAGCGCGGCGGCCGTGTCGGGATCGAGCCCGCCCGCGTCCTCGTCGAGGACCTCGGTGACGGCGAGCATCCCCGCGAGCGGGGTGCGCAGTTCGTGGGAGACGTCGGAGGCGAAGCGGCGGGCGCGGACCTCGGCTTCCCGGAGTTCGCTCACGGACTGTTCGAGGGCGCGGGCGGTCTCGTTGAAGGTGCGGGCGAGGCCCGCGAGTTCGTCGGCGCCCCGCACTTCGATCCGGGTGTCGAGGTGGCCCCGGCCGAGCCGTTGGGCGGCCCGGCGCATGTCCCGTACCGGCCGCAGGACGCTGCGGGCGGCGAGCAGGGCCGGGATGATCGCGATGGCGAGGCCGGGGACGGCGCCCTGTCGCGCGGCGGCGA
This sequence comes from Streptomyces sp. NBC_00503, assembly GCF_036346895.1. Lineage (NCBI taxonomy): Bacteria > Bacillati > Actinomycetota > Actinomycetes > Kitasatosporales > Streptomycetaceae > Streptomyces > Streptomyces sp. NBC_00503. The sequence goes on along the minus strand of NZ_CP107855.1, from coordinate 6,556,523 downwards.
CCATGGCCTCCACCGTCGTCTTCTCGCTGTCCAGGGGCATCACGACGAAGAAGACGGCGCCGGTGGGCTCGTAGGCCCCGTTGTTCTTGAAGACGGCCGGCATGCCGATGGTGAGGTAGGGGTTGCCCCGCTGGTCCTCCACCCGCTGGAAGGCTCCGTGGGGATTGGTGGACACCTGGCGGCGGAGCTTTTCGGTGATGACGGTGGAGGTGGGCTGGACCGGGTTGGTGGAGGCGCGCAGGGTCCCGTACTCCGCGAACATGATCCAGGGGTGCGGCTGGCCCCGCTTGCCGAGGTCCAGGACGATCCGCTGGAGCTGCTGCTGGTCCAGCGGCAGCTGGATGGACTGCTGGTCCATCAGGTCCCGCAGGGTGCTGACGGCGGTGTCCTGGCTCTGCTTGAGGATGGCGTTGCGGGCCTGCTGGTAGGTCAGGGCCGCCGTGCTGACGGCGCTGATCGCCGCGACCAGCAGGAAGGCGGCGATCAGCCGGGTGCGCAGTCCGAGCGGTGCGATGCGTCTCACGGCGCGGGCCTACAGCGGACCGAAGCGGTAGCCGAACCCGCGCACGGTCTGGATGTAGCGGGGGCTGGAGTCGGGGTCCTCGATCTTGGTGCGCAGGCGTCGTACACAGGCGTCCACCAGCCGGGCGTCGGCGTGGTAGCTGTGGTCCCACACGTATTCGAGGAGCTGCTGGCGGGAGAAGACCTGCTCGGGCGAGGCCGACAGGTGCAGCAGGAGCTTGATCTCGCTGGGGGCGAGGGGGACGCGCTCACCGTTCTTGGCGACGGTGAGTCCGCTGCGGTCGATGGACAGCCCGCCGTGGACATCCACGTCGGGGCGGCCTCCGGCCGGGTCGGCGAGGCGGCGCAGCACGGCCTTGATGCGGGCTTCGATGACCTCGGTGCGGGCGGGTTTGACGATGTAGTCGTCGGCGCCGGCCTCCAGGCCGACGACTATGTCGAAGTCGTCGCCGCGCGCGGTGAGCATGATGATCGGGACCTGGCTGGTCTCGCGGATCCGGCGGCAGACCTGGACCCCGTTGATGCCGGGGAGCATGAGGTCGAGCAGGACGAGTTCGGGGTGGAAGCTCGTCATGAGGGCCAGTCCGGCCTCACCGGTCTCGGCGGCACTCACCTCGTGGCCGCGTCGGCGCAGGCCCAGGCCCACCCCTTCCCGGATGGAAGGGTCGTCCTCGATCAGCAGTACGCGTGGCATCGGGTCAGTATTCCAAGGTCGTCGATCGTTTTGCTCCCCCTTCCGGCCGAGGTCAGGCGGCCGGAGGCGGGGGTCACAACACTAGCGGCCGACCTTACGGCGTACGGAGTCCAGCAGGTCGGTGATCTCCGTCAGGCGCAGTGGCCGGGCAAGGAGGAGGACGACGAGGAGGATCGCCGCGGTTCCCGCGGCGACGCCCGCGAAGTTCCCGAACGGGTCGGCGGCGCGCGCCGCGGCGTACCCGGCGGCGCCCGCCGGTGCGCAGGCCGCCAGGAGCCGCAGGTGGGTCCGTACCGCGGTGCTGCGGCGTTCGGTACGGGTCCCCGTGCGCGGGCCGAGCCGCCGGGCGAGGACGTACGCGGTGACGGCGGCGCCCGCGGTGAAGGCCACCGAGCAGGCCGCGGCCATGCCCGTGACGGCCCAGCGCGGGGGCAGCAGGAAGTACGCGGCGGCCGAGAGCCCGGCGTTGAGGGCGGCGATCACCAGGTTGAGGAAGAAGGGGGTCCGGGTGTCGGACAGGGCGTAGAACCCGCGGGAGAGCACGTACTGCGCGGAGTAGGCGATCAGGCCGGGCGCGAAGGCCGCCAGCATGCCGGCCATGACGGCGACGTCGGCCGCGCCGGTGCGCCCGTACTCGAAGACGCTGCCGATCACCCAGGGCGCCAGCGCCGCGAAGACCGCGGCGGCCGGGACCACGAGGGCGGCGCTGGAGCGCAGCGCGTAGGAGACGTCCGCACGGACCCGGCCCAGGTCCCCGTCGGTGGCGGCGGCGCTCATGCGGGGCATGAGGGCGGTGACGAGGGAGACGGTGATGATGCCCTGCGGGACCATCCACAGCAGGTAGGCGTTGCTGTAGGCGGTGTACCCGGCGCCGCCCGCGAGCCCTGCCTCTACGGCGTGGCGGCCGGTGGCGGTGGAGAGCCGGGTCACGACCCAGTAGGCGAGCTGGTTGGTCAGGACGAGCATGACGAGCCAGCCCGCGTTGCGCAGCGGGCGGGTGAGGCCGCTGCCGCGCCAGTCGAAGCGGGGGCGCCAGCGGAAGCGGGCGGCGCGCAGCGAGGGGATCAGGCCGAGGGCCTGGATGACGATGCCGAGGGTGGTGCCGATGCCCAGCAGCCGGGTCTCGGCGGCGCTCAGGCCGTCGGCCGCATCGTGGGAGACGTAGAGGAAGAGCCCGAAGACGGCGATGACGACGAGGTTGTTGAGGACCGGGGTCCACATCATCGCGCCGAACCGGCCGCGGGCGTTGAGTACTTGTCCGAGCAGGGTGAACAGCCCGTAGAAGAGGATCTGCGGGAGGCAGTAGCGGGCCAGGGCCACGGTGGTGGACTCCTGGCTGCCGCTGTAGCCGGTGTACGCCGAGACGATCAGCGGGGCGGCGAGCACGGCGGCGGCGGTGAGGAACAGCAGCGCGGCCGTGCAGACGGTGAGCAGCCGGTCGGTGTAGGCGGCGCCGCCGTCCTCGTGCTCCTTGGCGGCGCGGACCAGCTCGGGGACGAACACCGCGTTGAGGGCGCCGCCGATGAGCAGGATGTAGAGGATGTTCGGGACCGTGTTGGCGACGGCGTAGCCGTCACCGAGCAGTCCGACGCCGAGCGCGGCGACGATCACGGCGGAGCGGACGAAGCCGGTGGCGCGGGAGACGATCGACCCGGCCGCCATGAGCGCGCCGCTGCGCAGCACCGAGGTCTTCCTCGGTGCCGCGCGGTCGGTGCCGGTCTGCGCCGCGGACGTGTCGGCCGCTCTGGTGTCTGCGAGGGTCACCGGCGGGCCATGTACGCCTGGAAGGCCTTGTAGAGGGCCGTGTTGGCGTATCCGTCCATGGAGGTCTCCCACTCGCCGAGGGTTTCGACGACCTGCCCGCCGGTGCCGAGCTTCCAGCGCAGCAGCCCGAAGGAGCGTTCGTCGGGGTCGAGGGTGGAGGGTACCCCGCGCATGTCGTATTCGTCCGCTCCGAGCCCGTGTGCGTCGCTCAGCATGCGCCACTGCAGGGCGTTGCTGGGGCGGACCTCTCGATGGTGGTCGGCGGAGGCGCCGGTCTGGTACCAGACCCTGCGGCCGGACACGATCATGGTGTGCGCGGCGAGGATCTCGCCCTGGTGAACGCCCAGGTAGAGCCGCATGCGGCCGGGGGATTCGGCGTTCAGGGCCTCGTACTGCTGCTGGTAGTACGCGAGCGAGCGGCCGAGCCTGAAGCCGTCGCGCTCCTCGGTGATGCGCAGCAGCCGGTAGAACTCGGGCAGGTCGCCGGCGGTGCCGATGACCGTCTCGACCCCGGCTTTCGTGGCCTTGCGCACATTGCGCCGCCACTCCTGGTTGAGGCCCGACCACAGGTCGTCGAGGGAGCGTCCGGCGAGCGGGACGCGGAAGACGTGGCGCGGCTGGGCGTCGCCGTCGTCCTCGCCGCCGCAGCGCTTCCAGCCGCGGGTGCGCAGCCGGTCGGCGAGCGCGGCGCCGACGGGGTCCACCTCGGTGGCGAGCACGTCGGATATCTGGCGTCCGGGACCGGTGCCGGCCTTGGCGGTGGCCGCGTCCCAGCGGCGGTAGGCGGGGGTGGGGCCGATGCGGACGGCGAACGCGCCGGCCGATTTGAGGTGGCCCATGAGGGGGGTCAGCCAGCGGTCGAGGTCCGGGTCCGCCCAGTCGGCGACGGGGCCTTCGGGGAGATAGGCGAAGTATTTCCGGGTGCCGGGGAATTGGCGGTAGAGAACCAGTGCCGCACCCTCGATTTCACCGTCGGGACAGTGCCATCCGACCCTTTCCGAGCGCCAAAGGTCCTTTACCCGGGCCCATGACGGGTACTGGAGAAAGCTGGCCCTGCCGTGCCGGGAAAGGAAGCTCAGGTATTCCGGTTCGGACAGGGAGCGCACGGTGAGCTCCCGTTCCCGGCTTCGGGGCTGGAGGTGCTGGGCGGGGGTAACGAGCAGTGCACACACGGCAGATCGGCCTTCCTGTACGTCCGGGGCAGGGGATGCACAGGACTCTCACAGCTGTCCATGACCGAAGTGCGCGGTGATTGTGACCGGACGATGACCGTATCGCTGCGGTCCATGTCACAAGCGGATTCCTGATCTTTTCCGCATCTCCTGCAACCTAGAGTCGTGACGTTCGCATCTTCATTTGCGAACGACCATCACTTCGGAGGGGTTTTCGTTGAGCCGCACACGCCGGGTCTTTCGGGTTCACAGTCGCCACGTCGCGGTGGCGGGTACCGCACTGCTGGCCGCCGCGCTGACCGCATGCGGCGGCGGCGCCGGGGCGGGTGGTGCGGCCAAGTCGGAGATCAAACAGAAGCCGGCCATGGCGGTGTCGGTGAACCTCACCGGCGACCAGGTCAAGGCGGGCGAGCCGGTGACCGTGACGATCGCGGACGGCAGGCTCGCCTCGGTGAAGGTGACGGACGCCAAGGGCGGGGAGCTGGCCGGGCAGATATCCGCCGACGGCAAGACCTGGAAGTCGGAGCGCAACGCCTCGGCGGGCGCGGAGTACAAGGTCGAGGCCCAGAACACCGACAGCCAGAGCGCGACGACGACGTTCAAGACCACGGCCGCCGACAAGGTCAACAAGGTCTCGATCAACATCGCCAAGGGCAGCACCGTGGGTGTGGGCATGCCGGTGTCGATCGTCTTCGACAACCCGGTGGCGAACAAGGCCGCGGTCGAGAAGGACCTGAAGGTCACCACCTCGAACAACACTGAGGGGTCCTGGGGCTGGATCAAGGACTACTCGGGCAAGGACCGGGTGGACTGGCGGCCCAAGGAGTACTGGAAGTCCGGCACCGACGTGAAGGTCGACATGCACCTGAACGGCGTCGACTCCGGCCCGGGCGGGGGCATGTTCGTGAAGGACTACAGCACCGAGTTCAAGATCGGCAAGGACCGCCGGATGAAGGTGGACCTCGACACGAGCAAGATGGCGGTCACCGAGGACGGCCAGACGGTGGACACCATCCCGATCTCCGCCGGCACTCCGGGCGGCCAGAAGGCCTCCTGGAGCGGGAAGATGGTGCTGATGCTGAAGGAGGGCACGATCCGGATGAACTCCGAGACCGTGGGCCTCGGCAACGCCTACGACAAGGACGTCGACTACTCGATCCGGCTGACCTGGTCGGGCATGTACGTGCACGCGGCACCGTGGAACACCGCCAACTTCGGCCGTGCCAACACCAGTTCCGGCTGTGTGGGCATGAGCGACGCCAACGCCAAGGCCTTCTTCGCGGCGGCCCAGGCCGGCGACCCCTTCGAGGTCGTCGGCGACGGCTCGAAGGGCAACGCGGACATCGGCAACGGCTACGGCGAGTGGAACCTGTCCTGGGAGCAGTGGCAGGCCAAGAGCAAGCTGGCGGGCGCCCCGCAGAACGGCTGACACGATTCAATCGTTACCGGCACGTAACTTACTCACGGGTTACTTCCGGTAAGCCCCTCCCGTTACCGTCGGGTCACTTTGATACCCGGCGCACGCGAGGAGCGATCGATGGTCCGCACGGTCCGCACCACCAGCACCGCTACTGCCATGGCAGTCGTCCTGGCCGCAGCCGCCCTGGGCCTGGCCCCCCATCAGGCCCAGGCGGCTCCCGCCGTCACGACCTCCGCCGTCTCGGAGACCACGTCACAGCTCCGGTTCTACGACATCCCCGGCTCCGGCGGCATCACCCTCAAGGGCAACGTCTTCACCCCGGCCGGCGCCGGGGCGGGCGCGAAGTACCCGCTGATCGTCCTGCCCACCAGCTGGGGCCTGCCGCAGATCGAATACATCGCACAGGCCAAGCAGCTCGCCGACTCCGGCTACGTGGTGGTCAGTTACACCTCCCGCGGCTTCTGGCTCTCGGGCGGCGAGATCGAGACCGCCGGCCCGGCGGACACCGCCGACGTCTCCGCCGTCATCGACTGGGCGCTCGCCAACACCCCCGCCGACGCCGCGCACATCGGCCTGGGCGGGGTCTCGTACGGTGCCGGCATCAGCCTGCTCGCCTCCGCGCGCGACCCGCGCGTCAAGGCCGTGGTCGCGCTCAGCGGCTGGGCCGACCTCATCGAGTCCATCTACGGGAACCGCACCCAGCACCTCCAGGCCGCCGCCCTGCTCGGCGGCGCCGGTTTCCTCACCGGCCGTCCGGGCCCCGAACTGCAGCAGATCCTCGGCGACTTCCTCGGGTCCCATCTGGACAAGGAACCGCAGATGATCGAGTGGGGCAAGCAGCGCTCGGCCTCCGAGCAGGTGGACCGGATCAACGCCAACGGCGCTGCGATCATGCTCGGCAACGCCTGGGGCGACACCATCTTCACGCCCAACCAGTACGCCAAGTTCTTCGAGAAGCTGACCGGCCCCAAGCGCCTGGAGTTCCGTCCGGGCGACCACGCCACCGCCGAGGCCACCGGCCTGTTCGGACTGCCCAACGACACCTGGACCAACGCCCACAGATGGTTCGACCGCTACCTCAAGGGCGAGCTCAACGGCGTGGACACCGAGGCTCCGGTGCAGATCAAGCCCCGCAGCGACGGCGGCTACGAGGGCTACGCCGACTGGAAGTCGGTCGGCTCCGGCGGCTCCGAGAAGCTGATGCTCTCCGACAGCGAGCACCTCTTCGCCAACGTCGACTCCGGCGCCGACGGCGGGATCGTCATGCTGTCCAGCCTGCTCGACCAGATCGCCCAGGCGCCCCCGGTCGTCTCCGTCCCGCTGCTCCCCCGCGCCTTCGCCGCCGTCTGGCAGTCCCCGCGCTACGCCGAGGACCGCCGGGTACGCGGCACGGTGAAGGTGCACACCACCGTCACGCCCACGAAGTCCGACGGCACCTTCGTGGCGTACCTCTACGACGTCGGCCCGCTCGGCATCGGCAAGCTGATCAGCAACGCCCCGTACACCTTCCACGGCAAGCCGGCCGGCCAGTCCTTCGGGGTGGATCTGGAGCTCTTCTCCACCGCCTACGACGTCCCGGCCGGACACCGGCTCGCGGTCGTCGTCGACACCGTCGACCCGCTGTACATCGAGCACAACCCGACCGGCGCGCAGCTGACCTTCTCCTCGCCGCGCACCGATCCCTCGTACGTCTCGGTGCCGCTGCGCGAGCAGTGATCCGCGGCTGCTGCCGGGCCGGGTGTGGCTCTCGGGGGCCGGCCCCCTTCGGGTCAGATCCGGCCCGGCAGCACCGTTCCCGGCCCTGCCGCCTCGATGTCGACGTCGACCGCCTTCGTCTTGGGGCTGCGCCGCTCGCGCCGGGCCACCCAGGTGGCGAACCAGGAGAGCAGCATGCACATCCCGATGTAGATCGGCGAGATGATCATCACCACGGGGATGAACGGCAGGTCGTAGTCGAGGTTGGAGGCGATCAGCTTGCCCGCGTGCAGGAACTCCTCGTAGGTGATCAGGTAGCCGAGCGAGGTGTCCTTCAGGGCCACCACCAGCTGGCTGATGATCGTGGGCAGCATCGCCCGGACCCCCTGCGGGGCCAGCACGTAGGTCATCACCTGGGTCTTGCGCATGCCCAGGGCGTACGCGGCCTCGCGCTGGCCCTTCTCGACCGAGTTGATCCCGGTGCGGAAGACCTCGGCCAGCACCGAGCCGTTGTACAGGGTCAGTCCGGCCACCAGCGCGGGCAGCGGCTGGACCTTGAGCGCGACGAAGATGAAGAAGATCATCACCAGCACCGGCATGGCCCGGAAGAACTCCACGCACAGCGTCGACAGCCAGCGCACCGGCCGGTGGGCCGAGAGCCGGCCGGTGGCGAGCACCGCGCCGAGGACGAGCGAGAGCACCGAGGCGTAGGCGAAGGCCTTGAGGGTGTTCCAGAGCCCCTTGAGCAGCAGTTCCTGGATGCCCTTGTACTCGAAGGGGGTCCACTTGGCGGCCGTGAACTGCTCGGTGTCGAAGAGCAGGTAGAGCAGCCAGCCGATCAGGCCGAGGATGACCGCCGTCGAGGCGATCCCGTAGAAGAAGTGGCGGCGCCGGGCGCGCGGGCCGGGCAGGTCGTAGAGGGCGGTGGACTCCAGGTCCCCGTGGAGCGCGTGCGCGGTCATCGGGCGACTCCGTAGCGCTTCTCCAGCGCGTTGAAGAGCGCGCTGATGGACAGGGTGATGATCAGGTAGCCCACGGCGATCCAGACGAAGGTCCAGATGATGCTGTAGCCCAGCTCGTTGAGGGTCTTGTACGTGCCCAGGAGCTCGGTGACGCTGAAGGCGCCGGCGATCGCCGAGTTCTTGGCGAGCGCGATCAGCGTGGAGCCGATGGGCGGGATGACGGAGCGGAAGGCCTGCGGGAGCACGACGGTGCCCAGGGTCTGCCCGAAGGACATGCCCAGGCTCCGGGCCGCCTCGCCCTGGCCCTTGGGCACGGTGTTGATGCCGGAGCGCAGGGCTTCGCAGATGAAGGCGGAGGTGTAGCAGCCCAGTGCGAGGACGGCGAAGAGCTGGAAGGGCAGGACCAGGCCGAAGCGCGGCAGGCCGAGCAGGACGGCGAAGAAGAGCAGGGTGAGCGGGGTGTTGCGCAGGAGGGTCACCCAGACGGTGCCGAAGACCCGGAAGGAGCCGACGGGGGCGACGCGGAAAGAGGCCATCAGGAAGCCGAGGACCAGGGCGACGAGCGAGGCGTAGACCGTGAGCTCGACGGTGCCGAGGAAGCCCTTCCCGTAGAGCGCGAAGTTGTCGGTGAGTACCTTCATGGCGGTGTGCTCTCCCCTCAGCTCGCCGGGTAGCGGTCGATGGCGGGCGGCTTCGGTGCGGGCTTGCCGGACAGGCCGAGGGTGGCCTCGAAGGCCTTCTTCCAGTTCCCGTTCTTCTCGTTCTCGGCGAGGGCGTCGTCGAGGGCGAAGCGCAGGGCGTTGTCGGAGCGCGGGACCCCGATGCCGTAGGGCTCCTCGGAGAAGGGCTTGCCGACCACCTTGAGCTCCTCGGGGACCTTGGCCGCGTAGCCGAGGAGGATGGAGTCGTCGGTGGAGACGGCGTCGACCTGGAAGGTCAGCAGGTTGTCCACGCAGACCGAGTAGGTGTCGTAGGCGACGAGGACGGCGCGCGGGAACTCCCGCTGGAGCCGCTGGTAGGGGGTGGAGCCGGCGGCCGAGCAGACCTTCTTGCCCGCGAGGTCCTCGGGGCCCTTGATCTGCGTCTCCCCCTTGCGCACGAGCAGCGACTGGCCGGCCAGGAAGTAGGGGCCGGCGAAGCCGACCTGCTTCTTGCGGTTGTCGTTGATCGTGTAGGTGCCGACGTAGTAGTCGATCTGGCCGTTCTGCAGGGCCGTCTCGCGGTTGGCGGAGGCGATGGTCTTGAACTCCACCGTCTTGGGGTCGAAGCCGAGCGAGGCGGACATCATCTTGGCGATCTCGATGTCGAACCCGGAGTAGCTGCCGCTCGAGGGGTCCTTCTCCCCCATGTACGGCTGGTCCTCCTTGGCGCCGACCACGAGGTGGCCGCGCCGCTTGGCCTTCTCCCAGGTCGGGGAGTCCGGCAGCTGGAAGCCGGTCGCGACCTGGTAGACGGGCAGGTCCTCGGGCTGCGGCCCCTTGACCGGCGGGCTGCCGGACTTGCCGCAGCCGGCGACGGCTCCCAGGAGCGCGAGGGTCAGGAGCAGGGCGCGGATACGGGTACGCGTACTGGTGCGGGCGCCGGCGGACGTGCCGGGCTTGTCCGTGTGGTTCACCGGGCCGCCCTCAGTGCTTGAGGATCTTGGAGAGGAAGTCCTTGGCCCGGTCGCTCTCGGGGGCGGTGAAGAAGGCCTCCGGGGTCCGGTCCTCGATGATCTTCCCGTCGGCCATGAACACGACGCGGTTGGCGGCGGAGCGGGCGAAGCCCATCTCGTGGGTGACCACGACCATGGTCATGCCCTCGGCGGCGAGCTGCTGCATGACCTCCAGCACCTCGTTGATCATCTCCGGGTCGAGCGCGGAGGTGGGCTCGTCGAAAAGCAGGGCCTTGGGGTTCATGGCGAGCGCACGGGCGATGGCCACGCGCTGCTGCTGGCCGCCGGAGAGCTGGGCGGGGAACTTCTCGGCCTGGTTCGCCAGGCCCACCCGGTCCAGCAGCTCCCGGGAGCGCTTGTCGGCCTCGTCCCGCTTGCGCTTCCTGACCTTGATCTGGGCGAGGGAGACGTTGGCGAGGACGGTCTTGTGCGCGAAGAGGTTGAAGGACTGGAAGACCATCCCGACGTCCGCACGCAGTGCGGCGAGCTCCTTGCCCTCGGCGGGCAGCGGCTTGCCGTCGAGCATGATCGTGCCCGATTCGATGGTCTCCAGCCGGTTGACCGCCCGGCACAGCGTCGACTTCCCGGAGCCGGAGGGGCCGATGACCACCACCACCTCCCCGCGGCCGACGGTGAGGTTGATGTCCTGGAGGACGTGCAACTTCCCGTAGTACTTGTTGACGTCCCGCAGCTCGATCAACGGATCGACGGCCATACGCTGCCCTGCCCACTTGTCGGTGTGTCGAGGTCAGCGCAAACTATCCAGCCGCGGAAGGGCACTTCGCCTCGACACGCCTAAAAGCCGCATAAAGGGATCCGAGCTCAGCCTTCCGAGGCTTCGGCGTACGCCTGGCTGAGCTCGGGGGAACCGGTCATCGCCCAGGAGACCCCCGACTCGACCACGTTCAGCTCGCGGCCCGAGGCCAGCCGGATCATCGGCTGGCCGTTGGGCCACACCTGCCAGCCGGCGCCCGGGATGGTCCGGATGATCACGGTCCCGAGGTAGAAGCCCGCGTCGTTGCCGAGCCACGGGGTGATCTCCGGATCCCGGCGCCAGCGGGGCATCAGCTGGTCGAGCTCCTCCAACGAGCGCGGGCTCTCGTCGAGTTCGAGCCCGGCCGACCGCGCGTGGGCGCGCAGCATCTCGCATTCCGCGAACAACTCGTTGATGCCCTCGGGGTCGTCCGCGAGGGCGGCGGCGAGTCCAGCGCCCTGATCCGTTTCGTGCCGGTTCAGCCAGTTGGCCAGGAAAGGGATGTTCATGCACCCAGCCTTGCACCCGGATCCCCGGCGGGCGACAGGACGCGCCTGTTCTGGAACAGACGGGCTAAACCTCCAGGTCCACGACGACCGGCGCGTGGTCGGAGGCACCCTTGCCCTTGCGCTCCTCACGGTCCACGTAGGAGTCCGTGACGGCCTTGGTGAACGCCGCGTTCCCGTAGACCAGGTCGATGCGCATTCCCTTGTTCTTCGGGAAGGCGAGCATCCGGTAGTCCCAGAAGGTGTACGGCCGGTCGTACTTGAGCGGGCGCGGGAAGACGTCGGAGAGCCCCAGGGCCCGCAGCTGCTCCAGCGCCGCCCGCTCGGCCGGGGTGACGTGGGTGGCGCCCTCGAAGACGGACGGGTCGTAGACGTCCTCGTCGGTCGGGGCCACGTTGAAGTCGCCGAGCACCGCGAACGGGCGCTCCCCCGCCGCGTCTTCCGTGACGGCGGCGGTCAGCGCGCGGAACCAGTCCAGCTTGTAGCCGTAGTGGTCGTGCTCGACCTCGCGCCCGTTGGGCACGTACACCGACCAGACGCGGACCCCGCCGCAGGTGGCGGAGATGGCGCGGGGCTCCTGGGCCCCCTCGTACTCGGGCCCGCCGGGCAGGCCGACGACCACGTCCTCCAAGCCCACCTTGGAGAGCAGTGCCACCCCGTTCCACCTGCCGGTGGCGTTGACGGCCGACTCGTAGCCCAGCTCGCGCAGCTCCTCGTACGGGAACTGCTCCTCGGAGCACTTGGTCTCCTGAATGCACAGGACATCGGTGCCGGAGCTCTCCAGCCAGGCCAGCAGGCGCGGCAGCCGGGCGGTGATCGAGTTGACGTTGAACGTGGCGATACGCATGCCCGACAACTTACCGCCCGGCACCGACAGTCACAGGTCCGCGCTGTCCCCGGCGGTGAGTCGGCCGTACGGGGCGCCGCCGAGGTTCCCGATCTGGGTGGCGTAGATCGGCAGCACCACGTCGGTCAGACCCACGTCGTGGATGGCGAAGGCCTGGTTCGGCTTGACCTCGCGGACGTAGTCGATCACCTCGGCGATCTTGTTCCAGGGCGCGTGCACCGGGAGCATCAGGGTCTCGACGGCGGCCCCGGGCACGGTCAGCGCGTCCCCCGGGTGGAAGAGGGAAGCGTCCACCAGGTAGCCGACATTGGTGATCCGCGGGATGTCCGGATGGATCACGGCGTGCAGCTCGCCGTGGACCTGCACGTCGAATCCCGCCGCGGTGAAGGTGTCCCCGTGACCCACGGTGTGCACGCGTCCCGGGTAGGCGGGGGCCAGCTTCTCGGCGACGCTGCGCAGGGTCCACAGCTGTGCGGCCGGATTCGCGTCGAGGGCCGCCCGCAGCCGGCCCTCCTCGAAGTGGTCGGGGTGCTCGTGAGTGACGAGCAGCGCGTCGGCCCCGAGGCCGGCGTCCGGTTCGCTGAAGGTGCCCGGGTCGATGACGAGGGTGCGCCCGTCCTTCTCCAGCTGGACGCAGGAGTGCAGCCGCTTGGTGAGTTTCATGATCCGAGGCTAGGCCTACGGCACCGCAGTGGAGACCACGTACACCCTGGGGATGTTCGGCTCGGTGAGGTCCACGGTGATGTCCCGGGTCGGCCGGGGTTCCGCGGCGTCGAGGGTGACCCCGGACCAGGACTTCGCCGGGCTCCACACCCAGCCCGCGATCTCGGCGTCCTCCGGGGAGATCGAGGGCCCCGGGGTCAGCGCCGCGCGGCTGGTGCCGCAGTCGGCCAGGAAGACGTCGAGCTGATCCGGGGTGACGGCGAACTGGACGTACAGGCGGCTGGTGTGCCAGTTGTTGGTCTCCAGGTACCCGACCCGCCAGGCGTTCGGCGGGATCGGGACCTCGTAGATGCTGCGCTGCACCTGGGAGGGCCAGGCCGTGCGCACCTTGACGGCGCCGACCTTGGCCGCCTTGTCGCGGCCGCTCTCGCGGCTCTGCTGCGCGGAGACGGCGAGGTAGCCGGCCGGGACCCCGACCAGCAGCAGGATGATGATCGCGGTGATCCAGCGGCGCCGCACCACGTGCTTGCGGTCCTCGGCGGGCAGCCTCGCGGGGCCCTGGTCCGGGGACTGGGCCTGGTGGGGCAGGGTCGGCGGAGTCACGGCTTTCCCTGCTCTTCGGGGCCGTCGGCGTCGCGCCGGCCGAACTGCGCGTAGCGCTCGTACCGCTCGACGCGCCGGCGCGTGGCGCGGCGGAAGCGCCGGGCGACCAGCCGGGCGAGGTCGGCCGCACCGACCATGCCGGCCTCGGGGCCGAGCTGGGCCTTGGCGATCCGGGCCTCGGGGCGGTAGCCGCGGCCGGTGAGGTGGCGGCGGAAGGCGTCGCGGGCGGGGCCGATCAGCAGGTCGTCGGCGGCGCTGACGCCGCCGCCGATGACGAAGCAGGAGGGGTCGAGGGCGGCGGCGAGGTTGGCGATGCCCACGCCGAGCCACTGGCCGATGTCCTGGAGGAGTTCGATGCACATGGCATCGCCTTCGCGGGCCAGCTCGGTGATGAGCGGTCCGGTGATCTCGTGGACGTTGCCGCCGACCCTGGCGATGATGTTGTACGCGACCGGGGAGTCGGCCGCGGCCAGCTCGCGGGCCTCGCGGACCAGGGCGTTGCCGGAGCTGTACTGCTCCCAGCAGCCGCGGTTGCCGCAGGGGCAGCGGTGGCCGCCGGGGACGACCTGCATGTGCCCGAATTCGCCGGCCACGCCGTAGCGGCCGCGCTTGACCTGGCCGCCTTCGAGGATGGCCCCGCCGATGCCGGTGCCCAGCGTGATCATGACCAGGTGGTCCTCGCCGCGGCCCGCGCCGAAGCGCCATTCGGCCCAGGCGGCGGTGTTGGCATCGTTGTCCACCATGACCGGGACCGCGAGCCGGGACTGGAGGGCGTCGCGCAGCGGCTCGTCGCGCCAGGCCAGGTGCGGGGCGAAGAGCACGCGGGAGCGGTCGGCGTCGACCCAGCCGGCCGCGCCGATGCCCACCGCGTGCACGTCGTGCCGGTCGGAGAGGTCCAGGACCAGCTCGACGATGGTGTCCTCGACCACCTTGGCGCTCTTGGACTTGTCGGGGGTCTCGGCCCGGATCTTCTCCAGGATGATCCCGTCGGCGTCGACCACACCGGCCATCACCTTGGTGCCGCCGATGTCGATGCCGACGGTCGGGACGCGCGGTGCGGTCAGGTGCGACCTGCGCTCACGGGTTCCGATGGTCCGCAGGACGGTGCCTCGCGCCGCCCCCCGGTGGGCGAGCGTGAAGTCCCGGTACGTGCTCATCGACTCGTGTCGTCCCTCAGGATGCGGTGGTGCCGGTGGTGCCCTTGGTGGGGCCGGATGCGTTGTCAGGTCCTGATTCTGCCACTCGCTCCAGTTCGTGGCTCAGTTCGTCCAGCTCGGAGCCGCCCGCCATCTGCCGGGTGAGCTCGTCCAGGCTGATCGAGTCGCGAGTATGGCTGCCCGCCATGGTGCCGCGCTTGAGCAGCACGAACCGGTTCCCGACCAGGTAGGCGTGGTGCGGGTTGTGGGTGATCAGGACCACGCCGAGACCCGCGTCGCGGGCGGCGGCGACGTACTTGAGGACCACGCCGGACTGTTTGACGCCGAGGGCCGCGGTGGGCTCGTCGAGTACGAGGACCTTCGCGCCGAAGTGGACGGCGCGGGCGATGGCCACGCACTGGCGTTCGCCGCCGGACAGGGTGCCGATGGGCTGGTCCACGTCGCGCAGGTCGATGCCCATGCGCAGCAGTTCGGCGCGGGTGGTCTCGCGCATGAGCTCCACGTCGAGGCGGCGGAAGGGGCCGCGGCCCCTGGTGGGCTCGGAGCCGAGGAAGAAGTTCCGCCAGACGGGCATCAGCGGGACCACGGCGAGGTCCTGGTAGACGGTGGCGATGCCGTGGTCGAGGGCGGCGCGCGGGTTGGCGAGCACGGTCTCCTCGCCCTCGATCTCGAAGGTGCCGGCGTCGTGCCGGTGCAGCCCCGCGATGATCTTGATGAGGGTGGACTTGCCGGCGCCGTTGTCCCCGAGGACACACGTGATCTCGCCCGCCGAGACCTCCAGGGAGACGCCCTGGAGGGCGCGGATGTTGCCGTAGTACTTGCTGACGTCGGTCAGCTTCACCAGGGCGGGCACGTCGGCCGGGGATGCTTTCCCGGTCTCGTTCGTCGTCATTTCGCCTCCGCCCGCTTGCGGACCCATGCGTTGAGCAGCGTGGCCAGCAGCAGCATCGCGCCGAGGAAGAACTTGAACCAGTCCGGGTTCCACTGCGCGTACACGATGCCGTTGCTGGTCATGCCGAAGATGAAGGCGCCCACGGCGGAGCCGATGGCCGAGCCGTAGCCGCCGGTCATCAGGCACCCGCCGATGACGGCCGCGATGATGTACAGGAACTCGTTGCCGACGCCTTCGCCCGACTGGACGACGTCGAACGAGAAGAGGATGTGCTGCCCGGAGATCCAGGCGCACAGGGCGACGCCCATGTACAGGCCGATACGGGTCTTCACGACCGGGACGCCGGTGGCACGGGCGGCGTCCGCCCCGCCGCCGACGGCGAAGATCCAGTTCCCGGCGCGGGTGCGCAGCAGGATCCAGGTGGCCACGGCGACCAGGACCAGCCACCACAGGATGGTGACCTTGAGGGTGACCGAGCCGAAGGTCCACTGCGAGGCGAAGAGGGCTCGGGCGGAGTCGAAGCCCTCCATGTCGGCGATGGTCTTGGTGGAGACCGAGCCGCTGATCAGCTTGGTGAAGCCGAGGTTCAGGCCGGTCAGCATCAGGAAGGTGCCGAGCGTGATGATGAAGCTCGGGAGTTTCGTACGGGTCAGCATGAACCCGTTGAAGAAACCGATCGCCAGGGTGACCAGGAGCGACACGAGGACGCCGGCCCAGACGTTGGCGGTCATCTGGTAGCTGAACATCGAGCTGAACAGCGCCGAGGTGGTGACCATGACACCGGCGGACAGGTCGAACTCCCCGCCGATCATGAGCAGGGCCACCGGGACGGCCATGATGCCGATGGTGGAGGCCGAGTACAGGACCGTGCTCAGGCTGGAGGCCCGCAGGAAGCTGTCGGCGGCGAAGGAGAAGAAGACGAAGACGGCGGCCGCGCCCACGACCGCGCCGAGCTCGGGCCGGCCGAGCAGCTTGCGGACCAGGGAGGTCGGGGCGAGCCGCTCGTCGACGGAGGTGGCCGTGCTCATCGGCTCCCCCGCTTGATGAACTCCTCCAGCTTGGCGGCCTCGGCCGCGGTGACGATCTGCGGACCGGTCAGGACCGGGCGGCCGCCGCCGAGCACGTCGGCGTTGTACCGGTTGAGCCAGAGCAGGTCGACGGCCTCGTACCCCTGGAGGTAGGGCTGCTGGTCGACGGCGAAGCCGAGGGCGCCGGACTTCAGGTCGCGGGCCACGGAGGCGTTCAGGTCGAAGGTGTCCACCTCGGCCTTGCTGCCCGCCGACTCCTTCGCCTTGACGGCGGTGGGGGCGAAGGGCGCGCCGAGGGTGACGATCGCGTCGATGTCCGGGTCGGCCTGGAGCTTGGCCTGGAGGGAGGCCTGGACGGAGGGCATGTTGGTGCCCTCCACGTACAGGTTCTCCATAATCCCGCCGAACGTCTTCTTGGCCCCGGCGCAGCGCTGCTCGTGGCCCACGTTGCCCTGCTCGTGCAGGACGCAGACGGCCTTCTTCCTGCCGCGCTTGGTCAGCTCGGTGCCGACCGCCTCTCCGGCGATCTCCTCGTCCTGGCCGATGTGGGTCAGGGCCCCGTACTCGGCCGACTGGGCGGATCCGGAGTTGACCGTGATCACCGGGATGCCGGCCTTGACGGCCTTGGCCAGGACGTCCTTGAGGGCCTCGGGTTTGGCCAGCGAGACGATCAGCCCGTCGACCTTCTGGTCGATGGCGTTCTGGACGAACTGCGCCTGCTGCTGTGCCTGGTCGTCGTGGGCGTAGACGAAGTTGATGTTGTCCTTCGCCGCGGCCTCCTTGGCGCCCTTCTGCACGATGTCCCAGAAGGTGTCGCCGTCGCCCGCGTGGGTGACCATCGCGAAGGTCCAGCGCGGGGTGGACACCGCGGGCCTGCCCGCCGCCTCGGCCTTCGCACGATCCTCGGCGCGCTTGCCGCCCGTACTGCTGCAGCCCACGAGGGAGGCGCCCAGTACCGCCGCGAGCACCGCGCCCACGACGCGCACCCCTGTCCGAACCCTAGCCACGTCTGCCGCGCCTTTCCCTCGTCCTGCCGCCGCTGCCCCGCCGCGCTTGCCACAGCGTTCGTGTCCGCAGCGTTCATGTCTGGAGCGGTCATGTCTTTCGAGCCGCAGCCGCCCAGTATCCGTCACAGTGCACCATGCAAGGTCATCGGGGGCATCGCGGACCCTTCGGGACGCAGCCGGGCAGATTGACAGGTCCCCCGGACGGGGCCACGTTGAGTGCATGCGCATCGGGCTCATCGGAACGGGCCGGATCGGCTCCTTCCACGCGGCGGCGCTGGCCCGCCAGGCGGACGCGGGCTCGCTCCTGCTCGCCGACGCCGACCCCGCGCGGGCGGCCCGGCTGGCCGACCGGCTCGGGGCAACGGCCGCGCCCTCCGTCGAGCAGGTCTTCACCTGGGGGGTGGACGCCCTGGTGGTGGCGTGCGCCACCGAGGCGCACGCGGAGCTGGTCCTGCGGGCCGTGCGCTCCGGGCTGCCGGTGTTCTGCGAGAAGCCCCTCGCCCCGGACCTGCAGCGCACCCTGGCGGTGCTGCGCGAGGTGGCGGCGGTCCGCGGTGTGCTCCAGCTGGGCTTCATGCGCCGCTTCGACGCCGGCTACGGCACGGCGCGCGAGCTGGTCCGCTCGGGGGCGCTGGGCCGGCTGCACACCGTACGGACCACGACGGCCGATCCGGCGCCGCCGGCCGCCGCGTACCTGGCGACCTCGGGCGGGCTGTTCCGGGACTGCCTCGTGCACGACTTCGACATGGTCCGCTGGGTCACCGGGCGCGAGGTGACCGAGGTGTACGCGACGGGCTCGGACGCGGGGCCGCCCCTCTTCCGGGAGGCGGGCGACATCGACACGGCCGCCGCGGTCCTCGTCCTGGACGACGGGACGCTGGTCACGAGCACGGGTACGCGGTGCAACGGCGCCGGGTACGACGTGCGGATGGAGCTGGCCGGGGAGCTGGACCAGATCTCGACCGGGCTGGACGACCGTACGCCCATCGCCTCGGCCGAACCGCACGGCCCGCCCCCGGCGACCAAACCGTGGTCCGGGTTCCTGGAGCGGTTCGCCCCCGCCTACGAGGCCGAGCTGGCGGCCTTCGTCCGGCTGGTGCGCGGTGAGGGCCCCAATCCCTGCGACGGCCCCGAGGCGCTCGCCGCGTTCCGGGTGGCGGAGGCGTGCGAGCGCTCGCGCCGGGAGCGGCGCCGGGTCGGTCTCGAGGAACTCCCCGGTCTGTGACGTCGGAGGCATGGGGCAACCCTAGGGGCGCGGCCGCCTCGCGGAGGGTCCCGTTCCGGCCAATCGGTCAGGCTGAGGTGCGACGGCCCCAGGCGGTGCCGCCGAGCACCAGGACCACGCCCGCGAGGCCGGCCGGTCCCAGGTGCTCACCGCCGATGACGATGCCCGCGGCGGCCGCCCAGAGAGGTTCGGTGCCGAGCAGCAGGCTGACGCGGGAGGGCGAGGTGCGCCGGACGGCCCACATCTGCACGAAGAAGGCGAAGAGGGTGCAGAAGACGGACAGGAAGGCGAGCCCGGCCCACTCGGCGGCCCCGAACCCGGCGGCGGCCGACCAGGGGCTCGCACCGGTGCCGGGCACCGCGGCCAGTACGGCGAACACGGCGACCGCGCTGCCGAGCTGAACGGTGGTCAGGGAGAGCGAGTCGGCCTCCTGCACGGCCTTGATCCGGGCCATCAGCAGGACGTGCAGGGTCCGGGCGAGGGCGGCGCCGAGGATGAGGAGGTCGCCGAGGCCGGGGGCGGTGATCCCGCCGCCCTGGGTGAGCAGCACGACGCCGGCCACGGAGACCGCGGCGGCCCCCAGGAACCCGGCGGAGGGGCGTGACCTGCGGACGGCCGCCTCGGCGAGCGGGGTGAAGATCATGGTCAGGCTGATGATCAGCCCGGCGTTGGTGGCGGAGGTGTGGACCACCCCGTAGGTCTCCAGCAGGAAGATCCCGCCGAGTACGAGTCCCAGCACCCCGGCGCCGCGCAGCTGGGCGGGGGTGAGCGCGCGCAGCCGCCGCCGGCCCGCGACCACCAGGACCGGCAGCACCAGCGCGAAGCGCAGGACGAGCACCGCGATCACGGTGTGGGTGGTGGTGATCCCCTTGGCGGCGAGGTAGCTGCCGCCCCAGACGACGGCGACGAGCAGGACCGGGAGGTCCGCCAGCCAGGCCCTGCGGGGGGCGAGGGCGGGCACGGGGGCGGCTGCGGAAACGGTGGACACCGGGTCTCCAACGGCAGGAGGAGGTGGAGGCTTCGGCGGCTCGCACGGGGGTGTCGACGCTATCGGACATGATCGCCCCGGTCGAGTGGTTATCCCGGGTCGGCTCCCCGCTGACCTCGCCTTTCTCCGTTCAGGAGGTGACCCGTCCAGGAGGTGGCCCGCTCAGGGGTCCGTCCAGGAGGTGACCCGTTCAGAAGGTGCCGAAGGCGGCGCGGCCCGTCGGGCGGTAGGTGTGGATGGCGGTGCCCCGTGCGGTGGTGCGGGAGGCGAGCAGTTCGCACGCCGTGGGCAGCGCCCCGGCCGGGAACAGCCGGCGGCCCGCGCCCAGGAAGACCGGGAAGACCAGCAGGTTCAGCTCGTCGACCAGATCGCGCGCCAGCAGCCACTGGGCGAGCGCCCCGCTGCCGTGCACCTGGAGCTCGGCGTCCCCCTCCAGCCCGTCCTTGACCTGGACGATCTCGGACTGGAGCTGCTCCCCGTCGATGACCGTGGTCCCGGCCCACCCGGGCTCCTTGAGGGTGGTCGAGGCCACGTACTTGGGCAGCCCGTTGAGCCGGCTCGCGATCGGGTCCGCCGGGTCGGTGTGCTGCGGCCAGTAGCCCGCGAAGATCTCGTAGGTGCGGCGGCCGAGGAGGAAGGCCCCGGCCCGGTCGAAGACCTCCGTCATGAATGCCCCCATGCCCTCGTCGTCGAAGGGCACCAGCCAGCCGCCGTAGGCGAACCCGCCGCTGGGATCCTCCTCCGGCCCTCCGGGGGCCTGCATCACGCCGTCGAGGGTCAGGAAGGTGGTGAGGGTCAGCTTTCCCATGGCTCCGCGCTCCTTGGTCCGTCCGCATGCAATCTGTACCCGTTCAGACTCCCGGGCGGCCCGGAACTCATCGGAGCGGCGCGCGGGAGATCAGACCAGCCAGCGGCCGTCCTTCATCAGGTCGCGGCCGGCGATCTCGTTCGCCTCGCGCCAGGCCTGGATCCACACCGGCTCGATCCGGAAGTACGGGTAGGGCGTCTTGAGGCTGCTGGGATCGAAGCCGGATTGGGCCGCGAAGGCCTCGATCTCGCCGGGGGCGAGCTCCGCCGCCTCCAGCACGGTCGCGGCGCCCTCCACGAGGACCACGTCGCGGGTCGTGCCGAAGGCCAGCCGGACCCGGCCGCCGTTCTCGGCGAGGTTGCGCCCGGTGGGCAGGGTGCGCCCGGTGGACACCAGGAACGTCGTGCCGTCCCACCGGAACGAGAGGGGCACCATGCACGGGACGCCCCGGCCGTCCGCGGTGGCCACCCAGACGTCGATGTCGTTCTCGAACCGGGCGGTCGTGTCCGCACGGCGCTGCTGCGGCGTGCGCGGCTCTTCGGCTGTCAACGTCCGTCTCCTCAGGGTGTCTTCGGGTGCGTAGGCGCACCCTAACGGGGCACCCGGAAGGAGACACCGGAGGGAGCACTGGGTCCGGGAACGCCGCAGGGGCGCACCGGCGAGCGGTGCGCCCCTGCGGGCTGATGAACGCGCCCGGGGGTGTCGGCCCCCGGGGCGGTCAGCGTGGTGCGGGAGGGGTGGCGTCAGCCGCCCAGCTCCTGGTGACGGGCGGCGTGCGCAGCGGCGCCGGCCTCCGTCAGGGCGCCGTACAGGCGCAGGCGGGAGAAGCCGCCGTCCGGGAAGATGTCGATGCGGACGTGCGTGCCGACCGCCGGGGCGTCGAGCACGAAGCGGTGGTTGGTGTCGGGCTGCAGGCGGGTGCGCGGCAGGAACTCCGCCCACTCGCCCTCTTCACCGGTCTTGACGGACAGCGAGGCCCAGCCGGCCGAGTTGCCCTTGAGGTACGCGGTGTCGATCTCGACGGCGCGGATCTCGGACTCGGCGACCAGCTCGTAGCGGATCCAGTCGTTGCCGTTGTCGCGGCGACGGGCGGTCTCCCAGCCGTCGTCCATCTTGCGGGAGCGGCCCGGGTTGATGGTGTTGGTCGGCGGGGAGTAGAAGCGGTTGGACGCGTCCTGGACCGAGCCGCCGTTCTCCAGCGCGACCACGTCGAACGTGCCCAGCGCGGCGAGCCACTTGGGGTCGGTGCGGACCTCGCCGTAGACGCGCAGGCGGGCGACGCCGCCGTCCGGGTGCTGGTTGAGGCGCAGGTGCGTGAAGCGCTGCTCGACGTTGACCTCGAAGCCGTTGGCCGCGTGGCCGCCGACCGGGGTGCGCTCGACGAGGGTCGTCCACTTGACGTCGTCGGAGAGCAGCTCCGCCTCGGTCGGGGAGCCGGCCACCGAGGCGCCCTGCACCGATACGGCCTGCGGCATGTTGCCGCGGAAGTGGGCGGTGTCGACGACGATGCCGCGGATGACGCCGGGGGCGCCCAGGCGGATCAGCGCCCAGTCGTGGTCCTCGGGGGTCGGCCAGGGCTGGGTGGCGGAGATGCCGCGGCGGCGGCGGGTCTCCCAGCCGTCCATGACCTTGCCCTTGTGGCCGAAGTCCTCGGGGTCGAAGTGCGCGGCCTCTTCGATCAGCAGGTTCTCGCGCTGGGCGAAGAACTCGTCGTTGGCGGCGATGACACCGGCGCCGAGCGCACGCGCGGCCAGGTTCGCGTACTGGGTGAACGGGAAGTCCGCGGTGCGGTAGTCCGCGTACGGGTCGCCGCCCCCGTACGGGTTCGCGTTACCGGTGAAGGATTCAATCGCCACAGTCAGTTCTGCCTTTCAAGGAGTCGGCCGGTGGGCTCGGACGGGGTGCCGTGGTCGGCGATCTGCGTACCGCGCAGCCAGGTGGACTTCACGACGCCGTGCAGGGTCTTGCCCGCGTACGCCGTGACCTGGTTGCGGTGGTGCAGGTGCGCCGGGTCCACGGTGAAGGTCTCTTCGGGGGCCAGGACGGCGAAGTCGGCGTCGCGGCCGGCCTCGATCGCGCCCTTGCCCGCCAGACCGGCGAGGGCGGCCGGGGCGGCGGACATCCAGCGGACGACGTCCTCCAGGCTGCGGCCGCGCTTCTTCGCCTCGGTCCAGATCGCCGGGAGGCCCAGCTGGAGCGAGGAGATGCCGCCCCACGCGGTGGCGAAGTCGCCGGTCTTGAGGTCCGCGGTGGAGGGCGAGTGGTCGGAGACGATGCAGTCGATCGTGCCGTCGGCGAGCGCGTCCCACAGGACGTCCTGGTTGGCGGACTCGCGGATGGGCGGGCAGCACTTGAACTCGGTGGCGCCGTCCGGGACTTCCTCGGCCGTCAGGGTCAGGAAGTGCGGGCAGGACTCGACGGTGATCTGCACGCCCTCGGCCTTGGCGGCGGCGATCAGCGGCAGCGCGGAGGCGGAGGACAGGTGCAGGACGTGGACGCGCGCGTTCAGGCGCTTCGCCTGGTCGATCAGGTTCTGGATCGCGGTGTTCTCGGCGTCCTCGGGACGGGAGGCCAGGAAGTCGGCGTACTTGGGGCCCGGGTTCTGCGGCGCGGACTCCAGGTGGTGCGGGTCCTCGGCGTGCACGATCATCAGGCCGCCGAAGCCGGTGATCTCGGCGAGGGAGTTGGCCAGCTGCTCCTGGTCGAGCTCGGGAAACTCGTCCACGCCGGAGGGCGACAGGAAGCACTTGAAGCCGAAGACGCCGGCGTCGTGCAGCGGGCGCAGGTCCTTGACGTTGTCCGGCAGCGCACCGCCCCAGAAGCCGATGTCCACGTGCGCCTTGGTCCGGGCCACGTCCTGCTTGACCACCAGGTTGGCGGTGGTCGTGGTCGGCGGCAGGGAGTTGAGCGGCATGTCGAGGATGGTGGTGATGCCACCGGCCGCGGCGGCGCGGGTGGCCGTCCAGAAGCCTTCCCACTCCGTGCGACCGGGGTCGTTCACGTGGACGTGGGTGTCGACGAGGCCGGGCAGGAGCACGTCGTCGCCGAAGTCCTCCAGCCGGGCTCCGGCCGGTACGTCGGCCTCGTACGGCAGCACGGCCGCGATCTTCCCGCCGGCGACGGCCACCGAAGCGGCACGCGTCCCCTCGGGGGTGATGACGCGCGTCGAGCGCAGTACCAGTTCCACAGCCAGGTCGGACACCGGAACCTCCCCATCTACTTCCACAGAGCGAAATTCAACGTTCTGTTGACGGAGTCTTCACCCCGATCCGGACCCAGTCAAGAGCGCCCGGACGGACCACTGACCCGCCCGCATCGCAATTGGATGTTTCCACAGGATGGAATTAAGATTTCGCTATGCAGAATGTAGCTATCACCACCGGGTGCTGAACGGGTAACTTCCCGAGGATGTCCGCCACCAGGACAAACCGCCTCTGACCGGCGGCGACGGGCTTTGCCCCGGCTCTAGGGCCGACGCCGACCGACCGGTAGGCTGCTTGCTTGCCTGCCAGCACCGAAAGGACCGCGCCGTGCCGACGTCCAGCGCCAGCACCACCGACGCCTCCAACAAGCCCACCGCCGCCAGCGGTGGCGTCCAGTCCCTTGAGCGCGCCTTCGATCTGCTCGAACGTATGGCCGACGCAGGGGGCGAAGTCGGCCTCAGCGAACTCTCCGCCGCCAGCGGTCTGCCGCTGCCCACCATCCATCGCCTCATGCGCACCCTCGTGGCGTGCGGCTACGTCCGGCAGCAGCCCAACCGACGGTACTCCCTCGGCCCCCGGCTGATCCGCCTCGGCGAGTCCGCGTCGCGGCTGCTGGGCACCTGGGCCCGCCCCTACCTGGCCCGCCTCGTGGAGGAAACCGGCGAGACGGCGAACATGGCCCTGCTCGACGGGGACGAGATCGTCTACGTCGCCCAGGTGCCGTCCAAGCACTCCATGCGGATGTTCACCGAGGTCGGCCGCCGCGTACTGCCGCACTCCACCGGCGTGGGCAAGGCGCTGCTCGCCTACACCCCCGCCGACGAGGTCCGGGCCCTGCTCGCGCGCACCGGGATGCCGGCCGCGACCGAGAAGACCATCACCACGCCCGAGGGCTTCCTGGAGGCCCTGGAGCAGGTCCGCAAGGTGGGCTACGCCGTCGACGACAACGAGCAGGAAATAGGGGTCCGCTGCCTCGCGGTCTCCGTTCCGAACTCGCCGACCGCCGCCGCGATCTCCATCTCCGGCCCGGCCGGCCGGGTGACCGAGGCCGTGGCCGAGTCCTTCGTGCCGATCCTGCAAGGCGTCGCGGCCGAGCTGTCGGTGGCCCTGCAGAGCCAGAGCCCGGCGTAGGACCGCACGGGGCCGCGCAGGACCCCGTAGGGCCACGCAGGACCCGCTCGGACACCCCGACGCACGCGAAGGCCCCGGCCGCCCCTTGGAGGGGCGGCCGGGGCCTTCGCGTGCGTCGCTACGCGGCCGGGACGGTCTCCGTCAGGCGGCCGTCGGTCATGGTCGCCGTGCGGTCCATGCGCTCCAGGTGCACGTGGTCGTGCGTGACGAGCACGGTGGCGGTGGAGCGGTCCCGGGTGAGGGTGATCAGCAGGTCGAGGACCGCGGCGCCGCGCTCGTGGTCGAGGGCGCTGGTGGGCTCGTCCACCAGGAGCACGGAGGGCTCGTTCATCAGCGCGCGGGCGATGTTGATCCGCTGGCGCTGCCCGCCGGAGAGCTGGTGGGGCCGCTTGTCGGCCTTGTCCGCCAGGCCCACCGAGTCCAGCAGCTCCAGCGCCCGCTGCCGCAGGGCGCGCGGCGGGCGGCCGGAGAGGTGCGCCATGACCTGGAGCTGCTCCACGGCGGTGAGCGAGGCCAGCAGGTTCGGCTGCTGGAAGACGATGCCGATCTTCTCCCGGCGCAGCACCGACTTCTCGGCCGCGGTGAGCTCCGCGGTGTCCTGCCCCGCGACGACGATCCGCCCCGAATCGGGGGTGACCAGGGTGGCGGCGACGGCGAGCAGGCTGGACTTGCCGGACCCGGAGGGGCCTATCACGGCCGTCAGGGTGCCCGCGGGCACCTCCAGGCGGACCGCGTCGAGGGCGGTGAGCCGGGCATCGCCGTCCTCGTAGGTGAGGGTGACGTCGTGGACGAGCAGGGTCATCGGGCGCTCCCGAGAGCGGTCAGGGGGTCTACGGCGGTGATCCGCCGGATGGACAGGGCGGCGCCCAGCGCACCGAGCGCGATCATGACGGCGGCCGGGATCAGCACGGTGGCGGCGTCGAGCACGAAGGGCACGGCGCCGCCGCTGATCAGCGCGCCGAACCCGGCGGCGAGGGCGGTTCCCGCCCCCGTACCGATCGCCAGCATCACCACGGCCTGCCCGAGCGCGTCCTTGAGGAGGTACGGGGTGGAGGCACCCAGTGCCTTCAGCACGGCGATGTCTCCACTGCGCTGGATCGTCCACACCGTGAAGAACGCCCCGATGACGAGGGCGGAGATGGCGAAGAGGAAACCGCGCATCAGCTGGAGCGAGCCGTTCTCGGAGGTGTAGGAGCCGATCGCGCTCAGCGCCCCGTCGACGGTCTGGGCCTCGGTGCCGGTGGCCTTGTCCCCGGCCGCCCAGTCGACCGCGCCCGTACCGTCCAGGGCGACGACGGTGGCCACGGTGTCGATGGAGGTGCCGGGGTTGCCGACGCGCTGCCAGTCGTTGAGGTCCATCCACACCACCGGGGTGTGGCTGTAGGCGGCGGTGCCGGAGACCGAGGCCACGGTCAGCTCGACCGGGCCGATCCTGAGCTTGGCGCCGGCGGTCAGTGCGCCGAGCTCCTCGGCGGCCTTCTCGGTGAGGACCACCTGCCCCTGGGCGAGGCCGCTCCCCCGGGGCGGCAGGGGCCCGGCCGGGTCCACGCCGAAGGCGGACACGGCCGCCGTGCGCTCACCGGAGACCGCGTTGGTGGTGCGGATGCCCAGCGGCTGGGCGGAGGTGACCCCCGGCTGTTCGCGCCAGGTCCGCCAGGCCTTCTCGGGCACCTGGGAATTGGTGAAGGAGACCTTCTGGTCCCCGGCGGGCGCCGCGAAGGCGAGGCGGGTGGTGGACGGCAGGCCGGTGATGGCCGAGATGTTCTCCCGGGCCAGGCCTGCGGTGAGCCCGGACAGCAGGCCGACCAGCAGTGTGATCAGCAGTACGACCGAGCCCATCAGGGCGAAGCGGCCCTTGGCGAACCGTAGATCTCTCCATGCGACGAACATGCATCCCACCTTGGTCTTCGGCGTGGACACAAGGCATCGCGCCACAGTAGGGATCCTGGTATCGAAGGGCGCACCGGGACATCAATCCTTTGGTTGACCGGGGCCACCGGACGCGGACTTACGCTGGTCCGGAAATGACTCCTGTTCCCCCCTCCCCGAACCCCTCCCCGGACCCCTCCGCCGCGGCCGTGGCTGTGGCCCCGGCCGGCCGCACCCTCACCCCCGTCTCCCGCGTCCTGCGGCTGTGCCTGCACGCGCTGCTCTTCGGCCTGCTCGCGCTCGCCGCGGCGCGGGCCGTCACCGACTCCGCACCGCTCGCGGGCTGGGTGGTCGCGCTCTGCGCCGTACTGGCCGCCGTGTACGTGGCGGGCGTACGCGCCCCCTCGGTGCACCGCTCGCCGCGCGCCGGAGCGGTGTGGCTGGCCGCCCTGGGCGCGGCCTGGGCCGCGCTGCTGGTGGTCTCCCCCGACGGGCTGTGGATCGCCTTCCCGCTGTACTTCCTGGAGCTGCACCTGCTGCGGCTGCGCTGGGGGGTGACGGCCGTCGTGCTCACCGCCTTCGCTGCGATCGGCGGGTTCCTCGCGCACAGCGGCGCGGTGACCCCCGGGGCCTTCCTCGGGCCGCTGCTGGGCGGAGCCGTGGCGGTGGCGACCGTACTGGGCTACGAGGCCCTCTACCGGGAGAGCGAACGGCGCCGCGAGCTGATCGAGGAGCTCATCACCACCCGCGCCGAGCTGGCGGCCGCCGAGCGGGACGCCGGGATCCTGGCGGAGCGCGAGCGGCTCGCCCGGGAGATCCACGACACCCTGGCGCAGGGGCTCTCCTCCATCCAGCTGCTGCTGCGGGCGGCGGAGCGGACCCTGCCCGAGGGCGCCGCGGCCCTGCCCCACATCGCGCGGGCCCGCGAGGCCGCGCAGGAGAACCTCGCCGAGGCGCGACGCTTCGTAAGGGCCCTCACGCCCCCGGACCTGGAGCACGGCTCGCTCCCGGCCGCACTGGAACGGCTGTGCACGGGCGCTCCGGGCCCCCGGGTCCGCTTCTCCCTCAGCGGCACGGCCCGCCCCCTCCCGACCCCCTACGAGGTGGCGCTGCTGCGGATCGCGCAGTCGGCGCTGGCCAATGTGGTCCGCCACGCGGGGGCCGGCCGCGCGGAAATCACCCTGAGCTTCATGGACACCTCGGTCGCCCTGGACATCGTCGACGACGGCAAGGGCTTCGACCCCGGGTCCGCCCCATCCGGCGACGGCGGCTTCGGCCTGCCCGCCATGCGCTCGCGGACCGAGACCCTGGGCGGCCTGTTCACGGTCGAGTCCTCCCCCGGCCAGGGCACCGCCGTGGCCGTCACCCTGCCGCTGCCCCTGGAGGCCTCCTGATGACCATCCGGCTGCTGCTCGCCGACGACCACCCGGTGGTCCGGGCCGGGCTGCGCGCGGTACTGGACACCGAGTCGGACTTCGCGGTGGTGGCGGAGGCCGCGACCGCGGAGCGCGCGGTGGAGCTGGCGGCCTCCGCGGGGGTGGACGTGGTCCTGATGGACCTCCAGTTCGGCCCCGGACCCGGTATGCACGGCTCGGAGGCCACGGCCCTGATCACGGCCCGGCCCGCGGCCCCCCGGGTGCTGGTCCTGACCACCTACGACACGGACGCGGACATCCTGGCGGCGGTGGAGGCCGGCGCCTCGGGCTACCTGCTCAAGGACGCCCCGCCGGAGGAACTCGCGGCGGCCGTGCGCACCGCGGCGGCGGGCCAGTCGGCCCTGGCCCCGGCGGTGGCCCTGCGCCTGATGGACCGCATGCGGACGCCCGCGGAAGCCCTGACCAAGCGCGAGCTGGAGGTCCTCCAGCTGGTCGCGGACGGCCTGTCGAACCAGCAGATCTCCAAGCAGCTCTTCCTGAGCCAGGCCACGGTCAAGTCCCACCTGGTCCACATCTACGCCAAACTCGGCGTCGACTCCCGCACCTCGGCAGTAGCCGCAGCCGCCACCCGCCGCCTGATCCGCACGCCGTAGCCATTCCGGCCCCGCAGGGCCACCGCTACGCGACCCAGTACGGCCGCTCCACCGCCGAAGGCAACGGCACGCCGTCGTGGAAGGCCTCCGCGAGGCGGCGTACGCCCTCGTCCAGCCGCTCCGCGTCCAGCGTGTACGGGATCCGCAGCCGGTGCTCGAAGGTCCCGGGATCCACCCCGAAGCGCGCGCCCCGCCCGATGTGCACCCCGGCCGCGGCCGCCCGCTCCGACAGTGCGGAGCTCACCGGCTCGCCCAGGTCCACCCAGAGCGACAGCCCGCCCGGCGGCAGCTGCCAGGACCACTCCGGCGTGTGCCGCTCCAGCGAGGCGACGAGGGCCGCGCGCTGGCCCCGTATCTGCTCCAGTCGCGCCGGGAGCGAGCGCTCCAGCCCCTCCAGCAGCGGCAGGGCCACCAGCTGGTCGAGTACCGATCCGCACATGTCGGACGCCACCCGTACCGTCGTCAGCTCGGTGATCATCTTGGCGGTGGCCCGGATCCACCCGACCCGCAGCCCGCCCCAGTGCGTCTTGCTGAGCGATCCGATGGTCACCACGTGGTCGGCCCCGCCCCTGGGTGCCAGCGAGGCCGTCGGGGCGGGCGCCGGCACGTCGAGGGCGATGTCGGCGATGGTTTCGTCGACCACCAGCCAGGTCCCGGTCCGCCGGGTCGCCGCGAGCAGTCGCAGTCGCTGCTCCTCCGGCATCAGCGCGCCGGTCGGGTTGTGGAAGTCGGGGATCACGTACGCGAGCCTCGGCACGGTCTGGCGCAGCATGGATTCGGCGATCTCCAGGTCCCAGCCCGCGTCGGAGACGGCGATGGACCCGGTGCGCAGCCGGGCGTGCCGGATGGCGTCGAGGGCGTTGGCGTAGGTCGGGTTCTCGGTCATCACCCGGTCCCCGGGCCGGCACAGCAGGCTCACGACCAGCGCGAACGCATGCTGCGCCCCCGCCGTGACGAGGATCTGCTCCGGCCGGGTCGCCAGTCCGCGCCGGGTGAAGCGTTCGGCGATGGCGGTGCGCAGGTCGGGCAGGCCGAAGGGGTGGTAGCCGGGGTGGCGGGCGAGCCCCGGGAGCCTGGGCGCCGCCCAGGCCACGGCCTCCGAGAGGGTGCCGTCGGGGGCTCCCATGGCGGCGATGGCCAGGTCGATGCCGGGGTCGCCGTCGGCGCGGCCGCCGGTTCCCCCGATGAGGGCGTGCGCGCCGACCGGGTCGTGTCCCTCGGGGAGCTCGGTCCAGGTGCCGGAGCCGCGCCTGCTGCGGACGTAGCCGCTCTCGCGCAGCAGGTCGTAGGCGCCGGTGACGGTGGCCCGGCTGGCGCCGACCGCTTCG
This sequence comes from Streptomyces sp. NBC_00503, assembly GCF_036346895.1. Classification (NCBI taxonomy): domain Bacteria; kingdom Bacillati; phylum Actinomycetota; class Actinomycetes; order Kitasatosporales; family Streptomycetaceae; genus Streptomyces; species Streptomyces sp. NBC_00503. Next base: position 6,526,602 of record NZ_CP107855.1, on the reverse strand, counting down.
GCGAGCTCGCGTTCGGCGGGCAGCCGTACGTGCAGGGCGACCCTGCCGTCGAGGATCAGGGTGCGGACGGCGTCGGCGAGGGCCCGGTAGCCGGGGCGGGCCAGCACCTCGGGCGGGAGGAGCGCCGCGAGCTGGCGGCTGCCGATCGTCCTGTCCGCTGTCTGGACCACTCGCCCGTTTGCCATGCCAACCTCCCCTGATTGGCTCTGCCGTCCAGGCCAATCCAGGTCCAGACTCGCTGTATTGGCCCCCGATTGGCAAGGAGTCTCAGCGATGTTGACCGACCGTGACGAACGGGGACTGCTCGCAGCCGCCGAGAACCGCATCGCCGAGCCGCTGCGCATCGGGGCGGCGCTGGCTGCCGTACGGCGCCTCGTGCGGCGCGAGCGAGAATCGGTGACATGTCACGCCACACCAGCGCCCACGGCACCCCGGACGCCGCAGACGACACCGGCCGCGCAGACCACGCAGTCCGCGCAGAAGGCCGCGCAGGCGACGACCCCGCTCCCCCGCTGATCGCCGGCCTGCTCCTCGCGGCCGGCGGCGGCCGGCGGCTGGGCGGCCACCCGAAGGCGCTGCTGCCCTACCGGGGCCGCCCGCTGGTGGAGAACGCCGTACGGGTCCTGCGCGAGGCCGGCTGCGGCCCGGTCCACGTGGTGCTCGGCGCCTCGGCCGCCGAGGTGCGCGAACGCGCGGACCTGAGCGGCTGCGTGGTGGCGGACAACCCGGACTGGGCCGAGGGCATGGGCTCCTCGCTGCGGGTCGGCCTCGCCTCGCTGGCCGGTACGGGCGCCCGCGCGGCCCTGGTGTCCCTGGTGGACCAGCCGGGCATCGGCCCGGAGGCGGTGGCCCGGGTCCGGGCGGCGTACCGCTCCCCGGCGAGCCTGGTGGCGGCGGCGTACGGAGGCGAGCGCGGGCACCCGGTGCTGTTCGGGTCGGACCGCTGGCCGGACATCGTGGCGACGGCCACGGGTGACAAGGGCGCACGGGTGCACTTGTCGGCGCACGTGACGGAGCTCACGCTGGTCGAGTGCGGGGACGTCGCGGAGGCCTTCGACATCGACACGCCGCCCGACCTGGCACGGCTCATCTGAGCAGGACCGGAGGCAACCTTGAGCGGGCTGTGACCGCTATGGCACTGAGGGCCACCAGGTAGCGGAATCTGTCGACCCAGAGAATCTCGACATCAACAAACCATTGAACTTCCACCATGAGGAAATTACTATCCACTGGTCAGAAGCGCCCTGAACCCCCAGACGGCGCCCGCGACCGTATCCGGAACTCTCCACACCCGACGGCACTGCGTGCCGTCCAGCGCGAGCATTCCCCGCGGCCGCCAGGCACCGCCGCTGAAGGAGTGACAGATATGTCCGCACCAGCGCCGTCATCGCTGGCCATCGTCGCCGCCGAGCCCCTGCCCCGGCAGGACGAGGTCCTCACGGAAGCGGCCCTCGCCTTCGTGGCCGAGCTCCACCGGCGGTTCGCCCCCCGTCGCGCCGAGCTCCTCGCCCGTCGCGCCGAGCGCCGCGCCGAGATCGCCCGTACTTCCACCCTCGACTTCCTCCCGGACACCGCACAGGTCCGCGAGGGCGACTGGAAGGTGGCGCCGGCCCCGGCCGCGCTGAACGACCGCCGTGTGGAGATCACCGGTCCGACGGACCGCAAGATGACCATCAACGCCCTGAACTCGGGCGCCAAGGTCTGGCTCGCCGACTTCGAGGACGCCTCGGCTCCCACCTGGGAGAACGTGGTCATCGGCCAGCTCAACCTGATCGACGCCTACGAGCGCCGCATCGACTTCACCGACGCCCGCACGGGCAAGGCGTACGCCCTCAAGCCCGCCGAGGAGCTCGCCACCGTCGTGATGCGCCCGCGCGGCTGGCACCTCCAGGAGCGCCACCTGCAGTTCGAGGGCGGCCCGGCCTCCGGCTCGCTCGTCGACTTCGGCCTGTACTTCTTCCACAACGCCAAGCGCCTCATCGCGCTCGGCAAGGGCCCGTACTTCTACCTGCCGAAGACCGAGTCGCACCTCGAGGCGCGCCTCTGGAACGAGATCTTCGTCTTCGCCCAGGACTACGTCGGCATCCCGCAGGGCACGGTCCGCGCGACCGTCCTGATCGAGACCATCACGGCCGCGTACGAGATGGACGAGATCCTCTACGAGCTGCGCGACCACGCGGCGGGCCTGAACGCCGGCCGCTGGGACTACCTCTTCTCCATCGTCAAGAACTTCCGTGACGGCGGCGAGAAGTTCGTCCTGCCGGACCGCAACGCGGTGACGATGACCGCTCCCTTCATGCGGGCGTACACCGAACTCCTCGTCAAGACCTGCCACAAGCGCGGCGCGCACGCCATCGGCGGCATGGCGGCCTTCATCCCGTCCCGCAAGGACGCCGAGATCAACAAGGTCGCCTTCGAGAAGGTCAAGGCCGACAAGGACCGCGAGGCCGGCGACGGTTTCGACGGCTCCTGGGTCGCCCACCCCGACCTGGTCCCGATCGCGATGGCCTCCTTCGACGCGGTCCTCGGCGACAACCCGAACCAGAAGAGCCGCCTGCGCGAGGACGTCTCCGTCGCCGCCGGCGAGCTCATCGCGATCGACTCCCTGGATGCGAAGCCCACCTACGACGGCCTGCGCAACGCCGTCCAGGTCGGCATCCGCTACATCGAGGCCTGGCTGCGTGGCCTCGGCGCCGTCGGCATCTTCGGCCTGATGGAGGACGCTGCCACCGCCGAGATCTCGCGCTCGCAGATCTGGCAGTGGATCAACGCCGGCGTGATCTTCGAGAACGGCAAGCTCGCGACCGCCGAGCTCACCCGCGAGGTGGCCACCGCCGAACTCGCCGCGATCCGCGCCGAGGTCGGCGAGGAAGCCTTCACCAACGGCAAGTGGCAGCAGGCCCACGACCTCCTCCTCCAGGTCTCCCTGGACGCGGACTACGCCGACTTCCTCACCCTCCCGGCGTACGACCAGCTCATCGGCTAGTCCAGAACCCCGACCGGCCCAGCACCTCGGCTGAAATTCGCACAGCAGCCGAACCAGACCGCGCCCCCGAAGCCCCACGGCTCCGGGGGCGCGGTCATGTCCGGAGCCAGGATCCAGACAGTCGGGCCGAACGACCGGTCGGTTGTTACTTGTTCGTAACTTGCCTGTACCTAGCGGTAACAAGCGGGGACATGGGAGTTTTCCGGTTACCACCGGCCGGAGGTAACCCCCACTTACCCAGCCATGCACCGGAGTTGTTCCCGACTTCGGCATGGCCGACCGCAGGAGTTCCGCAGTGATCGGATTCCGCAACGACAGCACGAACCGGACCGCCCGCAGTCGAGTGCGACGACTGGCCGGCATCGGGATGGCACTGCCGCTCGCCGCCGGGGCGCTGGTGGCCGGCGGGGCCGGGACGGCCGTGGCCGGGCCCGGGAGCGGGCCCACCGCCGTGGTGTCCATGGGCGACAGCTACATCTCCGGCGAGGCCGGACGCTGGAAGGGCAACAGCCTCACCAACAGCGGGAGCCGGACCGGCACCGACCGGGGATGGGTCAGCGGGAGCACCTACGACCCCTCGAAGGTGTACGGGGCCACGGCAGGCGGGTGCGACCGGTCCGACTCCGCCGAGGTGAAGAGCGCCGGGGCGATCGCCGACGTGGCCGTCAACCTCGCCTGCTCCGGGGCGACCTCGGAGAACGTGTTCCGCGCCTCGAACGGCGGCGTCGCCTTCAAGGGCGAGGCCCCGCAGGCCGATCAGCTCGCCGCCGTGGCCGCGAACAACAACGTCAAGGTCATCGCGCTGTCCATCGGCGGGAACGACCTCGGCTTCGCCGACATCATCAAGGAGTGCGCGTACGACTTCGTGCTGTGGAACTCCTACTGCTACGACGACCAGCAGTCGGTCGTCGACCAGAAGATGGACGCCGTCATGGCGAACGTCGGCAAGTCGGTCGACGAGGTACGGACCGTCATGCGGGGCGCCGGTTACGCCGACTCCTCGTACCGGATCGTGCTGCAGTCCTACCCGTCGCCGATCCCGCGCGGCACGGAGAACCGGTACACCCAGAGCGACTGGAGCCGGCTCAACAGCGGCGGCTGTCCCTTCTGGAACAAGGACTCGGACTGGGCGCGCGACTCGCTCGTGCCGCAGATCGCCGACCGCATCAGGGGGGTTGCCGCCGCCAAGGGAGTGCAGTTCCTGGACCTGCGGGACATGATGCAGGGCCGCGAGGTCTGCGCGAAGGCGAGCAAGCAGGTGACGACCGCGGCGCCGGCCTCGGCGAAGACGAGCGAGTGGGCGCGCTGGATCGACAGCAGCGAGACGCAGGGGCTGGTCCAGGAGTCCATGCACCCGAACTACTTCGGCCAGCTGGCGGCCGGGCGCTGCCTGGCGCTGGTAGTGGCCCAGCCGGCGAGCGGCGGATTCGGCTGCAAGAACACCGCCGGGGGCGACCAGACCGGGATGTACCTGACCCCTTCGTCCTGATCCCCTCCCCCCAATCCCCGCCCCGATATTGGGGTGACCCGGTTCGGCGCGGGCTGGCATGCTTCCGGGCATGTCAGCCCGCGCAGCACGTCCCAACGTCTACATCTCCGTCGACATCGAGGCGGACGGACCGATCCCCGGGCCGTACTCGATGATCAGCTTCGGCGCCGCCGTGGCCGGCCGGCAGAGCGGGCACTCGTATACGGCCGCCGATCCGGAACAGGACACCTTCTACCGCGAGTTGCGTCCCATCAGCGAGGCCTTCGTACCGGAGGCGCTCGCCGTCAGCGGGCTCGACCGGGACCGGCTGCTGAGCGAGGGCGCCGAACCGGCCGCCGCCATGGCCGAATTCCGCGCGTGGGTCCGGGAAGTCTCCGCCGGGGCCCAGCCGGTGATGTGCGGATACCCGGCCTCCTTCGACTGGACCTTCCTGTACTGGTACTTGATGAGCTTCGGCGGCGAGAGCCCCTTCGGGCACTCGGGCTGCCTGGACATGAAGACCCTCTACGCGACCAAGGCCCAGGTCCCGCTCCGCTCCGCCGTCAAGCGCCACATGCCCCCGCACCTCCTCTCCCGCCGCCCGCACACCCACCACGCGCTGGACGACGCGATCGAGCAGGCCGAGCTGATGAGCAGCCTGATGCTGTGGGAGCCGCCCGCCCGTTCCCCGCTGGTCACCCACGTCTCCTGGGGCCGGATGGAGGTCGAGGGGCTGCCGCCCGGCAAGGACTTCGTGCTGTACCCGGGCGGCGGTCGCGCCTGGGACTGGTCGCGGCACGGCACCCGGCACGAGCCGGGGATCCAGCCCGCCGACGTACGGGAACTCCTGGACCGGGGCTGCGCCGAGGTCGTCCTCAGCCGCGGAATGGAGCTGCGGCTCCACACCATGCCCGAGACGCTGAGCCTGCTCCAGGACGCCGGAGTCGGCGTCCACGTCGAGGAGACGACCGCGGCGGTCGCCCTCTACAACCGGCTGGCCGCCACCGAGCGGGTCGGCGGGCTCTTCCACTCCACCTGCTGAACGGGGCGGGCCTGCCCCGCACTCAGTCCGACAGCTCCGGCAGCAGGTCGCGCAGGGGGGTGCGGGCGCCTGTGCGGTAGGCCGTGCGGAAGGCGTCCGGGGTGAGGCGGGTGCGGAGCGTGTGCAGGGCTCGGGGGGCCGAGGCCGCGCGGGGGCGAGTGCGGGAGACCGCTCCCAGGAGGCGGGCGGCCTGCGCGTAGTGGGCCTGGTCCGCCTCCAGTTCGGCGAGGAGCTCCACCGAGAAGGCCGCTCCGAGCTGGTCGTCCAGCGCGAGCTGGGTCCGCAGGGCGCGCAGCAGTTCGGTGCGGGCCAGCGCCGGGCGGCCTTCGCGGCGCTGGACCAGGGCATGGGCGCAGCAGGTCCAGGATCGGGCCCACAGGTCGGCGGGGCCTTCCGGCGGGCCGTCCTCCAGCGGGACCGACAGCGGGTCGAAGTGGGCCACCGCCATGGTGTGCGCGGCTTCGAGCGCTTCGCGGCCGAGGCCGAAGTCGGGGTCGGCCGGCAGCAGTTCCAGTCCGTCGCGGAACTCCGCGGCGGCCTCCTCGTACCGGTGCTCCCACAGCGCGACCGTGCCCCGTACGTGCGCGAGGTAGGCCAGGCAGGTGTCCTCCCCCTCGTGTACGGCCGCGGCCCACGCCTCCACCAGCAGGGGGTCGGCGCCGTCCGACTCGCCGAAGCCGGCCACGAGCCAGGCCGCGAGCCACAGGGCCCGTGCGGGCCGGGGCGCGGGGTGCAGGGCCAGGGCCCGTTCCAGGTGGCGCCGCCCCTCCGCCACCATCCCGCACGCGGACCACAGGAACCACAGGGACACCGCGATCTCCAGGGCCGTGCCCGGACCGCTGGCGGAGAGCGGGTTCATGGCCGCGCGCAGTTCGGGGAGTTCCCGCAGGGCGAGGGCGCGCGCCTCCCGCTGCGCGCCCGCGCGCCACAGCTGCGCCGCCCGCTCGGCGACCACCCGACACCGCTCGTGGTGGCGCCGAGCGGTGGCCGCGCCGTCTCCGGCGGGCCCGTGCGCGAGCAGGCGGCCCGCGTAGGCCCGTACGGAGAGCGGCAGCCGGTAGCGGCCCGGCCCGACGTCCGCCAGCAGGCCGGGGGCCAGCCGCTGCAGCGCCTCGGCGGCGGTGTCCGGGGTGAGTTCCCCGAAGCCGCACACCTCGGCGACGGCCGCCCGGTCGAAGGGGCCGGCGAAGACGGAGAGCCGCTCCCAGAGCAGCCGTTCGGCGGGCGAGGCCAGCCGGTGGGACCGTTCGGCGTCGACTCGGGTGCTGCGGCCGGCGCCGCCCGCGAGGAAGGTCAGCGGGTCGGAGCCGAGTCTGCGGAGCGCCTGCGCCGGCGCGTACTGGTGCGCACGCCCCGCTGCGAGCTCCAGCGCGCCGGGGATCCCGTCGAGGGCCCGGCACAGCGCGGCCACGGCGGCCGCGTTGCGGTCGGTCAGCTCGAAGAAGGGGTCGGCGCCGCGGGCCCGTTCCTCGAAGAGCCGCACGGCCTCGTACCCGGCGACGGCCGCCACCGCAACCGCCACCGGAACCGGCGCCGAGGGGTACGCCGTTGGGGGCCGGTTCCGGGGGCCGGGCAGGGGCGGGGCCGCCGGAGGCACGGAGGGTGCGCAGGACACGGAGGATGCGCAGGACCCGGGCCCGGCCAGTGGCGGCACGGCCAGTGGCGGTACGGCGAGCACCGCCTCCCCCGCCAGCCGCAGCCGCCGCTGCGAGGTGGCCAGGATCCGCAGCCCCGGAAGGCGCGACAGCAGCCCCGCAGCGAGCCCCGGCCCCGCTTCCCCGAGCTGTTCGCACCCGTCGAGGACGAGCAGCGCCGCGCGCCCCGCCAGCCGGTCGGCGAGCTGGCTCTCCAGCTCCGCCCAGCGGCGCTCGGGCAGGGCCGCGAGGTCCAGCCAGTCGGCATCGAGCCCGTCCCGGCGGATCAGCGTGCGCACGGAGCGCACCGCGAGCCGGGTCTTGCCGATGCCGGCGGGGCCGGTGAGTGTCGTCAGGCGTTCGCCGGCCAGCAGCGAGGCGAGGGCGGTCAGCTCCCGCTCACGGCCGATGAAACTGGACAGTTCGGCGGGCACCGCAAGGCGCATCCCCACGCCGGTCTCCCCCACGCATCCTCCTGCGATGTCCGACAAGTACATACAACCACTCGTTCAACAGTTGAATGCACAAAGAAGGATGATCGGTTCATAATTTCGTTGTCTCGTCACCGACCGGGAGAACCACCAGGGGAAGGTATGAACTCGGCCAATTCCGCCATCGACGACATGGACCGGGCGCTCGTCCACGCACTCCAGCTCGCTCCCCGTGCGAGCTGGGAGCTGCTGGCACCGGTGCTGGGAGCACGCCCGGACACCCTGGCACGCCGCTGGGAGCGGCTCACCGGGGCCGGGGAGGCGTGGCTGACGGGGATAGGACTGCGGACCGGCGTCCGGCCGCCCTGCATGGCCTGGGTGGAGGTCACCTGCGCCCCGGGAACCTCCCCGCCCGTGGGCGACGCGCTCGTGGCGGATCCGTACACGCTCGGCGTGGAACACACCACCGGCGGCCGTGACCTGCTGGTCTTCCTGGCCCTCCCGGACCTGCCCGCGCTGTACCGGTACCTGTCCTCGCGAGTGCAGCTGATCCCGGGCGTGATCGGGACCCGCACCTCCATGGTGACCGCGGTGCACTACGCCCCCGACCGCTGGCGCCTGGACCAGCTGGCCCCGGGCCAGATCGACCTGCTGACCGGCCGGACCCGGCGTTCGGCACACGCCACCGCCCCGGCCACGGCCCCGGTCGCACCGCTCCAGCACGAGGACCGGCCGCTGGTACGGGCCCTGGCCTCCGACGCCCGGCGCAGCGTGGCCTCGCTGGCCCGGGAGTTCGAGATGAGCGAGTCGACCGTACGGCGCCGCCTGACGAAGCTGGAGGCCGGTCAGAGCCTGCGCTACAGCTGCGCCCTGGCGTCGGGGCTGTCGGGCTGGCCGGTGTCGGCGACGCTCTGGGCGGAGGCGGCCGAGTACGAACTGGCCGATTGCGCGGCGGCGGCCGCGGGACTGCGCGAGACCCGGACCTGCATGTCCGTCAGCGGGCCCTGGAACTTCATGATCAGCGTACGGCTGCGCACGGTGGAGGACCTCTCCCGCTACACCGCGGACCTCACCCGCCGGCTGCCGGGCCTGCGCATGCGGGACTCCGCGGTGTCCCTGCGCGTGCGCAAGTCGGAGGCGCAGGAACTGGGCCCGCGCGGCCACCGGTTGCGCACGGTCGTCCCGGACATCTGGTCCGACCCGGTCCCGCAGGGCGGCGCCTGAGCCTCCCTCAGGCCGGCGCCCCGCCCGGAGGAGCGGCCCGCCGGAACCCGCAAACGCGCACGGCGGTGCGGACGCCACACCCGCAGTGGGTGGCGTACGCACCGCCGTTCGGCACTGTCCGGCCGGGCCGGGCCCGGTCAGTGCACCGGCACCGGTTCCGGGCCGGCGGCTTGGGCCGCGCCCTTCTTGGTGCCGAGGTGGTTGAAGGCCAGGTTCAGCGCGATGGCCACGACGCAGCCGGTGCTGATGCCTGAGTCGAGGACGACCAACAGGTCCTTCGGGAAGGCGTGGTAGAAGCCGGGGGCCGCGATCGGGATCAGGCCGATGCCGAGGGCGGCGGCGACGATCAGGGCGTTCTCGCCCTTCTCCATGGCCGCGCCGGCCAGGGTCTGGATGCCGCTTGCGGCCACCGAGCCGAAGAGGACGATGCCCGCGCCGCCGAGCACCGGGAGCGGGACGACTCCGATGACGGAGGCGGCGATCGGACACAGGCCCAGCAGGATCAGGATGCCGCCGCCGGCCGCGACGACGAACCGGCTGCGCACCTTGGTCATGGCGACCAGGCCGATGTTCTGCGCGAAGGCGCTGCACATGAACCCGTTGAACAGCGGGCTGATCGCGCTGCCGAGGGCGTCGGCCCGCAGGCCGCCCTCGATGGTCTTCTCGTCGGCGGGACGGCCCACGATCTTGCCCAGCGCCAGGATGTCGGCGGTGGACTCCGTCATGCACACGAGCATCACGATGCACATCGAGATGATGGCGGCGACCTGGAACTGCGGGGCGCCGAAGTGGAACGGGGTCGGGAAGCCCACGAAGTCGGCGTTCCTGACGGCGTCGAGGTTGGTCATGCCCAGGGGCAGCGCGATGAGCGTGCCGGCGACCAGGCCGAGCAGGATGGATATCTGCTGGAGGAACCCGCGCAGGAACTTGCGCATCAGCAGGACGATCGCGAGGGTGACCGCGGCCATCCCGATGTTCTGCATCGAGCCGTAGTCGGTGGCGGTGCGGTTCCCGCCCTGCGACCAGTTGAAGGACACGGGGAGCAGCGAGACGCCGATCAGGGTGATGACCGTACCGGTGACCACCGGCGGGAAGAACCTGACCAGCTTGCCGAAGTACGGGGCGGCGAAGAAGCCGAGGACTCCGGCGACGATGATCGCGCCGAAGATGACGGGGACGGCGTTGTCGCCGGCCCCCTTGCCGATGGCGATCATCGGGGTCACGCCGGCGAACGAAACGCCGTTGACGAAGGGGAGTTTGGCGCCGATCTTCCAGAACCCGAGGGTCTGGAGGAGGGTCGCGAGCCCTGCGGTGAAGAGCGAGGCGCCCATCAGGAAGGCGGTCTCGGTGGCCGAGAGGCCGACCGCCGGGCCGACGATCATGGGCGGGGCGACGACACCCGCGTACATGGCGGCCACGTGCTGGAGCCCGCTGGTGAACATCTTCAACGGAGGCAAGGTCTCGTCGACCGGATGCTTCCCCTCCGCCGGTACTACGACTGCATCTTTGCGAAACCCAGGCGTTGCGGCCACGGTTTCCTCCGCTCGGTTAGTCACGTCGGCAGGGACGTGAGTGTCTTGGAGGTGGTGCTGAAGCGGTGCTAGTCGAGCCTGTATTGAGTTGTGGGTGACGCTCGTGGTGCGCGGCTCGGTGCTTGGCGCTGGGTGCTTGGCGCTCGGCACTCGGCGCCGAATGTTCGTCCCAAGGGGTACGGAATTTGAGCTGGCGGTGCCGTGGCAGTGGCGCGGTTCACGAGCTGGGGAGCAAGTGTCACGAGTCACCGCCCCCGGGGGCGCCTTCGGAAAAATCCTCAGGCGCTACCCGGGAACGGCTGCCGCGGACCCCGCTCGGGTCCACGGCCGCCGGACGAGGGCCGTCCCCCCCGTCCGGACTCCGTGGGATCAGGCCTGCGCAGGCCAGATCGCTAAGAATGCAGTCGCGCGAGGCGCTGGGCCTCTTCCCGGGTGGACACGGCGATCGCGTCCTCGTCGGCGAAGAGAAGACGGTTGTTCTCGACGATCTGCTTGCCGTTGACCAGCGAGAGGGTCACGGGAGCGGCAGCTCCGAAGACCAGGGCGGTGACCGGGTCTGCGATGGAGGAGTGGGCCAGCGTGCTCAGGTTCCACATCACCAGGTCGGCGCACTTGCCGACCTCGAGCGAGCCGATGTTGTCGGCGCGGCCGAGGACTTGGGCGCCACCGTACGTACCGAGGCGCAGGGCCTGGCGCGCGTTGAGGGCGCGCTCGCGGTGGACCGGGTTCAGGCGGTTGATGAGCAGCGCGTTGCGCAGTTCGGTGTGCAGTTCGCCCGACTCGTTGGAGGCGGTGCCGTCCACGCCGAGGCCGACCGGGACGCCGGCGGCGAGCATGTCCGGGACGCGGGCGATGCCGGCGGCCAGACGGGCGTTGGAGGACGGGCAGTGCGCGACACCGGTCCTGGTACGGGCGAACGCGGCGATGTCGGAGTCGTTCATGTGGACGCTGTGCGCCATCCACACGTCCTCGCCGAGCCAGCCGGTCGACTCGAAGTAGTCGGTCGGGCCCATGCCGAACAGTTCCTTGCAGAACTGCTCCTCCTCGACGGTCTCGCTGCCGTGCGTGTGCATGCGCACACCGAGGCGGCGGGCCAGCTCGGCGCCCTGCTTCAGCAGCTCAGTGGAGACCGAGAAGGGGGAGCACGGGGCGACGGCGACCTGAGTCATCGCGTCGAAGGAGTAGTCGTGATGCTTCTTGACGGTCGCCTCGGTGTCGGCGAGCGCGCCTTCGAGGGTCTCGACCGCGTGGTCCGGCGGCAGGCCGCCGTCCTTCACGCTGCGGTCCATGGAACCGCGGGCGAGGGTGAAGCGGACGCCCATCTCGGACGCGGCGCGGATGATCGACCCGGAGAGGTCGCCCGAGCCCTTGGGGAAGACGTAGTGGTGGTCCATGGCGGTGGTGACGCCGCCCTTGGCCATCATCGCCAGGGAGCCCTGGGCCGCCGTGTACGTCATCTGCTCGTCGATGCGCGCCCAGGTCGGGTACAGCGCGACGAGCCAGTTGAAGAGGTTGTGGTCGGTGGCCAGACCACGCGTGATCCACTGGTAGAAGTGGTGGTGCGTGTTGACCAGACCGGGGGTCACGAGGTGTCCGGTGCCGTCGATGCGACGGACTGTGTTGACGAGGTTCTCGGGGGCCCTGCCCGCACCGATGGCCTCGATCCTGTTACCGGCGACCACGACATGGCCCGAGGCGTACTCGGTGTCGTTGGCGTCGACGGTTGCAATCGCACAGTTTTCGATGACGATGCGCTCTACAGCGCTGTCACGGGCTGCCGATGCTGTCATGGGACTTCCTCGTGCTTTCAGTGGCGGTACGGGCACGGCAAAACCCTGGGGATTTGAGTGCCGGAGCCGGGGGCCTTGGCAGCTGACAGTACTGCCGCCCCATATGTTGCTACCGGGTGCCGAGATTCACGAAGTGTGGATGTCTGACGGGCCGGGTGATGCACCGTCCCGGGGCCACTGCGGAGCCCCGGGACGCGCGTGCCACATCAGAGGTTGGTCATGTCCACGGGGATACGGGCGTCGACGCCGTCGCGGAGAACCGTCGCTTCGATCAGACCGTACGGGCGGTCCGCGGCGAAGTAGACCTCGTTGTCGTTCTTGAGACCGAAGGGCTCGAGGTCGACGAGGAAGTGGTGCTTGTTCGGGAGCGAGAAGCGAACCTCGTCGATCTCCGAACGGTGGTTGATGATGCGCGAACCCATCTGGTACAGGGTCTGCTGCAGCGACAGGGAGTAGGTCTCCGCGAAGGCCTGCAGCATGTGCTTGCGGGTCTCGGCGTAGGACTTCTCCCAGTTGGGCATCCGCTGGTCGTCGTCCGACCAGCTGAAGCGCCAGCGGGCCGACACCTGGGTGGCGAGGATGCGGTCGTACGCTTCCTTCAGGGTCGTGTACTTGTCCTTCACGTAACCCCAGAACTCGGAGTTCGTGGAGTTCATGACGACGAGGTCCTTGAGGCCGGAGATGACCTCCCAGTTCTTGCCGTCGTACGTGATCTGCGTGACCCGGGTCTCGCCGCCGTTGCGGACGAACGAGTGGTTCACCTCGTCGGAGCCGATGAACTTGGAGTTCGCGTCCGAGGTGGCGATCCGGGACCAGGAGTACTCCTCGATCCGGATGCGCGCCCTGTGGATCGGCTCCTGGCTGTTGACGAACCAACGCGCCAGGTGGATGCCGAACTGCTCGGCGGACTCGATGCCGTACTCCTTGGCGAAGGCGTACACCGTGTTCTTGGTGGTGTCCGTCGGCAGGCAGTTGGCGTTCGAACCGGAGTAGTGGACGTCGTCCATGTCACCCGAGAGGGCGACCGAGACGTTCAGGTCCTTGATGTGGTGGGTGTCGCCGTCCCGCGTGATCTTGACTACGCGGTTCTCTGCTTTGCCGTACTGGTTCTGGCCCAGAATGGTGGCCATGCTAGCTCCCTCGGTAAACGGAGTAGCCGAACGGGTTGAGCAGCAGCGGTACGTGATAGTGCTCGCCCGGGTTCACCGCGAAGGTGATGGTGACCTCGGGGAAGAACGCACCGCTGTCCCTTACGCGGGGGGCGTCCTGCTGTGCCTCGGCGGCTTGCTTCTTGGAGAAGTACGTCTCGGTCTCGAAGTCGAGACGCACGTGGGTGGTGCCCTCCGGCAGGGCCGGCAGGTCCTTGCAGCGCCCGTCCACATCGGTGGCGGAGCCGCCCAGGGCCGCCCACTCACCGTCGAGACCCGTACGGGCCGACAGGGAGATCGCGACGCCTTCGGCGGGCTTTCCGATGCTGGTGTCCAGGATGTGCGTGGACACCGACGCGGTGGTCTCAGTGCTCATGCTCGGTCTTACTCTCCTTCTACGGATTCCACGAGACGGGTCAGGCGAATCCGGTTGATCTTGACGAGCTCGCCACGAGCGATTTCCCGCTCCTGTTCCGGCGAGTTCTCGATCCGGACCTTGACCGCGTCCCGCATGAACTCACCGGTCGCACCGGTGGCGCAGATGAGGAAGACGTGGCCGAACTTGTCCTGGTAGGCCAGGTTCAGTTCGAGGAGCTCGTTCTTGAGCTCCTCCGAGGCACCGGCCATGCCACGCTGCTCGCGGGCGGAGGTCGGGTCTCCCGGCTTCGGGCGGCCGATCGGCGCGTGGCCTCCCATGGCCTCGGCCAGGTCCTCGGCGGTGAGCTCGGCCATGGCCGCCTCGTTCGCGGAGAACAGGGTTTCGGCGCTGGTGAAGGGGCGCTGGGCGAGCAGCTTGCTCCCCCATGCCGAACTGGCGCACACCTCGTGGAGCTCGGCCGTGGCCGCGCTGTCGTCCAAGGTGTTGAACCGGGTGAGACCCGGGGTCGGACTCGAAGTCACGGTAGGCCTCCGTGGCCTTGTTGCTTTGACGGGCTGGGCATAGCTAACGCCCTCGACAACACGGCGTCAACACTTTGTTGAAACTTCCCGTACACAAAAGCCGCCGCCCGGGTGAATTGGGCGGCGGCTCGTCACTCTGAGTCAGGTCGGCTTCACGTTTGGTTCGCTTTGTTGGGTCCTTTGGGAGCATTCGAGTCCCGGTTCAAATAGTTGTACACCGTGAACCGGCTGACACCCAGGGCTCCCGCGACCGTCTCCACGCCGTGCCGGACGGAAAAAGCGCCGCGCGCCTCGAGTATCCGTACGGTGTCCTGCTTGGTCTTCCGGTCGAGCTGGGACAACGGTACGCCGTGCCGGCGCTCCAGCGCCGCCAGGATGTGATCCAGCGAGTCCGAGAGCTGCGGAAGCCGTACGGCCAGCAGGTCCTCGCCCTCCCAGGCGAGCACGACGTCGTCGGGCTGGGCCAGGGCGGGATCCATCAGCTCCCCGCCCATCGCGTCCACCAGCGGCTTGATCGCCGCGACGAACGGGTGATCACGGGGCTCGGTCATGGGGTCTCCTCCCCGATCACGTTGACCTGGAGCGAGACGCGCGTCGCTCCGGCCGCCAGCGCGTCGCGCAGCAGCGCGGTGACCGCGCTCAGCACCTCGTCGGTCTCCCCTTCGGCCGTGTTTCCGAACGGGCCGACATCCACCGCGTCCAGTTGGGCCTTCTGGATGACCTCGCGAGCGGCCACGGCATGGGCAGGGGCCTCTTCGAGATCGAAGGGCTCGGTCGTGAACTCCACTCTCAATCGCACGTCGCTCAAGCTACCCGGCAGTCCGGACTTTTCGGCAGTCGGTACTTGACAAGTGAGACACCGGGCTTGCAGTCTTCCATCAGGCAGAAACTAACTTCCGCAATACGGAAGGAGCGCACACCCCTCATGGGATACACGGACCAGCGCTTCGATGTAAATCTTTCGATCCTCTTCACGGAACTCCCGCTCCTGGAGCGTCCCGCGGCTGCCGCCGCAGCGGGCTTCACGGCGGTCGAGCTGTGGTGGCCCTGGATCGAGACCCCCACCCCCGCACAGGAGGAGCTCGACGCTCTCAAGAAGGCTCTTGAGGACGCCGGGACCCAGCTGGTGGGCCTGAACTTCTACGCCGGCCAGCTGCCGGGTCCGGACCGCGGTGCGGTTTCGGTTCCCGGTGAGGAGTCGGAGCGCTTCAACGCCAACATCAACGTGGCGGCGGACTTCGCCGCCTCGGTCGGCTGCAAGGCGCTGAACGCCCTCTACGGCAACCGCGTCGAGGGTGTGGACCCGGCCGTCCAGGACGAGCTCGCCCTGAAGAACCTGGTCGTGGCGGCCCAGGCCGCGGACCGCGTCGGCGCGATCCTCCTGATCGAGACCCTGAACAAGCCCGAGTCGCCGCTCTACCCCCTGGTGAGCGCCCCGGCCGGCATCGAGGTAGTGGACAAGGTGAACGAGGCCACCGGCCTCGGCAACGCCAAGTTCCTGCTCGACCTGTACCACCTGGCGATGAACGATGAGGACCTCTCCGAGGTCATCGAAAAGTACGCCGCCAAGACCGGGCACGTCCAGATTGCGGACAAGCCGGGACGAGGTGCCCCCGGCACCGGCGACCTGCCTCTCGAAGAGCTGCTCGACCAGCTCCAGAAGGCCGGTTACAACGGTTATGTCGGTCTTGAGTACAAGGCCGCAGACGCCGCCGCGTCCTTCGCGTTCCTGCCGGCCGAGGCCCGCGCCGCGAAGTAAGCGGAAAAGTCCGGGCGAACAGCCAGGCACCACACGAACTTTTCGTACAAAGCATTAAGAGAAGGACCCTCATCATGAGCAACCTCCCCAAGATCGCGTGGATCGGTCTCGGCATCATGGGCTCCCCCATGGCCGAGAACCTCCTGAAGGCCGGTTACTCGGTCACCGGCTTCACGCTGGAGCAGGACAAGCTGGACCGCCTGGCCGCCGCCGGTGGCTCCGCCGCCGGTTCGATCGCCGACGCCGTGGCCGACGCCGACGTCATCATCACGATGGTGCCCGCGTCCCCGCACGTCGAGGCCATCTCCTACGGTGAGAACGGCATCCTCGAGAACGCCAAGTCCGGCGCGCTGATCATCGACATGTCGTCGATCACCCCGCAGACCTCGATCGACCTGGCGAAGAACGCCGCCGCCAAGGGCATCCGCGTCATCGACGCTCCGGTGTCCGGTGGCGAGGCCGGTGCCATCGAGGCCGTCCTGTCGATCATGGTGGGTGGCGAGCAGGCCGACTTCGACGAGGCCCTCCCGATCCTCGAGGCCCTCGGCAAGGTCATCGTCCTGTGCGGCCCGCACGGCTCCGGCCAGACGGTGAAGGCTGCCAACCAGCTCATCGTCGCGGTGAACATCCAGGCGTGCGCCGAGGCCGTCGTCTTCCTCGAGAAGTCGGGCGTGAACCTCGAAGCCGCTCTGGACGTGCTCAACGGCGGTCTGGCCGGCTCCACGGTCCTGACCCGCAAGAAGGCCAACTTCCTGAACCGCGACTTCAAGCCCGGTTTCCGGATCGACCTGCACCACAAGGACATGGGCATCGTCACCGACGCCGCCCGCAACGTGGGTGCGGCCCTCCCGGTCGGCGCTGTCGTCGCCCAGCTGGTCGCCTCGCTGCGCGCCCAGGGTGACGGTGGCCTGGACCACTCCGCGCTGCTCCGTGCGGTCGAGCGCCTCTCCGGCGCCCAGATCTGATCCCGCGGCCCGCTTGCGGGCCGCAGCTCCACTCCCCTTCGGGGGACCTGAGTTTCCGGATGGTGCCGGTGCTGACACCTGTCCTGTCGCGCCCAAGCGCCGGCACCGTCCGGATTACCTCTCCCGCCATCTTTCTTTTCAACAAACTGTTGACGTCGAGTTCAAGTCGAAATTAGGCTGTTCCGCATGACGGAAGACGAATTCCGTCAGCAGTTCCCCGTACGGAAGGTCACCATGTCGAAGCGCACGCTGACGACCGAGTCTGGCGCCCCGGTCGCCGACAACCAGAACTCCGCTACCGCCGGCGTCGGTGGCCCCATCCTGGTCCAGGACCAGCAGCTCCTCGAGAAGCTTGCCCGCTTCAACCGTGAGCGCATCCCGGAGCGTGTGGTGCACGCCCGCGGCTCCGCCGCGTACGGTCACTTCGAGGTGACCGACGACGTCACCGCGTACACCAGCGCCGCGTTCCTGAACACGGTCGGCAAGAAGACCGAGACCTTCCTGCGGTTCTCCACCGTGGCCGACTCGCTGGGTGGCTCGGACGCGGTCCGCGACCCGCGCGGCTTCGCGCTGAAGTTCTACACCGAAGAGGGCAACTACGACCTCGTCGGCAACAACACCCCGGTGTTCTTCATCAAGGACCCGATCAAGTTCCCCGACTTCATCCACTCCCAGAAGCGCGACCCCTTCACGGGCAAGCAGGAGCCGGACAACGTCTGGGACTTCTGGGCGCACGCCCCCGAGGCGACGCACCAGATCACCTGGCTCATGGGTGACCGCGGTATCCCGGCGTCGTACCGTCACATGAACGGCTACGGCTCCCACACGTACCAGTGGACCAACGAGCAGGGCGAGGCCTTCTTCGTCAAGTACCACTTCAAGACGAACCAGGGCATCCGCTGCCTCTCCGGTGACCAGGCCGCCGAGCTCGTCGGCAAGGACGGCAACTCGCACCAGACCGACCTGCTCCAGGCGATCGAGCGCGGTGTGAACCCGAGCTGGACCCTCTACGTCCAGATCATGCCCGCCGCCGAGGCCGCGGACTACCGCTTCAACCCGTTCGACATCACCAAGGTGTGGCCGCACAGCGACTACCCGCTGCAGCGCGTCGGCCGTCTTGTCCTGGACAAGAACCCCGACAACGTCTTCGCCGAGGTCGAGCAGTCCGCGTTCTCCCCGAACAACTTCGTCCCGGGCATCACCGCCTCGCCGGACAAGATGCTCCAGGGCCGTCTGTTCGCGTACGCCGACGCCCAGCGCTACCGCCTCGGTGTGAACCACACCCTGCTGCCGGTCAACGCCCCGAAGGCGACCAAGGCCGACAACTACGGCCGCGACGGCGTCATGGCGCTGCGCAACGGCTCGCGCCACGACAAGAACTACGAGCCCAACTCGTACCAGGGTCCGGCCGAGACCGGTCTGGCGCTGGGCGCCCCGAAGGCCGTCTCCGGCTACACGGGCACCCACGAGGCTCCGCTGCACACCAAGGACGACCACTTCTTCCAGGCCGGTGAGCTCTACCGCCTGATGTCCGAGGCCGAGAAGCAGCGTCTGGTGGCGAACATCGCCGGCGGCCTGTCCCAGGTCACCATCGAGGACGTCATCGAGAAGAACCTGGCTCACTTCCACGCCGCCGACGCCGACTACGGCAAGCGCGTCGAGGAGGCCGTTCGCGCCCTGCGCGACGCCTGAGCCGAAAAAGCTTCACCGGGGGCCTGACGGGAGGTCAGGTCCCGGGTGACGAGCCCACACTGCGGACCCGGATGAGGGGTGGTACGCGGTGAGGGCGGACTGCGCCAGTCCTTGCGGCTGGCGCCGCGTGGGGACCGTGGCGAGCGTGCGAGCCAGTGCGGTGGTAATGGGTTCCGAGGCCCGTCTCTTGACCTGAGGGAGACGAAGCCGGAGTTCTCGTCGTCCGCCCGCCACGGTCCCAGCCAAATCCTCCTCATATACACAGGGGCCACGCACAGAGCCCCCTGTGTATATAGGGGACAACCTCCCCCACCTTCTCCGCCCGGTGGTGCGAACGTCCTGTCGCGCCAGCCTCGTACCGTCGGGCGGTACCAAACCAGAGAGCCGAGTCACGGACGGTCCCGTGACTCGGCTCTTTGTCATGTCCGGGTGTGGTCCAGCAGCCCCTCGAAGCGGGTCCGCCACATGGCCTCCTGGCCAGGCCCTCCTCGACGCGCACGCGGCGCCCGGGGTGTCGGCCGGTGACGCCGGGCTGGCCCGCGCGTCCCCTGCTGGAGGCGGCCGTCTGCTCCCTCCCCAGGGCGCGCCCTCGGCCGCCCCCACCGGCCCTGTCGCCAGGCAGCACCTGGAGGCGTACCGCGCGCCGGCCGGGGCCGCCGTGGCCTACGAGGCGCTGCTGAACGACCTGCTGCGACACCTCGGCGCGCAGGGCGGGCCCACGCTCCCGCGCGAGACCTCGGCCGGGCCGGGGACGCGGCCGGGGACGCGACCTCCTTCACGCATCTGTTGAACGAGGAGCTGAGGGTGCTCGGGCCCGACCATCCGGACACCGCGGCGACCCGCCGGGAGCCGGCCCGGTGGGCACCGTAGGCGCGGGACCGGTAGCCGGAGGCGGGCGGGAGCGTTCCGCCCCGCGGGACGGTCCCGGGACCTGGGACCCGTAGGGCACGCGAAACGGCCCCCGTTCCTCCTGGAGGAGGGACGGGGGCCGCTGCGTGGTGCTAGACCAGCCTGGTGGAGACAGGCGGACTAGGCAGAGATCGGGCGGATCGCGGTCGGGGCGTGGCCCGGCTCGGTCGCCAGCTCTTCGAACTCGGTGACGTCGCTCATGTCGACCGTCTTGCTCATCGAGATGTTGGTGACGCGCTCCAGGATGGCCTCGACGACGACCGGGACGCTGTACTCGGCGGCCAGCTTCTTGGCCTCCTCGAGGGCGGCACCCAGCTCGTTCGGGTCCGTCACGCGGATGGCCTTGCAGCCCAGACCCTCGACGACCTTGACGTGGTCGACGCCGTAGACACCCAGCTCGGGGGCGTTGATGTTCTCGAACTCGAGGTTGACCTCGAAGTTGATGCCGAGACCACCCTGCGCCTGACGGATCAGACCCAGGTAGGCGTTGTTCACGAGGACGTGGACGTACGGGATCTTGTGCTGCGCACCGACGGCCAGCTCTTCCAGCATGAACTGGAAGTCGTAGTCACCGGAGAGCGCGACGACCGGGGTCGTCGGGTCGGCCTTGGCGACACCCAGCGCGGCCGGGATGGTCCAGCCGAGCGGGCCGGCCTGGCCGCAGTTGATCCAGTGGCGCGGCTTGAAGACGTGCAGCATCTGCGCACCGGCGATCTGGGACAGACCGATGGTGGTGACGTAGCGGGTCTCCGGGCCGAAGGCCTTGTTCATCTCCTCGTAGACGCGCTGCGGCTTCATGGGGATGTTGTCGAAGTGCGTACGGCGCTGCAGCGAGCCCTTGCGCTCCAGGTGCGAGGCGACCCAGGCGCTGTAGTCGGGCAGCTTGCCCGCGGCCTTGAGCTCCTTGGCGACCTCGATGAAGGTGATCAGCGCGGCCTTGGCGTCGGAGACGATGCCCAGGTCCGGGGCGAAGATCTTGCCGATCTGGGTGGGCTCGATGTCGACGTGGACGAACTTGCGGTCGCCCAGGTACGCGTCCAGGTTGTAACCGGTGTGACGGTTGGCCCAGCGGTTGCCGATGCCCAGGACGTAGTCCGACTCCAGGAACGTCGCGTTGCCGTAGCGGTGCGAGGTCTGGACACCGACCATGCCGGCGGCGAGCTCGTGGTCGTCCGGGATGACGCCCCAGCCCATGAGGGTGGAGATGACCGGGACGTTCAGCAGCTCGGCGAACTCGACCAGCAGGTCGGAGGCGTCGGCGTTGATGATGCCGCCACCGGCGACGATCAGCGGGCGCTCGGACTCCAGCAGGAGCGAGATGGCCTTCTCGGCCTGCTTGCGGGTCACGGCCGGCTTGTGGACGGCCAGCGGCTCGTACAGGTCCGGGTCGAACTCGATCTCGGTCAGCTGGACGTCGATCGGCAGGTCGATGAGGACCGGGCCGGGACGGCCGGAGCGCATCAGGTAGAAGGCCTCCTGGAACACGCCCGGGACCTGCGCGGCCTCCAGGACGGTGGTCGCCTTCTTGGTGACCGGCTTGGCGATCGACGCGATGTCGACGGCCTGGAAGTCTTCCTTGTGCAGCTTGGCGACCGGGGCCTGACCGGTGATGCACAGGATCGGGATCGAGTCCGCGATGGCCGAGTACAGGCCGGTGATCATGTCGGTGCCGGCGGGGCCGGAGGTACCGATGCAGACGCCGATGTTACCCGGGGCCGTGCGGGTGTAGCCCTCGGCCATGTGCGAGGCGCCCTCGACGTGGCGAGCGAGGGTGTGGCCGATGCCACCCACGTTCTTGAGCTCGCGGTAGAACGGGTTGATCGCAGCGCCGGGCACGCCGAACGCTTGCGAAACGCCCTCGCGCTTGAGGATCTCCACTGCAGCGGCGGCGGCTGTCATACGAGGCATCGAGTTCTCCTGCGGGTCTGGCGGTCAGGCTTTTCCGTAATCCGGAAGTTTTGTTCTGCTATACGGAACAAGCTAAGCGTCGGCCCCGCGCACGTCAAGACGGGAAGGCAGCCCGGAACCCACCAAAAGCCGCGTCTCGGTCGGTGAGTTGTACGAAAAACCAGGCCTCGGCCAAAAATCGGGGGTCTGCCCGCCCCGGTGGTGGCAGGTGGTGGAGCATGGGGATACGCACAGCGACGGAGGGGGATCAGGTCTCATGGCGGATGCGGTACCAGTGCGCTGCCCGGCGTGCCTGCGCGAGAACGACTACACGGTGCCGGTGTTCCCCTGCGCCTGCGGGAGCCCGGTCACCCCGCCGCTCGACCTGTCCTCGCCGCCCCGGGAGCTGACCCATCGCACCTGGTCGGACGGCTGGGTGTCGGTGCGGTGCGCGGCCTGCGGGCGGGAGAGCGAGTGGCCGCATCCGGAGGTGGGGTGCGGATCGTGCGGGACGGTGGTGGCGGTCCCTGTCCACCCGCCGGGCGCCGGGTCCGCCCAGCCCGCCCGGGCCCGGGCCGCTGAGCCCATGGGGTCCGCCCCGGGCCCCACCGCGCCGTCGGGTGGCCCCGTGGCGGTCCGCCCCGCGTTCCGCCCGGTGACCATCCGTACCGCCCGGGACGCGGTGGCCACGGCCGCGCTGTACCTGCGCTGGCTCGGCTTCCAGGACGTGCGCCAGCCCGACGGCCGGCCCATTCCGTCGGCAGCGGTGGACCTGCGGGCCCCGGGCCTGGTCGCCCAGGTGGACCCGACCACGGCGCCGGCCGGGCTGCGGGCGGTGGAATGCGTCTGGCTGAACGGGCTCACGGCCTCCGCGACCAGCGTGTACTTCGCGCTCGCCGGATATACGGAAGACGCGCGCGCCCGCGCGGACGACCTGGGGATACCCCTGTTCGTCATGGACCTCACCGGCATGCCGCAGCCGGTCAACGACCCGGCGGACGAGCTCGTCGGTACGGGGGCCTAGGCTCGGGGCGTATTACGCGATTTTCTGCCGAGGAGAGCTTGATGAGCCTGTACGACATCCCGCTGACCACCCTGTCCGACGAGCCCACCAGCCTCGCCGCGTACAAGGGCAAGGCGATCCTGCTCGTGAACACCGCCTCGCAGTGCAGTCTCACCCCCCAGTACTCGGGTCTGGCCCGGCTGCAGTTCAAGTACCAGGAGAAGGGCTTCACCGTCATCGGTGTGCCCTGCAACCAGTTCGGCGAGCAGGAGCCGGGCAACGCCGAGGACATCCAGACCTTCTGCGCGGCCGGTTTCGGCGTCACCTTCCCGATACTGGAGAAGTCCGAGGTCAACGGTGAGAACCGGCACCCGCTCTACCAGGAGCTGGTGAAGACCCCGGACGCCGAGGGCGAGGCCGGGGACATCCGGTGGAACTTCGAGAAGTTCCTGATCTCCCCGGCCGGCGAGGTCGTGGGCCGCTTCCGCCCGGGCACCGAGCCCGAGTCCCCCGAGGTCGTCGCCGCGATCGAGGCGCAGCTGCCGGCGTAGTGCCCGGTGCAGCTGCCCGACTGTCCGGCTGTCCGGCCTCCCGGCCGGTACGGGGCTGCGCGCGCAGCCCCGTACCGGCCGGGAGGCCGCTCCGGCCTGACCGCCTCGGTGGTCAGTTCACCTGCCGGTCGCGGCCCGACCAGTACGGGTCGCGGAGCTTGAACTTCTGGATCTTGCCCGTGGCCGTGCGCGGAATGGCATCGCGGAACTCGACCGTCGTCGGTGCCTTGTAACCCGCCATGCGCTCCTTGCAGTAGGCGATGATGTCGGCCTCCTGGGCCGTCGCCCCCTCGGCCAGCACCACCAGGGCCTTGATCGTCTCGCCCCACTTCTCGTGCGGGACGCCGATGACGGCGACCTCGGCGACCGCCGGATGGCTGAAGATCGCGTCCTCCACCTCGATCGAGGAGACGTTCTCGCCGCCGGTGATGATCACGTCCTTCTTCCGGTCGGAGATCGTCAGGTGGCCGTCGGCCCCGTCGACCGTGCCGCCGTCGCCGGTGTGGAACCAGTCCCCCTCCAGCGCCGCCCCGGTCTCCTCCGGCTTGTCCCAGTAGCCGTCGAGCACCACGTTCGAGCGGGCCAGGACCTCTCCGGAGTCCGAGACCTTCAGCTTGACCCCGAGCGCGGGCAGGCCCGCGCGGGACAGCTTGCGCGCACGCTCCTCGGCCGGCAGGTCCGCGTCGGCGGGCCGGGTCCGGTTGAAGGTCAGGAGCGGGGAGGTCTCGGTGAGGCCGTAGATCTGGGTGAATTCCCAGCCCAGCTCCTCCTCCACCCGCTGGATGGTCCTGGTCGGCGGCGGGGCGCCCGCGCAGACGATCCGTACCCGGTCGCGGCCCGGGATCGCGCCCTCCCAGGTCGCCGCCGCGTCCAGCACCATGTTCCACACGGCGGGCGCGCCGCACATCAGGGTCACCCCGTGCTCCTCGACGCGGCGCAGGATCTCCGTCCCGTCCACCTTGCGCAGGACGACCTGCTTCACGCCGAGGCCTGCCATGACGTACGGCATGCCCCAGCCGTTGCAGTGGAACATCGGCAGGGTGTGCATGTAGACGTCGCGCTCCCACACGCGGGTGTGCAGGCCGAAGGTCAGGCCGTTCACCCAGATGTTGCGGTGCGTGAGCTGCACGCCCTTGGGGCGGGCCGTGGTTCCGGAGGTGTAGTTGATCGTTGCGGTGGCGTCCTCGTCCGGCCGCGACCACGGGCGCGGCTCCACGCCGAAGCGCATCAGCTCGGTATCGGTCTGGGTGCCCAGGACGAAGCGGTGGCGCGCCTTGACGGCGGAGAGCGACTCGTCGAGCTCCGGGTCCACCAGCAGGACCGAAGCACCGGACTGCTGGACCACGTACGCCACCTCCTCGGGCTTGAGGCGGAAGTTGACCGGCACGCAGATCCGGCCGCTCATCGGCACCGCGAACAGCAGCTCCAGCATCCGCGCGGAGTTGTGGCTGACCACCGCCACGCGCTCGCCCTCGCCGACCCCCAGCGCGTCCAGCCCCGCCTGCCAGGCCCGGACACGCTCGCCCAGCCGCCCGTACGTCGAGTCGGGCACCGGCGCCGCGGGCTGATCGGGCTCGTCGACCACGCCGGGGCTGGAGGAGAACCCCAGCTCCGCCCGGTCGAGGAAGTCCGTGACGGTCATGGGAATCCGCATTGCTTGCTCTCTCCTATGTCCGGAACAGGTACGCATGGCGCCGGTGCATGCATACATGGCACACGGTGCATCGTGCCGTGTCGGGAGGCCGGGCCACCAGAGCGGCGTCAGCCGTGGATTGACCCGAAGCGGACGGACCCGCCGGCGCCGTCCTCGGCCATGGCGGCGAGGAGCACCTCCCCTTCGGCGACGATCTCCGCCCTACGGTCCTTCGTCGCCCCGGAGGACGACTCGAACGACCCGAGCGACCCGAGCGAACCGACCGGCTCGAACAGCTCGACGGTGAGGACGTTCCCGTCCAGCTTCCAGAGCCCGGCGAGGAAGCCGTCGAGCAGGAGGACGCAGTGGGCCTGGTTCCCCGTCCAGGTGCGCCCCTTGAGCTCGGGGGCGATCACGCGGGTCCGGTCGGCGTGGGAGAGGAGCAGGTTGTCGAACTCGGGGAGGAAGCGCGGCGGCGCGGGCACGTCGGCCCCGGGGCGGGGCGCCTCGGGCAGGTCGAAGAGCTCCACGCCGTTCTCGTCCTGGAAGACGACCAGCCGCGGCCGCAACCGCTCGAACGCTTCGCGCAACCGGGTGAGACCGGCCCAGGTCTGCATGTCCTTGACGGAGGCGGGGCCGAAGGCACCCAGATAGCGCAGAACGGCGTCATCGACGGCAACCGCCCCGTCATCCACCTCCCCCACCTCGCCCTCCACCCCTGCCCCTGCCCCTGCCCCTACCCCTGCCTCTGCTTCCGCGCCCACCCACACGCCGAGGGTGGTGAGCCGCACCTGCCCGCTCCTCCCCCACACCCCGCGCGGGGTGACCTGCACGAGCGGCAGCCGACAGCGCGCGGCGACGGACAGCGACTGCGGGTCGGCATCGGGCCACTCCTTGAGCAGCTCCTCGCGAATCTCTCCCATGGTGCGGGGCTCCTCCTCCACGAAATCCCGCGCGAGCCCGGCCAGCCGGTCCAGGTCGACTCCGACCAGGCCCTTGCGGAAGTTGTTGACCTCCCGGTCCCGGGCGGGCTGCACGAGCGGCCGCAACGTCAGCGCGTCCTGGGCCGTGTGGGTGTGGATGGTGGACCGCATGGTGACGATCCGGAGCACTTCCCGGGACTCCATGAGCCCGGCGAGTTCGGCGGGCCGGAATCCGGCGAGGCGGGCGTGGAGCTGGAAGTACGGCGGCTTCACGTTCTGTGCCTGCAGTCCGAGGAGGTGTGCGACGGCATCCTTCGCCGGCATCTCGGCGCGGCTCAGGAGCAGCTGACGCGCGAGCGTGGCGCGGTTCAGCGAACGGGTATCAAGTACGGGATGCGTCGTCCTGGAGGTGGTGGAGGCCATGACAGAAAACTAGCCGCCCTTGCGGACAACTCCTGTCCGCAACCCAAAACCGACCACCCCACACCCACACCCACAACGTCCCCGCCACCCACCACCCCCCATTCCGCGCTATATCCTGCCCCTTGCTCGCAAACCGCATCAATCACATTCGCCCGGGAGCTGCCTGCGATGTCACCCTCGATGTCGGAGCGCCCAGACCGCCGCCCCTCGCCCCCCGCCTCGCCCGCGAAGCGCGCCGGTGGCTGGCGCCGCCCGGGATCCCCTGCCTCGCATCCCCCGGCCACACCCCCGCGGACCCCGAAGCCGGCCCCGCCGGCCCCCACGCCCCCGGACCACCGCAGCGTGATCGACTCCGCCGTCTACCGCGACGGCGTCCGAGTCGCCACGCCCACCACCCTCGCCGAGACCTTCCGCAGGCTGCGCGAACAGCCCGACGGCATGGCCTGGATCGGCCTCCACCGCCCCACAGAGCCAGAACTCCACTCCCTGGCCACCGAGTTCAACCTCCACCCGCTCTCCGTCGAAGACGCCCTGGAGGCCCACCAGCGGCCCAAGCTGGAACGGTACGGAGACACCCTCTTCGTGGTCCTGCGCGCCGCCCGCTACCTGGACGCCCTGGAGGAGGTCGACTTCAGCGAGCTCCACATCTTCGTCGGCCCGGACTTCCTGATCACGGTCCGCCACGGCGCCGCCCCCGACCTCTCCGCGGTCCGCCGCCGCATGGAGGAGTCCCCCGAACTCCTCTCCCTGGGCCCGGAGGCCGCCCTCTACGCCATCCTCGACGCGGTGGTCGACGGCTACGCCCCGGTCGTCGAGGGCGTCCAGAACGACATGGACGAGATCGAGACCGAGGTGTTCCGCGGCGACCCCGAGGTCTCCCGCCGCATCTACGAACTCTCCCGGGAAATGGTCGAATTCCAACGCGCCACCCGCCCCCTGGTCGGCATGCTCCACAGCCTGATGGCGGGCTTCGCCAAGTACGGCACCGACGAGGAACTCCAGCGCTACCTCCGCGACGTGGCCGACCACGTAACCCACACCAGCGAACGCGTGGACGGCTTCCGCCAGGCCCTCACCGAAATCCTGACGGTCAACGCCACCCTGGTCTCCCAACAACAGAACGCCGAAATGCGAGCCCTGGCCGAGGCCGGCTTCGAGCAGAACGAGGAAATCAAGAAGATCTCCTCGTGGGCCGCCATCCTCTTTGCACCCACACTCGTGGGAACCATCTACGGCATGAACTTCGAAGACATGCCGGAGCTGAAGTGGGCAGGCGGCTACCCCTTCGCAATCCTGCTGATGGCAGTGGTCTGCGTCAGCCTGTACCTCATCTTCAAGAAGCGCGACTGGCTGTAGATCGCACACCGGAATCGTTGATCAACTTAGCTCTTGCGAACATCTGGAAGTGGCCCGCAGGGCCCCCTAGGGAGAATCTGAGGAGAATCCGCAGCCCACCCGTGCCGGGCACTCCCCCGCACCTTGGGACAGCCCTTCCCGCACCGCCGACCACCTTCGACCGCACGCGGTGGCGGAGGGTCAGCGAACTGGACGGCAGCGACTTCCGCGTGTTCGGACAGGACGGAACGGGCGGGTACGCAGCGATCTGGCTCATCCGCCCGAGCCGGCCACTGGCCGAGCAGCCCGTCGTCTTCCTCGGGTCCGAGGGAGAGACCGGTGTCGTAGCACGCGACCTGGGTGACTTCCTGTGGCTCCTGGCCGACGGCTTCGGCCCCTGGGAAGCCGCCACGTCGTACGAGCCCGACTGGAGGGCGCACCCCAATCCGGAGTTGGCAGCCGTCGCCGAAGGATTCGCACCGCACCAGCGCCGGTCGGCGGCAGCCGTGATCGAGCTGGCGGCGCAGGAGTTCCCCGACTTCGACGACACCATCATGGAGCTCTGCCGCTGAACCCAGCGCCGTCGTCGCGGACGTTCACTCAGCCGGCCGCCGGACGGGACGAGGAGGAGGTCTTCGCCGCACTGGCCGCGCGCACCGGCGACTGGGGCGCCTCCGCGTTGGCTGTATGTCTGGCCCTCCTGGCGGCATGATCCCCTGGTTTCGTACCGGGGAGCTCACGAAGATCTTCCTGTTCTTCGCGAAGACCCGGTTCCGGAACGGGCCAGGCTCACCTCCCGAGTTCTGGGCAGCACCGACCGGGGCATGTCGACGATGCGCGTCTTGCCGCCCTTGGGTAGAGCGAAGTAGAGGCGCCCCGAGGGAAGTTGCACCTGCCTGCACACCCTGATCATCGATTCCCTTCCCCCTTGCGCGAGGTCACTGCCCGGCCGTCGAGTACGTACGCAGCATCCGCCGGGACAGCCCGCGCGACATCGTCGGCGTGTACACCCGCCGGGCCGATCACCACCCCGCAGCCCGCGCCCCTGGCGCCTACCGCCGTGGCGAAACGATCCGGCACGATCCGGCACGCGACGCCTCGTCCCGCACGCCCTGACGCCCGCCCGCCCGTCCCGGCCCACCGGGCGCGCACGGCTTCCAGGTCCCATTGCCGCAATTCCCTCGCCGGCCGGACCGGCCTGAC
The DNA here is from genome assembly GCF_036346895.1 of Streptomyces sp. NBC_00503. NCBI lineage: Bacteria > Bacillati > Actinomycetota > Actinomycetes > Kitasatosporales > Streptomycetaceae > Streptomyces > Streptomyces sp. NBC_00503. Next base: position 6,498,164 of record NZ_CP107855.1, on the reverse strand, counting down.
CGATTGCCAAAGACCGCGGGCAGAAGCCGCATAAGAAAGCGGAATGTTGGATACGATATCAAGGAGTGGCTGATTCTCGCCCACCATTGCTCGCGAGAAATCGTTGGCCCGGATGGAATTGCCGCCGCCTTCCCGTCGAGATCCGCTCGGGGGTGGATGGCTTGAAACAGATGTCACGGATGTTACGGATTACGTGAATCCAATGAAACCCGACAAGGCAGACTGCGGAGGACTCACCGACCAATCGCCGGACATCTTTCCACGGCACCCATCGAAATCCGTCCGGATGGTCGCGGAAGCGTCGGAGAAAATCAAGAGGAGCTCGCGTTAAGGATTCGTATGGACATCCCTGCTTCCCGCTTCCGCTCCCCCAAACGCAAAGGCCGGCTGTCCTGTTAACAGGACAGCCGGCCCCGCGAAGCCGGTCGCAAGGGACCAGCCGAGAACGCACCTACCGACTGAGCATGGCGGATCGATACTGCATCAACCCAGACCGCCGCATCCTCAACCTCCGCAGCCCCATGGTGCGCACGGCCTTCCTTCCGCCCCATGGGCCACCCGGATCACGCGAATTACCGGATCGCCCGGATCACTCCGCGACGCGCACGACCTCCAAGTCGAGCGCTGCTTCCGGTAGCTGGGGTGCAGTTCGGGGATGTCCGGCCTGGACGGTCTCATCGGCGGCCAGCTCGACCGCCTCCCCGAAGACCAGCTCAGCGGCGGAGTCGAGCGTGGACAGCACCCACTCGTCCACCTCGGCACCGCTGCGCTCGGCGGCCTTGAGCCACCGATCAAAGCGGTCGCGAGGCACGGCCAACCGGCGGACGCCGTCCCGGCCTTCGGACTTCAAGACCTCCGCCCCCCTGGCCTCCCGCAGGGCATTGCGGAGCTGCTTCGTCGTCCAGGACAGCTCCTCGGCCCGGCTGAGCCACGTGTCCTGCTCCGCCACCGACAGCGAGGCCACTTCCGCATGGTGCTGGAACGTCAGTCGAGCATGCCTCCTGCCCTGCTCGAACCGGCGGGTTACCCAGGCGTAGTTGCGCAGGGTCTGGTACTGCAGTCCGGCGGCCTGTATGCCCTGCTGGTATCGGTCGGAGAAGTGGTCCTTTCCATAGGTCAGCCAGTCGCCCAGCCACCATGCGGAGGAATCCAGGACACCAGCCAATTGACGTCCGGCCCGCTCCCACTCCTCGAAGGCAAGCAGGTCCGGCAGCTTCAGCCCCACCCTTGTGGTGAGCACCTGGTCAGCGCGCGGCTGCCCTCTGCGTAAGCCTCCGCGCGGCGGCGGAATCATCCTCTCCGCCCGTGGAGTGGATGATGGAGGCGCGCTTATTCCGCCATCGGCGCTATTAGCCAGGATCACGCACATGACCCCCGTTTCGGTCAGTTCTGCACGCGGTTGGAATTGTCACTTTTACATTTCGAGCAGATTCGAGGAAAGCAGCCGAGTAGTTCAGCTGTCAAGATCACTTCGCGGGAGCGCGGGCAATGAGATCGTCAAGGCAACGTCCGGTTGCGGTGCGTGACCGCGCGTGCGTTCGGGGTCGTGACCCGGCGTCGGACAGGCATGCGGCCCAGGTAGGGGCATGCCTGCGGAGACCACGATCACCTACACCGCCGTCGCTGGTTCCTCGACGGCATCACCCGGGCCGCCCTCGTCCTGCTGTACGTCTGACAAGGGCGTTCGGTTCACCGGCAATTGATGTCGTCCGGACTTCGTCCAGGCCGCACTCGGCGAGACCGTATTTCGAAGGGGGACGCCGGCGTCACGCCGGGAACGCCGACCCGGCGCGGCTCGTTCGAGTCGGACAACAAAGCGCTCATGCCACGCTGTTGAGGATCCTGTGACGTGGCTCCTGCTTGAGGTCGCGAGGAACCGTCAGCTGCGCGTGCTGATCCGTCAGATAACGCAACACCGCGAGCACCCGACGGTTGTCGCTCGGGCTGCCGGGGATGTCCAGCTTGTCGAACACCGCCGCCACCCGCTTCTCCACCGTTCCCTGGGATACGACGAGCCGCGCTGCGATCGCACTGTTGGTACGGCCCTGCGCCATCAGGGAGAGGACCTCCAGCTCACGCTCGCTGAGCGCGTCGAGCACGGTCCCGCGGCCGCCGCCGAACCGGTGCGCGGTGCCCGCCGCCAGCGCGCCGACCATGCGGGGATCGACCACGGTACCGCCCACCGCGACGTGGGCGAGCGTGTCCATCAGCTCGCCGGTGTCCGTCATGCGGTCCTGGATCAGATAGCCCAGGCCCGCGCCGTCCCCCGCGAACAGTCGGGCGACATGCTGCGGTTCGGGGACCGCCGAGATGACCAGGACGCCGATGCCCGGGTGTCGGCGGCGGGCGTCGAGCGCGGCCTCCACGCCCTCGTCGCTCCAGGTGGGCGCCAGCCGGACGTTGGCGATGAGGACGTCGGGACGGTGTGTGGAGATCAGAGCGGGCAACACCCTGGCGTCATGGACGGAAGCGGCCAGTTGGTGACCGTAGTCGCCGAGTACGTGTGCCAGGCCTGCCCGCAGTATCGCGGAGCCTTCGGCGATGATCAGTCGCACAGCGGATCACTTCCTTGGCTGGGGCCTACACGGACAGCCGTGCAACTCGGCTGTCCGAGGGATGAGTTCGCCGGCCCGGCCCGCCTCTGTCGCGGACGTCCGGTCAGGCACGACCTGGGCACCCGATCGTAGAGCGCCTTCACTGCGGTCTTCATCTCATCCACCGAGGGCCGCAACCCCGGGGACCGCGGGACGCCGGTCCAGCAGGTCCGCCATGAGGGCCAGGGTGGGCGTCCGCGCGAACTCGCTCATGGTCAGGCGCCGTTCCAGCGCTGTCACCAGCCGCGCGGCCGCCCTCGACGTGCCGCCGATCTCGAAGAAGTTGTCGCCCCGGCGAATGCGTTCGACCGGAACGCCGAGCATATCGGCCCACGCGGCGGCCAGCCTGCGCTCACTCTCAGTCGCCGGTCGGCTGGAGCTCTCACGGTCGTCTTCGCCGGTCATTTGTTTCGCCTCCACTGGGATACCCACTCCGCCCATCGTGAGCCGTTTCGGCATCACGTCTTCATGCAGGGAGACGTTAGGCGACAGCCCTATCAATGCAATATCGCTCCAGTTCCGCCGGAGGTTATGGAGGCTCAGTCCAGCCCCTCCAAGAGCCGTTGCAGCGCACCGACCCGCTTGCCCAGCTCGGCCACCTCGCTGCGCAACTCCTGCTGCTGCGCCGCAGTACGGCAGGCGGTCCGCCGTTCCCTGGTCGAGGTCGCCGAGGCCCAGAACAGCCCCGCTGCGAGGAGTGTCGTCGTGCTCAGCAGTACCGAGCCCGCGATCATCGAGCCTGCCGTGGAATCCATTGTTCCGCCTCTCTCCGGGCCCGTTCGGAACCCTCTGACATGTGCGCGTATTTTGAAGTTACGCGATTGCACTCGCCCTCACCATGGAGGAAATCCTCCAATTAGAGGGAAACTCCGGGCACGAAGAGTGCCCTATGAAATTATCTATTTCCCCTCCGGACGTGGCTGTCGGCCCCCTGGACGAATCCTGGGGGCCGACAGTCATATGCAACGGAAAGGCGGGCGGAGGAAGATCAGAGGCGTTTCTCCCCGGCCTCGAGTCGCCCGGCCACAGCCGGCACCAGTTCCCGTTCCGCACGCCGCTGGATGATGGAGTCGGCGATCTCACCGCTGCGCACGGCGATGTTCGACAGCAGCGACGAAGTCAGGCCGTGCGTGTGCTCCGTACCTCCCTGAAGATAGATGCCGCAGGTCAGCTCGGGTGTGGTGACGAGCCGGTAGTTGCGTTCCACCCGGTGGCGGCCCGCCTCGTCACGCAGGCAGTAGCGGTCGAGGTCGCCGAGCAGATGGGTCGGGTCCATGCCCGCGTAGCCGGTGGCGAAGACGATCGCGTCCACATCGAGCGGCTGGGGCTTCCCGCCGCGCAGCGACTTCAGGAACACCTTCCTCCCGCGCCCGTCGACTTCGACCGACTGGACCTTGCTGAGGTTGTGGTAGTGCAGGCGCTTGGCCTCGGCCACGTCCTCGTCGTACGTGACCTGGTAGAGGTATCGGATGTCGGCGTCGTCGACCACCCCGTAGTTGGTGTTGCGGTGGTAGCGCCAGAAGGCGTCGCGCGCCGACTCGGCGCCGTCGTAGTAGTCGTCGACCGCGTCGGCGTCGAACACCTGGTTGGCGAAGGGCGTGTCGTCCGCTACGGAGTACCCGTACGACGGCAGGATCGCGTGCACCTGCGCGTGCGGGAGCCGCTCGTGGAAGAACTTGGTGATCTCGGCCGCGCTCTGGCCGGCACCGACCACCGCGACGCTCTTGAGCTCCTCGGGCTCGACCCTGCCCCACCTGTCGAGGAACTCGGAGCTGTGCCAGACCCGTTCGTCCCGCACCACCCCGTCCGGCATGCGCGGCTGGAGCCCTGTCGAGATGACGACGTTCCGCGCGTTGACGAGCCGGGTGGCGCCCCCGGCGGTGTCGCGGATCTCGAGCTGCAGATGCTCGGACGTACCGGGTACGTCTCCGGGTGGTAGGCGTATCGCGCTGACGGCCGAACTGTAGGTGACGACGTTGGACATGCTCGACTCGGCCCACTCCAGGTACTGGTGGAACTCCTGGCGGGTCGGGAAGAAGTCCTTGCGGTTGACGAACTGCGCCAGTCGGCCCTTCGCGTGCAGGAAGGACACGTAGCTGAATCGCGAGGCCGGGTTGCGGAAGGTGACCAGGTCCTTCAGGAAGGAGATCTGCATGGTCGCCGACGGCAGCAGCATGTTGCGGTGCCAGCCGAACGACGGCTGGCGCTCGAAGAACGCGGCCTTGACCGGGTCCGTCAGGACATTGGCGCGGTGCTCTTCCAAGGAGATGGACAGCGACAGATTGGACGGGCCGAATCCGATGCCGACCACGTCGTAGGTGGGGTCTTCGTGAACACTCATGGGGGCTCTCCCGGTTGTGGAGCTGATGGTTGTGAGGAGTGCGGATCAGGCCGCGGTCCAGTGGCGGATCTCCAACGTGCAGCACTTCACGCTGCCGCCCGCCTTGAGCAGTTCGGACAGGTCCACCCCCACGGGCTCGAACCCGCGGCTGCGCAGCTGCGCGGCCAGTCCCGTCGCGGTTTCGGGCAGGAACACCCGGAGCCCGTCCGAGACCGCGTTGAGGCCGAAGACCTCCGCGTCCTCCTCGTCGACGGGGATCGCGTCGGGGTAGAGCTCGCGCAGGGTGGCGAGGCTCTCCGGGGAGAACGCCGCCGGGTAGTACATGACTTCGGTGTCGGAGAGCACGGCGAGCGCCGTGTCCAGGTGGTAGTAGCGCGGGTCGACGAGGTTGAGCGTGACCACCGGGAGGCCCAGGGCCTTCTCCAGTTCGGCGTGGGCACGGGGGTCGGTCCGGAAGCCGGTGCCCGCCAGGATGGTGTCGCCGACGACCATGTAGTCGCCCTCGGCCTCATTGACGTATTCGGCGGAGTGGACCTCGGGGTAGCCGCGCCGCGTGAACCACTCGTGGTACGCCGGGGCCTCCGCGGCGCGCTCCGCGTGGTGGAACCGGGCGACCAGCACACGGTCGTCCACCACGGTCGCGCCGTTGGCGGAGAAGACCATGTCCGGCAGGCCTTCGACGGGGTCGATGAGATCGACGGTGTGCCCGTACTCCAGGTACAGCCGGCGCAGGCCGTCCCACTGCTCGATCGCCAGATCGGTGTCGACCGGCTTTTCGGGGTTCATCCAGGGGTTGATCGCGTAGGTGACGTCGAAGAATGTCGGACGGCACATCAGGTAGTGGCGGGGTGTGGCCTTGCGGGGAGCCTGGGACTGGGACAAGGGAGTGCTTCCTTAGGGTGGGTTGATCTCGTGGATGAATCTCGTGCGGTGAATCTCGTGGTCATTTCGCGCAGCAGGTGCGACCGCTCCTCCGCGGCGGCCGCCGGCGGACGGCTCACACGGCTTCGCGCTCTATCGGGCAGCTCATGCAGCGCGGTCCGCCGCGTCCCCGGCCGAGCTGGTCGCCCCTGATCCGCAGCACCTCGATGCCGTTCTCCTCCAGCATCCGGTTGCTGTTCTCGTTGACCTCGTAGGCGACGACGCTGCCGGGAGCGATGGCCAGGAGATTGCACCCGTCGTTCCACTGCTCGCGCTCGGAGCTGTACGAGTCCTGCTCGGTCTGCAGGACGCGGACCGTGTCGAGGCCGAGCGCCGTGCCGATGGCGGCGAAGAGGTCCTTGTTCTCGGTGACGTCGGGGGCCTCATGGGCGCCCGGGGTCAGGGTCCAGGACCTCAGCGCGTGGCGGTCGAGGCCGGCGAAGAGGGTGAAGGCGTCCCTGTCCACCATGGTCATCACGGTGTCGAGGTGCATGAGGGCACGGGCCTTGGGCAGTTCCACCGCGATCACGCGCTGCGCGGAACCGGCGCGGAAGAGGCGGCGGGCAAGGAGCTCCACGCCGGCGGGGGTGGTGCGTTCGCCGAGGCCGATGAGGACGGTGCCGTTGCCGATCACCTCGACGTCGCCGCCCTCGATCGAGGCCGGCGCCATCGCCTCGCCGTCGATCCAGCGGTAGGCCCCGCTGCCCGCGAACATCGGGTGGAAGTTGTAGATCGCCTCGTAGTTGACGGTCTCGCGCTTGCGTCCGGTCTTCCTCATCGGGTTGACCGAGACGCCGTCATAGACCCAGCAGCTGGTGTCGCGGGTGAAGAGCGAGTTGGGCAGCGGCGGGAGGATGAAGTCGTCGTCCGCCAGCAGGGCGAGTCCGAGGGAACGGCCGTCGGCCTGTCGTCTCTCCCCCGCCCTTTCGAGGAGTTCGCGCTTGTTCAGGCCGCCGAGCAGGTGGGTGGCCAGTTCGTCCGGCCCCATCCCGGTCAGCACCCGCTCTGTCACCCGGGCGAGCAAGGCGCCCAGATGGGGCTGACGCTCGTCGAGGATGCGGTCGAGTACGAAAGCCACCGCGTCGTCGCCCTTGACCGTCTCGGCCAGCAGATCGTGCAGGAGATGGACGGTGACTCCCCTGTCGCGGAGGAGCTGCTGGAAGGCCCGGTGCTCCTCCTGCGCCCTGGACACCCAAACGACGTCGTCGAAGAGCAGCTCGTCCTTGTTGCTCGGAGTCAGCCGCTCCAAATCCAGACCGGGTTCGTGCAGGATGACCTGTTTCAGCGCACCGACTTCAGAATTCACATGGAACATGTTCTCTCCTGGCTTCGATCCTGGGCGGCGACTACTCGTCCACCGAAGTTATGGACACCGGTTTCTCTTTCGTTATCGAACTCTTTTCGGCCAAAGATCAGCCATCGCCGTGGCCGGACTCCGTCGGCCCGCTTCGGGGGTCCGAAACGCACCCGCTGCCCGCCTCCGGCTTTCCGGACACGGGCAAGGAACGCAGCTGGGGCCCGGATCCCGAAGCCCGATCAATAACGACTCGAAAGGGCCGGTGGCTAATTTTCTCCGCAGACAACAAGCCGCAGCTCACAAAGCAGCAGAAGGAGCGGTCCCCGATGTTCGTTCCCCCGCCCTACCGAGAACCGGACGGTTCCTGGACGGCCGATCTGATCCGCGGCAACCCGCTGGGGCTGCTGCTGAGCAACGGCGGCCCCGCCGAGGTCCCGTTCGCCACGCACCTCCCCGTGATCCCCGATCCGGAGATGACGGCCGACTGGTCCGCCGGCCTGTCCGGAGTCACCCTGCTCGGGCACATGAACAGGGCGAACCCGCACTGGGCCGCATTGAAGACCGGCGATGTGGCGCTGCTGACCTTCACGGGACCGCACGCCTACGTGTCGCCGACGGTGTACCAGGTGACGCCGGCCGCCCCGACGTGGAACTTCACCTCGGTCCACGTACACGGCACGATCGAGAAGATCGAAGAGGCCGAGCCGGCCGAGGAGACGCTGCACGTGGTGAAGTCCACCGTGCGGGCCTTCGAGGCCGATTTCGGCGCCGACTGGGACATGACCGAGTCCGTCTCCTATTTCCGCCAGATCCTGCCGAACGTGGGCGGATTCCGATTCACGGTCTCGGGCGCCGACGGAATGTTCAAACTCAGCCAGGAACAGCGCCCCGAGATCCGCAGCCGTGTACAGCAGGAATTCACCGAGCGCGGGTGCACCCGGCACCGCGCAACCGCCGCACTGATGAACCGGCTGCCATGAGCCGGGCCAGGAGTGGACTGCAGGTTCCCGTGATGTACGACATGGGGTTCCGCGCTACATCCATGGCCGCGGCCCGGATTCTCACAGCCTGCCTGCGCAGGGTTTCCCGGCGCAGCACAATGAGCAGCGGAAAGAGCAGCGGATCGCTCCGCCATCAGGGCACGGAGATTTCCCTCATCCGTAATTCAACCTGATCCACGACCCACTTTTACAAGGAGGAATCATGTCGGTGAGTGAGCCCGGGCCCTCTCGGGGGTCGCGTTCGGGTGCGGCGATCACGGCTACGGGGCTGCGGAAGGCGTACGGGGAGCAGCAGGTGCTGGACGGGGTGGATCTCCACATCCCGGAGGGTTCGGTGTTCTCGCTGCTGGGCCCGAACGGGGCCGGCAAGACCACCGCGGTGAAGATCCTCTCCACACTGACTCCGGCGGATGCCGGGCAGATCACGGTGGCCGGGCACGATCTCGCATCGGACCCGGACGGAGTACGCCGCAGCATCGGTGTCACCGGCCAGTTCTCCGCGGTCGACATGTTCCACAACGCTGCGGAGAACCTCGAACTGATGGGCCGGCTGTGGCACCTGGACCCCCAGGTCATCAAGCGGCGGAGCGCCCGTCTGATCGAGCAGTTCGACCTCGTAGAGGCTGGGAAGAAGCCGGTGATCACCTACTCCGGCGGCATGAAGCGCCGCCTGGACCTGGCGATGACCCTGATCGCCGCCCCGCCTGTGATCTTCCTCGACGAGCCGACCACCGGGTTGGACCCGAGGGTGCGTCGGGCGATGTGGGACCTGATCCGCGACCTGGTCGCCGACGGCGTCACCATCTTCCTGACCACCCAGTACCTCGAAGAGGCGGACCAGCTCGCCGACACGATCGCCGTCCTCAACGGCGGCCGCCTCGTCGCCCAGGGCACCCCCGAACAACTCAAGCGGCAGGTCCCCGGCGGCAGCATCGACCTCCAGTTCACCTCCCCGGCCGCACTCGACCGGGCCCAGGCCGCCCTCTACGGCACCCCCGCCACCCGCGACGACGACACCCTGACCCTGCGCGTGTCCAGCGACGGCTCCGCCGCCTCGGTCCAGCACGTACTGGGCCGCCTGGACACCGCCACCGTCCACGAACTGTCCCTGAAGACTCCCGATCTCGACGACGTCTTCCTCGCCCTCACCGGACAGACCCCCACCACCGTCGGCGTCGGCAACGCCGACGCCCCTGCGCCCGCCGACACGGAGAAGGTCCTGGCATGAGCACCGTCACCTACGCGGTGGCCGACACCGCCACCCTGCTGCGCCGCAACATCAAGAACCTGCTGCGCTACCCCACCACCATCATCGCCGTCGTGGGCATCCCGGTCCTGTTCCTGCTGCTGTTCGTCTACGTCTTCGGCGGCGTCCTGGGCACCGGCGTGACCGCCGCCATGCCCGGCGGCAGCACCGACTACGTCAACTACGTCCTTCCCGGCCTGATCATCATGACCGCCGCCACCGGGTCCCTCAGCACCGCCGCGGCCACCAACATCGACATGACCGAGGGCATCATCGCCCGGTTCAAGACCATGGCGATCTTCCGCCCCGCCATCCTCATCGCCCGGGTCACCTCCAGCGTCCTGCAGACGCTCGCCTCCATGGCCCTGGTCTTCGCCGTCGCCTGGCTCATGGGCTTCACACCCACCGCCAACGCGATCGAATGGCTCGCCGCCATCGCCCTCCTGGCCGCCACCAGCTTCGCTCTCACCTGGCTCGGCGTCGCCTTCGGCCTGGCCGCCAAAACCCTCGATTCCGCGAGCAACGCCCCCTTCCCCCTCATCCTGCTGCCCTTCGTCGGCTCCGGCATCGTCCCGACCGACACGATGCCCACCGGCCTGCGGTACTTCGCCGAGTACCAGCCCTTCACCCCCATCATCGAGACCCTCCGCGGCCTCCTCATGGGCACGGAGATCGGCAACAGCGGCTACATCGCCGCTGCCTGGTGCGCCGGCATCACCCTCCTCGGCTACGTCTGGGCCATGAAGCACTTCAACACCGACCGCACCCGCTGAACCCCGTCCCACCACCACCCGGCAGTCCCCCCAACAACTTTCCGTTCCGTGAGTCGAGGCGCGTCAAGCGCGAGATGAGGTACAGGTGATGACACATCAGTCGCTCGCTGGAGAGGCGCGCTCGACGTCTCACGGTGACAGTTCCTGGACGGGCCAGCAGGCGGAACTGCTCCGCATCGGCATCGGCTCCCTGCACGAGACCGACCCGGAGCTCGCCGCGATGCTGGACGCCGAGGTGAGCCAGCAGAACTCGACCCTCGCGATGATCGCGTCGGCGAGCATCGCGGATCCCTCCGTCCTCGCCGTCGGCGGAGCGGCCCTGTCGAACGTGACGGCCGAAGGCTACCCAGGGGCGCGATACCACCCGGGGGCCCAGCAGTTCGACCGGGTCGAGAACCTGGCGGTGGAACGGGCGAAACGATTGTTCGGCGCCCGGTACGCCAATGTGCAGGCGCACTCCTGCTCCTCCGCCAACCTCGCGGTCCTCTCGGCGCTGATGCGCCCGGGTGACACGCTCCTGGGGCTCGACCTCGACTCGGGCGGTCACCTCACCCACGGCTCCCGGGCTTCGGTGAGCGGGCGCCACTACAACGCGGTGTCCTACGGCCTGGACGAGTCCGGCCGGATCGACTTCGCGCGGCTGGAGGAACTGGCCCTCGAACACCGGCCCCGGGTCCTGATAGCCGGAGCCAGTGCCTACCCGCGTACGGTCGACTTCGCCCGGTTCCGCGCCATCGCCGACTCCGTCGGGGCGTATCTGCTCGCGGACATCTCCCACATCGCGGGTCTGGTCGCCGCCGGCCTGCACCCGAGCCCGATCGACGTCGCCCACATCACCACCACCAGTACCTACAAGCAACTGGGCGGACCCCGGGGCGGTTTGATCCTCAGCGGGGTGGAGTACACGACTCCCGGACCCGACGGCCGCACTCCGCTGTCCCGGCTCATCCAGCGCGCCGTCTTCCCGCAGTCACAGGGCACGCCCAGCCCGGCATCCATCGCCGCCAAGGCCCGCGCCTTCGCGATGGCGGCCGAGCCCGCCTTCCGGGAGACGGCCCGGCTGATCCTGCTCAACGCCCAGGCACTCGCCGCGGAACTCTCGGCCCTCGGCTATCGAGTACTCACCGGCGGCACCGACAACCACATGGTCCTGATCGACACCACCGGCGTCGGCCTGACCGGTGTGACCGCCGAGCGCGCGCTGGAGGAGTGCGGCATCCTCGCGAACCGCAACCGCATCCCCGGTGACACCAAGCCGCCGCTGGTCACCAGCGGCCTGCGCCTGGGCACCAACATCCTCGCGCAGCGCGCAATGGGCCCCGTGGAGATGCGCGAGTGCGCGCAGCTGCTTCACACCGTCCTCTCCGGCACCCGCCTGCAGTCGGACACCGACTACCTGATCGACCCGGCCCTGGTCGCCACGGTCCGCGAGGAAGTCCGGTGGCTGTGCGCCCGTCACCCCCTGTCCATCGACACCGCCCGTGTCCCGGTATCCCTGATCGGAGTCGGAGCATGATCACCGACCACCACCCCGCCTCCGAGTCCCGGCGCGGATCCGCCCCCGAGCTCTGGCCGCCCGCGCTCGTACCGACGAACCAGCCGCGCCGCCCCGGCGCGGCCCCCCGGTGCACGGCCAGCGAGAACGCCCCGCTGACATCGAGATCCATCCGTCCCCGGGTCCTCGCCGCGGCGTTCGCGGCGGTGCTGCACCGCTACACCGGCCAGGACCGCATCGCACTGGCCGTACCGGCGGGCGAGCTCCGCTTCGAGGTCACGGGTGGGACGACCCTGCGGGACCTGGCGGACGACAGCACCGCAGCGGATGCCTTCGGCACCGCATCCGTCGGCTTCGCCGCCGCCGGCGACCCGTTCGAAGAAGGCGCCTCCCTCGAGCTCCAGCTGGTCGTACGCGCCGAAAGGGTCGAACTCCACTACGACGCCGAGCTGTTCGAGCACACCACGGTGGTCAGGCTGCTCGACCACTACCGCACGCTGCTCCTGGACGGACTGCGCCACCCCGAGCGCACCGTGAGCCGGATGCGGCTGCTCACCGACGAGGAGCTGCACCACACCCTCGTCGAGTGGAACCGGACCGAGACGGAGCTGCCCAACCAGGGATGCCTGCACGAGGCCTTCGAGGCCCGGGCGGACAGTGCGCCGGAGGCGATCGCCGTCGTCCACGGCACCGAGCGGCTGACGTACCGCGAGGTCAATGCCGCCGCCAACCAGCTCGCCCACCACCTGCGGTCCCTGGGCGTCGGCCCGGACGTGCGGGTCGGCCTGTGCCTGGACCGCTCCGCCCGGCTGCTCGTGGCGGAGCTCGCGGTCCTCAAGGCGGGCGGCGCCTACGTGCCGCTCGATCCGGACTATCCCGCGGAGCGCATCGCCGCCATGGTCGCCGGCACCTCCTGCGCGGTGATGATCAGCCGCGAGGAGCTGACCGGGAGCCTGCCCGAGGGCGACGGGCAGAGCCCGCCGCTGGTCCTGCTCGACCGGGACGCCGACATGCTGGCCCAGCTGCCCGAGCACAGCCCGGGCCGCCTCGCGGAACCGGACCACCTCTGCTACATCATCCACACGTCCGGCTCGACCGGCGCGCCCAAGCCGATCGCGCTGCACCACCGCGGGGTCCTGAACAACATCGCGGACCTCAACACCCGTTTCGGCGTGGGTCCCGGGGACTCGGTGCTCGCACTGTCCTCGCCCAGCTTCGACATGTCCGTCTACGAGTTCCTGGGCCTGACCATCGCCGGCGGCACCGTGATCGTGCCCGACGCCGGTCGCACGAAGGACCCCGAACACTGGGCGGAGCTGCTCGTCGCCGAGGGCGTCACCGTCTGGAACTCCGCCCCGGCACTGCTGAACCTGCTGACCGACCACCTGGAGCAGACCGGCGCCGGGCCGCTGCCACGGCTGCGCCTGGCGCTGCTCGGCGGCGACTGGGTACCGGTCACCTTGCCGGAGCGGGTGGACGCCGTCGCTCCCGGTCTGCGGTTCATCGTGATGGGCGGGGCCACCGAGTCCTCGATCCACTCGACGATCTACGACGTGGACAAGGTCGACCCGGAGTGGACGAGCATCCCGTACGGCCGTCCCATGGCCAACCAGCGCACGTACATCCTCGACGAGGCCATGCAGCCGGTGCCGCCGGGCGTGACCGGCGAGCTGTACCTGGCGGGCGTCGGCCTGGCCCGCGGCTACCTGGACCAGCCGGAGCGCACCGCCGAGCGGTTCACCGACTGGTCGTACGGGGACGTGGTGCGGGGCGAGCGCCTGTACCGCACCGGTGACGCCGCCCGGTTCGGGGCGGACGGACTGATCGAGCTGATCGGCCGCAAGGACTTCCAGGTCAAGATCCACGGCCTGCGCGTGGAGCTCGGCGAGGTCGAGTCCGTGCTGCGCTCCCACCCGGGCGTACGGCAGAGCGTGGTCGTGACCCGCTCCAACCGGCTCGTCGCCTACGTGGTGCCCGAGGAGGGCGAGGCCGGCGCCGCCGTCGACAGCGGGGTGCTGCTGAGCCTGGCGGCGCAGAAGCTGCCGCAGTACATGGTCCCCGCCTCGGTCGTCACGCTCGATCGGCTCCCGCTCACGCCGAACGGCAAGCTGGACCGGCTCGGGCTGCCCGAGCCGGAGTTCACCACCGCCGTCTACCGGGCACCGGCGTCGCCCGAGGAGGAGATCCTGGCCGCCGTGTACGCCGAGGTGCTCGGCATGGACCGGGTCGGCGTCGACGACGACTTCCTGACCGTCGGCGGAGACAGCATCCGCGCCATCAAGGTCGTCACCCGGGCCCGGGCCCGCGGCCTGGAGGTCACCCCGCGGCAGATCCTGGAGTCCCGCACGGTCGCCGCGCTCGCCCGGGCCGCGACCGTCGCCGTCCCCGCGACCGGAGCAACCGTCTCCGCGCCCCTGGCCGATCCCGGCTCCCCGGAGTTCCAGGACTGGCAGCGGCGCTACCCCGGGCTCTCGGACGTGTGGCCGCTGACCTCGCTGCAGTCCGGGATCCTCTTCGAGTCCACGCTCAACGACACCGGCTACGACGCGTACCAGATGCAGAGCGTGTTCCACCTGTCCGGCGAGGTCGACGCGACCCGCATGCGTACGGCCGGTCAGGCCCTGCTCGACCGGTACGCCAACCTGCGCGTGGCCTTCGTCGCGGACGCCGACGACAATCCGGTACAGCTCGTGGTGGACGGCGTGGAGCTTCCCTGGCAGGAGATCGACCTCGCCCCGGTGTCCCCCGCCGAGCGGGGCGAGGCCTTCGAGCGCTTCCTCGCCGAGGACTACGCCAGGCCCTTCGACCGCGCCACCCCGCCGCTGCTGCGCCTGACCCTGGTGCGGTTCGGCCCGGAACGGTGCGAGCTGGTGCTCACCACCCACCACGTGCTCATCGACGGCTGGTCCGAGCCGATCCTGATGCAGGACCTGCTGCGTCTGTACGCTTCCGGAGGGGACGCCTCCGGCCTCCCGGCGGTCCACGAGTTCCGCGACTTCCTGGCCTGGCTGAACCGGCAGGACCGCACCGAGACCGCGCGGGTCTGGGCGCAGGAGCTCGCCGGTGTCGACGAGCCGACGCTGCTCTTCCCGTCCGGCACCCCGCGCGCCGAGACCCGGGGCGCCGGCGAGCTCAGCCTCACGCTGACCCGGGACGACTCCCGGCGGCTGCTGCGGCGCGCCGCCGAGCTGGGCGTCACGGTGAACACCGTGGTCCAGGGCGCCTGGGCGGTCCTGCTCAGCGGGCTCACCGGGCGCGAGGAGGTGGTGTTCGGCGCGACGGTCTCCGGCCGTCCCGGCTCGCTGCCGGGCGTGGAGTCCATGGTGGGGCTGTTCATCAACACCCTTCCGGTACGCGTCCGTTGCACCCCAGGCGACACCCTCGCCGATCTGCTGACCCGACTGCAGAGCCGACAGTCCGCACTCCTGGACCACCATCACCACGGCCTGGTCGACATCCACCAGCAGACCGGCCTGGACGCCCTGTTCGACACCCTCGTGGCGTTCCAGTCGTACCCGGTGGACCAGGCCGGCATCGCCGAGGCCGGCGCCGCGGCGGGGATCGAGGTCACGGGGGTGCACGCCGAAGGCGCCGCCAACTACCCGCTGGCCCTGATCGTCGAAACCGACCCCGGCATCCGCCTGACCCTCCAGTACCACCGCAACCTCTTCACCGAGGACGCCGTCGACGGCATCGCCGTACGGCTGCACGAGGTGGTGCAGCAGCTCCTGGACGACCCGTCCCGGCGTGTCGGCACGGTCGACGTGCTGCTGCCCGCCGAGCGCGAGCTGATCGCCACCGGGCGCCGGGGCACGGACTCGGCACTGCCCGGGGAGCCGCTGCCCGCCCTGGTCGAGCGGCAGGCGGCCGAGACCCCGGACGCGGTCGCGGTGGTCTCCGAGGGGGTCACGCTGAGCTACCGGGAGCTCAACACCTGGGCCAACCGGCTGGCGCACCGGCTGATCCGGCTCGGCGCCGGCCCCGAGTCGGTGGTCGCGCTCGCCCTGCCCCGGTCCGCGCAACTGGCGGTCGCGCTGCTGGGGACGCTGAAGTCCGGCGCCGCGTTCCTCCTGATCGACCCCGACGGGCAGGCCCCGGCGGAGGCGGTCCAGGTCGTCACCCGGGCGGACGTCAACGAACTGGGCGCAGAGGCCATCGGCCCCGGGGAGAACGCCGACCCCACCGCCGCGGACCGCACCGCCCCCCTGGACCCGCGGCACCTGGCCTGGGTGCGCCGCCCGCACCGGGCCGACGGCACGGGGGCCGTTGTCGCCCTCGACCATGGCGCACTGGCGGCCGGAGCGCTGCGGTTCGCGGCCGGTGCGGGACTGACTCCCGGGACGCGGCTGCTGGCGGCCTCGCCGGACGACGACGCCATGCTGTTCGAGGTCTTCGGCGCACTGTGCTCCGGCGCCTCCGCGCAACTGCCCACGGACATCGACACCCTCGGCGAGGACTGGGGCTGGACGGGCGATGTGATCGCCACGGTCGCCCCGTTCCTGGCCGAGGTCCTCAACAGGTCCGGTGGCGCCATCTACGCGGGCACGGTGGTCCTCACCGGTGACACGCTGCCCGCGTCGGTCGTCCGATGCGTGCGCGGGGCGATCCAGGGTGCGCGGGTGACCGGCATCTACGGACCCGCCGAGACGGTCGCCGCCACCGCCTTCGCCGCCCCGGACGGGCCGGGCACGCAGGTGCTCCCGCTCGGCGCGCCGCTCGGGAACGTGCGGGCCTACGTACTGGACTCCGCGCTGCGGCCCGTACCGGCAGGTGTGGTCGGCGAGTTGTACGTCGCCGGGGAGGTGGCACGCGGCTACCACGGGCAGGCCCGCCTGACCGCGGAGCGGTTCGTCGCCGACCCGTACGGTCCGGACGGGGCCCGGATGTACCGCACCGGGGACCTGGCCCGCTGGTCCCGCGACGGCGCCCTGGAGTACTCCGGGCGCGGCGGCCCGCAGCCGCTGGTACGCGGGCGCCGGATCGCCACCGCCGGCATCGAGGCCGTCCTGGCCACCCACCCGGGCGTGTCCCAGGCGGCGGTGGCCGTCCGCGCCGACGCGGCCACGGGCGAGCCCCAGCTGGTGGCTTACGTGGCGCCGCTGCGCACCTCGGACGGCGTACGGGCCGAGGAGCTGCGCGAGTTCGCGGCGAGCCGGCTGCCGGACCACATGGTGCCGACGACCGTGGTGGCGCTGGAGGCGCTGCCTCTGGCGGCCGACGGCACCGTGGACCGGGAGGCCCTTCCCGAGCCCGGGTCCGTATCCGCGGGCGGCGGGCGCCGCAAGGGGCGCACCCCGCAGGAGGAGGCGGTCTGCGCACTGATCGCGGAGGTCCTCGGTGTGGACGAAGTGGGCATCGACGACAACTTCTTCGCCTTGCGCTGCAACTCCCTCAAGGCCACCCGCATCATCGGCCGGATGCGCCGGACGCTCGGAGTCGACATATCGATCCGCCTGCTGTTCCAGCACCCCACCGTCGCGGAGCTCTCCGAGCACCTCAAGCCCGCGACCGCCAAGACCCGCCCCAGCCTGGGCAGTCCGCTCAGGCGCATGACCGACAGCAACGACCCCGACGGGGCCAAAGCGATGGCCCGGCAGATCGTCGCCGAAACGAAGGCACAGGTACCCCTCATGCGCGAACAGGCCAAGCAGCAGGCCAAGGAACAGGCCAAGGCGCTCAAGGAGCAGATCACCGCGGAGGCCCTGGAGAAGTGGGGTGGCGACGCCTTCAAGTCCAGGATGGCCCAGAACATCGACGAGCGGATCCGCGCCGGCCTGCTGCGGGGATCGGGCAAGCCGGCGGACGAGCCGAAGGCCAAGGACGCCAAGGAGTCGCAGCGGCGCATGAAGGGGATGCTCGGACGCTTCAGCGAGGAAGTCCGCGACGGCAGCCAGAACCACCACCTCACCGAGGAGCAGCTGGCCCAGGTCCAGGAGATCCTCGCCGTCACCGCCAACTCCCTGCGCGGTGTCGTCCTGGAGGCTGCGAAGACGGCCGGCTGATCCTCCCCGGCCCCAACGCCGCGCCCCCCATGCCGGATCGTTCCCGGCATGGGGGGCGCAGTGGTCTCCGCGGCGCGGTGGCGCAGGGGGGTCAGCGGGTGAGGACCCACAGACCACCCGAGCGCACACCGGTGAAGTCGGGCGAGTTGAAGAAGAGCGGCGGAATGTTCGGGTCGATCCGCAGGTTCGGGAAGCGCTCCAGGAGCACCTCGAACACGATGCGGGTCTCCACCCGGACCATCTGGCCGCCGACACAGTAGTGCGAGCCACGGCCGAACCCGAGGTGGGCGTTGGGGCTGCGGGTCACATCGAACTCGTCCGGGTTGGGGAACTGGAGCGGGTCGCGGTTGGCCGCCCCGAGGAACACGCGGATCAGCGAGTCCTTGGGAATCTGCTTGCCGCCGAGCTCCACGTCCGCGATGGTGGCGCGGTAGGAGACGGCACCCGGGGTCAGGAAGCGCATCGACTCCTCGAGCATGCCGGGGATGAGCGAGTGGTCGGCCTTGACCTTCTCCGCCTGCTCCGGGAACGACTCCAAGCACAGCATGGTGTTGCCGATCAGCAACGGGGTGGCGAGGTGTCCGGCGCCCAGGATGCCGATGATGAAGTTGATGATCTGATCACGGGTCATCAGGCTGCCGTCGAGCTTCTTGACCTGGCTCAGCAGGCTGATCAGGTCTTCCTTCGGGTTCTGCGTACGCTCGTCGACGTGCCGGCCGAGCATCTCGCGAAGGGGCTCCAGGGGCTTCGTGAGCTTCTCGAAGTAACCCTCCTCGCCGTCGCCCTGGTCGACCGGCGTCATCTGGGCCTGCTGGTCCATGTTCTGGTCCACCAGCTTGAACATCGTCCGGTCGTCGGCCGGGATGCCCAGCAGCTCGCTGAAGACGATGCCCGCCACGTGGTCGACGAAGTCGCTCAGCAGGTTGAACCGGCCCAGATGGATCAGCTGGTCGGCGTACTCGTTGGCCAATTCGAGGACCCGGGACTCGAGGTGCTCTATGAACCGCGGGCTGAACGCGTGGCTGACCTGCTTGCGGATGTTCGCGTGCTCCGCACCGGTCATCTGCGCGAGGTCGCCGTCGAAGTACTTCAGCGTCTCCTCATCGAGGTTGAACAGCCGTCCGGAGTCGGCCGAGTATCCGTCGTTGTTGCTGAGGGCCTCGTTCACCTCCGCATAGCCGTATGCATGCCAGCGGCCGAGCTCCTCACTCCATTCGACGGGCTCCTTCGGCTGCTCACCACGCAGCCAGAACTTGTCGTCGGCAAAACCCCAGCGGTCAGCAAAATCGGTCATCGGTTTTCCTCCGTTGATGGAACTGCGGCAACTGGCTCACGGGATTGACCACCACGCGATGACGGTTGCGCTCACGCTGTTGGAACGACTGCCGCACGCGGCCACAGGCCTCGGACGCCATTTCCCGGCTGAGCATAAACACGCCGTTGGGTCCGAACACGGTGACCCGGAACGCGCCCACACGGCGGGCGCTGGCCCAGAGTAAGGCGCGAAGTCCGCGCCAGACCAGCACTTTGCGTGGCCGGCCGTCCTGTCGACGGGACATCGCCCGGCACCGGGCCGGACTGCCCATCGGCGTAATACTAAAAACCACGCATTCCCCGCGACGCAAGCCCCGATTCGCCGGCGGAGCTCGATGTTCGCGCTGACGTGGGAAGTAACCAGGCTGTTTAGCGGGAGCCGGTTGAGAACAACGACCTCGACCCGGCCCCATTCATCTGGGGCCGGGTCGAGGTCGAGACGCCGGTGTTTTTCAGCACACTTGGCCAATTCCGGGCTCTACGGAGGAGCGGGACGGAGCTCGGCGCCACCCGAGAACGTGTGCACGACTACGGCCATTCCTCGTCGAGGTCGAGTGCTGCGCGACGTATCACAATGTCTCCGATGAGGGTGCGGGCCTGCACCTTGACCGTCTCTGCGTCCGCCTCGGGTTTACGGGCGGAACTGTCGAGGAAGTCGAGGGACTGATAGACGGTGCCTACGTGTGAGTCCAGGTCCAGGTGGGCTCGGACGCCTTCGGGAATGCCGACCTCCAGCTTTCCGGACGCGGTCTCCAGGACCAGCGGGCCCCGTAACATCGCGTCGATGCGGATGTCGCCCTGCGTGGCCCGGGCCTCGACCGCGGCGTGCGCCCGGCCGATGTGGAGGTCACCGCTGTCCGCGTACACGCGTACGCCGCCGCTCACCTCGCCGATACGGATGTCGCCCGTACCCCTGTTGGCCTCCACCGCACCGTCGATCTCCCGGATGTACACGTCGCCGCTTCCGGCGACGGCCTCGAAGTCGCCTGCCACGTGCTGCACGTCGACGTTGCCGAGGACCGAGGACAGGAGCAGGGGGCCCGTCCGATCGAGCCGGATGTGACCGCAGCCGGCGGTGATCCGGCACTCCCCCAGCCGGCCCGTGCCGCGGAAGTCGGCGGCGAGGGCGTTCCCGTGCACACGGGAGCCGCTCGGCAGCTCGATGTCGACGATCACGGCCCCGATCCCCTGCAGGCCGCGCGCCGTCGGGGCGGACACCACGAGCTCGCCGGCCGTGTACGCGACGCCGGCCCGGCCGGCGGTGGCGACACCGGACGCGTCGTCGCGGTCCAGGGCGCGCACTTCGACGGTCGTCCTGGAGCGGTCGCCCGCGGTGAGCCGGACGTGGCCGATGTCCAGGCCGATGGTGACAAGGATCGGCTCAGGTGTGTCGAACTCGAAAATCGGCATGTCGATGCCCTCATGCGGATGGCAAGCGGCCATGGCCTCACGAGGCGTGCGCCACTGGCTGCGGGACTATCGGATGGGTGGGAGTGAAGTGGGGGCCGTCGGCGACGAACGGTGACTCCCGTCGTCGCCCGGCGGCTCTTTCCCTCAGTTCCGACAATGACGTTACGAGCAGGGCATATCGGCCTGATATTGGACAGCTATCGTGGAAAGGTGCGCATACACGAAATCCCCGCCGGCAGAAGCCGTACGGGGATTTCTTCCGTGCTGTACTGGGACGGAGATCAGAGCGTGGAACTCAGGCCGCCAGGGTGGACTCCTGCTCGCTCTCGGCCCGGCTCGCGCCGATCGGCTCCTTCGAGGCGTTCTCCCGCAGCAGCCAGGCCGCCACCAGGCCTCCGAGCAGGACAGCGACCGCGCCGATCAGCTGGGAGCTGGTCAGGCTGTCCCCGAAGGCGTTGTGGACCTGCTGCGCCGCATTCGGACCGGCCGCCGCGAGGGCCTCCGGCAGGGAGCGTGCAGCGTCGTCCGGGACGCCGGTCGGCAGTGAGGCGGCGAATCCCGCGGTCAGCACCGCACCGAGGACGGCGACGCCGAGCGAGTTGCCGACCTCGCTGATGGTGCCCATCAGGCCCGAGCCGACGCCCGCCTTCTCCGGCGGGATCGAGGTCATCACCGCGCCCGCCATGGCCGGCTTGGCGCAGGCGACGCCCGCTCCCATCAGCACCAGGCCCAGCAGGATGCCCGGGTAGGAGCCGCTGTGTCCGAGTACCGCGATGGAGGCGAGCCCCAGGGACATCAGGCTCAGCCCGGTGGCGATGGCCACCGGCGGCGCGAGCTTGCTGGTCAGCCGTACGCCCACACCGGTGAGGTTGAGCGCGACGAGGGTCAGCGCCATCGGCGCGATGCGCAGACCGGCCTCCAGCGGGCCGTAGCCGAGCACGAACTGAAGGTGCTGCGTCAGCAGGAACAGCGACCCGGCCAGACCGAACGCGACGAGCACACCGCCGGAGACCGCCCCGCGGAAGCGGGCGTTGCTGAAGAACGACATGTCCATCAGCGGGTTCGGGATACGGCGCTCCCAGAGGACGAAGCCCACCAGGACGGCCAGCCCGATACCGCCGGGCAGCAGCGTTCCGGCAGAGGTCCAGCCGTAGCCGGGACCCTGGATGATCGCGTAGATGACGGCCACGCTGCCGATGGTGGAGAGCAGCGCGCCGAACAGGTCGGGGCGGTCGCCCTGCGGGTCCTTCGACTCCGGGACCCGAAGGGCCACGGCGATCAGCCCGATCACGCAGACCGGCACGTTGACCAGGAACACCGAACCCCACCAGAACTCGGCCAGCAGCACGCCGCCGATCACGGGACCGAGCGCGAGGCCGAGCGAGGCGACGCCCATGATCCAGGTGAGCGCCTTGGGGGTCTCCTCCGCGTCGAAGGTGCGGACGATGATGGCCATGTTGGTGGCGAGCAGGAGGCTGCCTCCGACACCCATGCCCGCGCGGGCGGCGATCAGCAGGCCGGGGCTGGTGGCGAGTGTTGCGGCGAGCGAGCCGAGGCCGAAGAACGCGAGTCCGAGCAGTTGGATGCGCTTGCGTCCGTACCGGTCGGCGAAGCCGCCGGCGGCGATCAGCAGGCCCGCCTGGGTGAGGGCGTACGCGCCGATGACCCACTGGGTCTGCGCGGTGGTTGCGCCGAGCTCCTCGGTGAGGGAGGGGATGGCGACGTTGAGGATGGTGTTGTCGAGGATCACGACGAGCTGCACGAGGCAGACCACGGCGAGAATAATCCAGCGGTCCGGTCGGCGTTGCGGCTGGGTCACGGCCACTCCTTGTATGACGTATACAACTTTTACAGTGCACAGAAAAGGCGCACGGCGCGCCACGGCTACGATCGCCACACCGGAACTGGTGGGGGGACTGTTCCTTCGTTCTGAGAAGAACAGTAGGGGGCGCTCATATCGACCGGATATTGGAGACGTATTACAGGAGCACGAGCGTGCGGGCATTCGTTCCGCATCGGTCGACAATCTCTCGCAGACGTTGAAATGCCACGCGGCGAGGCTCCTTTTCAGGAAGCCTTCGGCCGCGTGGCTCACGTCGTACGTCTACTTGAGGATGACGGGCATCGCGCGGACGCCCACCATGTCCTCCGAGGGGAAGAAGGACGTCTTGTCCGCGTCGATCGCGAAGTCCGGGTAGCGGTCGAGCAGGGCGTTGATCGCGATCTTGCCTTCGAGCCGCGCGAGGCGGGTGCCCAGGCAGTAGTGGACACCGTGCCCGAACACGATGTGGGGGTTGGGGTTGCGGGCCGGGTCGAACTCCTGGGGGCGCTCGAACTTGAGCGGGTCCCGGTTGGCGGCGCTCACCCACGGCAGGATCATCTGCCCCGCGGGGATGGTGACACCACCGATCTCCACATCCTTGACGGTCACCCGGGACAGCGTCGCGGCCGGCGGGAGCAGCCGCAGGGCCTCCTCGATCGCGGTCGGCACCAGGGAGCGGTCCTCGCGCACCCGGACGAGCTTGTCGCGCTCGGTGTCCAGGCAGGCCATCGTGTTGCCGACCATCATGGTGCTGGTGATGTGGCCGGTGATCAGGAGGATGTTGGCGATGTTGACGACCTCGTTGTCGGTGAGGCGGTCGCCGTCCTGCTCGGCCTGGAGGAGATAGGTCAGCAGGTCCTCGCGGGGGTGCTTACGACGCTGGAGCACCTGGTCGAGCATGTAGTCGAGCAGGGGCTTCAAGCGGGCCTCGGCGGCGTGGATCTGGTCCTCGATCCCGTCACCGCCGGCGACGAAGTCGAGGCCCGCCATGTTCTCGATGATGTCGAACGCGGCGCCCTTGAAAAGGTCGAAGTCCTTGCTGTCGAGGCCCAGCAGGTCGGCTATGACGCGTACCGGCAGCGGGTAGGCGAAATCCGCCACGAGCTCGAAGCTGCCCTTGTCCCGCACCGCGTCCAGCAGTTCATCGGTGATCTTGTGAATACGCGGCTCCAGGCTCGTGATGACCCGGGGGCTGAACGCGTGCCCGATCAGCTTGCGGTACTTGGTCTGCTCCGGCGGGTCCATCTGGGAGATGTCGCCCTCCTGGAACTTCGGGTCGACCTGCACCGCGGCGTACGCGGCAGTGGCCGCCGAGAAGTTCTCGTGGTCGCCCAGGATCTGCTCCACCTCGGCGAAGCCGTAGGCGCACCAGGAGCCGAGCTGCTCGACGTACTCGATGGTGTTCGCCGGGCGGTTGCCGCGCAGCCAGGGGCTGTTGGGGTGGATATTCCACCGCTCAATGACTTTGGACATGGGGAGGTGTTCCTCTCTCTGGGACGGTGTCCCGGCCTACTTCTCGGCGGCGGCCATGGCGGACTGGAGGCTCTTGGGCCGCAGGTCGGTCCAGTTCTCCTCGACGTACTGGAGGCACTCGGCGCGGCCGGCCGCACCGAACACGACGCGCCATCCGGCCGGAACCTCGCGGAAGCCCGGCCAGAGAGAATGCTGGTCCTCGTCGTTCACCACCACGTAGAACTGGCCGTTCTCGTCATCGAAGGGGTTGCTGCTCATTCCTGAACTCCATTTCCGTTGGCCTGGGCCGACTTGGTCCGCCGCTTCGCGGAGAATTCCCGGCCGATGATCCGGCAGATCTCGGCGGCAGGTTCCGCATTGATCAAGTCGTGGTGCGTGCTTTCGATGCCGTACTGCTTGATGGAACCGGTGATGTACGGCGTCCACAGGTCCCCGTACGTCGTGTCCGGGTTGGGCACGGCATTGAAGAAGAGCGCGTCGCCCCGGTAGACCGGCGAGTCGAACTCCGGGGTCAGCGACGTGTGGTTGAGGATCACCCGCACCGCGTTGTCCAGGAAGGACTCGTAGTCGTGCGAGCCGACCACACTGGTGAGGTGCTCGCGGAAGTAATCCCGCAGCGCGATCGCGGTGGGCGCCGGCTGAGTCGCCAGATAGTCGCCGGGAACGCTGTCGAGCATCGCCAGGAACGCCACCTCGTGGCCCCGGTTCTGCAACTGCGCGGCGATGGCCTGGGCGAGCGTACCGCCGATGGAATATCCGGCCAGATGGAACGGGCCCTCCGGCTGGACGGCCAGGATTTCACCGACATAGTCGATGACCATCTCGTCGATGGATCCGGGCAGTCGGGCGGCGCCGTCGAATCCCTTCGCCTGGATTCCGTAGACCGTCTGGAATTCCGGCAGGCGGCCGGCGAAGCCGAGGTACGGCCAGCAGATGCCGCCGCCCGGGTGGACGAACCACAGCGGTTCGGAGCCGGGGCCCGCGGGTGCGTCACCGCCCTTGATGGACAGGACTGGCGCGAAGGGGTCACCGGAGGTGCCCGCATCGCCCGTCGATTCCAGGAACGTGGCCAGCTCGGCGACGGTCGGGGCGTCGAACACCGCCCTGAGCGGCAGGGTGACGCCCAGGACGACGCTGATCCGGCTGATCAGCCGCGAGGCGAGCAGGGAATGCCCGCCCCGGACGAAGAACGAGTCGTCGATGGTGACCGACTTCAGCCCGAGCACCTCGCCGAACAGACCGCACAGGATCTCCTCACGGGTGGTGCGCGGCGCCCGGCCGGCCGACTCGCCCGCGTAGTCCGGCTCCGGCAGCGCCCGCTTGTCGAGCTTTCCGCTCAGGGTCAGCGGCAGTTCACCGATGACCATGAGGGACGACGGCACCATGTGCCCCGGCAGCCGGTCCCGTACGAGCGCCCGTACGTCGTCCACCAGGCGCTCGTCGTCCGACCGGTCGGTGGCGGGCACCACATAGCCGACCAGGCGCCGGTCTCCGCGCTTCCTGTCGTCGACGACCACCACGGCCTGGTCGACACCGGGGTGCGCCGTCAACGCGCTCTGGACCTCGCCGAGTTCGATGCGGAAGCCGCGGATCTTGACCTGGTCGTCGGCGCGCCCGTGGAAGACCAGCGCTCCGTCCGCGTTCCACGAGACCGTGTCGCCGGTCCGGTACATCCGCTCGCCCGGCCGCCCGAACGGGCAGGCCACGAAGCGTTCGGCGGTCACGACCGGCTTGCCGAGGTAGCCGCGGGCCACACCGGGACCCGCGATGTACAGCTCACCGGCCACACCGATCGAGACCGGCTGCAACGCCGCGTCCAGTACGTACACCCGGGTGTTGTGGATGGGTGTGCCGATCGGGAAGACCCGGTCGTCCGCGGCCATCGGCGCGCTCATGGTCGCGCACACGGTGGTCTCGGTCGGTCCGTAGACGTTCATCATCCGGCGGCCCGGCGCCCACTGGGCGACCAGCTCCGGCGACGGCGCATCACCGCCGGTCAGCAGCGAGACCACGCTGGTCAGCGAGTCGGCCGGGAGCGCCGCGAGCATCGCCGGCGGCAGCATCATGTGGGTCACCTCGTGCCGGTCCACGGTCCTGGCCAGCGGCAGCCCCGGTACCAGGTCCTCCTTGTCGGCGAGGACCAGGGCCGCGCCGGAGAGCAGCGCGGTGAACATCTCGCAGATGGAGACGTCGAAGCTGGGCGAGACCAGTTGCAGCATCCGGCTGTCGGCGGTCACCGCCATCCGCGCCACGTGTGCCTCCACCAGGCTGGAGACACCGCGGTGGGTGACCACGGTGCCCTTGGGCTGTCCCGTCGAGCCCGAGGTGTAGATGACGTACGCGGCGCTGTCGAGCGTCGTCGTACGCGCCACGGGTGCGAGGTCGCCTCCGGCCGGCACGTCGTCCACCCGCAGGGTGTCGAGCTCGTGCCCGGCCAGCACCTCGGCCGCCGTGGCGTCCACGACCGCGACGCGGGCCCCGGAGTCGCCGAGCATGTAGGCGATCCGCTCGGCCGGGTAGGTGTGGTCGACCGGCAGGTACGTACCTCCGGCCTTGGCCACGCCGAGCAGTGCGACGACCAGGTCCGGCGAGCGGCGCATGGCCACCGCCACGACCGTCTCCGGCCCGACGCCCCGCTCGCGCAGGGTGCGCGCCAGCCGGTCGGCCCGCTCGTCGAGCTCGCGGTAGGAGACCCGCTCGTCCTCGAAGAGCAACGCGGTGGCGTCCGGGAACGCGGCGGCCTGTCGCTCGAACTGGTCGGGGATCGTGCCCTCGGCCGTGGCAGCCGCCGTGTCGTTGAACCCGTGCAGCAGCCGCTCCCGCTCGGCTTCCGGCCGTACGTCGACCGACCCGACCTGTACGTCGGGATCCGATGCCACCTGGCACAGGACGGCCGCGAACCGTGCGGCGATGCTCTCGGCGGCGGCCAGGTCGAAGTGGTCCTCCTGGTACTCCATCACCACGTGCAGGCGGTCGTCGGCCGCGGCCGCGATGCCCAGCGGGTAGTGGGTGCCGTTGCCCGTACTCACGTTGGCGAT
This sequence comes from Streptomyces sp. NBC_00503, assembly GCF_036346895.1. Classification (NCBI taxonomy): domain Bacteria; kingdom Bacillati; phylum Actinomycetota; class Actinomycetes; order Kitasatosporales; family Streptomycetaceae; genus Streptomyces; species Streptomyces sp. NBC_00503. The sequence goes on along the minus strand of NZ_CP107855.1, from coordinate 6,471,437 downwards.
GGCGATGCCGCCGTTGGCCTCGGCATCGCTCAGGCCCTCGCGCTCCATCGGGAACGACTCGAAGACGACGACGGTCTCGAACAGCGTGCTCAGGCCGACGGCCCGGCAGATGTCCGTGAGCCCGATGTGGTGGTGGTCCATCAGCCGGCCCTGCCGGTCCTGGAGGCCGGTCAGCACCTCGCGGAAGGTGTGCCAGGGGGACGGATCCACCCGCACCGGCAGGGTGTTGATGAACAGGCCCACCATGGACTCGACCCCCGCCACCGCGGGCGGGCGGCCGGACACCGTCGTACCGAACACCACGTCCTGGCGGCCCGTGAGACCCGCGAGGACGATCGCCCAGGCGCCCTGGACCAGGGTGTTGAGCGTGATGCTCAGGCCGGCGGCGGACCGGATCAGCTCGCGGGCGGTGTCGGAGGGCAGCGGGATGTCCAGCTGCCCCACGTTCCGCGGGTCCGCCTCGATCGTGCGGTCGGGCACGATGAGGGTCGGCTCCTCGACCCCGGCGAACTCGGTCTGCCAGGCCCGCGCCGAGGCCTCGGGGTCCTGCTCCGACAGCCACACCAGGAAGTCCCGGTACTTGCGCACCCGCGGCAGGACGGAGTCGTCCCCACCGGAGGCGTACAGGCGCAGCAGTTCCTGCATCAGCACGCTCAACGACCAGCCGTCGAGCAGCGCATGGTGCGAGGTCAGGACCAGCTCGGCCTGCTCGGGCCCGGTCAGCGCCAGCCCGATCCGCAGCAGCGGAGCGGTGGCCGGGTCGAAGTGGTCGGCCTCGTCCTTGGCGAGGAACTGCTCGAAGGCCTCGGTCCGCCGCTTCTCGTCGAGGTCGCGCAGGTCCATCAGCTGCCAGGGCAGGCGCACCTCGTCGAGGACGAGCTGGACCCTGCCGCCGGCGGCGTCGGGCACGAACGCGGTGCGCAGGTTGGCGTACCGGTCGAGCAGCGCCTGGCCGGCCGCCCGCATCCGCTCCGGGTCCACCGCACCGGACAGCTGGTAGACGACCTGCACGTGGTAGGCGTCGTACGTCGAGTCGGCCATCATCGATTCGAAGAGCAGTCCGGACTGGAGAGCGGTCAGCGGCCATACGTCCGCCAGGGACGGGTAGCGCTGCTCCCAGGCCTCGATCTGGCTCTGGCGTACGGGGACCAGCGGCACGTCCGACGGAGTCAGGCCGCCGGCGCCCGGCCGGGCGGCATGGCGGGCCAGGCCCCCGAGGGCAGCACCCCACAGATCGGCCAGCTCCTGCACCTCGTCGCGGGAGAGCACGCCCGCGGGGAAGCCGAAGCGGACGCCGAGCTGAGGGCCGTCCTTCGTGTCCGTCACGGCCGCGTTGATCTCCAGGGTGGACATGACGGGCATGTCCGCGTCCGGCACCGCGATCAGCTCGTTGGAGCCGGGGACCTGCGTCCAGCCCAGACCGCGCAGTTCCTCCGGCATGTCCGCGGCTGAGAACCGGCCCAGGTAGTTGAAGGCGATCTGCCCGGTCGGCTGCGGCGCCAGAACGGCCGCGGTCTCCTCGTTCAGGTAGCGCAGGAGGCCGTAGCCCACCCCCTTGTCCGGGATCCGCAGCAGCTGCTCCTTGACCGCCTTGACCACCGAACCGGCGGCAGCACCACCCGCGAGGGCGTCCTCGACATCCACCTCACCGATGTCCAGGCGGACCGGGAACATGCTCGTGAACCAGCCGACCGTCCGGGACAGATCAGCCCCCGGAACGACCGCCTCTTCACGGCCGTGCCCCTCCAGCTTCACCAGCAGCGAGGACTCCTCCACTCCGCGACCGCGCCGCCAACGCGACACCGCCAGCGCCAGCGCACTCAGCAGACCGTCGTTCACACCGCCACGGAACGCCGCGGGAACCGTCGTCAGCAACGCCTCGGTCACCGCAGCGGGCACATGGAGCCAGACGTGGTCCACGGTGGAGATCACATCCACCGACGGGTCGATCTCACGTGAGCCGAGGAGCGGGTCCGGGCCTTCGACCACAGAGCGCCACAGGTCCAGTTCGGCGATCCGCTCGGGTGAGGAAGCCTCTTCCACCAGGGCGTGGGCCCAGCGGCGTACCGAAGTCGCCACCGCGGGCAGCGCCGGCACGGCGCCCTCGCGAATCCGGCCCCACGCCTCGGCGAAGTCGGGCAGCAGGATCCGCCAGGACACACCGTCGACGACCAGGTGATGCAGCACCACGATCAGCCGGCCCGCGGCCTCCGCGCCCGGATCGAACCACACGAACCGCGCCATCACCCCGGCCGCCGGATCCAGCCGACCCGTCGCCCCGTCCAACTCCTCGGCGGCACGGGCCAGCCAGGCCTCGTCCCAGATCCCGTCGCACTCCACCCGCTCGACGAGCGACGCGAGGTCCACCGACCCCGCGGCATCGACCTGCATACCGCCCTCGACCAGCCGGGACCGCAGCACATCGTGCCGGTCCCACACCGCCGACAACGTGCCCGACAGACCCGCCGCATCGATCCCCACCGGCAGATCCAGCACCGTGGACATCGTGAACCGGCCGAAACCACCACCGAGTTCCAACAAATACTTCGTCACCGGCATCAGCGGCACAAAACCAACGCCACCACCCGCGAGCTCCTCCAGCACCACAGCCGCACCACGACCGGCCGCAACCACCGCCAGCTCCGCGACCCGCCGATGCTGGAACACCTCACGCGGCGTAACTTCCACACCCCGCGCACGAGCCCGCGACACCACCTGAATGGAACGAATGCTGTCCCCGCCCACGGCGAAGAAATCATCGTCCACACCCACCCGGTCCACACCGAGCACCTCGGCGAACACCGCCGCCAGCACCCGCTCCGTCTCCGAGGACGGCGCACGATACGCCTCACCCTTGAACACCGGAGCCGGCAACCCCGCCCGGTCCAACTTCCCGTTCGCCATCAACGGCAACCGCTCAAGAACCACGAACGCCGACGGAACCATGAACTCCGGCAACCGCGCCGCCGCGAACTTGCGCAACTCCGGCACCGACACACCCGCCGTCAGATCAAGGGTGCTGCGGTTGTTGGCGTTGTCGTCGTTGTCGTCCTTGTCGCCGTCCGTTGTCCGGGCGGGGACGACGTAGCCCACGAGCTGCTTGCTGTCGCCCTTGCCCTCGCGGACCACGACGGCGGCCTGCTCGACGGAGGGGTGGGCGGTCAGCGCCGCCTCGACCTCGCCCGGTTCGATCCGCTGACCGCGGATCTTCACCTGCCCGTCACCGCGCCCGACGTACTCCAGCCGCCCCTCGCTGTTCCAACGCGCCAGGTCACCCGTGCGATACATCCGCGACCCGACCGGACCGAACGGATCCGCCACGAACCGCTCCGCCGTCAACTCCGGCCGACCGTAGTAGCCGCGCGCCACCGACTCGCCGCCGACGTAGAGCTCACCGGGGACACCGGGCGGGACCGGCAGCAGACCGTCCCCGAGGACGTAGGCCCGGGCGCTGTCCAGCGGGGTGCCGATGGGCGCGCTGGTCCCGCCGTCCCATTCCTGGTCGCGCGTGAGTGTGTAGGTGGAGGCGTAGAAGGTCTCGGTCTGGCCGTAGCCGTTGACCACGCGCACGCCCGGGAAGGCCTTGCGGGCCCGCTCCACCAGCGAAGCCGGCAACGCCTCACCGGCGAACACCAGCGTGTTCACACTCGTCTTGCCCGCGATCTGGTCGAGGAGTTCGGCGAACACCGACGGAACGGAGCTGATCACGCTGCCTCGCCAGCGCGTACGCTCCCCCAGTTCCAGGACGTCGCGGACGACCTCGACACTGCCACCCGTGGTCAGCGCCGTCATGATCTCGAACACCGACACGTCGAAGTTGATGGACGTACCCGCCAGCACCTTCGCTCCCGGGCCCAGCCCGAGAGCGGCCACCAGTGAGGGCAGACAGCTGGTGATGTTCCGATGCGTGATCACCACGCCCTTGGGGACGCCCGTGGAGCCGGACGTGTACATCACGTACGCCGCATTGTCCGGGCTCGGCCCCGGCGCGACCGGGGCCGCGTTGCCGCCGTCCAGATCGAGCTCGCCGAGGAGCAGCGCGGGCACGTCGTGCTCCGGCAGCCCGGCCGCCGCCTCCTCGTCGAGGAGGAGCCACTGGGGCCGCGCCTGCTCCAGCATCAGGCCCAGCCGTGCGCTCGGGTACCGCGGGTCGATGGGCAGGTAGGCGGCGCCGGTCTTCATGATGCCGAGCATCGCCACGACCAGGTCGACCGAGCGCGGGAGCGCGAGCCCGACGAGGGACTCCGCCGTCACGCCCCGCCCGATCAGGGCCCGGGCCAGGCGGTTGGCCCGCTCGTCCAGCTCGCGGTAGGTCAGCCAGTCGTCGCCGCACACCACGGCGACCTCGTCCTGGTACGCGGCCGTCTGCTGCTCGAACAGGCCCGGGACGGTGGCGTCCGGCACCCGACGGCCCGGCCCGGCGAAGACGGCCAGCTGCTCCCGCTCACCCGGCAGCAGCATGTCCACCGACCCGATCCGCTGCTCCGGGGCGGTGACGAGCTGCTCGACGAGCCGCACGAAGCGGGTCGCGAGGTTCTCCACGGTGCTCCGGTCGAAGAGGTCGGTCGCGTACTCCAGGTACCCGATGACGCCCTGTCCGGGAATGTCGCCCATGTTGAAGAACAGGTCGAACTTCGCGGTCGCGGTGAACGAGGGCTCCCAGCTCACCTGGAGGCCGCGCATCTCGAAGCCCTCACGGGTGATGTTCTGCCAGGCGAACATGACCTGGAACAGCGGGTGGTACGCGGTGGAGCGCTCGGGGTTGAGCAGTTCCACCAGCCGCTCGAAGGGCGCTTCCTGGTTGTCGTACGCCGCCAGCGCCTTGCCCCGGACCCGCCCGAGCATCTCCTCGAAGGTCGGGTTTCCGGACAGGTCGGCGCGCAGTACCCAGGTGTTGACGAAGAAGCCGACCAAGTCGGCCAGTTCGGCGTCGGTGCGGTTGGCGATCGGGGACCCCATGGTGATGTCCTCGCCCCCGCCGAGGCGGCTCAGCAGCACCGCGAGCGCGGACTGCAGCACCATGGCGGCCGTCGCGCCGTGCGCGCGCGCCAGCTTCTCGACCTCGGCCGCGACGTGCGGCGGGAGGCCGAACTCCACGGCGTCGCCGCGATGGCTGGGCGCGGGCGGGCGCGGCCGGTCGGCCGGCAGCTGGAGGGGCTGCGGCGCCCCGGACAGCTCCTGGCGCCAGTACGCCGCCTGGGCGGCCAGCAGGCTCTCGGGGTCGCTCTCGTCGCCCAGCAGTTCGCGCTGCCACAGCGTGTAGTCCACGTACTGCACCGCGAGGTCCGCCCAGTCGGGGGCCGTGCCGTCCAGGCGTGCCGCGTAGGCGGTGCCCAGGTCACGGGCGAGCGGGGCGATCGACTCTCCGTCGACGGCGATGTGGTGGATCACCAGTGCCAGCAGGTGCTCCTCGGCACCGCACCGCAGCAGCGCGGTACGGGTGGGGATCTCCGTCGCCATGTCGAAGGGGCGGCCGATGACCGCGGCCAGTGCCTCGTCGACCGTGTCGGGCGTCACCTCGACCAGCGGGGTGTCCAGCGCGGCCTGCGAGGCCGGCAGTACCTGCTGGTACGGGTGCCCGTCGGCGTCCTCCAGCATCAGGGTCCGCAGGGTCTCGTGCCGGGCGACCACGTCCCGCAGCGCCGCGCCCAGCGCCTCGACGTCCAGTCGGCCGGTGAGCCGCAGGACGAAGGCATGGTTGTACGTCGCCGAAGGCCCCTCGAAGCGGTCCACGAACCAGAGCCGGCGCTGCGCGAAGGACAACGGCACGCGCTCCGGGCGGCTCTGCGCCCGCCGCAGCCGCACCCGGGCCGGGCCGCTCGTCGACAGCTGTCCGCTCAGTTGCGCGACGGTGGGAGCGGCGAACACCTGCGGGACGCGGACCTCCGCGCCCAGCGTGGCGCGGATCCGGTTGACGAGCCGGGTGGCCAGCAGGGACTGGCCGGTCCTGGCGAAGAAGTCGTCGTCGATACCGACCCGCTCCACGCCGAGGACCTCGGCGAACAGCCGGCACAGCACTTCCTCGGTCGTGTTGCGCGGGGCGCGGTACGCGACGCCGGTGAACCCCGGCTCGGGCAGTGCGGTGCGGTCGACCTTGCCGTTGGGCAGCAGCGGGAACTTCTCCAGCGTCACGAACGCCGAGGGCACCAGGTGGTCGGGCAGCTTCGCGGACATGAAGGCGCGCAGGTCCTGCGGAGCCTCGGGCCCGGCCGCGATCACGTACGCCGCCAGGTACTTCGAGGTGCCGGTCCCCCGGCTCTCGCGGGCGACGACCACGGCCTGTTCGACCTCGGGATGGCCGGCGAGGACCGCCTCCACCTCGCCGGGCTCCACCCGGACGCCGCGTATCTTCACCTGTCCGTCGCCGCGTCCCACGTATTCGAGGCGGCCGTCGGCGGTCCACCGGGCCAGGTCGCCCGTGCGGTACATCCGTGATCCGGCGGGGCCGAAGGGGTCGGCGACGAAGCGCTCGGCCGTCAGCGCGGCCTGGCCGCGGTAGCCGCGCGCGAGGGACGCCCCCGCGACGTAGAGCTCTCCCGTCACCCCGGGCGGTACGGGCATCAGGCCCGCCCCCAGGACGTGGGCGCGGACGTGCTCGAGGGGCTCGCCGATCGGTGCGCTCGCCCCGCCGGTCCACTCCTCGTCCCCGGCCAGCGCGAACGCGGTCGCGTAGAAGGACTCGGTCTGGCCGTAGCCGTTGACCACCCGGATACCCGGGAAGGCCTCCCGGGCCCGAGCCACCAGTGCCGTCGGCAGGGCCTCGCCCGCGAACACCACGGCCTTGGGGCTGATCCTGCCCGGCAGGCCGTCGAGGAGCTCGGCGAAGGCCGAGGGCACCGAGCTGATCACGTCGGCGGACCAGTCGTCCCGCTCGCCCAGGGCGAGTACGTCGCGGATGAGCTCGACGGTGCCGCCGACGCAGAGCGTCGAGAAGATCTCGAACACCGATACGTCGAAGTTGACGGACGCACCGGCCAGCATGCGCGCACCCGGTGCCATGCCCGTGCTGGCCACCAGGCCGGGCAGGCAGCTGGTCACGTTCCGGTGGGTGATCGCCACGCCCTTCGGGATGCCCGTGGAGCCCGAGGTGTACATGACGTACGCCACGTTGTCCGGCCGCGGGGCGGCGGGCACGGGGGCCTCGGCGGCCGTCGACCTCTCGACGTCCGCGAGGTACAGCACGGGGAGGTCGGTGGGCGGCAGGACGTCCGCTGCCACGGCGTCCGTGAGGACGAGTGAGGGAGCCGCGTCGGACAGGATGAACTCGAGGCGCCGGCTCGGGTACGCCGGATCGATCGGCAGGTATCCCGCTCCGGCCTTCATGACGCCGAGCAACGCGACGACCAGGTCGGACGTCCTGCCCAGGGCCACCGCGACGACGGACTCCGGCCCCACGCCGCGGCCGGTCAGACCGCGGGCGAGGCGCGTGGCGCGCTCGTCCAGCTCGCGGTAGGTCAGCGACTCCTCGCCGCACACCACGGCCACCGCGTCCGGCGTCGCCGCGGCCTGCCCCTCGAACAGCGCCGGGACGGTCGTGTCCGGCACGGGCACCGAATGGTCGCCGGAGATGCGCAGCGCCTGCTCCCGCTCGGCGGGGCTGAGCACGTCCACCGATCCGATCAGCAGGTGCGGGTCCGTCACCAGGGCGCGCAATACGCGTTCGAAGCGCGCGGCGATGGTCTCCACCTCGGCCCGGTCGAGCGCGTGGGGCTGGTACTGGAGCGACAGCAGCAGGTTGGGGTCGGCGTCGGCCATCACGGTCACCGGGTAGTGGGTGCCGCTGAACGGAGTGATGCCGGTGATCGCCACTCCGGCCGTGTCGTTCGCCTCGCTGAGCCCGACATGGTCGACCGGGTACGACTCGAAGACGACGAGGGTGTCGAAGAGTCCGCTGGTCCCGGCCGCCTGCTGGATCTCGGTCAGTCCGTAGTGGTGGTGGTCGAGCAGCGCGCCCTGGCGGTCCTGGAGTCCGCCGAGCAGCTGGGCGAAGGTCTCGCCCGGGGCGCAGCTCACCCGGACCGGGAGGGTGTTGATGAACAGGCCCACCATGGACTCCACGTCCGGCACGGCCGGCGGGCGGCCCGAGACGGTGGCACCGAACACCACGTCCTGTCGTCCGGTCAGCTGTCCGAGGAGAACCGCCCAGGCCCCCTGCACCAGCGTGTTCAGGGTGACGCCCAGGTCGGCGGCGGTCGCGGCCAGTTCGAGGGCGAGCTCGGCCGGCATCGGGACGTCCACGTGCCCGATGTCGTCGCTGTGCGAAGTGCCGCCCTTGTCGCGGACGAGCAGCAGGGTCGGGTCGTCGAAGCCGTCGAGCTCATTCGCCCAGGCTTCGGCTGCCGCCTGCCGGTCCTGCTGCGACTGCCACACCAGGAACTCGCGGAACCCGCGGACCCGCGGCAGCACGGAGGCGTCGCCGCCGGACCCGTAGAGCCGCAGCAGATCCTGCATGAGAGTCGGCACCGACCAGCCGTCGAAGAGCACGTGATGGGCGGTGAAGACCAATGCGGAGCGCTCGGGCCCGCGGTTGATCAGCGAGATCCGCAGCATCGGCGCGGTGGTGGGGTCGAACCGCGTGTTGCGGTCCGCGAGCAGGAACTTCTGGAACTCCTCGTCACCCTTGGCGCTCATGTCCAGGTACTGCCAGGGCAGTTCGACGTCCTGGAGGACGAGCTGGACGAGGTCACCGCCGGCCTCGGGCACGAACGCGGTGCGCAGGTTGGGGTACCGGTCGAGCAGCGCCTGGCCGGCCGCCCGCATCCGCTCCGGGTCCACCGCACCGGACAGGTGGTAGGCGAACTGCATCTGGTACGCGTCGTGTCCGGCGTCCGAGACCATCGACTCGAAGAGCAGTCCGGACTGGAGCGCGGTCAGCGGCCATACGTCCACCAGGGACGGGTGGCGCTGCTCCCACGCCTCGATCTCGCTCTGGCGTACGGAGACCAGCGGCACGTCCGACGGAGTCAGGCCGCCGGCGCCCGGCCGGGCGACATGCCGGGCCAGGCCGGCCAGGGCCGACTCCCACAGGCCCGCCAGCTCCTCGACGTCCTCGCGGCTGAGCACACCGGTGGGGAATCCGAGGCGGGCGGTGAGCTGCCCGGTGTCGGTGACGAGCGCGTTGATCTCCAGGGTGGACATGACGGGCATGTCCGCGTCGGGCACAGCGATCAGTTCGTTGCTGCCGGGGGCCTGCGTCCAGCCCAGGCCGCGCAGCTCCTCCGGCATGTCTGCGGAGGTGAAGTGGCCCAGGTAGTTGAAGGCGATCTGCCCGGTCGGCTGCGGCGCCAGAACGGCCGCGGTCTCCTCGTTCAGGTAGCGCAGGAGGCCGTAGCCCAGCCCCTTGTCCGGGATCCGCAGCAGCTGTTCCTTGACCGCCTTGACCACCGAACCGGCGGCAGCACCACCCGCGAGGGCGTCCTCGACGTCCACGTCACCGATGTCGAGCCGGACCGGGAACATGCTGGTGAACCAGCCGACGGTGCGCGAGAGGTCGGCACCCGGGACGACCGCCTCTTCACGGCCGTGCCCCTCCAGCTTCACCAGCAGCGAGGACTCCTCCACTCCGCGACCGCGCCGCCAACGCGACACCGCCAGCGCCAGCGCACTCAGCAGACCGTCGTTCACACCGCCACGGAACGCGGCAGGCACATCGGTGAGCAGGGCCTCGGTCACCTGAGCGGGCACGCGGACCCAGACGTAGTCCACGGTGGAGATCACATCCACTGCGGGGTCGGTCTCGCGGGAGCCGAGGAGCGGGTCGGGGCCTTCGACGACCGACTGCCACAGGTCCAGTTCGGCGATCCGCTCGGGTGAGGAAGCCTCCTCCACCAGGGCATGGGCCCAGCGGCGTACCGAAGTCGCCACCGCGGGCAGCGCCGGCACGGCGCCCTCGCGAATCCGGCCCCACGCCTCGGCGAAGTCGGGCAGCAGGATCCGCCAGGACACACCGTCGACGACCAGGTGATGCAGCACCACGATCAGCCGGCCCGCAGCCTCCGCGCCCGCATCGAACCACACGAACCGCGCCATCACCCCGGCCGCCGGATCCAGCCGACCCGTCGCCCCGTCCAACTCCTCGGCGGCACGAGCCAGCCAGGCCTCGTCCCAGATCCCGTCGCACTCCACCCGCTCGACGAGCGACGCAAGGTCCACCGACCCCACGGCATCGACCTGCATACCGCCCTCGACCAGCCGGGACCGCAGCACATCGTGCCGGTCCCACACCGCCGACAACGTGCCCGACAGACCCGCCGCATCGATCCCCACCGGCAGATCCAGCACCGTGGACATCGTGAACCGGCCGAAACCACCACCGAGTTCCAACAAATACTTCGTCACCGGCATCAGCGGCACAAAACCAACGCCACCACCCGCGAGCTCCTCCAGCACCACAGCCGCACCACGACCAGCCGCAACCACCGCCAGCTCCGCGACCCGCCGATGCTGGAACACCTCACGCGGCGTGACCTCAACACCCCGCGCACGAGCCCGCGACACCACCTGAATGGAACGAATGCTGTCCCCGCCCACGGCGAAGAAATCATCGTCCACACCCACCCGGTCCACACCCAGCACCTCGGCGAACACCGCCGCCAGCACCCGCTCCGTCTCCGAGGACGGCGCACGATACGCCTCACCCTTGAACACCGGAGCCGGCAACCCCGCCCGGTCCAACTTCCCGTTCGCCATCAACGGCAACCGCTCAAGAACCACGAACGCCGACGGAACCATGAACTCCGGCAACCGCGCCGCCGCGAACTTGCGCAACTCCGGCACCGACACACCCGCCGTCAGGTCGACGTGCAGGTCGCCGATGCTCTCGGCGGCGCCGGGGTCCGTGCCCATGACGCCCACCGGGACCACGTAGCCGACGAGCTGCTTCGAGCCCGCGCGCTCGTAGACGGTCACCACTGCCTGGGCCACGCCGGGGTGGGCGCTCAGGACCGCCTCGACCTCGCCCGGTTCGATCCGCTGACCGCGGATCTTCACCTGCCCGTCACCACGCCCGACGTACTCCAGCCGCCCCTCACTGTTCCAACGCGCCAGGTCACCCGTGCGATACATCCGCGACCCGACCGGACCGAACGGATCCGCCACGAACCGCTCCGCCGTCAACTCCGGCCGGCCGTAGTAGCCGCGCGCCACCGCACCCGCGACGTACAGCTCGCCGACGACGCCCGGCGGCACCGGGACGACACCGGGAGACAGCACGTAGGCGCGCATGTTGCCGAGTGGTTCGCCGATGGGCACGCCGCGCGAGGCGTCCCAGTCCTCGCGCGCGTCGACCGTGAAGGTACCGGCGTAGAAGCTCTCGGTCTGGCCGTAGCTGTTGACCACGCGCACGCCCGGGAAGGCCTTGCGGGCCCGCTCCACCAGCGAAGCCGGCAACGCCTCACCGGCGAACACCAGGGTGTCCACGCTCGCCTTGCCGATGAGCCGGTCGAGCACCTCGGAGAAGACGGAGGGGACGGAGCTGATCACGCTGCCGTGCCAGGACTCGCGCTCCCCCAGTTCCAGGACGTCGCGGACGACCTCGACGCTGCCACCCGTGGTCAGCGCCGTCATGATCTCGAACACCGACACGTCGAAGTTGATGGACGTACCCGCGAGCATCCTGGAGCCCGGGCCCATGCCGACGACCGTGGCGAGGCGCAGCACACCGTTGACCACGCCGTGGTGGGTGATCCCGACACCCTTCGGGGTGCCCGTGGAGCCCGAGGTGTACATCACGTACGCGAGGTTGTCCGGGCGCAGCGCGATCCCGACGGGACCGGCGTCGGCGGCGTCCAGGTCCAGCTCGCCCAGGAGGACGGAGGGGATGTCGTGCTCCGGCAGCATCGGCGCCGTCTCGGCGTCGGTCAGCAGCAGCGCCGGGCGGGCCTGCTCCAGCACCAGGCCCAGCCGCTGGCTGGGGAAGCGCGGGTCGATCGGCAGGTAGGCGGCCCCGGACTTCAGGATGCCCAGCATCGCCACGACCAGGTCGGCCGACCGCGGCAGCGCGAGCCCCACGAGGGACTCCGCCGTCACACCCCGCCCGATCAGGACCCGGGCCAGGCGGTTGGCCCGCTCGTCCAGCTCCCGGTACGTCAGCGATACGTCGCCGCTGAGTACGGCGAGCGCGTCCGGGTCCACGGCGAGCTGCTGCTCGAAGAGTTCGGGGACCGTCAGCTCCGGCGTCGGCGCGGCCGACCCGGCGAACCGTGCGAGCTGCTCACGCTCGCCCGGCAGCAGCACGTCCACCGAGCCGATGGGGCGGCCCGGGTCGGTCCCGAAGGCCTCCAGTATCTGGAGGAAGCGCGCGCCGATGTTCTCCACCGTGCCCCGGCCGAAGAGGTCGGTGGCGTACTCCAGGACGCAGCGCATGCTCTCGTCGACGGGGTCGACGGCGAAGTTGAACTCCAGATCGAACTTGGCGGTGTGGGTGGGGACGGCCTCCAGCTGCCCGGCCACCCCCGGCAGGTCGAGGTCTATGCGGTCGCTGCTCTGCCAGGTGAACATCACCTGGAACAGCGGGTGGTACGCGGTGGAGCGCTCGGGGTTGAGCAGTTCCACCAGCCGCTCGAAGGGCGTGTCCTGGTTGTCGTAGGCCGCGAGCGCCTTGTCCCGCACGCGCTCCAGGACCTGCTCGAACGTCGGGTTGCCGGACAGGTCGGCGCGCAGTACCCAGGTGTTGACGAAGAAGCCGACCAGGTCGAGGAGCGCCTCGTCGGTGCGTCCGGCGACGGTGTTGCCGATGGGGATGTCCTCACCCGCGCCCAGGTGGTGCAGCAGCACGACCAGTACGGCCTGCATCACCATGGGCGTCGTCGCGCCGTGCGCCTGGGCGAGGCGTTCCGCCGCGGCCAGCAGCTCCGGTTCGATGGCGAAGTCCACCATGTCGCCGCGGTGGCTGATCATCGAGGGGCGGGGCCGGTCCGTGGGCAGCTGCAACTGCGCGGGCGCGCCTGCGAGTTCCTCCAGCCAGTAGCCCAGCTGGGTGGCGAGCACGCTGTCGGGATCGTCCTCGTCGCCGAGCACCTCACGGTGCCACAGCGTGTAGTCCCGGTACTGGACGGGCAGTTCGGGCCACGTAGGCGCCTCGGACCGCAGGCGCGCCTCGTAGGCCTCGGCCAGGTCCCGGGCGAGCGGCTCCATCGACTCGCCGTCGGCCGCGATGTGGTGGATGTTGAGGACCAGCAGGTACTGCTCCGCTCCGGAGCGCACCACCGTGGCCCGGACCGGGATCTCGCAGGAGAGGTCGAAGTGGTGGGTGATCACCTCGTTCGCCACGGCGTCCACCTCGTCGGGGGCGGCCTCGACGAGGGGGACGTCGACGCGCAGCTCCTCCACCGGTACGACCCGCTGCGCCGGCACTCCGTCGCCGTCGACGACGAAGACCGTACGCAGGCTCTCGTGCCGGACCACCACGTCACGCAAGGCCGCCGACAGCGCGTCCACGTCGAGCTTTCCGTTCAGGCGTACCAGGAACGGAATGTTGTACGTCGCCGACGGCCCCTCGAAGCGGTCGATGAACCACAGGCGCCGCTGTGCGAAGGACAGAGGGATCATTTTGCGTCTACTCCTCGATCAGTCGTCCTGTCGGCCTCGTACGAGGCCGACAGGACACCACCACTGGTGACGGGCTGTCGGTCGACCGGCTCAGCCGGCCTTGTGTTGTTCGATCACCACGGCCATGCCCGCCACGGTCGGTTCCTCGTAGAGCTCCTGCGTGGTCACGCGTACGCCGAGCTTCTGGTCGGTCAGGGCGAGCAGCCGGGTGGCCCGCAGGGAGTTGCCGCCGAGTTCGAAGAAGGACTCGTCCCTGCCGACTTCGGGGCGGCGCAGGGCTTCCGCCCAGATGAGCGCGATCCGGGTCTCCAGCTCGGTCTGCGGCGCAGCGAAGCGCCTGGCCGGCCGGTCCACGGCGGAGTCGAGCAGGAGCTGGGCACCGTCCACGGCTCCGTAGGCATCCCGCGGGATGCGCGGGACCTCGGCGATGCGCACCGGCACCGGCGCCGGGAAGGCGGCCGCGGCCGCGGCGACAGCCGTACGCACGGCATCGTGCCCGTCGGCGTCGCCTTCGTCGGCCACGTACGCGACGACGACCTCGCTGACCCGCAGCTGCTGCGGCACCAGCTCCTCGACCATCGCCGGGTTCCTGAGGTCCAGGCCCACGACCACATAGGGGTCGGGCAGCGCGCTCGCGCCGAGGAAGAGCCGCAGGCCGGTGTCCGGGTCGATGGTCCGGAAACCGCGGTGCTCGGCAGCCGCGGACGACTGGCCCCGGTTCATTCCGACCCCGGCCCACATGCTCCAGGCGAGGCAGTGCACCGGGCGCCGGAGTTCATGGTGCCAGTGGTCCGCGAAGCCGACGAGGAAGCTGCTGGCCGCGGAGTAGGCGCTGAAGGAGTGCCCGCCGAACTCGCCGTTGACGGAACCGAAGAGCATCAGTGAAGCCTTCGGCCGCGTCCGCAGGGCCTGGGCGATGGCCAGCGTGCCGGAGACCTTGGCCCGGTACTGCTCGGCGTAGGTCTGCGCGGTCTCGTTCACGATCGTGTGCTGGTCGAGGTCCGCCCACTGGCCGGTGGGGTCCGCGGCGGCCAGGTGCAGCACGCCGTCGAGCGGGCGGCCCCAGCGTTCCTCGGCCGAGGAGACCGCGGCCTCCAGCGCCGCGGCGTCGGCTACGTCCAGCTGTTCGTAGGCGACCTGTCCGAGACGGGACAGCTGGGTGAGGCGGGCGGCCTTCTCGCCCTCGGCGGGCGAGCGTCCCACCAGCAGCAGCCGGACGCCGAAGGCGGCGACGAGATAGGCCGCGATGTCGTGGGCGATGCCGCCGAGTCCGCCGGTGACCAGGTACAGCCCGCCCGCGGTCACGGGCTGGCGGGCCGTACTCGCCGCGGCGTCCTCGGCGAGCGGGACCAGCTTCGGCTGCCAGCGGCGGCCCTGGCGTGCGGCGATGAGCCCGGTGCGGCCGCGGTCGGCCAGTTCGGTGCGGACGGCCTGCGCCCACGCGCCCGGGTCGGCGGGCAGGTCGAGCTGCCGGATCGGCAGCGGGGCGGCCTCGCCGATCGCGGTACGGACCAGACCCGGCAGGGCGCAGACACCGAGGTCGATGCGGTCGCCCTGGTGTACGTACAGCGCGCCCCGGGTGAGCACGAGGAGTTGCGGGTGCCCGAACTCCCCGTCGGCGAGCGCGGCGATCAGCGCGGTCAGCTCGGCAGTGGCGGCCGTCAGGCGGTCGGCGGGCTCCCCGTCGAGGGACAGCGGCAGCGCGAAGACGATCGAGGAGATCCCGCCGTGCTGCGTGTGCACGGCGGCGAGGAGGCGGCGCAGTTCCGCGCGGTCGGCGGCCGGTACGCGGTAGCGCACGGGCGATTCCGCCCCGAAGGTGCCGGCCCGGCGGACCGCCACGTACGGCTGCTCCACGTCCAGGTGCTTCAGGTCCTCGTCCTCGGCGAGGACCAGCCGGACTCCGGGAGCGTCGTCCTTGGCCGCGCTCCCGGCGAGCTCCACCCACTGGCGGCCGAAGAACCAGGTGTCGTCGCCCTGCTCCTCGGCCGCGGTCCCGGTCGTCCTGTCGGCGAAGGCGCCGGCCCGGAAGGCGTCGACCAGCGCGGCCCGCTGGATCTTCCCGCTCGCGGTCTTCGGGAACTCCGCCTCGGTGACGGGTACGAGCAGGTCGGGCGCGATCCCGGACTCGCGTACGAGGACGGCGCGCGCCTCCTCGGTCGTCCGGGCCAGCGCGCCGGTGTCCCAGCTCGTGGGCACGTAGAAGATGACCAGCTGGTCGGTGGAGGCACCGGGCTCGCGGACGCCCACGGCGGCCGAGAAGGTGACGCGTACGCCGTCGAGCTGCTCGACCACGCTCTCCAGCTCGTGCGCCATGTAGTTGATGCCGCGGACGATGATCTGGTCCTTCTTGCGGCCCGCGATCACGACCTCGCCGTCGCGGACGAAGGCCATGTCGCCGGTGCGGAACCAGCCCTGGTCGTCGTAACCCTCGAGGTTGGCCTCCTCGTTGCCGAAGTAGCCGGCCATGATGGTGCGTCCGGTGATGCGCAGCTCGCCCATCCGGCCCTCGGGCAGCACGTTGCCGGAGTCGTCCACGACGCGGATCCGCACGCCGGGGATCGGTCGGCCGACGCGGGACAGGACGACCGCGTCCTTGTGGCCCGGGTCGAGGTCACCGATGGTGCCGGTGAGCGAGGCCGGGTCGATGGCGACGGTCCCCGCCGTGCGGTCCTCGCGGCTCTGTCGGCTGTAGGTGACGCCCGAGCAGGTCTCAGACATGCCCCAGGCCGGGACCATCGCGTCGCCGGGCAGTCCGTGCGGGGCCAGGAGCTCGAGGAAGCGGTGGCTGGTCGCCGCGATCACCGGCTCGCCGCCGTTGGTGATCTCGCGCAGGCAGGAGAGGTCCCAGGACCGGGTGCGGATGTTGTCCGCGTGCTCGTTGACCAGCGCGAAGGCGAAGTTCGGGGCCCAGGTGTTCGTGGCGCGGTAGCGGTCGGCCCAGTCGAGCCAGAGCAGCGGGTCGGAGAGGAAGTGGGAGATCTTGGCGTTGACGTGCAGCGCGCGCAGGAAGACGTCGCGGACGTTGTAGAAGGCGACCGTGACGTGGTCGAACGGCATCCAGATGAGGGAGATGTCCTCGCTGGTGAGCCCGCAGTGCTGGGCGACCGCCATCGACCGGGCCACCACGCTCGCGTTGGTGTGCTGCACGCACTTGGGCACACCGGTGCTGCCGGAGGTGAGCAGGTTGAGTACCGGGGAGTCCGCCGTCGCGGGGAACCAGTCCTGGTCCGCGGGGTGCTCGGCGAGTTCGTCCACCGTCAGGATGCGTACGTCGGGCTCGTCCCAGAGCTCGCGCACACCCGAGAGGGTGCCCGCGGTGGCGGCGTCGGTGACCAGGACCGGGCGGCCGAGCAGGTGCCAGGCGCCCCGCAGCTTGCGGTTCGTCTCGTTCTCGGAGGTGTACGTGGTCGCGACGGCGACCGGGGTCGGCACGAAGCCGCCCAGGACGCAGGCCCAGAACGCGGTGAGGTAGCCGCGGTTGTCGTCGAACACGAACAGCGCCGCGTCGCCCGGCTTCAGACCCGCGGTGCGCAATCCGCCGAGCACGTACTGGGCCTGCTCGAGCAGCTCCGCGTAGGTCTGCAGGACGTCCTCGTTGCCGGCGGTGATGTAGACCGTGCCCTTGTCGGGAGCCAGCTCGGCCGCCAGCCGCAGGCCCTCCTGAAGCGTGGTCGGCGCACCGTCCGGGATGTGCAGGTCTCCGCCGTACAGATCGGCGGCGGGCAGGTCGGCCTCATCCGCGGGCGACTCGGCCGGCTCCGTCGCCGACACCGGCGCCGGCGACGCCGTCTTCGTCGGTGCGGCCCCCCGCACGCCCTTCCGGGCGGCGGCGGCCACGTCGGCGACACCGGGCACGGCCCTGACCACGTCGGTCAGGGCCCGGAGGACGTCCTGTCCGAGGACATCGGGGGAGGTCATGCGCTTCTCCGGTTCGTCGCGGGCGTCAGGATCTTGCGGCCGATGAGGGAGACCACCTCGGAGGCCGACTCGAAGAAGTAGAAGTGGCCGCCCGGGAAGAACTCGGCGGCGAACTCCGCGGTGGTGTGGTCGGCCCACCGCTTGACCTCGTCCAGCGGTGCCCGCGGGTCCGACTCGCCGCAGAGCACGGTGACCGGGCAGTCGAGCGGGGCGCCCGGCTCCGAGCGGTGCCGCTCCCAGAGGGTGAAGTCCGCGCGGACGGTGTAGAGCATGGACTCCATGACGTCGTCGTCCTCGGCGATCTCCTCGTCGATGCCGCCGAGGGCCACGATCTCGGCCCGGAACTCCTCGTCGGACAGCTCGTGCAGCAAGCGGACCTCCGACTCCCCGGGGGCCGGCTGCGCGGAGAGGAACAGGTGTTCCGGTCCGCGGCTGCCGCGCGCCTGGAGCGCCCTGGCCAGCTCGTAGGCGAGGGTCGCGCCCGCGGAGTGCCCGAAGAATACGTACGAACCATCGAGAACCGGGCGCAGCGCGTGCGTGAGCACCTCGACCAGTGGGCCCACTTCGGTGAACGGGTCTTCGGCTAGGCGGTCCTGACGCCCCGGCAGCTGTACGGCGACCAGTTCGATCTCGGGCGGCAGCAGATCGACCCAGTCGGCGTAGGCGGGTGCGCCGGCACCCGCGTGCGGGAAGCAAATCAGCCGGCGAGTGGCTCCCGGTCGTCTCGCTCGCCAGATGTAAGGGGTTTCGGGGGCCAGTTCAGGAATTTCCAAGAGCGTCATCTGCGGGTACTCCTCGCTCGTCTCGCGCAGCCCGGGGCCGCTCGCCGTGGCGAGGTCGTCCCAGCGCGCCGTTCAGTACGGCGGCGGTTTTATGGCGGCGATTTTATGGCGGCGGCGATGTGGCGGCGGTCCGGTACGGAAAGGATTCCCGGATCGAGATCACCGATCCGTGGGACATGCGGTTCAAAAAGAGCGGAAGGGGATCACGCCATTGTCCGCGACAGCATTTCCAAGACAAAGAGACCAGACAAAGAGGCCGGACAAAAAGGCCGTCGCCGTCACCGCATACGCTCCCCCGTCGCGGAATACTGTCAGTGCCGGGTCGATATTCCGCCCCGCACGACGCCACCTACCTTCGGCCTTGAGAGTGGCTGGAGTCAAGCGTCTTCGGCGGGCCGCCGGCCCGGCGGGTTCTGTCCCGTCGACAGGACAGAATTTCGCGGCGTGAATGATCGCTGCACCCCTTCCCTCCAGTGGTATATGAGCCATTCTTCGCTGTGGACCTGCGGGGCATTTCGATGGAGACGGCGTCCCGGGACGGTCTAGGCGCCCATCAGGCCCATCTGTGTCAGGTACGCGAACTGCGCGGGCAGCTCGGCGACGAGGGCCTGCGCGGTGTCCCGTACCGCCGCGAATTCCTGGCACGCGGCCGCGCCGTCGACCAGCTCCAGGGCCGTCGACGGACGCAGCCGGATCGCCCCCGTGCCCAGCAGTAAGCAGGCGTAGGCGTGCGAGGGCAGCCCCTGGTGGTACGGCGGGGCCTGCTCCCCGCCCGGTGGCCGCACCCGCCAACGGGCGATGCGCTCGGCGAGCGCTTCGGGCACCGGGCGGGTCTTGACGTCCCGCCAGTACTGCGTGTGATCGCGCGCGGCGCCCTGGTAGTACAGCGTCTGGAACTCCTGCGCCCCGTCCATCATCCGGCTGACGGAGTCGTTGTAGCTGTCCCGCAGCTTCGGGTGCCAGTCGGCGGCCGGGAAGTGCCGCACCAGCTGTTCGAGTGCGTGGTGCACGAAGGAGGCCCCGGTCGCCTCCAGCGACTCGGCACCGCCGAGCGCCCCGATGCCCACGCAGTTGCGCTGCCACGACTTCAGGCCGCGGCCGAGGTCCAGCCGGGAGTGGACGGCCTCGGTCCCGGCCGCCTCCGGACCCGCGAACTGGCGCAGCGCGCGCTCGGCCTCCTCGGGCGTGCAGTACTCCTGCGCGTACGCGTATCCCGCCGCAATGCCGCTGAGCAGCGGGACCGTCCGGATCCAGCCCGCCCCTCGCGCCGTCACCGTGGTGTACGGAGGGATGCCGCGCGCCTTCATGTCGGCGGGGACCCGCAGCGTGACCATGTTGTCGTTGGGGAGCGTGTCCTGGTAGGAGAGGTAGGGCACCTTGAGCGCCTTGTGCAGGAGCACTCCCCGGTTGCCCGTGCAGTCGACGAACAGGTCGCCGCGGATCTCTCCGTGCTCCTTCGTGACCACGTGTTCGATCCACCCCCGCGCGTCGAGGCGGACGTCCAGGACCTCGTCGGCGAGGTACCGCACACCCCGTTCCACCGCGTACCCGATGAGGTAGCGGGCGAGCGGCCCGGCCTCGAAGTGGTAGCCGTAGGGGACCGCCGCACCGCCCTGCCCGGCGGGTGAGCCGACCGGCCACCGGGGACCGCGCCCCGCGTCGCACAGCCGCGCCGCGACGAAGCAGTCCCGGTCGAAACGCCCGCTCGGCCCGTTGTGCAGCCACCACTCGGTCAGGGGGAAGCCGTCGACCTCGCGCACCTCCTCGAAGGGAAGGTAGAAGTGCCGGTCCGGACGCTCCCAGTCCTGCAGGCGGACGGCGAGCTTGTACGTGGCATTGCAGGCCGGCATCCAGTCCTCTTCCGCGAGGCCGAGGAAACCGAAGAAGCGCGGGATGTCGGAGAGGGTCGTCTCGTCGTGGCCCGTGGCGGACCTGCCGGACTCGTCGTCGACCAGCGTGACCGAAATCCGATCACGGAATGCGGCCTTCAGATACGCGGCGGTCATCGAGCCCGCGATGCCTCCGCCGACGATCACGACCTCTTCCGGGTTCCGGATATTCACGACAACACCTCAGTTATTGCTTTCATTTGTGACACAATCCCTCTCCATGTCCGGGCGGCCACTGTGACATTCGGTTCCATGTGACCCGTACAGCCGCGCTGTCTCCGGTAATCACCCGATCTCGGCCGAAACTTGCCGCCTTATCGAAGCGACGGATGTCCTGCTGCCAGGACACCTGGCGGGCTGAGGACTCAGGGCGCCGGGCTGGCCAAGGGCGGGCTGGGGTGGGGATGATGACAGAGCCGGTGATTCCCGGACCACCCCGCGAAGGAAGCGCCGAGGAAATCCGCCGTTTCTCCTACGGCATCCGGATTCAATTACCCCGAACGAAGGGCACCCGATGCACGGGAATCCACTTGATGTGCAGTCCTATCAGGCGGCGGAACGGCTGCTGCGGCACCACCGCAAGGAACTGGTCCTCGGTGACAAGGTCACACCACGGTGGATCGGCGACGGCGCCCGCTTCTGGTACACCGTCAACACGGCGGCCGGAAGGCGTTACGTCCTCGTCGACCCGAAGGCAGGTACCCGGCAGGAGGCGTTCGACCACGAGCGGCTCGCGGCGGCGCTGGCGGCCGCGTCGGGACAGGCCGTCGACACGACGGCGCTGCCGTTCTCCGCGATCCAACCGACCGCCGAGGCCGTCGAGTTCGACGCCTTCGGCGAGCACTGGCGGTGCCATCTGACGGACTACGTGTGCGAGAAGGCCGAGGGAGAGGCCCCCGGCAACCCGCTCGCGGTGGCCGCCCCGGACCGCAAGCACACGGTGTACCGCGCCGGGCACGACCTGCGCGCCCGCACCCTGGACGGCGCCCGGGACTGGGCGCTGACGTCCGACGGCTCCGAGGACCTGGACTACGGCGCCAACCCGGACTACCTCATGTACTCCACCCTGCTGACGAAGCTCGGACTGCCGCACCTCCCGCCCGCCGTGGCCTGGTCCCCGGACTCGACGCGGGTGCTGACCCACCGCACCCGCCAGCACGGTGTCCGGCGCACCCACCTGCTGCGCGCCGCCCCCGCCGACGGCAGCGAGCCCACCCTGCTGTCCCCGCGCTTCGCCGTACCCGGCGACGAGCGGATACCGCTCGCCGAGTACGTCGTGGTCGACGTGGCGAACGGCTCGGTCACCGCCGCGCAGGCGGAACCGGTGGCGATGTCGATGATGTCGCCGGTCTTCCAGAAGTGGGCCTGGTGGGCCGAGGACGGCTCGGCCGTCTACTACTTGAGCCGGACCCGGGACGCCCGCACGCTGAGCCTGCACCGGCTCGACCCCGCCTCCGGCGAGGTGCGGACCATCCTGACCGAGTCCGGCCCGACCCGGGTGGAGCCCGCCCAGCAGCAGCTCCAGACACCCATGGTCAAGGTCCTGGGCGGCGGGGAGGAGGTGCTGTGGTACTCCCAGCGCGACGGCTGGGGCCACCTGTACCTGATCTCGGCCAGGACGGGCGAGCTGATCCAACCGGTGACCTCCGGCACCTGGGGTGTGCAGGAGCTCCTGCACGTCGACGAGCAGGAGCGCGACGTCTACTTCATCGCCTCCGGGCTGGTCAAGGAGGACCCTTACCGCCGGACGGTGTGCAAGGTCGGCCTGGACGGCTCGGGATTCACCCGGCTCACCGACGACGACCTGGACCACGTCGTCACCGTCGCGCAGAACGCCGAGTACTTCATCGACTCCGCGTCCTCGACCGGCACGGCCCCGGTGATCACCGTGCGGGACTGGACCGGCCGTGTGCTGGTCGAGCTGGAGCGCGCCGACATCACGCGCCTGGAGGCGGCCGGCTGGAGCCGGCCCGAACGGTTCCGGGTGACCTCCGCCGACGGCAAAACCGATATCTATGGACTTCTGTACCTTCCTCACGGATTCGACCCCGACCGGCGCTACCCCGTGATCGACACTCCCTACGGCCTGCCGACGGCCAACCGCGTGAGTCCCTCCTTCGACCCCGGCCACTACGGATACGAGGCCGAGGCGCTGGCCGCGCTGGGCTTCGCCGTGATCGCCGTGGACGGGAAGGGCTCGCCCGGCCGCAACAAGGCGTTCCACGACGCCTCGTACGGCAACCTGGGCGACGCCTGCGGTCTCGACGACCACGTCGCGGCGCTGCACGAACTGGCTGCCACGCGGCCGTGGATGGACCTGGACCGGGTGGGCGTCACCGGTATGTCCTCGGGCGGGTACGCCGCCGCGCGGGCGCTGCTGCGCTACCCGGACGTCTTCAAGGCCGGTGTCGCCGAATCCGGCATGCACGACTTCCGCCTTCTGGAGCCCGGGCTCGGCGAGGCGTACCACGGTCCCTTCGATGCGCAGGAGTACGCCGCCCTCTCCAACGCGGAGCTCGCCGACCGTCTCGAGGGCAAGCTTCTGCTGATCCACGGCGGCCTCGACGACCGGGTCCCGCCCGAGGTGACCCTGCGGCTCGCCGAGCGGCTGATCGCCCACGGCAAGGACTTCGACCTGGTCGTGGTCCCGGACGCGGACCACATCTACTTCGGCTACGAGCACTACGTGACCCAGCGCCGGTGGGACTTCCTGGTCCGCCACCTGCTGGACGTCGAGCCGCCCGCGGACTACCGGCTCCCGGCCGTACCGATCGACATGGAGGCGCTCGCAGAATTGTTCGGGTGACCGCCGGCGCGGCCGAGCGTAAAGAGAACCGGAAACACAAGCGGAAACAGAAGTAGAAACAGAAAAGGTGCCCTCGGCCCGGAATCCATCCGGGCCGAGGGCACCTTTTCGCTGTCCCGTTCGGCGCTATTCCACCAGAGCGCCCAGCGCGTCCGTCGCCCGACGCTCCCACATCGTCGCCCCGAGCGTCGAGAACCGCTCCTGCGCCGTGAGCAGGTTCCCGCGAGCCGCGTCGGGCCGCCCCAGTTGCCGGCACACCTCCCCGAGGACCAAGTTGATCTGGCCCGCCACCAAGGGCGTTCCGTTGTCCTCGGCTATCTCCAGCGCATCCGCCAGCGTCGCCTCCGCCAACTCGGCCTGGCCCGTGGCGAGTCGGGTCTCACCGAGCCCCAGCAGCGCGTGGGCGAGGCCGAGCATGTCGGACTTCTCCTTGACCATCCGCACGGTCCGCAGGAACGACTCCTCGGCCGGCTTCAATTGTCCCAGCGCGAGTTGGACCCGGCCGAGCCGGTGCACTGCCTGGGCCAGGGCCCGGGTGTTCTCCGCGCCCGTGCCCTCCTCGGTCCCGATCGCATCCAAGGCGAACCGCATCGCCGACTCCGGACGGCCCCGTTCGAGTTCGATCTCCGCCATCTGGTTCAGGATGTGCGCTTCGCCCACGAGGTCACCGCAGACGCGGAAGATCGGCAGAGCCTCCAGGGAGTGCTCCATGGCGGTGTCCAGGTTGCCCCGTTCACGGTCGATCATGGCCATGCACCGCAGAGTCGACGCCCGCCCTCTCTGGTGCCCCGCCTCCCCGTAGAAGCGCAGCGCCGCGTCGAAGTGCGGGACGGCCGCCTCCAGGTTGATCTCCATTTCGAGGGCGCCCAGGCTGTAGTGCATCGCCCCCTGGCCGAGCAGGTCACCGGCGGCGTGGGCGGCGGCCAATGCCTCGTCACAGCACTTGCGCCGGTCCTCGGAGTAGCTGCGGGTCGCGAGGAATTCCGTGGAGGAGATCGTCAGGTCCCAGGCGATCTCGGCCAGACCCATCCGGGCCGCCTGACGGACGGAGGCCACCAGGGCGAGCCGCTCGGCCTCGTACCACTCCAGGGGTGCGGCGAGCAGGTCGTCCATGAGGCTGGAGTCGATCCGCCGCCTCTGGACACTGCTGCGGTTCACAGGACTGTTGCCGACGGCCTCCCGCCGACGGGCGTCCTCGGCGATGGTCAGGAGCGTGCGCAGGAAACGCGTGGTCGCGGCCAGCCGGTCCGGCTCCGGCTCGTCCTGCCGAGCGCGCTCGGAAGCGTAGAGGCGCAGCAGGTTGTGGAAGCGGTAGCGCAGCTGGCCGGTGGCGTCGATGCCGACCACGTCGAGGAACTGGGCGTCGACGAGGGCCTCGACGAGCAGTTCCGCGTCGAACACCTCGTTGTTGAGCACCGCCGCGGCTGCCCAGGCGGTGAAGTCCGGTACGTCGAGCAGGCCGAGTCTTCTGAAGAGCCGGGCCGCCTCGTCGGGGAGGTACCGGTAGCTGAGCGCGAAGCTGGCACGGACCTGGGATTCGCCCTGGCTGAGCTCGTCGAGACGGCGGCGCTCGTCACTCAGCCGTGACACCAGGTAGCGCACCGTCCAGTGCGGTTTGGAGGCGAGCCGGGCCGCCGCGATGCGCAGGGCCAAGGGCAACCGGTCGCAGAGCTTGACCAGTTGGACGGCATCGGCACGCGCGGTGGCCACCTTGCGGTCGCCGACGATCGTGGTGAGCAGTTCGACGGCCTCCGCCTCGGACAGCAGGCCCAGGTGCACGCGGGCCTGGGACGGCCAGGCGACGAGGTCCTCCATCTGGTCCCGGCTGGTGACCAGGACGCAGCACTGTCCGCCGCCGGGCAGCAGCGGCCGGATCTGCGTGTAGGTGCGGGCGTTGTCGAGAACGATGAGGACGCGCCGGTCGGTGAGCAGGCTGCGGTAGAGGGAGACCCGCTCCTCCGGATCGGCGGGGATCTGCTCACCGGGTACGCCGAGGGAACGCAGGAACCGACTGAGGATCTCGTGGGCGGTGGCGGGTTCGTGCTGTTCGTCGTAGCCGCGCAGATCGGCGAAGAGCTGGCCGTCCGGGAACTGCTCGGACGCGCCGACGGCCCAGTGCGTGGCCAGACCGCTCTTGCCGATGCCGGCGGGACCGGTGATCAGGCCCACGGAGGAGCTGCGGTCGTCCCCGGCACCGGTCAGCAGGCTGGCCAGGCCGGCGAGCTCCTCGGTACGTCCGGTGAAGGCCGGTACATCGGGCGGGAGTTCGGAAGGGACTGCAGCTGCCGCCGGAGCCTGGCTCGACTTGCGCTCGACGACCGGCGGAGCCACGGGGGCGAGCGAAGGGTCGTCGCGCAGGATCGCGTCGTGCAGTTCCTGGAGGTCGGGTCCCGGTTCGATGCCGAGTTCGTCGATGAGTTGGCGGCGTGCGTCGCGGAAGGTCTCCATCGCGTCGGCGCGGCGGCCGGAGCGGTACTGGGCGAGCATCAAGTGGTGCCGGGTGCGTTCGCGCAGCGGGTGCTCGCGCACCATCGCGGCGAGGCCCGGGATGAGCTCCTGGTGCCGACCGAGTTCCAGGTGCACCAGGGTGGAGTCGTCGTACGCGTTGAGCCGGTGCTCCTCCAGACGCTCCGCCTCGTCCTCGATCGCCCGTCCGCCGACTCCGGTGAATGCGGGCCCGCGCCACAGTGAGACCGCTTGGGCGTATCCGTGGGCGGCTTCCGGGAGGAGTCCTTCTTGGGCGGCCTGCTCCGCTGCCTGGACGAGGGAGGTGAACTCCACCGAGTCGAATCGATGGCCTTCGGTGCGC
This sequence comes from Streptomyces sp. NBC_00503, assembly GCF_036346895.1. Classification (NCBI taxonomy): domain Bacteria; kingdom Bacillati; phylum Actinomycetota; class Actinomycetes; order Kitasatosporales; family Streptomycetaceae; genus Streptomyces; species Streptomyces sp. NBC_00503. The sequence continues at coordinate 6,445,682 of NZ_CP107855.1, read as the reverse complement.
AGGACGTAGCCGGGGTGCGCGGTGACGATGACGTCCTCGGCGATGCCCGCACTCTTGAAGATCTTGCGCAGGGCGGCGACACAGATGGCCACTTGGGTACGCGCGGTGGTCGGCGGGTTGTCGTTCCAGACGGCGTCCACCATGGCGTCGACCGGTACGACACGGCCAGGGGTGAGCAATAGCAGCGCGAGAATGGTGCGCTGGCGTGCACCGCCGAGCGGTACACCTTTTTTCTCCGCGGTCACTTCAAGAGGTCCCAAGACCTTGAAGCTGAGCTGTTCCCCCACCTCGGCCCCCTATTCAGAAGTCCTGATCTCCGGACGAGATCCAATCTAGGTTATCGGCCCGGAAGTGCGAGGTCGAAGCGCTCGCAGGGGGTTCGCCCGCATCGGGGAGGGCGGGGCGGGGCGTCGCGGGTCTACTGGGCGATGTTGGCCGGAGCAGCGGCAACGGGAGCGGGCGGGGTGACCGGGTTGACCGGGGCGATCCAGGGGGTGTCGTTCGCGGCGGCGGCACCGGCGGAGGTGATGAGCGCGAAGCCGGCGACGAGGGCGATGGCGACCGACTTGACCGAGGTCTTCAGGGTCTTGTTCATTTTCAGTCTCTTCTCTGTGTGGCGCGCCCAGTTCCCTGAGCTGCGGTTTCTCCGTCTGAGAAGAAAGTTAGAGAAGCGCGTTTTCGGGCCCTTATCGCTCCGGCATCGCCCGCCGAGCCACTTGTTAACGGCTGCCCCCGGGATCGATAACGGCTCCACCGGGGAGGTTTTCCACCCCGGTGGACGGAGGATTTCCTGCTACCCCGGCACCCCGGCCGCGGCGAAAACTCGTGGTGCGGCAGAGCCACTGCCGCGGCATGGAGGTGAAACCGCAATGACGCCGATCTCTGCAGCCGGCACCACGTCGGCTCCCACTCGAGGCGCCGATGCACCACAGACCACCGCCGAGGCCCACATCTGGTCCCTGCCCCCGCTGTCCCAGCCGTCTTCCTGGTTCGGACTGCTGGACAGCACGGAACTCATGCGCCTCTCGTCCTTCGCCCACGAACTCGACCTCGCCCGGTTCGTCACCGGCCGGATGCTCGCCAAGACCGCCCTCGCCTCACTCCTGGGCACAGGCCCCGAGGCCGTCCGGTTCCGCACGCGGTGCCCGGGGTGCGGCGGCCCCCACGGCAAGCCGCACGTGGTGGGCGCGGGGGCGGGATGGGAACTGTCCATCTCGCACTCGGGCGACGTAGTGGCGGTCGCGATCGCCCTGGGCAGCCCGCTCGGCCTCGACGTCGAACAGGGAGAGCCCTGGAGCAGCCCCGGTCTGCCACCGGAGTACGAGCTCGTCCTCACGCCCATGGAGCGGGCGACGATCGAGGCGCTCCCACAGGAACGGCACGCCGACGCCTGCCTGACGTACTGGACCCGCAAGGAAGCCGTACTGAAGGCGACCGGGGAGGGGCTCAACACGCCCATGACCGACTTCACTCTCTCCGGCCCGGAGGACCCGCCGGCCCTGCTGGCCTGGCATCCGGACGGCACCCGCCCGGTTCCCGCGATCGCCGACATCAGGCTGGGCGACGACATCCACGGTGCGGTGGCGGCACTGGGCGTCCGCTCCGTGTTGCCGACCATCCACAGCAGCGCCGAACTACTGCCCGGGCGCCCCTCGGTGAAGAGGCGGGCGCCCTCGCCATCCATCCGGATCCTCTCGACGGAACGACCGCTGTCAGGCAGCGCCGGGCGGGCGCGGTCTCCAGTCGCCGCACGGAGCTGACCGCCCGGCCGGCCGACCAGCCGGCTGGCCGGCTCTGCCGAAGGCCTCCCGCCCCCGAACCTGCCCGATTTAACGAGTCGATACGAACCCCCCGTATCAATAAGGCAGTTGAAAACACGGGCCGGGCCCAGGGACGCACCACGTCTGCGCAGGGCGTCCCGCGCCCCTCCCGCCCACCTCTTTCACCGACTCCCGAGGAGTACCCCATGCCGAAGATCACCTACGTGTCCGCCGATCAAATCGAGCAGACGTTCGATGTCTCCGTGGGCGCGACCGTCATGCGCGGTGCTCTCTCGAACGACGTCGACGGCATCGTCGGCCAGTGCGGCGGCTACGCCCAGTGCGCCTCCTGCCACGTCTACGTCGCCCCCGACGACCTCGACAAGCTCGAGCCGATGCAGCCGGACGAGAACGACATGCTGGACTTCGCCGCCTGCTCCCGCGAATCCAACAGCCGGCTCAGCTGCCAGCTCAAGGTCACCGAAGCCCTCGACGGCCTGACCGTCCGCCTCCCCGAGCGGCAGGGCTGATGCGTACATACGAAGAAGCCGCGCACGTCGTCGTCGTCGGCGCCGGGCAGGCCGGCTACCAGACCGCCGCCTCCCTGCGCGAGCGCGGCCACCGGGGACGTATCACCCTCATCGGCGACGAGGGCGTCCTCCCGTACGAACGCCCTCCGCTGTCCAAGGCGTACCTGAAGGGCGAAACGGACGAGACCCAGCTGTGGCTGCGGCCCGAGACGTTCTACGAACGCCACTCGGTCGAGCGGGTCACGGGCACCGCCATAGCCGTCGACCGGGACTCACGGACCGTCCGCCTCGCCGACGGCTCCGCCCACGGCTACGACCACCTGGTGCTGGCGACCGGGGCCCTGCCCAGGAACCTGCCGGTGACCGGCCACGGCCTGCGGGGGGTACGGACCCTGCGCACCCTGCGGGACGCCGACGCGCTCAGGAAGGGCCTGGTCGACGCGGAGCACGTGGTCGTCGTCGGCGCCGGGTTCATCGGACTCGAATTCGCCGCGGCGGCCCGCGGCCTGGGGCACGCGGTGACCGTCGTCGAAGGGCTCGGGCGGCCCCTGGCCCGGGTCACCTCGGCGCCGACGGCCGAGCACTTCACCCGCCTGCACGAGGAACGCGGCAACGAACTGCTCTTCGGGCAGGGCGTCGCCCGCTTCCACGACGACGGCGACGGACGGGTGGCCGCGGTGGATCTGACCGACGGCCGCCGGCTGCCCGCGGACCTCGTGCTGGTCGGTGTCGGTGTCACCCCGTGCACGGAACTGGCCGAGGGGGCCGGGCTGGCGGTCGCGGGCGGGATCGTCACCGACGCCCGGCTGCTGACGAGTGATCCACGCATCTCGGCCGTCGGAGACTGCGCGGCGTTCCCCCATCCGCGCTCCAGCACGCACCTGCGCATCGAGTCCGTGCAGACCGCCGTCGACCACGCCCGGCTGGTCGCCGACCGCCTCACCGGCACGCCCCGCGCGTACGACGACCTGCCCTGGTTCTGGAGCACCCAGTTCTCGACGACCTTGCAGATCGCAGGGCTCAGCCGCGGCTACGACACCGAGCTGGTCCTGGGCGAGGACTCCTCCTCCTTCTCGGTCCTGCTCTTCCGCGGGGACGAGCTGATCGCGGTCGAGTCCGTCAACCGCTCCGGCGACCACATGGCGGCGCGCCGGATTCTCGGCAGCGGCGTCCCGCTGACCCGCCAGGAGGCGCATGCCGCCGGTTTCACGCTCAAGGGGCACCTCAAGGCACGGTCGGAAGGAACGGTGCCGGTGGGTGTGTGAGGGGCGCTGCACGCACCGCACGCGAGGAGCGTGCGTCCGGACAGTGGCCTCACGGCCGGTCAGCCCGTCACTTGGAGGTCATGGGAACCCTCTTGAACAGCCGGCCGGCCAGGTCGGCTCCAGTGATCACACCGCTCTCGTCGCGCGCGAAGAAGCCGCGTTGCCCCTTCAGGCCGGCGCCGGTGATGATGTATGCGTCATCGTCACCGGGCAGCAGGCCGAGCCCGGCCGGCGGGAGATCCGGAGGCAGTTCGGTGTCCGACGCCTCGCGGATCTCCGGTTTGATCGCGCATGCGATCGTCAACCCGGCGCCCTCCGTGGCGATGGTGAGCGTCATCAAGTCGTTCGCGTAGGTCCCGACGACCTCCACGGCCCGCTCCTCGTCCCAGGGAAGCGGCTCCGGGTCCCGGTCGACGACCCCGAGGTAGTGCTCGAGCGCCCACCGGACGGCGGCCTGGTTGAAAGCGAGGCCGCCGACCGGGCCCGCGTTGGACATCGCGACGACCGCGAAGTCGTGTTCGGGCACGATCTGCAACTCGGTGAACTGGCCGTTGGCCGATCCGCCGTGACCGACTGTGCGAACGCCGTCCACGTCGCGCAGGAACCAGCAGATGCCGAAGGCGTCTCCGAGCGTGCTGCCCCGCAATTCGACCGTCCGCTCCTGCATCTGCCGCAAGACCTCGGCGGGCAGCACCCGGGTGCCGTCCTGCGCGTGGCCGTCACCCAGATGGAAACGGGCCCAACGCAGCATGTCCGCCACCGAGGACGCGCCACCCCCGCCGGGGTTGTTGCCGCGGCTGTCCTTCCACTGCCGCGCGATCGTCGGCGTCCCGTCCTCGCCGACGTTGTGTCCCACCGCGAACCGCCGCGTCATGACGTCATTGATGGCGAAGGAAGTGTTCGAAAGACCCAACGGCTCGAAGAGAAGCGAGGCGACGGCCGTCTCATAGGTCCTGCCCGTGACACTTTCTATGATCCGCCCAGCCAGGTTGTACCCCACCTGGCTGTAGGAAGCCCGGGCACCAGGTGGCGCAATCAGCGCCACCTCGGACATCTTCGCCACATACGCGGCCAGGGCGTCGTCGCCCTCACCGGTGTCGACGCCCATTCTCCAGTCGAGGCCCGCCGTGTGGTTGAGCAGCTGCAACACAGTGATCTCTGCCGCGGCCCGCCCATCCGGGAGCACGAGTTCGGGAACATAGCGGCGCACCGGCGCGTCCAGCTCGACCCGCCCCTCCGCGACCAGACGCATCAGCGCCGTCGCCGTAAAGGACTTCGTGACCGAGCCCAACACGAACAGCGTGTCCTGATCGACGGGTAGCGGGTTCTCGACGCTCGTCACGCCGTGGCACCCGTAGACCTCCCTGCCGTCCACCCACACCCCGACGGCAGCACCGGGCACCCCGAACTCCGTGGCGGTCGCCTCGACTAACTCCGACAGTGCGTCCTGCTCCTCGCTCATGACAACTCCCTCATCGGTCGCATCGCGGGGGCGCCCTCGTCCAGCCTGTCACGGGCCTGCCGGTCGTTCCAGGCGTTGGGTTATCGGGGGGCTCCCTGGACGTGCGCCATTTTGGCGCCATCCGACTTGCAATGGTGCCACACTGGTGCCATTATTGCACCATGGACCTCACTCCCTACGTCGACAACCTCCGACACGAACTCGGCGTCGCAGCCGAGGCCGGCGGAGACGAAGCCCGCGCCCTGGCCGAGCGGCTCACCGCGCAGCTCGAGTCGGCCGCCCGGCTCACCCTGCTGAACGCGCTGTCCGACGCGATGGACGAGGTCACCCGCGACCTGGCCCCCGGCTCGGTCCATGTACGACTGCGCGGGCTCGACCCCGAGTTCATGGTCACGGCCCCGCCCACCCCGGACGCCTTCGGTGAGGACTACGCCCCGGCGACGCCGGCGCCCGCGCCGCCGGCCCCGGTGGAAACCGAGGACGGCGCCACCTCGCGCATCAACTTCCGCCCGCCCGCCCAGCTCAAGGTCCGGGTCGAGGAGGCCGCGACCCGCGAAGGGCTCTCGGTCAACGCCTGGCTGGTCCGGGCCGTCGCCGCCGCCCTGGAACCCCCGGCGAACCGCGGCACGGGCGACTCGGGTCGGGCGCCCGCAGCCGGACAGGGATTCACCGGCTGGGTGCGCTAGCGCTGTCTCCGGTCACAGCACTGGCCGACCTCGCACCACTCACGCCTCCCGACCGAGCAGCCGGCAGACAGCGGGCGACACACAACAGCCAAAGGACGGCTCAACCATGCCTACTTTCGACACCCCCGAGCCCCTCTCCGCCACCGTTGAACTCGGGATGGGGCGGGCCCGGTTCATCGCGGGCGAGCGCACCGACACCGTCGTCGAGGTGACGCCGAGCGACCCCGGCAACGAGCGGGACGTACGTGCCGCCGAGGACACCCAAGTCACCTGCGCGGGCGGGGAACTCGTGATCAAGGGCCCCAAGAGTCGCTCGCCCTTCGGAAAGATCGGTTCGGTCGATGTAACCGTCGAACTGCCCGCGGGCTCGGACCTGACCGGCAAGACGGGTCTCGGCGACCTCTTCGGCGAGGGCCGGTTCAGGAACTGCCACCTGACGACGTCCACCGGCGACATCCAGCTGGAAGAAGCCGCGACCGTACGGCTGAAGACTCCCAACGGGGACGTCCTCGTGGACCGTGTGACGGGCGAGGTCGACATTCAGGGATCGGGTCGGGTGCGGCTCGGCCGGGCCGACTCCACGGCCACCATCAAGAACCTCAACGGCGAGACCGCGATCGGAGAGATCCGTGGGGAGCTGACGGTGCGCTCGTCCAACGGCCCCATCAGCGTCCAGCACGCGGGCTCCTCCGTCACGGCCAGGTCCGCGAGCGGCTCCATCCGGCTCGCCGAGGTGGTGCGCGGGCAGATCATCATGGAGACCTCGGCCGGGGCGCTCGAGATCGGGATCGCCGAGGGGACCGCGGCCTGGCTGGACGTACGGTCCAAGGCCGGGCGTGTGCGCAATGAGCTCGGGACGGCGGAGGGGCCCCAGGCATCCGAGGAGACGGTCGAGGTCCGGGGCCGGACCAGCGCCGGCGACATCATGATCCGCCGGGCCTGAACCACCCACCGGCCACACCAGCACCCGAGAACGTCCAGTACCCAGGAGCCCCGGCGGGGTTCAGCGGCACAGGGCGGTGTCCACGGCGCGTTCGAGATTTCTCCGGCCCGCCTCGTCGGTGAGCTGCATGGTGACTGCGACGTTGATGGCGCGGCCGTCGTCGGTGGCGCCGCCCCGGGTCTCGTACCCCGGGAAGCTGCCGCCATGGCTCCAGGCGAGACCGCCGCACGGCAGCGGCCTGCTGACGAGTCCCAGTCCGTAGCGGGCGGCGGGGCCGAACGTCGCTTCGGCGGGGACGGTGGAGCGCATCTGGGCGAGCTGGGCCGCCGGGAGGAGGCGGCCGGCGAGGAGTGCGCTGAAGAAGCGGTTGAGGTCGGAGTTGGTGGAGACCATCTGGCCTGCGGCCCAGCCCCAGGAGGGGTCGATCTCCGTGATGTCGCGCAGCGGTCCGTCCTCCGGTTCCCGGTAGTAGCCGTGGGGGTGCGGCTCCCGGATGGTCGTCTCTCCGGGGGCGGGGAAGTAGGTGTGGCGCAGCCCGATGCGCTTGATGATGCGCCGGTCGATCTCCTCGGCCAGGGGGCGGCCGGTGACCTTCTGGACGATCAGGCCGGCCAGCAGGTAGTTGGTGTTGCTGTACTTCCAACTCGTCCCGGGGGCGAACTCGGCCGGGTGCTGGAGGGCTGTGTCGAGCAGGTCGCGGGGGGAGTAGTAACGCACGTCGTCCCCAAGGTAGTTGCTGTAGTTGGGGAGGCCGCTGGTGTGCTGGAGGAGCTGGCGGACGGTGATGTGGCGTCCGTCGATCCCCTCTCCGCGGACGAGGCCGGGCAGGTAGGTGTCGACAGTGGCGTCGAGGCCGATCTTCCCTTCGCCGACCAGCTGCAGGACGACGACCGCGACGAAGGTCTTGGTGTTGCTGCCGATCCGTACCTGGCCGTCCCTGGGCACCTTCGAGCCGGTGGCCAGGTCGCCGAGCCCGGCGGTATAGGTGCGGGTGCGGCCGTCACGGTCCTGGACGCTCGCCAGCGCGGCCGGCATCCCGTCATCACGCACCAGAGCATTCAAGCTCTGCTGGACGGCGTCCGGCCCGGCAGCGGCAGCGACCGAAGGCGGGGCAAGGCCGCCCAGTGTCATGACGCCGATGGCCACCGCGGCTGCGGCGGGTAGGGCTCGGCGGCGCGTGCCCTGCTGCCGGCCCGGCAGGCGAAGCCCTTGCCGTGTGTGTCGACGCATGAGTCAACTCCTGGGGAATCGTTGGATCATCGTTCGGGTCCGTCTGGTCGCCGGTGCCTGATTCAGCCGCACAGGGCCCTGTCCACGGCGTCCTTCACGTGCTCCGCGGCCGAATCGTCCGTTGGGATGCTCGTGACCGCGACGTTGGCTGCGCGACCGTCGTCGGTGACGCCGCCGCGGGTCTCGTACCCCGCGATGTCGCCGCCGTGGCCCCAGTAGACGCCGCCGCACGACAGGGGCCTGCTCGCGAGACCCAGCCCGTAGCGGAGGCCCGAGGTCCCGGCGGGGACCGTCGTGCGCATCTCGGCGAGCTGGGCCGCCGGGAGGAGGCGGCCGGCGAGGAGCGCGGTGAAGAAGCGGTTGAGGTCGGAGTTGGTGGAGATCAACTGGCCTGCGGCCCAGCCCCAGGAGGGGTCCATCTCCGTGAAGTCGCGCAGCGGTCCGTCCTCCGGGTTGCGGTGGTAGCCCTGGGGGTGCGGCTCCCGGATGGTCATCTCTCCGGGGGCGGGGAAGTAGGTGTGGCGCAGCCCGATGCGCTTGATGATGCGCCGGTCCATCTCCTCGGCCAGGGGGCGGCCGGTGACCTTCTGGACGATCAGGCCGGCCAGGACGTAGTTGGTGTTGCTGTATCCCCACTTCTCCCCCGGAGCCGCGTCGGCCTTGTACCGGAGGGCGATGTCGAGCAGTTCGCGGGGTTCGACGTACCGGTTCCTGATCTCGTCGTCGTCGATGTGGGCGCCGTATTCGGGGAGTCCGCTGGTGTGCTGGAGGAGCTGGCGGACCGTGATGTGGCGTCCGTCGATCCCCTCTCCGCGGACGAGTCCGGGCAGGTAGGTGTCGACAGTGGCGTCGAGGCCGATCTTCCCTTCGCCGACCAGCTGCAGGATCACCACCGCGGTGAACGCCTTGGTGTTGCTGCCGATCCGCACCTGGCCGTCCCCGGGCACCTTCGAGCCGGTGGCCAGGTCGCCGAGCCCGGCGGTATAGGTGCGGGTGCGGCCGTCACGGCCCTGGACGCTCGCCAGCGCGGCCGGCATCCCGTCGTCGCGCACCAGAGCGTTCAAGCTCTGCTGGACGGCGTCCGGCCCGGCAGCGGCGGCGGCTGAAACGGCGGCGGAGGCGCTGGACGGGGCGAGGACGCCCGTGGTCATGACGCCGATGACCAGCGCTGCCGCGGCCGACACGGCTCGTCGCCGCCCGCCGCCCTGCTGCTGCCGGGTCGGGGAAGAAAGGCCCTGCCGGGTCTGAGCTCGCATGAGTCAACTCCTGGGGAAACATTCGGTCGGAGCACGAATCCTGGTTTCCAGGGCCCTTCGACCGCATCGCGGGAAGGCGGGAGAAACAGCTCCCCCGATCGGGGGAGGCTGCCGTTGGGCTGCCCGGTGATACTGGCGATCATGATCAGGGGAATTCGGCCGCTGTTGCGCGGCTCCACGTATTCGGGTGTGCTGTTCGCCTATTGCGGCGCTCTGGCGAGCCTTCCGCTGCTGCCTTTCGCCCTGTTGCCGGCGCTGTCGTGGCAATCCGCCCCCGAGAACGTGCAGATCGTCCTGGTCCTACTGGTCTGGGCGGCACTGGTCGCCGCGGCCGGACTGGCGCGCCCCGTACGGCGGGCCCTGGTCGTGTCCGCCCGCCGGCTGCTGCGGGTGCCGCTGCCGACTCCCGCGGCCGGCCGCCGGACCCCCGGCTCCCCCGGCCTCGACCACTGGCGGACCCCGCTCTGGCTGGTGCTGCACGTGGCGCTGGGGTGGACGGGCGCGCTGGTGAGCGGCCTGCTGATCATCGCGGGCCTGACCCTGCCGGGGGGCCGGCTCCGCTCCGAGGCGGAGCTGAGTCTCTTCGGCTGGTCGGTGCGGGCGCAGGGTGGCTGGGGCAGCTGGGCGGTGGCGCTCGGCTGCCTGCTGCTGGCGGCGGCCGTCTGCGCGGGGGTGACGAACGCCCTGCGGTGGCTGGCGCCGAGGCTGTTGGGGCCGTCGTCGGCCGAGCTGCTCGCGCTGGCGGCCGAGCGGGAACGTCTGCTGGCCGAACGCAACCGGCTGGCCCACGAGTTGCACGACTCGATCGGGCACACACTGACCGCCGCCACGATCCAGGCCGCGGTGGCCGGCGAGATGCTCTGCGCCGACCCGGCGGCGGCACGGGCCGCCATGCGCAGCATCGAGGAGTCGACGCGGGCCGCGCTGGAGGACCTGGACTACGTGCTCGGGGTGCTGCGCGAGGAACAGTCGGGAACGGCCCCGACCCGGACCCTGGCCGACCTCCCCGAGCTGCTGGACCGCCTGCGGCACGCGGGCGCGGTAGTGGAACCAGAGCTGTCGGGCGAGCTGGCACAGATCCAGGGGACGCTCTCCCGGGCGGCGTACCGGATCCTCCAGGAAGGGCTGACGAACGCGCTGCGCCACGGGGCGGGCGGCCCGATCGAGGTCCGGGTGGCTGCCGGGCCGGACGGACTGGATCTCACGGTGGTCAACCGGACCGGGGCGCGGACGGGCCCTGGCCCGGGCCCGGGTACCTTCTCGACCTCCGGCCACGGTCTGCCCGGACTGGCCGAGCGCGTCAGGCTGCTGCACGGCGAGTTCCAGGCCGGCCCGGACGGTACGCAGCACTGGCGACTGGCCTGCCGGCTGCCGGCCCGGGTGTCGGCGTGAGCGGATCCGACGCGGGCGAGGACACGGCCCTGCCTTCCGTCACCAGCCCCTCCGCCACCAGCGCCTCCGTGACCAGCCCCGCCGTCACCCTCCTGATCGCGGACGACGACGAGGTCACCCGCAGCGGTCTGCGCCTGCTGCTCGCCGCGCAGCCGGGGATCACGGTGGTCGGCGAGGCCGCCGACGGCGTCGAAGCGGTCGAACGGGCGAGGATCCTGCGACCGGACGTGGTCCTGATGGACGTCCGGATGCCGCGTCTCAACGGGATCGAGGCCACCCGCCAACTCGTTGCCGAAGCGGCCGAACCGCCGAAGGTCGTGGTGATCACCACCTTCGAGAACGACGGCTACGTCACGGCCGCCCTCAGCGCGGGCGCCAGCGGCTTCGTCCTCAAGCGCCTCCCGGTCCCCCGGATCGCCGAGGCGGTCCGGGTGGTGGCGGCGGGCGAGGCGGTACTCTTCCCGGCCGCACTGGGCCGCATGGTCGCCCCCCGCCCGCTGGGCTCCGCGCAGGCCCTGCCGCGGGCCGCCCTGACCGGCCGGGAGGAGGAGGTGCTGCGCCTGGTGGCCACCGGGCTCTCCAATCCGGAGATCGCGGAGTCCCTCACGGTGAGCCTGGAGACGGTCAAGACGCACGTCGGAAACGTGCTGACCAAGCTCGGCGCGCAGAACCGGACCCATGCGGTGGTGATCGCCTACGAGTCCGGCCTGGTGGTCCCGGGCTTCGCCGGCTGACCGGCTCCCCGTCCCCGGGTGCGCGTCCCGCACCGAGAACGCCACCGGCTACGTCCTCGCCACCCAGGACGTCCTGGACTTCCAGCACCTCTACGCGGGCGACGACCCCGCCGTCCGCGGCTCCTCCCACGTCTCCCCGCTGCGCGCCGAGAAGTTCACCGGCCTCGCCCCCGCGGTCATCGGCACCGCCCAGTACGACCCCCTGCGCGACGAGGGCAACGCCTACGCCGAGGCCCTCGAGCACGCCGCCGTGGACGTCTTCGCCCGCACCTACGACGGACTGATCCACACCTTCCTCAACCTCTTTCCCGTCTCCCCGGCCGCCGACGCCGCCGTCACCGAGCTGTACGCCCAACTCAAGGAACGCTTAAGCTGACTTCGTCTCCGCCCACCGCAACCACCGCCGAAAGGGCCACCGCCTCGGTAGAGTTCGGGTTCAGCGATCATGACGTCGGGTGGTGGGGTGGGAAGGCAATTCTTCATCGCCTTGGGGAGCGGCAAGTACTGCCACCTCCCGAAGGAGGAACAGCTGGCCTCCGTCCCCGCTGACGTGCGAGCGACGACGGAGCTGTTCCAGGCGTTCGGCTACGAGGCCGTGTTACCGGGGCTGGGAGACTACGACAGCGCCGACCAGATACGGCGCAAGCTGACCCATTGGTCCTCCGATGCGGATCTGGCGGCCGACGACGTCGTCGTCGTGTACTTCGCGGGGCACGGCTCCGTCGAGGAGCGCGACCGCCACTACCTGCTCTGCTGGGACTCGCAGGAGGACGACCTCGTCTCCAGCGCCCTGGCCACCGAAGACCTCGTACGCATCCTCTGTCGCGGCGAGTTGCGCCACCTGCTGCTGATCCTCGACACCTGCTCGGCCGGAGCGGGAAGCGCGGATGCCGCCTCGGTCGCGCTCCAGACGATCGCCTACCGGAGCACCTCCGTCCGCGCCTCGACCGGCCTGTGGTTCCTGGGCTCGGCCCGGCACAAGGACATAGCGGAGGACGGAAAGTTCGTGACGGCCCTGATCGAGGCCGTCGAAACCACCGCGGGCAGAACCGGGCAACGCCAGCAGTACCTGGACCTCACCGAGCTCGTCAAAGCGGTCAACGAACAGTTCGACGCCGAAGGGCGCGGCCAGCGGGCCGAGTTGGCCAGCGGACTGGTGACCGGTCTCGCGCCGTTCCTGGCCAACTCGAACTACCGGGAGGAACTTCCTCCCCTCGGCACCGATCTGCAGGTCCAACGGCGCGTGGCAGATCGGGACTTGGATGAGCACTTCGGCCCCCGTTCCCGGGGCGTGGAGTTCGAGTCCGAGCAGGGCCTGTACTTCAGCGGCCGGATCAGGGTGCTGTCCGAACTCGTGGACTGGCTCACCTCGCCCCGCGGCGACGGTCACGGCAGGGTGGTCACCGGCAGCCCGGGTTGCGGCAAGTCCGCGGTGCTCGGACGGATCGTCGCCCTGTCGGACCCCGGATACCGGGCTCGTCTCGACCTCTCCGAAGTCGACGCCTCGACCGTGCTCCCCGCCGGATGCGTCTCGGCCGCGGTCCACGCCCGGCACAAACGGCTGGAGGAGGTGGTCGAACGCATCGCCACCGCGCTGGACACCCGTACCGACGGCCCCGCCGCCCTGCTGCAGGAACTGACCCGGCGCGGGCGTCAGGGAGCGCCCATCATCGTCGTCGTGGATGCCGTGGACGAGGCGGGTTCGGACACCGCGGCGGACGCCGGCGGCCACGGCGAGCCCCGCCGGATCACTCGCGAGCTGCTGCGCCCCATGTCGGAGATTCCCGGGGTGAGGCTGCTCGTGGGGGCCCGCCACGAACTCGTGGGCCCGCTGGGCCGCACGTTCACGGTGATGGACCTGGATCAGGACGGCTACCGGGCCACGCGCGAAGACGTGTCCGGCTACGTCGCACGGGTGCTGCTCGCCGGCGACGAACCCGAGATTCCGACGCCCTACCGGGACCGGGCCGACCGCGCCCGTACGGTCGCCGACGCCGTCGCGGCGAAGGCGGCCGGCGTCTACCTCTACGCGAGGACGACCGCGCGCACCCTGCGCTCCGACCGGTCCCCCGTCGACACCAGCCGCACCGGCTGGGCCGAGGACCTGCCCAGCGAAGTCGGTGAAGCCTTCGACGACTATCTGGCCCGCTTCGGTCCGGACGAGGCCCGGGTACGACGGATGCTGCTCGCACTGGCCTTCTCGGAGGGCAAGGGGCTCCCCCGGGGCCACGTGTGGACCACGCTCAGTTCGGTGATCTCGGGCGTCGTCTGCACCGAAGAGGATGTCACCTGGGCGCTGGACGTGGCGGAGGCGTACGTCGCCGAAGTCATCGACGACGACCAGCGATCCGCGTACCGCCTCTACCACAAGGCGCTCGCCGAGCATCTGCGCGCCACCGCGGACCGGGCGGCGGAGCAGGTCCAGCGGTCGATCGTACGGGCCCTGCGCTCGCTCGTCGCGAAGCCGGCCGACGGCCCGCCGGACTGGTTCGGCGCCGCCGGATACGTCCGGCGTCACCTCGCCACGCACGCGGCCGCGGGTGGCGTACTGACCGACCTGATCGAGGATCCCGGATTCCTCCTGGCCAGTGATCCGCGAGCCCTCCTGACGGCCTTCTCCTCCATCGAGGGCGACACGGCCCGGCGCATCCGCAGCGCGTACGAACACGTGGCACACCGGCTGACCGACGACCGCCCGATCGGGGACCGTGCCGCGGACCTGCAGCTCTCGGCCCGCCGGTGCGAGGCCGATCTGCTGGCCGACCGCATCGAGGACCTCTCCTTGGCCCGTCCCTGGGCCGCGAATTGGGCCTGGTGGTCCACGAGCGGCGTCCACCGGCTGCTCGCCGGTCACACCCGGACGGTGAGCTGCGTCGCCGTCGGCGCGCTGGACGGCCGTCCCATCACGGTCACCGGAAGTGTGGACGGCACGGCGCGGATCTGGGACCTGACGGCTCAGCAGCAGATCGGCGACCCCATGTCCGTCGGCAGCGCGGTGAGTTCCGTGGCCATCGGCGATCTGGGTGACTACACGGTGGCTCTGACCGGTGGCGACGACGGCACGGTCAAGGTCTGGGACCTCTCGGCGGGCCAGGAATACGGCGCACCGTTGCGCGGGCACACCAACCGCGTGGCGAGCATCGCGGTGGGATCCCTCCACGGCCGCGCGGTCGTCCTGACCGCCAGCGCCGACGGCACGGCGCGGTTGTGGGATCTGAAGGACCGGCGCCAGCTGGGGAGCGAGCTGACCGAGCACCGCCGTTCCGTCCTGGCCGCGAGTTTCGGCGAACTCGACGGACGGCCGATCGCCGTCACCGGCGGGGACGACAAGGCGGTGTACGTCTGGGACTTGTCCGAGGTGGTCGACGGCGGGAGCGCCCGCGTGGACGGCAGTCCCCTCATCGGTACGGCGATGGGCGTCTCCGCGGTGTGCGTGACCGAAGTCGACGGCCGGACCATCGCCCTGGTGGGCGACCAGGCGGGCATGCTGAGCCGTTGGGACCTGCACGATCGCCGTCAAGTCGGGGAGCCGGTCAGCGCACACGTCTACTACAGCCGCAGCGGAGTGACTTCGGCAGCCGCCGGCCATTTCGGGGGCCGCCCTGTGGCGGTGACGAGCGGGCGCAGCGAAGCCCGTGTGTGGGACATCCGCACCTTGCAGCAACTCGGACCTCCTCTGCGCGGCCACGTCCACGACATCACCGCGGCGGCACTGTTCGACCAGGGCGACATCGCCCTCACCGTGACGGTGAGCGAGGACCGGACGGCACGCATCTGGGACCTGGCGGCGGACCAGCCCGCGGAAGGCCATGCCCGACCCGTGCTGGCCGCGGCCTACCACTCGTACCGGAGTCGGGACCTGGCCGTCACCGGGAGCGAAGACGGATCCGCCCGCCTGTGGGACATGGGCACCGGCCAGGAATACGCTGCGCCCCTGAAGGGTCATACCGGCCAGGTCCTGGCCGTCGCCGTCGCAGAGGTGGGTGGCTCACTCGTCGTGGCCACAGGCGGATCCGACACCACCGTGCGATTGTCGGAGCCACTGCGCGCGGGGGCTTCGGTCGTCCCCCTGCTCGGTCACACCAATGCCGTCCGCTGCGCCGTCTTCGGCGAAGTGGACGGACGGCCGATCCTGCTCACCGGAAGCGACGACGGAACGGTGCGCCTCTGGGACGCGCGCGATGGCACCGAGCTCTGTCCGCCGCTGACCGGCCACATCGGGGACATCCGGCACCTGTCGGTCCGAAGGAGCGGACGAACACTTGAGGCCGTCCTGTGCACTTCCTTGGACCACGGATACCTGTGGCGCATCGAGCCCGGTCCGAGCCACCTGACCGCAACGCTCCGTTCCCACCTCGACGCGTCCACTCTCACCCCCGCCGCCCGGACCGTAGGAGTCGGGTTCCACCAGGGGCGTCCCGTCGTCATCGTGATCCTCGACGGAAACGCGGTCCACGCCCGGGACATGGAGACATCCGCCGTCGTTGGTGGCCCCTATCTCGGCCACACCGGCTTCGTCGCGGCAGCCACACTCGGCCTCATCGGCAGCAGGACTGTCATGGCAACGACCGCGTGGGACAACACGTTCCGCGTCTGGGACCTGATGTCCGGCACCGAAGAGGGTCCGGCCTTGGCCAGTTGCAACAACCTGGCCCCGGGTTCGCAGGCGCCGCCCGTCTTCGGACGGATCGGGAACGTCCCTGTGATGATCGGCGTCGGCGCCCTTCAGGTCCGCCTGTGGAGCCTGACCACCATGCAGCCGCTGGGCGAACCCTTGTACGGCCTCGAACAACATCTGCTGTCGGCCGACATCGCCCGCACCGCCGACGGCCGCGCCGTGGTCGTGGCGGGCAGTCTCGACGGTGCTGTGCGCGTCCACGATCTGGAGACCGGCCGGCAGACCGCCAGCCACCTGACCTCGGGGGCGTCCTCCATCTACCACGCCGTCACGGAACCCGTCGACGGCGACTCGATCGTGGTGCGCAGCAGCTGGACCGATGTCGAGGTATGGGGTCTCGGCGCACGTCGCAGACTGGCACGCCGCGCCGGACTCTCATGGCTCGCATGCGCCGGCGTACTTGAGGGGCGCCCCGTCGTGATCTCCGTTGCCGGGGACTACACCCTTCACGCCTGGGACCTTGCCACGGAAGCTCCCGTATGCCCGCCGATGCCGGGGCACACGGCCCTGGTCAGCGCACTGCGGGCCGGGCAGGTCGGCGGCGTGCCGATCGTGGCCAGCTCCTCGTACGACGGAACCGTACGCCTGTGGGACCTCCGGACCGGCCGCCCCCACGGGGAGGTCAGAACCGGCTACGAGATGGGGGCGACCGCACTGGACCTGGCGGTGATCGGCGGGCGTGACCACCTCGTGACCGGAGCCGGAGACGGCCGGGTCCGCATGCTCCCCTTGGACGACTCCTCGCCCTCCGGCATCGAGCTGGACCGGTTCCCGGCCGGGGTGCGACGCGTGCGCGTGACGAACGTGGGTGGCACTCCTACGCTCGTCGCCGCCGACGGGTACGGCCTGGTGCGCGTCTGGGACCTCGAAGCGACCGCCCTCCGGGCGGAGATCAACGTCGGCAGCGGAATCAACGGTGTCGCCGTCGACGAGGCGGGCCGGATCTGCGTGGCGACCGACATGGGGCTGGTGGCGCTCCGCCTGACCCCCGCAGCCCGTACGGAAAAGGGGGATCCCCGATGACCCGCGTCGTCCTCGTCCACGGCATCGCACAGCAGCTGAAGGGGCCCGAGAGCATCGCCGAGGCGTGGCTTCCCTCCCTGAACGACGGCCTCGCCCTTTCGGGTTCCGGCACCCTGCCGCGCCCCGACGTCTCGGTCGCCTTCTACGGCGACCTCTTCCGCCGGCCCGGTCACCGCGGGCTGGGCGAGCCGCCCCTCGACGCCTCCGACGTGGAACCCGGGCTCGAAAACGATCTGCTCCTGTCGTGGTGGCAGGCAGCCGCGGACGCCGAGGCCCGCGTGCCCGGACCGGACGCCCCCGGCCGGCTGCGCACCCCCCGCATCGTCCAGCGGGCGCTCAACGCCCTCAGCCACTCGGCCTTCTTCTCCGGTCTCGCCGAGGGCGCGATGATCGGCAGTGCGCGGCAGGTCCGGCGCTACTTCACCGAGCCGGAAGTCCAGCAGGCCGCCGGAGAACGGCTGGCTCGCGCGGTGACCGGCGAGACGACGGTGATCGTCGCCCATTCCCTGGGCAGCGTCGTCGCCTACGAGGCCTTGTGCGCCCACCCCCAGTGGCAGGACCTCACGCTGATCACCCTCGGGTCGCCCCTCGCCGTACGCGGCCTCGTGTTCGACCGCCTTCGGCCCACCCCGCACGAAGGGGCGGCCCGATGGCCCGTGCCCGTGAAGCGCTGGGTCAACATCGCCGATCACGGCGACGCCGTGGCACTGGTGAAGGAGCTCGCGCCGTCGTTCGGAACCCGCGTCCAGGACCTGGCGGTCGACAACGGCGCGCATGCCCACGACGTCCGCCCCTACCTGACCGCGCGTGAAACCGGTCTCGCCCTGGCGGAAGCGCTCGCCTGAGCGATTGCCGGACCCGCACTCGCTGCCCGGGGGCACCCCGGGCGCCGTTCACCTTTCTTATGCCGTACTTCACACGATGTTCGCCTTGGCCGCGGCGGCCGGTCAACGACCGCTGTTTTGGCGGAATACCGGGCAGCCCTGCCCGGGAACTGGCCCTCCGGTTCCGGCTCACCGACCTTCGTGCCCAGCCGTTTCGGCTCATCGCGGTCCGACGGCGCCATCACGCCACCGCCACTGCCGGACTCCGACCCGGCCCGCCGGAAAAGTAGGGGTAAAGCGCAACACGCCCCCGGTGCCGATGAGCTGGGTCCTGCCATTTTCCGGTGATGGTCGCCCGGGGGCAGCCGGCGGGATTCTCGGATCGATGTGAGGGATCGCCGCTCCCCTCATGAAGAACTGTTGAACGGACCGGTGGCGGAAGGGACGGCCGATAGCAGATGCGGGGGGCCGATGGACCATGTCAACCCGCCGCCATTGCGGCCGGGTTGGCCGGATGTCATGCCTTTGCGGGCGTCCTGGGGGCCGAAGATCCGGTGATAGCATCCCGGCATCTGTGATCTTGCTCCGTTTTGATGCAGATGCCGACTTGTGATCAGGCCACGTTCTCCGCGTAACCGCAGGTGAACGGTGCCGGTCAGCTGTGTTGCGGGGCCTCGCGAGGTGTATCTGCAGCCGTCCGCATGTCATGTGCCGGGAAAGGTTTCCATGAATCGAGACGCACTTGTGTGGTGCCTGGTTGCGGTGGCGGCGACAGCCGTTGTCGCCGTCGTGGCACTCGTCGCCCGCAACCGAGCGCTGGGGGCGAAGAAGGAACACAACGAGGCCGAACTGAGGCACCAGCTGCTCACGACGGACAGTCACCTGCACGGGACCCGAGCCGAGTTGCAGAGGTTCCGCGAGGAGCAGGACGCCACGCTCCGCGCGGCCAAGGACGCGGCGGAGGAGAACACCAAGGCCGTCCTCAAGGGTGCCGCCAGCCTCCTGCAGAGCCTCGCGGCCGAACAGACGACGCTTCTGGACGGCATCCAGCGCAAGTACGGCGGACACGCGGTCCTCAGCGACCTGTTGGACGTCAACCACGCCAACGCCCAGATGGCGCGCAAGGCCCAGGGCATCGCCGTGATGTGCGGTGCGCCGCTCGGCCGTCGCAACAGGCCCGCCAGCGTCTACGACGTGGTGCGCAGCGCCCAGGGGCAGATCCGCAACTTCCACCGGGTCGCCATCATGCAGCAGACCAGCCTCGCCCTGAAGGCGTACGCGGTCGCGCCCGTGGCCCTCGCCGTCGCGGAGCTGCTTGACAACGCTGCCAGCTTCTCGCAGCACGACGCACCGATCGAAGTGACGTTCCAGCGCGTCCAGAACAACCTGTGCATCGTCATCGACGACGCCGGCGTCAGCATGAACGACGAAGAGCGCCAGCGGGCGACCGCACTACTCTCCGGCGAGGTCGCGCCCCGCCTGTCCCAGCTCGGGACCCAGCCGAAGTTCGGCTTCCCGGTCATCGGCCTGATCGCGCGTCAGCACGGTTTCAGGGTCGACGTCACCGGAGTCTCCCGATACGGCGGCGTCAGGGCCGTCGTCCTCTTGCCCGAGGAGCTGTGGACCATGGAGGAGATACCGCCCGCCCCGGAGGCTCCGGTCAGTGACATCCGGCGCGTCGCCGAGAGCCGGCCCCAGGGCCCCGTGGCCCCGCAGATCCCGACCTCGCGCACGATGCACGGGCTGCCCAAGCGCGGGGCCCGCCAGGCGCCCATCGCCAGCGTCCCCGATCCCGACGCCACCTCCCCGGCGCCGCGGACCCCGGGGGAGACGGGCCGCACTTCCGGGCGCAGCCTGGGGGCCTTCCAGCGCGGCACGCTCTCCGGCCGCAACCTTGACGCCACCTCGTTCGAAGGGCCCGAAGAGGCATGACCTCAGACCTGTCGTGGATGCTCGAGGACATCGTGCACAACGTGCCCCGTGCACGGCACGCCGTCCTACTCTCCGCGGACGGCCTTCCTCGCGGCGCGACGGAAGGCCTGGCCGAGAAGGATGTGCGCACGATCTCCGCGGCCATGGCCGGGATGCAGTCGCTCAGCCGGGCCACGGCCCACTTCGCCGGGCCGGAGGAGGAGCGGCAGTGGAACCAGACGATCATCGAGTTCTCGCACGGCTGGAGCTTCCTGATCGGGGCGGGGCAGGGCTCCTACCTCGCCGCCGCTGCCGCGCCCGATGTGGACATGCAGCAGATCTCCTTCCGCATGCACCGCCTCGTCGCCCGACTGGGCAACAACCTCACCTCGCCGCCTCGGGTGAGCGCCGAGGACGCCGGAGGTCCGCGGGGCGGTGACCCCCGGCAGCAGGGCTCCGGCGACGCGGGATTCGTCCTGGGCGAGCTCGACCGGGTGATGTCCGAGGTCAAGGGAGCGCGCCACGCCGTGCTGCTGGGGTCGGACGGCCTGCCCCGCGGGGCGACCGAAGGGCTGAGCCGCGACCTCGCGGACACGATCTCCGCGGCCATGACGGGCATCCACGCCTACAGCCGGGTCACCTCCCAGTTCGCGGGGGTCACCGAGGACGCGCAGTGGCGTCAGACGGTCATCGAGTTCCAGCACGGCTGGATCTTCCTGATGGCGGCCGGCCCCGATGCCCTCCTGGCAGCCGCCGCCGAACACGACTGCGACATAGAACAGTTCACCACCCGTTTGCACGAGGTGGTTCCCAGACTGACTGCGGCGGCGACAACGGGGAAGGGGACAGGCCATGCCTGACGGGCCCGAACAGAATGAGGAGCTGGAACTGACATCATCGTTAGTTCCCCTCTTCGTGATCACCAACGGACGGGCGCTGCCCCCGGACCACGAGTACGAGCACACGACGCTCGTGACGGCGGCGGCGGACGGGGTCCAGGTCTCGGCGCGCACGCTGTCCCCGGAAGCGGGGCAGGTCCTGGACCTGGTCGCGAACGGGTTCCTGTCCGTGGCCGAGGTGGCGGGGCACACGCACCTGCCCCTGGGCATCGTCCGCATCCTGCTGGCGCAGTTGGAGGAGGACGGCCTCATCCTCACGAGGACACCGATACCGCGCGCCGAACGTGTCGACAGAGAACTGGTCAGCGCCGTGCTCGAGGGCCTGAAGAATCGATTCGGAGCGTAACGCGTGTACCTGGATCCAGATGTCTCCCACGCGGTGAAGATCCTCATAGTGGGCCACTTCGGGGTCGGCAAGACCACCTGCATCAGCAGTCTCTCCGAGATCGAGCCCCTGCGGACCGAGGAAGAGATCACCGAAGCCAGCGTGGGCTTCGATGACCTGTCGGGCACGCCCGACAAGAAGACCACCACCGTCGCCATGGACTTCGGCCGCCTCACCCTGAGCGACACCCTGGTGCTCTACCTCTTCGGAACGCCCGGCCAGGAGCGCTTCAAGGAGATGTGGGAAGAGCTCTCCCGGGGCGCTCTGGGCGCGCTGGTCCTCGTCGACCCGGAGCGGCTGCACGAGTCCTTCCCCGTCCTGGACCTCGTCGAACGTTTCGGCTTGACGTACGCCATCGCCGTGAACCACTTCGAGGGCACCACGCACTACCCGCTCGACGAGGTGCGCGAAGCCCTCAACCTCACTGCCGAGACCCCTGTCGTGGAGTGCGACGTACGGGACGAGAACTCCTCGGCGCAGGCCCTCATCGTCCTCGTGAAACACCTCATGTCCCAACTCGGCTAGGAGCGCAGGAATGCAACAGCCACTTGACCCGCAGGAGATACCTCCCGGCTGCCCCGCGCACGGGAACGTCCAGATGTACGGCCCCTCGTTCGGAGCCGACCCCGACGGCCACTACGCGCAGCTGCGTCCCTTCGGCCACAGCGCGCCCGTGGACATCGCCCCCGACGTCCAGGTCGAGCTGGTGACGAGCTACGACGCCGCCCTGTACGTCCTGCAGAACCCCGCCTCCTTCGTGCGCGACTCCCGCCGCTGGAACGCCCTCAACGAGGGCCGGGTCCCGGCGGACAGCCCGGCACTGCCGATGATGGGCTACCGGCCCAACGCGCTCTTCAGTGACGGTGCGGCACATGCCCGGCTGCGCCGGGCCGTCACCGACAGTCTGGCCACGGTCAACGAGCACCAGCTCATCCGGCAGACGCAGCAGTCCGCCAACTACCTGATCAGCCAGTTCAGTACGGACGTCCTGGGCCAGGCGGAGCTGATGGCCGAGTACGCCCAGCCGCTGCCCCTGCTGGTCTTCAGCGACCTGTTCGGCTGCCCGCCCGAGATCGGCGACCGCGTGATCGCCGGGATCAGCGGCATCTTCGAGGGGACTCCCGGGGCCGACGAGGTGCTCGGCGGGGCGCTCACCGAGCTGATCGCCCTCAAGCGGCGGCGCCCGACGGACGATCTGACGACGCGCCTGATGGAGCACTCGGCCCAGCTGAGCGACGAGGAGGTGCTGCACCAGCTGGTCACCCTGCTCTCCGGTGGCACCGCCCCGCTGGCCGCGGCCATCGGCACCAGTAGCGCCCTGTACCTCGGCGAGGACTGGCAGGTCGGCCTCCCGGTCGAGGACGCGGTCTCCCAGACCCTCTGGAACTACGCGCCGATCGCCAACTACGCGGCGCACTACCCGACTCACGACGTCGAGCTCGGCGGCCGGCTGATCCGGACCAACGACCCGGTCCTCGTCTCGTTCGCCGCGGCCAACACCGACCCGAAGCTGACCGACCACCGCGAACAGCTCAGCGCCAAGGCGCACTTGGCGTTCGGAGCGGGCCCGCACGCCTGCCCCGCCAAGGACCCGGCCTTCATGATGGCCGTGACCGCCGTCGAGACCCTGCTCAACCAGCTCCACGACGTCGAGTTGCGCGTCCCGTTCAAGTCGCTCACCTGGGCGCCGAGTCCGTGGAGCCGCTCGCTGGTCACCCTCCCGATCCGCTTCACCCCGAGGGCCGTTCCCCAGACGTCCGGGCAGGCCAGGTCGGCCGGATCGAGTGCGGGCCAGGTGCCCCAGCAGCAGGCGGCCGCCGTCCCGCTCTCCCCCGCCGGACCCTCGCGCACGAACGGCGGCGTCGCGCCGCAGCCCAAGGGCGGCCTGTTCAGTCGCTTCCTGTCCTGGACCAGGGGCGAATGAGGAAGGTGTGATTCAACTTACTCCATGAGTACCCAGCGGTAGTGGATGCCCCAATGATCATGCGGGTATGCATGGCGGCTGGTTCTCAGAAAGGAGCCGCCATCATGGGCGTTGCCACCACCCCGACGTGTGACCGCCGGGCGTCCGCCTCCCTCTTCTCCCGTCTGCGGACGGCCGGAGGGCAGGCCGACCCCTTCCCGATCTACGCCGAGTTCCACGCGCGCGGCGAGGTGGTGCCCGCCCCCTGGGGCGGCTTCGCCGTCACGGGCTTCGCCGCCTGTGACCAAGTGCTGCGCAGCAGACAATGGCTGGAGCCGGACAGACAGTGGCGGGAGCGGCAAGGGCCCGGGACGCGCTGGAACGCACCCTCCTCGCGCGAGATGGGCCACACCCTCGCCGCACTCAACCCGCCGGACCACACCAAGGTGCGGCGGGCGGCGGGCACCTTCGACCGGGGCACCGTGGAGCGCATCGGCCACAGTGTGAAACGGAACGCGGATCAGTTGCTCGACGCCTTCACGGAGCGAATACGCACCGGCGAGGCGGACTTCTCGGAGCTCGTCTGCGAGGAGCTGCCGGTCGCCACCATCGGTGAGTGGCTCGGACTCCCGCGGGCCGACTGGGCCAGGCTCCGGGAGTTGACGCACGATCAGGTGTTCACCCAGGAGTTGCTGCCCTCGGCCAGTCAACTGGCCCTGTCCGACGCGGCCACGGCCGAACTCCGCACGTACTTCATGGACCTGGTGCGCGACCGGCGCTCCCGCCCCGGGGGCGACCCCGTCACCCGGTGGATCCAGACCTGGGACGCGATCGAGCCCGACCGGGACAAGGCCGACGAGGCCGTCTACCTCCTGGTGCTGTTCGTCCTGCTGGCCGCCCTGGAAACCACCGCGACCCTCCTCTCGACGATGACGCTCCGACTCGTCGAGAGCCCGGACCGCTGGGCCATGGTCGCCGACAACCCCGACCTCGTGCCCGGATTCGTGGAGGAGACGCTCCGCTACGACCCGCCCACCCACGTGATCAGCAGGGTCGCCTCGCAGGACTCCGTGCTGGGGGGCTTAGAGATCCGCCGCGACGACATGGTCCACCTCATGGTCGGAGCGGCGCACAGGGACCCGGCCCGACACCGCGATCCGGACCGGTTCGACCCCGAACGCGCCCCCGACCACCTCGCGTTCAGCGGCGGCATCCACTACTGCCTCGGCGCGCCGCTGGCCCGCATCGAGGCCCAGACCCTCCTCCACCAGCTGGTCCGGCGCCTGCCGCGCCTCACCCTCGTACGCCCCCCGTCGATGGCGCCGCGCGTGGCGTTCCGGCGACTCCTGAACCTGGACGTTGCACTCGCATGACCGAATCGATCTCCGCCCCCGCCTGCGCCCCCGCCTACCCTCTCGTCCTCGCCCGGACCGCCCCCAAGGCGATACGCACCGAGCAGGACGGCCCCGTACTGCATGTGCGCCTCAACCCCTGGGGACAGGAGGACACCTTGGACGCCGCGGTCCTCGACGAGCTCATCACCCTGCTCGACGACCTCCACGAGAGACCCGACGTCCGTATCCTGACGCTGTCGTCACTGGGTACGGACTTCTGCCTGGGCGCCGACCGCAACGAGTACCAGGAGGCCATGGCCGCCGATCCGTCCGGATCGGGCCTGCGGCGCATCGCCGACAAGGCGCACCGCCTGTGCCAGGCCCTGGAGAACACCCACGCGGTCACCATCGCCCGGCTGCACGGGCGGGTCATCGGCGCGGGCCTCGCCCTCGCCTCCTTCTGCGATCTGCGCGCCGGCGCCGACACCAGCCGCTTCCGCATGCCGGAGGTCGGCATAGGGCTGCCGCCGGCGTGGGGCGGGGCGATGGGACGCCTGGTCTCCGAGGCCGGCACCGCCAGGATTCGCGAGCTCATGCTCACCTGCGAGGTCTTCGACGCCGATACGGCCCACCGGATGGGCCTGCTCCACCGGACCGCCCCGCTCGACCAGTTGGACAAGGTGATCGATTCCTGGACCAGGCCCCTCGTGCGGCGCTCGCCCGAGGCGCTCGTCCTGACCAAGCGGATGCTGGCCGGCTACGCGCGGGCGGACAGGACGGCGGACGTCTCCCTGCTCGACTCCCACCTCCTGACAGCCGCCCTCCACCAACACACACACGGCTGACCCCCGCCCCCGACGCGAACATCCGACCGCCCACGGGCCACCGGGGCGCGGGGCGGCCGGGATGATGGAGGGACACCCAGCACACCGCCTACGAGGAGTTCTCATGTCCGGAAGCCTCCGGGGCCTCACGCCGGAGCATGCCGCCCGGCTTGCCTTGTTGGTCGACGAATGCAAGCCGTTGCTGGACCGGGACGCGGGTATGGAAGGCGTCCAGCGGCTGCTGCGGGACCTCGGAGTCGGGGTGATGGACTCGATCACCGTCACCCGGGAAGTGCTGGGAGCCGGGTCGGGGGGCCTCGCAGAGGCCAAGGACATCGTGCTGTCCAGCGCTGCGCGGAGCACCGGACCGGCGGCGCATCAGCAACCCGCTGATGTGGCGGAGCGGGCGAAGGACGTTGTCGACGGCCTTCTCCACTCCGTCCCGGCCCCAGGGGCCACCAGGCTCGTCGCCATCGACGGAGCCGGAGGGTCGGGCAAGAGCACGTTGGCTGCGGCCGTGGCCGGAGAACTCGACGGCTCCGTCGTCGTGCACGTGGACGACTTCTACCGGCCCATGCCCGACCGCGAGCGGGAGCAGCTCGACGCGGAGCAGGGCTACCACCGCTACTTCGACTGGGGGCGGCTCCGGGACCAGGTCCTCGTCCCGCTGCGGGATCAGGGCCGGGCCGCCCGCTATCAGAGGTACGACTGGACCACCGGACGGCTCGGAGCATGGTGCGAGATCGCTCCCGGAGGCGTGGTGATCGTGGAAGGGGTCTACGCCGCACGACCGGAGCTGGTCCCCTACTACCACTTCACCGTCTACGTCGACACCCCGCGCAGCACCTGCCTGCAGCGCGTGCGGGCGCGCGGGGAGAACCCCGAGGAGTGGATCCGGCGTTGGCGCGACGCGGAGGACCACTACCTGCGCACCACATGGCCGCAGACCAGGGCCACGCTGCTTGTCAGGGGCTACTGATGCGCGGAGGATGCACGATCGCCCTGGCGCCGGTTCACCCGTGTGGCCCGATTCGGCCCGTGGGGCCCGGGTAGGGGAAGGGCCGTCCTTCCCCATCAATCCGGAGGCATCCGTGCCCGACATGAACGGCCCCTACAAGCCCGGTACTCCCTGTTGGATCGATCTGATGGTCCCCGACCAGCAGGCGGCGCTCGACTTCTACTGCGACCTCTTCGGCTGGCAGGGCGAGATCGGTCCGGCCGAGACCGGCGGGTACTCGGTCTGCACGCTCAAGGGCAAGCCGGTCGCCGGGATCATGAAGGCGATGAACCCCGACGGGACGCTGCCCGACCCGATGCCGCCGACCGTGTGGACGACGTACCTGTCCACCGACGGGATCGACGCCACCCTCAAGTCGGTCACCGACGCGGGCGGCAACGTCATGATGGGCCCGATGGACGTCATGGACCTCGGGCGGATGGCCGTCCTCGCCGACCCGACCGGCGCTGTCGTCGGGCTGTGGCAGCCCGGTTCCTTCGACGGGGCGGGCATCGTCAACGAGCACGGCGCGCTGATCTGGAGCGAGCTCAGCACCGGTGACACCGACGCGGCCGCCGCGTTCTACTCGGCCGTGCTGCCGATCAGCCCGGCCGCTTCGCAGATGCCGGGCGCCGAGGGCTACGTCGAGTTCAAGGTCGCCGGTCGCGCGGTCGCCGGGATGATGGACCTCGCGAGCATGCCTGCCGGGGTTCCGCCGCACTGGCAGCCGTACTTCCACGTCGACGACGTCGACAGCGTCCAGGCGGCGGCGGTCCGGGCCGGCGGCAGCGTCATGGCCCCGGCCTTCGACATGGCGGCGGGCCGGATGGCCGTCCTCGCCGACCCGCAGGGCGGAGTCTTCTCGGTGATCACGGCATCCGCACCGGAACAGCCCGCATAGTCCCCCGGCTGCCGCCCGCATACCGTTCGGCCGTCTCCGCGTCCTCCTTGTGGACTTCGCGGGGGCGGCCGCCGGGTCCCGGCGGTTTGGTGGGTGGGGGGAATCTCAATACGATCCGGCGATGATCACTAGAAAATGGGTGGCGGCCGGCGCATGCGGTCTGCTGGTCACCCTGGCCGCCGGGTTGTTCCCGGCAAGTGCCGTCGCCGGCGAGCCGGTGGCGAAGGAAGCGCCCAAGGTCGAGTTGGTGCTCGACGTCAGCGGCTCGATGCGGGCGCAGGACATAGACGGGCAGTCCCGGATGTCCGCCGCGAAGCAGGCGTTCAACGAGGTACTGGACGCCGTGCCCGATGAAGTGCGGCTCGGGATAAGGACCCTTGGCGCCAATTACCCCGGCGACGACAAGAACCTCGGCTGCAAGGACACCAAGCAGCTGTATCCGGTCGGCCCGTTGAACCGTACCGAGGCCAAGACGGCCGTGGCCACGCTCGCTCCCACCGGGTGGACCCCGATCGGGCCGGCCCTGCTCGGGGCCGCCGACGACCTCAAGGGCGGGGACGCCACCCGGCGGATCGTGCTCATCACCGACGGCGAGGACACCTGCGCACCGCTCGACCCGTGCGAGGTCGCCCGGGACATCGCGGCCAAGGGGATCCACCTGGTCATCGACACCCTCGGGCTGGTGCCCGACGCGAAGACCCGTAACCAGCTGATCTGCATCGCCGAGGCCACCGGCGGTACGTACACCTCGGTGCAGCACACCGCCGAACTCTCGGGCAGAGTACGTCAGTTGGTGGATCGCGCAGCCACTCCGGTGGTCAATCCGGTGGCCACCGAGGGCGCCAAGCAGTGCGAGGGGGCCCCGGAGCTGAAGCCGGGCCTCTACAGCGACCGCGAGACCTTCGGGGAGCACCGCTGGTACCGGGTGGGCGTCAAGCCCGGCCAGGAGTTGCGGGCTTCGGTGAGCATCGGCTCCGACCGTGCGGTCAACAACGACTACGGGATCCTGCTGCGCGCGACGACGCGGAGCGGGCGGGAGATCGTACGCGGCCAGGAAGCCGGTGACGGGCGGACCGACCTGATCTCGTCCGGGCTGCGCTATCCCAAGCGGGCGGCGAGCGGGGACGAGGACGAGCAGCAGCCGGAGACCGTGTGCCTGCAGATCAGCAATTCCTTCTCGGCGCCCCCCTCGGTCAAGACCACCCCGGGCATGCCCGTGGAGCTGACCATCGACGTGGTGGACGGCCCCGACGAGGCGAGCGACGCGGCCGCCTTCGGCCTCGGGCGCGGCTGGTGGCTGCTCGGCGTGCTCGTGCTCACCGGCTTCCTCGCCGGTCTGGTGTGGGGCTGGGTCTCCCGCTGGCGCATCGCGGTCTGGAGGACCAACTGATGAGTGACACCACCCGATACGCGCGGATCACGCGCACCGTGCGACGCGCGGCCACCGTCGGACTGCTGGTGGGCGGCGGGCTGCTCGGTGTGGCGGCATCGCCGTCTCCCTCGGCGAGCCCGAGCGGGGACCCGAAGGCGCCGACCGAGGCCGGCACCGCCTTCCGTACCGCCACGCCCGTGAAGTTGGGCCAGGAGGCCACGGCCGAGGCCTCCACCGGCGACTACCTGTACTGGGTCCTCCCCCTGGACGCGGGTCAACGCCCCACCGTCCAGGCTTCGGTCACGCTGCCCGCCGCGGCCGGCCGGCACGCCTCCTCCACGTGGCAGCTCGACGTCTACGACGGCCTGCGCCGCCGCCAGCCCTGCACGTACGGCACGCAGACCGGTACGGCGGCCAAGGACGCCGCCACCGTCGAGCTCTCCTGCACCCTGCGCCCGGTCCACTCGGGCGCCGACCAGTGGAGCAACGACCCGCTGCCGGGGGCCTATTACATCCGGCTCACGGTCACCGACCTCGCGCCGGAGGACCTCGGTCAGCCGGTACGGGCCCGCCTGCGGGCCGAGGCCAAGGACGTCGGCGGCGCCTACGCGGCCGACAACGCGCTGGCCAAGCCGCTCGTCCCCGGCTCCGGAACGGCCTCCGGCATAGCGCCGGACGGCGGCTGGTCCGGCGGCTGGTGGTCCGACCGCTGGCTCTGGACGGCGGCCGGCGGACTGCTCGCCGCGCTCGCCGGCATCGGGGGCTACCGCCTGACCCGGGGCGCGGGCCGTCCCGGACGAGGGGTACCGCCCACCGGCTGAGCCCACACCGTCCGAACCCGGACCCCGGGTGCCGGGCTGACCAGCCCCGCACCCGGGAATCCGTGCAAACACCATGCTTCGGAGCCGTTGCCTCCCCCCGGCTCCGCCGAGATGATGCGCCCCAGAACACACTTGGGGGGACGGCATGGACAACGGCGAAACCCGGGGAGACCAGTACGACGACGAGTCGGAGGACTACGTCGGCTACTGGCAGGGACGCGACTACGAACACGCCGCGGAGATAGCCGCGGTCAAGCGGCTGATCGGGCAGGGCGGCGCCCGGTACGGACTCGTCTGCGAAGTGGGCGGCGGATTCGGAAGGTTGAGCCCGGTCCTCAAGGAGTACGCCGACCGGGTCATGATGTTCGACCCCAGCGCCAAGCACGTCGGCATCGCCCAACGACTCCTCGCCGACCAACCCGGCGTCACGGCCCACCTCATGCGCCCAGGCCAGATCCCGCTGGCCGACGGGGAGGCCGATCTCGTCTCCATGATCCGCGTCATGCACCATCTCCCCGACCCCGGCCCGACCCTGCGCGAGATCGCGCGCGTGCTCAAGCCCGGCGCCCTCGCCCTGATCGAGGTGGCCAACTCGGCGCACATGCTCAACAAGTTGCGCTACGCCAAGCGACTGCGCACGGTGCCGCGCCAGCCCGTGGACATCCGCTCCGCCGAGAAGGTGGCCGAAGGCAGCATTCCCTTCGTCAACCACCATCCGGACACCGTCGTGGAGCAGTTCGCGGCCGCCGGGCTGCGCGTCGAGGAGAAGCTGTCCGTGTCGAACATGCGCAGTGGACGGCTCAAGCAGAGCGTGGGCGAGGAGCGGCTGCTGGCCGTCGAGCAGCGCATCCAGAGCCCGTTGGCCGCTCTGAACTTCGGGCCCAGCCTCTTCTTCCTGCTGCGGCGCGGGGGCGCCCGCGCCTAGGCCGAGGTATCCGGGGGCGGGGTCCTGAACGTGGCGGTGCCCCGCCCCGGCAGCAGACGCTGCCAGCCGTCCGGGAGTTCGGAGCTGTCCGCGAAGGACACGTCCGTGAACTCCGCGGCCTCCGTGAAGTCGGCCTGCTCGAAGGTGACTCCGGCCGCGAAGACCGCGTTCGTGAACACGGCCGACGCGGCGAAGGTGGCGAGGGCGAAGGAGGTGCGGCCCTCGAAGCGGGCCCCGTCGAAGAGCGCCTCGCTCCCCCAGACGGTGGACTCGAAGGAGGCGGGCCCCTGGAAGGCGGTCCGGTCCCAGGTGCTGCGGTCGTGGAACACCGTGCGGGCGAAGCCGGACACCCCCCGGACCCTCATCCGGCTCATGACCGCCTCCCCCCACACCTCGGCCCGGGCCATGTCGAGTCCGCGGGCGAACATCGTGTCGGCGAACCCCGCGCTGCCCCCGAAGTCGACCCTGTCGAAGCGTGCTTCGCGGTCGAATGTGCTCCCGTCGAAGGCTCCGTCGCGGCGGAAGACGGCCCGTCCGAAAGAGACGGCCCCCTTGAACCTGGAGGCTTCGAAGCTCGCCCGGCCGTCGAACAGGGCCCGGTCGAAGGAGAGGCGGCCTTCGAACTCGGCCCCCGCCGTGTTCCAGCCGTCGACGAACCGTGCGCGGTCGAAGGCCGCGGGGCCCGTCCGGACGTGGCCCGTCAGCGGGTCCCGCAGGTGGCTCAGCACCCGTTCGAGGAGGCCGCCGGCGAAGGGGGTGCCCCGCAGGTCCACCGGGGATCCGGGCCGCAGCCCTCCCAGGTATGCGGACTGTTCGGTGTCCGTCGCATGGGCCAGGCACCAGCGGCCGCTCGGCAGCCGGATGCCGATGCAGCCCGCCGGATCGGCCGCGCCGCCCGGGTACCCGCACCGCGGCCAGTCGACACCCGGATCCTCGATCCTCAGCTCGGCGTCGGACAGCGCCCGCGCCACCTCGTCGGGTCCGTCGAGGCAGATCCAGCCCGGCTCACCCGTCTGCGCCCCCGGCTCCGCCTCCAGCCGCTCGACCTCGAGGTGTTCCATGCCGCTGACCGCGCGCAGCGACTCGCCCTGCATCACGATGATGGACCCGATCGCGCCCGTCCGCCTCAGCCGCTCCGTGGCCGTCCGGTGGCCGGCCAGGCGCAGCGCTTCGTCCACCGCGCGCCCTTGCGCCTCCTGCCCGTCGACCCTGAGCTCCCCTCTCGCGAGAGCCACCGCCAGGGAGACGTCCCATTCGCCGGAACCCCCGCGCAGTCGCGACAGCGCCCCCGGCAACTCGGCCAGCAGCCGTCCGGCCTTCCCCAGGGCTCCAGCCCCCGGCAGCATCACGAGTACGGCGCCGCCGTCCGCGGCACCGACCCTCCCGGTCACTGCGGTCACTCCGCTGTCCGCCTGCGCCCGTAGCAGGAGCTCGGTGAGCTCGGGCTGCAACGGCCGCCCCTTGGGCGCCATCGCCACCTCGGCCCGTACCGCCAGGCAGATCCCGCGTTCGTCCTCCCGCGCCCGGGCATGGGCCGCCATGACCTCCCGGAATCCGGTCTGTTCGAGCAGGGCCTGCCCGGACAGGAACACCATCCGGTCCGGCCATACGGTGTGCACGATGCCCGCCAGCCGCCCGTCCCGGGAGACCGGGGCGCCGACGTAGTGGGTCCAGGCTCCGGGTTCGTCGGAGAGCCGGACGAGCTCCCCGTTGCGCTCCCCCTCGTACGGGAGGACCTCGCCGGTCAGCGCGATCGGCTGCCCCTCGTCCGTACAGGCGTCGACCCGCAGTCGGACGGCCTCCACGGCGGCGTCGGCCCACTCCGGCGGCGACCAGGCCTGCGGGTCCACCAGGTCCTCGTCGGCCAGCAGCAGGAACACCGTGGGCGTGGCCTCGTCCCACCACACGGCCCGGCAGGGCAGTTCCCGGCCTCCGGTGCGGACCCACGCGATGGCACTGCGCCCGAGCCCGTCCCCGACGGCGAGCACCATGCGGGGCGACAGCAGCACCCCCACCACCTGCGGTTCCCTCGTCGGCTCGAACCGGACCCGCACCACCCGGTCGGCCAGTCCCGGATCGGGGCGGGCCGCGGTGGCGAACGGCTGGGCCCCGTCCGGTAGTTCGCGGCGGCCCCGCAGTCCGTCGGTGAGGCGGATCGCCGTGAAATCGGGGCCGGTGCCGCGGTGCCGGGACATGTACTCCCAGACCCGCCGCCGCACCAGCTCCCGTACGGCGGCCACGTCCCCGCGCAGCTGCGATCCGAGCAGGGCTTCCCGTACGCCGGGCAGGAACTCGAACTCCGTCTGATCCGCTACCTGTTCGGCCCCCCAGGGCGCGAACAGCCCTCCCAGCGCCACCTCCGCGAGATGGCTGTGCTCGGAGTCCCGCAGCAGGGAGCGGCGTACGAGGGTCATCACGGGCAGCGTCAGCGGTACGGCGGCCAGGTGGGCGGCGAGGCGCTGGGCGGTCGGGGAGGCGTTCGCGCGGAAGCGTTCCACCGCCTCCAGGGGGTCCGGGAAGGGCTTCTCGGGTCCGGGGCTCTCGTACGGGGCCTCGTGCGCGGGCTCCGCGTCCAGGCGCAGGCAGGCGAGGCGCCGCCAGCGGCCGTCGCCGGACACCACGCGCACCAGCCGGGCCAGGCTCCCCGAGGCGATGCCGACCACCGGGACCACCGCCCCGCCGCCGCGGGCCCGCCGGACCAGGGGGACGCGCTGCCAGGAGCGGGTGGCGGCCGCGGGCCGGTCGGCGCGGACCGCGAAGGGGACCGGGCGAACGGCTCCGCGGGTCCAGAGCCGCTCGGGCAGGACGTTGAGCACGGCCACGGCGTTGTGCGTGGACCATTGCCGGAGCAGGCCGCGCAGGGGGGCTTCGCGCCAGCCGCCGGCCACGGTGTCGGAGAGGACGAGGATCAGCCGGCGGCCCGCCGGGTCGGCCAGTTCCATGGGGTTGCGGGGAGCGGTGGCGCGGCCGCGCGTGACCATGGGGGTACCGCCGGGGCCGGTGCCGGTGAGCTGCCAGGTCCGTACGTCGCGGAAGACCCCGCTGCGCGTGAGGACCCCGCGGACCTCCTCCACCAGGTCGGACCAGAGCAGCATCGAGTGGTGGGTGTCGACGACCAGGGCCACGTCCAGCCAGCGGCTCTCGGCGGGGCGCAGGACCGGGGTGATGACCATCCGCTCGATGCTGCGTTCCACGGTGAGCTGCTCGTCCAACTCCTCTCCCGGGCCTCCGATGTTGCGGCGGCCGACGGGGCGCAGGGAACGCATCAGGGCGAGCGGGTCGTCGAGGGAGGCGGCGCGCGGCAGCCTCAGCGGCGTACCGCGGCGCCGGGGCGGTGCGGGGGCGTCGCCCGGGGTCTTGCCCTCCCCGTGGAGCGGATCAGCGGGACCGGCGGGATGGTCGGGATCGGCGGGATCGGCCGGGCCGGGGCGCGGACCGGGCGCCGGGAAGAACTGGGCGGCGGGCTCCGCCCCCGTGCGGGCGGCGCCGGGCAAGTCACCAACGGGTCCTGCCGGTTCGGGTTCGAGGTTCGGCTCCGGCGGCGCCGCGGCCGGCCCGGCGGCCGGGGGGCGGGGCTGCGCCGCGTCCACCCGGGTCGCCAGCCACAGGATGTCGGCGATCTCCTCCGCCCCCGCTCCGGGGCGCGGGCCGCCGTCCTCGGCGCCTTCGGCGAAGGCGGCGAGGAGCCTCTCGATCACGCCGAGGGCCCGGTGAGGTGGTGCATGACGGTGGCGAGGAACCGGTCGCGGTCGCCGGGGGCGGACCAGGCGCCGGCCAGGCGGAGTTGGATGGCGTTGAGGAGCTGGTCGGTGGCCAGGTCACCGTCGTCGGCGCGTTCGAGGAAGCTGGTGACGAGTTCGCGGTACTCGTCGCTGTGCTCGATGTCCACGCCGAGCCGCCCGCGCACGATGCGGGCGAGTTTGTCGAGTCCGGGCGGTTCCAGGTGGAGCCGGACGCAGCGGCGCAGGAAGGCGGGCGGGAAATCGCGTTCGCCGTTGCTGGTGAGGACCACGATGGGGAAGTACCGGCACTGGACGCGGCCTTCGGCGATCCGGACGGCGGCGTCGGGGTCGTCGTCGGTGCCGATGGCGACGGTCGGGTCCTCCTTCGCGAGCCGGGCGAGTTCGGGGATCACGAAGCCGCCGTCCTCGAAGACGGTGAGGAGGTCGCCGGGGAGGTCGATGTCGCTCTTGTCGATCTCGTCGACGAGCAGGACGCGCGGCCGGTCCTGCGGCAGCAGGGCCGTGCCGAGCGGGCCGAGGCGCAGGTAACGGGCGATGGACGGACCGCCTGCGGCGGCGCCCGGGGTGCGCAGCTGTTCCAGTCCGGCCTCCTGGAGGCGGCCGATCGCGTCGTACAGGTAGAGCCCGTCGCGCAGGACGGTCCGGCTGGTGACCGGCCAGTGCAGTACGGGGCCCAGGTCCAGGTCCGAGGCGATGCTGTAGGCGAGCGTGGACTTGCCGACGCCGGGCTTGCCGGTGATCAGGAGCGGCCTGCGCAGGTGCAGGGCCGTGTTGACCACGTCCTTCTCGATCTCGTCGGGTACGTAGCCCTCGCCCCGCCGCCAGGTGCGGTCCCAGGCGGGGCCCGAGCAGCCGGGGGGCGTGTATCCGGGGTCCGGGGTGCCGGTGAAATCCCGCCAGGGTGGTGGCGGTCCGGCTTCCAGCCTGGTCCGACGCTCGGCGGCCTCGCCGGTCCCGTGGTACAGCCACCAGTCCTTCACCACTGCCTGTGCCTCCATCTTCGGATGTCGCGGTCTGTCGTCGGGATCGGTGTCGGGGTCGATGTCGGGGTCGATGTCGGGATGGGTTCAGGCCAGGGGCCGCAGGGCGAGCGTGTCGTCGGGATCGTCCCACAAGAGAACCAACCGGTCTGCCCCTGCCGCCTGTTGTCGACTGGCGTGGGGGGCGCCCGCGCCCGCTCCGACGGCCGCCCGGCGCACCTCCCGTACGCGCGCCGGCAGTGCGCGCACGTCGAGTGCGCCGGGGTCGGGGCGTCCGCCCGCGTCGACCGGCGCGAGCAGGGCGAGGAGATCGGACGGAATGAGAAGACCGGCCGGACCGGTGGGACCGGGTGCGGCGGCGGGACCGGGCGGAGCGGCGGGACCGGGCTGAGCGGGCGGTCCGCCCGCACGCCGCCACACCGCCACCGGCACCCCGCCCTCCAGCGCCGCTTCCACGACCGCGCCCGTCCGCGCCCCGGACGGCGTGTGGGCCAGTACGCACGCGGGCGCGGGCCCCGCCCCCAGCTCCAGGCCGAGGCCGTCGTGGACGTCCGCGTCGTTCACCACCCGGACCGCCTCCGGGTGCCGTCCGCCCTGGGCCCACAGCCAGCGCCATTTGGTCCGCCACTCCCTGCCGGTGTCCTCGCGCTCCTGCGGGCAGCGCACCACCACTTGGTAGACGAGCCCGAGGGCCCGGGTCCGCCCGCCGGGGCCGCGCGGGACCGGCCACTGGTCGAAGTCCAGGTCCAGCAGCTCGTACGGGACGTGGAACTCGATCCGCTCCACCGCGTCGGAGGCCGGCCCGCCCTCGGCGCCTCCGAGCAACACCCGGCCCACGCCGCCCAGTTGGCGTACGAGTTCGTCCCGTACGACATCCAGCCGGACCGGTTCGCCCTCCGACTCCCAGATGTGCTCGGCCGTATCGCGCCGCAGCCACATCCGGGCCAGGAATCCGTCCTCGCCGCCCGGCGGCGATTCCAGCCGTACGTGCAGGGCCGTTCGGCGCGGGGACGGGGGCGGGGGCCGCAGCGCGGGCAGGGCGAGGCGTTCGCGGGTGCCCTGGACCCAGTCGCGCAGCCGGGCCGCCCACCGTTCGTCGCCCGCGGCTCCCACGCCTTGCGCACCGCCTGAGGCGGCCCGTTCGCCGAGGAACCGTACGAAGGGCACCACGAGCGGCATCCCGCCCGGCCCGCCGTGGCGTTCGTCGAGGTCCAGGGCCACCTCCAGCAGGCTGTCGCCCGGCAGGCCGCCGTGGACCGGGGGTGCGCAGCCGGTGGCCCGGAACGCCCACAGGTAGGCCTCGTAGGAGCATCGCGGCAGGTCGCGGCCCTCGAAGAGTTCGCCGAGCCCGTCCCAGGCCGTCTGGTCCAGGCGGGCCGCGCGGGGCGGCGGCGCCACCCCGGGCAGGTCCGCGTCGAGGAAGGAGCAGGCGTCCCAGTCCCGGTCCACGACGAACTGCGGGAGCTGCCAGCCCTCGCCGCGCTCCCGCCGTTCGCGGAAGGTGTGGTGGATGGAGCGGGCCGTGTCGGCGAGTTCGGTGACGCCGTCGCGGACGGTGCGTTCGCCGAGCTCCGCGATGAGGGCCTCGGTGAAGAGGCCCGCGCCGCGTTCGGCGTCGTTCTGCGCGGCCTCGCCCTCGCGGGAGGCGTAGAGGCGGAACTGCCGGCGTCCGGGGACGGTGGCGCCGCCGCCGTAGTCGTTGGAGCCGAAGTTCCACCGGGTGTCGCGGGGCGCGTCGACCCGGCAGGCGTCGACCAGGGCCGCCTGGAGCGGGAACCGGCGGTGTTTGACGAGGTCGGTGCGCCACCAGCGCAGCGCGGAGTCGAGGTTGAGGTGGCGGATCTGGCCGGGGCTGGCGTCGGAGCAGGGCAGCATGAGTTCACCGCCGCGCGGCTCGATGTAGCCGTGCCCCGCCCAGAAGATCCAGAGCAGATCACCGTCACAGGCGGGCAGTTCGTCGAGGAGCACCGCCTTCACGTTCTCCTCGGTGGCCGGCCGGTGGGTGGCGCGCAGGGCCTCCAGCCCCGGGGAGGCCGACCAGTCGAGGGTGTCGGGGTCGTCGAGCGGGGACAGCAACAGCTTGACGTGGCCCGGCGGCACCTCCCCCGGCCCGGTCAGCCAGCGGGCGAACCGCAGGGCGTCGCGGGCCGGGCCGCGCAGGTTCCAGCGGTGGCTCACGGCATAGCTCTCGACCCCGGCGACGAGCGCGAAGGTGCGCCGTGGGCCGAGGGCGGGAGGCAGGAAGCCGGCGGGAATCACCCGATCTCCGCTTCGGCCACCGCCTGTTCGATGCGCGCGTAGAGCGAATCCTGTTTCCAGTAGGCGCTGTGGCAGGCGGGGAAGGGCTGGCGGCTGCCGATCTCGTGGTCGCTGACGCGCGGGTCGCCGGGGAAGACGGGCTCGGCGAGGTACGAGAGCACGTCCTGGCGGTCGTAGACGTTGAGCCAGCGCGGGAAGGCGTACGGGAGCTTCGTGCCCGGTGCGATCCCGGTCAGCGCGCCGAGTTCGTAGAGGAACGGTGCCTGCGAGCCGACGGTGACGAGCAGCGCGGCCCCCGGGACGGGTTCGCCGCGGGCGGCGGCGAGCGCGAGGAGGTCCACGAGGGCGATCCCGCCGAGGCTGTGGCCGATGAGCACGGTCGGGCCGGGCTCGGCGGTGATCCGCGCGAGCAGGAACGCGCGCAGGTCCGCGCCCCGGGCCTGGTAGCGGAGGATGTCGCCGAGGGCGGGGGTGGCGCCGACGGTGAGGGAGCCGCGCCAGGCATTGAGCAGGGGCTGGGTGCTCACGCGCATCGCGAGCCGCCCCAGCACCGCGGCGGCCCGGGCTCCGGGGACCCGGGTGTCGCCGCCGAGCCGGGTGGTGAGCAGCTCGACCAGGCGGTCGCGTTCGGCCCCGGTGCAGTCGGCCTCGGCTCCGGCGGATGCGAGCGCGGCGGCGGTCACCGCGCGGGCCAGGGCGGTGGCCAGCTCGCCGGCCTGGGGCTGCTCGGTGGCGCGGGCTCCGGCGCGGGCGGCCTCGGCCGAGCCCGCGACGGCCTCCAGCGCGGCGGGGAACCCGGCGGCGAGCCCGGTGCCGAGCAGCAGCGCGGCCTGCTCACCGCCGCCGGGCACCGCGGGCGCTCCGGGTGCTCCGGCACCCTCCGCCCCCTCCGCCCCATCGGCCAGGTCGGCCAGGTCGGCCAGGTCGGCCAGCAGCTCCAGCACCCGGACCCCGGCGGACCGGACGCCGGGCATGGCGAAGCCGTCGTCCCCGTACCCGTCCTCGCCCCCGGCGGCGGCGGTGTCCCAGCCCGCTTCGGCCAGCACCCGCAGCTCGCACAGCGGGTCGGCGATCAGCAGCCCCCACTCGGCGGTCCCGTCGTCCCCTTCCCCGGGGGCCCCGCCGGAGAGGCGCAGCCCGGGTACGGAGCGGCCGTGGGCGCTGAGGGTGGCGCCGAAGCGTTCCCCCCAGAAGCAGGAGTCGACGGCCGCGTCGGGAAACCGTTCGGTCAGCCGGTCCCGGACCAGCGCGAAGAGCGTGTCGTGCCGCTCGCGCCGCACCCCCGTGCCGTGCACAAACAGAAATCGCATCGCGGCTCCGCCCCCCTCGCACCGTCGTCCCCCGCCCGGCACCATAGCGCCGCGCGGCGAACGGGGCCTTCGGAACGGCGAGTTCGGACCGTGCGCACCCGGGAACGGGGCCGGCCGGAAGCGGTGCCATGCGGCCGGAAGCGGGCCCTGTTCGGCGCGTACCCACACCTATCAATCACCTGTCACATGTGAAATATTACTCGCGCTTCGATCCGAACCCCCGGAAAGGTCCGTCACGTTGCGCAGACTCGCTGCGGTGGGAGCGGCGATATCCCTCGCCCTCCTCGCCGCCACCGCCACCACCCCCGCGCTCGCCGCCACCGCACCCCCGCCCCCTCCCCCCGCCGGGCAGCAACAGAGCGGGCAGCAGGAGGCTCCCGCCCCGCCGCCCGCACCCCTGGAGGTCCAGCGCCAGGCCCTGCGCCGCCAAGCCCTCGAAGACGTCGCTTCGGGGCGGCCCGACGGCCTTCGGGCCGAGGCCGACGGGACGCTGCCGCGCCAGGCCAAGATCGGGAAGCGGTACGTCGAACTGGCCCAGGAGCGCAAGGACAAGGTCTTCGTGATCCTCGCCGAATTCGGCGACCAGGTGGACAACACCACCGAGTTCGAGGGCAAGCCGCGCTTCGGCGGCACCCCCGGCCCGCTGCACAACACCATCGGCAAGCCGGCCAAGGACGACAACCACACCTTGTGGCGCAAGGACTTCGACCAGGCCTCCTACCAGAAGCAGTTCTTCTCCGCCGACCCGCAGTCGGCCTCCCTGCGCGCCTACTACAACCTCCAGTCCTCCGGTCGCTACGACATGGACGGCACGGTGAGCGCCTGGGTCAAGCTTCCCTGGAACGAAGCCCGTTACGGCACCGACCACTGCTCCGAGCCGGGCCAGTGCCAGACCAACTGGGACATGATCCGGGATGCCACGGCCGCCTGGTACGACTCCGAGCGCGCGCAGGGCCGTACGCCCGAGCAGATCAGGGCGGAGCTCGCCGAGTACGACGTCTGGGACCGCTACGACGCCGACCACGACGGCAACTTCGACGAGCCGGACGGCTATCTCGACCACCTCGTCGTGGTCCACGCGGGCAAGGACCAGACCTGGGGCGGCGGCGCCCAGGGCAAGGACGCCGTATGGGCGCACCGCTGGTTCGCGTACTGGAACCAGGCCGGCAGCACGGGCCCCGCGGGCAACAAGGCGGGCGGCACGCCGATCGGCGACACCGGCATCTGGGCCGGCGACTACCTGACGGGCGGCGAGAACAGCGGCGCGGGCCTGTTCTCGCACGAGTTCGGGCACGATCTGGGACTGCCCGACCTGTACAGCTCGGACGGGGACAACGGCGTCAACTTCTGGTCGCTGATGTCCTCGGCCTCCTATCTCGGCAAGGGCCCCAACACCACCGGCCAGTTCCCCGGCGACCTCGACCCGTGGAGCAAGCTGCAGCTGGGCTGGCTCCAGTACACGGAGGCCGACGCGGGCCGCACCACGCGGGCCACTCTCGGGGTGTCGGGCTACAACACCGAGGATCCGCAAGCCCTGTTGGTGCACCTGCCGCCTTCGGTGACCACGACCGAGCTGAGCGATCCGTACGAGGGCGCCAGCCAGTGGTGGAGCGGCACGGGCGACTTCATGGACAACACCCTGAGCCGCACCGTCGACCTCACGACGGCTCCGGCGGACGGGGCCCGGCTCGACGCCCGGGTGTGGTACGACATCGAGCAGGACTTCGACTTCCTGACGGTGGAGGCCTCCTCGGACGGCGGCGTCACCTGGAGCGCCCTGCCGGGCACCGTGGACGGCGCGGCGACCGGCGCGAAGGGGATCACCGGAACCTCGGCGGGCTGGAAGCAGCTGTCGGTGCCGCTGGACCGGTTCGCGGGCAAGAGCGTGCAGCTGCGGCTGCGCGTCACCTCCGACAGCAACACCCACGGCAAGGGCGTTGCCTTTGACGACATCCGGGTCACCGCGGGCGGCCGGGAGCTGCTGCGCGACGGCGCGGAGCAGGGGGCGAACGGCTGGACGGCGGTCAAGTGGTCGCGCACGCAGGGCCGTACGGGCAGCGAGGAGCACCCGCGCGCGTACTTCGTGGAGAACCGGCGCTACACCGGCTACGGCAGCCTACTGAAGACGGGCCCGTACAACTTCGGCTTCACGGGCGACAAGGTGGAGTTCTTCCCGTACCAGCAGGGCGTGTTGATCTGGCTCTGGGACACCGCGTACAGCGACAACACCACCAAGGCGCATCCGGGCGGCGGGCTGCTGCTGCCGGTCGACTCCCGGCCCGAACCGCTCACTTACACGGACGGCACCCTGCTGGGCGCCCGTGCGCAGACCTTCGACGCCACCTTCTCGCTCCGCGCGAGCGACCGGGTCGTCCTGCACAAGGCGGGGGTACCGGTGGTGATTCCGGCGCGGCCGGGGGTGGCGGTCTTCGACGACCGCCACGGGTCCTACTGGGACGCGCGGTTGCCGCAGCTCGGGGTCAAGGTGCCGGACACCGGGACCCGGATCGCGGTGGCGAAGGAGGCCGCGGGCGGGACGGTGACGACGGTGCAGGTCAGCCCGTCGAAGCCGTGAACTCGCCCAGCTGAGCACGCGGGTTGAGGGATGCGTACTCCAGCGGTGCGGACGGGTCGATGGTGAGCTCGTAGGGGGCGGGTTCCACGCCCGCCCGCACCAGGAGGTCCCCGATGGCGGCGATCATCGCCCCGTTGTCGGTGCACAGCGTCATCGGGGGCACCCGCAGCTCGATCCCGGCGGAGGCGCAGCGCCGCTCCGCGAGCTCCCGTACGCGGGAGTTCGCGGCCACCCCGCCGACCACCACCAGGGTCTTGACCCCGTACTCCTTGCAGGCCGCGACCGCCTTGCGGGTCAGCACGTCGGCCACCGCCTCCTGGAGGGAGGCCGCGCCGTCGGCGACCGGCGGCTCCTCGCCGCGCAGCCGGTGGCTCTCGGCCCAGCGGGCGGCGGCCGTCTTCAGCCCCGAGAAGGAGAAGGAGTAGGCGTACGGGTCCTGCGTGCGCGGCCCGCCGGTCAGCGGGCGGGGGAAGGGGACGGCCCCGGGGTTGCCGCCCCGGGCGGCGCGGTCGATGGCCGGGCCTCCGGGGTAGGGCAGGCCCAGCACGCGGGCGACTTTGTCGAAGCATTCGCCCGCGGCGTCGTCGAGGGTGTCCCCGAGGTGCAGGATCGGCTCGCGCACGAGGTCCCGTACGAGGAGCAGCGAGGTGTGGCCGCCGGAGACGATCAGCACCATGCAGGGCTCGGGCAGCGGGCCGTGCTCCAGGGTGTCGGCGGCGACGTGGCCGGCGAGGTGGTGGACGCCGTAGAGCGGCAGACCGAGCGCGTAGGCGAGGGTCTTGGCGCCGGCCAGGCCGACCTGGAGGGCGCCGGAGAGGCCGGGGCCGGTGGTCACGGCGATCGCGTCGAGCTGGTCGGGACGGAGCCCGGCCCGGTCGAGGGCCCGGCGGACGACCGGATTGAAGGAGTGCAGGTGGGCGCGGGCGGCGATCTCGGGGACGACGCCGCCGAAGCGGGCGTGCTCGTCCATGCTGGTGGCGACCACGTGCGCGAGGAGGCGGCCGTCCTGCACGATGCCCGCGCCGGTCTCGTCGCACGAGGACTCGATGCCGAGCACCACCGGGGATCCCATCGCGCCGCCACCTTCACCCTTATTGCGACCTGTTCGCAATAAGGGTACCGGTCGCGGCGCCGCCCTCGACCCCCGTCAGTCGCACACCAGGCAGAACGGGTGCCCGGCCGGGTCGGCGTAGACCCGCCAGCCGTCGGCGGCCCGGCTCTCGTCCAGCAGGGTGGCGCCGAGGGCCAGCACCTCTCCGTGGGCCCGGTCCAGGTCCGCGACGGCGAAGTCGAGGTGGAGCTGCTGGGGGCGGTCCGGGTCCGGCCACTGGGGCGGGCGGAAGCCCTCGGCGCGCTGGAAGGCGAGCACGGAGCCCGTCGCGGTGTGCAGGGTCGCCCAGCGCGCGTCGGTGGTCCAGCGCCGGTCCGGCCGGTTGACCTCGCCGCCCGTCAGCGACTGGTAGAACGTGGCGAGCGCGGTCGGATCGGGACAGTCCAGCACCACGCACTGCATCTCAGCGATCATGGGCCGATCCTAGGGATCCGTTCCGGGGCGGGCCAGCTCAATAGCGGCACTCTGTGCGGCACCCTGTGAGGACGGACACGTTCCGTTTTTGGAACCGCGACCGTGCCGCACGGCTCCGTCCTGGGAGACGGATGATTCGGTCGAGGCGCGTGCGTCTCCAGGGGCGGGAGTGCCGCATGTTCACCAAGGTCCGCGGGAGGGCCGTACGGGGCTTCGTGCTGGCCGGCATCTGCTGCGCCCTGCTCGCGGGCGGCGCCGGGTACCTCTGGCAGCTGCGCGGACTGGCCGCGCACCTGTCCCAGGGCGACCCGGGCCGGGGCAGCTACCTCCGGGACCCGGCGAGCACGGACGAGGCGGCGACCGTGACCGCGGTACTGAACGGCGCGCCGGACGGCGGGGCGGCGGACGCCGGAGCGGCGGACGCCGGAGCGGCGGACGCCGGAGCGGCGGTCGGCGGGGAGGCGGCCGAAGACGGCCCGTCGGCCCCCGCCCCCTCCGCGGGACCGACCCCCGACGGACAGCCCCTGACGGCCGCGACGGTCCCCGCCGAGCCCACCGTCGGCGCCCTGTTCTCCCCCGGCGACGACGGCGACTCCGGCCACCACTGCTCGGCGAGCGTGGTCCACTCTCCCGGCGGGAGCCTCGTCGTCACCGCCGCCCACTGCGTCTACCGCGGCGGCTTCGGCGGGGCCTTCGGCAGCGGCTTCCGCACCAACCTCGCCTTCGCCCCCGGCTACCGTGACGGCTCCTTCCCCTACGGGGTCTGGATCCCGGACCGGATCGACGTGGACCCCCGCTGGATCGAGGACCAGGACCCCGACTACGACGTGGCCTTCCTGCGGCTGAGCCGCCCCGGCCGTCCCGGGGAGCGGCTGGAGGACACCGTCGGCCCGGCCGCGACCATCCGGTTCGGCACGGAACTCCCCGTGCCCGCCCGGCTGATGGGCTACCCCAACACCTCCGAGGAGCCGTTGGGCTGCCCGACCACCGCCGTCGCCGCCGGACCCACACAGGTGCGCCTCGACTGCGCGGACGTACCCAACGGCACCAGCGGCGGGCCGGTGCTGACCGACGGGAACACCCTGATCGGGGTGATCGGCGGCCGGGACGGGGGCGGGGACGACGAGACCTCGTACAGCTCGTACTTCGACGACGGCATCCGCGACCTCTACCTGCGCGCGAGCGCCGGATAGCACTACCCGTCCCCGGCAAGATCCGAAAGAGACGACCTAGGCGCGGTCGCCGGCAGGTCTGTAGTGGGCCGGGTAGTCGGCGGTGTCCGGGGCGGTGGGCAGCCTCCACTTGGACAGGACGCGGATCATCGTGGCCGGGCTGAGCAGGGTGTTGGGCGAGGCGGTCAGCGACAGGACCCCGAAGAACCGGCCGGAGATCACCGGGTCGGCGTTGGCGCCGACCATCACCCGCGACATGTAGTTCTGCAGGATCCGGGTGGCCCGGTCCGGCGGCGGCCCTTCCGTCACCGCGTAGCGCATGTCCTCGCTGGTGGCGATCTGCCAGGGCACGGCCGCCGCGGCCGTGGTGCTGCGCTGGATCCGCCGGGAGGCCGCGGCGATCTGCTCCGGGTCCAGGGTGCGGATCTCCTTGGCCAGGGCCTCCACGGCGAGCGCGGCGACCGTCATCCCGTGCCCGTACACGGGGTTGAACCGGCAGGCCGCGTCACCGAGGACCACCAGTCCGGCGGGCCAGCGCTCCAGGCGTTCGTAGTGCCGCCACTCGTTGACCGTGCTCCGGAAGGCGGTGGCCTGGGAGAGCGGGGTCGCGTCGCGGATGGCGTCGTACAGGGCGGGACTGCGCAGGCTGCGGGCGAACGCGAAGAACTCCTCGTCCTTGACGGGCGGGGCGTGTTCGCCGTTGCCGATGAGCGTCACCAGCCAGCGGTCCTTGCCCTGCGGTACGAGTACGCCGCCGCGCGGCAGGTCGGGCCGGCTCTGGACGTACATGCCGTGCCAGCGGCGTTCCGGATCGGCGGGCATCTCGAAGTAGCGGCTGGAGTAGCCGAGATGGGGGTCGTAGCGGGTCACTGCCGGGGCCGGGTAGCCGAGGGCCGCGAGCCAGGCGGTGGCCTTGGAGGTGCGGCCGGTCGCGTCGACCACCAGGCGGGCGGCCAGCGGGGCGGCGTCGCGCAGTTGCACTCCGGCCACCGAGCGGCCGTCCGGCCCGGCGACGAGCCCGGTGGCCGCCGCCCCGCCCAGGATCCGGATGCGCCCGTCCCGCAGCACCTCCTCGCGCACCGTCCAGTCGAGCAGGTCCCGGCCGGCGATCAGGACCTTGGTGCCCGGTACCGACTGGAACCAGTCGGCCGGGCTCAGCCAGAGGAAGTCCCGCGGGGTCTCCAGCAGGGAGGCCCCGGCCTCCACGAGTGTGGCGGTGACGCCCGGCAGCATCTGCTCCATGAGCCGCATGCCGCGCGACCACAGGATGTGCGCGTGTCTGGACTGCGGTATCCCGGACCGTAACTCCG
Source organism: Streptomyces sp. NBC_00503 (assembly GCF_036346895.1). Lineage (NCBI taxonomy): Bacteria > Bacillati > Actinomycetota > Actinomycetes > Kitasatosporales > Streptomycetaceae > Streptomyces > Streptomyces sp. NBC_00503. The sequence goes on along the minus strand of NZ_CP107855.1, from coordinate 6,400,753 downwards.
GTCCGCCCCCTGTCAGTTCGTCCCGCTCGATCAAGGTGACCCGGGGAAACCTGCGCGCGAGCACCCGCGCGGCCAGCAGCCCCGCCATGCCCGCGCCGAGGACCACCGCGTGGTCCTCCCCGGCCTGCGGATCGGTTTCTGGGTGGTTGTCCGTAGCGTCGTCGTCCATCCGTCGAGTCTGGTGGGGCCGCGGCGGCCCGGTCAGGGCCCGTTCGGGGCGCCCGGGGGCTTCCCGGGGGCGGACGGGCTCATGCCGGGGCGCGCTCCCCGGCACGAGCCGACGCGAAGGTGGGCACGAAGGTGGGCACGGAGGTGGGCACGGAGGTGGGGGCCGGGCCGGGTCAGGGGCAGAGGACGGTCCAGGTGACCTTCACGTGTCCGCCGTCGTCCCCGTAGAACTCGCTGGTACGGGTGCCGGGTTGGTCGGTGTAGGGGTCCCAGGCCACCGTGCCGCGGGCGACCAGGTCGTCGGCGGAGGAGGCGTCGTGGTCCCAGAGGTACACGCCGAGCTCGAAGGGGCCGGGCGCGTACGTGGCCCCCGAGCCGACCCGCTGGTAGAAGTACGGGTCCGGGTTGCTGCGGTTGCCCTGGTTGGGGAAGGTCGACGGGTCGGAGGCGGAGCGCGACCAGAGGACGCTGCGGGCGCCGTCGCCGGTCCGGACGGCGATGTCCCCGTAGAGCGCGGGGCGGGTCGTGCCGTCGTCGAAGTAGGTCAGCTCCGCCTGGTCCACGCGGAGCCGGCAGACGGGGACGGCGGACTGCGCCGGGGTGACGGTGTAGGTGACGGCCGCTTCGCCGCCGTCCACGCCGAGCATCTTCGCGGTGAAGCGCCCGAAGCCGAGGGCCGGGTCCCAGTGGACGCGGCCGGCGGCCATCACGTCGTCGTTGTTCCCGGCGGTGTAGTCGGCGTCGGTGAGGTAGGCGGTCACGGTCGCTTCGCCGGAGAAGACCTGGCTCCGGGTGGAGTCGTCGAGACCGAACCACGGGTCGTAGTCCGGGAAGGCGGTGGCGCCGGCCCGGTCGCGGTGCCACAGGGTGCGGGCGGCCCCGTCGGTGGTGAGGGTGAGGCCGTCGTAGAGCTCGGGGCCGCTCTCGCCGGTGGAGGTGAACCGCGCCGAGTCGACGGTGATGCGGAACGGGCCGCTCTTCAGGTCGACTTGGGTCACCGGATCCTTCGAGAACTCGGCGACGATCTGCCGCCGGACCCAGTCGTTGGAGAGCAGTCCGTAGTGCGAGGGGCAGCCGCTGTCGCCGACCGGGAGGACGTGGTTGACGGCGCCAGCCAGCTCTGTGGAGTGCGGGGCGCGGCTGTCGCCGGGCGGGATCTGCTGGTCGCAGGTGGAGCTGAAGGTGGTGTAGCGGGTGGCGCCGGGGGTCTCGTCGCCCGCGTTGAGGGAGTTCAGGAAGGCGCTGCCGGGGGTCATGTCGGCGAGGGAGGCCGCGTGGATGTCACAGAAGGTGGCGAAGGGGCCGCAGGGCGCGGCGTCACCGGCGCCGTGGTTGGGACCGCCGAGCGAGACCCAGGCGCGGACCCGCGAACTCCCGCCGTCCTTCAGGTACTTGCGGGTGAGCAGCGATCCCATGCTGTGCGCGACCACGTCGACCTGGCGGGCGCCGAACCGCTCGGCGAGGAAGGCTCCGAAGCGGGTGGCGTTGGACTCGTTGGTGGCGGCCCAGTCGTAGCCGAATTCGGCGAGGTCGCTGGAGAGCCAGCCCTGGGCGTGGAGGTAGTCCTCCAGCCCGTCGAGGGAGGCCGCGGTGTCCCCGTAGCCGTGGACGAGGACGACGGGCGTACGCCGCTGCGCGCCGGCGGCGTCCTGGGCGGACGCCCGCGCCGCCGGGGCGGCGAGGAGGGCGGCCAGGAGCGCGGCGACGGTGGCGACGAGCATCGGCAACGACAAGCCGACGGGCAGAGGGACGGCGGGCAGGGCGGATCTGCGCATGGCTCTCCCGGGGGATGCGGCTCGACAGCCTGAAGTGACTGGCGAGTAGCAAGTTAGCCCCCGGGGATTCAACGCGATAGAGACGCGTACGAGACTCCGGTGAGCTTTTCCGAGGCGGCCCACAGCCGTTCGCCGGACTTGTCGTCCAGGGTCCATTTCGCCCGCCGGGAGCGGGCGGGTGCGCCGCGGAAACCGAACCGCGGCCCGATGAACTCGTCCGGCCCGACCCCCGGCGCGGTCGCCGCGTACAGGGCGGGCAGCGCACCGGAAGCCGCGGACTGGGCGATGACTCCGTTGCCGACGGCGATGCCGAGGCTGTTGGCGGCGACCGCGATCCGCGAGCCGAGGGTGGTGCCCGCCTGCGGGGCGGCCGCGACGTGCAGGTTGGTCGACGCGTAGCCGGGATGGGCCGAAGCCGCGACGATCCCGGATCCGGCGGCCGCGAGCCTGCGGGCGAGCTCGTGGACGAAGAGCAGGTTCGCGGTCTTGGAGCGGCCGTAGGCGATCCAGCGCCGGTAGTTCCGCTCGCTGTCGAGGTCCGTGTGGTCCACGTCCCCGAACATGTGGAAGCCGCTGGAGAGACTGACGATCCGGGCCCCGGGCGCGGCGGCGAGGAGCCGGGGCAGGAGCAGGCCGGTGAGGGCGAAGTGGCCGAGGTGATTGACCCCGAACTGGGTCTCGAACCCGTCGGCGGTCCGCCCGAACGGCAGGGCCATCACACCGGCGTTGTTGACGAGGAGGTCGAGGGTGCCGTGCCGCTGCGCGTAGGCCGCCGCGAACTCCCGTACGGTGGCCAGGTCGGCGAGGTCCAGCGGCATGAACTCAACCTTCGCGCCCGGGACTTCGGTGCGCAGCCTGACCTCGGCCGCCCGCCCGCGGGCGGCACTGCGGCAGGCCAGCACCACCGAGGCCCCGCGCCGTGCGAGCTCGAGGGCGGTGAAGTAGCCGATCCCGCTGTTGGCTCCCGTGACCACGGCCGTACGGCCGCTCTGATCGGGTATGTCCGACGCACGCCAGCCTGCCATTGCCCCCACCTCGTCCTGTCCTGCTCGCCGATTTCACCCGTCGGGGCCGGTGGCCGCCGACACCAGGACGTCCCCGGCCGCGACCCGGCTGTAGAGCACCGTACGCCCCGTGCGCCGCCGCAGGATCAGCCCGGCCGCCAGCAGCACCTTGAGCTGCCCGGCCACCGCGCCCAGGCTCAGCCCGGTCAGCGCCACCAGCTGCGTGGTGGACTTCGGGCTCGCCAGCAGCACCAGCACCCGGGCCCGGACCGGCCCCAGCAGCCTGACCAGCGCCTGCGGGGCGGCGGGGCCGGGCGGGGTGCCCGCACCTTGCAGGGCGACCGTGCCGGGCTGCGCGACCGTGCCGGGCTGCGCGGCCGTGCCGGGCAGGGCGGCCGTGCCCGGCTGGGCGAGCTGCCCCTCGGCCGGGTAGACCAGGGCGTGCCGGTGCGCCCCGCGCCAGGCGACCCAGCCGTGCGGCGGCGTGACGGGTACGAAGACCAGCCCGGCCGCGCCCGACAGCTCGCGCGGCGGCCGGTCCTGGAGGTTGATCCGCAGCCGCCCCTCGCCGAGCCAGGCCATGTTCGGCCGCATCCCCGACAGCGCGGCCGCCCACCCGCCCCGGCTCAACTGCGCGGTGCGCAGCAGGATGTCGGCCTCAGCGACCCGGCGGCGGCGCTCCCAGTCGGGGCGGACCGCCTCGGTCCACACCCACTCCAGCAGCTCCGCCGTGCGCGGGCCGAGCCCCCGGGCCCGCGCGAGCTCCTCGGGCAGCGCACCGGAGGCGGCGCGCAGGTACGTACGGACCGCCGCGTCCGGGGTCGCGCGGATCGGCTCCAGCTCCTCCTCGAAGGGGCGGCCGTCCGGCGGCGGGGTCAGGTGGTCGGCGATCCACAACCGGCCGAGGGCGGCCCGTACGAGGTGGGCGGCGACGGGATCGGCCGCGAGGTGCGCCCGGTAGGGCGGGAGCCGGTCCGCCAGCCAGGCCCGGTCCCCCGGGTGCGCGGCGGTCCGCCGCTGCAGCGCCATCAGCGCGGCCGTGGTCTCGGCCAGCGCGGACACCACGAAACGGCTCCCGGCCAGCGCGTCGCTGTCGATCCGCCAGTAGCCCATGGTCGTCCCCGACTGCCCTTCCGCCTCGTCCGCCCGCGCTGCGCAGCAGGTTTCGCGCCCACGCGAAACATTAGGCCGTCCCCGGACGCCGCCGGAAAACTCCCCGCATGCCCAGGACCTACCGCTCCCTCGCCCGGACCCCCGAGTTCACCCCGTTCTTCCTCGCCTCCGCGCTGCGCGTCGGCGCCTCCACCGTCAGCGGGCTCGCCCTCGCCGTCCTCGTCTACGAGCGCACCCGCAGCCCGCTGCTCGCCGCGCTCGGCATGTTCGGGCCCTCGTTCACCCAGATGCTCGGCGCGACGGTGCTCCTCTCCGCCGCCGACCGGCTGGAGCCGCGCACCGCCCTGACCCGGCTCTCGCTGCTCGCCGCGCTCGCCGCCGCCGTGCTGGCCGTGCCCGTGCTGCCGCTGTGGGCCGCGTTCGCGGTGCTGCTCGCCCAGGGGCTCGCCGACTCCCTCGGGGGCGGGGTCCGGTACGGGCTGCTCACCGAGATCCTGCCGCCCGAGGACTATCTGCTGGGCCGCTCGCTGCTCGCCGTATCGGCCGGGGTGACGCAGATCGCGGGTTTCGCCCTCGGCGGGGTCCTGGTGGCCGCGCTCTCCCCGCGCGGCGCCCTGCTGGCGGCCGCCGCTCTCGCCCTCGGCGCCGCGCTCACCCTGCGGACCGGGCTGCGCCGCAGGGAGCCGCGGGCCGGCGGGCGGCCCTCGCCCGCGCAGACCTGGCGGACGAATGCCACCTTGTTCGCCGATCCGGCCCGGCGCACCCTGTACCTCGCCCTGTGGCTGCCCAACGGCCTGATCGTCGGCTGCGAATCCCTCTTCGTCCCCTACGATCCCGCCCACGCGGGGCTGCTGTTCGGCTGCGCGGCCGCCGGAATGCTCGTCGGGGACACCCTCGGCGGACGGTACCTGCCCGCCCGGTGGCGGGCCCGGCTCGCCTCCCCGCTCCAACTGCTGCTCGCAGCGCCCTACCTCCTCTTCCTCCTGGAACCCGGCCCGGTGCCCGCCGCGGCGGCCGTCGCCCTGGCCTCCGTCGGCTACGGGGCCGGCCTGCTCCTGCAGGAGCGCCTCGTCGCCCTGCTCCCGGCCGGCACCCAGGGCCAGGCCCTCGGGCTGCACTCGGCGGGAATGCTGACGGCTCAGGGACTGTGCGCGGCGCTGGCCGGAGCGGTCGCCCAGTTCACCTCGGCGCCGGTGGCGATCACCGCGCTGGCCTGCGCCTCCGTCGCGGTCACCCTGGTCCTGGCGCGGGGGCTCGGGCCCAGTAGGCTGCGGGTCCACCCGCTTCCCGTACCCCGAGGTTCCGCGCAGTGAGCTCCGCACCGCCACCGCCCCCCGCACCCGCGCCGGCAGCCCCGCCCGTGTCCGTCGTCGGGCTCGGCGCCGACGGCTGGGGCGGGCTGACCGCCCCCGCGCGGGCCGCGCTGGCCGGGGCCGAGGTGCTGATCGGGGGGCCGCGCCAACTGGACCTGCTGCCGCCCGAGGAGTGCGGCGGCCTGCGGGTGGCCTGGCCGAGCCCGCTGCGGCCGGCCGTGCCGAAGCTGATGGCGGAGCACGCGGGCCGCCGGATCGCGGTACTGGCCAGTGGGGACCCGATGTTCTACGGGATCGGCCGCGCGCTGTCCGAGGAGCTGGGGGCGGACTCCCTGCACGTCCTGCCCCACCCCTCGTCGATGTCGTACGCCTGCGCCCGCCTGGGCTGGCCGGTGGAGGACACCGAGGTGATCACCGCCGTCGGGCGTCCCGTGGCCCGGCTCGCGGCCGCACTGTTCGAGGGCCGGCGGGTGCTGGTCCTGAGTTCCGGAGCAGCGACCCCGAACGAGATCGCTGCTCTGCTTCGAGAGCGGGGCTTCGGCCCCAGCCGGATGCGCGTCCTGGAACAGCTCGGCTCCGAGCACGAGGACGCGTACGAGGGGATCGCCCAGAGCTGGGAGCACCCGCCCGGCGACCCCCTCAACCTCGTCGCCGTCGAGTGCCGCCGCGACCCCGCCGCCCCCGCGCCCCGGCTCGGCGCGACCCCCGGCCTGCCCGACGCCGCCTACGAGCACGACGGCCAGCTCACCAAGCGCCACGTCCGCGCCGCCACCCTCTGCGCGCTCGCCCCCGCCCCCGGCGAACTGCTGTGGGACATCGGCGGCGGATCCGGTTCCATCGGCATCGAGTGGATGCGTACACACCCCTCCTGCCGCGCGGTGACCGTGGAGCGCGTGACCGAGCGGGCCGAGCGGATCACCCGCAACGCGGCGGCGCTCGGCGTACCCGGGCTGCGCGTGGTCACCGGCGCCGCACCCGCCGCCCTCGCCCAACTACCCGCCCCCGACGCCGTGTTCATCGGCGGCGGCCTGACCGCGCCGGGCCTGCTCGACGCGGCCTGGGAGGCGCTGTCCCCCGGCGGCCGACTCGTGGTCAACACCGTCACCCTGGAGTCGGAGGCCGTCCTCACCGAGCGCTACCGGCGCCACGGCGGCGAACTGGTGAAACTGGCCGTCGCGCACGCCGTACCGGTCGGCGGCTTCACGGGCTGGCGCCAGGCCATGCCCGTCACCCAGTGGTCGGTCACCAAGCCCCACCCCACCACCAGCACCACCACCCAGACCCGCACCAGCACCAGCGCCGACGGAATGGATCAGACGATATGACCGTGTACTTCATCGGCGCGGGCCCCGGCGCCGCCGACCTGATCACGGTGCGCGGCGCCCGGACCCTGGCCGCGGCCCCCGTCTGCCTGTACGCGGGCAGCCTGGTCCCGCGCGAACTGCTCGCCGAATGCCCGCCGGACGCCCGCCTGATCGACACGGCGCAGCTGAACCTGGACGAGATCGTCGCCGAGTGCGTACGGGCCCACGAGGCCGGCCAGGACGTCGCCCGGCTCCACTCCGGCGACCCCTCGATCTTCAGCGCCGTCGCGGAGCAGATGCGGCGCCTGGACGCGGCCGGCATCCCCTACGAAGTCGTCCCCGGCGTCCCGGCCTTCGCCGCCGCGGCCGCCGCGCTCAAGCGGGAGCTGACCGTCCCCACCGTCGGCCAGACGGTCATCCTGACCCGGATCGCCCAGCAGGCCACGCCGATGCCGCCCGGCGAGGACCTCGCCGCGCTGGGCCGCAGCGGGGCCCTCCTGGTGCTGCACCTGGCCACCCGCTACGTGGACCGGGTCGTCGACGAACTGCTGCCGCACTACGGGGCCGAGTGTCCGGTGGCGGTGGTCGCGATGGCCAGCCGCCCCGACGAGCTGATCCTGCGCGGGACCCTGGCCGACATCGCCGCCCAGGTGAAGGAGGCCGGCCTGGTCCGCACCGCCGTCATCCTGGTGGGCCGCACCCTGGGCGCCGAGCAGTTCCGAGACAGCCACCTGTACTCCGCCGAGCGCGACCGGCATGCCTGCTGATCCGGTCCCCGGCACCGGCCACGCCCCCACCCCCGGGCCCGGCTCGAACCGCCCGCACGTCCTGATCCTCGGCGGCACCACCGAGGCCCGGCGGCTCGCGGAGTCGCTGACCGCCGCCGGGGCCGGGGCCCCGTACCGGGTGACGACCTCACTGGCCGGCCGGGTCACCTCCCCCGCACTCCCGCCGGGCGAGACCCGGATCGGCGGCTTCGGCGGCCCCGCCGGGCTCGCGGCCTGGATCACCACCCACCGGGTCACCCACCTCATCGACGCCACGCACCCCTTCGCGGAGCGGATGAGCTTCAACGCGGCCGAGGCGGCGGCCCTTTCGGGAGTCCCGCTGCTCGCGCTGCGCCGCCCCGGCTGGAGCCCGGGCCCCGGGGACCGCTGGCACTTCGCGGACTCCCTGGCCGAGGCGGCCGCCCTGCTCCCGGACCTCGGCTCCCGCGCCTTCCTGACCACGGGCCGGATGGGCCTGCACAGCTTCGCGCACCTCACCGAGCCCTGGTTCCTGGTGCGTTCGGTGGACCCGCCCGAAGGAGCCGTCCCGCCACACCTCGAAGTACTCCTGGCCCGGGGCCCGTTCACCCTGCCCGACGAACGGGACCTCCTCACCCACCACCGCATCGACGTACTGGTCACCAAGGACAGCGGCGGCTCCGCCACCGCCCCCAAACTCACCGCGGCCCGCGAAGCCGGCATCCCGGTCCTGGTCGTCCGCCGCCCGCCGGTCCCCGCGGGCGTGCCGCAGGCGGCTTCGGTCGCCGAGGCCCTCCGTCGGCTGGACTACGATCAGCCGCGCTGATCGTTCACACGTACGAAAGGGGCGACATGAGGGCAACCCTCGGGACCGCCGCGCCTTGACCGCACTCCTGGTCGGCGGCCTGCTGACCAGCGGCTGCTCGGGCGGCGGGCCGACCCACAAGCCGACCGCGGTGCCGGCGACAACGACCCCGGCCGATCCCTCCGCCACGCCCTCGTCAGCCGGGTCGCCGACACCGACGGCCCCGTCCGCCTCCCCCACGAGCCCGCCCCCTGCCGCCGCGACCACCCGGCCGGCCTCCGGCCCCTCGCGCGCAGCGACGACGCGGGACACCGCATCGTCGGTGCCGCAGAACCCCAACCGGGGCCCCAACCCGCCGCCGGCTCCGCCCCACACCCCGGTCATGGACTGGACTCCCCCTCAGGGCCCCCCGACCCCGATCATGACCGTGACCATCCCGGCGCCCCGGTAACGACCCACGCGACACCAAGGCCCCGAAGCGGCGCACCACCCGGCAAAATCCAGCCCCGCCGACGCTTGAGACGCGGGGTCCGAAGCGGCGCACCGCCCGGCAAGACCCAGCCCCGCCGGTGTTTGAGACGCGGGGTCCGAAGCGGCGCACCGCCCGGCAAGACCCAGCCCCGCCGGCGTTTGAGACGCGGGGTCCGGGGCGGCGCCCCGGGGGCTCGGGCGCAGCCCGGCCCGGCGGGTCAGGGCGCAGCCCTGGGAACGGTGGAAGGGCGGGTCCGGGGGAGCCCCGCAGGGACCCACCAGCCGAACCCGCCCACGGGGCACGGCCCCCGACCCCCCGGACCCCGGAGCGTCAGGGCGAACCGCCCCGGTCCCTCACACCGTCAGCCGACCGCCAGGATCAGGATCACCCGTACCGCCGCGGAGTCCACGTCACCCTCGACCCGTCCGGCCGCTCCGTGATCCGGGTCTGCGAGGAGCCGATCAGCAGGATCGTCCGCATGTCGACCTCGGACGGCTCCAGTTCGGCCAGCGTGAGGATGCGGACCGACTGCTGCGGGCCGCCCACGTCGCGGGCGACGACCACCGGGGTCTGCGGCGACCGCAGTTCCAGCAGCAGTTCGCGGGCCTTGGCCACCTGCCAGTTCCGGCTGCGCGAGCCGGGGTTGTAGAGGGCCAGTACGAGATCGGCGGCAGCCGCCGCGCGCAGCCGCTCCGCGATGACCTCCCAGGGCTTGAGCCGGTCCGAGAGGGAGATGGTGGCGTAGTCGTGGCCGAGCGGCGCACCGGCCGCGGCGGCCGCCGCGTTGGCCGCGGTCACGCCCGGCAGGACCCGTACGGGCACGTCCTTGTACTCCGGCTGTCCCGCGACCTCCAGGACCGCGGTGGCCATGGCGAAGACGCCGGGGTCGCCGCCGGAGACCACGGCCACGCGCTTGCCGCGGCGGGCGAGGTCGAGCGCGAACTCGGCGCGCTCGGACTCCACCTTGTTGTCCGAACCGTGTCGCACCTGGCCCGGCTTCACCGGGACCCGGTCCAGGTAGGTGGTGTACCCGACGAGCACCTCGGCGTCGGCCAGCACCCGCCTGGTCTCGGCGGTCAGCCACAGCGGCCCGGCCGGGCCGGTGCCGACCACGGCGACCTCGCCGGGGCCGGACGGCACGCTGCCCGGGTTGCCGATGCGGCTGGGCACCACGGCGACGGCGAAGTAGGGCACGCTGTCGGGGTCGGTGTCGGCGAGGAGGCCGGTCCGCTCCCCCGCCATCGTCGCGCGTTCCACGTACCGCGCCTCGGCAAGCCGACCGCTGTTCTCCATCGCCCGCCGTACGGCGGGGAAGGTGCGGCCGAGCTTCATCACGACCGCGGAGTCGGTGGCGGCGAGGCGGGCGGTGAGCTCCTCCTCGGACAGGGTGCCGGGCAGGATGGTCAGCACCTCCTCGCCCTCCACCAGCGGGGTGCCGAGCCGGGCCGCGGCGGCGCTCACCGAGGTCACCCCCGGGATCACCTCGGCCTCGTAGCGGTCGGCGAGCCGCTTGTGCATGTGCATGTACGAGCCGTAGAAGAGCGGGTCGCCCTCGGCGAGGACGGCGACGGTGCGGCCGGCGTCCAGGTGGACGGCGAGCCGGGCGGCGGAGGCTTCGTAGAATTCGTCCATCGCGCCCTGGTAGCCGCCGGGGTGGTCGGTGGTCTCGGTGGTGACCGGGTAGACCAGCGGCTCTTCGACGTGGTCGGCGCGCAGGTGCTTGGCGGCGATCGAGCGGGCGATCGAGCGGCCGTGGCGGGCCGAGTGGTAGGCGACGACGTCCGCCTCGGCGATGACCTCTACGGCGCGCAGCGTCATCAGGGACGGGTCACCGGGGCCGAGCCCGACCCCGTAGAGCTTTCCGGTCTTCTGCGTGTTCGCGCTCATTCGGCCACGCTCGCAATGGCGTTGACGGCGGCGGCGGCCATGGCGCTGCCACCGCGTCGGCCCCGGATGATCAGGTGGTCGAGTCCGGAGGGGTGCGCCGCGAGGGCGTCCTTGGACTCGGCGGCGCCGATGAAGCCGACCGGGACGCCGATGACGGCGGCGGGGCGCGGGGCGCCCTCCTCGATCATCTCCAGCAGCCGGAAGAGCGCGGTCGGCGCATTGCCGACGGCGATCACGGATCCTTCCAACAGGCCGCGGTCCCGCCAGACTTCGAGGGCGGCGGCGCTGCGCGTCGTACCCATCTTGGCGGCGAGCTCCGGCACGGCCGGGTCGGAGAGGGTGCAGATCACCTGGTTGTCGGCGGGCAGCCGCTTGCGGGTGACCCCGCTGGCGACCATCTGCACGTCGCACAGGATCGGCGCACCCGCCTCCAGGGCGGCGCGGGCCCGCAGGACGACCTCGGGTGTCCAGCCCAGGTCCCGCGTCAGGTCGGTCATGCCGCAGGCGTGAATCATGCGCACCGCGACCTGGGCGACCGAGGCGGGCAGCCCGGAGAGGTCCGCCTCGGCGCGGATCGTGGCAAAGGACTGGCGGTAGATCTCGGCGCCGTCCTTCTCGTACTCGAACACGGTGTACTCGCTCATTTCTTCACTGCGCCTTCGGAACTGCTTCCTGAAACCTGAGGGGTGTTGCGCGCGGCCGCGAGTACGGGTGCCAACTCGCCCGCAGCCACATGGTGTTCGCCGATCCGGTAGCCCTCGGCCGTCGCCACCAGGTCCACCCACGCGGTGCCGCGCGGATGCCCGCACCGCCGTTCGCAGCCGGACCAGTGGACGGGCAGGGGGCCGGTCGTCAGCGCTACGAGGGCCCGCGCGTCGGCGCGTACGTCCGCGAGGGATTTCACGCAACCCGGCTGCCCCGTACAGGCGGTGACGGACCGCCAGGGGTCCTCGGGGTCGACGACCAGCCCGGCGGGGGCGACGGCGCCACCGGTGACACCGGCGGTACCGGCACCGGTGACGACGATGCTGCGCCACGGCGTGGTCCTGGGGGCGCCGGGCAACTCCCGCCATTGGGCGGTGGTGAGCCGGCCGAGGGGCACCAGTACGCACAGCGCGTCGCCGTGGACGCCGGGGGCGGGCGGCGGCGCGCTCGGGCGGGGCGCTTCGGGCACGAACCGCGAGGCGACCCCGGCCGCGATCAGCCGGACCGTGAACTCCCGTGCGAGCAGGGCGGATTCCGGCGGCAGCTCGGCGACCCGCCAGGCCCGGGTGCCCACGTCCGCCACGGCTTCGAGGAAGTAGTGGACGGCTTCCAGCGCGGCCGCCGGGGCGTCGGCCGAAGCGACCTCGACGGCGTCGGGCTCGGCGCCGAGTCGGATCAGGGTGCGCCCGCCGGGCCGTTCGAGGAGGGTGACGTCCGGGTCGAGGGCGGCGACGTCCCCGCGCCCGTCGTCGACGGCGAACAGGAAGCGTCCGGAGAGTCCGGCGGCGGCGGGGTCGGCGCAGAGCGCCGCGTCCAGGGCCCGGACCTGTCCGGGGTCGCCGAACGGGCTGGCCACGATGTTCCGGATCCGCTCGTGCGAGGGGGCGGGCAGCAGCCCGGCCGCGTCCAGCAGCTCGGCGAGTCCGGCTCCGCAGTCGTCGGCGAGTCCGCGCAGTTCCACGTTGCCGCGCGAGGTCAGTCCCAGGTGCCCGTCGCCGAACCGGTCGGAGGCCAGTGCCAGCGCCGAGGCCTGAGCCGCGGTCAGCAGCCCGCCGGGGATCCGCACCCGGGCCAGGTACCCGTCGTCGGCGCCGTGCAGGCGCAGCGCGCCCGGGCATGCGTCACCGCGGTCCCGTATGACGGGTTCGTCCCGCACTGCGGCGGAAGGGGGCGTGGGCATGGCGGCGAGCATACCCACGATTCTGCGCCCGCCCCCTGTGTCGATCACCACCCCGAACCGGCCACGAGCGGCCGCGCCCCCGATCCGCGCCCCACCCTCACCCCGCCGGCAGATCCAGCCCCGCCGGCGTTTGAGGCGCGGGGTCCGGGGCAGAGCCCCGGCAACGGCCCCGCACCGTCCCGCCCCACCCGTCGTGGCCGCAGGCGGCCCCGCCCCCGGCCACGAACCCCCGCCCCCTAAGATGAGTTCTCGGCGGCCAACAGGCCCGCCATCGCCGAGGACGGCGACATGGGAGGAAGCCCGGTGCGAATCCGGCGCGGTCCCGCCACTGTGAATCCGCGGGGCCCCGGCCCCCGGATGAGTCAGGAACTCCCGCCGTCCTCACTGCCCGGGGCGCGGAAACCCCGAGGAAGGCCTGCCGCCGCATGATCCTGCTGCTGTCGACGTCCGACACCGATCTGCTCAGCGCTCGCGCCGCCGCGGACGGCCCCGTCCCGTACCGGTTCGCGAACCCCTCCCGCCTTCCCCTCGACGACCTCCCGGGTCTGCTCGACGGCGTCGACCTGGTCGTCGTGCGCCTCCTCGGCGGCCTGCGCGCCTGGCAGGACGGCCTGGATCTGCTCCTCGCCCCGTCCCAGACGCGTCCGGTCGTCGTCCTGACCGGCGAACAGGCCCCCGACGCGCAGCTGATGGAGGCCTCGACCGTCCCGATCGGGATCGCCGCCGAGGCCCACGGCTACCTCGCCCACGGCGGCCCGGCCAACCTGGACCAGCTGGCGCGCTTCCTCTCCGACACCGTGCTGCTGACCGGCCACGGTTTCGAGCCCCCGGCGGCCTCCCCCACCTGGGGCCCGCTGGAGCGCACCGCGCAGCGGACGGAGGGTCCGCGGGTCGCCGTGCTGTACTACCGCGCGCACCAGATGAGCGGGAACACCGCCTTCGTCCACACCCTCTGCGAGGCGATCGAGGCCCACGGCGCCCAGGCGCTCCCGCTGTTCGTCTCCTCCCTGCGCACCCCGGAGCCGGAGCTGATCGCGGAGCTGGAGTCGGCCGACGCGGTCGTCACCACCGTCCTCGCGGCGGGCGGCACCAAGCCCGCGACGGCCTCGGCCGGCGGTGACGACGAGTCCTGGGACGCGGGCGCGCTGGCCGGGCTCGGCGTGCCGATCCTCCAGGCCCTGTGCCTGACCGGTTCGCGCAGCGCCTGGGAGGAGAGCGACGAGGGCCTGTCCCCGCTCGACGCGGCCACCCAGGTCGCCGTCCCGGAGTTCGACGGCCGTCTGATCACCGTCCCGTTCTCCTTCAAGGAGCTGGACGAGGACGGTCTGCCCGCCTACGTCGCCGACCCCGAGCGGGCCGCCCGCGTGGCCGGAATCGCCGTGCGCCATGCCCGGCTGCGGCACATCGAGCGCCGCGACAAGAAGATCGCGCTGGTCCTCTCCGCGTACCCGACCAAGCACTCCCGCATCGGCAACGCGGTCGGCCTGGACACCCCGGCGAGCGCCGTGGAGCTGCTGCGCACGCTGATCGCGGGCGGCTACGACTTCGGGCCCGTCGAGTCCATCCCGGGTCTGGTCTCCGGTGACGGCGACGAGCTGATCCGCGCCCTGATCGAGGCCGGCGGCCACGACCAGGACTGGCTCACCGAGGAGCAGCTGGCCCGCAACCCGGTCCGGATCCCGGCGGCCGACTACAAGCGCTGGTTCGCCGAGCTCCCGGCCGAGCTGCGCGAAAGCGTCGAGCACCACTGGGGCGAGGCCCCGGGCAACATGTTCGTGGACCGCTCCGCGAACCCCGAGGGCGACATCGTCCTGGCGGCCCTGCGCCGCGGCAACCTCCTCATCCTGATCCAGCCGCCGCGCGGTTTCGGCGAGAACCCGATCGCGATCTACCACGACCCGGACCTGCCGCCCTCGCACCACTACCTGGCCGCGTACCGCTGGATCCAGGCGCGCGCGGAGGACGGCGGTTTCGGCGCCGACGCGATGATCCACCTGGGCAAGCACGGCAACCTGGAGTGGCTGCCGGGCAAGAACGCCGGTCTGTCGGCGGCCTGCGCCCCCGATGCCGCGCTCGGCGACCTGCCGCTGATCTACCCGTTCCTGGTCAACGACCCGGGCGAGGGCACCCAGGCCAAGCGCCGTGTGCACGCCACCCTGGTCGACCACCTGGTGCCGCCGATGGCGCGCGCGGAGTCGTACGGCGACATCGCGCGCCTGGAGCAGCACCTGGACGAGTACGCGCAGATCTCCGCGATGGACCCGGCGAAGCTGCCGGCCATCCGCGCACAGATCTGGACGCTGATCCAGGCCGCGAAGCTGGACCACGACCTGGGTCTGGCGGAGCGTCCCGACGACGACGGCTTCGACGATTTCCTGCTGCACGTCGACGGCTGGCTGTGCGAGGTCAAGGACGCCCAGATCCGTGACGGCCTGCACGTCCTGGGCGGCGCCCCGACCGGCGACTCCCGCGTGAACCTGGTCCTCGCGATCCTGCGCGCCCGCCAGATCTGGGGCGGTACGACGGCGCTCCCGGGTCTGCGCGAGGCGCTCGGCCTGGACGAGTCCGCGGCCACCCGCACCACCGCCGACGAGGCGGAGGAGCAGGCCCGCGCGCTGGTCCAGGCGATGGAGGACGCGAACTGGGCTCCGGAGGCGGTGGCTTCGGTCGCCGCCGGCTTCTCGGCGGACGTGGCGGCCGTACTGGACTTCGCGGCGCGCGAGGTCGTCCCGCGCCTCGCCGGCACCACCGACGAGATCGCCCACGTGGTCAGCGCCCTGGACGGCGAGTTCGTCCCGGCGGGCCCCTCCGGCTCCCCGCTGCGCGGCCTGGTCAACGTGCTGCCGACCGGCCGCAACTTCTACTCGGTCGACCCGAAGGCCGTCCCCTCCCGCCTCGCGTGGGAGACGGGCCAGGCGCTCGCCGATTCGCTCCTGACCCGCTACCGCACGGACAACGGCGAATGGCCCGCCTCCGTGGGCCTGTCCCTGTGGGGCACGAGCGCGATGCGCACCTCGGGCGACGACGTGGCCGAGGCCATGGCACTGCTGGGCGTGCGCCCGGTCTGGGACGAGGCCTCGCGCCGCGTGACCGGCCTGGAGCCGATCCCGCTCGCCGAGCTGGGCCGCCCGCGCATCGATGTCACCCTGCGCATCTCGGGCTTCTTCCGCGATGCGTTCCCACACGTCATCGGCCTGCTGGACGATGCGGTACGGCTGGCGGCCTCGCTGGAGGAGCCCGCCGAGGACAACTTCGTACGGGCCCACGCGCAGGCGGACCTGGCCGTGCACGGTGACGAGCGGCGCGCGACGACCCGTATCTTCGGCTCGCGCCCGGGTACGTACGGCGCGGGCATCCTGCAGCTGATCGACTCCCGCGACTGGCGCACGGACGCCGACCTCGCGGAGGTCTACACGGTGTGGGGCGGGTACGCCTACGGCCGCGGCCTCGAAGGGCGCCCGGCGCGCGAGGAGATGGAGACCGCCTACAAGCGGATCACCGTCGCGGCGAAGAACACGGACACCCGCGAGCACGACATCGCCGACTCCGACGACTACTTCCAGTACCACGGCGGCATGGTGGCCACCGTCCGCGCGCTGCGCGGCACGGCCCCCGAGGCGTACATCGGGGACTCGACCCGTCCGGAGACGGTCAAGACGCGCACGCTGGTGGAGGAGACCTCCCGGGTCTTCCGCGCCCGTGTGGTCAACCCGAAGTGGATCGAGGCGATGCGCCGCCACGGTTACAAGGGAGCCTTCGAGCTGGCGGCCACCGTCGACTACCTCTTCGGCTACGACGCCACGACCGGCGTGGTGGCGGACTGGATGTACGACAAGCTGACCGAGACGTACGTCCTGGACCCGGAGAACCGCGCCTTCCTGGAAGAGGCCAACCCCTGGGCCCTGCACGGGATCGCGGAGCGACTGCTGGAGGCGGAGTCCCGCGGCATGTGGGAGAAGCCGGACCCGCAGGTGCTGGAGGCGCTGCGCCAGGTGTACCTGGACACGGAGGGCAACCTCGAGGGCGAAAGCGAGTAACCGCTCCGCACCTGGATCACACTGGCCGCATGTGCCACTACTGCGGCTGCCGTGAGATCCCCCTGATCAAGGAGTTCATCGCCGAGCACGAGGCGGTGACGGACGCGGCGGGCGATGCCCTGCGCGCCCTGGACTCCGGGGACACCGCGAGGGCGCGCACCCTCGTGGCGGACATGACGGCCGTCCTCCTCGCCCACTGGAAGGGCGAGGAGGACGGCTTGTTCGCGGTCATGGGGCAGGACCCCGAGTACGCCCAGTACATCGAGGCCCTGGTCCGGGAACACCGCGAGCTGGCGGCCTTCCTCTCCCGCGCGGATCTCGCGGACCCTGCGGACACGGCCGCCCTGCGCCGCGCGGTGGAGGAGCTCCACCACCACATCGCGAAGGAGGAGGACGGCCTCTTCCCCGCATCCCTCACCGCCCTGACGGGCGAGGACTGGGACCTTGCCATCGCGGCCTGGCGCACGGCCCATCCCGGTGGGGACCTGAGGCCCGTCGGGTAGCGGAGCCGACCGCCGGAGGGGCTACGCCTTGGTGGTCTGGTTCAGCGCTACGAGGGCCTGCGCCCAGCGCACGTACTTCAGCTGGCCGAAGTCGGCGACGGTCTTGACTCCAAAAGCCTCGAGGAGCAGTTCGCCGTCCTTGTCGGTGACGCCCTTGAGCGCGGCGACCGGGGCCGCGAGCACCTCCGCGAGCGGCTTGTCGGCCCACGCCTTGTCCAGCACCTTGTCGAGATCGATCGCCATGAGTGTCCCTCCCGGAACGCCGAAATCTGTACCGATGGCGCAAACCTAGAACAATCAGACAAGCATCCCGCGCTGCGACACCAGCACCTTGGCGCAAGCGGGCAGCCCAAGGGGCGGGCAGCCACTCTCGCCGATACCGATTCCGCGTATAATCCGCCGCGCTTGCCAAGTTCAAGTTGGCCAAGTTCAAGTTCGCCAAGTGATGCGCGTCGGATATCGGAATCGAAAAGGCAGTGACCAGGAAATGAATTCAATGCGGGCGCTTCTCGACGACGGGATTCCGCTGGTGGCCGTCAGCTTCGACGACACCGACGCCGAACTGCGCGCCCACGAGGCGCAGGCGGCCGGCGTCGATGTCGCCGAGCTGCGCGTCGACCGGTACGCGCGGACCGAGACGGCCCATGTCCTGGCCCAGGTGGACGCGTTCAAGGCCCTGCCGGTCCTGGCCACGCTCCGCTCCCCGCTCGAAGGCGGCGACTGGAAGGGGACCGAAGCCGAGCGCCTCGACCTCTTCCGCGCCCTCGCCCCCCGGGTCCAGGCCGTGGACATCGAGCTCTCGTCCCGGGAAATCCTCTCCGGCGTGATCGAGGCCGCCCGCGCGCACGACACGGTGACGATCGTCTCGTACCACAATTTCGAATTCACCCCGGCCACCGAGGAACTCCAGGCCGTCATCGACGAGGCCAAGAGCGCCGGCGCCGACGTGGTCAAGGTGTCGACCATGGTGGAGTCCGAGAGCGACGTACGGCGCCTCGCCTCGCTGCTGCTGCGGGCGGGGGCCGACGGGACCCGGCTGATCGTCATCGCCATGGGTGCGACCGGCGCCGTCTCGCGCGTCTTCTTCCCGGCCCTCGGCTCGCGGATCACCTACTCCTTCTTCGGCGCGAGCTCCGCCCCGGGCCAGCTCGACTTCACGGAGACCTTCGGCCTGCTGCGCAAGTTCTACCCGGCGTTCGACCGGCGCAAGTCCGCCTGAGCTTGCGAGGACGGAGGGGAGCGGACGGAGGGAAACGCAGGGAAGAGGGCCTGTCCCACCGGTCTCTCTACCTGCTCGCAGCCCCGTACGTCGCAGAACGACTGCCGTGTCACCTGATGAAGTGAACTCCCCCTTATCTCACCGGCACCACGGGTAGGGCACTGCTGATCTCGTGCGGAAGGCCCCTTGCCGGGCCTTCCGCCTCCGTCCGCGAGACAGACAGACGAAAGGTCCACCCTGCCGTGACGCAGCCGTTCCAACTGCCGGATTTCTATGTGCCATATCCGGCGCGACTGAACCCCCACCTGGAGAACGCCAGGACCCACACCAAGAAGTGGGCCCGCGCCTTCGGGATGCTGGAAGGTTCCGGCGTCTGGGAGGAGAGCGACCTCGACTCGCACGACTACGCGCTGCTGTGCTCCTACACCCACCCCGACTGCGACAGCGAAGCGCTGTCGCTGGTCACCGACTGGTACGTGTGGGTGTTCTTCTTCGACGACCACTTCCTGGAGATGTACAAGCGCTCCCAGGACCGCGCGGGCGCCAAGGCCTACCTCGACCGGCTCGGCGCCTTCATGCCCATGGACCTGGCGGACGGGTTCCCGGAGGCCACCAATCCCGTGGAAGCGGGCCTCGCCGACCTGTGGGCCCGTACCGTCCCCGCCATGTCGATGGACTGGAGGGAACGGTTCTCCCTGTCCACCAAGAACCTCCTCGACGAGTCCATGTGGGAACTCGCCAACATCAACATCGGGCGGGTCGCCAACCCCCTCGAATACATCGAGATGCGCCGCAAGGTGGGCGGCGCCCCCTGGTCGGCCGGTCTCATCGAGTACGTGTCCGCCGAGGTCCCCGCGCGGATCGCGCACTCCCGTCCGCTCGGGGTGCTGCGCGACGCCTTCTCCGATGCCGTGCACATCAGGAACGACATCTTCTCCTACCAGCGCGAGGTCGCCGACGAGGGCGAACTCTCCAACGCCATCCTGGTGTTGGAGACCTTCCTCGGCTGCACCACCCAGGAGGCCGCCGAAGCCTCCAACGACCTCCTCACCTCCCGGCTCCACCAGTTCGAGCAGACCGCCCTCGCCGAACTCCCCCAGCTCTTCGCCGACCACGCCATGGACCCGGCCGAGATCGGCGCCGTCCTCGCCTACGCCAAGGGCCTGCAGGACTGGCAGTCCGGCGGCCACGAATGGCACATGGTCTCCAGCCGCTACATGAACAAGGAAGCCCGCGCCACCGCTCCGCTCACCCTGCCCTTCCTCCCCTCCGGCCTGGGCACCACCGCCCTGGACCTGCGCTCGATCCTCGCCCCGCGGGCCCTGGAACTGCGCCGCCGCTCCTTCACCCACGTCCCCTTCGAGCGCACCGGCCCGTCCGTGGTCCCGGACGTATACATGCCGTTCCCGCTCACCATGAGCCCGCACCACGCCCACGCCCGGGAGCAGTCGATGATCTGGGCCAAGGAGATGGGGCTCGTCGACCCGCAGCCCGGAGACCCCGGCTCGGCGATCTGGAACGAGGAGAAGCTGCGCGGCTACGACTTCGCGCTCTGCTCCGCCGGCATCGACCCCGACGCCACCGCCGAGGCCCTGACCCTCAACGCCTGCTGGCTGACCTGGGGAACCTACGGGGACGACTACTACCCTGTGGTCTTCGCGCAGTCCAAGAACCTGCCGGCCGCCAAGGCCACCACCGCCCGGCTGATCTCCATGATCCCGGTGGACCACGCCGAACAGGCGCTCCCGGCGACCGCGATGGAACGCTCCCTCGGCGACCTGTGGGTGCGCACCAGCAAGGACATGTCCCCCGAGGTCCGGGGGGAGTTCCGGGCCACGCTCGTGAGCATGCTGCAGAGCTGGCTGTGGGAGATGGAGAACCAGATCCAGAACCGCATCCCGGACCCGGTGGACTACGCCGAGATGCGCCGCCACACCTTCGGCTCGCACCTCACGATGTACCTGTGCCGGCTCGGCCAGGCGGGCCGGGGCATCCCCGACGACATCTACGCCTCCGGCACCATCCGCTCCCTGGAGAACGCGGCCGCCGACGCAGCCTGCCTGATGAACGACATCTTCTCCTACCAGAAGGAAGTGGAGGTCGAGGGCGAGGTCCACAACTACGTGCTGGTCACCCGCAACTTCTTCGACATCGACTACCCGCAGGCCCTGCACATCTGCCACTCGCTGATGACGCAGCGCACCGAGGAGTTCGAGCACATCGTGGCCAACCAGCTGCCGCTGCTCTACGACGACTGGAAGCTGGATGCGGACGCACGCGCCGGACTCGACGCGTACGTGGGCGAGTTGCAGGACTGGCTCGCCGGAATTCTCAACTGGCACGAGAAGACCCGGCGTTACCGCGAGGAGGACCTGCACCGCCTGGGTGACGGGATCTCCACCGGCGTCCTGAGCTCCGACTTCGGCATGTCCGCGGCCCGGATCTCGCTGCCCGCCATCGGCTGAGCCGGAGCCACAGCCACAGCCGAACCGGTTTTCGCGGCGGACGGGTCTAGAACTCGTCCGCCGTGTGCGCCAGCAGCGCGGTGCGCAGCCCCGCGTCCAGGGCGGCGGCCGCGCCGGGGGCGTGCTCCGCCACCAGCCCGGCCGCGACCAGCTCGACGGCCCGGGTCCCGCCCAGGTAGCAGGCCGCGAGCTCCCGTACGTCCAGGCTCAGATCGGGAGCCTGCCCGTCGGCGGGCTCGTACGCCGCCCCGTGCGGCCCCGCCTTCAGCCGGAACCGCCCCGTGTTCGCGGGCAGCCGGGCATCGGTCAGCTCCAGGACGAGTTCCACGGGCGCGGCCCAGGACCGCCCGGTCAGCGCCGCCCCCACGTCGACCAGCCGCAGCCAGAGCGCGGGGAACGCGGCGGTGACCCTGACCTGGTCCCGGTCGGCGGCGAAGTGCAGCAGCGGGTCGTCGGCCGGGCGGCCCCAGGCACAGACCCGGCCGGTGAGGTCGAGGGAGGCCAGGCACTCCCACAGCGCGGCGGCCACCGCCGGGGTGTCCGCCTCCAGTTCGTAGACCTGGACCCGGCCCGGGGTGCGGGTGGGGCCGCTGTCGTCCTCGGGCTTGGTGCGGTAGAGGACGTAGCCTGCGACCGGCTCGCCCGGCTCCCCCAGGACGATGATCCGGGGCGGGCTCAGCTCCTCGTCCTCCTCGTCCTGTTCGGTCAGCCACTCCTCGGTCCACCTCCACTCGCCACGGGTCGGCCGGCCGGCCCGGGTCGCGCGGGCCGCCTCGTGGTACGGGCCGATCACGGCGACGGCGCCCTCGGGGTCCGAGGTGTCGACCAGGCGCAGCGGCCGCCGGTCCGCTTCGATGCGCAGGGCCAGCGGCCGGGTGGAGTCGATCTCGATGGTGACGCCCTGGGTGGCGCTGCCGTAGCCGAAGCGCCCGTAGATGGCGGCCTCGGAGGCCCACAGCGCGGCGATCGGGCTGCCGGCCTCCCCGGCCCGGCGCAGCATCTCGCCCATCAGGGAGGTCAGCACGCCCCGGCGGCGGTGGGTGGGGGAAACGGAGACGAAGGTGAGCCCGGGGCAGGGCAGGTCCGCCCCGGGCACCGAGAGCCGGAAGTCGTGCGCGGCCATGAACCCGACCAGCGCGTCCCCGTCGTAGGCACCGATGCGGGTGCAGTGCAGGAGCATGTCGTGGTGGCGTTCGCGCGCCTCCTTCTCGGGCCGGTCGTGGAAGACCAGGTACGCGAGCTCCAGAGCGCGGTCGATGTCGGACTCGGGTACCTCGCGAATGTCCACCATGATCGGGAGACTAATCGGTCATCGCAGACCAGTCATCTCAAAGTGGCTGGATTTGCCGGTCAGGGCGCCGAGGGCCCGGTCCAGTCGGCCGGAACGTGCCCGAGCCGCACGCGCTGCGGGTGGTCGCCGACGGGTACGGAGACCCGCTTGGCGCCGGTGGCGAAGTCGATGGCCGTCACCTGGTCGGCGCCGCTCTCGGAGATCACGCAGCCGGTGCCGTCGCCGTCCACGGTGGCCCAGTAGGGCTTCGCGGCCGGCACCAGGGGCCCCGGCTCCAGGGTGGCCCGGTCCACGACGGTGGCGTAGTCGTCCATGGTCCCGGCGATGCAGAGCTTGGCGCCGTCGGGGCTCATGGACATGCCGTGGTGCCGGGAGTCGTTGACCCAGGTGGTGCGGTCGCTACTGGTGGCCGGGTTCACGGGGAGGGTCTTGACCCGGGTGATCCGGTCGGCGGCCACGTCGTACTCGACGAAGCCGTTGAAGAAGGACACCTGGAAGTAGAGCTTGGACTCGTCCGGGGTGAAGGACATCGGGCGTACCGCGTCGGAGAGGTCGGAGCGCCCGAACGCGTCGAGCCGTGCGCGCATGTCGATCACCCGGACCGGGCGGAAGGTCTGCGCGTCGACGACGGTGATCTTCCGGTCGCCCTTCGTCCAGTCCAGCCAGGGCGCGTCGAGGGACGAGGTCACGTCACCGATCGAGCTGTTCCACAGGAAGCGGCCGCCCTGGGTGAAGGTGTTCTCGTGCGGTTTGTCGCCGGTGGCGAAGGAGCCGACCTGGCGCCCGCTCGCGATGTCCAGGACGTGCACGGTGTTGGCGGTGGAGGCGGAGACGGCCACGCGCGTGCCGTCCGGGGAGACCGCCATGTGGTCGGCCCGGTAACCGGCGACCGGGAAGCGCCAGTTGATTCGGCCGGTGCGCACGTCCACGGAGACCACGTCGGCGAAGCTGGGGCGGGAGGCGACGACGGCGGAGCCGTCGGGGGTGGTGTACATGTCGTCCACGAACTGGTCGTGGCCCTCGCCCGCGGTGGCCCGGATGCCCAGGAAGTAGCCGAGCTTCACGGGGTTGAGGTAGATCTCCCGGAGCCGCTCCTCCTTGTCGGGGATGACGTTGACCCGGCCCACCTTGGCCAGGTCCCCGGTGGAGGCGAGGACGTCGGCGGTGCCCTCCCAGTTGTTGCCCACGAACAGCACCTCGCGCAGCCCGGGCCCGGCGGCCGGGGCTCCGGAGGTGGTCGAGGCGCCGGCTGCGGTTTCGGCGCCGGACGCGGGTCCGGCCACCAGTGCGGCGGCGAGCAGGGCGGCGAGCCCGGCCATGGCCGACAGGGCCCGGCGGGTACCTAAGGGGGTGGCGGACATCCGGTCAACTCCGTTGCGGGGAGACGCTGTTACCGGCGGGTAAAATAGGCGGAACGCCGAAAGGGCGCAACCCCCACGGGGTTGCGCCCTTCTCGCAGCGCTCGACGCGCCAAGCCTTCAGGCGACGGAGCCGATCCGGCTGATCAGCGTCTTCTTCGAGGGGTCCGGGTGGATCGGGGTGTGCGCGCCGGTCAGGGACACGCCCGTACCGCCGCGCCGGTTGGCGACGATCTCGGCGGCTATGGACAGCGCGGTCTCCTCCGGAGAGACGGCCCCGAGGTCCATGCCGATCGGGGAGCGCAGCCGGGCCAGTTCGATCTCGCTCATGCCGACCGCGCGGAGCCGCTCGTTGCGGTCCTCGTGGGTGCGGCGGGAGCCCATGGCGCCGACGTAGGCGACGGGAAGCCTGAGGGCCAGTTCGAGGAGCGGTACGTCGAACTTGGCATCGTGGGTGAGCACGCACAGCACGGTCCGGCCGTCGAGGACTCCGGCCTCGGACTGCGCCTCCAGGTACCGGTGCGGCCAGTCGACCACGATCTCGTCCGCCTCGGGGAAGCGGGTCTTCGTGGCGAACACGGGCCTCGCGTCGCACAGGGTGACGCGGTAGCCGAGGAACTTGCCGATCCGCACCAGGGCGGACGCGAAGTCGATGGCGCCGAAGACGATCATCCGGGGCGGCGGGACGCTGGACTCGACCAGCACCTTGAGCGGCTCTCCGCAGAGCCGGCCGTCGGCGCCGATCTCCAGCACACCGGTCCGGCCGGCGTCGAGCACGGCCCGCGCCTCCTGGGCGATGGAGCGGTCCAGCTCGGGGTGTCCGCCGAAGCCGCCCTCGTGGGAGCCGTCGGTGCGGACGAGTACGGCGCGGCCCATCAGCTCGGCCGGGCCTTCGGTGATCCGCGCGACCGCCGCCGCCTCCCCTCGGGCGGCGGCGGCCAGCGCGGCCGCGAACACCTCCCGTACGGGAGAGTCCGCGGAGATCGGGGTGACCAGGATGTCGATGATCCCGCCGCAGGTAAGACCGACCGCGAAGGCATCGTCGTCGCTGTACCCGAAGCGCTCCAGGACGGTTTCGCCGTCCTCCAGCGCCTGCTGGCACAGCTCGTAGACCGCACCCTCCACGCATCCGCCGGATACCGAACCGATGGCCGTGCCGTCGCTGTCGACGGCGAGGGCCGCTCCGGGCTGCCGCGGGGCGCTTCCGCCGACGGCCACGACCGTGGCGACGGCGAAGTCGCGTCCCTGCTCGACCCACCGGTTCAATTCTTCGGCGATGTCCAGCACTGCGGCCTCCTCGGAGAGGTATCGGTATCCAGTATCGGATACGTGGAGGGTGCGGTTACTTGCTCCTGATCAGGTCAGGCGGCTCAGCCGACGCCGAGCCAGCCCTCGATCGGGTGCAGGGCGTAGAAGACCACGAAGATCGCG
Source organism: Streptomyces sp. NBC_00503 (assembly GCF_036346895.1). Classification (NCBI taxonomy): domain Bacteria; kingdom Bacillati; phylum Actinomycetota; class Actinomycetes; order Kitasatosporales; family Streptomycetaceae; genus Streptomyces; species Streptomyces sp. NBC_00503. The sequence goes on along the minus strand of NZ_CP107855.1, from coordinate 6,375,977 downwards.
GTCAGACCCCACATGAAGCCGCCGATCTCACGGGCCTTGCCCTGAGCGATCTTGATGGCGACGAAGGAGATGACACCCGCGGCGACACCTGCGGTGATCGAGTAGGTGAACGGCATGATCACGACGGTCAGGAAGACCGGGATCGCGGTCGCGCTGTCGGCCCAGTCCACGTGGCGGGCGTTCTGCATCATCATCGCGCCGATGACGACCAGCGCCGCGGAGGCGACCTCACCCGGGACGATCTGGGTGATCGGGGTGAAGAAGAGGCAGGCGGCGAAGAACAGGCCGGTGACGACGGAGGCGAGACCGGTACGGGCTCCCTCACCGACGCCGGTGGCGGACTCGACGAACACGGTCTGGCCGGAGCCACCCGCGATGCCACCGATGGCGCCACCGGCACCGTCGATGAACAGCGCCTTGGACAGGCCCGGCATGCGGCCCTTGTCGTCGGCGAGCTTGGCCTCGGTACCGACACCGATGATGGTGGCCATCGCGTCGAAGAAGCCGGCGAGCACCAGGGTGAAGACGATCATGCCGACCGTCATGTAGCCGACGTCGCCCCAGCCACCGAACGAGACGTGGCCGAAGAGCGAGAAGTCCGGCATCGAGACCGCGGAGCCGGACAGCTCCGGCGGGCCGCTCTTCCAGGCCTTCGGGTCGATGTCCGCCACGGCGTTCACGATGGCGGCCAGAACGGTTCCGCCGACGATGCCGATCAGGATCGCGCCGGGGACCTTGCGGGCCTGCAGCATGAAGATGGTGAGCAGGGTGATGCAGAAGATCAGGACGGGCCAGCCGGCGAGTTCACCGACGGAGCCGAGCTGAACGGGGGGACCGAACTCCGGGCCGCGGCCGACGAAGCCGGCCTTGACCAGGCCGATGAGCGCGACGAACATGCCGATGCCCATGGTGATGGCGTGCTTGAGCGCCAGCGGGATCGCGTTCATGATCATCTCTCGGAGGCCGGTGACGACCAGGAGACAGATCACGACGCCGTAGACCACACACATGCCCATGGCCTGCGGCCAGGTCATCTGGGGGGCCACCTGCGAGGCCAGCACGCCGGACACGGAGAGACCGGCGGCGAGCGCGAGCGGGACCTTGCCGACGAAGCCCATGAGGAGCGTCGTGACGGCTGCGGCGAACGCCGTGGCGGTGATGATCGCCGAAGCGGCCATCGAGTTGCCGGCGACGTCCTTGCCCGAGAGGAGCAGGGGGTTCAGCAGCAGGATGTAGGCCATCGCCATGAAGGTCGTGATACCGCCACGAACCTCGTTGCCGATGTTGGATTTGCGCTGCGTGATGTGGAAGTACCGATCGAGCCAAGACTGTTCGGTGGGGTTCTGAGAGCCGTTGCCGGCCTCTTCCTCACTGGTCTTGGGCTCCACAGACGATTGGGTCATGGTGCCTAACTCCCAAGGTTCATAGGGGCACCCGCATAAAGATTGGAGACACGGGATTTGGGAAACTGCGTTGGCTGCACGACCCGGGGTGACGGCCCGAGGCGACGCGAGATGTGCACTGCGTGTACTGCGGGTACTGCGGGGTTTCGCGGTACTGGGAAGACACCAGGGGGTATTGGGTGCTTGCCCGGAGTTACTGCTTTTTTTCCTGTTGGGTTACTGCCGGTGAAAACTGACCGCGAGCGGTGCGGCCCTGATGACTCCGGACTCACTGCTCCGGGCGGTGCGGCTGGAATTGTGACGTTCCCGTGTCACACCGCCCGGAAATCTGTGGGGTGGTCCGGGGGCCTCTCGGCCCCCGGACCCGCCGTCCTAGAGGGTGCCGGTGAGGGCTTCCGGACGGATCGGCGTCTTGTTGAGCTCAAGACCCGTCGCCGCCCGGATGGCCGCGAGGACCGCCGGGGTGGACGAGAGGGTCGGGGCCTCGCCCATACCGCGCAGGCCGTAGGGGGCCTTCGGGTCGGCGAGCTCCAGGACGTCGACCGGGATGGTCGGGGTGTCGAGGATGGTCGGGATCAGGTAGTCCGTGAAGGAGGGGTTGCGCACCTTCGCGGTCTTCGGGTCCACGATGATCTCTTCCATGATCGCGACGCCCAGGCCCTGGGTGGTACCACCCTGGATCTGGCCGACCACGGAAAGCATGTTCAGGGCCTTGCCCACGTCCTGGGCGGTCGCCAGCTCGACGACCTTGACGAGGCCGAGCTCGGTGTCCACCTCGACGACCGCACGGTGCGCGGCGAAGGTGTACTGGACGTGGCCGTTGCCCTGGCCGGTGACCAGGTCGAAGGGCTCGGTCGGCGCGTGACGGAACTCGAGCTCGAGGTCGATCGCCTCGTCCTCGAGGATGTCGGCGATGGCCGCGAGGACCTCGCCGCCGTCGGTGACGACCTTTCCGCCTTCGAGCAGCAGCTCGGCCGTGGCCCACGCGGGGTGGTACGAGCCGTTCTTGCGGCGGCCGATCTCCAGGAGGGCCTCGCGGACCGCTTCACAGGTGTTCTTCACGGCGCCACCGGTCATGTACGTCTGCCGGGAGGCGGACGTGGAACCGGCGGAGCCGACCTGCGTATCGGCCGGGTGGATGGTCACCTGCGTGACCCCCAGCTCGGTACGGGCGATCTGCGTGTGGACGGTGATGCCGCCCTGACCGACCTCCGCCATGGCCGTGTGGACCATCGCGACGGGCTCGCCGTTGATGACCTCGAGCCGCACGCGGGCGGTCGAGTAGTCGTCGAAGCCCTCGGAGAAGCCGACGTTCTTGATGCCGACCGCGTAGCCGACGCCGCGGACGACGCCTTCACCGTGGGTGGTGTTGGAGAGGCCGCCGGGCAGTGCGCGGACGTCCGCGCCCTCGCCGGCGGTCTCCCACTGGCGCTCGGGCGGCAGCGGGCGGGCCTTGACCCGGCGCAGCAGCTCGGCGACGGGCGCCGGAGCGTCCACGACCTGGCCGGTCGGCATGACCGTGCCCTGGGACATGGCGTTCAGCTGGCGGAACTCGACCGGGTCCATGCCCAGCTTCGCCGCGAGCTTGTCCATCTGGGCCTCGTAGGCGAAGCAGGCCTGGACGGCGCCGAAGCCGCGCATCGCCCCGCAGGGCGGGTTGTTCGTGTAGAGCGCGATCGCCTCGATGTCCACGTCCTCCAGGACGTAGGGACCCACCGACAGCGAGGAGGCGTTGCCCACGACCGCCGGGGAAGCGGACGCGTACGCGCCGCCGTCCAGGACGATCTTGCACTTCATGTGCGTGAGCTTGCCGTCCTTGGTGGCGCCGTGCTCGTAGTAGAGCTTCGCCGGGTGGCGGTGCACGTGGCCGAAGAAGGACTCGAAGCGGTTGTAGACGATCTTGACCGGCTTGTTCGTGGCCAGGGCCAGGAGGCAGGCGTGGATCTGCATCGAGATGTCTTCGCGGCCGCCGAAGGCACCGCCGACGCCCGAGAGCGTCATGCGGATCTTCTCCGGCGGCAGACCCAGGACCGGGGCGATCTGCTGGAGGTCCGAGTGCAGCCACTGGGTGGCGACGTACAGCTCGACACCGCCGTCCTCGGTCGGCACGGCCAGGCCGGACTCCGGGCCGAGGAAGGCCTGGTCCTGCATGCCGAAGGTGTACTCGCCCTCGACGATGACGTCGGCACGCTTGCGGGCCTCTTCCACGTTGCCGCGGATGATCGGCTGGCGGTGCACGATGTTCGGGTGCGGGACGTGACCGATGTGGTGGTCGTCGCGGCCCTCGTGGATCAGCGGCGCGCCGGGGGCGAGGGCCGAGGCCTCGTCCGTGACGAGCGGCAGCTCGCGGTAGTCGATCTTGATCTTGGCGGCCGCGCGGCGGGCGGTCTCCGGGTGGTCGGCGGCGACGAGCGCCACCGGCTCCCCGTGGTGACGCACCCGGCCATGGGCGAGAACCGGGGTGTCCTGGATCTCGAGGCCGTAGTTCTTCATCTCGGCCGGCAGGTCGTCGTACGTCAGCACCGAGTAGACGCCCGGCATCGCCAGGGCCTCGGAGATGTCGATGGAGACGATCTCGGCGTGGGCGACGGTGCTGCGCAGGGTCTGGCCCCACAGCATGTCCTCGTGCCACATATCCGAGGAGTACGCGAACTCACCGGTCACCTTGAGGGTGCCGTCCGGGCGGAGAACCGATTCGCCGATTCCGCCCTTGGTGTGGTTCTGCGTGACGTTGGTCGGCGTGCCCGCCGGGACCGTACGCGTGTTCCGAGCCATGTCAGACCGCCTCAGACTGACGGGCGGCCGCGAGGCGGACCGCGTCGAGGATCTTCTCGTAGCCCGTGCAGCGGCAGAGGTTGCCGGACAGGGCCTCACGGATGTCCTGGTCGGACGGGGAGGGGTTCTCCTCCAGGAGCGCGTCCGCCTGGATCAGCAGACCCGGGGTGCAGAAACCGCACTGGACGGCGCCGGCGTCGATGAACGCCTGCTGGACGTTGGAGAGCTCCACGCCCTCGCCCGTCTGGGAGTCGGCGGGCCGGGCCTGCCACTGCTTGGCCGCGTCCAGGGTGACGCCCTTGGAGCCGCAGCCGCCGCCCGTACCGCAGGCACCGCCGTGACCGTGCTCCTCACGCTGCTTGGCGAACTCCGCCAGGCCCTCGACGGTCACGACGTCGCGACCCTCGACCTGACCGGCCGCGACCAGGCAGGAACAGACCGGCACACCGTCGAGGCGGACCGTGCAGGAACCGCACTCGCCCTGCTCGCAGGCGTTCTTCGAACCCGGCAGACCCATGCGCTCGCGCAGGACGTAGAGGAGGGACTCGCCCTCCCAGACGTCGTCGGCTTCCTGCTGACGGCCGTTGACCGTGAAATTGACGCGCATGGTTACGCAGCCCCTTCGAGCGAGCGGCCGTTGTTCGAACCGCGGTACTGCTCCCACGTCCAGACGAGCTGGCGGCGAGCCATGATGCCGACCGCGTGGCGGCGGTACTTCGCCGTGCCGCGGACGTCGTCGATCGGGTTGGCCGCGGCGGCCGCGAGGTCACCGAACTGCTTGGCGATCGAAGGGGTGATGACCTGGCCGGACTCCCAGAAGCCACCCTCTTCGAGCGCGGCGTTCAGGAACTCCTCGGCGACCTTCGCCCGGATCGGGGTCGGCGCGGCCGAACCGATGCCGGTGCGGACGGTGCGCGTCTCGGGGTGCAGCGCCAGGCCGAACGCGCAGACCGCGATGACCATCGCGTTGCGGGAGCCGACCTTGGAGTACTGCTGGGGGCCGTCCGCCTTCTTGATGTGGACGGTCTTGATGAGCTCGTCGGCGGCCAGCGCGTTGCGCTTCACACCGGTGTAGAACTCGTCGATCGGGATCATCCGGGAGCCGCGTACGGACTCCACCTCGACCTCGGCACCCGCCGCGAGCAGCGCGGGGTGCGAGTCGCCAGCCGGAGAGGCGCAACCGAGGTTGCCGCCGACGCCGCCGCGATTGCGGATCTGCGGGGAAGCGACCGTGTGCGAAGCGAGCGCGAGTCCGGGAAGCTCCGTGCGGAGGTTCTCCATGATCTGCGTGTACGGGACCGAAGCACCCAGACGGACCACGTCCTCGCCGATCTCCCACTCCCGCAGCAGACCGATGCGGTTGAGGTCGAGGAGGTAGTCCGGCCGACGGTGGTCAAAGTTGATCTCGACCATCACATCGGTGCCACCTGCGATCGGCACAGCTGTGGGGTGCTCTGCCTTAGCGGCGAGCGCCTCCTCCCAGCTGGCGGGGCGAAGGAAGTCCATGTGCGGCTCTCTTCTTCTTCGTAATCGGGCCGTTCACTTCAAGCCAGGAGGCCCAAGGGCCCTCGACTGGTCGTTCACGTGCTGTTAACGCGGTGTGGACCCAGTACACAAGCCGCCCGTCCCCCGAGTGCAGTCACCGAAACCATGAAGGAGTTGGCTGGGTACCTCCCTCGTCTTGTAGATTCGTATGAAAGGCAGGATGCAACGACCTGCCCGATTTCCAACGGCAACATTCGAGACAGATCGGCGGCGACATCATGCGGCTGCGCGCACTGCTGGAAACCGAGGCGCTGGGGCTGCGGCTGCTCGGCGGCGAGGACGAACTGGACCGGACGGTCCGCGGGGTCATGACGACCGACCTGCGCGATCCCAGCCGGTACCTCTCCGGGGGCGAGCTCGTCCTCACTGGCCTGGCATGGAGACGAAATTCGGCCGATTCCGAGCCCTTCGTACGCATCCTCGCGGGCGCCGGTGTAGCCGGACTCGCGGCCGGCGAGGCGGAGCTGGGGGACATCCCCGACGACCTCGTCTCGGCATGCCTGCGCAACCGCCTGCCGCTGTTCGTCGTGAACGAGAACGTTGCATTCGCCACGATCACGGAGTACGTGGTCCGGCAGGTCTCGGGAGAGCGGGCCGGCGACCTGGCGGCCGTGGTGGACCGCCACCGGCGGCTCATGACCTCCGGTCCGGCCGGTGGCGGACCCGATGTGGTCCTCGATCTGCTCACCACGGACCTCGATCTGCGGGCCTGGGTGCTCTCGCCCACGGGCCGGCAGATCGCCGGAGCGGGCGAACCGCTGGCACCGGGCGTCTGCGCGGCGCTGGCGAGCGAACACCTCGCGGCGGTCCGGACGGGCCGACGCGGGCCCCACCGGATCTCCATCCAGGGTATTACCTACTCCCTCTTCCCGATCAGGGGACACGGCAGGGGCCCGGCCGGTCCGGCCTCCCGGGACGTGCGCGAGAGCGTGCTCTCGGACTGGCTGCTGGCCGTCGAGGCCGACGCGGGCGACTGGCCGGCCGAGCGGCTCGACCTGCTCCAGGGCGTCACCCAGCTGATCGCCGTCGAGCGGGACCGCCGCGACGCGGCCCGTACGGTGCGCCGCCGGCTCGCCCAGGAGGTGCTGGAGCTGGTCCAGACGGGCGCCCCGCCCGCCGAGATCGCCGCCCGCCTGCGGGTGGCCGCGCCGGTGCTGCTGCCGGGGCTGGGCGCCGCCCCGCACTGGCAGGTCGTCGTGGCCCGGGTGGACTGGGACGGCGGGGACATCCCCGGCGGACCCGTCGCCCAGTCGCTCCTCGAGGAGATCCTCGTGGACCCGTCGGTCTCCGGTCCGGAGCCCTCGGACCGGATCGCCGTCGCGCACGCCGGGGACGAGGCGATCGCCCTCGTACCGCTGCCCGCGCCCGCCGGGGAGCCCGGGGACGAGAAGGGCCCCGACAACGCCCTGCACGCCGAGACGCTGCTCGCGTCCGTACGGGACCCCCTCGCGGCCGGGCTCGCCGACGACGGCCGGCTCACACTGGGCGTCAGCGCCGCCGTGCACTCCGCCGAGGGACTCCGCGGGGCCCTGGAGGAGGCCCGGCACGCCCGCCGCGTCGCGGCGGCCCGTCCCGGCCGGGTCTGCGCGGCCGGCCACCACGAGCTCGCCTCGCACGTCCTGCTGCTGCCGTTCGTCCCGGACGACGTCCGCCGCGCCTTCACGGCCCGGCTGCTGGACCCACTGCGGGACTACGACCGCCGCCACCGTGCGGAGCTCATTCCCACCCTCGAAGCGTTCCTGGACTGCGACGGTTCCTGGACCCGCTGCGCGACGCGGCTGCACCTGCACGTCAACACGCTGAGGTACCGGGTCGGGCGAATCGAGCAGTTGACGGCGCGGGACCTCTCCCGGCTGGAGGACAAGCTCGACTTCTTCCTGGCACTGCGGATGAGCTGAGAAGATCCGCTCCCCCGGGCTCCCGGGGTCGGGCAGGGGCGGCTGATGATCCGTCCGGACTTTGTGAAAGAGTTCACCCGACCCCTTGGCCGGAGCCGTAGATCCGTGCTCTCATTTCGCCCCAGGGCTCAACGACGTGCTGCTTGGTTGCTTTGGGGAGGGCAATGTGGCGGATACCGCCATGTCCGGTGCCGGAACTACCGGGGGAGACGACCCCCTCCAGCGGGCGATATGGCGGCTGCGCTCGCGCGGCTGTTGGACCGACGCGGCGGCCCTGCTGACGCCGCACGTACACGACCCGGGAGCCGCCGTGCAGCGGACCTCGCTGCTGGTCGAGCGCTGCCTGTTCACCGGGCAGGGCTGGGCCGAGGCCGAGGACGCGCTGCGGGTGGCCGAAGCCGTGGCCCACGAGGACGACGACCGCGGCGCGGCCGCGTGCGAACGGGGCCACCTGGCCTACGCGGCGACCGTGCTGGGCGTACGGGACCGCGCGGACGAGGCCCGCTCCGCACTGGGCCGCGCGGCGGCCCTGCTGTCCCCGGGGTCCCGGACCCGCCCACTGCTGGACTTCCGGCGCGGGCTGGTCGCCGAGCACCTGGCGGACGCCCCGCAGTCGGCCCTTCCGGCGTACCGCCGGGCCCATGCGGGGGCGGTCGCCCACGGCGACACCCTGCTGCTGTCCTTCACCTGGCGCCACCTGGCCGCGCTGGCCCTGCGGGAGGGCGAGGTGGCCGAGGCCCGTCAGGGCTTCGCGGAATCCCTGCGCATCCGGGAGGACCTGGGCTTCCTGGTGGGCACGGCCCCGGCGCTGGCGGCCCTGGCCGAAGCCGAACCCGAACCGGAGGCCACCCGGCTGCGCGCGGAGGCCCGCCGGCTGTTCCACCTGCTGGGCGGCATCCCGACCTGGCTGGCGGACCAGCTCCAGCCGGCCCCGACCGCCTGACCCCGCGGCCGGGCCCTGCGGGGCCCGGCCGTCAGGGGCGGGCCGTCAGGGACGAGGAGGTCCCGGCCTTCAGCGCCCGGCCGCCGGGCGGGCCGGCGGTGCGAAGTGGTCGCGGATCACGGACTCCGCCAGCGGGAGGTCCCCCGCCGACAGGGCGTCGAGCATCGCCGCGTGCTGGGCCGCGTCCGCGGGGAGGTTCGCCCGGGGGGACCGGGTGGGGCCCGAGACCGGCCAGCGGGCCCGGCGGTGGACGTCGTCCGTGACCAGCAGGAGCTGCGAGTTGCCCGACAGGGCCAGGACCGCGCGGTGGAACGCCCGGTCCGCCTCCGCGTACCGCGCCGGATCCCCCGAGGCCGCCGCCTGCTCCGCCGAGGCCGCCGCCGGACGCATCGCGGCCCAGACCCCGGCGTCGACCGTACGGGCCAGCTCCAGGATCACCGGGAGTTCGAGCAGCGCCCTGACCTCGGCCAGTTCCGCCAGCTCGTGGTGGGTCCGGGGCAGGACCCGGAAGCCCCGGTTCGGGAGGCATTCGACGGCCCCCTCCAGCGCCAGCTGCTGCATCGCCTCGCGGACCGGGGTCGCGGAGACCCCGAACCGCTCGCCCAGCGCCGGGCCGGAGTAGATCTCCCCCTGCACCAGGACGCCGTCGACCAGCGCCTTGCGCAGCGCTTCGAGGATCTGGCCGCGCACCGAATGGCGCATCACCTTGCGTGTTTCCTGCTCCGGTACCCGGGCTCGGGCCGCGTCCTGCACTCGGACCTCCTGCGGGTCTGGACCTGACCCGAGAATATCCCGAACCCCCGAGAGATCGAGTAAGGTAAGGCTTACCTGTTAACGATCGCGCGATTCGGTGGCCCCCATGACCCTCATGGCCGTCGGGCCCACCGGGCCCGCCCAGCCCGTCACCGCGCCCGCCACCGCCCCCGCCCCGGCCGGCTCCCCGGCGGCGGACGCCTACGCGCGGCTCACCGCGGCCTACGGCGGACTGCGCGTCACCGGGCTCGCGGCGCACGAGCCCTCCCCCCGCGGTGCGGGATGGGTCGGCGCGCACGAGCTCGCGGCGGGCGGCGAGGCCCTGGAGGCCTTCCTCGCCTGGGACGAGGCCCAGGTGCTACGGGACTACGGGCGCCGGGCGCGGCCCGACGTGGTGGCCGGCTTCGGGCTGCACCGGTACGCGTGGCCTGCGTGCCTGCTGATCACCGTGCCCTGGTTCCTGGACCGCCGGGTGCCCCTGCTCGCCCCGGACCAGGTGGCCTTCCACCGGACCGAGGGGCGGATGGCCGTGCGCGTGGAGTCCTTCGCCTGCCTGCCGGACGATCCGGCGGCCGCCCTCCCCGGGGCCCGGGTCGTACCCGACGCCCAGGCGCTGCGCGAGGAGGTGCGGGCCGCGGTGGCCGGGCACCTCGGGCCGGTGCTGGAAGGCTTCGCCCCGCGCATGCGGCGCGGGCGGCGCGCACTGTGGGCCATGGCGACCGACGAGGTCGTCGAGGGCCTCTGGTACCTCGGCCACCTGCTCGGCGAGGTCGAGGAGCGCCGGGCCATGCGCGAGCTGGAGCTGCTGCTGCCCGGCGCGACGGCCCCGTACACCGGCGGCGCGGGTTTCCGTACCCTCGAAGGCCCCGGCGGCCGGGAGTTGGCCACCCGCGACCGGGCCGGCTGCTGCTTCTTCTACACGATCCGCCCCGAGGACACCTGCGTCACCTGCCCGCGCACCTGCGACGCGGAGCGCGTCACCCGCCTGACGGCCGCCGCCGGCTGATCACCTGGGGCCCCCGAGCCCGGAGGGCCAGGGCAGCCGCTCCCCCGACACCCCGCGGAACCAGGCCCCGACCCGGCCGCAGGACAGGCACACGTCGGTCATCCACCGGCCCGGCACCCCGTCCGACCGAACGCCCTCGGAGCCCTCCTCCACCACCATGCCCTCGTCGCCGCACCACGGGCACAGGGCGTCCCGGCCCTCGTAGCGTCGGATCTCCCGCAGGGCCGCGCCCGGGGCGGTCCGCCGGCGGCCCAGCCAGCCGCAGGACCCGCACTCCCACCACAGCGTGTCGGGCTGCCGCCGCAACGGCCCCATCAGCTCCGCGAGCGGCTCCTCGCACCGAGGACACCGCACAGCCGCCTCCGCCATCCGAACCCACCCTTCCGACTGACCGCGAATCGAACTCAACCCCCGGCACCCGCGCGACAGTTCGAGCCGCAACACCCTATCCGGCGGGCTCCGCCCCCCGATGGCGTCCACTTGCCCCGAAACCCGCGTGTACGCCGCACCGGCTGCGCCACTATGGCGCCCGGAAAGCCGCACCGGCCACAAGCCGAATCAGCCGCATACGCGAGGCAAGGGACATCCGCATGAGACTGACCGACATATCGCTGGACTGGCTGCTGCCCGGCAGCCTGCTGATCCTGGGCGTACTTGCGGCAGTGGCGGTGCTGGCCCGGGGCAAGCGCGAAGGCGAGAAGGCCGCGGCGGCCGAGGACAGCTGGGAGCGCAGCGAGGAGCGGCGGCGCCGCAAGGAGGCCGTCTACGGGACCGCCTCCTACGTCCTGCTCTTCTGCTGCGCGGCGGTGGCCGCCGCCCTCTCCTTCCACGGACTGGTCGGCTTCGGCCGGCAGAACCTCAACCTCTCCGGGGGCTGGGAGTACTTGGTGCCCTTCGGGCTCGACGGCGCCGCCATGTTCTGCTCGGTTCTCGCGGTCCGCGAGGCCAGCCACGGCGACGCGGCCCTCGGCTCCCGCATGCTGGTCTGGCTGTTCGCGGGCGCGGCCGCCTGGTTCAACTGGGTGCACGCCCCGCGCGGCGCGGGACACGACGGGGCTCCGCAGTTCTTCTCCGGAATGTCCCTCTCGGCCGCCGTGCTCTTCGACCGGGCCCTGAAGCAGACCCGCCGGGCCGCCCTGCGCGAACAGGGCCTGATCCCCAGGCCGTTGCCGCAGATCCGGATGGTCCGCTGGATGCGGGCCCCCAGGGAGACCTTCGGCGCCTGGTCGCTCATGCTGCTGGAGGGGGTGCGCACCCTCGACGAGGCCGTTGACGAGGTGCGCGAGGACAAGAAGGAGAAGGAGCAGGACCGCCACCGCAGGCGGGACCAACACCGCCTGGACCGTGCGCACATCAAGGCGCTCGGCCGGCAGAACCGGGCGTTCGGGCGCGTGGCCCGGGCCCGTCAGGTCGACATGCCGGGGCTGGCCCCCGGAGCGGGCTCCGCGCCGGTCGGCGCGGAGCCGGCCATAGCGGAAACGGATCAACTGCCGCTACGACGCCGGCCCTCCCTCCAGGCCGTTAGCAAGGCCGAATCCGGGGACCCGGCCGGTGGCCCCCGGACGGTGGACCTCACCGCCGAGGACGACACCCAGACGCTTCCCCGGCTCGACTCCCTGGAGCGCAAACTGAAGGATCTGGAGCAGCAGTTCGGCTGAGGCCGAGGCCGAGGCCGAGGTCGACCGGAAGAGCACGGAGCAAGCACCACGTGGGGCCCGCCGAACCGTCAGGCGGGCCCCGCGTCTTCGCTCCCGTCCAGTTCGAACCAGACCACCTTGCCCGCGCCCAGTGCCAGCGAGTCCACGCCCCAGGCGTCCGCGAGCGCCTGGACCAGTACCAGCCCCCTGCCGTGCGTACCGTGGTCGGCGGACGGTACGTACGGCCGGGGCCGGCGGGCGGCGTAGTCCCGGACCTCCACGCGCAGGCGGGCGCGGGCGAGGGTCGCGGACACCTCCGCACCGTGATCGGTGTGGACGAGGGCGTTGGTGACGAGCTCGGTGATCAGCAGCTCGGCCACTTCGGCGGTGTCCGCCCGGCACCGGTGGCGCATCAGCTCCCGTAAGGCCCTTCGGATTTCTCCGACTGCTTTGAGATCCGCCCGGCGCACGCTGTGGGTGATCCCCAGCATGTCCACCGCTCCCCCGTCCTCGACCGACGGTTCACGCGGTACCGGCCGCCCCCTCTTCCACAGCTTTCCGGTCTTCGCCCCCACCCGCACGGCGATGTACCTCCCGTGTGCCGCTGCCGAAGGCCCGCCTCTCGAACAGGCCTACGGGATGCATGCCCCCCAGGGGAATCCGCACGCATACGGGCTTACGGGCGCGGCACGTTGCGGAGATTGGATCGAGCCATCTGGATCATCCGGCCGACCCCTCCGTCCAGCACGATCTTGCTGGCGGACAGTGCGAATCCGGTCACCATTTCGGCGCTGATCTTCGGTGGAATCGACAGGGCGTTGGGGTCGGTCACCACGTCCACCAGGGCGGGCCCCTTGTGCCGGAAAGCATCCTTCAAAGCGTCCTTGAGCTGCTTGGGCTTCTCGACGCGGACCCCGTACGCACCCGCCGCGCGGGCGATGGCCGCGAAGTCGGGGTTCTTATTCGTAGTTCCGTACGAAGGAAGGCCGGAAACCAGCATCTCCAACTCGACCATCCCGAGGGATGAGTTGTTGAAGAGAACCACTTTGACGGGGAGGTCGTACTGCACGAGGGTGAGGAAATCTCCCATCAGCATGGAGAAACCGCCGTCGCCGGACATCGACACCACTTGACGTCCGCGATCGGTGAACTGTGCGCCGATGGCCTGCGGGAGGGCGTTGGCCATGGATCCGTGGCTGAAGGAGCCGATGATGCGGCGCTTGCCGTTCGGGGAAAGATAGCGCGCCGCCCATACGTTGCACATGCCCGTGTCGACGGTGAAGACCGCGTCCTCGTCGGCGAGTTCGTCGAGCACGGCGGCCACGTACTCGGGGTGGATGGGCGTGTGCTTCTCCACTTTCCGGGTGTACGCCTTCACCACCCCCTCCAGCGCGTCCGCGTGCTTCTTCAGCATCCGGTCCAGGAAGCGGCGGTCCGACTTGGCCCTGACCCGGGTGTTCAGCGCGCGCAGGGTCTCCCGTACGTCTCCCCAGACCGCGAGGTCCAGTTTCGAGCGGCGGCCGAGGTGTTCGGGCCTGATGTCCACCTGGACGATCTTCACGTCGTCGGGGAGGAAGGCGTTGTACGGGAAGTCCGTGCCGAGCAGGATCAGCAGATCGCACTCGTGGGTGGCCTCGTAGGCCGCGCCGTAGCCGAGCAGGCCGCTCATGCCGACGTCGTAGGGATTGTCGTACTGGATCCACTCCTTGCCGCGCAGGGCGTGTCCGACGGGGGCCTTGACCCGGCCCGCGAACTCCATCACCTCGGCGTGCGCCCCGGCGGTGCCGCTGCCGCAGAACAGGGTGACCCTGTCCGCCTCGTCGACGAGCCGGACCAGTCTGTCGATCTCGGCGTCCCCCGGGCGCACCGTCGGCCGCGCGGTGACCAGGGCGTGCTCGATGCTCTTCTCGGGAGCGGGCAGGGAGGCGATGTCTCCCGGCAGCGAGATCACGCCGACCCCACTGCGGCCCACGGCGTGCTGGATGGCGCTCTGCAGTACCCGGGGCATCTGCTGCGGGTTGGAGATCAGCTCGCTGTAGTGGCTGCACTCGGTGAACAGCCGGTCGGGGTGGGTCTCCTGGAAGTAGCCGAGGCCGATCTCGCTGGAGGGGATGTGGGAGGCCAGCGCGAGGACCGGGGCCATGGAGCGGTGGGCGTCGTAGAGCCCGTTGATGAGGTGGAGGTTGCCGGGGCCGCAGGAGCCCGCGCAGGCGGCCAGGGTGCCGGTGATCTGGGCTTCGGCGCCGGCCGCGAAGGCGGCGGTCTCCTCGTGGCGGACCTGGATCCACTCGATGTCGCCGGTCCGGCGGATCGCGTCCACGACGGGGTTCAGGCTGTCGCCGACGACTCCGTACATCCGCCGCACGCCCGCGCGCACGAGGATGTCGACGAACTGCTCGGCCACGTTCTGCTTTGCCATGGAGGGGGCGCCCTTTCCGGTTCTGCCTGCCGTGTGCGCCTCCCATCCACGCATGGTCCGCCCGGTTACGCCTCCCAGACCGCGGCGGCCGTCCGGTCGTCGGCGTAGCCCTTGAGGCGGAGCTGGGTGTCCGCGAGGAAGGCCGCGAGGCCCGGCGGGGGCTCGTCGGACCAGCGGGCGGCGAGTTCGGCGCAGAGCACCTTCTCCTCGCGCATCGGTTCGGCGAGGCCGCCGGAGCACAGCAGCAGGGTGTCGCCGGGGCGGGCCACGGAGCCGCGGAAGCGGAACCCGGTGTCCGAGGCCGGAGCTTCCTCCAGGTCGCTCCACTCCCCCGCGCGGAGCCGGAACAGTCCGCCCGCGCCCGCGCCGAAGGAGATCCGGGTCCGGCATTCCGGGTCGACCGGCAGCAGCAGCCCGCGCAGCCCGGCGGTGTAGGCCTCCTCCGCCAGTCCGAGCTCCGCGGAGCGGGCGCGCAGCCGGCCGTAGCCCCGGTCGGTGAGCCGCTGGAGCCCGGAGCGCAGCGCCTCGCGCCGCCCGGCCCGGATGTCCTCGGCCAGCCGCTCCTGGCTGCGCCCGACGGCTCCGGCGACGGAGCGGCACAGCTCGGCGGCGGCCGCGGCTGCTCCGGGCGCGGCCCGGTCCCCGCCGGCGAGGACGACCAGGACCAGGGCGTCGGGGCCCGCGCCGAAGCGGGCGGTGAGCAGGAAGTCCCGCCGGGGCTCGCCCCGGAACCGGGCGGAGTCCCCGCGCAGCGAGGCGGCGCGCAGGGTGTAGCCGCCGTACTGGGCCCCCTCCAGCACGGTGTCGGGGGTCAGGGCGGAGAGCGCGGCCGGGTCGGCGGTGGGCAGCGCGACGGGTTCGGGCGCGTAGGTCGGCGGGCGGTCCCCCAGGTGCGCGGTCACCGGCCGTTCGGCGAGAACGGCCGGAGCGGGGTCCTTCGCGGCCCCGGCCGCAGCGGCCGTGCCCGCCACGGCGGTTTCGGTCCCGGCCGCGGCAGGGCGCACCGGCGCACGACCGGCGGGCTGCGGCGCGGCGGGTCCGGGCTCCACGGCTGGGGCCGGGCCGGGCTCGTCGCCGCGCGGGCCCTCGTCGCCCGGTGCGCCCCAGCTCCAGACCGGCAGCTCGTCCGGCTCCGCTCCCGCCGGGCCCTCGGCGGGCAGCGCAGGCGGTACGGAGACGTCGCCGAGCGCGTACCAGGTCTGCCCGCCCGCCCGCGGATCCCGCGGCGGCGGCAGCAGGGACTCGCCGTACGCCCCCTCCGCCGGGGACCAGGCCTGCGGCGCCACCGGCTCCGGGACCACAGGCTCAGGGACCACAGGCGGCGGCGCCACCGGCTCCGGTGCCACAGGTTCCGCGACCACCGGCTCCGGCGCCGTCGGCTCCGTGACCACCGGCTCCGCTGCCACCTGCGGCGGGGCCTGTTCCTCCCCTGTCGGCCGGTCCGGGCGGGCGGGGTCCCGGCGCTGGCCGGGCAGGATCGCGCCCTCCCCCGAAACCGGTGGGGCCACCATCACCGCCGCCGAGCGGAAGCGGTGGTCGAGCGTGTCCCGGGGATCGGTCTCCGGTCCCGCGTCGGGGTCCTCGTAGAGTTTGTGCCACCAGTCATCCGCGCCCGCGCCCTGCTGACTCATGTCCCACATTGTCGTGCTCCGCCGCGGGCGGAATCCGGCGAACACACGAAAAGGGGAGCCCATCGGACCGCCGTCCGGTGGACTCCCCTCGTATCAGTCGTACGACCTAGCGGATGTCGTACGCCCGCGCGACCATCTGGGTGACGGTGGCGCCGTTCACATCGGTCAGCTCGACCTTGAGCATGACCTGCTTGCCGGCCGCTCCGGCGTGGTCCACGGTCGCGGTCCACTGCCCGCCGCGCTCGCTCACCTTCGCCTCGGTCCAGCTCTCACCGTTGTCGTACGAGTACGACAGCTTGGCCGACTTGAGCGCACCGGGCGTGTAGCCCGCGTGCCCGCTGACCCCGAGTCCGATCTTCTGGCCGTTTACTGCGGCCAGCGTCTTCATGCCGTCCAGCGGGGCGGAGATCCGCGGGAAGAGGACCGGCAGCGGCTGCGAGTACTGCGCCGCGTCCAGCTTCGAGCGGAAGGTCCACGTCGTGGAGATCGCCTGCGAGCGCTGCCAGGTGCGGGCCGGCTGGCCGAACTTCTCCAGCTGCTGGGTCAGTTCGTACGTGGCCTCGCCGGCCGGGACCTCGAAGACCCCGGACGGGTAGCCGCTGTCGCCGAGCGACTCTCCGTCGCGCTTGAGCGAGACGTTGCCGAGGTCGCCGAAGCCGCCCGGCTGCGCGAAGTGGCCGCTGTCGCCCCACATCGCGGAGGCGAAGCCGATCAGGTTGCCCTGCCGTTCGGCCGCCAGCTGCTCCTTGCCCGCCGTGTCGCGCGGCGCCACCGGGCCGATGACCCCGTCGTACCAGCTCTCGGCGCGCTTCGAGCCCGCCGCGTACGTACGGTGCTGGTCCGTCATGAACTCGCCCCACGGGAAGCTGCTGGAGACCAGGTGGTCCCAGGCGGTGTCCCCGGCGGAGTAGTACTCGGTGCGCTTGCCCGGCACCGCGACGGTGTCGATGGAGCCGAAGTAGACGGCGCTGCCGAGCGGCCGGTAGGCGCCGGTGACGTCGATGAAGTCGGAGGCGACGCCCATCGACTGGTAGGAGGACTCGACGGCGCCGAGCTCGCGGTCGTGCACCCGGTAGGTGCGGTCGCCCTGGACCGGGCCCTTCTCGATCTGGGCCAGGTTGTAGACGTACGGGCTCTTCGCGCTGCCCTTCCAGCTCAGCGTGACCTTGCCCGCGCCCAGCTGTGCCAGGAGGGCCCGGCCCTCGCCCGACTCGATGGACATCGCCGGGAGGGAGCCGCCCGCGTAGCCGGTGAAGCCGGCCCAGCGGCCGGGAGCGTCGCGATAGGCGAGGACGGCCTTGGCTCCGGCCTTCTTCGCGTCGGCCGCGACCTGGTAGAGGGAGGCCTCGTCCACCTTGACCAGCACGATCGCGTCCTTGGCGGCGACGGCGGCCAGCTCCTCGGCCGTGCCGGTGCCCGCGTTGACGAGCGGAGCGCTGCCGGTGCCGTCCAGGTTGTCGCTGCCCGTGGAGGCGGTGATCGGATGCAGCACGGGGCCGCCGTTCGCCTTCAACTCGGAGATCAGCGGCGCGGCCGCCCGCCAGTAGCTGCCGAACTCGTAGGCGCCGTCCTTGGCCCGGCCCTCCACGGAGGCGTAGTAGCCGCGGATGGTGCGGCCGCCCATGGCGGTGCCCGCATGCTGCCAGACCGCGCCCCAGGAGCGGGAGAAGGCGAGGGTGGTGGCGCGCGCCTCGGTGGGCTTGTCGGTCGCGATGCTCAGCCGGGCCGCCTTGCGGGCGTCCAGCACGATCACCGTGTCCTTCTTGATCTCCGTCTGCGGGCGGCCGAGGTAGGTGAGCGAGTCGACCATGGTCGCGCCCTCGCCGGCGTCGGGGGTACCGACGAAGGCGGAGAGGAAGTACGCGCCCGGGCGGACCCGGTAGACCTGGTCGACGGAGCCCTCGTTGAAGCGGCGCTCACCGCTGGCGTCGTCGGTGCCGATCACGTCCAGGGAGGACGGTCCGGCGGCCGGCTTGCCGTCGCGGTCGATGAGCTTGACCCGCAGGGTGACCGTCTCGGGCTCCACGTACAGCGAGAACGGGGTGGAGACGTGCACGCCGTTCGCCGTGGCGACCACCCGGCCGGCCACGTCCCCGTACTGGGAGCGCTCCAGCTTCGCCGACGGGTCCAGGGCGAGCGGCACCTTGACGGTGGCGCCGGCCGGGACGGTCACGCTGCGCTGGCCGAGGCGGGCCACCTGGCTGCGGACCGCGGAGCCGTCGTTGCCGGTGACCTTCTCGACGGAGAGGTTCAGGGTGACGGGCTTGGTGCCCGTGTTGGTGTACGGGACCTCGACGTTTCGGCGGTCGCTGCGGTCCTGCGGCCAGTTGTACGCGCCGCCCTGGAGCGAGGAGGCGCTGGTGACGGTGGTGTCGATGGCGGCCTTGACGTCGAGCCGGCCACCGCCGGTCTCCCGTACGTCACCCGGGATCGCGGTGTTCGCGGAGCCGACGAGCGCGGCCTTGATCTGCTGCGGGCTCCAGTCGGGGTGGCGCTGCTTGACGATGGCGGCGGCGCCCGCGACGTGCGGGGTGGCCATCGAGGTACCGGACATGGACTGGTACGCGTACACCCCGCGGCCGCCCATGTTGGCGGCGGAGATCCCGACGCCGGGGGCGGCGATCTCCGGCTTGAGGGTGTGCTGCAGACCGGCCGGGCCGCGGCTGGAGAAGGAGGCCGTGCTGTCGTCGCGGTCGACGGCCCCGACGGTCAGCACGCTGGGCGCGCAACCGGGCGACGAGACCGTGTTGTTGCCGGGGCCGGAGTTGCCGGCGGCGATGACGAAGAGGGTGCTGCTGCTCTGCGCCAGCGCCTCGGTGGCGGCGGCCATCGGGTCGTCGCAGGAGAGCTGCGAGGGGTCGCCCAGGCTCATGGAGACCACGTCGGCCTTGCTGTCCACGGCCCACTGCATGCCCGCGATGATCCACGAATCCAGGCCGTAGCCCGAGTCGTTGAGGACCTTGCCGCTCAGCAGTTGGGCCCCGGGCGCGACGCCCTTCTTCGCGCCCCCGCTGGCCGCGCCGGAGCCGCCGACGGTGGAGGTGGTGTGGGTGCCGTGGCCCTGGCGGTCCTCGGCGGTGTCCGAGTCGGTGAAGTTCTTCGCCTCGGCGACCCGGCCCTTGAGGTCGGGGTGTTCGAGGTCGACGCCGGTGTCGAGGACGGCGACCTTGGTGCCCGTGCCGTCGAATCCGGCGGCCCACGCGGCGGTGGCGTTGACCTGCTTGGTGGAACGCTCCAGGTTCGCCTGGACCTTGCCGTCCAGCCACAGCTTCTTCAGCGGGGCGGCGGCCGCGGAGCGCGTGTGCGGGTTCGTGGCCCCGCCGGTGACGTCGGACCAGAACTCGGCGGCCTTCGTCTTGTCGGCGGCCAGTGCCACACCGCCGATGGACCCGAGGACGAGCGACTGCTCGGCTCCGCGCGGCACGGGCGGGGCGCTGCGCGCCAGGCCCGCCGAGGCCTCGTAGACCGCGATGAGCGGGAGCTTCTTGGCGTGCGCGTCGTCGTAGCCCTGCCGGATCAGGCCGGTGACGTTGAAGAGCTCCTCGTCCACCTTGCCCGCGGCGAGCGCCTTGACGGCGCTCTCGGGGTAGACGTACAGGTCCTTGCCCGCCTGGCGGGTCTGGACGACCGGCTGCGAGCCGTCCTCGCGGGGCATCGCGGTGGCGGCGGTGCGGCCGGCCGCGTCGGTGGAGACCAGGACCCGGTCGCCGGTGACCAGGGTCACCGTGACGGGCCCGGTGGGCTGCGCGGAGGCGGCCCCGCTCCCGGTGAGGGGCCTGTTCGGCGTTCCTGCCCCTGCTGCGGTTCCCGCTCCGGACGCTCCGTCCGACGGCTGCGCCGTGGACGGGCCCACGGCGGTGACGGCCAGGACGGCCGCGATGGCCGCTCCCAGTGCCGTACGCGATATCGGGCGCATCGCTCTCCCCAGGTGAATTCCGGCCAACTACTGCATTGCACGGCGAAACCGCCGCGTAAATGGCTTCTGGCCAGCGGATGTTGGTGCTGCGGTGGCGCCACCTTGGCAGAGAGACGGGTGGTGCGGCGATGATGTCCGCGGCGGGTTTGCGCCGTGGCCGCTTCCCGCCAGGAACGGCACTGAGAGGGCTGGGTGGACGGGTTGCTGGGTGCGATAGGTCTCGACGAGGGGCAGGAGTCGGCGTACCGCGCGCTGGTCGCGCTGGGGGCGGCGGAGATACCCGATCTCGCACACCGGCTCACGCTGCCGGTGCAGCAGACCGAACGGGCCCTGCGCCACCTGGAACGGCAGGGGCTCGCCGCCCAGTCCTCCGCCCGGCCGGGCCGCTGGGTGGCCGCCCCGCCCGGCGTGGCGCTCGGCGCGCTGCTCACCCAGCAGCGGCACGAACTGGAACAGGCGGAGCTCGCGGCGGCGCTGCTGGCCGAGGAGTACCGGGCGGAAGCCGCCGAGCCGGCCGTGCACGACCTGGTCGAGGTGGTCACGGGCGCCAGCGCGGTGGCCCACCGCTTCCACCAGCTCCAGCTGGGCGCCGTGGAAGAGGTGTGCGCACTGGTCAGCGGCCGCCCGCAGGTGGTGACGGGGACGGACAACGAGGCGGAGGACCGGGCCGCCGTACGGGGCGTCGCGTACCGGGTCGTCATCGAACGGGAGGTGCTCACCCTGCCCAGCGGGATCCGCGAGGCCTCCTCGGCGCTGGCCCGCGGGGAGCACATCCGGGTGACGGAGCAGGTGCCGACCAAGCTGATGATCGCGGACCGGGCGCTCGCGATGGTCCCGCTCACCGCCCGCGGCGCGGAGCCGGCGGCGCTGGTCGTGCACGCGTCGGGACTGCTGGAATCCCTGATGGGGCTCTTCCAGGCGGTCTGGCGGGAGTCGCTGCCGCTGCGGCTGGGCTCCTCCGGCGCCCCGGAGGAGGGGGACGGCGGCCCGGACGTCACGGACCTCGAAATCCTCTCGCTGCTCCTGGCGGGGATGACGGACGCGAGCGTGGCGAAACATCTGGAACTGGGCCTGCGCACGGTCCAGCGGCGGGTCAAGGGGCTGATGGAGCTCTCCGGGGTCACGACCCGGCTCCAGCTGGGCTGGCACGCGTACGAACGGGGCTGGGTGGCCCGATAGCCCCAGGTCAGGCAGGCTGAGCAGATGGATCTGCCTCAGCTGCTCCTGGTGGGGCTGGTGCTGCTGCTCGGAGTGGTCGGGGTACTGGTCCCCGGCGTTCCGGGCACCTGGCTGGTCTGGGCCGGTGTGCTGTGGTGGGCCATGCACGAGCGGTCGGCGGCGGCCTGGACCCTGCTGGTCGCGGCGACGGCCCTGCTGCTGGTGGTCCAGGTGGTGAAGTGGCTGCTGCCGCCGCGCCGGCTCCGGGGCGTGGGCGTGACCCGCCGGATGGCGGCGTACGCGGGCGCGGGGGCGGTACTGGGCTTCGTGCTGGTGCCGGTGGTGGGGGCGGTTCCGGGGTTCGTGGGCGGCATCTACCTGTGCGAGCGCGAGCGGCTCGGATCGCACGGGGAGGCGTTGGCCTCCGTCCGGGCGGTGATGCGGGCGGTGGGGACGAGCGTGCTGGTGGAACTGTTCGCGTGCCTGCTGGTGGTGGGGGCGTGGGCCGGGATGCTGGTGTGGGCGTAGGGCGTGGGCGCAGGGCGCGGGGCGCGGTGCTCGGGCGCGGCCCCGGTCGTAGGCCCCGGTCGTAGGCCATTGGCCCGATGCGCGGCGCGGGCGGGGCTGGGATCGTCTCCCCCATGACGGACTTCAAGGGTTTCAGCGAGCAGGAACTGGCATACCTGCGGTCGCAGCACCTGGGGCGGCTCGCGACGGTGGACGCCACCGGGCAGCCGCAGGCGAACCCTGTGGGGTTCTTCCCGCAGGACGACGGGACGGTCCTGGTGGGCGGGCTGGCGATGGGCAGGACGAAGAAGTGGCGCAACCTGGCCGGGAACCCCCGCCTGTCCCTGGTCGTGGACGACCTGGTCAGCACCAGGCCGTGGAAGGTCCGGGGCCTGGAGATCCGCGGCCGCGCGACCCTCGAGACCGGCCCGCACACCCTGGGACCCCACTTCAGCCCCGAGGTCATCCGGATCCACCCGGAACGCGTCCTGTCCTGGGGCCTCGACGGGTAACCGCAGCCTGCCCCGGCCACCCGCGGCCCTGACGGGCTGCGGGTGGCCGGGGCGGGCCGTTCGGGCCCGTTCGGGCCCGGCGTTTCGGGCCCGGCCGGGCCCCGCGGTCAGGCGCGGCCGCTCCGCTTCGCCGAGTAGTTCGCGCGGCCCTCCGCGGAGCGCAGCCGCCAGTCCCGCCTCAGCTCCGCACGGAGCCTCGCGTCGGTCTTCGCGACGATCCGCTGGTTCTCGCGCAGCAGCTTGCGGTAGCTCTCCAGCCGCCGCTCGGGCAGCGCCCCCGAGGCCACCGCCTCCCGCACCCCGCACCCCGGCTCCGCCTCGTGCGCGCAGTCGTGGAACCGGCACTGCGAAGCGAACTCCTCGATCTCCGAGAAGACCTGCCCGACGCCCGCTCCGGCGTCGAACAGCCCGACGCCCCGCAGCCCGGGGGTGTCGATGAGCACGCCGCCGCCCGGCAGTACCAGGAGGTTGCGCGTCGTGGTGGTGTGGCGGCCCTTGCCGTCGACCTCACGGGCCTCCTGGACCTCCATCACGGCCTCCCCGAGCAGGGTGTTGGCCAGGGTGGACTTGCCCGCGCCGGAGATTCCCAGGAGCACGCTCGTACCTCCCGAAGCGACCGCGGCGAGTACGTCCGTACCCTCTCCGGTCAGGGAGGACACGGAGAGGACGGGGACTCCCGGGGCCGCCCCCTCCACGTCCTGGACGAGGTGCCCGAGGGTGACCGGGTCGGGGACCAGGTCGGCCTTGGTCAGGACGACCAGCGGCTGCGCCCCGGATTCCCATGCGAGCGCGAGGAAGCGCTCGATGCGGCCCAGGTCGAGTTCGACGGCCAGCGATACGGCGATGATCGCGTGGTCGACGTTCGCGGCGAGGATCTGGCCCTCGGACCGCTGCGAGGAGGTGGACCGCACGAAGGCGGTCCGGCGCGGCAGGTACGCCTTCACGTAGCGCGGACTGCCGTGTGCCTCCACCGCAGCCCAGTCTCCGGTGCAGATGACCCGGAGCGGGTCGTGCGGGGTGACGAAGGCGGTGTCGGCGCGGACGATTCCGTCGGCGGTCATGACGTCGCACTGGCCGCGGTCGACCCGTACCACCCGGCCGGGCACGAGGCCCTCTTCGGCGTACGGGGCGAATTCGGCCGCCCATGCGTCGTCCCAGCCGTAGGGGGCGAGAGCGTGCGGAAGCAGAGCCTGCGGGAAAGAAGAGAAAGACAAGGGAAACCCTTCACAGGGTGGCCCCGGCGGTGCGCGCTGCTGTAGAGCGCGGGAGATGAGGAGAAGTCAGCCGGAGACCACGGAAGTGACATTGATGGTCTTCTGAGTGCGGGCAACGCCCTGCGCCATGACAGTCATCAATGAACTCACCTCCGAGTCGTACACACACGTGCTGACGAGCGGTCCCGCCACTGCTCGGCGGGAACGTCCCCACCGTAACAAGGCCCTTGAGGACCGCGCCAATTCTTTTTCGGGTTCCTTTTCGGGTTCCCTTCCGGGCCGTGCCGGGACTTACCGTCGGTCAGGGGCCGGCCATCGGTCCCTTCCCCAAGTCGGTTGAGGAGTTAGGCTGCTCCGCGTGGACAACCGTGAGCTTGCAGATTCTGAGACGCTTTACGAGACGGTAATCGGCCCGTCGGCCTCGTGCGGCGAGCCGGTCGTCGAGACGGCCTCGGACACCAGGAAGCGGATTCTGCGGGTGTCCACGGAACTCTTCTCGGTCCACGGTTTCCACGACACCTCGCTGCGCGAGATCGCCGAGCGGGTGGGCATCTCCAAGCCGGCGGTGCTGTACCACTTCCCCGGCAAGGCCGATATCCTCGGCGCCCTCGTGGAGCCGATGCTCCGCGATCTGGTGGCGGCCATGTCCCGCGCCGCGGCCGCCGCACCAGAGGAGCCGGCCCCGGACGGGCCCGATGGAACCGGCGGGACCGGCGGAACCCGCGGGACCGGCGCGGCAGGCGCGGCCGACCGGGTCCGCTGGGCCGCGATCGAGGGGGTCCTCGACACCTGGCTGAGCCACCGCCACCTGCTCCGGCTCAACCTCCAGGACATGGCCGTGGCCACCCCCGGGCCGGCCTTCGCCCGCCTGCGGGAGGCGATGCTCCGGGCGAACGCCCTGGTCGCGGGGGCCGGTCCCGGGTTCGCGGAGCGGGTGCGGGCCGCTCAGGCCATCGCGATGCTCTCCGACCCCGTGGTCCTCTTCGCCGACGCCCCGGTCCCCGAGCTCCGCGCGGCGGTCCTGGACGGCGTACGCCGCCTCCTGGACGGGCCCGCCGAGCACCCGCCCACGGCTCCGGCCGCGCGTCCCGCGCCCGGGGGCCGGCGCGGACGGCCCGCCGCCATGACTGCCGCCATGACCGAGGCCGCGCGCCGGATGCACGCCGCCGGCAGCGGTGCGACCGCGATCGCCGCCGCGCTCGGCGTCTCCCGGGCCACCGTCTACCGCCACCTGCCGCCGGAGGAGGACGCCGGGTGAGGTGAGGATGCCTGGTGAGGAGGACGTCGGGTGAGGTCCGGTTCATGTCCGATTCCTTCAAGACCGGCGGCCCCGGCCGCCCCTAGCCTGACGGCATGACTCCCCGACTCGACATGATCGGCATCATCGTCTCCGACATGGCCGCCTCGCTCGCCTTCTACCGCCGCCTGGGCCTCGACGTCCCGGCCGAAGCGGACTCCCAGCCGCACGTGGAGGCCGTCCTGCCGGGCGGTCTGCGGATCGGCTGGGACACCGAGGAGGTCATCCGCTCCTTCGACCCGTCCTGGACCCGGCCCGAGACCGACGGCCGGGTGGGGCTCGCGTTCCTGTGCGACTCCCCCGCCGAGGTGGACTCCCTGTACGCGGCATTGACCGGGGCCGGGCACACCGGCCACCTGAAGCCCTGGGACGCCTTCTGGGGCCAGCGCTACGCCGTGGTCCTCGACCCGGACGGCAGCGGGGTCTCCCTCTTCGCCGCGGCCGACCCCGCCTGACCGGCGGCCGTCGACGCCGCCGCGTAGGCCCCCGGTGTGGTCGCCGCCAGGGCCCGTACCTCGCGGGCGTAGTGCGCCTGGTCGGCATAGCCGGCCGCCTGGGCCACCTCCGCGTGCGGCAGCCCGCGCCGGGTCAGCGCGAGGGCCCGCTGGAGGCGCAGGATCCGCCCGAGCGTCCGGGGCCCGTAGCCGAAGGCGTCCAGCGACCGCCGGTGCAGCTGCCGCTCCCCCAGGCCCACCGCCGCCGCGACGGCGGCCACGCCCTGCCCGGCCCGCAGCCGGGCCGCGACCTCCCGGGCCAGTGCGTCCGGGGGACCTGCTTCGGCCTCGCGGAGCCGGGCCAGCTCCTCCAGTCCCGCGCACGGGTCCTCGTACGAGGCCACCTGCCCGGCGAGGCGCCGTACCTCCGCCGCCGGCCACAGGTCGGCCAGTTCCACCCGGCGGTCGCGCAGCGCGCTCGCCGGTACGCCGAGCAGCGCGGGCGCGGTGCCGGGGGCGAGCCTGATCCCGGCGAAGCCGGTGCCGGGGACCTCGCCGGCGGGGTGGGCCGCGGTGTCGGGTCCGGCCACCAGGAGCCGCCCGTCCACCCACAGCAGGTCCATGCAGCCGTCGGGCAGCACCACTCCGCCACCGGCCCCGGCGGCCCGCCAGAGCACGGCGCCGGGCAGCACCCGGGACGGCCGTTCCTCGTACACGCCCCTCACGCCCCTCAGGCTACGACCGGCGGTCAGGTCAGTGCTTGCGCAGCCTGGAGTGGTAGTCCTCGGGCGGCAGGAACTTCGACCAGCGCTCCGGGAACTCCGAGGGCATGTCGTCGTCCTCGTCGTCCTCCGACTCGCCTTCGGCGAGCGCCCGCCAGGCGGCGGCGCGGGCGACCAGCTGGGCGGCTTCCGCCTCGCGGACCCGCTCGTTCGCCTCGCGCGCCGCCGCCGTGGCCACCGAGGGCCAGACCCGGTCGATGGCCGCGTTGACGGCGGCGCCGACGAGGACGGCGAAGGCCGAGATGCCGATCCACAGGAGGACGGCCACGGGGGCGGCGAGCGATCCGTAGATCGTCGGGCCCTCCACGGTATTGGTGAGGTAGATCCGCAGCAGGAACGAGCCCAGCACCCACATGGCGAGGGCGACGAGCGCGCCCGGCACGTCCTCGATCCAGGGCGAGCGGACGGGGACGGAGACGTGGTAGAGCGTCGTCAGGAAGGCGATGCAGAGCAGGGTGACCACGGGCCAGTACAGGACCGCGATCACTTCCGTGCTCCACGGCACCAGCCGTACCACCGCGTCGGGGCCGACCACCATCAGCGGCAGCACGATGGCGCCGATCAGCAGGGCGATGACATAGAGGAGGAAGGCGAGCAGCCGGGTCTTGACGATGCCGCGCTGCCCGTCGAGCCCGTACATGACGGTGATGGTGTCGATGAAGACGTTGACGGCGCGCGAGCCGGACCACAGGGCGAAGGCGAAACCGAGGGAGATGAGGTCGGGGCGGCCCCGGTTGGTGACGTCGTCGAGCATCGGTTTGGCGATGTCGTTGACGCCCCGGTCGGAGAGGACGGTGCCGACCGCCCGCAGGATGTTCTCCTCGATGCTGGCGACGGTGGTGCCGCCCGACCAGCCGTCCACGTAGCCGAGCAGACCGAGCAGGCCGAGGAAGAGCGGGGGCAGCGAGAGGAGGGTGAAGAAGGCCGCCTCGGCGGCGAGTCCGAGGATCCGGTACTCGATGCACGAGTTGACGGTGTCTTTGAGCAGCAGCCACGCCATCTTGCGCATGGAGACGTTGCGGTAGAGGACTCGGGCCCGGTGGAGCCGTCCTGGGATCCGCTCGGGTGTTTCTTTTGCTGGCTGCACGTCCTTACGGTATCGGCATGGCAGCCACCACCCACACAGTCACCAATCAGGCCCCGCTCCTCACGGGCTACGACGTCTACGGCAGCGACCGGGTCCTGAGCGAGGGCGTGGAGCGGCATCTCGAGGGCGCGGCGCCCGAACTCGCCGCGGAGGTAAGGGGAGAGCTCACCGAGCTGGGTCGTGCGGCCGGTTCCCGGCAGGCCCAGGACTGGGGGACGCAGGCGAACGAGAATCCGCCGAAGCTGCGGACGCACGACCGGTACGGCAACCGGATCGACGAGGTGGAGTTCCACCCCTCGTGGCACCGGCTGCTGGGGCACGCGGTGGGCTCCGGGCTCACGGACGCGTGGGGGCGGCCGGCGGGGCACCTGCGGCGCGCGGCCGGGTTCTTCGTGTGGTCGCAGGCGGAATCGGGGCACGGGTGTCCGGTGTCGATGACGCACGCGGCGGTGCCGGCGCTGCGCACGGATCCGGAGTTGGCCGCCGAGTGGGAGCCGCGGCTGACCTCGCACGTGTACGAGGAGGGGCTCAGGCCGGCCGGACAGAAGGCCGGGGTGCTCTTCGGAATGGGGATGACGGAGAAGCAGGGCGGCAGCGACGTACGGGCGAACACGACGGCGGCGGTGCCGCTGGACGCCTCGGGCGAGTACCTGCTGACGGGGCACAAGTGGTTCTGTTCGGCGCCGATGTGCGACGGGTTCCTGGTGCTGGCGCAGGCGCCGGGAGGGCTGACGTGCTTCCTGGTGCCCCGGGTGCTGCCGGACGGCACGCGCAACGTCTTCGCGATCCAGCGGCTGAAGGACAAGCTGGGGAACAAGTCGAACGCCTCGAGCGAGGTGGAGTTCGACGGGACCTGGGCGCGGCGGGTGGGCGAGGAGGGCCGAGGGGTGCGGACCATCATCGAGATGGTCGCGGCCACCCGGCTGGACTGTGTGATCGGCTCGGCCTCGCTGATGCGGCAGGCGCTGACGCAGGCCGCTCACCATGCGGAGCACCGCTCTGCTTTCGGAGCACCGCTCATCGACCAGCCGCTGATGCGCAACGTGCTCGCCGACCTCGCTCTGGAGTCGGAGGCCGCCACCACCCTGACCCTGCGCCTCGCGGCCGCGTACGACGCCGGCACCGAGCAGGAGCGGGCCTTCCTGCGCCTCGCGGTGCCCGTCGCGAAGTACTGGGTGACCAAGCGCTGTACGCCGATGGTGGCGGAGGCACTGGAGTGTCTGGGCGGAAACGGCTACGTCGAGGAGTCCGGGCTGCCCAGACTGCTGCGCGAGTCCCCGCTGAACTCCATCTGGGAGGGATCGGGCAACGTACAGGCCCTCGACGTGCTGCGCGCGCTCCAGCGCGAGCCGCAGGCGCTGGGCGCCTTCCTCCAGGAGGTGGGCCTGGCGCGGGGCGCCGACCACCGGCTGGATTCGGCCATCAAGAACCTGCTGACCGAGCTCGCCGACCTGGAGGGCATCGAGGCGCGGGCCCGCCGGGTGGTGGAGCGGATGGCCCTGGTGCTGCAAGGATCCCTGCTGGTCCGATGGGCCCCGCCGGAGGTGGCGGACGCCTTCTGTGCCTCGCGGCTGGGTGGCGACTGGGGCGCGGCCTTCGGCACGCTGCCGCACAGCCTGGACCTGCAGTCCGTCGTGGAACGGGCCCGGATCGCGGGCTAGCGGTGGTCCCCAAACCGCCGCGGGCATGGATCCGGGCCCGTTGAACCGGATCAGGGGTGGCGCCGCGCCGACTCGGCACCACCCCTGATCCGAGAAGCCCCGAGGAAGGAGCTGTCACGTCGCTCGGCGACGTCCGCACAGTTTCGATCGGACGACCGGGACTTGGCGAGAGTTGCATGACGTTGCAACCTTTGAAGCACCACCCGCACGGCGTACCACCTGCACCACGCACCACCCGCACGACCAGCACCACGTGCACGACCAGCACGACCAGCACCACGTGCACGACCGGCACGACGCACCACATGCTCCACACGGGGAGGTTCCGGTGGCCCACACCACAGGCAGCGCGGTCGATGCGGCACGCATCTCGGCCATGGACGCGCGGGAGGCCGCGCGTCTGCTCAAGGGAGTACGGGAGGCGGCGCTCACCGGGGGCCGGCCCCCGACCGCACCGCGCCCGGAGATCGCCGAGTCCTGGCGCCGGATGCTGGCGGGCGGGGTCCACCCGGACCGCGACACCCGCAACCGGATGCTGTCGTCCGCCGAGACCGAGGAACGGCGCCAGACCTCCCCGCTACGAGAACTCCTGCCCGTCCTGCGCGAGGGGCTGCTGCCCGCGCTGGACGAGGCCCTGCACATCATGGTCGTCGCCGACGCCGACGGGCGGCTGCTGTGGCGCGAGGGCCACTCCTCCATCCTGCGCAAGGCGGACCGGCTCGGCTTCGCCGTGGGAGCCGACTGGGACGAGGCCGTGGTCGGCACCAACGGGGTGGGCACCGCCCTGGTGGCCCGCAGACCGGTCCAGGTGTTCTCGGCGGAGCACTTCGTCTCCAGCCACCACGACTGGACCTGCGCGGGAGCCCCCGTACGGGACCCCCGGGACGGGCAGCTCCTCGGGGTCGTCGACGTCAGCGGCCCGCTGGCCACCATGCACCCGGCGACCCTGGCCTGGGTGAGCTCGGTGGCCCGGCTCGCGGAGCGGGAGCTGCGGATCCGGCACCTGGAGTCCCTGGAACGGCTGCGCTCCGTCGCGGCCCCGCTGCTGGCCCGGCTGCCCGGCCGGGCGGTGGCCGTCGACGGCCACGGCTGGACGGCGGCCGTCACCGGGCTCGCGCCGACGGAGCGGATCCCGCTGCCGAAGACCTTCGGGCCGGGCCGGGTGTGGATGCCGCAGCTGGGCGACTGCGTCGTGGAGCCCCTGCCGGGCGGCTGGCTGCTGACCGTCGCGGAGGTCCGCAGGGGCCCCGAGGCCGCCGCCCGCGTCGTCCTCGACCTGAGCAGGCCCGGGGCGTGGCTGGCCACCGTCTACGGGGCTTCGGGCAGCTGGTCCCAGGAGCTGAGCCCGCGCCACGCGGAGCTGCTGTTCCTCCTGGCGGAGACCCCGCGGGGCCGCTCGGCGGCGGAGCTCTCCCAGGAGCTGTTCGGCGACCCGACGCGGACGGTGACGGTGCGCGCGGAGATGTCCCGGGTCCGGCGCAACCTCGCGGGCGTCCTGACCCACCGCCCGTACCGCTTCGCCGAGGACGTGGAGGTGGAGCTGATCCGCCCGGGGAACCCGGCCGCCCTGCTGCCGCACTCCACGGCCCCGGCGGTGATCAGGGCCCGGCTCTGCCATCCGGGACCGGAGGGGCCGGCGGACCCCGGGGGTCCAGCAGGCGCAGCGGGCCCGGCACGCCCAGCAGGCCCCGGGGGCTCCGGCGGCCCCGACGGCCCTCCCGGGGGGTCCCGGAGCCACGGCTGGGGAATGTGATTCCCTGAAGTCCATGAGCACCATCACCCTGACCACCTGGTCCCTGGAAATGACCTCGCCGTCCGATCTCGTCCCGGCGGCGGTCCCCGGGCCCGAGATCAAGATCGTCCGGTCGGAGGTCCCGTCCCCGGAGTTCAGCCGCTTCCTCTACGCCTCGGTGGGCGGCGACATCCACTGGACGGACCGGCTGGCGCTGACCCGTGCGCAGTGGGTGGAGCAGCTGGAGCGCCCCGGCGTGGAGACGTGGGTGGCGTACGACCGGGGCACGCCCGCGGGCTACGTGGAACTCGACCCGCAGCCGGACGGTGTGGTGGAGATCATGTACTTCGGTCTGCTCCCCGATTTCCGGGGCCGCCGGATCGGCGGGCACCTGCTGTCGGTGGGCATCGAGGCGGCCTGGTCCCTGGCCTCCCGCTGGCCCTCCCTGTCGCCGACGAGCCGGGTCTGGCTCCACACGTGCAGCGAGGACGGCCCGACGGCGATGTCCAATTACCTCCGTCGCGGTTTCAAGGTCTTCCGCGAGGAATCGGAGCCCAAGGAAGCCGCCCCCACCCCGGGTCCCTGGCCCGGCGCGTAGCCGCCGCACCGCACGGCCCCATCGGACCGGGTCCGATGGGGCAAAAGGGCTCCTGAGGTGACCCCCGTCACGGGGATCTCGCGATGCGAGACGAGTTCGTCCGGATTGTGGACAGTAGTGGACTCCTCCAATCGCCACATGCCACGCTTCCGCCATGAACGGAGCTGGAATTGCCTTGGTGAGTCGGCGGCACGTCGACCTCGGCCGCATGTCCAGCGCCATCTGTCCGGCACGCTGAGGGAACCAGCACCGCCACACGGCGCATGGCGCACCGCAGCCGCCGCGCCCGCCGTAAACACAGACAACCACTGCAGCCCCCTGTAGGCAGGACGCCGCCCCAAAAGGGCGATATCCGGCCACATCCGCTCCACGCGCGCCAGGGGTCACGCCGCCGCACCGCCCCCTGCCCATGCCTTGAGCCGAAGAAGGACGTACCGCCATGGCCGCCACCCCCGAAACGACCGCAGCCGCCGCACCCGGCGCCGCCGCGCGCCGCAAGACCGGCCGTCACCGCGGTGAGGGCCAGTGGGCCGTCGGACACCACACGCCCCTCAACGGCAACGAGCAGTTCAAGAGGGACGACGACGGTCTCAATGTGCGGGCGCGCATCGAGAACATCTACTCCAAGGCGGGCTTCGACTCGATCGACCCCAACGACCTGCGCGGCCGTATGCGCTGGTGGGGGCTGTACACCCAGCGCAAGCCCGGGATCGACGGCGGCAAGACCGCGATCCTGGAGCCGGAGGAGCTGGACGACAAGTACTTCATGCTGCGCGTCCGCATCGACGGCGGCCGGCTGACCACCGAGCAGCTGCGCGTCATCGGCGAGATCTCGCAGGAGTTCGCCCGCGGCACCGCCGACCTCACGGACCGGCAGAACGTGCAGTACCACTGGATCCGCATCGAGGACGTCCCGGAGATCTGGCGCCGTCTGGAGGCCGTCGGCCTCTCGACCACCGAGGCCTGCGGTGACACCCCCCGCGTCATCCTCGGTTCGCCCGTCGCCGGCATCGCGCTGGACGAGATCATCGACGGCACCCCCGCCATCGACGAGATCTATGCCCGCATCGTGGGCAACCCCGACTTCTCGAACCTGCCCCGCAAGTTCAAGTCCGCGATCTCCGGCTCGCCGCTGCTCGACGTGGCGCACGAGATCAACGACATCGCCTTCGTGGGCGTGAACCACCCCGAGCACGGCCCCGGCTTCGACGTCTGGGTCGGCGGCGGTCTCTCCACCAACCCGAAGCTGGGTGTGCGCCTGGGCACCTGGGTCTCGCTCGACGAGGTCCCGGACATCTACGAGGGCGTCATCTCGATCTTCCGCGACTACGGCTACCGCCGGCTGCGCACCCGCGCCCGCCTGAAGTTCCTCGTCGCCGACTGGGGCCCGGCCAAGTTCCGCCAGGTCCTGGAGGACGAGTACCTGGGGCGCAAGCTGACCGACGGCCCCGCGCCCGAGCAGCCCAGCGGCCAGTGGCGCGACCACGTCGGCGTCCACCAGCAGCAGGACGGCAAGTTCTACGTGGGCTTCGCGCCCCGCGTGGGCCGCGTCGACGGCGCCACCCTGACCAAGATCGCGGACGTCGCGGCGCAGCACGGCTCCGGCCGGCTGCGCACCACGGCCGAGCAGAAGATGATCGTGCTCGACATCGAGGCCGACCAGGTCGACTCGGTCGTCGCGTCCCTGGAGGCGCTGGACCTGCGGGTCAACCCGTCCCCGTTCCGCCGCGGCACGATGGCCTGCACCGGCATCGAGTTCTGCAAGCTGGCCATCGTCGAGACGAAGGCGCGCGGCGCCTCGCTGATCGACGAGCTGGAGCGCCGCCTGCCGGAGTTCGCCGAGCCGCTGACCATCAACATCAACGGCTGCCCGAACGCCTGCGCCCGTATCCAGGTGGCGGACATCGGTCTCAAGGGCCAGCTGGTCCTGGACGACGACGGCAACCAGGTGGAGGGCTACCAGGTCCACCTGGGCGGCGCACTCGGCCTGGAGGCCGGATTCGGCCGCAAGGTCCGCGGTCTCAAGGTCACCTCGGCCGGTCTGCCGGACTACGTCGAGCGGGTCGTCACGCGCTTCGAGGACCAGCGCGAGGACGGCGAGCGCTTCGCCGCCTGGGTGACCCGCGCGAAGGACGAGGACCTGTCATGAGCGAGCGCGCCGCACCGTTCTACTGCCCGTACTGCGGCGACGAGGACCTGTTCCCGAACGAAACAGGCCACGGCGCCTGGGAATGCAGGGCCTGCAATCGAGCCTTCCAGCTGAAGTACCTCGGGCTGCTGGCCCGGGGTGTTCAGTCCAATGCCGCTGGAGGGGAAGAGATATGACCACCATTCAGGATGCCGATCTCAAAAACGGCACCCCGACGGACGCCGAACTGAAGGCGCTGGCCGAGCAGGCGGGCCGGGACCTCGAGGACGCCACCCCGCTGGAGATCCTCACCTGGGCGGCCGAGACCTTCGGCAAGAAGTTCGCCGTGACCTCCTCCATGGAGGACGCGGTCGTCGCCCACCTGGCCTCCCGCGCCTTCCCCGGCGTGGACGTGGTCTTCCTCGACACCGGCTACCACTTCGAGGAGACCATCGGCACCCGTGACGCGGTCGAGGCCGTGATGGACGTCAACGTCATCACGCTCACCCCGCGCCAGAGCGTCGCCGAGCAGGACGCCGAGTACGGCCCGAAGCTGCACGACCGCGACCCCGACCTGTGCTGCGCGCTGCGCAAGGTCAAGCCCCTGGAAGAGGGCCTGACGGCGTACGACGCATGGGCGACGGGTCTGCGCCGCGACGAGTCCCCGACCCGGGCCAACACCCCGGTGGTCGGCTGGGACGAGAAGCGCCGGAAGGTCAAGGTCTCGCCGATCGCCCGCTGGACCCAGGACGACGTGGACGCGTACGTCCTGGAGCACGGGGTCCTCACCAACCCGCTGCTGATGGACGGTTACGCCTCCGTCGGCTGCGCCCCCTGCACCCGACGGGTGGCGGAGGGCGAGGACGCCCGCGCCGGCCGCTGGGCCGGGCGCGGCAAGACCGAGTGCGGACTGCACGGCTGATGACGGCCACCAGCGCGACCAACGAACGTACCGAACCGACGGAGACGAACCAGATGAGCGTGAGCGACCAGGGCGCCACCGTGTGGCTGACCGGGCTGCCGAGCGCGGGCAAGACCACCATCGCCTACGCGCTGGCCGAGCGGCTGCGCGCCGAGGGCCACCGCGTGGAGGTCCTCGACGGCGACGAGATCCGCGAGTTCCTCTCCGCGGGCCTCGGCTTCAGCCGCGAGGACCGGCACACCAACGTGCAGCGGATCGGTTTCGTCGCCGAACTCCTCGCGTCCAACGGCGTGAAGGCCCTCGTCCCGGTCATCGCTCCGTTCGCGGACAGCCGCGAGGCCGTCCGCAAGCGCCACGCCGCCGAGGGCACCTCGTACCTGGAGGTCCATGTGGCCACCCCGGTCGAGGTCTGCTCGGAGCGTGACGTGAAGGGCCTGTACGCCAAGCAAGCGGCGGGCGAGATCTCCGGCCTGACCGGAGTCGACGACCCGTACGAGGCGCCGGAATCCCCGGACCTCCGTATCGAGTCGCACACGCAGTCCGTGCAGGAGTCGGCTTCGGCCCTGCACGCGCTGCTCACCGAGAGGGGCCTGGCATGAGCGCCACCGTCGCACACGTCCACGATGGGACGGACGCACCCTACGCGCTGTCGCACCTCGACGCCCTCGAATCGGAGGCCGTGCACATCTTCCGCGAGGTGGCGGGCGAGTTCGAGAAGCCGGTGATCCTCTTCTCCGGCGGCAAGGACTCCATCGTCATGCTGCACCTGGCGCTGAAGGCGTTCGCGCCGGCGCCGGTGCCGTTCACCCTGCTCCACGTGGACACCGGCCACAACTTCCCCGAGGTCCTGGAGTACCGGGACCGCGCGGTCGCCAAGCACGGCCTGCGCCTGCACGTGGCCTCCGTCCAGGAGTACATCGACGCCGGCAAGCTGCGCGAGCGCCCGGACGGGGTCCGCAACCCGCTGCAGACCGTCCCGCTCACCGAGGCGATCCAGACCCTGAAGTTCGACGCCGTCTTCGGCGGCGGCCGCCGCGACGAGGAGAAGGCCCGCGCCAAGGAGCGCGTCTTCTCCCTGCGCGACGAGTTCTCCCAGTGGGACCCGCGCCGCCAGCGCCCCGAGCTGTGGCAGCTCTACAACGGCCGCCACGCGCCGGGCGAGCACGTGCGCGTCTTCCCGCTCTCCAACTGGACCGAGCTGGACGTGTGGCAGTACATCGCCCGCGAGAAGATCGAACTGCCGGAGATCTACTTCGCCCACGAGCGCGAGGTCTTCAAGCGCAACGGCATGTGGCTGACGGCCGGCGAGTGGGGCGGCGCGAAGGCGGACGAGACCACCGAGACCCGTCTGATCCGCTACCGCACCGTCGGTGACATGTCCTGCACCGGTGCCGTCGACTCCGACGCCACCACGCTGGACGCCGTGATCACCGAGATCGCCGCCTCCCGGCTCACCGAGCGGGGTGCGACCCGCGCCGACGACAAGATGTCCGAGGCCGCGATGGAAGACCGCAAGCGCGAAGGGTACTTCTAACCATGACCTCCACCACCGAGCAGTTCGCCGACCTGTCGGCGACCACGCTGCTGCGCTTCGCGACCGCCGGTTCCGTCGACGACGGCAAGTCCACCCTGGTCGGGCGCCTGCTGCACGACTCCAAGTCGATCCTCACCGACACCCTCGAAGCGGTCGAGGCGGTGTCCGCCCAGCGCGGTCAGGACACCCCCGACCTGGCGCTGCTCACCGACGGCCTGCGCGCCGAGCGCGAG
Organism: Streptomyces sp. NBC_00503; assembly: GCF_036346895.1. Taxonomy (NCBI): domain Bacteria; kingdom Bacillati; phylum Actinomycetota; class Actinomycetes; order Kitasatosporales; family Streptomycetaceae; genus Streptomyces; species Streptomyces sp. NBC_00503. The sequence goes on along the minus strand of NZ_CP107855.1, from coordinate 6,340,252 downwards.
CAGGGCATCACCATCGACGTGGCCTACCGCTACTTCGCCACCACCCGGCGCCGGTTCATCCTGGCCGACACCCCCGGGCACGTGCAGTACACCCGCAACATGGTGACCGGCGCCTCCACCGCCGACCTCGCCGTGGTGCTGGTCGACGCCCGCAACGGCGTGATCGAGCAGACCCGTAGGCACGCCGCCGTCGCGGCCCTGCTCCGGGTCCCCCACGTGGTCCTGGCCGTCAACAAGATGGACCTGGTGGGCTACGAGGAGTCGGTCTTCGCGAAGATCGCCGAGGAGTTCACCGCGTACGCCTCCGACCTGGGCGTCCCGGAGATCACCGCGATCCCGATCTCGGCCCTGGCCGGGGACAACGTGGTCGAGCCCTCCGCGCACATGGACTGGTACGGCGGCCCCACGGTGCTGGAGCACCTGGAGACCGTCCCGGTCAGCCACGACCTGACGACCTGCCCGGCGCGTTTCCCGGTGCAGTACGTGATCCGTCCGCAGACCGCCGAGAACCCCGACTACCGGGGCTACGCGGGCCAGATCGCCTCCGGCGTGCTGCGGGTCGGCGAAGCCGTCACCGTGCTGCCGTCGGGCCGCACCTCGGTCATCGAGGGCATCGACGCGCTCGGCCAGAGCGTGGACATCGCCTGGGCCCCCCAGTCGGTGACCCTGCGCCTGCGCGACGACATCGACATCTCGCGCGGTGACCTCATCGCACCGTCCGCGAGCGCCCCCGCCACGACGCAGGACGTCGTGGCGACGGTCTGCCACGTGGCGGACCAGCCGCTGGCCGTCGGCGCCCGCGTGCTGATCAAGCACACGACGCGCACGGTCAAGGCCATCGTCAAGGAGATCCCCTCGCGGCTGACCCTGGACGACCTGTCCCAGCACCCGAACCCCGGGCAGCTGGTGGCCAACGACATCGGCCGGGTCGTCGTCCGTACCGCCGAGCCGCTCGCGCTCGACTCGTACGCCGACTCGCGCCGCACCGGGTCCTTCCTGCTGATCGACCCGGCGGACGGCACGACCCTGGCGGCCGGCATGGTCGGCGAATCCTTCGCCTCCACCGCCGAGACGACCGTCCAGGCCGACGAAGAAGGGTGGGACTTCTGATCATGCCTGCCGACATTTACTCCACCTTCGCGAAGGAGGGCGGCCGCGTAGGCAGCGGCTCCCTCGGCAGCGGCCAGGGAGGGGTGGGGCGATGTGCGTGATGACGTACGCGCACTGCATGCGCGCCCTCACCCCCCACGAGCTGTACCTGCCCTTGTTCAGCAAACGAAGACGTGCGTCGTGACACGACGCTACGAGAGGAAGTCCTCCCGTGCCTGCCATCGGTACCTCTGCTAAGACCCTGCGCCGCGGCGTTGCCGCCGCTGCCGCCCTGCCGCTCCTGATCGGCGCGCTCGCCTCCTGCGGCTACGGCTCCGAGGCCAAGAAGGACGGCGCCGCGACCGCGAGCGCTTCCGCCGACACCGGCAAGAAGCTCTCCGCCTCCGAGGTCCGCATCGGGTACTTCCCGAACCTGACGCACGCGACCGCTCTGGTCGGCCTCCAGGAGGGCCTGATCGCCAAGGAGCTCGGCTCCACCACGATCAAGCCGCAGACCTTCAACGCCGGTCCGTCCGAGATCGAAGCCCTCAACGGCGGCTCTCTCGACATCGGTTTCATCGGCCCCTCGCCGTCGATCAACGGCTACGTGAAGTCCAAGGGCTCGAACCTGCGGATCATCTCCGGCTCCGCCTCGGGCGGCGTGAAGCTGGTCGTGAACCCGGAGAAGATCAAGACCCTGGACGACCTCAAGGGCAAGAAGATCGCCACCCCGCAGAAGGGGAACACGCAGGACGTCGCGTTCCTCAACTGGATCGCCGAAAAGGGCTGGAAGGTCGACCCCGAGTCCGGCAAGGGCGACGTCTCCGTCGTCCGCACCGACAACAAGGTCACCCCGGACGCCTTCAAGCAGGGCTCCATCGACGGCGCCTGGGTGCCGGAGCCCACGGCCTCCAAGCTCGTCTCCGACGGCGGTTCCGTCCTCCTCGACGAGACCTCCCTGTGGCCCGACAAGAAGTTCGTGATCACGAACGTCATCGTGTCGCAGAAGTTCCTCAAGGAGCACCCGGACGTGGTCGAGGCCGTGCTCAAGGGCACGGTGAAGACCAACGAGTGGATCAACGCCAACCCGGACAAGGCGAAGGCCTCCGCCAACGCCAAGCTGGCGGCCGACGGCGGCAAGCCGCTCGACGCCAAGGTCATCGACCCGGCGTGGCAGTCGATCCTGGTCACCGACGACCCGCTGGCGGGCACCCTGAAGACCGAGTCGGACTGGGCGGTCAAGGCCAAGCTCATCGAGCAGCCCGAACTGGCCGGCATCTACGACCTGTCGCTGCTGAACAAGGTTCTGAAGGCCGCCGGCAAGCCCGAGGTCTCCGACGCCGGTCTCGGCGCCAAGTAAGTCCGTAGCCCAGACAATCCCAGGAGGTGATGACCATGGCCACCATGCTCGCCAAGGCTGCCGAGGGCACCGTCGCGGAGCAGCACGAGTACGCCGCTCGCATCGAGCACGTCTCGAAGTCCTTCTCCGGCCCGGCCGGATCGCAGCTCGTCCTGGACGACATCAGCCTCGATGTCGCTCCCGGCGAGTTCGTCACCATCCTGGGTGCCTCCGGGTGTGGCAAGTCCACCCTGCTCAACCTGGTCGCGGGACTGGACAAGCCGTCCGTGGGGTCGATCGAGACCCCCGGCGGCCGTCCGGCCCTGATGTTCCAGGAGCACGCCCTCTTCCCGTGGCTCACCGCGGGCAAGAACATCGAACTCGCCCTGCGCCTGCGCGGGGTGGCCAAGGCCGACCGCAAGCCGGAGGCCGAGCGCCTCCTGGAGCTGGTCCGCCTGGGCGGCTCGTACGGCAAGCGGGTCCACGAGCTGTCCGGCGGCATGCGCCAGCGCGTGGCGCTGGCCCGGGCCCTCGCCCAGGACAGTCGGCTCCTCCTCATGGACGAGCCCTTCGCCGCCCTCGACGCCATCACCCGCGACGTACTTCACGGCGAACTCACCCGCATCTGGGCCGAGACCGGTCTGTCCGTCCTCTTCGTCACGCACAACGTGCGCGAGGCGGTCCGGCTCGCCCAGCGCGTGGTCCTGCTCTCCTCGCGCCCCGGCCGGGTCGCGAAGGAATGGACCGTGGGCATCCCCCAGCCCCGCCGCATCGAGGACGCGGACGTGGCCGAGCTGTCCCTTGAGATCACTGAACACCTGCGTGGGGAGATCCGCCGCCATGGCCAGCACTGACACCACCCCGAAGGCGAAGGCCGACGATCTCGCCGGACTCGAAGCGGGCCTCGACGCCCTCGACGCCGTCCAGACCCACCGCACCCCGGTCCGGGAAGTCCTCGTCAAGAAGGTCCTCCCGCCGGTCCTCTCGGTCGGACTCGTCCTGGTGGTGTGGCAGGTCCTCGTCTCGGCGAAGGTCGTCGAGGAGACCAAGCTGCCCGCGCTGTCCGCCGTCTGGGACAGCCTGTCCGACATGTGGCTCAAGGGCACCCTGATCGAGGTCGTCTGGACCAGCGTCTCCCGCGGTCTGCTCGGCTTCCTCCTGGCCCTGGCCATCGGTACGCCGCTGGGCCTGCTCGTCTCCCGGGTCAAGTTCGTCCGGGCCGCGATCGGCCCGATCCTCCAGGGCCTGCAGTCCCTGCCCTCGGTCGCCTGGGTTCCTCCGGCCGTCCTGTGGTTCGGCCTCAACGACACCATGATGTACACGGTGATCCTGTTGGGCGCCGTACCGTCCATCGCCAACGGGCTCGTCTCCGGCGTCGACCAGATCCCGCCGCTGTACCTGCGGGCGGGCCGCACCCTCGGCGCCACCGGACTACGCGGCGCCTGGCACATCGTCCTGCCCGCCGCCCTCCCCGGCTACGTCGCCGGCCTCAAGCAGGGCTGGGCCTTCTCCTGGCGCTCGCTCATGGCCGCGGAGCTCATCGCCTCCTCGCCCGACCTGGGCCTGGGCCTGGGCCTGTTGCTGGAGAACGCCCGCAACAACATCGACCTGCCCGGCGTGTTCCTCGCGATCATCCTGATCCTGGTCGTCGGCATCGCCATCGACCTGCTGATCTTCAGCCCGGTCGAGCGGTGGGTGCTGCGCACCCGCGGCCTGCTGGTCAAGAGCTGATCACCGTGCACGCGCACTCCACGCACTCGCCTGCCCTGCTGGTCATAGCCCACGGCAGCCGCGATCCGCGGCACGCGGCCACCGTGCACGCCCTCACCGGGCGGGTACGGGCGCTGCGGCCGGGACTTCGCGTGGAAACGGCCTTCCTGGACTTCGACACCCCGACCGTCGACCAGGTGGTGGCCTCCCTCTACCTGTCGGGCGTACGGGAGATCGTGGCCCTGCCGCTGCTCCTGACGCGGGCGTTCCACGCGAAGTCCGACATCCCGGCGGTGCTCGCGGGAGCCGGATCCCACCTGCCGGACCTCTCCATCCGCATCGCGGACGTACTCGGCCCTTCCCCGCTGCTGCTCGCGAACCTGGAGCGGCGCCTGTGGGAAGCCGGCCTCACCCCGGCGGACCGCGCCACCACCGGTGTGGTGCTCGCGTCCGCCGGTTCCTCGGACCCGGAGGCGATCGCAGTGATCGCTGAAATCGCGCGGGAGTGGCGGCACACCGGTTGGTGCGCCGTGCGGCCTGCGTTCGCCTCCGCTGTTCTCCCCCGGACGGAGGACGCCGTCCGTGCACTGCGCGCGGAGGGCGTCCGCCGGATCGCGGTGGCCCCGTACGTGATCGCCCCCGGCCGGCTCCCGGACCGCATCGCGGCCGGCGCCGAAGCCGCGGGCGCGGACGTGGTCTCCGCCGTCCTGGGCCCTTCCCCGGAACTGGCCCGCCTGCTGCTCCGCCGGTACGACGCAGCCACCGCAGCCCCGGCCCGGCTCCCGGCCCTTTCGGCGTAGCCGCTGCGCGGAGCCTGCTCCCTGGGGCTCCGCCCCAGACCCCGCGCCTCAAACGCCGGCGGGCTGGATCTTTCAGCCGTCCGGCGTTTGAGGACCGGGTCCGGGCAGAGCCCGGCTGGGGGTCCCCCCGGACGGAGTCTGGGGGATGGTGGAAGGGCGGGTAGGGGACCGCTCCGCGCAGCGGCTCAGGCCCGCGCCAGCGCCTCGTCGGCCAGGGCCGTCAGGTCCTCGATGGACATCGCACCAGGCGGCAGGCCCTCCCGGGCAAAGATATTGGCCGCGTGCCGCAACGTGTCGTTCACGGGGGTGGCCACCCCATGAAGCCGCCCGAGCAGCGTGATCTCCCCGTTGAGATAGTCGGCTTCGACCGACCCCGTCCCCCGCGCCAGCGACTGCCACGACGACCCGCCCCGCACCCCGGCCGGCTGGTCCACCTTGCCGTCGCGCGCCGCGGACTGCTCGGCCTCCGAAGCAAAAGAGATCCCCGCCGCCGCGTACACGGCCTTGCCCTCGCGGATCGCCCGCAGCAGCAGCGCGCCCTTCGCAGGTTCCGGCTCCGGTCCCGTCGTCGCCTGGATCGCGTTGCCCAGGTTGCCCAGCAGCTTCGCGTACTTCCACCGCATCACGTCGTCGACGACCGGCGCCTCGAAGCCCGCCTTCTCCAGGTCGGCGGCGATCCGCCGGGCCTTGCCGTCCGCCGGGCCGCCGGCGGCGCGCCCGATGTGCAGGATCCCGGTCAGCGGGGCACACAGTGCGGACACGGTCCCGGGCTCCAGGAACGTCGCCGGCAGCCACACGCAGACCCCGTACACGCGCGCGAAGCGCCGTAGGGCGAGGCGTTCGCTCTCCACGCCGTTCTGCGCGCACAGCACCGGCAGCCGCTGGGCCGCGGTGCCGCCGCCCGCGACCTCGGCGTCGCCCCACGCGTCGAGCGCGGCGATCGCGTCCTGGGTCTTGACCGTCAGCAACAGGACGTCGTCCGACCGCAGTTCGCCCAGCTCTCCCGGTCCGCCGACCACGGGCAGCCGGTGCACCCGTTCCCCGTCCGCCGTCGTGAGCCGCAGCCCGTCCGCCCGGAGGGCCTCCTGGTGGGCGCCCCGCGCGACGAGGACGACCTCGCTGCCGGAGTCCGCGAGCCGTCCGCCGATGGTCGCGCCGATCGCCCCGGCGCCGATGATGATGTAACGCATGCCCACGAGCGTGGCACATCCACGGCCCTGGGCTACGGTCGGGCCATGTCTGTTGACGTGGATGAGATGTTCACCCTCGGCGGGGACCTGCCCCTGCGCCGCCTCGGGCTCGGCACCGGCGGCCTGGTCGGCGCCGGCTACTGGGGCCCGCGCGGCAGCCGTGCCGAAGCCCGTACGGTGCTGCGCGCGGCCGTGGAGCGCGGGGTCACCCTGATCGACACCGCCGACAACTACGGCCCCGGCCTCGCCGAGGAGCTGGTCGCCGAGGCCCTCCACCCGTACCCGGAGGGGCTGGTGGTCTCCACCAAGGGCGGAGTGGTGCGCACGGGGCCCGACCAGTGGCACGTGGCGGGCCGCCCGCAGGAGCTCCGGGCCATGTGCGAGGCGAGCCTGGGCAGGCTGCGCCTGGACCGGATCGACCTCTACCAGCTGCACCGCTTCGACCCCGCCGTCCCGATGGCGGAGCAGCTGGGCGCGCTGGCCGAGCTCCGGGCGGAGGGGAAGATCCGCCACATCGGGCTGAACACGGTGACGGCGCAGCAGCTGCGCGAAGCCCTCGCGGTGGTCCCGGTGGCGAGTGTCCAGAACCCGTACAACCTGCTCGACCGCGCCTCGGCGGAGCTCCTCACCCTCTGCGAGGAGCGCGGCATCGCCTTCCTCCCCTACTACCCGCTGGGCAGCGGCGCCCTGACCAGCGGGAGCGCGGCAGCGCTGACGGCGGTGGCCGCCGAGCACGGCGCGTCCACCGGCCAGATCGCCCTGGCCTGGCTGCTCCACCACTCCCCGGTCCTCTGCCCTACCCCGGGCACCGGCTCCCCGGCCCACCTGGCGGAGAACCTGGACGCGACCACCATCCACCTGACCGCGCGCGAAATGGCCCTGCTGGACGGGCTGGCGGGCTGAGAGGCGGACGGGCTGGCCGGGGCACCGGGTTCAGTTCCCGCGCCGGTACGCGCCGGGCGGCATGCCGTACATGCGCTTGAACGCGTCGGCGAAGGCGAACTCGGAGGCGTAGCCCACCTGGACCGCGATGGATCTCAACGGCGCCTTGGAGGCCCGCAGCAGGCGGGCCGCCGTGGTCATCCGCCACCAGGTCAGGTAGCCGAGGGGCGGCCGCCCGACCAGTGCCGCGAAGCGTCTGGCGAACGCCGCCCGGGAGAGACCGGCTTCGGCGGCGAGCGCCGCCACCGTCCACGGGGCCGCCGGCTCCCGGTGGATGGCGGCCAGGGCGGCGGTGACGCAGGTGTCGTTGAGGGCTGCGGCCCAGCCGGTGGTGTTCCCGCGGGCGAGCTGTTCGGCGAACCAGATGCGCAGGATGTACAGCAGCAGGGTGTCCAGGAGCGCCGGGACGACCGCGTCCATGCCCAGGCGGCGGTCGTCCAGCTCGGCGGCCAGGAGCCCCACGGCCGAGCGCAGTTCCCGGTGGCGGCCCTCGTTCGCGGGAAGGTGGATGCGGTCGGGCAGGGTGTGCAGCAGCGGGTGGGCGCGGTCCGGGTCGAGCCGGTAGGTCCCGCAGAGCAGTGCCGTGACCGGGCCCTGCGCCCCGGAGCGGTCGACGCTGTCGGAGGCGTAGGGCCCGGACGGCAGGGGGCCGTCGGGTCCGCAAAGGGTCACCGGTGCCGGGGTGGCGGGGCTGTCGGCCAGGGTGTGGCCATGGCCGCGGGGCATGAACAGCACGTCGCCCGCGCCGAGTCGGAGGAGGTCCGCACCGGGCTCCAGCAGCCAGCAGTGGCCCTGGAGCACCACCTGGAACCCCGCGGATCCCGGAACGGTGGCGAACTCCTGCGCCCACGGCGCGTGCCACCGTACGTGCGCTCCGGGTCGCCGCGACCTCGTTCAATCCCACCGAAGCCGCCCTGCGCGGCGGGCTGTTGCAGGCGTTCCTGCCCGTGGAGCTTCCCTACACCCTCGGCTGGGACGTGGCCGGGACGGTCGCCGAAGTCGACCCGGGGGCACGGGGGTTCGCGGTCGGGGACCGTGTCATCGGCCGGCTCGACGATGCGGGCGGGGCCGCGCAGTACGTACGGGCCCCCGTCGCCACGCTGGTCGCGGCGCCCGCCTCGCTGCCCCTCGCGCACGCCACGGCCAGTGCCCGCAGCGCCGCGGCGGTCCGGCGGCAGGGGGCCGACGAGGTGGTCGACTACACCGCCGGGCCGGTGGGCGGCGCGCTCGACGGTCCGGTGGACACGCTGCTGAACCTGGTCCCGCTGAGCCCGCCGGACTCCGCCGCCCTGGCCTCCCTGGTACGGCCCGGCGGACGGATCGTCTCGATCGCGACCCCGCTGGAGCCGCCGGCCGCCTCCGGCGTGAGCGCGATGCACATGGTCGCCCGCAACGACCCGGCGCAGCTGGCCGCGCTGGTGGCCCTCGTCGACGCGGGCACGGTCACCGTGGACATCAGCGCGTCACGTCCGCTGTCCGACCTCGCCGATGTCCACCGCCTCGGCGAGGCAGGACGGATCCGGGGCAAGGTCGTCCTCGTACCGTGAGCCCGGGCCGACCGGGCCTACGGGACCGACGGGGAACACCCCCTCAGGCCCCGGTCAGTTCGACGAGCTTGGCGACCGTGTTCCAGTTGCGGGACGTGACGTCGAGGCCCTTCACCACGGCCGGCTTCGCGAGTGCTTCGCCCAGTTTCGAGCGGCCGAGGCCGTTCGGGGCGTAGAGGTAGATCACCCGGTCGCCGACGCGGTACTCCTCCGGGAGGTACGCGGGTCCGTCGATCGAGGCGAAGCGGGACTCGGCGGGCTGCTCCGAGCAGAAGGTGGCGTGGAGCTGCTTGCCTTCGAGTTCGGCGGCCGGGAAGGGGCAGGCGTCGGCCACGGCGCGCAGGTAGGGCCCGTCGACCACGAGGCAGGGGACCCGGAAGCCGAAGTGGGCCTCGATGGCGGCCTCCAGCTCGCGGGCGAGGTCCTCGGGGGTCTTCTTCGACGCGGTGGCGAAGACGGCGTTGCCGCTCTGTAGGTACGTCTCCACGTCCGTATGGCCGAGGCCGGCCAGGACCGTCCTGAGTTCGGCCATCGGGACCTTCTTGTTCCCGCCGACGTTGATGCCGCGCAGCAGCGCCGCGTACTTCCGAATGGTCATGCCCGAACGATAGGGCGGCCCTATGACATTCCGGCCTCTGCGGCTGATGGGGTCCTTTCGGCTGATGGGGTCCCGTCGGCTGACGCGGTCCCTTCCGCCAGTTCGGCCTCGATCAGGTCCGCAGCCCGCCGCGTGCCGCCCTCGGTGGCCATCTGTGCGCGGATCGCCTCCGCCCGCGCCGCCACCTCCGGGTCGGCGACCAGGGTGAGGACGGCCTTGCGCAGGGTGGCGGCGTCGGCCTCGGCCATCGGGAGGTGCCGGGCCACGCCGAGGGCGGCCAGCATGTCGGCGTTGCCGAACTGGTCGACGGCCTGCGGGACCGCGACCATCGGGGTGCCGGTGGCCAGTCCCTCCTGGCTGCCGCCCGCGCCCGCGTGGGTGATGAAGGCGTCGGCCCGGTGCAGGATGTCGAGTTGGGGAACCCAGCGGTGGACTTCGGCGTTGGCGGGGATCTCGCCGAGCTCGGCCTCGTCGGTGAACTTGCCGATCTGGAGCACCACGTGCCAGTCGGGCAGGTCCCGGAAGGCCTCCAGGCAGGCGCGGTAGAAGGCGGGCTGCTTGGTGAAGGTGGAGCCGAGGGAGACCAGGAGGATCTTCTTGCCTTCGGCCCGCGCCGGGCTCCGCCACGTCCCCTGGGTGGCGCTGCGGTCGCCCTGGCAGGCCCCGACGAAGGTGTACACGGCTTCGTCGACCCGGTCGGCGTGCGGCTGGAGGGCGCGCGGGATGAGTACGAGGCTGCGGCGGGGCCGGCCGACGAACCGGTCGCTGTCCTCGTCGATGCCGTTCTCGTCGAGCCAGGAGCGGAAGCGGGCGTAGTACGCCTTCCCGCGCTCGGAGGCGCGCAGTCCGGCGAACAACGGCTCGGCGACCTCCTCCTCGTAGCCGGTCCAGGCGACCAGGTTCGGGGAGAGGGAGACGGCGGGGACCCCCCAGCGGTGGGCGAGGACGATCGCCGGGTAGGCGGTGATGTCGTGGAGGACGAGGTCCGGCTCGTCGCCATTGAAGGCGGCCGCCAGTTGCGGAAGCGCTTGGACGGCGTCGGTGAGGAAGGGCTCGATGTTGTCGATGAGTTCGGCGCCCCAGGCCTCGGGTTCGTCCTCGGTGGGGAGGGTGGAGTTCCAGATCACCGGGGTGGCCCCGGTCTCGGCGATCTTGTCCGCGTAGGCGGCGGGGACGGCGTAGCTGACGCGGTGGCCGCGGGCGACGAGTTCCCGGATCACTTCGATGCTCGGATTCACGTGACCGGCGGCGGCGATGGAGAACATGGCGATGTGGGCGGGCCGGCCCGGCAGGCCGTGGGCTGAGGTCATGCCTCCACCATAACGAGACGAGACGTCTCGTTCAACCGGAAAGGGATCGGCCGGGTGCGAAACTGGGCGCATCACGATCACCCCGGGGGCTCCACCGAGCCCCCGGGACGCCCGGAGCACCGGGACGGACGGCGGAGAACGGCGGAGAACGGCATGGACGAGGCGCAGGCCAGGGACGCACTGACGGCGGCGGGCCTCGCCGCACGGGCCGAATCCCCCGAGCTGCTGGCCCTCGGCGAGAATGCCGTCTTCGCGCTCGGCGACGGCCTCGTCGCCAAGGTCGGCCGGGAAGCGGCCCTGCTGCCCCGCGCCGAGCTGGAGCTCGCGGTGGCGGGCTGGCTCGCGGAGTCCGGGGTCCCGGCGGTCCGCGCGGCCGAGCCGGAGCCCCGGCTGGTCGACGGGCACCCGGTGACGGTGTGGCACCGGCTCCCCGACGCGGTCCGCCCCGCCGGCCCCGAGGACCTCGCGGTACTGCTGCGCCGGATCCACGCCCTGCCCGCGCCCCCCTTCGTACTGCCCCCGCGGGATCTGCTGGGCGGGGTCGAGCGCTGGCTCCGGCTCGCGGGCGGGGCGATCGACCCGGCGGACGCGCAGTACCTGCGGGCCCGCCGCGACGGCTACGCCTCCGAGGTCGCCGCCCTCACCCCCCACCTGGCACCGGGCCCGATCCACGGCGACGCGCTGCCGCGCAACGTCCACGTGGGCGCGGACGGGCCGTTCCTGGTCGACCTGGAGACGGTCTCCTTCGACCTGCGCGAACACGACCTGGTGGTGATGGCCCTGTCCCGCGACCGCTACGGCCTGCCCGCCGGGTCCTACGAAGCGTTCGCCGCCGCGTACGGGTGGGACGTGCGCTCATGGGAGGGCTGCGCGGTCCTGCGCGGCGCCCGCGAAACGGCCAGCTGCGCCTGGGTCTCCCAGCACGCCCCGACCAACCCGAAGGCCCTGGCCGAGTTCCGCCGCCGGGTCGACTCCCTGCGCGAGGGCGACACGGAAACCCGCTGGCACCCGTTCTAGGGCTGACGTATCAATTCCCGCATATGAACATCCCCGTCACCATTCATCAGGCCCGGCTCGGTCGGGCGGAGTTCAAGGTCATCCGCCCGGCCCGGCCGCCGGCCCGCGCAGTGCTCGTCGACCGCGACCGGTTCCTGGACTTCCATCTCGACCGGCATGCCGCACGGCTCACCGCCGGGCTGTGGTCGATGGCCGCCTCCTCCCCGCGCTCGCTGATCCACCTGCCGATCCGGACCAACACGGATCCCGGGTCCGATCCGCTGGATCCCGGCAGGCGGCAGCTCGACCTCGTCCTGCTGCACCACTCGCTGCGGTTCCCGCCCCGAGGGCCTGTCGTCACATTGCCGTCTGCCCCGCGGCGCCTGGCACGCACTCTCGCCGTACCGGGCGCAAGCCCTGGTACGTCCAGTACGAGGGCTTCCGCCCGGCACGCCGAGAGCACGCACCAGACCCCGCGGGGCCGCCCTTCGGGCGACGACGGCAATGTGACGACAGGCCCTCGCGCTGGAAGGAGCTGCGCGCACGGCTGGGTCCGGGCCGCGCGCAGACCGTGTCGCCGCCCGCTCCCGCGCCCTGCTCCGAAGCCGGGTCCGCCGATCCGGGGGTACGCCACCACGCCGAGAACCGGGACCTGTTCCACCAGCACCTCCACGCCGACACCCTCTTCATGACCGGCAGCGCGAAGCTGTTCCGGGAGACCGCCCGTCGCTTCTTCGACGTCGCCCTGTACGGTCCCGGGCACGGGGCAGGTTCCAGCGGCTACGGGCACTACTGCACCGAATTCCACTCGCTCGACGGCATCCTCGGCAACGCACGCCAGCTCCACATCGAATACCGCGACCGGTGGGATCCGCGAGAGTCGGCAGAGTCGGCAGAGCCCGCCGGTAACACGCCCTGATGTCCCGAAGATCCCCGTAGGAGTTGGCTCGTGCGTGAGCAGGCAGGGCCGGTCGCGGTGGCCTTGGCAGTGGCCGTGGGCCTCATGACGACGGCCGTCCTGGCGCCGCCCGCCGCATCCGCCGCCGGATCCGCCGCCGGGCCGGACGGTGTGCAGCGGGGCCTGGACGCGCTGGTGCGCTCCGACGGCCTGCCCGCCGCGCTGGCGAGCGTCGAGGACCGCGAGGGCCGCACCCGTACCTACACCGCGGGGGTGGGTGACCTGGCCACCGGCTCGCGGGTGCCGGTCGACGGACAGGTCCGGATCGGCAGCAACACCAAGGTGTTCACAGCGGTGGTGGCCTTGCAGCTGGTCGGCGAGGGGAGGCTCGACCTCGACGCCTCCGTCGACACCTATCTGCCCGGGCTCCTTCGCGGGGAGGGGATCGACGGACGCGGGATCACCGTCCGCCGGCTCCTCCAGCACACCAGCGGACTTCCCGACTACGGGGACCTCGTCGGCGACGACATGCTCCGGCGCCGGTCCTTCGACCCCCGCGAACTCCTGGACCTCGCCCTGCGGCGCACGGCCGACTTCGCCCCGGGGACGAAATGGCAGTACAGCAACACGAACTACGTGGTGGTCGGTCTGATCATCCAGGAGGTCACCGGCCGGCCCCTCGCGCAGGAGATCGAGGAGCGCGTCATCCGGCGCATCGGGCTGCGCCACACCTACTTCCCCGACCCCGGGGACACCACCCTGCGGGAACCGCACCCCGAGGGCTACGAGCGGGACCCGGCGGGCGCGCCGGTGCGGGAGGTCACGGAGATCGACCCCTCGGCGGGCTGGGCGGCGGGCCAGCTGATCTCCACCGACTCCGACCTCGACCGGTTCTTCGGCGCGCTCCTGGCCGGCCGGCTCCTCCCGGCGGCCCAGCTCGCCCAGATGCGCACCACCGTCCCCATCGGGGACTCCGGGGCCGGCTACGGACTGGGGATCGTGAGCAGGCCGCTGTCGTGCGGCGGTGTCTACTGGGGCCACGGCGGTGACATCCCGGGCTACGAGACCCGGGGCGGAGCCACCGATGACGGCCGCGCCGCCCACGTCACGGTGACCGCGATCCCGGCGGACCCGGCGGTCACGGCCCGCCTGGAGGACGTCGTGGACACGGCCCTGTGCCGGGGCTGAACCGCGCCCGGGGACGGGTCGCGGCCACCTGGGCTCACGCCCCCGCGGCCACCAGCCCCCGCAGCGGCCACGCCGGGTCGATCACCGCGTCCGGGCTGCCCTGCCCCCGCAGGTACGCCTGGAAGTCCCGGGCCCAGCGCTGGTGCCAGTCGCCCTGGCGGGCGTGCAGGGCTTCGGGGGCGAGGGCTGCCACCTCCGGGTGGCGGGCGGCTATCGCACGGGCCACGCCCACCGCGGCCAGCGCGTCCGCCCCGGCGTCGTGCGCGGCGTCGAGGGTGACCCCGTACACCCCGCAGGCCGCCTCCAGCGTGCGCTTGCCGCGCCGGTAGCGGTCGACGGCCCGGTCTATGGTCAGCGGGTCCACCACGGGCCCGGTCTCCGCGCCGCCCAGCCGGTCGGCGAGCGAGGGCAGTCCGTGCCGGGCGAGCTCGGCCGTCAGCAGGGTCAGGTCGAAGGCCGCGTTGTAGGCGACGACGATCGCGCCCGCCCGCCAGTGCTCGACCAGCGCGGCCGCGATCTCGTCCGCGACCTCCCGCACCGGGCGGCCCTCCGCGACCGCCCGCTCGGTGCTGATGCCGTGGATCGCCGAGGCCTGTTCCGGGATCGGTATCCCGGGATCCGCGAGCCACGTGCGCCGGCCGTACACCTCGCCGCCCCGCACCTCGACCACCGCGGCCGTCACGATCCGCGACTCCCCCGGCTCCGTACCAGTCGTCTCCAGGTCGAACCCGATCAGCACTCCGCCGTGCCAGTCCCCCATGCCGTGCAAGTCCACCCCGTGCCCCTCCCCCACCCGTACCCGTACTTCGGTCAACGACTTTCAGCCTGCCACGGGCCACTGACAGTCAGGACACCGGGCGGGAATCCTGCCAGATCGACTCGAATTCCTCACGGTACGTCGGGAAGAGTCCGTGCTCGGCATCGCGACCGTCGCGGCCGTCGCGCCCGGTCTCGCGCGGGCCGCCACGACCGCCGCCGCGCAGGACCAGGACGGGGGCCTCCATGCCGCGGGCCCGGCGCAGGTACGACTGGACCACCGCGATGCCCGAGGACTCGCCCTCCACCAGGTAGGCGGTGAAGCGCGGGGTCTCGTCGAAGACGTGGATCTCGAAGCCGGAGGCGTCCCGCAGCCCCGCCCGGACCCGCCGCACGTGCAGGATGTTCATCTCCACCGAGCGGCTCAGCTCGCCCTTGCGCAGTCCGAGCTCCCGCTCGCGCCGTTTGACGGCGCTGCTCGCCGGGTTCAGGAACAGCAGCCGCACCCGGCAGCCGGCCTCGGCGAGGCGTACGAGTCTTCGGCCCGAGAAGTTCTGGACCAGGAGGTTGAGGCCTATACCGATCGCGTCGAGCCGGCGCGCACCGCCGAACAGGTCCTCCGCCGGGAGCTGGCGCTGCAGCCGCACCCGGTCCGGATGGACGGAGATGACGTCCGCGTACCGGTCCCCGACCAGGTCCTCGACGGCGTCGATCGGCAGCCGGTCCGCCGACGGCGAGCCCGCGCCGCCGCCCAGTACCTCCAGCAGCCGCGCGGAGGCCCGCTCGGCCTGTTCCAGGACGGCCCGCGACAGGGCGCGGTTGCGGGAGACGACGTTGCGGGTGACCTCCAGCTCGTCCAGGGCCTGCTCGATGTCGCGCCGGTCGTCGAAGTACGGCTCGAAGCAGGGCCAGTGCTGGACCATCAGCTCGCGCAGCTGCGGCAGGGTGAGGAAGCTGAGCACGTTGTCGTCGGCGGAGTCCAGCAGGTAGCCCTTGCGCCGGCTGACCTCCCGTACCGCGACCGCGCGCTGCACCCATTCCTGCCCGGCGGGCCCGGCGGCCGCGACCACCCAGTCGTCCCCGCCGCCGCCGTGCACGGGCTCGTAGACAGGCCGGAGCACGGCCCCGACCACCGCCCGCAGCCGCTGTTCGACCAGATTCAGCCAGATGTACGCACGGCCCGCGCGCTGGGCCCGGGTGCGGACCTCGCTCCAGGCGTCCGCGCCCCAGTCCAGCTCGGCCCCGGTCCCGGCTCCGGCCGGCTCCCGGCCGGTCCTCCCGGACTCCGGCGGGGCCAGCGACACCGCTCCGGCGGGCAGCCCTCCCGACGCCGTACCCGCGGCGTCCGCCGGGCCTCCCTCGTGACCGCTGTCACCAGGGGGCAGCTCCAGACCTCCCGAGCTCACCCGTGCACCGCCTCCTGCGTCTGGACGCCCGTCTCCAGTGATCACGGAAGGGTACTCCGCGCGCAGGGCCCCCTGCAGCCCTATGGGGGCCGACGGTCCGTACAGCGGCTGTCCGTTGACCCATTATCCGATGTCCCCGTCATCCGATGTACCCACGGTCCGCCGACCCTCTTATCAGCTCTCCGGGTCACCCGGTAGGACCCTCCCAAGTCCCCGCGTGAGGCCCCTCTTTCGGGGAAGATCTGGCAGTGACGTGGTCCTCGCCGCAGAAGGCCAGCACAGTAGCCCGACACGGAACGGAAGAGTCGCCATCCATGCAGGTCTGGCCGGGACACGCTTATCCGCTGGGCGCCACCTACGACGGCGCCGGCACCAACTTCGCGGTTTACTCGGAAGCCGCCCGCCGCATCGAACTGTGCCTGCTGCACGACGACGGCTCGGAGACCGCGGTCGAACTGCGCGAGACCGACGCCTTCGTCCGGCACGCCTACCTGCCCGGGGTGATGCCCGGCCAGCGCTACGGGTTCCGCGTGCACGGCCCGTACGAGCCCGAGCGCGGCCGCCGCTGCAACGCGGCGAAACTGCTCCTGGACCCCTACGCGCGGGCCATCGCCGGGAGCGTCGAATGGGGCGAGGAGGTGTACGGCTACCACTTCGGCCGCCCCGACTCCCGCAACGACCTGGACTCGGCACCCAAGAGCATGAGCTCGGTCGTGGTCAACCCGTACTTCGACTGGGCCAACGACCGGCCGCCGCGCCACGAGTACCACCACACCGTGCTCTACGAGGCCCACGTGAAGGGCCT
The DNA here is from genome assembly GCF_036346895.1 of Streptomyces sp. NBC_00503. Classification (NCBI taxonomy): domain Bacteria; kingdom Bacillati; phylum Actinomycetota; class Actinomycetes; order Kitasatosporales; family Streptomycetaceae; genus Streptomyces; species Streptomyces sp. NBC_00503. The sequence continues at coordinate 6,323,678 of NZ_CP107855.1, read as the reverse complement.
GACCATGCGCCACCCGGACCTCCCCGAGGAGCTGCGCGGCACGTACGGGGCGCTGGCCCACCCGGCCGTGATCGGGCACCTCACCAAGCTGGGCGTCACCGCGCTGGAGCTGATGCCCGTCCACCAGTTCGTCAACGACCACCGCCTCGTCGACGACGGGCTCAGCAACTACTGGGGCTACAACACCATCGGCTTCTTCGCCCCGCACAACGGCTACGCCTCCGGCGACCGCGGCCAGCAGGTGCTGGAGTTCAAGTCGGCGGTCCGGGCCCTGCACGAGGCGGGGATCGAGGTGATCCTCGACGTGGTCTACAACCACACCGCCGAGGGCAACCACCTGGGCCCGACCCTCTCCTTCCGCGGGCTCGACAACGCCTCGTACTACCGGCTCGCGGACGATCCCCGGCACTACATGGACACCACCGGGACCGGGAACTCGCTGCTGATGCGCTCCCCGCACGTGCTCCAGCTGATCATGGACTCGCTGCGGTACTGGGTCACCGAGATGCACGTGGACGGCTTCCGCTTCGACCTGGCGGCCACCTTGGCCCGGCAGTTCCACGAGGTGGACCGACTGTCCTCGTTCTTCGACCTGGTGCAGCAGGATCCGGTGGTGAGCCAGGTCAAGCTGATCGCGGAGCCCTGGGACCTGGGCGAGGGCGGCTACCAGGTGGGCAACTTCCCTCCGCTGTGGACCGAGTGGAACGGGAAGTACCGGGACACGGTACGGGACCTCTGGCGCGGGCAGCCGCGCACGCTGGCCGAGTTCGCGGGGCGCCTCACGGGCTCCTCCGACCTCTACCAGGACGACGGGCGGCGCCCGCTGGCGTCGATCAACTTCACCACCTGCCACGACGGCTTCACGCTCAACGACCTGGTCTCGTACAACGAGAAGCACAACGAGGCCAACCGCGAGGGCAATCGGGACGGCGAGACCCACAACCGGTCCTGGAACTGCGGGGTGGAGGGTCCGACGGAGGACCCGGAGACGATGGAGCTGCGCGAGCGGCAGATGCGCAACTTCGCGGCCACGCTGATGCTTTCGCAGGGCGTGCCGATGATCAGCCACGGCGACGAGTTCGCCCGTACCCAGGCCGGCAACAACAACGCCTACTGCCAGGACAACGAGCTGTCCTGGGTGGAGTGGCCGGAGCCCGGCAAACCCGCGCCCGCCCTCCTGGAGTTCACCCGGCGGATGGTGTGGCTGCGGCGCGAGCACCCGGTGTTCCGGCGGCGCCGGTTCTTCCACGGCCGGCCGGTGGAGGGGACGCACGACGACCTCTCGGACATCGCCTGGTTCACCCCGCACGGCGAGGAGATGCGGGCCCGTGACTGGCAGGCGCAGCACGCGCGGGCGCTGGCGGTGTTCCTGAACGGGGAGGCGATCTCGGAGCCGGGCTCCCGCGGGGAGCGGATCACCGACGACTCGTTCCTGCTGATGTTCAACGCGGGTGCGGAACCACAGGACTTCACGGTCCCGGCCGGGCACGGCGCGCAGTGGCGCCTGGTCGTGGACACGGCGCGGGCGGATGTACTGCCACCCGGCACCGGGCCGCAGTATGCGGCCGGTGACCGGGTGACGCTGACAGGGCGGTGTCTGGTGGTGCTCCAGCGGCCCGCTTAGGCGACGCCCTCGAGGACGGGTTCGGCGGATCCGGACCGCGCGGCTGCGGACTGCGCGGTCGCGGATTCGGTGGATTCGGCGGATTCCGCGGGGACGGCCGGGGACTGGGCCACCGGGGTGTGCGTGCGGGCGGAGGGCACCCGGGTGACGAGGGCGAGGGTCAGGCACAGGGCGGCCGCCCCCACGGCCACCGCGAAGGCCGCGGAGGGCCCGTACCACTCGGCGAGCCGCCCGGAGACGGCCAGCGAGGCGGCCTGTCCGGCGACCAGCGAGCTGGCGGCGAAGGCCATCGACTCGGCGAGCCGGGAGGGCTCGACGACCCGCTCCGTGAGGGCGAAGGCGGTGATCAGGTGCGGGGCGTAGGCGGCCCCGAGCACGGTGACGACCACGTACAGCGGCCACAGGGTGTCGGTGAAGACCAGCGGCACGGAGAGCACGAGCGCGGCGGCGGTGGCCACCCGCCAGCGCAGCCGCAGCCCGAAGCGGGCGGGCAGCGCGCCGAGCGCGAGCCCGACGACGGCGCTGACCACGCCCATGCAGGCGTACACGATGCCGGCCTGGCCGGGGACGCCCAACTGTGCGGTGAGGGCGGCGATTCCGGCCTGGCAGCCACCGAACATGGCCCCCTGGAGGGCGAGCGAGCCCCGGACGGAGTAGACGACGCGCGGCGGCCGGACCCGGACCCGGCCCTTGTCCGTACGGAGCCTCGCGGGCGCACCGGCCGTGACGGCGGCGGTCGGGTGCAGGGCGAAGGCGGCGCCGAAGACGGCGACGAGTACGGCCGCGCCGCAGAGGGCGACGGCCGGGTGCGCGACGAGCGTGGCGAGACCGACGAGGGCGGGTCCGAAGACGAAGGAGACCTCGTCCAGGGTGCCTTCGAGCGAGTGGATGGCGCCCACGACGCTCTCGTCGGCCTTGGCCCGGTGGGCCAGGGCCACGGAGCGGGTACGGGCCAGCGGGCCGATCAGGGGTATGGAGGCGCCGGTGACGGCGCCGATCGCGGCGAGCGGGACGGTGGCGAGGCCGGTCAGTGCCCCGGCCACGAGGGCGGCGGTCGCGCAGGCGTTGACCGCGGCGGCGGCGAGCACCACCGGGCGCTGTCCGTGGCGGTCCGCGAGCCGTCCGAGGACGGGCCCGAAGATCACCTGTCCGGCGGAGAGGGTGCCGCCGACTATGCCGGCGGTGGCCAGGGAGCCGCTGGTCTCGGCGACGAGCAGAACGCTGCCGAATTGCGACATGGCGACGGGCAGTCGGGCGAGGAAGGAGAAGAGCGGGAGAAGGGGCCCGGTCAGGGCGATGACTTGACGATAGGTGTTGACGGTTCCAAACACTTGAGCAACGTTAACCCGGCGCAGTCACCCGGATGCATTGGGTAATGGCACGGAATCCCGCATCCTGGGTACGTACGTTCTCATGAGCCTGCCCGAGCGCACCGGTCCCGAATTCGGCCTAACGGAATCTGATATTCCGCCAGCCTTTACCCCGGCGTCGACCTACCGACTCCAACTCCGCCCCGAGTTCACCTTCACGGATGCGCGGGCAGCGGTACCGTACCTCGCCTCGCTCGGCGTATCGCACCTGCACCTCTCCCCCGTACTGGAGGCGGTCCCCGGGTCCTCCCACGGCTACGACGTCACCGACCACACCCGGGTCCGCACGGAGCTGGGCGGGGAGGACGGGCTGCGGGAGCTGTCCGCCGCGGCCCGCGCGCACGGGCTCGGGCTGGTGCTCGACATCGTGCCGAACCACATGGCGCTGCCGGCGCCGCTGCGGCTGAACCGGCCCCTGTGGGAGGTGGCACGCCAGGGTCCGCACTCCCCGTACGCACGCTGGTTCGACATCGACTGGGAGGCCGGCGGCGGCAAACTCATGCTGCCGGTGCTCGCGGCGCCCCTGGACCCGCGGGAGGCCAGGGTGGAGGGGCGGGACGGGCGCGACGGCGGGCGGGACGACGGCCCGCCCGGCGACCGGGGCGCCGTGCTGCGGATCGGGGATCTGGAGTTCCCGCTGCGGGAGGGCACGGCCCAACTGGACCCGGCGGAGCTGCTCGCCGCCCAGTGGTACCGCCCCGCGCACTGGCGCGAAGCCCGCACCGGCCTCAACTACCGCCGCTTCTTCACCATTTCCGAGCTGATCGGGGTCCGGGTCGAGGATCCCGAGGTCTTCGCGGCCACCCACGCCAAGGTGCTGGAGCTGGTCCGGGACGGGGTGGCCGAGGGGCTGCGGATCGACCACGTGGACGGCCTGGCGGATCCGGAGGGGTACCTGCGGCGGCTGCGGGCCGCCGTCGGCGGGGGCTGCTGGGTGGTGGTCGAGAAGATCCTGGCCCGCCACGAACGGCTGCCGACGGCCTGGCCCGTGGCCGGGACCACCGGCTACGACGCGCTCCACCAGGTGGACGGGGTGTTCACCGACCCGGCCGGGGCGGCCCGACTCGCCGCCGATTTCCGGGAGTCGACGGGGCAGCCGGAGTGGTCGCGGACCGCCCGGTCGAGCGCGCGGGAGGTCCTGACCGGCGACCTGGCCGCCGAACTCGCGACACTGGAACGACTAGCCGGCCCGGAACTGGCCGCAGCGGTACGGGAACTGCTGATCGCCTACCCCGTCTACCGGCCCTACCCCGGCGAACCGGAACTCGCGTCCACCGCCCTCGCGCAGGCCGCCGAGCGGGCCGGCGCGGACACGGTGGCGGGCGTACGGGACCTCGTGCTGCGGGATCCGGCCTTCGCGGCCCGCTTCGCCCAGACCTCGGCCGCGCTGCGCGCCAAGTCCCTGGAGGACAGGGCCTTCTACCGGTACGCACCGCTCCTGTCGGCCACGGAGGTCGGCGGGGATCCCGGGAACCCGGCCGTCACCGTGGCGGAGTTCCACGCGTACTGCGCCGAGCTGGCCCGGCTGTGGCCCGGCTCCGGGACGGTCCTGACCACGCACGACACCAAGCGCAGCGCGGACGTCCGGGCCCGGATCTCGGCACTGTCGCAGGACCCGGCCCTCGCGTCCGGTCCCGCCGGCCCGGATCCCCAACTCGGCTGGGTGGCCCGGCAGACGGCCCTCGGCCTGGGCGACGCCGGCCCGGAGCGCGCCGAACGGCTGGAACAGGCCCTGCTGAAGGCCGTCCGCGAAGCCGCCCTGCACACGAGCTGGACCGAGCAGGACCCGGCGTACGAGGCCACGGTGTCCGGCCACGTCCCGGCGGCCGCCCTGGAGCTGCCCGGACCGCTGGCGGCGGCGGCCCGCGCCAACCTGCTCGGCATGGCGCTGCTGCACCTGGCCATGCCCGGGGTGCCGGAGGTCTACCAGGGCGCCGAGACGGAGTACCGGGCCCTGGTCGATCCGGACAACCGCCGCCCCGCCGTCTTCCCCCGGGAGGCCCTGGCCCGCCTGGACGCGGGCTCCGCGCCCCGGGGCACGGCCGAGGAGAAGCTCGCGCTGACCGCCGCCCTGCTGCGGCTGCGCCGGAGCCGTCCCGGGCTGTTCGCCGGGTACGCCCCGCTCCCCGCCCGCGGCCCGGCGGCGGAACACTGCGTGGCCTTCGCCCGCTCCCCCGGCCTGGTGGCGGTGGCCACCCGCCTGTCGCACGTGCTCGCGGGGGCGGGAGGCTGGCGGGACACGGCCCTCGCGCTGCCGGCGGGGAGGTGGCGGATGCTGCCGGTGTTCGGGGCCGCGCGCGAAGCCCCGTACGAGGGCGCGATCCGGCTGGCCGGGCTGCTGGACCGGGCGCCCGTGGCCCTGCTGGTCCGGGAGGGCTAGGCCGTCTCTTTCGGATCTTGCCTGGTCCGCGCCGCCCGGCACCGCACCTCGCCGCGCTGCCGGGTCACCCGAGTACGTCCAGTACGCGGGTGACCCGGCAGCACGACGAGGCACGGCACCGGACGACGCGGACCCGACCGACAAGATCCGAAAGAGACGACCTAGGGGTGTTCGCCTGCGTGTCCGAACACGGCTATCCGGCGCTCCCCACGGGAATGGGATCACCTGTGACCCTCATCCGTGACATGTGCTACCCCACCCCCCACGAACTCGCCCTCGCCGCCCGCGCGCTCGCCGACGAACACCCCGCCCTCGTGCGCCTGCGCCAGGCCGGTACCTCCCGGGCCGGGGAGCCGCTCTGGGTGCTCTCGGTCGGACCCGCGACCGCCGAACCGGACGGAGAAGCGGACGGAGTACCGGCCGGAGCAGCGGACGGAGAAGCGGACGCCGGTGCCGATCCGCGCAACGTGCTCGTCGTCGCCGGTGCGCACGCCAACGAACCCGTCGGCGGCGCCACCGCCCTCGCGCTCGCCCGGCACCTGATCCGCGAGCCCGCCGCCACAGCCACCTGGCACTTCCTGCTCTGCGCCGACCCCGACGGCGCGGCCCTGCACCGCACGCCCCGCCCGTACTCGCTCCTCGACTACCACCGGAACTTCTTCCGGCCCCCCGGCCCCGAACAGCCCGAGTGGGCGCCGTCCTTACTGCCCCCGGACCGCCTCCCGCCGGAGACCCTCGCCCTCACCCGCCTCATCGACGAACTGCGGCCCGCCCTGCAGATCTCCCTGCACGGCACCGACCTCGGCGGTTCCTGGGTCCAGCTCACCCGGGACATACCCGGTCTCGCCGAACCCTTCGGCAAATCGGCCGCCGAGCTGCACATCCCGGTCGAGACCAGCGCCTCCGACGCGTCCGGCTGGCCCTCCCCCGGGGCGGGGATCTTCGTGATGCCCGATCCGGGGGCCGGGGCGGCCGGGGCGTTCCAGCCCGAGGACACCCGGCTCAGCACCTGGTACCACGCGCACCGCCACGCCGGTACGACCGCGATCGTCGAAGTGCCCATGTGGGCCTCGGACCTGGTGGACGATCCGGCCCCGCACCCCGACCCGCGCGGCGCCCTGCGCATGCTCGCCGCCCGGCTGACCGCCGACGCCGCGCGCGTGGCGGAGCTGCGCGAGGGCGCGGTCCGCGGTACGGATCCGGCCGCCGCGGCCCTGCTGCGCGCGGTGGACTGGACGCTCGCGCTGATCCCCGCGATCACCGTCGAGTGGACGGGCTCCGGAGCTCCGGCCGAGGCCACGGCGGCTTACATCGGGAGCATCGACGCCTTCGGCCGGCGGCTCTCGCTGCGTGCCGCCGCGATGCTGCTCCGGGTACTGCGCGCCCAGGGCCATCCGGCCGCGCCGGCCGTGGACCGGCTGGTCACCGGCTGGTGCGAGGAGTTCGCGGCCCGCTTCCAGGCCCGCTGGGTCCCGGTGGCCACCCAGGTGGAGCACCAGTCCCGGGTCGTCCTGGCGGCCTACGAGCGCCTCGTGGCGGCGACGGGATAGCCGGCCCGGCCGGCCGGCCGCGTACGGCAGCCGTCACGCACCCTCCACCGGCAGCGCGTACCTCCGCTTCGCCCGGCCCGTGGCCCCGAGCCGGTCGTAGAAGCGGATCGCGCCCTCGTTCCAGTCGGGCGTCTGCCACTCGACGTGCCCGAGGCCGAGCTCGCGGGCCAGGCCCTTCACGCCCTCCATCAGGGCGGCGCCGAGGCCGTGGCCGCGAGCTTCCTCGGCGAGGTAGAGGCAGTCCATGTGGAGGTAGTGCCGGGCGTCCCAGAAGGCGAATTCGGCCGAGCAGGCGGCGTACCCGGCGACTTCGCCGTCCGGGGTCTCGGCCAGCAGCACCCACAGCCGGGCGTCTTCGGCGAAGAGCTGTGCGCCGAGCCGGTCGGCGAGACCGGCCGGGCGGGGCGCGGACTTCTCGTACGCGACGTGCTCGCGGATCAGCTCGTCCAGCCGGGGCAGGTCCTCGGGACGGGCGGGCCGTACGACGGGTGCGGCAGCCGCCGCGGACGTGTGTTCCATGGGTGTCATCCTCACGCGCGGGGCGCGGGCGTGCTCCACCCGGGTGCCCGGCCCGATGCCACCGGGCTCATTCGCCCGGCCCACTCGTCCGGCCCACTCGCCCGGGACGCCTCAGCCCGCCGTCAACCGGAACGACATCCGCCCGAAGCCGATCTGGTCCCCGTCCCGCACCACGGCCGAGCCCGTCACCCGACGCCCGTTCACCGTGGTCCCGTTGGTCGAGCCGAGGTCCCTGACCACCCACACCCCGTCGCGCAGGCGGAGCTCGGCGTGCGCCCGGGACACCGTCTCGTGGTTGAGCCGCAGCCCGTTGCCCGGATCGCGGCCGATCCGCAACGCCCCCGCGCTCGGGTGCGGGAGCAGCAGCTTGGGCAGCTTCTCCACGGTCCAGGCCCGCCGCACGCCCACCCCGACGGCCGAGGCCCGCCCGACCCAGCCGAACAGCCGACGGGTCCAGGTGCCCTCGCCGACCTCCTCCGGCTCGAGGTCGGCGGTGAGCACGGCGAGCTCCTCGGAGCGCCGGGCGGCGAGGGCGAGTTCGATCCGGCGCACGAGGGTGTCGTGCGACAGCTTGCCCTGAGCCGCGCCCTCGCTGAGCTTGCTCAGCGCGTAGTCGCGCTCGGCATCGGAGAGCCGCGGCACGGGATAGGCGGAGAACTCGAAACTCGACGTCACAGGCTCTCTCCCAGGATGTTTCGGGGCTCCGCCGGGGGAGGAATGGGCTTTTGTATTCTAGGCGCAGAGCGCCTCGGTTCTCTTCGCACCTGTGGTGACCTGCGCTTTCTGGCGGTGTCAGTGGGCTCGGCTAGGTTCATCGCGTGACGGCGCCACAGAACACGGAAGAGACCGGGCATGTCCGGTATACCTACCGCGTGCGTGTGTCGTCGACCGCCCGGGCCAAGTTGTTGGGTGAGTGGGCGCGGTGTCGGTGGGTTTGGAACGAATGCGTAGCTCGATCAACGAAGGCTCGCACCGAGGACGAGAAGTGCGGTCCGGCCCGGCTGGACAAGATGTTGACCGGTGCGCGCACCGCGAATGCGTGGCTGCGGGAGGGTTCCTCTGTCCCTCAGCAACAGTTGGTACGCGACTTCGGGAAGTCCCGCACCAAGGCGTTGAAGGACATCAAGGCCCGGTTGCCGGTGCGGCAGCGGGCTGGAATGCCGAAGTACAAGAAGAGGAACGCGGCCCATCCGACGCTTAATTACACCCGGCGCGGCTTCCGGATCAAGGACGGCCGCCTGCACCTCGCGGGCGGCATCATCCTGACCGTGGTCTGGTCCCGCGACCTCCCGATGGACCCGTCGTCCGTGCGGATCTACCGCGACAGCCTCGGCCACTGGTACGCCTCCTTCGTCGTCCCCGCCGAAGCCCAGCCTCTGCCCGAGACCGGTGCCGTGATCGGGATCGACTGGGGCGTCAAGGAGACCGCGACCACCACTAGCGACGCCCACGACCTCCCGCACGCCGAGCACGGCAAGAGGGCCGCCGCCCGGCTCGCCCACTACCAGCGGATGATGGCCCGCCGGAAACCCGCGAAGGGCAAACCCGGTTCGAGGGGCTACCGGACGGCGAAGAGACTGACGGCGAAGCTCCACACGAAGGTGGCCCGGCAGCGCCGGGACACTGCCCGCAAGTGGGCGAAATCCGTGGTCCGCGACCACGACGCCCTCGCTGTCGAGGACTTCCACCCGAAGTTCCTCGCCAAGTCGACCATGGCACGTAAAGCGGCTGACGCCGCGATCTCCGCGACCAAACGCGAGCTGATCTCGATGGCGCGCAAGCACGGGCGCATCGTGCACCTTGTCCATCCCGCGCACACCACCATGGACTGCGCGCAGTGCGGAGCGAGAACCAAGCACGCACTACCTCTCTCAAAACGTACCTACACCTGCACCGCGTGCGGAGCCGTGTCCCCCAGGGACAAGAACTCCGCACACGTCATGCTGGTCCGGGCTGGTCTCAACCCGGCTGGTGCCGATCGCGTAAGACCTGGCAGCCCGCCGGGCCGCCAGGCTGCGTGAGCCAGGAATCCCCGCCCCTCGGGGCGGGGAGGATTCAAAGGGTGATTGTCGGCCCGTCAGGGGCAGAGTGTCCAGAACTCCTCCGCCGAGCCCGGGATGATGGCCCGGACACGCAGGTTGGGGTAGCGCCGCCAGACGAGGGGACCGTCCGTGCAGTTCGAAGTGTGGGCACCGCTGACAGGCCGGGTCGCCATGCGGCTCGACGAGGTCACGTACGAGATGGCGCGCGATCCGGAGCGCGACGGCTGGTGGGTCGTGGAGGCCCCGGCCGCCGACGGCTCCCGGTACGGGTTCCTGCTGGGCCATGCGGAGGACACCGGGGAACCCCTGCGGCCCGACCCGCGCGGGCGGCGCCTGCCCACCGGGCCCGAAGGCCACTCGGCGGTGGTCGACTTCGAGGCGCTCGCCCCCGAGGTCCCGGCCCCCTCGCCCCGCGTCCCGCTCCAGGACGCCGTCCTGTACGAGCTGCACATCGGCACCTTCACCCCCGAGGGCACCTTCGACGCGGCGGCCGCCCACCTCAACCACCTCACCGCCCTCGGCGTCACCCACGTCGAGCTGATGCCGGTCTGTTCCTTCCCCGGGCGGCACGGCTGGGGGTACGACGGGGTCGCGCCCTGGGCCGTGCACGAGCCGTACGGGGGTCCGGCCGGGCTGGTCCGGTTCGTGGAGGCTGCGCACACCGCCGGGCTGGGCGTGGTCCTGGACGTGGTCCACAACCACCTCGGCCCCTCCGGCAACCACCTCCCCGCCTTCGGCCCGTACTTCACCGACACCCACCACACCCCCTGGGGCTCGGCGGTGAACCTCGACGCGCCCGGCTCCGACGAGGTGCGCGCGTACCTCCTGGGCAGCGCCCTCGCCTGGCTGCGCGACTACCGGATCGACGGGCTGCGCCTGGACGCCGTGCACGCGCTCGTCGACGGGCGGGCCCTGTCCTTCCTGGAGGAACTGGCCGCGGCGGTGGACGAACTGGCCGCCGAGACCGGCCGTCCGCTCTTCCTGATCGCCGAGTCCGACCAGTGCGATCCGCGCACCACCACGCCCCGCGGCGCGGGTGGCCTGGGCCTGCACGCGCAGTGGAACGACGACTTCCACCACGCGCTGCACTGTGTGGTGACCGGCGAATCCCAGGCGTACTACGCGGACTTCGCCGAGGCCCCGATCGGCGCCCTCGCCAAGACCCTCACCCGGGCCTTCTTCCACGACGGGACCTGGTCCTCCTTCCGGGGCCGCCACCACGGCCGTCCGCTGGACCGCGGCCGCACCCCCGCGCACCGGTTCCTCGGCTACACCCAGACCCACGACCAGATCGGCAACCGGGCGGTGGGCGACCGGCTCGCGGCCTCCGTCTCCCCGGGGCTGCTGGCGTGCGCGGCGACGGTGGCGCTGACCGGGCCGTTCGTGCCGATGCTGTTCATGGGCGAGGAGTGGGGCGCGGGCACGCCCTGGCAGTACTTCACCGACCATCCCGACCCGGAGCTCGCCGAGGCCGTACGGACGGGCCGGCGCCGGGAGTTCGCGGCGCACGGCTGGAAGCCGGAGGAGATCCCCGATCCCCAGGACCCGGCCACCCGCGAGCGCTCCTGCCTGGACTGGACCGAGCCCGGGCGGCCGCCGCACGCCCGCCTGCTGGACTGGTACCGCACCCTGGTCACCCTCCGGCGCACCCACCCGGACCTGCGCGATCCCGATCTGGCGTCGGTCCGGGTGGCCCACGACGAGGAGCGGCGCTGGCTGACCTTCCGCCGGGGTGACATCCGCGTGGTGGTGAACTTCGCCGCGGAGCCCGTCACGGTCGCCCTGGGCCGCAACGGCGTACGGGTGCTGGCCGCCTGGCTCCCGGTGGACCACCCCGACTCAGCCGGACGCGTCCGCGTACCGGCCGAATCGGCGGTGGTCCTGGGCCATTAGGCCCGCCGGGCCGCCCGGGGCCTATTCGACGATGGCCATTTCCCGCGAGGCGTTGTTGAAGCTGCGGCAGCCGTTCTCGGTGACGGTGATGATGTCCTCGATGCGGACGCCGAAGCGGCCGGGGAGGTAGATGCCGGGCTCCACCGAGAAGCACATGCCGGGCACGAGGGGCTGTTCCTCGCCCTCGACCATGTACGGGGGCTCGTGCGTGGTGACTCCGATGCCGTGGCCGGTGCGGTGGATGAACTGCTCGCCGTAGCCGAACTCGGTGATCACCGCGCGGGCCGCCCGGTCCACGTCCTGGCAGGCGGCTCCCGGCCGGGCCGCCGCCACGCCCGCCAGCTGGGCCTCGCGGACGATGTCGTGGACGCGCTGCTCCTCGTCGGTGGGCTCGCCGACGTGGACGGTGCGGGAGATGTCGGAGCCGTAGCCGTCCTTGAGGCCGCCGAAGTCGAGGACGATCATGTCCCCGTTCCGGATCACCCGGTCGCCGGCCTCGTGGTGCGGGTTGGCGCCGTTGGGCCCGGAGCCGACGATGGCGAAGTCGACCTGGGAGTGCCCGTGGACGCGCAGCAGCGCCGTCAGGTCGTCGGACACGTCGCTCTCGCGGCGGCCGGCGAAGGGGACGTGCAGGATCTGCGCGTACGCGGCGTCCGCCGCCTCTCCGGCCGCCGCGAGCCGGGCCAGTTCGCGCTCGTCCTTGACCGCGCGCAGCATGGGCAGGGCGTCGGACAGCGCGGCGTACGAGGTCGTCGGCAAATCCCGCTGGATGCCCAGCAGGTGCAGCGCCCAGGTGTTGTCGCTGACCCCGAAGCGGCCGGTCACGTCGAGCAGCGGTGAGGTCACGGTGTACGGGTTCTTCCCGTCGGCCCAGTCGCGCAGGGTCAGCGCGGCCGCCCCGGGCGCCTTCGCCGCGTCGGGGGCCTCCAGCGCGGGGACGACGAGGACGGGGTCCTGGCCGGCGGCGAGGACGAGCAGGGTCAGCCGCTCGGTGTCGACCGGCCGGTATCCGGTGAGGTGGGCGAGGTCGGGCCCGGGGGAGATCAGCAGGCCGGCCAGCCCGGCGTCGGCGGCGGCCTCCGCGGCGGCGGCCATCCGGGCTGCGTAGTCGGCGGCCGTGAAGGGTTCGGAGTCGTGGTCCATACCCGGGATCCTGCCGCGCTCCGCCCGGCGATGGCAGGGGCCGCGCCGATCGGCTCCGCCCCGGCCCGGCGCGGAGCCCTGCGGGGCTTGTCCCCTACCCGCCCCTTCGCCCGTTCCCTGGGCTCTGCCCAGACCCGCGCTTGCCCGGGGAACGGTGGAAGGGCGGGTAGGGGACAAGCCCCGCAGGGGTCCCGGTCACGCCGGGGTCACCGCCCGCAGCGCCCACTCCAGCGGCCCGCGCCGCAGCTCCGTACCGCGCAGGAGCCGGCTCCAGACCAGGCACCCGCTCACGGCGGCGGCCGAGAAGACGGCCAAGGCTTCCCATCCGCTCCAGCCCCGCAGGAACAGCGCCAGCGCGAGCGCATGCACCACGTATACCGACAGGGCCATCGCCCCGACCGCGGCGAGCGGCCGCAGCGCCTTCGCCACCCACCCGGCGGCCCCCGCGGCGAGGGCCAGCGAGCCGATGAGGGCGGCGCCGACCCCGGCGTTGCCGAGGGTCTCCAGCGGGGTCTGGCTGTAGGGGCTGGCCAGCAGCATCCAGTCCCAGGAGGTGCTGGGGACGGCCCCGAACTGCTCGCCCAGCACCGCGGCGACCGGGTCGGGCTCCGCCATCGCCCAGGGGTGCTCGCGGGCGACGGCCCGCAGCAGTGCTTCGCTCCGGCCCCCGGGGCCGAGGGCGAGCCAGGAGGCTCCGTACCCGAGGACGGCGGCCGCCGCCCCGGCGCCGGTGAGCAGCCGGAGCGAGCGCTTGCCGCGCAGGTCGGCGAGGCGGCCGAGGGCCATGCCGACCAGGATGTACGGGAAGTAGGTGAGCAGCGGGTACGCGCCCGAGAGCAGCAGGTCGCGCGCGGTCTCCCCGGCTCCGGCCCAGCTCGTCAGGGAGGCCGGGACCGGGGTGGCTCCGCGCCCGCCGGTGCGCAGCCCGAGGGCCTGGCCCAGGGCGTAGGAGAGGACCGGGCCCAGGACCACGGCGGCCCCGGCGGTGGCGGCCAGGGTGCGGGTGCGCAGCCGGGTGAAGGGCTCGGCGGCCAGGAAGTAGACGGCGTAGAAGGCCAGGATCACGAGGATCCCGGGCGAGAGCGCGGCGAGGAGCAGGCCCAGCGCGGCGAGGATCGCGCAGCGGGTCAAGGTGGCCCGCAGCGGCGGCGGTTCGGTGGCGCGGGAGCGGGCCAGCGCGAGGGAGAAGCCCGCTATGAGGGTGAAGACGGCGGGGGCGCGGCCGTCGGCGGCCACGAGCAGCCAGCCGGCGCCGTCGGGGACGGGCGGCGGGCCGACGTGGACGGCGAACATGCCGAGGACGGCTGCGCCGCGGGCCGCGTCCAGGCCGGTCAGTCGGTTTGATCCCATATGGGTATGGAGGGCGATCGGGGCGGCGGGGTTGCCTGCCGGGGCCGATGGGCCCGGGTCGATGGGCCCGGGCGGATCGAGGGCGGGCGGATCCGGGCTCGGGGGATGCTCGAGGCGGGCGGCCGGCGCGGTGGCGTCGTACGAGGTCACGCGCCCTCGCCCGATAAGGCGTCGCGGGAGCACCCCGCTGATCGGCTATGCTGTGCATGCACATCGAACGGGTGGTCCGCCGCCCGTCGTGGTGGGTGTAGCTCAGTTGGTAGAGCACCTGGTTGTGGTCCAGGTGGCCGCGGGTTCAAGTCCCGTCACTCACCCTGTTGATCCCGTGGGGGGTACGAGGTTTCCTCGTACCCCCCACGGGTTTTTTGTATCCCCGCACCCTGCGCCGCGGCCGCGTCCCGCCCGGCGATCACTGCGGCCTCCCGGGCGGCCTGGCAGGATCAACGGTATGAAAAGCGACATCCGGGTCCTGATTGCCGACGACCGGGACACGGCCGCCGCCCCGCGCGGCCCGGTCGGCTGACCCGGGCCCGGCGTCCGTGTCCACGTGGCTGTCCATCAACGGTCTCGCGGTGCTGCTGCTCACCGTCCTCCTGTCGGCCGCGGCGTTCGCGGGCACGGTGTGGGTGTGGCCCCGGCTCGCGGGGCGCGGGGTGCGGCCGGTGCTGGGCCGGGCCGGGCTCCAGCTGACGGTCATGCTGACGATGGCGGCGCCGCTGCTGCTCGCGGTGAACTCCTCGTACGGCTTCTACAGCTCCTGGCGCGACCTGCTGTCCCTCCAGCGCGAGGAGCCGGCGCCCGCGGGGACGGACCCCGCGGGGCAGGACGGGCTGCTGGTGCGCAGTACGCACTCCTGGCGCCACGGCGGCTCGGACGACCCGGCGGTGATCGGCCGGATCGAGGCGGTCACGGTGCGCGGGCCGCGCAGCGGGCTGTCGGCGCAGGCGTACGTGTACCTCCCGCCGCAGTACCTGAACGCGACGGCCGAGCGGCGTGCGGAGTTCCCCGTGGTGCTGGCGCTGAGCGGGTTCCCGAGCACGACGCGGGTGCTGATCGACCTGTTCCGGTATCCGCAAGTGGCGCTGGACGCGGTACGGGAGGGGAAGATGCGGCCGGCGGTGCTGGTGCTGACCACTCCGACGGTGGCACCGCCCCGGGACACGGAGTGCGTGGACGTGCCGGGCGGGCCCCGGGTGGAGACCTTCTTCGCGGAGGACCTGCGGGCGGCGACGGCCGCGCACTACGGCCTCACGCGCGACCCCCGGGGATGGGGCGTGATGGGCAACTCGGTGGGCGGGTACTGCGCGCTGAAGCTGGCCCTGCGCAAGCCGGAGGCGTACGGGGCGGCGGCCGGACTCTCGGCCTCGTACGAGGCGGCGCGGGATGCGGACACCGGCGACCTGTTCGGCGGCGACGCGCGACACCGGCGGGAGAACGACCTGCTGTGGCGGCTGCGGAACCTGCCGCAGCCCCCGGTGTCCCTGCTGGTGGCGAGCAGCCGCAAGGGCGAGCACCAGTACCCGCAGACGCTGGAGTTCATCGAGGCGGTGCGCCCGCCCGCCCGGATCTCGTCGATCATCCTGGCGAGCGGCGGGCACAACTACGAGACATGGGGGCGAGAAGTGCCGCCCGCGCTCGTGTGGTTGGTGGGCCGGCTGGCTCCGGGTGACGGCGGGTCATGAGGACGCACCGCCGGTCACGGCGTTTCGTGACGGGTCGTGACGGACTCAATTCGACAGGTAGTAATTAGATGAATCCCCGACTAAATTCCCGTCAATAAACCCTTCTCGATTATTTCGATTTGATAACTACGCCGCATCAAAGGCCTGGACCTTCACCTCAAGAGAAGCTCAATTACCTTGATTTCACGGGCAATTGAGTGTTCGTCAAATCAGACGGACAGGTAACGGAATGATTTCTTGAGGCGCACTCCCGTTTGTCCGAATTCTCCGCCGCATCCGTCTGGCAGGCTTCCGCGCACCCAGTCACTCCGATCACGAGTTGAGGTGCGCATGACAGGACGACGCAGACGGCGGGAACACCGGCGCAGACCACGCCGGTTCATACTTCTCACCGCCGCCACCGCCACGGCGGCGGTCATCGCCGCCGGCATCGCCTACTCCGGAATCGGCGACGGCGCCCAGGCCGCGGCGCCCGCCCAGGCCTCGGGAGCCGCCGCGGACGCCGCACCGGCCGCCGCCCCCGCACGCGACCAGGAACCGGACCCCCTCGCCGGCGCACCCGCCAACGACGACGGGCGCGGCATGATCTACGACGGGCTGCAGCCCGCCCCGAAGGGCGACCGGTGCGTCGGCGTCTACCGCACCGGAACCGGCCTGTGCACCCACGGCCCCGACGCACCGCCCACCGGCGTGGACATCAAGAAGGACATCGCCCCCGCCGTCGCCGCCAAGGCAGCGGCCGCCGATCCGGCCCGCCCCGCGGCCGAGGACCCGGCACCCGCCCAGGACGGCGGGCGCCCTCAGGACGCGCCCGCCGCCGACGCCGGGGCCGCGAAGACCGGCGCCGCCGCACCCGGGCCCTCGGCCGCCACCACGGCCGTAGCCGCGGGCCCCGCGGGCCAGACCGTCCAGTGCGACGGCGACGGCAGCACCGGAAACCGCGTCCAGGTCGCGTACGTCCACGGCCCCGGCCGGGACCGCTACTCGGAGTACGCGGCCTCGTTCCGCAAGTGGGCGGCCGATGCCGACCTCATCTACGCGACGAGCGCCCAGGAAACGGGCGGCATCCGCCACATCCGCTACGTGACGGCCGCCGACTGCACGCCGACCGTGCTCGACATCGAACTCCCCGACGCGGCCCTGTCCGAATTCAGCGCCACCAACGCCGCACTCGCCGCGAAGGGCCTGGACCGCCGGGACCGCAAGTACATGCTGTTCGCCGACACCCAGGTCTACTGCGGCATCGGCACCTTCAACGGCGACGAGCGGCCCGGCCAGGGCAACCAGAGCAACTTCGGCCCCTCCTACGGGCGTACGGACTCCGGCTGCTGGGGCGGCCACACCGCCGCGCACGAACTCGGCCACAACCTGGGCGCGGTCAACAACAGCGCCCCGAACACCAGCCGCGGCGCCCACTGCACCGACGAGTTCGACGTCATGTGCTACTCGGACACCCCGTACTACCCGCAGATGCGCAACGTCTGCACCAACCAGGCCTCCGAGAACATCCTGGACTGCAACCACGACGACTACTTCCACACCAGCCCGAAGCCCGGCAGCTACCTGGCCACGCACTGGAACATCGCCGACAACCAGTTCCTGATGCGCGACAACGGCGGAGGCGGCACCGGCCCCGACCCGAAGCCGACCCCGACGCCGACCCCCACCAACAAGCCGACTCCCACGCCGACTCCGACTCCCACACCGACCAAGAAGCCCACCGGCGGACCGGCCGTGACGGCTGGTCAGATCCGGTCCGACTCCGCCGTGGTGAGCTGGCCCAAGGTCGAAGGCGCCGCCTGGTACCAAGTCATGCTGGGTGGCAAGCACTTGACATGGACCCAGTCCCCGGTGCTGCGCATCTACAACCTGCGGCCGGGCACCTCGTACTCCGTCTCCGTATCCGTCCGCGACACCGCGGGCCGGGACAGCGGCGCCGGCCGGGCCACGACCTTCCGCACCCTGCGCACGGACGGCGGCGCGACCACCCCCGGCATCCGCTACCTGCTCGGCAACGGCAGCACCGGCATGGCCGCCGAGCTGTGGGGCGGCCGCGACGCCGACGGGACCGTGCTCGTCGGGTCCCCCGCCAACGGCTACGCGCAGCAGCAGTGGTACTTCGACGACGCGGGCGGCGGGCTGGTCCGCATCCGCTCCGCGGCCTCCGGCAAGTGCCTGCAGCCGGGCGGCGCACCCGCCGACGGCATGTGGGTCGCGCAGCGGCCCTGCGGCTCGGACGCCGCCCAGTCCTGGCGGCTGACCTCCCGCGACGGCGCGGTGACCGTCACCGACCCGGGCGGCGGCTTCGCCCTGACCGTGGGCAACCGCCCCTACTACGGGACCCGGTTGCTGGAACTCCGGCACGCCGACGGCGGCACGGGCCAGCTGTGGACCGTACAGAAGACCGGCTGACCGGCTGAGCGACCCCCCGACCGACCCGGCGGACGGCCGCGCCCCGCGGCCGTCCGCCGGCCCCTCACCCCACCCGGAGCACTGCCACGATGCACATGAGAACCGCTTTCCCGACCTCCCGGGCCTCGCTGGCCTCACTGGCCTCACTGGGCGCACTCGGCCTGGTCCTGCTGGCCCCCGCCGCGGCCCGTGCCCACGGCGACACCGTGAAGGTGGTGGTCACCGGCGAGCGCGCCGGCCACGTCACCGCCGACGTCACCTGGGAGAACGACGGGGAGGCCGTCGACTCCGCGGTCGCCGCCACCGTGAACGCGGTCAGCGGCGACGGCGCCCATACCCTCGGCCCCTGGCGCCTGGTCCGCGATCCGGCCGCGCCGCCGGCCGGGTGGAGCACCGCCGAGACGCTGCCGCCCGGGTCCTGGAAGGTGAGCGTGGACGTCGGTTTCCCGGCGCTGGGCCACGGCGAGCGCGAGGTGGCCGTACCCGTGGTGGATCCCGCCCCGCCCACCGCCTCGCCGACGGCCGCCGCCCCCGGCAGCGAGTCGCCGACGCCCCGCACAGCGGCTTCCACGCCCACTCCGGCGCCCGCCCCCGAGCCCGGCGCCGCGCGGGGCGGCGCCGCCTGGTGGACGGTGGCCGGCGTGGCCGTGACCGCCCTGGTCGGCGCGGCGGTCGGCATACTGCTGCGCCGCCGCAGGGCCCGCCGGGGCTAGGCCGGAGCTAGCTCCGCAGGAACGCCTCCAGGGCGGTGGCGAAGGCCACCGGGCTCTCGTGCGGCGGGTAGTGGCCCGCGCCGGGGAGCGGGTGGATCCGGCAGTTCGGGTACCAGACCTGCCAGGTGGCCCGCATGACGTCGGCGGTGAGCGCGAGGTCGTACTCGCCCACGAAGACCAGCACCGGGACGGTGTTGCCCTTCACGGCCGCGGACAGGTCGAGCGGCTGCCAGCTCGCGAGGTACCCGGCGAAGGCCTCCGGCCGGGAGACGGTGAGGGAGTGCTCGACCATCCGCTCCAGCCAGTACGGGCTCGCGCGCCGGCCGGTGACGAGGTCGAGGATGGCGCGGCGGTTCTCCGGGTGCTCGGCGGCCCCGTAGAACAGCGCGTGGGTCGCGTCGTCCATCTCGTACGGGCCCGCGGGGACCGGGTTGATCCCGGCCAGCTTCTCGATGCGTTCGGGCGCGCGGACGAGGACCTGCTGGGCGGCCTTGCCGCCCATGGAGTGGCCGAGGAGGGAGAAGGTGTCCCAGCCGAGCTCGTCGGCGAGCGCGAGCACGTCATCGGCGATCTCGCCGAGGGTGTACCGGCCGGGGAGGTCCCGGCGGTCGCCGTAGCCCCGGTAGTCGAGGAAGGCGTACGAGAACTCGCGCGGATCCAAGTACTCCAGCACGGAGCCCCAGTTGGCGGAGGTCCCGAACCAGTCGTGCAGCACGATGACCCGGACGGGACCGGTGCCGATCCTGCGGTGGGCGATGGCCATGCGTTCTCCCTCGGTGACGGGGCACGGAAAACCAACTCCGTACCTCTGCCCACCGGACCTACGATCACACCGTGAAGCCCCTGTCGCGCACCGTACGCATCCGCGTGGACCAGCCCTCGACGGTTCACGTGCCCGCGTTTCATCCCCCGGCCTACGAGATCCTCGACGCGGACGAGATCCGGGAACTGGTGGCCGCGTGGCCGGCGGAGGAACCGCCTTCGGACATGGTGTGGATGTGCCTCGACGGCGACACTGTCCGGCTGACCCTCTACGAGGCGGGCGGTCAGCGGATCAGGAGCCTGCGGGCGCACGGGACGGGTCCGCACACCCTGCTGCTCGACCCCCGGACCCCGGGCGGCATCCCGTACCGCCACCGGGCCCACTGGGCAGCGGCCGCACCCGGGCCGCTGCGCGGTTACGCCGGGGCCCTGGCCCGGGGTGACCGGCCGGCGCCGCCACCCGGGATCCCGTCGGCCCTCGTCTTCACCTGGCTCGGCGCCGCACGGGCCCGCCCCACCGACGCGGCCCGGCGGATCGCCGACGAGGCACCACTGGCCCTGCTGGCCGAGGTCCCCACGGAGGAACTCGCGTGGGCCGTAAGGGAGACGGACCGCGCGGGCCTGGAGGGGGCGGTCCGGTTCTTCGCGGGCGAGCACTTCACCACCCGCCACCCCAAGCGCCGCCGGGTCCCGGACACGGCCCGCGACCTGCTGATCCGACACGCCCGCAGCCACCGCCCGCAGGACCTTCCGGTCCTGGAGCGGCGGCTGCTGCGCGCACCGGACGACCGCGTCAGACGGTCTTGATCGCCGGGTCCGAGACTCCGGTCGCGCCCGTTTCGACGTGGCCCGCGAAGCGGCGCAGGAAGGTGGTGTCCGCGTCGGAGACCACGTTGACGTCGTACCAGCGGGAGGTGGCCGTCAGGGCCACCGTGCAGGGGACCGTCGCGCCGGCCGCGACCCGCAGGGTCTGGGGCGTGCCGCCGTAGGTGTTGGTCACGGTGAGGTTGACCGCGGCGGTGCCGCCGTTGGTCAGGGACAGGACCAGGTTGCCGGTGGTCCAGTCGTGGCGGGCCGTGACCTCGGGGCCGGCCTTCTTCGCCGGGCCCTTCCAGGTGCGCAGGAAGCCGTTCGGGCCCCAGACCGTGAGGTTGATCTGGTTGCCGGTGGAGCTGCTCGTGCTCCAGGTGTCCGCGAGGGTCTTGCCCGCCTCGACCGTGTAGGGCCACGGGCCGTCCGTGCGGTTGCCCGAGGTGCTGTGGAAGTGGGCGCCGAGGGCGGGACCCGAGGAGAAGGTCAGGGTGAACTTGCCCGTGGAGACCGTGGCCTTGCCGTCCACGTAGGGGACGTAGCCCAGTGCGCGCGTCGGCTTGCTGCCGGCCTCCTGCTTGGGCAGCGTGCCCGTAGCCGGCGGGACCGGGTGGTAGGAGGCGTGGGCGTTGTGGTCCGGCGGGACGTACGCCGCGGTGGAGGGCAGGGCGGCGGGCGAGGCGTCGGCCTTGGTGAAGTCGAAGGCCGAGGTCAGGTCTCCGCACACCGCGCGGCGCCACGGGGAGATGTTGGGCTCCTGCACGCCGAACCGCTTCTCCATGAAGCGGATCACCGAGGTGTGGTCGAAGGTCTCGGAGCAGACGTAACCGCCCTTGCTCCACGGGGAGACCACGATCATCGGGACGCGCGGTCCGAGCCCGTACGGACCGGCCGTGTAGCTCGCGTTGCCCGCGAACAGGTCCTTGGAGACGTCGGCGGTCGACAGGCCCCACGCCGAGGAGGCCGGCGGGTACGGCGGCACGACGTGGTCGAAGAAGCCGTCGTTCTCGTCGTAGGTGATGAAGAAGGCCGTCTTCGCCCAGACGTCCGGGTTGGCCGTCAGCGCGTCGAGCACCTGCGAGATGTACCAGGCGCCGAAGTTCGTGGGCCAGTTCGGGTGCTCGCTGAACGCCTCGGGCGCCGCGATCCACGAGACCTGGGGCAGCGTGCCGCCCACGACGTCCGCGCGCAGCTTGTCGAAGTACCCTTCGCCCGCCTTGGCGTTGGTACCCGTACGGGCCTTCTCGTAGAGGGCGCTGCCCGGCTGGGCGTTGCGGTAGCTGTTGAAGTACAGCAGCGAGTTGTCGCCGTAGTTCCCGCGGAACGCGTCGCTGATCCAGCCCCAGGATCCGGCCGCGTTCAGCCCGTCGCCGACGTCCTGGTAGATCTTCCACGACACCCCGGCCGACTCGAGGCGCTCGGGGTAGGTCTTCCAGCCGTAGCCGGCCTCCTGGTTGCCGAGGACCGGGCCGCCGCCCACGCCGTCGTTGCCCGTGTAACCCGACCACATGTAGTAGCGGTTGGGGTCGGTGGCACCGATGAAGGAGCAGTGGTAGGAGTCGCAGACGGTGAAGGCGTCGGCCAGCGCGTAGTGGAACGGTATGTCGTTCCGCGTCATGTACGACATGGTCGTGGTGGTCTTGGCCGGCACCCACTTGTCGTACTTGCCGTTGTTGTACGCCTGATGGCCGCCGGCCCAGTCGTGGTTGAGGCCCTCGACGAACTGCATGCCGAGGTCGTTGACCTGCGGGTGGAAGGGGAGGATGTCCTTCGTCCCGTTGGACTGGTAGAAGACGGACTTGCCGTTGTCCTGCAGGACGGGACGCGGGTCGCCGAAGCCCCGTACGCCCTTCATCGAGCCGAAGTACTGGTCGAAGGACCGGTTCTCCTGCATGAGGACGACGATGTGCTCGATGTCCTGGATGGTCCCGGTGCTGCCCTGCGCCGGAATGGCGGCGGCGCGCGCGATGCTCTCGTTGAGCATGGCGGCGGCGGCCGTGCCGCCCGCGATCTGCAGGAACCTGCGGCGGTTCAGTTCTGCCATGGGGTAACGACCTCTGCGGGTGAGGGGGGTGTCGGGGGGCGCCCCAAGGACAGCGCCCCCGGGGTACCGGACGGAGATCAATTCGTGACGCTGCGCCGTACACCTGGAGAACGAAAAGCTCTCCGAACAGCCCGTGCATCTGCTGAAATGACCTCCCACACACTGCACGGGGGGCTCAGACGGATGGCCGGGACCGACTTCGGGCATGCCCTCGGGCTGTCCCGCGCGCTCTCCGGCCTGCCGCTCTCGCCGCTCGTGGGAGGGTACGGGGAACTCGTCTCCGCGCAACAGACCCTGGGCTTACGTCACTTGTGCGAACTCCTACTCCCCGCGAGCGGCAGCTTACGGGTGCTCGACGGGGTCTTCCGCGTCGAAGGGCCCGGGCGGCGTCGCCATGTGGGCGCCGGGGTGCTACGCGCGCTGCGCCATGGGCGGCCCGAGGCCGCGTGGCTGCTGGACCGGCTGGCCGGGATCCAGGAACGGGACCCGGCGGCCCTGCGGCGGATCCTGCTCTACCAGCTCGTCCACCTGCTCCATGACCACCCCGAGGGTCATCTGCCCGCCACGGCGGCCGGCTTCGGGGTCGACCCGGCGGAGGCGGCCGCCCTGGTGCGGGCGGCCGCCGGGCGGGTCCGGCTGGCGGCGCGAGAGCGCGCGGCCGCCGAGAGCCTGGAGGACGACTGGCGGCGCGGGCGGGTGCGCTCCGCCGAGAGTCGGGCCGCCCTGCTGCCGACCGGGGGCGGGGACCGGGAGCTGGCGGCCCGGCTCGCCGAGCTGGCGGCCCGGGCCAAGGCCGCCGATGCGGCGCTGCGCGAGGCCCGGCGCTACGAGGACCGGGGGGATCCGGAGCGGGCCTGCGTCCAGTACGAGGAGGCGGCCTGGCTGGCGGGAGACTGCCCGCGCGCGGTGCGGGGGCTGGTCCGCACGTACCGGCCGGAGCCGGGCGATCCGGGCCCGTTGGAGAGCGTACTCGTACCCGGTGGGGTCGAACTGCGATGGCCGCCCGGCGACTTCGCGGGCCAGAGCTGGCGGGTACTGCGCCTCACCCGGGGCGAGCCGGTGACGGTACCGCTCGCGGAGGTGCCGGGGCAGCCGCGCGGGGGCGTCCTGCGGGACCAGGACGCCGGGATCGGATTACAGGTGCGCTACGTCGCGCTACCGCTCGGGGACGACGGCGCGCTGGACGGGCCGCCGCTGATCGGCGCCCCGCTGGCCGTGGCCCCGGCGGTGACGGGGCTGAGCGTCTGTGACGGCAACAGGTGGATCGAGGCCTCGTGGACCGGGCCGCCGTTCGCGGCCGGCCCCGAAGTGGCCCTGACCGGGCCACGAGGACCCGTGGCGGACCTCGCGCCGGGCCGGGAGACCCTGCGCGCGGAGGGGCTGGAGCCCGGCGCGTACGAACTGACGGTCCGGGCCCGCTACAGCGCGCCGGGCCGCTCCGGCCGCGCCGTCCTGTCGGCGGCCGCGACGATCCCGGTCACCGTCCATCCCTGGCCGGCCCCCGTGCACACCCTGACGGCGTCGCCCCGGGAGTCGGGCGGGCTGGACTTCCACGTGACCCGCGCCGAGGGTGCCTCGGGCACCGAGGTGCGCCTGGTGGAGTGGCCGGACGTACCCCCCGTGCCCGGCACCGAGTTGAAGACCGCCGATCTGCCGCCACCACTGGACTGGATCAGCCCGGGCGGGCCCGAGATGGCAGGCGCCGTTGGCACCGCCGACGCCGGCGCGGGCCGGTTCGCCACCTCCGGGACGGACCCGGCCGTGGCCACCGAAAGCCGCACCGGCGGACGCGGCCTGCGGGTCGGGCTCCGGGTCGGGCTGCCGCCCGGTGGCCTGCTCGTGAACGTGGCCGCCGTGGCCGTGCTCGGGGAGCGGGCGGTGGCCGGGCCCGTCGTGGCGGTCGAGGCACCGCTGGCCGTGACCGGGCTCGCGCTGCGCCGGACTGCGCCCGACCAGATCCAGGTCACCTTCGACTGGCCCGGGAGCACCGGCACCGTGACGGCCGCCGTCACCCAGGACGGCAGGGTCAGCGACCATGCCGTGGCCCGCACCGTGTTCCTGCGCGAAGGGCTCCGGCTGCCCGTCACCCCCGCCGCGTTACGGGTCGACGCCTACGCGGCGCCCCGCAGCGCCCGGGCCGTGCTCGCCGCCGCGCCCGGCGACGCCCGGGCCGAACTGCCCGCCGACGTGACCATCGCCTACGAGCTGCTGCCCGGCGCCCGGCGCGGCCTGCGCCGGGGGCCCGCCGTCCTGCGGGTGACCGTGCGTGCCCCGGCCGGCGCCGCCGACCTCCCCGGCTTCGTGCTGGTCGCCCGCGCCGACGGCGGCCGCAACCCCCGGCGGCCCAGCGGCCCGTCCGGCGGCACGCCCCTGTGCCGGCTCACCGGCGACGAGCTCGCCGCCACCGGGACGGTGGAGCGTGAGCTCGACCCCGCCACCGCCCCCGGCCGCCCCTACGCCGTGCGCGGTTTCCTCCTCGGCGGCCACGCCGCCTCCGTCCGGCTCGAAGAGCCCCCGATCCACTCCCTGGTGGTCCGCTGACATGACCTCCGTCGTCTGCCCCTACTGCTTCAACCGGTCGCCGGCCGCCCGGCTGCCCTACCGCTGCCAGATGTCTCCCACCGGCGTGCGCGGCGGCAAGCCGTGTACCTCCGAGCTCGACACCGTATGGGCCGAGTTCATCGGCCCGGCCGTGCCGCCCGCGCTGAAGATGCGCGGGCCCGTCTTCACCGCCGCGCGCGGGCTCGGCGGGCGGATCCCCCGCCAGCTCCCGCTCGGCGCCGGAGGGTCGCGCGCTGACTGTCCCGGCTGCGGGGTGTCCACCCCGGTCCGGGTGTGCCTGCGCTGCCACAGCGACCTCCCGAGCGACTACTGCGACCAGGACACCAGGATCATCGCCCTGCTCGGCCCCAAGGGTTCCGGCAAGAGCACCTACGTCTCCGTCCTGGTCAACGAACTGCGCGGCAGGGTGGGCCGCGCGTACGGAGCCTCGCTCACCGCGATGGGCGGCGAGACCCAGCGCCGCGACCGGGAGATGGCCGAGGACCTCTACGACCGGCTGCGGCTGCCCGAGGCGACCAGACCCGCCGCCCTGGGCTTCAACGACCCGCTGCTGTACCGGCTGAGCCTGCCGCTGCGGCGCAGGCTGCGCGGGGACGGCAGCCGGCACACCGCGCTCGTGTTCTTCGACGCGGCGGGCGAGGACCTGGGCAGCTCCGAGGCCATGGACCGGTACACCCACTACCTCGCCGCCGCCGACGGGATCATCCTGCTCGTGGACCCGCTCCAGATGAGGGCCGTACGCGACCGGCTGCCCGTCGACTCCGACCTGCCGCTGCCGGTCGTGGAGACCCCGCCGCAGCAGATCGCCGCCGATCTCGCGGCGCAGCTGCGGGCCCACGGCCGGGGCTCCACCCGCGGCCGGGTCACCACCCCGGTGGCCGTCGCCGTGACCAAGACGGACTCCCTCTCCCCGCTGCTGGGGCCGCATTCACCGCTGCTGCGCAACGCCGACCATTCGTCCGGGGCGGTGGACGAGGACGACCGGCTGGCAGTGCACGAGGAGATGGAGTCACTGCTGGACGGCTGGGACTCGGGTGCCCTGCTGCGGCAACTGGAGCGGGACTTCGCCCGGTTGTCTCTGTTCGGGCTCTCCGCGCTCGGCTCGCCACCACCGGCGGATGCCCCGGCCGACGCCCCGAAGTCGGGTCCGCGGCCGCTGCGCGTGGAGGACCCGCTGCTGTGGCTGCTGGGCCTCGGCGGGCTGCTGCCGCAGGCCTCCGCCGCTGCCCGCGCGGGCAGCCGTAACGGACCGGGAGGAGATGCGTGAACCTCGCGCAACTGCACTACACCTCGGCCCCTCCCGGGCCCGACGGCTCCGGCTTCCGGTTCACGGCCGTCAGCCCCGGGGTGCCGACCGCGCTGTTGCGCGAGGCGGAGCAGCTGATCGGCTACGAGCCGCCCCGGGATGCGCCGCCGCGTCCGAACCGCGAACAACTCGCCGCCTTTCCCAAGGCGTTGAGCCTCAGCGTGTTGGCCGATGGCAGCCGGCTGCTGGCTCGTTCCGTGTACACGGGTGCCGACTACAGCGGCCGTTGGGGCAATTTCCACGCCCACGCGGTGCACCTGCCGCAGCAGGCCGACTCCGGTCCCGCCGTCGGGCCGCTGCCGATCACCACCTGGGGCTCGCCCCAGTGGGCCGTCGACACCCCGTCGGACGGCGCGCCCCCGCTGACGGCGGTGCCCGCCCCGGGCTCGTTCGATCAGGCCGGGCTGGCCGGGTTCGTCGCCGCGCGGGGGCCCTGGCTCGCGGGGTTCTTCGCCGACCTTCGCCGGCTCGGTGAGGACCCGGCGGCCCCTCAGATCGTGCTCGTGGAGGCGGACAACGAGGCCGTGTCCCGCTGGATCATGCTCGCGTGCAGTGTACTGCCGCACCAGCGGGGGCAGTGGCTCACCTTCACCACCTACACCCGGCGGCCGCAGCTCGCCCGGCAGCAGATCATCGGCGTGGTGCCCGAGGACGGTCTCGGACTGGCCGGTCAGGAGCTCCGCTACCGGGTGTACGACGCCACGCGCGCGGCCGCCCCGGCCGCCGGGCCCCCGGACGTGTGGGCCGACACCGCCGCGCGGATCTGGCAGGCGCGGCGGCAGGAGCTGTTCGCTCAGGTCCGGCAGCTCGGCGCCGATCCGTACGAGGCGGGTCCGCTGGCCGCGCTCGCCCTGGCCGCCGACGTGGCCCTGGCCGGGCCCGGCCGGACAGCGGCCGCGGACTGGGCCGCCGGGCACCGGGACGCGCTGGACGACGTACGGCTCCACGCGCTGACCCTGGCTCTGGGCCGCCCGGCGGACGCCCCGGACCGGGACCAGGCCGAGGTCGCCGCGTGCGGACGGCTGCTGGCGGCCCTGGACGGATGGGCTCCGCCGGCCGTGTCCCAACCCCTGGCGACGCTGATCCTCGCCGAAGCGGTGCTCGGCGGAACCGTCCCCGCGGAGCTGCCCTCCGCGCAGGCGCTGGGCGCGCCCGCCCGGGCCCGGCTGGCGGCGGACCTGGAACCGGGCCTGCGGGCCGCGCTCTGCGCCCCCGACGCCAAACCGGCGGACCGGGCCGGGCTGTTGCGGATCGCCTCGGTGCTCGGGGTGGACGCGGCGGACCTCCTGCCCGGTGCGGCCCGGCAGTTGGCGCTGGAGCTGCTCGCCGACCCGGAGCGGACCTACGGCGGCGGGGTGCGGGCCGCGCTCGCGGAGCTGCCGGCGCTGCGGGCCCTCGTACTGGACCGGCTGGACTCCCTCGCAGCGGGCGATCCCCTCGCGGCGCAGGGGCTGTTCGCCCGGACCGGGCTGCGGCTGACGGCGTCCGACGCGCTGCCACACCTGCGGATGTGCGCGCAGGCGCCGGCGGCGACGGCGGCCGCTCCGGACCGGGTCGCGGCGCTGCACGCCCTGCTGGCCGGATCCAGGGTCTCGCTGTACGCGGAGCCGCTGGTGCTGCGAACGGCGATGCGGCTGGTGTGGGACGAGGAGCCGCCGGGCGCGGGCGAGGCCCGCCTGGTGCTCGCGCAGGTGGGGCCGCAGGTCCACCGGGACGCCGGGACCTGGGAGACGCTCGCGCAGGCGGCGGCACGGGCCCCGACCGGGGAGGTGGAGGCGGCGGAGCTGGCGCCGGAGATCCTGGGGCACTTCCAGGAGGAACTCCCCGCCCGGCTGCGGCCGTCGCTGCTGATCCTGGAGCTGGCCCGGAACCTGCGGGCGGGCACGGTTGGCCCTGGGTGGGTGCGCCAGGTGCTGGACCTGCGCTCGCTGGATCCGGAGCCGGGGGCGCGGGGGCAGGCGTACGCGGCGCTGTCCGCGCGACTGCTGGCCGAGAACCGGCCGGAGAGCGAGCTGCGGGCGCTGATCGAGAGCAACGACGCGGAGCTGCTGGCCGCGTACCGGCTGGCCGCGCGCGACGCGGAGGTCACCGCCCGGCTGCGGCTGGCGCCCGGCTACGTCGCGGACTGCTTCACGGTCTGGTCCTCGCAGCCGCAGGCAGGCCCGGTCTGGCAGGAGGCCCGCACCGACCTGCTCGACGGAGTGCTGCGTCCGATCGTACGGGTCCTGCCGCAGGCCGATCTCACCTCGGTGGAGGAGGCCCTGGCCCGGCTGGGCGGCCGCTGGGCGGAGGACTTCCGCACCTGGCAGCGCCCGAGCGCCTTCGGCCGCCTGCGCGACCGTTTCTCCGGCTCCGGTCGGCGACGGTCCGGCCCCGGGTCCGGTGATCCGGGCAGCCCCGGCCGGGACGGGGGATGGAGGGCGTGAATCAGCAGGCTGTCGTGATGACCCTCGTCTACGGAACTGGCGCCGTCGGGGTCGCCGTGTGCCTCGGGTACGGGCTGTGGCGGTTCCTCGGGCTCGCCCTGGGCGCCGCCGGGCGGGCCTTCGAGCCGCGCACACCCGGGGCCACCGACCCGCGGATCGCGCCGTATTCCGGCGGCGAGCCGACCCAACCCGCCTACTGGGCCAGGCAGATGTGGCTGGACTCCCGGTCCGCCGCACTGTTCGCCGCCCGTACCGTCTGGTTCCTGCTGACCCGACACTGGCTCGGCAAGGTGGTGGGCGACCGGCTGCTGCACGGCCGCCACGGCCGCAGCGGCATCCGCGCCGAGAACGGCCTCGGCCGGCTGATCCGGCGGATGCTCGCGCCCGGCATCGCACTGTCCGCGCTGCTGTCCGCGCTGCTCGCCTCGGCCGTGCTGCTCTGCGTGGCGCTGGTCTTCGCCGTGCAGCTCGCCCTGGTCGCGCTCGGGGCCCTCGCGGCCGTCCTGGCGGGGCGGAGCGCCGAGCGGCTGTGGAAGCTGGCCCGGGGCGTACGCATGAAGTGCCCGTATCCCGGCTGCTACCGGCCGTTCCCGCTGGCCGTGCACCTGTGCCCGGACTGTGGTGCGGCCCACCGCGAGCTGCGGCCCGGCGGGTTCGGCGCCCTGCGGCACGTCTGTCGCTGCGGCCGGGCCCTGGCGACCACCGCCATGACCGGGCGGCGGCGGCTCACCGCCCACTGTCCGCACTGCGACCGGCCGCTGCCCCCGGCCGTCGGCACGACCCGGGTCGTGCACCTGCCGCTGATCGGCGGCACCTCCGCCGGCAAGACCATGCTGATGGCGGCCATGCTCGACGGGCTGCGGTCCTGGTCGCACCAGTCCGGGCTGACCGTCGAGTTCGCCTCCCCGGAGGACCTGCGCGAGGCCAACACCCTGGGCCGGCAGCTGAACCAGTCGGGCTGGACCCTCAAGACCCAGGGCGGCCAGCCCCGCGCGCTGATGCTGCTGGTGGGCCGCGGGCGCCGACGCCGGCTGCTCTACCTGTACGACCCGATGGGTGAGTCCCTGCGCGACGCGGACACCACGCGCCGCCAGAGCTACCTCGCGCACGCCGACGGGGTCCTGCTCGTCGCGGACGTGCTCGCCTCACCCGTCGTACGCCGCTCCCTGCGCGCGGGGGATCCCGAGCTGGCCGCGGCCGCCCGGCCGGCCGACCTGGGCCCGGTGGAGACGTACGCCGGGTTCACCGGCGAGCTGCAGGGGCTCGGTGGCCGCCGTCAGCGCCTCGCCGTGGCCACGGTGGTCACCAAGCGGGACGCGCTGGACCGGCTGACATCCTTGCCGCGGCCCGCAGACCCGGTCGACGACTGGCTGAGCGGGATCGGGCTCGACGACCTGGTCCGCACCCTGGGCCACGATTTCGCGGCGGCGCGCTACTGGGCGGTGAGCGCCCGCGCCGCGACGGGGGCGGGCGCCCTGGACTCCGAGCAGCGGCGCGCCGCGGAGCCGGTGCTGTGGCTGCTGTCGCGGACCGGGCTTCGCGTGGGCCGGCTCACGGAGGGCAGGCGGTCGTGAGGGAGCAGGCAGTCGTGAGGGAGAGGAGCAAGACCCCATGATTACACCGCAGATCGTGCGGGGCCGGCGGCTGATGCTGGCCCTGCTCGTGGTGGCGGTCGTGGTGACGGCAGCCACCACGGTGGTGGCGCTGGTGCGGTATGTACCGCAATGGAGCGGGAGTTGAAGGAGACATGCGGTGAGTGACATCCCCGGCGGGCCGATGGCGAACAGGCCCGTCCATTTCATCTGGCTGCTCGACTGCTCGTACTCGATGCAGGGTGAGAAGATCGGCCAGCTCAACTACGCGATCAGAGAGGCCGTTCCGGCCATGCGATCGGTCGCGCAGGACAATCCTGCGGCCCAATTGCTGCTGCGCACCATGACGTTCTCCACGACCGCCCGCTGGCACCACCAGGACCCAGTGCCGGTGGAGCAGTTCACCTGGCAGGACGTGCAGGTCGACGGCATGACCAATCTGGGTGACGCGCTCCACCTCGTGTCGCGCGAGCTGGACACCCCGCCGATGCCGCAGCGCGCGCTGAAGCCGGTGCTGGCCCTGGTCTCCGACGGGGTGCCGACGGACGACTGGAAGGCGGGGCTGCGGGCGGTGGACGCGACCCCCTGGGGCCGCAAGGCGGTCCGGGTGGCCATCGCGATCGGCGCGGACGCGGACCGGACGGTGCTCCAGGAGTTCCTCGGCAATCCCGAACTCCAGCCGCTGGACGCGAACAGCCCCAAGCAGCTGGCCGCGGCGATCCGCTGGGCATCGACGGCGGCGGTGAAGGCGGCATCGCAGCCGGTGGCGGGTTCTTCGGACCCGACGCTGAAGCAGCCGCCGTACGCCCCGCCGGCGCTCGACGACGATGACGACGACGTGTGGTGAGCGGGCCCTTGCCGACCGACGGACCCGGACCCGCACGACCGCGCTGGGACACGCTGCACGGCAGCGTCCAGGGCGTGAACAAGACACGCAACCAGGACCATTACGAGGTGGAGGGGCTCGGCACCGCGGGATCCCCACTGATCATGGCGGTGGCCGACGGCCACGGCTCGGCGGTGCACGCGCGCAGCCATCTGGGCTCCCGGTTCGCCGTGGACCTCTTCGTCCAGGAGGCCCGGCTGTTCGCCGCGCTCGCCCAGCCCCGGGGCGAGGAGCGGCCGCCGAGCCTGGCCTGGCTGATGCGCTACGCGGAGTACGCCTTCCCGCGCCAGCTCGTCAGCGCCTGGCGGGACCGGGTGCTCGGCAACTGGGAGCGCGCCAGCTCGCACGGAGAGCCGCCGGTGCGCGACGAGGAGAAGCTGCTCCTGTACGGGAGCACGTTCGTCGGTGCCGTGCTGACTCCCCGGGTCTTCGCGGCCTGGCAGCTCGGCGACGGTGAGCTGACCATCGTGGGCGACGACGGGGTAGCCGTACCGCTCGCGCCGCAGGAGGCCGATCTGGGTGACGAGACGGAGTCTCTGTGCACCCCAGAGGCCTGGCTGCGGGTGCGGACGCACTGGGCGCCGGTGACGGCCCCCTCCCGGGCGCCCCGGCTGGTCGCCCTCTCCACCGACGGGCTGTCGAAGAGCTTCGCCTCCGACATGGGGTTCCGGCAGTTCATGACCGGGCTGGACGAACGGCTGTCGGCGGAGGGCACGGAGCGCGTCCGGGCCGCCCTGCCGCAGTGGCTGGGCAAGGCCTCGCAGCACTCGGGGGACGACACCACCCTGGTGGCGGCCTGGCACACCACGGAGGACCCTCGGGACCCGCACGACCCGGAGGCCACCGCCGAGATGACCTCACCGGCAGCCCCGCCGGTCCCGGCAGTCCCCGTAGACATGGAAGACCTGCGAGACCCGTACAGGAGTGACGAATGAGCGGCATGCTCGACAGCGGTACCAGACTGACGGCCGACAGCGGTATGAGCGTGGAGGTCTGCGACCTGCTCGGCGCGGGCGGCCAGGGGGAGGTCTACCGGGTCCGGACCCCGGCCGGGGACCAGGCCCTCAAGTGGTACTACCCGATCTGCGCGACGCCCGCGCAGGAGGACATCGTCCGCCAGCTGGTGGACCGCGGCCTCGACGACGACCGTTTCCTGTGGCCGCGGGATTTCGTGTCCGACCACCGGGGCGGTTTCGGCTATGTGATGGACATCCGGCCGGACCGGTTCAAGGGCCTGCCGATGCTCTTCCGCCGCCAGTTGCAGACCTCCATCCGCGCGCTGCTCAAGGCCTGCCTCTACACCGTCGAGGCGTACCAGGCGCTGCACTCGCGCGGGATCGCCTACCGGGACATCTCCTGGGGAAACATCTTCTTCGACCCGGCCACCGGCGAAGTGCTGGTCTGCGACAACGACAACGCGGTGGTGGAGGGCGACAGCACCGGCATCTCCGGGACCATGGAGTTCATGGCGCCCGAGCTGGTGCGGGGTGAGCCCGGCGTCTCCCCCGGCACGCAGAGCGATCTGCACTCCCTGTCCGTGCTGCTGTTCATGCTGCTGATGAACCATCACCCGCTGAAGGGGAAGCGGGAACTGGAGATCCGCTGCCTGGACGAGGCCGCCGAGCGCAAGCTCTACGGGAAGCAGCCGCTGTTCGTCTTCGACCCGCTGGACCGCTCCAACGCGCCCGACCCGGTCGAGCATCCGACGGTGCTGGCCACATGGGCGGTGGCACCGCCGTCCCTGCGTGAGCTGTTCATCAAGAACTTCACGACGGGCCTGCACGATCCGGCGGCCCGGGTGCGCGAATCACAGTGGCGGGACACCCTGCGGGCGGTCCTCGACGCGGTGGTGGACTGCGCGCACTGCGGGAAGCAGAACATGACCGAGCCGCTGTCCACCACGCCGGTCGCCTGCTGGAGCTGCCGCAGCACGCTGGTGCTGCCGCCCCGGCTTGTGCTGACCACTCCCCCGCCGCACACCGAGCACCACATCCTGCTGCACCGGACCTCGCGGGTGCAGGCGCACCACCTGGCTCCGGAGCCGGCCCGGCATGACTACGGCGACGCCACGCTGGTGGCACTGCTGACCGAACATCCGCAGCGGCCGGGGAAGTTCGGGCTGGCGAACCGCTCCGGGTCGTCGTGGACGGGCACCCGGGCGGACGGCAGCACGCAGGAGATCGCCCCGGGGCAGACCGTGCCGCTGCGCTCGGGACTGGAGCTGGACTTCGGCGATGCGCGGGCCGTCGTACGGGCCAAGTGACCCGGCCCCGGCGGACCGCGCCCGCCGGGGTCAGCCCAGCAGCCGGGTGAGCTCCTGGGCGAGGGCGAGCCCGGTGCTGCCCGCGCCGAGGCCGAGGGTGATGGTCTCCAGCGCCCGCCGGACCACCCCCGGTTCGGCGGCACGCTGCTCCCGTCCGGCCCGGTCCAGCTCGCCGTGCAGGGTCTGTGCCGCGTCGAGCTGTGCCTGGTCGGCGCCTGCGGAGCGCAGCCACTGGGCGAGTTCGGCGGCGAGGCGCAGGGTCTGCGCCGCGGTGTCCTGCTGTCCGATGTTGATGGTGCCGTTGTCCCCATAGTTGCCGGGGCCGGTGATGTCGCCGTGGAAGTTGTAGGTGCCCATGCGGGTCTCCTCCTTGGTTTCGTAGGGATCAGGGCCGGCCCGCGCCGCCGCCCTGGCCGCCCGGCTGCCCCCCGGACCCCGGCTGGTTGATGGTGCCGCCGGCGCCGTAGTTGCCGGGGCCGTGGATATCGCCCTGGAAGTTGTACGTGGTGGTGTTGATGACCTGCTGCGCCTGGTCGTAGGAGGCCGTGTCGACGTTGTGGTCCTGGAGGAACCGCTCGGTCGCGATCAGCACGCCCTGCTGGAGCCGCTGCAGGAAGTCCTGCGAATCGGTGCGCTCGGAGAAGCCCAACTGCTCCCAGTCTGCGACCCGTTCGCGGATGCTGTCCACGGCTCCGTAGTCGTACGCCAGGTGCTTGCGGTCGATCTCGCGCCGCAGCTTCTCCAGGTCGCGGGCGCGCCTGCGCCGTTCGGAGCCCCGGCGCGAGAGCCGGGAGGCGGCGCCGAGCAGCAGGGGCAGGGCTGAGCCTGTGGCGAAGCGGAACAGGTCCCACCAGCGCTCGAAGCCGCCCACCGGCAGGCGGTGCACGCGGTAGAAGCGCGCCTGGAGCGGGGGGATCCCGTAGGCCGCCACCTCCCAGGTGAGGCTGGGGTGCTGGAGCCGGGCCCGCAGGTGCATGGAGACGATGACGCGGCCTCCCTCACCGGCCCGCTCAAGGCTGAGGTAGGTCCGCATCCCGGCTCCGGGCTGGACCAGGCCGGCCTGCACGAGCTGCTTGGGGATCTGGGCGCGCGGCCGGCGGAGCCGGTCGGGCAGCAGGTCGGGGCCGACGTAGGTGACGTGGTCGCCTATCACGTACAGCCGGTTGCGGGCCCGCAGGCCCTTCAGGCCAGCGATGTGCTCCATCTCGCGGGCGATGAAGGTGTGCAGGTCGACGGCGTCGAAGGGTCTGATGGTCAGCTTCCCGCCGCCCGCCGGATCGTCGGCGGGCCGGCTGACGTCGATGGGCTGCCAGACCATCTCCTTGATCTTCTCGCCGCTGCCGACGAAGGGGTTGGTGCGCTCGGCCCGTGCGGCATACGGGACCACGTTGGCCCGCTTCTGCTCCAGCAGCCGGTTCTCCACCTCCGGGCCGACGCCCGGGGCCAGGTCCATCGGCCGGTCCGCGCCGTGCTCGACGGCCAGGGCCGCCGCCCGGGCCTCGCTCTCCGCCCGGTGGACCAGCCACCAGGCCGCCCCGTACGCGGCGGCCATCGCCGCGAAGGCCCCGTAGGCCAGGTCGGCCGGACCGGCGGCCAGCCCGTAGAGCGCGGCCGGTACCGCGGCCCACACGCCGAGCGCGCAGAGCCAGGCGAGGCGCCGGTCCCGGGCGTCGATGCGCCGGGTGGCGGCCCGCGCGTGGCGGGACAGCGCGATCAGGTCGATGCCGAGGGTGAGCCCCGTGGCCTTCAGCCGGTCCTCGGTGAGCTCAATCTCCACCTCGCGGGCGTATCCCTCGTCAAGATGCGCTCCCGCGCACAGCAGGCGTGTCACCGCGTCCTGCCGGTACTGCGCCAGTGCCGGTAACTGGCGAGCTGGCATGTCCCGCCTCCTCCCCCGAGATGGTTGTCGCCTCACCCTACGGAAGGGGGCCCGGTCCCGGAGCCGGAATACGCACCACCCACCGGACCGACCGTGCGCGACCAGCGAACGGCCCTGCAGGCTCTGGTGGACGGCATCCAGTTCGGCGTCATCATCGCGATCTGCGCGGTAGGCCTCGCCTCGATCATCGGCGGCCCGAGGAAGGCCAGCTGTCCCGTCTCCGGGAGCACGTAGCCGAGCTCGAGCTGGCCGTCGCCACCGGTGGCCGCGAACCGCGGACGCACCGGGGCTTCTGGCTCGAACGGAGATCCCCTGATGGGCCAGCGAAAGCCGAATGCCACCCCGTTCGTCACACAGGGCGGCCGTCCGTCGCTTACGGTGGCTTCCCACCGCCCTGGCCGTTCAGCCGGCCCGGCCGCCTCAGACGGCCGCCGCGGCCCCCGCGTTGGCGATGACCCGGTCGAGGAGCGAGAGCAGGCAGGCGCGGACGTCCTGGCGGGAGCGGGCGTCGAGCATGAGCACGGGGGTGTTCGGATCGCGCAGGTGCAGGGCCGCCGCAATCTCCTGCGCGGTGTACGGCTGCTCGCCGTGGAAGCAGTTCGCGCCGACCACGAACGGCAGTCCACGGCTCTCGAAGAAGTCGACGGCCGGGAAGCTGCGGTCGAGGCTTCGCGTGTCAACCAACACGACCGCCCCGAGTGCTCCGTTCAGCAGGTCGTCCCACATGAACCAGAAACGTTCCTGGCCCGGTGTGCCGAACAGGTAGAGGACGACTCCGGCGTCGGTGAGGGTGATCCGGCCGAAGTCCATGGCCACGGTGGTGGCCGTCTTGGACTCGATGCCGTCGAGGTCGTCGACGCCGACACCCGCGGACGTCAGCCGCTCCTCCGTACGCAGCGGCTCGATCTCGGAGATGCTCTCCACCAGGGTCGTCTTGCCGACTCCGAATCCACCGGCGATGAGGACCTTGACCGGGGCCGATTGCTGAGGGGCGGGCGTGTCATATCCGGGCAAGGTTGTCCCTGATTTTCATGAGCAGGTGGACGTTGGTGGTCTCGCCGACCGCCAGGGGCGGCCGGATGTGGATCAGCCCGCGGTCGGCGAGTTCGCCGAGAAGCAGCGTCATCGGGGTGAGGCGGATGTGCATCCGCGCCGCTACCTCGGCGACCGCCCGACCGCCCGGCCCCGCGCACATGGCGAGGATCTCCTGCCACTCAGTGGGCAGACCGGCGTGGGCGTCCCCGGCCACCGCCGCCGTGATCGTCGTGTCCATGGTGAGGACGGTGTGCGTAGCGGCCGTACGTCCGTCGGTCAGGGCGTACAGCCGCGTCCGGCGGCGCCTTGCGGGCTGGGGCTCGTCCTGCGGCATTACGCGGTCGGCACCTGGGCGCGCTCCGGGGTTCCCAGCCACTCGCCGAGCGCCTGGGCGGTCCGTACGGCCTCGCCGCCCAATTCCCCGAGCCGCGCCTTGCGGGAGGTCACCACGATGAGCGTACTGCCCTCACCGCACCCGACGATGCAGAGGTACCTGTCGTCCATCTCGACCAACTGGCGGATGACGCGGCCGCCGTCGACCTCCCGGGATATCGCCTTCATAGTGGCCGCGATACCGGAGGCCGCGGCCGCCATACGCTCGGCCTGGGGCTGGTCCAGCAGGTAGGCGCTGAGCTTGATGCCGTCGTTGGACAGCAGCACGGCTCCCTGGATGCCGGCGATCCTGCTCAGGTTGTTGTCGAGGACGCTGTAGATCACGTCGTTGGATGTCGCAGTGTGCGATGAGGTAGTCATGGCTGATCCCGTCGGAGCTCTTCATCCACTGTCTGGGTCCCGTGTTCGTAGTCCGCCCAGGCGTCGGCCACCTCTTCGGGGGTCGCCGTGTCCTGCCGGACGGCTGTTTCCGGTGCGCTGGGCGCGCGTAGCCGCTCGGCGATGTGGGTCTGCGGGACGCGCTCGGGGAGGGCCGGCCGCGTGGGGCCGGCCGCCGGGGCCGGGCGGACCGCGGACTCGGGTACAGGCGCGGGCACCGTCGTACGGCGGCTCGGCAGCCCGGCGCCGGTGTGCAGGACCAGCTCGGCCTTGCGCTCCTCGGGAAGGCGCGGCGCCGGGGCGGCGGCCGACGGCGCCGGGGCCGCGGGCTCTGCCGTCGGCTCGCGCGGTGGTTCCCCTTCAGTCGCCACCAGCAGCTCCCTGGGGAGGATCACCACGGCGGCGGTCCCTCCGTACACCGAGCGGCGCAGGGTGACCGTCGCCCGGAGCTGGTCGGCGAGGTGACCGACCACGAAGAGCCCGAGCCTGTGCGCGTTCTGCGCCAGAACGGAGTACGGCGGGGCCTCGTGCAGGCGGCCGTTCATCTCCTCGTACCGCTCGGGGGTCACCCGCGGCCCACGGTCTTCGATCTCGACCGACAGCCCGTCCGCGACCATTTCGGCGCGGATGACCACCTTCGACCGCGGCGGGGAGAACCGGGTGGCGTTGTCCAGCAGCTCCGCGAGCAGGTGGCTGATCTGGCTGATCACGCGCGGTTCCACGCTGGTCTCGTCCAGGGCCTGCCGCTCGATGCGCCGGAAGTCCTCGACCTCCGCGGCGGCTTCGCGCAGCAGGTCGGCGATACGCATGGGCTCGCTGTGCGGGTCGGGGACCTCGCCACCCGCCAGGATGAGGAGGTTTTCGATCTGGCGTCGCATGCCCACAGTCAATTGGTCGGCCCGCATCAACTGGGCGAGCAGCTCTTCGTCGTGGCCGAAGGCGTCCTGGAGGTCTTCCGTGAGGCTCAGCTGGCGGCTGACCAGGTTCCCGGTGCGCGAGGCGATGCCCGTGGCGAACAGTCCGAACCCGTGGCGCTCGGCCGCGAGCTGGCGGTGCCCGTCGACGGATACGGCGACGGCGCGGGCGAACGCGTCGCTGATGCGTCCGACCTCGTCCCGGTCGCCGCGCACCTCCGGCAGGACCCCGACGTCGATGGACTGCCCGCGCTGGAGCCGGGCGACGACGTCGGGGAGGGTTTCCTCGGCGACGGTCACCGTGCGCTCGTGCAGGTCGTGCAGGCGGCGGAGCACCGATCGCGTGGTGAACACGACCACGACTACGACGACCAGGAGTCCGCCACCGCTCCCCCCGATCAGCCAGGCGACCTCGGTCTCCAGCTCCGCGGCCTTGTCCTCGCCGCGCGTGAGGACCTTCCGCGCCCGGTCGACGTTGAGCGTGGCCATCTGCACCGAGAAGTTCTCGTGCGCCGACCGCCAGCCGTCGACCTCGGCGGGCAGCCTGATGCCGGATGCGATGTCCGTGTGCTTCGAGACGATCGCGTTCTCGATGCGGATCTTCGTCTGCCAGTCCTGGGTGGCGGTGATCCGCTCGTAGAACCGCCGGTCCTCCTCGGGCAGAGTCGGCACGACCCATGTCTCGTACAGGTACCGATGGGCTCCCAGGGCGCTGATGAACTGGTCGAAGCCGGCGGAGTTCAGTTCCCTGGACGGCCCGGCCAGGGCCAGGATCGTGTCCTCGCGCGCCACCATCTCGGTGGCCGAGAGCATGGACACCACGGACCGGCTGTCCCTGCCGAGTTCGGCGTCCTCCGCGTGGTTGAACTCCTGCTGGTACGCCTGGATGACCGCGCCGATGGCCCCGGTGTAGTAGGCGAGCGTGCCGTCGGCGCCGCCGGTGTGGGCGTCCGCGCGCTGGCGGTACGCGGCCAGGCCCTCGAGCCGCCGGTTCACTTCCCCGAAGGACGCGTTCGGATCGGCCGCCAGACCGCGGAACGCGGCCGTGGCCCGGTCCGTGGCCTCCCGCCGGTTGCTCAGCTCCTCCTCGGCCCCGGCGGCGCCCGCCCACAGCGAGGCGGTCACCGTCCGCTCGGCCTGTATGTCGACCATGAGCGTGTACAGCGGTGCGCCGACCCGCTCGGAGACCGCGACATCGGCCCGCAGCTGCTCCGACTGCTCGATCAACCGCCCTGCGGTCACCGCCACTTGGGTGCCCATCGCCACGGTGGGGAGCACCGCCAGCCAGATGAGCAGGGTGCGCAGGCGCACGGTGCGCCGCCGACGGGTCGTCGACTGCCCTTGCACGCCTTCGGGTTCCATGGGAGACATCGGTCCTCGGGAGCAGGGGACGGCGGGGGACGGCGGGTGCCGATCATAACCAGCCACATCGAGGAAACGGATAGCTGTCTTCCGTGGCCAAAGCATGCTATTGACGGCGGAGTTATCGCAGGCGAGAGACCTGATCGGAACCCAACCGCGACCCCCTCGACACCGTGGCGGGAAGACCGGGCCCGCGAGCGCTCCCTCGCCGGTCATGGTGATACCCGCCCCGACGTGCCCGTCCAGGCCGACCAACGCTCCTGGAAGCCCTGTTGTTAGGGTGGTGCGAGCGATGAAGGGCGGGGGCCGTGGCAAGCGATGCAGATCTGAACGCGTCCGAGAGCGACCTGACCAAGCTCGCCGACGACATGGATGCGATGCAGCGGCACCTCGACGGTCAGGTCCGGCGCATGGACGCGATCGTCGACCGGATCGAGGCAGGCTGGAAGGGCGAGACTGCCAAGGCCTACCGGGCTCTGCACCGGGGCGCCGCCGAGGACGCCGTACGCATCCGGGAGATCCTCGTCGTCCTCGAGGAGGCCGTACGGATGGGCCGCGACGGGTTCACCCAGCAGGAGCTGGACGTGCTCCAGGCGTTTCGCAAGGTGCACGGTTCGGTCGACGTCGCGCGCGAAGTGGACCGGCTCTCCGAGGGCACGGCCCCGGCGCCGCCGCGCAGCGCCCTCATGGACATCTGACGCACGCATACGCGCACACACACGCACTCCGGACGAAAGGTGGGGGCTCTGCATGTCCGGTGACCACATAGGAGTCAGCTTCGCCACGCTCCAGGGACTGGCCGGGGAGTTGGAGGACATCCTCCGCCAGTTGAACGAGCGGCTCGAAACGCTGTACGCGCGCACCGAGAAGGTGGTGCTGAGCTGGGAGGGCGAGGCGCGTGACGCGTTCATCGACGAACTCGACCGCTGGGACCGCCAGATGCAGGATCTGGAAGCCGCCCAGAAGTGGCTGCACGAGGTCGTGACGACGGGCCACGCCAACTACGCCGCCGCCCATCGGGCCGTGCTGCGTGGATGGGGGGCGGGCTGATGGCCGGACCCACGGCACCCGCCCAGGGCGGGTTCGATGTCACTCCCTCCCAGCTGAACGGTGTCGCCGGGAACGTGGCCCTGCAGCAGAACATGCTGCACACGGGGGCGAACGACTTCCTCTACGACCTCGTGGAGTACATGGACTGCGGCGGGTACGGGAGCGCCGCGCAGAGCGTGTCCGCCGCGTACGTGAAGGTAGGGAATCGTTTCCTCGAAGTGTGGGCCAGGAGCGTCGCCAGCGTGGGGGGCGTCGCGGTCGGATTCGTCACGACGGCGAACAACTACGCCAGGGCGGAGGCCGCGAGCCATCCGTCCGGTACTGCTCCCCCCGTCCAGTTCCCCGTCCCCAAGGTCATCGACACACCCCCGAAGTACCAGCAGATCACCGATCTGCGCTG
Source organism: Streptomyces sp. NBC_00503 (assembly GCF_036346895.1). NCBI lineage: Bacteria > Bacillati > Actinomycetota > Actinomycetes > Kitasatosporales > Streptomycetaceae > Streptomyces > Streptomyces sp. NBC_00503. The sequence goes on along the minus strand of NZ_CP107855.1, from coordinate 6,282,938 downwards.
GGGCGACATGGACGACTACAGCACCGGTTTCACCTCCTGGCTGCTGGAGGGGGTTCCCGACTGGGCGTTGGACATCGTGCGCGGGCTGCTGCACCACGTCGGCCGGTGGGGAAAGGCCGCCGACATCCTGCCGCTTCCCGACTACCTGCAGATCGACAAGATCGCCCTGGCCTGGCTGAGGCCCGGCTTCGCCGTCACCCAGGTCGACAGCGCCCTCACCGGACTGGCCGGATCCATCTCCGACCCCAACAACGGCGAGTGGCAGTCGGCGATGCGCCAGTTCGTCAGCTCCCTCTGGGGCACCACGGCGTGGGGCACCTCGACGGCCGGCTACCAGTGGAAGCACGACGCCGCCGGCGGCCAGGGCACCGCCAGTCACCCCGTGATGAGCGTGCTCTTCGACACCACCCAGGAAGTCAGCCAGGCGATGCGCGCCTTCGCCGAGTCGGCCGAGAAGATGCGCCACGAGGTGTGGCGCATCTACAAGAAGGCCATCCGGGACGCTCTGGCCGAGCTGACGGAACTGCCCGACTTCGACGACGTGAAGAGGATCGGCAAGAAGCTGCTGGGGATCGGCAAGGAGGTGGCCATCAACATCACGCTCAAGGTGGACACCGCCGCGATCAACCGCGCGGTGTCGCTGTACGAGGGCGAACTGCGCGGGGTGGAGAGCCGGCTCAACGCGCTGATGCCGGCGCTCGACGAGGCGTACCGCAGCGCACCGACCTTCCAGTCGGAGGAGGGCCGCTCCCAGGCGTTCGGCGCCCGGTCACTGAACGACTTCAAACCGGAGCACCGCTTCACCATCCCGGGTCAGGACCCGGACAACATGTTCTATCCGATGGACCTGGCGAACCAGGAAGGCCTCTACGACAGCCACCCCATCGACAAGCACGTCGGCCTGACCGACGACCAGCTCAGACAACGCCTCCGCGATCAGGCGGGCGCCCCTGCCGCTTCGTCGTTCAAGGATCTCGCCTCCGCGCAGAGGTACACCCAGTCGACGCTCGAGGACATCGACAATGCCGACCGCATTTCGAAATGGATCGAGAGCGTCGAGAAGAAGAAACAGAACAACCCGAACTACGACCCGAACAAGTCCGAGATCCAGCCCCCGCTCTATCTGGAATTCCCCAACGAGTCCACGGGGCGCAGCGTCTCGCGCGGCGACTATGATACGGACGGCATGAACGCCCGGGCCACAGACAAGAACTGGGTCCAGGTGCGGCTCATCTACAAGGACGGCCTCGTGCCCCCGTTCATCGTGCTCACCGCCATGCCGCACAACGGACCCTAGAAAGGTGGATCACGTGCAGCCATCCCCTACGTCGCTGTTCACGGGCGGCCCGGCGCTCCGGCTCGTCGATCTCGCCCTCTCGGTCCAGGAGTCGGACGGGAAGCTCTCCCTGGACGACGAGATCCGGCGCTACATCCGGGTGGTCGGCAATGACTGGGCCGCCAACTGGAACTGCCCCGTCTATATCGCGACCGGCGTACTGGAGTTCACCGCGGATTCCGTCGCACGGTCCGGAACGCTCGATTCATATCCGCCGGAATTCAGGGAAAAGGTGACGCGGGCCGCCGCCGGAATGGATCCCGCCGAATATCTGCGCACGCTCGCCGAAATGGTACGGATCCTCGACCGTGAGCCGGCGCCCGAGTACGACGAGCTGCCGATGGCGGGGTGGGAATTCCTCCAGGTCTTCCCCCACCTCTTCGGATTCGATGCCGTCCTCATGGACGAGGGGGACCTCCCGTTCGCGGACGACGTCCACAGGTTCGTGACCAGCGAGCATCCGTACTGCGCCGACCGCGCCGTCGCCCTCACCACGGAGGCGCAGCGGGCCCTCGTCCTGTTCCCCGGCGAGCAATGCCTCAAGGGGCGTCTCTACTGGGCCACCCGCGACGCATTGCGTGAGCTCATCGACAGCATCAACGACCACATGCAGCGAGAGCACTCATGACCCCTGCCGAGAGTGCGGCGCCCGTCGCGAACCGCGCCGCCACGTATCCCGACCGGGAAACCGCCCAGTGGGCCACCCAGCACGTCGTCACCCGCAACGAACAAATGATCCACCGCTGGCTGGCCCAGTCCACCCGGCAGCGGATCACCATCGAGGCCGCGTGGCCCTCCCGCACCGAGCCCGTCGGCCGGGTCCTGCTCCAGGCGATGATGCTGGCCGGCCGGGACGCCGTGGAGGTACGGGCCGCCCGCGTCGTGCTCAGGCGCAATGCCGCGAGCCCGCACGGCTTCAGCGTCCACCGCACCTTCCCGATCTACCTCTAGAGGCTGCCCCCGTGTCCCTCAAGCCCCTCGAACACGACCGGAAGTACGGCGAACTCGACCAGGTGATCCACGCACACCTGGGCCGCACCGCCGACGACGAAGAGGCACTCACCGCCTACCTCCGGCACTGCTGGCGAACGCGCCCCTGGGCCATCGCCGTCGCCGAACACCAGCTCCGCGAGTACGCGCAGAATCCGCCGGGCCGGCTCCGGCTGCGCCTCGGCGAGTTCTACCCGGTGCCTGACGTCGGGCTGCCCGACACGGAGATCCAGGACTGGCTGCTGCGCCTGGCGGACCGGCTCAAGGAGAGCGTGGAGACGGGCACGGCTCCGCCGCCCGCGACCCCCCGGACGCACTGGGAGTGGCACGCCCGCTTCCCCGAACTCGGGCAGTTGCTCGGAGGCTGGTTCTCCCAGGACATGCCAGACGAGTTCGAGGACCACGACGCGGCGCTGCGGGACTACCTCGACAGCACCGATCCGGGCCTGATCGCCCAGCTCGACGGCGAACTGCACGATCTGCTGTCACTGCCGCTGGACGAGTCGGACTACGCCGTCGCCCTGGCGGAACTGGGGATGGAAGTCGATCCTCCCGCGCCCCACGGTCCCGGCGCCTGGCTCGCCGAACTGGCCGCCCGGATCCGCTGAGCCGATCGGACCGGCTTCCGGGCCCGTGGGGGTCCGGAAGCCGGCCTCGCTCAGCCCTCGGCCGGGGTGAGCCGCAGGGAGATGGAGTTGATGCAGTAGCGCTGGTCCGTGGGGGTGGGGTAGCCCTCGCCCTCGAAGACGTGGCCGAGGTGGGAGCCGCACTTCGCGCAGAGGACCTCGGTGCGGATCATGCCGTGTGCGGTGTCCGCCTTCAGTTCGACCGCTTCGGAGTCCTTGGGGTCGAAGAAGGAGGGCCAGCCGCAGTGCGACTCGAACTTCTCCGTGGAGCGGAACAGCTCGGAGCCGCAGCCGCGACAGGAGTAGACGCCCTCCGTCTTGGTGTCCGTGTACTCACCGCGGAAGGCGGGTTCGGTGCCGGCGAGGCGCAGCACCTGGTACTCGGACGGGGTCAGCTCCGCCTGCCACTGCTCGTCCGTCTTCTCTACCTCGTACGACATGACCACTCTCCTGCTTCCCGCTCTTACCGGAACCGTCAGTTCGACAGCCGGGCAAGGATGACCGGCCCCAGGTCCGTGACGTCGCCCGCACCCATGGTGAGAACGAGATCTCCGGGCTTGGCCATTCCCGCGATGACGTCGGCGACGGCTTCCTTGGAGTGCTCGGGGGTGACGTCGGCCCCGGCGGCGCGGGCGGCGTCGATGATGATCTCGCTGGTGATCCCGGGGATCGGGTCCTCGCGGGCCGGGTAGATGTCGAGGACGACCGAGGCGTCGGCGAGGGCCAGGGCCTGGCCCATCTCCTTGCCGAGTTCCTGGGTGCGCGAGAAGAGGTGGGGCTGGAAGACGACCAGGATGCGGGAGTCGCCGGCGGCGCCGCGGATGGCCTCCAGGTCGGCGGTCATCTCGGTGGGGTGGTGCGCGTAGGAGTCGATGACCTGTACGCCGGCTTCCTCGCCCTTGAGCTGGAGGCGGCGCTTGACCCCGGTGTACTTGCCGAGGGCGGAGGCCAGGTTGTGCGGTGCGAGGCCGAGCGCGACACCGGCGGCGAGGGCCGCGACGGCGTTGTGCGCGTAGTGGCGGCCGGGCACGGAGACGGTGAAGGTCAGCATCTTGCCGCTGGGCAGGGCCACGGTGACGTCGCTGGTGAGGCCGCGCGGGGTGATTTTGAGGATGCGGACGTCGGCGCTCTCGCCCTCGCCGTAGGTGACGATCTCGATGTCGTACCGGCCGCTGACCCGCTCGGTGATCTCGGCGGCGCCGGCCTGGCCCTCGGCGATGACGAGGGTGCCTCCGGGGGCGATGCGGCCGACGAAGGTCTCGAAGGACTCGTAGATCTCTTCCATCGACGCGTAGTTCGCGTGGTGGTCGAGTTCCGCGTTGAGGATGATCGCGACCTGCGGGGCGTACTTGTGGAAGCTGCGGTCGCTCTCGTCCGCCTCGGCGACGAAGATGTCGCCCTCGCCGTGGTGGGCGTTGGAGCCCGGGGCGTCCAGGTCGCCGCCGATGGCGTACGAGGGGTTCAGGCCCAGGGCCGACAGGGACACCGCCAGCATGGAGGTGGTGGTGGTCTTGCCGTGGGTGCCGGCGACGGCGATCGAGCGCAGGCCGTCCATCAGGCCGGCCAGGGCGTCGGAGCGGTGCACGACGGGGATGCCCAGTTCGGCGGCGCGGGCCAGCTCCGGGTTGTCGGCGCGGATGGCGCTGGAGACGACCACGCAGCTGGCGTCGTCGGCGAGGTGGCCGGCGGCGTGCCCGATGTGGACCGTGACGCCGTGGGCGCGCAGGGCCCGGGCGGTCTCGGAGTCACGGGAGTCGCTGCCGGCCACCTTCGCGCCGCGCTGCGCGAGGATCTTCGCGATGCCGGACATGCCGGCCCCGCCGATGCCGATGAAGTGGGGCCGTTCCATGGCGGTCGGCAGGCCGGGCTTCATTCAGGTAGCTCCAGGATCGAGTGCGTGCGGACGGCCGGACGCGAGGATCCGGCCGCCTCCACCCTATTCGCTGTGGGCGAAGAGCTTGAGCACCGGAACGCCGACCTTGTGCCGCGCCCGCGAGGCCCAGTCGCGGTGGAAGAACTCCTCCACGTAGTGCGGGGCGGTCAGGACGATCACCTCGTCGGCGCCGGTCTCGTCCACGACGGCCTGGAGCTTGTCGAGCGGGTGGTCCTCGATGATCTGTCCGACGGCCTTGGCGCCCTTCTTGCGCAGGGACGCCAGGGAGATCTCCAGGGCTTGTTCCGCCGGTCCGCGGGCGGCGTCGCCCTCGGGTTCGGCGCCTTCGTGGATGGCCTCGGTGAGCTCACCGAGCGCTACGTCGTCGATGGCGCGCAGCAGCCGGTCCCGGTCGCCGCGGGGTTGCATGAGGACGACAAAGGAGACCGCTTCGTCTCCGTGGAGGGTGGTGACGAAGTCCACGTCGACCGGGGTCAGCGGCTGCTCGATCATCAATACGCTCGTGAACACGGACGCCCTCTCCTTCGTGTGCGGAGGCCGGTCGGCCGGCCCCTGCGGAAACCATCCTGCCCCGCTGTCGCACGGGGCCCTGCGCGGGTATACCTGCCCACTTATGTGCCCAGCGGAAGCTAAGCGGAACGACAAATTCCGCTACCCGGTCAGATCCGACGGTAACGCGTGAAGAGAAACCCGGCCTCTTCCAGTACGCAGGCCGGCGCGAGCCGGTGCGGAACCGTGACCGAAGGCCCGCCGGAGATCCGCTGGGCGTCACCGGCCGTGAGCACCGGCGCGATCGTCAGGCACAGCTCGTCCAGCGCGTCGGCGGCCACGAACTGGCCCAGCAGCCGCGGTCCGCCCTCGGTGAGCTGGCGGCGCAGCCCCCGGTCCGCGAGCTCCCGTACCACCCGGCCCGGGTCCACCCCGGTGCCGTCTCCGGCCACCACCACCTCGGCCCCGGCCGCGGCGGCCTCGGCCACCCGGTCCGCGGGCGCGGCGGCCCCGGTGACCACCAGCGTGGGCACGAGCGGGGAGGTGAACAGGGGCAGCGAGAAGTCCAGGTCCAGGCTGGCGGTGATCACGGCGATGACGGCGGCAGGGCCCTGACCTGCGGCCGCGCGACGGGCGGCGAAGGCCTCCCGGGCCCGTGCGGGGCGGTAGCCCTCCTGGCGAACCGTTTCCGCGCCGACGACCACCACATCCGCCAGCGCCCGCAGGGTGCCGAAGATCCGCATGTCGGTCTCGCCGGAGATCGGCTGCGAGCGCCCCTCGTGCTGGGCCGCGCCGTCCAGGCTGGACACCATGTTGGCCCGCAGCCAGTGGCCGTCCGGGCCCGTTTCGGGATACGCGTAGGCCTCGGCGAGCTCGTCCAGCGACCACTCCCGGTCGGTCTGGTCTGCTGATGTCTGATCGGTCACAGGGAACAGGCGTCGCATCGGTGCAGTGTGCCACGCCCCGTAGAGTTAAGAGCTGTGTCAACATCACTCTCGCCCTCAGCACCGGCCTCCGGGCGGCCTCCGATAGCCGACGTCGGCCCGCAGGCCCTGTGCGCCCGCGAGCCCCGGGTGCCCGCCGAACGGCTGGTGGCCGAGATGGTGCCGCCCCCGCGTTTCGACTCGGTGCGCTTCGACACCTACAACCCGGATCCGGCCCAGCCGAGCCAGTCCGAGGCCGTCACGGTCCTCGCCGGCTTCGCCGCAGGGCTCGGCGGAGCCCACGCCACGGGCTCCGGGAAGCGCCGCTGGTTCTCGAAGAAGCCCGCCGCCGTCAGCGCCCCGCGCGGGGTCTACCTCGACGGCGGCTACGGCGTCGGCAAGACCCACCTGCTTGCCTCCCTCTGGCACGCCACCCCGGCCGAGCCCGCGCTCAAGGCCTTCGGGACCTTCGTGGAGCTGACCAACCTCGTCGGCGCGCTCGGCTTCCAGCAGACCGTGCAGACCCTCGGCGGCCACCGCCTCCTGTGCATCGACGAGTTCGAGCTCGACGACCCGGGCGACACCGTCCTCGTCTCCTCCCTGCTCAGCCGCCTGGTCGAGCAGGGCGTGGCGCTCGCCGCCACCTCCAACACCCTGCCCGGCAAACTCGGCGAGGGCCGCTTCGCCGCCGCCGATTTCCTCCGGGAGATCCAGGGCCTCTCCGCGCACTTCCGGCCGCTGCGCATCGACGGCCAGGACTACCGCCACCGGGGCCTGCCCGAAGCCCCGTCGCCGTTCTCCGACGAGCAGGTGGCCAAGGCCGCGTACGCCACCGAGGGCGCCAGCCTCGACGATTTCCCCGGGCTCCTCGACCACCTCGCGCGGGTGCACCCCAGCCGCTACGGGGCCCTGACCGACGGGATCACGGCCGTCTGCCTCACCGACGTCGGCCCGGTGCCCGACCAGTCGACGGCGCTGCGCCTCGTGGTCCTCGCCGACCGCCTGTACGACCGGGAGATACCGGTGCTGGCGTCCGGTTCCCCCTTCGACAAGCTCTTCAGTGAAGAAATGCTGAACGGCGGCTACCGCAAGAAGTACTTCCGGGCCATCTCACGGCTCACCGCACTGGCGCGCGACGCGAAACCCCTGGTGTCCCAGTAGGTTTGGGGACGCCGGGCCGTCTCTACGGCCCGGCCGTACCCACCTTCGTGAAGGGAACCACCATGGCCACCACGCGTTCTTCCCACACCGTCTGGGAAGGCAACCTGCTCAAGGGTTCCGGCGTCGTCTCCCTCGACTCCTCCGGCCGGGGCTCGTTCGACGTTTCCTGGCCCTCGCGCGCCGAGGCCGCGAACGGCAAGACCAGCCCCGAAGAGCTGATCGCCGCCGCGCACTCCAGCTGCTACTCGATGGCCCTCTCGCACGGCCTGGACGGCGCGGGTACGCCTCCCACCCGGGTGGAGACCAAGGCCGATGTGACGTTCCAGCCGGGCGAGGGCATCACGGGCATCCACCTGACCGTGCGCGCCGAGGTCCCCGGCCTGGACGCCGAGGCCTTCGCCGCCGCGGCCGAGGACGCCAAGAAGAACTGCCCGGTCAGCCAGGCCCTGACGGGCACGACGATCACGCTGAGCGCCGAGCTTCTCTGATCCGCGACCGGCCCCCGTCGGAACCGGCTCCTTTCGGGCCGGGCTCCTTTCGGGGCGGGCTCCCTCATCCGCCGGGCGGGCAGATTCGGCCCCGCCCGGCGCTTGAGTGCCGGCCGCGTACCCCCGGGCGAGGGGTCGTCGAGCGCGCCGGACGCAAGGGCAGTGGGCCGGCGTGGTACCACGGGGCCTTCGAAGGTCCGTCCCGCCGCCCGGAGTTGCCGATGAACCTCAGCCGACGCAGCCTGATGGCGGCCGCCACCGTCTCCTTCGGCGGAGCCCTCGGCGCACTGTTCTCCGGCGCCGCCCCGGCCCCCGCCGCCTCCGCCCGGGGCTACGGCCCCCTCGTGGCCGACCCCGCCGGACTGCTCGACCTGCCCGCCGGGTTCGGCTACCGGGTGCTCTCCCGGGCCGGGGATCCGCTGCGCTCCGGCGAGGGCACCGTCCCCGCCAACTGCGACGGCATGGCCGCCTTCGCCGCCGGGGACGGCGGGTCCGACGGCGTACGGCTCGTGCGCAACCACGAGAACCGGACCACTGCGGCCCTTCGGGTCCCCCTCGTCGACGGGCTCACGTACGACCCGTACGCCCTCGGCGGCTGCACCCTCCTCGAACTCGCCCCGGACGGCCGGGTCCTCTCGGAGCGCGTCGCGCTCGCCGGTACGGCCGTCAACTGCGCGGGCGGGCGTACCCCCTGGAACACCTGGCTGTCCTGCGAGGAGACCGAGGACCGGGCGGGCACCTCCGGCTACGCCCGTGACCACGGCCACGTCTTCGAGGTCGACCCCGCCGACCCCCGCCGCTCCGGCGCGGTCCCGCTCACCGCGATGGGCCGCTTCGCGCACGAGGCCGTCGCCGTGGACCCGTACCTGGGGGTGGTCTACGAGACCGAGGACGCCTTCGTCGAACCCTTCGGGCTCTTCTACCGCTTCCTGCCCTCCCGCCCCCTCGGCGGCCCCGGCTCGCTGCGCGCGGGCGGTGCGCTGGAGGCCATGCGCGTCCCCGGACTGCCGAACCTGGCCGTGGTGGACCGGCCCGGGGCCGAGTTCCCGGTGGAGTGGGTCCCCGTACCGGATCCGGCCGCGTCCGGGACCCCGATCCGGCTCCAGGACTTCGGCCCCGGCGGGATCACCCACGCCCAGAAGCTGGAGGGCTGCTACTGGGGCGGCACCGGGGTGCACTTCGTCTCCAGCTACTCCCGTACCCGCGAGGGCTCCCCCGCCGAGCACCACGGGCAGGTCTGGTTCTACGACCCGCTGCGCGCCCGGCTCCGCCTGGACGTGGTCTTCGGCCCGGCCACCGACATCCAGCTGCCGGGCGACTCCCCCGACAACATCTGCCTGGCCCCGGACGGCGGCCTGATGGTGTGCGAGGACGGCGGCGGCGCGCAGTACGTCTTCGGCGTGACCCCGGGCGGCGAGGTCTACCCACTGGCCCGCAACGCCCAGGACATCGGCAGGCCGGGGGCTCCGGAGTGGGGGGAGTTCGCGGGCGTCACCTTCTCTCCCGACGCCCGGACGATGTACGTCAACGCGTACGCGCCCGGAACCACCTTCGCCGTGACGGGCCCCTGGCACTGACCGAGTACTGCCTTACGGCCCGCCCGGCCCGGTCTTTCGCCACCTCGCGGTGCCATCCGATCTGTTGGAAGATCGTATGGAGTCGACGGGATCGAGGTAGCCAGCGGTGGCCAAGAAGGACAAGGACGGCGGGAAGCCGGACAAGGCAGCGAAGCCGGACAAGGCGGAGAAAGCCGAGAAGGCGGCCAAGCGGGAGAAGGCTGCCAAGGACACCAAGCCTCCGAAGCCCGCCAAGGACACCAAGGACGCCAAGCCCGAGAAGGCGGCCAAGGCCGAGAAGGCGCCGAAGCCCCTCTCCCTCCGCGAGCTGCTCCGCATCTCCGCCGAGAGCCCCAAGGCCCCCAAGGGCGCCCGCAGGACCGGTGGCCACGGCGGCTTCGACAGCCCCCTCGCCCCGCTGCTCCGCGTCCCCTCCGGCGAGCGCGTGGACCTCGGCGCGTTCCACCCGGGCGCGCCCCCGGGCGGTCCCACCGACAAGGCGGCCGGCGTGGCGGCCACCGCCCAGATGGCCGAGCAGCTCGCCGACCTCCAGGAGCGGCTCTACGCCGCCAGCACCGCCGGGGACCGGCGCCGCGTCCTCCTCGTGCTCCAGGGCATGGACACCAGCGGCAAGGGCGGCACGGTCAAGCACGTGATCGGCCTGTTCAACCCCTCCGGCTGCCGGATCAAGGCCTTCAAGGCACCCACTCCCGAGGAGCAGAACCACCCCTTCCTCTGGCGCGTCATGAAGGCCCTCCCCCAGCCGGGCGAGATCGGCATCTTCGACCGTTCGCACTACGAGGACGTCCTCATCGCCCGCGTCCGCGAGCTGGTGCCGCGCAGTCAGCTGGGCCGCCGCTACGCGCAGATCAACCGGTTCGAGAAGTCCCTCGCCGACGACGGCGTGACCGTCGTGAAGGTCTTCCTCCACATCAGCTACGAGGAGCAGCGCAAGCGGCTCCTGGAGCGGCTCGACAACCCCGAGAAGCACTGGAAGTTCAACCCGGGCGACATCGAGGAGCGCGCGATGTGGCCCGCGTACCAGCAGGCCTACGAGCTGGCCCTGGAGCGCTGCTCCACGGACGCCGCGCCCTGGTACGTCGTTCCTTCGGACCGCAAGTGGTACCGCAACTGGGCGATCAGCAAGCTGCTCCTGGAGCACCTGGAAGGCCTCGCGCCGCAGTTCCCGAAGGGTGACTTCGACGTGGAGGAGTGCCGTGCGCGTCTGCTTGCCACATAGTCGGATATTTTGCGTATGTGACCATCTCAGTGCGTAAGGCGGCCGCCGTCGCGGCCGTCGCAGCCCTCAGTGCCGCCCTCACCGCTTGCGGGGGCGGCACCGGCGCGTCGAACACCGGCGGCCAGGCCCGTATGGGCACCTCCGCGACCCCCTCGGGGTCCGCCTCCCCGCAGCCGGGCTCCCCGAGTCCCCAGAGCGGCCAGCCGGGCACCCCGCAGGCCGGCGCTCCGGGCAAGGCCCCCACCATGGCGCCCGGCCCGAACGGCCTGACCCCCGTCTTCGAGCGCGCGAAGCAGCGTACCGACAAGACGGTGGCGCTGACCTTCGACGCCGACATGACCTCCGACCAGGGGCCGCGTGCGGCGAAGGGCGAGCACTTCGACAATCCGGAACTGATCTCCACGCTGCGCACGCTCAAGGTGCCCTCGACCGTCTTCATGACGGGGCGCTGGGCCGAGGAGTACCCGGACCAGGCGAAGTCCATCGGTACCGACGCGAACTTCGAGATCGCGAACCACTCCTACAGCCACCACGCCTTCAAGGCCCCCTGCTACGGGCTTCCCACCCTCGACGAGGCCGGCGCGCGGGCCGACGTGGACCGGGCCTTCGAGGCCTTCCGCAAGGCGGGGGCGGTCAACACCGTCCCGTACTTCCGCTTCCCCGGCGGCTGCTACGACGACCAGGCGCTGCGCGCCATCTCCACGGCCAAGGTGACGGCCGTGCAGTGGGACGTGGTCAGCGGGGACGCCTTCGCGAAGGATCCGGACGCGGTGGCCGAACAGGTCCTGTCCGGGGTGAAGCCCGGCTCGGTCGTGGTCATGCACTGCACGCGCAGCGCGGCCCCGGTCACCGAGGAGGCCATCCGGAAGATCGTCCCGGAGCTGCGCAAGCGCGGCTACCGCTTCGTGAAGGTGTCCGAGCTCATCGGGAAGTGAACCGAGGGAACGGCCCAGGAAGCCGACCCGAGCGGTCAGCCCGAGCAGGCGGTGCGCTGCGCGTCCTGCCATTCGCACACCGGGCACAGCACGATGCCCGGTGTCGCGACCCCGTACTCGGTGGGCTTGCCGCACTCCAGGCAGTCGGCGTACGGCGGCCCCGCCACCCGCCCGGCGGGGGCCGCCGGGGCGGGGCAGTACGACGCGGACGACTCGCCCTGCTCGGGCCGGCTCTGCTCCGTCTGGTCCGCTCGCTCCGTCTGGTCCATGGGTACGAGCCTACCCAGCCGGGCCACGGGGCGGGGCGGGGCGGATCAGTGGGCCGCGGCGGTCTCGGTGACCTCGCTCGGGCGGACGATGACGAAGCCTTCGCCGCTGAGCTTGAGCTGTACGGCCTCGCCGGAGCCGCCGCGGATCATCGAGCCGACCGACTGGGACCGGTGCAGGTGAGTCTCCAGCCGGGCACTCCAGCCGACCACCGCGTCCGTGTCCACGTAGACCGGGGCCTCGGGGGTGACCGGGATGATGATCGGGTTTCCGTCACAGACGACGGCGAGCTTTCCGGTGCCGGTGAAGAGGCTGTTGAAGAGGCCTCCGCCCGTCATGCCGGCGCCCTTCACCATCTTGATCTCGTAGGAGAGCGTGGGGTCGAAGCACAGGACGTTGCGGCCGTTGATGGTGAGGGCGTCCCCGGGTTCGAACTCGACGACGAAGCAGTTGCCCGCCTGGTGCGCGAACCAGGCCTCGCCCTGTCCGCGCACGGACATCAGCGGCAGGCCCTCGCCGGTGACGGCGCGCTTGAGCATGCCGCCTATCCCCTGACTCTTGCGCTCGAACTGGAGGTTGCCGCGGAAGGCGACCATCGAGCCCTGGCGGGCGAGCATTTCACCGTTGACGGTGTACTTCACGGACTTGGCGTTCTGCAGGGTCATACCGGGCACGGCAGACGTCTGGACCAGGTTCTCGGACGCGAACAGATCACTCTTCATGCCCGTGATCCTCACCCGGCCCGGACCCCTCGGACATCATCCTGAAGACGGATGCTGGCATCCTTGGCCGGATGAGCACCGAGCACACGCCCCACGACACCCACGTACCCGCCGTCGGGTCGGACAGCCCGTTCCGGCAGGAGCGGATCGCACGCGACGAGGCCCCGCAGTTCGTGCTGCCGCTGGTCGTGCGGATCGAGAAGGCCGAGCCGCCGGCGCGCACGGACGCCCTGGAGACGGCGGCCCGCGCGGTGCTGGTGCTGCTGACGGACGAGCGTGCGGCGGGCGAGGGCGAGTGGGCCGAGGCGGTCCGGGACTGGCAGGACGCGCGGATCCGCAAGGTGGTCCGCCGGGCTCGCGGGGCGGAATGGCGCAAGGCCGGGACGCTGCCGGGTGTCACCGTGCACGGTGACATGTCGGAGGTACGGGTCTTCCCGCCGGTCCCGCTGGACGGCTGGCCCAAGGAGCTGGCCAAGCTCCAGGTGTCGGGCACCGACCTGGACGACCCGCAGCCGGCCGGTCCGGCGGAGGCCGGGCTGCCGGTGCTGTGGCTCAACCCCGATCTGGACATGTCCGCCGGCAAGGCGATGGCCCAGGCCGGCCACGCGGCACAGCTGGCCTGGTGGGAGCTGACCGGGGCGGAGCGGACCGCGTGGCGCGAGGCCGACTTCCGGCTGGCCGTACGGACGGCGCCGCGCGAGCGGTGGGCGGAGCTGTCCGGGAGCGGGCTGCCGGTGGTCCGCGACGCCGGGTTCACGGAGATCGCGCCGGGTTCGTGCACGGTGGTCGCGGACCATCCGGCGCTGCGCGGGCGGCTCTGACGCCCCAGGGGATCCGGCTGGTAGGGGGGCCCGGCCGGGAACCTCAAATGTTGCTCTGAACGTCCCCCTGGGCGGTTGGCTCGACTCCGTCGGGGCCATGACATCGGCAGAGAGACCGATGAGGGGGGCGAGGGGACATGAAGCCCATGGCACACCTGGGGGTGGGCATCGGGTGGCGGCCGGAGATCGCGGACGCCGTGGCGGGGCTGGAGGGCCTGGACTGGGTCGAGGTGGTGGCCGAGAACATCTGTCCGGGACACCTTCCCGAGCCGCTGCAGCGGCTCCTCGACCGCGGGGTCCGGGTGGTCCCGCACGGGGTCTCGCTCGGAATCGGCGGCGCCGACCGCCCGGACCCGGCGAAGCTCGCCGCGCTCGGGGAGCGGGCGGTGGCACTGGGGGCGCCGCTCGTCACGGAGCACATCGCATTCGTACGCACCTCCTCGCAGACGCCCGGCCGGACGCTCGAAGCCGGACACCTCCTGCCCGTGGCCCGGACCTGGGACTCGCTGCACGTGCTGTGCGAGAACGTGCGGATCGCCCAGGACTGTCTGCCGGTGCCGCTCGCGCTGGAGAACATCGCCGCGCTGGTGTCCTGGCCCGGGGAAGAGCTCACCGAGGGCCAGTTCCTGACGGAGCTGGTGGAACGGACGGGCGTGCGGCTGCTGATCGACGTGGCCAACCTGCACACCAACCGGGTGAACCGGGGCGAGGACCCGGCCACCGTGCTGGACGGGATCCCGCTGGAGGCGCTGGCGTACGTGCACGTCGCCGGTGGCGTGGAGCGGGACGGGGTGTGGCACGACACCCATGCGCATCCCGTGCCGGGGGTGGTGCTGGACGTTCTGGCGGAGCTCCGGGCCCGGGTGGAGCCGGCGGGGGTGCTGCTGGAGCGGGACGACGACTTTCCGGCGGGGGCGGAGTTGGCGGGTGAGCTGGCCGCGATCCGGGGGGTGCTGGGCGGCCCTGCGGGAGCCGTCCCCGACCCGCCCTTCCTCCGTTCCCCGGGCTCTGCCCGGACCCGCGCCTCAAACGCCGGCGAGGCTGGATTGGGCGCAGGCCCAGGCGACGAGCTGGACAAGGCGCGGACGCGGGTCGGGATCGGGCAGGCCGCACTGTTGTCGGCGCTGGTCGCCGGGACGCCCGTGCCCGAGGGGTTCGACCGGCAGCGGGTACGGGTGCAGGCGCGGGCGCTCGCGGCCAAGCGGGCCGGGGTCGTGGCCCGGCTGGCTCCCGAGCTGACCGGGATCCTGGGCGGCGAGGACGCGTACCGGGAGGCCTTCCTCGGCTATGCCCGGCACCGGCCGATGACCGCCGGATACCGGCGCGACGCGCTGGACTTCGCGGAACACCTGCTGATCAGGGATCTGCCCGCCGACCCCGACGCCCGGCGCCGGCTCACGCTCTGGTGGCAGGACCGGGCCGGGGCGCGGCCGACGCGCCGCATCGCGCGCTGGGCCCGCTCGCTGACGGCCCGCTCGCTGATGGGGAGAGCCGCATGAGCCTCTTCGACTGGATCGCCGTCGCCGTCTGGGCCGGTGTCATCCTCTCCACCGTGATCCTGCGGCGCAGCGTGCCGCGCTCGCGGCAGCCGGCCCGCGATCCGGCTCCCCGGCTGCTCGACCTGTCCGAGGCCGCGTTCATGGCGGGCGGCCCGGGCACGGTGGTCGACGCCGCGCTCGTCTCCCTGCTCTGCGACGGCCGGATGGTGGCCGGCGGGCCGGGCATCGTCCAGGTGCGCCCCGGGGTGCGGGCCACCGATCCCGCCGAGCGGGCCGTCCTCCAGGCCCACCAGAGCGCGCCCTCGGGGTGGCTCTACCAGATCCGCTACGCCGCCATGCGCGAGCCGGCCGTCCAGGAGACGGGCGACGCGCTGGCCGACCGCGGGCTGATCGCCCCGCCCGGCGACCGCCGCGGGCGGGGGCGCCACGGGGTCGTCCAGGCGGTGCTCTGCGGGGTGCTGCTGATGCTGTCCCTGCCGCTCACCTTCGTCGCCCTGGTCCTCCAGTCCGAGTCCGGGTCCGGCTCCTTCCGCCTGCCCTTCATCGTCGAGGTGCTTCCCGTTCTGGTGGGCGGCATCGTGCTGGGCCTGCGAGGGGCCTACCGCTCCCGGCAGCGGATCACCCGGGCCGGGGCCGCGGCGCTGCGCGACATGCGCGCCCGCCACCGGGCCGATCAGAGCCCGTACGTGCAGACCTCGCTGTTCGGGCTGGGCGGACTGCGCGATCCGTATCTGCGCGGGCTGCTCCTGCCCGCGGCCCGGGACACCCGGCTGGCGGCGGCGCAGGCCCGTATCCGTCCGGGCGGTTCCGCGGGATCCGGGCACTCCACCCGTTCCAGCGGCTCGGAGACCGCCTGGGGGTCCCCGGCGGAGATGATCCCGGTCGTGTGGTGCGCGGGATCGGACGGCGGCGGATCGAGCGGATCCGGCGGCTCCAGCTGCGGATCGGGCGGTTCCGGCTGCGGGTCCTCGAGCAGCAGCTGCTCCTCGGGATCGAGCTGCGGGTCCTCCGGGTCCAGCTGCGGGTCCTCCAGCAGCAGTTGCGGGGGCAGCAGCTCCAGCTGCTCCAGCAGTTCGAGTTGTGGCAGTTCGTCCGGGTCCAGCTGCTCCAGCAGTTCCTGACCGTCCATCACGGACCCGTCACGAGCTGCTCACACCTCGGCAGGGCCCTATCCCCCGTGCTTCCACGTCTTGTAGAAAGCGGGCATGTTCTGGGTCCTGTTCCTCCTCTTGGCCTGGGCAGGGGTGCTGCTCGCGTGCACCCGCCTCCTGAGAGCCGCCGATCAAGCCGCCGGTCAAGCCGCGGGGCCGGCCGGCGAGGCCGCCGCGCCGCCCGGCCGCACCCGCCACCACCACGAGGAGCTGAGCCTGTACGAGGCCGCGTACCTCGCCGGCGGCCCGCGCCGGGTGGCCGATCTGACCCTGCTGTCCATGCAGCGCCAGCGACGGCTGCTGCTCGCGCACACCGGCTGGGCCACCGTGGTCGATCCGGTCGGGCGCGATCCGCACGAGCGCTCCGTACTCGGCGCGTTCGGGCCCGACGGGCAGGAGCAGGTGGCGTCCGTACGGACCGCCGCGGAACGGGATCCTGCCGTACGGGCCCTCGCGGACCGGCTGGGCGACGCGGGCCTCGCGCTGCGCGCCGAGGCCGAGCAGGGGGTCGGCGAGGGGATCCGGGCGGTCCGTCAGGCCACCTGGCTGGTCCTGGGCATGACGGCGGCCGCCCTGTGCGTACCGGCCCCGGGGACCACGACGAAGATGATCCTGTGCTGGTTCTCGCTGCCGCTGATCCTGACGCTGGGCTGCCTGGCCATAGCCCGCGCCGAGGGGCACGCGCACTCCCCGTGGGCCTCGCCCGCCGGTCAGCGGCTGCTCGTGGAACTGGCCCGGGAGCGCGGCGAGCAGGGCTCGCTCACGGCGGTGGCCCTGCGGGGGCTGCGCGCGGTCACCGACCCGGAGCTGCGGGCGGCGCTGGCGTACGGCAGGCGGGGGCGGCGGGCGCGGCAAAGGAGGTACTGAGCGCGACACGGGCCGCCGATCCTGTACAGGGGCCCCGTCTGCGGATCTCATCGGACCATCCGATGAGACGAGGAACCCGCCATGCGGATGCGTGTCGCGCTGGCCGCCGTGGTGCTGGCCGTGTCGGTGCCGGGAGTCTGCGCCGGTCCGGCCCTGGCCCGGGCCGCCGCCCCGCCCGCGGCCGAGGAGGCCGGGGCCGAGTTCGTCGCGCGCCGCGCCGCCGGGGACCCGCTGGAGTTCGGGCCCTGCGCGGCCGCCGAAGGGCTGGGCCCCGCCGTGCGCTGTGCCACGCTGCGGGTGCCGCTCGACTACGCGCGGCCCGACGGGGAGCAGATCGGCATCACCGTCAGCCGGGTCCGCGCCTCCGGCCCGGCGGCCCGGCAGGGGGTGCTCGTGTACAACCCGGGCGGGCCCGGCGGGAACGGGATGTTCTTTCCGCTGGTCGCCGGTCTGCCCGAGTGGCGGCGGATCGGGGCCGCCTACGACCTCGTCGGCTACGCCCCGCGCGGGGTCGGCCGCTCCGGTCCCCCGCTGTCGTGCCAGGACCCGGACGAGTTCGCCCGTACTCCGACCCGGGGCCCGTCCGCCGTGCCGGACCCCGCGGAGAAGCGCGAACGCCTCGCCGCCGCCCGCCGCTACGCGCAGGGCTGCGCGCGGCGCACCGGCGCCGACCGGCTCGCGCACTACACGACCCTGAACAACGTCCGCGACCTGCACGTGCTGCGCGCCGCGCTCGGCGAGGCGAAGCTGAACTTCATGGGGGCCTCGTACGGCACCTACCTGGGCGCCGTCTACGCCACGCTCCACCCCGGCCACGTCCGCCGGATGGTCTTCGACTCGGCCGTCGACCCCGATCCCGCCGGCATCTGGTACCGGAACAACCTGGCTCAGGGGCCCGCGTTCGAGCGCCGGTGGGCCGACTTCCGCGCCTGGACGGCCCGCCACGACGCCTCGTACGGCCTTGGCACCACCCCCGGAGCCGTGCAGGCGAGTTACGAGCGGGTCCGGGCCGCGCTGGCCCGCGAACCGGCGGGCGGGGTCGTCGGCACCGGGCAGCTGCACTCCGCGTACCTCAGGGCCGCCTACTACGACGAGGTCTGGCCGGAGCGGGCGGCGGCGCTGTCGGCGTTCCTGCGCGGCGATCCGGCTCCGCTGATCGCGCTCGCCGCCCCGGATCCGGCGGCCGCCGCCGAGGGCGAGAACGCGACGGCGGTCTACACGGCGACCTTGTGCAACGACGCCCCGTGGCCCGCCGACTGGGAGACCTGGGACCGCGACAACACCGAACTGGCGCGCACGGCCCCCTTCGAGACCTGGGGCAACGCCTTCCTGAACCTGCCCTGCGCCTCCTGGCCGGTGCGCGAGAGGCAGCACCCGGTGGACGTGGGCGGGGCGGCGGCCGCCGCGCTCCCCCGTACGCTCGTCGTCGCGGCCGAGCGGGACGGCGCGACCCCGTATCCGGGCGCGCTGGAGCTCCAGCGGCGGCTCGGGGCCGGGGCGGCGCTGGTGACGGAAGAGGGGGCCGGCACCCACGGAGTGGTCGGTGGACGCAATGACTGCGTGGACCGTCACGTGGAGCGGTACTTGCTGACGGGGGCCACCGCGGGGTGGCGCGTCGGGTGTGCGCCGCATCCGGAGCCCGCACCGGTGTCGCTGGACGACCGGGCAGCGACGGCCCAGGGGCACCCCAGGGCACTGCTGCCGCCAGTCGTCTGAACTTCCGGGCGGGATCTCCGGCTGCGTCGATTCGGGGGCAGGGCCTCCCGATCACCGGCGGTCCGCGGTCAGCGGTCCGCCGGTCCTTCCCCCCAGGGGAGGTCTCAGGCGAGTCCGGCCACCAGATCGGCGACGGACTTGCGGCGCCCGGTGTAGAAGGGCACCTCTTCACGGACGTGCATCCGGGCCTCGGAGGCGCGCAGGTGGCGCATGAGGTCGACGATGCGGTACAGCTCGTCGGCCTCGAAGGCCAGCAGCCATTCGTAGTCGCCCAGCGAGAAGGAGGCGACGGTGTTGGCGCGCACGTCGGGGTAGCCGCGGGCCATCATGCCGTGGTCCTTGAGCATGCGGCGACGGTCCTCGTCGGGCAGCAGGTACCAGTCGTAGCTGCGCACGAAGGGGTACACGCTGACGTAGTCGCGCGGGGTCTCGTCGGCCAGGAAAGCCGGGATGTGCGACTTGTTGAACTCGGCCGGGCGGTGCAGGGCCATGTTCGACCACACCGGCTCCAGGGCACGGCCCAGCTTGGTGCGGCGGAACAGGTTGTAGGCGCTCTGCAGCTCGTCGGAGGTCTCCGCGTGCCACCAGATCATGACGTCGGCGTCGGCGCGCAGGCCGGAGACGTCATAGGTGCCGCGGACGGTGATGTCCTTGGCGCCCAGCTGGTCGAACAGTTCCTGGACCTCGTCGGCATAGCCGCCGCGGTCCTCGGGCAGAACGTCCTTCAGCTTGAAGACGGACCACAGGGTGTAGCGGATGACCTCGTTGAGGTCCTTCGCCTTCTTCCCCGCGTTGGGAATCTTCTCTGGTGCAGTCATGCGTCTATTGTCCCGTGTGCTGATCAGTGGTCTGTGCCAGGGGTGCCCAACCGGCCCCCAACGTGGCGATCACCACGTCCGCGGCCTTCCCCGCACTGGCGATGCACGCCGGGATCCCCACCCCGTCGTAGAGCGCACCGCACACCGCGAGGCCCGGCAGCGCCGCGACGGCGCCGCGGATCCGGGCCACCCGGTCCAGGTGGCCGACGGGGTACTGGGGCAGGCCGCCGTCCCAGCGGGTGACGGTGGAGGCGACCGGGCGGGCGGCGCCCGACAGCCCCACGGCCGCGCCGAGATCGGCGAGCGAGATCTCGACCAGCTCCTCGTCGGAGCGCGTCAGAACGGCCTCGTCGCCGTGGCGGCCGACGGAGGTGCGCAGCAGGAACAGCTCGGGATCGGTCCCGGCCCAGGCCCACTTGTTGCTGGAGAAGGTGGACGCCTTGATCGTCCGGCCGTCCACCGGGGGTACGAGGAAACCGCTCGCGCCGCCGTCGGCGATGGCCGCCGGAAGCTCCGAGCGGCGCAGCGCCATCGTGACCAGGGCCATGGAGGCGTACTCGGCCCCGCGCAACTCGCCTGCGGCTGCGGGCGCGAGCCGGTCCAGCAGTCGGGCGGCCGGCCCGGCCGGGACGGCCAGGACCACCGCGTCGGCCTCGATGACCTCGGCCCCGTCCGGGGTGTCGGCGACCACCCGCCAGCCGGTGGCGGTACGGGTCAACTCGCGCGCGGGGGCGTCGAGGAGGATCCGGGCTCCGGCCGCCCGGCAGGCCTCGGCGACCGCGAGCGGGAGCCGCCCGATGCCGCCGTCGATGCCGGAGAACACCGGCCCGGCCGCCCCGGGCTGCGCCTGGGCCGCCCGGCGCTGCAGTTCCCGTACGCCCTCGCCCAGTGAGGCGTGCGTGCGGGCGGCCTCGAAGAGCTGGGGCACGGCGGCGCGCATCGAGATGCGGTAGGCGTTGCCCGCGTAGACCCCGCCGAGGAGCGGTTCCACGAGCCGGTCGACGACCTCGTGGCCGAAGCGGGCGGCCACGTACTCGCCGATGGCCACGTCCTCGCCGAGCTCCGCGGGGGCCAGCCCGGCCTCGGCCTCGATCCGGGCCAGTCCCTCGGGGGAGAGCACTCCGGACGCGGCGAGCGGGCCCAGGTCGCCGGGGACGCCCATGACGTGGCCGCGCGGCATGGGCCGCAGCTCGCCCCGGGTCCACACGTGCGCGGTGGCGGTGGCGGGCGGCTGCAGGGCCTCACCGAGGCCCACGGCGCGGGCCAGTTCCAGGGCTTCGGGTCGGCGGGCGAGCACGGATTCGGCGCCGAGGTCCACGGGCAGGCCGGCCAGTTCGCCCGCGCGCAGCTTGCCGCCGAGGCGCGGTCCGGCTTCCAGGAGGGTGACGCGGACCCCGTCGGCGAGCAGGCGGTGGGCGGCCGCGAGGCCGGCGATGCCGCCGCCGATGACGAGGGCGTGGCCGGTCCCCCGCTGGGTGTGTCCGTCCGTACGTCCGTCCGTACGCCTGTCCGTACGCGTGTCCGCTTCGTGCATGGACACATCGTCTCAGACCGCGCGTGGGCCGATCACCGAGGCCTGACCGTGACCGCTTCGGCATCACCTCGGGACCGCGGGTGCGAAACCCGCGGCGGGACCCTGGACGTCAGACCCGTGACATCCGTGCGGCAGCGGACACGCGGCCCATTCCCCGGGGGGACTCCACGATGCAGACCCAGTACGCGAGACGGAGCGGAGCACGGTGGTACGGCCGGCGGTCCGCGACGGCCCTGGCCGCGCTCTCGCTGGCGGGGGCCCTCGCCCTCACCGGCTGCGCCGGCGAGGCGGGCGACAAGGCGATGGACAAAGAGGCACCGGCGGCGGCTCCGCGGCAGGAGGGCGCCGCGGGGAAGGCCGACGCAGCCGCCCCGGGCGCACCAGCCCCTTCCGCGGCCGACAAGAGCCAGCCGCAGGCCCCGGCCGTGCGCGCGCAGATCATCCGCACGGCGACCCTGAGCGTGGAGACGGCGGACGCCCAGAAGGCGACGGCCGGGGCCCGGACGGCGGCGGAGAACGCGGGCGGGTACGTGGGCGGCGAGACCACCAAACGCGGTGCCGACGGGGTGGTGACCTCGACCGTGACCCTGCGGGTGCCCGGGGAGCGGTTCGACGCGGTGCTCGGCGCGATGGAGGGCAGCGGAAAGCTGCTCGACCGCAAGGTCGAGGCGCAGGACGTGACGCAGAAGGTCACGGACGTGGACAGCCGGGTCAAGACGCAGCAGGCGAGCGTGGCCCGGGTGCGCGACATGATGGAGAAGGCCTCGGGGCTCAGCGAGGTCGTCACCCTGGAGGCCGAGCTCAGCAAGCGCCAGTCCGATCTGGAGTCGCTGATGGCGCAGCAGACGGCGCTGAAGGACCAGACCTCGCTGGGCACGATCACGCTGACGTTCTCGGAGCCGGGGAAGCCGGCGGCCCAGGAGCCGAAGAAGCCGGAACCGGGCTTCTTCGACGCCCTGGTCGGCGGGTGGGCCGTGTTCGCGACCGTGATCAGGTACCTGCTGATGGCGCTCGCGGCGGCCTCCCCGTTCCTGCTGAGCGGCGGGTTCCTGCTGCTCTGCTTCCGGCAGTACCGCAAGTGGCGGCCTGCGAAGCAGAAGCCCGACCTTCCCGCGCGGCGGCTTCCCGCGCCGACCGGGCCGATGTGGCCGGCCCCCCGGCCCCCGGCCGGCGGCCCCGCCCAGCCCACGGAAGGGGCGACCCCTCCGGCGGACGTCCGGGACTGAACACCCGTACGCCCGTAGCGTGGTCCCCTCAGGCATCGGCGGCGGGGAAGGACGGTACGGGCGCATGGCGAACGGCACGGAGCGGCTGGTGGTGATCGGGGGTGACGCGGCGGGCATGTCCGCCGCGTCACAGGCCCGCCGGCTCAAGGGCCCCTCGGAGCTGGAGATCATCGCGTTCGAGCGGGGGCACTTCACCTCGTACTCCGCGTGCGGGATCCCGTACTGGATCGGCGGGCAGGTGGCCGGGCGGGACGAGCTGATCGCCCGGACCCCCGAGGAGCACCGCGCCCGGGACATCGATCTGCGGACCCGCACGGAGGTGGTGGAGCTCGACGTCCCGGGGCGCCGGGTGCGCGCCCGCGACTTGGATTCGGGCGCCGAGTACTGGACGGCGTACGACAAGCTCGTCCTGGCGACGGGCGCCCGGCCGGTCCGGCCCCGGCTGCCCGGCATCGACGCGGCGGGGGTGCACGGCGTCCAGACCCTGGACGACGGGCAGGGCCTGATGGACACCCTGGAACGCACCACGGGCCGCAGGGCGGTCGTGGTCGGGGCGGGCTACATCGGCGTGGAGATGGCGGAGGCGCTGGTCGGGCGGGGCTTCGAGGTCACCGTGCTGCACCGGGGCGAGCAGCCGATGTCCACGCTGGACCCGGACATGGGCGGCCTGGTGCACAGCGCGATGAACGGGATGGGGATCCGTACGGTCTCCCGCGCCGAGGTGACGAAGATCCTCACGGACCCGGAGGGCCGGGCCTGCGCGGTGGCGACGGCGGCCGGTGACGAGTACCCGGCGGACGTGGTGGTCCTGGGCATCGGAGTGGAGCCGCGCACGGAACTGGCCCGCGCTGCGGGCCTGCCGCTGGGCGACTCGGGCGGCCTGCTGACCGACCTCTCGATGCGGGTGCGGGGGCACGAGGACATCTGGTCGGGCGGTGACTGCGTGGAGGTCCTCGACCTGGTGGCGGGCCGCACGCGGCACATCGCGCTGGGCACGCACGCGAACAAGCACGGCCAGGTCATCGGCTCGGGCGTGGGCGGCGGCTACGCGACCTTCCCGGGCGTCGTCGGCACGGCCGTGAGCAAGGTCTGCGACCTGGAGATCGCCCGTACGGGGCTGCGCGAGCGCGACGCGCTGGCGGTCGGCCTGCGCTTCGTCACCGCCACCATCCGCTCGACGAACACGGCGGGCTACTACCCGGGGGCCGAGGAGATGACGGTGAAAATGCTGGCGGAACGCCGCACGGGCCGCCTCCTGGGCGTCCAGATCGTCGGCGGCGCGGGATCCGCGAAGCGGGTGGACATCGCGGCGGTGGCCTTGACGGCCGGTATGACGGTGGAGCAGGTGGTCTCGCTGGACCTGGGCTACGCGCCCCCGTTCTCCCCGGTCTGGGACCCGGTCCTGGTGGCGGCCCGCCGTGCCGTGTCCGCGGTGCGGGCGGCGGGGGTCTGAGTCCTGCGGGCCGCTTCCCGGGGCTCCGCCCCGGACCCCGCGCCTCAAACGCCGGCGGGGCTGGAATTGCCCTCCGGGCAATTCCAGCCCCGCCGGGGCCGACTAGACCGCCGTCTGGGTGTGGACGTAGTCCACCAGGCGGGTCAGGGCGTCCGGCGGGGTCGTCGGGAGGACGCCGTGGCCCAGGTTGAAGATGTGGCCCTCCAGGCCCGCCGCGGCGGCGAGGACCTCGTCGGTCTTGGTGCGGACGGCCTCCTCCGTGGAGAAGAGGACCGCCGGGTCCAGGTTGCCCTGGAGCGCCTTGCCGGGGCCGACGCGGTGCACGGCTTCGTTCAGCGCGACCCGGTAGTCGACGCCCATGACGTCCGCGCCGGCCTCGCCCATCAGGCCGAGGAGTTCGCCGGTGCCCACGCCGAAGTGGATGCGCGGGACCCCGTACGAGGCCACGGACTCCAGGACCTTGGCGGACGCGGGCATCACCGAGCGGCGGTAGTCCGCCGGGGCGAGCGCGCCGACCCAGGAGTCGAAGAGCTGGATCGCGGAGGCGCCGGCCTCGATCTGGACCTTGAGGAAGGCGGAGGTGATCTCCGCGAGGCGGTCCAGCAGGTCGGCCCACAGCTCCGGGTCCCCGTACATGAGGGCCTTGGTGTGCTCGTGGTTCTTGGACGGGCCGCCCTCGACCAGGTAGCTCGCGAGGGTGAAAGGCGCACCCGCGAAACCGATCAACGGCGTGGAGCCCAGTTCACTCGTGAGCATGCCGATCGCCTCGGTGACGTACGGGACGTCCTCCGGGGTGAGGTCGCGCAGCTGTGCGAGGTCCTCGCGGCGGCGGATCGGCTGGGCGACGACGGGGCCGACGCCCGGCTTGATGTCCAGGTCGACGCCGATGGCCTTCAGCGGGACCACGATGTCGGAGAAGAAGATCGCCGCGTCCACGTTGTGGCGGCGCACCGGCTGGAGCGTGATCTCGGTGACCAGGTCGGGGCGCATGCAGGATTCCAGCATCTGCGTGCCCTCGCGGACCTTGCGGTACTCGGGGAGCGAGCGTCCCGCCTGCCGCATGAACCACACGGGCGTGTGCGGCACCGGCTCGCGCCTGCACGCCTTGAGGAAGGCGGAATCGTACGTCTGGCTCGGCGTGCCCGTGGGGCGGGTGTTGTCGCTCACGACTCAAATCTTCGCACGTATGAAGAAGTGCCCGGCCCGGCGCGGGTGTCCCTGCGCCGTACGGGCGCTCGTTCCGCCTAGTCTTCCCCGCATGGCTGCGGCTCAGGGACGATTTTCAGATGGCGCTGACGGTACGGACAGCGCGAAGGAGAGCTCCGTCCCGCTCCCGTTCCGGCGGGCGGTCGACGGCTTGAAGAAAGCGAGGCTACGGGCGGGGATCGAGATCGACCCCACCAAGCCGCCACAGAGACTGGCACCGCACGCCTACGCGCTGGAGGCGGCGGTAGTGGACGGGGAGGAGGATCTGGCCGACGGCCGGCTCATCCTCCTGCACGACCCGGCCGGGCACGACGCCTGGCAGGGGACCTTCCGGCTGGTGACGCTCGTACGGGCGGAACTGGAGCCGGAGATGGCCGTGGACCCGCTCCTCCCCGAGGTGTGCTGGTCCTGGCTGACGGGGGCGCTGGACGCGCGCGGGCTGACGTACGGGGAGGCGAGCGGGACCGTGACCATGGCCGCTTCGCACTACTTCGGCGGGCTCGGAGAGCGGCGTCCGGCGACACAGATCGAGATCAGGGCGTCATGGACGCCGCGCGAGGGCGTGGGCGGGGTGCCCGACACCTCGGCACACCTGGCGGCGTGGTGCGAACTGCTGTGCCAGATCGCGGGGCTGCCGCCGGTCGGGCCGACGGAGACGGTGACCGGTGTGGTCTCCCTGCCACAGCGACGCGGCCCGCACCACCCGCAGGGGTAGTACCGCAGGGCTCCACGGGGCCCGTACGGCCGTACGCACACGGCCGTACGGGCCCCCGGCATCCCGCCGCGCACCGCCCGTCCGGCACCCCCGCAGATGCGATCAAACCGGCACCGGAGTGTCGGAACGGGGCGTCCCTTGTGGGCTTCTGATCACCCTATGATCGATCATGCGTCCGAATTGCCCGAATTGTTACTCACCAAATCGTGATCATTCCCTAAAGCCGGGCGGGTGACGTGCCGAAGGAGTCAGTGACCATCCGCACGGTTCGCACCGGCTCCTCTTCCCCGAGCCGGCCGTCCCGCCACTCCCCCCAGGAGGCCTAGGTGTCCGTTCTTCTCGAGCAGCCCGCAAGCCTGGTCGCCGCCGCCTACCGCCCGAACAAGCCGACGGCCATGGTCGTCGTGGCCGACCCGCGCGTGCGTTCCACCGTGACCCGCCATTTGTGGGCCCTCGGAGTACGCGACGTGATCGAGGCGTCGTCCATCGCGGAGGCCCGCCCACGCATCGGCAGCCCGCGCGACATCTGCGTGGCCGACGTACACCTGCCCGACGGTTCCGGTCTCACCCTGCTCTCCGAGACCCGCGCCGCCGGGTGGCCGAACGGCCTGGCCCTGTCCGCCGCCGACGACATCGGCGCCGTACGCAACGCCCTCGCGGGCGGAGTGAAGGGCTACGTCGTCACCGGCACCCGGACCAACATCGGGCTCCCTTCGCGGCCCGGCGCCGCCCCCATCGGTGCCGCCGCCGCCCGTATGCACCGCCGCCCCCCGGGTGCCCCGAGCCACCCGGGCGGCTACCGAGAGCTCTCCGGCCGCGAGGTCGAGGTCCTGCGCCTCGTCGCGGAGGGCCAGTCCAACAAGGCCATCGGAGTCTCGATGGGCCTGTCCGCCCTGACCGTCAAGTCCCACCTCGCCCGGATCGCCCGCAAGCTGGGCACCGGCGACCGGGCCGGGATGGTCGCCGTCGCCCTGCGCACCGGGATCATCCACTGACCCCGCCGATACCCCCCGGAGGACACCGGGCCAACACCCGGAAAACCCGGGGAAACGCCCACACTTCCCCCTCGCGCCCGTCGCCGGAACGTTCCGGCGACGGGCGCGCCGCATCCACGGATACCCTTGACCGGTGACCGACGCCCAAGAAACCGCAGCAGACCTGCGCACCACCACCGGGGGCGGCCCCCCGGACGACGAGGTTTCGTCCGATGGGCTGCCCGTTCCCCTGCTAGAACCGCGTGAGGGCATCCCCCCGGTGGTCGCCGACGCCGAGGCGCTCGCCGTGGTGGTCGCGGCCTTCGCCGCGGGCACCGGCCCCGTCGCGGTCGACGCCGAGCGCGCCTCCGGCTACCGCTACGGCCAGCGCGCCTACCTCGTACAGCTCCGCCGCGAAGGCGCGGGCTCCGCGCTGATCGACCCGGTGGGCTGTCCCGACCTCTCCGCCCTGGGCGAGGCCCTGTCCGGCACCGAGTGGATCCTGCACGCCGCCACCCAGGACCTGCCGTGCCTGCGCGAAATAGGCATGGCGCCCACCTCCCTCTTCGACACCGAGCTGGCCGGCCGCCTCGCCGGCTTCCCGCGGGTCGGACTCGGCGCGATGGTCGAGAGCGTCCTCGGCTACACGCTGGAGAAGGGGCACTCCGCCGTCGACTGGTCGACCCGTCCGCTCCCCGAGCCGTGGCTGCGCTACGCCGCGCTGGACGTGGAGCTGCTGGTGGACCTGCGCGACGCGCTGGAGAAGGAGCTGGACCGGCAGGGCAAGCTGGAATGGGCCCATCAGGAGTTCGACGCCATCGCCGCCGCACCGCCCGCACCTCCCCGCAAGGACCCGTGGCGCCGTACGTCCGGCATGCACAAGGTGCGCCGGCGCCGGCAGATGGCCGTCGTGCGGGAGCTGTGGGAGTCCCGCGACCGGATCGCGCAGCGACGGGACGTCTCGCCGGGCAAGGTGCTCGGTGACGCGGCGATCGTCGAGGCCGCCCTTGCCCTGCCGCTGAACGTGCAGGCCCTCTCCGCCCTGCCCGGCTTCGGGCAGCGCATGGGCCGGCGCCAGCTGGACCAGTGGATGGCGGCCGTGGAGCGGGCGAAGGCCCTGCCCGAGAACGAGCTGCCGCAGCCGGGCGCGACCCCGGCCGGTCCGCCGCCGCCGCGCTCCTGGGCGGACAAGGACCCGGTGGCCGCCGCCCGGCTGGCGGCGGCCCGCACGGCCGTGTCGGCGCTCGCGGAGGGTCTGAACCTGCCGCAGGAGAACCTGATCACCCCCGACACGGTCCGCCGGCTGTGCTGGGAGCCTCCGCTGCGGCTGGAGGCCGACGCGGTGGCCGAGGCCCTGACCGGCTACGGGGCCCGCCCGTGGCAGGTCGCACTGGTGACGGACGCCCTGGTCGCGGCCCTGGCCTCGGCCCCGGCCGAGACCGGGACCGAGACCGAGACCGACTGACCGGGACCGGCCGAGGCACCGGACGACGCGGACGGGGCCCTCACTCCATGGGAGTGAGGGCCCCGTCGCTGTCCCTGTAGTAGCTCCCGGTGGTCACTCCCTCGACCTTGCCGAACCTGAGCCAGTGCTCGGACATGGTGTGCACGTCGTTCGCCACGCGCTCCCAGGGCGCCTGGTGTCCCGCGCAGGCGATCCGGAGCATCAGCTTCTTGGCCCCGGGGATCTTCGCGTACAGCTCGGGAACCGAGAAGTAGAGCAGGCCCAGGTTCGGATCGGTGTTCACGATCGTGTCGTTCTCCCCGTACACGAGGCACACGGGCACCGTCCCGCCGAGGACCCCGTGCAGGGGCACGGTGGTGGAGTTCCAGCCCCACCAGTACGAGTTCCGGATGCGGCTCAGGCCCTCCGCGCGCGGGGCCGACGCGGTTCCGACCTCGGGTCCCCAGCCGGCACCGACCGCGTCGGTGGCCATGATCGCCTTCCACACCTCGTCGAGCATGCCGGGCTCGCGCTGGTCGGGGCACTTCAGGTCCTTCTGCCAGGCCGACTCCACGCCCGCCTTCGTGGCGACGGTCATCGGATAGTCGAACGACCCCGGCGTGGACACGGGCAGCGGCACCGGCTCATCGAAGTCGGTCCCGGACGCGCTCGCCCTGCCGTGCGGCGGGAAGATCGGCGCCAGCAGGAAGAGGCTGCGGACCTTGCCCGGATGCTGGATGGCATAGGGGCCGAACACCTGGGAGGCCGCCGACCAGCCGATGAGGTCGACCTTGGAGGCTCCGGTCTTGTCGAGGATGAAGTCGACCACCCTGTCGACCTCGCCCCAGTCGCTCCGGGAGTTGTTCAGCTGGGCGGCGTAGTCCACCGGGCCCGTGTACGGGCTCGCGTTCGGATGGGGCACGAGGAGTTTGCGCTGCGAGGGCGCGGGGCTGACGTTCTTGGGGTCGTCCATCCTGGGGCGGGTGGACAGCCCGGAACCCTGGAGTTCCATCACGAAGACGTCGAACTTGGCCTTCGCCAGCTCCTCGGCCCAGCTGTACTTCTTGTACTGCAGGTCGAAGCCCGCCAGAGCCGGGACGCTCCTGCCGTGCAGCATCAGGACGGGCCTGCTCGGATCGCCGCTCTGCGTGCCGTTGCGCCTCCTGACGAACAGCTTGACGAGGTCGCCGGCGTTCGCCGGGATGGTCGATGTGTAGTCCACGTGGTAGTTCGTCAGGACAGGTGCCGCCATCGCGCTGGTCCGTTCCGTCGATCGCATCCGGAGCGGGCGCCCCGGACCGGGCCAGAATCCGCAAGGGTGTGCGTCCGGCGCCACCGACGCGACCGTGGCTGCCGGACGCCCGACCCGTTCGGGTAGTCCCGTACGCTCCGATCGGCCGGGCGCACGGCGGGGCGCGAGGGGGCTCACACGGTGCGTGCCGCGAGTGTGACCTTCGCCGCTCCTCCGGGAGGGGGTGTGCATGCCGGTTACCGGCAAGTAGCATGGGCCGGGTGAGCGGGCGCTCAGGAATGGGCACGCCCCCGCACAGCAGCAGTGCACACCCGCACCTGGAGGAGAGCCAACGTGCCTCGTACCGTCAGGGACGTCGTCTTCGTCGACGGCGTCCGCACCCCGTTCGGCAAGGCGGGCCCGAAGGGCATCTACAACGAGACCCGCGCCGACGATCTCGTAGTGAAGGCCATCCGGGAGCTGCTGCGCCGCAACCCGGAACTCGACCCCGCGAAGATCGACGAGGTCGCCATCGCCGCCACCACGCAGATCGGTGACCAGGGGCTGACCCTCGGCCGTACGGCCGGGATCCTCGCCGGGCTCCCGCAGTCGGTGCCCGGGTACTCCATCGACCGCATGTGCGCCGGTGCGCTCACCGCCGTGACCGCCGTCGCGGGCGGCGTGGCCTTCGGTGCGTACGACGTCGCCCTCGCCGGCGGTGTCGAGCACATGGGCCGCCACCCCATGGGTGAGGGCGTGGACCCCAACCCGCGCTTCGTCTCCGAGAAGCTGGTCGACGAGTCCGCCCTGTTCATGGGCATGACCGCCGAGAACCTGCACGACCGGTACCCGACGATCACCAAGCTGCGCGCCGACGAGTACGCCGTGCGCTCGCAGGAGAAGGCCGCCAAGGCGTACGCCGACGGCAAGATCCAGGCGGACCTGGTCCCGATCTCGGTGCGCAACACCAACCCGGCGGCCGGCGAGACCGGCTGGGGCCTGGTCACCAGCGACGAGCCGATGCGTCCGGGGACCACCCTGGAGAACCTGGCGGGCCTCAAGACCCCGTTCCGGGTCCACGGCAACGTCACCGCGGGCAACGCCGCCGGTCTCAACGACGGTGCCACCGCGGCGATCATCGCCTCCGAGGACTTCGCCCGCGCGAACAACCTCCCGGTCAAGATGCGCCTGGTCGCGTACTCCTTCGCGGGTGTCGAGCCGGAGGTCATGGGCTACGGCCCGATCCCGGCCACCGAGAAGGCCCTCGCGCAGGCCGGTCTGACGATCGAGGACATCGGCCTCTTCGAGGTCAACGAGGCCTTCGCCGTGCAGGTGCTGGCCTTCCTGGAGCACTACGGCATCGCCGATGACGACGCCCGCGTCAACCAGTACGGCGGCGCCATCGCCTTCGGCCACCCGCTCGCCTCCTCGGGCGTGCGCCTGATGACCCAGCTGGCCCGTCAGTTCGAGGAGCAGCCCGAGGTCCGCTACGGCCTGACCACCATGTGCGTCGGCTTCGGCATGGGCGCCACGGTCATCTGGGAGAACCCGCACTTCACCGAGGGAGAGTCCAAGTGAGCACCACCACTGAGCTCCTGAAGGGCGCGGCCGAGCTGTTCCCGGACGAGGTCGTCACCCAGGCGCACGTACGCCACCTGGACCTGCCGTTCGGCGCCGGGCGCTTCGCGCTCGTCACGCTGGACAACGGCCTGGACCACACCAAGCCGACCACCTTCGGCCCGCAGTCCCTCGCCAACCTGAACGCGGCGATCGACCAGGTCGAGCAGGAGGCCCTCGCGGGCTCCATCGTCGGCGCGGGCATCACCGGCAAGCCGTTCATCTTCGCGGTCGGCGCCGACCTCAAGGGTGTCGAGCTGCTGAAGAAGCACGACGAGGCGCTCGCCATCGGCAAGGGCGGCCACGACGTCTTCAAGCGCCTCGCGGCGCTGGCCGTCCCCACCTTCGCGTACTACAACGGCGCGGCGATGGGCGGCGGTGTCGAGGTCGGTCTGCACTGCACCTACCGCACCGTCTCCAAGGCCATCCCGGCCTTCTCCCTGCCCGAGGTCTTCCTCGGCCTGGTTCCCGGCTGGGGCGGCTGCGCCCTGCTGCCGAACCTGATCGGCGCGGACCGCGCGGTCTCGGTGATCATCGAGAACTCGCTGAACCAGAACCGCCAGCTGGGGGGCAAGCAGGTCTTCGAACTCGGCATCGCCGACGCGCTGTTCGAGGGTGCCGACTTCCTGGAGCAGTCGCTCCTGTGGACCGCCGGCGTGCTGAACGGCACCACGGCGGTCGTCCGCGACGAGATCGACCGCGGTGACGCCTGGGACGCGGCGGTAGCCCGCGGCCGCGCCATCGCCGACTCCAAGGTGCACGGTGCGGCCCCGGCCGCCTACCGCGCGCTGGAGATCATCGAGGCGGCCAAGGACGGCGACCTGCAGAAGGGCTTCGACGCCGAGGACGCGGCCCTGGCCGACCTCATCATGGGCGGCGAACTGCGCTCCGGCATCTACGCCTTCAATCTGGTCCAGAAGCGCGCCAAGCGCCCGGCCGGTGCCCCGGACAAGGCCCTGGCCCGTCCGGTCACCAAGGTCGGCGTCGTCGGCGCGGGCCTGATGGCCTCGCAGCTGGCGCTGCTGTTCCTGCGCCGCCTGGAGGTGCCGGTGGTCCTCACCGACATCGACCAGGAGCGCGTGGACAAGGGCGTGGGCTACGTCCACGCCGAGATCGAGAAGCTGCTCGGCAAGGGCCGCATCAACCAGGACAAGGCCAACCGCCTGACCGCCCTGGTGACGGGCGTCCTGGACAAGGCCGAGGGCTTCGCGGACGCGGACTTCATCATCGAGGCCGTGTTCGAGGAGATGTCGGTCAAGCAGAAGGTGTTCGCGGAGGTCGAGGCGGTCGCCCCGGCGCACGCGATCCTCGCCACCAACACCTCCTCGCTGTCGGTGTCGGAGATGGCCTCCAAGCTCCAGCACCCGGAGCGCGTGGTCGGCTTCCACTTCTTCAACCCGGTCGCGATCCTCCCGCTGCTGGAGATCGTCCGCGGCGAGCAGACCGACGACGCCTCGCTGGCCACGGCCTTCGGCGTCGCGCGCAAGCTGAAGAAGACCGCGGTCCTCACCAAGGACGCCCCGGCGTTCGTCGTGAACCGCATCCTGACCCGCTTCATGGGCGAGATCCAGAACGTCATCGACGAGGGCACCCCGGTGGTCACCGCCGAGAAGGCCATCGAGCCGCTCGGCCTGCCGATGTCCCCGCTGGTGCTGCTGGAGCTCGTGGGCCCGGCGATCGGTCTGCACGTCTCCGAGACCCTGAACCGCGCCTTCCCGGAGCGCTTCACCGTCTCGCCGAACCTCGCCGCCGTCGTCAAGGCCGGCAAGCGCGGGTTCTACGTCTACAAGGCCGAGAACGGCTTCAAGCCGGAGCTCGACCCCGAGGTCGCCGCCCTCCTCGTCCAGGGCGACGTCGTCCTGACCGAGGAGCAGGTCCGCGACCGCGTCCTGGACGCGGTGGCGCAGGAGATCGGCCTGATGCTGGAGGAGGGTGTCGTGGCCGAGGCCCAGGACATCGACCTCTGCCTCATCACGGGCGCCGGCTGGCCCTTCCACCTGGGCGGCGTCACGCCGTACCTGGACCGCGAGGGTGTCTCGGAGCGCGTGAACGGCAAGACGTTCCTGGCCCCGGGCCTGGCCAGCGTCCCGGTCTGACCCTTCGTCGCACCGGTTCGACGTTCCTGACTGCCCGTCCGTGGAATCTCCGCGGACGGGCAGTCGTCGTTTCCGGCTCCGCTGTACACCGCGCGCCTTCACACGGTGTTCGCGAGCACGCCGAGAGCACTCCCGTTCGACGTTCACGTTTGCCTATAGTGACCCCCGGTGTTACGACCGCCGACCCACGGGACCAGAGGACACCTACGGCATGACTGAGGCAACGGACGCACCCCCGCTCCCCCGCACGGCCACCCGCAGAGCAAGCCGCAGGAAGCGGGCGTTCATTGCCGTATCGGTGGCGCTGCTGGCCTTCGTCCTCGTGGTCGGCGGCGCCGGCTGGTGGGCGTACAGCCACCTCAACGACAACATCGACAGCGTCGACCTGGACCAGGCGATAGGCACCGACAACCGTCCGGCGAAGGTCGCCCCCAACGCGCAGAACATCCTGGTCCTCGGCTCGGACTCGCGCGCCGGGGCCAACGCCGAACTCGACCACGACGATGTCACCGGAGCCCGCTCGGACACCGCGATAGTCGTGCACATTCCGGAGGGCAACAAGAAGGCCACCGCGGTGAGCATCCCCCGCGACACCCTCGTCACCCGGCCCGAGTGCAAGGACCAGGACGGCAGGACGGTCAGGACCGAGAACCGGGTCATGTTCAACTCCGTCTACTCCATCGCGGGTCCGGCCTGTGTGGTCAAGACCGTCGAGCAGATGTCGGGCATCCGCGTCGACCACTTCGTCGAGGTGGACTTCGCCGGATTCAAGGAGCTGGTGGACGCGCTCGGCGGAGTGACGGTCACGCTCCAGAAGCCGATCAGCGGCGGGAAGGACGACCTGAACCTGGACGTCGGCCCGCACCGCCTGAACGGCACGGACTCGCTCAAGTTCGTGCGCACGCGCTACGGCTACGGTGACGGCAGCGACCTCGGACGCATAGGCCTGCAGCAGCAGTTCATGATGGCGATGCTGGCCGAGATAAAGAAGCAGGACGCCTTCGGCAACCCGGCCCGGCTCTACAAGCTCGCCGACGCCGGCACCAAGTCGCTGACCACCGACTCCGAACTCGGCTCCCTCAAGGGCCTGGCCGACTTCGCCCAGAGCATGAAGGGCGTGGACCCGGACACCATGGAGACGATCATGATGCCGGTCGACTACGACAAGGTGGACCGCAACCGCGTCGTCGTCGCACAGCCGCAGGCGGACCAGTTGTGGGAGGCCCTGCGGGGCGACCAGCCGATCCCGGCCGCGGCCAAGAAGTCCCCCGCGAGCGGCGGCTGAGCCGTCAGGTGAGCCGTCAGGTAAGCCGTCAGGTGAGCCGTCAGGCGTCCGATCCGCCGAGCACCGCGCGCCAGTCCCCGCTCGCGTGCCACTGCCCCGGCGGGTACTCGAACCGGACCTCGCCCAGGAGTACGAAGCCGGCCGCTCGGCAGACCGCGGCGGAGGCCGGGTGGTCGACGGAGGGGAAGGCGTGCAGGTGACGGCGGTTTCCATGGACGCCGGCATGGGCGATGAGCGCACGCGCGGCCCGGGCCGCGAGCCCCCGGCCCTGGAACTCGGGGAGGATCCCCCAGCCGGCCTCGTAGACCTCCTCGCCCTCCCGGACCCGCTCCCAGAAGCCGACGCTGCCCACGCTCTCGCCGTCGGCGACGACCCGGAACATCCGTCCGGCCGCCGGGTCCCGGGCGCTCATGGCCAGGTAACGCCGGTGCCGGTCCTCGAGCTTGGCCTCGGTTTCCGGGCCGCCGAGGTGCTCCGTCATGGCGGGCTCGTTCTTGCGCAGCAGTAGCCAGAAGTCGTCTTCCGCCCAGGGCTCCAGGGCTATGTTGATCTCCACGGCCCCACAGTAGGAGACGCTCAGCGCCCCTCGCGTGCCGGGTTCGCCGTCATGCCCTCGCCCCGCCCGAGCCGGCTGTGCTTCTTCCCGTACAGGAAGTAGACGAAGAAGCCGATCACCATCCAGATCCCGAACCGCAGCCAGGTCTCGGCCGGCAGGTTGAGCATCAGCCAGACCGAAGCGGCGATCGACAGGACGGGCACCAGCGGCACCCACGGGGTACGGAAGGACCGGTGCAGGTCGGGCCGGGTACGGCGCAGGACCATCACGCCGAGGGCCACGACCACGAAGGCGAAGAGCGTGCCGATGTTCACCAGGGTCGCCAGTTCGTTGATGCTGGTGAATCCGGCGACGACCGCGATGATCCCGCCGAGCAGGATCGTCGGCCGGTACGGCGTACGGAACTTGGGGTGGGTCCGCGAGAAGAACCGCGGCAGCAGTCCGTCGCGGCTCATCGCGAAGAACACCCTGGTCTGGCCGAGCAGCAGGATCATGCACACGGTGGTCAGACCCACGGCGGCGCCGAAGCTGATGATGCCTCCGTAGACCGGATGGCCGGCGGATTTGAAGGCGTCGGCCAGTGGGGCGCTGGTGGACAGCTCCCGGTAGTTCTGCATGCCGGTGACCACGATCGAGACCGCCACGTAGAGCACGGTGCAGATGACCAGCGAGCCGAGGATGCCGCGCGGCATGTCCCTCTGCGGCAGCTTGGTCTCCTCGGCGGCGGTGGCCACCACGTCGAAGCCGATGAAGGCGAAGAAGACCACGGAGGCCGCGGTGAAGATGCCCATGACCCCGAAGTTGGTGGGCTCGTAGCCGAAGAGCAGCTGGACGAGCGGGGCGTTCAGCCCGGAGCCGCCGGACTGGGGCTCCGCCGGGGGGATGAAGGGGTGGTAGTTGGCGCTGTTGATGAAGAACGCACCGGCGATGATCACGATGAGCACCACCGTGACCTTGATCGCGACGACCACCGCGGTGATCCGCGCCGACAGCTTCACCCCGACGACGAGGATCGCCGTGAGGACCAGGACCAGGACGAAGGCGAGCAGGTCGAAGGTGCCGCCCGGTACGTCGGGTCCCTGGAGGGCGGCCGGCAGGTGGATGCCGGCGTTGTCCATCAGGGAGCGGACGTAGCCCGACCAGCCGACGGCGACCACCGCGGTGCCGAGCGCGAACTCCAGCACCAGGTCCCAGCCGATGATCCAGGCGGGCAGTTCGCCGATCGAGGCGTACGAGAAGGTGTACGCGGATCCGGCGACCGGCACGGTCGAGGCGAACTCGGCGTAGCAGAGGGCGGCCAGGGCGCACACCACGCCGGCGGCCACGAACGCGAGGGCGGTGGCGGGTCCGGCACTCTCCTTGGCGACCTTGCCCGTCAGGACGAAGATGCCGGTGCCGATGATGACGCCGACGCCGAAGACGGTCAGGTCCCAGGCGGAGAGCGACTTCTTGAGCGCGTGTTCCGGCTCTTGCGTGTCGAGGATGGACTGCTCGACCGACTTGGTACGGAAGGGGCTGTTCAGATCCGAACTCACCGACGCACCTCCGAACGGTGGGCGTAGCGAAAGGGCCGGGTGGGCCACCCTTCAAGGGTGAACCTCCCGGCCCGTCGCGTGCAACCCCAGCGATCAGTCGACGGTGGCGGCCGTCTCGCTCTCGTAGCGCCCGTCCAGCTTGGCCACCAGGCCGGTGACCTGCCGCGCGATGTCGGGGGCGGTCAGACCGATCTCGGCCATGACCTCCTTGCGCGTGGCGTGGTCCAGGAACCTCTGCGGGATGCCGAAGTCGCGCAGCGGTACGTCCACGCCCGCGTCCCGCAGGGCCTGCGAGACCGCGGAGCCCACGCCGCCGGCGCGGCTGTTGTCCTCGACGGTGACGACCACCCGGTGGCGGTCGGCCAGCGGGGCCAGGGCCTCGTCGACCGGCTTGACCCAGCGGGGGTCGACCACGGTCGTGGAGATCCCCTGCTTGTCGAGGAGGTCGGCGATCTCCAGGCACATCGGGGCCAGTGCGCCGACCGAGACGAGCAGTACGTCCGGACGGGTGACCTCGGGGCCCGGGACGCGCAGCAGGTCCATGCCGCCGATCTTGCCGACGGCCGGAACGGCCGGGCCGACGACGCCCTTGGAGAAGCGCACGACGGTCGGCGCGTCCTTGACCAGGACGGCCTCGTTCAGCTGGGCGCGCAGCTGCTCCGCGTCGCGCGGGGCGGCGAGGCGCAGGCCGGGGACGACCTGGAGGATGGACATGTCCCACATGCCGTTGTGGGAGGCACCGTCGGTGCCGGTGACACCGGCCCGGTCCAGGACGAAGGTGACACCGCACTTGTGCAGGGCCACGTCCATCAGGACCTGGTCGAAGGCGCGGTTGAGGAAGGTCGCGTACACCGCGAAGACCGGGTGGGCGCCGCCGGTGGCCAGGCCCGCCGCCGAGGTGGCGCCGTGCTGCTCGGCGATGCCGACGTCGAAGATCCGGTCCGGGTAGGCGTCGGCGAACTTCTTCAGGCCGACCGGCTGGAGCATGGCCGCGGTGATCGCGACGATGTCCTTGCGGTCCCGGCCGAGCTTGACCATCTCGTCGGCGAAGACGGAGGTCCAGCTGGCGGCGTCGGTGGTGACCGGCAGGCCGGTGTCCGGGTGGATCACGCCGACCGCGTGGAAGCGGTCCGCCTCGTCCTGGACGGCCGGCTCGTAGCCCCGGCCCTTCTGGGTGAGGCAGTGCACGATGACCGGTCCGCTGAAGCGCTTGGCGCGCTGCAGGGCGGATTCCAGGGCCTCGATGTCGTGGCCGTCGATGGGCCCGATGTACTTCAGGCCCAGGTCCTCGAACATGCCCTGCGGGGCGATGAAGTCCTTGAGGCCCTTCTTGGCGCCGTGCAGGGTCTCGTAGAGCGGCTTCCCGACGACCGGGGTGCGCTCCAGGATGTCCTTGCCGCGGGCCAGGAAGCGCTCGTAGCCGTCCGTGGTGCGCAGGGTGGCCAGGTGGTTGGCGAGGCCGCCGATGGTGGGGCCGTACGAGCGCTCGTT
Organism: Streptomyces sp. NBC_00503; assembly: GCF_036346895.1. NCBI lineage: Bacteria > Bacillati > Actinomycetota > Actinomycetes > Kitasatosporales > Streptomycetaceae > Streptomyces > Streptomyces sp. NBC_00503. The sequence continues at coordinate 6,245,076 of NZ_CP107855.1, read as the reverse complement.
GTCGTTGACGACGATCACCAGGGGGCGGTCCTTGGCGGCGGCGATGTTGTTCAGCGCCTCCCAGGCCATACCGCCGGTGAGGGCTCCGTCGCCGATGACGGCGGCGACGTGGTGGTCCTCCTTGCCGAGCACCTCGTTGGCCTTGGCGATGCCGTCGGCCCAGCCCAGCACGGTGGAGGCGTGCGAGTTCTCGATCACGTCGTGCTCGGACTCGGCGCGCGAGGGGTAGCCGGAGAGGCCGCCCTTGGTGCGCAGGCCGGCGAAGTCCTGGCGGCCGGTGAGCAGCTTGTGGACGTAGGCCTGGTGGCCGGTGTCGAAGAGGACCTTGTCCTTGGGCGAGTCGAAGACCCGGTGCAGGGCGATCGTCAGCTCGACCACACCGAGGTTGGGGCCGAGGTGCCCGCCGGTCTTGGAGACGGCGTCGACGAGGAAGGACCTGATCTCGGCGGCGAGCTGGTCGAGCTCCTCCTGGCTGAGCCGGTCCAGATCGCGCGGTCCCTTGATGCGGGTCAGCAGCACCCGTGCCTCCTTGCAGTTGCTTGCTGGTCTGTCGAGTCTAATGTTCCGCTCGCGGCGGGCATCATCGGGCGGTCCCGGTCGGGTCACACCTTTGTCATACCTGTACACCCCGCCACGAAGTCACACCCACCAAACGGGGGTATACCCGTACAGATGTACGTACATACATACGCACAGGTGCCCGGCGCCACTCGAAGTGGCACCGGGCACTGTGACGGTTCTTACCGCCGGGACGGCCGGGCGGTTCCCACCGCCCGGCCGGTCAGGCGCGTCCTGCCGTCTTCTGCGTCTTTCGGGTGACCGAGTCGATCACCACGGTGGAGAGCAGCACGGCGCCGGTGATCATGTACTGGATCGGCGTCGCGATTCCCTCCAGGGCCAGACCGTACTGGATGGACGTGATGACCATGACGCCGAGGAGCGCGTTCCAGGTCCGGCCGCGGCCGCCGAAGAGGCTGGTGCCGCCGATGACGGCCGCCGCGATGACGTTCATCAGGAGGTCGCCCGCGCCGGCGCTCTGGTTGGCCGCCGCGATCTTGGAGGCCCAGAAGAGGCCGCCGATCGCCGCGAAGGTGCCGGCGATCGCGAAGACCGTGATCCGGACCCGGTTGACGTTGATGCCGGCGCGCCGGGAGGCCTCGACGCTGCCGCCGAGCGCGAAGACCTGGCGGCCGAAGGTGGTGCGCCGCAGGACGAAGTCCGTGGCGACCAGGGCCAGCAGGAAGAGCACCACCGCGAGCGGCAGGCCCTTGTACTGGTTGAACACGATCGCGGGGCCGAAGGTGAACACCGCGAGGAGCCCGGTGCGCAGCAGGATCTCGCCGAGCGGGCGGGAGGGGACGCCTGCGGCCTCGCGGCGGCGGGCGTCGAAGAACGTGGCGAGGAAGTACCCGGCCACGGCGAGGGCGGCGAGCCCGTAGCCGACGGCCACGTCCGAGAAGAAGTACGTGGTCAGCTTGCCGACCACGCCCTCGGAGTCGATGTTGACCGTGCCGTTGCTGCCGAGGATCTGCAGCATCGCGCCGGACCAGAACAGCAGGCCCGAAAGGGTGACGGCGAAGGCCGGGGCGCCGATCTTGGCGAAGAAGAAGCCGTGGAGGGAGCCGATCAGGGCGCCTCCGGCGACGGCCGCGCCGATGGCGAGCCATTCGTTGACCCCGTGGGTGACGGCCAGGACCGCGACTATCGCGCCGGAGACCCCGCTGACGGAACCGACCGAGAGGTCGATCTCGCCGAGCAGCAGCACGAAGATGATGCCGACGGCCATCATTCCGGTGGCCGTCATCGTGATCGCGATGTTGGTGAGGTTCTCGGGGCCGAGGAAGTTCGAGTTCAGGCTCTGGAAGATGCTCCAGATGATGATCAGGCCGAGGACGACGGGCACGGAGCCCAGGTCGCCGGACTTGAGCTTGCGGCCGAACTCGCTCAGGTACCCGGAGAAGCCCTGCTCTCGTACGAGGAGGCGGGGGTCCACGGCCGGGATGGCGTCGTGCGCGGCGGCCGGGTTCACCGGGTCGATGTGCTGCGCCTGGCCTGCCGGGCCCTTGCCCAGTGGACCGGCGGCATGCTTGTGGGTGCTCACTTGCGGGCCTCCCCGGTGCGGGCCGCCCGGCGGGTCACGGCGTTGTCCGTGGCCCCGGTGATGGCGGAGATGATCTCTTCCTGCGACGTGTCCTTCACGGAGAAGACTCCGTTGTTGCGGCCCAGCCGCAGTACCGCCACCTTGTCGGCGACGGCCTTCACATCGGCCATGTTGTGGCTGATGAGGATGACGGCGTGGCCGCGCTCGCGCAGCCGCTCCACCAGGTCGAGGACCTGTGCGGTCTGCTCGACGCCGAGGGCCGCGGTGGGCTCGTCGAGGATGACGAGCTGGGGCTCGCCCAGCATGGAGCGGGCGATCGCCACGGTCTGGCGCTGGCCGCCGGAGAGCGAGGCGATGGGGATGCGGACACTGGGGATCCGGATCGACAGGGTGGTCAGGAGCTCGCGGGCGCGCCGCTCCATCTCCACCTCGTCGAGGATGCCGCGCCTCTTGAGCTCGCGGCCGAGGAAGAGGTTGCCGACGACATCGATGTTGTCGCACAGCGCGAGGTCCTGGTAGACCGTCGCGATGCCCAGGTTCTGGGCGTCGTGGGGCTTGGTGATCGAAACCGGGCGGCCCTCCCACTCGATGACTCCGTCATCGATGGGGTGCACGCCGGCGATCGTCTTGACCAGCGTGGACTTACCGGCGCCGTTGTCGCCGACGAGGGCGACCACCTCGCCGGAGTGGATCTCGAGTTCTACGTCGGTGAGGGCCTGAACGGCGCCGAACCGCTTCGAGACCCCTCGCAACGCCAGTACGGGCGCAGCGGACACATGAACCATCTCCTTGCCGCCTGACCGGCGGGGATGTCGTGCAAAAGAGCAGGACCACGGGGGTATTTGGGGAAACCATCAAGAGGAGAAACGATTCTGTCCGGCGTCCCGCCGGTGGCGGGATGGAGGCGGGAACGCCGGACAGGAATGGGGGCCGGCTCGGACGACGCCGAGCGGCGGGGCCTTACTTCAGGCCGAGGGTGGCGCAGGCGGCCGCGTACTTGTCGGTGCAGATCTCGTCGGCCGTGTAGACGTTGTCACGGATGACGGTGTCCTTCACGTTCGCCTTGGTCAGCGAGACGACCGGGATCAGCAGGGACGGAACGCCCTTGGTGGTGGGGCTGTCGACCTTGGCGGTGGCCGTGGTGGCGATCGAGTCACCCTTGGCGAGGGCGACGGCCATCTTCGCGGCGGCCTCGGCCTCGGGGGCGTACGGCTTGTAGACGCTCATGAACTGCTCGCCCGCCACGATCCGCTGCACACCGGCGAGTTCGGCGTCCTGGCCGGTGACCGGGGGCAGGGGGGAGACGCCGGCCGCCTTGAGGGCGGTGATGATGCCGCCGGCCATGCCGTCGTTGGCGGAGTAGACGCCGACGACCTTGTCCTTGCCGAGCGCGGTGAGCGCGGCCGCCATGTTGGTGTTGGCGTTCTCCGGCTTCCACTCGACGGTGTCGTACTCCTTGCCGATGTTCACCTTGCCGTCGAGGACGGAGTGCGCGCCCTTCTTGAACAGCGCGGCGTTCGGGTCGGTGACGGAGCCGTTCATCATGACGATCTGGCCGTCCTTGGCCTTGTCGCCCAGGGCCTCCAGGAGCGCCTTGCCCTGGACCTTGCCGACCTCTTCGTTGTCGAAGGAGGTGTAGGCGTCGATCGGGCCCTCGGCCAGTCGGTCGTAGGCGACGACGGGGATGCCCGCGTCCTTGGCCTTCTTGACCGAGCCCGCGATGGCCTTGGAGTCCACCGCGTCGATGATCAGCACGTTCACCTTGTTGGTGATCATCGTGTCGATCTGCGAGTTCTGGGTGGTCGCGTCCTGCTTGGCGTTGGCGTAGACGACCTCGCCCTTGCCCGCGGTGAGGTCCTTGACGGCCTTCTCGATGAGCGGCTTGTCGAACTTCTCGTAACGCGCGGTCTGGTTCTCCGGCAGGAGCAGACCGACCTTGATCGCGTTGCCCTTGACGGTGTTGGTGGCGTCCGCCTTGTTCCCGGACTCCTTCGCACTGCCACAAGCGGCCAGCGAGACGGCCATCGCACCGGCGGCAACAGCTACGGCGGCTCTGCGCATCTGCGTGTTCATTACTTGAACCTCCCTGACGAGGCCGCAACACTGCGGCCGAGGTGGATGTGAGTCAACCCCGGCCGCAAGTTTGCCGTCAAGGAGTGAATCCTTAACGAGATGACAACGGTGCCATCCGTTATCTAACTGAAGACAAGACGGCTGGTGCTCGCACTCCACTTACATTTTCCGCCAAAAGCGTCGAATCGCCCATCTCGCTCAGCACCAGGGCCAGGGCCCCCAGCACCTCGGCACGCCCGCCCAGCGACCCTGTGAGCACGGACAATTGCCTCGCCGCGCTCGGGATCGCGTACCTTCCGACCGATTCGCGGATGGGGGCCAGGACCAGCTCCCCGGCGTCCGCGAGCGAGCCTCCCAGGACCACCCGGCTCGGGTTCAGGAGGTTGCACAGACTGGCCACGCCGCTGCCGATGTGGCGGCCGACGTCGGTGATGACCCGGCGGCAGCCCGGGTCCCCGCCCCGGGCCAGCTCGACCACCCGCTCCATCGTCAACTCCGGTCCGTGGCTGCTCTGCAGGAGCGGCAGCACGTACCGGGCGGCGGCGAAGGTCTCCAGGCATCCGCGGTTGCCGCAGCGGCAGACCGGGCCCGATTCATCCAGCGTGATGTGCCCGATCTCGCCGGCCGTGCCACCCGGTCCGCGGTAGATCTGACCGTTGATCACCAGCCCTGCGCCGACCCCGCTGGCGACCTTGATGTACGCCAGATCCTTCACTCCCCGGCCACTCCCCCAAACGAGTTCACCGAGCGCTCCGAGGTTCGCGTCGTTGTCCACGTACACGGGCACGCCGAGGCGCTGCGAGAGCTCCTGGCGGGGGTTGATCCCGGCCCAGCCCGGCAGGATCGCGGTGGAGCCGAGGGTTCCGGATTCCACGTCGATGGGGCCCGGGACACCGAGCCCGACGCCGATGACCTTGTCCAGGCCGACCCCGATCCCCGCGATCAGCCGTCCGACCAGGGCCTCGGCCCGGTCGAAGCCGTCCACCCAGGAGGCGTCCACGTCCAGCGGCTCGGATTCCTCGGCCAGCACCTGGTGGGCCAGGTTGCCCACGGCCACCCTCAGATGGGTGTGGCCGAAGTCGACCCCGATCACGATGCCGGCGTCACCGCTGAGCGAGACGCTGCGCGCCCGGCGGCCGCCCGCCGAGGTGTCCGTGACCTCTACGGTCCCGGCCTCCTTGAGCTCGCGCACGATGTTGGAGACCGTGGCCGCCGACAGTCCGGTGGTCCGGGCGATCTCCGCCTGGGTCAGCGAACCCGCGAGCCGCACCGCCCGTACGACGCGCTCCAGATTCGCGCGATGCAGTGAAGACTGCGATCCGGGAGTCTGCACGACTCATCCACTCCTGCCCATAAGCAACGGCAAGCCGTCGCCCCCCGGCCGGGCGCCTTCACGGCTGTGTGCCCTGAGACCCCGGCGTCTCTCCAACTTGTGAACCTTAAGTCGAGCCTTTGGTCCTCGCGACGTCAAGAGGCCGACGCAGAACGAATCGGCCACTACCGGTCATAAGTACGAGAGAAATATCCATAGGCATCGTGTTACGGTCGCTGAGGCGCCGATCTTCTACGGCCTTTCCGGCCGGATCGGGCGCCCTCTGTCATGACAGCGCTACGCAAGGAGGTGTTCGGGATGAGTCCCGATCGAAGTCCTTGCAGCGCTCTCTTCAGCTGATCCCGAGGCGTCCAGACCCGTTCTGCCCTCCTGACCCGCTGATCTCTCTTCGAGCGTGCACGGCCGCGGCCCTTCGCCGCCTCCGTGTGTCTCTGCATTCATCTTCGTAACCCGCAGCCCCTTCCGCATGCCGACCTTCGGTCCGGCGTGCGTCATCCATGCCCATCGGCGTGCCCCGAGGCCGTACGTGCCCTGCCGCGCCGACCCATGATCACTCCACGTGACCGGGCGGCTTCGCGCTGCCCGGACACCGTGGAGGGAGGATTCGCCATGACCATGCTCACCCCCCGTACCCCCACGAAGCTCGCACCCCCGGGCAAGGCCCGCCGCGAGCGCAAGGCCGCCGAGCTGGAGGCCCGCACCCGTACCGTCGGCGAACGACTCGTCGAGGTCAGCGCCCGGCCCGGCGTCCAGGTCCTGCAGGAAGTCGACGCTTCCGCGGCCGGCCTCACCCACTCCGAAGCCGCGCTGCGCCTGGAGCGCCACGGCGCCAACGTCGTCGCCCAGGAGCGCACGCCCCTGTGGTTCGTCCAGCTCGCGAAGGCGTACTGGAATCCCTTCATCGGCGTCCTGGTCTTCCTCGCCGCCGTCATGTACTGGCAGGACCCGGGCGACCCGGGCGTGATCATCCTCTCCGTGATGGTCGGGATCAGCGGCCTGCTGCGCTTCTGGCAGGAATACCGCTCGGGCCGCGCCGCCGACGCTCTCAAGCAGCTCGTCACCACCACCTGCGCGGTGCAGCGCCGGGCCGGCAGCGGCTCGGGCCCCACCACCTTCGAGATCCCGATGGACCAGGTGGTCCCCGGTGACATGGTCAAGCTGGCCGCCGGCGACCTGATCCCGGCCGACCTGCGGCTCATCACCTCCAAGGACCTCATGGTCAGCCAGGCCTCGCTGTCCGGCGAGTCCCTGCCGGTGGCCAAGGCCGACACCCGTGCGCAGGACCTCGGCCAGCACGACACGACGGACCCCGTCGAGGCCGACAACATCTGCCTGATGGGCACTTCGGTGACCTCCGGCACCGCCACCGGAGTCGTCGTCGCCACCGGCGACGACACCTACTTCGGCTCGATGGCCGGCTCCCTGGTCGGCGAGCGCCCCGAGACCAACTTCGACACCGGTGTGCGCCGGGTCAGCTTCCTGCTGATCCGCTTCATGTTGGTGATGGTCCCCGTCGTCTTCATGATCAACGGCCTCACCAAGGGCGACTGGGAGGCCGCCTTCCTCCTCGGCATCGCCGTGGCGGTCGGCCTGACGCCCGAGATGCTGCCGATGGTGGTCTCGGCCAACCTGGCCCGCGGCGCCGTGGCGATGTCCAAGCGCAAGGTGGTCGTCAAGCGGCTCAACGCGATCCAGAACCTCGGCGCCATGGACGTGCTGTGCACGGACAAGACCGGCACCCTCACCGAGGACCGGATCGTCCTGGACCGCTACCTGGACGTGCACGGCGAGGACGACAACGAGGTCCTGGAGTACGGCTACCTCAACTCGCACTTCCAGACCGGTCTGAAGAACCTGATGGACCAGGCGGTCATCGACCGCGTGGGCGAGGCCGAGGAGGTTGTCGTCGACGCACGGTTCTCGATGGTCGACGAGATCCCCTTCGACTTCGCCCGGCGCCGGATGTCCGTGGTCCTCAACCGCAACAGCATCGTCGGCCTGGCCGGCCGCCCCGAGCACGTCATGATCACCAAGGGCGCCGTCGAGGAAGTCCTCGCCCTGTGCACCCACATGACCGACCGCGGCCGCAAGGTCGAACTGACCGAGGAGCTGCGCCGCCGCGCCACCCTCATCGCCGAGGAGAACAACCGCAAGGGCCTGCGCGTCCTGGCCGTCGCCACCCGCACGATGAGCAGCCCGCGCGACACCTACACGGTCGCCGACGAGGACCAGCTGACCCTGGTCGGCTTCCTCGCCTTCCTCGACCCGCCGAAGGCCGACGCCGCCCGGGCCCTGCAGGGCCTGGCCGACAAGGGCATCGCGGTCAAGGTGGTCACCGGCGACAACGAGCTCGTCGCCGCCCGGGTCTGCGCCGACGTGGGCCTCACCGTCGGCCACGTGGTCAGCGGCACCGAGATCGACACCCTCGACGACGCGGAGCTGCGCGCGCTGGCCGCCCGTACGACCGTCTTCGCCAAGGTCAACCCGGTCCAGAAGGCCCGGATCGTGCGGGCCCTGCAGGCCGACGGCCACACGGTCGGCTTCCTCGGGGACGGCATCAACGACGCGGCGGCCCTGCGCGACGCGGACGTCGGCATCTCCGTGGACACCGCCGTGGACATCGCCAAGGAATCGGCCGACATCATCCTGCTGGAGAAGGACTTGACCGTCCTGGAGCAGGGCGTGATCCAGGGCCGGACCACCTTCGGCAACACGATCAAGTACATCAAGATGACGGCCAGTTCCAACTTCGGCAACGTCTTCTCCGTACTGGTCGCGAGCGCCTTCATCCCGTTCCAGCCGATGCTGGCGATCATGCTGCTGGTCCAGAACCTGGTCTACGACATCGCCCAGCTGGCCACGCCCTGGGACCGGATGGACGAGGAGTACCTGCGCAAGCCCCGCAACTGGGACGCCAAGGGCATCGGCCGCTTCATGCTCTGCATCGGCCCGATCAGCTCGATCTTCGACATCGCGATGTTCGTCATCATGTGGAACGTCTTCGCGGCCAACAGCGAGGCGAGCCAGGCGCTGTTCCAGTCCGGCTGGTTCATCGAGGGCCTGCTCTCGCAGACCCTGATCGTCCACATGATCCGTACCCGCAAGATCCCCTTCATCCAGTCCCGCGCCTCCTGGCCGGTGATGGTGATGACCGTCCTCGCGGTGCTGACCGGGCTCTACCTGCCCTTCTCGCCGCTGGCCGAATCGCTGGGCTTCGTGGCCCTGCCGGCGAGCTACTTCCCGTGGCTGATCGGCGTACTGCTGGCGTACTGCACGCTCACGCAGCTGCTCAAGACCGTGTACATCAAGAAGTTCGGCACCTGGCTCTAGGAGCCGAGCACAGAAGAAGGGAGAGGGCCGATGATGCTCACCGAATGGGAGATGGCCGGGCACCTGGCCGCGGCGCTCGGATTCGGGGCGGCCATCGGCCTGGAACGGCAGTGGCGGGCCCGGATGGCGGGTCTGCGGACCAACGCCCTGGTGGCGGGCGGGGCTGCGCTCTTCGTGCTGCTCTCGCAGTACGGATTCATGAGCGAGGTCTCGGAGGTCCAGTACGACGGCTCGCGGGTCGCCGCCCAGATCGTCTCGGGGATCGGCTTCCTCGGCGCCGGCGTGATCATGCGCGACGGGCTCAGCGTCCGGGGCCTGAACACGGCCGCCACCCTGTGGTGTTCGGCGGCGGTGGGCTGCCTCGCCGGGACCGGGATGTTCGTCCTGGCGGCCTTCGGCACGGCGGGCGTGGTGGGGGCCAATCTCCTGCTGCGCCCGCTGGGCCGGCGCCTCGACCGCGACCCGAGCGGCGGGGCCGAGGTCGCCACCGACTTCCACTTCGAGGCGGTGTGCCTGGAGGCGGAGGAGGCCCACATCCGCCACCGGCTGGTCGACGCGCTCGGCCGGCCGGGCTACCAGCTGCGCTCGATCCGCAGCCAGGACGGCCCGGAGGCCGGCCTGGTGACGGTGTCCGCGCTGCTGACCGCAGAGGGCGAGGGGGGCCGGATGCTCGAGGAAGCAGTCAGCAACCTCTCTCTCGACCCCTCCGTCTCGGCGGTCAGCTGGTCGGTCGTGCCCGACCCGTCGGCCTCGGCCTGAGGCTACTTGAGCGTGGCCGAGGTCAGGCCGGCCTGGATCTGCCGCTGGAAGGACAGGTAGACCACCAGCATCGGGATCATCGCGATGGTCACACCGGCGAACAGCACCGGCAGGTCCGTCTCGTAGCCCATCTGGTACTGCAACTGGATCAGGCCCTGGGTGAGCATGTAGCGCTCGGGGTCCGATCCGGTCTGCGGCTGCATCAGCACGGACGGCAGGATGTACTGGTTCCACTGCCCCAGGACATTGAATATTCCGACGCTGATCAGGCCGGGCTTGGCCATCGGCATCATCACCTGGAAGAAGATCCGGGTGTGCGAGGCCCCGTCGATCACCGCTGCCTCGTGCACGGCCGTCGGCAGTGTCCGGAAGAAGGAGTGCATGAAGAAGACGGTGAACGGCATCGAGTACGCCACGTAGACCAGGATCAGACCTTGGTACGTGTTGAGCATGTCCAGCCGCTTCACCATGAAGAACAGCGGGACGAGCGCCAGGAAGACCGGGAACATGGCCCCGCTGACGAAGAAGTAGTAGATCGGACGGTTGCCCCGGAAGGGGTAACGGGCCAGGACGTACGCGGCCATCGAGCCGAGCAGCATCGTCAGCGGAACCGAGAACACCATCACGATCAGCGTGTTGGCGAAGTAGCTCCCGATCCCCTTGTTCCAGGCGCGGGGGAAGGCGTCGAAGTGCCAGTTGGCCGGCCAGCTCAGGGCCGATTCGCCGATCTGCACGTCGGTCTTGAACGAACCGAGCACCAGCCAGATGAGCGGCAGGATGATCAATATCCCCCACACGGCGAGGAAGCCGTGCGAGAAGACGTTGAGGACCATCCCGTCGGAACCGCTCTTCTTGCGGCCGCGGGGCTGCCCGGAGGCGGCGGAGCGCTTCTCGGCGGCCGCCTCGCCCGGTGCTTTGATCACAGTGGTCATCGTGGTCTCCCGCTAGAACTCGACGTGCTCGCGGCGAGTGGCCCGCAGCGTGATGGCGGAGAGGATCAGGGTGAGGATGAGCATGACGACCCCCATGGCGCAGGCGTAACCGGCCTTGCCGAAGTAGAGGAAGTTACGCATCAGCACCGTCGCCATGACCTCACTGTGGTGGTCCGGTCCGCCGCCGAACTGCCCCGAGGTCATGGTCGACACGAGGACGAACATGTCCATCGCGGCGATGCCCAGATAGACCGCGGAAGTCTGCACAGAATCCCACAGCAGGGGCAGCGTGACCTTGAAGAAGGTCTGGGCGCGCTTCGCGCCGTCGAGCAGCGCGGCCTCGTAGATGTCCTTGGGGACCGACTGCATGGCGGCCGAGAAGAGGACGAGGTAGAAGCCGACCCCGTGCCAGACGACTACGAGCAGCAGGCACCAGAGGACGAGATTGGGCTGGTTGAGCCACTCGATGGGGTGAGCCGGGTCGACCAGGCCCAGTTTGCTGAGGAATCCATTCAGCAGCCCTCCCTCGTCACTGCGGTACACGGCCCCGAAGAGCACCGCCAGGATCGCGAGGGAGAGGACCTGCGGGAAGAAGTAGATCACCTTGTAGAGGGCGGAACCCGCCACCCCCTGGACCCCGCCGGCTCCGCTGCGCCCACCGGCGTTCAGCATGAAGGCGAAGAACAGGGAGATCAGAATGGTGACCGTGGGGACGAACACCAGGAGCAGCAGGTTGTGCAGCAGTGCGCCGCGGAAGACCTCGTCCTTCAGCAGGGCCGAGTAGTTGTCCAGCCCGACGAAGTCGAAAGTCGGTGACTGACCCGTCCAGTTGGTGAAGGAATAGCCGAACGTCTGAATGTACGGCCAGATGACAAAGGTCAGGTACAACGCGAGGGGCAGGATGAGGAAGCCGGCGATGAAGCCGCCCCGCCCCTTGCTGTTTGCTACGTGGCTCATGGTGTCCGTCCCTGGTGGTTCCGGGTGACCGGTGGACGCGGGTGTCAGCTGCGCTTGTTGTTCTTGGCGTTCGGGTCCTTGGTGGCCTTGTCTACCGCAGCCTGGGCCCGCTTGATCCATTCCTTGGGCTGGATGCGCTTGGCCATCAGCTCATTGGACGCGTTCTCGATCTCCGTGCCCATCTCGCTGTACCAGTCCGCGTAGCGGTAGTTGAAGGTATTGTCCCCGGCCGCCTTGAGCGCGGCGACGGCCGACTGGGTACCCGGGCGCAGCTTGACCGACGGGTCCACGCCGTCCTTGAGGACCGTGAGGGAGTTGGCCTGCTGGGCGAAGAGGGTCGACCACTCGCGCGACAGCATCGAGCGGAGGAACTCCAGGCCGCCGGCCTTGTTCGCGGCCTTCTCCGGGACGATGAAGGGCTCGCCGGCGCCGGCGCGGATGGCCTCGAAGGGCAGCTTGCTCCCGGGCAGCACCGGCATCGGCAGGAACTGCATGTCGAAGTCTTCCGGGGTCTGCTTGAGCTGCTCGTTCTCCAGCCAGGAGCCCGAGGTGATGAAGGCGGCCTTGTACTGGTTCCACTGGGTCTGGGACTCGGTGTGCGTCAGGCCGTTGGTGCCCGGCATCAGCAGGTCCTTCTCGACGATGTCGTAGATCGCCTCGACGGCCTCCAGCGCCACCGGGTTGTCCGCGAAGGCGTTCGGCTCCAGGTTGTCGATCGCCTTCATGGCATCCAGGCCGCCCTTCTTGGCGATCAGGTCCATGATGGCGACGTTGATGTAGTACGGGTACTTGCCCTGGTGGGCCAGGCCGCCGATGCCGGCTTCCTTGGCCTTCTTGCAGATCTCCACGAACTCGGGCCAGGTCTTCGGCGGGGTCCAGCCCTTCTCCTTGAAGAGCTTGCCCGAGTACCACAGGCCCCAGACGGTGTAGACGTACTGCAGGGCGACGAACTTGCCGCCGATCATGCCGCCTTCGATGGCCGCGGGAATCAGGGTGTCGCGGACCTTCTTGCTCGGGTCGTCGAGCGAGGGCGCGTCGAGCACCGCGGTGAGGTCCGCGGCCTGGCCGCCCTTGACGAGCACGTCCAGCTTGATCTGCTGGGCGCCCGAGTCGTCGACGACGTCCGGCGGGTTGCCGCCGTTGAAGCGCGGCTGCAGCTTGGAGGTGATCTCCTGGGTGGAGAGGTGGGAGGAAGTGGTGCCCCACTTCTTGTCGAACGCCGCCTCCCAGGCCTTGGCGTAGTCGTCGCCGTAACCGCCCTTGAAGACGACCACGTCGAGCTTGCTGCCCTTGGCGACGCCGAACGGGTTCTCCTTGGTGACCGCGACCTTGGACTCGTTGCCCTTGGTGGTCGCGTCGTCGGAGCCCGAAGCGCAGGCGGACAGGAAGCTCATCGTCGGTACGGCGATCAGTCCGAGTGCCGCGGAGCGCTTGATCAGGTCCCGGCGGCCGAGGCCCTCACCGTTGCTGTTCTCGCCGTGGGCGGAGGTGGATCCCATGCTCAAGTCCTCGCCTTCGTCAGGAGTGTGAAGGAGGAAGGAAAGTACGGCTGTTGCCGCGCATGCGGACATAACCGCAGGTCCCCGCCATCCCCCCGTCCGGAGCCGCTCGTTTCGCGGCGACCCGGACGGGCACAGGTATAGTCCACTTCCGCTCCTGTGAGCAAGATCATGTACCGGTATGCGCCCCGGCTTTTCCGAGTTGAGACCTCACCGTCACCTGACCAGCACCGTCGGAGCCGCCCGCAAAAACGGAAGGGCCGTACCCCCTTAACGGAGGTACGGCCCTTTGGTGCCGGTATGTGCTCAGCCGCAGATGTGCTTAGCCGCGGATGAGGTTGCGGAGCACGTACTGCATGATGCCGCCGTTGCGGTAGTAGTCCGCCTCACCCGGGGTGTCGATGCGGACGACCGCGTCGAACTCCACACCCGTCCCGGTGGTGACCTTGACCGTGCGCGGGGTGGTGCCGTTGTTCAGCTCCTCGACACCGGTGAAGGAGAAGGTCTCTTCACCCGTGAGGCCCAGGGAGGCCGCCGTGACGCCCTCGGGGTACTGGAGCGGGAGAACACCCATGCCGATCAGGTTCGAGCGGTGGATGCGCTCGTAGGACTCCGCGATGACGGCCTTGACACCGAGCAGCGCGGTGCCCTTGGCCGCCCAGTCGCGGGACGAGCCCGAGCCGTACTCCTTGCCCGCCAGGATGACCAGCGGGATGCCGGCGGCCTGGTAGTTCTGCGAGGCGTCGTAGATGAAGGAGACCGGCGCGCCCTCGACGGTGAAGTCGCGGGTGAAGCCGCCCTCGGTGCCGGCCGCGATCTGGTTGCGGAGGCGAATGTTGGCGAAGGTACCGCGGATCATGACCTCGTGGTTGCCGCGGCGGGAACCGTACGAGTTGAAGTCGCGGCGCTCGACGCCGTGCTCCGTGAGGTACTTGCCGGCCGGGGTGTCGGCCTTGATCGCACCGGCCGGGGAGATGTGGTCGGTGGTGACCGAGTCGCCCAGCTTCGCCAGCACACGGGCGCCGGCGATGTCGGAGACCGGGGTGGTCTCCATCGTCATGCCCTCGAAGTAGGGGGGCTTGCGCACGTAGGTGGACTGCGGGTCCCACTCGAAGGTGTTGCCCGTCGGGATCTCCAGCGCCTGCCACTGGGCGTCGCCCGCGAAGACGTCCTGGTAGGACTTGCTGAACATGTCCTCGCCGATGGCGTTCGCCACGACGTCGTTGACCTCGGCCTCGGAGGGCCAGATGTCCACGAGGAAGACCGGCTTGCCCTCGAGGTCCGTGCCCAGGGCGTCCTTGGTGATGTCCACCTTCATGGAGCCCGCGATGGCGTACGCGACGACCAGCGGCGGGGAGGCCAGGTAGTTCATCTTGACGTCGGGGTTGATGCGGCCCTCGAAGTTGCGGTTGCCCGAGAGGACCGAGGTGACCGCGAGGTCGTGCTCGTTGATCGCCTTCGAGATCTCCTCGTCCAGCGGACCGGAGTTGCCGATGCAGGTGGTGCAGCCGTACCCGACGAGGTTGAAGCCCATCTTGTCCAGGTACGGGGTCAGACCGGCCTTGTCGAAGTAGTCGGTGACGACCTTCGAGCCCGGGGCCAGCGTGGTCTTGACCCACGGCTTGCGGGTCAGGCCCTTCTCGGTGGCCTTCTTCGCCACGAGCGCCGCGGCGACCATGACGTAGGGGTTCGAGGTGTTGGTGCACGAGGTGATCGCGGCGACGGTGACGGCGCCGTGGTCGATCTCGAAGGAGGTGCCGTCGGCCAGGGTGACCAGGGTCGGGCGGCTCGGCACACCGTTGGTGGAGGCCGGGGCGTCGGAGGCCGGGAAGGACTCCTTGCCCGCCTCGTCGTCGTCCTCGACGTAGTTGCGCACGTCCAGGGCGAACTGCTGCGAGGCGTTGGCGAGGACGATGCGGTCCTGCGGGCGCTTCGGGCCGGCGATGGAGGGGACGACCGTGGAGAGGTCGAGCTCCAGCTTCTCGGAGAAGTCCGGCTCGGCGGCCGGGTCCAGCCACAGGCCCTGGGCCTTGGCGTAGGCCTCGACGAGCGCGACCTGCTGGGCGTCGCGGCCGGTCAGGCGCAGGTACTTCAGCGTCTCGTCGTCGATCGGGAAGATCGCGGCGGTGGAGCCGAACTCCGGCGACATGTTGCCGATGGTGGCGCGGTTGGCCAGCGAGGTGGCGGCGACGCCCTGGCCGTAGAACTCGACGAACTTGCCGACGACGCCGTGCTTGCGGAGCATCTCGGTGATGGTCAGCACGAGGTCGGTGGCGGTGGTGCCGGCCGGCAGCTCGCCGGTCAGCTTGAAGCCGACGACGCGCGGGATCAGCATGGAGACCGGCTGGCCGAGCATCGCGGCCTCGGCCTCGATGCCGCCGACGCCCCAGCCCAGCACGCCCAGGCCGTTGACCATGGTGGTGTGCGAGTCGGTGCCGACGAGGGTGTCGGGGTACGCCTGGCCGTTACGGACCATGACCGTGCGGGCCAGGTGCTCGATGTTGACCTGGTGGACGATGCCGGTGCCCGGGGGGACGACCTTGAAGTCGTCGAAGGCGGTCTGGCCCCAGCGCAGGAACTGGTAGCGCTCCTTGTTGCGGCCGTACTCCAGCTCGACGTTCTGCGCGAAGGCTTCCTTCGTGCCGAACTTGTCGGCGATGACCGAGTGGTCGATGACCATCTCGGCGGGCGAGAGCGGGTTGATCTTCGCCGGGTCGCCGCCGAGGGCCTTCACGGCCTCGCGCATGGTGGCGAGGTCCACGACGCAGGGGACGCCGGTGAAGTCCTGCATGATCACGCGGGCCGGCGTGAACTGGATTTCCTCGCTGGGCTGGGCCTGCGAGTCCCAGTTTCCGAGCGACCGGATGTGGTCGGCGGTGATGTTCGCGCCGTCCTCGGTACGGAGCAGGTTCTCCAGCAGGACCTTCAGGCTGTAGGGAAGGCGGGCAGAGCCCTCTACCTTGTCCAGCTTGAAGATCTCGTACGACTCGTCGCCCACCTGCAGCGTGCTGCGGGCGTCGAAGCTGTTCGCCGACACGACAGTCTCCTTCATGCATGAATTCGCGCGTATTACCGCAATCCTGCCGCGCGGCACTCCGGCCGATCCGCTAAGGTGAGGCTAAGTTAGGTAACCCTTACCAGCGGGGCGGCTGCGGTACGTCCTGGGCAGATATCTCGATGTCGAGATAACTCTAGTACATGTGCGGGGGCTGGGACGAGGCACGCACCCGCAGCCCCGCCGGTACCGTCAGCTGGCCGGGCGATTCCACATGTCCGGATTCGACGAGCTTGACCAGCACTGACACGGCCGTGGCGGCGATCCGGTCCGGATCGAAGGTGACGGTGGTCACGGCGGGTTCGTTCTCGGCGTAGGCCGGATCCTCGCTCGCGCACACCAGCAGCAGGCCGTCCACCCCGGATCCGGCGCTCCCCGCCCGCCCCGGTATCGGGATGCCGTGGCGGGCGGCCGCGGCCAGCACCTGGCGGCCCCCCGGGTCGTATACGCAGTAGACGGCGTCGGGCCGGTCCGATCCCGCGAAGGCGGGGTCGAAGGCGTGCCCGGCCGCGTCGTTCGGGTCGAAGGGGACCACGAGCGGAGCCCGGCCGTGCGAGGCGCACCAGTGTTCATAGGCTGAGGTGACGGCCTCGGTGTAGAACTCCCGGCCGTACCCCGAGTGCAGGGCGATCCGCCGGGCGCCGGATCCCGCCAGGTGGTCCAGTACCTCGCGGGTGGTGGCGGCGTGGTCGTTGTCCACCCACACGTCCCCCGGCCGGGGATCGGGAGGCCGCCCGTCGAAGACCACCGGCAGGCCGCGCGCCCGCAGCGCGCGCAGCACCGGGTCGTCGGCCGGGGTGTCGAGCAGCAGCATCCCGTCCACCGCGAGCTGGTGCCACAGCGGCTCGGCGCCCCGGTCGGCGGGCAGGGTGGTCAGGGCGTAGCCGTGGGCGTGGGCGGCCGAGGTGGCGGCGGTGAGCAGCCGGGAGAAGTAGGCGATCCGCGCGAAGTCCCAGGCGAAGCCCGCGTACGTGGTCACCGCGACGCCGAGGCTGCGGTTGTGCGGGCCGCGCCGGGCGCCGTAGCCGAGGGCGCCGGCCACCTCGCGGACCCGGCGGCGGGTGGACTCGCCGAGCCGGCCGGTGCCGTTGAGCGCGTGCGAGACCGTCGCGGTGGACACCTCGGCGGCGCGCGCGATGTCGGCGAGGGTCGGACCGGGTACGGGGGCGGGCGCGGGCATCGGGGTGGGCACGGGGCCGGGGAAGAGGCCGGGGGCGGGGGTGGGCACGGCGCCATCGTACGGATTTCGTCGGTGGAACCGGGTTCTGGTTAAGCCCTTAATCAAACAGCGTCCTGGCCACACCAACGTTTGGAGTGGGCATGCAGTCTTCTTCCTCCCCCCTGTCCCGCCGGGGGCTCCTCGCCGCCGGGGCTGCCGCAGGGGCCGCCGGCGCCGCGGGCCTGCTGGGCGCGGCCCCCGCCTCCGCCGCCCCTTCCGCCGGGCGGGGTTCGGCCGCCCTGGTGGTCCACAACGCCTCGGTGTACACCGGGACCGGCGGCCGGGCGCCCGTACGGGCCGTCGCGGTCGGGCGGGACGGGAAGATCCTGGCCACCGGGACCGACGCGGCCCTGCGCCGGTACATCGGCCGGGACACCGAGGTGGTCGACGCCCGCGGCAACACCGTGATGAGCGGCATCCACGACGGGCACGTGCACCCGCTCGGCGCGGGCGAGCGCTCGCTCTCCCCCTCCCTGGAGAGCGCGGAAACCACCCTGGCCGACCTCCAAGCGATCTTGACCGGCTTCCTCGCCGACACGGGCGGCGCGGCCGCCGAGCCGGACCGCTGGCTGGTGGTGGAGGACTGGAACCCGGTCGGACTGCTGCCCTCGGGCACCCTTCCGCACCACGACATGCTGGACGCCCTGCCGACCCGGCGGCCGATCGCCCTGGTCGGCGGCGACGGGCACAACCTGTGGGCCAACCAGCGGGCCCTGGACATCGCCGGGATCACGGCGGCCACCCCCGACCCGGTCGGCGGCCAGGTGGTCAAGGGCGCCGACGGCAGGCCCACGGGTGTCCTCAAGGACGACGCGCAGGGCCTGGTGAAGCGCCACGTGCCGGAGCCCACCCGGGCCGAACTGGTCGCGGCCTGCGCCAAGGTGCTGGAGCTGGCGGCCGCGTCCGGGGTGACGACGATGATGGACGCCCTGGTCGGGCGGCACGAGCTGGAGCTGTACCAGGCCCTCTCGGCGGCGGGCAGGCTGCCGCAGCGGATCGTGCCGGCGATCCGGCTGGACGCGGAGCAGGCCAAGGACCCGGCCGCCTCGCTGGCCTACGCGCGGGGGCTGCGGCGGGAGTTCGAGGGGGTCGGGGGGCTCCGGTTCGGGATGATCAAGGTGTTCCTCGACGGGGTCATCGAGTACCCGGCGCAGACGGCCGCGCTGCTGGAGCCGTACCTCGACGGGAACGGCAGGCCGACCGGGAACCGGGGCGAGCTCTACACCTCGGCGGCCGACTACGGCCGGCTCAGCGCCGCCTTCAACCGGGCGGGCTGGCAGATGCACGCCCACGGGCTCGGGGACCGGGCGGTACGGACCGCCCTGGACGGGTACGCGTACGCCCGGCGGGTGACGGGCAGCAGGGACGCCCGCAACGCGGTGGCCCACCTGCAGATCGTGGACCCGGCGGACCTACGGCGCTTCGCGCAGCTGGGTGTCGCGGCGTGCATGCAGCTCCAGTGGGCGAGCGAGGACACCTGGACGATGGAGGCGCTGCTCCCCTACATCGGGCCCGAGCGGCACCGGTGGATGTACCCGGCGCGCAGCCTGGAGAAGGCGGGGGCGCGGCTGACGGGCGGCTCCGACTGGCCCGTGGACGCCCTTCAGGTGTGGAACCAGCTGCGGACGGCGATCGACCGGCAGGGCGCCTTCGGGTCGGGCGCGCTGCACCCGGAGCAGGAGGCGCTGAGCCGGGACACCACGTTGCGGATGCACACGTCGGGAACGGCGTGGCAACTGCGCCAGGAGGAGCTGACGGGCACGGTGGAGGCCGGGAAGGCGGCGGACCTGGTGGTGCTGGACCGGGACGTGACGCGCTGCCCGGTGGCCGACATCAGCGACACGGGGGTCCGGCTGACCCTGGTCGGGGGCCGCGTGGTGCACGACGCGGATTCGGCGTCGGGGCGGGCCGCTTCGGCACGGGTGGCGGGCGCCGCTTCGGGCCCGCGCCCGGCCGCGTACGCGTCGGTGCACGCCGGTGGCAGGCACCACGCCTGCGGGCACTGAGGGGTTGAGGGTCGGCGTTGAGGGGTTGAGGCGCCCGGGGCTCGGGATTCGGGGCTCGGGGCTCGGGGCTCGGGCGCCTCAACCCGCGAGGCCGTGGCGGGCGATCCAGGCCGTGACGGCCGCGGCGATCTCCTCGGGCCGGTCCTCCGGGCAGAGGTGGGCGGCGGCGCCGCAGTACTCGGTCTCCAGCGCCGAGACGTTCCGCGCGCACCACTCGACCTCCCCGGAGCCGATCATCAGGGTGGGCGAGCCGTCGAAGGTGAGGAGCAGCTTGGGGACTTCGGGGCTGGCGGACAGCCAGGCGTCGTACTCCTTTACCCGGCTGACGACGTCGGCGGGTTCACCGTCGAGCGGCATGGAGCGGGCCCACTGGAGCATGGGCCGACGGGTTTCGGGCGTCGGGTAGGGGGCGGCGTAGACGGCGTGGTCCGCCTCGGCGAGCGGGCCGGACAGGATCGTCCTGGAGATCCCGTCCTCGATGAAGAGGTTGTGGTCGAGGACCATCTCCTCTCCGGTGCCCGGCGTGCGCAGGGCCTCGAAGCGGGAGCGGGCGGCGGGCGGGAACTCCTCCCAGCTCATCGGCCGCAGGATCGTCTCCATGAAGGCGATGCCGCGGACCCCCTCCGGATGCCGGGCCGCCCGGTCGAAGGCGAGCGCCCCGCCCCAGTCCTGGCCGACGAGGGCGACCTCGTCCAGTCCCATGGCTTCGAACCAGGCGTCGAGGTAGCGGGCGTGGTCGGCGAAGCGGTAGTCGCCGCCCGGCTTGCCGGAGCGGCCCATGCCGATGAGGTCGGGGGCGAGGACGCGGACCCCGGTCCCGGCTCCGGCTCCGGCCGCGCCGCCGATCCGGGGCAGCACCCCGCGCCACAGGTGGGAGGAGGTGGGGTTGCCGTGCAGGAAGACGATGGCGGCGCCCTCGGCCCCCGCGCCCAGTTCCTCGTAGTGCATCGTCGAGTCGAGTACGTCGATCGTGGGCATGGAAGGCCCCTCTCATTTCGTTGGCGTGACAAACGTTAGTGCCACAAACGTTAGCGGCACGAATGAATTTAGATCGTTAGTGTCACCAACGCAAGAGGTAGGATCCCGGCATGACCACGGAAGAGGAGCAGGCCGCCGCCGCCGTCCCGGCACGGCTCCGGGAACTGCCCAGCCGACTGCTCGCACAGGCCTCGGCGCACGCCCAGCGGTTCGTCATCGAGGGACTGAACGGGGCGGATGCCCGCAAATGGCACTACGCGGCCCTGGTCGCCCTGGACGAGTTCGGACCCGCCAGCCAGGCCACCCTGAGCGGCCGCACCGGCATCCACCGCAGCGACCTGGTCGCCGTCATCAACGAACTCGCGGAACGCGAACTGGTCGAGCGGACCCCCGACCCCGCCGACCGGCGGCGCAACGTCATCACCCTCACACCGCTCGGCCGGCGCCGGCTGCGCAAGCTGGAACAGCTGCTCGCCGCGGCCCAGGAAGAGTTGCTGTCCCCTTTGTCCGCACCCGAGCGCGAGCAGCTCACCCGACTGCTCGGCCGGATCGTCGACCACCACGCGCACTCCGGCCCAGGCATGGGAGCTGACGCCGGGTAACACCCGCCTGGCACCCGCCTGACACCCGTCTGCCGCACCCAGCGCGAGCGTCATCTCATATCTGAGATACGGTGCAGCCATGGGAGACGACTACCTCGTACGCATCGGCAAGCTCATCCGTGACGCCCGGCAGCACCGGGGCTGGACACAGAGTCAACTCGCCGACGCGCTCGGAACCAGCCAGAGCGCCGTGAACCGGATCGAGCGCGGCAACCAGAACATCAGCCTCGAAATGATCGCGCGCATCGGGGAAGCCCTCGACAGCGAAATCGTCTCGCTCGGCTACGCCGGCCCGATGCACCTGCGCGTGGTCGGCGGCCGCCGCCTGTCCGGCGCGATCGACGTCAAGACGAGCAAGAACGCGTGCGTGGCCCTGCTGTGCGCCTCGCTGCTCAACAAGGGCCGTACGGTGCTGCGCCGCGTCGCCCGCATCGAGGAGGTCTACCGCCTCCTGGAGGTCCTGAACTCCATCGGCGTCCGCACCCGCTGGATCAACGACGGCGTCGACCTGGAACTCGTACCGCCGGCCCGCCTCGACATGGACGCCATGGACGCGGACGCGGCCCGCCGCACCCGCAGCATCATCATGTTCCTCGGTCCCCTCCTCCACCGGATGGACCACTTCAAGCTGCCGTACGCGGGCGGCTGCGACCTCGGCACCCGCACCATCGAGCCGCACATGATCGCCCTGCGCCGCTTCGGCCTGGACATCACCGCGACCGAGGGCATCTACCACGCCCAGGTCGAGGCCGGGATCTCCCCGGACCGCCCGATCGTGCTGACCGAGCGCGGGGACACCGTCACCGAGAACGCGCTGCTGGCCGCCGCCCGGCACGACGGCACCACGGTCATCCGCAACGCCTCGTCCAACTACATGGTCCAGGACCTGTGCTTCTTCCTGGAGGCCCTCGGCGTCCGGGTGGACGGTGTCGGCACCACGACCCTGACGGTCCACGGCGTCCCGAACATCGATGTGGACGTCGACTACTCCCCCTCCGAGGACCCGGTCGAGGCGATGAGCCTGCTGGCCGCGGCGGTCGTCACGGAATCCGAACTCACCATCCGCCGGGTCCCGATCGAGTTCATGGAGATCGAGCTCGCGGTCCTGGAGGAGATGGGCCTCGACCACGACCGCTCGGCGGAGTACACGGCGGACAACGGCCGCACCCGCCTGGTCGACCTCACGGTCCGCCCCTCAAAACTCGAAGCCCCGATCGACAAGATCCACCCGATGCCCTTCCCCGGGCTGAACATCGACAACGTCCCGTTCTTCGCGGCCATCGCGGCCGTGGCCCAGGGCCAGACCCTGATCCACGACTGGGTGTACGACAACCGCGCCATCTACCTCACGGACCTCAACCGCCTCGGCGGCCGCCTCCAGCTCCTGGACCCCCACCGCGTCCTGGTCGAGGGCCCGACCCGCTGGCGCGCGGCAGAAATGATGTGCCCCCCGGCCCTGCGCCCGGCGGTCGTCGTCCTCCTGGCGATGATGGCCGCCGAGGGCACCTCGGTCCTGCGCAACGTCTACGTCATCAACCGCGGCTACGAGGAACTGGCGGAACGCCTCAACTCGGTCGGCGCCCAGATCGAAATCTTCCGCGACATCTAGGGGTTCGCCGGGCACCCGGCTGGAGGGCCTTCCCCCGACGGGTCAGTCGGGGGGAGGCGGACGCAGAGGGACCCACCTCGTCATCGAGTCCCAGGCCTCCAGAGCATCTGTCAGGACTTCCACGCCGGCCGGGGAATCAGGTCCGACGGTGCTCGCCACGATGAGCAGCATTCCTCCGTGCTGCTGCACCAGTGCGATGAACTCCTCGATCGCAGGAGCGGCCCAGACCTGGCCGAGCGTTGCCACCGCGACCTCACCGGGACCGGTGAATGCCCCCGCAAGCCCGTCGGACGACCTGGGCGGCAATCCGGACCACAGCGGCTGGAGGTCGAGCGCTTCAGCGAAGGCCGAGCGGGGCCCGTAGGCGGACGTGGCCGTCCAGCGGTCCCCGCTCTGGACCAACTGCGCCACCTCGAGAGAGGGGTTGACCACCAGAGTGGGAACGAGCAGGTCGTTCCCATCCCCCGCGGGCACCCCGGCGGCGAAGGCCCTCCAGTTGACACCCGCTTCTTTGGCCACATTGATCAGGGCCGAATCGTTCCAGTGCGGATACCGGCACAGTCCGAAGTGGAAGAGCCGTGCGTCGGCCCAGCCGTAGTGCTCGTCCACGTGGAGTGCCGGAACACCGTCGCCCAGCGGGTATCCGCAGTCCTGGCAGTCTCCGGCCCAGAGCAACTGCATGAGGGAACGGGCTTCCTCCTGCCCGAGTCTGTCCAGGCAGTCCTGGCTGAAGGCCAGGTGCGGGAGTCCGGCCGAGCCGTCCTCGGCCTCCAGGACCACCCAGGCCGAGGGGTGGCCGTGCTCCCGTGCGCGGCTCCACCACTCCGCCCCCAACCGGACGTCGCCGAAGAAGTACGAAGTCACGCCGGCCATCAGGCAGCCGATGGGGTCGCCCAGATTCCCCTGCCTGACCGCCGCATCGTAGGCACGCGAGACATAGGCGTTCGCCGTCTCGTGGTCTTCTCTGCGCAGCAGGACGCCGGCGTACGAGAGCGCGGCGAGCGGGATCTCGCCGTCCGCGGCAACCCTCAGGGCCTCGACGGCTTCGTCCGACTGCCACTGCGACCTCAGCCAGTCCGAGTAGTGCAGTGCGCTCCCGGGATCGCCGGCCTCGGTACCGCGCTTCCAGAGCGCTATCGCCTCGTCCTGGTTGCCCAGCTTCTCGTGGACCAGGCCGAGGGCGCCGATCGACTCCCTCTCCCCGCCCTCGATGGCACGCTCGTACCACTCCCGTGCCGCTTCCAGATCCCCCCTCGCGAAGGACAGGGCACCCATGTTGTGAGCCCCGTTGGGGTCGCCCAGGCAGAAGACGCGTTCGAAGCAGCGGCCGGCACCGTCATAGTCCTTCTCCGCGGCCAGCAGCGCCCCCAGGTTGACCAGGCCGTCGGGATCGTCCGCCTCCGCGAGGGGGCGGAGCACCTCCTTGGCCACGTCCGGCCGGCCCGCCACCTTGGCGACGGTCGACACCAGCACACGGCGCGTGTCGTCCACGATGCGCAGGGCCTCGTCCCACACCTGTACCGGGAGCTCGCTCGGACGGGACCGGCGCGCGGCGTCGGACACGAGGTAGTCGAACGGCTTCCACGTTCCTCCCCGGCCCGGGACCAGGGGGCTGGTCACGCCCAGCACGATCCTGGACGCCCAGTCCCAGGCTTCCGCCATGCCTTCCGGCCGCAGGGCCGGGCCGCCCGCCTGGTCGAGGAAGTGCGCGTGGAGGCGTTCCAGGGACTCCGGCGCCAGCGCAGTGTCCACACCTGTCCGGGCGAGGGCGACGGCGGCTGCGACGAGAGCGGCACCCCGGGGGTTGCCTTTCACCCGGGAAGCGGCCTTCCACCGCTTGAGGACCTGCGGTCCCGCCGCGAGGTACTCCGCCACCCCGTGCGCCCTGTCGGCGTTCAGTGCCGCAACGATGCGCGGATCCTCGCGCGACGACGCGGCCCGCCGCTCGTCGTCGGTCCAGATCCGGTCCAGGGTGATGTGATGCGCCGCGCGGATCACTCTGCCCGGCGAGGACGGCAGGCGCGGCCCGGTGCCCCGCGAGAGCGAAGGGCCGTCCTCCTCATCCGTGTAGTGCTCGTGGAACTCGGTGCGCAGCGTGGCGAGCACTACCGTGCCGCGGCGGACGAGCCGGTCGAGCAAGGACGGCGTCAGCCCGTCGGAACGCAGGTAGTTGTGCAGGTCGTCGAGCCATACGACCTTCTCGTGATCGCTTCCGGAGGAAGAGTGCAGGAAGGACAGGTCGACGTCGGGGTCCGGCTTGCAGACCGACCGGTCCCGGAAATTGCGGACCATGCCTTCGAACAGGGCCCTCGACTTGCCCGCGGCCGAATCCCCTGTCAGCAGCAGCATGCCGCCCGTTTCCGCCAGCGCTTCGAGCCGGGCGTCCACCTGCGCATCGAAGCAGCGCGGCACGTACTGCACGACGTCCGGGTGGCCGGCGGCGTCCGGCGCGCGATGAACCCCGAAGGAGACCGGGTGGGCGTCGGCGACAGGGAGCCAGTCGCCTTCGCAGGAAGCGGAGGCCTCGTGCACCACCTGCGGCGCAGGCCTGCCGATCTCCACCACCTCGGGCCGCAGCCCAACAGCTGCCTCCACCGCCCGCTGGAAGCCGGCATCGGCCACCACGACGGAGATGGGAACGGCTTCCACCCGTGCGTGAGCCCACTGCCCCGGGTCTCCGCAGACCACGCCGATCAGATACTCGCCGGCGAAGAGCGCGGCGCCCGACATCCCCTGCCACGGCGATGTGCCGGGGGTGCCGGCCGCGGGCGGCGGGGCGTGGGAACTGTCCAGGACGTAGCGGCCGCGCAGGACGGACGAACCCGGCTTCAGGGTGCCCACGATCTGCTCGGTGTCCGGCCGGGATCCGTCCCGGAGCGAGATCCGCGGGTAGCCCACCGCTTCGCAGTTCTCCCAGGCGGCCAGGCCGGTTGTCCGGCCCCACAGGACGTCGGACATCCGGCACGTCGTGGCGTCCCCGACCAGGTCTTCGTCCGCTTCGAGCAGGGCCGCGTCGCACGACTCGTCGTAGCGGCGCCACACGAGGCGGCAGCTGCGGGTCCCCGTCCCTCCGGGGACGGCGACGCGAGCAGCCCCGCCCTCCGCTTCGAACAGGTGCGCCGAGGTGAGCACCAGGCGGGAGTCCAGTAGGAAGCCGCTGCCCTGCCGCGCTCCCTGGACGATGGCGATGCGTTCGATGGACCGGGCGCTCATCCGCCGCGCAGTCCGGAGGGGTGTTCGAAGTCACCCAGGTCGACTTCGGCCTGATGTCCGATCTCGATCGGCCCGCCGTTGACCGAGTCCTTCGGCTTCAGCTTCACGGACACCTTGTGGACGGCGTTCTGCGCCACCCCCACCTGGGCGTTGCCGGAGACCACCCAGGCCTTGAACCCCGCCTTGGCCGTCGCGTCGCGCCGCAGCTCGACCGAGAAGTCCAGAGTGATCTCGTCGACCTCGAACCTGATCCGCTGGCCGTCCGCGGCGTGCACCGAGGCCATCAGCTGATCCCGCAAGCCCTGTACGGCCTCCGTGAGTTCCACGTTCTCCAACGGATCGCGCACGTCTCCGACTCCCCCGCTCGGTCCACCGTCAACCGCTACCACTATCACACTGCCCCTGGCACGAAACAGCGATCCGGACAGTGCCTCCGGACACGGCTGGACGCTGTGCGGCCACGCAGCACCCGGCCGGCGCCCACCCGCCAGGTCTGCCGGGCGGTGCGCAGCATGTACGAGAAGGCCACCTCTCGATGCGGCACGGGGCTGCTCGTAGTGTTGGCGCATGAACATTTGCGTCTTCCTCTCGGCCGCCGACCTCGACGAGCGCTACACCGGGCCGGCCCGGGAGTTCGCCGAGCTCCTCGGGAAGGGCGGTCACACGCTGGTGTGGGGCGGCTCCGAGAGCGGCTTGATGAAGGTCGTCGCGGACGGCGTGCAGGCGGCGGGGGGACGGCTCGTGGGCGTATCGGTCGACTTCCTGGCGGCCAGCGCCCGCAAGGACGCCGACGAAATGGTGATCGCCCGTGACCTCGCCGAACGCAAGGCGCTGCTGCTGGCCAAGGCCGACGCGGTCGCGATCCTGGTCGGCGGGACCGGGACGCTGGACGAGGCCACCGAGATCCTGGAGCTCAAGAAGCACGGAAAGACCACGAAGCCGGTGGTGCTCCTCAACACGGCCGGGTTCTACGACGGACTGAAGACGCAGTTCCGGCGGATGGAGGAGGAGGGGTTCCTGCCCGTACCCCTGGCCGACCTGGTCTTCTTCGCCGAGGACGCCGAGACGGCGCTCGCCCATCTCGTGGAGAGTGTGGGCGCGTAGCCGTCGCCCGGTCCCGCGGCCGTCCGCTGGAAGATCCCGTAACTCCGGCGTGTTGTGCGGGACATGAGGATCAGTGAAGCCGCGAAGGCCAGTGGTGTCAGTGCCCGGACGCTGCGGTACTACGAGGAGGAGGGGCTGGTCGTCCCCGAACGGGGCGCCAACGGCTACCGGGACTACTGCCGCGCCGCCATCGACCGGGTCCGCGTCATCCGCTTCCTGGTGGAATCGGGGCTGCCCATGCGGTTGATCAAGGAAGTGCTGCCCTACATCACCCCGAAGACCAGCCCGCGCGGGATATGCCCGCAGTTCCTGGCGGAGGTGGAGGAGTACCGCGACCGGCTCGTGGAGCGGATCGCGGGTCTCGCCACCCAACAGGCTTCACTGGACGCCTTCCTGGGCGCCGCTCGGGCCGGTCGGTGATGCACCCGCTCCGCGAGACGGGGGTTGACCTTCCCGCAGGCGGGAACCTTTTACGGTCCTGCCCATGAACACGCTCTCGGCGAGTGCCTCGCCCACGCCCCTACCCACGCAGAGCGCCGCCCCGCGCCCGTAGGAGCGGACGGGGCGGACTACGGCGTTCCGTCCGGCCGCTTCTGCGAGGCGGTGGGTCAGCCCGGGTAGTTGGTGCGCCAGGGCTCGTAGTGCGGGTTGTCCTGGCACTCGTCCATGATCTCGACCTTCTTCACCGTGTCGACCCGGCAGACGGCCACGATGAACGAGCGGTCGATGCCGCCCGGGAAGGCGACTTCGACCTGGCGGGCGTACTTGTGGGTGTCGCCGATGGTCTGGTTGACGTCCACCCCGCCGGGGGCGTCGATGTAGTAATTCCAGCCGCTCTTCCAGGACTTGTACAGGTCGTGGTCATAGGTCGTGGAGACGTACGGGGAGGGCTGGTTGACCAGGACGTAACTCTCGATGTCGTACTGGCCGTTGCGGACGTCCCTGGGGAGGAAGCCCTCCTCGAAGACCACCTCCGGCGGGCGGCCGTCCGAGCGGTAGAGCTGCTTGCAGTTGATCCGCCAGGACGGGGACGGGGTGATCCGCTCGATCTCCACACTGGCGTCGGCGGCGGCGAAGAGGTGGTTCTGGACCCGGGGGCAGGAGTTCGCGGGCGCCGCCGCGTGGACGGAGGCGGAGGCGGAAACCGGCGGCAGCAAGGCTGCCGCGAGGACGGTCGCGAGGACGACGACACGGCGGCGCAGAGCGGAAAGGGGAGCGGAAGCGGGGGTGGAAGTGGGCGTGGGGGAAGTGGGCAAGGGTGCGGGAGTGATCATGGGCTCACCCTGGCGGCCTCGCGCCGCCCGCAGGGGGATCCTCACCCGAAGGTGAGCGTGTCGGCCGCCATGGCCCGACTCCCTTGAGTGCGGGTCGAGTTGGAGGCGGAACGATCCTTCGCCGGAGCGCGATCACCCGCGTGACTAAGCTGTGGCGGCTGCATGCCGTTGATCTGGGGGGTCATTCATGTTTCATCGTCGGGGCGTCGCCATAGCGGGCGCTGTGGGGGCCGTCGCACTGCTCGTCGCCGGATGCCAGGGCTCGGGCGCCTCGAAGGGTTCCGACAAGCCGGGTGCGGCCGCGCCCACTGCGAGCTCTGCCCCCGAGGCCGCCATGCCCGCGCTCGTCGGCAAGACCCACACAGAGGCCGAGATCCTCGTCAAGCAGGTGATCACCAAGGCGGCCGAGGTCCGCAGCGCGTACGCCGACGTCCCGCTGGCCTCCTACCACCCGCAGTGGGCGGTCTGCTTCCAGACTCCGGCGGCGGGCACTCCCGTGACGGCCACCACCTCCGTCGAGATCTCCCTCGCCGCGCCCGGAATCCCGTGCCCGGAGCAGGCGGGCGCCACCCTGCACCCGACGAAGGCCCCGAGCCGCCCGTCGACCCCGACCCCGGGTGTCCCGAAGCCGAAGTCCAGCCCGACTCCGGCTCCAGGCCCCAAGGACGTCACCTACAAGAACTGCGACGAGGCCAAGGCCGCCGGCGCCGCCCCCATCCGGCGCGGCCAGCCCGGCTACGGCAAGCACCTCGACCGGGACAACGACGGCATCGCCTGCGACAAGTAGGAAAGCCGGGGGCGGGCGGGCAACCGGGGGCGGCGGGCCGGAGAGCCGGCCGCGGGGTTGCGCGCGACGGCGGTATTCGGCCGGATGCCGCGGCACCCCTCCCCCGGGGCCGCGCCCGCCGGGACAATCGGCCCGTCGGCACAGTTCTGAGGGCGGAGCCATGGCAGCAACGGAAGCAGCACGGACAGGCGCGGAAACCGCCAAGGAGATCCCCCGGCTCGCGGGCGCACCACTGCTCGGGTCCCTCGCCGACCTCAGGGCGGATTCGCTCGGTACGTATCTGCGCGCGCACCACGAGCACGGCGACGTCGTCCGGATCACGGCCGGTCCGCCGGGACTGCGCGCCGAGCTGACCTGCGTGTTCTCGGCGGAGGGGGTCCAGCAGGTGCTGGCCTCGCAGGCGGCCAACTTCCGCAAGGACAACGCCGTCTACCAAGAGGTCCGGGACGCCCTCGGCAACGGCTTGCTGACCAGCCAGGACGAGGACTACCTGCGCCAACGGCGGCTGGTCCAGCCGCTGTTCACCAAGCGCCGGGTGGACGGGTACGCCGAGGCCGTCGCCTCGGAGACCGCGTCGACCCTCAGCTCCTGGGAGCGGTCCACGGACGGCATCGTCGACGTCTCGGACGAGATGATGGTGCTCGCGCTGCGCGCGGTGGCCCGGATCCTCTTCGGCGCCGACGTGGAAGCCACCGTCGACGTCGTGGACCGGTGCTTTCCGGTCATCACGGAGTACGTGCTGCGCCGCGGCTACTCCCCCGTGAACGTCCCCCGCACCTGGCCCACTCCGGGCAACAAGCGGGCGGCGGCCGCGCTGGAGGAGCTGTACGGGGTCTGCGACAAGATCGTCGCCGAGCGCCGGGGAGGTCCCGCCGCCGATGCCCGCGCCACCGGCGCCGAGGGCAAGGGCGAGGCCGAGGACCTGCTGTCGCTGCTCGCGGCCGCCACCAGCACGCAGGACGCCGAGTTCGACGCCACCGAACTGCGCGAACAGGTACTGATCTTCCTGCTCGCGGGACACGAGACGACCGCCACCTCGCTCTCCTTCTCCCTCCATCTGCTGGCCCGCCACCCCGAGTTGCAGGACCGGGCCCGTGCCGAGATCGCCGAGGTCCTGGGCGACCGTACGCCCGGGGCCGCCGACCTCGACCGCCTCCCGTACCTCACCCAGGTGCTCAAGGAGGCCATGCGGCTCTACCCGGCCGCCCCGGTCATCGGCCGCCGCTCGGTCGCGGCGGCCGAGGTGGACGGCCACACCATCCCGGCGGGCGCGGACGTGATCCTGGCTCCGTGGGTGACCCACCGCCACCCCCGGTACTGGCCGGACCCGGAGCGCTTCGACCCCGACCGGTTCACCCCGGAGGCGGAGGCGGAAAGGCCCCGCTACGCCTGGTTCCCCTTCGGCGGGGGCCCGCGCGCCTGCATCGGTCAGCACTTCTCGATGCTGGAGTCGGTGATCGCGCTGGCGATGATCCTGCGGGAGTACGAGTTCGAGGCCGTGGACACCGAGATCGCGGTCTCCGCCGGGATCACCCTGAACACCCTGGGCCCGGCGCGCTGCCGGATCCGGCGCGTGGGCGCCTGAGGCCGCCCGAGGAGGCTTGAGGCCGCCCGAGGCCGCCTGACCGCCGCCTGAGGACACCGCGCGGCCGTAACCGCCCCCGGGCCTGGACTCGTACCGGCACCTGCGGCCATCATGGCCCGATGGAAGAGGAGATTCCGGGGAGGTTGTCCCCGTATGTACGCCGGCCACCACGCCCCCTGCTCCCGGGCGCCCCGGCCGGGCCTCCCCTGTGGCGCCGGCTGCGCGGGTTCTTCCCCTTCCGGTTCCTGACCGCCCTGCCCGACGACCTCGCCGACGCCGCGGCCGCGCTCCTGGACCCCGTGGAGCGCGCCGCCCGGCTGGCCGGCCGGCTGCTGCACGGCCCGGCCCTGCGCGGCGGCTGGCGCAGTGAGGCCGGGTCGCTCGCCCTGGTGCTGTACGGGTTCCACTGGACGCGCTGGCAGTGCGACGGCCCCGGCCCCCGCGCGACCTTCGGCGGGGAGCCGGGCAAGCTGACCGTCCGCCCGCCCTGGGACCGCTCGGCCGCATCCCGCCCGGTCCACGTCACGGCCGCCGTCGCACGCCGCTCCCCGCGACCGCATCGCCGCACCCGCGTCGACCTGGCCTTCCCCGACGGTTCCCGGCTCTCCCTGAGCATGGACACCCCGAGGGACGCGGCCCGGCTGCGCGCGGCCCTGTCCCCCAACTTCCCCTCGTAGGTCAGGTCTTCGTCGGGGCCGTCGGGGCCGGGGCGTGGTTGCCCTGGAGGCGGGCGAGGTCCGAGGGTCTGACCTGGATGACGAAGAGCGCGATCAGCGCCGTGACCAGGGTGAACGCGGCTGCCGCCACGAAGGCGGCGCTGACGCCCGAGGTGAGGACCTGGTCGCTCCACGGCTTCGGGAACTGCTTGGTGCGTGCGAAGAAGGCCTTCTGATCCGGCGTGGAGTCGCGCAGGAAGGAACCCACCTGGTCCTTGGCCTCGTTGCGGCTGGCCGTGCCGAACACCGTGACCAGGATGGACAGTCCGAGCGAGCCGCCCACCTGCTGCATCGAGTTGAGCAGCCCGGAGGCCGCGCCCGACTCCCGGTCGGGGACGTTCGAGAGCGCCATCAGGGTGAGGGACACGAACTGCTGGCCCATGCCCGCGCTGAAGAGCAGCATCGGTCCCAGGATGCTGCCCAGGTACGTCGAGTGGATGTCGGTCTGCGTGAGCCAGGCCAGTCCGGCGGCCGCGCACAGGGATCCCGACACCATGAAGGGCTTGGGGCCGAGTTTCGGCAGCAACTGGGAGGTGATCCCCGCGAACACCGCGACCATCGCGCTGACCGGCAGGAAGGCGAGCCCGGCGCGCAGCGGGCTGAAGCCCAGCACGTTCTGCACGAACAGGGTCAGGAAGAAGAACATGCCGAAGATGGCGCAGGCGAAGAAGAGCATGATCGCGTAGGTCCCGGCCCGGTTGCGGTCCGCGAACATGTGGAGCGGGGTGATCGGCTGCGGCGAGCGCCGCTCGTTGACGACGAAGAGGCAGAGCAGGACCACGGCCGCCGCGAAGGAGACCAGCGTCAGCCCGTCCCGCCAGCCCTCCTGGGAGGCGCGGATGAACCCGTAGACCAGTGCGACCATGCCGATCGTGGAGAGCAGGGCGCCCGCGAGGTCGAAGTGTCCGGGATGGCGTTCGGACTCGCGGATCACCTTGGGGGTGGCCAGGGCGATCAGCAGGGCGATCGGGACGTTGACGAAGAGCACCCACCGCCAGTTGAGCCACTCCACGAGGAGGCCGCCCGCGAGCAGTCCGATCGCGCCGCCGCCCGCCGAGACGCCGGCGAACACGCCGAACGCCCGGTTGCGTTCGGGGCCTTCCTTGAAGGTGGTGGTGATCAGTGCGAGCGCGGTCGGTGAGGCGATGGCGCCGCCGACGCCCTGGAGGGCGCGGGCGCCCATCAACTGGCCGGCGTTCTGGGCGAGTCCGCCCAGCAGCGAGGCCAGGCCGAAGAGCAGCACGCCGAACATGAAGACGCGCCGCCGGCCGAGGATGTCGCCGGTGCGCCCGCCGAGGAGCAGCAGGCCGCCGAAGGTGAGGGTGTAGGCGTTGACCACCCAGGACAGGCTCTCCGTGGAGAAGCCGAGGGCCGTCTGGATGTGCGGCAGCGCGATGTTCACGATGGTGATGTCGAGAACGACCATGAGTTGGCAGGACGCGATCACGAGCAGGGCGAGCCCGTGTCCGCTTCCTCGGACCTTGCCGTTGGTCCCAGTGCTGGTGCTGCTCGGCGTAGCGTTCCGGTCCACCTTTTCGACGCTAAGCCCGTACCCCAAGGGTCACCACTCGAACGGCCTAGTCTATATGGCATGTGTTATGTGGTATTTCACATGACACACTGGCCCCATGGATCGCATGGATGACTTCCTCAGGCTCTCCGCGAGCACCGCCCGGTTCACCTACGGCGCCCCGCGCGCCTTCGCCTTCGGCGACGAAGGCCGGCTCCTCTGGTTCCTCCGCTCCACCGGACCCACCGACCCCCTCGACTCCCTCTGGGTCCTGGACACCGCCACCGGCGCCGAAACCCGCCTCGCCGACCCCCGCGAACTGTGCCCCGACCTGTCCCCCGGGGCCGTACCCCCGCCCCTGCCCGTCGCCGAGCGCCGCCTGCGCGAACGGACCCGGCTCGTGGCGGCCGGGATCGGCTCGTACGCGCTCTCCGGCGACGGCCTGCGCGCCGTGTTCCCGCTGTACGGGCGGCTGTACGAGGTCACGTGCCCGGCCGGAGCGGAACCCGGCGCGGAGCCCGGGCAGCCCGCCCAGCCTGCTCAGCCCAAGGAGGTCCCCGTCGCCGGACCCGCCTTCGATCCCCGCCCCGACGCCGACGGCTCCCGCATCGCCTACGTCGCCGACGACGCCCTGTACACCGCCCCCGGCGGCCGGATCAGCCCCGAGGACGGAGCCCGCTGGGGCGTGGCCGAGTTCGCCGCCGCCGAAGAGCTCGGGCGCTCCCGGGGGCACTGGTGGTCCCCCGACGGGCAGAGCCTGCTCGCCACCCGCGTCGACGAATCCGCCCTCCAGCGGCGCTGGTTCGCCGACCCGGCGCACCCGGAGCTGGCGGCCGAGGACTTCGCGTACCCCGAGGCGGGCGGCCCCAACGCGGACGTACAGCTGTGGGTCTTCGGGCCGGGCCGCGACCCCGTACGGCTCGACTGGGACGCGGCGGCCTCCCCGTACCTCTCCGACGCCGGCTGGGAATCGCCCGGGGAGGTCCTGCTGACCGTGCAGGACCGGCTCCAGCAGCACGTCCTGCTGCTCTCCGCCGACCCGGCCACCGGGCGGACCCGGGAGCTGTCGCGCACCACCGACCCCCGGTGGGTGGACCCCATGGTCCCCGGCACCCCGGCCCGGCTCCCCGACGGGCGGATGCTGACCAGCGCCGACACCCCCGACGGCGCCGCCCGCGGGCTCGCGGTGGACGGGGTCCTCCTGACCGGCGACGGGCTCCAGGTCCGCCGGGTGGCCGGGGCCCACGGGGACCGGCTGCTGATCGAGGGCGCCCGGCGCGACCCCTCCGAACAGCAGGTGTTCTTCCTCGATCCGGACTCCGGCGAGCTGAGCCCGCTCGCGGACGGCCCCGGAGTCCACTCTGTCCAGGGATCCGGCGGGGCACTGCTGCTCACCTCCGCCGACGCGGACGGGATCCGGCGGGTCCTGCGGAGCGCGGACGGGCGGGAGTTCACTCCGCAGGACTACTCGCAGCCGATGCCGTACCGGGTGGTCCCGGTGCTGGAGCGGGTCACCGAGCACCGGATCCCCACCGCGCTCGTGCTGCCGCGCGGGCACGTACCCGGCACCCGGCTGCCCGTCCTGCTCGACAGCTACGGCGGCCCCGGCGCACAGGACGTCTGCGCGGAGCCGCGGCGCTGGCAGCACCGGCAGTGGTGGGCCGACCAGGGCTTCGCCGTGGTGACCATCGACAACCGGGGCACGGCGTACGTCTCCCCGCGGTTCACGCACGCCATGTACCGGGGGTTCTCGGACGTCACCCTGGACGACCAGGTCGCAGCCCTGCTCTCGCTCGGGGAGCTCCACGCCGACCTCGACCTGGACCGGGTCGGGATCCGCGGGTGGTCGTACGGCGGATACCTGTCCGCGCTCGCGGTGCTGCGGCGGCCGGACGTCTTCCACGCGGCCGCCGCGGGGGCTGCGCCGACCGACTTCCGGCACTACGACACCGCGTACACCGAGCGGTACCTGGGCCTGCCGGCGCAGCACCCCGAGGTGTACGAGCGGGACTCGCTGCTCGCGGACGCGCCGGGGCTCTCGCGGCCGCTGCTGCTGGTGACGGGGCTGGCCGACGACAACGTGCATCCTTCGCACACGCTGCGGTTGTCGCAGGCGCTGACGGATGCGGGGCGGGTCCATCAGCTGCTGGCTCTGCCTGGGGTCACTCACATGACCCCGGGTGGGGTGCGGGAGAAGATCATGGTGCAGGAACTGGCGTTCTTCCGGCGGGAGCTGGGGCTCTGACGGGGTAAGGGGACAGGCCCCGGCCGCGGGTGTTTGCCGCTGCGCGGGGCCTGTCCCCTACCCACCCTTCCACCGTTCCCCGGGGCTCCGCCCCGGACCCCGCTCCTCAAACGCCGGAGGGGCTGGATTCACCGCCCGTCAGTCGCCCGGGAAGTGGCACGCCACCTCGCGTGACTCCGCGATCCGCAGGAGCGGGCGTTCCACCCGGCACACCGGCTGAGCCTTTGCGCATCTCGGGTGGAAGGTGCAGCCCGGGGGTGGGGAGGCCGGGCTCGGAGGGTCGCCCAGGAGGACGATGCGTTCGCGGCGGCGCTCCGCCGCCGGGTCGGGGAGCGGGACCGCGGAGAGCAGGGCCCGGGTGTAGGGGTGTTGGGGGTTGTCGTAGAGGGACTTCTTGTCGCCGATCTCCACGATCCGGCCGAGGTACATGACGGCGACCCGGTCGCTCACCCGCTTGACGATCGACAGGTCGTGCGCGATGAACACGTAGGCCAGGCCCAGTTCGGCGCGCAGCCGCTCCATCAGGTTGACGATCTGCGCCTGGACCGAGACGTCGAGCGCGGAGACCGGCTCGTCGGCGATGATCAGCCGGGGGCTGGTGGCGAGCGAGCGGGCGATGCCGATCCGTTGCGCCTGGCCGCCGGAGAACTCGTGCGGGTAGCGGTCGATGTGCTCGGGGATCAGCCCGACGAGGTCCATCAGTTCGGCGGCCCGGCGGCGTGCGTCGGACGCCGACCAGCCCTGGACCAGCAGCGGGTCGGAGATGATCCGGGCCACCGTCTGGCGGGGGTTGAGCGAGGAGTGCGGGTCCTGGAAGACCATCTGGAGGTGGCGGCGCAGGGGGCGCAGGGCCGGCTGGGAGAGCCGGCTGATGTCCTTGCCCTCGAACTCCACGCTCCCGGAGGTCGGTTCGAGGAGTCGGACGATCATGCGTCCGGTGGTGGACTTGCCGCAGCCCGACTCACCGACCAGGCCCAGGGTCTGACCGGCCGCCAGGTCGAAGGAGACTCCGTCCACGGCGCGCACGGGCGCCCCCCGGCGCCCGGTCGCGGTCCGCTTGCCGGGGAAGGCCATCGTGAGGTCGCGTACGGAGAGCAGCGGCCGGTCTGTGGTCGCACGGGCCGTCGCGTCGGTGGTCGTGTCGGCCGTCGTGTCTGAGGTCGCGGTCATCGGGTCATCTCCGCTGCGGTGCCGGCGTAGTGGCAGGCGACCGTGCGCGCCGGCCCGTCCCCGTAGGCGGCGAGCTCCGGCCGCAGGTCTTCGCAGCCCTCGCCCGCCTTCGGGCAGCGCGGGGCGAACGCGCACCCCGGGGCCGGGGCCAGCAGGGAGGGCGGTGAGCCGGGGATGGCCCGTAGCGGTGCGTCGTCCTGGTCGTCCAGCCGGGGCAGCGAGTCGAGCAGGCCCCTGGTGTACGGATGGGCGGGGTCGGCGAACAGCTCGTCCACCGGGGCCTGTTCGGCGGCGCGGCCGCCGTACATGACCAGGACCTCGTGGGCCACCCGGGCCACCACCCCCAGATCGTGGGTGATCATGACGACTCCGAGGCCGCGCTCCTGCTGGAGCCGGGCGATCAGCTCCAGGATCTGCGCCTGGACGGTGACGTCGAGGGCGGTGGTCGGCTCGTCGGCGATGAGCAGTTCGGGTTCGCAGGCCAGCGCCATCGCGATCATCGCGCGCTGGCGCATGCCGCCGGAGAACTGGTGCGGGTACTCCCCCGCCCGGCGGGCCGGTTCCGGGATGCCGACCTCGCCGAGCATGTCGACCGCGCGCCGTTTCGCGGCGGCCCGGCCGGCCCTGAAGTGGACCCGGAAGTGCTCGGCGATCTGCTCGCCGACCGTGTAGTAGGGGTGCAGGCTGGAGAGCGGGTCCTGGAAGATCATGGCCATCTTGCGGCCGCGCAGCTTGGAGAGTTCCTTCTCCGACTTGGTGGTCAGCTCCTGTCCGTCGAGGGCGACGGAGCCGCCGATCTCGGCCCCCCGGTGCAGTCCCATGACGGCGAGGGAGGTGACGGACTTGCCGGAGCCGGATTCGCCGACGATGCCCAGCGTCCGGCCCGCCTCGACGGTGAAGCCGAGGGAGTCGACGGCGCGTACGGAGCCTCGTGGTGTGGTGAAGGTGACGCGCAGGTCGCGCACCTGGAGCAGGGGCGCCTTGGGCGTCGGGGACGACCCGGACGCTTGGGACGGCAGGGACGTCTGGGGCGGCGGGGGCATCAGTACCTCACCCTCGGGTCGATGACGGCGTACAGGAGGTCGACGGCGAGGTTCGCGACGACGATGAAGAAGGCGGCGAGGAGGGTGACCCCGAGCACGACGGGCTGGTCCGAGCTGACGAGCGCCCCGTAGAACAGCCGCCCGATGCCGGGGAGTCCGAAGATGGACTCGGTGATGACGGCTCCGGCGAGCAGGCCGCCGAGGTCCATGCCGAAGATGGTCAGGATCGGGGTCATTCCGGACCGCAGCCCGTGTTTGACGACGACGGTGCGCTCGGGCATGCCCTTGGCGCGGGCGGTACGGATGTACGGCTCGGCCATCGCCTCGATCATCGAACCGCGGCTCTGGCGGGCGTACATGGCGGCGTAGAGCAGGGCGAGTGCGGTCCAGGGCAGGAGCAGGTTGCTCGCCCAGGCGAGCGGGTTCTCGGTGAAGGGCTGGTAGGCGGGGTAGGGCAGGAGTCCGGCGATGCGGATGACCCCGTAGATCAGCATCACGGAGGTGAAGTAGACGGGCAGGGAGGCGGCGGCGACCGCTCCGACCATGAGGACCTTGTCGGTGGCGGTGTCCTTGCGCAGTGCGGCGGTGACTCCGGCGCCGAGGCCGAGGACGAGCCAGAGGGCGGCCGCGCCCACGGCGAGGGAGGCGGAGACCGGGAGGCGGTCCATGAGCAGGTCCCAGACGGGCAGGGAGTTCTCGTAGGAGTAGCCCAGGCAGGGGAAGTCGCACTGCACGGCGTACTGGCCGGTGCCCAGGGTGCGCCCGGTGAAGATCCCGGTGAGGAAGTCGCCGAACTGGTCCCACAGGGGCCGGTCGAGGCCGAGGTACGCGCGTACGTCGGCCAGCCGCTCGGCGCTGCAGGTCTTTCCGCAGGCGGCCGCGGCCGGGTCGGAGGGGAGCACGTAGAAGATGAGGAAGGTGACGGCGGCGATGGCGAGCAGCACCCCTGCGAGGGCGAGCACGCGGCGCAGGAAGTAGAGGATCACGTCCGGGCGCCCCTCGGGTCGAGGATATCGCGCAGGGCGTCGCCGAGGAGGGTGAAGGCGAGCACGGCGAGGAAGAGGAAGAGGCTGGGGATGACGAAGTACATGGGGTCGGTCTCGTAGAAGGCCACCGACTCGGCGATCATCTGGCCCCAGGAGGGGGTGGGAGGGCGGACGCCCACGCCGAGGTAGCTGAGCGCGGCCTCGGTGCTGATCATGCCGGGGATGAGCAGGGTGGTGTAGGCGATGACCGGCCCGGAGACGCCCGGGAGGATGTCCCGGGTCAGGATCCGCCAGGAGCTCGCGCCGCCGACGCGGGCGGCGTCCACGTACTCGCGGTGTCTGAGGGAGAGGGCCTGGCCCCGCACCACGCGGGCGACGCCGGGCCAGCCGAAGAGGCCGATGACGGCGGTCATGAGGAGGATCCGGTTGACGTCCTTGGCCACGGACAGCATCGCGATCATGAAGATGAGGGACGGGAAGGACATCGTCAGGTCCATCAGGCGGGACAGGACGGCGTCGGTGCGGCCGCCGAAGTAGCCGGCGGCGATTCCGGCGGCGGTGCCCGTGATGACGACGATGGCGGTGGCGGCGAAGGCGATGAGGAGCGAGACCTGGGCGCCGTGGACCACGCGGGCGAACAGGTCGCGGCCGGTGACGGGTTCCACGCCGAGCCAGTGCTCGGGGCTGATCCCGCCGAAGGAGCCGAGCGGCTGGCCGCCCAGGTAGGGGTCGATGGCGGACTTGTCGAACTCCTCCGGGGACCAGCCGCCGAGCGCACCCAGCCAGGGGGCGGTGGCGGCCATCAGGACGAAGAGGAGGACGACGCAGAGGCTGACGCGGACGGCGGGGCGGCGGCGGAGTTCCCGCCGGGCGAGCTGCCAGGGGCTGCTGCCCGGAGGTACCTCCGCGACCGCCGCCGCGTCCTTGGACGGGGCGGCGATGGCGGCGGTCATGATCAGCCCTGGCTCTGGCTCTTGGCGGGGTCCTTGAGGCCGACGGTCGCGTAGTCGATCTGGCCGACCCACACGGGGTGGCCGAAGGCGCCGGCGATGTTGGTGCCGACCAGCAGCGGCTTGCGCTCCAGCAGGACGGGGACGGCCGGGGCCTTCTTCATGATCTCGGCGTCGAGGTCGATCCAGGCCTGGTTGGCCTGCTTGGCGTCGGCCATCGCGTTGATCTCGTCGATCCGCTTCATCGTGGCGTCGTCGCGGAACTGCGCGAGGTTGCCCTGGTTGCCCTTGGCCTTGATGGTGCGGCCGTCGAAGACGAAGGGCAGGAAGGTGGAGCCGGAGGGGTAGTCGGGGCACCAGCCGGCGAGTACGAGGTCGGGCGCGGTGGTGGTGTCGCCGATGACGTCGTAGTACGCGCCCGGGTCGACGGTGTCGATGACCACCTCGATCCCGGCCCGGCCCAGGCCCTGCTGGACGGCCTCGGCCTGGCCCTTGTCCCCGGTGGAGACGGAGAGGGAGACCTTCAGGGTCTCCTTGCCCGCGGCCTTGAGCAGTTCCTTGGCCTTGGCCGGGTCGCCGGACGGCGCGATCTTCAGGGTGTCGGCCTGCTTGCCGCCGGAGAGGGCCGGGGGCAGGTAGGCGGTGGCGACCTCGTTGAGGGCCGGACCGCCGTCCGCGGTGATCACGGCCTCCTTGTCGAGGGCGTACTGCACGGCCTCGCGGACCTTCGGGTCGTCGAAGGGGGCACGGGAGTTGTTCATCTGGAGCATCTCGGTACAGCCCTGCGACTCGGCCAGCAGCCGCTGCTTGACATCCGGCTTCGGCAGCACCTTGGGGGCGCTCTCGGGCCGCATGTCGGACCACTGGACGCTGGAGCCGTCGGCGCCCTCGGAGGCGATGATCCGGTCGTCGATCTGGCCGCCCTTGAGGCCCATGACCACGACGAACTTGTCCGGGTAGGCCTTGCGGACGCTGTCGGTCTTGGCGTCCCAGTGCTCGTTGCGGACCAGGACGAGCTTCTTGTCGCGGTCGTACGACTCGATCTTGTAGGGGCCCGAGGAGAACGGCCGGGCGTCGTACTGCGTGCCCTTCTCCTGCGCTTCGGGGACGGGCGCGAAGGTGGGGAGGGTGGCGGTGGCGGAGAACTCGGCGACGGGACGCTTCAGTTCGAAGACGATCGTGCGGTCGTCGGGGGTCTTGACGGAGTCGAGGTGCTTGCCCTGGAGCGGGCCCTTGTAGCCCTCGGTGCCGGCCAGGTACTGGGCCGCGTAGTCGGGGCCGCCGGTGAGGTCGGGGGCGAAGGAGCGCTCGACGTTGTACTTGATGTCCTGCGCCTTGATGGCCGAGCCGTCCTCGTACTTCA
Organism: Streptomyces sp. NBC_00503; assembly: GCF_036346895.1. NCBI lineage: Bacteria > Bacillati > Actinomycetota > Actinomycetes > Kitasatosporales > Streptomycetaceae > Streptomyces > Streptomyces sp. NBC_00503. The sequence goes on along the minus strand of NZ_CP107855.1, from coordinate 6,204,677 downwards.
GGCCCTCCTTGAGGGTGAAGGTCCAGGTCCGGCCGCCGTTGGAGGGGGTGCCGAGGTCGGTGGCGAGGTCGGGTACGAGCTCGCTGCCGCCCTTCCCGGGCTCGGCCTTGAAGGTGACGAGGGTGCGGTAGAGGAGGCGGGTGCCGAAGTCCATCGTCGGCATCACCCAGTTGCGGGCGGGGTCGAGGTGGGCGAAGTCCTGGTTGGACAGGACGGTGAGCGTGCCGCCCTTGACGGGGGTCCCGCCGAGGATCTTCCCGTCGTTGCCGGCGGCGGGGTTGGAGGCGCCACCGCCTCCGGCGGAGCCCTTCTTGGGGTCGGAGCATCCCGAAGCACCGAGTGCGAGTACGGCCACCAGGGCGGTGGCGAGGGCGAGTTGGGTGCGCTTGGTCATGGGTCACTCCAGTGAAGGGCCGCGCTCTATAGTGTGACCGGTAACATAGTAATGTGAAATTGTACTGACAAGGGGTCGGAGCGGCCGTTATCCAGCCGTGTCCAAATGCGGGCGGGCCGAAGGGCGTTGGGGCCGCCTCCTATGCTCCCGCCATGGATCCGATACGGCCGCCTGCGCTGCCCGAGCTCGCACACCCGGCCGAGGTGCTGCAAGGGCCGGCCCGGAACCCAGCTCTCCCGGAGGAACTCGCGGTGCGACTGCTGCCCTACGGGATGGCCCCGCTCCCACTGGCCCGCCGGAAGGGAATCGCCCTGGGCCCGGCCCTGTGCGAGGCGTTCCTGGCGCACGGCGCAGCCGAGGCACTCGCGCACGCCGAGGCACTGCCGCCGGAGTTCGCCGCACGGCTGGCCGCCGACCCGGACCCGAAGGTACGAGCGGCGCGGGCGAAGGTGGAGGCCGCCCTCTACGGGCGGCAGGCCCAGTTCGCCGCCGATCCCGGGGCGGAGCGGACGGCCCTCTCGGGGCGCCCCGCCCGGAAGGCCAAGTCGCTGGCCGTGCTGGCCGTAGATCCCGACGCCCGGGTACGCGAGGCAGTCGCCCGGGGCGGGGCGGAACTGCCCGAGGACCTCCTGCGAAGGCTCCTCACCGATACCGAGACGGCGGTACGGACCTCCGCCTGTCGACACCGGCCGCCCCGCGACCTGCTTGCCAGGGACCCGAGCCCCGACGTCCGGGGAAAGGTCTTCGCCCGCGCCGACACCCCGCCGGAGCTCCGCACGGAGATCCACGCGTGGCTGACGGCAGGAGCCCGCCGGTCCGACGAGGACTGGGAGAACGCGGAGGAGGACGACCTCCTCTGCGAAATCGTCCTCATCTTCCTCGACATGGAGCTCTATCCCTGGATCGAAGACGACCCCGTCCCCCACGCCACGTCCCCGTCCCGGGGCATGCGGCGCGCGGCGGCCCGCAGCGATCGGCTGCCTGCCGCACTGCTGAGGCGGATGCTTGCGGACGAGGACCCGACGACCCGCATGATCGCTCTGTCGCGCACTCCCGATGTGGACCTCGCCACCGCCGAGGACATCGAGCGGCGCCACGGACGGTCGAAGTTCCGGGAGCGCCCCGCGGATTACTTCGCGTTCCCACCCGAGACGCTCCGGCGGTTCGCCGCCGACCCGGAGGCGCGCATGCGCGTCCTCGCCCTGCCCGACCCGGATCTGCCGGCCGCCTTGCGGGAATGCATGGCGGCAGATGAGGCCCACGCAGTCCGTCGCGCCGTCGCCAAGGACCCCCGGACGGCGCCGGACATCCTGCTGCGCCTGCTCGGCGACGGCTCGGAGGCCGTGGTGGCAGCCGCCGCCTCCTCGCCCCGACTGCAAGTGGAGGCGATGCGGGCGGTGCTCGACCGGGCCGCCGCCCGGGGGGCGGAGCCACCGGGCGCGGGCGCGCCGTAGCGCAGTCCCCGCCGGGTCAGCCCGTCGAGCCCAGGGCGCCTGAGCCCAGGCCGCCCGGGGTGCGGCCGACCGGTTCGTCGCGGCCCTGGGCCCAGAGGGAGCGGACGTGGCCCAGGTGGCGGGTCATGCAGGCTTCGGCCGCCTCCGAGTCGCCGGTGAGCATCAGGTCGAGCAGCTCGATGTGCTCCTCGGCCGAGGAGACCAGCTTGCCGGCCTCGTCCAGGCCGGTCAGCCCGTACAGGCGGGAGCGCTTGCGCAGGTCGCCGACCGTTTCGACCAGGCGGTCGTTGCCCGCGAGGGCCAGCAGGGACAGGTGGAAGCGGCGGTCGGCCTCCAGGTACCCGATGAGGTTGTGCTCGCGGGCGCTCGTCACGATCTCCTCGGCGATCGGGCGCAGGGCCTCGAGCTGCGCCGGGGTCGCGATCTTGGTGATCCGGCCGATGGTCGGGACCTCGATCATCGTGCGCAGTTCGGTGTACTGGTCGAGGTCGCGCTCGCTGACCTCGGTGATCCGAAATCCCTTGTTGCGGACCGGCTCGACCAGGCCTTCGCGAGCCAGGTCGAGCATGGCCTCGCGCACCGGGGTGGCGGAGACGCCGAGCTCGGCCGCGAGGCCGGGGGCGGAGTAGACGCTGCCGGGGCGCAGTTCGCCCGCTATCAGGGCCGCTCGGAGGGCGTGGCCGACCTGGTCGCGGAGCCGTTCCTGGGCCTTGATGAGACTGTGCTGCTTCAGGTCACCCATTGCATTTCCTCCGAGACCGCTCACACCATTGGCGTGCGGAGGAACAGCGTACAATGTCACGTTGCGCTTGCTCCTCACTGGACGCCGCCTCCCGCGGCCTCGAACAGCGCGACCGCCACAGCCAGATCTTCCCAGGCCATGCCCACGGTCTTGAAGAGCTGTGGACAACTTGCCGTCCCGCCGGCCGGCATCCGGCCCGCCACCAACTCGGCCAGGGTGCCCGTGATGTGGCCGGGTCCGATGGCCCCCTCCGCCTCCGGAACCAGCAGGTCCCCCGCCTCGCGCAGGGCCGCCGCACGCGATTCCACGTACACGGCCGCCCGCCTGACCAGGGCCGTGTCCACCTCCCGGGCTTCCGGCTCGTGCGAGCCGACCGCCACGACCGTGGCGCCCGGTGCGATCAGCCGCCCGTCGAAAAGGGGTTCGCGAGCCGTGGTGCAGCAGATCACCAGGTCGGCGTCGGCCACCTCGGCCGCCACCCCCGTCCGGGCCGGGACCCCGAGTCCACGGGCGTGCGCGGCCAGTTTCCCGGCGCCCTCGGCGCCGTTGGGTGATCCCGTCCGGGCCACGACCACCACCTCCGCCAACCGCCGCATCGCCAGCACCGCTTCGAGGTGCCCGTACGCCTGCGGCCCCGACCCGAAGAGCAGCAGCCGCAGCGGCCGGCCCTCCGGGACCAGGTGGCGCAGCGCGAGCGCCGAGACCGCCGGGGTGCGCAGGGTGGTCAGCGCGGCCCCGTCGAACAGGGCCAGCGGGCGCAGGGTGGGCCCGTCCAGGAGCAGGTAGGTGCCGGTGATCCGGGGCAGGCCGCGCGCCGGGTTCCCCGGCGCGACCCCCGCGATCTTGACTCCCGCGTAGGCCCCGGCCGCGGCAGGCATCACCAGCAGCTGCCCGCCGCCCGGCACTGCCATGGCCCCGCGCGGCGGGCAGCTCTCCGGGTCCAGACCGGCCCGCAGTACTCCGGCCAGCGCGTCCGCGGCGGCGGCCGGGCCCAGGAGCCCGGCCGTCTCGGCCGCCGAGAACTGCCGGATCGCACCGGTCGGCGTCACGGCAGGTCGCGTCACAGGAGGTCGCGTCACAGCAGGAACCCGGTGCCGAGGGCGTCGTACGGATCCACGGTGAAGGTGTGCTCGCCGGTGCGGTACGCGGCTCCGGTGACCTCCGTGACCAGCCCGGCCTCCACGGCCGAGGCGACGCGGCCGGTGAACACCGTGCCGGTCACCGACTCGTGCAGCAGGTCGTCCCCCGCCCCCAGCCGCCCGTCCTCGGCCAGCAGCGCGAGCCGCGCCGAGGTGCCGGAGCCGCAGGGCGACCGGTCGATCTGCCCGTCGGCGAAGACGGTGACGTTGCGCTGGTGCGGGCCGAAGGGGGTGTCGGGCAGTTCCTCGTAGAAGATCACCCCGTAGACCCCGGAGAGCAGCGGCCCGCCGGGGTGCCAGGTCCCCGGATGGGTGGCGAGCGCGGCCCGGATCTCCACTCCGGCGCGCACCAGCGAGGGCAGGCAGGCCCGGGTCACCTCCAGACCGAGGTCCCGCGCCGCGACGGAGGCGTAGCAGGCCCCGGCGTGCGCGATGTCCACCTCGGCCAGGCCCAGGGTGGTGGCGACGGGCACCTTGCGGGCGCTGGTGCGGGCCGGGACGTTGCGGAAGGTGACCCCGGTGGTGCGGCCCCCGGCGCGGTGCACGGTCGCGCCGACCCGCCCCGAGGGCACGTCGATCCGTACGGGCACGTCCCCGTCCGCGGGCGCGGGGACCCGGCCGGTGTCCACTGCCCAGGCGCCGAGCGCCATGGTGCCGTGGCCGCAGGCGGTGGAGTAGCCGTCCTTGTGCCAGAACAGCACCCCGAAGTGGGCCCCGTCGTCGTCGGGCGGCACCACGAACCCCCCGTACATCCCGGCGTGCCCGCGCGGCTCCTGCACCAGCAGCCGCCGTACGTCGTCCAGGGCGCCCCGCCGCGGCGCGGTGCCGGAGCCTCCCGGCCCGATGGCGGTGGCGCAGCGTGCGGCGACGGTGTCCCCGGGGGCGGGCGGCAGGCCGTCCGCGAGGGTGTCGACGATCCGGAACGGCTCCCCGGCGGTGTGGTAGTCGGCGGTGCGGACGACGGTGGGCGCGGGGGCCTGGGCCGACGCCGGGGCCGGGGCGGACTCGGGGGTGGCGGTCACAGCAGGAACCCTCCGGGGAAGGGGTCGGACGGGTCGAGGAAGTACTGGGCGGTGCCGGTGATCCAGGCCCGGCCGGTGACGGTGGGCACGACGGCCGGGATCCCGGCCACGGTGGTCTCGCCGACGAGGCGGCCCGTGAACTCGGTGCCGATGAAGGACTCGTTGACGAAGTCCGTGTCCAGGGGCAGCAGTCCCCGGGCATGCAGCTGCGCCATGCGCGCGCTGGTTCCCGTACCGCAGGGCGAGCGGTCGAACCAGCCGGGGTGGATGGCCATCGCGTGCCGGGAGCGGTGGGCGTCGGAGCCCGGGGCGGCGAGGTAGACGTGCTTGACCCCGCCGATCGCCGGGTTCTCGGGGTGGGTGGGCCGGTCGTCGGAGGCGTTGATCGCGTCCATGACGGCGAGGCCCGCGGCGATCAGGTCCTCCTTGCGCTCCCGGTCGAAGGGGAGGCCCAGGGAGTCGAGTTCGACGAAGGCGTAGAAGTTGCCGCCGTAGGCGAGGTCGTAGGTGACCGTGCCGTAGCCGGGGACCTCGGCCTTGAGGTCGAGGCCGACGCTGAAGGAGGGGACGTTGGTGAGGGTGACGGCGGTGGCGGCACCGTCCTCGACGAGCACGTCGACGCTCACCAGTCCGGCCGGGGTGTCGAGCCGGACGGTGGTGACCGGCTCGACGACCGGGACCATGCCGGTCTCGACGAGGACGGTGGCGACCCCGATGGTGCCGTGCCCGCACATGGGGAGCAGGCCCGACACCTCGATGAAGACCACGCCGTAGTCGGCGTCGGGGCGGGTGGGGGGCTGCAGGATGGCGCCGCTCATCGCGGAGTGGCCGCGCGGTTCGTACATGAGCAGGGTCCGGATGTGGTCCAGGTGCTCGATGAAGTGGAGCCGCTTGGCGGCCATGGTGGCGCCGGGGATCACCCCGACGCCCCCGGTGATCACCCGGGTGGGCATCCCCTCGGTGTGCGAGTCCACCGCGTGGTAGATGTGGCGCGTGCGCATCGTGCGCTCCCCCTGACTGCCTGGTCGGCGTGTGGGTCGGGGCCTCGTACGGGACCGGCCGACCGTGTGGGTCGGGGCCTCGTACGTGGCGGGTCGACGTGGCTGGTGCCGTGACCGGAAAGGTGAACCCTTCCGGTCACAGCACTAGTTGAGGCCCTCGGCGAGGGCCTTCTCGGTGGCGGCGCGGACCGCGGCCTCGATCTCGCCGGTCAGCGGGAAGCGCGGCGGGCGGGTGGCGCCGCCGGGCCGGCCGGCCAGGTCCATGGAGAGCTTGATGGCCTGGACGAACTCGGTCTTGGAGTCCCAGCGCAGCAGCGAGTGGAGGGACTTGTAGAGCGGGAGGGCGGTGGTGAGGTCCCCGGCGACGGCGGCCTTGTAGAGGGTGGCGCAGGACTGCGGGAGGGCGTTGGGGTAGCCGGCGATCCAGCCGACGGCCCCGGCCAGGGCCAGTTCGAGCAGGACATCGTCGGCGCCGATCAACAGGTCGAGACCCGGGGCCAGTTCGGCGATCTCGTAGGCGCGGCGGACGTCTCCGCTGAACTCCTTGACGGCGACGATGGAGCCGTCCGCGTGGAGCCGGGCGAGGAGGGCCGGGACCAGGTCCACCTTGGTGTCGATGGGGTTGTTGTACGCGACCACGGGCAGCCCGGCGCGGGCGACCTCCGCGTAGTGCGCGCGGACGGTGGCCTCGTCGGCGCGGAAGGCGTTGGGCGGCAGGAGCAGCACGGACCCGGCGCCGGCCTCGGCGGCCTGTTCGGCCCAGCGCAGGGACTCGGCGCTGCCGTAGGCGGCGACGCCGGGCATGACGCGGGCGCCGTCACCGGCGGCCTCGACGGCGGTACGGACGACGCGTGCGCGCTCTTCGTCGGTGAGGGTCTGGTACTCGCCGAGGGAGCCGTTGGGGACGACGCCGTCGCAGCCGTTGGCGATCAGCCAGGCCACGTGTTCGGCGTAGGCGTCGTAGTCCACGCTCAGGTCTTCCCGCAGGGGTAGCGCGGTGGCGACCATGATGCCGTGCCAGGGGCGGGTGCGGGTGTCCGTGGCGGTGGTGGGCGCGGGGGTGTGCGCGTGGGTCATGAGAGAGCTCCCTAGGGTGATGTGTGACATTTTACTAGTGGGCGCGAGGCGGCCACAAGAGTTGTGGCGCGCCTGATCAGCGTTCGGGGGTGGAAAGTTCGGTGGGGACCCCGGCGGCGGGCTCGCCGGGAAGTCCGGCGGCGGGCTCCTCGGGAAGGCTCGCGAGGTGGCGCAGCGGGACCGGGCAGGACAGCGGCCGGCGGTCGGGGGCCGGCTCCTCCCCCGCCAGTGCGGCCACGGCCGGACCGCACATCCGGCCCTGGCACCAGCCCATGCCGGCCCGGGTGAGCAGCTTGACCGTACGGGCGTCCCGTGCGCCCAGGTCTTCGACGGCCTCCCGGATCCGGGAGGCCGGGACCTCCTCGCAGCGGCACACGTCGGTGTCCTCGCGCAGCCAGCCGGTCCAGCCGGGGCCCGACCGGTGCGCACCGGCCATAGCGGCGGCGAAAGCCCGCAGCCGCGTACGGGTACGGACGAGGCGGGCCGGGACGGGCCGGCCCGCGATCGCGTGAGCGGCGATCTCGCCCTCGGCCAGGGCCAGTTGGGCACCGCCGATCCCACCGGTCTCCCCGGCGGACCAGACCCCGGGGACCGAGGTCCGCTGGCCGGGGTCCAGCTCCAGGGCGACCGTGCCGTCGGGGCTGTGGAGGGTGGCGCAGCCGAGGCCGGTGGCCAACTCCAGCTGCGGCACCAGCCCGTGGCCCACGGCGACGGCGTCGCAGGGGATGCGCCGCGCGGTTCCGGCGACCGGTCGCCAGTCGCGGTCGAGCCGGGCCACGGTGACGGCCTCGACCCGCCCGGTCCCGTGGGCTTCGGTGACGGCGTGCCGGGCGAGCAGCCGGACCCCGTGCCGGAGCAGGGCGCTGCCGTACGTGGCGCCTTCGACGAGCTTGGCGGGGTTGCGGAGCAGGGTGGGAACGTGGCGGGCGTACCCGGTGTAGGAGGCGGCCTCCACCACGACGGGCACCCGGGCTCCGGCGGCGGCGAGCGAGCCGGCCACGGCGAGCAGCAGGGGCCCGCTCCCGGCGACGACCACCCGCTTGCCCGGAAGCACCAGCCCGCTCTTGAGCATGGCCTGCGCCCCGCCGGCCCCGACCACCCCGGGCAGGGTCCAGCCGGGGAAGGGCAACTGGCGCTCGTAGGCCCCGGTGGCGAGCAGCACGGCGCCGGCACGGACGGTCGCGGCGGTGGTGGCGGTGGCTCCGGGGTCGGCGTCGGCGTGGGCGTCGGCGGTGAAGCCCGGGCCGACTACCGCGTGCAGGGTCCAGCTCCGCCCGGGCTCCTGCCCCTGGCCCGGGACCACGGTCCAGACGTGGTGGAGCGGGAGGTACGTGATCCTCCCGGCCTCCTCGTGTTCCCGCAGGGCGGCTTCGCGCGAGGCGAAGGCGGCCCACCCGTGGTGCAGGGCTTCGGGGCGGGCCGCGCCGAGTCCGGGCGCCGGGTGGCGGTAGAACTGCCCGCCGGGGCATTCCCCCGAGTCGAGGAGGACCACGCGCAGGCCGAGGCCCGCGGCCGTCACCGCGGCGGCGAGACCGGCGGGGCCGGCGCCGACTACGGCCAGGTCGGCGGGGGCGGGGGCGGCGGGGCCGTCAGACGGCGAGGTCGGCATGGCCGGTGCCCTCCTGGGTGGTGACGCGGTCGCCGGGGCGGGCGGGGACGAGGCACGCGCGCTGGTTCGGGCGGTCGTTGACGGTGACCAGGCAGTCGTAGCAACTGCCGATCCCGCAGAACGCGCCGCGGGGGGCGGCGTTCTCACGGGTGGTCCGCCAGGCGAGGATTCCGGCGGACCAGAGGACGGCGGCGATGCTCTGCCCGGCTTGCGCGGGCAGTTCACGGCCGTCGAAGCCGAGGGTCCAGGTGTCGGTGGGGGCGCCGCCGACCAGGTCGCGGGGCGACCGTCGCCGGGGGCTTGTCGCTTCGTTCATCGTCGTCTGGTCTCCTCTGCCGGGTTCAGTGAGCTGTGTGCGGGTGCGGGTGCGGGGTTCTGGGGCGGGTGGGTACGGGTTCGGGTGCGGTGGGCCGGGCTGTGGGGGTGCCGCTGCGCGGGGCCTGCCCCTCCCCACCCTTCCACCGTTCCCCGGGCTGCGCCTGGACCCCTGGGGCTCCGCCCCAGACCCCGCGCCTCAAACGCCGGCGGGGCTGGGATCCCAGGGCGGGGTTGGGGACCCGGGGTGACCCCGCGCCTCAAATGCCGGCGGGGCTGGGAGGGTGCTCCCCGAAGCGGGTCGGGTCGAACGGGGTCGGGTCGAGTGGTGGGGTCGCGCCCGTCAGGGCTGCGGTGATCAGGGTGCCCGTCGCCGGAGCCAGGCCGATTCCGGCGCCCTCGTGGCCGCACGCGTGGAACAGGCCCGGTACCCGCGGGTCCGCGCCGATCGCCGGGAGGTGGTCCGGCAGGTACGGCCGGAAGCCGTGGTAGACCCGCAGCACCCGGACGTCCGCCAGGACGGGGAAGAGCGCCGCCGCCTGCGCCGCCAGACGACGCAGCGCCTGCGTGGAGAGCGAGCGGTCGAAGCCCACTCGCTCCCGCGTGGCCCCGATGAGGACGGGACCGGCCGGGGTGCCCTCGACCACCGCCGAGGACTGGAGCGAGGCCGAGCCGCTCGCCACGTCCGCGATGTAGTCCGCGGCGTAGACCTTGTGCCGCACCACCCTCGGCAGCGGCTCCGTGACGAGGACGAACCCCTTGCGGGGCAGGACGGGGAGGGGTACTCCGGCCAGTGCGGCCACCGCGCCGCCCCAGGTGCCGGCCGCGTTGACCACCGCCGGGGCGAGGAGTTCGCGGCGGCTCGTGCGGACGCCGCGCAGTCCGCCGGAGCCGGCGGGTCCCGGGGTGCGGAGCAGGGCCGTCACCTCCTCCCCCAGGTACACCTCGGCCCCGGACGTCGCGAGCAGCCGGGCCGCTGCCTGGGCGGGCTGGACCTGGGCGTCCTGCGGGTAGTGGAAACCGCCCGCCAGGCCGGGTGCCAGGTGCGGCTCCAGGTCGCGCAGTTCGCCCGGGCCGACCTCGACCGCCTCGACCCCGGCGGCGCGCTGGCCGTCGGCGAAGCCCCGTAGCGCCTTCACCGTGGCCTCGTCGGACGCGACGACCAGGCCGCCCTTGGACTCGTACTCGATCTCCCGCGGGAGTTCGAGGGCGAGCTCTCGCCACAGGCCCGCCGACAGCAGTGCGAGGTCCAGCTCGGGGCCGGCCTCCTTGTCGGAGACGAGCAGGTTGCCCTCGCCCGCGCCGGTGGTGCCGCCCGCGACCGGGCCCCGGTCGACGACGGCCACGGACAGTCCGGCACGGGCCGCGTAGTACGCGCACGCGGCCCCGACGACGCCCGCGCCGATGATCACGACGTCGAGCGGGCGGCTCGGCCGACTGCCCGGCTGGTGGCTCGGCCGGCTGCTCGGGGAGGGGGAGTGTCTCTTGGGCACGACAGTAATATGTCACATTCTTTAGGAGGGGAACAGGCCGGTCCCGCCCCCGCCGGGCGGCGGGACCGGCCTGCGTCGGGGTCAGCTGCGCAGCGGGCCCTCGCAGCTGTAACTCGAGGTGCCCGCCACGTGGTTGGGCCAGACTTCCAGCGGGCCGAAGGAACAGTTCATGTCGGCCAGGTTGTTCGAGGCCGCGCCCGCCCGGTCGAGGATGAAGTAGTCGACCGTCTCGGACATGTCCTTGAAGTTCTGGTCGCCGCTGGCCCAGTTCGACAGGTTCGCGGTGATCTTGCCGGTACAGGTGAACCGGCGCTTGCCCGCGTCCCCGTTCTCCACGCAGTCCGGGTTGCTGTAAGTGGCCGTGTAGAAGGAGGACTTCACGTCCGCCAGCGCCGCGTCGCGCAGCTGCGCGTTCGGGGTGAAGGAGGTGTTCGGCACGTACAGCTGGTCCACCTTGGCGATCTGGGTGTCCAGGAAGCGGTTGTAGTCGCGCTGCAGGGACTGGTCCGCGCCCATCCGGCTGCGCCAGGCGTCGAAGCCCGCCGGGTCGTCGGCGCGCAGGCGGCCGTACATCTCCCGCAGGAGCGTGGGGTGTTCGGTCCACAGGAACTCGAAGAAGGTGCCCGCGTAGTTGTAGAAGCGGAAGCCGTCGTTGGCGTAGGTGGCGTGCAGCAGCTGGTCCACGGTCATGCGCGGGCCGCCGCCGGCCGTGTCGTTGATGATGCCCCTGACCAGGGACTTGCGTACGGCGATGCCGTTGTCGCGGGTCGCGCCGTCGAAGAACTCGGCGGTCCCCTCGTCCATGGCGGTGGTCCGGTCGCCCTGGTACCAGGCGCCCTGGCCGAAGAAACCGGGCACGGCGAAGCGGCCGTTGAGGTAGTGCGTGTACTCGTGGCGGAAGAGCTCCTCGAGGGTGAGGGAGGAGTCCTGCGGGACGCGGCGCTGGTAGGTGTAGAAGGTCGCGCCGTTCTCGATGTAGATGCCGCCGTTGTTGGTGCTGTAGCCCGTCAGGATCGGGTGGTAGTTCACGTAGTCCGCGCGGGAGGCGTACAGCACGATGTTCAGCGTGGTGTTGGGGTCGCCCGCGATCGGCTGGTCGGTGCCCAGGACCCGGTGGAACTGCGTCTTGACCTGCTTGCTCGCATAGTAGAGCTGGTCGACGGTGGCCCGGTCGAGGGCGGTGCGGACCTTGATGCCGCCGTTGTCGTAGGTGTAGGTGTTCGGGAAGAGCTGCTTCTCGATGTCCTCCTTGCACACCCCGTACTGCTTGCACTCCTGGTAGAAGTTGAGCCAGGAGACGATCTTCGCCCACTGCTCGCTGCCGTCGCCGAAGGCGGACTTGACCGGGCCGAGCAGCGCGCCGAGGTCGGCGACGACACCGCTCCTGAGGCTGTCGATCTGGCCGAAGCGGCCGTACTCGCCCAGCGCGTCGCGCGCCACCCAGGCGTTGCCGGTGCCCTTGAGGTGGGTGTAGGCGGCGAAGTTCTTGAAGGTCGCGCGGTACGAGGCGTCGGCGGCCACCGCCGCCTGGAACGCGGCGTCGTTGTTGCCCGGGTACACGCCGAGGTAGTTGACGGAGAGGGCGGCGAGCGCCGCGCCGGCCCAGTTGGCGTCCAGGTTCGTCGCGGTGTGCGAGGCGTCCATGGTGGCCAGGACCTGCTTGATCAGGCCGAGCTGGTACTGGCGCAGGCCCGGGGCGCTGGCCGCGTAGAGGGCCTCGCGCAAGGTCCGGGCGTTGGAGGCGGTGGTGTCGAAGGTGTGGGCGGCGGCGCCGAAGTCGGCGACGGCGCGGCGCATGGCGTCGACGGTCGGGGCGTCGGTGATGTCGATCTCGGCGCGCGAGTAGTCGTGGTAGGCCACGGCGTGCAGGTAGTTGAACATCTCCTCCAGGTGCGAGGAGTTCCGTCCGTCGTGTGCGGCGGACAGGGCGGATATCCGCCGGGAGACGGCCTGGACGTGGGCATCGGACATGACGGGGGCGAGGCGCGCGTCCCAGGTCCAGATGAGGCCGCGCAGGCAGACGTCGGCGGTGACGGCCTGGTCGGCGAGGAAGTCGGCGAACTGCTCGGGGGTGAGGTTCGTGATCCCGTCGAGGGTGCAGGGGACGCCCGAGGCGTCGCTCTGGGCGGCCGCGGCGAACTTGCCGCTCTTGGCGGCGGGCGCGGTGGCGGCGTTGGCCTTGGTGGCGGCGCCGGGGACCCGGCCGTCGGCGACGGCCTGGCCGCCGGGGGCCGGGGCGGGGGCCGGAACGCTCTCCTGCTGCTGGGCGAGGTGGTCGACCTCGTCGAACGGGTTCGCCCCGGGGGCGCCCGCGGTGAAGGTGCCGGGCGTCGATATTCCGGGCGTGGACGTGCCGGCCACCCGGGCGGGGGCGCCGGTCTCGGCGGCCTGGGTCACGGCCTGGCCGGCGGTGGCGAGGAGGGTGACCGCGACGGCGGCGGAGAGGAGGGACGTACGCACGACTCTGTGCTGGGACACCAAAGACTCCTGCTGGGAGGGGAGGTGGGGGAAATGGTGCGCGAACTGCCGATATGCGAACTGCGGTGCCTGAACTGCCCGGCGTCACACGGCGTTTGACGGGGATTAACGTGCCGCGGTGTGAGCTGTAACATAGTAATGTGAAATTGCACTGACAAGACCTGTGCGCCCACCAGTTCGCATCTTCTTGAGGGAGCCCCCGTGACCGACACCCCCTCCCGCCCCACCACCGGGCTCAACATCGGCAGCCACGACCTGCCGGTATCACCGGAGTTGTCCCGGTTCATGGCCTCGGACTGGGCGGCCTCACCGCTTCCCGCCGCCGACCGGACCCCCGGCCACGCCGTCACCCCGGCCCGCCGCGACCGGCTCTCCGCCCGGTTCCCCGGCGAGCGACTGATCATCCCGGCCGGGGAACTGAAGGTCCGCACCAACGACTGCGACCACCGCTTCCGCCCGCACAGCGCGTACGCCTGGCTGACCGGGCTCACCGGCGAGGACCAGGCCGGCCACGTCCTGGTCCTGGAGCCCGCCGGCCCGCACGCACACGAGGCCGTCCTCTACCTGCGCCCCCGCTCCCCGCGCGTGGACGGCAACGAGGAGTTCTACCGCGACCGCCGCTACGGCGAGTTCTGGGTCGGCCGCCGCCCCGACCTCGCCGAGGCCGAACGGCTCTCCGGGATCCGCTGCGCCCACCTGGACACCCTCGGCAGCCCGGCGGGCCGCAACGCGGCCACCGACTCCGCACTCGCCGCCGCCCTCTCCGAGCTGCGCCTGGTCAAGGACGCGTGGGAGGTGGCCCAGCTCCAGCTGGCCGTCGACCACACCACCGCCGGTTTCGAGGACGTCGTACGGGACCTCCCGCGCGCGCTGGCCCACCCGCGCGGGGAGCGCTGGATCGAGGGGGTCTTCAACCGCCGCGCCCGCGCCGAGGGCAACGGCACCGGCTACGAGACGATCGCCGCGTCGGGCGCGCACGCGTGCGTCCTGCACTGGATCCGCAACGACGGCCGGCTGAACGGGAACGAACTCCTGCTGCTGGACGCGGGCGTGGAGACCGACACCCTCTACACGGCGGACATCACCCGCACCCTCCCCCTCTCGGGACGGTTCTCGCCCGTCCAGCGACAGGTGTACGAGCTGGTCCTGGCCGCCCAGGACGCGGGCATGGCGGCGCTGCGGCCGGGCGCGAGCTTCCGCGACTTCCACCGGGCCGGAATGCGGGTGATCGCCGAGGGGCTCGCGGAGTGGGGCGTGCTCAAGCACGCCGAGGGCGATCTGCACCGCCGGTACACGCTGTGCAGCAGCGGGCACATGCTGGGGCTGGACGTGCACGACTGCGCGAAGGCGCGGGCGGACACCTACCTGGACGGGGTCCTTGAGGAGGGCCAGGTCCTCACCGTCGAGCCGGGTCTCTACCTCCAGCCCGACGACGAGACCCTCCCGCCGGAGCTGCGCGGCATCGGCGTCCGCATCGAGGACGACCTGGTGATCACGGCCGAGGGCGCCCGCCTGATGTCGGGCGCCCTGCCCCGCACGGTGGCGGGGATCGAGGAGTGGATGGGGAACCTGCTGGAGGGCTAGGCGCTCTCTTCCGGATCCTGCCGGGCGTTCATTGGCGGGCGTAGGAGCCGATGCCGACCAGGCAGTACACGTACTGGTTGAGGGTGGCTCCGTTGACGGTGTAGCGGTAGGAGAAGGCGTACTCGGTCTTCGGGTTGTCGTTGCAGCGGTTCAGGTCCGAGGTCAGCGGGATGCTCTCGATCACCCGGTAGTGGGCGTCGGAGGCCGAGCAGGAGACCTCTTCCACGTCCGTGACCTTCTGCGCGGTCGTCGAGTCCGGCAGCGAGCCGTTGAGGCAGGTGCCCCGGTCGAAGGGGGTCGGGGCCGCCTCGGAGGGCACGGGTGCGGGGGCGGGCACGGCGCCGCCGGCCGGGGTGCTCGGCACCGCGGTCGGGACCGGGACCGGGACCGGGACCGGGACCGGGTCGGGCGACCAGACGCTGAAGGAGGGTGCGGGCTCCGGCGCCGCCTCGGTGTCGTCGTCGTGGTTCAGGCCGCTCAGCACGGCCGCGCCCGCGATGATCGCGACGAGGACTCCGAGCGCCACCAGGCATCCGCGCGCGCCCGAAGCGCTCCCGGCACCGGGCTGCCCCGGGGCCGGGGGCTGGGCCGGGCCCTGCCCCTGGGGCCGGGCGTCGGAAAGCGCCGGCCCCGGAGGTGAGATCCAGGGCGAGGCCGGGTGCCGGGGCGAGGGGGGCGAGGGCGGCGGTGGCGGGGGTGGCGGGGGCGGTGGGGGCGACGGAACCCTCCCCGGGGCGGCCGCACCGGCGGCCGGGCCGACCCGGATCCGGGCCAGCACCTCGGAACCGCCGACGCGGACCCGGACGAGGTCCCCGTCCTTGCACGGCGGGATCCTGAGCCGGGCCGGGCCGGTCGGCAGGGTCACCGGAACGATCACACCGTGGGCGGCCTGCTGCGGAGTGATCGTTAAGGGGATCTCTTGGATCTCTTGGGACGACACCGACTGCTCCCCGAGGTGACGGTCGCACGGACGTGCGCTGCGTGCACAGCACACGGGATTCTGCCCGGCATCCGTACGAGGACGCAGCCGTTCCGCGAGATCACCCCCGGACCCTCACCCCCGGACCACCAGCGGGTCGCGCATCGCGGCCCGGTCAGCCGTTCCAGCCACCGTCGTGCCCGTGGCCGCCGTTGCCGTTCCAGCCGCCGTCGTTGTTCCAACTGTCGTTGTTCCAGCCGCCGTCGTGATCGTGGTTGTTCCAGTCACCGTCATGGCGGCCGTCGTTCCAGTGGTCATTGCTCCAATTGCTGTTGTCCCAGTTGTTGTTCCAGCTGTCGTTGTTCCAGTTGCTGTTGTCCCAGCACCAGCTGGGCCGGTCGCTTCCACGTGACGGGTCGCAGCAGTTGCGCCACCAGCCGTCACCACGCCAGTCGGAACACTGATACGTCTGCGGCAGACCCGAGGGGGAAGTAGAGGTAGCGGCAAAGGCGCTTCCCAGGGGCATCAGACCGAGTGTGATCCCGGCCGCTCCTGCCACGGCTGCCGCAACGAACCCACGGCGCATGTTCATGCACCTCCGCTATTGAAGGGGCGAATTGCCCCGAAACAAGGCATTTCCACCCTCCACCCTCCCCAGCCCACTGTCAAAGGCACCCGCTCCCACCAGCACAAACGACCTACGGCAGGACCGCGAGTCCGTCCATCTCGACCAGCGCGGCCTCGTCCCACAGCCTGACCACGCCCACGACCGCCATCGCCGGGTACTCGCGCCCCGCCAACCGGCGCCAGATCCGGCCGAGTTCGGCGGCCGAGGCCCGGTAGTCGGCCACGTCGACCGCGTAGACGGTGACCCGCGCCAGATCGGCCGGTGCGCCGCCCGCCGCCGCGAGCGCCGCGAGCAGGTTCGTCAGCGCCCGCTCGAACTGCTGCGGCAGGCTCTCCCCCACCACCTTGCCCGCGCCGTCGAGCGCCGTCTGTCCGGCCAGGAACACCAGCCGGCTCCCGGTGGCCACCACCGCGTGCGAGAACCCCGTCGCCGGGGACAGCTCCGGCGGGTTGATCCGCTCCGGGCTCATGCCCCGCCCTCCTTCGCCGCCCGGGAGTGGTCCCGGTAGAGCTCCTTCGCGATGATCGTGCGCTGCACCTCGCTCGCCCCCTCATAGATCCGCGGCGCCCGTACCTCCCGGTAGAGGTGCTCCAGCAGGTGCCCGCGCTGGAGGGCCGCGGCCCCGTGCAGCTGCACCGCGTGGTCGACCACGTACTGGGCCGTCTCCGTGGCCAGCAGCTTCGCCATCGCCGCCCGCCTCGGCACCTCGGGCGAGCCGCTGTCGTAGGCGCCCGCGGCCGCGTAGACCAGGAGCCGCGCGGCCTCGGTGCGGGTGGCCATCTCGGCCACCCGGTGCGCCACGGCCTGCAGGTCCCCCAGGACGCCACCGAAGGCGGTACGGGACGCCGTGTGCGCCACCGTCGCATCCAGGGCGGCCTTCGCCATCCCGACGGCGAAGGCGCCCACGCTGGGGCGGAAGAGGTTCAGGGTGTCCATGGCCACCCGGAAGCCGCGGCCGGGCTCCCCCAGCAGGTCGTCCGGGCCGACCGGGACCCCCTCGAAGGACAGCGCGCCGATCGGGTGCGGGGAGAGCATGTCGAGGGGCTCGCCCGAGAGCCCCGGCCGGTCGGCCGGGACCAGGAAGGCGCTGATCCCCTTGGCCCCCGGGCCTTCGCCGGTCCGGGCGAAGACCGTGTAGAAATCGGCCTCGGGCGCGTTGGAGATCCAGCGCTTGAGCCCGTGCAGCCGCCAGCCCGCCGCCCCGTCCCGTACCTCCCGTACGGCTTCGAGCTCCAGCGCCGCCGCGTCCGAGCCGGCCCCGGGCTCGCTCAGCGCGAAGGCCGCCACGGTCCGGCCGGCCCGTACCCCCGGCAGCCAGCGCTCCCGCTGCGCCGCGGTGCCCGAGCGCAGCACCGGGTGGGCGCCCAGCCCCTGGAGGGCGAGCGCCGTCTCGGCCTCGGTGCAGCCGTAGGCGAGGGATTCGCGCAGCAGGCACAGTTCCAGCGCGCCGGAGGTGAAGAGCCGCTCCAGCAGTCCCGCCTCGCCCAGTGCGGCCAGCAGCGGCCGGTTGACCCGGCCGGGCTCCCCCTTCTCGGCGAGCGGTCGCAGCGACCGGGCCGCGAGGTCGCGCAGCCGCGCGCACCACTCCTCCTGTGCCGCCCCGAGCGCGAAGCCGGCCGATCCGGTGGAGCCCGACCCGACCGACCCGGCGGACCCCGACTCGGCCGACCCGCTCGACCCCGCGACCCCCGACCCGGTGGCCCCCTCGGCCCCCACCCCGTCCGCCCCGTCCGCCCCTGCGGCCCCTTCCGACCCTGTGGACCCGGCCGATCCGGCGAATCCCGAGATTCCCGTCATCCGAATGCCTCAGCCCCTATCGCGTCCCATTGACTGCCGTCACCATCACGATACGCTCGTGCTGCGACCGTACGGCAGCCCCACAGCCCCACCTTCTCGGCAACTCAAGGTCCATCGGTTCCATTCACTGGGGGCCGGGTCCCCAACCGGGGCCCGGACCGTCACAAGGGGGCGAACCCGCCTTGGAGCTCAAGCCTTCCGCTCACCGTGACACCTTCGCCCGCGACCATCTGCCACCCGCGCACGCCTGGCCGCGGCTCCTCTTCGAACTCCCCGGGCTGGCCTATCCCGACCGGCTCAACTGCGGGGTGGAGCTGCTCGACGCCACCATCGCCCGGCTGGGCCCGGACCGCCCCGCCTTCCGCGGCGCGGACGGCACGGTGTGGACGTACGGGGAGCTGAGCGCCCGCGTCGACCGGCTCGCGCACGTCCTGCGCGCCGACCTCGGCGTGGTCCCCGGCAACCGGGTGCTCCTGCGCGGCCCCACCGGCCCCTGGCTCGCCGCCTGCTGGCTGGCGGTGATGAAGGCCGGTGCGGTGGCCGTCACCGTCCTGGCCCAGCAGCGGGCGCAGGAGCTGGCCACGGTGTGCGCGATGGCCCGGGTGAGCCACGCCCTGTGCCATGCGGAGGTGGTCGACGACCTGGTCAAGGCCCAGGTGCCGGGCCTGCGCATCACCGCGTACGGCGGCGATTCCCCCGACGACCTGCTGCACCTCGCACAGGGCCATCCGGAGCCCTTCCCGGCGGTGGAGACCTCCGCCGACGACGTGGCGCTGATCGCCTTCACCTCGGGGACCACCGGGCGCCCCAAGGGCTGCATGCACTTCCACCGCGACCTCCTCGCGGTGGCCGACACCTTCTCCCGGGAGGTGCTGCGCCCCCGCCCGGACGACGTCTTCGCGGGCAGCCCGCCGCTCGGTTTCACCTTCGGCCTCGGCGGGCTGGTCGTCTTCCCGCTGCGGGCCGGCGCCTCGGCGCTGCTGATGGCGGACGCCGCCCCGCGCCGGCTGCTGCCCGCGCTGGCCGAGCACCGGGTGTCGGTGCTGTTCACCGCGCCCACCGCGTACCGGTCGATGCTGGACACGCTGGGCCCGTACGACACGGGCGCCTACGACCTCTCCGCGCTGCGCCGCTGCGTCTCGGCGGGCGAGAACCTGCCGGCCGCCACCTGGCAGGCCTGGTACGAGCGCACGGGTCTGCGGATCATCAACGGGATCGGGGCCACGGAGCTGCTGCACATCTTCATCTCGGCGGCCGACGAGGACATCCGGCCCGGTACGACCGGCCGCGTGGTGCCGGGCTGGCAGGCCCGGGTGGTGGACGAGGCGGGGCGCCCGGTCGCGGACGAGGAACCGGGGCTGCTGGCCGTACGGGGGCCGGTGGGCTGCCGCTATCTCGCGGACCCGCGGCAGGGCGAGTACGTGCGCGACGGCTGGAACGTCACGGGCGACACCTATATCCGCGACGCGGAGGGCTACTTCCGCTACGTCGCCCGGGCCGACGACATGATCGTCTCGGCGGGGTACAACATCGCGGGCCCGGAGGTCGAGGAGGCCCTGCTGCGCCACCCCGACGTGCTGGAGGTGGCGGTGGTCGGCCGTCCCGACGAGCGGCGCGGTCAGGTCGTGGTGGCGTACACGGTCCTGCGGGAGGGCGTGGTCCTCACCGAGGAGGCCCTGCGCACCTTCATGCGGGCCGAGCTCGCCCCGCACAAGTGCCCGCGCGCCTTCGTCTTCCTGCCCGCGCTGCCCCGCACGGCGACGGGCAAGCTGCAGAGGTTCCGGCTGCGCGATCGAGATCTCGATCTACAGTGATCTCGTGGTCGAGCAGCACACCCCGCGATCTCTGATCGTCACGTTCTACGGCGCCTACGGGCGGGCCTTCCCGGGCCCGGTCCCGGTATCCGCGCTGGTCCGCCTGCTGGGCGCGGCCGGAGTGGACGCCCCGTCCGTCCGCTCGTCGGTGTCCCGGCTGAAGCGGCGCGGCTTCCTGCTGCCCGCGCGGGCCGAGGACGGCGCCGCGGGCTACGAGCTCTCCGAGGAGGCGCGCCAGCTCCTGGAGGACGGTGACGGGCGGATCTACGGGGCTCCGCGCCGGTCCCGGGAGTGGCTGCTGGCCGTGTTCTCCGTCCCGGAGCAGGAGCGCGCCAAGCGCCACCTGCTGCGCTCCCGGCTGGCCCGGCTCGGCTTCGGCGCGGTGGCACCGGGCGTCTGGATCGCCCCGGCCCATCTGCACGGGGAGACCCGGCGCACCCTGGACCGGCTGCACCTGACGCCGTACGTGGAGCTGTTCCGCGGCGCCCACCTGGGCTTCGCCCCGACCGCGGAGGCCGTGGCCCGCTGGTGGGACCTGGCCGCGCTGGCCAAACAGCACGAGGAGTTCCTGGACCTGCACGAGCCCGCCCTGCGCGCCCTCCAGCAGGGCCCGGCCCCCACCGCGGAGGCCGCCTACCGCGGCTACCTGCTCGCCCTGGACACCTGGCGCCGCCTGCCGTACGCCGACCCGGGCCTGCCCCGCGACCTCCTCCCGGCGGACTGGCCGGGCGACCGCGCGGCGGCGGTCTTCACCGAACTCCACACCCGGCTGCGGGACATCGGCGCGAGGTTCGTGGAGCCGTAGGCGGCCCCCGGGCGCCGGAAAACCGGCTGCGGGTGCGTCCCGGTCCACGCCACGATGGGGCATGACATGGACCTTCAGCTCTGATCTGGCGGCCTATCTGGCCGCCGCGCGCCCGGCCATCGCCGCCGAGCCCGTCGTCAACACCATCCTCCTGACCGCGCTCGACGCTCTGGAGCGGCGGGGCCTCGACGCCTACGGCTCCGCCGCCCCCTCCTTCGGCTGGTGGACGGGACGGGCCCCCGGCCAGGAGGGTGTCGTCACCGGCGCCCTGATGTGGACCCCGCCGTACCCCCTGCTGATCGGCGCGCTGCCCGCGGAGGCGGTCCGGGAGCTGGGGACCGCGCTCGCCGCCGAGCCGCTGCTGGCGGGGGTCGACGTGCTGAGCGCCCGCCGCGAGGACGGGCAGGTGCTGGCCGCCGCCTGGGGCAGGCCCACCGAGATCGCCGAGGAGAACCGCCTCTACCGGCTCGCCGGGCTCATCGCCCCCGATCCCGCACCGGCCGGGCGGTCCCGGCGCGCCACCGAGGCCGACCTGCCGCTGCTGCTGGACTGGGTCACCGCCTTCAAGCAGGAGTCCGGGGAGGGCGGAGCCGCCTCCGAGGGCGCCCTGCGCGACCGGCTCTCGTACGGGGGCATGCTGCTCTGGGAGGAGGCCGGGACCCCGGTCTCGCTGGCCGGGTTCTTCCGCCCGATCGGCGCGGTGAGCCGGATCGCCCCGGTCTACACACCTCCCGGGCTCCGCGGCCGCGGCTACGCGGCCGGGGTCACGTACGCGGCGAGCGAAGCGGCGTACGCGGCCGGCGCCTCGGAGGTGCTGCTCTTCGCCGACCTGACGAACCCCACCAGCAACGGCGTCTACCAGCGCCTGGGCTACACCCCGGTCGAGGACCGCATCGAGGTGGCCCTCGTCTGAGCCGCCGGGACCCCCTACCCCCGTCCCGTCGGCGGTGGGCGGCTGCCCGCCAGGTAGGGGGAGGGCCAGGGCGCGGCCGGGCCGGTGTAGGACTGCTCGGCGGCCGCGTGCAGGGTCCAGTGGGGGTCGTAGAGGTGGGGGCGGCCCAGCGCGCAGAGGTCGGCGCGCCCGGCCAGGAGCAGGGAGTTGACGTCGTCCCAGGAGGAGATCGCACCGACGGCGATGACCGGGACGCCCAGGGCGTTGCGGATCCGGTCTGCGTACGGGGTCTGGTACGAGCGCCCGTACTCCGGGGTCTCCTCCGCGACCACCTGGCCCGTGGAGACGTCGATGGCGTCGGCCCCGTGGGCGGCGAAGGCCTCGGCGATGGCCACGGCCTCGTCCGGCGAGGTTCCGCCGGGTGCCCAGTCGGTGGCCGAGAGCCGGACCGTCATCGGCCGGTCCGCGGGCCAGACGGCGCGGACCGCGTCGAAGACCTCCAGCGGGAAGCGGAGCCGGTTCTCCAGCCGGCCGCCGTAGGCGTCGGTGCGGTGGTTGGTGAGCGGGGAGAGGAAGCCGGAGAGCAGGTAGCCGTGGGCGCAGTGCAGTTCCAGCAGGTCGAAGCCGCTGTCCGCGGCCCGGACCGCGGCGGCCGCGAAGTCGGAGCGGACGGCGGCGAGCTCGCCGGTGGTCAGGGCGCGCGGGACGGCCGAGACCCCGGGCCGGTACGGCAGCGCGGAGGCGGCCACCAGCGGCCAGTTGCCCTCGGTCAGCGGGGAGTCCATGCCCTCCCACATCAGCCGGGTCGACCCCTTGCGGCCGGAGTGCCCGAGCTGGACCCCGAGCGCGGTTCCGGGCGCCGAGGTGTGCACGAAGTCGGCGATCCGCGCCCAGGCGGCCGCCTGCTCCCGCGTGTACAGGCCGGTGCAGCCGGGCGTGATCCGGCCCTCGGCGCTGACGCAGACCATCTCCGTCATCACCAGGGCGGCCCCGCCGAGCGCCCGCGCGCCGAGGTGCACCAGGTGGAAGTCTCCCGGCACGCCGGCTTCGGCGGCTGCCGAAGCACCCCCAGTCGCCGAGTACATGTCCATCGGGGACACCACGACCCGGTTGCGCAGGGTCAGTCCTCGCAGCGTGAACGGCGTGAACATCGGCGGAGTTCCCGGGTCCGTGTCGGGGCAGCCGAACTCCCTTTCCACCGCACGGGCGAACCGTGCGTCGCGCAGGGCCAGGTTTCCGTGGGTGACCCGGCGGCTGCGCGTGAGGAGGTTGAAGGCGAACTGCCGGGCGGGCTGGCCGACGTATCCGGAGACCTCCTCGAACCACCGCATGCTGGCGGCCGCCGCCCGCTGGGTGGAGGCCACCGCCGGCCGCCGGGCGGCCTCGTACGCGGCCAGGGCGTCGGGGATGGAGCCGTCACCTCGGGCGCCCACCGCGCGGGCCAGGGCGAGCGCGTCCTCCACCGCCAGTTTGGTGCCGGAGCCGATCGAGAAGTGCGCCGTGTGCGCCGCGTCACCGAGCAGGACGACGTTGCCGTGCGACCAGTGCTCGTTGACGACGGTACGGAACCGCGTCCACGCGGAGCGGTTCCCGCGCAGCGGCCGTCCGCCCAGCGCCTCGCTGAAGATCTTGGCGCAGCGCGCCGCCGACTCCTCCTCGTCGCACAGGTCGAAACCGGCCGCCTGCCAGACCTCCTCGCGCATCTCCACGATCACGGTGGAGGAGTCCCCCGAGTACGGGTAGGCGTGCAGCTGCATCACCCCGTGCTCGGTCTCCGCGATCTCGAAGCGGAAGGACTCGAAGGCGAAGTCGGCGGCCAGCCAGACGTACCGGCAGCGCCCGCCCGTCACCGTCGGCCCGAAGTGCCCGGCCCCGCTCTCCCGGATCGCGCTGTTCACCCCGTCCGCGGCGACCACCAGGTCGTACGAGGCGGAGAGGGTGCCCGGGTCGGGCGCCGGGGCGCGGAAGCGGAGCCGGACCCCGAGGCCCGCGCACCGCTCGTGCAGGATCTCCAGCAGCCGGCGGCGCCCCAGCGCGGCGAAGCCGTGGCCGCCGGAGGTCAGCAGCCGGCCCCGGTGCACGATGTCCACGTCGTCCCAGCGCACGAACTCCGCGCACAGGGCCGCGTAGACGACCGCGTCGGCCTCTTCGATGCCGCCGAGGGTCTCGTCGGAGAGCACCACCCCGAAGCCGAAGGTGTCGTCGGGGGCGCCGCGCTCCCAGACCTCCACCGCGTGGCCCTGGCGGGCCAGCAGCGCGGCGGCGTACAGCCCGCCCGGTCCGCCGCCCACGACGGCGATCCGCAGCCGGTCGTGGGTCGGGCCGCCGGTCAGGCCTGCGGTCGCGTCTGCGGTCTCGTCCCCGGTCGTGTCTGCGGTCGCGTCTGCGGTCTCGTCTGCGGCGGACACGGGATCACCTGCCCTTCCACTGGGGCGGCCGCTTCCCGGTGAAGGCCGCGTGGAACTCCCGGTAGTCCTCGCCGTTCATCAGCAGCGCCTGCGTGTTCGCGTCCAGCTCCACCGACGCGGCGAGCGGCATGTCCAGTTCCGCGGTGAGCAGGGCCTTGGTCTGCGCGTAGGCGAGGGCGGGACCCGCGGCGAGGTGCGCGGCGAGCTCGGCGGCCCGTACGGAGGCCTTGCCCTCCTCGGTGACCTCGCTCAGCAGCCCGATCCGCTCGGCCTCGGGGGCCCTGACCTGCTCCCCCAGCATCAGCAGCCGGGTGGCGTGTCCGAGGCCGACGACCCGGGGCAGCAGGTAGGCGGCGCCCATGTCCCCGCCGGAGAGGCCGACCCGGGTGAAGAGGAAGGCGAAGCGGGCGGTGGGGTCGGCGATCCGGAAGTCCGCGGCGAGCGCGATGACGGCTCCGGCCCCGGCGGCGATCCCGTGCACGGCGGCGATCACCGGGAAGGGGCATTCACGCAGGGCGCGCACCACCTGGCCGGTCATCCGGTTGAAGTCGAGGAGCTGGGCGGTGTCCATGGCGAGGGTGGCACCGATGATCTCGTCCACGTCGCCGCCGGAGCAGAAGCCGCGCCCTTCGCCGCCGAGCACGAGGGCGCGTACGGAACGCTCCCGGGACAGTTCGGCGAGCAGATCGCGCAGGTCGGCGTAGGCGCCGAAGGTGAGCGCGTTCAGCTTTTCGGGGCGGTCGAGGGTGACGGTGGCGACGCCGTCCTGCCGGTCCACCCGCAGGTGGCGCCATCGTTCGGTCGCTGGTGCGGAACCAAGGAAGGGGCTCACCTTCCCGAAGGTATCACCGGACCGTGACCGCCGTCACAGAAACGCGACACCTGCATCCGACAGCTCTGCATCCACAGGCCCAGGGCCCCACCTCACGGAAACGGGCCACACGCGCCGAAGGTCCCGAACACCTGGTGGCCCTGGTCCCTTGCGCTCACGTCGGGGTGCCCTACGAGGAGACATTTCCACTTCGTATCGTTGAAAGCAGGATTTCCCACCGCATCACCCGCTACGAACCCCCCGAACGCTCCCCGACCCCACGGAACGGACGGTCCTGCCTTGCCCGACGCCTCCGACATCCCCCACCCCCGCGACGCACACGCCTGGCGGATCGCCCTGCCGCACTCGGCCGCGGCCGTGCCGATCGCCCGTGCCCTGGTCCGTACCGCCCTCGCCGACATCGAGGCGCCCGCCGACAGCGACACCGCCGAGCTGCTCACCGCCGAGCTGGTCGCCAACGCCGTCGAGCACACCCCCGGCACCGCCCCGATCGAGCTCGTCGTGGAGCTGCTGGCGAACGGCTGCCAGGTCGAGGTCCACGACGGCGATCCGCACGCCCCCGCCGATCTCACCGCGGCCCGCCCGGACGACGCCCACCCCGACCCCTGGCAGGAGCACGGCCGCGGCCTGCTGCTGATCCGGACCCTGAGCTCGGCCTGCGGCCACCGCCGCACCCCGCACGGCAAGGCGGTCTGGTTCACGCTGCCGGCCCGGCCCCCCGTCTAGAGCGACGGGCAGCCCGAGCTGGCGCCCGAGCGACAGCCCGACCGGCTCCGCCACCGGCGCATGACTATGCGCCGGGCTTCGCGAGCATCGCGACGAGGACGGCCTTGATCGTGTGCAGCCGGTTCTCGGCCTCGTCGAAGACCACCGAGTGCGCGGACTCGAACACCTCGTCCGTCACCTCCAGCGACTCGAGCCCGTGCCGCTCGTGGATCTCCCGGGCCACCTTGGTGCCGAGGTCGTGGAAGGCCGGCAGGCAGTGCATGAACTTCACGTCCGGGTTCCCGGTGGCGCGCAGCACGTCCATGGTGACGGCGTACGGGGCCAGGGCCTCGATCCGCTCGTCCCAGACCTCCTTGGGCTCACCCATGGAGACCCAGATGTCGGTCAGGACGAAGTCCGCCTGGCGCACCCCCTCGGCCACGTCCTCGGTGAGCGTGATCCGGGCGCCGCTGGCGGCGGCGAGCTCGCGGGCCGCGGCCACCACCGATTCGGCCGGCCAGTAGTGCCTCGGCCCGACGATCCGTACGTCCATGCCCAGCAGCGCGCCCGTGACCAGGTAGGAGTTGCCCATGTTGAAGCGGGCGTCGCCGAGGTAGGCGAAGGCGATCCGCTCCAGAGGCTTGGCGCAGTGCTCGGTCATCGTGAGCACGTCGGCCAGCATCTGGGTGGGGTGCCAGTCGTCGGTGAGGCCGTTGAAGACGGGCACGCCGGCGTGGGCCGCGAGCTCCTCGACGGTGTCCTGCGCCTCGCCCCGGTACTCGATGCCGTCGAACATCCGGCCCAGGACCCGTGCGGTGTCCCTGACCGATTCCTTGTGGCCCATCTGGGAACCGGAGGGGTCGAGGTACGTGGTGTGGGCACCCTGGTCGGCCGCGGCGACCTCGAAGGCGCAGCGCGTGCGCGTCGAGGTCTTCTCGAAGATCAGGGCGATGTTCTTGCCCTGGAGGCGACGCTGCTCGGTCCCGGCCTTCTTGGCCGCCTTGAGTTCGGCGGCGAGCTCGACCAGGCCGCGGAACTCGGCGGCGGTGAAATCGAGCTCCTTGAGGAAACTTCGGCCGACGAGGTCGGTGGCCATGGGGACTCCAGAGTCACGGTGACAGGGGAACTCTGGAAGTCTATACGAGCCTCTGCATTGATATACATGCAGATCAGTGTGGTGTCCGCCTCGGGCTCGGGCCCCGGTTGCTGCTGGACGGCCCCTAGACGGCGTCCCGCTCCACCGGGCAGCTCATGCAGCGCGGTCCGCCCCGCCCCCGCCCCAGCTCGCTGCCCGGGATCTCGATCACCTCGATGCCCTCCTTGCGCAGGTAGGTGTTGGTCGTGACGTTGCGCTCGTACGCGACGACCACGCCCGGCTCCACCGCCAGCACGTTGCAGCCGTCGTCCCACTGCTCGCGCTCCGCCGCGTGCACGTCCTGGGTGGCCGTGAGCACCCGGATCGAGTCCAGCCCGAGGGCGGCGGCGATGGCCCGGTGCATGTGCTCCGGCGGATGGTCGGTCACCTTCAGCTCGCTCGCGCCGTCGCCCGGCTCGATCGTGTAGGAGCGCAGCATGCCCAGGCCCGCGTACTGGGTGAACGTATCTCCGTCCACCATCGTCATCACGGTGTCCAGGTGCATGAACGCCCGCCGCTTCGGCATGTCGAGCGCCACGATCGAGGTGGCCGAGCCGGCGGCGAACAGCCCGCGCGCCAGCATCTCCACCGCCTGCGGGGTGGTCCGCTCGCTCATCCCGATCAGCACGGCCCCGTTGCCGATGACCAGGACGTCACCGCCCTCGATGGTGGAGGGGTAGTCGGCCTGACCCTGCGACCAGTAGTGGAAGGCGCCGGAGGTGGTGAAGAGCGGGTGGTGCTTGTAGATCGCCTCGAAGTGCACGGTCTCGCGCTGCCGGGCCGGCCAGCGCATCGCGTTGATGGAGACCCCGTCGTAGATCCAGGCGGAGGTGTCCCGGGTGAACAGGTGGTTGGGCAGCGGCCCCAGCAGGAAGCCGTCGAGTTCCAGGGCGTGGAAGCGGACCGACACCGGCTCCGCGTGCCGCTCCAGGAACTCCCGCTTGGTCATCCCGCCGACCAGCGCCTCGGCCAGGTCCGCCGAGGGCAGCGAGTCGAAGACCGAGCGCAGGTGGTCGGTGGCGAGCGGCCCGTACTCCTTCTCGTCGAAGACCCGGTCCAGTACGAGGTGTCTGGCCTCGGCAATGTCCAGGGCCTCGGTGAGCAGGTCGCCGAAGAGGTGGACCGCCACGCCCCGGTCGCGCAGTACGTCGGCGAAGCCGTCGTGCTCCTGGCGGGCCCGGCGCACCCAGAGCACGTCGTCGAAGAGCAAGGCGTCCTTGTTGCTCGGTGTGAGCCTTTTCAGCTCCAGGTCGGGCCGGTGGAGGATGACGCGGCGAAGCCGCCCGGTCTCGGAATCGACATGGAATCCCATGCCGTACACGTTCGCAGACCGGGCGGCTTTTTGACGCGGCGTCGGACCGGCCGCTTGGGACCGGCCGGTTCGGACCGACGCTTCGGGCCGACGCTTCGGGCCGGCCGTTTCGGGTCGGCCGGTTCAGCGCAGGCCGGTTCAGCGCAGGCCGAGGAGGGCCTCCGGGGTTCCCGTCAGCTCGGGGGCGGCCAGGCCCAGCTTGGGAGCGGTCAGGTTCGGCAGCCCGTAGTTGGACCCGTCCGGCATGCTCAGCGGGGCGCCGAGGATCAGGCCGGGGCTGCGGGTGTGCACGGTGGTCGCGGGCGCACCCAACGAACCCTCGCCATCCGTCTCGGGCCGGCCGGCCAGGTTCGGCACCGGGGAGGTGACGAGGGTGTCCCCGAGGTCGGTGGCGATCGGCACGACCGGGAGCAGCGGGGTCGGGAGCAGGTCCCCCGTGTGGTGGACGGGCGCCTGCGGGGCGCCGACGACCGGCACCGGCACCCCGGTGGCGATGTGCGGGACGTCCACGCCGAGCGTGGTGCGCACCGCGTCCAGGGGGACACTCACGGGCACCGCGTCGGCCATGGCCGGGGTGGCCGCGCCGGCCGCTGCCATACAGGTCATGAGTGCCGCAATGCTTCCGCGCGCGGTCATCTTCATAGGTGACGTTCCGTCCTTCCAGAGGTCGCGGACATTCCGCTGCCCTGGATGAACGATCCCGCCGGTGGTTTTCCCGGAGTTCTCGGTGAAAGTTCCCCCATACGACCTAATGACCGGCCGTACGGGGGCTCTTCCTTGACGCCGTCAGAGCCGCGGGTCCACCGGCTCCGACTCCAGCGCGAGGACGGCGAAGACCGCCTCGTGGACCCGCCACAGCGGCTCCTCGGCCGCCAGCCGGTCCAGGGACTCCAGCCCGAGCGCGTACTCGCGCAGGGCGAGCGAGCGCTTGTGCCCGAGGTGGCGCTGGCGCAGCCGCTCCAGGTGGTCCGGACGCGTGTACTCGGGACCGTAGATGATCCGCAGGTACTCGCGGCCGCGCACCTTCACCCCCGGCTGCACGAGGCGGCCCTTGCCGTCCTTGGCGTACGCCTGGAGCGGCTTGACGACCATGCCCTCGCCGCCGGCGGCCGTCAGCTCCAGCCACCAGTCGGTGCCCGCCCGTACGGAGGCCTCGTCGGCCGGGTCCACCAGGATCCGGCCGGTGCGGCGCAGCAGGCCCGTGCCGGAGGCCTCGTCGGCGGCGACGAGGCGGTCCAGCCAGAACAGCTGCTCGTCGTGGGGGACGGCCGCCAGCGAGCGCCCGGCCGCCGCCAGCAGCTGGAACGGGGCGAACCGTACGCCGTCCAGCCCGTCGGTGGTCCAGCAGTAACGCCGGTAGGCGTCGGTGAACTTCGCCGCGTCGGCGGCCCGCCCGCGCTGGCGCTCCAGGAGCTCCCCGGTGTCGATGCCCCGCCCGGCGGCGGCCGCCAGGGCGGCCAGCGCCTCGGAGAAGACGGCGCCGGAGGCCGCGCCCACGGCGGCGTACTGGCTGCGCAGCAGTCCGCCGGACTTCAGCGACCAGGGCAGCAGTTCGCCGTCGACGAGCAGCCAGTCGGTGTCCAGTTCCTCCCAGAGACCGGCGTCGGTGACGGCCGCCCGGAGCCGGGCGAGGACCTCCTCGGTGACCTCCGGATCCTTGAAGAAGGGCCGTCCGGTGCGGGTGTAGACGGAACCGGTGGGGCCGTCGACCCCGAACCGTGCGCGGGCCGCGTCGGCGTCCTTGCAGATCAGCACGGTGGCCCGGGAGCCCATGTGCTTCTCCTCGCAGACGACCTGCGCGATGCCGTCCTTGCGGTACTGCGCGAAGGCCTCGGCCGGGTGCTCCAGGTAGCCCTCTTCCACGGAGGTGGCGGTGGGCGCCATGGTCGGCGGGAGGTACGGGACCAGGCGCGGGTCCACGGCGAAGCGGCTCATCACCTCCAGGGCGGCGGCCGCGTTCTCCTCGCGCACGTTGACGTTGCCCAGGTGCCGGGTCTCGACGATCCGGCGGCCGTGGACGTCGGCCAGGTCGAGCGGGCGTCCGTCGTGGCCTCCCGGCGCCTCGGCGGCGAGCGGCTTGACCGGCTCGTACCAGACCTTCTCGGCCGGTACGTCGACCAGTTCGCGCTCGGGCCAGCGCAGGGCGGTCATCCTGCCGCCGAAGACGGCACCGGTGTCGAGGCAGATGGTGTTGTTGATCCAGCTGGTGTCCGGGACCGGGGTGTGGCCGTAGACGACCACGGCCTTGCCCCGGTAGTCCTCGGCCCACGGGTAGCGCACGGGCAGGCCGAACTCGTCGGTCTCGCCGGTGGTCTCCCCGTAGAGGGCGTGCGAGCGCACCCGGCCGGAGGTGCGGCCGTGGTACTTCTCGGGCAGACCGGCGTGGCAGACCACCAGCTTGCCGCCGTCGAGCACGTAGTGGCTGACGAGGCCCTGGATGAAGGTGCGGACCTCCCGCACGAACTCCTCCGGCTCGTGGCTCAGCTGCTCGATGGTCTCGGCGAGCCCGTGGGTCTGCTGGACCTTGGAGCCCTTGAGGTAACGGCCGAGCTTGTTCTCGTGGTTCCCGGGCACGCACAGGGCGTTGCCGGCCCCGACCATGCCCATCACGCGGCGCAGCACGCCGGGGCTGTCCGGGCCCCGGTCGACGAGGTCGCCGACGAAGACGGCGGTGCGGCCCTCGGGGTGGGCGCGGTGGTCGCCGTCCCGGTAGCCGAGCTTGTCGAGGAGGGTCTCCAGCTCGGAGGCGCAGCCGTGGATGTCGCCGATGATGTCGAAGGGACCGGTGAGGTGGGTGAGGTCGTTGAAGCGCTTCTCGAGCACCACCGCGGCCGAGTCGGCCTCCTCGGGCGTGCGCAGCACGTGCACCTTGCGGAAGCCCTCGCGCTCCAGCCCGCGCAGGGAGCGCCGCAGGTCGCGGCGGTGGCGCTGGATGACGGCCCGGGGCAGCTTCGCCCGCTCGGGGCGGGCCGCGTTGCGCTCGGCGCAGACCTCCTCGGGCATGTCGAGGACGATCGCGATGGGCAGGACGTCGTACTCGCGGGCGAGCTGGACCAGCTGCCGGCGGGATTCGGCCTGGACGCTGGTGGCGTCGATCACGGTGAGCCGGCCCGCGGCGAGGCGCTTGCCGGCGATGTAGTGCAGGACCTCGAAGGCGTCCTTGCTGGCGCTCTGGTCGTTCTCGTCGTCGGCGACGAGCCCCCGGCAGTAGTCGGAGGAGATGACCTCGGTGGCCTTGAAGTGCTTGCGGGCGAAGGTGGACTTGCCCGATCCGGTGGCCCCGATCAGCACGACGAGGGACAGGTCGGTGACGGGAAGTACGCGCCCCCGGTCGGTGCGGGTGCCGGTCTCGGTCTCGGTCCCGGTCTCGGTGGTCATGCTGCCTCGCCCTCCTTCGGGGTGTCGGTGGTGGCGGTGTCGGTGGCCGCCGTGGCTGTGGCGGCCGTGGCGGCGATGTCGGCGTCGGTGAGCTGGGTGAAGACGGCCATCTGGGTCGGCGGCCCGACCTCCGGGTCCTCGTCCCCCACGGGCACGTACGCGACGGCGTAGCCGTGCCGGGAGGCGACCTGGCCCGCCCAGGAGCGGAACTCCTCGCGGGTCCACTCGAAGCGGTGGTCGCCGTGCCGGACGTGCCCGGCGGGCAGGGACTCCCAGCGGACGTTGTACTCGACGTTCGGGGTGGTCACCAGGACCGTGCGCGGGCGGGCCGCGCCGAAGACCGCGTACTCCAGGGCGGGAAGCCGTTCCAGGTCCAGGTGCTCGATGACCTCGCTGAGCACGGCCGCGTCGTAGCCGGCGAGCCGCTTGTCCGTGTACGCGAGCGAGCCCTGCATCAGGCGGACGCGGGAGCTCTGCCGCTCCCCCATCCGCTCCAGCCGCAGCCGCTTCGCGGCGAGGTTCAGCGCCCGGATGGACACGTCCACTCCGACGATCTCGGTGTACGCCGGGTCCTTGAGCAGGGCCTGCACCAGCTGGCCCTGTCCGCAGCCCAGGTCGAGGACGCGGGCCGTGCCGGCGGTCCGGAGCGCGGCCAGGATCGCGTCGCGGCGCTTCACCGCGAGCGGCACGGGCCGCTCCTCCGTGTCCCGGGACTCGTCGACCGCATTGTCGAGCTCCTCGACCTCGCTGCCGTCGGCCTCGGCGAGGCGGACCAGCTCCAGGCGCTCCAGGGCGTCCTGGGTCAGCCGCTTGTGGCGGGCGAGGTAGCGGGAGGTGATCAGCCCGCTCTCCGGGTGCTCGGCGAGCCAGCCCTCTCCGGCGCGCATCAGCTTGTCCACCTCGTCGGCGGCGATCCAGTAGTGCTTGGCGTCGTCCAGCACGGGCAGCAGGACATACAGCCCGCGCAGGGCGTCGGCCAGGCGCAGCTCGCCCTCCAGGACGAGGCGCACGTACCGGGAGTCGCCCCACTCCGGGAACGTCTCGTCGAGCGGTACGGGCGTCACCTCCACGGAGTCCCAGCCCAGCGGGGCGAACAGTCGGCGCACCAGGTCCGGCCCGCCGCGTGCGGGCAGCGCCGGGATCTCCACGCGCAGCGGGCGGACCTCGTCGGGCAGCTCGGGGCGGTGGACGCACTCGCCCTTGAGCGCGGTGCGGAACACCCCGCTGAGCGCCACGGCCAGCAGGGACGAGGCGGCGTAGGGCCGGTCGTTGACGTACTGCGCGAGCGCCGCGTCGGGTGTGCCGCCCCGGCCCTTGCCCTGGCCGCGCCGCACGAGCGCGACGGGGTCCACCTCGAGGAGCAGGCCCGCCGTGCACCGCTCGGCCGTGGCTTCGGGGTAGAAGACGTGGGCGGTGCCGTGGGAGGTGGAGAACGCCTGCACCTTCCCGGGATGCTTGTGCAGCAGGAAGCCCAGGTCGGTGGCGGGTCGTTCGGGGGAACCGGTGGTGGAGATCGTCAGGAACACGTGATCGATTGTTCCTGGTCAGGACGGGCGGCCGCGCCCCATTTTCCACCGGCCCGTTTCCCCCCGGGCCCGGGTGCGCCTACCGTCGAAGCATGAGCGGCATCGTCGTCGTCTACGAGCTCGACCAGCGGGTCGCAGGGTCCGTCCTGCGGGTGCACGCCGCACCCACCGCCCCGGGAGCCGGCCCCGAGCGCGGCCCCCGGACCATGTGCGGCAAGGACACCTTCGCGATGGAGACGGCCGGCTGGAACCCCTCCGAGCACCCGGGCACCTGGTGCCCGCCGGACCACGCGGACCTGGCCTGCCCGGCCTGCGAGGCCGTGATGGGCGAGGACTAGGGAAAGCCGGCCGGACCGGCCAGCTCCGCGATGCGGGCCGGTCCGACCCGGCAGCAGCCGCCGATGAGGCGGGCTCCGGCACGGCGCCAGGCCTCCACGGGCCACGGCACCGGCGCGGGCGGGGAGCGCCAGGTCCCGGTGGCGGGCTCCCACACCGAGCCGTCGTTGGGGTAGGCCAGCAGCGGCTTGCTGGTGACGGACGCCGCCGCTTCGAGGGCCGGCAGCACATCGGCGGGGTCGCAGCAGTTGACCCCGACCGCGATGACCTGCGGGGATCCGGCGGCCAGCGCGAAGGCTCCGGCCAGCGGCCCGCCGGCCCGGGTCCGGCCACCGGCCACGGTGTAGCTGAGCCAGGCACGGGCTCCCGTCTCCGCGAGGACGCCGAGCAGGGCCTCGGCCTCCGTCTCGTCCGGGATGGTCTCCAGGGCCAGTACGTCGGGCCCGGCGGCGAGCAGCGCCTCGATCCTGGGGCGGTGGAAGGCCGCCAGCTCCCGCACGCTCAGCCCGTACCGGCCCCGGTACTCGGAGCCGTCCGCCAGCACCGCCCCGTAGGGGCCCACGGACGCGGCGACCCACACCTCGTGGTCCGCCTCCGCCCGGGCCGCGGCGTCGGCGAGGCGCACACTGCGCCGCAGCAGGGCGTTCGTGCGCGCCCGGCCGTAGCCGTGCCGGGCGAAGGGCTCGTAGCCCACCTGGTAGCTCGCGGTGATCAGCACCTCGGCGCCGGCCCGCGCGTACGCGGCGTGCGCGGCCGTCACCTGGTCCGGCCGCTCGGCGAGCACCCGGCCCGTCCAGAGCCCGCCGGACAGGTCGCAGCCCTGGTCGGCGAGCTGATTGCTCAGCCCGCCGTCCAGGAGCAGGGCCGCGTCGCCGGCGCCGCGGCCGGTCAGGGCCTCGGCCAGCGGTCCGGACGCCCGGGGCACGGTTCTCCCGCCTCCGTCAGCCGAGCTGGGACAGGACCCGGGCCGAGATCAGCTCCAGGTGGTCCAGGTCGTCGAGGTCGAGCAGCTGGAGGTACAGACGGGAGGAGCCGACGGCCTCGTACTCGCCGATCCGCTGCACCACCTCGGCCGGGGAGCCCGCCAGGCCGTTGGCCTTGAGCTCGTCCACGTCCCGGCCGATGGCGGCGGCCCGCCGGGCCACCTCGGCGTCGTCCTTGCCCACGCACACGACGAGGGCGTTGGAGTAGACGAGGTCGTCGGGCCCCCGTCCGGCTTCCTCGGCCGCCGCGCGGACCCGGCCGAACTGCCGCTCGCTGTCCGGGATCGAGGCGAAGGGCATGTTGAACTCGTCCGCGTACTGCGCGGCGAGGCGCGGCGTGCGCTTCGCGCCGTGGCCGCCGATCAGGACGGGGATCTTTGCCTGGGCGGGCTTGGGCAGCGCCGGGGAGTTCTCCACCTGGTAGTGGGTGCCCGCGTAGTCGAAGGAGGCGCCGATCTCGGTGGCCCACAGGCCGGTGACGATCGCCAGCTGCTCTTCCAGCCGGGCCAGGCGCTCCGCCGGGAAGGGGATGCCGTACGCCTTGTGCTCCTCCTCGAACCAGCCGGCGCCCAGACCCAGTTCGACGCGGCCGCCGGACATCTGGTCGACCTGGGCGACCTGGATGGCGAGCACGCCGGGCAGCCGGAAGGTGCCGGCCGTCATCAGCGTGCCCAGCCTGATCCGCTTGGTCTCGCGGGCCAGGCCGGCGAGGGTGATCCAGGCGTCCGTGGGGCCGGGCAGGCCGTCGGCCGATCCCATGCGCAGGTAGTGGTCGGAGCGGAAGAACGCTGCGAAGCGGAGTTCTTCCGTGGCCTTGGCGACGCGAAGCAGAGTCTCGTAACTCGCGCCCTGCTGGGGTTCAGTGAAGATCCTGAGTTCCATGACTCCATATTGCCCGTCCACCCCACAGACCCCGTCCCATGTGAGTGTGGAAGGGCCCGGCCCGTCGCGACGGCCCCTACTCCTCCGCGTCGTTCTCTGTCGGCCGCGTGGCCCAGACGAGGTCAATGCGGCCGTCCACGCGCTCCCTGTCGGTGCCAGCCTTCGACGCATTCGGGGCGATGGTGACGGCATCCACGAAAAGCCCCAGGAACGCACGCCGCTCGTCGACCTCCCACCGACCCCAGATGCCGCCCTCCGCGAGGGGGCCGCTGTCGGTGTCAATGAACCACTCGTCGAGCGGGAGGCGGGTGCTGACCGTTGCCGACGCCGTCAGCTCCGCGATACGGGCCGTGCAGGCCTGTTCGTGGGCCTGGTACTTCTGGATGGTGTCCTTGAATGCCTTCTTGCCGGCAGCGCCTTCGTAGAGGCCTTCAGCAGAGTCGTTGTACAGCGCTTCCATGCTGGCCTGCACATGGAGAAGTTGTGCTTCCTGCTCCCCCAGCTCGTCCGCAGCCTGCGGGTCGGATCCCTGTACCGCGAAACGCTCCGCTGCAGTCGAAAGCCACTCGACGTCGTCCGGGTCGGAGGGATCCAGGGCGCCGAGCCGGTCCCACACCCTCGAGGCCACGACGTCGTCAGCGTGACTCATGACGACCCGGAGGACGTGCTTCGGCTCGTCGCCAACCGTGCGGCGAAGGTTGCACACATAGGTCCCCTGCGCACGGGACACAGTCATTCCTGCATCGCAACGCCCGCAGTGGAGCATCCCCCACGACCCCAGGAGCGTCCGCTCGCCGGTCCGGTCTCGCTGCACGGTCCGTTTGCGCCCGTCCAAGGAGCGCTGGATGTCGTACCAGCGCTTGGGGGAGATGAACCCCGTATGCGGCGCCACAGGCTGCCCCTTGGCGTCGCGGAGAATGGCGCGCCGCTTGGTCTTGGGGTCCACAGGGCCGATGGCATAACCGGCCAGCCGCGGATCACGCAGGATCCGACCTACGACAGTGGGCGACCACTCGGCGTTGGCCCCGTCGGACGGCCCGCTCTTGCGGCTGCGTTGCGCGGCAGCGACGCGTGCCTGAGCGGTCTCCTCGTCCAGGCTGCCGTACGGCGTCCTGGCCCGCTCCTCCGTCAGCTCCGCAGCGATGGCGCTGGGGTTCTTCCCGTCTTCTGCCAAGTCGATGATGCGGGTCACCGTGTCGGCGGGAGTGCACTCGGGGCCAAGCTTCCTTTCCGTCTGCGGTCCCGGGCTCAGCACACGAATGGTCAGCCCGTCGACGTTGACCTGATCGGCAACGAATCCAAAGGGCACGGGGCCGCTGGAGTGCGAGCCCTTCGCATTGAGCTGAGCGAAGGCATCCTTGATGAACTTGCTCTTGTTCT
Source organism: Streptomyces sp. NBC_00503 (assembly GCF_036346895.1). Taxonomy (NCBI): domain Bacteria; kingdom Bacillati; phylum Actinomycetota; class Actinomycetes; order Kitasatosporales; family Streptomycetaceae; genus Streptomyces; species Streptomyces sp. NBC_00503. The sequence continues at coordinate 6,168,637 of NZ_CP107855.1, read as the reverse complement.
TGCTCTCCTGGTGTGCGAGGCCGGCGATCAGAGCGAAGAAGGCGACACCGAACGGGTTGTCGTCGGAAGTGTTGATGAAGGGTTCTTGGGTGCTGACAAGTGCGACCCCGCACTTCGCCAACTCCTGTTGGATCTTGAGTGCTTCAGTCGCGCCCTGGCGGGTGAGCCGGGAGAGCATGTAGATCACGAGGACATCGAACTCACCCTTTCGGGCGTCCTCCAGCATCCGCTCAAAATCCGGACGGTAGACGTCAGGGTCGTAACCAGAGAGGCCGACGTCTTCGTAGTGCCCTGTGTGCGTCCACTCGGCCTGGCTGTTGACGAAGGCGATGCCGGTGTCCTTCTGCATCTTGGGAGATGCAGCGCTGTCACTCTCGCTCTTGTGGCTCTGTCGGCCGTACGTCCTGGCCCTGATCATGTCGGGGCTGCTGCCCCCCAGGGCGATTAGCTCCATGGGTAGATACGCTACTGGTTCCCAGAATGCGTCGAAGCCCAATGCGGAGATCCATGCTTCCTACCCTGCCCTTCCCGCCCCGGCCGGGTGAATCTGAGCCGGGCGGGCGGCCCGCCGCCGCCCCCGCCAGTGACCAGCCCGGACGGGGATCGTTTGCTCGGACGGAGCCGGACCGCCCGGCCCGCGCGCCGGCGGCCTTCGCCGGTGCGTCCACCGCCCCCTTCCGCCTCGGAAGGGCCAGGGCCGAGGAGGCCGCCATGTCCCAGGAGTCGGAGCCGGATCCCCACCGACAGGCCGGACAGACCGAGCAGACCGGGCAGGCAGCACACGACCACGCACGTCAGGAGCCCGCGGTACCCGCCCAGGGCGGCGCGCCGAAGGGGCTGCTGCAGCAGATGGAAGAGCTGATGGCGGCGCTGAACGCCGACCTCTCGCAGCTCGACGCCGACCTCCAGTCCTCCACGGACCGCGCGCCGCAGAGCGAGCAGCGTCCGTCCTCCTGGTCGTACTGACCGCACGGGTCCCGCCGCACGCGGCGGGACCCCACCTCGGCGCCAGGACTCAGCACACGGGCCCGGTACCAGGACCCAGCACCCGGGCCCGGCGCCCGGGCTCAGGCCACCCCGGACGCGGAGCCGCGCTCGCGCACGGTCATCCGGCGCAGGATCGCCCGTACCCGGTCGCTCGATTCGTCGGCCGCGTCTATCGACTCTATGCACTGCCAGTACAGACCTTCGTCGTCCGTACCGCAGGCCACCCCGACGAGCGCTATGCCCACTTCGCCCAGGAGCGCCTGGAGCCCGAGCAGCGCCTGTCGCGCATCCGTCACTTCCGTCAACTGCGCCGCCCGCGGCGGAAGATCGGGCGCATAGCCCTCTCCGCGCAATGCCGCCCGGTCGAGCACCCCGCAGCCTCTGCCCCCCGCTTCGCCCAGCCCCCGTGCCTCCGATCTCAGCTCCGGCGGCCCGGTGACCGCCAGCCAGCTCCCTATCCCCTGCGCGAGCGCCTGTGCCTGCCAGGCCTCGCCCACGATGTCCCACGCAGCCCCGCTCTGTGCCAGCGCGTGCCGGCCGGCTGCGATGAGCCGTACCGCATCCATATGCCGTCCCCCGTCCGCACGACATCCGCCGTTCTCACCACTACCCAGAGTGAGGGCAACGGGCGCGTAAAGCCAGGGGTATTCGGAAATTGTGGACACAAACATGGTTGTGAATAACGCCATCACTCCGAAGAGTGACGGTCAGCCGTCGGAGCACCCTCGACCGGGAAGCGCAGCTCGTTCCGCTCGATCTTCGCGGCGAGCGCATCCAGCACATCAACCCCGAGAACCTCACAGAACTGCAGGAGATAGGCAAGCACATCGGCCACCTCGTCGGCCACCCTGTGCGCGCTTTCCGGCGTTTCCATGACCTTTGCCGACTGTTCCGGCGTCAGCCACTGGAAGATCTCGACCAGTTCGGACGCCTCCACGCTCAGCGCCACCGCCAGGTTCTTGGGGGTGTGGTACGGCTCCCACCCGCGCGCCGCCGCGAACTCGGCGAGCCGCCGCTGGAGTCGCCCCAGCCGCTCGCCGTCCCCTTCACCGTCCTGCTTCCTGCTCTGCTCCTCGTTCATGGCCCAAGGTCTACCACCGAGACGCCCTCCATCTCCCGGGCGGCCTCCGCGCAGGCCTCGCCGGCCGAGGCCGCCAGGCGGACCTGGCCGCGCCCGCAGGCCAGTACGGCCAGCCGCAGCAGTTCGGCGCTCTGGCGGCGGTCCAGGTCCCGGTCGAACCCGTCGGCGAGGACCGTCATGGTCTGGCGCGCGGACAGCATCTCGGCGGGCTGGTCCATGTCCAGCACTCCCGGCCCGGTCAGCAGGACCAGCGCGAGGGCGAGGAAGCGCAGTTCGCCCGCGCCGAGCCGGGCCAGTTCGGTCGCGGGCCGGTCGGGGCCCCGGTCGAGCAGGCCGGTGACCGGGCCGCCCTCGGGGGCCCGCACCTCCAGCCCGGCCACCCACCCCGCGCACCCGCCGCGGGCGGCTTCGGTCAGCAGTCCGTAGCGGGTGCCGCACTCCAGGCGGGTCCGGCGCAGCACGTCGGCCAGGTTGCCGCAGTCCCCCCGCAGCCGGCCCTCCCCCGGCCCGGCCGGTTCCCGCATCCGCTCCGGGCGGGGGTCGCAGGGGAACACCGAGCGCAGCGCGACCACCACTTGCTCGGCGGCGGCGAGCACCCGCCGCTGCCCGTCCGTGGCTCCGGCCACGCGCAGCGGGAGCAGGGCGGTGCCGAGCCGGTCGTCGGGCAGCGGGGCCCTGGTGACCCCGGTGGCCCCACCGGTCAGCCAGGCCGCCTGGACGGACCGTCGTCCGGGGTCGCGCAGGGCGGTGCTGAGCAGGATCTGCCCGTCCACCGAGAGCCGTTCGCCGACGATCCGCAGCGCGGGCTCCGCTTGTACGGCGAGGTCGAGCCGGACCGGGCCGGCGGGTCCGTCGACGGTGCAGCCGATCCTGAACCCCCGGCGCTGCTCGGTGTCGGGCACCGCCAGATCCGGGATCCGGGCGCGCGGTTCGGGGAACACCTCGTCCAGCGTGGCCCCGGCGCCGAGCGCGGCCAGCGCCGCGTAGGCCTCCAGGGCCTGTGATTTGCCGCTGCCGCTGGGCCCGGTGAAGAGGGTGACGGGCCCCAGCGCGAACCGGGCCCCGCGGTGCACCCCGTAGGCGGACAGCCGTAATTCGGTGACCGCGGGCCTCAGGTGCGGCCCGCCGGAGGCACCGGAGACACCGGAGGCGCGGGAGGCCCTGGAGGCGGCAGGCGCGCCGGGAGCGTCGAAGGCTTCGGGGGCGACGGGGGCGGGAGCGGCGGAGGCAGCGGCCGGAGGCGGGGTCATGCGCGGGACGGTACGGCCCGCCGGGCCCCCCATGGGTCCGGTGAACCGTTCCGCCCGCGGGACCTTCCTACGATCGGGGGACGGCCGCGGCCGCGATCCCCTCCACCTCGGTCCCGACGGGCGCCAGCAGGAAGACGTTCCGGTCGACCCGGTGCATCCCGCTGCCCAGCCCGAAGACCACGCCGCTGCTGAAGTCCAGGATCCGCTTGGCCACTTCGCTGTCCGCGCCCGTGAGGTCCAGGAGCACCGGGATCTGCGCGATCAGGTACTCCGCCACCTCCCGCGCGTCCGCGAAGACCTGGACCCGGATCACCACGAAGCGCCGCTGCTCCGCCGCGGATGCTCCGGGCGCCGTGGGGATCGTGCGGTGGTCCACCCGGGAGGGCCATTCGTTGCGACTGCGCAGGGGTACGACCTGCGCGAGCCCCTCCCACTGTTCGTCGGTGACGTCGTACCTGCTCACCAGGCCGCCTCGGCCTTGCGCTTCATGTGCATCCCCCCATCCTCTCTCGTTTCACCCGTTCAGCCCAACACCGACACGAGGCACCCGGCCCGCCTTCGTGGACTACCCCGCACCCTCCGAATAAGTTAGGTTAGGCATGCCTAAGTAAGACGCCCAGGCAAGCAGCGCACCGCCACTCGGGACGACGGAGAGATCCTCATGCACCTGCCCATGCCCACCGACGCCGAGCGAGTCCGGTCCATCCTGACTGCCGCCCACTCCATGACCGTCGTCACCGACGGGCAGCGCACCGAGATCCGCCACCTGGACGGCACCGACCCCCTCGGGCGGCTGCACCTGCACCCCGCCGAACCGGGCGGCCACGCCGAGCACCGGCCCGCGATCCGCATGGAGTTCACCGACATCGCGCCCACCCCCGTACGGGACCGCGTGCGGGCCCGCGTCACGCTGCTCGGGCACCTCCTGACCCCGTACGCGGACGAGAGCGCCGACTCCACCTGCGTGGAATTCGGCCGCGCCGTCCTCGAGACCTACGACGGCGTCCGCTCGTACGTGGGCCTCGAAGAGCTGGACGCGGCCTGCCCCGACCCGCTCGCCCCCTACGAAGCCGGCATGCTCACCCACCTCGTCGACGACCACGCCGAACTCGTCACCCTCCTCCTGCGCCTGGTCCGGCCCCAGGACGGGCCCCCGGCCCCGTCCGCCGTCCTGCGCGCGCTGCCCGTCGCGATGGACCGCTACGGCATCACCCTGCGGCTGGAGGAGCGGTGCGGCCACCGCGACGTGCGGCTCCCCTTCCCCTCCCCGCTCGACGACGTGGAGCAGTCCGGGGCGCAGATCCAGGCCCTGTTCAGCGCGGCCCGCCGCCGCTCCCACCGCAACACGCTGCCCGCCTGAGCCTCTCCACCGCCGCCGAGCACGGCGGGCCGCACCCGCCACGGCACGGGGCTCAGGAGGTGATCGGCAGGGCGGCACTCCGGTCGCCCACCGGTCCGAGCTGCGGGCCGACCGCCCGCAGCGCACCCGGGGTGCGCCCCTGCCCCCAGCCGATCTCCCGCCGGTAGCTGCCGAGCAGCCCGCGGCCGACGAGCCCGGCCTCGTCCCGTACGGCCGGGTCCTCGGGCAGCGGGCGGGTCAGCGGGGACACGAACAGGGCGTCCACCGGGCAGTTGGCCTCGCACAGGAAGCAGGTCTGGCAGTCCTGCTGCCGGGCCAGCACGGGGATCCCCTCTGGTCCCCTTTCGAAGACGTCGGTCGGGCACACCTCCACGCACTTGTCGCAGGCGATGCACCGCTCGGCCGAGACCAGTTCGATCACGCCGCCACCCCCTTGCGGCCGGCCGCCGCCGGGACCGTACGCGTCCACACCCGGTCGAGTCCCCCGGTCACGATCCGGTGGTGCTGCGCCGGGTCCTCCTGCGGATGGTCGAGCCGGCGGGCCATGCCGCGGCTCTCGGTGCGGGCCAGCGCGGAGGCGTACATCCAGCGGGCGTGCGCCGTCATGGCCGCGGCCTGCCGGGCCTTGACCAGACCGGCGCCCTCGCCGCGCAGGGAGCCGCGCAGCTGCGCCCAGGCCCCGTCGAGCGTGGCGAGGGACGCGGCGAGGACATCGCCGTGCCGCAGGTAGTTCTTGTCGTACGGCAGCACTTCGTCCTGGACGAGCCGTACGAGTTCTCCGGTGTCCCGGTGTCCGTGGACGGACCCGGTGCCCCCCGTCGGGCGGAGCCCCGCCCCGCCCGCCCCGGTGACCGGGCGGCAGGCGGCCCGCCCCGAGGCGAGGGAGCGGGAGAACCGGGCCGCCCCGGCCCCCGCCCAACTGCCGGAGGACATCGCCCAGGCGGCGTTGTGACTGCCGCCTCCGGTGAATCCCCCACAGATCTCCTCGCGGGTGGCCGCGTCCCCGGCGGCGTACAGCCCGGGGACCGCGGTGGCGCAGTCGTCCCCGGTGATCCGGATCCCGCCGGTGCCGCGCACGGTCCCCTCGGCCAGCAGCGTGATGGCGAAGCGGTCGGTGAACGGGTTGATGCCGAGCCGGTCGAAGGTGAGGAAGAAGTTCGGCTGCGCGCGCCGCATCGCGGCCCGGGCACCGGCGTCGGCCCGGTCCAGGCGGGCGTGCACCTTGCCTCCGTCGAGGAGCGCGCGGGCGATGACGGAGCGGCCGCCGAGGCTGGCGGCCCCCTCCAGGAGGCTGCCGTCCTCGCGGTAGAAGGTGGCGAAGGTGTAGAAGGCCGTCTTGGTCACGGACGTGCCCTCGGGGGCGATCCCGTAGGAGTTCGAGAACTCCATCCCGGACAGTTCGGCCCCGGCCTCGGCGGCCAGGAGCGCCCCGTCCCCGGTGTTGGTGTTGGTGCCGAGCGCGCCGCTGAGGAAGGCGCAGCCGCCGGTGGCGATCACCACGGCCCCGGCCAGCACCCGGTAGTGCTCGCGGGCCTGGCGCCGGTAGCCGGCGGCTCCCGCGACGGCTCCGTCCGCGTCGGTGAGCAGCTCGGTGACCGGGCTGTGGTCGAGGATCCGGACCCCGGCGCGGCGGATCCGGATGCGCATGCGGCGCATGTACTCCGGACCCTGGAGGCCGTTGCGCAGGGGCTGCCCGTCGGGACCGGCCGGGAAGGGGTAGCGGACCTCGGTGGCCAGCTCGTTCATCCGGTCGTACGTCTCGTCGAGGACCCGGGACATCCAGCGCCGGTCGGCCAGGTACCCGCCGAGCCCCTCGCGGCTGGCCATGGCGGCCTCACGGGCGGCGGGCTCGGGCGGGACGTACCAGACGCCGGTGCCGCCGGCGGCGGTCGCTCCGCTGGTGCCGCAGTAGCCCTTGTCGGCGAGGACCACCGAGGCCCCGGCCCGGGCCGCCTTGAGGGCGGCCCAGGTGGCGGCGGGTCCGCCGCCGACGACGAGCACGTCGGCGAGGTGGTCGGTGGGGCGGTCGGCGGCGCGCTCGCTCACGCCCCGGCTCCGACCGCCGCTGCCGCCGTAGCCGCGGCCGTCGCGTAGCGGTTGGCGGGGCGGGCCAGCCCGTAGTTCTCGCGCAGGGTTCCGCCGGTGTACTCGGTGCGGAAGAGGCCGCGCCGCTGGAGGATCGGCACGACGTGGTCGACGAAGTCGGTGAGGCCGGTGGGCAGGACGGGCGCCATGATGTTGAACCCGTCGGCGGCTCCCTGCGTGAACCACTCCTCGAGCTGGTCGGCGATCTGCTCGGGCGTCCCGGCGAAGACCCGGTGGCCGCGGCCGGCGCCGAGCCGGGCGATCAGCTCGCGCAGGGTCAGGCCGTCGCGGCGGGCGAGTTCGGCGACGAGCGTGAACCGGCTCTTGTTGCCGTTGACGTCCCGCTCCTCGGGCAGTTCGGGCAGCCCGCCGTCGAGGGGCAGCCCGGTGAGGTCCACGTTCAGCATGTTGGAGAGCTGCGCGAGACCGTACTCCGGCACCTGGAGGTCGGTGAGCTGCTGCTCCAGGGCCTTCGCCTCGGCCTCGGTGGAGCCGATGACGGGGGCTATGCCGGGCAGGACGAGCAGCTGGTCCTCGGTGCGGCCGTACTTGGCCAGCCGGGACTTGAGGTCCTTGTAGAAGGTCTGGCCGTCGGCGAGGGTCTGCTGGGCGGTGAAGACGGCCTCGGCGTACTGGGCGGCGAACTCCTTGCCGTCCTCCGAGGACCCGGCCTGGACGAGGAGCGGGTGGCCCTGCGGGGAGCGCGGGACGTTGAGCGGGCCGGCGACGCCGAAGTGCTCTCCGCGGTGCGCGGCGGGGTGGAGCTTGTCGGTGTCGGCGTAGATGCCGGCTTCCTTGTCCAGGACGATCGCGTCGTCCTCCCAGCTGTCCCAGAGCTTGGTGGCCACGTCGAGGAACTCGCGGGCCCGCTCGTAGCGGACGCTGTGCTCCAGGTGCTCGTCCCGGTTGAAGTTGCGGGCCTCGTCGACGCTGCCTGAGGTGACGATGTTCCAGCCGGCGCGGCCGCCGCTGATGTGGTCGAGGGAGGCGAACTTCCTGGCGGTGTTGAAGGGTTCGTTGAAGGTGGTGGAGACGGTGGCGATGAGCCCGATGTGCTCGGTGACGGCGGCGATCGCGGAGAGCAGCGTGAGCGGCTCGAACCCGCCGACGGCGTTGTAGCGGGCCTTGCCCCAGAGGGCGACCCCGTCGGCGAAGAAGATCGAGTCGAGCCGCCCGCGTTCGGCGGTGCGGGCCAGGTCCTGGAAGTAGCGCAGGTCGGTGACGCGCTCGGGGGTGCTGTCCGGGTGGCGCCAGGCGGCGTCGTGGTGTCCGGCGTTCATGAGGAAGGCGTTGAGGTGGAGGGTCCGGGGTGCAGTCATTTTCTTCGTCCTCGGTGAAGTCGTCAGTCGTCAGTCGTAAGGGTTCGGCGGGCGGATCGGGCCGCCGGTCAAGGCGGGCCGCCGGTCAGGACGGAACCCGCCAGAGGCTCAGGCGGCGTTCCACCGCGACGAGGAGCTGGTTGAAGGCCAAGCCGATCGCGGAGATCGTGACGATGCCGGCGTACATCTGCGGGATCGCGAAGTTGAACTGCGAGGCGTTGATCAGGTAGCCGAGCCCGGCCTTGGCGCCGATCATCTCGGCGGCCACCAGGACCAGGATGGACACCGCTCCGGCCAGCCGGATCCCGGTGAAGATGGCGGGCACCGACGCGGGCAGGATCACCTTCTGGAACAGCCTGGGCGTGGACAGGTCCATCGACCGCGCCAGTCTCACGAGCGTCGGATCGGCGTTGCCGACGGCGCTGATGGTGTTGAGCAGGATCGGCCAGACGCAGGCGTACACGACGATCGAGATCTTCGAGGTCTCCCCGATGCCCAGCAGCAGTACGAACACCGGCAGCAGCGCCAGCGCCGCCGTGTTGCGGAAGACCTCCAGCAGCGGTCCGAGCAGCAGGGCCACCGGCCGGTACCAGCCGATCAGCAGCCCGAGCGGGACCGCGACCGCCACCGCGATGCCGAAGCCGCCGAACGAGCGGACCAGGCTGGCCTGGGTGTGCTCGGCGAGCTGTCCGTCGCCGAGCAGCTCCCACCAGGCCTTGGCGACCTCGCTGACCGGCGGCAGGAACGTGGCGTCGACCAGTCCCAGCCTGGGCGCCGTCTCCCACACCGCGAGCAGGACGAGGATCGCCGCCGAGCGCAGTGCCACGGCTCGCAGCGCGTGCAGGAGGCGCAGGGCCGGGGCGGGGATCGAAGTCGTCGCCGACGCCGGAGACCGGGTCGGGCCCTTGGTCTCCGAGGGCGCAGGGCTTCGTACGGCTGTGTCCGTATTCTCTGTTGCCGCGTCATTTTCTGTTGCCGCGTCCGCCGGTGCTTGCGCGGTCGTCTCCACCACGGTGCTGCTCATACGGTGGCCTCCTCCTTCTCCAGTTGCTGGGCGCGGGCCACCTCGTCGTGGAGCAGGGTCCAGATCTCGTGGCGGTAGCGGGCGAACTCCGGGCTGGACCGCAGGTCTTCGCCGGTCGCCCCGGCGGACCGGTCGCCGAAGGACACCGGGACGACCTCCTTGACCCGTCCGGGGCGGGAGGTGATGACGGCCACCCGCTGCCCGAGGTAGACGGCTTCCTCGATGCCGTGCGTGATGAACACGACGGTCTTGCCGGTGCTCTGCCAGATGCGGCGCAGCTCGTCCTGGAGGGACTCGCGGGTCTGAGCGTCGAGCGCGGCGAAGGGTTCGTCCATCAGCAGGACGTCCGGGTCGTACGCGAGGGAGCGCGCGATGGCGACCCGCTGGCGCATGCCTCCGGACAGCTCGTGCGGGTGCCGGTCCTCGAAGCCGGTGAGTCCGACGAGGTCCAGGAACTCACGGGCCCGTGCGGTGCGTTGGCGGCGCGGGACGCCGGTGGCCTCCAGGCCGAATTCGATGTTGCCGAGCGCGGTGCGCCAGGGCAGCAGCGCGTACTGCTGGAAGACGATGCCCCGGTCCAGCCCCGGCCCGGTGACCGGCTTGCCGTCGAGCAGGATCCGGCCGGTCGTGGGGCGGGTCAGGCCGCCGAGCAGGTCGAGGAGGGTGGACTTGCCGCAGCCGCTGGGGCCGACGACGACCACGAACTCCCCCGCCTCGATCTCCAGGTCGATGCCGTCGAGGGCGGTGAACTCCCCCTTGTCCCTGCGGCCCTTCTTGTCCTTCGTCGGGAAGGTCTTCGTCACGGAGTCGAACACGATCTTCGCCATGGCCGCGCCCCCTCAGCCCTTGCCCTGGTCGTTGAACTCGTTGGTGTAGAGGTCGCCCGGCTTGAGCAGGCCCTTCTTGATCTCGCCGCGCTCGCCCAGCCAGTCGATCCACAGCTGGAATTCTTTGTCCGCGATCCGGCCGCCGGTCTCGGCCACCCCGAACGAGCGCCAGTACTGCAGGGTCGTGGTGTCCTCGTTGCGGCCGCGCTTCTTGACGATCTCGGTCATCCGGGCGATGACCTCCTCGCGCGGGGTGGTGCGGGACCATTCGATGGCCTTGCCGACACCGGTGGTGAAGGTCCGTACTGTGTCCGGGTTCTCCTTGATGAACCGCTGGGTCATCACGTACGAGCCGGCGCTGAAGGAGCCGAGCAGTTCGAAGTCCTTGAACAGCGGGCGGATGCCGCCGGCCGTGAGCGCTTTGTCCCGCAGGACCCCGCTGAGCACGCCGACCTCGATCTGTCTTTGCCGCAGCGCCTGTTCGGTGTTGACGGGCGGTACGACGAGGGACTCGACCTTGGCGGCCTCGGCCTTGGGGACCCCGTTGCGCTCCAGGTAGATGTCCAGCAGGGCCTGGGCGTGGGCGCCCAGGGTGTTCATGCCGACCTTCTTGCCGATGAGGTCGCGGGCGGAGCGGATCGGGCTGTCCTCCAGGACGTAGTACCCGAGGTACGTGTCCTTGTCGGAGCCGTAGTAGGAGGTGACGGCCTTGATCTGGGCCTTGCTCGCGGCGAGTTTGACGATCGCTCCGTTGAAGGCGCCGCCGAAGTGGGTCTGTCCGGTGGCGGCGGACTGGATGTCCTGCGGTCCGCTGATGGTGTTGCCGACCCAGTCCAGGGTGAGGTCTCCGAGGTAGCCGAGATCGGCGGCGAGTTCGGGGAGCGTGACCGAGCCGACGGCGCCCTGGTACTTCAAGGACGTGACCTGGCTGCCGCGGGCGCCGGTGGCGGTGGCCGTCCCGCAGCTCACCGCAGCCGCCGAAATGCCGAGCAGGGTGAGGAACTGGCGTCGGGAAGTGCGGGTCGTGGTGAAAGCTGCGGGCATGACGATTCCTTGTCGATCCGGTCCGGCGGGTCTGGCGGGTGGTTCCGTACGAGGTTCAGTGCGCGGTGGTGAGGGCGGCGGACTCGGCCGCGCGCAGGGCGTCGGCGAACTCGTCGACGGCCTGGAAGAGGTCCAGCTCCGCCTCGGGCCGCAGCCGGTCGGGGCCTGCCCCGCGCTCGACGGAGGAGTCGAGGACGAAGCGGCCGGCGGTGACGTGCCGGGCACCGAGGGCGGTGAGGACCGGGCGCAGCGCGTAGTCGATGGTCAGGACGTGGGCGAGGCTGCCGCCCGTGGCCAGCGGCAGGACGGTCTTCCCGGCCAGCCCGTCCTGCGGGAGCAGGTCGAGGAAGGCCTTGAGCAGCCCGGTGTACGAGGCCTTGTAGACGGGGGTCGCGATGACTATCCCGTCGGCTTCGGCGACGGCTTCGAGGGCCCGGCGGATCTCCGGCTCGCCGCGGCGGGCGGAGAGCAGGTCGGCGGCGGGGAGCTCGCGGACGGCGAGGTGGGCGGTGTCGAAGCCGGCGTGGTTCAGGCGGCGCAGCACGTGGTCGGCGACGACGGCGGTGCGGGAGTTGGTGGAGGGGCTGCCGGTGAGGGCGAGCAGCTTGGGCACGGAACGCTCCTTGGGTGGCGGGGACTGCGGGGGGGGCCGGACGGGTCGGTCAGGCGACGGTGACGTCGACGAGGGCCTCGGCGTCGGCGTCGGCGTCGGCGTCGGCTTCGGCTTCGGCGTCGCGGGATGCTCCCGACGCGATGCCGAAGGACGGTGCGGGGACGGCCTCCGGGCTGATCAGCCGGGACGGGACCCCGTCCGGGCCGACCGGGACGTCGCCGTCGACCGTCACGCGGCGCAGGGTGCGCTCGTGGTCGTCGGAGTCGTCGACCCCGTAGTGCTGGGTGGCGCGGTTGTCCCAGATCGCGACGTCACCGGTCTGCCACTGCCAGCGGACGGTGTTCTCGGGGAGCTCGATGTGGGCCTGGAAGAGCTCCTGGAGGAGGCGCGAGTCGCGGCCGGTGAGTCCGTTGATCCGCTGGACGAAGTTGCCGAGCAGCAGGGTGCGTTCGCCGGTCTCGGGGTGGACGCGGACCACCGGGTGCTCGGTGAGGAACTTGGTGGAGGTGAAGACCTCGCGGTACTGGGCGAGCGCCTCGGGGAGCGCTTCGGGCTTCAGTGCCGCGTAGTCGTACTCGTTGGAGTGCAGGGCGCGCAGGCTGTCGGCCAGGACGCGCAGCGGCTCCGGGAGGTGGGCGTACGCGGTGGCCGTGTTGGCCCACAGGGTGTCGCCCCCGTACGGGGGGATGGTGACGGCGCGCAGGATGGAGAAGGCGGGGTAGGCGGGGACGAAGGTGACGTCCGTGTGCCACTGGTTGGCGCGCGCTCCGTGGTGGGAGTCGATGCCGAGGGCGTAACGCCCGTCCGCGGAGGGGACGGTGGGGTGCGCGACGGGTGCGCCGAGCAGCTGGGCGAAGGCCTCGTGCCCGGCCTCGTCGAGGTGGTCCTGGCCCCGGAAGAAGACGACCTTGTGGGTGAGGAGCGCGGCCCGGATCCCGGCGACGGTGCCGGCTCCGAGCTCGCCGCCGAGGCGGACCCCGCCGATCTCGGCGCCGATCCGGCCGCCGATCCTGGTCACGGTGAGGTCGGTGCGGGTGGCAGTGGTCATGATGGCTCCTTGGGTGTTTCCGCGGCGGAAGGGCGGGAGACGGCGGGGCGGGCAGGCCGTGGGCTGGCGCCCAACCGGACAGGGCAAGGCTGTGGCGGAGGCGGTGGCCGGTGACGGTCGGGCTACTGACGGCGGGGCGAAGGACGGCGCGCACCGGCGAGCGGTGGACGCCGGGCCAGCAGTCACGAGCGGCGGACCAGGGGCGACGCAGGACCGACGGCGGTCGGCGCACGGCCGGCGGCAGCGGGCGGCGGCGGGCACCGGCGGTCCCTGGACGGGACGGCCTGGAGCCCGGAGGCCGTCAGCAGCCGTGATCGGCGGGAAGGGCGCTTCGGATCAGAAGAGGCGCGGGGCCGGACAGCGGCCCTGACACTCGCCCGGCGCGGTACAGAGGCCGGTGGTGTGGAGCCGCGGGGCGAGGAACTCGATCGCGGTCATGTCCCGGAGACTGCCAGCGCCCCCACTGCCGGTCAACCCCGGCCCAAGGCCCGATCCGGCGGCCCCGGACCACCCGGCGAACCATCTCCGACCTGCCCTTTCACCCTTTCCCGGCGCCCGCGACGCGGCCGAAAACCGTGGCCTGATTTCATGCGGCCGCAACGCACCCGCCACGCCCGGACGGCGGACCGGGCCATGGAACCGACCGACGCGAGTGGCGGGAAATCAGTCAGTCAGAGGATCAACCGCAGCCGTTGAGTCACGTGCAACCGTTGGATCGGTCTGGTTTCCCCGGGTGTTGCGCGGGATGAGGGCGCGTCTCGTGTCCTTGCCAGGGCTGGGCTCGTTGGGTATGCGAGTCCGATGATCGGACAGTAGATCGCGGACGGGGGGTGTGGGTGTGCGTCGGAAGATCGCACTGGGTGAGGGGGAGACCGAGCGGGTGGCGTGCGCGTCCGCGACCGCGTTCCGGGGCCTGGACACCGTCAGTGGTGCGGTGCTGAATGCTGCCGCGCTGGGTGAGCGGGTGGGCTGGCTGACGGCGTTGGTGGAGTCGATGACTGCCGGCATGATCGGCGGGCACTGGAGCCGGACGGAGCTGGCCCTGCTCGCTTCGGGTATAGGGCCGTCGGGTGAGCGGTTGCCGTCGAACGCGTGGATGGCGATGCGGACTCTGGGCTGGACGGCTGTCGTGCCGGAAGGCGTGTATGTGCCCGACCGGGTCCGCAGGGTTGCTGAAGAGCAGGCCGGGCGGGTACTGCGCTCGGCCGAATGGCGAGCGGCGCTTCTGGATGCGGTCCTGGCCACCTGGCCGGTCGGTGTTGACCCGTTGAAGCGCTCCGAGGAGGAGTGGGCGGCGCTGCGAGCCAGCTGTCCACAGGGGGCTGCGGTACCCGCATCCGTCTTCCGTTCCCGCACCCGACAGGTGGTGCGGTTCGCCGCCACGCACCGGCGTCCACCCGCTGGCTTGTGTGAGCTCGAGGATTCGCCGGGTGGGGGCCTTCAGGTGGTGCTGGCCGCCGCCGACAAGCAACTCGCCACCCTGGCCCGCTGTGAGGACGACCCCACCCGCTACGCGGTGCTGACCGTACGGCTTCCGGCACGCCCCGACCCTCGTACCCGTGCCGACTGGCGTCCCGTGCGGATCCGCTTCCGCCTCCCGCCCACCATCGACGCCACGGCAGCCCTGCACGCCCCGACCCTGCGCCTGCGCGCCGGACGACTACGCCTCGATGTCGCCCACACCACTCCTGTACCCACGACCCGCCGCTCCGGGCACAGCCGAGCAGTGGCTTTCGACTACGGACTCAACACCCTCCTCACCGGCGGAACCCTCACCCTGACCGGCGACACCCAGCCAACCGTCCTCACCGACGGCCAGCCGGTCTTCCTCCGTGCGAACGGGGTCCTGGCCAAGGCCGACCGGCTCCGCATCCACGCCGAACACCTGTGGACCAAGGCCGCGCACCTGCAACGCCTCATCGACGGCCGGCACGCCCCGGGCCGGAGTCCGGATTCCCTGACTGTCGCCGAACTCGCGGTACTGCGCGCCGAGCATGCCCGGGTCAGCAGACGTCGTGAACGGCTGAACGGGCAGATCGCCATGGCGGCCGCGCGGTTCATGGTGGATCACGCGTCATCGTCCCCGCCCGCGGCACGTCCAAGTACTGCCCCCGCTGCCTGACCGCCTTCCGCCACCATGCCGCGCCCGACAGCACCCGGCCGGGCTGGAAATGGGCCACCTGCCCCAACCCCCATTGCGGATACAGCGCGGACCGTGACGTCGCCGCCTGGCAGCGCATCGGCGCCCGTGGGCTGCGACACCAGCACCTGACCGTCCTGGACCGAGCGAGCGGCACCTACGTGATCCGCCGCGTGGTTCAGGAGCTGGACCAGCCCGTCCAGCACACCGAGCCCACCCACCCGGACCCGTCCGAGCCCGGACCGCGCCTTGTCGTCGCGGACCGGACGAAGACCGGCCCTACGAGAAACAGCCCTGTGCCCAGGCAGCGACGCAGGGTCCCCGCCCCACCCGGAACACCACCAGCCCTGTCATCGGCGGCAGGCCCGGGTGGAAAGCGTCCGGAGGGGCGGCCGCCCCAGCCACCCACCCACCGCACCCAGCGGCGAGGCGGGCGGCAGGCACCGCACACGATGAGCACCCCCGAACGGCACACGCCACAGGGGGCCAGACTCGGCGCAGGCTTCCACCTGCACACCCACGCCACCCCGCCCAAACAGCGGCCACGGCGAAACCCGAGACTCTTTCCCACCGGGGCAGAACACCCAGCCCCGCCTAGGAAAACCTAAGCTCATCCGAGACACTGGCCCGATGGCTCTAGTCGACCTCAGCTCCCCCGACGGGGAGTTCAACGCGAACCCCTACCCCACCTACGCCGGGCTCCGCGCGGCCGGTCCCGTCCACCAGGTCACGGGCGCGAACGGGCTGCCGCTCTGGCTCGTCGTGGGCTACGAAGAGGCCCGCCAGGCCCTGGGGCACCCGCTGCTGGCCAAGAACCCCAGCGCCTACGCCGAGTTCGACAAGGCTCTGCTCGGGGCGACCAGCACCAACATGCTCGAATCGGACCCGCCCCACCACACCCGGCTGCGCAAGCTGGTCTCCCGGGAGTTCACCCCGCGCCGCGTCGAGGCCCTGCGCCCCCGCGTCCAGCAGGTCACCGACGAGCTCCTCGACGCGATGGAGGCGACTCCCTCCCGGTCCGCCGACCTGATCCAGGCGCTGGCGCTCCCGGTCCCGATGACCGTCATCTGCGAGCTCCTCGGGGTCCCCGACCTCGACCGGGAGCAGTTCCACGACTGGTCCTCCCAGATCGTGTCCGCTCCCATCGGCACCGCCGAGCAGCTCGGTCCGGTGCTCGCGGCGATGACCACCTATCTGGTGGGCCTGCTGGCCGACAAGGCCGAGAAGCCGGGCGAGGACCTGCTCAGCGCGCTGATCCGGACCCGGGACGAGGACGGCGACTCCCTCTCCCCCGACGAGCTCGTCGGCATGGCCTACCTGCTGCTGATCGCGGGGCACGAGACCACTGTCAATCTGATCTCCAACGGGGTACGGGCCCTGCTCGCGCACCCCGAGCAGCTCGCGGACCTGCGCTCCGACTACGACGGCCTGCTCGACGGGGCCGTCGAGGAGATGCTCCGCTACGACGGGCCTGTGGAGAACTCGACCGCCCGCTTCGCCACCGAGGACCTGGTCCTGGGCGGCGTGACCATCGCGGCGGGCTCCCCCGTCCTGGTCTCGCTGGCCTCGGGCGACCGTGACGGGGAGCGGTTCCCGGATCCGGACACCTTCGACATCCGCCGCGCCGCCCAGGGCCACCTGGCCTTCGGGCACGGGATCCACTTCTGCCTCGGCGCGCCGCTGGCCCGGATGGAGGCCCGGATCGCCGTCCGCTCCCTGCTGGAGCGGTTCCCCGACCTGGCCGCGGACCCGGACGCGGGGCCGCCGGAGTGGATCCCGGGCACGCTGGTGCGCGGTGTCACCGAGCTCCCGGTGCGCTGGTAGCCCCGGGGCGTACCGGGCAGATGCCCCGGCAGTACTGAGCAGACGCCCCGGCGGGGGCCCGCGTCCACCCACCGTTCGCACCCCGGGCCCCCGCCCCGGGCCGCTCTTTCGAGATGCCTCGCGTCTCACTTGAGAGGGAGAGATCACATCCGGTGGTTATAGGCGGTCTCAGTGAACGGCCCCTAACATTCGAGCCATGACGGTCCTGCCTGATGACGGGCTCTCCTTGGCCGCCGAATTCCCTGACGCGACGCATGAGCAGTGGCAGCGCCTGGTAGAGGGCGTGCTGCGCAAGTCGGGCAAGGAAGTTTCCGGCGAGGCAGCGGAAGACGCGTTGTCCACGAAGCTCGAGGACGGGCTCACCACCCGCCCGCTGTACACCGCGCCCGAAGCCGCGCCCGACACCGGTTTTCCGGGGTTCGCGCCCTTCGTACGGGGAGGCAGCGCCGCGGGGAATGCCGCCTCGGGCTGGGACGTGCGCCAGCGGATCGCCGGCACCGACCCCGTACGGGTGAACGACGCGGCCCTGGCCGACCTCGAGAACGGCACCACCTCGCTGTGGCTGGCCGTCGGCGACGCGGGCCTGCCCGCCGCCGGGCTCGCCCGCGCGCTGGAGGGGGTCTACCTCGACCTCGCCCCCGTCTCCCTCGACCCCGGGGCCCAATACGCCGAGGCGGCTCGGGCCTTGCTCGCGCTGTACACCGAGCGGGGGGTGGAGCCCGAGGCCGCCCACGCGTCCCTGGGCGCCGACCCGCTGGGCCACGAGGCCCGTACGGGTGAGGCCCTGGACCTCGCGGAAGCCGCCGCACTGGCCGCGGAGACGGCCGCCGCCTGGCCCCACGTACGCACCCTGACCGTCGACGCCCTGCCCTATCACGAGGCGGGCGGCAGCGCCGCCGAGGAGCTGGGGCTCTCGCTGGCCACCGGGGTCGCCTACCTGCGCGCCCTCACCGGGGCGGGTCTGGGCACGGAAGCCGCCCTCGGGCAGCTGGAGTTCCGCTACGCCGCCACCGCCGACCAGTTCCTCACCATCGCCAAGCTGCGCGCCGCGCGCCGCCTGTGGTCCCGCATCGCCGAGGCCTGCGGGGCCCCGCAGGCCGGAGCCCAGCGCCAGCACGCCGTGACCTCGCCCGTGATGATGACCCGCCGCGACCCGTGGGTGAACATGCTGCGCACCACCGTCGCCTGCATGGCGGCGGGCGTGGGCGGCGCGGACTCGGTCACCGTGCTCCCCTTCGACCAGGAGCTGGGCCTGCCCGACGCGTTCGCACGCCGCGTGTCCCGCAACACCTCCACCATCCTGATGGAGGAGTCCCACCTGGCCCGCGTGATCGACCCGGCCGGCGGCTCGTACTACGTCGAGCAGCTCACGGACGAACTCGCGCACGCCGCCTGGGAGTTCTTCCAGACCGTCGAGAAGTCCGGCGGCCAGGCCGCCGCCCTGCGCTCCGGGCTCGTGGCCGAACGCCTCGCCGCCACCTGGGCGGAGCGGTCGAAGAAGCTGGCCAAGCGCCGCGAACCCATCACCGGGGTCAGCGAGTTCCCGCTGCTCTCCGAGAAGCCGGTGGTACGGGAACCGGCTCCGGCCCCGCTCACCGGCGGACTCCCCCGCGTCCGCCGCGACGAGGCGTACGAGGCCCTGCGCGCCCGCAGCGACGCGCACCTGGCGGCCACGGGCAAGCGGCCCACGGTCTTCCTGGCCGCGCTCGGCCCGGCGGCCGCCCACACCGGGCGCGCCACCTTCGCCTCCAACCTCTTCCAGGCGGGCGGCGTCACCCCGGTCCACGACCCGGTGTCGGTGACCCCGGAGACGGCGGCGGCGGCCTACGCCGCGAGCGGCGCGGACGGCATGGCCGTGCTGTGCTCCAGCGACGCGCTGTACGAGGAGCAGGCCGAGGCGGTGGCCGCGGCGCTGCGCTCGGCGGGCGCGACGACCGTGTTCCTCGCGGGCAGGCCCGGCACCGCCTCGGCGGCCGTGGACGAGTACGTCTTCGCCGGCTGCGACGCGGTCGCCGTGCTGTCTTCCGTACTCGACCGGATGGGAGTGTCGTCTTGAGCAGCACAGGGATCCCCGATTTCTCCGAACTCCCGCTGACCGGCGGGGCCCCCGCGGCCGGTTCCGAGGACCAGTGGCGCACGGCCCTGAAGGAGTCCACCGGCTCCGGCGCCGCCGAGCTGCTGTGGGAGACGCCCGAGGGCATCGGCGTACAGCCGCTGTACACGGGCCGGGACCTGGAGGGCCTGGACTTCCTCCACACGTACCCGGGCGTGGCCCCGTACCTGCGCGGCCCGTACCCGACGATGTACGTCAACCAGCCCTGGACGATCCGGCAGTACGCGGGCTTCTCCACGGCCGAGGAGTCCAACGCCTTCTACCGCCGCAACCTCGCCTCCGGCCAGAAGGGCCTGTCGATCGCCTTCGACCTGCCCACGCACCGCGGCTACGACAGCGACCACCCGCGGGTGACCGGCGACGTCGGCATGGCGGGCGTGGCCATCGACTCGATCTACGACATGCGCCAGCTCTTCGACGGCATTCCGCTGGACAAGATGACGGTGTCGATGACGATGAACGGTGCGGTGCTGCCGGTCCTCGCCCTCTACATCGTGGCGGCGGAGGAGCAGGGCGTCTCCCCCGACAAGCTCGCCGGGACCATCCAGAACGACATCCTCAAAGAGTTCATGGTCCGCAACACCTACATCTATCCGCCGAAGCCCTCGATGCGGATCATCTCGGACATCTTCGCCTTCACCTCGCAGAACATGCCGCGGTACAACTCCATCTCGATCTCCGGGTACCACATCCAGGAGGCCGGGGCCACGGCCGACCTGGAGCTCGCGTACACCCTCGCCGACGGCGTGGAGTACCTGCGGGCCGGACAGGCCGTCGGGCTGAACGTGGACGCCTTCGCCCCGCGCCTGTCGTTCTTCTGGGCGATCGGCATGAACTTCTTCATGGAGGTGGCGAAGCTGCGTGCGGCCCGCCTCCTGTGGGCGCGCCTGGTCAAGCAGTTCGACCCGAAGAACGCCAAGTCCCTTTCCCTGCGCACCCATTCGCAGACCTCGGGCTGGTCGCTCACGGCCCAGGACGTCTTCAACAACGTGACGCGCACCTGCATCGAGGCGATGGCGGCCACCCAGGGCCACACCCAGTCCCTGCACACCAACGCCCTCGACGAGGCCCTGGCCCTGCCGACGGACTTCTCGGCGCGCATCGCCCGCAACACCCAGCTGCTCCTCCAGCAGGAGTCGGGCACCTGCCGGACCATCGACCCGTGGGGCGGCAGCGCCTACGTGGAGAAGCTGACCTACGACCTCGCGCGCCGGGCCTGGCAGCACATCCAGGAGGTCGAGGCGGCCGGCGGCATGGCGCAGGCCATCGACGCGGGCATCCCGAAGCTCCGCGTGGAGGAGGCCGCCGCCCGCACGCAGGCCCGTATCGACTCGGGCCGCCAGCCGGTGATCGGCGTCAACAAGTACCGGGTGGCGACCGACGAGCAGATCGACGTCCTGCGGGTCGACAACTCCTCGGTGCGCACCCAGCAGATCGAGAAGCTGCGCCGGCTGCGCGAGGAGCGCGACGAGGCGGTCACCCAGGACACCCTGCGGGCGCTGACGAACGCGGCTTCGCGCGGCGAGGGCAACCTCCTCGCGCTGGCCGTGGACGCGGCGCGCGCGAAGGCGACGGTCGGTGAGATCTCGGACGCACTGGAGAAGGTGTACGGGCGCCACGCGAGCCAGATCCGTACGATCTCGGGTGTGTACCGAACCGAGGCAGGCGAGTCCCCGTCCGTGGAGCGCACCCGCGCGCTCGTCGACCGCTTCGAGGAAGCGGAAGGACGGCGCCCGCGCATCCTCGTCGCCAAGATGGGCCAGGACGGGCACGACCGCGGCCAGAAGGTGATCGCGACCGCCTTCGCCGACCTGGGCTTCGACGTGGACGTCGGCCCGCTGTTCCAGACCCCGGAGGAAGTGGCCCGCCAGGCCGTCGAGGCGGACGTCCACGTGGTGGGCGTCTCCTCGCTGGCGGCCGGCCACCTGACCCTCGTACCGGCACTGCGCGAGCAGCTGGCGGTGGAGGGCCGCGAGGACATCATGATCGTGGTGGGCGGGGTCATCCCGCCGGCGGACGTCCCCACTCTGCTGGAGATGGGCGCGGCGGCGGTCTTCCTGCCCGGCACGGTCATCCCGGACGCGGCGCACGACCTGGTGACGCGGCTGGCCGCGGATCTGGGCCACGAGCTGTAGCCGCCGTGGCCAGGATCGACATCGAGACCTACGTCAAGGGTGTCCTCGACGGGAAGCGTGCGTTCATCGCCCGCGCGATCACCCTCGTCGAGTCCACCCTGCCCGCCCACCGGCCCCTGGCCCAGCAGCTGTTGACGGAGCTCCTGCCGCACTCGGGGCGGGCGCGCCGGATCGGCATCAGCGGGGTCCCGGGGGTGGGCAAGTCCACCTTCATCGACGCCTTCGGCACGATGCTGACGGGGCTGGGCCACCGGGTGGCGGTCCTGGCCGTGGACCCCTCGTCCACCCGTACGGGCGGCTCCATCCTGGGCGACAAGACCCGGATGGAGCGCCTGTCGGTGGATCCGGCGGCCTTCGTCCGCCCCTCCCCCTCGGCCGGGACCCTGGGCGGCGTGGCCAAGGCCACCCGGGAATCGATGATCGTGATGGAGGCGGCGGGCTACGACGTGGTCCTCGTCGAAACGGTCGGCGTCGGCCAGTCGGAGACCACGGTCGCCGGCATGGTCGACTCCTTCCTCCTGCTCTCCCTGGCCCGTACGGGCGACCAGCTCCAGGGCATCAAGAAGGGCGTCCTGGAGCTCGCCGACGTGCTCGCCGTCAACAAGGCGGACGGCCCGCACGAACGCGACGCGAAGTCGGCGGCCCGCGAGCTGTCGAGCGCGCTGCGCCTGATGCACCCGGCCGACGCGGCCTGGACCCCACCGGTCCTGACGTGCAGCGCACGGGAGTCGACGGGCCTGGACGAGGTGTGGAACCGCCTGGAACAGCACCGCCGGCTCCTGGAGTCGGGCGGCCGCCTCACGGCGAAGCGCGCGGCCCAGCAGGTGGAGTGGACCTGGTCGATGGTCCGCGACGAACTCCTGGAGCGCCTGCGCTCCAGCCCGGCGGTACGGGACCTGGCCCCCACCCTGGAATCAGCCGTCCGCGCGGGCACCCTGACCCCCACCCTCGCCGCGGACCACCTCCTGGCAGCCTTCTCGGACGAACCGAACGCCTGAGCCTGCCCGCACCAAATCCAGCCCCGCCGGGCACATTCCAGCCTCGCCGGCGTTTGAGGCGCGGGGTCCGGGGCGGAGCCCCGGGGAACGGTGGAAGGGCGGGTAGGGGACGGCCCCGCGCAGCGGCCCACCCCCAGCCCCGACCTCAGCCCCAACCTCAGGCGGAGACGAGCACCGGCCCACCCGCGGCCAACGCCTGCCGCAGCACCCGCACCCGCGCCTCCGGAGCATCGGCGGCCAGCAGAGCGGCAAGCACAGCGATCCGCGCCTGAGGCGCCCGCAGCGTCCCCGTAGGAACCGCCCCGGCCGCCACCAGATCCACCGCACCACCGTGCGTGTAGATCTCGGTCACCGGCCCGGCGGCGACCCGCGTGGTCAGAGCCACCAGTACGCCCGCCGCGATCGCCGCCTTGACCGCTTCCACGATCTCCGGCGTCGCGTTGCCGGCCCCGGTGCCGACCAGCACGATGCCCTGCGCCCCCGCCGCCACCGCGGCGTTGAGCAGCACCGGGTCGCCGTTCGTGTGGTGCATGACCATGTCGACCCGCGGCGGAACCTCGGGCATGCCGGGCAGTGCCAGCGGCTCGGGGCGGACCGGGGTGCGGAGCACGGTGACCTTGCCGAAGCCGACCTTGCCCATCAGTTCCTTGGAGGGGTCGGCGAACGCGTCCAGCGCCACCGCCTGCGCCTTCACGGTTCCCCGGGCCGCGTGGACCCGCCCGGCGAACGTGATCAGGACGCCGAGGCCGCGCGTGGTCGCGGCGGTCAGCAGGGCGTCGTAGAGATTGCCGGGGCCGTCCCCGTCCGCCGCGCCCATGGGGCGCTGGGATCCGGTGAAGACGACGGAGCGCGCGTCGTGGTGGTGCAGGTCGACGAGGAACGCCGACTCCTCCAGGGTGTCGGTGCCGTGGGTGACCACGATGCCCTCCACCCCGGGGTCGGCGAGCACCTCGTGCACGGTGCGCAGCAGGGTGAGCTGGTGGGCGGTGGTCAGCCGGGGGCTGTTGACGCTGAACAGGTCGACGACTTCGACGCTCACGCCTTCGGGCAGCGGCGCGGTCGCCATGACCTCGGCCCCGTCGGCGTCGGCCGCGAAACCGGAGCCCTGCCAGCGGCTGGCTATCGTCCCGCCGGTACTGATGACGACGATGCGTCCCACGTCGGCCGCCCTTCCCTCGAGCACAGCTCGTACATATTTTCGGCAAAACGCAATAGTAGGCCGATCTACGCGCAACGCGATTGCTACTTTGACCCCTCCCGTAACACTGGCTAGGTGATAATTGCGCAATGGATGCCATCGACCGAGATATCTTGCGCGAGCTCCAGGCCGACGGCCGGCTCAGCAACCAGGAGCTGGCCCAGCGCGTGGGCCTGACCCCCTCCCCCTGCATGCGCCGGGTCCGCCAGCTCGAACAGGACGGGGTCATCCAGGGCTACCGCGCGATGATCGCCCCCGAGGCGGTGGGCCGCGGCTTCGAGGTGCTGGTCTCCGTCGAGGTCCGCCGCGACCGCGAGGCCGTGGAGGCCTTCGAAGCGGCCCTCCAGGACATCCCCGACGTGATCGAGGCCTACCGCCTCTTCGGCAGCCCCGGCTGCCTCCTGCGCATCGCGGTCGCGGACCTGCGCGCGTACGAGCGCCTGTGGATCGAGAAGCTGACCGCGCTCTCGGGCGTCACCGAGGTCAACTCACAGATCGTCATGAAGCGGATCAAGCCCCACACCGGCCTCCCGGTGGACGGCTGAACCGGACCCCGATGTGACGTGGCGCCGCAGGACTTTGCGCTCAGTGGTGCTCGAGCACGCGCTCCGACCGGGGAGCAGCGGCCGTCCGGCGCCGGTGGTACGCGATCGCTGTGACCGCCAGGAGCGGGGCCCAGGCCAGCAGCGGGGCGTAGCAGGCGACGAGGAGGGCGTCCTGGGTCGCGGAGGTCGTGAGGCTGCCCGAAGTCAGGCTGTGCGTCTGGACGATGCCGATCACGATGCTCAGGAGGAAGAGCAGGGCCGCACCCACCAGTGCCGGTATCACCGCCGCGAGCGGGCGCACCGGGCGGCCGCCGATCAGCGGGATCCACCGCGGCACGACCTCGCCCCACGGCTGCACCAGACCGAGCGTCAGCAGGGCGAGCCCCTCGGAGACCGCTGTGAGGGTCAGGACGTACAGCACGCCCCAGCCGGTACGCACGGGATCCGAGGCCACCGGGAGCCCGGCGACCAGGGCGATCCGCCACAACCCTGAAGGCAGGGTGACCAGCGGTACGGCGTAGGCGGTGAGGGCGGCCCAGCGCGGCACATCGGGTACTGCGTTCCTTCTCAGCATGTGATCCATTTTCATCACGGGGCCGTCGCCGGACCTCAACCCACGGGGCCATCCGTCTCCCCCGTACGGGGGAGACGGATGCGTCGCCGTTGTCACGGCCCTCGGCGCTGAGGCCTTCCCCCAACAGAAGAGCCCGGCAGCCGTCGTGGTCTTCCAGTCCGCCCGCTCATCGTTTCGGTTCCGGCGACTCGGCCCAGGCCCGGGATTCGAACGGCGCGGAGATGAGGGCCGGCATGATCCGTATGTGGAACGGCTTGACCAGCGCGAAGTAGGCGCGCCCGACCCGGTCGGAGAATTGGACCTGTGTGGTGAAGCTGCCGCACTGCCGCACCGGGTCCACCTCGAACAACGACCGGAACACGAAGTGCTTGTCGGTATTGCCGCAGCCCACCACATCCGGCGACACGGATGCGATGACAGGCTCCACGACCGCCACCTGCTCCCATGCAACATGGTTCGTCCTGACATGAACGCGGTTCCACGGATGCTGCGATCGAACCGGCTGGCGCTGCCGTCCTCGGCCACTTCGAGCCGGTCGATCATCAGAATCGGCGGCCGGTGCACCGCGTCGGCGAATGGATCGTCACCCGGGGCGCCGACGGGGTCTTGGGGTCGCCGCAGGCTCCTCCGCGTGCGCCCGCGTTCATTCCTCTTCGAGGCCCAGCAGCTCCAGGAAGGCCGCGGCCGCCGGGGTGAGGCCCTCCCGGCCCCAGATCACGTACTCGGCGCGGGACGGCGCGTCCGTGACCTCGATGGTGACCATCCCGGCCAGGCCCGCCACGTAGCCGGGCGGGAGCAGGGCCACGCCCAGGCCCGCACCGACCAGACGGGCCAGGTAGTCCGCGTTGGTCACCTCGAAGGCGACCTCGCGGGTGAGGCCCGCGGCGGCGAAGGCCAGATCGGACTGGGCCCGGCCGGCCGTCTTCGCCGGGAGGTCCACGAACACCTCCGAGGACAGCCGGCGCAGGTCCACCGAGGTCTCTCCGGCGAGCGGGTGGTCCGGGGAGACCACCGCGACCAGCCGCTCGCGGCCCAGCTCCCGGGCATTGACTCCCTTGGGGCGCGCCGTGACCGGGACGCCGAGGAAGGCCACCTCGATCTCGCCCCGCCCGACCTGCTCGACGAGCTCGTCGCTCGCTCCCACGCCGAGGCTGATCCGGGCCTTCGGATGGCGCTGGTTGAACTCCCTGAGGACGGCGGGGACGTCCACGGCCGCGACGGTGGGGATCAGCCCCACCGCGAGGCGTCCGCGCACCTCCCCGACGGCCGCCGCGACCTCGGCGGCGGCCCGCTCCGCCGCGTCCAGGCACTGGCGGGCGGCGGGCAGGAAGGCCGCGCCCGCCGCGGTCAACCGGACCCGGCGGCTGGTGCGTTCGAAGAGCCTGGCACCCAGTTCCTTCTCGAGGCGCGCGATCTGGTGGCTGAGCGCGGACTGGACCACCAGGCAGCGCTGGGCAGCCCTGGTGAAGCTGTTCGTCTCGGCCACGGCGATCACGTACCGCATCTGCTGGAGCTCCACGGATCCATCGTGATACGAGATGCATCGCGTGACAAGCATGTGTTGGACTCATGGATGCCCCCGGCCCGACACTGGTCACGACCGCACGCCGCAGGAACGCCCTCGGGCCGACCGCGCCGACCGCGCCGGGCGGGCCCTCGACCGGGGCCCCTCCGGCACGACCAGCAGCCACTCCCGCGCGGCCCCTCCCCACCACCACCCGCACCTGGGCGCACCTCGCCGAGGCACGTCTGCGCGCGCCCTCTCGCCCGCGAGATTCGAGGCAGGATGAAGAACAGACAGAACGCACTCACTGCGGCCCTGACCGGCCTGTCTCCGGCGGTCTGGGGCAGCACCTACCTGGTCACCACCGAACTGCTGCCCCCGGACCGGCCGCTCCTGGCGACCACCGTACGGGCCCTGCCCGGCGGCCTGTTCCTGCTGGCCCTCGGCCGGAAGCTTCCCGTCGGCATCTGGTGGTGGCGCGCGCTGGTGCTGGGCGTTTTGAACATCGGCGCCTTCAACTTCCTGCTCTTCGTCGCGGCCTACCGGCTGCCGGGCGGCATCGCCGGCGTGATCCTGTCGGCCCAGCCCATGGCGGTCGTCGTCCTCGCCGCCCTCCTCGTGGGCGAGAGGATCAGACCCGTGCACGCCCTGGCCTGCGCGATGGGCACCGGGGGCGTGGTGCTGCTCGTCTTCAAGGGCACGGCGTCGCTCGACACCGTCGGAGTCCTCGCCGCGGTGGGCGGGGCCCTGTGCATGGCCTCGGGCATCACGCTGACCAAGCGGTGGGGCCGGCCGGAGGGCGTCAGCCTGCTCACGTCCACCGGGTGGCAGCTCACGGCGGGCGGTCTGGTCCTGCTGCCGTTCTGGCTGTCGCTGGAGGACCTTCCCGACGCTCTCACCGGCTCCAACGCCATCGGGTTCGCCTACCTCATCACCCTCGGCTCTGTCCTGAGCTACATCGTCTGGTTCCGGGGCATCGAACGCCTGCCGGCCGTGGCGGTCTCCTTCCTCGCGCTGGGCAGCCCGGTCGTGGCGACCCTGCTGGGCTACCTCGTCAAGGACCAGACGCTGTCCGCCCTCCAGATCGTGGGCATGGCGGTCATCCTCCTGGCGGTCGTGCTCGGCCAGCCGAAGCCGCCCGGACCGAAGTCCCCTGCCCGATGTTGGTCGCTCCGCACCCGTCCTCTACAGTCACCTCGGGGTCTACATACATGTAGACGTGTGGGATCCACCCCACCGAACCAACCTCAGGGACGGACCAATTGAGCACCATCGGCATCGGACAGGCGGCGATCCTCGGCGTCGTCGAAGGAGTCACCGAATTCCTGCCGGTCTCCTCCACCGGCCACCTGAAGATCACCGAAGGCCTGATGGGCATCCCGGTGGACGACAAGGCCGTCGTCGCCTTCACCGCCGTCATCCAGGTCGGAGCCATCGCCGCGGTCCTGGTGTACTTCTTCAAGGACATCGTGCGGATCGTGAGCGCGTGGGGGCGCGGTCTGGTCGACCGCGAGGAGCGGTACCACCACGACTACAAGTTCGCCTGGTGGGTCATCTACGCCACCATCCCCATCGTGGTCGTCGGGCTCGCCGCCAAACCGCTCATCGAGAGCACCCTGGCCTCCCTGTGGGTGGTGGCCGGCTCCCTCATCGTCGGCAGCGGCCTCATGTGGGCCGCCGACCAGATCGGCCGCCACAAGCGCGGCGAGGACGACACCACCTTCAAGGACGCGATGCTGGTGGGCTGTTCCCAGATCCTCGCCCTCCTCTTCCCCGGCTTCTCGCGCTCCGGCGCCACGATGGCGACCGGCCTCCTCCTCGACCTCGAACGGGTCGCCGCCACCCGCCTCTCCTTCTTCCTCGGCATCCCGGCCCTGACCGGCGCGGGCCTGTACGAGCTCAAGGACGCGGTGGGCGCCGGAGTGGACGCCCTCCCCCTGGCCGTCGGCACGCTGGTCTCCTTCGCGGTCGCCTACGCCTCGATCGCCTGGCTCCTCAAGTTCGTCGCGAAGCACTCCTTCAACGCCTTCGTCATCTACCGCATCGTGGTGGGCCTCCTGCTCTTCGGCCTCCTCGGAGCCGGAGTCCTCACCGCCTGACGGCGGGCCCGGGCCAGGCCGTCTCTTCCGGATCTTGTCGGTCAGGTCCGCGTCGCCCTAGTCCTCGCGCCGTACGAGGCGGAAGGCGCGGGGGCCAGGCGGTGCCTGGCCTGGGCGTCGCGGCCGGTAGCCGGACGGTACGAAGTTCTTCGGCTTCCGGGGCCGCGCCCGCCGCGCCGCCTCCACCAGGGCGGCCAGGGCCGGGTGGGTCTGTGACAGCCGGCGGAAGCCCCGGGCGGGGAAGCCCGCCACCGCCACGGCCTGCGGCCACGTCGCTCCCCGGCTGAGTGCCAGTACCGCGACCCGGACCATCGCGGGTGTGGGCGTGGCGGCGGGGCCGGCGGCGAGCCCGTGGGCCTCGGCCAGGGCCTCGGCTGATCGCAGGGCGGCCGCGAAGGCCGGGTCCTTCGCCAGCCAGTTCCGCAGCACCCGCTCCGGCACGTCGGCCCATACCGCGGCGGCGTCCAGGGCGAGGCCCTGCGCCGTGGCCTGGAGGACCTCGGCCATCCGCGCCAGCGTCTCGTCGCGCTCGCGCGGCAGTCCGCCCAGCGCATCCTTCAGCGCCGGCTCGACCTCGTCCCGGGCGCCGAGCAGCTCCACCACCCGGTCGGCCCGGGCAGGGCTGTCCCCCGCGTCCGAAGTCTCGTTCCTCTGCTGCTCGTACACGGCAGCTCCCCCCCCTGCCCGGTGCGTGCGGGGGCCTGGAAGACGGCCGTGACCGGTGCCAGTAAAGGCTCCGGACGATCGCTCGGGGCACGGTCGGGTCCTGGTGGAAGCCGAAGCGAGGCCGAAGGAGGGGCCGGCCGGACGTCAGTCGGCCGGGTGCTCGCCCTGGGCGACTTCGACCCCCCGGTGCAGCCGGAGGGGGACGATCAGCAGCGCGATCACTGCCCGCTTCCCTCCAGCAGCCGCCTGAGCTCCGCCTCGTCGTCGGAGCTGAGCCCTTCGACGAACCGGGCCAGCACCACACTGCGGTCGCCGTCCTGGTCGAGCTCGCGGTGCATCCGGCGTGCGGTGAGACCGTGCGCGTCCTCCACCGGGAAGTACAGGAAGCCCCGCCCGCCCGGACTGCGGTCGATGGCGCCCTTCTCGTGCAGCCGGGCGAGCAGTGTCGCCACCGTGGTCCGTGCCAGCGATTGCGGTATCGCCTCCCTGACCTGCGCCGCCGACTGCGGTTCCCCCGCGGCCCACAGCGCCGCCAGGACGCTGGCCTCCAGCTCGCCCGCCGGACGGCGTTCGCTCGCGCTGTCGGTCATGAAACCTCCCTCTCGCACAGGTCGTCTACAGTGAGGTAGACGGACTACTGTCCTGTAGACACCGGGTGGGCGGACCGCACCCCCGAGGCGGTCCGGCACCCTCTTGCCCGCAGCGGTGAGCCCCGACCAGCGGCGAGCCCCACCCCCCGCCACCATTATCGATGGGACCGTACGGATGTTCCTCACCCAGCTCGCCGCAGCGCCGCCGGTGCACCTCGCCGTGAACCTGCTCGACGCCCAGTCCCTGCTCGCCGCGTTCGGAACGTTCGGCATCGCGGTCATCCTGTTCGCCGAGACCGGCCTGCTCCTCGGGTTCTTCCTGCCGGGGGACTCGCTGCTGTTCACCGCCGGCCTGCTGTGCGCGGGCTCGGCCGCGTCCCCCGGACACCTGTCACTGCCCTGGGTGCTGCTCGCCGCCGCGACCGGCGCCCTGGCCGGTGCGCAGACGGGCTACCTCCTGGGCCGCAAGGCCGGGCCGGCGTTCCTGACCCGGACGAAGTCCCGCAAGATCAGCGAGGGCGCCGAGCGGGCGGCGGAGATCCTGGAGCGCTACGGGTACGCGAAGGCGATCGTCCTGGCACGGTTCCTGCCCATCGTGCGGACGGTACTGAACCCCCTCGCCGGGATCCTGACCGTTCCGGCCCGCACCTTCGCCCTCTGGCAGGTCCTGGGCGGCCTCCTGTGGACCGTCGGCCTGGTCCTGGCCGGCTACGCGCTCGGAGCGTCCGTACCGAACGTGGACCGCTACCTCCTGCCGATCATCGCCGTCATCGTCGCCCTGTCCCTCATTCCCGTCGGCCTGGAGCTGCTGCGCTCCCGCCGTACGGGCCGGGCCGGCACCAGCGCCTGAATCCGGCCGCTCTCCGCGGGCCGCACCACTCCCGCGGGCCCGCGCGGGGCCGCGGGGGGCCGCGGGGGGCCGCGGGGGGCCGCGCCACACCTCGTAGGCCGAAGGAAGCCGCGCCGGCCGGGGCGAACCCGTCCGACGCGGCCACGGCGCTCCGGGTCGCCGGTCGAGCTCACCCCCGTGAAGCTCAACCCGACCCGACAGATCCCGCCACCACCACACCCTCGACACTTCAGTGGCGACGAAGCATTGGTAACGTACACCAGAGTGACTGCCCGGCGTCAACCAAAGTGTTGCCGGGGCCAGCCCGACGGGCTTCGAGAAACACTGTGGTGGGCAAAGACTCGGCATCACGCCAAGGAGGTTGTGTACGTGGAGGATGACCAGGCGCCCACCTTCGCCCAACTCCTGGACCACCTCTTCCGCGAGGTGCACCCCCCTTCCCGCGGGCCGTACACGTACGCGGAGGTCGCCGAGGGCATCCTCAAGGCCGCGACCGGAGAAGGGCGCGGGGTGACGGCGAGCGCCATCCAGCAACTGCGCACGGGCGCCAAGCGGAACCCGACGCGACACACCATCAAGGCCCTGGCCGACTTCTTCGGCGTCCCCGCGGGCTACTTCGTCGACAGCGCGGCGGCCGAACGCACCAAGGCGGAGATCGGCCTCCTCGCCGCCATGCGCGACCAGGACGTCCGCAAGGTGGCCCTGCGCGCCAACGGCCTGAGCGTCGACAGCCTGAAGATGCTGTCCACCGTCATCGAACAGGCCCGCAAGCTCGAAGGGCTCACCACCGACGGCCCCGCGCAGGACCTCGACCTGGACGACTGACCCGCCCACCGGTCGGCGGTCGCACAGCCCCCTCCCCGACACCGCACCCCCTGCTCCGGCTCATCGGCAGGGGGCGCCGCGCGTTCCCCGGCACCGGCCCGGCGTCCCCGCCGCAGGACCAGCCGCACGACCGGCCGCACGACCAGTCGTACGCCCCTGCCGCAACAACACCCCGCCCTCGGATCGGAGTCGCGAACATGTCAGCATTGGGGCGCGCGTAGCAGGCTTCCGGGGAGAGGTCCGCCCCGGCCGACCACCCCCGCCCGGCGTCACAGAGTGAGGACATGGACCTTGAGCAGCTTCGCGCCACGTGTGAGGCGCGCGTCGAGGCACTTCAACTCCCGCACCGCTTCAGCACCCGCGACCTCCGCGACGCCGTGGCCGAACAGCGCGGACGCCCCATCATCCTGCGCCCCCTGAGCACCCTGGGCGCGATGGACGCACCGTGCGGAATCCGCCTGGAGACCCCGGACGCCGACCTGTTGTTCTACGAGGAGGCCACCTCCCCCCTCCACCAGAACCACATCCTGGCCCACGAGATCAGCCACATCATCTGCGACCACCCCGGCAGCCTGGAGCTCGACCAGGACACCCTGCGCGCGATCGGGTTCAACCCCACCCTCGTCCAGCGCATGTCGGGCCGCACCAGCTACACCAGCGAGGACGAACGCGAGGCCGAGGTGATGGCCAGCGTGATCCGACAACTCATGTACCGGGGACGCGAAGGCCCGTCGAGCCGGCCCGCCAGCGGCGCCGAGAGCTGGGACGCGTTGTTCGCCAAGCCACACAGGAAGAAGCGCCACCGGAAATGATCAACATCCTCTTCACGGGCATGGCCGTCGTGCTGCTGTGCTTCGCCGCCTACTGGGTGCGCGGACGCGGCGGACACCGTCCCACGGGCAGTTGGGCGATGGCGGCGCTCCTGACCTCGTTCGCCCTGGCCTTCGCCTCGTACGCCCCCGCCGTGGAGCACGCGGTCGAATCGGTGGTCCCCCACGTCGCCCGGCTCCTCAGCAACGCCTTCACCCTGACGGCGGCCACCTCGGTCCTCGCCTTCCTCTTCCAGCTCAACCTGGACCGCGAACGGGCCCACCGGCAGATCCGGCTGCGCGTCATCGCCCTCGCGATCTCCGTCACCGGCATGACCGCCTTCTTCGCCGCCGAACAAGTCACCGGCCGGAGCCCGGTGTTGTACGCGTGCTACGTGCTCATCTACATCTCCTACCTCGGCTACACGGCCAAGGACTTCCTCCTCCAGACCTGGGCCCAGTCCAAGCGCTCGACCCGCCGCAGTCAGTGCTGGGGCCTGCGCACGACCTCGATCGGCTGCGGTTTCGCCCTCGTCTACTCCGCGTACAAGCTCTTCGCCCTGGTCTCCATCGGCCTCGGCCTCGGGCTCGTGCCCGACAACGCCCGGTGCTCGAGCCCGCTGACCCCCTTCCGCTGCACCTTCAGCGTGACCGCACCGGCCGTCGCCGTCCTCCTCATCACCGTCGGACTCACCCTCCCCGCCCTGCTGTGGCCGCTCAGCCAGCTGCGCCGCCGCCGCTGGGAACGGAACTCCTTCACCGCCCTGGAACCCCTGTGGCGCGAGGTCACCTCCGCGGTCCCCGAGGTCGTGCTCGACCCGGACAGCACCGGGGCCGACACCCACGACCTCGACTTCCACCTGCACCGCCGGGTCATCGAGATCAACGACTGCGTGCTGGCCCTGCGCCGGTACCGCCAGACTTCGGTACGGGACGCCGCGGCCGCCGAAGTGGCCCGCCGGGGCACGGCCGACACCCCCGAGGGCGAAGCCGAAGTCGAAGCGGCCGTCATCGCCGCGGCCGTCCACACGAAGCGCGCCGGACTCCCCGTCGACGGCGACGAGGCCCCGCCCGCCGCCGGCACCCGCTCCCGCAAGGGCGACCTCCCGGCGGAGACGGCCTGGCTGCTGCTGGTCGCGGCGGCCTACGCGCACCAGCCGACCCCCGAGCACGCGGGCGCGGCCTCATGACCGCCCCGCGCCAGGACCCCCTGCGCGACCCCCGCTTCTTCGCCGACCCCTACCCCACCTACGACCGGCTGCGCGAAGGCTGCCCGGTCCAGCGCGTCCCCACCGGCTCCGGCGGACACCACGCGTACCTGGTCACCGGCCACGCCGAGGCCCGCGAGGCGTTCACCGACCCCCGCCTGTCCAAGGACACGGCCCGCTTCTTCGCCGGCCGCCCCTCGAACCGCGACCTGCACCCGGCGATCTCCCGCAACATGCTGGCGAGCGACCCACCCGCGCACACCCGCCAACGACGGGTAGCAACAAGGCTGTTCACAACCACCCGCGTCCACACCCTCCGCCCGTTCATCACCCAAATCGTCGACGACCTCACGTCCACGTGGCGACCGGGCACGGAGATCGACCTGGTGGCGGAGCTGGCGGTCCCCCTGCCGGTCACCGTCGTCTGCGAACTCCTGGGCGTACCCGAACCCGACCGCGCCACCCTGGCCGCCCGCTCCCACGACCTCTTCGACGCGACCGACACGACCCGCGTCGACGCCGCGTCACACCACATCGGCGACTACCTCACCGACCTGATCGACAGGGCCCGCACGACCCCCACCAACGGCCCGCTCCACACCCTCCTCCAGAACTGCGACGAAGAAGGCCTCACCCGCGACGAGACCATCTCCCTGGCCGCCCTCCTCCTGGTCGCCGGGCACGAGACCACCACCCACTTCATCGGCAACGCCGTCCTGGCCCTGCTCCGCCACCCCGAGGCCTTCGACCGCCT
Organism: Streptomyces sp. NBC_00503; assembly: GCF_036346895.1. Classification (NCBI taxonomy): domain Bacteria; kingdom Bacillati; phylum Actinomycetota; class Actinomycetes; order Kitasatosporales; family Streptomycetaceae; genus Streptomyces; species Streptomyces sp. NBC_00503. The sequence goes on along the minus strand of NZ_CP107855.1, from coordinate 6,135,167 downwards.
GCGCCGCGACCCGTCCCTCATCCCCGGCGCCCTGGACGAACTGCTCCGCTTCGACTCCCCGGTGAGCGTGGCCACCTTCCGCTACAGCACGCAGGACCTGAGCATCGGCGGCACCGACATCCCGGCGGGCCACCCGGTCCTGATCTCCCCCGGCGCCGCCAACCGCGACCCGGCAGCCTTCCCCGACCCGAACGCCCTGAACCTCGACCGCGAAGCCACGGCCCACCTCTCCTTCGGCCACGGTATCCACCGCTGCCCGGGCGCCCCCCTGGCCCGCGCCGAAGCCGAAATCGCCCTGCGCACCCTACTGACCCGCTACCCGAACACCCGCCTGGCCACCCCCGAAACCCCCCCGACCTGGCGCCAAACCCGCCTCACCCGAGGCCTGTCGGCCCTCCCGCTCACCCTGGCCTGACCCACCCGGCCACAGCGCCCGCCGGACCGGCGGGTGGACCGGGAGCACGCCTGCCGCCGCACCCAGCGGCGGCAGAACGGCAGACGCAGGTCAACCGCCCAGAATCTCCTCCAGCAGCGCCATCCTGATGTGGACGGCATTCGCCGCCTCCCGCCAGTACCCGTTGTGCGCAGTGGCGTCCACGTCCAGCGACAGTTCGTCCAGGCGCGGCAGCGAGTGCAGTACGAGGAGTTCGGGGCGAGCTTCTGCTTCGAGCATCGCGCGGTCAACCCTGTAGGCGGCGGGAGTCGACGGCTTGTCGGCCTCCGCGAGGTGTCGCCCCACACCGTAGTCGGGCTGCACCACGGGCTCCATGTACACGGCATCGGCCCGCGGCAGTCCCTCCGCGATCGAGGAGATCCTTTCGACCGTGCACCCGGAGGCCCTCACCTCTTCGATGAGCGCGGGGTCCGGGCTCATGTCGTCCGGGTGCGCGAGCAGCACGGTGCATCCGTAGTGCCGCAAGCCGAGCAACACCGATCGCATCGTGCGCATCCGGAGATCACCGCTCAGGATCCAGGTCGTTCCGTCGAGCCGGCCGCAGTGCTCACGGACCGTGTACAGGTCCGTGAGCGCCTGGGTGGGGTGCTCGCCCCAGCCGTCGCCCGCATTGATGACCGGTACGTTCGCGTGCGCGGCGAACGACTCGGCTGCTCCCGTCTGCGGGTGCCGCAGCACGATGACGTCGCCGTAGTTCGAGAGCATCGTGGCGATGTCGCCCAGGGACTCCTGGAAATGGTCTCCCGCTCTGGTCGAAGCCGGATCGGCGAAACCTGCGACCCGACCGCCCAGGCGCAGCATCGCGGACTCGTGGGAGAGCCGGGTGCGCGTGCTGTTCTGGTAGAAGGCGCTCACCAGGATGCGTCCGTCGAGGGAGCGGAGCGATTCCTCGCGCGAGCGCCTGGCCACCATGGCGACGCGGTCGAAGAAGACTTCGAGTTCCACCCTCCCGAACTGGCGCATGGAGAGGAGGTCTGCCCGCTTGAGAGTGTCAATCATCTTTCTTTCCGCCCACCCTGGTTTGACTGTGATGAGTGATCCTGCGGACCACGGCGTCCGCGAAGTCGTCGGCGGCCTCGGGTCGGTGACAGAAGAACAAGCACGGACTCGTCAGGTCCAGCTCGATCAGTTGGAGCCGTCCGTCGTCCGCTCGGATCAGGTCGACCCTGGCGTACAACTCGTCACGGCAGTCCGCCGCGTCGATCACGGCCTGCGCCACCTCTCTGAGTTCCGGAGTGAGCGGATGCGGCTCGTGCGTACCCCCGTAGCCCTCGTGCACCCGTATGTCGCCCTCGGGTGGACGCTTGACGAGCGCGTGGCTGAGCCGGCCGTCGATGCAGACGACGGAGAGCTCGCCCTCGGTGCGGATGCTGCGGAGGAACGGCTGCAGACACCACTCACCCGTGCCCGGGGCCTCACCGAAGTGGGTCGTCCGGACGGACGACAGCAAGGCCACGCCGCGTCCCCCCAGCGCCGTGACGGGCTTCACCACGCCTTCGGACCAGCCGCGCCGCTCCGCAACGGCACGGGCCTCGGCCGGGTCCCGGACCACGACGGTGGGTACGACCGGAGCACCGGCCTCCGCCAGCTTCGCCAAGTAGCCCTTGTGATGGTTGCCGTGGACGGCTGCGACCGAGTTCGCGATCGTTGTTGCTGCGGACACCTGCTCGTACCACTTCAAGAACTCCGGCGAACGGTCCGGATAGTCCCAGGGCGATACGACGACCACCAGGGCGAACGAACTCCAGTCGGCCGTGGGGTCGTCCCAGGGCAGGATCGCCGGCTCGATGCCGCGGGCCCTGAGTGCCGCGAGCAGGATCCTGTCGTCTTCGCAAAGGTCCGGATCGCGTGTCGAGGTGACACAGGCCACCGCTTCGAAGGTGCTGTCCGTCATGGGCGGACTCCGTGCCCCAGGAGGCTGGACATGGCACTGAGACCGTCGTCGAGCTGGTCGGCCGGGACGCCGAAACCCAGCCGGACGTGGCCCCGCGAACCGAAGCAGCTGCCCGGGACCAGCAGGACGCCGTGGTCCCGCATGAGCCGGTCACAGAAGACCTCGTCGTCGACTCCGTGCAGCCGGGGAAAGGCCACGGCGCCTCCGTGCGGACGCACCCAGCCGACATGGTCCTCGTGATCGTCCACCCAGGCGGCGACCCGCTCCACGTTCTCGCGCACGAGGCGCATCCTCGGCTCCAGCAGGGCGTCCGCGCCCCGCACCGCGTGCAGGGCGACCGTCTCGACCAGGGGCGACAGCGCCAGGGTCGTGTAGTCGCGCAGGACCACGAGTTCCTCGATGAGCTCCTCGGGGGCGAAGCACCAGCCGACCCGCAGGCCGGGCAGCCCCAGCCCCTTCGACAGCGTCCCGAAGGAGATCGCACGTGCGTAGGACATCGCGGGATTGGGGGGTGTCCCGTGGTCGTACGTCATGTCCGCGAACACCGAGTCCCAGATCAGGTACGTGCCGTGCATCCGGGCGATGTCAACGATGCGGCTCTGTTCTTGCGGACTGACGCTCATACCCGTCGGGTTGTGCGGGAAGTTGGCGATGACGGCTCGGGTCCGGGGCGTCACCAGCGTGGCGAGCTCGTCCAGATCCGGTGCGAAGCCGTCCTCCCAACGCAACTTCCAGGGAACGATCTTGCAGCCGATCGCTTCCGCGATGCCCACCAGCGTGTGGTAGGCGGGCTCGACGACGACCACTTCGTCACCGGGGCGCAGGATGGTCGTGAGCACCATGTACTGCACTTCGCCCGAGCCTGAGGTCACCATGACCCGGCCGAGGTCCCCGTCGCCCCATCGCTCGGCGATCGCGGCGCGCAGTTCCGGGGCGCCGCAGGACCTGCTGTCCCGGAACACCACGTCGGCGAGGTCCTCGGGCTCAAGTGCCGTCAACCGGAAGAGATCGGTCATGGCGTACGGCTCGACCCCACTGGAGCTGATGTCGATCCGGGCGTCGAAGTAGTAGTCGCGCAGCCAGTCCTCGAGTGGGGCTCGGCGGAGCTTCACGGGGTGATCCCTTCGGTTGGCACTGTTGCTCGGGACACCGGCTCGTCGACGAGCACGGCGAAGCGGCCGCCGGTCCGGGTCGATGGCGGAGGGTGGGGGACCGGGGTGTCGGGCCCCATCGCCGCCATGGCGCGCAGCAGGCTGCATACCCGGTCGGCGAACCGGGCCACGGCGGGTGCCTCGCAGCCGGTGTCCGGGTGGATGAGGTGGATGCGGAGCCGTTCGGGAGAGACGATGAACTCCACGCTGAGCCCGAACTTGACCGCGGTCGGCGAGGGTGCGGGAGTCGGTTCCATGGCGATTCCCGGCAGTTGCCGGGACTGCTCTTCCTCGGAGGAGGTCACGATCACGTCGAACAGCGGGCCATGCCGGTCCGCGCGCATCCTCGCCGCGGCGCGCACCACGTCCAAATGGGGGGCGTCGGAGTCCTCCACCACATCGAGGAAGCCGTCCCAGACCCGCTCCACGGCGTCCCGCAAGGTGCCGTACCGGTCGATGGGCAGCCGGAGGACGACGGGGTCGACGAACATGCCGACCACGGAGTCCAGACCGGGAAGGTGCCGCTTGGCGATGTTCGCGCCTACGACCACTTCGTCGGTGGCACACCACTCCGACAGGGCGATCGCGCAGGCGGCCAGGCCCAACCCGTACAGGGTGATGCCCTCGGCCGAAGCGCGTGCCGTGAGGTTGATGAAGTCCTGCCCCTCGACGGTCGTGTGCACCTCGCCTGCGGGTGCCCCGTACACATCGGGAGTCTGCGGCTTCCCCCACGGCGTCGTCGCAGGCCCGGCCACCGCGATGCGGGCCCGGCGCGCGATCGCGGACGGGGCGCCCGGGTCACGGTGTACCGAAGACTCCCAGCGGGCGAATTCGGCGTACGTGGCGGGCGGTGCGGGCAGCTCGTGCGGGTGCGGTCCCAGCAGTGCTGCGAGGTCGTCCCTGATCAGCTGGATGGACCAGGCGTCGACGGCGATGTGATGACAGGTCCACAGCACGTGCGAGGCGCCGGTGGGCTCGGTGGCAAGCACGATCCGGGCCGATGAGGCGCCGAGATCGAACGGTTCGGCGTGGGTCGCCGCGATCAGTGCGTCGACGGCCCCTTCGGCCGCCGCCCCGTCGGGCAGGGTGACGGTCCTGAGGGGGACCTGGTCGGCAGGGAGGGTAAACCGGTTCGGGATCCCCGTGGCGTCCGTACGGTAGGCGCCGCGCAGCACCTCGTGACGTGCGAGGACCGCGCGTACGGCGTGCTCGACGGCATGGGCGTCCCGTCCCACGCAGCGCCAGCCGAAGCTGATGTTGTAGTGCGTGGCGGAAGGATCGAGTTGCCAGAGGAACCAGAGGCGTTCCTGGATGGTGGACAGCGGTGCTGCCTGACTAGACACGGTGTTCCGTCAGCTCCTTGCTCGGGCCGCCGGTGCCGGCGGCCTGCTCCGTCTCGATGAAGCGAGCGAGCTCGCCGGCGGAGCGTGCGCGCAGCAGCCGGGTCAGCGGCACGGCCACCCCGAACCGGGCCCGAAGCCCGGCAATGACCCGCATGGCGGCCAGGGAGCTTCCGCCCTGCGCGATGAACCCCTGGTCGGGGTCGAGGCCGGTGCGGCCGAGCACGTCCTGCCAGGCTCGGACCACGTCGGCACAGACGGGATCCAGCAGCGGGCCGTCCGGGAGCGGTGCGCTCACGCTCATGGTGGCGCGGTCGGCGTCCGTCTCGGCCAGCAGGACGCGGTCGACCTTTCCGTTGACCGTGACCGGGAAGGTTTCGCAGGCGAAGAACTCCGCAGGGACGGCATGGGGCGGCAGGGCGCCTCGGCAGTGGTCGGCCAACTGACCGTTCTCCTGCGCGGTCAGCGCACGCGGATTGGGGGCTCCGACCCGCCTGACGTATCCCAGGAGGCGAGAGACCTCCGCGCCGGCCGCCTTGACGACGACGGCCCGCTCGACCCAGGGCAGCCGTTCCAGGACCGCTTCGACCTCGCCCAGTTCGAGCCGGAAGCCGTGGATCTTGATCTGTGCGTCCTCCCGCCCGAGGAACTCCAGCACTCCGCCGGGGAGGAGCCGTCCACGGTCACCCGTGCAGTAGACGCGCGTGCCGGGTTCATCGGGCCCGGTCCTGATCTCCACGAAGCGGTCCCTGGTGAGCTGGGGCGCGCCCAGGTACCCGCGCGCCAGGGCGCCGCTCACCGCGATCTCCCCCGTTTCGCCGAACTCGAGGGGCCGCAGGTCGTCGCCGAGGATGTGGACTGAGCTGTGGGCGAGAGACGTGCCCACCGGTACCGGGCGGTCCGGATCGCTGACGGCCTCGCCGCTCACGACGTGCATGGTGTTCGTCACGACCGTCTCGGTGGTTCCGTACACGTGGATGAGTGGGACTCCCCAGTGCAGCCACCGGCCGACGAGGCCGCGGTCGAGCCTGTCGCTGCCGACAAGTACGCGGCGCAGGGCCGCCGGGGGCCGGCGGCCCTCTTCGTGCAGCTGGCGCACCCATTCGTGCCAGTACGTCGTCGTCAGTTCGACGGACGTCACACCGCGCTGCTCCATGAGGCTCGTCAGCTCGTGGGGGGCCAGCGGGCCGTTCTCGTGGGCGAACGCGATCGTGGCGCCGGCGATCAGGGCGGGAAAGATCTCTTCGATGACGACGTCGAAGCCGAGAGCGGCTATCTGCAGCACCACGTCGTCGGCCCGCAGGGGCAGCCGGTCGGCGAAGGCCCGGGCGAAGGCCGCGAGTTCCGCGCGTCCGACGGCCACACCCTTGGGCCGCCCGGTCGACCCCGAGGTGTAGAAGACATAGGCGAGCGCGGCCCCGTCCGGCTCCGGAAGGGACACCTCTGCGGCGTCCGGTTCCGTGTCTCCGTCGCCATTGCGGAGAATGCGGGGGCCGTCCGGGACCGAAGCCTCGTTCCCGGGATCACAGATCACCACCTCCACGGCGGCTTCGGCGAGAACCGCGGCCAGGCGCTCCGCGGGCTGCCTGCGGTCCAGAGGCAGGAAGGCGGCGCCGGCCCTCAGGGCGGCCAGGGCCGCGATGGTGAAATCGAGCCCCGAGTCGAACAGTAGGCCCACGATCTGCCCGGGTGTCACACCGGCCTTGAGTATCCGTCGTCCCAGGGCCTCGCTGGCACCGTACAGCTCGCCGTACGTCATGCGGCGGGACGGGCCCCCGTCGAGCGCGACGGCGGACCGCTGCGCTGCCACCTGAGCAGCGAATCCGGCGAGCACGTCCTGAGCGCCAACCACTGCGGCGTCACTCGTGTCCATGGCCTGCCTTCCTTCCTCTCTTCCTGTCGCGACCCGATCAGTGAGCGACGTGGCTCAGTAGGCCGCTGCGCACCGCACGCGAGGTGCGCAGGTCCCGAGTGACGCATACGCGCTTGAGCCAGCGGTCGGTGCCGTCGTAGCGGGCGGTGAAAGGCTTCCTGCCGTGCACGACGACGTGGTTGTCGATGAAGCAGTAGTCCCCCGGCTCCAGCGTGACGTCACGCAGGCGACCGTCCATCACCTCGGTGATGGCCTCCAGCGCGCGGGCGGCCTGGTCGTCCCCTTCGACTGGCGCCCAGAAGGACCGGTCCGCACGGATGTAGGGCCGCTCGGGGTCACCGAAGAGGACGGCGAGCGGCTCGGGACGGTGCAGCATCGCCTCGATGCGCGCGAAGTCCTCATCGGCCTGGACGGTGTTGCTGGCCGGCAGGTGCGACTCGTCGGGCTGGATGGTGAAACGCTCCTCGAACAGGACCTTTACGTCGTCGGGGTCCAGGTCGAGGTCGACGGTGTCCGCCACTGTGGTGGCAGCGCCGTCGGGGTTGCGCAGGCAGCCGAGCACCACGAAGTCGGGGCGGTGCTCGTGGAAGGCGTCCTCCGTGTGCCACTCGAGGACGGACTTGCTGGCCGAGCCCAGCTGCTTGTGCTCGTTGCCCCGGATGGGCAGGACGTCGTGGATGATGCGGCCGTTCTGCTGGGTCGCCCAGCCGAAGACCTCTCCGATGACGGCCGAGTACAGGACCAGCCGGGTGTCGAACACCTCGGTCCGCCGCGGGTCTCCCCCGTGGTCCCAGTGAGCGGGAGTCGGTCCGATCCCGGCGCCGTCGACCTCGTGGCCGCCGATGATGCACGTACCGAGTTCCTCGCGGCGGAAGCGGTTGAGGAAGTGGTGGATGCTGGAAGGCAGTTCGGCGGCGATCGCCGCCGCGTCGACCAGGAAGTCGAGGTCGTCCGCCGTTCCGTAACGGTCGAGCGTGCGTCGCGCGAGTGCGTTGACTTCGTCGAGTTCCTGCGGGTCGAGTACGAGCTTGGGCACGCGATCTCCAAATGGCGCGAGGGAAGGACATGAAGGAGGAAGGAATGAACGGGGCGCGGACCGCACGCGAGGGGCGAGAGGGCCCTCAGAGCGTCGCGTCGTCCGGCGCCGGGGCGGGCTGCTGCTCGGCCCGGCCCAGGGGAAGGAGCAGGAGGGCGGGGATCTGGAACAACGGCATCAGTCCGAAGACGACCAGACTGGTGCGGACGCCGAAGTACTGCCCGACCACACCGCCGGCCAGTGCACCCAGGGGCGCCGCACCCCACGCAAGGGTCCGGTACGCCGCCGTGACCCGGCCCAGCAGCCGGTCCGGCACCTGCTGTTGCCGGTAGGTCACAGTGATGACATTCCAGACGACGACGGCTGCGCCGTACAGGGCCAGGCCCGCGGCAGCAGCCACGGCTCCCGGGACGCACACGGGAAGCAGCATCCCCGTCGCGATGAAGACGATGGCGATCGGCAGCAGAAACCGTGCGGCGATCACACGGTGGAGCAGGGGGACGGCCAGCGCGGCGGCCAGGCTGCCGGCTGCCGACACGGCGAGGATCAGGCCGAACTCCCGGGTGGCCAAGCCCATGGGCCCGGGGGTGACGGCGTAGAGCGCGAACTGGGCAAACCACCCTGCGAACGCCGTCGCACCGAGCGCGGTCGCCCAGGTCAGCGTGCGCAGGGCCCGGTGGTCCCAGAGGAACCTGAAGCCTTCACGGATGGCCGGGAGGACCTTCGCGCCCGACGGGGCGTCCTGGCGCGGAATGCGCAGCCCGCGTACGAGGAACAGCGCCGCCGCATAGACCAGGGCAGTGCTCAGGGTGAGGGGAGTCAATGCCAGCGCCGCGAGGATTCCCGCGAGCGCAGGACCGGCGAACTGGGCGCTCACCGTCTCGACCGCGGAAAGTCGGGCGTTGGCACGGTTCAGGCGGTCCCCCGGCATGACCGAGGGCATGACCGTCTGCGCGGCCGTGTCGTACGCGACCTCGCAGATGCCGAGCACCAGAGCCGTGACGATGACCGCGGACAGTCCCACGGCGCCGGATGCGAGCATCGCTGCGACGCAGACCAGCACCGCGCAGCGCACCGCGCTCGCCAGAACGAGCACCCTGCGCCGGTCCCAGTAGTCGACCAGAACCCCTGCGAACGGGGCGAAGAACGCCCACGGAGCACTGCGGCAGAAGGCGACGAGCCCCACCGCGATCGGTGCCCGGGTGGCGTTCAAGGCCAGCAGGGGCAGCATCACGGTGGCGAGCCCGTCCGCGAGGAAGGAGACGCCGAACGGCCCGATGATCCTCCACAGGCCCGGGTCCGTAGCCCCCTGCTGCTGCCCGGTCTCCTCCTCGGCTACCCACGGCCTCGTCGGGCGTGTCACCCGCCCCAGCCCGTGTGGTCCTCGGGCCCGGAAACCAACGGGTCCGCCACGGCGGTGGAGTAGCCCCACCCTGTGTGAGCCAGCGTGGTGCGGGAAGTCTCGGTCTCCATGGTTACGGTGCGCAACGACGGCACGATGGCAGAAGTACCCGTGATTGCCAGCGCGATAGCGCCGGCAATGAGGAGGAGAAGGCCCTGGGTGGGGCGAGACCTACGGTCGGTGGGCATGGAGTGGTCCCCCTTGCAAGGGCCCGGGTGGGCCCGTCGTTCGTTTCGGCGATGTGAAAAGACTGATCGAAAACACGTGCGCTGGCCACGTATGCTGGTGATCAGCAAGCTGCACGTCAGAAAATGTGGGGGGACATGTCGGGTCAGAACAATAAAGAAAAGATATTTCTTGCTCCGACATGGAGCGACGCCCACTCCGCCGCATACCGTTCCATCCTCAATAGGGGCGGCTATGATTCGGAATGTGTGGTTCGGGATACCGGGCTGAGTTCGCACGAGGCGGAAGCTCTGGTGGACGACCTCCTCGCCCTGCGACTCCTGCGCAACGGCACTGTGGGTGACGACGACGTGGTGGTCGCCGCAGACCCCAAACTCGCGACCGCACGGCTGCTTGGGCCCGCTGAAGCAGCGCTCCGGCGCCAGGAACGGGAGATCGAGACCTTCCGGGCCGAACTCGACGAACTGTCAAGCGTGTTCACTGACAGTCGCCGCGAAGAGACCGGTGGCGGCCAAGTGGAGTGGGTCGACGACCTGGACACCGTGCTGTCCCACATCTCCGCCGCCGCGCGGGAGTGCACGCTCGAAGTCCTCACCGCCCAGCCGGGTGGTGCCCAGCCGGCCCACGTGCTGACGGAAGCGCTGCCGCGGGATCTCGAACTGCTGCGCCGCGGTGTTCAGGTGCGCAACCTGTACCAGCACACGACGCGGTTCGACCCCCCCACCCAGTTGTACGTGGAGCAGGTGTCCCGCCTCGGCGCCGAGGTGCGGACGATGCCCGAGTTCTTCGAGCGCATGATCATTTTCGACCGCAAGATCTGCTTCCTCGCCGCGCCGGACGATCCGACGTCGGCCCTCATCGTCCGACAGCCGGCCATGGTGGCCTTCCTGCTCGGACTCTTCGACCGGTTCTGGAACGGGGCGCAGCCGTACAGCGGTACGGCCGACGGCTACCTGAATGCGCACACCCACACCCAGGAGATCCACGTCAGGATCGTCGAGATCCTCGCCGACGGGCTGAAGGACGAGGTCGCCGCCCGGCGTCTGGGCATGTCCGTAAGGACACTGCGCAAACACATCGCCATGATCATGCAGGAGACGGGGGCCACGAGCCGCTTTCAGCTCGGCTGGGCCATGGGGCTCCAGCACAGGCCTGCCGACGCGCCCGCGGCCACGGCGGACGACCCCTCCCAGCCCTGACGGTGAAGGCTCCCCGCACGCCTGGCCTCAGCCGAGGCGGAAGTCCGGATCGCCGGTGATGTCCGTGACATCCATCTGCGCCCGCTGGAGCTGTCCGGAGTAGTCCCAGTTGAGCGCCTGCCAGCGGGTGAACTGGTCGAGGACCCACATGCCGGACTGCCGCGAACCGTTGCCCGACCGGCCGTTGCCACCGAACGGCAGATGCGCCTCGGCACCGGACGTGGAGTTGTTCACGCTGACCATTCCGGCCCGCACACCGCGCCGGAAGCGGAACGCGGTCGCAGCGTCCTTGGTGTAGATCGCGGCCGAGAGTCCGTAGCCGGTCGCATTGGCGAGCTCCACTGCCTCGTCCAGGCGGTCGTAGCTCATGACGCCGACCAGCGGGCCGAACGTCTCCTCCTGGAAGATCCGGTCGTCCGGCCGAACCCCGTCGACGATCGTCGGGTGGTAGTACAGGCCGGATTCCGGGTCGCCGACGAAACCATCGCGCGGCCGGGCCGCGGTGATACGGCCCAGGTCCGTGGACCCGCTGGGGGTGTGGTGCGGCTCAATCCAGCCCAGGTACTGCTCAAAACGGTCCGCGAACCGCCGGTCGATCAGAGGGCCGTAGAGCACGTCGCGCCGTGGATCGCCGATCGCGGACGAGGCGACGGCGGCGGTGAAGCGGCTCAGGAACTCGTCGTGCAGGGACGAGTGGACCAGCACCGTTCCAAGAGACGTGCAGCGCTGGCCGGCCGTGCCGAACCCGGAGAAGAGCGCACCTGTCACGGCGAGCTCCACGTCCGCGTCCTCGGCGACCACGAGCGGGTTCTTGCCGCCGAGCTCCAGGCAGGGGTTCTGCAGGTACCGACCTGCCAGCGCTCCGATCCTGCTGCCGACCTCGGTCGATCCGGTGAACCCGATCTTGTTCAGGTCTCCCGCCTCGAGTGCCTGTTCCAGACCGTTCCAGGTCTGCTCGCCGTCGGCGAAGACCAGGTTCAGTACGCCGTCCGGCACTCCCGCGTGGATGAGCAGGTCGAAGAGCGCCGCCGAGGTGGCGGCCGCGTACTCCGCGGGCTTCCAGACCACGGTGTTGCCGCAGAGCAGGGCGGGGATGATGTACCAGGCCGGTACGGCGACCGGGAAGTTGCCCGCGGTGATCACCGCGACCACTCCCAGGGGCTCGCGGAACGTGAACAGCTGCTTGTCCGGCATCTCGCTCGGGACCGTCTGCCCGTACAGGCGGCGCCCCTCACCGACGAAGAAGTCGCAAGTGTCGACGATCTCCTGCACTTCGCCGAGCGCCTCGGCGTACGGCTTGCCCGTCTCCCTGGTCACGAGAGCGGCGAGCCGGTCCGCGTTGGCCTCCACCAGGCGCCCCATGGCCGCGACCACTTTGCCGCGTACCGGAGCGGGCACGTCGGCCCAGCGCTCCTGCGCGGTACGGGCGGCCTTGCAGGCGCCGGCGAAGTACGGCGCGTCGGCAAGGTCCAGCTGCGCCACAGTCTCGTTGAGCCGGGACGGGTTCACTGACCGGTATGTGCGCACCCCGGTCCCTGCCGGTCCGGCGCTCGCGCGCTGCCCGGCCACCACCGACGTCAGGACCTCGTTCCGCGTGTCCGCCATCATTTCGATCCTTCCAGGGGGTTCATCGTGTCCAGCACCCGGTCCAGGGCACTCAGCGCAAGGTCGAGTTCGGCTTCGGTGACCGCGAGCGACGGACGTATCCGCACTCCGAGCGGACCTGCGGCCAGCATCAGGACCCGCTCGTCGTCCCGCAGTCGTCGCAGCAGTTCGTCGCGTTCATCGGTGCTCGGCATATCGAACGCGCAGAGCAGTCCCAGGCCCCGAGCCGCCGACACCCATCGGGGGTGGCGGTCGGCCAGCTTGCGCAGGCCGGTGAGGAAGTGTTCACCGAGAACGGTGGCCCGCGGGATCAGCCGTTCGTCCTCGATGACCTCGAGCAGTCGTCGCGAGCGGACCATGTCGACGAGGTTTCCGCCCCACGTGGAGCTGATCCGGCTGCTGACCTCGAAGACGTTGTCGGCCACCTCGGTCACACGACGGCCGGCCATGATGCCACCGACCTGGGCCTTCTTGGAGAAGGCCACCACGTCCGGGGCCAGGCCGAGTTGCTGGTGAGCCCACGCGCTGCCGGTCACACCGACACCGGTCTGCACCTCGTCGAGAACGAACAGCGCGTCGTGGTCGTGGCACATGCGCTGCATTGCCTGGAGGAACCCGGGCCGCATGTGGTTGTCACCGCCCTCGCCCTGGACGGGCTCGGCGATGAAGCACGCGATGTCGTGCGGGTGCGCACGGAACGCGGCCTCGGCCTGGGCGAGGGCATGTGCCTCCGCCGCGTCCAGCCGCGCCTCTTCCTGCGCATCGAGCGGGAAGCGGATCGCCGGCACGTCGATCCGCGGCCAGTCGAACTTCGGGAAGCGGTCCGTCTTGTCCGGGTCGGTGTTGGTGAGCGACATCGTGTAGCCGCTGCGGCCGTGGAAGGCACGGGTCAGGTGCAGCGCCTTCGTGCCCAAGGAAGCGGAGCGTCCGCGGGCCTCGTTGTGCCGACTCTTCCAGTCGAAGGCGCACTTCAGTGCGTTCTCCACGGCCAGCGCACCGCCCTCGACGAAGAACAGGTACGGCAACTCGGGGTCACCGAGGACACGGGCGAAGGTCTCGACGAACTCCGCGAGGTGGGTGGTGTACAGGTCGCAGTTGGCCGGCTTGTTGACGGCGACGGCTGCCAACTGCTGCATGAAGTGCTCATCGTTCACCAGCTGCGGCGGGTTGAGTCCCAGCGGACTGGAGGCGAAGAAAGTGTAAAGGTCGAGGTACGACTCACCGGTGGCCGCGTCCACCAGCCAACAGCCGTGACTTCGTTCCAGGTCGAGGGGGAAGGAGAAACCGTCGGTCAGCATGTGACGGTCCAGAGTGGCGTGCACGTCCTGCGGGCGGACGGCCGCCCTGGCGGTCGTGCCTGCCACGGGTGCGGAGAGATCCAGCATCGAGCGTTCCTTTCGAAGACCGGCTCTGGGCGAAGTGGCCGGTTGGGACGGCAGCAGTCGGAAAAGCGCGGTGATTCGGGCGGCAGCCACCTCGGCTACGGCCCGCCCGGAGGCCCACCGGGCAGTGCGCCGCGCTGCCCGGTGAACAGTTCATCGAGCAGCGCTGCGAGTCCGGCAGCGTGGTGCGGTTCGGTCATCGACTGGTGCGTGCCGGGTGTCCAGCGCGTCCGGACGGCAAGGCCGAGGAGCGCGGACCAGCCCAGGTCACCGGGTGCGGTGCCCCAGCCCTGTTCCCCTGCAGCTCGGACCAGCGTGACCGGCGCGGTGCACGGACGCAGCGGCGGACCGCAGTGCAATGTGCGCACGTGCCGGGTGTGGAGCTCCACGTACGGCCTCAGGTCGTCGGCCGTGTACGGGATCCCGCCCTCCGGCGACAGGGCACGTGCGACGGCTTCGAGCACGCGGTCGGCGCGATCGCCTTCCGTCACGCCTTCGAGCAACTCGGGGGCCACCCCGAAGAGGCCCGCATACTCCTCGACCGTGGAACGCGGCCGGGCCTTGAGGACCTCGGGCGTCGCACTGTCCAGGAGCACCACGCCCCGGACGGGTCGACCGGCCCGTTCCGCGAGCTCGGCCATCGCTACGGCCACGGCGCCCCCGAAGGACCAGCCGACCAGGGTGGCGTCGTCCGCCATGGCCGCCTCGGCCGCTTCGGCCAGGTACGCCTCGGCCAGTTCGGTCACCGTGCACCCGTCGGCCGGTCCGGACCCGCTCGCTTCGAACGCCGCGACCGGGTAGTCGGCAGCGAGGTGCGGCAGCAGCCTGCGGAAGCCGCCGATGCTGCCGCTCGACGGGTGGATGAAGAGCACGGGGCTGCCCGCTCCGTCACGGAGTCGGACCAGGCTGCCCCGTGTCCGCAGTGATGACTCACCCACGGTGCGACGCATCGATGAGCCGGGCGATGGACGTCACGGTCGGCTGCCGCACCACCTGCTGGAGCGAGAGCTCCACATGGCCCTGGGAGCGCAGCCGGTTGACGAGGCGGGCCAGCAGGAGCGAGTGCCCGCCGACGCTGAAGAAGTCGTCGTCCGGCCGCGGCCATCCCTGGTCGAGCAATTCGCGCCAGGCTCCGGCGACGATGCGCTCTTCTGCGGTGTACTCCTCGGGCACGGCCTCCTCGTGCCGCTCGGCGCGGCGGAGCAGCGCCTTCCGGTCGGTCTTCCCGTTCACCAGGACGTCGAAGGCCGGTAGCACCGTGACGGACTTCGGAATCATCGGGCGCGGCAGGTGCCTCTGGAACACCTCCAGCACCAGGTCAGCCGAGGCCGTGCCGGTGACGAACGCCCGCAGGCACGGTTCGTCGCGGTCGTCCAGCACCACTGCTGCCTCGCGCACTCCCTCGGTACCGAGCGCCACGCGCTCCACTTCACCGACGTCGATGCGCCAGCCGTTGAGCTTGATCTGGTTGTCCCGGCGTCCGGACACCCGCAGCGTGCCGTCCCCATCGAGCACACCAAGGTCGCCCGTGCGGTAGACGGGGAACACCTGGCGGGCCAGGTCGAGGTGGCTGAACGGAGAAGTTCCGGCCGTCCCGGTCCGGTACCCCCGGGCCACCCCGGGGCCGCCGATCACGACCTCGCCGCGCACACCGTACGGCAGCGGGAGGCCTTGCTCGTCAACCACCGCGATGGCCGCGCCGGCTATGGCGGTGCCCACGTGCACGGTCCGGCCCGGGTGGACGCGTCCGGCAGTGGCGGTGGCCGTGGTCTCCGTCGGCCCGTACAGGTTCCAGATCTGGGCGCCCGGGAAGAGCGCGGTGATGCGCTGAACCAAAGTGGCGTCGAGCGGTTCGCCGCCGAGGAGGAAGTGGGCGATCTCCGGAAGCACCCGAGGCGCGCCCGACTCGAAGGCGCTCAACAGGGCAGACGCGTAACTGGGTACGCAGTTCAGTGCCACCTGGCCGTCGTACGTGCGCAGTTCGTCGCGTACGGCGTCCAGATCGAGCCGGTCGGCGGCGAGGAAGGTGACGCACCCGCCGCCGTAGAGCACGCCCAGTGTCTGCTTGAGTGACGCGTCGAACACCGGGCTGGAAAGCACCGGCAGCACGGTCCGCTGCGGGAGGAACTCCTCCGCGGACCAGCGCAGGTAGTTGGCCAGGCTGCTCCTGCTGATCTCCACGAGCTTCGGTACTCCGGTGGATCCCGACGTCCGCAGCAGGTAGGCAGGGTCAGCGGGGCCTGCCGTCGGCGCCTGGCTGTCGGGTCGGGAACCGGCCGGGCCGGGCCGGCCGTCCGCAGCAGCGGCTTCGGCCGTGACATCGGCGAGCGCCAGCACTCGGCACCCCTGAGGCACCTCGAACTCCGGCGCGCCCCCGCCTGTCAGCAGCACGCCGGCCTCCGCGTGACGCATCGCGTCGGCCAGACGGGCCACCGGCTCGTGAGGTGAGAGCGGCAGGAACGCCCCGCCCAGTGCGTCCACGGCGAGGAGCGCGGCCAGCAGGTCCGGCTCGGCTTCGGCGAGGACGGCGACCACGGCGCCCGGCTCCAGGGGGCCGACAGCCTCGGCCACGGCGGCGACACGTGCGCCGAGTTCCCGGTAGCTGGCCTGATCCACTCCTCTGCGGTACGCCGGGGCATCCGGGGCGTCCCGCACGTGCTGCCGGAAGCGCTCGGCGAGCGGCTGGGCCGCCGGGCGGCGGAGCCCGCGCGCCATCCCCTCCGCCATCTGCTCCTGAACCGATGCCGGCACCAGGGCGAGCCGGGACAGCTCGACGTCCGGCCGGGCGGCGAGGTCGGTGAGGAGCCCGCTCCAGGCGTGCAGCAGGGCGGTCAGGCGCATCCGCGGAGCAGCTGCGGTGGAGTCGATCTGGAGCGCGCCGCCGCCAGGGGCCAGGCGCAGCGAGCAGGTCAGGGCGTCACCGGCCGGGTGGAACCAGGACGCCTGGTACCAGCCGTCGGGGAGGGCGGGCTCTTCGGTGGCGTCGAAGACGAGGTGGGGCCGGCCGGATCCCTGCGCGAGCGCCGGGACGCCGAGCATGGAACGGGCCTCGGCCAGGCGCTGTGCCCAGCGGTGCAGGGCCGCGGCCCCGCTGCAGTGCGAATCCGTGACTCCGGCCGCCAGCGGAAACACCTGGCCGAACGGGCCGGAGACCTCACCCAGTCCGAGGAGTTCGCGCGTGTCCGCGGCCATGCCGAAGTCGTCCGGGTCGATGCCCAGGCGGTGCACGACGACGGTCAGCGCGAAGCAGGCGACGTCGGAGACGCTGCATCCGGCGTCCGCGGCGAGCTTCTCCATCGCCTGGTACGTCTGCCGGTCGAGCACGTACCGTTCGCTGGCTCGGTCGGTTGCGGACTCGTCGGTCCCGCCGGGAACGAGGTCCGTCACGCCGGGCCTGCCGGCGTTCTCTGCGGGGCACCGGGCGGCCCAGTACTGCTCCTCCTGGGCGAGTTCGCCGCGGCGGATCATCGACCGGTGCCGCTGAGCCACTGCCAGGTAGTCTGCGCGGGCGAGTGCCTGGGCAGGGCCGCCGGCCAGCGAGGTCGCGGTGTCGGCCATCAGCAGTCCGAGCGAGGCGGCGTCGGCGAAGCCGGTCGAGCAGGTGATCTTTACCTCGGGCCCGTCCCAGCCCCCGCTGATGCGGATCCGCAGGGTGCCTCCGGACAGTTCCCAGCCGTGGCCGTCGGCGATCTGCCGTCGGGTGACGTGGTGGGAGCGCTGGAGGGGGGTGCTCGTGTTCTGCGGCCACTCGTAGCGTGCGGTCAAGACCGGGTTGCCGGCCACAGCACGGTAGAGGGAGTCACGCAGGCCGGCCACCGTGGCGCCCGGCACGCGAACGTGAAGGGCGAGCTCGCGGTCGGCCGTGGCGAGCGCTGCCTGCTGGAAGGGGCCCAGTTCGTGCAGGGGGGCCTTGGCGGTGTCGTCCTGGGCGAGGACGCCGGGGAGTTCTGTCACGGTCGACGCCTCAGTTCTTTCGCAGGGAGAGGTAGGACTCGGCGGTCTTGAGGAGAATGCGGCGCGGACCGCTGAAGGGGCGGCGGCCGTGGGCGCTCAGCATGTTGTCCACGACGAGGGTGTCGCCGACCTCCCAGTCGAACTGGACCGAGTGGCGCTCCACCACATCGTTGACGACGCTGATCGTCTCGGCGTCGATCTCGGAGCCGTCCCCCCAGAACACGTTGTTCGGCCAGAGCTGCTCGTCAGAGTCGTCCGGAGACGTGGAGAGCGCTTCACGGATACCGCTGTCCATACGGGAGATGTGGAATCCGTGCGCATAGTTGAACCACACGTCTTCGCCGGTGTACGGGTGGCTGGCGATGGCCGGCCGGTTCTCGTACGTGCGCAGCTGGTCCCCGTCGATCCACTCGACGCGTCGGCCTTCGTCCGCGCAGAGCTTCTCGACGGCCTCGCGGTCTGCGGTCTCGTAGGAGCGCTGCCAGGTGCGGTTGTAGCCGTATCCCCGGGTGTAGAGGAGCCCGCGCTCGGCGAACTGACGGCGTATGTCGTCCGGAATGTCGCGGAGGATCGCGCGGTTGTTCGCGAGCGGCGTCTGGCCCCGGTCCGAGGGCGCGATGTCGCACTGGAAGAAGAGCAGCATCGGCCAGTCGTTGGAATAGCAGAATTCGCTGTGCAGGCGAATGTCCAGTTCTTCAGGGTATTCGCTCGCCGTGTACGTGTCCTTGCTCACCCGGCTGCGGATCGCGGCACCACCCTGGTACTCCACCGCTCGGCCGCCGAAGGCGTTCACCAGTCCGTCGAAGTCGGGGCGGACAGGGGAACGGAACAGCAGGGCGCCGTGACGGTGGAGGTCTTCCCGGAGCTCCTCCCGGTGTTCCCTGATCCATGCGTTGATGTCGGTCTCCGGGGCAGCCTCGAAGACGAGGGGCAGTTGCTCCTTGTTGTAGACGGTCCTGCGGACCGGTTCCGACGTCTCCACGGGATCGCCTGCGGGTGACACCAGACCGGCGAACTTACTTGAGATCACGGTTGCTCTCCGTTGTTCTTCGATGCTCATGGGCAGACGAAGGCGGTGTTCATCACGCCTCCGCGGGGGGTGTTGACAATGGCGGTGGAGAAGTCGGGGCTCTGCCGGACGAGGATTCCGGCCCCCTTCCCTCCCATGACCAGGGGGCTGAACACGGCTGCCGTCCGGATCACGGCGGACTCCTCCGCGCCGGGCAGCCGAACCAACTGCGGCAAGGGGTCCGGTGCATGGAATTCCTGAACCACGTGGTTTCCCTCGGCGACTCCTTCGGAGACGGCCGAGTGCCATTCGGATTCGGTGGCGTCGCGCCCGGCCACGACGCCGCGCGCGCCGAACTGGTCGGCGGGCTTGAGGACGAACCGTTCGCGTTCCTTGAGCACCAGATCGAGCAAGGGCGTCCGCTCCCCCTGCCAGGACACCGCGCCGTCGGTCAGCTCGCGGGTCCACGGCACTGTTCGGCGCACGAACGCGCCGTCGCGGGCGGTGAGCAGGTCCGCGTCCTCGCTGAGCCAGGCCAGCATCTTCTTGCTGGTGTAGACGCCGCCGGCCTCGGGCGCGAGGATCAACGTGGTGTCGTGTCGGACGGCCTCCCGCATCGCGGTGACATCCACCGGGTCCTCGTGGGCGTTGACGATCGTGAACATGCGCAGGGCCACGTCGATGGGGCTGCCCTGGAAGGTCAGCCCGCGTGCGTCGTGCTCCAGCTCGTCGGGGACCGCGAACCGGCAGGGCAGTCCGTGGCGGGCGAAATCGGTGATGACGTCGTCGAAGTACTCTTCTCCGCCGAATCCCGGTCCGCGCCGGTGTCCGAGGATGGCGACCGAGGGCTTGGACCGGCTGCGCGAACGCGCGGCACGTAGGACCACTTCCCTGCGCGGCCCGAAGTTGTCCATCGACGTCAGGCCCGTTCGGCGGGCGAGCGGGGCGAAGGTCGGCTCCTTCCAGTAGAAGCCGTCGATGGCGGCCAGGTGCTCGATGCCGGCGATGGCGCTGTCGAGGTTGCACTCGACGAACCAGGGGCGGCCGCCGCTGACCACGATGTCGGGCCGGGCCATGGAGAAGGCCCAGCGGTTCCACGAGTCGCGGTGGGTGAGCACGCTGCACGGCGGTCGCCGGTACCCGAGCCGCTCCACCAGGGTCGGGAAGTCGGGGGCGCGACGTTCACCGACCTCGGCGATGAGCCGTACGAGGCGGCGGGTCGCGGCCACCATGGCACCGGCCGCCTGCTGCGTGAGCAGGACCGGTCGCAGAGGGACGGGAGCGTTCGGATGCCGGTACGTCCCTTCCGTGCTGTCCGCGTCCATGCCCATGTGTCGGTCCAGGCGCTCGGCACGCTCGTGGCTCTCCCGCCGCGAGCGGCTCGTGGCGAGAAACGTGTCGTCGAGCGTGCGCGCGACGTCTGTCGCGATCAGATCCATCCGCTCCGTCCATCTGTAGGGGTCATCGTCGGGGAGTTCAATTCGCGGGGTGCATCAGGATGTTGATGGAGGCACCGAGGCCGGCGTTGACCACCCCGCCGGCGTCGTCGGGCGCGTGGCGGACCAGACAACCGGCGGGCTTGCCGTCGAAGAGGTTGAAGCCGTATACCGGCCGGACGGACACGTCCTGGCGACGGCGCAGCGAGGTGCGGTAATGGGGCACCACGACGGAGTCGGGACGCGCGTACTCCTGGACTACGTGACCGCCCTCGGCGAGAGCCCGGTCCACGGCCCGGTCCCAGTCCTGCTGGGTGCTCTCGCACCCCATGACCACCCCGTGGCCGCCGTAGTCCGCCACCGGCTTGAGGACGAACTCGTTCCGGCGCTCCCTCAACAGGCGGGGCAGGTCGGTCTCCTCACCGTGGTAGCGAGTCGGCTCGTCTGCCACCTCTCGGGTCCAGGGCAGATGCCGGTCGAGGAACGCACGGTCTTCGCTGCTCATCCAGGGGCGTCCGCATGACATCCACGCGAGGACCGTCTTGTTCTGGAGGAGGAACGCCGATTCGGGGGCCAAGAGATGCGCTCCCCTGCGCTGCGCCTCGAGAACCGGCTCCAGGTCGATGCCCAGCCGGTCCCAGTCGAGTTGCATGAAGTGGCTGAGGACCACGGTGTGGCGCAACCCGCCGTCAGGGCCCAGCAGCTGCTCAGGTTCCACGAAGTCCGCTGCCATCCCGCGGGAGCGCAGGTAGTCCACTTCCAGGTCGAAGAACCGGCGCCCCGGATAGTCGGGGTCGCGCATGCTGCCGAGCAGTGCCACCCCCGGCGGGCCGTCGGCGGACTCCGAGCCGGCTCGGGCATAGAGCGCGTGGCGAGCCGCGAAAGGCTCGGGAGCGTCGTACAGCGGGGCGCCCTGCGGCCCGCGGAAGGCGTCGCGGTGGCACTCCGTCATCGTCTGGATGTGTGGGGGTCCGCCGATCGCACCGCCGATGTTGCACTCCAGGACGCGCAGTACGCCACCGCTGACGACGGCGTCCGTGCGCGACATACAGGCCGCCCAGTCGCGCTCCCGAGGGCTGTCCGTCAGCAGTCGGTGCCGCTCCGGGGCAGCACCGAGCCGGTTCAGCAGGTCGTACGGAGTGGTGCCGTCCTCCCAGCAGGTGCGCTCCAGCAGCCGGGTGAACCTCGACACGACGCTGTAGTGGGAGTCATGTTCCTCGGTGGACACGACGACCGGGTGCAGAGCGATGTTTTCGTCACTGGTGTAAGGAAGGCCGCGGAGCGCGTCGGAGACCCGTTCCGCCTGCTCTTCGGGCTGGAAGTCCGGGCCGGACCACGGCTGGGACGCGATGTCAGGCAACATGGCCGGTCCAGGGGGGAGTCGGGTCATCGGAGTAGACGAGATCCATGTAGCGTTCGCCGCGGTCCGGCAGGATCGTCAGAACGCGTGAGCCGGAGGGCAGTGCGGGTCCCGCAGTGCGGATCGCGCTGACCACGGCGCCCGACGAGGCGCCGGCGAGGATGCCTTCGGTCCGCAGCAGCGCACGGCACCCGGCGACGGCGTCCTCCTCGCGCACGTGGACCACGGCGTCCGGATCGAACCGGGTGGCCAGTTCCGGCCGCATGCTGGAGCCGTGCCCCGGGAGGTGGCGCGGTGCCGGAGTCCCGCCAAAGACCACCGATCCGTAGGCGTCGGCCGCTATGACCTTGAGGTCGGGCCACTGCTCGCGGAGCCTGCGGGAGACGCCTTGGAGGGTCGCGGTCGTGCTCACTGCGATGACGAGTGCGTCCAGCGGCCCGGAGACCTGCTCGATGATCTCCCGTGCCGTGTGGGCGTAGTGCGCCTGCCAGCAGAGGTCGTTCGCGTACTGGTTGACCCACACGGCACTGGGGTCCTCGACGGTGAGTTCCCGGACGCGCGCCAGCCTGGTCTCCAGGAAGCCGCCCATCCGGTCCCGCGCCGACACCATTTCGATGCGCGCGCCGAGGCTTGAAAGGATTTTCAGATTGACGGAGGAGACGTTCGGGTCCAGAACGCAGGTGACGCGGAGGTCGTAGAGCGGGGCGAGAGCAGCCAGGGCAATTCCGAAATTCCCTGATGAGCTTTCCACGATGTGGCCGCCCGGCTTCAGCGTGCCGTCACCGAGCCAGCTTTCGATGACGTGGCGGGCGGCCCGGTCCTTCATGCTGCCGAGCGGGTTGAGGTATTCGAGCTTGGCGTATACCTCGTAATGCTCTTCGCGGAACATTCGCGCCAAATGCACAACAGGAGTGTTGCCGACCGCGTCGGCAATGGATGCGTGTATCACAAGTTCCCTACTCTTACCTGGCGAGATGGGTACCGGAACCCAGTTCCCGGGCAGTCGCGACCACGCGGTGCGCGAGGGCGACGTCCTGGACCGACATTCCAAACGGGTTCACGACGGTTACGCCCTCACCGGGAAGGCCGCCGGACGGGAACTCACCGTTCAGATAGGACCCCAGCTCTCCGTCCACGGCCTTCGCATCAGGACCGGGCGGCGTGTCGCCGTGCCAGTAGAGCGAGCCTTCCCGGTACATGCGGCCCAGCAGGCGGCGGGGGTCACTGCGGACCAGGTTCCAGTCGTCGACGACGAGGCGGGACGCCTGGAGCACCACTTCGGGGAGCAGGTCGTCGAGGGACACGTGGACGACGACGGCATCGGGCCGCAACCAGGCGTGCCGGATGTACCCTTCGGTCACCGTGGTGAGGGGAATGACCACGTCGGCGCCGCGGACTGCATGTTCGGCATCGACCATGACAGTGATCTTCACGCCGTGCGCGGCGGCGACGGCACCGTGGCGCTCCGCGAAGGCGGCGGCGTACGACGGGTCCCGGTCGTAGACCTGGACGGTACGCAGAGCCGCATGCCGGGACAGCAGGAGCCGCAGGTGCGTGTCGCTCTGGGTCCCGCAGCCGATGAGCCCCAGGACCTCGACCGGGCGGGGCGCGAGCGCCTCGATCGCGGCCACGGACACGGCAGCCGTGCGGGTCGCACTGATCAGAGCGGCATCCATCATCGCGTAGGGGTGTGCGGTTTCGGGATCGAAAAGAAGCGTGACGCCGTCGGCACGCGGTATTCCCCGCGCCGTGTTCCCGAGGGACGCATTGATGATTTTCGTTCCGATGGCCCGCTCTGGACCGTCGATGAATCCGGGCATGTTGAGATTCCGGGCACTGTGGCCATCTCGAGTGGTCCAGCCCATATAGGCCTCGTCCGGCACGGTGGTGTCACCCCGGCCGTGCGCCCGCAGCGTGTCGGCCGCGACGGAAACCACATCGATCTGCTCAAGCGCCTGCGCGACCTCGGCACGGGTCAGATAGAAGAGCGTAGGGGAACTGCTGGATCCGGAATTTTCCGAATGCCTTTCCCTGCCCTCGATGTGATGTTCCATCAGCTTGCCCCCGGATTCGTCTTGCCGACCATGCGATCAGCCTCTCCGGTGGAATGCCCTGCGTCCATGGCGTTCGCTGGCCACCAACGTGCGCCGCAACAACATGAGCACCGGCGCCCTCCAGCCTCGTCCCGGGGGTGGAGGGCGCGGTTCTTGCCGGAAGGAGCAGCGATGCCCGCGTTGTTGACCAGGACGTCGATCGCGGCCTCAATGGGTCGCTGACCTGCTCGTCTACCCTCATCGGGTGATGACGTACGTGAACCACCTCGGCAGCAGCGCACCGCAGACCGTCGGGCTGTCGGCGGGCGCGAGTGCGGCGGTATGGGCTCTGGACACGACCTTGGGCGTGGTCGGCGGGTACCCGGTCGCCGAGGCTCTGCCGATGCTCGACGCCGCCGAGCGGGACTGGGCCGAGCGGCTGTCCCGGGAGGGCGACCGGCACCGCTACGTGGCCTCTCACGTGGGCCTGCGCGTACTGCTCGGCGGCTACCTCGGGATGGCCCCGGCCCAGGTGGCGTTGGTCCGCGAGAACTGCCCCCGCTGTGACGGGCCGCACGGTCGGCCCGCCGTGGTCGGCGGCGCACCGCACTTCTCCCTCTCGCACAGCGGCGACGTGGCCTACCTCGCCTTCGCCGGGGTGCCGGTCGGGGTCGACGTGGAGAGGATTCCGGGCGCGGATGCGGTGGCTGACATCCTGCCCACCCTGCACCCGGTGGAGATCGCGGAGCTGACTGCGCTTGCGGAGCCGGACCGCCGGGAGGCGATGGCCCGGGTGTGGTCCCGCAAAGAGGCCTACCTCAAGGCCACCGGTACCGGCCTGGCGCTCGGCCTCGCGGAGCCGTACGTCAGCTCCGGACACACCCCGGCCGAGATCCCCGGCTGGACCCTGACCGACCTGCCGGCCCCACCCGATTACGTGGCAGCCTTCGCCCTGCCCACCACGACCGGGCGTTGACCTCCGCTACGGGCGGCGGTTCTCCCGCCACAGCGCGGCCGGCTCCTCGCGCTCGCTGCTGGTCACCGCGTCGGCACAGCGGCCGCCGCGTGCCCGGTCCATGGTGTCGTCAAGCGTGCGGTTCCCCCCGGGCCGAGGGCGCGACCACCGTGATCAGCAGGCCTCGGCGCGATGTCCAGTTGCCGTGCAGGACCGATGGGGTCCTGTCGGGGGCGGGCAGGCGGGCGTGGAACGTGTGCCGGTCGGCGTCGATCATGACGGCCCTGTCCCCGAAGCGGAGGCGCTCGCGCGTCCGTGCGTACGACGCCTTGAACACCGACTCCTTGATGCTGAACAGCAGCCGGGAACCACCGAGCGCTTCGCCACCACGACGGCGCGGTAGCCGGTGCAGTGGGTGATGCTCCCTCCGAGGCCCGCGGGCCGTACGGGGGCTCGGCGAGGGTCGGTGAGGAGAGGTCCCGGCGGACCTGTCCACCTCGAAGGACTCGACCACCTTGGTGCCCGGCGCGTCGAGGGCGTCGCGGTTGCTCGGCGCACCGCTGACCACACCGCGTATGACGTCCACACGAGCGAGTCGCGGCACGAAGCGGGCCCGATTGGGGGTGCCCGGCAAGGGTGATGTCGACCACGAGCTCCACGGGCTCGCCGCGGTCCACCTCGAGGGTGGCGCCGAGGGACGCCGAGCCACCGCGGGAGCGCAGCGTGCGTGCAAGCCGCCGATGAGTCCGCCGTGGCACGCCCACACCCGGCCGCTGCGGATCCCGTGCATGACGGCGGCGTACGAGAAGCCGGTCGCACCGACGTGTGTCTGCCCCTACTGGCCGGGCCAGTGATCGCCGTCCTTGAGGTTGACCACGGAACCGTGCACCGGATCGCCGTTGTAGCCGTTGCGGCTCGAAGTCACTGCCCGTCCCGGAACGGCGGTGTCCGTGTACACGTTGTGGGAGTCCGAGTCGGCGGTGATCCACCACGGCCGGCCCTCGGACAGCATGCTGTCCCATACGCCCTCGACGGTCGCGGTCATCCAGTCGAAACCGCCGAAGGTGCGGTAGGCGTCGAGCGAATATCCCGGGAACGAGGCATGGGACGGCTTGTGGCTGCAGTGGCCGCGGTACCAGCCCGGTCCCGTCGGCGCCGGCAGTCCGGCAGCCTGGTGGCCCGGGGCACCTTCCATTCCGATCGCGAACCACGTCCGGACGCGGTTGAAGCGCGCCAACGCGGGCCGGCGTCGAGGTCACAGGGGGAGGTCCGTGCGGCCGTAGCGGGGTAGAACATCGAGCCCGGGAGAGCGTACCCGCGAGGAAAGACCGGCTAACGCCCCCGCGGAGCCGGCGCCCGGCCATCCACCACATGCAGAAGCCGCCTCCCCCGACTGGGCACTCAGCCTGGTCCGGGAGGCGGCCCCCATTACTGACGCCCCGTCAAGGCGAAGGCCCAGCGAGCGTTAAACGAGCGTCACGGGCGTCATTTCAGCGTCAAGACATCGCCCACAGCACACATCATGCGCACTGACAAAACCACAGGTCAGACACCTTCCCGCACCGACTCCAGGATGGCCACGCACTCCACGTGGTGGGTCATCGAAATAAGATCTAGCAAAAACAGGTCAAAGGAAACCGCAGGTCAGCGGCTCGTGAGGCGCAAATCGGACAGGCCGCTGGTGTGCGTTACGTGCAGAGTGAGCGGTATGTGCGGCGCCCTGACGCTCTTTGCCCGCCTCTTGTCGCGGCAAAGCAGGGCCCGAGCAGGCCGGGAAGCCAGTCTGGCGCGGAGGGGCACCGCGGGCCCCATGAGGAACGTCCGGAGAACCATTCCAGCCTGGCTGCGGGGCCCCGGAGCCCGCCCGCAGGCTCTCGCCGAGCTCGCGCCTTCTCTCTGCGTATGGCTGCCTGGCGCATACCGCAAGCGTGGGGGTCTCGGTCGGCGGTACTCCCAGGAATCGCCCGGGCCTGGCACGGTTAGATGCCTGGAACACGGAGGCGGGCGTGCCACGCGCCCCGCCTCGGCCGACTCCCGGAAGCGCCGCCATCGCGGGTATGCGTACCGCGGGGCCCCGGTTTCGGGCATGCTGGTGAGCATGAGCAGCAGGTACGCACAGCTTCGGCCGTATACCCTGCCGGGCTCGCTCGGGGAGCTGAGCGGGCCGGCGGACGGCGTTGTGGTTCTGCCCCGGCACCTGGACTGGGGCCCCCACTACGAGTACGACCTGGCTGACGACGCCGACGTGGTGCTGATGTACGAGCGGGTGATCCGGGAGGCTCAGACGCCCGGTGACCTGCACGCCCACCTGAATGCCGACGTGCTGCGGAGCCACTGGCGGGCCTTGTTCCTGCCCGGCCCGGCGAGAGCAGCTTGGGAAGCCCACTTTCCCGAGCTCGCCAGTGCATCGGCGGCGGCCGCGTAGTGGAAGATCTGCACCATCGGCTCATCCGCATCGGCCTGGAAGCGCTCGCCGAGGACTTCGGCTACCGGCTCGCTGGCGGGTACGCCGTCCAGGCTCATCATCTCGTCAGCCGGGTCAGTGACGACGTCGACCTGTTCACCCCGATCGAACGCGCCGAGGGAGAGCTTCCTCAGGCGATCGCTCGCCTCGTCGAGGCGTACCGCACGGCTGGGTACCTGGTGCAGGTCACCCAGCAGGCGCAGGTGTACGCGCGCCTACACGTCACCGATCCGACCTCCGGCGCCCAGTCGAAGGTGGAACTGGTCGGCGATCTGCTGCACCACCCGCCGGTCGAATCGGACCTCGGCCCGGTCCTCCACCTCGACGACCTCGCCGCCGCCAAGACCGGGGCTCTGTTCGGCCGCGCCGAGGTCCGGGACGCCATCGACGTCAACGCGCTGCTGAAGGTCGGCTACACCAGAGCTCGGCTGCTCGAACTCGCTGCACAGAACGAGGCCGAACCCAGTCTCGACGAGTACGTGTCCGCCCTCGCCCGCGTCCAGCACCACACCGACAAACAGTTCGCCGCATACGGCCTCGGTGCCCCCGCCGCAGACGCCATCCGCGAGGAGTTCGCGGCCTGGCACGGCGAGCTCACCGATCGAATCAGCGCCGACGGCGCGGCAACTCGCTCGCCGCAGGGTGAGCCACCCACGGCCTCACCGACACGGGCCGAAAGTCCACTCCCTAAGAGGTCGCACAGATAGGTGAACCGGCAGCAGTCGCAGAGGTGCCCCTGCCCATCACGTAGGCGTGACGTTCTGTGATCGCCTGGCGGGCTGCGTTGATAGTGGCCAGTTGGATCTCCCGACTGGCGGCCGGCGAGGGGGTATCTGGCCGTCAGTGGTCATGCTGTGTAGCGCGGAGGGTGGCGCGTTCTGTGTCACCCTCGCTGCGATACCGGGAGTGGTCTCAGCTCGCAGGCTTCAGGGCTGGGTTGAGGGCGAGGCGGTTGTCGGTGTGGCGGTGGCCTTCGGGGCTGAAGGGCGGCACGGTGGCGGGGAGGCAGTCGGCGATGAGCAGGGTGTCGTGGTGGCGGTCTTCGGCGGTGGCGGCGACGAGGGGTTCGCCGTTGGGGGCCCAGACGCCTGAGTTGCCCTGGTACTGCCAGGCGCAGGCGGGGACCTGTTCCCAGCCGCGGCGGTTTGGCGTAGGCGATGAACAGGCGCCAGATGCTGGCCATGGCGGGGATGATGTGGCGGGTGGCGTCCTGGTAGGGGGCCTGGCTCATGGTGCCGTCGGCCAGGCGGAAGTGCCCGTCGGCGGCGGTGGGCCCGAAGATGATCCGGGCGCCATGGGCCAGGTACTGGTACAGGGGCGGGAACTCGCACTCGTAGTAGTTGAGTACGCCCACCGCGATGCCGTTCAGGTTGGCCACGGGCGGCAGGTCCTGCCCGAGGGAGTAGTTGCGCCGCTCTGCGGCCCCGTACAGGTGGGTCTTGCGGTAGTTCGTCGCCACCAGCCTGTCGGCTGCGATCAGGCTGACTGATCGAGTCGTAGAAGTCGCTTCCGTCGCGTTCGGGATAGGGCAGGACCACAGTCAGGTTGTTCTCCTTGGCTGCCTGCCTGCCAGCCGGGCGCGCTCGACCGAGGGGCCATCGCGGTGCTTGGCCAGTTGGCGGCACTGCTCGGGGTCGATGGCGTAGCCGGTGGTGTGCTTCTCCGGGAACACCACCACCTGGCAGCCGTAGTCCGCCGCCAGCGCGGTCACCTCGACCAGGCGCTCCAGGTTCTGCTCCACCGCCTGGCGGCTGCCGACCGGGCCCTGTCCCTGGTACAGGGCCACCCTCAGCCCTCCACCGAAAGCGGGCGCCGTGCGCGAAGCGGTGGAACAGGGTCTCCCCGCGACACCGCAAGCTCTGAGCAGCCCAGCGTCAGACCCACCGAGCAACCCACCCGGAAGACTTGACGACCCCAGATCTGGGCACCGTAAGTTCTTTGTAAGATCATTTACGACCACCCGGGGGCATTGCCCCATCCCTGCGAAATGCGAGGTCAAAGCCACCATGAAGAACATCAAGCACAAAATCGGGGCCCTGATAGTCAGCGGCTCCCTGAGCATCGCAACCATCGCCCTGACCGCACCGGCCGCTCACGCCAACACCGGCGACATTCTGGTCCAGCAGTACGACGCCGCAGGCCAGCTCGTCTCAACCCAGGACTACCTGGTTGCCAACCTCCTCGCCCCAAAGACGATCCACGACCCCATCACCAACAGCGCTGTGACAGACATCAAAATAACGAACCTCACGCTGCAGCCAATTACCGCCAAGCTCGAAAGCACCAACACTTCCACCACAATCACCCCGGGGAAGGACACTTGGCTACTCAGGAACACGACCCTGCAGGACCTCATCGACCTCATCAGCCCTCCAACCCTGTAGACACCGGATACCCCCTGGGCAACAAGGATCAGTAGGGCCTGCGAGCACATCTCCCCCAAAGAGCAACCTGGCTATGTCGATGACGAGTGACGTCGAATATCACTCACCACAACAGGCACCACATCAGCGACGAAGTCGGTTACAGCCACCCTCCAATCTGACTGGCCAGAGGGTGGCTGTTCCTTGTGACGTTCGCCAGCACCTGAAAAAGATGCCTCCGGCGGCCCTCCGGGGCCCACCCTTCGGAGAGTGTGTGGTCCGGGCGGTGATCTTGCGGGAGACGACGCGGACGGGCTGGGTCATGAGCAGGAGATCCCTTGGTGAAGGGCGGTCCAGGTGACCGCCGCTCCAGCAAGAACGATTCAGCACGCCACCGGACACCAATGATCCCCATGCGGCCTGACCGGGACGAACCGGCCGAGACAAGCACGAGCCGCCCTCAGCGATCGACCCCCACCCCGATCACAGGGGGGGGTGACTTCTCTGCCGGACATCATGCGTCTCATCCACGCACCCGACGAACACACCCAGATCAGCGACCTGATGTTCGGCGGGAAGTGCCTGCTCGACGCGGTCCTGAGACTCGCGAGGTGAAAGGCTCCTGCGCCACCATCACCATCGGCCCCGGCAGGACGTGTGACGCCGTCGTCGGTCAGGCGGTCTGGCCTACGAGCTCTTCGAGGACGTCTTCCATGGTGACGAATCCGATGACCGACCCGCCGGCGTCCGTGACGGCGGCGAGGTGGGTGCCGGCGTCGCGCATGGCGTTCATCGTGTCGTCCAGCGGGGTCCCTTGGCCGACCTCGGTGACGGTGCGCAGGGCGGAGGCGGGGAAGGGTGCCGTGCGATCGGTGACGCCGAGGACGTCCTTGATGTGGAGGAAGCCCATGGTCTCGTCCCCGGGTCCTGTCACGACCAGGCGGGAGAAGCCGTGGTCGGCCGCTGTGCGCTCCAGGGCACGCGGGGTGATGCCGTAGGGGACGGTGACGAACTCCTCGCGGCGGATCATGATCTCGCCGACGGGTCGCGTGCCGAGTGCGAGTGCGTCCCGCAGGCGTTCGCCGCCTTCGGGGGCGAGGAGGCCGGCTTCGCTGGAGTCCGTGACCAGGCGGGCCAGTTCCTCGTCGGTGAAGACCGATCCGACCTCGCCCTTCGGCTCTACCTTCAGCAGTCTCAGCAGCATGTTGGCGAAGGCGTCGATGCCGAAAACGAACGGCCTCAGTGCCTGGGTGACTGCGACCAGCGGCGGGCCGAGCAGCAGCGCGGTGGGCGCCGGGGCGGCGAGCGCGATGTTCTTCGGGACCATCTCGCCGATCAGCATGTGCAGGTAGGTCGCCGCGGCGAGGGCGATGATGAACGCGATGGGGTGGATCAGCGCGCTGGGGACGCCGATGGCTTCGAAGGGGGGTTCGAGCAGGTGGGCGATGGCCGGCTCGGCGACCGCGCCGAGGACCAGGGAGGAGACGGTGATGCCGAGTTGGGCGGTGGCCATCATGGCGGAGATGTGTTCCAGGGCCCACAGGGTCTTCTTGGCCCGCCGGTTGCCCTTGCGGGCGGCCGGTTCGATCTGGCTGCGGCGGACCGAGATCAGGGCGAATTCGGCGGCGACGAAGAAGGCGTTGGTGATCAGGGTGAGGGCGCCGATCAGCAATTGGACGGTGGTCATCGGTTCCCCTCCCGGGAGTCGGCCTCGTCGGCACGAGCGGCGGGCGCCGTGACCGTGACGCGGTTGGCGCGGTGGTGGTCCGTGTCGAGGACCGTGAGTTCCCAGCCGTCGACGGTGACGGTGTCACCCTCGACGGGGATGCGTTCCAGGCGTGTGGAGATCAAGCCTGCGAGCGTCTCGTAGGGGCCTGCGGGGACGGTGAAGCCGATGTGTTCCAGCTCGTCGAGGCGGACGCGTCCGTCGACCTCCCACATCGTGCGGCCGCCTTGATCCGGCCCTTCGATGAGGTCGGGGATTTCGATCGGGTCGTGCTCGTCGCGGACCTCGCCGACGACTTCTTCGATGACGTCCTCGACGGTCGCCACGCCGGCGGTGCCGCCGTACTCGTCGATGACCACGGCCATCGTGCGGGCCTTGCGCAGCCGGACGAGCAGCGTGTCCGCGGGGAGGGAGTGCGGCACCAGGAGCGCCGAGGTCATCAGCTCGGACACCGGGGTGGCCGTGCGCCGGTCCTCGTCGAGCGCGAGGACGTCGCGGATGTGGACGGTGCCGACCACGCGGTCCAGGGAGTCGCGGTAGACGGGGAACCGGGACAGGCCGGTGGCCAGCGTCAGGTTCGCGGCATCCGCCGCGGAGGCGTGGAGTTCCAGGGCCTGGACGTCGATCCGCGAGGTCATCACGTTCTCGGCGGTCAGCTCGGCCAGGTGCAGGGTACGGACGAACAGCTCGGCCGAGTCGGCCTCGATCGCGCCGGCGCGGGCCGAGTGACGGGCCAAGGCGATGAGTTCCTCCGGCGTGCGCGCGGAGGCCAGCTCCTCGGCCGGCTCCAGGCCGAAGCGGCGTACCAGGCGGTTCGCGGTGTTGTTCAGATGCCTGATCAGCGGCCCGAAGGCGGCCGTGAAGGCGCGCTGGGGACCGGCTACGACCTTCGCGACGGCCAGCGGGCGCGCGATCGCCCAGTTCTTCGGGACGAGCTCACCCACGACCATCAGGACCACGGTGGAAAGGGCGACGCCCAGCAGGGTCGCGGTGGTGGAGACGGCCCCGGCGGGCAGTCCGACCGCTTCCAGAGGACCTCGCAGGAGTGCGGATACGGAGGGCTCCGCGAGCATGCCGATCACCAGCGCGGCCACCGTGATGCCGAGCTGGGCACCGGACAGCTGGAACGTCAGCTGCTTGGCCGCCTTCAGGGCGCTTTCGGCGCCGCGCTCACCGGCCGCGGCAGAGCGTTCGAGCTCGCCGCGCTCGACGGTGGTGAGGGAGAACTCGGCGGCGACGAACACCGCACACGCCAGCGTCAGCGCCAGAGCGAGGAGGAGCAGCAGGACTTCCGTCACCGTGCCACCCCCGCCGTCGGCTGGATACTCCACGGGCAGGACATGGCACGGCATGGACTGGGAGGTTCACCCATTGCGGGTCTTGAACTCCATTCGCTTCTCGTCGGACTTCGGACGGTCCGGTCTACTGCTTGGCTACGTACAAGTATCCGCAATGGAATCGTAAAGAGACAGTAAATTGTCCACCTGTCCGGACAGCGGGGTTCCGCCCCGTGGGGGGCCTCGGCGCCGCCGCGGGCCGGGATCGACCATACGGGGCCGCCCGGCCCTCCGGGCCGAGCCACGGCGACGTAATGGTCAGCAAAGGCCCGAGGCCGGTCCCGTCCTCTCAGTCCGCTCGCTGTGCGGGAGAGACGGCCTCCTTGGTCTGCAGTCGCTTGTCCAGCCAGGCCGCGCCCGCGGCGAGGGCGACAAACAGCAGCCCGATCCAGACCCCGTTGATGATCACCTTCAGGTAGCCCAGCGCCTCCACGTTGGCGAACGGGTAGGGGTACCAGTCCGAGGAGAGCGGGCCGCGGATGATCGTGAAGAGCATGTAGGCGAGCGGGAAGAGGACCGTCAGCTTCACGATCCTCGGCGAGGTGAGGCCGCGCGGGCCGAACGCCAGCCATCCCACGACGGCCATGATCGGCACCACGAAGTGCTTCAGCCTGTCGGCGGCCAGCGCCCAGCTGTCCAACTCGAGCAGGTCGCCGAGTGCGACGTGGAAGACGATGCCGGTGACCGAGATCGCGACCAAGCCGGCCAGCCTGAAGACCCGGAACACCGTCGAGGGCCTGTTCGGGTTGATGGCGAGCAGCAAGCAGGTGACGCCCACGATCAGGTTCGACTGGACGGTGAAGAAGGCGAAGTCGTTCAGAGCACGCCCCAGGGGGCTGCCCCCGAATTTTTCATACGACTCACCGGTCGCGGCCACCACGGGCATGTGGTTCTGCCACGACAGCACCACCCCAATGATCACGCCGACGGCGACGCACGCCGCAGTCGCGGCAAACCAGGCACGGGCCCACTTCTTATCCATGATCGAACACGATCCCCTCCACGCCAGTACCACGGTTGGTACGCCCGACGGATTTCGCAGGCTGCGGCAACCGCCGATGATCCCTGACAAAAGCCCCGAATCCAAACACCTGTCCGTGCCGGCCGGCCACACGCGACGTGCCGCACCGAAAGCATCGCGGGCGTCGGACTGAGACTGCTTACGGCCGGGATGTCATCCCAGGCGCGTCAGCTTCGACATGAAGGACGGTTCGGGAAGGTCTTCCTGGAGAGCGACCGGGATCCCCATGGAGTCGGGCCCACTGCCCGCCGTGAGCGTGCCCACCTCGGTGCCGGCCTTGGCCCTGTGTGGAACGGTCCTGCCGCCGCCGGTGATCCGCAGCTCCGACTCCTGCCCCGGTACCCCGATGACTTCGAGGTCCTCGGTGGCGACGAGTGGGGTCAGGCCGCCAAGTCCGTCGTCGAGATGGCCGACGACCTGCCCCTTCCTGACGGCGACCGCGGATGTCAGCGCGTCGCGGACCGCCTCGATGACCTTCTTGCTGTTGTCCTTGACCAGGACGAGGCTGTTGGCGCCGTTGCGGTCCGGGCCCTCGACGCGCTGGTCCAGCATCGTGCCGAGGACCAACAACGTCTTGTCGCCAACGGTCTTGTACGCCGCCCACATCAGCGCGCCGCCTGCCGCCGTATTGGATCCGGTCTTGATGCCCTTGATGCTCAGATCGGCGAGCAGGAGATTGTCGTTGTTGTTGTAGATCGGCTCGGGCAGGCCGTCGATGGCGGCGTTCGGCATCGCGACGATCGGCCGGAAGGCGTCGAACTTCATCACCGCCTCGGCCAGCTTGAGCTGGTCGACGGCGGTGCTCACCGTCTTCGCGTCCAGACCGCTGGGATCGGTGTACGTGGTGTCCTTCATGCCGAGCGCCTTGGCGGCGTCGTTCATCTTCCGCACGAACCCGGTCTCGTCGGTGCTCCCAGCATCCCAGCGGGCAAGCAGCCGGGCGATGTTGTTGCCCGACGGGATCATCAGCATCTTGAGCATGTCCTGCTGGCTGAACTTCATGCCGGCCGTCAGGCCTTCGACACGCGACTCGTCCTCGGACATGCCGTCCTTCACGGCCTTGGCGTCGACCTCGATCATCGGCCCCGGCTCGTCCTTCTTGAGCGGATGCTCTTGGAGGAGCACGTACGCCGTCATCACCTTGGCGACACTCGCGATCGGCACAGGCTTCTGCTCTCCGAACGTGCCGAGGTTGCCTACGCCCTGCACATGGACGGCACCCTGGCCCTTCTCGGGCCACGGGATGCCGAACTGCCCGCCGAAGGTGTAGGAGGACATGGCAGCGCCGAGTTTGAGGGCCGGTGACGGCAGCGGCCGGACCGTCTGCACGGTGAGGAAGACCAGGAGCAGGAGGACAGGCGTCCAGATCTTGAACCGGCGCGCGCCGGGACGGGACGGGGACTCGGGCGTCTCGCCACTCTCATCGGCCGGGGCTTCGCCTCCAGGGCGCGGCGGCTGCTCAGCCGGGGCGTCGACAGGCTCGCTTTCGCTGCTGTCCTGCTGAGGATCGCCCTCCCGGGAGGGCGTGGGGCGGGGATCATGTTCGCTCACCGATGCCTCCTCCTCCGAAGGCCGCTTCTGTTCCGTTTCATCGGGGGACCCGACCGTCATTGATATCTCCTCCATTGCCGCAATGCCGTCGGCGCACGGCCGCCCCAGCGGCTGTACGCGCACGAGGTCTACTTCTTGAGCACCGCTTCCATGACCGCCTTCGCGATGGGAGCTCCCAGGCGGCCGCCCGCGATGTCGGAGCGGGAGATGTCCATGTCAGCCGGGTCGATGAAGACCGCCACGGCCACCGGGGAGGTGCCGTCGCTCTGTTTGGCGTAGGACACGAACCAGGCGTACGGACGCTCGTCGCGGACGTCGGTACCGTGCTGGGCGGTGCCGGGCTTGCCGCCGACCACGACACCGTCGATCTTCACCTTGCTGCCCGTACCGTCGCTCACCGTGTACTCCATCATTTCCTGCACCTTCCTCGCGGTGCCGGGCGAGACGGCCTGGTTCAGCTCCTCTGGCCGGGTCCTCTCGATCAACGACAGGTCGGGGCCGCGCAGTTCGTCCACCATGTACGGCTTCATCACCTTGCCGTCGTTGGCGAGCCCGGCGGTGACCATGGCCATCTGCAGCGGCGTGGTGGTCACGCTGCCCTGGCCCATACCGGTCAGGGCGGTCTGCGGCTTGTCCAGCTCGGCCGGATAGCCACTCGCGGCCGTGCGTACCGGGGTGAACTGCTCCTTGTTGAAGCCGAACTTCTCCGCCGTCTCGCGCATCCTGTCCTTGCCGGTCCGGTGCGCGGCGTCCAGGAAGATGTTGTTGCACGACCACTGCATGCCGGTCTTCATCGAGACCTTGTCGCACTGGGAGTTGGGGACCACATTGCCGATCTCCGTCGAGCTGAGCGGAAGCCGGTACGGAGCCGGGACGCCCGAGGGGGCATTGATGTCGGCGAGCACACCGTGTTCGAGAGCGGCCGCCGCCGTGAGGATCTTGAAGGTCGAGCCGGGCGGATAGCTTTCGCGGATCGCCCGGTTGCTCAGCGGCTTCGCCTCGTCCTGGTCCAGCCTCGTGAATTCCTCACCCTCCTCGCGCGAGTTGCCGGCGAAGACGGAGGGGTCGTAGGACGGCGTGCTGGCCATCGCGAGGATCTTGCCGGTGCCCGGGTCGAGGGCGACCACCGCGCCCTTGGCACCGAGGTCCGTCAGCCCCTTGTAGGCGGCCTGCTGCGCCTTCGGATCGATCGTGGTGATGACATCGCCGCCGCGCGCCTTCTTTCCGGTCAGCCTGTCTACAGGCCCCGTGGCGAGCCTGACGTCCTTGCCGCTGAGCACGTCCTTGTGCACACCTTCCAGGAAGGTCGCGCCCTGAGCCTGCGAGAAATAGCCGGTGATCGGCGCGTACATCGGGCCGTCCTTGAAGACCCGCTTGTACTTGAGGTCCGAGCCGGGGGTCTCCTCGGAGCCGGTGATGGCTTCACCGCCGACGATGATGTCGCCGCGCGGCTGGGCGAATGCCTCGATCAGAACCCGCCGGTTGTGCGGGTCCTCGGCCAGGGACTCACCCCGGACGGCCTGCACCCACGTCACCCGCACGAGCAGGGCCATCACCAACAACCCGCAGAAGACCGCCACATGCCCCAATGTCCTGTTCATCGCCCCCGTCCTCCGGAAGTGGTCGTGCCGGTGTCTCCGGTGCGGGCGGTCCGGGCGGCGAAGAAGTCGAGAAGGGTGTCGGTGGCGTCCAGGGAAGTGCTGGTGCGGCCGAAGCGCGCGGGCACGGTGACGGACGAGCCGGGCCGGTGCAGCAGGTGCGTCCGGGTTGCGCCGTCCACCAGCAGCTGCTCCTGGGTGTCGGCAGCGGCAGTCGGCTGGCCGCCTCGGCGGAAGCTGCCGACCGGAGTCGGCGAGGAGGGCGCGTCAGCGGCCCTGGTGCAGCCGGCGCTGAGGGCCAAGCCGGGTGCCAGAGCTCCGGAGGAAGGGGGCACGCGGCGTCGGCGAAGCAGGGAGGAGTGCAAGGGCATGCCATGACAAGAGCAGCCCAATCGGCCGTATGTCCAATTTTCATATCGACGTCCGATTGATTCATTTAAGATATCATTGCTGCTTGTGGACCTGATCCGGCACTTGGAGTGCTTTGTGACTGTTGCGGAAGAGTCACACTTCGGCCGTGCCGCAACGCGCCTGGGCATCGCCCAGCCACCCCTGTCCCAGCGCATCCAGCGCCTGGAGCGCGAGCTGGGCGTGCGCCTCTTCGAGCGCACCAGCCGCCACGTGACCATCACCAAGGCCGGAACGCTGCTGCTGGACGAGGCCCGCGAGCTGATCGCCCGCTCCGAGGCGCTGAAGGCCACCGCCCTGCGCATCCGCAAGGGCGAGAGCGGGCTGCTGCGCGCGGCGCTGCCGCCCGATATCGCGGGCGAAACCGTCGCCGCGATCCTGGCGGACTTCCAGCGCCTCCACCCTGGTGTGACGCTGGAACTGCACGAGCTGTCCACCGCCCAGCAACTCGACCAGTTGGCCTCGCACGACCTGGACGTCGGGCTGGTCCATCACCCCTGCGACGTCTCCGGCCTCGAACTGGGCCCGGTCCTGCGCCGCGAGCTGGGTGTGCTGCTGCGGCGCGACGCACCGGCGGCCACGCTCGCGGAGGTCCCGCTCGCCGCCCTCACCGGGTACGACCTGATCCTCTTCCACCGCAGCGGTGCTCCCGCGCTGCACGACGACGTGCTGACCACCTGCGCCCGCAACGGCTACACCCCCGCCACCGTGCGGCACGGCCAGGGCGCCAGCTTCATCCGCGGCCTGATCCTCTCGACGAACGCCGTCGCCTTCAGCCCGAGGGACGCCCACCCCGCGCACACCGCCGACCAGGACCCGGACATCACCTGGCGTCCCCTCGCGGGCCTCGCCCTGACCTGGCGCCACTCCGTCGCCTGGCCCCAAGGACGCAGCGACGCGGCCGTCAGCGCCTTCGCCGAAGCGGCCACACGCGCTCTGCGCGGCACCGCTGCCGCGAGCGCCGAGCCGCCCCCTCTCCATCTACGCCCGGCAGCGGAGTTCTGGCTGTGACCAACACCCTCACTCGCATCCGCGAGGCATTCGCCGAAGCCGGCGTCACCGGCCGGCTGCACGCCCTCGACATCGACTCGGGTGCGGAGATCGACATCGGCGGCGACCACCCGGTCGTCAGCGCCAGCGTGCACAAACTCTGCCTGCTCCTCGCTCTCTACGAACACGCCGCGGCGGGACGCCTGGACCTCACCGAGCAGGTCGAATGCCCTCCGGCCAACCGCATCGCCGGCCCCACCGGCCTCTCCGCCATGCTCGACCCCGTCCGCATGTCCCTGCGCGACGCCGCCTATCTGATGATGGCGGTCAGCGACAACACCGCCGCCGACCTCCTCCTGGAGCGGATCGGCCTGGACGCCGTCAACGACACCACGGCCCGCCTCGGCATGGCTCGCACGCACGCGACCCAGACCTTCCGACAGCTCCTCGACACCATCAGGGAAGACGCGGGCCCCGGTGGCGCGCAGGCCCTCGCCGACCCCCACGTCATCGCGCGCCTCAGAGCCCTCGACCCGGGCCGCACCAACCACAGCACCCCGCGCGACATGACCCGCCTGCTCAGCGCCGTCTGGCGCGACGAAGCCTGCGCCCCCGAACACGGCGCCGCGATCCGCCGTCTCCTCGGCCTGCAGGTTTGGCCCCACCGCATGGCCTCCGGATTCCCCTTCGACGACGTCCACGTCGCCGGCAAGACCGGCAGCCTGCCTACCGTACGCAACGAGGTCGGCGTCATCGAGTACCCCGACGGTGGCCGCTACGCCGTCGCCGTCTTCACCCGCGCGGCCAACACCGCGGCCACCCTCCCCCGAGCCGACGCCGTCATCGGCACCACTGCCCGCCTCGCCGTCGACAGCCTGCGCGCCCCGTAGCCCAAGTTCGACTCCGTACGCCCCGCCGTCCCGAAACCGCGCTGCCCCGCCTGGGGGTCATGTTGGCCGAGATCGGCGAACGGTGTGCGGAGGACCGCGCTCCGCGCAGTGGGTGTTCACCCGGGCAGGGTCCAGGTCCAGTTCGGCGCAGTAGGCCAGTACTTGGGCGGCGAAGGGTTCGTTGCCGGCGACGGTGTCGATGTCGGCGAGGGCCAGGCCGGCCCGGTCCAGGGCGGTACGGGTGGCGGTGACGGGGGCGGGGCCTTCGGTTTCGCGGGTGGCGGCGGAGACCCCGGTGGCCAGGATCCTGGCGAGGGGGGTGTGGCCGCGGGCGCGGGCGTAGGTGTCGGACATGACCACGAGAGCGGCGGCGCCGTCGGAGAGCGGGGCGCTGTTGTCGACGGTGACGCGTCCGTCGGGTCGGAAGCGGGGCGGCAGTTGGGCCAGGGTGGCGGTGGTGACTCCGGTGCGGGGGCGGTCGTCGAGGGTGGCGGTGGCGCCGTCCGGGGCCTTGACGGGGACGAGGTCGCCCAGGGGGAAGCCCTCGGCCAGGGCCTGCTGGGTGAGCCGGTGGGAGCGGGCCGCGTAGGCGTCCATTTCGGCGCGGGTGATGTCGTACACATCGGCGACGTTCTCGGCGGCCAGCCCGACGGGGGTGTACGGGTCGGGCAGCGCGTGCTGCTCACGCGGGTCGGACCAGGGGGCGGCTCCGGCGGCCGATCGCGTGAGGGTGCGTTCCCTGGCCTCGTCGAAGGCCGGGTTCTCGGTGCCGGGCCAGGCGTCAGAGCTGCCGTGGGCGAGGCGGGACTGCGACTCCACCCTGGCGGCGATCACGACGTCCGCGTCGCCGCAGCGGACGGCCTGCGCCGCCATGCGAACAGCCTGGAGCGAGGAGGTGCAGAACCGCACGTGGATCACTTGAGGCGGCGCTAACGGGTTCCGCCGCCGGGGAGCTGCGGAAGGTAGGCGCAGGGTGACGCCATGTCATCGCCGCCATCCCGGACCTGGTCTACGATCCGCGGCATTGACGTGGCATCACCCTGTTCCAAGCCCGGCAGGAGTGCAGCGCCCCACTGTCAGCGGCATCCCGCCCGCCTCGACCCGGCCGCCGACACCGAGGAGGTGGACGGCGCGGCGCGGCCTGCTGACGGCCGGCAGAACGCACCGCCGCCCACCACAAGGCCCTGGAAGGGACCGGGTGGTGCAGCCCTGCTAGTTTCTCGACGTGATCTCCCTGCGCCCACAGGTCGCCGGCCCAGTGGCCGCCCCTGGTGGACCGGGGGCCGTTCGGCGCCGGACGCAATGCGCCGACCGGCCCGGCTGTCCCTGGCCTCCCGTCAGGTGGTCGGGAGTGGGGGCCTGTAGGGCGGTTGTACCCTGATCGTCGCCGTGATCGTTCCGGACCATGGGCGGCCGGCCCGGGCCTGGCAGTAGGGGTGGCCACCGTGGGGCGGGGCTGGTACTTCCCTGCGCCCCCTAGGGAGTTGGGACGGGTGGCAGGTGGCCGGCGACGGCCCTGGGGACCGACTCGTCGCAGCCCCTCTTGTCCGGCCTGACCGGCTGGCACCCGTGCTCTCACCCGCCGGTGTGGCGGTCTTCCCCTCCACAGTCGATTGGATCTTGATGAATCGTTTCAGCACGGTGGCAGACGGCGCGCCCGCGCCGCAGGCCGCCCGGTCACGGGCGGGTGGCCCGGTCGCGTTCGAGTTGCTCCTGCCGGCCATGGACCGCTTCCTTCCCGCCCCGGCGTGGTCGGCCCGCTACGACACCGACGCGCACGCGGCGGCCGACTGGCTGTGCACGGACCCCGCCTTCCTGCTGCGACTCGGCCAGGAGCACGGGCTGCCGTACCTGGACGACCCGGTACGCGGCCCGCTGTTCGAGCGGGCCGACCTGGCGAACCTGGCGCTGATGTCGGGCAGCGAGCGCACCACCCTGGAACGCGCACTGCGTTTCCAGCTGGGTTTCAGCGCCGGGCCGGCATCGGGATGGCTGGAGCCACGGGAATGGCTGGTGACCGTGGGACTCGGCGAGGCCGAGGGGGGCCGGTACCGGCTGCGGGTGCCGGACTGGGACGCGCCCGGCGTCACCGCACTGGACGGCACCGGGCCGGACACCCTAGTACGGGGTACGGAGTTCACCGACCGCGGCTACCAGGTCGCGGTGCGGATCACCGGTGCGGCGGACCAGGTCCGCGACGAGCGGGCCCGCACCGTCCACGCGGAGATGATGGCCGACCTGCACGCGCGCCGGGTCGTCTACCAGCGGGTCACCGAGCCACTGCGCATCGAGCACCAGCGGGCGTGGGATGCGGGGATGACCGACTGCATCGTGGTCAGCCGCGTCTTCACCGACCGGCTGCGGGCTCTCGGCCTGCGTGCTCGGGCACGGCGGGGGTGGCTGCTGGGAGTGGTGGGCAGTGAGCACGCCTGGTGCGAGGTGTTCGACGAAGGCCGCTGGAAGTCGGTCGACATCGGGTTCTCGTTCATCCCCCGGCGCTTCCCCGGCGGGCAGGACCTGCCCGAGACGCGGGAGTTCGCCGCCGCCTGCTTCGGCAGCCGCCTCAACCGCCTGCTGCCGTGCACCGGCCCGGACGCGGACGCTCTCCTGCACGACACCCTCGACAGTCGGCCGATGGCGATGTTCGGCCCCATCAGCGCAACCCAATGGAAGGCACCATGAACCCCACCACCGAAGACCTCGCCCTGGCCCGTGACCTGCTGCGCGGCTGCCTGCGCCCGGCGTCGATGGCCGACCTGATCGGCGACAGCGACAACCTCGCGGACGCGGGCGTGGACTCCCTGGCCACGATCGAGCTGATCACCCGCTGCGAGGACGCCCTCGGCCGGGACCTGACCGACGACGAATCCACCACCCTGGACTCCATCACCGCGATAGCACGCCTGCTCTCCGCGAACCCCGGCGGGCAGGGGAACTGACGATGTGGCTCCAGCAGCTCCTCCACCGGCGGCAGCACGAAACCCCCGACGGCGTCGCGCTGCGCGACAGCCGACGCGACGTCACCTGGCAGCGCCTGCACCGCGACGCCCACGCCCTCGCCCACGCCGTCAGCGCACACGCCCAGGCCCAGGACCGGGTCGCAGTGCTCAGCGCGAACCGGGTCGAAGTCCTGGAAGCCGTCTTCGGGTGCGCGCTCGGCGGCACTGTCGCGGTACCCCTGAACCCCGCCCTGACCGACCGGGAACTGACCGGCATCCTGGAGACGATCCAACCCGGCTGCGCGGTCGCCGACACCGCCGGCCTTGAGCGGCTGGCCCGCCTGCGGCCCGGCCTGCCGATCCTTCACGCCGACCAGATCGCCGACCTCCCCGACGGCCCGGTGTCCGCCCGCGCGGGTGCGGTCACCGACCCGCTGATGATCCTGCACACCTCCGCCACCACCGGCTTCCCCAAGGGCGTCGTCACCGACCACCGGTACTACCAGCTCCAGGCCGCCTCTTGGCAGGACGCGGTGGGATCAGGGCCCGACTCCACCTACCTGCACACCAGCCCGCTGTGCCACGGCAGCATCACCATCGCCCTGGACTACCTCGCCGCCGGCGCGACCGTCTGCATCCTCGAACAGTTCACCCCGCCCAAGTTCCTTAAGGCCGTCCAGCGGTGGCAGGTCCGGGACACCTTTCTGGTGCCGACCATGATCCGTCTGGTCCTGGAATCGAGGCAGCTCGCCACCGCCGACCTGACCTCCCTCACGCTGGTGGCCCACGGCGGAGCGCCCTGCCCGCCCGAACTCGCCGACCGGGCCGCCACCGCCTTCCAGACGGACATGCGCACCATCTTCGGGATCACCGAGGGCGGCGGCCCCGTCCTGACCCTCGCCCCCACCGACACACCCGGCCCGCCGCCCCTGCCCGGAGCGACCTGCGCCGGCCGGCCCATGCCCGGGGTCAACTCCCGCATCATCCACAGCACCGACGGGACTGTGATCACCCAGCCCCACGAGGTCGGCACCCTCCACCTGAGCAGCCACGGACTGATGCGCGGCTACTGGAACAACCCCCAGGCCACCGCCCAGACCCTCACCGACGGCTGGCT
The DNA here is from genome assembly GCF_036346895.1 of Streptomyces sp. NBC_00503. Taxonomy (NCBI): domain Bacteria; kingdom Bacillati; phylum Actinomycetota; class Actinomycetes; order Kitasatosporales; family Streptomycetaceae; genus Streptomyces; species Streptomyces sp. NBC_00503. The sequence continues at coordinate 6,092,494 of NZ_CP107855.1, read as the reverse complement.
CAACACCGGCGACCTCGCCTGCCACGACGACGCCGGCCACCTGTGGATCGTCAGCCGCCGCACCGACCTCATTCTGCGCGGCGGACAGAACGTCTACCCCGCAGAGATCGAACACGTCCTACGCGGCATCGACTGGGTCACCGAAGCCGTCGTCGTCCCCGCCCCCGACCCCACTGCCGGCCAGACCCCCATCGCGTTCGTCCAACCCGCCCGCCCCGACGACTTCGACGAACACCAGCTCATCACCCACTGCGTCACCCAACTCGCCGGGTACAAGCGCCCCACCCACTTCATCGCCCTGGACGAACTCCCCCGCAACACCATCGGAAAGCTCCTGCGCCGCCCCCTCCAGGAACAAGCCGAAGCCCTCACTGTCGCCCAGGGCACGGAATCCTGACCCCCACCTACGTAGACAGGGACCGGGCGGCGACCCTGTGCTCATGGGCGGCGGCTCGGGCGTTCGTCCCAGCGGTGGGTCGTCCAGGCCCGACGGATCAGGCTGCGCACGGTGCTGATGGTGTCGGCAAGGTCGAAGAAGGCATGGACGACTGTGGCTCGGCGCTCGTAGCAGTGGGCGAGGCGGTGGAAGGCGTTCTGCCAGGCGTGGGTCCGCTCCACATGCCACCTGCGGCTCGCCTGGATCGGCGCCTTCTCGCCCTTGTGAGCGATGCTGCCGTGCAGGCCGCGTTCGGCCAGCAGCGTTCGGGTCTTGTCGGAGTCATAGCCGGCGTCCAGGTGCACGGTGATGTCGTCGGGCAGTGGCCCCAAGTCGTCCAGGCGGTCCAGGGTCGGGGCGAGCAGCGGGGAGTCGTGACGGTTCGCTCCGGTCAGCACCCGGCCCAGCGGGATTCCGTAGCCATCCGTCATGCCCGAGCGTTTCAGGCCCTGCTTGCCGCGATCGACCGGCGAACGTCCCGCGACCTCGCCGCCACCAGGGGCCTTGGTGATGGAACCGTCAACGGCGATCTGGTCGAGGACGAGCCCGACGATCCGGTCGTAGGCATCCAGCGCGATCTGTTTGAACTTGGCGAAGATGCCCAGCCTGGTCCATTCGTCTCGACGGTTGCGGATCGTGGTGGCCGAGCAGGTCGTGTCGGCGATGGCTTGGTAGGAGCAGCCGAACCGCAAGAGCTGCAGCATCTTGTCGAAGATGATCCGGTCGCTGATGCGCGGCCGGTGGCAGCCCAGCGGATGGGTCGCCGCGTAGGTCGGCCGCTCGGGCAGCAGCGCGGCGAACTGGCTCCAGAGAGGTTCGGTCAGCCATGACGGCAGTACTGGCATAGGTATCCCCCGGTGATCACAGAGCGTCGCAACTCCATGATCGACAAGGTCTGTGCCGGTACTGCTACTGGGGTACCGTCGCCACGCCTATCTGCGCGACCTCTAAGCGGCGCCTATTTGATCACCTGCCCCAGGAGCGGTCCTGCTCTTCCGAGCCACGCGGACTCCAGCCCCTCAGGTACGGCTTCATCTCCTCCGCCTCGGGATCGCGGGGCGCCGGCATCCCGGGCAGCTCCCGCAGCGGATCCAGGGACCCTACGTAGGCTCTTGCCCACTCCAGCCACTGCTGGGTGGAGACAAATTCCGGGTCTGCCGACTCGTCTGACACGGCGAGGCGGTCCTCCAGAGCATCGCAATACTGGCTCAGCTTCCTCGCTCGATGCCAGTCCTGCGCCTGCTCACGCAGGACAGTGGCGAGTTGGGCCTGGATCGCCTGCTTCCGCGCCGAGTCCATCGCCGCCTGCCACCGGATCTGCCGGTCCTCCTCGGCCTGCTTCTCGTCGATCCGGCGTTGGGCGTCCTCCCGTGAGCGGACCTCCACCTCGCGCAGAACCGCACCAAGGACGTCCTCCAGTCTCCACCGCTTCCGGTCTGCCCACTTGCCCCGGCGCCCCGATCGGCTGTACGGAAGCTCGACCATCAGACTCTGCGCCCGCTCCGGGTCCTCGGACAACGGGAATTCCTGCTTGATGGTCACCGTGTACGTGAAGTCGCCGACGACCAGGTCCAGCTCGCCCTCGCGCCGGGAGGGACGCGAGGGGATGTGCGCGCCGTCGTACCCATAGGCCCGGCTGCGGTAGTTCTCGTCCATCGGGTGCTCGCGCACCGCGTAGCCACGTTTCACCGCTTCCGCGCACAGCCCCTGGAACAGGCGCAGAGCCCTACTCCGGAGAGGCGCGGACACGGCGAGCCGGCACTGGTCTTCCTTGAGAGCACCTACCACTGGATGAAGGGAGCGCAATTGGGCGGGCACAGAGATGGGCGGAACACTCTCAGGCCTCTGGCTCTTCGCGTTGTGATGCGGCCCGTCTTCGAGGGAGATCTGAAGGTCTCGGTTCCACAGGCGAAGCCTCTCGATGCGCTTCCCCGGCGGCGTGAGGTCGTGCCGCTTCGCGTAGTCGACGGCCCGCAGGTATTCGGCTTCCGTCGCCTCGTCGGGCTCTGGAATGACCACCCGCCGTTCAGCCACGAGCCGTTCGATCAGCTCGGCCGCCTTGGCCCGCCGGGCCCGGGCGGCCACTGCCCGTTCCGAGTACGGCACGGGCCTCCTTTTGGCGCCTGACTGGGGCGCGCCGGCATACCGCGGATCCTCCGGATGGTGACCGTGCTCCAGATAGAACTCACCTGCCTCGGTGACTTTGGCCCGCACCGCCCCACTACGGCGACCGATCGTCAGCAGCCCTCGGTCGCGCAGCGCATACGCGGAGAGCCGTTCAGCCGATGCCAAGCCCAACTCCACGCCGGCATCCAGCCGCCTCAAGAGCTCTCGCTGTCGGTCGTTCAACGGGGACCAGCGGCGCATGCGCCCACCTCACGCTCTCAGCCGGCAGAGACTTCGGCTCTACCGGCCATCGACGGGCATCGCGCCGAGAACCGGCGAAATGACCCCGCCTCGACCGGCATCGGCTACACGTTCTGCCCACGGAAGTGGGGACGGCGGCCAGGACGGCAAAAGTCGGGCTGAGGAGTCTGGCCCCTACCGCCGACACGAGTAGCGGCTAGCCAGAATTGCTACAGAACGTAACCGGCAGGAGCTCTCGCGCATCGCACCGGCAAGGCCGGCATTCGCCACCACGGCACACAGAAAGCCGCCTCCCCGGCCGGGCACACAGCCCGGCCCAGAAGACGGCTTCCACTGCTGACGTGACGTCAGTAAATGCTGACGCCCCATCAGGGAATGGCTTCCATGAGCGTCAAATGAGCGTCACGAGCGTCAAACCAGCGTCAAGATATCGCCCGTAACGCCCACAACGCACATAATGCACATCGACAAACCCGCAGGTCAGGAGCTCTTAGCGACCGGTTCAAGGATCGCCACGCACTCCACGTGGTGGGTCATCGGGAAGAGGTCGAAGGCGCGCAGGGTGCGGGGCTTGTAGCCCGCCTCCTTGAAGTAGCCGAGGTCGCGGGCCAGGGCTGCCGGGTCGCAGGCGACGTAGGCGATGCGGCGGGGGGTGAGGGCGGCCACCTGGCGGACCGTCTGCTTGCCGGCGCCCGCGCGGGGCGGGTCCAGGACGACCAGGTCGCACTCGGTGATGCCGGTCTTGGGGAGGATCTGCTCGACCTTGCCCTGCTCGATGCGGACGCGGGGGAAGTCGGTCAGGTTGTGCCGGGCGTCCTCGACCGCGCGCTTCGTGGACTCGATGCCCAGGACGGCGCCGGTGTCGCCGAGGCGTTCGGCGAGGGCGCCGGCGAAGATGCCGACGCCGCAGTAGAGGTCGAGGGCCATCTCGCCCTTGCGCGGCATCAGGCCCTGCATGACGGCCTTGATCAGGGTGTCGGCGGCCTGGGGGTGGACCTGCCAGAAGCCGCCCATGCCGACGCGGTACGTACGGCCGTCCGCGCGCTCGCGGACGAAGGGGCGGCCGTGGACGCGGTGGACTCCGCCGTCCTTCTCCTCCACTCGGAGGACGGAGACCGGCTTGTCGAGCTCGACCAGGGGCAGGCGGCCGCCGGGGCGGGGGGTGAGGACGACCTGGCGGTCGCCCGAGCCGGAGGCGGCGATGGCCTCGACGGTGGCCATCTGGGGCCAGTCCTGCTGCTCGATGCCGAGCTCGCTGACGCCCGGGGCCGCGATCATGCAGTGGTCGATCAGTTCGATGTCGTGGGAGCGGTGCTTGCGCAGGCCCGCGTTGCCGTCCTCGTCGATCGCGAACTGGACGCGGGTGCGCCACTGCGGGACCTGGCCGGCGGGCACCTTGTCGCCCTCGGCGGGCATGACGGTGCCGTCCCAGCCGGCCTGCTCCGGGGTGAGCCCGGCGAGGCGCAGCAGCTGCTCGGCGATGACCTCGCCCTTGAGCCGGCGCTGGGCGCCCGGCTTGGCGTGCTGCCAGTCGCAGCCGCCGCACTTGCCGGGGCCGGCGTACGGGCACGGGGCCGGGGTGCGGTCCTTGGAGGGGTCCAGGACGGTGATGGCGTCGGCGCGCAGGAAGCGGGAGTCGGCGTCGCCCTCCGTCACGCGCGCGATGACCTTCTCGCCGGGCAGGGTGTGCCGGACGAACAGGACGCGGCCCTCGGCGGTGCGGGCGATGCAGTGGCCTCCGTGCGCGACGGGGCCGACCTCGACCTCGTACTCCTCCCCGACCAATGACTGCTTCTCGTTCTGCTCGGTCGTCATGGTGGGGAGGCTCCAAGGATGGATCAAGGATGGATGAGGATGGATGTGGATCAGACTAAAGGGAACGGCCGGACGACCGACCCACCAGTTTACGTGGATCTCGTCCGGCCGTTCACCACCCGTTGCGGGAGGTGCCGAGTGCCGCGCGCTACTTCGCCGCCGGATCCTTGGGGCGCGGGCTGTCGACCGGGCCGCGGCGCACCGCACCCGGGGCGTTCCACTCCGCCCGCTTCTTCGCCCGCTTCTTGGCGAGCTCCGAGGACTCCAGCTGGTAGGGCACCGAGGTGACCATGACGCCGGGGGTGAAGAGCAGCCGGCCCTTGAGCCGCAGGGCGCTCTGGTTGTGCAGGAGGTGCTCGTACCAGCGCCCGACGACGTACTCGGGGATGTACACGCTGACGGCGTCGCGCGGGTTCTCGCTGCGCAGGCCCTTCACGTACTCCACGACCGGGCGGGTGATCTCCCGGTACGGGGAGTCGAGGATCTTCAGCGGGACGTTGATCCCGCGCCGCTCCCACTCCTCGCGCAGGGCCTTGGTCTCCGCCGGGTCGACGCTGATGCTGAGCGCCTCCAGGGCGTCCGAGCGGGTCAGCTTGGCGAAGGCCAGGGCGCGCAGGGTGGGCTTGTGGACCTTGGAGACCAGGACGATGGAGTGGACCCGCGAGGGGCGGATGCTGTCGTCGGAGGGCCCCTCGGCGGCAGCGATCTCGGCGGAGACCCGGTCGTAGTGCTTCCGGATCGCGGTCATCGTCGCGTAGAAGATCACCATGCCGAGCAGAGCGACCCAGGCGCCGTGGGTGAACTTGGTCGCCAGGACCACGACCAGCACCAGGCCGGTGAAGAACGCGCCGAAGGCGTTGATCGCGCGGGAGCGGAACATCTTGCGGCGGGCCGCCGGGTCCGTCTCGCTGCGCAGGTGGCGGTTCCAGTGCCGGACCATGCCCGTCTGGCTCAGGGTGAAGGAGACGAAGACGCCGACGATGTAGAGCTGGATCAGCTTGGTCGAGTCGGCGCCGTAGATCCAGACCAGCAGGATCGCGGCGCCGGCCAGCAGCACGATGCCGTTGGAGAAGGCGAGCCGGTCGCCGCGGGTGTGCAGCTGCCGGGGCAGGTACCGGTCCTGGGCGAGGATCGAGCCGAGCAGCGGGAAGCCGTTGTACGCGGTGTTCGCGGCCAGGAACAGCACGAGCGCGGTGGCGGCGGCGAGCACGATGAACATGAAGCTGCCGTTGCCGAAGACGGCCTCGGCGACCTGGGAGATCACCGGGTTCTGGACGTAGCCCGAGCCGACCTCGGCGCCGTTGTGGAGCAGGTCGGTGGCGGGCTTCTCGGCCATCCGCACGTTGGTGGCCATGGCCAGCGCGATGATGCCGCAGAACATCGTCACGGCCAGGCCGCCCATCAGGGCCAGGGTGGTGGCGGCGTTCTTGCTCTTGGGCTTGCGGAAGGCGGGTACGCCGTTGCTGATCGCCTCGACGCCGGTCAGGGCGGCGCAGCCGGAGGAGAAGGCCCGCAGCAGCAGGAAGACCAGGGCGAACCCGGCCAGTCCCTGGTGCTCGGCCTTGATCTCGAAATCGGCGGTGGGGGCCTTCATGGTCTCGCCGAGGGCCAGGCCGCGCCAGGCTCCCCACGCGATCATGACGAATACGCCGACGACGAAGACATAGGTCGGAATGGCGAAGAGCCGCCCGGATTCCTTCATGCCGCGCAGATTCAACAGCGTGAGGATCAAGATCATCCCGATCGCGCACAGCACTTTGTGCTCGACGACGAAGGGGATGGCGGAACCGAGGTTTTCGACACCGGAGGCGATCGATACGGCGACGGTCAGGACGTAGTCGACGAGCAGGGCGCTCGCGACGGTGAGACCGGCCTTGGGGCCGAGGTTGGTGTTGGCGACCTCGTAGTCACCGCCGCCGCTCGGGTAGGCGTGGACGTTCTGGCGGTAGGAGGCCACCACCGTGAACATCAGCACGACCACCGCGACGGCGATCCAGGGGCTGAAGTGGTACGCCGACACGCCCGCGACCGACAGGACCAGCAGGACCTCGCCAGGGGCGTACGCCACTGAGGAGAGCGGGTCTGAGGCGAAGACGGGAAGGGCGATCCGCTTGGGGAGGAGCGTTTCTCCGAGGCGGTCGCTGCGTAGCGCCCTGCCGATCAGGATCCGTTTGGGCACGTCGGTCAGTTTGGACACGCAGAGGATCGTAAGCGTTCGAAATCAGACTGACGAACCCCCCACCCCTATCCGCCACGAAGTCCCCCCACATCCAGGGCAAAGAGACGCAGCGTCCAGCGCAAACGGTCACACTGGTGACCGCCCGTGTGTAGCTTGGGCCATGGTCTGAGACCCTGTTAAGCCAGAGCAGCAAAGAGGCTGGAAACCAGCGAGCCGCTGACAGCCGGAAGGACGGCCGTGCACATCGTCATTATGGGCTGCGGAAGAGTGGGCTCCGCCCTCGCGCAGACCCTGGAACAGCAGGGGCATACGGTCGCGGTCATCGACCAGGACCCCACCGCATTCCGCCGGCTGGGGGCTTCCTTCGGCGGCCGCCGCGTCACCGGAGTCGGCTTCGACCAGGACACCCTGCGCGAGGCCGGCATCGAGGAGGCGGGCGCCTTCGCCGCGGTCAGCAGCGGTGACAATTCCAACATCATCGCCGCGCGCGTGGCCCGGGAGATGTTCGGCGTCGAGAACGTCGCCGCCCGCATCTACGACCCCAAGCGCGCCGAGGTCTACCAGCGGCTGGGCATCCCCACCGTCGCCACCGTGCGGTGGACCGCGGACCAGATGCTCCGGCGGCTGCTGCCGTCCGGCGCGGAGCCGCTGTGGCGCGACCCGAGCGGCGGTGTCCAGCTCGCCGAGGTGCACACCTCCACCGCCTGGATCGGCCACAAGGTCAGCCAGCTGCAGGAGGAGACCGGCGTCCGCGTGGCCTTCCTCACCCGACTGGGCGAGGCCATGCTGCCGACGTCGGCGACGGTCCTGCAGGAGGGCGACCTCGTCCACGTGATGATGCGCACGGACGAGATCGACAAGGTGGAGGCTTCCTTCGCCGAGGGACCTGAGGAGACGCACGCATGAGGGTCGCGATCGCCGGAGCGGGCGCGGTGGGCCGCTCCATCGCGGGTGAGCTGCTGGAGAACGGCCACGAGGTGCTCCTCGTCGACAAGGCCCCGACCGCCATCTCGGTGGAGCGGGTGCCGCAGGCCGAGTGGCTGCTGGCCGACGCCTGCGAGATCACCTCGCTGGACGAGGCCGCGCTGCAGCGCTGCAACGTGGTCATCGCCGCCACGGGTGACGACAAGGTCAACCTGGTCGTCTCGCTGCTGGCCAAGACCGAGTACGGGGTTCCCCGGGTCGTGGCCCGCGTGAACAACCCGAAGAACGAGTGGCTCTTCAACGAGTCCTGGGGCGTCGACGTCGCCGTCTCCACGCCGCGCCTGATGTCGGCGCTGGTCGAGGAGGCCGTCAGCGTCGGCGACCTGGTCCGGCTGCTGCGCTTCAGCCACGGCGACGCCAACCTGGTCGAGCTGACCCTGCCCGCCGACTCCCAGGTCGCCGGCAAGCAGATCAGCGAGATCACCTGGCCCGAGGACACCTCGCTGGTCACGATCATCCGCGGCAACCGCGTCCTGACCCCGCACGGCGAGGAGACCCTCGAGCCGGGCGACGAGCTCCTCTTCGTGGCCGCCCAGGCCCGCGAGGAGCAGCTGGAGGACCTCCTCCAGGCAGCGGACTGACCTGCGGTCCCGCTGAACGGCCGAAGGGGCGGCTGACCATCACGGTCAGCCGCCCCTTCGCGTGTCCCCAGGGCCTACGGGGCTGCGCGCAGGAGCCGGGCCGCGGCCGAGCGTCCTGGGGCTCCGCCCCAGACCCCGCGCCTCAAACGCCGGCGGGGCTGGATTGGGTCAGGCCTGACCCTTGGCGGCGGCCTTCGCGGCCTTGGCTGCCTTCTCCGCCTCTTCCTCCGCCTCCCACTCCGCGATCACGTCGATCGGCGGCGGCGCCTTCGCCAGGAAGGCCCACGTGAAGTACACGGCCAGCACCATCGGCGGCAGCTTCAGCGCGATCAGCACCCAGCCCAGCTGCGTCGCGTCGCCCCACCAGTACAGCGGGAAGAGGATGGCGTACTTCGCGAGGAAGATGAGCCCCCAGGCCAGGCTGGCCTTGGTGTACGCCTTCTTGCGCCCGGGGTTGCGGGTGCGCCAGGAGAGGTTCTCCTTGAAGACCGGCCCCAGGATCACCCCCAGCAGCGGGAAGCCCACCAGCGCGGAGAGCGTGAAGGCCACGCCCAGTCCGGCGCCGTAGATCATGCCGGGCAGGTAGAAGCCCTTCGCGCTGCCCGTGAACAGGGCGAAGGCCACGCCGACGCCCACGCCGAAGACCCCGCTGAAGGCGTGCTTCACCGTGTCCTTGCGCAGCAGCCGCACGATCACCAGCAGGACCGCGACGGCGCCCGCCGCGATGGCGGAGCTCTTCACGTCCTTGTTGATCGTGTAGATCATGACGAAGAGCAGCCCGGGGAGCATCGTCTCCACGGTGCCCCGGATTCCTCCGAAGGCATCGAAGAGCGCCGCCTGGGTCACGGCCTTCTGGTCGGCGGACGGGTCCGCGGACGGATCCACCTCGGGGGTGGCCGGTTTGTCGAATGACGTCACCGTCAGTGCTCCTGTCCGAGCGGTCGGAGTTCGTACTTCGGGTTGAAGAGCACCCGACGGCCGTGGCTCATCGAGATCCGCCCGGAGGCGATCATGCGACGGCCGGGTTCGATTCCCACGATCGAGCGACGCCCGAGCCATACGACGTCCAGCGCGGCCGAGCCGTCGAAGAGCTCGGCCTCCAGCGCGGGGACGCCCGCGCGCGGCCTCAGGGTGACGGTCCGCAGGGTCCCGGTCACCTTGACTATCTGGCGGTCGTGGCAGTCGCAGATCCGCGTGCACCCCGCGGCTTCTGCGTCCTCCTGCAGCTCCGCCGAATGCAGCTCCTCCTGCGAGGTGGACAGCCGCTCTATCATCCGGCGGAACCGGCCCGCCGGCCTGGCGGGTTTCGCCGGCTTGGCGGGCTTCTCGGGACGCGGTTCAGCACTCATACAGGAAGCGTACCGGCGCGGCCACTACCTCTCGAAGCGGTATCCCATGCCCGGTTCGGTGATGAAGTGGATCGGGTGCGAGGGGTCCGCCTCCAGCTTGCGCCGCAGCTGCGCCATGTAGACCCGCAGGTAGTTGGTCTCGGTCCCGTACGAGGGCCCCCAGACCTCCTGGAGCAGCTGCTTCTGGCTGACCAGCTTGCCGCCGTTGCGGACCAGGACCTCCAGCAGGTGCCACTCGGTGGGCGTCAGCCGCACGTCCCGCCCTTCGCGCACCGCCTTCTTCGCCGCGAGGTCCACCGTGAAGTGCTCCGTCTCCACGATCACCTCGTCCTCGCCGGACCCGGCGGAGGGTTCCGCCCTGCGGACCGCGGCGCGCAGCCTGGCCAGCAGCTCGTCCATGCCGAAGGGCTTGGTGACGTAGTCGTCGGCGCCCGCGTCCAGGGCCTCGACCTTCTCGTCGGAGGTGTGCCGGGCGGAGAGGACCAGGATCGGGACGCGGGTCCAGCCGCGCAGCCCCTTGATCACCTCGACCCCGTCCATGTCGGGCAGGCCCAGGTCGAGGACGACCACGTCGGGGTGGCGGGCGGCCGCCAGTTCCAGGGCGCTCGCCCCGTCGGCGGCCGCGTCGACCTCGTACTTGCGCGCCTTCAAGTTGATCACGAGGGCTCGGACGATCTGGGGTTCGTCGTCCACCACGAGCACCCGGGTCATTGGGGTCCTGCCTTCTGTCGTATCGAATCAAGATCAAAATCTACGGGGCCGGGCGGGCGGTCCGCCTCCGGTCCCCCGGGCCCTTGCGGCGCGCTGCGCCCCTCGCCGTCCACGCTCACGTGGATCTGCGGCCGCCCGCCGGCCGCCGCCTTCAGGGTGAGCACCATGGTCAGCCCGCCGCCGGGGGTGTCCTCGGCGGCCAGGGTGCCGTCCATGGCCTCGGCGAAGCCGCGGGCGACCGCCAGGCCCAGCCCGACCCCGGCTCCGCGCGGGGCGTCCCCGTACCGCTGGAAGGGGGCGAAGATCCGGTCCTTGGCCTCCTCGGGCACGCCCGGCCCGCGGTCGACGACCCGTACCTCGACCCGGTCGCCCAGGAAACTGGCCGCCACCAGCACCTGCTCACCCGCCGGGCTGTACTTGACCGCGTTCTCGACGACGTTGGCCACGGTCCGCTCCAGCAGCCCGGGGTCCACCGCCACCATCGGCAGGGTCTCCGGGATGTCCAGCAGGACGCTGTCCTCGGGTACGCCGCCCAGCGCCATCGGGACCACCTCGTCGAGGTCGATCTCGCGGATCAGCGGGGTGACGGTGCCGGTCTGGAGCCTCGACATGTCCAGGAGGTTCCCGACGAGGTGGTCGAGGCGGTCGGCGCCCTCCTCGATGCCCTGGAGGAGCTCCGCCCGGTCCTCCTCGGACCATTCCACGTCGTCGGAGCGCAGGGAGCTGACGGAGGCCTTGATGGAGGCCAGCGGGGTACGCAGGTCATGGCTGACGGCGGCGAGCAGCGCGGTCCGGATCCGGTTGCCCTCGGCCATCCGGCGGGCCTCCTCGGCCTCCCCGACCAGGCGCTGGCGGTCGAGTACGACGGCGGCCTGGGCGGCGAAGGCGCCGAGCACCCGGCGGTCCTCGGCGGGCAGCACCCGGCCGGACAGGGCCAGCGCCATGTGGTCGCCGATCGGCATGTCGACATCGGCGTCCTCGGGCCGGGTGACCGGGCTCGGGCCGACGCTGCCGGCCGGCTTCCAGGGTTCGACGTCGCTCTCGCGCTCCAGCAGGGCCACCGACTCCATGGCGAAGGTCTCGCGCACCCGCTCCAGCAGTGCGTCCAGGGTGGTCTCGCCGCGCAGCACGCTGCCCGCCAGGAAGGAGAGGATCTCGGACTCGGCGCGCAGCCGGGCGGCCTGGTGGGTGCGGCGGGCCGCCGCGTCGACGACGGAGGCCACGGAGCCGGCCACGCCGAAGAAGACCGCGATGGCGACGATGTTCTTGGGGTCCGAGATGGTGAAGCGGTGGATGGGCGGGGCGAAGTAGTAGTTCAGCAGCAGGGAGCCCAGGGCGGCCGAGGCCAGCGCCGGGTAGAGCCCGCCGAGCAGTGCGGAGGCCACGGTCAGGGCCAGGAAGAGCAGCATCTCGTTGGCGAGACCGGGGTCGCTGTCGATGTGCGTGAGCAGGGCCGCGAGCAGCAGCGGCAGCACCACCCCGGCCACCCAGCCGGCCACGATCCTGGGCCGTCCGAGCCGGGCCGCCGAGCGGACCACGGGCAGGCCGCGGCCCTTGGCGACCTCCTCGTGGGTGACGATGTGCACGTCGAGGTCGGGCCCTGAGTCGCGGGCCACGGTGGCGCCGACGCCGGCGCCGAAGATGTACTGCCAGGGGCGGCGCCGGCTGGAGCCGAGCACGATCTGGGTGGCGTTGACCCCGCGGGCGAATTCGAGGAGGGCGTCGGGGACGTTGTCGCCGATCACATGGTGAAACGTTCCTCCGAGGTCCTCGACCAGCGTCCGCTGGACCGCGAGCTCCTTGGGCGAGGCCGCGGTCAGCCCGTCGCTGCGCGCGATGTAGACGGCCAGGATCTCGCTGCCGGAGCCCTTGGCCGCCACCCGGGAGGCGCGCCGGATCAGGGTCCGGCCCTCGGGTCCGCCGGTCAGGCCGACCACGATCCGCTCGCGCGCCTGCCAGGTGGAGCGGATGTTGTGCTCGCCCCGGTACTGCTGGAGGTACTCGTCGGCCCGGTCGGCGACCCAGAGCAGCGCGAGTTCGCGCAGGGCGGTCAGATTGCCGGGCCGGAAGTAGTTGGACAGGGCCGCGTCGACCTTGTCGGACTTGTAGATGTTGCCGTGGGCCATGCGGCGGCGCAGGGCCTGCGGAGACATGTCGACCAGCTCGATCTGGTCGGCCCGGCGCACCACCTCGTCCGGGACGGTCTCGCGCTGGCGCACCCCCGTGATCGACTCGACCACGTCGCCCAGGGACTCCAGGTGCTGGATGTTCACGGTCGTGACCACGTCGATCCCGGCCCGCAGCAGCTCCTCCACGTCCTGCCACCGCTTGGCATTGCGCGAACCGGGCACATTGGTGTGCGCCAGCTCGTCCACCAGGGCCAGGGCCGGCCTGCGCGCGAGGACCGCGTCCACGTCCATCTCGGTGAAGGCGGCGCCCCGGTAGGACAGCTCCTTGCGCTCGACCTGTTCCAGGCCGTGCAGCATCACTTCCGTGCGCGGCCGCCCGTGGTGCTCGACGAAGCCGACGACGCAGTCGGAGCCGCGCTCCACCCGGCGGTGGCCCTCGGAGAGCATGGCGTACGTCTTGCCCACACCGGGTGCCGAGCCGAGATAGATCCTTAGCTTGCCGCGTCCCATGCGCTCATTCTCCGGGACGTTCGCCCCGATCACGCGCCGATCAGGGCGTACCGCCGGATCCCTGACGGATCCCTGACACCGTTGTCGGCGGGACGCGCCGGAGCCCGGCAGCGCGCCCCGGACACGGACCCGACCCCGGACGCGACCGTGGGCCGTACCCCCGAAGGAGTACGGCCCACGGCCGGAAACAGTCGCCCGCACACGGCGGGCCGAGGAGATCAGCGAACCTCGGTGATCTCCGGGCCGCGCTCCAGCTGGCCCATGCCACCGCCGAAGCGGGAGCCTTCCTGCTCCTCGGTCTGCACACCGTCCGGCACCATCTGCGCGTCGTTCGGCAGCTTCAGGACGATCGGGTCGCGCGGGGCCATCGGGCCCTCACCGCGCACCACGACGGTGTCCAGGAAGATCCGCTCCAGCACACCCGCCGACTCGGGACGCACCGCGCCCTGGCCGGAGATGACACCGCGCAGGAACCAGCGCGGGCCGTCCACACCGACGAAGCGGACCAGCTGGGCGCCGGTCTGCCCGTCCGGCAGCGGTACGGGCACCTGCGCGCGCAGCTCCCAGCCCAGCGGACCCTCGACCTCGTCGATGATGCCGCCCTGCTTGGTGATGCCCTCGGCGATCTCCTCGCGGACCTCGCCCCAGATGCCTTCCTTGCGCGGCGCGGCGAAGGCCTGCAGCTGTACGGCACTGTCGCCGAGCACCACGGTCGCGGCGACGATCGCGTCACCGGCGACCTCGACGCGCAGCTCCATGCCCTCGACACCCGGTACGAGGATGCCGCCGAGGTCGACGCGTCCGTCCTCGGGGTTGCCGGGCACTTCCGATACGTCCCACGGTCCGTCGGGGCGCGGAGCCGGCGGCAGGTTCAGCCGGCGCGGCGCTGCCGCGTCGGTCTCCTGCTCACCGTCCTGCTCATCGGCGCCGACGCCGTCGACGACCTGCTCGGCCGCGCCGCCGTCCTTGACGGAGTCGTTCTTCTTGCGACGTCCGAACACGTCACTGTCCTTCCCGGTCGGATACGACCGAAGCGTAGCCATTCCCACCCTGCTGACCAGCACCGGATCCGGCCACGGCCGCATGACCTCCGGTGGAGCCGAAACCCCCCTCGGCCCGCACCGAGTCCGGAAGATCCGCCACCTCGTGGAAGCGCACCTTCTCGACCCGCTGGACAACCAGCTGGGCAATGCGGTCGAAACGCTCGAACCTGACGCTCTCGCGCGGGTCGAGATTGACCACGATCACCTTGATCTCCCCACGGTACCCGGCATCCACCGTCCCCGGGGCATTCACGAGCGCGAGCCCGCAGCGGGCGGCCAGGCCCGAGCGCGGGTGCACGAACGCCGCGTAGCCGTCGGGCAGCGCGATGGAGACCCCGGTCGGCAGTACGGCCCGCTCGCCCGGCTCCAGTTCGGCGGCCTCGGTGGTGACCAGATCGCAGCCGGCGTCGCCGGGGTGCCCGTAGGCGGGGATCGGGACCTGCGGGTCCACGCGCCGGATCAGCACGTCGACGCTTTCACGGGGAGTGTTGTTCTCAGACATCAGGGGTTCACCTCGAAGGCGCGTGCGCGCCTGACCTGGTCCGGGTCGGCCATCGCCGCCCGGATCTCCTCGGGCCGTCCGTTGTCGGTGAAGTGGTCGACCTTCACCTCGATGAAGAGGGCCTCGGCGCGCAGCGCGACGGGTCCCTGCGGACCGCCTATTCGGCCGACGGCGCGGGAGTAGATCTTCCGGCCGGCGACGGCGGTGACCTCGGCCTCGAGGTACAGCACGGTGCCCACCGGTACGGGCCGGACGAAGTCCGTCTCCAGCCGGCCGGTGACGGCGATGACGCGCAGCAGCCAGTTCAGGGAGCCCAGGGTCTCGTCGAGCGCGGTGGCGAGGACGCCGCCGTGGGCGAGTCCGGGCGCGCCCTGGTGGGCGGGCTTGACGGTGAACTCGGCGCTGACGCGCACGCCCTCGCCGGCGCGGGCCGCCAGATGGAGCCCGTGGGGCTGTCCGTCGCCGCAGCCGAAGCAGTGCTCGTAGTGGGCACCGAGGAGCTCGCCGGGCGGCGGGGCATCGGGGTGCCGCACCGGCTCTGCGGCATCGGCCGGGGGCGTCAACGCTGTGTTTCGTCCACTCACAGCCGCAGACCTTACCCGCGCGGCTGTCCACCGGTCGCCTCGTGGGAGGCTTGGCCCCATGCAGCTCTCCCCCGCGCACCACGACGAACGCCTGACCGCCCCCCGCTCCTGGTGGGCCATCGCCGTACTCACCGGTATCGCGTGCGGTCTGATGCTGCTGCCGCTGGGCACCATGCCGCTGCTGGCCGGACTGGTCGGGGGCACCGCGCTGACGGGGCTGCTGGTGAGCTCGTACGGATCCCAGCGGGTGCGCGTGGTGGGCGGCGCGCTGGCGGTCGGGGAGGCCCGGATCCCGGTGACGGCCCTGGGCGACCCGGAGGTCCTGGAGCCCGAGGAGGCCCGCGCCTGGCGGACGTACAAGGCCGACATGCGGGCCTTCATGCTGATGCGCAGCTACGTGCGCACGGCGGTCCGCGTCGAGGTCACCGATCCCGCGGACCCGACCCCGTACGTCTACGTCTCCACCCGCGAGCCCCAGGCCCTGGTGGCGGCCATCCGTGCGGCGCAGGAGAAGGCCGCCAAGGACAAGGCGGCGCAGGACACGGCGAAGGCCTGATCCCCACGGCCTGACCCCGGCCGCTGCGCCGGGCTCCGGTGGGGCCCCGGCGGCGGCGCTCAGCCGCGCGGGTCGAAGGGGCGGCCCTCGATGGCGGCCCTGGCTGCCTCGGGAAGGGCCTCGGTGGGCCGCTCAAGGCGCGGGAGTTGCGGCAAGGCGTCCCACGGCACGGCGCGGGCCCGCAGGTCCGCACGGACCTTCTCGGCGAGTTTGCGGGTGTCCCGGCGGTTCATGACCGCTCCGACGGCGGCGCCGACCATGAACGGCATCAGGTTCGGCAGGTTGCGGAACATCCGCTTGGTGATCTGCTGGCGCAGTTCGCGCTTCATCTGACCGCCCAGCGCCGCGTTCAGCGTGGTCGGCTTGGTCAGGTCGATGCCGCGCTCCTCGGTCCACGACACGAGGTAGGCGAAGCTGCGCTCCTTGAGGTTGCCGGGCGGGCGCAGGCCGTAGACCTCGTGGAGTTCGGCGATGAGCTTGAGCTCGATCGCGGCGACTCCGGTGACCTCGGCGGCCAGCTCGGCCGGCATGGCGGGCGGCACCGGCAGCATGGCTGCCGCACCGATCCCGGCACCGACGGTGGACGTCGCGTTGGCGGCGCCCGCGATCAGCTTGTCGGCGAGCTGTTCGGGCCCGAGGCCCGGGAACTGCGCGCGCAGGGTCGCGAGGTCCCGAACCGGAACGCGCGGTGCGTTCTCGATGACTCGGTCGGTGAGGTAAAGGGCGGCGGCCCTGGCACTTTCGCCGCCCTTGCGCACACCGTTCTTGACGGCTTGCAGCCGACGGACCCCGATGCGGGACCGGGACCCCTCGTCGGCCTCGGAGGCCGACGGCACCGCCTCGGCGGTGTCGGGGAGCACGGCGGGTACGCCGGGGGCTCCAGGGCCCGTTTCCAGGCCCTTGGTTGCCTCCTGCGTCTCCGCCGGATCACCAGACTTTCGGAAGCGCCGCTTCCGAAATGGTGTCGAGCCAGTCACGGCCGAAGCCTCTCAGTCGCATTCGCGACAGATCGGCTGACCGTTCTTCTCGCGTGCCAGCTGGCTGCGGTGGTGCACCAGGAAGCAGCTCGTGCAGGTGAACTCGTCGGCCTGCTTGGGCAGGACCCGGACGGCGAGTTCCTCGTTGGAGAGGTCCGCGCCGGGCAGGTCGAGGCCTTCCGCATTGTCGATTTCGTCCAGGTCGACGTTCGAGGACGACTTCTCGTTGCGACGAGCCTTCAGCTCTTCGATGCTGTCGTTGTCTACGTCGTCGTCGGTCTTGCGCGGGGTGTCGTAGTCCGTTGCCATAGTTCGCTCTCCCCCTCTGGGATTTAGCGGGTGTCTCAGCGCACGTAACGCGCGAGAGGCCGGACTTGTGCCCGACCCGAGGCGGAGATTTTGCCTCACATCAAGGTCTGTTACTCAATCGACACCCAGCCGCACATCAGAAGGAGCGATTGGCTGGGATGACGACCGGGACCGTACACGGTCCGGGGGCCGTCTTGCACAAACGCCACCCCATGTATTTCCCGCCGTTAGGGGGGCCGGAAACCCGGACTTCCCGGGCTTTTAGGCCCCCCCAAGGTCACTGAATGCTTATGGTCCGACACTCGACACTGTGATCGATCGCACAGAAGTCACTGTCTTCACATCCCAAGCATTCAGCCAACAGCGAACACGGGGTGGCCGGGGTCACAAGGGTAGAGTGACGCGCATCACGAGGCCACCGCCCTCGCGCGGGATCGCCTGGATCCTGCCGCCGTGTGCGCGCGCCACGGAGCGCGCGATGGAGAGGCCGAGCCCGACACCCTTGTCGCTGCCCGTGCGCTCGGTACGCAGCCGTCTGAAGGGCTCGAAGAGGTTGTCCACCTCGTACGCGGGAACCACGGGACCCGTGTTCGATACCAACAGGACCGCCTGACCGTGCACGGCCTCGGTGGTGACCTCCACCCAGCCGCCTTCCGGGATGTTGTACCGGACGGCGTTCTGCACCAGGTTGAGCGCGATCCGCTCCAGCAGCACACCGTTGCCCTGTACGACGGCCAGCGCGCGCTCGCCGCGGATCTCCACGCCCTTGGCGTGGGCCTCCCCGCGCGCCTGGTCGATGGCGCGCGAGGCCACCTCCGCCAGGTCCACGGGCTTGCGCTCGATGATCTGGTTGTCGCTGCGGGCCAGCAGCAGCAGGCCCTCGACCAGCTGCTCGCTGCGCTCGTTGGTGGCGAGCAGGGTCTTGCCCAGCTGCTGGAGCTCCACCGGGGCCCCCGGGTCGGAGAGGTGCACCTCCAGCAGCGTCCGGTTGATGGCCAGCGGGGTCCGCAGCTCGTGCGAGGCGTTGGCCACGAACCTCTGCTGGGCCGTGAAGGCCCGCTCGAGGCGGTCGAGCATCTCGTCGAAGGTGTCGGCGAGCTCCTTGAGCTCGTCGTCCGGCCCGTCCAGCTCGATCCGCCGGGTCAGGTCGGAGCCGACCACCCGGCGGGCGGTCCGGGTGATCTTGCCCAGCGGCGAGAGCACCCGTCCGGCCATCGCGTAGCCGAAGGCGAAGGCGATGATGCTCAGGCCCATGAGGGCCATCAGCGACCGGCTCAGCAGATCGTCCAAGGCGTGCTTGCGCTGGTCCAGGACGCACTGGGCGATCGCGCCGTTGAACTGGTCGTGCGTCTGGCCCGAGGCGCCCACGCCCGGGCAGTTGCTGGTGACCTGGATGTCGGAGCCGCCCACGATCTTGAACGGGAGCGCGTTGCCCTCGCGCAGCGCCTGGGCCGCCAGGAGGTAGATGATCGACAGCAGCAGGATGCCGGCGATCAGGAACATCCCGCCGTACAGCAGCGTCAGACGTATCCGGATCGTCGGCCGCAGCCAAGGGAAAGGACCCTCGGGCTGGCCGGGGTCCCAGTTCGGTTTCGGTGGCGCCGCCGGTGGCGCCGGGGTCGCTGCCACCCGCGTCAGATCCGGTAGCCGGAACCGGGGACGGTCACGATGACCGGGGGCTCCCCGAGCTTGCGCCGCAGGGTCATCACCGTCACGCGCACCACGTTGGTGAACGGGTCGGTGTTCTCGTCCCACGCCTTCTCCAGGAGCTGCTCGGCGGACACGACGGTGCCCTCGCTGCGCATGAGGACCTCCAGCACCGCGAACTCCTTCGGCGCCAGCTGTACCTCCTTGCCCTCGCGGAAGACCTCGCGCCGGTTCGGGTCCAGCTTGATCCCGGCGCGCTCCAGTACGGGAGGCAGGGCGACCGTGGTGCGGCGCCCGAGGGCTCGTACCCGCGCGGTCAGCTCCGTGAACGCGAAGGGCTTGGGCAGGTAGTCGTCCGCCCCGAGCTCCAGGCCCTCGACCCGGTCGCTCACGTCGCCGGACGCCGTCAGCATGAGCACCCGGGTGGGCATGCCGAGCTCGACGATCTTCCGGCAGACGTCGTCACCGTGCACGAGCGGGAGGTCCCGGTCGAGCACGACCACGTCGTAGTCGTTCACTCCGACGCGCTCCAGGGCGGCGGCGCCGTCGTACACGACGTCCACGGCCATGGCCTCCCGACGCAGTCCGGTGGCAACCGCATCGGCGAGCAGCTGCTCGTCCTCGACGACGAGTACGCGCACGTCGTTTCCTTCCTCAGTGCCCTTCAGGGCAGGCGTGTGGTGCGTCGTCCATCCTGCCCGTTTCGGCCGTAAACCGGCTGTAAGACGCCCGTGGGGCTCACCCGGAGTGCGCCCGCGCCCCGCCCGGCACCCGCCCGGGACCCCCGCACAAGGGACGGAACCGAGGATTCCCTCGCCTCACGAGGTTTCTGGGGCCAGGGCGGTGGGGAGGACGATTTCACACCCCGAAAACTCCCTGATGGCGGACTGCCACGTGCCGCCGCCGACCCATGAAGAGGGGGCGCACCCACCATGGACGCATTCACCGCAGGTCTCCTGCAGCGCATCAGGAGCACGCAGACCGACCTCAGGCAGGCCCGCGAGGCGGGCGACGACTTCCTCGCGGAAGTGGAACAGGCGGAGCTGGAAGACCTTCAGCGCCTCGCCGCCGAGCACGGCGTTCCGGTCTCCGTCCCCGCCTGCTGACAGCGCCGGCCGGGACACCCGGCCGGCCGGCAACAGCACGTCCCGAACCCCGGCAGCCGCCACCCGGCAGCCGGGGTTCCCTCTTGCCGTCCGGCCGGTCGTGCCCGCCGCCCGGCCTAGTCGTGCCAGGCCCCGGCCTCGTCCAGCAGCGGCTGCAGCGAGGCGAACACCGCCGGCGTGGCCGCCAGCGCGAGCTCGCCCGAGGCCGGCTCTCCGGGCCGTCCGCCGGTCAGCGCGCCGGCCTCCCGTGCGATCAGCTCGCCCGCCGCCAGGTCCCAGGGGTTGAGCCCGCGCTCCCAGTACCCGTCCAGCCGCCCGGCGGCCACGTCGCACAGGTCCACCGCCGCCGACCCGCCGCGCCGGATGTCGCGGACCACGGGAATGATCCGCTGCGCGACGTCGGCCTGGTGCGCCCTGCGGGTCTGGACGTACGCGAACCCGGTGCCGATCAGCGCCTGGTCCAGCGGGGCGGCCGCGCGGCAGGCCAGCCGGAGCTCGCCGAGCCAGGCGCCGCGCCCCAGCACCGCGTGGTACGTCTCCCCGCGCATCGGCGCGGCCACGACCCCGGCCACGGTCTGCCCGAGGTACTCGGCCGCGATGGACACGCCCCAGGTCGGCAGCCCGTAGAGGTAGTTCACGGTGCCGTCCAGCGGGTCGATGACCCACCGCACCCCGCTGGTCCCCGCCGTGTCGGAGCCCTCCTCGCCCAGCAGCCCGTCCTCGGGCCGCCGCTCGGCGAGGATCCCGGTGATCAGCTTCTCCGCGGCGATGTCCATCTCGGTCACCACGTCGATGGGGCTGGACTTGGTCGCCGCGACCCCCAGATCGGCCGGCCGGCCGTCCCGCAGCAACTCGCCCGCCCGCCGGGCGGCCTCCAGGCCCACGGCCAGCAGCTCGGTCTTCAGCTCTTCGGAGATCACAGCCGGATCCACTCCCTGTTGCGTGCGTGTGGTGCTTGTCGGTTCCCGTGGTGCGTCGGTCTCCGTGGTGCGTCCTGCCCGCCCGTGCGCCGCTACGCGTACGGGCTGTCCACCCCCGCGGCCGCCGGCCGCGGGGCCCGGGCCGGGCAGCAGCCCACGGCGCACAGGTCCTGGCCCGCTCCGAGCAGCCCGAGCGCGCAACGCTCCACGACCTCGCCGCGTTCCGTCGCGGCCCGCTCCAGCACGAGGTCCCGTACCGCCGCCGCGAACCGCGGGTCGGAGCCGACGGTCGCCGAGCGGGCGATGGGCAGCCCGAGCTCGGCGGCCTTGGCCGTGGCCTCCGTGTCGAGGTCGTACAGGACCTCCATGTGGTCCGAGACGAAGCCGATCGGCACCATGACGACCGCCGGGGTGCCCGCCTCGTGCAGGGCCTCCAGGTGGTCGCAGATGTCCGGCTCCAGCCACGGGATGTGCGGGGCGCCGCTGCGCGACTGGTAGACGAGCTCCCAGGGCAGTTCGGTGCCGGTCTCGGCCCGGACCGCGTCGGCGACGACCTTCGCGACGTCCAGGTGCTGCGCGACGTAGGCCCCGCCCTCGCCGTCGGCCGTGTGCGCCTCCACCGGGCCGGAGGTGTCCGCGGCCGCGTTCGGGATGGAGTGCGTGGTGAAGGCCAGCCGGGCGCCGGAGCGGACCTCGGCGGGCAGCGACTCCAGCGCCGCGAGCACCCCGTCGATCATGGGCTGCACGAAGCCGGGGTGGTTGAAGTAGTGCCGCAGCTTGTCGACCTTGGGCAGGTCGGCCTCGGCCACGCCCTCTCCGACGAGCAGGGCGAGCGCGTCCGCGAGGTTCTCGCGGTACTGCCGGCAGCCCGAGTACGAGGCGTACGCGCTGGTCGCCAGGACCGCGATGCGGCGGCGGCCGTCGGCGGCCATCTCGCGCATCACGTCGTCGAGGTACGGGGCCCAGTTGCGGTTGCCCCAGTAGACCGGCAGGTCCAGTCCGTGCTCGGCGAAGTCCTTGCGCAGCGCGTCCAGCAGCTCGCGGTTCTGCCCGTTGATGGGGCTGACCCCGCCGAAGCCGAAGTAGTGCTGTCCGACCTCCTTGAGCCGCTCGCGCGGGATGCCGCGCCCGCGCGTGACGTTCTCCAGGAACGGCACGACGTCGTCGGGTCCCTCGGGGCCGCCGAAGGAGAGCAGCAGCAGGGCGTCGTAGGGCGCGGCGGGGCCTTCGGCCGTGCCTGCGCCGGCGGCGGAGGCGGGAGCGGAGGCGGAGGCGCGGAGCTGGTCAGACATGTCTCGAATCCTGCCACCCGTCCCAGCCGGGCGGGAAACAGGCCCGGCGCCCAAGCCCGCCCCCGCACAGGTAAGGTCACCCTTACTTCCTGTACCGCCTGTCCCTTTTTCCCCATGCGGGCGCCTTGTGTGCGGTCGTAACCTGTATGGGCCAATGACGTCCCTCACGGAGGGCACCTTGCCCAGTCCCTACCGCGCGATATTCGCGGCCCCCGGAAGCCGGTCGTTCAGTGCGGCCGGCCTCATAGGCCGGATGCCGCTGTCGATGGTCGGCGTCGGCATCCTCACGATGATTTCCCAGCTCACCGGCCGCTACTCGCTGGCCGGGGCGCTCACCGCCACCCTCGCCCTCTCCGCGGCCGCCATCGGCCCCCAGGTCTCCCGCCTCGTCGACCAGTACGGCCAGCGGCGGGTCCTGCGCCCGGCGAGCCTGCTGGCGGCCGTGGCCGTCGCCGGCCTGCTACTGTGCGCGGCCAACAACGCCCCCGACTGGACCCTGTTCGTCTTCTCCGCCCTCGCGGGCTGCGTGCCCAGCGTGGGCTCGATGATCCGCGCCCGGTGGACGGCCATCTACCGGGACTCCCCGCGCGAACTGCACACGGCGTACTCCCTGGAGTCCGTCCTCGACGAGGTCTGCTTCATCTTCGGCCCGATCCTCGCCATCGGGCTGTCCACCACCTGGTTCCCCGAGGCCGGCCCGCTGGTCGCCGGGGTCTTCCTGCTGGTGGGCGTCTGGTGGCTGACCGCACAGCGCGCCACCGAGCCCGTCCCGCACCCGCGCGGCGCCGACACCGACAGGACCTCCGCCCTGCGCTCCCCCGGGCTCCAGGTGCTCATGGCCACCTTCGTGGCCACGGGAGCCATCTTCGGCTCCATCGACGTCGTCACCCTGGCCTTCGCCGAGGAGCGGGGCCACAAGGCCGCCGCCAGCTTCATCCTCGCCGTCTGGGCGGTCGGCTCCTGCCTCGCGGGCATCGTCTTCGGCCTGCTGCACCTCAAGGGCAAGGCGGAACGCAGGTGGGTGCTGGGCATCTGTGCGATGGCCGTGAGTATGATCCCCCTCCTACTGGCCGGGAACCTTCCGTTTCTGGCCGTGGCGCTCTTCGTCTCGGGCCTCGCCATCGCTCCCACGATGATCACCACGATGGCCCTGATCGAGGCGCACGTACCACGCGCGAAGCTGACCGAGGGCATGACCTGGATCAGCACCGGCCTCGCGGTCGGAGTCGCGCTCGGCTCCTCCGTGGCCGGCTGGGTCATCGACGCCGCCGGCGCGAAGACCGGGTACGTCGTCTCGATCTCGGCGGGGGCCGCCGCGGCGGCGGTGGCGTTCGCGGGTTATCGCCGGCTGACGAGGTCGGCGCAAGGGGAGGAGCCTTCCAACGATGGCTACGACGGGGACAGCAGGGACGAGCGGGACACGGACCGCCGCGTGGCATAACTGGGCGGGCAACGTCACCGCCACGCCCAGGCGCGTGGTGACCCCCGCTTCGGTGGGCGAACTCCAGGAGGCGGTCCGCCGGGCCGCCGAGGAGGGGCTGAAGGTGAAGGCGGTCGGCACCGGCCACTCCTTCACCGCGGCCGCCGCGACCGACGGCGTACTGATACGCCCGCAGGCGCTGGCCGGGATCCAGGTCATCGACCGGATCGCCGGCACCGTCACCGTGGCGGCGGGCACGGTCCTCAAGGACCTCAACCTGGCCCTCGCCAAGGAAGGCCTGTCGCTCACGAACATGGGCGACATCATGGAGCAGACGGTCTCCGGGGCCACCAGCACCGGCACGCACGGCACCGGCCGCGACTCGGCCTCCATCGCCGCCCAGATCCGCGGCCTGGAGCTGGTCACCGCCGACGGCACGCTGCTGAGCTGCTCGGAGAAGGAGAATCCGGAGGTCTTCGCGGCGGCCCGGCTCGGCATCGGGGCGCTCGGCGTCGTCACCGCGATCACCTTCGCCGTGGAGCCGCTCTTCTTCCTGACCGCCCGTGAGGAGCCGATGGGCTTCGACCGGGTGACCGCCGAGTTCGACCAGCACCACGCGGAGAACGAGCACTTCGAGTTCTACTGGTTCCCGCACACCGGCAACTGCAACACCAAGCGGAACAACCGCAGCCAGGGCCCGGCCGCCCCGCCCGGAGCGGTCGGCGCCTGGGTCGAGGACGAGCTGCTGTCCAACGGCCTCTTCCAGGCCGTGAACTCGCTGGGCCGCGCCGTCCCGGCGACCATCCCCTCCATCGCCCGGATCGCGAGCCGCGCCCTGTCCGCGCGGACCTACACGGACATCCCGTACAAGGTGTTCACCAGCCCGCGCCGGGTGCGGTTCGTGGAAATGGAGTACGCCCTCCCCCGCGAGCGGGTCGTCGAGGCGCTACGGGAGCTCAAGGCCATGGTCGACCGCTCCGACCTGCGGATCAGCTTCCCGGTGGAGGTGCGGACGGCTCCGGCGGACGACATCACCCTGTCGACGGCCTCGGGCCGCGAGAGCGCGTACATCGCGGTGCACATGTACAAGGGGACCCCGTACCAGGCCTACTTCACCGCCGCCGAGCGGATCTTCACGGAGCACGGCGGGCGGCCGCACTGGGGCAAGGTGCACACGCGGGACGCGGAATACTTCGCGCAGGTCTACCCGCGCTTCGGGGAGTTCACCGCGCTCCGGGACCGGCTGGACCCTGAGCGGGTCTTCGGCAACGACTACCTGCGGCGCGTCCTGGGGGCCTGAGCCGGGAGCCCGGAGCCCGCACCCCTCCGCCCGCCTCAGGGCGTCGGCGACTCCCGGCCGGAGCCGCTGCCCACGCCCCCGTCCGGGGTCGCCCCGCCGGAGCTCGGCGTGGGGGTCGGGGTGGGCGTGGGCGTCGGAGTCGGCGTCGGGTCGGGCTTCGGCGGGCTGGGGCTCGGCGACGGGTCCGCGGAGTGCGAGGGGCTGGGGTCCGGGCTCGGGCTCCCGCCGCCCTGCGAACGCGAAGGACTCGGGGAGTTCCCGGTCTCCGGGGTCTTCGCGCCCTTCTCGCCGGGCTCGCCCTTGGGCGGGGCGGGGCTGTCGCCGCCCGCCTTCTGGGTGCCGCCGGAGAAGACGGTCCCGCCCCCCTTGCTCACGGAGGTGTCGGCGATCGCCTCGTAGGTCCCGATCCCGCCGAGTGCGATGGCGAACGCCAGGCCGGAGGCCACCGCCGTCCGCTTCCAGCCCCGTACGCGGGTGCCGTGGACGGTGGCCTCGCCGAACTCCTCGTCTGGCAGCGCCTCGGCGGGGACGGAGCGCAGCATCATCGTTCCGTCGGGTGCCCGCTCCCCGCCCGGCGCCTCCACCGGTACCTGACGGGCCTTCGGGCGGGCGGTCTCGCGCAGCTGGTCGCCGGTGCGCCGGAAGAAGTGCTGGATGACGGGGCCGCCTGCGGTGGCGACCACGCTCACCACACCGGCGCCGAGGATGGTTCCGTAGACGCCCATCTGCGAGGCCAGCAGGGCCGCGGCGACCGTGGCCAGGGAGGAACCCGCGACCTGAGCGGCGCTCAGGTCGAGCTTCTTCTTCTCCTTCTCCCGCTCCGGCTCGACGTCCAGCACCGTTTTCTGACCCATCGCCATCCCCTGCGTGTCCGACCTCTCGCGCTTCACCGCTTTCTCCCGTTACTGACCCCTGAGCGAAACGGATAGTTCCACTTCTGGGGATTCTGTGAAGCAGGACACCCGAAAACGAACGCGCCCGCAGGTCCGCCCCGATGTGGACCCGTCAGAGGGCAGCCCAACTCCCGCCGTCCGAGACAAGTTCGGCGGCGCGGCGGTCCACCCAGGTGGCCCGAATGGAGTACTGTGGCGAGCCCTGGGGCCGTCCTTCCTTACGGATGTCCGGACCCGGGAGAGGGGGCCGGCTGATGGAAAAACGGCACTCGAGACCGGCGATGCCGCGGTATTGCACGGGATCCTGCTGCGCACAGTAATCGTTCGGTCACTGTGCGTGCCCAACAGGTAACCGTGCCATAACAGCGATCAAGGGCGCATGCCCGACACGCCGGTTTAACTCGGCAAGGTAGTGGCAGGCTGCACCCGGGCAGGCCACACTCGACTAGCGGAAGCAGCGACGCACGTGACGTCGGCAGGCACCACCCGGGAGGTCCCCATGCCCGAACTGCGTGTCGTGGCCGTCTCAAATGACGGCACACGACTGGTGCTCAAGGCTGCGGACAGCACGGAGTACACGCTTGCGATCGACGAGCGTCTCCGGGCTGCCGTGCGTAACGACCGTGCGCGCCTGAACCAAATCGAGATCGAGGTGGAGAGCCACCTCCGCCCCCGCGACATCCAGGCCCGGATACGGGCCGGTGCCTCCGCGGAGGAGGTCGCTCAGCTCGCGGGCATCCCCGTCGACCGGGTACGCCGCTTCGAGGGCCCCGTGCTCGCGGAGCGCGCCTTCATGGCCGAGCGGGCCCGCAAGACCCCCGTGCGCCGCCCCGGCGAGAACACCGGACCCCAGCTCGGCGAGGCCGTGCAGGAGCGGCTGACGCTGCGCGGCGCCGAGAAGGAATCCGTCCAGTGGGACTCCTGGCGCCGTGACGACGGCACCTGGGAGGTCCTCCTGGTGTACCGGGTCGCCAGCGAACCGCACTCGGCCAGTTGGACGTACGACCCGCCGCGCCGGCTGGTCGTGGCCGTGGACGACGAGGCCCGCTCCCTGATCGGCGAGTCGGACGACCTGCCCGCGACGCCGGAGCCGAGCTTCCCGTTCGTGCCGCGCATCGCACGGCTGCCCCGGGACCGGCCGCTGGACCGTGCGCTCGACCGCCAGCTGGAGCGCCCGCTCGCCCCGCCGCCCCCGGAGCCGGAGGAGGAGCGGGACACCCTGACGGCCCTGCTGGAGTCGGTACCGAGCTTCCGCGGCGACATGGTGGTCCCGGAGCCGGTGCAGGAACCGGAGTCCGAGGAGCCGCCTGCGGCCTCGGCCGGCGCGGGCACCGCGTACGCGGACGTCCTGATGCCGCGCACCGTGGCGGGCCACCGGGACCGCCTCACCGGAACGACCGACCGTCAGGCCGAAGCCGACGGCGTCCGGCCGGGCCGCCGCGCGGCGGTCCCGAGCTGGGACGAGATCGTCTTCGGTACCCGGCGCAAGAAGCAGGAGTAGCCCCGGGCCGCCTCCGTCCGCGTACGGAGGCGGTCCGGGTTCGCTCGGCCCGCTCAGCCCGGCAGGCTGCCGACCGCCACCGGCCGCGCCGGGTCGGCGGACCAGTGCGACCAGCTGCCCGCGTACAGCGCCGCCGGGATGCCCGCCGCCGCGAGGGCGAGGACCTCGTGGGCTCCGGAGACCCCCGAGCCGCAGTACACGCCGACCTGCGCCCCGGCGGCGTCCGCGCCCAGCTCCGCGAAGCGCGCCCGCAGCGCGTCCGCCGTCAGGAACAGCCCGTCCGGACCCACGTTCTCCGTGGTCGGCGCCGACACCGCTCCCGGGATGTGCCCGCCGACCGGGTCGATCGGTTCGACCTCTCCGCGGTAGCGCTCCCCCGCCCGCGCGTCCAGCAGGAGCCCGGTGCGGGCCAGTGCGGCCGCCCCGTCCGCGTCCAGCAGTCCGATCGCACCCGGATTTGGCTTGAAATCACCCCGTTCCACAGGAGTGACCTCCGTCAACAGCGAACCGCCCCCGGCGGTCCACGCGGCCAGTCCCCCGTCCAGCACCCGCACCCGCGCGTGACCCGTCCAGCGCAACAGCCACCACGCCCGCGCCGCCGCCCAGCCCTGTCCGCCGTCGTACACGACCACCGGCGTGTCCGCCGAGACCCCGGCCCGCCGCATCACCGCGCCGAACTCCTCCGGATCCGGCAGCGGGTGCCGTCCGCCCTCCCCCGCCGGGCCTGCGAGTTCCGCGTCGAGGTCGACGTAGACGGCGCCCGGCAGGTGCCCCGCCTCGTAGGCGGGCCGCTGGTTCGGGCCGCCGAGCTGCCAGCGGACGTCCAGGAGGACCGGCGGGCGGGGGCCGGACAGTTCGGCCTTCAGGGCTGCGGCCGAGAGCACGGGCGAGGGAGAAGCGTTCGCAGTCATGCGGGCCATTTTGCTCCCCTGCCGCGCACCTTGCGTAACAAGCCGGACATCGACGGGCCGCATCGATCCGGTCATCTGTCCAGGCTCGCTCGAGACCCGGCCGGGTCGGGGCGCGCCGAGCCGCCCGGAGTGGAAGCATCTGCTGCGGGAAGCCTCATGCGCATGACGACGGAGGAGACGGCCGAGATGACCGAGGCACTGGAAACGATGCGGCGCACGCCGGGCGCACCGTGCTGGGCGAACCTGATGGTCCACAGCCTCGGCACCACCGAGGAGTTCTACGCCGACCTGTTCGGCTGGGAGTACGCGCCCGGCCCCGAGCAGCTGGGTCCGGGCGTCCATGCCCTGCTCGACGGCCGCGAGGTGGCCGGCATCGGCAAGCTGCCGCCGGACCGCCACCTCCCGGTGGCCTGGACCACGTACCTGGCCACGGACGACGCCGATGCGACGGCCGAGTCGATCCGCTCCTGCGGCGGCACCGTCGCGGTGGGACCGCTGGACGGCGGGTTCGTGGGACGGGTGGCGATCTGTTCCGACCCGCTCGGCGCGATCTTCGGACTCTGGCAGGCCGCGCCCCACCTGGGCATCCGGCCGCGAGGCATCCCGGGCACCCCGGTGTGGAGCGAGCTGGTCACCCAGGACACCTCCACGGTCGGCAAGTTCTACGAGCACGTCTTCGGCCACGAGGCCCGTGCGCACGCCGACTCCTCCGAGGACTTCGACTACCTCACCCTCCTGCTCCAGGGCAGGCCGGTGGCCGCCGTGCACGGGGTCGGCCGGTCCCTGCCCCACGACCGGGGCCCGCACTGGATGACGTACTTCGAGGTGGAGGACCCCGACGCGGCCGCGGCCAAGGTCCTGCGCCTCGGCGGCCGCGTCGTCCAGCCGCCCCGCGAGGGCCTCAGCGGCAGACTGGCCACGGTCGCGGACCCCGAGGGAGCCGTCTTCACGGTCGTCCGCAGCAGGAGCTGACCCCGCCGCCGTAGGGCCGTCGTGCGCGGCGCGGAGCCCGCGCCGCGCACCACGCTCCTACTGGATTCCCGGGATCTGGCGGGCCTTGAACGCCTGGCGCACCGCGTCCGCGGCGGCCTGGCCGTACATCCGCTGGGCGGTGGCGACCGTCGTCAGCGCCGCGTCCTGGAAGCTGGTGTCGGGCGCGAAGCCGAACTGCGCGTTGACGATGATGCGGTCGGCCGTCCTCGCGCCCAGGGCGCCACGGATGTCGAAGAGGGCGCGGGACCAGATCTCGCCGTCGGCGTGCACCTCGCCCGTGCGGTCCGCGTAGACCTTGTTCCCGTCGACGCGCCGCAGGCAGTGCGGGGCGGAGCTGTACTCGACCGAATCCCAGTCGCCGACGCATGCCAGATCCGTCTTGCGCGGCCACCCGTAGGCCTCGTCGGCGTGGGAGCCGACCTCGACGGCCAGGTAGTCGCCGAAGGCCTCGCCTATCGCGCCGGCCTCCGGGGAGGAACCGAAGCCGGGGACCTGGGCGTTGTGCACCGCGTGCCCGTACTCGTGGACGATGACCTCGGCGTCCTCGGCGTCGTCGACCCCGCCCTTGCCGAAGCGGATCTCCGTCTTCTTGTCGCTGAAGAAGGAGTTGTCGGCACCCCACTGGTTGATGCGGACGGGCTGGGCTTGGTCGTTGGCCCCGGGCAGTTCGCTTCCGAAGCCCAGGCCCTGCAGGTACTCCTGCGCCTCGTTGACCCAGAAATAGGCCATGACCTGCTCGAACCGGTCGTCGGCGCGGGTGAAGGTGCCCGCGTCGGCCACCTTCGCCGAGGCGCCCGTGTCCGATCTGACGTAGGCCCACTTCCCCGACAGTCCGCCGCTGCCGTCCAGGTTGCGCAGGGCGGCCATGGCGTAGGCGGAGGCCGGCACGGCGGCCGCGGAGTCCTTGGCGTCGGTCAGCGTCTGATCGCCCGACGACTGCACCGGGTTGACCATGAAGACCCGGGCCAGGGGTGAAGCTCCGGGCGCGGCCGGGGCCGAGGCCGTGGCCGGAACGGCCGGTGCGAGCAGGGCCACGGTGATGGTGGCCGCGGCGACCAGGCCGCGGGGTGTGCGGCGATCCATAGACATCCTCCGGGTTGGGATGTGGTGCGCGGGGCGGGATGCCCGCGCGACGCGGCGTGATCATTGCGCACCACCACCCGCCTTAGCCAGGGCTCGTACGCACCCGGTTCGCTTTCCGGGCCGCGGCGTCCGCTCGGGGACCGGGCGGGGCCGGCCTCGGGAACGGGCCGGTCCGGCCGTGGGCCAGGGTCGGCCGCGGGCCGGGCTGGCCGTGGGTCCCGGCGGGGCGTGGCGCATCATGACCCGGTGCAGAATGCGGAGCGGTTCGGCGAGGCCGAGGACGAGGCGGGGAAGCCGGGAGTGCCCATCGGGCGCGACCCCGCGGAGATGTCCGAGCAGGTGAACGCTGCCCGGAACGGCGACGAGGCCGCCTTCGGGGCGCTGTTCCGTGCCGTGCAGCCCGGCCTGCTGCGGTACCTGAGGGTGCTGGTCGGCGCGGACGCGGAGGACGTGGCCTCGGAGGCGTGGCTGCAGATCGCCCGGGACCTGGGTTCGTTCCAGGGGGACTTCGACGGGTTCCGCGGCTGGGCGGCGACGATCGGCCGGAACCGGGCGATGGACCTGTTGCGGGCCCAACGCCGTCGCCCGGTCAGTGGAGTGCCGGTGGAGGACTTGCTCGCCGACCGGCCGGCGGCCGACGACACCGAGGGCGCGGCGCTGGCCACCGTCGACACGGCGGCGGCACTGGCCCTCATAGCCTCCCTGCCCCGCGACCAGGCCGAAGCCGTGCTGCTCAGAGTGGTGATGGACCTGGACGCGGCGACCGCCGCGCGGGTGCTGGGCAAGCGGGCCGGCGCCGTACGGATGGCCTCCCACCGCGGCCTGCGCAAGCTCGCCGAACGGCTCGAAGGGCGGCGGCGACCTGCGGGAACGCCCGCGGCGGCGGACCCGCGGGAGTCCGTGGAAAAAACTTCCGCCCCGGGAGTGACACCGACGACGCCACCAACGCTGAAGGGCATGAGATGAGCACCAACCGTCCCCGCCGGATCGACCAGAGCACCGCCGAGCAGCTGCTCGGCCGGGGCTCGGCCGCGTCGGCGGGCGGCCACGACGCCCTCGTAGGACTGCTCGGCGCCGCCGCCGCTCCCGCCGCGGAAGCCGAGCTGGCCGGCGAACAGGCGGCGCTGGCCGCGTTCCGGGCCGCTCAGCTCGCACCCGATCCCGTTCCCGCACCCCGTCCCCGGAGGCGGCCGATGCCGACGCCGACCCTGGCGAAGCTCCTGAGCGCGAAGGTCACGGCCGTCGCCGCCGCCATCGCGCTCGGCGGCGTCGCCGTCGCGGCCGGTACCGGACACCTGCCCACCTCCCTGGGCGGCGATCCCGCCCGCAGCGAGCCCGGTGCCGCGGCGAGTTCCGCACCCGCCACACCCGCCGCGGTTCCGCCCGCCGCCACCCGCAGGCCGGGCGCGCCGGTGCCCGCGACCCCGGCGGAGCCGGGCAGCCCGAGCCCCGGGGCGACGGCCCCGCCCGGCCGGTCCGGCGGCCACCCGACGCCGGGCACCCAGGAGCCGGGCAACCGGCCCGCCACACCGGGGACGGCCCGGACGCACGCTCCGGAGACGGACCGGACGCACACGCCGAACGGGCCCGGCGACCACCCGAGCGGCCCTCCGGACGACCGGCCCACCGCCCCGACCGCGCGCCCGAAGGGGTAGCCCCGCCCGGGTCCGCCGAACGCCGACCTCCGACCCACGACCCACGACCCACGACCCACGACCTCCGATCGTGAGGTCGCCCCGCCCGGGTCCACGACCGCCCGGCACCTGATCCCGCTACCCGTAGAGGCCCCACCGATGCAAGGACGACTTGGCACCTCGGCCGAGGACACCATGCCGCTCCCCCGCGTCACGCAGGGCCGCCCGGACCCGGCGGACGCCCCGCCGCGGCACGATCCCGAGCCCGGCCCCGTCTTCGTCGACGCGTCGGGGCGCAGGCAGCGAAGGGTGCGACGGGCGGGGCGCCTGCTGGTCGTACCCGCCGCCGCCTACGTCGTCCTGCTCATCAGCACCCTGCTGGGCGGCCCCACCGTACGCTCGCCGCTCCTCCCCGCCGCCCCGGCGCCGCACACCCCCGCGCCCGGAGCCTCGTCGGCTCCGAAGGGCGCACCCGGTGCCTCCGGTGGGAGCGCGGCGGGTTCGAGCCCCACCCCGTCCGCCGCACGCGGGGCCACCCCCTCCAAGGCGCCCCCGGCCGCCGGTCGGACGCCCGCACCGGGCCCGACCGGGGCACCCGGTACCACCCCGGCGCCCGGGACCGCTGCCGGGAAGGGTGCCGCGCCGACGGCGGCGAACACCGCGCACGGCCGCCCCACTTCCGCCCCCGGCCAGGGCGGCGGCAAGCCCACCTCGCACCCGTAGGGGGTGTCTGATGGATCTCCGCGGCGTCGCGGAGATCCATCAGACACCCCCTAAGCCACCGGAACGCAGCAGTCAGGAACTCCCCGTTGTCCAAGAACCGTCGCCGCCGGGCACCGTCCCGCGGCCGGCACAGCACCGTGCGCGACGTTCCGTTGCGCACGCACTGGCTTCTGCTCACCACGCTCGTGCTCACCCTCTCGGCCGCGCTGCTGCTCCAGGGCTACACCCGGCACATGTTCGACTCCACCGCCGACGGCGCTCCCCGGGAACAGGGTCCGGCCTCCTCCGTGCCCGCGCGGATAGCCGCCGGCGGCCCGGTGATCGAAGCGGCGGGGGGCCGCACCGCCGGGCCGGCCGCCCACACGATCGCGCTGACCTTCGACGACGGCCCCGATCCGGTCTGGACTCCGAAGATCCTCGACGTCCTGCGCCGCAACGGTGTCCGCGCCACCTTCTTCACCGTCGGCACCCGGGTCGCCGAGAACCCCGCGCTCGCCCGCCGGATCGTCGAGGAGGGCCACCAGATAGGACTCCACGGCTTCACCCACACCGACCTGGGCAGCGCCTCCCCCTGGCGGCGCTCCCTGGAGCTGCGGGAGACGCAGCTCACCGTCGCAGGCGCCACCGGCGTCACCACGCCCCTGCTGCGGCCCCCGTACTCCTCCGGCAACGACGCCCTCACCGACGCCGACTGGGCCGCCGTCGTACAGGCCGGGCAGGAGGGTTACCTCACCGTCCTGACGACCCTGGACAGCGAGGACTGGCAGCGGCCCGGCGTCGAGCGGATCATCGCCAACGCCACCCCCGAGGGCACCGGCGGGCAGATCCTGCTGATGCACGACTCGGGCGGCGACCGCTCGCAGACCGTCGCCGCACTGGAACAGCTGCTGCCCCGGCTCAAGGCCGCCGGGTTCGCGTTCTCCCCGGTCGGCGAGGCGGTGGCACTCCCCACGGCGGTCCAGCCCGCGGGCACCGCGGAGCACTTGCAGGGCCTCGCCCTGATCACCGCGCTGCGGACCAGCGACTGGATCCTGGGAGCCGTCTCCTGGCTGCTGTGGGCAGCGGGTGCGATCAGCCTGCTGCGCGCGGTCGCCGTGTTCGTCGCCGCCCGGCGCCACGTGCGGATGCGCCGCAGACCGTGGGGGGATCCGGTGACCGAACCCGTCAGCGTCATCGTCCCCGCGTACAACGAGAGCGCCGGGATCGAGGCGGCCGTCCGCTCCCTCCTCGCGTCCGACCATCCGGTCGAGGTGATCGTCGTCGACGACGGCTCCACCGACGGCACCGCCGACCTCGTCGAAGCCCTCCAGCTGCCCGGTGTCCGGGTCATCCGGCAGCAGAACGCGGGGAAGCCCGCCGCGCTCAACACCGGCATCGCCGCCGCCTCCTGCCAGCTCCTCGTCATGGTCGACGGCGACACGGTCTTCGAACCGGATGCCGTCCGCATGATCGTCCAGCCCTTCGCCCACCGCCGCGTCGGTGCGGTCTCCGGCAACGCCAAGGTCGTCAACCGGGGCGGCCTGCTGGGGCGCTGGCAGCACATCGAGTACGTCGTCGGGTTCAACCTCGACCGCCGGCTGTTCGACCTCGCCGAGTGCATGCCGACCGTCCCCGGCGCCGTCGGCGCCTTCCGCCGCGAGGCGCTGCTGCGCGTCGGCGGTGTCAGCGACACCACCCTCGCCGAGGACACCGACCTCACCATGGCCCTGTGCCGCGACGGCTGGCGCGTCGTCTACGAGGAGCGCGCCAAGGCCTGGACGGAGGCGCCCGCCTCGCTGGGCGCCCTGTGGAAGCAGCGCTACCGCTGGTGCTACGGGACCCTGCAGGCCATGTGGAAGCACCGCGGCGCGCTCGCCCAGCGCGGGCAGGCGGGCAAGCTCGGCAGGCGCGGGCTGGTCTACCTGCTCATGTTCCAGGTCCTGTTGCCGCTGCTGGCCCCCGTCGTGGACGTCTTCGCGCTCTACGGCCTGATCTTCCTGGATCCGCTGCGCATCCTCGCCCTGTGGAGCGCGTTCCTGCTCCTCCAGGCGCTGATGGGCCTCTACGCCTTCCGCCTGGACGGGGAACGGCCCGGCCCGCTCTGGAGCCTGCCCCTCCAGCAGTTCGTCTACCGCCAGCTCATGTACCTCGTGGTCATCCAGTCGGTCTTCACCGCGATCGCGGGATCCCGTCTGCGCTGGCAGCGGATGGAGCGCTACGGGAGCCTCCGGGTCCCGGTGCGCGCGACCGGGTCCGAGGCCTTGCCCCGCGCACCCGAACCCTCGGGTCTGGAACTCGCCGAGAGCTGGACCGAGGAAGCCCAGCGTGCCGCGGCACTCGCGCCGGAGGTCGGCTACTACTCGGATCTCGCATGGGCATCCCGCACCCATGAGAACGAGCGGATTCAGAATCCACCCGTCCACGGAGCACCCGGGGAATCCCACTGGAGTTGAGCGCCGGGTAAATCAGTGAGCCGTGCGCGGCAGAAGGCGCACGGCTTTGGCCGCGCACCCCAATTCGGATCGGAGGCCCGTCGGCGAAGGGCTGGAAATCCGATCCCACAAGCCTCCACGGCACACGAGCCGTGGAGGCTTCGCCGTGAACGGCCCCCATCCGCAGGGCCCTTCACCTGCGCACTACAGACTCCTGGGCCTTCGGGCAACCATCCGGAGTGGCGCATTCCCGCCACCACGGATCCGGGCCCACCGAAGGCGCACATACCGGCAACACGCGCGCAACATTCCACGGCCATGCGGAGTTGGTACCGAATTCCCCGAATCGCGCCTGCCCGTACACCCGGTAACGCCGCTTTCGCCGGCCGGTTCACCCGGATTGCCCGTATCTCCTGACGCCAACTCACATGAACCCGCACTGTCCGGCTTGGCGAGAGCGCGCCAATTCCATGACAGACCTGTTCATCCGATCCCGTCGATTGTCATGCTTCCGACAGCCTCGTGGGCACCGCCGGTCCATCCCCTCCGGCAACTGTCTCTCGACCCCACGGGGTAGCACGTCAGCACCCGTTCCGCCCCCTCAGGCACCTACCCCGGTGCCTCGGAACCAGGTGCGGCCGCGAACACGCGGTTGGATCCGGAAGGAAACCTACGTGAAGCGAAAGCTCGCAATCGGAGCCGCTCTCTCCGCCTCGGCCCTGCTGGCCGGCGCCATCCAGGCCGGCGCAGGCCTGGCCCAGGCCGCGCCCGTCCCCGTACCGGCCCAGGAGCACGCGGCCCTGATCGCCCAGGCCGGCAGCGACGCCCCCGCCACGGCGCGCGCCCTGGGACTGGGCGGCACGGAGGCCCTGGTCGCCAAGGACGTCGTGAGCGACGCGAACGGCAACCGCCACGTGCGCTACGAGCGCACCTACAACGGCCTCCCCGTACTCGGCGGCGACCTGATAGTCCACCAGGACTCCCTGGGCGCCGTGAAGTCGGTGGACAAGGCGGCGGCGGGCATCGCCCCCGCCTCGCTCTCCCCGAAGCTCTCGGCGGGTCAGGCCGCCGCCAGGGCGACCGGCGCCGTGAAGTCCACCATCGGCATCGCCAAGGACTCCGACGAGCCGGCCCTCACCTCGGTCGACAAGACCGGGGCCGCCCGCCTCGTCGTCTGGGCCGCGTCCGGCAGCCCGCGCCTCGCGTACGAGACCCTCGTCGAGGGCATGCGCGCCGACGGCACCCCCAGCAGCCAGCGCGTGGTCACCGACGCCTCGAGCGGCGAGGTCCTCTCCTCCCACGAGGGGGTCCAGACCGCCAACGCGACGGGCACCGGCAAGGGCGTGTTCGTCGGCTCCGTGCCGCTGACCACCAACTTCACCGGTTCCACCTACCAGCTGAAGGACGCGACCCGCGGCGGCCAGTCCACCTCGAACCTCGCGAACAAGACCAGCGGGAGCGGCACCCTCTACACCGACGCCGACAACGCGTGGGGCGACGGCACCGTCTCCAACGGCCAGTCCGCGGCCGTCGACGCCCAGTACGGCGCGGCGGTGACCTGGGACTTCTACAAGAACACCTTCAGCCGCAACGGCATCCGCAACGACGGAGTCGGCGCCGCCAGCCGCGTCCACTACGGCCGCAACTACGTGAACGCGTTCTGGAGCGACTCCTGCTTCTGCATGACGTACGGCGACGGCGCGAGCAACACCCACCCGCTGACCGAACTGGACGTCTCCGGCCACGAGATGAGCCACGGCGTCACGGCGAACACCGCCGGCCTGAACTACTCGGGCGAGTCCGGCGGCCTGAACGAGGCCACCTCGGACATCTTCGGAACGGCCGTGGAGTTCTACGCCAACCTGTCCTCGGACAAGGGCGACTACCTCATCGGTGAGCTGATCAACCTCAACGGCAACGGCACGCCGCTGCGCTACATGGACAAGCCCTCCAAGGACGGCAGCTCGGCCGACTACTGGTCCTCCGGCGTCGGCAACCTCAACGTCCACTACTCCTCGGGCGTCGCCAACCACTTCTTCTACCTGCTGTCCGAGGGCAGCGGCGCCAAGACCATCAACGGCGTCTCCTACAACAGCCCCACCTACACCGGCACCGCCGTCACCGGGATCGGCCGCGACAAGGCCCTCCAGGTCTGGTACCGGGCCCTCACGGTCTACATGACCTCCACCACCGACTACCAGGGCGCCCGCGTGGCCACCCTGAAGGCGGCCGGTGACCTGTACGGCACGACCTCCGCCGAGTACCAGGCCGTCGCCTCGGCCTGGTCCGGGGTCAACGTGAACTGACCCGGCACCGAAGCTGCGAGTACGTTCCCGTCCGCGCGGGCTCCGCGCGGACGGGAACGTACGGCTGACGGACTGAATTCGATCACCCATTAGCCATAAATGATCAAATCGGGCACACCCCTTCTGTCTATTCGTGTGAATAGATGACCGCACTGGTCCTCTATGGGCGAGTCGACTTCCCCGAAGGGCACCCGATGCGACGTGTCTTGAGAAGCCGCGCCGGCGCCCCGCACCGGCGCCGCCGCACGGTGACCGCGTTCTGCGCGGTCGCGACGGGCTGCTTCCTCTCCACGGCGCCCTCCGCGGCCTCGGCCCCGGCGGACCCCGGTACCGCCGGATCCGAGCCGCCCGGAACGCGCGCCGCCCCGCAGGCGCCGGAGAGCGCCGACCTCTCGGTGTCGGGCGCCCTGCGCCCGGTGGCGACCAGCGCCCGGGACACCCGGGAACAGCCCGGATCGGCCGCGCGGGAGACATTCGACTACGTCGTGACGGTGACCAACCGGGGACCGTCCGCCGCCCGCCAGGTGCGCGTCACCGACCGCCTGCCGCGGTCCCTGGAATTCGTCTCCTCCCGCGACGGCTGCACCGCCGACGGCCGGACGGTGGTGTGCGGGCCGCTGGCCGGCCTGGCGGTGGGCGCCTCGCACGCATGGGTGCTGACCGTTCGGCTCTCGGCCGACTACAGCGGAGACGGCGGCGACATCGTCAACGAGGCGGTGGTCGACGCGGCGACCTCGGACCCGGACCCCCGGAACAACACCTCGTCCCTGACCGGCCTGAAGATTCCGCCCAGCGTGCGCACGGCCGATCTGTCGCTGCGCAAGACGGCGCTGCTCGCGAAGGGACGGGAGCACGTCAGACCGGGCGAGAAGTTCACCTACCTGATCACGGTGCGCAACGAGGGCCCGGCGACCGCGCGGCAGCTCCAGGTCACCGACCGGCTGCCGGCCTCGCTGGTCCTGCTCTCCTCGCCCGATGACTGCGCGGTCCCCAAGGGCGGTGACCGGCTGGTGGTGTGCCCGCCGCTGGACCGGCTGGCGGCGGGCGCGAAGGCGGAGTTCCGGATCACGGTCCGTGCGGCCGCCGAGGACCGGGCGGCCCAGCCGCCGGCGAGCATGTGCACGCCCATCGAGAACGTCGCCCGCGTCACCTCGGCGAGTTTCGACCCGGACCTCTCGGACAACGCCAACGACCCCGGTACGACGGGGCCCAAGGGCGGCCGCCTGTGCCTGGTGTCCGAAGGAGGGGGCGGGGACCAGCACGGCGGGCACGACGACCAGCACGACGGGCACGATGACCAGCACGACGGCCGGGAGGACGGCCACCAGGGCCACCACGGCCGCGACGACCAGCACGACGGTCGGCAGGACGGCAGGCAGGACGGCCGTGAGCCGCACGAAGACCGGGAGCAGCACGGCGGCCGCGGCGACCTGGCCGACTCCGGCACCGAGGTCCCGGCCTGGCTGCTGTGGACCTCGGCCGCGCTGGTGGCCGGCGGAGCTGCGCTGCGGACGGCCTTCCGGGTGCGCCGCCCGTGACCGACGAAGGACGTTCCGGTATGACGAGACCCCTGAGCCTCTGGTGGCGCAGAGCGGCCGCTTCCTTGCTGTGCACGACCGCGCTGGTCCTGCCGGCAACGCTCTCCCCACCCGCGACGGCGGCCCCGGCCGCCGGGGCCGAAGGCCTCCGGCCCCGCGCACTCGCCTTCCCCGTCAACGAGACCTTCGCCAGCTCCACCAACCTGGGCGCCACCAGCGGCAACGCGAGCTATCCGGACGGCGGCGGCTGGCTGCGGCTCACCTCCGCGAGTTCCGCCCAGGCCGGTACCTGGAAGCTGAAGGACTCCTTCCCGTCCAGCCTCGGCATCATCGCCGAGTTCCGCTACGCCACCTACGGGGGAACCGCCTTCGAGGGCAAGCGGGGTGACGGTCTGTCGTTCTACCTGGCCGACGGCTCCGCGTCCGACGGGGTCGGCCCCTCCGGAGGCGCACTCGGCTACGCCTGCACGGGCGCGGCCGACCTCTGCGCCGTCTCGGGCGTACCGGGCGCGTACCTGGGCATCGGGCTGGACGAGTTCGGCAACTTCTCCTCCAGCTCGGTCGGCAACGGCGGTCCGGGCCCCCAGTCCAACAAAATCGTGGTGCGCGGCGGAGGCAACGGCAGGGCGGGGTACCGCTTCGCCACGTCCGCCGACGGACCGGGCAAGACCGTGGAGACGGGCAGCC
This sequence comes from Streptomyces sp. NBC_00503, assembly GCF_036346895.1. Classification (NCBI taxonomy): domain Bacteria; kingdom Bacillati; phylum Actinomycetota; class Actinomycetes; order Kitasatosporales; family Streptomycetaceae; genus Streptomyces; species Streptomyces sp. NBC_00503. Next base: position 6,053,097 of record NZ_CP107855.1, on the reverse strand, counting down.
GCGACAAGGAGCGCACGGTACGCGTGTCCCTGCTGCCCAGCGGTACGAAAATGCTGCTGTCGGTGTGGTCCGACAGCGGCCCCGGCACGGCCATGACCCAGTTGGTCACCGACTTCGACGTCACGGGCATCACCGGCCAGCCCAAGCTTCCGACCACCCTCAAGGTGGGATTCTCCGGGAGCACCGGCGGCGCGACGAACATCCACGAGATCGACGACCTCCGGATCAACGTGCCGGCCGACCTGACCATCGCGAAGACGGGCTCCCCCGCGAGCGTTCCGGCCGGCGGCGGACCGGTGACCTACACCCTGACCGTCTCCAACAGCCAGGCCAACGACGTCTCCGGCGCCGTCGTGCGCGACACCGTGCCCGGTCTGACCAACGTGACCTGGACCTGCCGCGCCGGCACCGGCGGAACCTGCGCGAAGGCCACCGGCAGCGGGAACGTCCTGGACACGACGGCCGACTTCGAGCGGGGCGGCTCCGTCACCTACACGGTCACCGGCACGGCCCCTGCGCAGCCCGTCACCCTGTCCAACACGGCCACCGTGACCGCCCCGGCGGACCGTACGGACACCAATCCGAAGGACAACAGCTCGACCGCCCCCGACACGGTGGTGACGGCGAGCGCCGACGTGGCCGCGGAGAAGCAGGGGGTCGGGGCCGGGCCGGTGGCTCCGGGCCAGGAGTTCGAGTACAAGATCACCGCACGCAACCTGGGCCCCTCCCACACGTCCTCCGTCCGGATGTCCGACACGCTCCCCGGGCCGCTGCGGTTCGTCTCCTCCGCCGACGGGTGCACGGCCTCGGGACAGGTGCTGTCCTGCCCGGTCCGCGATCAGCTGAACGCCGGGACGAGCACCTCGTGGACGGTGCGCGTGCGGCTGGACCCGGCCTACCAGGGGGACGGCTCGGACCTCGGGAACGTCGCGACGCTCCAGCACGCCGTCGCCGATCCGCAGTCCTCGAACAACACCAGCGCGGCCGCGGCTCCACCGGGCGGAGTGACGGCCGCCCAGGCCGACCTCTCGCTCACCAAGACCGCCGAGAGCCGCTCCCCCGTCGCGCCCGGCGAGACCTTCACCTACACGGTGACGGTGCGCAGCGCCGGTCCGTCCGTGGCCCGGAAGGTCACGGTCACCGACCCGCTGCCCGCCGCGCTCGCGTTCGTCTCTTCGCCCGGGGGCTGCACCGCCGTCGGCCGGGACGTCACCTGCGCCGCCGCGGCGGCGCTGGACCCGGGCGGGGTCCGGTCGTGGACCTTCACCGTGCGCCTCGACCCGGCGTACACCGGTGACGGGACGGCCCTGCGGAACACCGCGACCGCCCGAGCGGACACCGCCGATCCGAACCCGCTCGACAACAGCGGCTCCGACGGCGTGCCCGGCGGGCGCGTCCGCCCGCCGAGCGCCGACATCGAGCTCTCCAAGCGGGCGATCGCGGGCTGACAGGACGCTTCCCCCGCCGCCTCCGCTTCCCCCCGAACTCCCGTACAGCTCTCTGTACGGTCCTCTCCGCACGAAACGGAAACGATGCGCGATGACGACGACACCAGGCCGGCGGCCTGCGGTGCGGGCCCTGGCTCCGCTGCTCTGCGCCGCGGCCCTGTGGGCCGGACCGGCCCCCGTGGCCGCCGCCCTGCCCGGCGGAGGGCATACGGTCGAGGTGACGGCACAGCGTGCCAAGGCACCCGGTGACCTGATCACGTACACGCTGACCGCGAAGAACAAGGGCCCCTCGGTGGCCCGGAAGGTCACCGCGACGGACAAGCTCCCCACCGGGATCTCCTTCGTGGGCTCCTCCGACGGCTGCACCGCCATCGGCCAGACCGTCACCTGTGGGCCCGAACCGCAGCTGGCCGCCGGGGAGACCAAGAGCTGGAGCTTCCAGGCCCGGCTGAGCCCCTCGTACCAGGGGGACGGTTCCGACCTCGGCAACACCGCCACCGGAACGTCGGACGCCACCGATCCCGACCCCGCCAACAACAAGCCCGATCCGGTGCTGCCCCCGGGGCCGTTCGATCCCGTCTCGGACCTGGCCACCGTCAAGACCCCGCTGGGCGCGGGGCCGACGGTCCCTGGCCAGGAGTACGAGTACGAGGTCCGCACCACCAACAAGGGACCTTCCGACGCGCGCAACGTCGTAGTGACCGACGCCCTGCCCGACGGGCTGACCTTCGTCTCCTCCGCCGACCCGTGCGCGGTGTCAGGACGGACGGTCACCTGCGGTCCGCTGGCCCGGCTCGTCCCCGGCGCCGAGGTGGTGTGGACGTTCAAGGTGAAGCTGGACCCGGCGTACGCCAGTGACGGCAGCGACCTGCGCAACACCGCGACCTCGGCCTCCGCGTCCAAGGATCCGGAGCCCGCCGACAACACCTCGCACGCCGTGCTGCCGCCGGGCGGGGTCACCGAGCCGCAGGCCGACGTCTGGACGACGAAGCGGCCCGCCACCGACACCCCGATCGCCCCCGGGCAGACCTTCGAGTACGTGGTCACCGCGCACAACGACGGCCCGTCCCGCGCCGTGAACACCACGATCACCGACAAGCTCCCCGCGCAGCTCGCCTTCGTCTCCTCCCCCGACAGCTGCTCGGCCACGGACGGCACGGTCAGCTGCGGTCCGGTGGCCGTACTGGAGCCCTCGGCGTCCCGGACCTGGCGGTTCACCGTCCGCCTCGACAGCAACTACACCGGCAACGGATCCGACATCCGCAACACGGCGACCGCCGCCTCGCGGACCAAGGACCCCAAGCCGGAGAACAACACGAGCAGCCCGGCGGGCCTGCCCGGCAGCACCGTCAACAAGCCGACCGCGGACCTGTCGGTGACCAAGGAGGCCGTCGGCACCAAGCCGCCGGTGCCGGGCGAGAGCTTCGACTACCGGATCCGGGTCACCAACAACGGCCCGTCGGCCGACGCCTTCAACGTCAAGCTCACCGACGCCCTTCCCGAGGGCCTCTCCTACGTGGCCTCCTCCCCGGCCGGATGCACCGTCGCCGGACACCTGGTGTCGTGCAAGCGCACCGCCCCGCTCAAGGTCGGCGAGACGATCGAGTACCTGCTCACCGTCAAGGTGGATCCCGCGTACGGCGGCGACGGCAGCGACCTGAAGAACACCGCCCAGGTGACCGCCGACAACATCGACCCGGAGAGCGGGAACGACAAGAGCACCGCGACCGTGCCCGGCGGGCACGTCCCGGATCCCGCCGCGGACCTCGCCATCACCAAGAAGCCCGTCCAGACCGCCCCCGTGGCCCCGGGCGAGACCTTCGACTACGCCCTGACCGTCACCAACAACGGCCCCTCCCAGGCCGAGCAGATCACGGTCTCCGACACCCTGCCGACCGCGCTGAGCTTCGTATCCGGCGACGCCACCTGCACCTCGGGGCGGACCGTCACCTGCGGCCCGCTGCCGCGCCTGGCACCGGGAGCCTCGATGACCTGGGTGATCAAGGTGAAGCTGGACCCGGAGTACACCGGCAACGGCTCCGACATCCGCAACACCGCCACCGTCGACTCCCTGACCAACGACCCCAAGCCGGCGAACAACACGAGCGCGGCCGCCGGCCCGCCCGGCGGCACGGTCAAGGACCCGACGGCCGACCTGGAGGTCGGCAAGACGACCCCCTGATCCCGCGACCCCCTCGGAAGGCCGGCAGGGCACCCAGCCCTGCCGGCCTTCCGGCGTCCGCGTTCACTCGAACGGCGGCGCTCGAATGTCCGGGCGCGCCCCCGCCACGGACTCTGGGCGGGACGCCGGACCCCCGGCACCCCGTCCGACGAAGGAGCTTCCCGTGGCACAGACAACACCTTCCGGCGGGGCCCCCGCCGGGCAGCGCGCCGCCGGCGGTGAGAACCCGTGGGCGGCCAGCGGCACCCTGTTCGCCGGAGTCCTGATGCTCGTGGAGGGCGTCCTCGGCATCCTGAAGGGGATCGTCGGCATCGCGAAGGACGACGTCTACGCGAGCGTGGGCGACTACACCTTCAAGTTCGACGTCACCGCGTGGGGCTGGATCCACCTCATCGTCGGCATCGTGCTGGCGATCGTCGGCGTGGGCATCCTCAAGGGCATGGCCTGGGCCAGGGGCGCGGGCGTGGCCATCGCCGGGCTGGACATCGTCCTCAACTTCCTGTGGCTTCCCTACACCCCGCTGTGGGCCCTCATCTCGATCGCCATCGGCGTCTTCATCATCTGGGCCCTGTGCACGGACACGGGCAACGCCCGCGTCCGTACCTGACACCCGCGTTCATACCTCTGAGTGAGACCGCTGGGGTTCGAGGGGGACATGAGCAGGGATCTGCCTAGGGTGACTGGCGGGAGTGGCGGGCAGCCGCTCCGACCGGTGCGTCGACCTCAGGTACGGGAGCTCGTGTGGCGCAGCAGGACACGACGTCGCTCAGGCTCCGTCTCCGGTACCGCTTCGACCATCTGGTCTCGGGGGGCACGACCGCGCTCATCGGCTGGCTGGCCCTGGCCTGCCTCGTCGTGGTCGTGCCGGCGAGCATCGTGCTCGTCTGGTCCGACCGCGCCGCCCCGGCCACGCTCGCCGGCCGCCTCACCGCCGTGTGGGTCAGCGTCGGCCAGACGCTGAAGATCGGGGGTGCGGTCGGCTCCCCGCTCTACGTGCTGGCCTCCGTATCGCTCGCGCTCGTGGCCCTGCTCTTCGTGTCGACCCTGGTCAGTCTGATCACCACGGGCATCAACCGGCGCATCATGTCGCTGCGCCGCGGTCACTCCACCGTGCTGGAGAGCGGGCACACCGTCGTACTGGGCTGGTCGGACCAGGTCTTTCCCGTGATCGGGGAGCTGGTGGCCGCCAACGCGAACCAGCGTCGCTCCGCCGTCGCCCTGCTCGCCCCGCAGGACAAGGTGTGGATGGAGGAGGAGATCTCCGCCCGCACCGGCTCCAGCGGCAGAACGCGGATCATCTGCCGCAGCGGGAGCACCACCGACCCCGCCGAGTTGTGCCGGGTGAGCCCGCACACCGCGAAGGCGGTGCTGGTGCTGCCGCCGACCGGGGACACCGGGGACGCCCACGTGGTGAAGACCCTGCTCGCCCTCGACGCGGCCGTCCCCATCCCCGTCCCCGGGTCCGCGGACCGGGCGGCGGTGGTGGTCGCCGCCGTCCGCGACTCCCGCAACCACGTGACGGCCCGGCTGGCCGCCGGTCCCGCGGGACACGTCCTGTGCGTCGACGACATCATCGCCCGGCTCCTCGTCCAGACGACCCGGCAGCCCGGCCTCTCCCTCGTCTACTCGGAGTTGCTGGACTTCGCGGGCGACGAGTTCTATCCGGTCGCCGCCGGGGACCTCGCGGGGCGTGCGTTCGGCGAGGCCCTGCTGGCGTTCGCCACGTCCTCGGCGGTCGGCCTGCTGCACGCCGACGGGAACGTCACCCTCAACCCGGATCCGGCGACGCCGATCGGCCCGGCCGACCGGATCATCGTCATCTCCCGGGACGACGACACGGCCGTACGGGCGGACGTGGCCTCCCATGTGCAGCAGGACGCGATCGTGACGGCCGGGCCCGGAAGCGACCGCGCCGAGCGTCTCCTCCTGCTCGGCTGGAACCGCCGCGCCCCGCTCGTCATCGAGCAGCTCGACCAGTACGTGAGCCCGGGCACCACCCTGGACGTCGTGGCCCTAGGCGAGTACGCGGCCACGCGCGGCGCCCGCTCCGTCACCGCCGCCCGGTCCCGCCTCGAAGTCACCTTCCACGAGGGCGACATCACCGACCCGCTCACCCTGGCCAAGCTGGACGTGCCCTCGTACGACGGCGTGATCGTGATCGGCGAGACGGAGCCCGGCACCCCGGAGGCGCCCGGGGCCCCGGACGCACCGGCGGCCGCCCTCGCTCCGGTGACGGATCCGCAGGCGCGGGCGGACGACAGGACACTGGTCGCGCTGCTGCACCTGCGGGCCATCGGGGAAGCCGCCGGGCGGGAACTCGCGCTCACCACCGAGATGTCCGACGACGGCAACCGGCTCCTCGCGCCGGCCCGGGACGGCGCCGACTTCATCGTGAGCGGCAGGCTGATCAGCCTTCTGATGACCCAGATCTCGGAGAGCCCGTACCTCGCCCAGGTCTTCGAGGAGTTGTTCAAGGCGGAGGGCCACGAGTTCCACCTCAAGCCGGCCTCGGACTACGTCCGGGCCGGCTCCGAGGTCACCTTCGCCACCGCCGTCGAGTCGGCGCGGCGGCGCGGGGAGTGCGCGGTCGGCTACCGGCTGCGGGCGCTCGGCGCCACCGGCCCCGACTACGGGGTGCGGATCAACCCCGACAAGCGCCTGCGGGTCAGGTTCTCCCGGGAGGACTGGCTGATCGTGCTCGCCGGGAGCTGAGAGCCGGGAACTGACGGCGCCGCCGGGGGCCGCTACGCCGTGTGCACTTCCAGGGCGCTGCGCACCGCGGATTCCAGCGCTCCCTCGATCCACGCGGGCTTGATGGAGGTGTGGCATCCGGCGAAGTGCAGGCTGCCCTCGGCCTTGCGGACGTGGGAGAAGAGCTCGGTGTGCTGGCCTGGCAGCAGCACGGAGGCCTCACCGTAGGCGTACGGGTCGCGCATCCAGGACTGGGTGCGGCCGACGCCGGTGTAGAACACCTCGATGCGCTGCCCGAACACCTCCTGGACCCCGGCGAGGGCACGCGGGTAGCGCTCCTCGTCGTCCAGGGAGTCCCACTTCAGGGCGTCGTCGGACCAGCTGTAGGAGGCGAGGAGGACTCCCCCGGCGCTGCCTTCGACGGGGTAGGAGGGCTGGAACATGAAGCGGTTGGGGTTGTCGGTGGCCGAGCCTCCGCCGATGACGTGGGCCGCCTCGGGCTGGTCGCGGGTGACCACCCGGCTGGCGGCGTAGTGGGACCGCTGGCCCTCGGAGACGTGGCCCTCGGGGACGGAGGGGTGGGCGCCCAGCAGGGCTCCGTCGGCCGGGGTCCGCCCGGTCTGGTACTTCCGGTACAGGCCGGGCTGTACGGCCTCCAGCTCGCGCTTCCAGTCGGCCTCGTCGAACTCCCACCAGCGGCGGCTGAATTCGAGCAGCACCTTGGTGGCGGCGTCGTAGTGCAGCTCGGTGACCGCACGCCGCTTGCCGTACGAGAGCGCGGGGGCGATGGGGATGTGGCGCAGCCCGGAGAAGGGGACCGTGATGATGGCGGTGTCGGCGGTGAAGGTCTCGCGGCGTACGGGACTGCCGCCCTTGCCCTCGGAGACGGTTTCGACGGTGACCTTGCCCTCCCCGTGGGTGATGCGGGTCGCGCGGCGGTCGAGCCGTACCAGGTCCTTGACGCGTGCGTACATCGCGTCGGCCAGGGTGGCGGTGCCGCCGGGCAGTTCGTAGAAGGCGGTGTCGGGGCTGATCAGCGAGGCGCCGATGAAACTGTGCACGAAGGCGAGGTGCAGGCGGGAGGTGAGGTTCTCGACGGTTCCGATCAGGTCGATGGTCCGCTCGTCGAGCTTGGCCTCCTCCGTCAGGAAGCGGTACATCGACATGTGCCCGTAGCGCTGGATGACGCGTGCCCAGCCCTCGACGAGGTCCTTGTCCTTCTTGCCCTCGATTTCCTTGCGCACGGGGGCGAAGGCGTCCCGGACGATCTGCGAGGAGGGGACGGACTCGTACTCCTTCGGAACTCCGAAGGAACGGTTGAGCGCCTGCGGGGCGTTCGTGTAGTCGGCGCGGCGGACGCGGATGCCGTTGACGTAGATCCAGGTCCGGTAGGCGGGGCGGCCGGCCGCGTCCACGTCGACCAGGTGGAAGCGCCGGCGCTTGAGGCCGAGGCCGTCCATCAGCCCGGTGACCAGCGGGTGGCTGTCGGGGATGCGCATCGCGCCGGCCTCGGCGTACTGCTTCGGGTCGGCGAAGGGCTGGGCGGCGTTCTCGTGGCCGCCGGTGCGGAAGGTCTTGATCCGGCCGCCGACCCGGTTGGCGTTGGCCTCGATGACGGTGACCTGGTGGCCGGCCTGGCGCAGCAGGTGGGCCGCGGTGAGACCGGCCGGACCGGCTCCGACGACGAGCACCTTCTTGCCGGGGCGGCGCGAGCGGGGCAGGCCGTTCTTCAGGAGGATGTCGGCGTAGCGCGGCACGAGCGGCTGGTCCTGCTCGTCCCGTACGAGGACGGCCCGGGCGATCGCCAGGCAGGCGCCCCAGTCCGCGACCGCCGCGCCGGGGACGGCCTGCGAGGTCTCGGCGGAGGTGACGGCGAGCGCCAGCCCGCCGGCTCCGGCGACGGCGGCCGCGCCGGCGATGACGGTACGGCGGGAGGGCCGGCGGGAAGGCGCCGGTACGGGCTCGCCGGGGGTTCCGGAAGCCTCAGGGTTTCCGGCGTTGGCATCGGGATCCGTGATCATGAGCCAACTCTTGCCGCCCGCCCGGCCCCGGACCGCCAGAATCAGCCCGCGCGGGCAAGTACCACCCGGACGTGCGTCGAGCGTCGTCCCGTGCTGACGAACTGGGTTTCGCACGGCCCCTCATGATCACGCCCCGCAGGCCCCGCGCATCGCGGCGTCGGCTATCGGGAAGCGGTCACTTGCGTGGCGATCCCGGCGAGCAGGCAGTCGAGTCCGAACTCGAACTGGCGGTCGGCGTCCAGGTCTTCCGCCTCGATCACCGAGCGGGAGAAGTGCGGGTACACACCGCTTTTGACGATGTCGCGCACGTACGGGCCGACACTCCGCCGCCACTGCTCCTCGGTCAGGCCGGTCCGACGCTGCGCGTCCTGTTCGGCGAGCTGGTCCGACACCGCGCCGAGAACGTAGTGGTGCAGCGAGCGGATGAGCGTGATGGCGAGAGAGGCGTCGGAGGTCAGCGATCCGGCGGCGGCCAGTGCGAAGTCCACCCGGCGCAGGGAGTTCGGCCCGAGTGCCAGGCGGGACATCAGCGCGCTGCCGAGCCAGGGGTGCCGCAGCAGGTCGGCGCGCATCAGGTGGGCGACGCCGCCCAGGTCGGCGCGCCAGTCGCCGGTCGGCGGCTGCGCCGGGTGCTCGCCGCGGACCGCGTCGACCATGAGGTCCAGGAGCTCGTCCCGGCCGGCGACATGGCGGTAGAGCGATGTCGTCCCGGAGCCGAGGTCCGTGGCGAGTCGACGCATGGACAGGGCCTCCAGGCCGTCGGCATCGGCGATGCCGACGGCCACCGAGACGATCCGGTCGATGCTGAGGCTCTGGCGGCGTGGGGCACGCGGCTCCCGTGCCCAGACCAGTGCGGGGGGCGGTTCCTCGGACATCGCGACAACTCCTCGAATCATTTCGGTGGGCACATCGTACTCGCGCGGGTACAGTGTTCCCAGATATGGGAACAGTGTTCCCACTTTCGAGCCGAGGAGGAATCGTCATGCACGATGCCCGTGTACAGGTCCTGGTCGCCGGCGCCGGCACGGTCGGCCTGACCGCCGCGCTGTTCCTGGCGCGCCACGGGGTCGACGTTCTGGCAGTGGAACGTCAGCCCGGACTCTCGGAACACCCCAGGGCCACCGGTGTCGGCCCGCGCACCCTGGAGATACTGCGCGAGGCGGGCCTGGCCGAGGCGATCGACGAAGTGGCCGTCGACATGGCCAAGGGCAGCCTGGGCAAGATCAAGGGCGAGACCCTCGCAAGTGCCGACGCACTCACCCGTCCCGCCCCGCCGGCCCGCCGGGCCCCCGTGCCGGGCCCGCGGCCGACGGTCGAGCCGCCACAGGAGGTCGGCCCCGGCAGGATCCGCGGCACCTGCCCGCAGAACCGGCTGGACGCGGTGCTGCTGCCTGCCGCCCGCCGGCACGGCGCCACCGTGCTGTACGGAACCGAGCTGGTCTCGTTCAGCCAGGACGACGAAGGCGTCACGGCGATCCTCGACGGCCCGGACGGCAGGCGATCGGTGCGAGCGGACTACCTGGTCGCCGCGGACGGCGTACAGAGCCCGGTCCGGGCCGCACTCGCAATTCCCACCACGGGCCCCGGCCCGCTCGGCGGGCCGAAGGTGAACATCCTGTTCCGCGCCGATCTCACCAGCCTGACCAGGGGACACTCCTTCGTCGCCTGCGAGATCACCCGCCCGGACTTCCACGGCATGCTGATGACGATCGACGGCGATCGGGAGTGGGTCCTCCACTTCGGCTACGACCCGGACGCCGGGGAGTCGGCGCGGGACTTCACTCCCGAGCGCTGCCGCGACCTGGTCCACTCGGCCCTCGGCAGCCGGGCCCCGGAGGTGGAGATCGTCTCCGTCCTGCCGTGGCGGATCCGTGCGTTGGTCGCTTCCCGCTTCTCGGACGGACGGGTGTTCCTCGCCGGTGACGCCGCACACGCCGTACCGCCTCTGGGTGCCTTCGGCATGAACACCGGGATCGCCGACGCCCACAACCTGGCATGGAAGTTGGCGCTGGTTCTGCGCGGTCGGGCCGCGCCGGACCTTCTGGACACCTACGATGCCGAGCGGCGCCCGGTCGGAGCGCTCGCCGTCGAGCAGGCCCGGCTCCGGCTGGCCGACCCCCGCCTGCACTGGGACGCGAGCCCGGCCCTGGCCGCCGAGCGAGCCCGGGCGGGTGTCGTCAACTCGCCGGTCGTGCACCTGGGTTGCCGGTACGACTCGACGGCGGTCATCGCCCCTGTCACCGACCTGCCGTCACACGAGGACATCACCCTCGATCTGGACGGCGCACCGGGCTCGAGGGTGCCGCATCTGTGGGTGACCCGGGACGGCGCCAGGATCTCGACGCTGGACCTCGTGCGGTCGCGCTTCACGGTGCTCGCCGGACCGCGTGGCGCCGCGTGGATCCAGGCGGCCACCGGGGTTGCCGACCGGCTGGGACTGGAGCTGGGCGCCGAACTGATCACGACGGACCCGGACGCCGGCCCGGACACCGTCCTGGACCCCGGGGGCAGGTGGCCCGCCGCAGCCGGAATCACCCCTGGCGGCGCACTCCTGGTCCGCCCCGACGGTTTCGTCGCCTGGCGGGCCGCCGACCTGCCGGACTCGGGCCGGGACCTGGAGCGGGTGCTGATCCGTCTGCTCGGCCTGAAGACCGACGTCAGGCGTGGTTGACCGGGAGGACGTCCGGGGAGAGGGCGCCCGCGTGGGCCGCGGCGGAAGTCAGGCGCCACGGACCCGCACGCTGCCCGCGCGATTACCTCACCGGCCGACCCGTGTTCCCCCATACTTGCTGACGCGGAGACTGCCGGCCATGAGGGGGACGAGGCTGTGGCGTTCGGGGTGGATCAGGTCGTCGGGTTGATCCAGTACTTCTGCTGCAACTCGGCGACGGCCCGCTGCGGACCCTACGAACTGGTGGACCCAGACGCGGAACTCACCTGCCGGGAGCTCCTGCCGGGGCACCTGTACACCACGCGGGATCTGTTCGACGCGGAGACGGACCGGCAGGTCGACGTCTCCGTGCACATGGGCCTGACCGAGTTGGGCGGTCTGCTGTGGGACCAGCAGGTGCGGGCGCTGACCCGACTCTCGGGGCTGGAGCACCCGTGTCTGCCCGTGCTGCTCGGCGGCGGCTATCTGGACGCCGGCACGGCGAAGGAGGCAGGGCTCGGGAGCGAGGCGGCGTTCATCGCCACCGTGGGGGCCGACAACCAGCTGTCGCGCGCGGACGGCGAGGTGCTGCGCAAGGACCCGGCGGGGTCGCTGCGACAGTTCGGGCTGCTGGCGGACGCGCTGTCGATCGTGCACGACCTGGGCCTGACCCACCGCCGGCTCTCCCCGGCCGCGCTGGACGTGGTCATCGGCGCCGACGGCGAACTGCGCCTGCGGCTGGCCCGGTTCGAGCTGAGTTCGTTCGTGGCCGGGCTGCTCAGCGGTTCGTCCCCGGACTCCGCGGCGGCCGGGCAGCTGCGAGAGCTGATGCTGGGCGAGGGGCCCGAGCCGCTGCCCTATCTGGCTCCGGAGCGCCTCGCCTACTTCCTGCCCCGGCCCGGCGAGCCGGACAACGTCGTGGAGAGCGTCAAGGGCGACGTCTACGGGCTGGCGGCGGTGGCCTGGGAGTGGTTCGTCGAACCGCTGCCGGCCGATCTGGTGCCTCTGCGGGTGCCGCGCGAGCCCGAGGAGATCCTGGCCGAGCGCGACCGGCTGGAGCGCCTGGGCGAGCACATGCGCGAGCGCCTACGGCATGCGCGGCTCCCGTCGGCGCTGCGCGACCTGCTGCGGAGGATGCTCGACCCGCAGCCGACGAACCGGCCCACCGCCGACGAGGTCGCGAGCGATCTGAACGAGCACCACGAGGCCAACCTCATCGAGTTCGGCGGTGCGGTCAACAGCCTGCCGCACCTGCTGGCCTTCATGCCCGAGCGGGGCGAGGAGACCCTGGGCAAGTGGAACTGGCTGGAGCACCCGGCGGACAGCGAGGCCGGCGTGCGGGAGACGGCCGAACTCCTGCGCACCGACCTGCGGCGCGGGGAGGTGCTCCACTCCCCGGACGGCGCCGACCCTTATGTCAACGGCGGCTCCACGGAGAGCAAGCGGGAGGCCACCGTGGTGCTCGCCGGCGCGCGCGCCCTGTGGTTCTGCCAGCTCTTCCGGCCGCAGCAGGGCCTGAGCCTGGGGCCGGCGATCCCCCAGGTGCTGGTCGTCAAGTACGTGGCCAGGCTCGACGCCTACGGGGTGCGGAACAAGCTGGACGATCTTCGGGCGTCCTCGCTCAAGCGGCCCGTGCCGGAGGTCAAGGCACTGAGCTACCGTACGCCCACTGCACGGCTCAACGCCCTGTGCCGGGACCGGCCGAGCTGGAAGGATTTCCTCGACGCCATCCGGCCCGCCGCCGGCAAGTCCACCGCGCAGCTCGACTACGAGCGCGCCATCAACTGGCTGCTGGAGTTCCAGGGAGTGGAACTCCGCGCCCGCCGCTACCCGTACGAGAAGGTGGCCGACACTCCGGAACACAGCACGCTGGTGCGCTGGGACCAGGAGCGCGACCAGGAGCGGATCCACAGCCACGCCCTGCTCACGAAGTACGCCCGCAACCCCGAACTACGCCCGCCCTTCGGGGACTTCTTCGGCCGACTGGAGAGCGAGGAGGGTGGCAGCAGCGACGTCGAGGTGTACGCGGGTGACCACGACCGCAAAGGGCCCCAGGCGCGCAGCGTGCAGGCACAGGTGGTGCGGGTCGAGGGCGGCGACCGGATCGTGCTGCAGGCCAAGCCGGGGCAGGGGAAGATCCCGCCGCAGGGCTGGATCCGCCCGGCCGACGACGTCGGCTCGGAGTCGGTGCTGCGCCGGCAGGCGGACGCGCGCTGGGAGCTGTTCGCCCTCAAGCCGCTGATCAACCAGCTCCAGAGGCCGTTCTCCCTGCCCACCCTGCCGCAGCGCTGGGAGCACGCGGGCAAGGGGCTGCTCAAGGGCGGCCGCCGGGCGGTGAAGGACATCCTGGTGCACCAGCCGTTCTTCGCCCTGCAGGGGCCGCCCGGGACGGGCAAGACGACGGTCACCGCGCGCGCCCTGGCCGCCTATCTGGAGCAGGAGCCCACCCACCGCATCCTGGTCTCCGCGCAGTCCAACTTCACCCTGGACAATCTCGCCGCGCGCATCCTCAAGGACATCGGCGCACGGGACGACGACGGGCCGAAGGACGGGGACCCGGACGTCCCCATCGCGCTGCGGGTGGTGTCCCAGCGCGGCAACCCGGACGAGGCGGTGCGCCCGTGGCTCCGCAGCGAGCTGGTGCTGCGCCGGGCCCGCCAGATGCGCCAGGGCATCGGTGACCTGCTGAAGGGCGGGGTGGACCCGGCGGTGCGGCCGGTACTGGAGCGGTGGCGCGACATGCTGGACCCCGCCGCCAAGGAGCCGGTCCTCCCGGAGCTGGCGGACCGGCTCCAGCGCGGCGCGAACATCGTCTTCGCCACCTGCGCCACCGCCACCCCGCGCAACCTCGGGACCGCCGGCGGCGCGTCGTCCTTCGACTGGGTCATCGTGGAGGAGGCGGCCAAGGCCTGGCCGACCGAACTGGCCATCCCTCTGGTGCGGGGGACCCGCTGGACGCTCATCGGCGATCACTTCCAGCTGCCGGCGCACCGGCGCGACGAGGTGGTGCGGTTCCTGGACTCGTGCGTCAACGACCCCAGTACCGCCATCGCCGCCGCGGGGGCGGACCGCGAGTCGTACCTGAAGGCGTTCGATCTGTTCGGCAGCCTCTTCCCCGAGGAGAACCCGGCCGGGGATCCGGCCAGGGTCCCGGACGGCGACGAGGACTCGGGCCGCGCCTGGCGGGAGCGGCCCACGGCCCGGCTCTCCACCCAGTTCCGGATGCGCGAGCCCATCGCGCAGGTCGTCAGCCGGGTCTTCTATCCGCGGGCGCCGCGCCCCGGAGAGCGCCCGCCCGACGACGGCATGCCGCTGGGCGGCCTGGCCACCCACCACCCGGAGACGCCCTCGCCGCTGGAGGCACCGGGTCGGCTGCGCGGGCACTCCCTGGTCTGGCTGGACACTGCCGGTCTGCCGCAGTGCCAGGAGCAGCCGTACTGGAAGAACGAGGGGGAGGCCGACATCGTGCACCGCCTGGTGTCGGCCATGCGCCCCGCCCCGGTCCCCGGCCGCGACGGATTCAGCAACGAGCCGCTCGCCGTGCTCACCCCGTACCGCCAGCAGGCGGAGGTGCTGCACCGCTACGGGGATCTGACGCGGTTCGTACAGACCGTGCACGCCTTCCAGGGCCGGGAGGCGGACATCGTGGTGGTCTCGCTCGTCCGCAACAAGCGCCGCGGCGCGGGCAGCGCGGCCGAGAGCTTCGGCCACCTGAGCCGCCGGGACCTGATCAACGTGCTGTTCTCGCGGGCCCGCCAACTCCTGGTCGTCGTCGGTGAGTACGCGCACTACACGGGCTTCGAGAACGGCGGCGACACCTTCTGGCAGACCGTCTGCCAGGCGGTGGACCATTACGGCGTGGTGATGAAGGCCGCCGATGTCGTGCATCTGGAGGGGCGTTGAGCGGATTCGCGGTCGTCTGGGTGCCATGCGAGACGGTGGAGCTGCAGGTCCGGCTGGGTTACGGCGCCGCCCTGTCGCCGATGGAGCTGGTGATGCTCGACGCGGTACGGGCCGGGCTCAACGACATCGGGCAGCTGACCGGGCACCTGCAGCTCGGCCGCCGGCTCGTCCACGATCTGGTCTACGACCTGTATCGGGCGGGGCTGCTGACGGCGGACCGCTCGCTGAAACGGGTGGTCGTGCCGCCGGAAGTCGCCGACCGGCTGGACCGCGGCCTGGCGCTGCCCGGGGCGGAGTACGTGCGGGAGAAGCGGGAGCTGATGATCGACCGGGTCACGGGTCGGGTCCTGCCCGCACGCGGTCCGCTGTCCGCACCCGATCCGCGGCTCGCCCTGCCGGTCGGTGACGACCCCGTGGGCCTGGAGCAGGTGTCGCAGTCCGCGGTGCTGCGGGCGCTCACCGATTCGCTGAAGTCCGACGAGTCACGGACGCCGACCGACAGGGCCCATCGACCGGTGGACCCGGGGCGCCGGCGCCGGGTGCTGTCCTACCGGCTGCCACCGCCCGGCCTGCAGCGGCCCAGGACCCGCCGCTGGATCGAGCTGAAGGTGGAGCCGCGCTGGGACGAGGCGATCCAGCAGCTGACGATGACCGTGGTGGACGACCGGGTGCCGGCCGAGCTCCGGGAGAGCGCCTCGGAACGGCTCACCCGACTCGCCGCGGAGAGCCCGGGCGGCAAGCCGTTCAGCGAGCTGCGCAGCCTCGCGGTGGGCGCGCTGAGCGAACCGCCTTCTGCTGCAGGGGCGTTGGCCCGCCTGGCGGACCGGGTCGAGACCGCCCGCGGCGTTCCGGCCGGGCAGCGGCGCACCTGGCACTTGGAACTGGCCGACGACGCCGCCCAGTTGGAGGGTCTGTTACGGGAGCGGACCGACCGGGAGATGCGGGTCCGCCCGGTGACGGCCGACGAGCACGAACGGCTGGTCGGACAGCTGATCACGCAGGCCACCAGTCAGCTGGTGATCTGCAGCCCCCGGATCCAGTACCAGACCCTGCGCCTGCACCTCCCGGCGCTCGAGGACGCCGTCCGGCGCGGCGTACGGCTCGTCCTGCTGTGGGGCGCCGCCGACCGGGACCGGGACGAGGAGTTCGACGAGCGGACCCGCAACGCCCTGGAGGACCTCCAGCGGCTCGGCGGGAAAACGGGCGCGACGCAGGTCGTGCTGCCGGTGACCAGCACCCGTACGCACGCCAAGCTGATGGTGGTGGACCACTCGGCGGCCCTGGTCACCAGCGCCGCCCCGATGTCGGGGTCAGCGGGGCGATCCGACGTCGGGCTGCTGCTGGAACAGCCCGGCACCGACGGCCCGGTGCTCTCGGAGCTGCTCGACTGGGTGCGGGCCTCGGTGCCTTCGTACGAGCACAGCCGGCTGGTCCGGGTACGGGCGGCGGACTTCCGGCCGGCCGGGGCGCCGGATCCGGAACTGGAGCCGGATCCGGACGCGCCGCCGCGTCCCGCGGTGGAGGCGCCCGCGGAGGACCCGAGCGTCGAGGCGTCGGCGCTGGAACTGTGGGTCAGCGGTTGGACGGAGTACCTCCGGCGGGCCGAGGCCCACCTCGCGGCCCGCCGCCTGCCGGCCGCCCGTCTGGTGACGGACGCCACGCACCGCACCCTGTTCCGGGCCGCCGTGACCCGCGCCCGGCGCAGGCTGGTGATCGCCTCCGACGGCCTGGCCGCCGAAGTCGTCGACACCGGGCTCCTGGGCGCCCTGCGCGCCCGGCTGGAGGAGGGCGTGGCGGTGACCCTGGTCCTGCCGGACGCCACCTACCCGGTGGGCGACCGGCACCAGTACGGCGAGGCCCGGCAACGGTTGCAGGGCCTGCTCGCCGACTTCCCCGGCCGGCTGCGCCTGGTGGAAGGCGGCAATCGCGCGGCGGTTCTGGTCTGGGACGACGAGGCCGTCGTCGGCGGCTTCAACTACCTGGCCTTCGACGGGCGTTACGGACGCCACCGGCTGGCCTCGGAGCTCAGTGTCCGGACCAGCGGGGCCGCCGCGGCGGATGCGGTGGCCAGGGCGGCGGGCGCCTTCGAGGAGCCTTCGCAGACCGGTTCGCCCGTCCCGGAACCCGCCCCGGCGCACCCGCCGACCGGCGCCGCCCACGCACAGGCCCAGCGGCTGCTCCACGCCTACGCGGAGCAGGGCACCGTCGATCCGCGACTGGTGGCCCAGGAGCTGAGCGCCGCGGAGCACCCCTGGCAGGTGCTGGACCTGCTCGGCGGCACGGGGCCCGAGGACCTGGTCGCGGTGGTCGCCGCCCGCTGCCTGGCCGGCCACGGGGGCACGGACCGGGGAGCCTCCGCTCAGGACGAGCGGGCCGGGCACTGGCAGAGGTGGCTGGTGCGGCACTGCTGGAACAGCGGGCGGGCCGTGGAGGCCGCCGTGCTCCGCCTCGCGCTGCCCGAAGCCGGCTTCCGACCCCGGGCCCGCATCGCGGTACTGGGCGCCGCCCGCGCCGCACACCACGTCGGCGCCCTGGCGGCGGTCCTCGAGGAGCTCGTCGTCGATGACAGCCTCGACGCGCCGGAGCGGGTGGCGACCACCCTCGGAGCGTGCGCCCTGGTGCTGCTCGAGGGGAACCCGTTCGGCCGCGAGGCCCTGGAGCTGGTCCGGCCGCAGCTCGACCCGCCCTGGCAGGGCCTCGTGGACCAGGTCGAGGCCTATTGGCACGCCGCGTACGTGCCGATGCCGTTGGAACTGATCCGGGCGAGCCTCGACGGATCCCAGCGGGAACACGAACACGCCGGACTCTGGGAGGAGTTGAACCAGCGGCTCATCCACGCCCGGGCCATGACCTTCGCGAGCCCGGTCAGCACCCGCACCCACCACGCCCTGTTCAACACCCCGTCAGGGGCCTTCGCGGAGCTGGGCCGGATCGCCGGCACCCGCGGCGACGGGGAGCTGCGGGAGTGGCGCCAGGGGCCCGGGGCCGTCCCGGCCGATCAGATGGTGCTGATAGCCGGCCGGGGGGCCTCGCAGCACGGGACCCTGATGTTCGGCGGCCATCTCAAGCGCTACCTGCAGCGGTTGAACCCGGTCGTGGCCGCGGTGGACGACCTCCTCCAGTCGGCAGGGGAGGCGACCACGACGGGCGCCGCCCCGCAAGGTGCCGAGGAGCTGAGCTCCTGGCTGGCCGGGCACTGGGAGGAACTGACCGACGCGACGGCAGGGATCCGGGAGCCGGAGGGCGTACTGGCCCGTCAATTCCTCGGCGACCTGGAGCTGCTCGCCCGCTGGAGGGCCACATGACCGTCCCCGCAGACCCCACCGCCGTCGCGGACGAGGCGGGTCCGCTGCTCGACACCGTCCTGCAGGACTGGACGGGCCGCTGCCGCCACCCCGGTCTCGCCGTCGCCCTCTCCGACGGCCAGCCGCTCGGCCTCGACCAGACGGCCGCACTGGTGTTGCGCGGCCTGGCAGAGCCGATGACCGAGGCGGAAGGACTGCACCGCCTGGTCGACGACGGCGAGTTCACCGCCGTCGCCGAACTCATGGACATGTCGGGCCGATCCGACGGCTCGGCCGGCGCCGCCCTGCCACGGGAGGTACTCGCAAGCCTCGACACCCGGCTCGACGCCGTCCAGCAGGAGTCCCTCACCACCGTGCGGTCCCGGGTGACCCTGCTGCAGCGGCGGGCCTCGCGCAGCTCGACCGCTCTCCCGGCGGACCTCGCGCAGCGGGCCGAGGAGGCCGCTCTGCGCCGACGCGCCGAGGCGACGGCCCTGCTCGACGAGACCGAGGCCGCCGTACATCGCGCAGAACAGCGGCGGCAGCAGGAACTGCGGGCGGAACTCGGCGCCGCCGAGCTGTCGGAGGCCCATGCCGCGGCCGTCCTGGCCTGCCTGGAGGCGAACGAGTTCGAGGCGGGCCGTCGGCTGCTGACGGCCGAGGGCATCGACATGCACGGCAGCAGTCCCGCCTGGGTCCCCCGACCGCCGCGCTGGGACCCCGCGCTCGGCCGCACCCTCCAGGAAATCCTGAGCCACTACCCGCCCGACTCCGTACCACCGCGTCACGACTACCTGACCCGCTACGTCCGCTTGGACAAGTCTGACGTCCCCCTGCTGCAGTCACTGCGCAGACTCGCCTCGGCACGCCATGAGACGTCCGTCGCCGACTTCACCTCATGTCTGAGCGCGATGCTCGGCGAGGACGTGCGCAAACCCGTGACCTTCCGGGACGCGGGCTTCCACACCCTGCTGACCGGGCTGGCGGACGCCCGGCTGCCGGACCTGCCGATCACCGACCCGGGCGGGGTCGATCTCTGGGTGTCCCCCGCCGACGCCCCGCCCCCGGCGGAACTGACGGGTCCGCTGGTCTGGTTCGTGCCCACGGCCGGCCCGGCCCCGGCGACGCCGCCCGGCGTCGCGGCGATGACGGCCGTGGAGCTCCTGCGCGTCCTCGCCCCACCGCCGGCCGGCCTGCTGTCCACGCCCGCCCACCGGAGGATCAACCTGCTGCGTCTCCTAGTCCCCCGGCTGGGACCCCGCGGCCTCGCCTTCCCCGCCGCCGGCATCGCCCTCAACGGCGGCACCCCGCGCGAGGCGCTGGCCTGGCTCCTCGACCTCCACGCCGTGATCCCCGATGCGGCGGTCGTCCACGCCCTGGACTACGAGTCCGAGGGCCAGCCCGTGGCCCTGCGGATGCTCCTGGAGGAAGTCCTGCCTCCGCGGTCGGCCGACGGCCGGCTGAACCACACCGACCTGGCCCGGGTGCGCACCCCCGAGTTCCGGGCCCGGGTGCGTTCCGCGGTGGCCGACGGGCTCCCCGCCGAGGAACGTGCCGCGCTGGGGCTGGCATACGCCCTGCACCGCGAGGAACCGTTCCGGGGCAGCGACATCCTGTCGGACCTCCCGCTGGCCGGCCTGCCCGACGACTTCCCACGCCGCTCCGGCCAGCTATTCGACGCGGAGGAGGTCCTGGACCGGCTGTGCAGGCACGGGCTCCTGCGGCAGAAGACGCACCACGACGGCACGAGCGGCTACCGAACTCTGCGGGCAGGCCTCGGCGCCCTGCTCACCGACGGCGCGGCCGAACAGGCCGGTGCGGCCGTGGAAACCCTGCTCCAGAACCTGGAGCAGGCCAGGGCCTTCAGCCGGGCGGCGCACACCGAGAAGGCGGTACGGCATCACGCGCACCAGGCCGACAACGACCTGGCCGTCATCTTGGAGAACCTGAACGTCGTCGGCGCGAGGCTCGAAGGCGAGGACGCTGCCCGCCTGAACCAGGTCATGCAGATGTTGCCCCGGCTGGGCGGCGAGCAGATCCGCACCTCGGTCTCCGGATACCAGGCGCCGCCGGCCCTGCACGACCTTGGTGAGCTCCTGCGCGCGGTGACCCGGGACGTCGAGTTCAACGAGGGCGTACGGATCACCTTCCGTACCGAGCTGCCGGACGGGCCACCCGACGAGGCACCGGTGCTGGCCGTACGCACCGGTCTGCAGACCGCCTTCGAGAACCTGATCCGCAATGCGGCCCAGGCGGTGCGCTCACTGCGGGCGGACCCCTCTGCGGAAACGCTCCGCAGCGGCCCCGACATCGTGGTCCGGCTCGGGCAGCCCGAGACGGAGCCGCAGGGATGGTTCCAGGTGGACATCGAGGACGCGGGGCCGGGGCTCACCGAGGAGGAGCGTACGTTCCTTCGCACCGGCGAGCACCTGTCCCGGCACGGTACCGGCGGCACCGGGCTGGCGGCCGCGCGGGGACTGGTGCGGGACGCCGGCGGCCGCGTCGACATCCTGGACCGCTCCGACCTCGGCGGCGCCCACCTGCGGGTCCGGCTGCCCGCGGCGGGCGACGACCCTGCCCGCTGACGGCGCCTCAGCCCTCGTACGACCGGCAGAAGCCCTGTACCTCGCGCTCCGCCTCCTCCACCGTCCCGTCCCTCAGGATCCGGCGGACGCGGTCCGCGTCCTCGCGGCACCGCTGCAGATCCGGGTTGCGGCGGCTGCCCCCGGTGCTCAGGAGCTGGTCGTCGGCGCGCAGGGCCGCCCATTCCAACCAGGTCTCGGCGCGCCGTCTGCGGTCTCGCGCATTCGGGGACACCAAGATCTCAGCGGCCTGCCTGATGCCCGCGAAGTCGACCTTGGGCGTGCCCTTGTGAACGATGCCGACGAGGCGGTAGCGGGCGCGCTGGATCCGGGTGTGCTCGACCAGGTCACCCGGCGGCGGCGCCATGGTCATCAGCGAAGCCGGCACCTCGGTATGACGGGCCAGCCACTCCACCACCTCCAGACCCCCCTGGTCGTCGAGCTCCGGGGTGAGATGCAGGTCGACCAGCGCCCCGGTCAGCCGCTTCACCTCGGCATCCCGCTCGCGCTGCATCCTGCGCCACTCGTCCAGGGACCGGACGGTGAGACAGGAGAAGCCGAAGCCCTCCAGAGCATCCACGATCAGCTCGGCCATCTGGTCGTCCACCACCAGGATGCGCCGCGGCTCTGGGGCCCTCAATCGCTCGCGGACCAGGTCGCACGCACGGTCACCGGGGAAGAGGGCGAGGAAGCCGGCCAGCCCGTCGAGCTGCCGCAGGATCGCCGGGTCCGCCTCGACGAGCACGTCCAGGAGCCGGTCGCGGCAGGCGAACACCTCGTTCCAGCAGTCGGGGTCCACCTGCGGGTGGCAGACGCGGGGGTCGCCGTGCCACAGGTCGATGAGGGCGGCGAGTTCGGCCACCCCCGGCGGCCCCGACAGCTCGCGCAACTTGCGTACGTCCGCGATGAATTCGACGGCATCGACCCGAACGGCATCTGCATCGAGCCGATACGGGCCCCCTTTGACCCGCTTGGGCACCGGCAGCCTTCTCCGGAGGCTGCTGAAGTGCTGGGCCAGCGCCTGCTCCGAGGCGATGGCCGGCTTCCCGGCGCCGTCTCGCACCGAGGCCAGCAGGTCCTGCTCCCGCACGCCGCGCCGTAGCTTCAGCGCCAGCACCACCAGAACCGCACCGGCGCGCCCGCCGGGCGGTTCCACCTGACCGTCACCACACCGGACGGCAAGGTCCCCGAGCACCCGGATGCGACACTGCTCCCCCATGTCTGTCATGGGTCGATTGTGCAGTGGCGGCCGCACGCGTGCGAGCCGTACGCCAAGGTCCGGCGCCGAGACCCGTGGTCCGGGTGCCGTCGTCAAGGTCCTGTTGTTGAGGTCCCGTTGAGGCCGAGCCCGCTGCCGGCCGCCGGGTGCCCCGAAAAACTCAACGGGAGTACGGGCGGGAGGACCGGTCACGCCGGAGAGCCTCATATCAACGGGGCGCACCAGGCGCCTCCGCCCGGAAGGCAACCACCGTGCACGACATCCGACTCACCCGCGACGAACAGACCGTTCCCGGCAGCGGGCTCGTCATCGCCCCCTTCGGCAAGAAGAACCTCCGCAACGACGACGAGTTCGACTTCGACTGGCTCTACCAGGACGTCGTCAGCTCCGTCATCGCGGAGACCGGCATGACGCCGGTCCGCGCCGACAGCGTCTACGGCCCGGCCAACGTGCTGGACGTCGTGTGGCGCGCCATCCAGCAGGCCGAGGTCTGCATCGTGGACTTCTCCTGCCGAACGCCCAACGTGGCCATGGAGTACATGGCCGCCAAGCTCATCGGCAAGCGCATGATCTACCTCGCGCAGCACCCGGACGACATCCCCAGCGACGTCCGCGGTCTGCGCCACATCCCGTACACGCCGCTGTACGCGGACATGGCGCGGATGCGGACGGAGCTGCGGCAGCAGCTCGAGGCGGTGCGCCTCGAGCCCGCCCAGGAGATGGCGCTGATCCCGCTGGTAACCGGCGGGGTCACCCCGGCGCGTGCCCAGGTCGTCAGCGTCTCCCCCGACTTCGCGGTGGTACGGGCGGCCGACGGCGCCCTCGGCGTGCTGAGCGGCGAGGACGTCGACTGGTCGCGGATCATCACCGACATGACCCGGCATTGCACCGTGGGCGACTGGCTCGACGGCGCGTTCGAGATGCTCCCGGCGGGCGGCACCAAATACACACTGCTGAGCGGGCAGCAGAATCCCTGGCACAGGCTGGAGGCCACCCACCCGGTGGGCCACACCTTCACCGGGACGGTACACAGCGTGCGGCAGGCCGGTGTCTTCGTCCGGGTCTCCGGGCCCGTCAACGGGCTGGTGCCGCACAGTTCCCTGCCCTCCGGGACGGAGTTGGTGCCGGGCAACCAGGTGGAGGTCACAGTGATGTCGGTGGACAGCCGACGGCGGCGGGTCACCCTGGCCCTCGCCCAGGGCCGCCGGCCGGGCGGAACAACGCGGACCGGGCCGGTCGCAGCCGTGCCCTCCATGGGCGTGGTGCTGCACGAACGGCTGGAGGGCGAGGTGGTCAAGATCGCGCCGGAGGGCCAGGGCGGCTACGTGCTGCTGCGGGTATCCGGCCGTGAACGCCCGGCGTTCCTGCACTGCTCCGCGATGAGCCGGCAGCTGCGGCACGACCTCAACCATGACGCGATCGAACTCGGCGAGATCCTCGACGTCGAGGTGACCAGCATCAACGTCCACCAGGACAAGGTCTGCGTACGGGACGTCGAGCCGGAGGAAACCGCGCAGGCTCAGGAGACCGGGGACATCACCGAGGCCGCGTGACCGCCCCTCGGTCCGGGGCGCCGTCACGACCCGGCGCCCCGGATCCTCCCGGGACCACAGCCTCTGAAGTCCACTCCGAAGTTCACTGCGACGACAGGAGAAACACCATGTCCTCCGACGAGACCCTGCTCGACCTGTACAAGCTGGCGGTCGAGATGGCCGATCGCACCTCCGTGCGGCGCGGCCAGGCCAACGCGTACTTCCTGGCCGTGCAGACCGCCCTGGCGACGGTGGCCGCCGCACTCCCGGCCACGGCGCTCGCGGCAGTCGCCGTACTCTCCGTCTCGCTGCTGCTGTCCACCAGCTGGTGGCTGCAACTGCGTTCCTACCGCGACCTGAACCGGGCGAAGTTCCGGACCGTCCTGGCACTGGAGACACGGCTCCCGTCGGCCCTCTACACCGACGAACAGGCGGCTTTGCCTCCGAGGTTCCTGGAACTGGGGCGTACCGAGCGGCTGGTGCCCTGGGCCTTCGCAGCCCTGAACGTCACCGTCTTCCTCGTCCACATCACCCGAGGCTGACGCTCCGGAGGTCCCCGTGGCCCGGCCAGTCGTCCCGCCGCTACAGGCTGCCCTGGAGCTCGACTCGGATGTGCGTGACCCGGGAAGCGGCGGCGGAGAAGGAGATCTCCCGCCTGTCACCAGCCACTGCCACGTCAAGGCAGTCCGATGCGCCCCTGCCGATCCGGACGCGGCGCTCTGCCTCCGCAACGATGCCTGCCATGCGAAGGTTGGTCACGTCGGTGAACTCCACGAAGAAGCGCAGGGTGTTGTACGGCTTGCCCGACCACTCCGGCTTCGGATGCGACGGTAGCTGCGAGGTTTCGAAGCCGAAGGTCACCGATGTTTCCCGCTCATCGACGTGGACGTAGAAGAATCCACAGGTGTTCAAGTCGGGTACCTGCACCGTGCCGTACAGCGCCCGTAGTTCCGGCCATTCGTTTGAAGCAGTCATCTCACACACGCTCGTAGAAGGTGTTCACATATGTCGGGGGAACCGTCGGGTAGAGCCTGCGCTCCAGCGCACGGCTGAAGTGGTGGGGACCGCTGTCTCCGCCGTCCGCGTCCCGTGTGAAGACACTGAATCTTCCTGCGAGGACCGACGCGTTCGCCGTGAACGACACGGCGACGCCGGGCGCCACCACCTGCACCGCCAGCCGGTGTTCCGGCAGCGCGCACAGTGCCACATCCGCCGTAACAGGCGGCTGCCACCCTTCCATCAGGAAGTCCTGCACCATCAGGAACTGGATTTGGCACTGCATCGTGTCGCCCGGTCCACCGTCCCAGCGGTCGGGGAACCTCGGCAGGTCGAGCCGCAGGGTGACGGTGGGGTCCCAGCCGTCCAGGTGCACCGACCGAAGCCGGACTCCCGCCAGGTCGGGCACTCCGTCGTAGTACGTCGTGAACGCGTCCTTCGCATTCACCAGGAAGTCATTCCAAGTCATAGTAATAATGCTCCTCTACGCCAGGGATCTGCCCGTTCCGAGTGTTGTCGCCTGGCCGCATGTGCACGTGGGGCGGCTGGTATCCGGGTTCACCCGGCTTCTGGTGGCCGAACCAGTGGTCCTGGTAGACGACGATGTCGCCGTTGGGCAGTTCGTACCACTCCTCGGTGTAGTGGATCGGCTGGTGGTCCGGCCCCATGAGCTGCTTTGCACCCTGCCACTCAGCAGTCCTCCCCGGCACCCACTCGTCCACGAGCCACGGTTCCAGACCCTCGGGCACTCCCGCGTCGCGAAGCGCCTGCGCCTTTGCACCGTCCCTGTTCCGTCCCACCTTCGGCGGGCATTCCGGGGCCAGCCCCAGCGCGTCGGTCCACGTCAGCGGGTTCGTGACATACGTCGACGCGTTGGGCGCCGGGCCGAGGCCGAGGGGATCGATCGACAGGTAGCGGGCAGTCTGCGGGTCGTAGTAGCGGAAGCAGTTGTAATGCATCCCCGATTCCGGGTCAAAGTACTGCCCGGGGAAGCGGAGCGGGGTGTAAGCCTGCGCCTTGACGTTCCAGGTCGTCGTCCCCCAAACGGTGCTGCGTGTGCACCAGGCGATCTCGCCCGCCTCGTCGACGAGTTCCTGCGGGGTGCCGATCAGGTCGGTGACGATCGCGAAGAATCGGCTGTCGATCTCCCGTCCGTCGGCCGCGGTCAGCCGTTCCGTCTGAGCCAGCGGCTGGAGGCCGTCGTGGTCCCACGTGAGGGTGACCCCATACGGCTGTTCCGGGCCCGTCGTCGTCTGCTCGCAGAGGGTCATGCCGTCCCACACGAAGGCGACCTCTTCTGCCACGGTGACCCCGTCCGCCGCCATCCGCCGCTTGGTGCTGCGCCGACCGATCGCGTCGTAGGTGTACCTCCACAGCGTCCCGTCCGGGGTCGTGACCGCGGTGAGCCTGTCTTGCGCGTCCCACTGGTAGCGCCAGGTGTCCGGCTTGCGGGAGAGCCGGGTGCACTGGCGGAGGATGACCCGCCCCGTGGCGTCGTACTCGTACCGGACCCGGCCCGCACCGGTGAGCCGAGTACCCTCGTAGCTTCGCGGCCCGGTGGCCTCAGAACCACCCGGCCAATCAGCGGGCCACTCGGCCATCGTCTGGTTGCCGACGGCATCGTAGGCGTAGCGCTCTGTCCATTCCGCGGCATTGACCCCGGTGATTCGACCCACGGAATCGACTTCGTAGGTCCGGGCCCCCGCAAGGTGGTCCTCCACTCCCAGCAGGTGGCCGTCGGCTCGATAGGAGTAGCCCCGGCGCTGCAGGACTCGGCCATCGGCACGGGTCACACGCTGGTCCACCAGACGTCCCAGGTCGTCCCGCACAAGATCGAGCACGGCGGTGTCACCGATGCGGCGTGCCCTCTCACGGCCGAGCACATCCCGCTCGAAGTCGATGCGGCGGCCCGAGGTGGTCAGCCCGGTCCGGTGGCCGGCAGGGTCGTACGTCCATTCGGCAGTCGCCCCGGACGGGGTGGTCCGGGACACGATGCGGCTGAGCTCGTCATACGTGCGGGTCAAGGTCTGCCCGTCGACGGACTCCTCGTGGATGCGGCCGAACCGGTCGCGAAGGTAAGTCATACGCCGCCCCCCGCCGGTCACCGCGGCGAGTCGGTCCGAGTGGTCGTACTCGTACCGGGTTACCTCGCCGTCCGCGTCCTTCAGGATCCGGTTGTCCAGGACGTCGTATTCCAGGCGGACCGTCTGACCGGCCGCGTTGACCCGGCTGACCAGCCGGCCCGCGGCGTCGTGGACATAGCGCAGGGCTCGGCCTTCGAAGTCGGTCTCCGACTCCGGCATCCCCGCCGCGTCGTAGGTGTACCGCCAGCGGAGCCCCTGCGGGTTGACGACCTCGGTCAGTCGCAACCCGCTGTCGTACGCGAACGTGTAGCGCACGCCGTCCGGGGTGGTGCGCGCCGTCACCATGTCGAAGTCGCCGTACTCGTGGACGGTCATGCCGCCGAGCTGGTCCTTGTGGGTGATGCAGTTGCCCTCGCCGTCGTACGTCCACTCCTGCACCGAGCCGTCGGGCTCGACGCGGCACGCGAGCCGGCCCTCGGCCGTCCACTTCAGTGTGGTGGCGTTCCCGAGCGCGTCCGTGATCCGCACGGCCCGCCCGAAGAAGTCCCGCTCGTACCGGGTGACCGCTCCGACCGGGTCGGTGATCTCGACCGGCAGGCCGGCCCGGTCGCAGCGGATCCGCGTGATGCCGCCGAGCGCTCCGGTTACCGACTCAAGGCCTCCGGAGGGGTCATAGGTGTATTGCGTGGTGCCGCCGACCGGGCCGGTACGGGCGGTGCGGTTGCCGCGCTCGTCGTACGTGAACCGCCAGGCGGTTCGGTCGGCCTTCGTCTGGAGCACGGGCCGGCCCGCCTGGTCGTACTCGGTGGTCAGCTCCCGACCGTCGGGGCGGACGACGGAGACCAGCCGCCCCTCTTCGTCCCGGCCGAAGTGAGTGATGCGGCCCAGCGGGTCGGTGCGCAAGGCCAGTCGGCCGCGGGCGTCGTACGAGGAGCGGGTCACGGCGCCGAGCGCGCCGACCGACTCCACCACCCGGTATGAGGCGTCCACCAGGTAGCGGCGCACCTCGCCGGTGGGCGTGGAGGTCGTGGTGGTGCGCAGGCCCGTCGACGGGTCCGACGGGCCGTAGGCGATCTCGAGGGTGAGGTGGCCCGCGGCCCCGCCCTGCGCGACACAGCGGTCCTCGTCGTCGTACGTGTACGAGTAGCGGCGGTCGTTGGTGTCGGTCCAGGAGGTGATGCGGCCGCGCTCGTCGTAGGCGAGGCGCAGTGGCAGGCCCGAGGAGTTGGTGATCTCGGTGAGGTTCCCGTCGGTGTAGCCGTACGCGAGGACACGCGGGCCGCCGGTCAGGTGGAGGGCCGTGACGCGGCCTTCGGCGGTCTCGAAGCGGAGGTGGTAGCCGCCGCTGTGGGCGATGCCCAGCGGGGTGCCGTCGGCGTCGTACTCGAAGGTGATCGTGTTTCCGTTGCGGTCCTCGATGCGGTTGATGACCGCATGTCCGTAACCGTTGCCGTCGTAACCGTCGCCGTCGTAACCGTCGCCGTGGCCCTCGGCGCCGGCGGAAACGGTGAAGAGCCGGGTGAGGCCGAGGGCCGGGTCGGTGACGGCGTAATCACCCTCCGGGGTGCGGTCCAGCGACCATCGGGGACCGCTGGTCGCGAACACCGGGATGCCGGGGGCGGGATGTGGGTACGGAACGACCAGACCGTCGGCAGTGACCAGGACGACGCCCTCGGGGTCTATCTCCAGGTGTTCGTCGACGGTCGAGGAGCAGCTCCGGCCGAACCAGCGGCCGGCCGTGTACCCGGACTCGGCGCGGCGGGTGAAGATCAGGGGCAGGGTCCCCGGCAGGACGATGTCGGTCTGGGGCAGGAACATCCGGCCGGTCGCCAGGTCCACCGGGTCGGTACCGTCGCACCGCTTCTCGCAGTCAGGCTTCTCCCGCTGGTGCGGGCCGTCCTTGTCCAGGCCCGTCCGGCCCGGTCCCTTCAGGTCGTCGGCGTGCTTGGCGGCGGAGCCGATCTTCTTCAGGGAGCCCAGGCCCTTGGATCCGACCGCCTCCGGGATCATCTTCCCGACGCCCTCAAAGGGGTCCTTCATGAACTCGTCGAGCATCTGCTTGCCCGCGCCCATCGGGTCGTTGACCATGGTGACCAGGCCCGCCGCCGTCGAATTCAGGTTGGTCACGTACTCGGCCGGGTGCGTCAGGTTGTACGGATCCGTCGGATTGAGCGCGCGGGCGAAGTTCACCAGGCCCGCTGTGCCCTTGAGGACACCACCCGCCAAGTGGGTCTTGGCGAGGTCCATGTAGTCCATGCCGTCGCCGAGCTGCTTGGCGTACGAGGGCTTCGGCGGGGCCGCGTCGCGCGCCGCGCGGACCGCCGTACGGGCCGTCTCCGCCACGTCGTTGCGCTGCTTGCGGGCCGTGTCGAGCTTGTCCTGCGCGGCCGTGGCCAGCGCGGTGCCCGGGTCGGTGAAGTCCTCGGACGGGCGGGGCGGGAGTGTGTCCTTGTTCGCCTTCAGCGCGTCGTTGTAGGTCTTGACCAGCTTGTTGTGGGCGTTGCGGGCGTCGGTGGAGACCTTCTTCGCGTTGTTGTACTCCTCCAACGCCTCCTTCGCCTGGCCCTGCGCCCACTCCACCGTCTCCGCGAAACGACCCATCGCCTCGGAGGCCTTCCCGAAGGCGTCAGCCGCCTTGAACCAGCGCGGCGGCTCCTTCGCCACCGCCTCCCGGAACGAGTCCGCCGCCTTGCCCTTCAGCCCCTCCGGCTCCCCCATCGCCTTGAGGCCGTTGCCGACCTTGTCGAAGGAGGTCTTGAAATCGTTCAGGTGGGAGACCTGTGCGCGGATCTTGGAGACGCTGCCGTAGACCAGCTTGTTCGGGTCCTCGGTCTGGCCCAGCTCCATCTCGGATACATCGGCGCCGAGTTGGTTGGCCGCCGAGCGGCTCTTGTCGCGGATCCAGTCACCCGCGTCGTCCAAGCCGACGTCCTCGGCGAGATCGGCCGTCTTGTCGCCGGCCCACTCGATCGCGTCGCCGACCTTCTCCGCGCCCTTCTCGACGCCGTCCTCGATGACGTCCGGAACGAAATCCCGCCAGCCCATCAGTGACCGCCCCCGTCACGCTTGGCCTGCTCCAGCAAGTCCTTCAACGAGCCGATCTTCCCGCTGGACTGCAGTTTGTCCCCGGTGTCCGACCAGGTCTGCTTGATGGCCTCGTTGCTCTTCTCGAAGGACTCCTGGCTGTAGTCGGGCTTGTAGACGTCCGCGGAGAAGATGTCGCCCCACTTCTTCTGCTCGATCTCGTCCTCGGACGCGTGCGGATTGCCGTACGCCGCGTTCGCGACCACCTTGAACGAACCCTGGAGGTACTGCTCCTCCTCCCACACCGTGCCCGCCGCGATCCCCAACGACTGGGCCAGGGTGCTCGCGTTCTGCACGAGGCTGCGAACGCCCCACTCCCAGCGCTCGCAGAAATCCTCGAAATCGGTCGCCAGACCCGCGTGCCCGGCCTCCATCCCCGTCATGGAGAGGTCGCTGAAACCGGCTCCCATCGAGGCCCCGGCCGCGTCCGCGCCGGATTCGCGCAACTCCCCGATCGCCGACCGCAGACCGTCCTGGATGTTCTTGACGGCCGCCGGTGAAACCTCGAGATCCCCGTCCCCGGCCATCAGACGGCCTCCCCGGAGACCAGGTCCACGGCGTTCGCATCAGGGACGATCCCCGCGACCGGCGGGAAGA
Source organism: Streptomyces sp. NBC_00503 (assembly GCF_036346895.1). Lineage (NCBI taxonomy): Bacteria > Bacillati > Actinomycetota > Actinomycetes > Kitasatosporales > Streptomycetaceae > Streptomyces > Streptomyces sp. NBC_00503. The sequence continues at coordinate 6,022,824 of NZ_CP107855.1, read as the reverse complement.
ACATCGACCCGTCCACATCAGCGACATTCACCGCCACGCCCGCCGGACCCTGCGCCATCGGGACCACGGCATCGACCAGACGGGCACCAAGGATCGAGAGGAACTCCCACTCCCGATCGGACTCCCTGCGCGCCTCCGCGAAACGCGCCAGCGCCTCCTCGTCTGTGAACGCGTAGATCCAGCGAATGCCACCCGACACCGCCGACATCAGACCACCATCGGGGCCGTCCGCGAGCGGAACCAGCAGGGCGGCACGGCGGAACTCGCCTACCAGACGGGCAGGATCACCCTGCCCGTCCCGTATCGCGGCGATTTCTCCGGTCAGTTCCACGAGCTGTGCCACCTCCAGCGCCGGTCAGCGTCTTAGGGAACAACGCTGCCGGGGGCACCACCGGTTCCCTTCAGAGGCCCTGAGAAGACCCGATCAGGCGTGGTTGACCGGGAGGACGTCCGGGGAGAGCGCGCCCGCGTGGGCCGCGGCGCTCGTCATCCGCTTGCGGTGGTGGCGGCGGCACAGGACCTCGTAGCCGATCTCCTCCGCCGGGCGGTTGACGTCTCCGACCACCACTTGGGCGCCCTCGACGACCATCTCGCCGCCCACCGTACGGGCGTTGTGCGTGGCGCGGGCTCCGCACCAGCACAGGGCCTCGACCTGGAGCTGCTCCAGGCGGTCGGCCAGCTCGATCAGCCGCTGGGAGCCCGGGAAGAGCTTGGTACGGAAGTCGGTGGTGATGCCGAAGGCGAAGACGTCCAGGCCGAGGTCGTCCACGATGCGTGCGAGCTGGTCGATCTGCTCGGGGGCCAGGAACTGGGCCTCGTCCACGATCACGTAGTCCGCCTTGCCGCCCTTCGAGAGCTGCGCGACCAGGTACGCGTACAGGTCCATGCCCTCCGGCGCCTCGACCGCCTCCGTCACCAGCCCCAGGCGCGAGGACAGCTTGCCCTCGCCCGCGCGGTCGTCGCGGGTGAAGATCACGCCCTGCAGGCCCCGCGCGTCGCGGTTGTGGGCGATCTGGAGCGCCAGTGTGCTCTTTCCGCAGTCCATCGTTCCGGAGAAGAACACCAGCTCGGGCATGGGGAGCAGGACCTTTCGGGTCGGGGTTGGGGACGGCGGAGGGGGAAGGGCGGGGAGCCGTCAGGAGCGGATTTCGAGCAGCGGGACGAGCTGCTCGGCCGGGGTCATGGAGCCGTGCATTCCGGTGAGGGCCGATTCGTTGGGCTCGTTGCGGGAGGCGGTGATCGCCACGTCGGCCTGGGCAGCGGCGACGACGTCGCCGATGCGGCCGAGGACGCGCTCGTCGCACTCTCCCGGCGTCCCGAACCAGCCCAGTTCCAGGGCTTCCTCGCGGCTCGCGATCCAGAACCGGTCGCCGAGCACCTCGCGCCACACGGTCAGGACGTCGGCCTCGGCGCCCGGTACGGCGTACACGTGCCGGGCCCGGCCCTCGCCGCCCAGCAGGGCCACGCCCGCGCCGAGTTCCCAGTCGTCGTCGTAGTCGATGCGGGAGTCCTCGTCGAAGGGGACGTCCACCATGCCGTGGTCGGCGGTCACGTACAGCGCCGTGCGGGGCGGAAGTTGCTCGGCGAGGCGCTGGACGAGCCGGTCGACGTACATCAGCTGGCCGCGCCAGGCGTCGGAGTCGACTCCGTGCCGGTGGCCGGCCCCGTCGAGTTCGCTGTAGTACGTGTACACGAGCGAGCGGTCGCCGGCCGCGAGGCGCTCGGCCGCCAGGTCCATGCGCTCCTCGCCGGTCATCCGGCCGAGGAAGGTGCCGCCGCTCAGCGCGATCTTGGTGAGCGGGGTGCTCTGGAAGGCCGGCGCGGACACCTGTGCGGTGGCCACCCCGGCGGCGTCCGCCTGCTGGAAGACCGTCGGGTACGGCTGCCACGGCTTGGGCGAGGTCCACGGCTGCCAGCGGAGCTGGTTCATCAGTTCGCCGGTGGCCGGATTGCGCACGGCGTAGCCGGGCAGGCCGTGCCGGGACGGCGTCAGGCCGGTGCCGACGGAGGCGAGCGAGGTGGCGGTGGTCGCCGGGAAGCCCGCGGTGATCGGCCGGCCGGTGCCGCCGCGCGAGCTGCCGAGGAGGGAGGTGAGGTACGGGGCCCACTCCGGGTGGGCCTTGATCTGCTCCCAGCCCATGCCGTCGACCAGGAACACGCAGTTCCGGTCGGCCGGGGTCAGCTCGGCGATCGAGGGCTCGAAGCCCGGTACGCCCTGGCCCGCGACCAGGGTGGGCAGCAGGTCGGCGAGGGAGCCGGAGCCGTACTCCGGGACGGGGGCGCCGGCCAGGTCCAGCAGTTCCGGCTCGTCCGCCCAGTTCTGCGCCGCGGCGTACGCCATCAGCGGGCGGGGTTGGACGTGGCCGCCGTGGCCTCGGAGAGCGCCTGCGCGAAGAGCAGGGTCTGGCGCACCGCCTCGGGGCCGTCGCCCGCCTCGCTGACACGCAGGCTGAGGTCGTCGGCGGTGGAGTTGCCGGTGTACCCGTGGTCGGCGTCGCAGTTCTGGTCCCCGCAGGCGGCGGGCTCCAGGTCGATGCGCGAGACCGCGCCCCAGCCGATGGTCAGGACGACCTCGCGGGGCAGGGTGCCGGGGGTGTAGGACTCGGGGTTGGCCACGACCCTGCTGAGGACCACGGAGGAGATGGTGGCCAGCTTGACCGACTCGGTGGAGGTGGTCGCGTACGGCGAGGGGGAACCGGCGTCGGCGGCCTGCTCGTCGGTGTGGCTCACGATGAACCGGTTGCCGGTCAGGACCAGCACGGTGACGTGCCGGCGCACCTCGTTGGAGTCGAAGGTCGTCTCCTGGTGGACCAGGTACGAGGAGATCGGCTCGCCGCCCACCGCGGCCTCCACGGCCTCGGCCACGAGGGCCGGGTAGTAGCCGCTGCGCTCGATCGCCGTGCGCAGCCCCTGGGTCGTCGTACCGGATTTCGCCATGAGGTCCATCCTAAGGCCCGTTCGGGGCACCCCGGCCGCTCCGGACCGAGCCGGTCCGGAGCCCGGTGGCCGGGCGGGGTCCGGAGCTCAGTAGCTGGGCAGGGTCCGGAGCTCAGTAGCTGGGCAGGGTCCGCGGCCCGAGGTCGCCGCGGGCGGGCGGGTGGGCGACGCGGACGGCGGCGCTGAGGACGCAGAGCCCGTCGGTGGCGACGACCACGGGCTCCAGGTCCACCCCGACCACCTCGGGGTGGTCGTCGACGAGGCGGGAGACCCGCAGGAGCAGCTCCTCCAGGGCCGGGGTGTCCACGGGGTCGCTCCCGCGCCAGCCGAAGAGGAGCGGGGCGGCGCGGATGGAGCGGATCAGGCCCGCCGCGTCCCGGTCGGTGGCGGGGACCAGCCGGTGGGCGGTGTCGCCCAGCAGTTCGGAGGCGACGCCGGCGAGCCCGAAGGAGAGGACGGCTCCGGCGGCCGGGTCGATGACGGAGCGGATGACGGTGTCCACGCCCCGGGGAACCATGGCCTGGACCACGGGGAGCAGCTCCTGCGGCTTGCCCAGCATGTCGGTGAGCTCCCCGTAGGCCCGGCGCAGGTCGGCCTCGGTGGTGAGGTCGAGGCGTACGCCGCCGAGGTCGGCGCGATGGCGCAGGTGGGGGGCGGTGGTCTTGAGCGCCACGGGGTAGCCGAGGACCTGGGCGGCGCGGACGGCGGAGTCCGCGCTGGGTGCGGGGAGCGTGGGCGGCACCCGGATCCCGTAGCGGGCGAGCAGCTCGCGGGCGTCGGGGTCCGGGAGCCCCAGCACCTGCGTGTCCCCCACCTGCTCCAGCAGCCGGGAGAGCTGCCCCGCGGCCCCGCTCTGGTCGATGTCCTCGTAATCGGGCACCTGCCCGGCCTCGGCGGTGGCCCGCCGCCACTGCCCGTAGCGCACGGCCTCGGCGAGGGCCTTCACGGCCCGCTCGGCGGCGGGGTAGCTGGGGATCCGGATCCCGTCGCCGGCGGGCGCCTGCGGGTCGGCCGGCGCAGCACCCGGCTCCGCCGGGGCGGGGGGCGCGGGCTCCTGGGCGGCGCCCCGGTAGGGGGAGAGGGCGGGGTGGGGGAAGGTTCCCGCGGGGGCGGTGGCCGCCGAGAGGGCTTCGGCCAGGGCGCCCAGTTCCACGTGGACCACCGCCACCGGCTTGCCGGGGTGCTCCGCGACGGCCGCCCGCAGGGCCTCGGCGAGGTCGTCGGCCAGGGTGTGCTCGCTCACCCAGGGGATCGCGGTGACGACGACGGCGTCGTTGTCCGGCGAGGCCAGCGCCGCGGCGACCGAGGCGCGGAAGTCCTCCGGCGAGGCGGCGGTGGTCAGGTCCAGCGGCGCCAGCGGCCGCAGTCCCTCCGTCAGGCAGGCGTCGTAGGTGAGTACCCCGAGCGACTCGGAGTTCCCGAGGATCGCCACCCGCGGCCCGGCCGGTACGGGCTGCGAGGCCAGCAGCAGGCCGGCGTCCACCAGCTCGGTGACCGTGTCGACGCGGATCACCCCGGCCTGCCGCAGCAGCTCCGAGACGGTCGACTCGGGCAGCCGGGTGCCGGGGACCACGTGTCCGGCGGGGGTGTGGCGCCCGCCCAGGGCGACGACCACCGGCTTGACGGCGGCGGTGCGCCGGGCGAGGCGGGTGAACTTCCTCGGGTTGCCGAGGGTCTCCAGGTACATCAGTGCGACGTCGGTCGCCTCGTCGTCGTACCAGTACTGGAGGATGTCGTTGCCCGAGACGTCCGCCCGGTTCCCGGCGGAGACGAAGGAGGACAGCCCCTCCCCGCGCCGCAGCAGCCCCGAGAGCAGCGCGATGCCGATCGCCCCGGACTGGGTGAACAGGCCGACCCGTCCCCGCGCGGGGGCCGGGGCCGGGGCCAGCGAGGCGTTCAGCCCCACCTCCGGCGCGGTGTTGATCACCCCGAAGGCGTTCGGCCCGATGAGCCGCATCCCGTACGAGCGCACCTGCCGCACCAGTTCGCGCTGGCGGGCGAGGCCTTCGGTCCCGCTCTCGCCGTATCCGGCGGACAGCACCACCAGCCCCTGCACTCCGTGTTCACCGCAGGCCGCCACCGCTTCGGGGACCCGCTCGGCGGGGACGGCGATCACCGCGAGGTCCACCGGGGCTCCGATGTCGGCGACCGTGCGGTAGGCCCGTACGCCGTCCAGCAGGCCGCTGGCGATGCCGGGGGCGCAGGCCTCGTTGACGGCGTAGAGGTGGCCGTGGAAGCCGCTGTCCCGCAGGTTGCGCAGGGCGGCCGCGCCCACTCCCCCGCCGGAGCGGCTGACTCCGATCACCGCCACGGATCCGGGGGCGAGCAGCCGCTGCACGGACCGGGCCTCGGCGCGCTGTTCGCGGGCGCGCTGCACGGCGAGGGACTCGGCGGTGGGTTCGAGGTCGAGGGTGAGGTGGACGGAGCCGTCCTCGAAGCTGCGCTTCTGCTGGTAGCCGACGTCTGTGAACACCTTGATCATCTTGGTGTTGGCGGGCAGCACCTCGGCGGCGAAGCGGCGGATGCCGCGCTCGCGCGCGACCGCGCCGATGTGTTCGAGCAGCGCCGAGGCGACTCCGCGGCCCTGGTGGGCGTCCTGGACGAGGAAGGCCACCTCGGCCTCGTCGGAGGGTCCGGTGGCCGGGCGGCCGTCGGAGCCGATGCGGTCGAAGCGGACGGTGCCGATGAACTCTCCGCCGATCGTCGCGGCGAGGCCGACCCGGTCCACGAAGTCGTGGTGCGTGAAGCGGTGCACGTCGCGGTCGGAGAGCCGGGGGTAGGGGGCGAAGAACCGGTAGTACTTGGACTCGTCCGAGACCTGCTCGTAGAAGCTGACCAGCCGGCCCGCGTCGTCGGTGGTGATGGGCCGGATCCGGGCGGTTCCGCCGTCGCGCAGGACGACGTCGGCTTCCCAGTGGTCCGGATACGAGGGGTCCGACTCGGTGGTCATGGGGCCACCTTAAGGCTCGAACGGTTCGATTGGCCTGGGCGCGGCGCATCGGGCAAGCTGACCCGAATCAGTGCAAGCTGGGGTAGGTCGAACGGCGGGATTTTCGGGCCGAAGGTCGGTCCGACCATTCCGGACGTCGTGAGAGACTGGTCTAGACAACCGTAAGAACCTGAAGGGCATCACCATGGCAGAGCGCCGCGTCAACGTCGGCTGGGCCGAGGGCCTGCACGCTCGTCCCGCCTCGATCTTCGTCCGTGCGACGACCGCTTCCGGCGTCCCGGTGACCATCGCGAAGGCCGGCGGCGACCCCGTCAACGCCGCCTCCATGCTGGCGGTCCTGGGCCTGGGCGCCCAGGGCGGCGAGGAGATCGTCCTGTCGTCCGAGGCCGAGGGCGCCGAGGTCGCGCTGGACCGCCTCGCGAAGCTGGTCGCCGAGGGTCTCGAGGAGCTCCCCGAGACCGTCTGACCCTTCGGGTTCGACTCGCAAGACGTGCACGGCGAAGCCGTTGCCCCCGACCACCGTCGGGGGCAACGGCTTCGCTGCATTTCAGCCGGCCGGAAATGCGCACGGCACACCCGGACGCGAATTCACGCGAATTGCGCGGGCCGCGATATCCTCGGCACCGTACGGATATCAGACCTTTGTATACGACGTTTGTTAATGCCGGCCGCTTGCCATGTTTACGGCAGGTTGCAAAGTCCTCACCCTGATCCGGTACGCCCCGGCCGCGCGGTCCACGTGCGCCGCGGTCAGCATCCGGGCCCGCTCGGCGTCGCCCCGGGCCACCGCGTCCACGATCGCGCCGTGCTCCGCCCAGGACTCCACGGGCCGCGCCGGGGACTCCACCACGTACATCCAGGCCAGCTTGTGGCGCATCTGGGTGAGCAGCGTGATCAGCCCCGGACTCCCGGACGCCTGGGCGAGCGTCTCGTGGAACCAGCCGCCCAAGGAGCGCAGATCCTCCCCCTGCCCCCTCCTGGCCCTCTCCTGCCCCAGCCTGACCAGCCCCCGCAACACCTTGAGGTGGGCCTCGCCGCGGCGCCGGGCGGCCCGCGCGGCTGCGAGGGGCTCCAGCAGCAGCCGCAGCTCCAGGAGGTCGGCCGCCTCCTGCTCGGTCGGCTCGGCCACGCAGGCGCCCGCGTGCCGGCGGGTGGTCACGAACCCCTCGGACTCCAGCGTGCGCAGTGCCTCGCGCACCGGGACGCGCGAGACTCCGTACCGGCGGGCCAGCACCTCCTCGGTCAGCCGGCCACCGGGCTCGAACACCCCGGAGACGATGTCGTCGCGGATTGCTGTGCATACCGTGTGCGCGGGAATACGCAAGACCGGACCTCCGCCTTTTTCGTATGGCTGTGCGCCCTGCGACTCTATTGCAACACACGATAATTTCCGAGAGCGGCCGGAAATACGAAACATTCACACAACGCGAAGGCCCCGGCTCGGATAGAGCCGGGGCCTTCGGGAAGACGCGTGACGCGGCGGGGCGTCGTGCGGTCTGCGTCAGACGTTGACGCCGTGGGAGCGCAGGTACGCGACCGGGTCGATGTCCGTGCCGTACTCGGCGCCGGTACGGGCCTCGAAGTGCAGGTGCGGGCCGCTGGAGTTGCCGGTGGAGCCCGACAGGCCGATCTGCTGGCCCGCGGCCACCTGCTGGCCGACGGAGACGCTCAGCGAGGTCATGTGGCCGTACTGGGTGTAGGTGCCGTCGGCGTGCTTGATGACGACGTTGTTGCCGTACGCGCCGCCCCAGCCCGCCTCGACCACGGTGCCCAGGCCGACCGCGTGCACCTCGGTGCCGGAGGCGGCGTGGAAGTCGATGCCGGTGTGGCTGCCGGAGGACCACATGCCGCCGCCCGCGTGCCACTGGGTGCTGACGTAGGAGTCCGTGATCGGGGCCACGAAGGTGTTGAGGCGCTTGCGCTCCTCGTCGCGGGCGGCGCGCTCGGCGGCCTCGCGCTCGGCCTTGGCGCGGGCTTCGGCCTTCGCCTTGGCCTCGGCGGCCCGCTGCTTCGCGTCGGCCTCGGCCTGCGCCTTGGCGGCGGCGGCCTCGGCGGCCCGCTGCTGGGAGTGGGCCTGGGCCTGGATCTCGCCGGCGAGTTCGTCGGCCACCACGATGGTGTTGAGGCCGGTGTCCTCGACGGAGGGGGCCTTGTCCGCGGCGAACGCCGGGCCGGCCAGGGAGCCGACGACACCGGTGGTGACGACGGCGGCTATACCGGCGTAGCCGGCGGTCTTGCGGCTCAGACGGCTGGAACCACGGTGCTTGCCGGCGGCACGACTGCCAAAGGCCATGAAGGGGTTGATCCTTTCCTTCCCTCTCGCCTACCGGGTTAGCTGACGGGTTCGGAGCAGGAAGGTCTCCTACGGGCCACCTCTCACGAGGCGGTCCGATTCACCCCAGGGACACATGTGGGTCCCCGGCTCCCCAGGCTCGCGCCTGACGGGGACTCGGCGATCGCTGTCCGGTGCCGCGGGCGCGGCGGTTACAACTGACGGACAGCACGGCCGACGCTAGGCGGATCATCAGTCAATCGCCAAACAGACACGCCTTTTTGTTGCGTACGCCACACCGCATACAAGCAACCACACGACTAAATGGACAAAAGGGGCCCCTGCGGAAATACCGCCTGAGCCCCTCCGATGGCCGACGAACGGCCGCACCTCGTCCGGTCAGTTGGTGACCACGGTCACTTCGCCGATCCCCAGGGCCCGTACGGGCTCCTCGATCTGCGAGGCGTCGCCCACCAGCACCGTGACCAGGCGGTCCACCGGGAAGGCGTTGACGACCGCCGAAGTGGCCTCCACCGTCCCCGTCTCGGCGAGCCGCGCGTACAACTGCGCCTGGTAGTCGTCCGGCAGCTCCTGCTCGACCTGGTCGGCGAGGGTGCCCGCGACCGAGGCGGCCGTCTCGAACTTCAGCGGGGCCACGCCCACCAAGTTCTGCACCGCCACGTCCCGTTCGGCGTCGGTCAGGCCGCCCTCTGCGAGGGTGCGCAGCACCTTCCAGAGGTCGTCCAGGGCCGGGCCGGTGTTCGGGGTGTCCACCGAGCCGCTGATGGCGAGCATCGAGGCGCCCTTGCCGTCGGCGGTGGAACGCAGCACCTGGCCGAAGGCGCGCACGCCGTAGGTGTACCCCTTCTCCTCGCGCAGCACCTTGTCCAGGCGCGAAGTGAGGGTGCCGCCCAGGCAGTACGTGCCGAGCACCTGGGGCGCCCAGACCCGGTCGTGCCGGTCCGCTCCGATACGGCCGATCAGCAGCTGCGTCTGGACGGCTCCGGGCCGGTCCACGATGACCACGCGGCCGCGGTCGTCGGCGGTGATCGGCGCGACCGGGCGGGGCTCGGTGGTGTCACCGGTCCACGTGCCCAGGGTGTCGGCCAGGACGGCGTCCAGGTCGATGCCGGTCAGGTCGCCGACGATCACCGCGGTGGCGGTCGCGGGGCGTACGTGGGCCTCGTAGAAGGCACGTACGGCCGCGGAGTCGATCCGCGCGACCGTCTCCTCGGTGCCCTGGCGCGGGCGGGAGATCCGCAGGGACTGCGGGAACAGCTCCTTGGAGAGCTGCTTGGCGGCACGGCGCTGCGGGTTGGCCGACTCGTGCGGGATCTCGTCGAGCCGGTTGCGCACCAGGCGGTCGACCTCGGCGTCGCTGAAGGCCGGCGCGCGCAGCGCCTCGGCGACCAGCCCCAGCGCCTTGTGCAGGCGGGAGGCCGGAACCTCCAGGGAGACCCGCAGGCCCGGGTGGTCGGCGTGCGCGTCGAGGGTGGCTCCGCAGCGCTCCAGCTCGGCCGCGAACTCCTCGGCCGAATGCTTGTCGGTGCCCTCGGACAGGGCGCGGGCCATGATGGTGGCCACGCCGTCCAGGCCCTCGGGCTCCGCGTCGAGCGGGGCCGCGAGGTTGATCTCGACCGCGACGACCTGCTGGCCCGGCCGGTGGCAGCGCAGCAGGGTCAGGCCGTTGGCCAGGACCCCGCGGTCGGGGGCCGGGAAGGCCCACGGCTGCGGCTCGCCGGCCTGGGGGCGCGGGTGGAAGGTCATCGTGACGGCTGCGGTGTCGGCTGCGGTGTCGCTCACTGCTCCGCCCCTTCGTTCTCGTCGCTGTTCTCGTCGGCGTCCTCGGCGTCGTCCACCGCGATCGGCTCGTACACGAGCACCGCGCGGTTGTCCGGGCGCAGTCGGGCGGCGGCCACGGCCTGGACCTCCTCGGCGGTGATGTCGAGGACCCGCTGGACGGCGGTCAGCGCCAGCTGCGGGTCGCCGAACAGCACCGCGAAGCGGCACAGTTCGTCCGCGCGGCCGGACACCGTGCTCAGCCGGTCCAGCCATTCGCGCTCCAGCTGGGCCTGAGCGCGCTCCATCTCCTCGGCCGTCGGGCCCTCGGCGGCGAACCGCGCGAGCTCCTCGTCCACGGCCGCCTCGATGGCGGGCACCTCCACCCCGCTGGAGGTCTTGACGTCCAGCCAGCCGAGGGAGGGCGCGCCGGCCAGGCGCAGCATCCCGAAGCCGGCCGCGACGGCGGTCTGGTCGCGGCGGACCAGACGGTTGTGCAGCCGGGAGGAGTCCCCGCTGCCGAGGACGGTCAGCGCCACGTCGGCGGCGTCGCACTCGCGGGTGCCGTCGTGCGGGAGGCGGTAGGCGGCCATCAGCGCACGGGCCGGAACCTCTTCGACGATCTCCTCGCGCAGCTGCTCGCCCATGATGTCGGGGAGCGAGCCGTCGCGCGGCGGCTGCTTGCCGTCGTGGGCGGGGATGGTGCCGAAGTACTTCTCGACCCAGGCGAGCGTCTGCTCGGGGTCGATGTCGCCGACGACCGACAGCACCGCGTTGTTGGGCGCGTAGTACGTACGGAAGAAGGTGCGCGCGTCCTCCAGGGACGCGGCGTCCAGGTCGGCCATCGAGCCGATCGGCGTGTGGTGGTACGGGTGGCCCTCCGGGTAGGCCAGAGCGGTCAGCCGCTCGAAGGCCGTACCGTACGGGACGTTGTCGTAGCGCTGGCGGCGCTCGTTCTTGACGACATCGCGCTGGTTCTCCATGGACTCGTCGTCCAGGGCGGCCAGCAGCGAGCCCATCCGGTCCGCCTCCAGCCACAGCGCGAGCTCCAGCTGGTGGGTCGGCATCGTCTCGAAGTAGTTGGTGCGCTCGAAGCTGGTGGTGCCGTTGAGGGAGCCGCCGGCTCCCTGGACCAGTTCGAAGTGGTCGTTGCCGGACACGTTCTGCGAGCCCTGGAACATCAGGTGCTCGAAGAGGTGAGCAAGGCCGGTACGCCCCTTGACTTCGTGGCGCGAGCCGACGTCGTACCAGAGGCAGACCGCGGCGACCGGGGTCAGGTGGTCCTCGGACAGCACCACGCGCAGGCCGTTGGCCAGCCTGTGCTCGGTCGCTGTGAGGCCGCCGGAGCCGGCCTGGGCTGTGGCCGTGTGACCCATGGGCATGTGGTCCCTTCGATCGCGATGCAGAGATTCCTGTCAGACCTGCCACTGTATGCAAGCGTGTCGGCGACCGGAGAAGTTCCCGGCCCAGTCCTGGGTCGGAGTCGGCGTTGTCGGTGCCTCGGGCCACAATGGTCCGCGTCACCCCTGTCCGAAACCCGGCCAGGCCCACCCGCACACCCCGTGAGAGCTCAGCTCATCCCGATTCTTGGTTAAGGAGCCGCGCAGCGATGGCCCGCCGCAGCACGAAGACCCCGCCGCCGGAGGATTTCGAGGAGAAGATCCTCGACATCGACGTCGTCGACGAAATGCAGGGCTCCTTCCTCGAGTACGCGTACTCGGTGATCTACTCCCGAGCCCTGCCCGACGCACGCGACGGCATGAAGCCGGTGCACCGGCGCATCGTCTACCAGATGAACGAGATGGGCCTGCGCCCCGACCGCGGCTACGTCAAGTGCGCGCGCGTCGTCGGCGAGGTCATGGGCAAGCTCCACCCGCACGGAGACGCGTCGATCTACGACGCCCTCGTGCGCATGGCGCAGCCCTTCTCCATGCGTCTCCCGCTGGTCGACGGCCACGGCAACTTCGGCTCGCTCGGCAACGACGACCCGCCGGCCGCGATGCGGTACACCGAGTCCAAGATGGCCGACGCCGCCTCGCTGATGACGGACGGGATCGACGAGAACACCGTCGACTTCGCCGCGAACTACGACGGCCAGGAGCGCGAACCGGTCGTACTCCCGGCGGCGTACCCGAACCTGCTGGTCAACGGCGCGTCCGGGATCGCGGTCGGCATGGCCACCAACATGGCTCCGCACAACCTGGGCGAGGTCATCGCGGCCGCCCGCCACCTGATCCGCTACCCGGAGGCGGACCTGGAAGCGCTCATGCGCTTCGTACCGGGTCCCGACCTGCCCACCGGCGGCCGGATCGTGGGCCTCGCGGGCATCAAGGACGCCTACGAGAGCGGCCGCGGCACCTTCAAGATCCGCTCGACGGTGACCCTGGAGGACGTGACCCCGCGCCGCAAGGGCCTGGTCGTCACCGAACTGCCCTTCACGGTCGGCCCCGAGAAGGTCATCGCGAAGATCAAGGACCTGGTCGGCTCGAAGAAGCTCCAGGGCATCGCGGACGTCAAGGACCTCACCGACCGCTCGCACGGCCTGCGCCTGGTCATCGAGATCAAGAACGGCTTCCACCCGGAAGCCGTGCTGGAGCAGCTGTACAAGCTGACGCCGATGGAGGAGTCCTTCGGCATCAACAACGTCGCGCTGGTCGACGGACAGCCGTTGACGCTGGGCCTCAAGGAGCTCCTCGAGGTCTACCTCGACCACCGCTTCGAGGTCGTGCGGCGCCGCAGCGAGTTCCGCCGGGGCAAGCGGCGCGACCGCCTGCACCTGGTCGAGGGCCTGCTGGTGGCCCTGCTCGACATCGACGAGGTCATCCGGATCATCCGGGACAGCGACAACTCCGCCCAGGCCAAGGAGCGCCTGATGGAGCGCTTCTCCCTGAGCGAGATCCAGACCCAGTACATCCTGGACACCCCGCTGCGCCGGCTCACCCGCTTCGACCGGATCGAGCTGGAGTCCGAGCGCGACCGGCTGACCGGCGAGATCGACGAGCTGACCGGGATCCTGGACTCCGACAACGAGCTGCGCAAGCTGGTCTCCTCGGAACTGGCCGCGGTGTCGAAGAAGTTCGGCACGGAGCGCCGTACGGTGCTGCTGGAATCCGCCGGAACCCCGGTCGCGGCGGTGCCGCTGGAGGTCGAGGACACCCCCTGCCGGGTGCTGCTCTCCTCCACCGGCCTGCTGGCCCGCACCGCGAACGCCGATCCGCTTCCCGAGGAGGAGGGCGGCGCCCGCGCCAAGCACGACCTGATCGTCTCGCAGGTCGCCGCCACCACCCGGGCCGACATCGGCGCGGTCACCTCGTACGGGCGTCTCCTGCGGCTCTCGGTGATCGACCTGCCGCAGCTGCCGGACACCCACGCCGCGCCGAACCTGGCGGGCGGCGCCCCGGTCTCGGAGTTCCTCTCCGGGCTCGAGGCCGACGAGAAGGTCGTCTGCCTGACCTCGCTGGACGAATCGGGGCAGGGCCTGGCGCTCGGCACCGAACAGGGCGTGGTCAAGCGGGTCGTGCCGGACTACCCGGCCAACAAGGACGAGCTGGAGGTCATCACCCTCAAGGACGGTGACCGGATCGTCGGAGCGGTCGAGCTGCGCACCGGCGAGGAGGACCTCGTCTTCATCACCGACGACGCCCAGCTGCTGCGCTACCCGGCGAGCCAGGTGCGCCCGCAGGGCCGCCCGGCGGGCGGTATGGCGGGCATCAAGCTCGCCGACAACGCCAAGGTGATCCACTTCTCGGCCGTCGACCCGGCGCGCGACGCCGTGGTGTTCACGGTGGCCGGCTCGCACGGGACGCTGGACGACTCGCTGCTGTCCGTGAAGCTGACCCCGTTCGACCAGTACCCGCGCAAGGGCCGGGCCACCGGCGGCGTCCGCTGCCAGCGGTTCCTCAAGGGCGAGGACCTGCTGGTCCTGGCCTGGGCGGGCGGCTCTCCGGCCCGCGCGGCGACGGCCAACGGCAGCCCGGCCGCGCTGCCCGCCGTCGATCCGCGACGCGACGGCTCCGGCACCTCGCTGCCGGTCGCGGTCGCGGCACTGGCGGGGGCCGCGCTGTAGGGAGTTCCAGGTCATTCGGGGGGTACGTCCGGGGGACGTACCCCCCGAATGGCGACTAGTGTTTTCCCTCTTGGCACTGTCGGTGGGGCGGGGAGACACAGAACTGATGAGTCGTCGGTCGGACGGATCGATCAGGGACTGGGCCGAAGCCCAGCGCCGGACCCAGCAGATGCAGCTGGTCCGGCAACGCGAGGCGGAACACCCCCAGCGGCCCTACGAAGGCGGTGGGGTCCGGGGGCAACGGCAGCAGCAGGCAGCCGACCGGCAGCACCGCGACGCCGAGGCGCAGCGGCGTTCCGCGCAGCTCGACGCCGAGGTCGAGGCCCTACAGGTCCTGCTGGTCACCGGATGCAGGGCACCGGCGTTCCGAACGGCGGCCATGGTCCGGTCGGAACAGCTGGAACCGTTCGCCCCGGGAAGCCTGGCGCAGCCGGTGGCGCTCCCGCGCATCGATCAGTTCCAGCAGCAGAGCAGCGGCTGGACCCTCGGCTCCGGCCAGCGGGCGCAAGCGGAGCGGGATGCGCACGCGCGGTACACGGCCGCCTGGCAGGCCGCGCAGGCGGCCGAGACGCAGCGGCAGCACCAACTGGCTTCGTACCGGCAGCAGTACGACACCTGGGCGGCGGAGCAGCTCACCGGGATCCGGGCGCACAACAGCGGACTCGCCGAGCTGGCCGCCGCACTGCGCGCCGGCGACCCCGAGGCGGTGGTGGAGTACTTCTCGGCCGCCCTGTACGTCTCGACGGCCTGGCCCGAGGCGCTGCCGAGGCAGGTGGCGGCCGCCTACGACCCGGGGGCGCGCCAGCTCGTGCTGGACTGGGAGCTGCCCGGGTACGCGGTGGTGCCGGAGGCCAGGTCGGTCCAGTACCTGCCGAGCACGGGCCAGTACCGGGTGAAGCCCCGCCCGGCGACGGAGCGGCGGGCGCTGTACCGGGACCTGCTGGCGCAGTGCGTGCTCCTGGTGCTGCGCGAGCTGTACGCGGCCGACGAGTTCGGGGTGCTGGACTCGGTCCTGGTGAACGGCTTCGTGGACCGCCCCGATCCCGTGACGGGACAGGAGGCGCAGTTCGTCCTCGCCACGGTGACCGCGGCACGCACCACGTTCGAGGGACTGCGGCTGGAACAGGTCAGCGCGGTGGACTGCCTCGTGGAGGGCTTGCGCGGGCAGCTCTCGGCGAAGCCCGACCAACTGACCACGGTGCGTCCAGGGCGTCGCCCCGGCGAGGTCGGCACGGTCGTCGGCCACGGCGGGCACGCGGACGACGAGGAGGAGCCGGACCTCTTCGCGATGGACCCCATCGCCTTCGAGAACCTGGTGGCCGAGCTCTTCCGGGCGATGGGCATGGAGGCGGTGACCACGCAGCGCTCGGGCGACGGCGGCGTGGACGTCGAAGCGCTGGACCCGGCCCCGATCCGGGGCGGGCGGATCGTGGTGCAGGTCAAGCGCTACCGCAACACGGTCCCGCCGACGGCCGTACGGGACCTGTACGGCACGGTCCAGGACCGGGGGGCGAACAAGGGGGTGCTCGTCACCACGGCGACCTTCGGGCCCGGGTCGTACACCTTCGCCAACGGCAAGCCCCTGGAGTTGGTTCCCGGGGCCGAACTCGTGGAGCTGCTGCACCGGCACGGACTGCGCGGACGCCTCGGCGGGGGCGCGCCCGACGCGGCCCCTGCCCCGGTGCCGGCCCGGCCGACGGCGCAAGAGGCGCCACCCGCCGATCACAACGTGCTCGGCATGTCCTGGACCGGCGCGGTCGCGCTCGACGTGTGCGCGCTGGTCTGCGAGGGCGGCCGGGTGCTGAGCGAGGAGCACTTCGTGTTCTTCAACAACCCCCGCACCCCTGACGGTTCGGTACGGACACACGCGCACGCGGCGCCCGACAAGGCCGCCTTGCTGGTGGCCTTCGACTCCCTGCCGCACCCCGCCGACCGGCTGGTCCTCGTGGCGGCGATCGACCCTGAGGTCGATCCGGACGCCGACCTCGCGGGCTTCACGGACGCCCGGATCCGGCTGCTGGACACCACCGGCGAGGAGTTGGGCCGGCTGGAGGTCTCCGACGGCCGCGCCGGTGAAACCGCCCTGGTCCTCGGTTCCTTCCGGCGCCGCCCGAGTGGCGACTGGGACTTCGTCCTCGGCGGCAAGGGCTACCCGGGCGGCCTGGAACCCCTGCTCGGCGACTTCGGCATCGAGGTCGTCTGAGCGGAGGCGGCCGGTCTCAGAAGTCCTCGGGGTCGGCGTCCGGCTCCGGCCCGGCTTCCTGCTCCGGCCCGGGCTCCTGCTCCGGCGCCGCCGGGCGGTCCACGTAGCGCAGGACGCCCCACATGGATTCCGGGCGGCCGTGCTGCGGCTGCGCCTCCCGGCACGCCTCCAGTTCGCGGAGCAGGTCCGGGCCGTCCGTGCCCGAGCCGATCAGGACGAGCTGCGTCAGGCGCGGCTCGCCCCGGCCCCAGGGGTGCGGGGAGAAGCGGAGGAACCGGCCGACCGCGTGGATCTCGTAGCGCTC
This sequence comes from Streptomyces sp. NBC_00503, assembly GCF_036346895.1. Taxonomy (NCBI): domain Bacteria; kingdom Bacillati; phylum Actinomycetota; class Actinomycetes; order Kitasatosporales; family Streptomycetaceae; genus Streptomyces; species Streptomyces sp. NBC_00503. Next base: position 6,006,313 of record NZ_CP107855.1, on the reverse strand, counting down.
CTGGTGGCCGGGGACGCCGAAGTAGACGAAGCCCTTGATCCGGTAGAGCCCGGCCGGGCGGCGGTCGAGGAACTCGATGAACCGGCGCGGGTCGAGGGCCTGCTCGGAGACGAACTCCGTGCTCTCGTAGGCGGCGTGAACGTGGTCCGCGTGACCAGCGGCGGCGCCGTCGTGGTCGCCGTCGTGGTCGTGCGCCTGGGCCAGCAGGTCCTCGAAGGACAGCTGCCCCCGGGTCTGCTCCCACGGCCGCCGGTCGAAGAGCAGCTCCGGGTCGATCCGCCCGTGGTCCGCGCCGACGACCGGGATGCCCGGCGCGCACAGTCCGCCGAGCGCCTCCTCGATCCGGGCCCGTTCGCCCGAGTCCACCCGGTCGGTCTTGTTGAGCACCACCAGGTCCGCGACGGACAGGTGCCGGTCGGTCTCCGGATGCCTGACGCGGGTCGCGTCGAACTCCGCCGCGTCCACGACCTGCACCATGCCGCCGTAGCGGACGGCCGGATTCTCGTTGGCGACGAGCATCCGGACCATCTCCTGGGGCTCCGCCAGCCCGCTCGCCTCGATGACGATCACGTCGATGCGGTGGACCGGGTCGGCGAGCTTCTCCAGGTAGGCGTCCAGCTCGCTGCCGTCCACCGCACAGCACAGGCAGCCGCCGCCGAGGGAGACCATCGAGTCGCCGAGCTGGCCGGCCACCGACATCGCGTCCACCTCGATGGAGCCGAAGTCGTTGACGACGACCCCGATCCGGGTGCCTCCCCGGTGGGTCAGGAGGTGGTTGAGGACGGTCGTCTTGCCGGATCCGAGGAATCCGGCGAGGACGACGACGGGGATGCTGTTCACCCGGTCGATCGTAGCCAGTGCCGCGTCGGGCGGCGTTCGCCCGTCAGCCGAGGGCGGGGACCGGCTCGGGCGGGGTCGGGCCGGTGTAGCGGGCCGCCGGGCGGATGATCTTCGAGTCGGTGGCCTGTTCGAGGATGTTCGCGCTCCAGCCGACCACCCTGGCCGCGCAGAAGGTCGGGGTGAACATCTCGCGCGGCAGCCCGCACAGCTCCATGACCACGCCCGCGTAGAACTCCACGTTGGTGTGCAGCTCGCGCCCCGGCTTCAGCTCGGCGAGGATCTCCTCCACGTGCCGCTCGACCTCCACGGCGAAGTCCACGAGCGGGCCGCCGAACCCGCGGGCGATCTCGCGCAGCATGCGCGAGCGCGGGTCCTCGGTGCGGTACACGGGGTGTCCGAAGCCCATGATCCGGTCGCCCGCGAGCACCCGCTCGCGGATCCAGGGGTCGATCCGGTCCGCCGTGCCGATGGCGTCGAGCGTGTCCAGGGCCCGGCTGGGGGCGCCGCCGTGCAGGGGGCCGGAGAGTGCGCCGATCGCCCCGGTCAGGCAGGCCGCGACATCGGCTCCGGTGGAGGCGATCACCCGGGCGGTGAAGGTGGACGCGTTGAACCCGTGGTCGATCGTGGAGATCAGGTACTGCTCGACCGCGCGGGCCTCGACCGGGCCGGGCTCCCGCCCGCTCAGCATGTAGAGGTAGTTGGCGGCGTACGGGAGGTCCTCGCGCGGCTCCACCGGCTCCAGCCCCTGCCCGAGCCGGTGCAGCGCGGTGAGCAGGGTCGGTACGGCGGCGCAGGCGGCCAGCGCGTCGGCGGCCCGGCGCTCGGGGTCGAGGTCGTAGACCGGGCGGAAGCCGGCCGAGGCGCCGAGCAGGGAGAGCGCGGTGCGCAGGCCGGCGAGCGGGCCGGACAGGGCGGTGGCGCGGGCCAGCGCGGGCAGGGCGTCGCGCACCTCGGCGGGAAGCCGGCGCAGCGGGGCGATCTCGGCGGCGAAGGCGGCGCGTTCGGCGGCGTCGGCGGGCAGCGCGCCGCGGAACATCAGGTGCCACACGTCCTCGAAGGTGCGGCTCCCGGCGAGCTCGACGGCCGAGTACTGGCGGTAGTGGTAGAAGCCCTCACGGCCTCGGACGTCACCGAGCAGGGTGTCGGTGACCACGACTCCCGCAAGTCCGCGGGGTGCTTCGAAGGGTGCGACGGTGGTGTTCATGGATCGACCATCGATGATGGACTCAATCACTGTCAATATTGATTGAATCAATCTATGTAGGGTGTGTGTCATGAACGAGGAGTCCGGTGCCGAGCCCGGTGACGAGTCCGCCGGGCGGAGGGTCAGCACCCAGGAGGCGGCCCGGCTGCTGGGCGTGAAGCCCGCCACCGTCTACGCGTACGTCAGCCGGGGCCTGCTCACCAGCCGCCGCGACCCGGTCGGGCGCGGCAGCAGCTTCGACGCCCGGGAGGTGGAGGCGCTGGCCCGGCGCAGCCGGCGCGAGGCCGCGGTACCGGCGGGCTCCGCCGGGGAGCTCTCCGTACGCACCTCGCTCACCCTCATCGAGCCGGACCGGTACTACTTCCGCGGCGTGGACGCCGTGGAGCTGGCCTCCCGGTACCGCTACGAGGAGGTCGCCGAGTGGCTGTGGACGGGGACCCTGGTGCGCGGGGCCCGGTTCACCGCTCCCCCGGAAGCCCTCGCCGCGGCCCGCCGGTCGGTGGCCGCGCTGCCGGAGCACAGCGGCCCGCTCGACCGGCTGCGGGTGGCCGTCGCCGCCGCGGCGGTCGCGGACCCGCTGCGCTTCGACCTGTCCGAGGCGGCCGTACTGGGCTCCGCGCGCACCCTGATCCCCACGCTGGTCGGCGCCCTGCCCGAGGTCGGCCCGTCCCAGTGGCCCGGGGACGGACGCCTGGCCCGGCAGCTGTGGCCCCGGCTCTCGCACCTGGACCCGGATCCGGACGCGCTGGCCGTGCTGGACCTGGCCCTGGCGCTGCTCACCGACCACGATCTGGCCGCGTCGACCCTGGCCGTACGGGTGGCGGCCTCGGCCCGCGCGCATCCGTACGCGGCGGTTTCGGCCGGGCTCGGCGCGCTGGAGGGCCCCCTGCACGGCGCGGCCGGGCGGCTCGCCCACCGGATGCTGGTGGAGGTGCTGGAGCGGGGCGGCGCGGCGCCGGTGGTGGCCGAGTACCTGCGCGCGGGGCGCCGGGTGCCGGGGCTCGGACACCGGCTGTACCGGGGCGAGGACCCGCGGGCGACGGCGCTGTTCGCGCGGCTGGAGGGGCTGGCCCAGGCAGGTCCGGCACTGGGCGCGGCGCGCGAGGTGGCCGGGGTGATGGCCCGGCACGGCGGCGGGCTGTACCCGAACGTGGACCTGGCGCTGGCCGTGCTGACGGTGTCGTGCGCGATGGCCGCGGAGGCCGGGGAGACGGTGTTCGCGGTGGCCCGCACGGCCGGCTGGATCGCGCACGCGCTGGAGGAGTACCAGGAGCGCCCGCTGCGGATGCGGCCGAGCGGCCAGTACCAAGGACCCCGCCCGCCACGGCCGATGCCGTGACGGGCGCGGACCGGACGGCCCAGCGGTGGTTCCGGCGGTCTGGCGGCGGCGTCAGGTCCGCAGCCAGACCGCCGTGTCCTGCGCGAGCAGCCCGCCGTCCAGGGCGGAACTGCTCAGCAGGAGTTCGGTGTGGGCCGGCAGCGGGACCGGCTCCGGCGACAGGTTGGCCACGCAGACCAGCCCGTCGGGGCGGCAGAAGGCCAGCACCCCGGGCGGCGCGTGCAGCCACTCCAGCGATCCGCCGCCGAAGCCGCGGGCGGCGCGGCGCAACCACAGGGCCGTCCGGTAGAGGGTGAGCATCGAGTCGGGGTCGCCGTCCTGGCGGTCCGCGGCGTACGCCGTCCAGTGCGCGGGCTGGGGCAGCCAGGGGTCGTTCCACGGCTCGGCGGTCCAGGGCAGCGGAACCCGGCACCCGTCGCGGCCCGGGTCGGTGCCTCCGGAGCGGAAGTGCATCGGGTCCTGGATGCGGTCGAGCGGGATGTCGGCCTCCGGCAGGCCCAGTTCCTCGCCCTGGTAGAGGTACACCGCGCCGGGCAGCGCGAGCGAGAGCAGTGCGGCGGCGCGGGCCCGCCGGGTGCCCAGCTCCAGGTCGGTGGGGGTCCCGAAGGCTTTGGCAGCGAAGCCGAACCCGGTCTCGGCGCGCCCGTAGCGGGTGACCGTACGGGTCACGTCGTGGTTGCACAGCACCCAGGTGGCCGGGGCGCCGACGGGGGCGTGTTCGGCGAGGGTCTCCTCGATGGAGGTGCGCAGCCTTCCGGCGTCCCAGGGGCAGCTGAGGAAGGAGAAGTTGAAGGCGGTGTGCAGCTCGTCGGGGCGCAGGTAGCGGGCGAACCTCTCGGAGTCCGGCAGCCAGACCTCGCCGACGAAGACGGCCCCGTACTCGTCGGCGATGGCGCGCCACGAGCGGTAGATGGTGTGCAGGTCGTCGCGGTCGATGTAGGGGTGGACCTCGCCGGGCCAGGGTTCGGGCGAGCGGCCCGCCAGGTCGGGCAGGGCGGGGTCCTTGGCGAGCAGGGCTGCGGAGTCGATCCGTACGCCGGACACTCCGCGCTCGAACCAGAACCGCAGGACTTCCTCGTGTTCCCGTCGGACGGCGGGGTGGTCCCAGTTCAGGTCGGGCTGCTCGGGGGTGAACAGGTGCAGGTACCACTCCCCGTCCGGTACCCGCGTCCAGGTGGCGGCGCCGTTGAACTGCGAGGGCCAGTCGCCGGGCGGCAGTTCCCCGTGCGCGCCGCGGCCGGGGCGGAAGTGGAAGAGCTCGCGTTCGGGGCTGCCGGGGCCGGCGGCGAGGGCGGCCCTGAACCAGGCGTGCTGGTCGGACACGTGGTTCGGGACGATGTCGACAATGGTGCGGATGCCCAGCTCACGGGCTTCGGCAATGAGCTTCTCGGCCTCGGCGAGGGTACCGAAGGCGGGGTCGATGGAGCGGTAGTCGGCGACGTCGTAGCCGCCGTCGGCCAGCGGGGAGAGGTACCAGGGGGTGAACCAGAGGGCGTCCACTCCCAGTTCGGCGAGGTAGGGGAGGCGGGCCCGGACGCCCACGAGGTCACCGGTGCCGTCCCCGTCGCCGTCGGCGAAGCTGCGTACGTACACCTGGTAGATGGCGGCCGAGCGCCACCAGTCGGCGGCGTTTTCGGGCAGGGGAAAGTCAGCCACGGAGGGGTCCTTTCACGGCGGTCCTTTAGACAGGTGGCGGCCGGGCGCGGCGGCGGAGCGGGGTTCTCACCCCTTGAGGGAGCCTGCCGTCAGGCCGCTCATGATGTTGCGCTGGAAGATCAGGAAGATGATGAGCGTGGGTGCGGAGGCCATCGCGAGTGCTGCGACGAGATGGTTCTCCGGGACTCCCCTGGACAGTGAGTAGATGCCGACGTTGAGCGTCTGCAGGGCCGGGTCGGAGAGGGTGAGCATGGGCCAGAGGAAGTCTTTCCAGACTCCGACGATCGCGAAGATCGACACGACTCCGAGGATGGGCCGGGACATCGGCAGGACCACGGAGCGCAGGGTGCGCAGGGCGGAGGCTCCGTCGATGGCGGCGGCATCGAGGATCTCGCCGGGAATGGAGTCGAAGAATCGCTTCAGCAGGAAGATGTTGAACGCGTTGGTGACGGAGGGGAGCCAGATCACCCAGGGCGTGTTCAGCAGGTTCCGCTGGATGAGCGGCATGTCCAGGACCGTGAGGTACTGCGGCACGACGAGCACGGTGGCCGGGATCATCAAGGTGGCCAGCATCATCGCGAGGACGGCCTTGCCGAAGACCGGCCGGAGCTTGGACAGCGAGTAGGCCGCGGAGACGTCGAGGACGAGCTGGAAGGCCAGGGCGCCGAAGGCGTAGTAGAGGGTGTTGAACAGCAGCTTGGCGAGGTCCATGACCTTCCATGCCGCCGAGTAGTTCTCGGTGTGCAGGGAGTCCGGCACCAGGGTCGGCGGCACCTGGGTGAACTCCCGGGTGCTCTTGAGCCCGTTGGCGACCATCCAGTAGAGGGGCCCGAGGAAGACGACGGTGAAGCCGACGACGACCAGGGCGAGGACGGACCAATAGGCGATCTTGCCTCGGGTGCGGCCGAGTTGGGCCGGCGATATCAGCGTGCGCTCTGCCATGTCAGGTGCTCCCGTCAGTTCTCGTTGTCGCGGCTCAGCCGGACGTACACGGCGGAGAAGCCGGCGAGCAGGACGAGCAGGCACAGGCCCAGGGCCGCGGCGCCGCCGTACTGGTTGAAGCTGAAGGCGTACTGGTAGATGAGGATGACGACGGTGGTGGTCGAGCCCTCGGGGCCGGCGCCGCCGGTCAGCATGAACGGTTCCACGAAGACCTGCATCGTCGCGATGATCTGCATCAGCAGCATCAGCGACAGGATGAGCTTGGTCTGCGGGATGGTGACGTGCCAGATCTTGCGCAGTACGCCGGCCCCGTCGAGCTCGGCGGCCTCGTACAGCTCGCCGGGGATTCCCTGGAGGGCCGCCAGGTAGATCAGGGTCGCGCCGCCCATGTTCATCCACGTGGAAGCGATGACGACGGACAGCATCGCGGTGTCGGTGGACTGCAGCCAGTCCTGCGCAGGCAGGTGCAGGAATTCCAGGACCCTGTTGAAGATGCCGTAACCGGGGTCGTAGAAGTACTTGAAGAGCAGGATCGAGGCCACCGGCGGCATCATCACCGGGAGGTAGACCAGCAGCCGCAAATAGCCCTGTGCGTGGCGGAATTCGTTGAGCACGATCGAGACCACGAACGGGACGACGAAGCCGAGGACCAGCGCGAGTCCGGTGAACAGGAGCGTGTTGCGCCAGGCCTGCCAGAAGGCCGGGTCGTTGAAGACGTAGCGGAAGTTGTCCCAACCGACCCAGCGGACGGATCCGCCCTCGGTCTTCTGGAAGGCCAGCAGGAACTCCCGGACCATGGGGTACCAGGAGAAGAAGGAGAAGCAGAGGACGGCGCCGATCAGAAAGCCGTGGGCCGTGATGTTCCGCTTGAACGCCCGGACGAATTCCTCGCGGGAGGTACCGGGCAGGGTGGGAGCCGACATCGCCGCTCGCTCCTAGGTGGGTCGTCGCCGTCGAAACGCAAGTACGGGCGGGCGGGTCCGGGCCGGGGAGGCCGCCCGGACCTCCCCCGGCCGGGCCGCTACTGGTTGGCCAGCACCTGGTTGACCGCCTTCTCGGCTTCCGCGAGGAGCTGCGCCGAGTCCGCGTCCTTGTTCGTCAGGACACCCGACATCACCTTGTCGAGGACCTTGTAGACCTCCTGGGCCTTCTTCGGCTCGGCCTTGCCGGCGATCGGGTTGTCCAGGAAGGTCTTGAAGTTGACCACCGGCATGGTGGCGCTGGCGGCCTTGAGCTCGTCGTCCTTGGCCTTGCTGGCCCCGGTGAAGAACGCGGGCTGCGGAAGGCCGACCGGCAGGCCGTCGGTCTTGGAGCGGTCGTACTGGAACTGGCCCTTGCCGACGGTGAGGAACTTGAAGTTCAGCCAGGCGATCGCGGCCTTGACCTTGTCGGGCGAGCTGCCCTTCTTGACCATGTAGCCGTTGCCGCCGGCCAGCGTGGCGGCGCCGCCGGGGAGCGGGCCCATACCGAAGTTCTCGTACTTGGCGCCGAGCTGCTGGACCATGTACGTGATGTCGTCGGGCGCGGCCAGGAACATGCCGAGCTTGTCCGAGGCCATCTGCTTCTGCAGGTCACCCCACTTGAGCAGCTGGGTCTTGCCCATGCTGTCGTCGTCCCAGCGCATGGCGTGCAGGTTGTCGGCGATCTGCTTGCCCGTGGGGTTGTTGAAGGCCGCCTTGCCGTCGGCGCCGACGATGTCGCCGCCCATTCCGTACATGGCCGCCGTGTAGTGCCAGCCGCCCGTGTTCTCGACGCTGTAGTCGCCGTAGCCGGCGGTGCCGTTGCCGAGGGCCGCGATCTTCTTGGCGGCCGCGCGGACCTCGTCCCAGGTGCGCGGGGGCTGGTCGGGGTTGAGGCCCGCCTGCTGGAAGAGCTTGCGGTTGATCAGCAGGCCCATCGTGTAGTTGCTGGTGGGCAGGCCGTAGACCTTGCCGTCACGCTTGAGGACGCTCGCGACGTTCTTGTCGATGTCGTCCAGGCCGGGCACCGACTTGGAGGTCGCGTAGGCCGAGATGTCCTCGGCGCCGTCGTTGTCCAGCACCTGCTGGAGGTCGGTGAAGTAGGCGTAGAACACGTCCGGCTGGGACTTGGCCTTGAGCATCGCGGTGAAGCGCGGGGGCTCCAGGCACTGGCCGGGGGTGGAGCGGCCCTCGATCGTGACGTTCGGGTAGGTCTTGTTGAACTCCGCCACGTCCTCCTTCCACTCCTTGAGCTCGGCCGCCTTCGCCGCGGGCGGCATGCAGTCGATGGAGATGGTGACCTTGGTCTTCGGGTCGAGCGGGGCGGAGGCGTCGCTGGAACCGCCGGACGGCTGGTTCTTGTCGGCGTCACCGCTGCTGCTCGTACCGCAGGCCGCGAGGGCCGTGACGGCGAGCGCCGAGACAAGGGCGGCCGCGGTGTTGCGGCGGATGTTGGTTCTCATCGGTGGTCCCCTTCGAGCATCAAGCAGGAGGCTGGGGGCGAGTGTGGGGGCGAGCGCGGCACACTCAACCACCACCCACAGATGAACGCAATATCTCGCGCAGATTTCGCAAGAGATTGGCAGCGAGACGCCGGACAGGTCGGGCAGAGAACGCAAAACAGGGCTCCGAAACGTCATCAAGACGTTGCGGAGCCCTGTGCTCAAGCGGCGGGGTGAGGGGTGGAGCCGGCCGGAGCCCTACGCGGGACGGCGGCGCGGAACCTGTCCCGTGGAGCCGCGCACCACCAGTTCGGGCTCGAAGAGCAGCTCGCCCGGCTGCACGGCGGCGCCCTGGATCTGCGCGGTGAGCAGTTCCACGGCGGCCCGGCCCATGGCCTCGATCGGCTGCCGGACGGTGGTCAGCGGGGGCTCGGTGCAGTTCATGAACGCCGAGTCGTCGTACCCGACGACGGAGACCTCGCCGGGGACGTCCAGCCCCCGGCGGCGGGCCGCCCGGATGGCCCCGAGGGCCAGCGGGTCGCTCGCGCAGATGATGCCGGTCACCCCGCGGTCCAGCAGCCGGGAGGTGGCCGCATGGCCCCCCTCCAGCGAGAACAGCGCCCTCTCCACGTGCTCGGCGGGCAGCTCGGTACCGGCCGCGGCGGCGACCGCCTGGGCGGCCACGAGCTTGCGCAGGGAGGGGATGTGGTCGGGCGGGCCCAGCACCAGGCCGATGCGTTCGTGGCCCAGGGAGGCCAAGTGGCGCCAGGCCTGTTCGACCGCGACGGCGTCGTCGCAGGACACGCACGGGAAGCCGAGGTCCTCTATCGAGGCGTTGATGAGCACCACCGGGACCTTGCGGTCGTGCAGCAGCCGGTAGTGCTCGTGCGGGGCGTCGGCCTGCGCGAAGAGCCCGCCGGCGAAGACCACGCCGGAGACCTGCTGCTGGAGCAGGAGCTCGACGTAGTCGGCTTCGGAGACCCCGCCGGTGGTCTGCGTGCAGAGCACCGGGGTCAGCCCCTGCTGGGCCAGCGCACCGCCGATGACCTCGGCGAACGCCGGGAAGATGGGGTTCTGGAGCTCGGGCAGGACCAGGCCGACCAGCCGGGCGCGCTCGCCGCGCAGCTGGGTGGGGCGCTCGTAGCCGAGGACGTCCAGGGCGGTGAGCACGGACTGGCGGGTCGCGTCCGAGACGCCCGGCTTGCCGTTGAGCACCCGGCTGACCGTTGCCTCGCTGACCCCCACCTTCTTCGCCACTTGAGCAAGTCGTCGCGTCATGAGCGCAAGAGTAGCGCAAACAATGCAAGTTCCTTGCAGTTGGATTACAGCCAGTTTGGCCCATCGGAATCCGGCGTGGAACCCCCTGGGCCCCACCCGCGCGAATCAGCCACGGCCGCTGTCGGCGGCGCCGGAGCACGGCGGCCCCAGGGGCTGTTCCAGCGGGCCGCGATCGACTCCGAGCGCGCGAAGTGGGAGGCGGCCCCGGACTCGTCTCCCAACAGGACGGCGAGCTCGCCGAGGGTGTACGCCACCGGCCGCATCGCCACGGTGAACCCGGACGACGGCGGCGGGGCGTCCGCGTAGGGCAGCAGGGCCTCGTAGAGCTCCCGCGCGCCCTGTTTCTCGCCGAGGGCCACCAGGGTCATCGCGCGGAAGGTCCCGAGGACCTTGAAGAGGTAGTTCGCGGGGAGCGGCCCCGCCTCGGCCAGGACCTCCCGGGCCTGTGCCGCCTCCCCCGCCTCGGCGAGCGCGACGGCCAGCAGGTCGGCGGCCAAGGGGCCGAAGCCCTCGTGCACCTGCCGGGCCCAGGCCACGGACCGCCCCATCAGTCCCCGGCTCGCCAGGAGCGTGGCCGTGGCGATCGCCAGATGCCCGGCGGCATGGGGTGATCCCTGCCGGGACATGGCGGCGGCCGCCTCCGCGTACATGCGCTCGGCGTCCTCGGTACGGCCCCCGATGTGCGCGAGGGTGGCGCGTACGCCCTCGCCGACCACCGCCGGTCCGGGCATCCGGTAGGTCCGCGCGAACTCCGTGTACTCCCCCACCAGTCGGCGCACGGCCGCCACGTCCCCCGTGGCGGCGGCGGCCGTGGAGCGGATGAAGAGCCCGTACCACCGGTGCGCGGGAAGGTCGTGCGCGGTGCCCAGATCCTCCAGTTCGCGCCCCAGCGTGGCCCGCTCGGGCCATTCCAGATCGGCGTCGAGCTCACGCACGAGCGCCGCGAGCGCGGCCGCCCGGAGCGCGGGCCGGGCGAGCCCCTCGGCCAGCTCCACGGCCTCGCGGGCCGCCGCGCGCACGGCCGGCAGCCGGGCGTCGGAGAGCTCGGTGGCGTAGGCGATCAGCAGTCGGCACCGGACGGCCGGTTCGTGGTCCGGCCGCGCCAGCAGGCGTTCGAGCAGCGCCACCACCGGCCGGTCGACCGTTCCGTAGGGCCGTGTCTGCCACGGCGTCGGCTCGGTCCAGGCCGTGAAGGCGCGGATCAGCAGGTCTTCGCGGTTCGCGCCGACGGCGTGGTCGATGGCCCTGCGCCGGGTTCCGCGCGCGGCCACGACCGCCCCGGCGCGCACCTGCGCCCGTACCAGCCGGCCCAGCAGGTCGGCCCGTTCGGCATTCCGGTCCGTGGTCCGGCCGGTGCTCCCGCCGCCCGCCTCGCCGCCGCCGTCCCCGTCGCCCCGCTCGTCCGCGCCGCTGCCGCGGTCCGCCGGGATCCGCTCGAAGCTCTCCAGCGCCTCGGACAGCAGCGCCGCGGCCGCCTCGTGCGCGTAGCGGGCTTCGGCCAGTTCGGCGGCCCGCAGGCAGTACCGCACCGCCCGCACCGCCGTGGCCGAGGAGGCGGCCCGGACGAAGTGGTGGGCCAGCGCGGAGACCTCGTCCGGCCCGAGCCGCTCCAGCACGGCCCCGATCCGGGCGTGCATCCGGGTGGCGCGCAGCCGGCTGAGGTCGGCGAGCAGGGTGTCGCGGACGAGGGCGTGCGCGAACCGGATCCGGCCCGGCCCGGGTTCGACGAGCAGTCCGGTGAGCAGGCCTGCCTCCAGTGCGCCCAGGACCCCGTCCTCGTCGGTGTCGGCGGCCCCGACCAGGACCTCGACTTCCGACTCCCGCCCTGCGACGGCGGCCAGCCGCAGCACCGCGACCACCGGGTCCGGGAGCCGGCCGAGCCGTCGGCGCAGTACGTCGCGGACCCCTTCGGGTACGTCGGACAGTGCGACCAGGGCGCCTTCGCCGGCCAGCAGCCGGGCGCTCTCCCGGACGTAGAACGGGTTGCCCCCGGTGCGTTCGGTGAGCGCGGCCACCGTCTCGGGGGCCACGCCCGGCCCGGCCGCGGCCCGGACGACCTCGGCCACCGCGGCTTCGTCCAGACCGTGCAGCGCGATCCGGGCCGGGGAGCTGCGGGCCAGCACGGCAAGGGTGTCGGCGAGCCGGTCGCCCACCTCGTCGGGCCGGTAGGCGCCCACCACCAGGACGGGCGTCCCCGCCGGCAGCTCAGCGACGCCCGTGAGCAGGGCGAGCGTCTCGGCGTCCGCCCCGTGCAGATCGTCCAGCACGACGGCGACGGGCCGTTGCCCGGCCGCCGACCCGAGCCACTCCCACACGGCCCGGTGGAGCCGGAACCGCCCCGCCGCGACGTCCTCCCGCGGCAGGCCCGCGCCACCCACCGGGCCGGAACCATCCGGGCCGGAACCCGCCGGTCCACCACCGGCCGGTCCGCCGCCCGTCGCGCCGCCGCCCAGCAGGGGTGTCAGGGCGGCCGCCGCCCCGGGTCCGGGCGGGATCGCGGCCGCCACGGTGCGCAGGGCCTCGGCCCAGGCCCAGGCGGGCGGGGCTCCCTCGGCCTCGCCGGCCCGGCCGAGCGCGACGAGCCAGCCCTCCCGGCGCAGGCGCTCGCCCAGCCGGTGCAACAGCGCGGACTTGCCCAGGCCCGCTTCGCCCGTGACCAGCGCGACGGCGGGGCCTGCGGCCAACGCCCGGCCGGAGGCCTCGGCGAGCAGCGCCAGTTCCGCCGCACGGCCCACGAACAGCCCGGCCCCGCCTTCGGGTTCCGCGCCCGGTGCCCGCTCGGCCGCCCGCACAGCCGGTACGACTACCCCTGTCCCCGCCGCGTCCGGTGTCGCCGACGGCCCGGCCGTGGCCTCGCGCAGCAGCCGATCGTCCTGGGCCAGGACCGCCTGCTCCAGTTCCACCAGGGCCGCCCCGGGATCCAGTCCGACCTCGTCGGCCAGCACGGTCCGGGCCCGCCGCAGGGCGGCCAGCGCGTCGGCCTGGCGCCCCGCTGCCCACAACGCCAGTGCGTGCAGCCGCCAGGCCTCCTCCCGCAACGGCTCCTCCCGCGTGAGCAGCGCGGCATCGGCCACCACCCGCGCGGGGTCGCGGCCGCGCAGCCCGGCGACGATGTCCAGTTCGCGGGCGGCCAGCCGGAGTTCGTCCAGCCGCAGGATCTCGGTGTGGGACCACGGCTCGTCGGCGCTCTCGGCGTACGCCGGCCCCTGCCACAGCCCCAGCGCCTCCCGGAGCAAGGCCCTGGCCGCGGCGGGATCGGCGGCGCGGACGGTGGCGATGTCCGGACCGGCGGCGCGGACGGTGGCCGGACCGGGGCCAGGGGCGGTGGCCGGACCTGCGGTTCCGCCGCCCGCCAGCAGCTCGCGGGCCTCCCCCAGCAGCTGTTCGAAGCGCCAGGCGTCCACCGCGTCCCCGGGCAGCCGCAGCGCGTAGCCCGGGGGCGTGCTCACGAGCAGCCGGGCGGCGGTGCGCGGGGCCCGGCCCGGTTCGAGGAGCCTGCGCAGGTTGGACACGTACGCCTGGAGCGAGGCCACCGCCCGGGCGGGCGCCGCCCCCTGCCAGAGCTCCTCGATCATCCGGTCGACCGAGACGACCCGGCCCCGCGCCGAGACCAGCAGGGCGAGGACCGAACGCTGCCGGTGACCGCCGAGCGGGACGGGCTCGCCGTCGCGCTCGGCGGCGAAGGACCCGAGGACGCGTATGTACACCATGTGCCGCCCAGCTTAATCCGGATCGCCCAACATCCCTTCGACAGAAGGGAATTCAATCGACCGGACCGACCGGCGCGCTGCTCCAAGTCCCTTCCAAGAACCCTCCATGAGCCCGCGGCCAGTCTCTTCCCATGAACACGGAGACGAAGAACGCGGCGCCGGGGGCGGGCGAGCTGGTGGCCGTCCACCGCGGTCTGCGGCGCGAAGCGCGTCTGCTGGTCACCCTGGTCGCCGCGACGGCCCCCGGGGACACCGTCCGGGCCCGGTTGCTGTCGAACCACTTCGGCGACTACCGGCGCTCCCTGCTCGACTGCCTGGACGCGCAGGCCGCGTACCTGCGGCCGCCGCTCCTGGCCCGGCTCGACCTCGATGCCGACCTCGTGCTGCGCAGTGCGCAACGGGAGGACCGGGTGGCCGCGACCCTCGCGGCGGCCGGGTCGGCACTGCCCGGCTGGGAGGCCGGGGCGGGCGAGGACGCGCGTGACGGGCTCACCGCGTTGCTGGCCGAGCACCGCGCCGTGCTCCTGGAGCACCTGGCCGAGGAGGCACGGGCGCTGCTTCCGCTCGCCGCCCGGCACCTGTCCCCGTACGAGTGGGACGCGCTGGCCCGGCACCTCGCGGTGAGCCCCGGCCCGGCTCTGGAGGACGCGGACCGGGCCGAGCGCCGGGCACTGCTGGCCCGTCTCCCGCTGCCGGCCCGACTGCACTGGTACGCCATCGGCCGGGCCCGGTACGCCCGCAGGATGCGGGCCGTCCGCCGGACTCCGCGCCCGGCCCCCTGAACCTCGCACCAACCGTCACACCCACACCACAGGCCACGCACCACACCTCACGCCGCACCAGGAGACACGTCATGAAGCTCAGGCACTTCACCACCACCCTGGCGGCCCTCGGCGCCGTGTTCATCATCTACGTCGGCTTCAGCTACCTGATCGCCCCGCAGGCCACCGCCGCCGGCTTCGGCGTCCCGACCTGGCCCCGGCACGAGGGCACGGCCTTCCTCGCCGTCAAGGGCGTACGGGACATCGCGCCGGGCCTGGTCATCCTGGCGCTCCTGCTGACCGGGCACCGGCGGGCCCTGGGCTGGGCCATGGCGGCGATCGCCTTCGTGCCGATGGGAGACGCGGTGATCGTGCTGACCAGCGGAGGGTCCGTCGCCACCGCCCTCGGGGTCCACGCCTCGACGGCCGCGGCCGTCGTGCTGACCGCCGTCCTGCTGCTCCGCGAACGTCCCGCCAGCGCCTGAACACGCCGGCCCGGCAGCACCCGGCCCAAGACCCCGACCCGATACCCCTCACCCGACACCCATCACCCCTCACCCGACACCCATCACCCGGGAGAAGACCCGATGTCCCTCATCGTCCCGACCTTCGACGACTCCGTGATCGTGCGCTCCGCCGACGCCCAGACCATCGGGGGCGGCCCGACCACCATCCGCCTCCTCGCCGACAGCAGTTCCACCGGCGGCGCCCTGTCCACGCAGCGCGTGACCCTGCTCGACGGCGCGAACGGCGCCGCGCCCCACCACCACTCCCGGTCCGCCGAGTTGTTCTACCTCCTCGACGGCACCGCCCAGCTCCTCTCGGGGGACCAGGTGGTGACCGCCGGGCGCGGCGACCTGGTGGTCGTCCCTCCCGGGCTCGACCACGCCTTCGCCGCCGCGCCGGGGGAAAACGCCGACATCCTCATCGTCATCACGCCCGGCGTCGAGAGGTTCGAGTACTTCCGCCACTTGGAGCGCATCGCCTACGGCAAGGTGCCGCCCGAGTCCCTGCTGGACGTGCAGGAGCTCTACGACACCTACTTCACTGCCAGCGAGCCCTGGACCGCGGCCCGCGCATGAAGCGGCGGGGCGCCCCCGAGGGGTGCCCCGCCGCTCCGCTGTTCCACTGCTCCGCTACCCGCCTACGGCAGCTGGTTGATCTTGAACGTCGAGGTCGTGTTGCGCACGTCCACGGCGTTGTCGTTCATCTTCAGGTTCTGGATGGTGACCTCACCCACCGCCGGACCCTGGCCCGCCTCGGGCATCTCGTTCGCCCAGAGGCCGAACCCGGACTTCGCGTCGAAGGCGTCGCCGCTCTTCTTGGCCCCGGTGATGGTGATGTCCTTCAGGATGGTGTCCTTGATGGGATTGACCGGCTGGCCGCCGACGTACTGCGTCTGGAACATGATTCCGCTGTACGTCGGGTCGATGATGTCGACGTTGTTGACCCGGATTCCCTGGAACACCTTGGAAGCGGAGAAGATCCAGATTCCGGGGAAGGTCTGCGAACCCCAGAAGTGGCCTCCGGACCGGACGATCGAGATGTTCTCGAAGGTCGTCGGGTCGGTCCCGAATCCGTTCATCGGATACCCGAAGTCCAGTGAGCTGATGGTGATGCCCGAGTAGACGAGGGTGTCGGCGATGTAGACGTTGCGGAAGGTGTTGTTGAAGCCGCCGTAGACGGCGACACCGGCCGCGCGCCAGGTCAGGATCGTGGTCAGGTTCTCGTAGACGTTGTTCTTCATGTCCGCGCCGCCCGCGTCGATCGCGGAGAAGAGCGCGAAGCTGTCGTCACCCGTGGAGCGCGCCTCGTTGTTGGAGACGAGGTTGTCCGTGCTGCCGTTGGTCATGTTGATGCCGTCGGCGAAGGTGTCGCGGATCCGCGAGTTCTTGATGGTGATCCGGTCGGTGTTGGCGCCCCAGTACAGGCACACCGTGTGCTCGTTCCAGACGTTGTCGATGGTCATGTCGGTGACGTTGGAGAAGTCGAAGACCTTGCCGGGACCGTCGATGCGCGAGGTGTAGTTGCCGAAGTAGGCGAAGCCGGAGAAGGAGGATCCCTTCGCGGTGCCCTCCGCGCGCCAGCCGTTGTCGGTGTTGTCCTGCGAGGCCGGGGCGTGGAAACGGGTGAACCACGGTCCGGCGCCGACGACCTGCACGGCCTTGCCGTACACCTGGAACTTGCTCGCCGTCTCGTAGTCGCCCGGCGGCAGGTAGACGCCCACGAGCTTGCCCGTGGTGTCCATGCGGACCTTGTCCAGGGCGTTCTGCACGTCCTGGTGGGTGAATCCGGCGGGAACGGTGTACGTCGCCGGGTCGGGGTTGGGGACGGCGGTGGCCTGCTCCAGGCTCACGAAGTCGATGGCGTAGGTGGTGGTGTTGGCCGCGTCCTTCTGGAGGCGGATCTTGCTGCCCGCCGGGACGGTCTCGCCGAGGAGGATGTTCGCCTCGTCGTAGATGTGCCGCGGGGCGCCCGCGGTCGGGGAGTTGCCCGGACCGGCCTCGGCCCCGTAGAGCCAGGAGTACTTCGAGGTCAGCGGCAGGGCCTTCTTCAGGACGCCGTTGACGTAGACGTCGATGGTGGAGTCGATGCCGCCGCCGCCCGGGGCGTCCGGGATGGAGAAGCGGGTGACCAGGGTGTTGGTGGCTGCCCGGGTGGTGAATTCGACGTACTCGCCGGTCGCGTCCAGGCTGACGGCCTTGCGGCCCGAGGCCTCGCCGGCGATGTCGCCGATGGTGCGGTTGGGGCCGACGACACTGGCGCCGCCGCCGACCACGCCGTCCTCCGCCTCGTAGGTGTCGAAGGGCATGTTCGCCCCGCGGCCGACGAAGAAGGGCTTGGTGGAAGTGTTGTTGCCGCGCTTGACGGGCAGTTCGTTGGCGTCGTCGGCGAGGACCACCTTGACGGTGTACTTGCCGTTGGCCGCGGTCCAGTTGCCGAGCGCGATCGGGGCCGAGGAGGCACCGGCCGCGAGCGCGCCGCTGAAGGAGCCTGTGAGCGTACGGACGGTGGCGCCGGCGGCGTCCTGCAGGGTGAGGGTGACGTTGTGGGTGCCCGCGGTGGCGGCCACGGTGCCCTGGTTCTGGACGGTGACGGAGAAGCCCACCGACTGACCGGCGGAGGGGGCGCCCGGCGACCAGTTGACGGCCGAGGCCACCAGGTCCGAGCTGTCGACCGGCTTGACCACCAGCGGGGAGCCGGTGAATGAGTTGTTGGTGTCGTTCTGCTCGACGACCGTGTTCGCCTCGTCGACGATCGCGCTCAGCGGATACGAACCGGCGTCGCGCGGGCCGATCCCGGCGGTGACGGTGGCCGTGGCGCCGGCGGCCAGCGCGGGCACGTTGGCGGTGGCGATCTTCGAGCCGCCGAGCTGGAAGGAGACGGCGGTCGCGCCGGCCGGGGCCGGTCCGGTGTTCTTGACGGTGGCGGACAGGGTGACGGAGTCCGACTCGACGGGGGCCGCCGGGGTGGCGCTCAGCGCGGTGATCTGGAGGTCCGGGTTGGGCGCCGGGACGCCGATGACCTGGAACTCCGCGATCTGGCCGTTGGAGGCGCCGGTGTTGGAGGTGAAGCGCAGCTGCACGTCCGCGACCCGGGCGGTCACCGGGATGGTGACGGTGTTGGATCCGGCGGCCGGGTTGAAGACGTAGTCCTTGGCGGCGACCAGGCTGCTGACGCCCGAGGCGCTCTGCTCGCGGCCGAGGACCTGGATGTTCTGGGTGCGCGTGCCCCAGCTGCTGTCCGGGTTGAGCTTGAGGACCAGGCGGTCCACGTCGGCGTTGGCGCCGAGCTTGACCGTCAGGGTGCTCGGGTAGGCGCCGGCCGCACCCTCCCAGTAGGTGGAGGTGCTGTTGTCGACGGCGTTCTCCGCGACGAAGGTGTTGATCACGGAGGAGCCCTCGACGGGCTTGCCGACGGCCAGGTTGGAACCGCCACCGCCGCCACTGCCGTTGCGGGTCACGGAGTTGCTGTCGCCGGAGCGGTTGCCCGCCGCGTCCTTGGCCCGGACGAAGTAGCTCACGGTGGCGGTGGCCGGCTGGGTGTCGGTGTACGTGGTGAGGTTGCCCGCGACCGTGGTGAGCAGCGTGTTGTTGGCGAAGACCTCGTAGCCGGTGACGCCGACGTTGTCGGTGGAGGCCTGCCAGGCCAGCTTGATCTGGCCGGAGGCCGGCTCGGTGAAGGCCAGGGATCCCGGGGCGGTCGGGGCCTGGGTGTCACCGGTGTCCCCGGCGCGGGTGACGCTGTTGCTGTTCGCCGACTGGTTGCCGGCCGCGTCCTTGGCGCGGACGTAGTACGTCACGCTCGCGGAGGCCGGCTGGGTGTCGGTGTAGCTGGTGACGTCGCCGGCGACGCTGGTGCGCAGCTGGTTGTTGGCGTAGACGTCGTAGCCGGTGACACCGGTGTTGTCGGTGGCGGCGTTCCAGGTGAGCTTGATCTGGCCGGTGGCGGGCTCAGTGCAGGCGAGCTGGGCCGGTGCGGTCGGCGCCTGGGTGTCACCGGTGGTGGGGCCGTAGATCTCCAGCTCGGAGAGCTGTCCGCCGGGCTGTACGGAGTTGAGCGATATCCATACGCGCACGTAGCGGGTGGTGGCGGCGTCGAAGGTGACGGTCACGGCGTTGCCACCGGCGGCGTTGAAGTCGTACGCCTTCGACGCGGTCAGGTCGGTGTAGTCCGTGCCGTTGGCGCTGCCCTGGATCTTGAGCGTCTGGCTGCGGGCGCCCCAGTTCTCGGGCAGTTTCAGGACCACCCGGTCCACGCGGACGGAGGAGCCGAGGTCGGCCTGGAGCCACTGGGGCATGGCGTTGTTGACGCTCTCCCAGTAGCTGGCCGTGTTCCCGTCGTTGGCGTTGCCGGGGACGTAGACCTGGGTGCTGCTGCTCGCGGTGAGCGTCTTGCCGAGCGCCAGGTTGGTGCCGGATTCGCCGGGGGCGTGGACTTCGAGCTCGGAGAGCTGGGCGGCCTGCCAGCCGGTGTTGGCCGTGATGTCGATCCGGACGTACCGGGTCTGGGTGGCGGGGAAGCCGATGGTGACCACGTTCCCGCTGCCCTGGCCGAAGGTGTACGTGGCCGAGCCGACCAGGGTGCTGTAGCTGGTGCCGTCGGCGCTGCCCTGGACGGACAGGGTCTGGTTGCGGCTCTCCCAGGCGGCGGGGAGCTTGAGCACCACCTGGTCCACCCGGGTGGTGGCTCCGAGGTCGGTCTGCACCCACTGCGGGAACGTGCTGCCGGCGCTCTCCCAGTACGTGGACTGGTTGCCGTCGGTGACGTTGGCGGCGGCGTAGCCGCCGTTGGTGCTGCTCGCCGTGGCGGGGCGACCCGCCGAGATGCTCGGTCCGCCGGCGGCCACGGCGGTGAGAGCGGGCCAGCCCAGCATCAACAGGGCTGTGCTGATCAAGGCGGCCAGGGTCCGCCATCTCCAGTTGTGCCTTCTCATATGTCCTCGTCCCTCGACATGAACTTTCTGAACCATGGGAGATAGGAATTTGCGGCGTTCGGTGCGAGAGTTGCAGAGCTTTGCCGAGTCGTCTACCGCTCTGACCGCACTTTTATGTCGTCATCGCTTGCGCAAGCTGGGCGCAAATAACGCAAGCCATTTGCGTGCATGAGGGAAATTCCGCTTACGCCCGAACCGCCCTACCGTTCCTACTCATGCGGTTCCTCCACATGAGCGCTCGGCGCCTCGGGCTGCCCAGACGGGCCGTCTCCCAGATCCTCCTGACCCAGCTGGCCATCGCCGCCGGGGTCCTCGCCCTGGCCACCGGCCTCTTCCTGGCCCCGCTGAGCGCGCAGCTCGACGACCAGGCCATGCGCCGCGCACTGGCCATCGCCCAGAGCGCGGCGGCCGACCCTTCGCTCGCCGCCGACCTCCTCGACTCGGAGCCCTCACCGGACGGCCCCGTCCAGGCCTCGGCCGAACGGATCCGCAGCGCCACCGGCGCCGAGTACGTGGTCGTCATCGACCTGAACGGGATCCGCCGCTCGCACCCGAGCCCCGACCGGATCGGGCATCCCGTCTCCACCGACCCCGGCGACGCCCTGGCGGGCCGCGAGGTCATGGAGATCGACGAGGGCACCCTGGGCCGCTCCGCGCGCGGCAAGGTGCCGCTGCTCGCCGCCGACGGCGAGATCGTCGGAGCCGTCTCCGTCGGCATCGACTACTCAGGGGTCCGCGACCGCTTTCTCGGCGCCATCCCGGGGCTGCTCGCGTACGCGGGCGGCGCCCTGGCGGCAGGTGCGCTCGCCGCCTACCTGCTCTCCCGCCGGATCCAGCGGCAGACCCGCGACCTGGCCTTCTCCGATATCGCGGGCCTGCTCGCCGAGCGCGAGGCCATGCTGCACTCCATCCGCGAAGGGGTGATCGCCCTCGACCGGGACGGCCGGGTCCGGCTCGTCAACGACGAGGCCGCACGGCTGCTGGGCCTCGCCCCCGACTCCGCCGGAGCCGTCGCGGGACGCGCGCTGGACGAGGTACTCGGCGCGGGCCGCACCACCGACGTCCTCGCCGGCCGGGTCACCGGCCGCGACCTGGTCACCGTCCAGGGCCCCCGGGTGCTCGTCGCCAACCGGATGCCCACCGAGGACGGCGGAGCCGTGGCCACCCTGCGCGACCGCACGGAGCTGGAGAACCTCGGCCGCGAGCTGGACTCCACCAAGGGGCTGATCGACGCCCTGCGCGCGCAGGACCACGAGCACGCCAACCGCCTCCACACCCTCCTCGGGCTGCTGGAACTGGGCCTGCACGAGGAAGCCGTGGAGTTCGTGACGGAGGTCGTCGGCGTGCACCGCAGCACGGCCGAGGAGGTCACCGAGAAGGTCCACGACCCGCTGCTGGCCGCCCTGCTGGTCGGCAAGGCCACCGTCGCGGCCGAACGCGGCGTCCCCCTGCGCCTGGCCGACTCCGCCCTGCTGCCCGACCGCCTCGTCGACCCGGGAGGGCTGGTCACCATCGTCGGCAACCTGGTCGACAACGCCCTCGACGCGGCGGTGGGCTCACCGGCGCCACTGGTCGAGGTCGACATCCGTGCGGAGGGCCGCACGGCCGTCCTGCGGGTCCGCGACAGCGGCCCCGGCGTCCCGGTGGCGCGCCGCGAGGAGATCTTCACCGAAGGCTGGTCGACGAAGCAGCCCCGGGCCCACCGTGAGCGCGGGCTCGGTCTCGCGCTGGTGCGGCGCCTGGCGGAGCGGCAGGGCGGCACGGTCCGGGCCGGCGAGACAGCGGACGGAGGGGCGGAATTCTCCGTCGTACTCCCGGAGGCCCTGCGATGAACGGGTCCGCGGTGAACGGACCCGCCGACAGTCCGAGCGGGGTGTCGGGCGACATCTCCGTATTGGTCGTCGACGACGACATGCGGGTTGCCCGGATCAACGCGGCGTACGTGGCCAAGGTTCCCGGCTTCCGCGTGTCGGCCCAGGCCCACTCGGCGGCCGAGGCGCTCGCGTTCCTCGACACCCACCCCGTGGACCTGATCCTGCTGGACCACTACCTCCCCGACGAGAACGGCCTCGACCTGGTCCGGCGGCTGCGCGAACGCGGCCACCACGCCGACGTGATCATGGTGACGGCCGCCCGCGACCTGGCCACCGTCCAGGCCGCGATGCGCCTCGGCGCCCTCCAGTACCTGGTCAAACCGTTCACGTTCGCGGGCCTGCGCACCCGGCTGGAGGCCTACGGAGCCCTGCGCCGCACCCTGGACACGGGCGGCGAGGCCGAACAGGCCGAGGTCGACCGGATCTTCGGCGCCCTCGCCGCGGCCGGCGCCGACGCCCCGAACGACCTCCCCAAGGGGCACTCCCCCACCACCGCCGACACGGTCCGCCGGATCCTGCTCACCGCCGAAGGCCCGCTCTCCACCCAGCAGATCGCCGACCGGGCGGGCATCAGCCGCCAGACCGCCCAGCGCTACCTCAAACTCCTCGACCGCACGGGCCGCGTCACCCTGGCCCTGCGCTACGGCGAAACCGGCCGCCCGGAACACCGCTACGCCTGGCGCCCCGCCGACCCCGGCGGGGCGCACTGACCGGGCCGGGACCTCACACCGCTCCGGCTCCCGTCAGCGACCTGACCTCCGTCTCCGCGTGAAGCCGCTCGTCCGCCTCCTCCGCGGAGGTCACCGTGCCCAGCCAGCCCGCCAGGAAGCCCAGCGGGATGGAGACGATGCCCGGATTCTGGAGCGGGAAGTACTGGAAGTCGACGCCAGGGAACAGGGATTCCGGACTGCCGGAGACCACGGGCGAGAGCACCACCAGCAGCACCGCCGGGACGAGGCCCCCGTACACCGACCAGACGGCGCCCCGCGTGGTGAAGCCGCGCCAGAACAGCGAGTACAGCAGCACCGGCAGGTTCGCCGAGGCCGCCACCGCGAAGGCCAGTCCCACCAGGAACGCCACGTTCAGGTCCTGCGCCAGCAGCCCCAGCGCGATCGCCATCGCCCCGATCCCGACGGCCGCCGCCCTGGCCACCGCCACCTCGCTGCGCTGGCGGGCGTGGCGGCGCTTGAGCGAGGCGTACAGGTCGTGCGCGACCGAGGCCGACGAGGCCAGGGTGATCCCCGCGACCACCGCCAGGATGGTGGCGAAGGCGATGGCCGCCACGAACGCGAACAGCACCGCGCCCCCGGTGGACTCGGCACCGCCCCCGAGGAAGGCCGCGAGCAGCGGAACCGCCGTGTTCCCCGAAGCGTTGGAGGCTTTGACCTGCTCCGGCCCGAGCAGCGCCGCCGCCCCGAAGCCCAGCACGATCGTCATCAAGTAGAAGCCGCCGATCAGCGCGATCGCCCACACCACCGACCGGCGTGCCGCCCGTGCCGTGGGCACGGTGTAGAAGCGCGACAGGATGTGCGGCAGCCCCGCCGTGCCGAGCACCAGAGCGAGGCCCAGGCTCATGAAGTCGACGCGGGCCGTCCAGTCCCCGCCGTACTTCAGCCCCGGCCCCAGGAACCGGGCACCGTGCCCGCTGCGGTCGGCGGCGGTGCTGAGCAGCTGGTCGAAGTTCCCGTGGAAGCGCAGCAGCACCATCACCGTCAGGGTGATCGCCCCGCCCATGAGCAGTACGGCCTTGACGATC
This sequence comes from Streptomyces sp. NBC_00503, assembly GCF_036346895.1. NCBI lineage: Bacteria > Bacillati > Actinomycetota > Actinomycetes > Kitasatosporales > Streptomycetaceae > Streptomyces > Streptomyces sp. NBC_00503. The sequence continues at coordinate 5,983,115 of NZ_CP107855.1, read as the reverse complement.
TGGATCCAGGTGGTGGCCCGCATGCCGCCGAAGGACACGTAGATCACCATGAGCGCGCCGACCCCGATCACGGTCAGCGTCCGTGCGGCCCGGCCCGAATCGGAGAGCAGCAGGCCCACCAGGCTGCCCGCGCCGACCATCTGGGCGACGAGGTACAGCACCGAGACCACGACCGACGAGGTCCCGGCGGCGATCCGTACCGGCCGCTCGCTCATCCGCGCGGCGACCACGTCGGCGAGGGTGAAGCGGCCGCAGTTGCGGACGAGTTCGGCGACGAGGAACAGCACGACCAGCCAGGCGACGAGGAAGCCCACGGAGTACATCAGGCCGTCGTAGCCGAAGAGCGCGATCAGGCCGGAGATGCCGAGGAAGGAGGCGGCGGACATGTAGTCGCCCGCGATGGCGAAACCGTTCTCCAGAGGGGAGAAGAGCCGTCCGCCCGCGTAGAACTCCTCCGCGGATCCGTGCCGGTTGCGGCTGACCCACGTGGTGATGCCGAGGGTGACGGCGATGAAGACGCTGAACAGGATCAGCGCCAGTGCCTGGTGCTCGCTGGTCACCGGCCCGCCCCCCGGGTCCGGTCGCGCTCCTTGGCGTCCGCCCGGCGCACCTGCTCCTGCTCGAAGACCGTCCAGCGCAGGTCCAGGGCCGCGCGGTCGCGCCGCAGCCGGGCGTGCCGGGCGTAGGCCCAGGTGAGCAGGAAGGTGCTGAGGAACTGGCCGAGGCCCGCCAGCAGGGCCACGTTCACGGAGCCGACCACGGGCCGGGCCATCATGCCGGGTGCCGTGGTGGCCGCGATCACGTAGGCGACGTACCAGAGGAAGAAGCCGGCGGTCGCGGGGACGACGAACCTCCGGTAGCGGCCGCGCACCTCCTGGAAGGCGGCGCTGCGCTGCACTTCGAGGTAGATGTCGGACGCGCCGGGCGTGTGCGGTGCGGCGGCGGCGAACCGCGGCGGTGACGTTTCCGCACCGCCACCCGCTTCGCCGCCCGCACCCTCGCCCACCCCGGCACCCGCGCCCTCGCCCCACCCGACGGCCAGTGCGTCGTACCAGGGGTCGTCCAGCCGGATCGTTCCGGCATCACGACCTTCGTGCTTGTCCACCGAACTCTCCTTGTCCGCTGCCGCATTGGCCGCGTGCCCACAAGGATGTGCGGGAGGGAAGGTTTCCGGACTGGTGTCCCGGTGGTCTTCACTCCATCAGGTGATGGAGTGAAGACCATCGGTGTGCCAGTGCTCCGGTGGTGCCCGCTGCGGTCAGGCGTCGATCCGCGAGCGGTCCAGGGTGGCGGCGGAGCTGGTGATGAACTCCTTGCGCGGGGCCACCTCATTGCCCATGAGCAGGTCGAAGACCGACTCGGCCGAGTCCAGGTCGCCGATGTTGATCCGCCGCAGGGTGCGGAAGCGGGGATCCATCGTGGTCTCCGCCAGCTGGTCCGCGTCCATCTCACCGAGGCCCTTGTAGCGCTGGATCGAGTCCTTGATCCGGATGTTCTTGCGCTGGTACTCCAGCAGGGTCTGGCGCAGCTCGTTGTCCGAGTACGTGTAGACGTACTTGTCCTGGCCCTTCTTCGGCTGGACGAGCTCGATCCGGTGCAGCGGGGGCACCGCGGCGAAGACCCGGCCCGCCTCCACCATCGGGCGCATGTAGCGCTGGAAGAGCGTGAGCAGCAGGCAGCGGATGTGCGCGCCGTCCACGTCGGCGTCCACGAGCAGGACGATCTTCCCGTACCGGGCGGCGTCGATGTCGAAGGTCCGGCCCGAGCCGGCTCCTATGACCTGGATGATCGCCCCGCACTCGGCGTTCTTGAGCATGTCCGAGACGGACGACTTCTGGACGTTGAGGATCTTGCCGCGGATGGGCAGCAGGGCCTGGAACTCAGAATTCCGCGCCAGCTTGGCGGTGCCGAGCGCGGAGTCGCCCTCGACGATGAAGAGCTCGCTGCGCTCCACGTCGTCGCTGCGGCAGTCGGCCAGCTTGGCGGGGAGCGAGGAGGACTCCAGCGCCGTCTTGCGACGCTGCGCCTCCTTGTGCTGACGGGCGGCGATCCGGGTCCGGGCGGCCGCGACGATCTTCTCCATCACGGCGCGGGCCTGCTGCTTGTCGTCGCGCTTGGTGGAGGTCAGGAAGGCCTTGAGCTCCTTGGCGACCACGGCGGCGACGATCCGGGTGGCCGCCGAGGTGCCGAGCACCTCCTTGGTCTGGCCCTCGAACTGCGGCTCGGCGAGGCGGACGGTGACCACCGCCGTCATGCCCTCCAGCGCGTCGTCCTTGACCACGTCGTCCTCGGCGACGCGCAGGAGCTTCGCGGAGCGCAGCACCTCGTTCACGGTCTTGGTGACCGAGCGCTCGAAGCCGGAGATGTGGGTGCCGCCCTTGGGGGTGGCGATGATGTTCACGAACGACTTGACGTTCGTCTCGTACCCCGTGCCCCAGCGCAGCGCGATGTCCACGCCGAGCTCGCGGGTGACCTCGGTGGGGGTCATGTGGCCCCGCTCGTCGAGGACCGGGACGGTCTCCTTGAAGGTTCCCGTGCCGGTCAGGCGCTGCACGTCGCAGGCCGCCTTGTCCTGGGCGAGGTACTCGCAGAACTCGCTGATGCCCCCGTCGAAGCGGAAGGTCTCCTCGGTCTTGCCGGCCCCTTCGAGGGCGCGCTCGTCGCGCACCACGATGGTCAGGCCCGGGACGAGGAAGGCGGTCTGGCGGGCGCGCTGGTAGAGCGTGTCCAGCGTGAGCTTGGCGTCCTTGAGGAAGATCTGCCGGTCGGCCCAGTACCGGATGCGGGTGCCGGTCCTGCCCTTGGTGACCCGCTTGCCCTTGCGCAGCCCGTTGTCGGGGTCGAAGGGGCTGTCCGGGCCCTGCTCGGTGAACATGCCCGGGACGCCGCGCCGGAAGCTGATGGCGTGCGTGGCGCCGTTGCGGTCGACCTCGACGTCGAGGCGGGCGGAGAGGGCGTTGACGACGGACGCGCCGACGCCGTGCAGGCCGCCGGAGGCCGCGTACGACCCGCCGCCGAACTTGCCGCCGGCGTGCAGCTTGGTCATGACGACCTCGACGCCGGAGAGGCCGGTCTTGGGCTCGATGTCCACGGGGATGCCGCGGCCGTTGTCCCGGACCTCCACGGAGGAGTCCTCGTGGAGGATCACCTCGATGTGGTCGCAGTACCCGCCCAGGGCCTCATCGACGGAATTGTCGATGATCTCCCACAGGCAGTGCATGAGGCCACGGCTGTCGGTGGACCCGATATACATGCCGGGGCGCTTGCGGACGGCCTCCAGTCCTTCGAGGACGAGCAGGTGCCGCGCGGTGTAGTTGGAGCCGTCCCGGTCTGCTCCGGTCAGCAGTGCGCTGGAAGGCACGGACGTGTCGGCGGTCACGCAGTTCGCTCCTCGCTGAATTTCTTTTCTGGCCCGGTCGGGCGCAGTGGTGGCTCGGCTGCCGCTGGAAGGGTACCGAGGCCTGGTAGAGCCGATGCAACGCCACCCCAGCCTCTTCGTCAGCCTAGTGCAGATCCGCACGAGTGTTCGATCCCTCGTGGGAGTGAAGCAAACATCACGTTCCCTTCCACGCATGAACCATTTAGTGTTCGGGCACGTCCTCATGAACAACCGGCACTCAGCCGGAGAGGGCAGAACTGCGACAAGCGAACGACCTGACAACGCGAAACCGTAAAGCAACGCAATACGGCTCCTTCGCCGCCAACCGGCAACGGCCGGCCAGCTTCGGAAGGAAGTTTCGAGGAAAAGCCGCGAGCGGGAACGTTTTCGGCCTGGTTGGATGTTGACCCTGGTACGACAGCTCGTCGAGCTAGAGAAGAGGCGACGTGACTACTGTTCTGACACCCGCGACCCCGCTGACGGCCGCTGACCGATGCGACCGTTGTGGCGCCCAGGCATATCTGCGCGTCGTCCTGCTGAGCGGCGGTGAACTGCTCTTCTGCGCCCACCACGGGCGCAAGTTCGAGCCGGAACTCAAGAAGATCGCCGCGGAAATACAGGATGAGACCGAGCGGCTCACGTCCGCTCCGGCGGCGAATGCAGCCGACCCCGAGGACCGCTGACACAAGGCCTATACCTCGCATCCGACGAGCCAGGACCGGCCAGACCGGTCGACGGGCGGGACCTCTGAGACCCAGGGGTACCGCCCGTCCTCATGCCCGGGACCGGGTGCCGCTCCCGGACCCGGATCCACGGCGGGACCGGACCCGGCGCCAGGCCGGGCCCGACATCGGGGCCGCGCTCAGCGCTTGGGCGCCGGCCGGTCCCCCGCCAGAAGGCCCCTCCCGGGGCCCTGGGCGGGCCGTACGCCCGTTCCCAGCCCTCCGTGGGCATCTGGACGGGTCCGCTCGCGCCGGCCCGTCTGCGAGCCGGTGGGGAAGTCGGCCACGAACCCCATCAGCGGAGCGATCCGCGTGTACACCCCGGGGCTGTCCGCCCGGGCGCAGCCGCGCCCCCAGGACACCAGCCCGATGAGCCGCCCCTGGGCCACCAGCGGGCCGCCGCTGTCCCCCTGGCAGGCGTCCTTGCCGCCCTCACGGTCCCCCGCGCACAGCATGGAGTCGGCCCGGTACTGCCCGTCGGCATCCCCCGGGTACGCCCGCCCGCAGACCTCGTCCGCCAGCACCGTCACCCGGGCGGCCCGCAGCGCGTAGGCGTAGTCACCGAATCCGCTCGTGTCGCCCCAGCCGTACACGGCCGCCTCGGTCCCCGCGGCGTACGCTGGATGCCCCGGGTCCGCCATCGGCAGCACGTGCTGCGCCGGCACGGCTTCGCCCAGCTCCAGTACGGCCAGGTCGCCCGCGTTGCTACCGGGGTCGTAGCCGGGGTTCACCCGGGCGGAACGCACTGCGATCTCCCGGCCGTCGTCCGCACGCAGCTCCGTACGCCCGGTGATCACCCGGAAGTCCGGGACCGACTCGACCGGGCCGCCCAGCACCTGGCGCCCCAGGCAGTGCGCCGCGGTCAGTACCTTGGTCGGGGCCACCAGGACGCCCCCGCAGAACTGCCCGCCCCGCGTACCCCCGAACCGGTCACGGCTCGCGAGGGCCACGACCCACGGGGCATCGGCCACCTTCACCGGCTTTCCGCCGATCACCACGCTGTCCGCCGCTGCTCGCGGCGCCTGGCTCAGCGGGGCCGCCGCCGCTCCCGCGACCAAGGTCAGCGCTCCCGCCAGGACACGGGCAAAGGGACGACGCATGAGGCCTCCTGACTCCGAGTGTGCATGACTCCACCCAGAGTGGGACGCCCGGTGGCCGTGCGCACCCGCGCGGCCACCGGAGAAGGTCCTCGGCGGGGCTCAGTCCAGGTAGTCGCGCAGCACCTGGGACCGGGAGGGGTGACGGAGCTTCGACATGGTCTTCGACTCGATCTGGCGGATGCGCTCACGGGTGACCCCGTAGACCTTGCCGATCTCGTCGAGCGTCTTGGGCTGGCCGTCCGTGAGGCCGAAGCGCATCGAAACCACGCCGGCCTCCCGCTCGCTCAGCGTGTCCAGCACCGAGTGCAGCTGTTCCTGCAGAAGCGTGAAGCTCACGGCGTCGGCCGGGACGACCGCCTCGGAGTCCTCGATGAGGTCGCCGAACTCGCTGTCGCCGTCCTCACCCAGCGGGGTGTGGAGGGAGATCGGCTCGCGGCCGTACTTCTGGACCTCGATGACCTTCTCGGGGGTCATGTCGAGTTCCTTGGCCAGCTCCTCCGGGGTGGGCTCGCGGCCCAGGTCCTGGAGCATCTGGCGCTGGACGCGGGCCAGCTTGTTGATGACCTCGACCATGTGCACCGGGATGCGGATGGTGCGGGCCTGGTCGGCCATGGCGCGGGTGATCGCCTGGCGGATCCACCAGGTGGCGTACGTGGAGAACTTGTAGCCCTTGGTGTAGTCGAACTTCTCGACCGCACGGATCAGGCCCAGGTTGCCCTCCTGGATCAGGTCCAGGAAGAGCATGCCGCGGCCGGTGTAGCGCTTGGCCAGCGAGACCACGAGGCGGAGGTTGGCCTCCAGCAGGTGGTTCTTGGCGCGGCGGCCGTCCTCGGCGATGATCTCCAGCTCGCGCTTGAGCTTGGGCGCCAGCTTGTCGGAGTTGGCCAGCTTGTCCTCGGCGAAGAGACCCGCCTCGATGCGCTTGGCGAGCTCGACCTCCTGCTCGGCGTTGAGAAGGGGGACCTTGCCGATCTGCTTGAGGTAGTCCTTGACGGGGTCGGCGGTGGCGCCGGCCACGGCCACCTGCTGCGCGGGGGCGTCGTCCTCGTCGTCCGAGATGACGAAGCCCTTGCTCTCGCCGCCGTCCTCTTCCTCCTCGGACTCGGCCTTGGCCGCTCCCGCTTCCGTGGCCTCGTCGTCGCCGGCCTCGTCGGCGTCCTTCTTGGCGGCGGTCTTCTTCGCCGCCGTCTTCTTCGCGGCGGTCTTCTTGGCGGGCGCGGCCTTCTTGGCCGCAGCCGTCTTCTTCGCCGCCGTCTTCTTCACGGCGGGTTCGGTCGCTGTCTCCTGCGCGAGGGCGTCGGCGGTCTCCGGGGCCGCCACCTCGCTCTCCGGGGCCGTCGCAGCGACGGCCGGCGCGGCCGCCGTCTTCGCCGCGACCGTCTTGGTGGCCGTCCGCTTGGCGGGTGTCTTCGCTGCGACGCTCTTGCGGGTGGTGCGCTTGGGCGACTCCGCGGCACTGACCATCAGCGTCACACCCTCTTCCTCGAGGATCTGGTTGAGGCTGCGCAGAACATTCTTCCACTGGGTCGCAGGAATCTGGTCAGCCTCGAAGGCCCGACGCACGTCATCGCCGGCGATCTGCCCCTCGGCCTTGCCCCGCTCGATGAGCGCCATCACAGACTCGGAATCGGCGATCTCCGGCGGGAGCGTACGGGATGTGCTGGCCGACACGAACAACCTCTCGGAACGATGGAAACGGCTTCCGACCCCGGGCCTGGTGGTGCTGGACCGGAGCCGACGACCACCGACTGGGGATGGGCCGGCGGCGCGGGCAGGGGCCGGGGAGCTGTACAGCACCCCCAAGGGCTGCTGTCTTCCCTCCGTCGGCCATCACCTCTTAGGTCATCGCGTGACCTCGCGGAGCGTTACGCCCAATCTTCGTGGCCCGAGTCACACCCCGTTTGATGCCATGCCGGTCATACGGTCATAAATGTGGGTCCGGTGTGTCCGAACACGCCCCGTTTCGGGGGCCGGAGGACTGCTCGGGAGCGGCGCCGCCGGGCTCCGGGCCGCCGGGCCCCGACGCCGAAGCCGCCGGGCCCTCCCCCGGGGCCCGGCGACACGTCGGCAGCTCGCCCGTCATCCCCACACCCCCGCACACCCGAGCCCGTGGGCCCGTCAGTGCTCGCGCGGGGCGGGGACCACTCGCTCGACCTCCGGATGCACCGTCAGAAGCTGGCGCATCGCGTTCTCCGCGCCGATCGCGTCGCCGGCGGCGATGGCCTCGACCATCCGCGCGTGGTGCGCGACGCAGGTCTCGCTGGGGCGGTCGCAGGCGGTGACGGGACTGCCGGACACCTGGAGGGCGGAGGAGACGATGCCGGAGAGGTGCTCCAGCATGCGGTTGCCCGCGACCTGGATGAGAAGCGCGTGGAACTCGTTGTCCGCACGCGCGAAGGTGATCGAGTCGCCCTGGCCGAGGGCGTGGCCCATGATCTCGACCATGTCGACGAGGCGCTGCTGGATGTCCTGACGGCCGTGACCGGCGGCGAGGCGGGCCGCGAGCGGTTCGATGGTCCAGCGGAGCTCACCCAGCTCGCGGCGCTGGTCGTCGCGCTGCGGGCCGAAGGCGCGCCACTCGATGATGTCGGGGTCGAGCAGGTTCCAGTCGGCGACCGGACGGACCCGGGTGCCGACGTTCGGGCGGGCGCTGACGAGGCCCTTGGCCTCCAGGACCCGCAGCGATTCGCGGACGACCGTACGGGAGACCTCAAAACGCTGGCCGATCTCCTCGGGGACCAGCGGGCGGTCGGCGCCGAGGTCTCCGGAAACGATCATCTGGCCGAGCTGCTGGACGAGTTGGCCGTGGAGTCCGCGGCCGCGGCTGCCTGCCGCGCGCCGGCCGACCCGGCTCAACTCGATGTCGGATCCGTCCCAGTGGGGCACTCCGACGCGGTCGGTCCCGGAGGCCTCCGCGAAGGGGTAGCGGTCGAGTTCGCCCGAGCCGGCGAGGCCGGAGTCGGCGAGGCGGGCGGCGGTCATCATGGTGTGCGCAAGGGTACTCACGAATCCTTTGTCGGCCTCGTCTCCACCGCCCTTGAGGTCTTTGGTGAAAAGCACACGAAAGGGTGATCGGTGCCACCTACGCAATTGACGACTTATCGTAAAGAACCGGGCTTTTTACGGGGAGTTGCGGTCCGCCACCCTCGATGTGGACCGCAACGGTCCCGTTGGGGTGCCGTCCCGCATCGGAACGGTCACCAACGATCCCTCACAACCGAACGCGGCCGCGCAGTCCTGTGAACCCATAGGCGCACAACAGGACCATCAGCGACAACACCAGCGCGGTGCCGACCGGTTGGGCCATCACCCGCAGCGCCCCGAGAACCAGGCGGTCCGCCTCCGGCGGCCACTGCGCCCAGGCCAGGGCCCGCAACCGCTGCGCGAGGCCGCTCACCGGATACGCGGACGGACCGTCCAGCGCCTTGCGCACCAGCGGTACGACCATCACCGGTACGGCGAGCACCGCGGCCAGACCGGCCGAGGCCGACCGGAAGGCTCCGGAGGCCAGCACCCCCGACCAGGCGCAGCCGATGAGCAGGCCCGCCCAACTCGCGGCCGGGGAAACCCACTCCACGGGCGTACGCAGCGGGCCGCTGCCGAAGACCAGCGTCAGGGCGGCGGCGTCGGCGCTCACCGCGAGGATCCCGAGCAGGAGCGCGAGGACCGCGCTGACCCCGAGCTTCGCGGTGAGCAGCCCGAGCCGGCGGGGGACGGTGCCCCGGTCGGCGGCGAGCGCGGGGTAGCGGTACTCCTCGCCGAAGGCGAGGGCTCCGAGCAGTCCGGCGCCGAGAGCTGCGGGAGGCAGCGGCAGCAGCTCCGGCCAGGCGGCGAGCAGCCGGTTCTGCGCGGTGTGGCCGACCCGGGCGAGCACCAGCGCCGTGAGGACGGACACGGCGACGACGAAGGCGGCGGTGAGGACGGGGGTGGCGGTGCCGAAGACCCGGTGCAGCTCGTAGCGCAGGGGCCGCAGCGGGCCGCCGAGCCTGCGCACGACCGAGGCGGGCCCGCTGGAGCGGGCGTGGTGCCGGCGCCCGTCGCCGTCCGAGCCCGCACCCGCCTCGCCGGGCCCGGCCGGTGCCCCGTCGGCGCCCGTGGCCGGGGCTCCGGATGCGGCATCGGCGCGGGCTCGGGCGCGCGGCAGCGACGGGGCTCCCGCATCGCCGGTCTCGTCGGCGAGTTGGTGGACGAGCACCCCGTGGCGGAAGGCCGCCTCGCCGATCTCGGCGCAGTTGCTTCCGTACACGGACAGGCGGCTGCCGCTCTCCTCGACGATCTCCACCGTGCGCTGGGTCGCCCGCGCCTCCCGGCCCAGTACGTCGGCCAGCCGGGCGGCGTGCGGGGTGCGCACGGCGACCCGCGGCCGCAGCCGGGTCCGGGCGAACTCCGCCGCGTCCTGGTCGGCGACGAGCCGGCCCGCCTCGATGCTGACGACCCGGTCGGCGCTGCGGGCGGCCTCCTTCGCGTCCTCGGTGGTGAAGAGCACGGCTCCGCCGAGGGAGGCGTGCCCGCGCAGCAGACCGTGCAGCCAGCTCCGTTCGCGGGGCGAGAGCCCGGCGGCGGGCTCGTCGAGGACCAGCGTGCAGGGGTCGGCGAGCAACGCGCAGGCCAGGGCGACCCGGCGCTCCATGCCGAGCGAGAGCGAACCGAGCCGCTGATCGCGCAGGCCCGCGACACCGACGACCTCCAGCATGGTGTCGGCCCGGGAGGCCGGCACGCCGGCGGCGGCGCACAGCATGCGCAGCTGGCTCCGGACGGTGCGCGAGGGGTTGCCCGGAAGGTCGCCGAGGAGCACGCCGACCTCGCGGCCCGGATGCGGGATCCGGTGCAGGGGGCGCCCGCGGAAGTAGGTCACTCCGCGGCCGGGTTCGAGTTCGAGCATGAGCCGCAGCGCGGTGGTCTTGCCCGATCCTGGGCCGCCGAGGAGCGCGGTCACGCTCCCGGGGCGGGCCTCGAAGGTGAGGTCGTCCACGAGGGGCGGGAGGTCTCGACGGGGGTTGCTGGTCAGTCCGATGGCCTGGAGCATCGCTTCTCTCGCGGGGGGTGAGACCGCTCTGCGGCAGCGTGAGTACCGCCAACAAGATAACGCGATATGTCCGATATTCAGTGGATCTGACACGGGCCTTCGCTCGTGTCGGACCAGGCGCTGATGCGGGTGCCGATGTCGATGCGGGCGCTGGGCCCGGCGCCGGTGCCGGTGCCTGCGGGTCAGACTTCCGGGCGCAGCATCGGCGGGTTGAGCAGGGTGGCCCCGCCCGCCCTGAACAGCTGTGCGGGCCGACCGCCCTGACGGGTCGTCGTCCCCCCGGCGGGCACCAGGAACCCGGGGGTGCCGGTGACCTTGCGGTGGAAGTTGCGGGGGTCGAGGGCCACGCCCCAGACCGCCTCGTAGACCCGGCGCAGCTCCCCGACGGTGAACTCGGGCGGGCAGAAGGCGGTGGCCAGGGAGGAGTACTCGATCTTCGAGCGGGCCCGCTCGACCCCGTCGGCGAGGATCCGCTCGTGGTCGAAGGCGAGTCCGCCGCCGGTCTGGCCCTCGGTGGCGACCAGTTCCTCCACGGGGGCCCAGCGCGCACTGTTGGCGTCGCCTCCGGCCCGGGGCGCGGGGAGGTCCGGAGCCAGCACCAGGTGCGCCACGCTGACCACCCGCATGCGCGGATCGCGCTTCGGATCGCCGTAGGTCGCCAGCTGTTCGAGATGGGCCCCGTTGCCCACGCCCGGAGTGGCCCCGGCAGCCGGGTCCTGGGTGCACAGACCGGTTTCCTCGGACAGTTCACGGGCCGCGGCCGCCGCCAGGTCCTCGTCTCCCCGCACGAAGCCGCCGGGCAGCGCCCAGCGTCCCTGGAAGGGCTGCTCGCCCCGCCGGACCACCAGCGCGCAGAGCGCGTGGCGCCGCACGGTGAGCACGACCAGGTCGACGGTGACGGCGAAGGGCGGAAAGGCCGACGGGTCGTAGGGCGACATGCCGCGATCATAGTCGTCTGCCTGACGATAAACAGAGCTTTGGTGATCCTCGGATCACGGAACCGGAAGCCGCGCGGTGCGGCCGGACCGGACTCAGCCGCCCAGTTGCAGCGCATCGGCGGCCTCCTCGACCATTCCGAGGCCGAGGCGGCTGATCCGCACGGCGAAGGGTTCCCCGGAAACCCGGAGACCGGAGAGGCGGAGCTCGCCGAGCGGGGCTCCGGGGAGCGGGTTGAGGGCGACCGTGCCTGCGGGGGCGTCCGGCCGGATCCCGGCCAGTGCAGTCAGCACGTGGATCCCGGCGGCCGCCGGGACCGCCGCCGGGCGGCAGGCCGCCGGATGCGGAAGCGGAGCGCTGCCCGCGGTGCGCTGCTCGGCCGCGTACATCTCCGGGAGGCGGTACCCGAAGCTCTCCGCCGCGTCCAGCAGGCCCCTGAGCAGTGCGGTGGCCTCCTTCTCGCAGCCGGCCTGGGCCAGTCCGGCCACCGCGACGGCGCTCTCGTACGGCCGTACCGCGCCCGATCGGTAGCCGAACGGGTTGTGGCCCGGCTCGCGGACCGCCATGCTCCGCAGCCCCCACCCGGAGTCCATGGCTGGGGCTCCGAGCAGCCGCGCCAGCTGCTCGGTACGGACCCGGTCGAGCAGTCCCGGCGCGAGCCGGCCGCCTCCGAGCAGCCCGGTGTCGAGCAGGTGGGCGGCGGCCCCCGTCAGCCGGGGCAGCGGCCGCCCGTCGGGATGCAGGGCCGCCGCGGGCCGTCCCCCGTCGGGGCCGCCGACCCAGAACCCGGCTGCGAACCGCTCCCGCAGGGCGGCCGCCCACTCCCGCCACTCCGCGGCTCCGGGCCGCCCGCACCCGTCGAGCAGATCGGCGCCGAGCAGCGCGGCCCGATGGGCGTGGGCCTGGGTTTCACAGCGGCGCGGTCCCGGGTCGGGATCGGCCAGGAACCCGTCCTCCCCCAGGGCCCCCCGCAGCCAGTCCAGGCACCGCTCGGCGGCGGGGAGGAGCTGGGCCACCTCCGCCTCGGGCATCCCCCAGCGCCTGGCTTCGGCCAGCACCACGGGGAAGGCGAGCGTCGCCTCGGTCCCGGTGCAGCCGGGGGGCAGCTGCGGCCCGGCTCCGCGCAGGGGGCCCGGGATCTTCCCGGCGTCGCCACCGCGGCCCCCGGTCTGGGTCCGGGCCAGGACGCGCAGGGTCGCTCCGGCCAGTCCGGTGCCGAGCGGGAGGGCCATGCGGGCCGCCCACAGGGATTCCGCCGGGGCCAGTCCGAGCCGCCACGGCACCCCGGCCGCCGCATAGGCGTCGGCGGGATCCCGCGGATCCCTGAGCAGGAGCGCACCGAGGTCCTCGATCCCGGTGCGCAGCCAGGCCTCGGCCCTGGGGTCGTCGCCCTCCGCACGGGCGTCGGACAGCGGATTCGCCACCTGCCCGGCGGTGGCCCGCGCCGCGCGGTCCCGGGTGGTCCGCAGCTCGATGGTGCGCGATTCGCCGGGGCCCAGTTCGAGCTGCCAGCGCAGCAGCCCGACGGAGGCGAGCGCGTCGTCCGGAGCCGGCTCGGCCGCCGTGACGGCCTGGGCTTCCCCGCTGGTCCAGCGCAGCCCGGCGGCGTGCACCCCGGCGGGCAGTTCCGGCCCGGCCCGACCGGCGGCCACCTCGGCCAGCTCCGCCAAATCGGTGCCGAGGGAGACCTCCACGGGGATCCGCAGCGGCCGGGTGGTGAAACTGCGCAGGGTGATCCGCTCGGTGCCGTCGGCGTGCCGGATCCGCTCCACACCGACATCGGGGTCGGGCCCGGCCTCGGCTCCGGTGCGGACGGTCGCGGTGAAGGCGGCCCGGTCCGCGCCGAGGCTTCGCCCCTGTACCGCGACCGGATCCCGGCCGTCGATCCGCAGCACGCAACGGGACAGCAGCCTGCGGCCGGAGCGGTAGATCCCGTCGATCCCCTGCCCGGTGAGCTGGCCGTGCTCGGGCGAGATGACCAGGCAGGGCGCGGCGACACAGATGACGGCACCGTGCACGGGCGGCAGGTCGGGCCTGCGGGACGGTGGTACGCGGGCCGGGGGTACGGGGTGGGGCATGCGACGCCTTGTCTGCGCTCCGGGTGGATCGGCTGGGCGGCGGCGCGGCCGGGCCCCCACCACCCCCCAGGGCAACGCCCCCACCCCCGCCCGGGTCACGGGCCCCGGCGGTGGCTGCGCCCATCGGAGACCCGGCCGTGGCCCGAGCCGCCGGCGCAGGACCGAACACACCGCTCCCGGAATCAGCCGCCACCGGGGCGGCACGGGCGGCAGAGCGCGCCGCAGCCCCCGGGCCCGGGCCCTCACTGCTCTCCCCCGACCGTGCGGCCGGATTCGCGGCGAGCGGGCCGACTGCGGCGGCCGGGGGGCCTGGTGACACCCCGTCGGCCCCCGGCCGCCTGACGGCCCCTGCGGGGCTCCCGGCGGCGCCGCTCCTGCCTGAGGCACTCCCGCAGCCCCTCCGGGTCGATCCCTTCGTTGCAGGCGTGGTGCAGCAGCTGCGCGAAGCGGTACTCGCCGTCCGCCCGCAGCGCCAGCCCCAGCGCGATCCTCGCGGTCGGCTCGTCCCCGGTGGACCAGGAGACCCAGCCCGCCAGGGTCAGCGGGGCCGCCGCGTGCTCCCCGTAGGCCCCGACGCAGCGCCGGGCCAGGGCCCGCCACAGCCGCAGGGCGGGGGCGGCCTCCTCGTCCTCCATCCACTCGGCGGCGACATCTCGGATCTCCCGGTCCTGGAGGCCGAGGATCAGCGAGGCGGCCTCGTCGTGGCCGAGCAGCGCGTCGTCCCGGTCGTCGGCGCAGGGGCCGGCTTCGGCCGGCGGGGCGAGGGTCATGCGCTGCATCAGGGCGCGGGCGAGGACCACGGTCTCGGCGCCCACCTCCTCCCGGGTGGCCCCGTCGAGGATCTTCGGCACCAGGGCGGCGGCCGCCCGGTCAAGGGCCCGCTCCATCTCCTCGGCGACCGTCCCGCGCAGCGGTGTCAGGCGCCGCTCGATCTCCTTGAGGGAGCCCCGGACCTGCAGCCCCGCGAAGGTGGCCGCGGCGGCCATCACGGAGGTGCCGGGCGGGGCGGGCACGCTGCCCTCGGCGGGGCAACAGCGCTCGTCGGGGCAGCAGTAGGACCAGTACCGCCCGGCGGAGAGGCACAGCGCCTCCAGGACGGGTACGTCCAGGGCTCCGCAGGCCAGCCGGATCCGCTGGGCGAGCGGGCGCAGCCGTGTCATCACGCGCTGCCCGCTCTCGTCCCCGCGCGGGTCCTGGCAGAGGAAGACGACGATGCCGTCGGGCTTGGCACCGCGCCGGGTGCTGCCGCCGACCAGGCATTCGGCGGCCTGCCGGGCCGTGTCCTCCCATTCCGCGGAGGACTCAGGGATGCCGACCCGGAGCCTGCCGCCGAAGCGTCCGCCCTCTCCGTGGACGGCGACCATCACGAGGGAGTCGGTCGGGTGGAAGCCGAGCATGTAGGGCAGCGCGTCGGCCAGTTCGGCCGGGCTGCGCAGGGTGATCGGGGCGACGTCGGTGGTTCCGGACGGGCTGGTCGCAGACCGGCCGGACGGGCTGTGTGCTTCGTGGCTGTTCGTCATGGACCGAAGGTCCCGTGTCCGGCCGAATCCGGAAACCCCTGTGGATAACCCCGGACCGGCCCGCGTCAGCGGCTGCGGCGAGGTCGACCGGCCTGCCTCAGCCGCCTGCGGCCAGCACCAGCGGAAGCACCCGTTCGGCGCCCGCCCGGCGGAGCAGGCGGGCGGCGACCGCCATGGTCCAGCCGGATTCGGTGCAGTCGTCCACGAGCAGGACGGGGCCGGGCGAGCCCGCCAGGGCGGCGGCCAGCTCCTCGGGGACGGCGAAGGTCCCGGAGAGCGTGCGCAGGCGCTGGGCGGAGTTGCTGCGGCGGGCCGGGTGCGCGCCCTCCGGCCCGGTGTACGTCAGCGTGCCCAGGAACGGGAGGCGGCCGATGGTCGCGATGCCCTGGGCCAGGGATCCGACCAGCTGCGGGCGGGTCAGCGAGGGGACGGCGACGATTCCCACGGGCCGCGGGGAGGCGTCCGGGACGTTCGGTGCCCAGCCGCCCGGGGAGCGCGCCCAGTCGGCGATGACCGCCACCGCGGCCTGCAGGACTTCCTCGGGGACCGGACCGTCGGGTGCGCCGTCGGCCAGCAGCGGGCGCAACCGGTTGCCCCAGCCGATGTCGGAGAGCCGGCCCAGGGCGCGCCCGGTGGAGCACTGTTCCTTGAGCGGGATGCGGCCCTTGAGGTCGATGCCGAGCGCGGACATCCCCGTCGGCCACATGCGGCGCGGTTCGATCTCCACCCCCGGACGGTCCAGTTCCTTCGCCGCGCCCGTCAGCGTCTCCGCCGAGACGGAGGCATCGGCCCAGGTGCCCGCGCAGTTGTCGCAGCGACCGCACGCCGTCGCGCCCTCGTCGTCCAGCTGGAGGCGCAGGAACTCCATCCGGCACGCGGAGGTGCTCACGTAGTCGCGCATGGCCTGCTGTTCGGCGGCCCGCTGGCGGGCCACCCAGGCGTACCGCTCCGAGTCGTACGCCCATTCCCGGCCCGTGGAGGTCCAGCCGCCCTTCACCCGCTTGACCGCCCCGTCCACGTCGAGGACCTTGAGCATCGTCTCCAGCCGGGTGCGCCGCAGGTCCACCGCGGCCTCCAGGGACGGAACCGACAGGGGCCGTCCGGCATCGGCGAGGGCCGCCAGGGTCTGGCGGACCTGGGCCTCGGGCGGGAAGGCGGTATCGGCGAAGTAGCGCCAGATCGCCTCGTCCTCCTGGCCCGGGAGCAGCAGGACGTCGGCGTGCTCGACGCCGCGGCCGGCTCGGCCGACCTGCTGGTAGTAGGCGATCGGCGAGGACGGCGAGCCGAGGTGGATCACGAAGCCCAGGTCGGGCTTGTCGAAGCCCATGCCGAGCGCTGAAGTCGCCACCAGCGCCTTGACCCGGTTCTCCTGCAGGTCGACCTCGGCCTGCAGGCGGTCGGCGTTCTCGGTCTTCCCGGTGTACGAGGCCACCTTGAAGCCGCGCTGGCGCAGGAACGCGGCGGCCTCCTCGGCCGCGGCCACCGTCAGCGTGTAGATGATCCCGGAGCCCTGCAGCCCGTCCAGGTGCTCGGCGAGCCAGCCCAGGCGGTGCGCCGCGTCGGGCAGCCGGACCACGCCCAGCCGCAGGCTCTCCCGCTCCAGGGTGCCGCGCAGCACCAGCGCCTCACCGGCTCCGGTGCCCAGCTGCTCGGCCACGTCG
The DNA here is from genome assembly GCF_036346895.1 of Streptomyces sp. NBC_00503. Lineage (NCBI taxonomy): Bacteria > Bacillati > Actinomycetota > Actinomycetes > Kitasatosporales > Streptomycetaceae > Streptomyces > Streptomyces sp. NBC_00503. Next base: position 5,966,693 of record NZ_CP107855.1, on the reverse strand, counting down.
GCCGTGACCCGCGCGTTCGCGGTCGCCGTGGTGGCCAGCACCGGCACACCGGGGGCGAGCTCGGCGAGCATCGCGCGCAGCCGGCGGTAGTCGGGGCGGAAGTCGTGGCCCCAGTCGGAGATGCAGTGCGCCTCGTCGACGACGAGCAGGCCCGTCGTGGCCGCGAGCTTGGGCAGCACCTGCTCGCGGAAGTCCACGGAATTGAGGCGCTCCGGGCTGACGAGGAGGACGTCGGTCTCGCCGCGCTCGACCTCCCCGTAGATCGTGTCCCACTCCTCCGGGTTGGCGGAGTTGATGGTGCGCGCCTGGATGCCGGCCCGGGCCGCCGCCTCGACCTGGTTGCGCATCAGCGCGAGCAGCGGCGAGATGATCACGGTGGGGCCGGCGCCGCGCCGGCGCAGCAGGGCGGTGGCGACAAAGTACACCGCCGACTTGCCCCAGCCCGTGCGCTGCACCACCAGGGCCCGCCGGCGCTCCTCGACCAACGCCGACACCGCCTGCCACTGGTCCTCCCGCAGCCGCGCCGAACCCCCGGGGTCGCCGACGAGCTCGGCGAGGATGGTGTCGGCTTCGGTGCGGAGCTCCAGGGTGTCCATGCCCCCATGCAACCCGATGGCTATGACAATCGGCCAGCTCACGCACCGTAATCACCGGCGTGGACACGATTCGGTGGTCTTTCGGCCGCCGGGGAACTCCCGTCGGCTTTCGGACGATGTCGCACGGCCTCCACCGGCCCCCGGCCGCGCCTGCGGAACCCGCAGCGAAACTGACGGGCAACGAGGTGTTTCCGCTGGTGCCGGCGGTTCGGCCGGTGCCGAATGAGTCATCGACGGCGTGGCGGGGCAAGGATATGAACGGCATACCGGCGAATTCCGGTCGGCGGCGTCAATTGCTCGTTGCCGCATGCTCACGGGCCACGCGAGAATTGCACTGCTCCCGTTCGGCTCGACGGCACTGTTTTGGGTCGCGCCGGCGCCCGTACCCCAGCCGTGCCCGTTCGCGGGCGTGTACCCGAAGGGAGGACCGTGACCTTCGGATTCGCCCCGCCCTCGACCACGTCCCTGTCAACGGCCACCGGCGGCGCCAGCCGGCACGGCAGGCTGCTGGAACCGTCCGAGTGGACCTCGTCCGGCGTCCCCCTGCTGCGCAATCCGCGCGAGGTCGTCAGCGGGCTGCACTCGCGGCACAGCCCGGCGCCGTCCACCGCGGTGATCGCCGTGCTCGGACCCGAGGAGCGGCTCGTCGCGAGCGCCTCCTTCGTCCCGCGCTCGGCCTCGGCCGACGGCTGGGAGTACCGCAACGCCCTGCTCGCCGGCCTGCGCCGGATCATCCCGCACGACCTGCGGCGGCGGACCCCCGTACGGACGGCGGTGCTGCTGTACTGCCGCGACGGCGACGAGCGGTGGACCGAGGAGGACGGGGCCTGGATGTGGGGGCTGCGCGACGCCTGCACCCTGCACGGGCTGCGCTGCGGCGCGTACATCACGCTGACCCGCGGCGGCTGGCAGGTCCTCGGCGAAGGCCGTGGCGGCCGCAGACCCAGCTCGGACTCCCGGCCCGAACGGCTCGGCCGGGCGACGGCCGAGTTCGCCCCGATCGCCCTGCACACCGGGGGCGGAGCGCCCGAGGCCCTGCGCCGCGCCGCCGCGCGCTGAGCCCCGCACAAACGGGGCTGAGCCCCGCGCCGACCGGGCTGGGCCCCGCGCGAACGAACCCCGGGAACGCCCAACGGCCGTACACCCGGGAGCGGGCGTACGGCTGGTCAGGCCTCGGACTTCGGCAGGGCCGGCTGTTCGCCCGCCCCGCCCCTCGACCGTGCCGGGGTACGGAGCGTCAGACGCCCGCACCCAGCACGGAGTTGATCTGCTGCGGCTCGCCGCAGCAGATCAGGAGCGCACCGGCTCGCGCGAGCGCGACCGGCAGGGCTGCGGCGACGGCCTCGACCGGTCCGCCGTTGGCCGCGAGGACCACGACGGGACGGCCGGCGGCACGCTGTACCTGCGCCGCGTCCGCGTAGAAGACGTCGTCCCCGGCGTCGTGCAGGGCCCAGTACGCGGCCTCGCCGAAGGACAGCTCGTGCGCGGCCCACGGGTGCGGGTCGCCGGTGGTGAGCACCAGGATGTCGCCGGGCGCGCGCCCGGTGTCGAGCAGCAGGTCCACGGCCTCCTCGGCCGCGTCCAGCGCACCCTCGGCGGATGCCGGGATCAGCTGGACCTGCGGCACCGCCGCGGAGACGGACGGGGTGGTGGGGGTCGCGGGAACGGGTCCGGGGGCGGCCTGCGCCACCCGCTGAGCGGGCGGTACGGGCCCGGGGGCACTGCCCGCGCGGCCGGCCGCTGCGGGAGAGGGACCGGGGCGTCCGGGCCGGGGAACGGCTGCGGGACGCGGACCAGGTACGGGGCGGGGGGTCTGCGCGGTGCGGCTCGCGGCCGGCGTGACGCGGGGACCCTGGGCACTCTCGTGAATCTGAGGCTCCTCGGGGGCGGGGGTGAGAGGCATGAGTTGATATCTATCAAACACCGGTACGAAACGTACCCGTGGGTGGCACGTACGTGCGATCAAAAATCGAAGCCGAGTTGGCCTCCGTTTTCCAGTTCCATCGATTCCTCGCTGCGGCGCACCTTCTTGAGGTGGCGCCAGCGGGGCAGCGCGTCCAGGTAGGACCACGAAAGCCGGTGGTACTCGGTGGGGCCCTGCTCCTCCAGCGCCGCCCGGTGCACGGGCGAGGGGTATCCGGCATTGGCGGCGAAAGCGAAGTTCTCGATTCCGCCGCCCTGTTCACCGATTTCGGCCATCATCCGGTCGCGCCGGACCTTGGCGATCACCGAGGCGGCCGCGACGGCGACACAGGACTGGTCGCCCTTGATCACCGTCCGGACCTGCCAGGGCGAACCGAGGTAGTCGTGTTTGCCGTCGAGAATCACCGCGTCCGGCCGCACGGGCAGCGCCTCCAGCGCGCGCACCGCGGCGAGGCGCAGGGCGGCGGTCATCCCGAGCTCGTCGATCTCCTCCGGGGAGGAGTGACCCAGGGCATAGGCGGTGACCCAGTCCTCCAGGACGCCTACGAGCGCGTCGCGTCGCTTGGGGGTGAGCAGCTTGGAGTCGGTGAGTCCCGCGGGCGGCCGGCGCAGACCGGTGATCGCCGCGCACACGGTGACCGGACCGGCCCAGGCCCCTCGTCCGACTTCGTCGACCCCGGCTATGACCTTGGCGCCGGTGGTGGCACGGAGGGAGCGTTCGACGGTGTGTGTGGGTGCTTCATACGGCATGGCGCCAGCAAGGTTACGCCGCCTCGCGCCGCCTGCACACCCCGACCCCCGCCAGGTCCGCGCCAGACCTCCGCCGGGCCTCCCGCCGACCCCCTGCCGGACCCCTCCAGGTCTCCCCCGGACCCCCTCCCGGCCACCTTGGCGGCCTGCACCGGCCACCCGGACCGCGCCCGTGCCCGCTCAGGCCCGGAGCAGCGGCAGCATGACCTCGTCGATCATCTCGGCGATCTCCACGTCCATCCATTCGCTCCCGCACACCTTCGCGCGGTACATCATCATCGCCGGAATCACCTCGACGAGGAGGGGGCCGCCCGCGTCCGCCCGGACGTCGCCGCGGTCGATCCCGCGCTGCACCAGCTCGGCGATCAGGCGGTGCGCCGGGTCGTGCAAGCCGGACAGGATCAGGCCCCGGAACCGCTCCGCATGGCCGTGGTCGCACTCGTGAAGCACCGCTCTCAGTGCCCGCCCGGCTCGCGAGTTCATGACGTCGCGCATCCGCACGCAGAGCGCGTAGAGGTCCTCGCGGATCGACCCCAGGTCCCGGATCTGGACGAGCGGCGGCAGCCGCGTCCACAGCGCGTCGGCCACCAGGTCCGCCTTCGAGGGCCACCGCCGGTACAGCGCCGCCTTGCCGGTCTGCGCACCGGCGGCCACGCCCTCCATGGTGAGGGCGTTCCAGCCACTGGTACTCAGCTGTTCCAACACGGCGTCGAGAATCGCCCGTTCGAGCTCGGGCCCGCGCCTGCGCCCCGAAGGCGCCGCTGACCAGCGCGTACCCATCACTGCCCTACCTCCACCCGGAACTCACGTCCGTCGCACGCATTTTCAGCCTTAGTGAACGCTTGCGTTCCCTAAGGCCGACTCCCTACGGTGGACGAGCTGTGAACGCATACGTTCACTATTTCACTTTGGGGGGATCCACAGTGACAACTCCTCAGCTCTCCAAACCCCGGATACCGGGCGCGGCCCGCCGGGAGGGGCGCCCAGGAGTGGCGCTCGCCGTCATCGCCGCCTGCCAGCTCATGGTCGTCCTCGACGCGACGATCGTGAACATCGCGCTCCCGCACATCCAGACCGACCTCGCGATCTCGACCACCGACCTCTCGTGGGTGATCAGCGCCTACACGCTCGCCTTCGGCGGACTGCTGCTGCTCGGCGGCCGCGCGGGCGACATCCTGGGCCGGCGCCGCGTCTTCATGACCGGCATCCTGCTCTTCACCCTGGCCTCCCTGCTCGGCGGTTTCGCCCAGGAACCCTGGCAGTTGCTCGCGGCCCGCGCCCTCCAGGGCGTCGGCGGCGCCATCGCCTCCCCGACCTCGCTCGCCCTGATCACCACCACCTTCGCCGAGGGACCCGAACGCAACCGCGCCTTCGGCGTGTTCGCGGCCGTCTCCGCGGGCGGCGGCGCCATCGGCCTGCTGGCCGGCGGGATGCTCACCGAATGGCTCGACTGGCGCTGGGTCTTCTTCGTCAACGTGCCGATCGGCATCCTGATCGCGGTCCTCGCCCCGCTCTACATCAGCGAGTCCGAGCGTCACCCCGGCCGGTTCGACATCGCCGGAGCGCTCGCTTCCACCGGAGGCATGACCGCACTCGTCTACGGGTTCATCCGCGCGTCCCAGGACGGTTGGCGCGACGGCGTGGCCCTCGGCTCCTTCGCGGCCGCCGTCGCCCTGCTCGTGGGCTTCGTCCTCATCGAGTCCCGGGCCGCCGATCCGATCATCCCGCTGCGCATGTTCGCCGAGCGCAATCGCACCGGCACCTACGTGATCATGCTGAGCCTCGCCGCGGCGATGTTCGGAATGTTCTTCTTCATCGTCCAGTTCGTGCAGAACGTGCTGGGCTTCTCCCCGATCCAGTCCGGCATCGGCTTCCTGCCCGTCACGGTCGCCATCGTCACCGCCGCCGGAACCTCCCAGCGCCTGCTCCCGCGCTTCGGCCCCAAACCGTTCATGATCACCGGCTCCGCGCTCACCGGTACCGGCCTGGCGTGGCTGACCTTCATCGAGCCCGACAGCTCGTACCTCTCCGGAGTGCTGGGGCCGATGCTGCTCTTCGGCTTCGGCATGGGCCTCAACTTCGTCACCCTCACCCTCACCGCCGTCTCCGGAGTGGCCCCGCACGAGGCGGGCGCGGCCTCCGGGCTGCTCAACGCCAGCCAGCAGGTGGGCGGCTCGCTGGGGCTGTCCATCCTGGTCACCGTCTTCGGCACGGCCAGCCGCAACGAGGGCGACAAGCAGTTCCCGTCCTTCCTCGCGCAGGCCGACCCGGATCAGGTGGCGGCCGTCAAGCAGACCGGGCGACTGCCCGACCCCTGGGGGGACATCGTCCTCACCCACGGGATCGCCACCGCCTTCATCGCGGCCGTGGCCATGGCAGCGGTCGCGCTCGTCACCGCCCTGCTGGTGATCCGCGTGCGCAAGAGCGACCTCGAGGCGCTGAACGGAGCCGCCGCCCAGGCCGGTCCGGCCGCCTGAGCACGCAGTCCCGTACGAAGGGCCCGGCGCGGGAGGAATTCCGCGCCGGGCCCGTCCACGAGTCCCGCGGGCCCCGCCCTATCCGAAGGTGCGCAGGCGCCAGCACTCCTCGTACGAGACCTTCACCGGGCGCTCGCGCAGGATCTGCCGGGCCCTGCGCTCCCCCAGGCTCATCGCGTACCAGGGCACGTCGTCGCCCGCCCGCACCAGGTCCTGGTTGATCCCGCGCAGGGCGCAGGAGCGCTGCGGCTCGGGCAGCCGGTCCAGGGCAGGCACCGCGTCGGCCGACAGGGACTGGAAGTAGGCCAGGTCGATCTTGTGGACCCGCTCGTAGCGGTTGACGTTGCCCTCGGCGATCAGCCCGTCCGGGGACACCAGCCCGAAGGCCAGTACGGCGGCCACGGCGCTCCCCGCCACCGCGCGCGGCAGCCACCGCGCGCCGAACACCCCGGCGGCCATGAGTAGTACCACGACCAGCCCGAGCCACAGCTCCACGCCCGCGACCGAGACGCGCAGCCGGGTCAGCCCGTACGCGTCCACGTAGAGGTTCATGCGGTGCAGCGCGGAAGCCACCACGACCAGGGTCAGGGCGCACAGCGTGCCGAGCACGGAGCGCACCAGCCGCCGGTCGCCGGCACCGTCGCGCGGGGCCCAGCGCAGGGCGAGCGCGATGACGGCGAGGGTGAGCAGGGTGGCCCACAGCAGCTGCCAGAAGCCCTGGCGGGCGTACTCGGAGTAGCTGAGGCCGGTGGCGTCCAGGACCTTGCGGTAGCCGCCGAACAGCACGGTCAGCTGAACGGCGTTGAATCCGGCGAAGAGCAGGTTCAGCACGACGAGCGGCAGCGCCCACTCCACCCGCGAGCGCGCCTTCCCCGGGGCCACCACGATCCGGTCCCAGCGGGCGGGCGCCGCGGCGGTCCGCGCGGCGGCGATCGCGAGGACGGCGCCCAGCAGGAAGAGCAGGAAGCGGGCCGCCCCGTCCCCGCCGCTGACGTCGGGGACCAACCCGCTGAGCACATCCGCGAAGGCGGCGTCGGCCGAAGCGAACAGCGTGCCGAAGAGGACGAGCAGGACCACCGCCACCAGCGTCGCCTTCAGCAGCGGCAGCACGCGGTCCTTCCTGACCCCGTCGCCGCGCGAGCGCATCCCGGTCCAGGCCCAGCGCACCCCGAGGACGGCCGAGTCGACGAAGCCGAGCGGGCTGAGCAGGATGCCGGGCCAACTGCGGCTGCCGTGCAGGGCCAGCGCACCCGTCAGGAGGGCGGCGAACAGGGCCGTCGCGGTCGGCCAGCCGGAGTCCCGCAGGGCGGGCACGGCCAGGAGCGCGATGCAGCCCAGCGCCCACACCGTGGTCCACGGCCGGACGGTACGCCCGGCCCTGCGGGCCGCCGCGTACGCGGCGACGAGGGCCGGCACCACCGCGATGAGCAGGCCGGGACCCAGCCCGTCACCGAGCAGCAGGGCGGCGGCGACGCCCGAGGCGAGGACGGCGCCGAGCACGGGGCCCGATACGGGGGCCACGGCGCCGGGCCGCGCGGCCTCGGCCCAGGCGAGCGTTGCGAGGGACCAGCCACCGGCCCTGGCCCGGCGCTGACGCGTCAGGCGCGTCTGGTAGGTCCGCCACGCCTTGGGATCCCAACCGGGCGGCGCAGGGGGCATCCCTGTCGGCGTGGGCGGAGCGGATCCTACGCCGGCCCCCACTCCCGTCCCGGCAGGAGCACCGGCGGCTCCGCCCCCGGCCACGGCGTCCGCGGCCTTCGCCGTGCTCGCGGCCTGCGCCGCGCCGTCGTTCGCTCCGTCTGCGTTCTCTGGCATCGGGTTCCCCTCCCCTGTCTGCCGCCCCCGTGAATGCGGGGGTGGCGGAGCGGACAGAGTAGGCCGGTGGCAGCCAGTTTTGAACAGGTTTAAAAGCGGCCTGTGGCAGGACCGTGACAAACGGACGGGGCGCAGTTCCGCCCGGACCGCCGCCGCCGCGCCGCCGCCTCGCTGCTACCGGGCCGTCTCCGGCAGCCAGGCCGGCAGTGCCTCGGTCCGCGCCAGCCAGGCCGCCGGCAGCACCTCGTCCCCGCGTGCGCCGAGCACCCCGCCGACGATCGCGCAGGTCGTGTCGACGTCACCGCCCACCTGCGCGGTGGTCCAGAAGGCCCGCTCGTAGTCTTCGAGCCCCCGCGCCGCCGACCACAGGGCGAACGGCACGGTGTCGTGGGCGCTGGTGCGCCGCCCGCAGCCCAGTACGGCCGCGACGGTGGTCGCGTCGTTGTAGTCCAGCATGTCGCGCGCCCGCCGCAGCCCGGCTCCCACGGCGCTGCGCGGAACCAGCGCGATCACGCCGTCCAGCAGGTCGGCGGCCTTGGGCGGTCCGGCAGGGGCGGCCGCGAGCGCGGCCGCGGCGGCCACGGCCATCGCTCCGCACACGCCTTCGCGGTGCTGGTGGGTCGTGTAGGCGGAGATCTCCGCCTGGTGGGTGGCCTGCTCGGGGTCGTCGGCGTACCAGGCGCCCAGCGGGGCTACCCGCATGGCCGCACCGTTGCCCCACGAGCCCTGCCCGTTGAACAGTTCGGCGGCGAGCGTGCGCCAGTCCGCGCCCTCGCGGACCAGGCGCAGCATCCGGTTGACGGCGGGGCCGTAGCCGCGGTCGAAGTCGTGGTGGTGGGCGAAGGAGGAGGCCAGAGCGTCCTGGTCCACCCGGCCGTGCTCGGCGAGCACGGCCACCACCGAGCAGGCCATCTCGGTGTCGTCGGTCCACTGCCAGGGGTCGCTGCCGACGGGCAGCTCGCGCCGCTTGAGCAGCGGGTAGTTGACGGGGACGAAGTACTGGGAGCCCAGGGCGTCCCCCATGGCCAGCCCACGGAGGCTGGCCATGGCGCGCGCGTAGCGCCTTTCGGAAGAGGAGTCAGAGGTCATCGCGCGTCACTCTAGCCGTCCAGGTCATAAGGCTCGGGTGTGGTCCACCGCTCAAACGGGCGGTCCATCCGGTACCGGCCGTCGGGGCCGAGCAGAAGGACCCGGTATTCGCCGTTCCCCGGGTTGGAGAGGGCCTCGAACTCGGCCACGGACCAGTGGAACCACCGCATGCAAAACAGTCTCATCGTCAGCCCGTGGGTCACGAGCAGCACGTTCTCCGGATGGTCCGGGGCCTCGAAGCTGCGGTAGAGGCTCTCCAGGAAGGAGCCGACGCGGTCGTACACGTCGGCGCCCGACTCCCCCTGCGCGAAGCGGTAGAAGAAGTGTCCGTAGGCGTCGCGATACGCCTTCTGCAGCCGTACGTCGTCCCGGTCCTGCCAGTTGCCCCAGTCCTGCTCGCGCAGTCTCGGCTCCTCGCGCATCCGGACCCGCGCCGGGTCCAGGCGCAACTCCCGGAAGGTCTGCAGGGTCCGGCGGTAGGGGGAGACGTACGCGCTGATGGACTCGTCCTCGAAGAGCTCACGCAGCCGCACGCCCGCGTCGGCGGCCTGCTCGCGCCCGGCGCGGGTCAGCCTCAGGGCGTGGTCGGGCTCCCGCTCGTACACCGAGTCATCGGCATTGCCTTCCGATTCCCCGTGCCGGACAAGGACGATGCGCCGTGGTCGAACCATCCCACGACCCTATTCGGCCACCGGCGGGCATGCCGACCGGGCACGCCGGTCGGCCGGGCCGCAGTCGTACGGCCAGCTCTTCGTACGGTCATACCGTCCAGGAGGGTTCCAGGTCGACGACGTCACCGGTGAGGGCCTCCACGTCGGCCTGGATCTGGGCGCGCAGTGACAGCCGCTCGACCCGCTCCTGCCGGTACTTGCCGTGTTCGGCCGCCGCCTGCCACATCGACAGGACGAGGAACTCCCGGCCGGGCGCCTCGCCGAAGAGGCCCCGGATCATGCCGGGCGAGCCCGCCATCGCCGGATTCCACACCTTCTCCTGCATGAGGGCGAAGTGGTCCACCCGGCCCTCGCGCACCCGGGTATGGGCGACCCGGACCACGTCGGCGTCGGTGAACCGCGGCTCGAAGCCGGTCTTCACATCGAAGCGGTGGTCGAAGAGCGTGACCCGCGCATCGGTGAAGGTGCCGCTCTGCGAGGCCGCCAGCCGGTCGTGCGACCGGGCCATGAAGGAATCGTAGAAGGAGCGGCTCTCCCAGAACGCGAAGACATGCGCCACCCCCTGCCGGCCTCGGCTCCAGCCGCCGCCCTGTCCCCGGAACCCCGGTTCGCCGGGCAGCCCAGCCCATTTGCGCTGCCCGCGCTCGAACCCGCGTCGGTCCGTCACCGTGCAGCGAATCCACTTGACCAGCACTGCGCCATCGTACGGGCCCGGCGGGGCCCGGGTCAGTCCCCGGCGCGGTAGATCCGCAGGAGTTCCGCCGCGTCCCGATCGGGCAGGCGAAGCCCGAACTCCCGGTCGAGCAGGGCGAGCAGCCCGTCGGCCTCCACTTCCCGGCGCTCCACCCGCCCGTCGGGAAGCAGTCGCGAGAGCACCCTCCCTACGAGCGCCAGCCGGGCCCGGTCGCCCGGGTACTGGACGATGACCTGGCCGACGAAGGAGGAGCGGGGGTGCGAGGAGCTGTAGTGGTTGAGCACCACATAGTCCACGGGGTGGTAGGGCTGCGGAGAGAAGGCGTACAGGTCGCGCCAGGCTCCCTCGCGCAGTGCGCAGAGCACGAGGACCCCGCCCGCCTCCTCCCGGACGCGGAACACCCACTCCCCCTGGTGCGCCTCGACTCCGGGGCGCGCCAGGGACACGGGCTCGCGCGGGCCCTGCCAGCCGAACCCGGCGTCGCAGAGCCAGGGCTCCCCTTCCACGGTGACGACGAGGACGGCGTGCGTCACTGCGAGGAGGGTGTCCCCGCGGGTGCGGTTGCGGGCACCGCGCCCGGAGACCTCGAAGCCGATCCGCTCCAGGGCAGCGGCCAGCAGGAGGTTCTGCTCGTAGCAGTAGCCGCCGCGGCGCTCGTGCACGAGCTTGTCTTCGACCGCCTTGACGTCCAGCGCGACGGATCGGCCGAACAGTACGTCCAGACTCTCGAAGGTGATCGCACCGGTGTGGGCCCGGTGTACTTCCTTCAACGTCGCCAGATCCGCCCGGAGTTCCCCGCCCTCCCATCCGATCCTCGCCAGATAGGCATCCAGGTCCAACTGGTCACCGTTCCACATGGCGCTCCCCCGCTCCCTCGCTCGCCGTACCGTGACATCCCGGGGCGCCTGGTCGATGGGCCCCGCACAATGATGGTCATGACCGCCCTGCACTCCAACCCGCTCTTCGCCCGCCTGGCTTCGGCCGAGCGGATCCTCGTCGCCGGCGCCGGCGGCGGCTTCGACATCTACTCCGGCCTCCCCATCGCCCTCTCCCTCATGCACCAGGGCAAGGAGGTCCACCTCGCGAACCTCTCCTTCAGCTCGCTCGGAGGCCTCCCGGTCGAGGACTGGGCGGCCCCGGACCTCGCGGCCGTCACCCCCGACTCCTCGCCCCACCAGACCTATTTCCCCGAGCGGACCCTGGCCCAGTGGCTGACGCTGCACGGCTACCCGTCCACGGTGTACGCCTTCCCCCAGGTCGGCGTACAGCCGCTGCGCGCCGCCTACCGGGCACTGATCGACCTGCACCGCATCGACGCGGTGGTCCTGGTCGACGGCGGCACCGACATCCTGATGCGGGGTGACGAAGCCGGTCTCGGCACGCCCGAGGAGGACCTGACCAGCGTGGCGGCGCTGGCCGCGCTGGACGACGTACCCGAACGCCTCGTCGTCTGCGTCGGCTTCGGCGTGGACGCGTACCACGGGGTGAGCCACGCGCTGGTGCTGGAGAACATCGCGGCGCTGGAGCGGGACGGGGCGTACCTCGGGGCGTTCTCGATCCCCCGCGCCACCCGCGAGGGCGCGCTCTATCTCGATGCCGTGGCCCACGCCCAGGAGCACACCCCGGACCATCCGAGCATCGTGAACGGCTCGGTCGCCGCGGCAGTCCGCGGCGCCTTCGGAGACGTCCGGTTCACCAGCCGCACCCGGGACAGCGAGCTCTTCGTGAACCCGCTGATGTCCCTGTGCTTCGCCTTCGAACTGACCGGCCTGGCCGCGCGCTGCCTCTACCTCGACCGGATCGAGAACACCCACCTCATGCGCCAGGTGAGCTCCGCGATCTCGGACTTCCGAGAAGAAACGATCACTCGCCCGGCACGCACCATCCCGCACTGAGGCGCGAGTCAGGAGTGCCGGCCGGTCAGCGGCCTACCGGGCCCCGATCCCGCAATCCAGAGATCGTGTCGACGTACTTGACCATGAGCCTGGCCAGGTCCAGCCGGTCGAGCTCGGACCAGTCGGCCGTCACGTACTCGAACGCGGCGCGCTGGTGCGCCCGGAAGCGGTCCAGCAGGTCCACGCCCTGCGCACTCAGACACAGGATGGTGCGCCGGCCGTCCCGCTGGGAGGCCGCCCGGACGAGGTAGCCGCTGGAGATGCAGTCGGAGACCATCCGGCTGGCCACGGACGGATCCACGCCGAGCCTCTCGGCGACCGCCCCCACCGTCACCTCGCCGTCCGGCGCCTTCACACCCTCTTCGACGATGTTGAGCACGAGCGTGCGCGTCATGTCCTTCGGCGACAGCGGATTCTCCACCTCGGCCAGTACCGACCGGCGGAGCCTGCCGAAGGCCGGACCGACGGCGTCCAGCAGCGCGGCGGCCTCGGCCGGTCCATAAGCACTCACGGATCCACTCGCCGGTCCACTCACGGGTCCGCTTTCAGGCGTAGTCATGACCACCACCTTACCGAATCACATGTTGACCCGAAACTATATGCATGCAAGCATGCATATCCATGAAGCCCATCGGATACTGGCTGAACCGCACCGACCTGGCCCTCACCCGCTCCATGGACGCCCTCCTCGCCGACGCCGGCCTCACGCGGCTCGGCTGGCAGGTGCTCAACGCGGTCGAAGGCGGCCCGACGGCGCCCGCCGACGTACACGCCCTGCTCGCCGCCAACGCCGATACCCAGACCCTGACCGGCGTCATCGACTCCCTCACCGCCGACGACTGGCTCAGCGAGGAGCCCCCCGGCCCCGTGTCCCTCACCCCCGCCGGCCGCACCCGCTTCGCCGCCGCGGCCACCCGCGTCGCCGCCTTCCGCGAGCGGTCGACGGAGGGAATCACCCCCGAGGAGTACCGCACCGCGGTCTGCGTACTCGAGCGCATCGCCCTCAACGCGGAAGCGGGGACCGGCATGATGCCGGTCCCCGCTTCGTCAGCTATTCAGCCGTTGCGGCCCTGAGGCCTCGGTCAGCTGCAACCGCTGGTCGAGCCGCAGCCCTCGCAGATGTAGCAGGAGCCGGCGCGCTGCATCTTCGTACCGCAGGAGAAGCAGAGCGGGGCGTCGGCGGAGACGCCGAGCTGCATCTCGACCAGTTCGGCGTTGGAGTGCGCCGTCTTGGGGGCCGGAACCGGGGCGACCGCGGCCACGACCGGCTTCGGAGCCACCGCGGGAACCGCCGCGAGCGGGGCCGACTGGGTCAGGGACTCCGTGTCGAGCTGCTCGTCGAGGGGCTCGTAGGACCCGGTGTCCAGGTGACGCTGACGCTCCTCGGCGGAGTGGATGCCGAGGGCCGAGCGGGTCTCGAAGGGCAGGAAGTCGAGCGCAACGCGGCGGAAGATGTAGTCGACGATCGACTGCGCCATCCGCACGTCCGGGTCGTCCGTCATACCGGCCGGCTCGAAGCGCATGTTCGTGAACTTCGCGACGTACGTCTCCAGCGGGACGCCGTACTGCAGACCGACCGAGACGGCGATCGAGAAGGCGTCCATCATGCCCGCGAGGGTGGAACCCTGCTTGGACATCTTCAGGAAGACCTCGCCGAGACCGTCGTCCGGGTAGGAGTTCGCGGTCATGTAGCCCTCGGCGCCACCGACCGTGAAGGAGGTGGTGATCCCCGGGCGGCCCTTCGGGAGGCGCTTGCGGACCGGGCGGTACTCGATGACCTTCTCGACCGCCGTGCGGATCGTGTCCTCGGCCTTGGCCGTGACCTCGACCTTCTCCTCTTCCTTCTTCTTCGCGGAGAGGGGCTGGCCGACCTTGCAGTTGTCGCGGTAGATCGCGAGCGCCTTGACGCCCAGCTTCCACGCCTCGAAGTAGATCTCCTCGATCTCCTCGACGGTGGCCGTCTCCGGCATGTTGACCGTCTTGGAGATCGCGCCGGAGATCCAGGGCTGGATCGCGGCCATCATGCGGACGTGGCCCATCGCGGAGATGGAACGCTCACCCATCGCGCAGTCGAAGACCGAGTAGTGCTCGGCCTTCAGGCCCGGGGCGTCGACGACCACGCCGTGCTCGGCGATGTGGGCGACGATCGCCTCGATCTGCTCTTCCTGGTATCCCATGCGGCGCAGGGCCTGCGGGACGGTGCCGTTGACGATCTGCATCGAGCCGCCGCCGACGAGCTTCTTGAACTTGACCAGGGCCAGGTCCGGCTCGACGCCCGTCGTGTCACAGGACATCGCGAGACCGATGGTGCCGGTCGGCGCGAGGACGGAGGCCTGCGAGTTGCGGAAGCCGTTCTTCTCGCCGAGACGGACGACGTCCTGCCAGGCCTCGGTGGCCGCGGCCCAGATGACCTTGTCCAGGTCCTCGGTGCGCGGGGCGACGGCGTTGGCGTCGGCGTGCTGCTTCATGACGCGCTTGTGCGACTCGGCGTTGCGGGCGTAGCCGTCGTACGGGCCGACGATCGCGGCCAGCTCGGCGGAACGCTTGTACGCGGTACCGGTCATCAGCGAGGTGATCGAGGCGGCGAGGGTGCGGCCGCCGTCCGAGTCGTACGCGTGGCCGGTGGCCATCAGCAGGGCGCCGAGGTTGGCGTAGCCGATGCCCAGCTGGCGGAAGGCGCGGGTGTTCTCGCCGATCTTCTGCGTCGGGAAGTCCGCGAAGCAGATGGAGATGTCCATCGCGGTGATGACGAGCTCGACGACCTTGGAGAAGCGCTCGGCGTCGAAGGACTGGTTGCCCTTGCCGTCGTCGTTCAGGAACTTCATCAGGTTCAGCGAGGCGAGGTTGCAGGACGTGTTGTCCAGGTGCATGTACTCGCTGCAGGGGTTGGACGCGGTGATGCGGCCGGACTCGGGGCAGGTGTGCCAGTTGTTGATCACACCGTCGTACTGGATGCCCGGGTCGGCACAGGCCCACGCGGCCTCGGCGAGCTTGCGGAAGAGCGACTTGGCGTCGACCGTCTCGATGACCTCGCCGGTCATGCGGGCACGCAGGCCGAACTCGGTGCCGTTCTCGACGGCCGTCATGAACTCGTCGTTCACGCGGACGGAGTTGTTGGCGTTCTGGTACTGGACGGACGTGATGTCGTCGCCGCCCAGGTCCATGTCGAAGCCCGCGTCGCGCAGGGCGCGGATCTTCTCCTCTTCCTTCACCTTGGTCGCGATGAAGTCCTCGACGTCCGGGTGGTCCACGTCCAGGACGACCATCTTGGCCGCACGGCGGGTGGCGCCGCCCGACTTGATGGTTCCGGCGGACGCGTCGGCGCCGCGCATGAACGAGACCGGGCCGGAGGCGTTGCCGCCGGAGGAGAGGAGCTCCTTGGAGGAGCGGATGCGGGAGAGGTTCAGGCCGGCGCCGGAGCCGCCCTTGAAGATCATTCCCTCTTCCTTGTACCAGTCGAGGATCGACTCCATGGAGTCGTCGACGGCCAGGATGAAGCAGGCGGAGACCTGCTGCGGCTGGGGCGTGCCGACGTTGAACCACACCGGCGAGTTGAAGCTGAAGATCTGGTGCAGGAGCGCGTACGTCAGCTCGTGCTCGAAGATCTCCGCGTCGGCGGGCGACGTGAAGTAGTCGAAGTCCTCGCCGGCCTTGGTGTACGTCTTCACGATCCGGTCGATGAGCTGCCTCAGACCGGTCTCGCGCTGCGGGGTGCCGACAGCACCACGGAAGTACTTGCTGGTGACGATGTTGACCGCGTTCACCGACCAGAAGTCGGGGAACTCGACGCCGCGCTGCTCGAAGTTGACCGAGCCGTCGCGCCAGTTGGTCATGACGACGTCACGGCGCTCCCAGCTCACCTCGTCGTACGGGTGCACGCCCGGCGTGGTGTGGATGCGCTCGATACGCAGGCCGCTCTTGGCAGTCTTGGTCCCCTTGGCGCGGGAACCTCGTGCCGAGCTGCTCGCCGTCTCTGTCATGCCGCTTCCTCCCATATGCGGGCAAAAACGCCCTAAAGTGCCATCGATATTCCGCGGCACGGTGCTGTGTGTATGTCTGTGGAGCTACGTATCTGCAATGCCATCGCCGGACCGAGCGGACGGCCGCGCTGCGGGCGCGGCCACCGGATCAGTCGGCGGCGGAGGCGGGCACGGGGACCGAAGCGGTCCCACCGGGCTCGCACTCCTCGGGGTGGGACCGCGGCACGCGGAGTTCCGCGATGGCGGTCTCGAAGTCTTCGAGTGTGTCGAACGCCTTGTAAACGGACGCGAACCGGAGGTAAGCGACCAGGTCCAGTTCCTGCAACGGGCCGAGTATGGCCAGACCCACGTCGTGGGTGGTCAGCTCGGCGCTCCCGGTGGCGCGCAGCGCCTCTTCGACCCGCTGGCCGAGTTTGGCGAGGGCGTCCTCGGTGACCGGTCGCCCCTGGCACGCCTTGCGCACGCCGGAGATGACCTTGGTACGGCTGAAGGGTTCGGTCACCCCGCTGCGCTTGATCACCATCAGTGAGGCCGTCTCCACCGTCGTGAAGCGACGGGAGCAGTCGGGGCACTGGCGGCGCCGGCGGATCGACGTGCCGTCGTCGGTGGTCCGACTGTCGACGACACGGCTGTCGGGGTGCCTGCAGAAGGGGCAGTGCATGGTTCCCTCACCCTCCTCTTGGCACGACTGAATCACCTCGTGAGACCCCTGAACGGCAGAGTCGAAGCTCTGTCGGGGGGCTCATGAAGCAGCCACAAGCATATGCGATGCCGGGGGCCTCGGCAGACCGAGGACCACAACCTCTGGGTGGCAGCGCTCATCCAACCACTAGATCTTGGGTTGTGGTGGATTTACGTCGCTCCGCGTGTCGCGGCGCCCGATGGCCTGATCCGAGGCCTCGCGGTGCCACACTGGGCCCAGACCCGACCGGTGGCGACCCGACCCGGAAGGGTACCGTAAGCAGTGACTCCGGAGCCGAACCTCCGTTCGGTCCAGACGGCCCGCCGATCGCCTCCGGTCGTCCATACACCCCCCGATGTGAACACGGTGTGTGATCTGCGATTTTTCACTCGAACGTGTGTTTGGCGCAACCTTTCGAAAGCAACTACCGTTGTCCAGCTAGGGAGAACATTTCGAGAGGGGCCGACGTGACCACCACCGCAGACAGTGCCACCATCACTGCCCAGAACCGCTCCCAGAGCCGACTTGAGCCGGTGCATGCCATGAACGACGCAAGCCTGAACCCGGAGGCGGAGCCCGCACGCCCCGCACGCTCGCTGCCAGGGCGACCTCCAGGCATCCGCGCCGACAGCTCCGGGCTCACGGACCGGCAGCGGAGGGTCATCGAGGTCATCCGCGACTCGGTGCAGCGGCGGGGCTACCCGCCGTCGATGCGGGAGATCGGCCAGGCCGTCGGCCTGTCCAGCACGTCGTCGGTCGCACACCAGCTCATGGCCCTGGAGCGCAAGGGTTTCCTGCGCCGTGACCCGCACCGCCCCCGGGCGTACGAGGTACGCGGCTCCGACCAGCCCAGCTCGCAGCCCACGGACACCACCGGCAAGCCCGCGGCCTCGTACGTCCCGCTGGTCGGCCGGATCGCGGCGGGTGGCCCGATCCTCGCCGAGGAGTCGGTGGAGGACGTGTTCCCGCTCCCGCGCCAGCTGGTGGGCGACGGTGAACTGTTCTGCCTCAAGGTCGTCGGAGACTCGATGATCGAGGCCGCGATCTGTGACGGCGACTGGGTCACGGTCCGCCGTCAGCCCGTCGCGGAGAACGGCGACATCGTCGCCGCCATGCTGGACGGCGAGGCCACGGTCAAGCGGTTCAAGCGCGAGGACGGCCACGTCTGGCTGCTCCCGCACAACGCGGCCTACCAGCCGATCCCCGGCGACGAGGCCACCATCCTCGGCAAGGTCGTCGCCGTACTGCGCAGGGTCTGAAGCCCCGCGCCCTCATCCAGCCCTGGGACCCACTGCGCCGGTCCCAGGGCTGTTCTGTACTTTGCGGCTGAACCGCCGCCGCTCTCGCGGATGTGCTTGCTCGCCGCTTGGGTTGCTCAATTGATGGTTGCCGCTCGTGCTCCCATAACTACTTCCCGTCGGCCTGCGCGGCAGCGTCGATGGCCGCCAGTGAGCGGCGGACCTGGTTGCGGTCCGTGGTGTACCAGAAGTCCGGCAGCGTGGCCCGCAGGAAGCTCCCGTACCGTGCCGTCGCCAGCCGCGGGTCCAGCACCGCGACGACGCCCTTGTCCCCGGTGGCCCGTACGAGACGGCCCGCGCCCTGGGCCATCAGGAGCGCCGCGTGCGTTGCCGCCACGGCCATGAAGCCGTTGCCGCCGCGCTCCTCGACCGACTTCTGCCGGGCGCTCATCAGCGGGTCGTCGGGGCGCGGGAACGGGATCCTGTCCATGACCACCAGCTGACAGCTGGGCCCGGGGACGTCCACGCCCTGCCACAGGGACAGCGTGCCGAAGAGACAGGTCTTCGGATCGGCTGCGAAGTTCTTGATCAGCTCGCCCAGGGTCTCCTCGCCCTGGAGCAGGATCGGGTTCTCGAGCCGGCCGCGCAGTTCCTCGGCGGCTGCCTTCGCGCCGCGCATGGAGGAGAACAGGCCGAGGGTGCGGCCGCCGGCCGCCTCGATCAGCTCGGCGAGCTCGTCCATCATGTCGCCGCGGGTGCCCTCGCGGCCGGGGGTGGCCAGGTGCTTGGCGACGTAGAGGATGCCCTGCTTGGGGTAATCGAACGGCGAGCCGACGTCCAGGCCCTTCCACTGGGGTACGTCGTCCCCCTCGACGCCCTCCGGGGAGAGTCCGAGGGAGGCCGCGACCCCGTTGAAATCGCCGCCGAGCTTGAGGGTGGCCGAGGTCAGGACCACCGAGCGCTCCGTGAACAGCTTCTCGCGCAGCAGGCCGGACACCGACAGCGGGGCCACCCGGACCGTGGCACCGAAGCGGTCGTGGCGCTCGTACCAGACGACGTCGTACTCGGACCCGTTCATGATCCGCTCGGCCACGCCGTGCACGGTCTCCACCGCGGCGAGGGCCTGCTTGCGGACCGCGTCCTCGTCGTGGACGGACTTGTCGCGGGTGTTGCCGATCGCCGAGATCACGTTGCGCGAGGCGTCGCGCAGGGCCATCAGCGCATAGCCGAGATCCTCGGGGATCTCCTCCAGCCGGCCGGGGAGGGCCAGCTCCATGACGCGCTCGAAGGTCTCCGAGGCCGTCTGCAGGGAGTCCGCGGTCTTCTCGTCGACCAGCTTCGCCGCCCGCTTCACGGCACGGTTCACCTGGCCGGGGGTGAGCTCGCCGGTGGCGACGCCGGTCACCCGGGAGACCAGCTCGTGGGCCTCGTCGACGATCAGCACCTCGTGCGGGGGGAGCACCGGGGCGCCCTCGATGGCGTCGATGGCCAGGAGCGCGTGATTGGTGACGACCACGTCGGCGAGCTTGGCCCGCTCGCGAGCGGCCTCCGCGAAGCACTCGGCTCCGTACGCGCACTTCGTCGCGCCCAGGCATTCGCGGGAGGAGACGGAGATCTGCGACCAGGCCTTGTCCGAGACGCCCGGGGTCAGGTCGTCGCGGTCGCCGGTCTCGGTCTCGTCCGCCCAGTCGCGCAGGCGCAGCAGGTCCTGGCCCAGCTTGCTGGTCGGGGTGGCCGCCTCGAACTGGTCGAAGAGGCCGTCCTCCTCGTCCTGCGGGGCGCCCTCGTGCAGGCGGTGCAGGCACAGGTAGTTGGAGCGGCCCTTGAGCATGGCGAACTGCGGGCGGCGGCGGAGCTGCGGATGCAGCGCCTCCACCGTCCGGGGCAGGTCGCGCTCGACGAGCTGGCGCTGGAGCGCCAGCGTCGCCGTGGCCACGACCACGCGCTCGCCGTGCGCGAGGGCCGGCACCAGGTAGCCCAAGGACTTTCCGGTGCCGGTACCGGCCTGGATGAGGCGGTGGGAGGTGTCGTCGATCGCTTCGGCGACGGCTTCGGCCATGGCCACCTGGCCGGGGCGCTCCGTGCCGCCGACGGCGGAGACGGCGGCGTGCAGCAGGTCGGGGAGGGAGGGCTTCGTCATAGCACTGCCAACCCTACGGGGCGCCACCGACAGTGACCGCACCGGCGAGGACTCACGGCCGGTACAAGGGGTTCGCCACGGTGCCGTACTGGACGGCGTGCGGGCGGTCGGGGCGATCGCGGTAACCGTCCTCGTAGAGCCGGTTCCGGTTGAGGCAGAGCCGCCCGATGCGTTCGCCGAGGAGGTCGAAGAGCTCGTAGCGCTCCTTGAGCTCCGGGAAGCGGGCCTGGTGGCGCAGGATCTCCGCCCGTACGAGGGACCAGAACTCCTCCTCCGGGACGTCCAGCCGGTCCTCGCAGAGAGCGGAGAGGTAGCGGAAGACTCCGACGAAGAGCCCGGAGTGGATGAACTGGGGCAGGAAGTCGGCGGGCTCGCGGAGCAGTACCGCGCGGACCTCTTCGGGCATGGCGGCGAGCTCGGGCAGGGGTTCGTCGCTGATGTTGACGTCGTCCACGAAGTCCTTGACCGCGAGCCGGACCGGGACGTCGTGCTCGTCGAAGATCACAACGGCGTTCTCGCCGTGCGGGGAGAAGACGGTGCCGTAGCGGTAGAGGAAGTGGAGCAGCGGGGGCAGCAGGGCGGCGAAGAGGTGCTGGAGCCAGACAGCGGGGGCCAGGCCGGAGCGGGCGACGAGCTCGGCCGTGAAGGACCGGCCGCGGGGGTCCGTGTGCAGGAGCGAGGCGAGGGTACGGGCCCGCTCGCCGGGGGCCAGGTGGCCGGTCAGCGGCTCGCGCCAGATCGCGCCGAGGAGCTCCTTGTACTGGTACGGGACCTCGGGGAGCTCGTCGTAGACGGGGTGGCGCACGGTGACGGAGGCGACCTCACCGAGCAGGATCACTCGGCATTCGTCCCGGAGGAAGGGGTCGCCGTCGCGGAGCGAGTGGATCCAGGCGGTGACGGCGGGCGCGGCCAGGGCCAGGTCGGAGGGCAAGCCGCGCCAGACCATGGTGTTGAAGACGGAGAGCGGCAGTTTGACGCTGTGGCGCTCGGGGCGGGTGAGGTTGAGGAAGGTGCGGATCGACTGCTGGGGAAGGCGGAGGTCGGGGTCGGCGGGGAGCGGTACCAGGGTGCCGGCGGCGAGGGCGGGGGCGAAGAGGGGAAGGAGGACCTCGTCCCACTGCCAGGGATGGACGGGGAGGTAGAAGTAGCCGAGCGGGTCGAGGCCGCGGTCGCGCAGGGCCCGGTCGAAGACGGCGCGGGTCACGGGGTCCAGCTCGGTGGAGTAGAGGCGTGCGGGATCCTCCAGGCCCGCGGTGCCCCGGTACTGGGCGAGCGAGGTGTGGGCCGCGAGCCAGGGCAGGCGCTGGGGCTTGCGGGCCTCGGGAGCCCAGGCGGCGGTGTCGGAGGCGGACAGCCCGATGCGGCCCTTGTTGAGGACGAGCCAGGGATGGCCGGTCTGGTGGCCTTCGAGGGTGGCGTAGTCGAGGTCGGCGAGGACGTCGGCCGTGAGCGCGCCGTGGTCGATGCGGGCGTCGGCTGCGAGGGTGGCGCTGAGCTCGCGGACCAGGTGGCCGAGGGTGGCGCCGTCGAGGTTGAGGAGGGTGCGGGATCGGATGAGGAAGGCGTACGGGTCCGCGAAGGCGGTGGTCTGGCCGCCGGGGGCGGTGGGCCGGTCGCCGGGGGTGGTCGGGCTCCCTGGGGTGGTGGGAGTACTGGGGGTGGTGGGAGTTCCGGATGGGGCCGGGGGCTCGGTTGAGGTGCGTGGCGGGGTGAGGGTGATCGTGTCGGGGGCGACGTGCCAGCTGCCGTACACGCGGCGGCGGGCGCGGAAGCCGAGGCTGCTGCCGTCGTCGAGGGTCAGGGTCCAGGCGTCGCCGGAGGCCGCCGGAGCAGGGACCGGCCTGATGATCTCCTCGTACGCGAACTCCCCGAGCATCTTGGCGAGGAGGCGGCGGGCGGCGAAGTCCCAGGTCGGGAGGTTCAGTTCGGGTGGGGTGCACGGATGTTGGGGGGACGGGGGCACGGCATCCGAGAAGTGCGGGCCGGCGGAGTCGGGGGCTGCTGAGAAATTCGGCACGGGACTCCTCGGAGATCGGGAACTTTGCTGCGCGACGCAGAGTTTTCGAAGTGAGAGGTGCGGAGGACGACGAAGGACGGGGCGAGCGGGCCAGAGGGATCCGGGACGTGCGGGGGCGGCACTCAGAGGAGATTGCGCAGCGCCCGCTCGCGGATCATCAGGGCCGCACGCTTGCCGGGCAGTTCGATCTCCGCGGAACAGCGGAAGCCGGAGCTCAGGAAGGCTGATACGGAGGGGGTGTTGCGGATGTCCGGTTCGGCGATGACGCGCATGGAGCGAGGGCGGTTGTCGAGCACCAGGTCTGCCACGGCGCGCAGGAGCGCGGCGCCCAGACCCCTGCCACGATTCGTGCCGTCTCCGATGAGCAGGTGGATACCCGTGTCGTGGGGGCGCGCCGGGTAGTACGCGGAGAGCGGGTCGAGGTCGGCCCGGTAGATCTCCCAGTAGCTCATCGGCGTGCCGTCGAGGAGGCCGAGGCACGGGATGCTGCGGCTGTCCCCGTCCAGCTGTGCCCGCATGTGGGCTGCGGTGACGGCGGCGGGGCCGGCGAGTTCCCAGTAGGCGGCCACCTCCGGGTCGTTCATCCAGCGGGTGAGCAGCTCCAGGTCACGGCCGAGGCGGACGGGTTCGAGACGGAAGAGTCCGGCCCACGTGGTGACACCGCCCCAGCTCGCCGGGGAGTCGAGCAGGTCCGCTTCGGCGAGCAGCGGCAGCAGCTCGGCGGTCAGAGGCGGCTCGGTGGTGTGGGGTGCATCGGTGTGGAAATCGGTGGAGGGCATCGGGGCTCTTCTCCGTGTCGGTGGTGACGCGTCAATCGTGAAGGGGGTTGGCGATGGTGACGTAGACGGATTGGGTGTCGACGGGGCCGACGAGCTCGTCGAGGCCGCCCAGGCGGGTGAGCAGGTTCGCCTTGCAGCGCAGGGTGGGTGAGTCGAGCAGCCGCGCGGGGAGTGGGCCGAGGTCCAGGGCCTTGCCGAGGAACCTGCGGAAGGCGGCGAGCAGGACGCGCTCGTCGGCGAGCCGCTGGGATCCGAAGGCTCCGATGAGACCGAGCACGTTGTTGATGCCGAGGTAGTAGGCGAAGCGTTCGTCGGTGACGGCGTCGGAGACGAAGGTGTCGCTGGCGGCGCCGATACCGGGGAGCCGGTGCTCCAGTTCCGTGCGGCGGGAGGCGCGGAAGTAGTAGCCCTGGTTGTCGCGGTAGCGGCCGCCGACAGGCCAGCCGGCCGGGTCGAGGAGGACCAGCGTGTTCTGCTGGTGCGCTTCGAGGGCGATGCCGGCGAGCGAGTCGAAGGCGAGGACCGGCAGGACGACGTGGTCGAGGTAGCGCAGGAACCACTCGGCGGAGACGGCGGAGGTCGTCCGCCCGGTGGTGGCGGCGAGACGCGAGACCGTCTCGGCGAGCCGGGAGCTCATGGTGGTCCGCCCGGGCCACGGGCGCAGTGCGGTGAGTGCGGCGACGCAGAGGGCGTCGTCGCCCGAGCGGAAGGGGTTGTGACGCAGCAGGACGTCGAGGCCGGGGACGGGGGTGCCGTCCGGGGCGTTCACGGCCACCCAGGCGGGGTCGCGGACGACGTCGAAGCCGGGGTGGGCCGCCTGCCACCGCTCCGCGAGCCCGGTGCGCAGCAGCCGGTGGACTTCGACGCCGCGGCGGAGTTCCTTGCGGAGGTTCTCCCGACGGGAGTTGGTGATGCGCAGGCCCAGGGAGAGCTTGAGCATCGCGGGGGCACCGGGCCGGTGGACGGTGCGGATGGAGGAGGTGGGGTACCAGGGCTCGCCGTACGGGCCCAGGTCGTACAGGAGTCCCGCGTCGCGGAGGGCGGTGACCGCGGGGCGCTGGAGCAGGTCCTGCGCCTGCCAGGGATGCAGGGGAAGGGGGGTGGTGTCCTCGGGCACGGGAAGACCGGGCGCGAGGCGGCCCAGCAGCTGGGCGGCGGAGACCGGGCGGCCGCGTTCGGTCCAGGCGGAGTCGGTGGCGAGCGCTGTGGGCGCGACCGCCACCCAGTGGAGGGGGAAGGAGCCGTGGAGTTCGGGTGAGTAGGCGCGCACCTCGGCTTCGGAGAGGCCTTCGCGGCTCTTCGAGGTCGGGTGCAACGGGTGGCCGAGAAGGAGGGATTGTTCGGCGGTGAGGAACAGGTCCTCGGCGACGGAAGCGGGGGCGGCCGGCCGTCGGCGGCGATCGGCGATGAACTCGGCGGTCCGGTGCACCGAGTCGGCGACCCGGCCGACGAGGTCCGCACCGCTGGGGGCGGCGTCACCGGAAGGGGTGTTGGCGGAAGCGGTGCCGCCTCGGACGGCACGGCCCTCGCGGGAGATGAGGGCGGCGAGGGTGACGGCGTCCACGGCGGGGGCGTCGACGGGGGCACCTTCGAGCAGGGCCGGGCCGAAACGGTGCCAGCCGGCGGCCGACCAGTATCGGACGGCGACGAGCAGGGCGGCGCCGGATGCGGGCAGGGGGACGCGCAGCACGGGCCCGGTGGGCTGCGCGAGCCCGGTCTCGCGGACCCAGCACCGCAGCAGGTTCTCCACCGAGGCGGCCTCGGCGGCGACCAGGGGGTCGGGGTGGTCCAGCGGGTCGGCCGCTCCCGTGCGGGGGCTGACGGTGCCGTCCTTCTGCCGGGGGACGGTGGCGCCGACTTCCCCGCCGAGCCGCGGCTCGGCGGCCGCCCAGGGCATACCCGGGCCCGGCATGGCGGGCAAGGCACCGACCGGGCCGGTCGAAGCGTTGCCTGGCCCGGCGGCGGCTGCAGGGGGTGCGGCAGCCGGTTCCTGGGGCTGCCCCGCCGATTCGGCCATGCCGGAGTCCGCCGGGGGCTGCGTGTGGCGTGCCTCGTCCGGCGTGCCGTCGGCGGTCATGGCGAAGGCCGCGGAGGCTGAGACCGGGGGGATCCCTGTCCAGGCACCACCGGACGTGGCCACTGGCGCGGGACGCGCCGGTGGTGCCCCGCCGGACACGGCCGGGGACAGCCCGGCCTGATTCCCCGGAGCGAGGGGCACAGCCGGGTCGGCGAAGCCGGGGGTCGGTGCGCCGGAGGCGGCCGGGGACGGTCCGGCCACGGCTCCGGCGACAGCCGCCGAGGCGGCCTGAGCCCCCACGGGGCCGGTCAGCGTCAACGCACCGACGGGGCCCGGCACATCCAGGTCGGCGGTGGGGGTGGGGGTGGGGGCGAGCACCGGAGGGCGGTCCGGCACCACGCCGAGAGCACCCGGCGAGGCGGGCGGCTCAGACAGGAGCCGAGCCGGACGGGCCGAAGGCCATCCGGTCACACCGTCGGCTGCTGGTTCCGGGTTCCTGCCGTCCGAGGCGGTGGGTGGCGTGACCCACGGATTCCGAGACGGCGGCTCGTCGGACCCGGAGGCCGCCGCGCTCGGAGTCGGCAGGCCCTCTGCGGAGGTGCTTGGGGGCGCCCCGTCCACAACCCCCGTTGGGACTGCCGAATGCGGAAGCTCCGGAATGCCGGGACCGGCCGGGGCCGGGGCCCAAAACTGGGCACCGCTGCCGGGACCCGCCGGGGCCGGGGGGCGCACCGGCGAGGGCCAGGTCGGGGCTGGCGGGGAGGCTGCGGCCGTGCTGTCGGCTGGGCTCGCCGGGCTCATGGGGGTGGCCCGGGTAGGCGGGACCGGGGCCGCTGGGAGGAGCGGAGGGATGCTCCCGCTGGTCAGGGGGGAGGTGGGAGGTTCGGTCGGCGGTGGGAGGGGGGACTTGGTCGGGGCTGCGGTGGACAGGGGCGGGGATCCGGCGGGCATCGGCGACGGCCACGCGGAGGCGGTCCCGGGGGCAGAGGGCACGTCGGGGGTCGGTGCGGTGGCTGCGGGCGGTAGGGAGTCGGTGCCCGTGGCCAGTGGGATGTCCAGAACGGCCGAAGCCGGAGACGGCGCCGATCCGGGGTGTGGGACGGCCGCAGACGCCTTGGACTCGTTCCCTCCGGGTTGCATGGCGCCCCGGGCGGGAGCGCCCGATGGCAGGGGGCCGGCCGGGATGACCCAAGCCAGCGCGGGCTCGGTCCTCGTGGAGGGTGCGCTCCTGTGGGCGGGGGTCGGATGCACTGGCGGCGGCGGTAGAAGTCTTCTGGTGGCAGTCGGAGGCAGTGTCCCCGGCGTGGACGGGAGCGAAGAGCCTGCCGGGACGGTCTCGGAAGGTCCGGCGGCAGTTCCGGAAGGGGACCCGGACCGCGGGCCCTGCGGTGCTCGCATCGGCAGAGTCGCGGCGGGCAGAACCGGGGACAGCCCGGCAGCGGACGCGAAGCCCAGCGCGGGCGCAGCCTCAACGACCGGCGGCTGCCCGGCGACGACCACGTCCGGGAGCTCAGGAGCGGGCAACAGCCCAGCAGCGGACCCAGAGCCCTGCACGGGGGCGGATGCGGCCGGGGGCTCGGAGTAGGAGGACAGCCCAGCAGTGGCCCCGGCCCCCTGCACAGGGGCGACCACGGCCGGGGGCTGCGGGGCAGGGGACAGCCCGGCAGTGGAGGCGAGACCCGGCGTGGCAGCGACCACGGCCGGGGGCTCCGGAACGGGCAACAGCCCGGCGGCGGCTACGGCCGGGGGCTCCAGAGCAGGGAACAGCTCGACATTGGACCCGGAACCCCGCGCAGGGGCAGCCACGGCCGGGGGCTCCGGAGCGGGCAACGGCCCGACAGCAGCCCCGGAGCCCTGCACGGGGGCCACCGCGGCCGGAGGCTGCGGGTCTGGAGACAGCCCCGCAGCGGAGGCAAGGCCCTGCCCGGCGGCGGACGCGAAGCCCTGCACAGGCGCAGCCACGGCCGGAGGCTCCGAAGCCGGGGACAGCCTCCCAGCGGAGGCAAAACCCTGGCCGGCAGCGGACCCGGAACCCCGCGCAGGCGCAGCCACGGCCGGGGGCTCCGGGGCCGGGAACATCCCCGCAGCGGACGCGAGGCCCTGCGCCTGAGCGGCGACGGCCGGGGGTTGCGGGGCGTGGGGTGGGGGTGGGGGGTCCAGGGGGTGGTGGTTCGGGTGGGGCATGGGGGTCCTTAGCGGCGGAGGGCGGCGGGGATGGCGTCGGCGAGGCGGTCGAGGACGGCCGCGGCCTGTTCGTCGGTCAGGGTCAGGGGAGGGAGGAGGCGGACGACGCTGGAGTGGCGGCCGCCGAGTTCGACGATCAGGCCGCGGTCCAGGCATGCCTGGCGGACGGCCACGGCGAGGGAGGGCGCGGCCTCCCCGGTGTCGGGGTCGATCAGTTCGACGCCGATCATGAGGCCGCGGCCCCGTACGTCTCCCACGCAGGAGTGGGCCGGGATCAGCCCGCGCAAGGAGGTCAGCATGCGCGCGCCCAGCAGGTCCGCCCGTGCCGCGAGTTCGTTCTCCCGGACGTAGGCCAGCGTCGCGGTGCCCGCGGCCATGGCCAGCTGGTTGCCGCGGAAGGTGCCGGCGTGGGCTCCGGGGGCCCACTGGTCCAGCTCCGACCGGTACACGATCACCGCGAGCGGCAGGCTGCCGCCGATGGCCTTGGACAGCACCATCACGTCGGGGACCACCCCCGCGTGGTCGACTCCCCAGAAGGCCCCGGTCCGCCCGACTCCCGTCTGGACCTCGTCGGCGATCAGCGGGATCCCGCGGGCCGCCGTGATCTCCCGCATCCTCCTCAGCCAGGCGTCCGGGGCGGGGTGGACCCCGCCTTCGCCCTGCACCGGTTCGACGATCATTCCGGCGGGCGCGGCCACCCCGCTCTTGGGGTCGTCCAGGAGGCTCTGCGTCCAACGGGCCGAGAGTTCCGCTCCCTGGGGCCCGCCGATCCCGAAGGGGCAGCGGTAGTCCTGCGGGTACGGCAGCCGGGTCACCCGTACGTCCGCCGCACCGCCCGATACCTCCAGTGCTCCTGCCGTCATGCCGTGGTAGGCCCCGGTGAAGGCGAGGAGTCCCGACCGGCCGGTGGCGGTCCGGACGAGTTTGAGGGCGGCTTCCACGGCGTCGGTCCCGGCCGGTCCGCAGAACTGGATGCGGGCGTCGGCCGCCAGGCCCGCGGGGAGGTTGGTGAACAGCTCGGTGGTGAAGGCGTCCTTGACCGGCGTCGCGAGGTCCAGGACGTGCAACGGGGCCCCGGAGTCCAGGACTCCGCGGATGGCTTCGAGCACCACCGGATGGTTGTGGCCGAGGGCCAGGGTGCCGGCGCCGGAGAGGCAGTCGAGGTAGCGCCGGCCGTCGGCGCCCTCGATGGTCAACCCCCTTGCCCGCACGGGGACGATGGGCAGGGAGCGCGCGTACGTCCGCGCCGCGGACTCCCGTTGTGCCTGCCGCCGCAGGATGCCCTCCCCCTGTGCGGTGCGAGCTCCGGGCGCCGTCCTGCCTCCCGGCGCCCTCGAACTCCCCTGCGCCGCGGCCCCCGGTACCCGGTTCGCCTGCGGCGGGACGAGTGCCTCGGCCGCGGCCTGCTCGCTCGTCAAAGCCACGAGTGTCGCTCCTCCCGCACGGTTGCTCTTCCGGAGTGCGCCTCGAACACCAACGCTGCTCCCCCATCCCCCGTACGTACCAACGACGGTGGCGGCGGCGGATCACGGGTGGACCCAAGATCCTTGCCCCGCCCCGGGTCCCGCCCCGCCCAAGATCCTTGCCCCGCCCCGGGTCCCGCCCCGCCCAAGATCCTTGCCCCGCCCCGGGTCCCGCCCCGCCCAAGATCCTTGCCCCGCCCGGGAAACGGTCCCGGTTGCCCGGGAGACGGGCCCGGTTGCACGGAACCGTCGCCCCGGGCTGTGCCGTCTCCCCCGGCAGCGGCATAGTGGGGGGCTGCGATCCAGGCACCATCCCGAACCACCAGGGGGACTCACGACATGCGACCGATCCGACCGGTCACCGCGCTGCTCTGCTCGGCCGCGCTCGCGCTGACCGCTGCGGCCTGCGGACCCGGCGACGGTGAGACCGACGCCAAGCCGACCGTGGCCGCGAGCCTTCCCACGAGCCTCGACGGGGTCAAGATCCCGGACTCGCTCAAGGACAAGCTCAAGGAGCACGGCATCGACCTGGAGAAGTGGAAGGGGGGTGCGTGGAAGAACTGGAAGAAGGAGGACTGGCTCCGCGAGGCGGGCGACTACGTCAACCCGGTCATCGAGGGCCTGTGGGACTCGGACCGTATGCGTGACGCCGGCAAGACCCCGCAGCCTCCGGCCGTGGACCCGGACGCGGGCAAGGACCAGGGCGTGACCGATCCGGTCCCGGCCCCGGTGGCGGCGAAGGCCGCGGCCGCGCCCTACCACCAGAGCGTCCCCGCCTCCGGCAAGGTCTTCTTCGACAGCCCCGAGGGCTCGATGGTCTGCTCGGCGACCGTGGTCAAGGATCCGGCGCACCCCGGCAAGTCCAACATGGTCTGGACGGCCGGCCACTGCGTGCACGCGGGCAAGGCCGGCGGCTGGTACCGCAACATCGCCTTCGTCCCCTCGTACAACAACGCCGGCAAGCCCGCGGCCGCGCTCAAGGGCGCTCCCCGCGACGAGGTGGCCCCGTACGGCGTGTGGTGGAGCGACTGGGCGCAGACCTCCGACCAGTGGATCGCGAGCGGCGGTCCGACCGGCGGCGCGGGTGCCCCGTACGACTTCGCGGTGCTGCACGTGACCCCGGAGAAGGGTGGCGGCAAGTCCCTGGAGGAGACGGTCGGTACGGCGCTCCCGGTGGAGTTCAACGCCCCGGCCGTGCCCAAGGTCGCGAACATGACGGCCACGGGTTACCCGGCGGCGGCTCCGTTCGACGGCCAGAAGGCCTTCCAGTGCACCGACAAGCCGGGCCGGCTCTCGCTGAACGCGACCGACCCGTCGATGTACCGGATCGGCTGCACGATGACCGGTGGTTCCTCGGGCGGCGGCTGGGTCGCGGCGGGCGCCGACGGCAAGCCGGCGCTGGTGTCCAACACCTCCATCGGCCCCGCCAAGGCGGGCTGGCTGGCCGGACCCCGGCTGGGCCCGGAGGCGAAGGGCATCTTCGACGCGGTGAGCGGCAAGTTCAAGTAGCACGCCCGGCAGATCGCTGATGCCGGATCACGGATGACACACGACTGAGGGCCCCCCGCGCGTGCGGGGGGCCCTCAGTCGTGTGTCCTACGAGGCTGCGTCAGGCCCGAGGTCTCGTCAGTGCTTCGCGAGCACGTACGGAGCGAACTCCGCGGCGAGTTCCGCGTGCACCCGTGCCTTGAGCAGGGTGCCCTCCTCGATGTGCTCCTCGGAGATCACCTCGCCCTCGGCGTGCGCCCGGGCGACCAGCCCGCCGCGCGTGTAGGGCACGACGGCCTCGACCTCGATCGCCGGCCGGGGCAGCTCGGCGTCGATGAGCGCGAGGAGTTCCTCGATGCCCTGGCCCGTGCGTGCCGAGACGGCGATGGAACGCTTCTCGATCCGCAGCAGTCGCTGGAGCACCAGCGGGTCGGCCGCGTCGGCCTTGTTGATCACCACGATCTCGGGCACCTTGACGGCGCCGACCTCGCGGATGACCTCGCGGACCGCCGCCAGCTGCTCCTCCGGTGCCGGGTGCGAGCCGTCCACGATGTGCAGGATGAGGTCGGAGTCGCCGACCTCCTCCATCGTGGAGCGGAACGCCTCGACGAGGTGGTGGGGCAGGTGCCGGACGAAGCCGACCGTGTCGGCGAGGGTGTACACCCGGCCGGACGGGGTCTCGGCCCGGCGCACGGTCGGGTCGAGGGTGGCGAACAGTGCGTTCTCCACCAGGACGCCCGCGCCCGTGAGGCGGTTGAGCAGCGAGGACTTGCCGGCGTTGGTGTATCCGGCGATGGCGACCGAGGGCACCTTGTTGCGGCGGCGTTCCTGCCGCTTGATGTCGCGGCCGGTCTTCATCTCCGCGATCTCCCGGCGCATCTTCGCCATCTTCTCGCGGATCCGACGCCGGTCGGTCTCGATCTTGGTCTCACCGGGGCCGCGGGTGGCCATGCCGCCACCGCCGCCGCCACCCATCTGCCGGGACAGCGAGGCACCCCAGCCGCGCAGGCGCGGCAGCATGTACTGCATCTGCGCGAGCGCGACCTGGGCCTTGCCCTCACGGGACTTGGCGTGCTGGGCGAAGATGTCGAGGATGAGGGCGGTCCGGTCGACCACCTTCACCTTGACCACGTCTTCGAGGGCGATGAGCTGGCCGGGGCTGAGCTCGCCGTCGCAGACGACGGTGTCGGCGCCGCTCTCCATGACGATGTCGCGCAGCTCGCGCGCCTTGCCGGAACCGATGAAGGTGGCCGGGTCGGGCTTGTCGCGGCGCTGGATCACGCCGTCGAGCACGAGTGCGCCCGCCGTCTCGGCGAGTGCGGCCAGCTCCGCGAGGGAGTTGTCCGCGTCCTGCACCGTGCCGGAGGTCCACACGCCGACGAGTACGACCCGCTCCAGGCGGAGCTGGCGGTACTCGACCTCGGTGACGTCTTCGAGTTCGGTGGAGAGGCCGGCCACGCGGCGCAGGGCCGCGCGCTCGGAGCGCTCGTACTGCGCGCCGTCCCGGTCTCCGTCGACCTCGTGGCTCCAGGCGACGTCCTCTTCCATCAGGGCGTCGGCCCGAAGGCTCTCGGTGAAGCTCTGCGGTTCGGAGGCCGGCGCGCCCTGCGCGTCGTCCTGTGCGTCCCGCGCGTCCTGGGAAGGGGAAGAAGAGGAGGTCATTGGATCCTTACGTCGATTGCGAATGCGTCCGCGACAGCAGAAGCGGAGCCAAGGCCAAAGCTACTCCCGCGCGTGACATAACACTGTCATGTCCAACGTGTGACACCACCCGGAGATTCCCCGGAGGCTCCCAGCCGCGGCCCCGTCGATGGTGGCATGCCCCTTCCGCACCCGTCACACGCTTTTCGGGCCGCCCCACTCCGGGTGACCCGGCATCGCCGGGGTGGTCTTCCCGTACAGCCACGGCTCCAGGAACGGCCCGAGGTCCCGTCCGGCCTCCTGCGAGGCCAGCCGTACGAAGTCCCCCGTGCCCGCGACCGCGTCCCGGTGCTCGCCCACCCAGCGCCGCTCCACCCGGTCGAAGGCCTCGGCCCCGATCTCCTGCCGCAGGGCGTACAGGATCAGCGCGGCCCCGTCGTAGACCGCCGGCCGGAACAGCCCGATCTTCTCCCCCGGGGCGGCCGGCTTCGGCGCGGCCGGGGGCCCGCCGGCCGCGCGCCACTGGTCGGAGCGCTGGTAGGCCTCGCGCATCCGCCGCTCCAGGGAGTACTTGCCGAGGCCGTCCGCGTACAGGGCCTCGTACCAGGTGGCGTGGCCCTCGTTGAGCCACAGGTCCGACCAGGTGCGCGGGCTCACGCTGTCGCCGAACCACTGGTGCGCCAGCTCGTGGACCATGACGGACTCCACGTACCACTCGGGGTATCCGCCGCCGCCCGTGAAGAGTCCGCTCTCGAAGAGCGACAGGGTCTGCGTCTCCAGCTCGAAGCCGGTCCTGGCCTTCGCGATCAGCACCCCGTAGTTCTCGAAGGGGTAGCGGCCGACCCGCGCCTCCATCCACTCGATGTGCCCGGCGGTCTTCTTCAGCCACGGCTCCAGCCGCTCCCGGTCCGCCGCCGGGACCACGTCGCGCAGCGGCAGCCCGTGCGGACCGGTGCCGTGCACGACGGCCGAGGTGCCGAGCGAGACCTGGGCGAGCTCGGTGGCCATGGGGTGCAGCGTGCGGTACGTCCACGTGGTCGCGGAACCGGCGCGAAGGGCCGCCGGGAGCGCGCCCGGCACCCCGTTGGCCACGGCCGTGGTCCCGGCCGGCGCGGTGATCCGGAAGGTGAAGTACGCCTTGTCGGCGGGGTGGTC
The DNA here is from genome assembly GCF_036346895.1 of Streptomyces sp. NBC_00503. NCBI lineage: Bacteria > Bacillati > Actinomycetota > Actinomycetes > Kitasatosporales > Streptomycetaceae > Streptomyces > Streptomyces sp. NBC_00503. The sequence continues at coordinate 5,933,999 of NZ_CP107855.1, read as the reverse complement.
GTTGCAGGGGAAGACCCGGTGGGCGGCGTCGGCCTGGTTGGCCATCGCCAGCCCGTCGTCGGTGACCACCCAGCCGCCGTCGCCGCGCCCGCGCGGGTCGCTGGTGTGCCGGATGGTGACGTGCAGGGGCGCGCCCCGCTCCACGGGCCGGGCGGGGGTCAGCACGAGGTCCTCGCCGACGCTCGCGAAGGTCGCCGGTTCCCCGTTGACCTCGGCGGAGGCGACCTTTCCGTGGGTGAAGTCCAGGTTGACGGTTTCGAGCCGCTCCAGGGTGCGGGCGTCGATGACGGTGACCGCGTCGAGCGGGGTGCGGTTGTCCTTGTACGCGAAGGACAGGTCGTACGAGAGCACGTCGTACCCGGGGTTCCCGAGCTCCGGGAACAGCGGGTCGCCGATGCCCAGGGCCTTGGGCACGGGCACCACGGCGGCGACGAGGGTGAGGGAGGCCGCGGCCAGCAGGGCGGCGCGCAGGCGCGGGGAGGTGAGCTGCATCCCCCATCGCATACCAGCGCCCGCCACGCCCCCGCGAACGACGCGCGACGGCTCCACCCGAAAGGGGTCGGGCGGGCTAGCGATCTCCCCCTCGGCCGCTCACGCCCGGCTGACGTCGTAGACGCCCGGCACGTCCCGCATCGCCCGCATCAGCGCCTGGAGCCCCGTGGCATCGGGCAGTTGCAGGGTGTAGGTGTGCCGGACCCGTTGTTCGACCGGGGGTTCGACCGTCGCGGACACCACTTCCACCCCCTCGCGGGCGATGGCCTCGGTCAGATCGGCCAACAGGTGCGGGCGGCCGAACGATTCGGCTACCAGCGTGACCCGGCAGTCGGCGGTCGCCCTCCAGTGCACGGCGACGGGGGTGCGCCCCACCGCGCGCATCTGGGCCACCGTCGCGCAGTGGACCCGGTGCACGGTGACGGCCCCGCCGCGTACGACGAACCCCGCGACCACGTCCGGCGGCACCGGCGTGCAGCACCCCGCGAGCCGCACGGTGGCGTCCGGCAGGTCGGCGACGGCGTTGCCCCCGCCTCCGCGGGCCCCGATCACCGACAGCGGCGCCCGGGGCGCGGCCGCGGCGGGCCCGGCCCCGTCGGGGTGGGACTCCAGCCAGCTGCTGACGGCGATCCTGGCGGCCGGTGTCTTGGCGTGGTCCAGCCAGTCCGCGGCGGGCCCGGAGGTGGCGTCGTGCGCGAGGAGCAGCTGGACGGTGTCCCCGTCCGAGAGCCGGGAGGACAGGGAGGTCAGGCGCCCGTTGACCCGGGCGCCGATACAGCCGTGGGCCGCCTCGCCGTGCTGCGCGTAGGCGGCGTCGATACAGCTGGCGCCGGCGGGCAGGCCCAGGGTTCCACCGTCGGCCCGGAACACGGTGATCTCCCGGTCCTGTGCCAGTTCGGAGCGCAGGACGTCCCAGAAGGTGTCGGGGTCGGGCGCCGACTGCTGCCAGTCGAGCAGGCGCGACAGCCAGCCGGGCCGGGTCGGGTCCACCCGCTCCTCGTCGATGTCGGCGGCCTTGGCGGCCCCGGCCGCCTCGGTGGCCTCGCCGGGCGGCTGCGGGGCCGCCGTCGGGCTCGTGGCCGCAGGTGGGGCGGGGGCCGCGGTGGCCGTGTACGGATTGCCGAGCGCCACCACCCCCGCCTCCGCGACCCGGTGCATCTGCCGGGTCCGGACGATCACCTCGGCGACGTATCCCTCGGGCGTGGCGAAGGCGGTGTGCAGGGACTGGTAGAGGTTGAACTTCGGGGTGGCGATGAAGTCCTTGAACTCGGAGACGACCGGGGTGAAGCAGGTGTGCAGCTCGCCCAGGACCGCGTAGCAGTCGGCGTTCTCCCCCACGAGGACCAGCAGGCGGCCGAAGTCGGAGCCGCGCAGTTCCCCGCGTTTGAGGGCGATCCGGTGTACGGAGACGAAGTGCCGGGGGCGTACCACCACCTCGGCGGCGATGCCCGCCTCGCGCAGGACCACGCGGACGGATTCGGCGATGGCGGGCAGCGGGTCGCGGTCCCCGGCGTGGGCCGCGATGAGGGAGCGCGTGTACTCGTACTCCTCGGGGTGCAGGATCGCGAAGACGAGGTCTTCCAGCTCGGTCTTCAGGGCCTGGACGCCGAGGCGTTCGGCGAGCGGGATCAGTACGTCCCGGGTGACCTTGGCGATGCGGGCCTGTTTTTCGGGGCGCATCACGCCGAGGGTGCGCATGTTGTGCAGCCGGTCGGCCAGTTTGATGGACATCACGCGGACGTCGTTGCCGGTGGCGACGAGCATCTTGCGGAAGGTCTCGGGCTCGGCGGCGGCCCCGTAGTCGATCTTCTCGACCTTGGTGACCCCGTCGACGATGAAGCAGACCTCTTCGCCGAACTCCTCGCGGACCTGATCGAGGGTCACGTCGGTGTCCTCCACTGTGTCGTGGAGGAGAGAGGCCGTCAGGGTGGTGGTTTCGGCGCCGAGTTCGGCCAGGATGAGCGTCACGGCGAGCGGATGTGTGATGTACGGCTCACCGCTTTTGCGCATCTGGCCGCGGTGCGAGGTCTCGGCGAGCAGATAGGCGCGGCGCAGGACGGACAGGTCCGCGTCGGGGTGGTGGGCGCGGTGCGCCTCGGCGACGTGGCCGATGGCGTCCGGCAGCCGGTCCCGCGACGCGGGACCGAGCAGTGCGGCGCGTCCGAGTCGTCGCAGGTCAAGCCTGGTCCGGCCCCGTCTGCGAAGTTCAGGGCGCGCTTCGGAACGTGCTTCGGGGTTCGTGGCCTCTGCACTCATGGGAACCTCCGGCGGCTTCGACCGGCGGTGGTGGGCATGGGGTGCGCCCGCAGGGCCGGTGCCTGATGCTACCGACCCCACCACGTGGCGCAGTCCACCTCTCGCTCAGCGTGAAACGGATCACCCATTAGAGGGAAGCTTCAGGCGAAAGCCGTTTCGGTGAGCCAGGCCGGATCGAACTCGCCCTCGGCCACGATGACGGCCGGTCCGGCCATCTCGATCCGGCCGTCGGGGTGCTCGGTGATGACCAGCGTGCCGCCGGGCAGATCGACGGTGTACGTGACGGGCGTGCCGGTGACGGCGGGGTCCGCGCCGTCGCGGCGGATGGCGGCCACGGCCACCGCGCAGGCGCCGGTACCGCAGGAGCGGGTCTCGCCGGAGCCGCGCTCGTGGACGCGCATGGCGACGTGCCGGGGGCCGCGGTCGACGACGAACTCGACATTGACACCCGTCGGATAGGCGGACGCCGGGCTGTACGGGGGCGGGTCCAGCAGCTTCCCGGCATCGTCCAGGCTGTCAACGAAGGCCACCGCGTGCGGGTTCCCCATGTTGACGTTGAGCGCGGGCCAGGAGCGCTCGCCCACGGAGACGGTGACCTCTCCCTCGGGGAGTTCGGCGCGGCCCATGGAGACGGTCACGTCGCCGGTCTTGTCGAGGTGCACCCGCTTGACCCCGCCCCGGGTGGCGACGGCCAGGTCGCCGGGGACCACGTGTCCGGCGTGCTGGAGGTAGCGGGCGAAGACACGGACGCCGTTGCCGCACATCTCGGCGATGGAGCCGTCGCTGTTGCGGTAGTCCATGAACCACTCGGCCTCGCCGGCCATGTGCGCGGCCTCGGGGTGCGCGGCGGAGCGCACCACGTGCAGTACGCCGTCCGCGCCGATCCCGGCGCGCCGGTCGCACAGCCGCGCCACGGCGGACGCCGGCAGCTCGATGGCGTTGTCCGGGTCCGGGACGATCACGAAGTCGTTCTCGGTGCCGTGGCCCTTGAGGAACGGCAGGGAGGAGAGCGGGGAGGCGGGGCTGGTCTGCGTCACCCGCCCATCGTACCGAGCCCCCGGCTACCGCAGCCGGGCCACCCGGTACACCGCCAGCGCTACGACGGCCAGCGCGACCAGCGCGTACAGCACGGCCACCCGCCAGTCGGGGCGCCGCCCGGAGCCGCGGGCCGGGAGCCCCGGCAGGGCGTAGCCCACGCGGCGCGCGGCCATCATGCCCCAGCCGCCGGCGCAGCTCATGAGGAGGAATCCGAGCATGGCGACGACCGCTCCGCCGTCGCCGAACTCGAAGGCGAGGGGGAAGGCGAACATCAGGGATCCGGCCGCGGCCAGGATGGCGATGGGGGCGATCTGCCACAGTCGGAGCCGCCGCTGCGGGCGCAGTTCCACCTCGAACTCGGGCGCCGCGGCGGCCTCCGCCTCGGCGGTGTCCGGCGCGTCCGGGCCGTCGGGGGTCAACCGCGCGGGCCCCGCGGGCAGTCCGAGCCCGTCGGCCGCGACGAGCCCGTCGGCCACGGCGAGTCCGTCGGCCACGGCGAGCGCGTCGACTGCCGCGAGCTCTTCGGGCTCCGGGAGCTCGTCGGCATCGCCGAACCCCTCCGCCCGTGCGAGCGCGTCGGCCTCGGCCTCGGCGAGCGCGCCGTGAAGCATCGGGTCCGGTTCCCGTCGGGTGTCGTCCCGACCGGTGTCGCGAGGGCCGGCCTCCATCGCCACGCGCCCTCCCCACTCGGACTTCGTACGCTGCCGTTCACCGCCGGTGACGGCACCGCCGGAAGTTTGATGATGGCACGCCAGCGGGCCCCGGACAGGCGGCCGGGGCTTCCCGATGCCATCACGTGATCAGGCTGTGACCGCTCGTTCGACCAACGACTGCGCGAGTCCGGCCAGTTCCCGACGGTCCGATGCGGCCCCGCTGAGCCAGTGCACCCTCGGGTCGCGGCGGAACCAGGAGTCCTGCCTGCGGGCGAACCGCTTGGTCGCCCGCACCGTCTCCGCGCGCGCCTCGTCCTCGGTGCAGGCGCCGGCGAGCGCGGACAGCACCTGCTGGTAGCCCAGGGCCCTGGAGGCGGTGATTCCGTCGCGCAGCCCGGCGGCCTCCAGCGTGCGGACCTCGTCCACCAGCCCGGCTTCCCACATCCGGTCCACGCGCAGCGCGATCCGCTCGTCGAGCTCGGGCCGGGCCACGTCCACGCCGATCTGGACCGTGTCGTAGACGGACTCGTGGCCGGGGAGGTTCGCGGTGAAGGGCCGTCCGGTGATCTCGATGACCTCCAGCGCGCGCACGATGCGGCGGCCGTTGCTGGGCAGGATCGCCTGCGCGGCGGCCGGGTCGGCGGCGGCGAGCCGGGCGTGCAGGGCGCCGGGGCCGCGCAGGGTGACCTCGGCCTCCAGCCGGGCCCGGACCTCGGGGTCGGTGCCGGGGAACTCCATGGCGTCGAGCGCGCCGCGCACGTACAGGCCGGAGCCGCCGACGAGGACGGGGGTGCGGCCCTGGGCGAGCAGTTTGTCGATCTCGGCGCGGGCCAGGCGCTGGTACTCGGCGACGCTCGCCGTCTCGGTGACGTCCCAGATGTCCAGGAGGTGGTGCGGTACTCCGCCGCGCTCCTCCGTCGTCAGTTTGGCGGTGCCGATGTCCATCCCCCGATACAGCTGCATCGAGTCGGCGTTGACGACTTCGCCGTCGAAATGACGGGCCAGTGCGACGCCCAGGTCGGACTTTCCGGCCGCGGTGGGTCCTACGACGGCGATGACCCGCGGGGCGGGGGCTGCTTTCCTCACTGCCCCAGTCTCGCAGCCCGCCGTCAAGAGTCCGCTATGTACCCGATCGAGCTACGTGACGCGGCCCGGTCGGGGTCGTTGCCTTGGCGGGGTTCCGGCCCGGCGCGCGCCTGTCGTACGCCCGGCCCGCGACCGGCGCAGGCCGGTCCGTCCACGGCGGAACTTCACTCACACGAGTAACGTTATAGGAGTAGACATGGGCATTTTGGACCGGCTTCTCGGCCGCAAGAGCCAGGCAGTGACCGAAGAGGTCGCTGCCGAGGATCTGACGGCGGAGTCCGCTACGGCCGATGAGGCCGTGACCGAGCCGGCTGCGGCCGAGGGGACCGAGACGGTGGAAGCCGTCGAGATCCCCAAGCAGCAGTCGGCGGAGGTCGCCGCGGACAGCGAGGCCGCCGGCGAGGGTGCCCGTACGTAGCGATCGCCAACGGAAGGTGACCCATGGGCCTGCTGGACGATTTGAAGGCCAAGCTCGCGCCCGCGAAGGACAAGGTCGGCGACCTCGCGCAGCAGCACGAGGGAAAGATCACCCAGAATCTGGAGAAGATGGCCAAGGCCGTGGACTCCAAGACCAAGGGCAAGTACAGCGGCCAGATCTCTAGCGGCACGGACAAGGCGAAGGACGCCCTGGGCAAGATCGCGCACAAGGACCACCCCGGCGGGCCGACACCGCCGGCGGCTTCCTGACGCGGTTCCGGAAAGGGGCGCGGCACCACCGGGCGTGGTGTCGTGCCCCTTCGTCATGTTCCGGGCCGCTGCCGGACGGACCCGCTCCCTAGGACCAGGCGGCGACGAAGTATCCGACCCCGTAGGGCGCGTCCTCGTACAGCAGCCGCCCTTCGAGACCGGCGCCCTCGGCGGCGCCCGCGAGCACCTGCCAGGGGGCCCGTCCGGCGGCCTGGAGCTCGGTGGCGAGCCCGGCGTCCATCGCGGTGAGGGCGGCCACGTCGGCGGCGCCGAGCGCGCGGGCGGCCTCGGCGTCGAAGGCGGCGGCGCGCTCGTCGAGGTAGCCGGGGGCCTTGAGGGTGCGGCAGGCGCTGCCGTCACCCATCACGAGCAGCGCGACCCGGGCGTCCCGCGCGGCGAGCTCCCGGCCGGCCGCCAGGCACTGCGCGGTGTCCAGGGGGCCTGCGACCCCGAACCCCTCCACGGGCGCGGCGCCCCAGCCCGCGCGGCCGAGCAGCCAGGCGCCGACGGCGAGCGGCACGGGCAGCAGGCGGGGGCCTTCCTCGCCCTCGCCCAGCTGTACGTCGCTCCCGACCCCGAACCCGCGGAAGCTGCCGCGGGAGCCCTGGGGGTAGGAGCCGTGGTGGTCCGGGTCAGCGGCTCCGACGACCACGAGCAGATCGGGCCGGGAGGCGGCGAGCACCGACAGCGCGTCCGAACACGCGGTACGGGCATCGCCGAGTTCGGCGGCGGCCCCCGCGGCGAGCTCGGGCACGAGCAGTGGCGGGGCGGGGCAGACGGCGGCGGCTACGAGCATGATCCGCAGCGTAGCCGCAGCCGGCCGGGCGGCGGGTGCCTCTCGGCAGGGTGGGATGTGGCTGCGACACGAGCCCCCGCGCCAGACGGCATGGGCAGCGCCCCCGCCCGGCCGCCGCCGGACGGAGTCCGGCGCAGCGGCGCGAAGCCCGGGAAGCGCGCCAGCGCTGAGCGGTGCGAGGGACGCGTTGGGAAGGAGACGCGTCAGGAAGGAACCGAACAGCCCGAGGCGGCCACCGGCAGCGGTGCCGGGACGCCCAGGGTCGGGATGCCGAGCAGGACGCCCTTGGGCTCGGCCGGAGCGGCGTTGCGCTTCTCCCAGGCGTCGCCCGCGCGGGTACGGCGTACCGACTGGGTCGGGCCTTCGGCCAGCAGGTGGTGCGGGGCCGCGTAGGTGATCTCCACGGTCACCACGTCACCGGGTCGGACCTCCTGGTCCGGCTTGGTGAAGTGCACGAGGCGGTTGTCGGGGGCGCGCCCGGACAGCCGGTGCGTGGCGCCGTCCTTGCGGCCCTCGCCCTCGGCGACCATGACCTCCAGCGTGCGGCCGACCTGCTTCTTGTTCTCGTCCCAGGAGATCTCCTCCTGGAGGGCGACCAGGCGCATGTACCGCTCCTGGACGACTTCCTTGGGGATCTGCCCCTCCATGTCCGCGGCCGGGGTGCCGGGGCGCTTGGAGTACTGGAAGGTGAAGGCGTTGGCGAAGCGGGCCTCGCGCACGGCGTGCATCGTCTGCTGGAAGTCCTCCTCGGTCTCGCCGGGGAAGCCCACGATGATGTCGGTGGAGATCGCCGCGTGCGGGATGGAGGCGCGGACCTTCTCGATGATGCCGAGGAAGCGATCCTGGCGGTACGAGCGGCGCATCGCCTTCAGGATCGTGTCGGATCCGGACTGCATGGGCATGTGCAGCTGCGGCATGACGTTGGGGGTCTCGGCCATGGCCGCGATCACGTCGTCCGTGAAGTCGCGCGGGTGCGGGGAGGTGAAGCGGACCCGCTCCAGGCCCTCGATGGCGCCGCAGGCGCGCAGCAGCTTGGAGAAGGCCTCGCGGTCGCCCAGGTCGGAGCCGTAGGCGTTGACGTTCTGGCCGAGCAGGGTGATCTCGCTGACGCCCTCGGCGACCAGTGCCTCGACCTCGGCGAGGATGTCGCCGGGACGGCGGTCCTCCTCCTTGCCGCGCAGGGCCGGAACGATGCAGAAGGTGCAGGTGTTGTTGCAGCCGACGGAGATCGAGACCCAGGCGGCGTACGCGGACTCGCGCCGGGTCGGGAGCGTGGAGGGGAAGGCCTCCAGCGATTCGGCGATCTCGACCTGTGCCTCTTCCTGGATGCGGGCGCGCTCCAGGAGGACGGGCAGTTTGCCGATGTTGTGCGTGCCGAAGACCACGTCGACCCAGGGGGCGCGGGACACGATCGTGTCGCGGTCCTTCTGCGCGAGGCAGCCGCCGACGGCGATCTGCATGCCGGGGCGCTTGGTCTTCATGGGGGCGAGCCGGCCGAGGTTGCCGTAGAGCTTGTTGTCGGCGTTCTCGCGGACGGCGCAGGTGTTGAACACCACGACGTCGGCGTCTCCGTCCGACCCCTCGGGCGCCCGGACGTACCCGGCGTCCTCCAGCAGACCGGACAGCCGCTCGGAGTCGTGCACGTTCATCTGGCACCCGTAGGTGCGCACCTCGTAGCTCTTGGGAACGTCCACACCCGGGCTCCGGTCACTGCTGCTGGTCATGCATCAAGGGTAAGGGTCTTCCCGGCGGCGCTCGGCCGGGGATCCGGAGGGCGCCGGGGGCGGTCGGGGGTGGTCGGCCGTGACAGGACGGCGGGGCGGTGGCAGGATCGCGGCCATGCCTCTCGTACCGCCCCGGATCAGCAGGCGCCGTGCCCTGCGGGCCCTGGTGGCCGTACTGGCCGTGCTCGGCGCCCTCGTCTGGTGGCTGCGGCCCTTCGGGGCGCCGGAGCTGGAGGGGGACCTGACCTTCAGTACGGGCGTCCAGAAGGGGGTCTACCACCGCTACGGCGAGCTCCTGGAGCAGGAGCTCGCCACGAGCATGCCCGGGGTCCGCGTCCGCCTGCGGACCAGCGAGGGCTCGCAGCAGAACCTGCAGCGGGTGGCCGCCGGGGAGGCGGACTTCACGGTGGCCACGGCCGACGCGGTGTCCAAGTACCGCCTCGACGGGAAGGCCGGCGCCGACCGGCTGCGGGGCCTCGCCCGCCTCTACGACGACTATGTGCAGCTGGTGGTGCCCGCCGGCTCGCCCGTGCAGTCCGCCAAGGACCTGCGGGGCAAGCGGGTCGCGGTGGGCCAGGACGGCTCGGGGGTCAGGCTGATCTCCGAGCGGATGCTCACGGCGGCGAAGCTGGACCCGGTCCGTGACATCACCCCGGTGCCCATCGGCATCGACACGATGCCGGCGGAGCTGCAGGCGGGCCGGATCGACGCGTTCTTCTGGTCCGGGGGGCTGCCGACCACCGCCGTGCGCGAGCTGTCGGAGCGCTTCGACATCCGGCTCGTGCAGCTGGGCGACCTGGTGGAGGCGCTCCAGGCCAGCGGCACCCCGGCGCGCTACTACCGGGCGGCGGTGATGCCGCAGGACGCCTACGCGCGGGCCCGCAACACCTCGGCCGTGGCCACGGTGGCGGTGCCGAACCTGCTGGTGACCCGGGACGACATGGGCGCCGAGCTGACGGAGCAGTTCACCCGCACCGTGATCGCGAGCCGGGACAAGATCGGGCGCGAGGTGCACGCGGCGCAGCTGGTGGACCTGCGGACGGCGATCTACACCGATCCGCTGGAGCTGCACGTGGGCGCCGCCCGGTACTACCGCTCGGTCAAGCCGTAGCGGGACCCGAAGAGCTCGCGGGGCTCACGCCGAGGGCAGCAGCATCGTGGCCGCCGCGGCCGCGCCGATCAGGCCCGCGTGCGTGCCCAGGGCCGCCGGGACGACCTGCAGCTCCTGGACGAACGACAGGGTCGCGTACGAGGCCAGGTGCGTGCGGATCGGCCCGAAGAGGGTGTCTCCCGAGGCGGCGACGCCGCCTCCGATGACGGCGATGTCGGTCTCCACGAGGGTGGCGGTGGCCGCGATGGCCGCGGCCAGCGCCCGGCCGGCGCGGTCGAAGGCGGCCAGGGCGACCGGGTCGCCCGCCTGTGCCGCCGAGGCCACGCCCGCCGCGGTGGGGTCCCCGGCCGGGACCCAGCCCTGGGCGAGGGCCCAGCGTGCGATGGCGGTGCCGGAGGCGATGGATTCCACGCAGCCGACGCCCCCGCACGCGCAGGGCTCCCCGTCGAAGGCAACACTGATGTGGCCGATGTGGCCCGCGTTGCCGGTGGGGCCGGGGTGGAGCCGGTTGTTCAGGACGAGTCCGCCGCCGACGCCGGTGGAGACCACCATGCAGAGCGCGTTGGCGTGCCCCCTGGCCGCGCCGAGCCAGTGCTCGGCGGCGGTCATCGCCACCCCGTCACCGGCCAGCACGGTCGGGATCCGTGCCCCGTGCTCCGCGAGCCGCGCTTCGACCCGGGCCTGGACCGGGAACTCCCGCCAGGCTCCGATGTTCACCGGGCTGACCGTGCCGCGCGCGGAATCCACCGGGCCCGCGCTGCCGATCCCGCAGCGCACCGCCGAGGACCACAGCGGGCCGGCCGCGAGCTCCGCGACCACCTCGGCGACGGCCGCGAAGACGGCGTCCCCGTCCGGGCCGCCCGGGGTGGGACGGCGGGTGGTGGCCGTCATCGTGCCGTCGGGGTGCACCAGCGCGCCGGCGATCTTCGTACCGCCGATGTCGATCGCGACCGTCAGGCCGGGGTCGCCCGGCACACCGGCGCGGGGGGCGGGAAAGGCGGAGGTGGGAGTGGGAGTGGTCACGGGGTCGCTCCAGGAAGGGGTCGAAATTCAGTATGCGGCCGGCGGCGGAGCCGTACTCTCGCGGGGCTCCAGCCGGGGCCGCTCGCTCTCGCGGGACCTCGGCGGGCTCCCCGCCAGGACGGCGAGGAGTTCCTCGGCGGCGAGCCGTCCGAAGCCCGCGGTGTCCCGGACGAGGGCGGTGAGCCGCGGGTGGGTGACCCGGCAGAGCGCGGAGTCGTCCCAGGCCACGATGGAGAGCCGGCCCGGCACGGGGATGCCCAGCTCGGCGGCGACGGCGGCGCCGGCCACAGCCATCACGTCGTTGTCGTAGACGATCGCGGTAGGCGGCTGCGGCTCGGCGAGGATCCGCCGGGTGGCCGCCGCGCCCTCGGCGTCGGAGTAGTCGGTGGGCACCGAGCGCACCTGGCCGGGGCCGAGCCCCAGCCGCTCGGCCTCGGCGTGCAGCGAGCGGATGCGGCGCTCGGTGTGGGCGAGTCCGGGCAGTCCGGCGACGTGCGCGATCCGGCGGTGGCCGAGCCCGTACAGGTGGTCCAGCACCTCGGCCATGGCGCCCGCGTCGTCCGCGAGGACGGCGGACAGGGTGGGCGGGGCGAGCGGGGCGGGCGGGGCGGAGCACGGCCCCGTCTCCCCGGGCCGGCCGCTCTCCCCGGGCCGGCCGCTCTCCCCCGGCGGGCCGGTCTCCCCCACCGTCACCGCGGGCAGGCCGAGCTGCGCCAAGAGGGCCGGGCGCGGGTCGTCGGTCCGCGGGTCCACCACCACGACCCCGTCGACACGCCGCTCCGCCCACCACCGGCGGTACACCGCGCATTCGGCGTCGAGGTCCTCGACGACCTGGAAGAGCAGGGCGATGCGGCCGGCGGCCAGGACCTCCTGGATGCCGGAGACCAGCTGGAGGAAGAAGGATTCGACGCCGAGGGTGTGCGCGGGCCGGGCGAGGACCAGTCCGACGGCGCCGGAGTGTTCGCCGGACAGGGCGCGGGCCGCGCTGTTGGGCTGCCAGCCGAGTTCCTCGGCGACCCGGCGGATCCGGGCGCGGGTGTCCTTGGAGACTCCCGGCCGGTCGTTGAGCGCGAAGGAGACCGCGCTCTCCGACACCCCGGCCTGGCGGGCGATGTCCTTGATGGTGGGTCTGCGGGCCATGGCCTGTCTCATCCCTCGCTGACGTGGACGGCAATGGCCGGACCGTACGCGATCCTGCCCTGGCAGACCGCCTTGGCCACCACCCAGTACTCCCCCGGAGGGGTGCCGAGCGGCGGCCGCACCTCGAAGACGGCCTCGGCCCATCCGTCCGCCGGTACCTCGACCGGCTGCACGGCGGGGGCGGTCAGCTGCCAGCTGCCGTACGGGGAGACGGCGTGGGCCTGCCCCCGCAGGGCGGAGCGGATGCCGGTGGACCCGATGCGCACCCGTACGGAGGTACGTGCGCCGGGGGCGACGGTGACGGCGGGTTCCGGCGCGTCCACCCACAGCCCGGCGGGGCCTTCGGGGGCTCCGGGGACGGTGACGGTCAGCACGTCCTCGAATTCGCCCGCCGGGGTGTCGGCGAGGATCCGGACCAGGTGTTCGCCGGGTTCGGCGTCCGCCGGGGGCTCCACGGTCAGCGGCAGCGACACGTGCCCGCCGGGCTCCAGCTCGGTCCGCCGCCGGGTCCAGGAGGTCTGCCAGCCCTCCGGGGCCCGGACCTCCAGGGCCACCGGGCCGCCCGCTCCGGCCCCGTGGGCGGCGAGGGTGACGGTCGCGCCGGAGGGAATCCCGTCACAGGTCACCGTGTACGGGGCGTCGCCGAGCGGAGCGGTCCCCGTGTTGTGCAGCCAGTAGCGGCTGAAGACCGGCTGGTGCGCTTCGCGTTCGCCCTCGCGCAGCGGCATGCCCGATTCCGTGAGCAGCAGCAGCGTGGTCGTCGCCGCGCCCTGGATCCGGCCCTCGAAGAAACCGAGCGGGCGGTCCAGCAGATCGGCCTCGGCGGCCGGATCCGTCGGCCACAGCGTCTCGGCCGTCACCGGGCGGCCGTGCGTCTCGCGCAGCCTGACGGCGAGTTCCGCGGAGCCCTCGGCCCGTTTGACCGTCTCGATCAGCACCCGGTCGGCCGGCTCCACGCCGAGCAGCGAGCGCGCGGGCGGCCGGGGGCCTTCGCCGGGTTCGGCCGTGACGGCGGTCAGCGGCTTGTTGAACTCCCTGCCCCTGCGCACCAGGTCCACCGACCGCCAGTCCCCGGAGCCCGCGACCAGCGCGTGCTCGAAGACATGGGTCCAGTGCTGGAGCTGGAAGGAAGTGCCGTCCGGGGCGGTGCGCCGCGGGGGATCCATCCACGCGCCGCTCGGGCGGCCGGTGCAGGACCGCATCAGGGTGCTGTGCAGCCGCCCGGCGGTGTCGACGGCGAAGCTGGGCGTCCCGCGGACCAGGACCCCGACCGTGCGGTCCGCGTACGCCTCCGTGTCCGCGTACGCCTCCCCGTGCGGGTACGTCGCCTCGTGCGGGTACGTCGCCCCGTGCGGGTACGTCGCCCCGTGCGGGTACGTCGCCTCGTGCGCGCGGCCTTCGCCGGCCGGAGGCCCCGCTTCGGCGGCCGCAGCCTCCGCCTCGATGCGGCCCGACTCTGCGACGGCCCGGGCGAGGTCCGCCGCCGGGCCGGTCAGGACCAGCACCGGCAGGTCCCGGATCCCGGTCAGGTCGCAGCCCGGGGTCCAGAGCGGGCGGAGCCCGGCGCGGGCCGGGACCCAGACCCGCGCGTGTTCCCGTACCGCCTTCGCGTACGCGGGATCCGCCGACTCCAGCAGCGCCGCCGTGAAGGCGTTCTCGCCGGGGCCGCCGAGTGCGATGCGGAAGTCGGGCAGGCTGCTGTCCACCGCCAGGTCCCCCCAGCGCGGCCCGCCGGGCCGGGTCGGGGTCGCGGTGACCCCGTGGCGGCCCAGGGCGGTGACCAGCTCCCGCAGGCCCTGCGCGGTGCCCGAGTCCGGGAGGACGATCTCGGCCGCGCCCAGTGCCCGTCCGCCCGGACCGGTCATCGGAGCCGACAGCGCGAACCAGTTCAGGCAGGGGCTGTCCAGGGTCCACGGGGCCCGCGTGTGATCGGCTCCGGCATCCGCCTCGGGAAAGGCGAACCCGCGCCCCACCACGGCGGCGGCCGTCTCGGCGACCGGCAGTGCGCCGGGCACGTCGGCCGGGATCCGCAGCCGCAGCAGCTGGTCGCGGCCTTCGAACGCGTGGACCGTCGTGGTGAGTTCCGCCCGGTCCAGGCCGTCCCACAGGGTGGTGGTCCGGGTCCAGCGGACGGGCCCGGTCCGCCCGCTGGCCACGAGGCGCGACCCCAGCGGCCCTCGCTCAGCCCGGCAGGACTCGGCGGGCGCGGCGCCCGACCCGGTGCCCGGCCCCTTGGGCAGCAGGTGCCAGGGGCCCTCTTCGAAGTAGGGGTGCTTGTCGTACTCCTCCTGCACGACCAGCTCGTCCACCTCCCCGGCGGTGAGCAGCTCCTGCCCGGTGCGCCGGTCCAGCAGCCGGGCGAGGCCGCCGCCGCGCGCGGGGTCGGCCTCGGCGCGCAGGAAGTCGTTCTGGACGGCGTGTCCCGGCGCGGGCTCCCAGCCGCCCGATACGGGCACCGGCGAGGCGGCCAGCCACCAGGTGCGGTGGCCGAGCGAGGGCACGTCGGCGGCGAGGAAGGCCAGTTCGGCGACCCCGTCCGCGACGGCCTCGAGGTGGACGGACGCGCCGCGGCCGGCGTCGTCGAGGAGGGTGACCCGGTCGGCGGCGGCGTCCGCGAGGCCCAGTACCGCGAGCTCGACGCGGGTGCGGACCAGGTCGGTGCGGGTCCAGGACACCGGGTTGTGCACGGTGACGGCGAGCGGGCCGGGGCCCCGGGTGTCGGCCTGGGCGGTCAGCGCGCGCAGCGCCTCCTCCCGTACCCCGGCGGCCAGGTCGTGGGCCTCGCGCCAGGTGGGGAGCAGGTCGAGGTAGACCTGGTCGGAGAAGGTCCCGGTGACGGCGTCGTGGTGGGCGGCGTGCAGCAGGTGGCGCCAGGCCTTGGACAGGGTCTGCGCCGGGTAGTCGGTCAGTCCTTCGGCGCAGGCGAGGGCGGCGAAGGTCTCGGCCTGTTCGAGGAGGTTCTCGGCGGCCCGGTGGGCCTGTTTCACATCGCTGTAGGTGACGTCCTTGCCGGTGTAGACGGGGCCCATCTCCCGGGTGACCGGCAGCGGCTGCTCGCCGCGCTCCGCGAACTCGGCGCGGACGGCGTCGAAGTGGGCGCGCGGGCCGCTGTGTTCCATGCGGGGCCAGCAGTAGCGGCGGTTCCAGGCGTGCTGCACGTCCAGGCCCCAGCGGTGCGGCCAGGAGAAGTCGGTGCCCATCGGGATCAGCACGTTCTTCGTGGCGGCGGCGGTGCGCAGCAGCTCGTACAGGTCCAGCAGCTGCTCGGCGGCGGCCTCGGCGTCGGGGGCCCGGTGGGAGAACCAGCCGGCCGAGTAGTGCGCGGGCAGGTAGTGCAGGAGCAGGCCCTGTCCGCCGCTGTCGCCGGGCGCGATCCACTCGTACTCGGCGGGCAGTTGCATGGCGGCGGGCGGGCGCAGTGCGTCGCCCCAGGTGTCCATCATCGGGCCCCATTGGTGGTGGGGGCCGCGGGCCAGGACGGCCGAGTCGAGGCCGGCGCCGGCCATCAGGGCGGGGAAGGACGGGTCGTGGCCGAAGACGTCGAGCTGCCAGGCGGTGCGCGGGTCGGCGCCGAGGGTGCCGCGGTGCAGGGCGAGGCCGTGGACGGCGCTGCGGATGGTGGTCTCGGCGGAGGTGAGGTTGGTGGAGGGCTCGTTGTAGGTGCCGCCGACGAGTTCGACGCGGCCTTCGGCGATCAGCGCGCGCAGCTCGTCGCGCTCGGCGGGGTGGGTGTCCCAGTAGGGCTTGAGGTAGTCGACCTCGGAGAGCACGAAGCGGTACGCCGGGTCCTCGCGCGCCTGCTGGAGGTGGAGCGGGACGAGGGTGAAGGCGGGAACTCCGGTGTACTCCCAGCCGCGTTCGGCCTCGCCGGGCTTCGGAGGCGCGTCCCACAGGGAGGTGTAGGCGGCCTGAGTGTTCCACCACATGGGGTCGTAGTGGAAGTGCGGGACGAGGCGGACGGTCCAGCCGGGCTCGGCGACGACGAGGCCGAAGGCGCGCTCGGCGAGCGGGCGGCCGTCGGGGGTGGTGACGCGGACGGTGGCGGGCAGGACGGTCCCGGGGGCGGCGGCGCCGGTGCGGACGGCGACCTCGACGGTGGACTCGGGGACCTCGGCCCGCTCCCCGAGCGCGGCGCGGGCGTCCGTGCCCGCGTAGGCCTCGGCGGTGTCGGCGCGCACGATGCGCGGGTGCGCGGTGGTGATTTCGGCCCCGTGCACGGACACGTGCAGCGGCCCGGCCGGGCGGGCCCTGCGGATGCGCACCCGGATGACCTGCGACGGGGTTTGTGGCGGGCCGGTGAAGAGTGCCGGTGTGGTGACCGACGTGACCGTAATTCCGCTGTCCATTTCCGCACACTTCCTTGTGTGACAACACCGCTCAACAACGACTAAACCGCATTAGTGCGCTTAGCTTCCAGCGACTTGAACCGGCCTGTCAACTGGACTGAAGCGCATAAGTACCACGGTCCCTGGGGTGAGGACTTTCATCCCGCCAAGTCGGGACGTTCGGAGATAACGGTCCTGTTGACTTATCCGGTCCGGGGACGGCAGGTTATGGGCATCCGGTGAATTCCCCTGAACTCCAGGACCATTCATGCACGACGGCCCCGCCGCCTCCCCCGCCCCGCGAACCCTCCGCTTCGGCGCCAACTACACGCCGACGCGCGGCTGGTTCCACCACTGGCTCGACTTCGACCTCGACGAGGTCAAGGCCGACCTCGACTCCATCGCGGGCCTCGGCCTGGACCACGTACGGGTCTTCCCGCTGTGGCCGGTGTTCCAGCCGAACCGGACGCTGATCCGGCCGCGCGCCGTGGAGCAGCTCGTCTCGCTCGCCGACGCGGCCGCCGAGCGCGGGCTCGACGTGAATGTCGACGGGCTCCAAGGACACCTGTCGAGCTTCGACTTCCTGCCGGCGTGGACCGGGACCTGGCACCGGCGCAACATCTTCAGCGATCCGCAGGTCGTCGCCGGGCAGGAGGAGTACCTGCGCACGCTGGCCGCCGCCCTCGCGGACCGGCCGAACTTCCTCGGCATGACGGTCGGCAACGAGATCAACCAGTTCTCCGACGACCCGCACCCCTCCCCCGACCGGATCACTCGGGAGCAGGCCGGGCGGTGGCTGGAGCGGATGCTCGCCGCCTGCGAGGAGGGCGCGCCCGGCCGCATGCACCTGCACGCCGAGTACGACGCCGCCTGGTACCAGGACGGGCACCCCTTCACCGTGGCCCAGGCGGCCCGCCTCGGCGGTGCGACCGCCGTGCACTCCTGGGTGTTCAACGGCACCGCCCAGCGCCACGGCCGCACCGGGACGGCCACCGAGCACCACGCCGCGTACCTGATCGAGCTCTCCAAGGCCTGGGCGCTGGATCCGCACCGGCCGGTCTGGCTCCAGGAGGTGGGCGCGCCCGCGCCGTTGATCGGGCCCGAGCACGCGGCCTCCTTCACCGAGGCGACCGTGGTGGGTGCACTGGACTGCCCTGACCTGTGGGGCGTGACCTGGTGGTGCTCGCACGACGTGTCCCGGGAGCTCGCGGACTTCCCGGATCTGGAGTACGGGCTCGGCCTGCTCACCAACGACCGCCGGGCCAAGCCCGCCGGGGAGGTCATCGCCCGGATCACCGAGGAGTGGCGGGGCCGCGCCCACCGCCCGGCGGTGCGCTCCACCGCGCTCGCCGTGGACGTGGGCGGCGCCGAGGCAGCGCCCCACCGCTCGGTGTGCGCCCCGGGCGGCTCCTTCTTCGAGGCCTGGGCCGAGCTCACGGCGCAGGGGGTGCGCCCGGCGGTGGTCCTGGCCGAACGCGCCGGGGACGCCGACCACTTGGCCTCCCGCGGCATCACCGAAGTACTGCACGTCTGCGAAGTCCCCACCCGGGCCTGACCGGCCCCTACGCCCTCCGGAGGATCCCCTCATGTCCGAGACCGACAACGGCGTCGACCCTCGTCCCGCGATACGGCCGACCCGGCGCGGGCTGCTGTTCGCCGGAGCCGGGGTGGGCGCCGGCGCCCTGCTGTACGGAGCCGCGGCCCCGGCGGCAGCGGCCCCCGGAGCAGCAACCGTGGCCCCCGTCGGCCCCGCCGACCTGGCTCCGTACGCCTCGTACTGGTTCCCCGACTCGCTCCCCCAGGGCTCCCCCGGCCCCGGGATCACTTGGCGCTCCCTGCTGCGGTGGAGCCCCGGGTCCGACCCCGATCTGGCCCACAACACCGCGACCGTGCCGCTGGCTCCCCGCTTCACCCCGGTGGCGCCGAACTCCACGGCCCGCGCCGGCCAGGCCCGGATCGCCTCGCTCGTCTCCTTCGGGAACACCGCCGGGAATCCCGCACAGGGTTCCCCGACCGCCGACTACTACGCCCTCACCCACTGGGCGTACATCGACGAGCTGGTCTTCTGGGGCGGTTCCTCGGGCGAGGGCATCGTCCTCGCCCCGAACGCGCCGGTCGTCGACGCCGCGCACCGCAACGGCGTCCGCGTGATGGGCAACGTGTTCCTGCCGCCCGTGCCCTACGGCGGCGACCTCCAGTGGACCCGGGACCTGGTCCAGCGGGACTCCCTCGGCCGCTTCCCGGTGGCGGAGAAGCTGGTGGAGGTGGCGCGGACCTACGGGTTCGACGGCTGGTTCGTCAACGCCGAGACCGAGGGGGGCGACAGCGAACTAGCCGCCCGGACCCGCCAGTTCCTGCGCGCCCTGCGGGCCGCGGGCGAGCCGCACGGTCTGCGCACCACCTGGTACGACGCCATGAACTCCACCGGCGCGGTCGGCTGGCAGGGCGCGCTCAACGGGCTCAACCAGGAGTTCTTCGAGGACCGCCGGGGCACGGTCGCCGACACGATGTTCGTGGACTTCCGCTGGACCCCGGCGAAGCTGGCCGCCTCCGGCGCCCTCGCGGACCGGCTGGGGCGCAGCCGCCACGAGCTGTGGGCGGCCGTGGACACGGAGTCCAACGGCTGGAACTCGGCGGTGGACTGGGACGCGATCGTCCCGCGCGAGCGCGACCACGTCGTCTCCTACGGGTTCTACCGGCCCGAGTGGACCCGAAACCACCTCACCGACCGCTCCCCGGGCGCCTTCCACCGCGCCGACGACCGGTTCTGGACCGGCGAGTCCCTGGACCCGGCCCGCCCCGCGGCCGACTCCGCCTGGCGGGCGCCCGCCACCGCCGTCGCCGACCGGTCCACCGTCACCGCGCTGCCCTTCGCCTGCTCCTTCAACACCGGCCACGGGGAACGCTGGTACGAGGAGGGCAGGCCCGTCTGCGACACCCCGTGGAACCACCTCGGCCTCCAGGACCGGCTGCCGGGCCGGCGCTGGGTCGTGGACACCGCCGGAACCCGCCCCGAGGTCACCCTCGACTTCGCGGCCGCCTGGCGCGGCGGCTCCAGCCTCCTCGTCGCGGGCGCCCTCACCGCTCCGGCCGCCGTCGGGCTGCACTCCACCCGGCTGCCGCTGACCCGCTCCACCGTGGTCGAGCTGGTGCACTCCACCGAGTCGGGTCCGGTGTCGGTCGAGCTCGGGGTCGCCACGCGCGAGCCGGCCGCTCCGGGGCAGGAGGTCCCGTACACCTGGCTGAAAGCGGAAACCCCGGGTACCGGGCAGGGCTGGCGCACCACCCGGGTCGGGCTGTCGGAGCTGGCGGGCCAGACCGCGCACGGTCTGGCCGTACGGATCACGGGACGCGGAAGGAAGCCGGTGCGCTGGCGGCTCGGCGCCCTGACGGTACGCGATGGCGCCCCGGGCCCCCGCCCGGCGACCCCGGGGACCCCGGCCGTGTCCGCCGCGGCCCAGCAGTCCGGCAGGGCGGCCCTGCGACTGTCCTGGCAGCGCTCGCCCGGCCCCGTCCGCCACTACGAGGTGTCCCGCGTCCTCGCGGACGGCACCCGCCGCTTCCTCGGCGGCACCTGCGGCACGGCCCTGTACCTCCCGGCCGTCGAACGGGCCGGCCGGGAGAAGGCGGCCGTCTTCGAGATCCGGGCCGTGGACGAGCCGTACGCCGTCTCCGCCCCCGCCCGTACCTCCCTCACCTGGGCCGGAGCCCTCTGACGCACGATGCCCGAGCAGTGGTGACCTCGACGTTCACCCGTCCGTGGCGGCGGGGTCGGTGCGGGGGACCGACACCGTCACCCGCAGCCCGTGCGGCGGGTTCGTCCCGTAGGAGAGGGATCCGCCGCCCGCGGCGAGCAGGGTGCGGGAGATGGACAGGCCCAGCCCGGAGCCCTTGACGTTCTGGTGGAGGCCGCTGCGCCAGAACCGGTCGCCGATCCGGAGCAGCTCCTCCTGGTTGAGTCCGGGCCCCCGGTCGGCGACCACGACGAGCACCCGGCTGCCCTCGACGGAGAGGCCCACCTCCACGGCCTCGCCCGCCGGGGTGAACTTGAGGGCGTTGTCGATCACGGCGTCGAGCGCGCTGGAGAGCGCGATCGGATCGGCCCAGCCGGTGGCGGCGGCCCGACCCGTCCCGGTGAGCCGGACCCCCTTCTCCTCGGCGTACGGCCGCCAGGCGGTGACCCGTTCGGCGGCCAGCCCCGCGATGTCGATCAGGCTGATCTCGGCGGTGGCGTGCTCGGCCAGCGCCAGGTCCAGCAGGTCGTCGAGGACCTGGGTCAGGCGCTTGCCCTCGGTGCGCACGGAGGCGATCTCCTCGTTCCCGTCGGGCAGTTCCAGGGCGAGCAGCTCGATGCGCAGCAGCAGTGCGGCGAGGGGGTTGCGCAGCTGGTGGGAGGCGTCCGCGACGAAGGCGCGCTGCTGCTCCAGGACCTCTTCCACGTTGTCGGCCATCTCGTTGAACGAGCGGGCCAGGCGTCGCAGTTCCGGGGGGCCGCCGCCGGCCGCGACGCGGGAGTTCATCCGCCCGATGGCGATGCCGTGGGCGGCGGCGTCCAGGGTCCGCACCGGCTTGAGCACCCAGCTGGTCAGCCGCAGGGCGGCGCCGAAGGCGACGAGCATGGCGGCGGCGAGCCCGCCGACGATCAGCAGCCAGCCCCGCAGGATCTTGGCCCGCATCTGGTCGGTGGGGGATTCGGTGGCGACGACGGCCACCACGTCCCCGTCGAGGACCACCGGGGAGACGACGAGGAGTTTGCCGTGGGTCTGCCAGGGCCACACCTGGCCGGGGTCGTGGCTGCGCCGTCCGGCGAGGGCGTCCTCGAAGGCCTTGCGGCCCTCGCCCGACTCGGGGAGCCGCCACCAGCCGGGGGCCCGGACCATGGCGTTGTCGTCCCGGTAGAAGATGCCGACGCTGATGCCGTACAGCTCCTGGTAGCGGGCGAGTTCGAGCTGGAGGATGTCGCGGCGCTCGTCGGCTCCGCTGGATTTCGAGCCCTCGGCGTCGATGACGAACTGGGCGAGCGCGGCGAAGCGGGCGCTGTCGTCGATCCGGTCGACGACCACCCGCTGCTGCTGTCCGGCGGCCAGGGACACCGCGAGCGGGAAGCCGAGGGCGAGGAGCACGCCCGCCATGAGGACGACGAGCAGCGGGAGCAGACGGGCGCGCACGGCTGATCCCCGCTAGAGGGCGGGCGGGACGGGCGGCGCGGCGGGGGCGGGCGGAGCCGGGGGTACCGGCGGCGCCACGAGCCGGTATCCGACGCCGCGGACGGTCTCGATGAGGGCCGGCATGCGCAGCTTGGACCGCAGCGAGGCCACGTGCACCTCGAGGGTCCGGCCCGTCCCCTCCCAGCTGGTGCGCCAGACCTCGCTGATGATCTGCTCCCGCCGGAAGACCACCCCCGGCCGCTGCGCGAGCAGGGCCAGCAGGTCGAACTCCTTGCGGGTGAGCGGCACGTCGGTGTCGTTGACGCCGACCCTGCGGGTGGACATCTCGATGGAGACGGGCCCGAGCCGTACGGTGCCGGGCGTTCCCGCCCCGCCCGCGGGCTCCTCGGAGACCCCGGTGCGCCGGGCGACGGCGTGGATGCGGGCGAGGAGTTCGCCGGTGTCGTAGGGCTTGGTCACGTAGTCGTCGGCGCCCATGTTGAGGCCGTGGATCCGGGAGCGCACGTCGGCCCGCGCGGTCACCATGATGACGGGCGTGGTGGTGCGCTTTCGGATCTTGCCGCAGACCTCGTAGCCGTCCTGGTCGGGCAGTCCGAGGTCCAGGAGGACCACGCCGAAGGGCGGCGCACCGGCCGGGAGCAGGGCCTGGAGGGCCTCCTCGCCGCTGCGGGCGTGGGTCACCTGGAATCCGTGCCGGGCCAGGATCGCGGACAGGGCGGCGGCGACGTGGTCGTCGTCCTCGACGAGCAGCAGTCTCATACCGTCCCTTTCCGATCTTCCCGTATCCGTAGTCCGGCATCCGTTTTCCGGACACCCTGCATCCACGCCGATGGAGACTCTCACGTCAAGGTGGTTCAGGTCGCGGGCGGCTTCCGTTACGGACCCGGTACGGCTCCGGGTGCCCGACGACGCGGCCGCGTACGGAGCGTATCGGTGCGAGGCCGGATCGTTATGCTCAATTCTCCCTCAGATGTACTGACGCTGTGCGCGCCACCTCACTACTGTCCTCCCAACCGAGGAGGACGGAGCAAGAAGCCGATGAGCGGAGTATCAGTGACCAAGGACGTGCAGGACGCGGCCGGTGCCGCGGACGACCTGGTCGTGCTGAGCAACGTAAACAAGCACTTCGGCGCGCTGCACGTGCTTCAGGATGTCGATCTGAGCATTGCCCGCGGCGAGGTCGTCGTGGTGATCGGGCCTTCTGGATCGGGCAAGTCGACGCTGTGCCGCACCATCAACCGCCTGGAGACGATCGATTCGGGCTCCATCACGGTCGACGGGAAGCAACTTCCCTCCGAGGGCCGCGAGCTGGCCAGGCTGCGCGCCGACGTCGGCATGGTCTTCCAGTCCTTCAACCTCTTCGCCCACAAGACGGTTCTGCAGAACGTCATGCTGGGCCAGTTGAAGGTCCGCAAGACGGACCAGGCCGCGGCGCTGGAGAAGGCGAAGTCGCTGCTCGACCGGGTCGGCGTCGGCTCGCAGGCGGACAAGTACCCGGCCCAGCTCTCGGGCGGTCAGCAGCAGCGCGTGGCGATCGCCCGCGCACTGGCGATGGACCCGAAGGTCATGCTGTTCGACGAGCCGACCTCGGCCCTCGACCCGGAGATGATCAACGAGGTGCTGGAGGTCATGCAGCAGCTCGCCCGGGAGGGGATGACGATGGTGGTCGTCACGCACGAGATGGGCTTCGCCCGCTCCGCCGCCAATCGGGTCGTCTTCATGGCCGACGGAAAGATCGTCGAAGAGGCCACGCCCGAACAGTTCTTCAGCAATCCGCGCAGTGACCGCGCCAAGGACTTCCTGTCGAAGATCCTGCACCACTGAGCCTCGCGTCTGGTAGTGATCCGGTGACGGATCGTCGTCCGAACCCGGCTTACGTCCGTCCCACGTCTCACGTCTGTCTCACGTCTCACTTCGAGGGAAGTCCACGATGAAGCTCTCCAAGGTCGGCGCCACCGCCGCCATTGCCGTCGCTCTCGCCCTGACCGCGACCGCCTGTGGCGGAAGCAGCGACAAGGCCGCCAGTGACGGCGGCGCGACCGGCGGTGCCAAGAAGGACAAGATCGTCATCGGCATCAAGTTCGACCAGCCGGGTGTGGGCCTCAAGACCCCCGACGGCAAGTTCACGGGTCTCGACGTGGACGTGGCGACCTACGTGGCCAAGGAGCTCGGCTACGAGCCCGACCAGATCGAGTTCAAGCAGGCCGTCAGCGCCGAGCGCGAGAACCTGCTCTCCAACGGCGACGTGAAGCTGGTCGTCGCGAGCTACTCCATCAACGACGCGCGCAAGCAGAAGGTCGACTTCGCCGGCCCGTACTTCCTCGCGCACCAGGACCTGCTGGTCCGCGCCGACGACACCTCGATCACCAAGCCCGAGGACCTCAACAAGAAGAAGCTCTGCTCCGTCACCGGCTCCACCTCGGCGCAGAACGTCAAGAAGAAGCTGGCCCCCGAGGCCGACCTGCAGGAGCTCGGCGGCTACTCCGAGTGCCTGACGGGCCTGGAGAACAAGGCCGTTGACGCCCTGACCACGGACAACGTGATCCTGGCCGGCTACGCCGCGCAGGACAAGAACAAGGGCAAGTTCAAGCTGGTCGGGCTGAGCCTGAGCAACGAGAACTACGGGATCGGCCTGAAGAAGGGCGACAAGGACCTGCAGACCAAGGTCAACGCCGCCCTCCAGAAGATGGAAGCGGACGGCGCCTGGCAGGCGGCCGTGACCAAGAACCTGGGCCCGTCCGGCTTCAAGAACGAGCCGGCTCCGGCGATCACCGAAGGCAAGTGATCCGGGGGCCGGTCCGACCGACCGGCCCACCGGCTGATCCACCGGCCAGATTCACCGGCCCGATTCATCGATGAGGTACGTCGCCGCCCGCCTGCCGTGGGCGGCGCCGTACCGCACCGGCCAACCTGGCCATCCTGGGGAGAGCGCAGGCCATCGTGTTCGATTTTCTTGATTCCGGGCAGTACGACCTGCTCGGAGCCTTCTGGGTGACGGTTCAGCTCACCCTCTACTCGGGTGCCGGAGCCCTGGTGTGGGGCACTGCCCTCGCCGGGATGCGGGTCGGCCCTGTCCCGCTGCTGCGGGGCTTCGGCACCACGTACGTCAACGTGGTCCGCAACATCCCGCTGACCCTGATCCTGATCGGCTGCTCGCTGGGTCTCGGCTCGACGCTCACCATCACGCTCGGCGGCGGCACCTTCAAGGAGATCGGCTTCCGGATGGCGGTGCTCGGGCTCGCCGCCTACACCGGCACCTTCGTGTGCGAAGCCCTGCGATCGGGCATCAACACGGTCCCGGTCGGCCAGGCCGAGGCGGCCCGCGCGCTGGGCCTGAGCTTCTTCCAGGTACTCACCCTGATCGTGCTCCCCCAGGCCTTCCGGGCGGTCGTCGCACCGCTCGCCAACGTCCTGATCGCCCTCACCAAGAACACCACGGTGGCAGCGGCGATCGGCGTGGCCGAGGCGGCCCTGCTGATGAAGGAGATGAACGAGAACGAGGCCAACGCGCTCTTCGCCATCTTCGGGATCTTCGCTCTGGGCTTCGTCCTTCTGACCCTGCCCACCGGCCTGTTCCTCGGCTGGGTGGCAAAGCGAGTGGCGGTGAAGCGATGACCTCCGTGCTGTACGACGCCCCGGGCCCCAAGGCCAAGGCGCGCAACTGGATCTACACCGGCGTCTTCGTCGTCCTGTGCGCAGCGGCCCTGTGGTGGGTGCTGTCCAAGATGGCGGACAAGAACCAGCTCGACGCCGACAAGTGGAGCATCTTCTTCACCGACGGCCGGGTCTGGACCACGTTCCTGCTGCCCGGCCTCGGAGAGACCCTGCGGGCCGGCGCCCTCGCCATGGTGATCGCCCTGCCGCTGGGCGCACTGCTCGGCATCGGCCGGCTCTCCGACCACGCGTGGGTACGTGCCGCCGTGGGCGTCTGGGTGGAGTTCTTCCGGGCCATCCCCGTGCTGATGCTGATGTTCTTCGGCAACGCCCTGTACCGGATCTACACCGACATCGGCACCGACGTCCGGCCGCTCTACGCGGTGGTCACCGGCCTGGTCCTGTACAACTCCGCGGTCATCGGCGAGATCGTCCGCTCCGGGGTCCAGTCCCTGCCGGGCGGGCAGACCGACGCCGCGAAGGCGATCGGCATGCGCAAGAGCCAGGTGATGGGCTACGTACTGCTCCCGCAGGCCGTCACCGCGATGCTGCCCGCGCTGGTCAGCCAGCTCGTGGTCATCCTCAAGGACACCGCGATCGGTGGCGCGCTGCTGGGCCTGGCCGAGCTGCTGTCGATGAACCGGCAGATCGCGGCGAACTACAGCAACGTCATCGCGTCGCTCGTCGTGATCGCCCTGCTGTACGTCGCGGTGAACTTCGCCCTCACCAGCCTCGCCTCCTGGCTCGAGAAGACGCTGCGGCGGTCGAAGCGGACCACCGACGCGATCGTCCCGAACACCGGGCTCGACGCGGGCTCGGCGGTCTGACCGACCCCCCGACGGACTGTCGGCACCCGGCCTGACAGACGGTCAGTACACTGGCGGGACACGTGTGGTGCGGCGGAACTCATCCGCCGCACCACTCGGCATTGTCCGGACCGGCGTCACTTGACGCAGGCACCTCCAGTGGGTTGCATACGTTCTGTGATCACATACCGGACACCGGGAGCCACATCATGGACCCGGTGATCGTCGTCGGCGCGGGGCCCGTCGGGCTGTCCATGGCCCTCGCCCTGGCCGGCCAGGGCGTGCCCTGCGTCGTGCTCGACGAGGGACCCGGCAAGGAAGAGCCACGCCCCGCCCGCACCGTCGCCCTGCACGCCGACACCGCCGCCATGGTGCACCGGCTGGGCTGTACGACCCTGCGCGACGAGGGCGCCTACTTCGCCGCCTGGCGCACCATGCGGCGCGGCCGGGACTCCCAGCGGATCACCTTCGAGGACGGACCGGCCCCGATCCACCTGCCGCAGCACGCCCTGACCCGCGGGCTGCGCGACGCCGCCACCGCGCACCCCCTGGTCCAGCTGGTCACCGAGAGCCGGATCGACGCCCTGGAGCAGGACGGCCACGGGGTCACCGCGCACACCCGCGGCGCCGAGACCACCTGGTGGCGCGGCAGCTTCCTGATCGGCTGCGACGGGGCCCGCTCCACCGTGCGCAAACTGCTCGGCATCCGCTTCCCCGGCCGCACCGCCGTCGAACGCCACGCCGTGGCCGCGCTGCGCACCGAACTGCCCTGGCCCGGCGAGGCCCTGCTGCACCGCGGACTGCCCGGCGGAGCCGGCGAGGTCACCGCCCGGCCGCTGCCCGACGGCGTGTACCGGCTGGACTGGCTGCTGCCCCCGCAGGGGGACCTCGTCACCCCCGACGCCCTCGTGACCCTCATCCGCGACACCCTCGCGGTGTGGTGCGGGGGCACGGCACCCCCGTACGACCTCCTCGACACCGGCGTCCACACCCTGCACCACCGGCTCGCCCGGCGCTGGCGCGACGGCCGCGCCTTCCTCGCCGGGGACGCGGCGCACCTGCTCGGCGCGCTCGGCACCCAAGGCGTCGAAGAGGGGCTGCGGGACGCCGAGAACCTCGCCTGGAAACTGGCCCTCGCCTGGCACCAGGGAGCATCCGAAGAACTCCTCGACAGCTACGAGGCCGAGCGCCGCAGGGCCGTGGCCGCCCGGCTGCGCGCCGCCGACCAGGCCATGCCCGTACTGCGCTCCGGGGGCGGACTGCGCACCCTGCTGCCCGGAGCCTCGCGCGCCGCCGAATCCCTCCTCACCGACGGCCACCTGGGGCGGGGCCCGCTGGGCGCGGAGCCCGTGTACGCCCCGGCCGTGGCCGTGCGCGAGGTGCCGACGGCCACCGAGCCGGGCGGACCCGTGGAGAACATCCCGGTGACCGCCCCCGACGGCGCCACGGTGCCGCTGCGCGACCGGCTCGGCCGGGGCAGGCTGCTGGTCGTCCTCGTCGCGCCCGGCACCGGCGTCTGGGACCGGCGCCACTGGCTGGGCGCCGGGCTGATGCCCCGCCTCGCGGCGGCGGTCGCGGCGCTCCCGGTCCGGACGGAGCTGCTGGTCGCCGACGGGTACCCGGGGGCCGCGGCGCACACCGTGCTCCTCGTCCGACCCGACGGACATCTCGCCGCGACCTTCGCCGGGGTCCGCCCGGCGGAGCTGTACGAGGCCGCGGACGCCGTCCGCCACGGCGCGCCCGAGTCCGCCCCCACCCCTTCGCCCGCCCCCGCTGTGACGCCCGCCGTCACACCAGTGATCGATTGACCCTCCGGCCCACTCGTGCTTCACTCACGGACATGACCGGCAACGACGTACGCCTGTGGCGGAGGGTCCATATGGACCTGCTCCGCTACGCGGGCTGCGTGTGTCGCCCTTCCTGCTGATTCGCCTTCCTCCGCGCGCCCGCCGAGTGCCGCGCGCCTTCGCGAACCCCCAGGACGGTCACCCTCCATGTCTGCACCCGCGTACACCCCTGCGTCCACGCACGCCCCCGCGTCCACGCACGCTCCGGCTCCAGCCGCCGTCACGGCCGCGGACCTCCTCGCCTTCACCCTGCGCATCGCCTCCGACCCCGAGCTGATCGCCTCCCTCCCCCTCGACCCCGAGGGCCGGACCTGGATCCGACTCGACGGACCGGGCGGCAGCGAGGCCTGGCTGATCGGCTGGCCCCCGGGCACCGGCACCGGCTGGCACGACCACGCCGAGTCGCGGGGCGCGTTCACCACCGCCCGCGGGCGCCTCACCGAGAACTCCCTGGCGGTCCGCATCCCTTCGGAGGGCTGGCAGTCCCTCTCCCTGGCTCCGGACGTGGACCGCACCCGCAGCCTGGGTGCGGGCACCGGGCGGGCCTTCGGCGAGCACCACGTCCACGAGGTGCTGAACGAGTCCGGAACCGAGCACGCGATCTCGGTCCACGCGTACTACCCGCCGCTCCCCCTGATCCGCCGCTACAGCCGCACCGGCCCGGTGCTCACGCTGGAGCAGGTCGAGCGTCCGGCGGACTGGCAGTGAGCGGCATCGACGCCCTCGTGGACCGGCTGCGCACCACGTACACCCGCGTGGACCCGGCCGAGGCGCACGCCGAGTCCCTGACCGGGGCGCTCCTGGTCGACATCCGCTACCAGGCCCTGCGCGAACGGGACGGGCTGATCCCCGGCGCGCTGGTGATCGAGCGCAACGAACTGGAATGGCGTCTGGACCCCGAGGGCTCCCACCGTCTCCCCCAGGCCACGGACCACGGGGTCCGCATCGTCGTGATCTGCAACGAGGGCTACGCCTCCACCCTCGCGGCGGCCTCCCTCCACGCGCTGGAGCTCCACAACGCGACGGACCTGACGGGGGGCTTCCAGGCATGGCGCGCGGCGGGCCTGCCGGTGACACCGCCTTCTTCTTGAGGCCTTGAGGCGTTGAGGCGTTGAGGCCTTGAGCCGCGCCGACGACGGGCGTGCCGAAAGGGCCGGTGGGGCTGGATCCAGCCCCACCGGCCCTTTCGCGACGGCCTAGCCCTTCGCCGCCGCCACGTCCACCGGCCGGACCCGCAGGGCCAGCCGGCCCGGGAGCGAGGTCGCGCACAGGGCCAGCAGGCCCGCCCCGGCGACCACCACCCCGTACGCCAGCGGAAGCACCACCGGCGCGGCCACCCCCGTCATGCCCACGCTGAACGCGGTCAGCACCGCCAGCGCGATCCCCGAACCCAGCGCCGCCCCCATCAGGAGCACCGCCAGGGCCTCCACCCGCAGCATCCCCCGTACCTGCCGCCGGGTGGCACCCGTCAGGCGGAGCATCGCGAACTCCCGCAGCCGCTCCCCCGTGGACATCGCCAGCGTGTTCGCCACCGCGATCGCGGTGAAGGCCAGGACCAGGCCCATCGCCAGCAGGTTGATCTCCGCCCCCGCGGCCTGCCGCTCGGCCCGCGCCCCGTCCGCGTCGGCCGCCGACAGCACCGCCACGCCCGGGTACTCCCGTACGGCCGAGGCCAGCGCGTCCCTCCCGGCGGTCCCCGCCACCAGCACGGACGAAGCCAGCGGATCGTCCACGTGCGCGGCCACCAGAGCGTGCGGCAGCGTCACGTCGCCGAAGCCCAGTCCCCGCCCGTACACCGCGGCGACGGTGAGGGTGACCGGCGTTCCGTCGCCCAGGGTCAGCGCCAACGGGCTCCCCGGCTCCAGCCCCAGCTGGTCCGCGGCCAGTTCGCTGACCGCGACGCTCCCGTCCCCGAAGCCCGTCAGGCTTCCGCCGCTCACGCCCGGGTCCCAGGTCCGGTCCAGGCCGGCCGGGGTCACGCCCTGCGCCGCGTACTTCGTCAGCCCCACCCGTACCGACGTGTTCACGATCTCGGTGACCGCCGAGACCCCGGGGGTCCCCCGGAGCCGCTCGGCCGCGCCATGGGAGACCCCCGGACCCCGCCCGGCGAGCACCCACTCGGCCCGCACCCCGTCACGGGCCTGAGCCCGCGCCGCGTCGCCGAGGGTCGGGGTGACGAAGAGCACGGTGCAGGCCATCCCGATCAGCAGCGTGAGCGGGGTGACGGCGGAGGCCATCCGGGTGGCGTTGCCCCGCAGGTTCGCGGTGGCCAGGTGCCCTCCCGGACCGGCCGCGCGCAGCGGTCCGGCGAGCAGCGCGGCCGCGCCCCTGACGATGAACGGGCCCAGCAGCGACACCGCTCCGGCGAGGACCACGACGGCGAGGAAGGTGACCGGTGTGGACGCCGGCTCGGTGCGCAGCGTGCTCAGCACTGCGACCAGGACCGCTCCGGCGGCCAGCAGCAGCACCCCGGCCACGGTCCGCGCCCACGGCCGGCGCCGCTCGACCGCGGCCTCGGCGAGCGCCTCGGCGGGACGGATCCGGGCGATGCGCCGCGCGGTGATCCGGGCCGCGGCCCAGGCGCCGAGCAGGCTCGCACCGACGGCGGCGATCATCGGGAAGATCCCGGCGGTGCGCTCCAGGGTGACGGGCACCACCCCGCTGTCCACGAACCGGCCGTGCAGCCAGGCGGCGAGCGGCAGCCCGGCGAGCGCTCCGGCCACCCCGGCGGCCAGGCCGACGAGCAGCGCCTCGCGGCCGATCATGCGGCGCAGCTGGCGGGGCGTGGCGGCGATGGCGCGGAGCAGGGCGAGCTCGCGGTGGCGCTGCTGGATCGACAGGGCGAAGGTTCCGGTGACCACGAGGATCGCCACGAGGAGGGAGGTGCCGCCCATCGCGCCTCCCATGGAGACCAGCTTGATGCGGGCGCCGGCCGCGTCGAGGAACTCCACGGGGCCCCGCTCGTCGCCCGAGGCGACCTGCGCGGTGGTGCCGTGGAGCGCCTGGCGGACCCGGTCCGCGAGTGCTCCGGCATCGACCCCGGGCTCGGGGCGCACCCCGATGGCGCTGACCTGCCCGTCGCGGGCGGCGAGCCGCTGCGCTTCGGCGTCGCTGAAGAACAGCGCGCTCTGGTGCGCGAGGCTCCCGCCGGCCGTGGCGGCGATCCCGCTGACCTTGTACGTCCTGGGCTCACCGGTGGACTGCACGGTGAGGTCCGAGCCGGGCTTCAGGGCCGCGCGGGCGGCGAGTTCGCGATCGACGACCACCTCGGCGCCGCCCTGGGGGGCCCGGCCCTGGGCGAGCGTGAAGGGGGTGAGCGCGGCCGAGGTCCAGGCGTGCCCGTACGAGGGCTTCGTGTCCGCGCCCTTGACCAGCGCGGCGGCCCGGAAGGTGAGCTCGGGGACGGCCTGCGCCACGCCGGGCACCGCGCGGACGGTGTCCACGGTGGCGGCCGGCAGCCAGGCCCGCTCGGCGACGGGCTTGGCCTTGTTCTTCGTCTTGTTCTTGCCCTTCTTCTCCTTGACCGTCGTCCGGTGGACGTTCTGGTCGGCGGAGACGACGACCGGGGCGCCCGCGTAGCGCTCGGTGGCGATCTTTCCGCGGAGTCCCGTCTCCAGGAGGGTGCCGCAGGCGGTGACGAGGGCCGCCGCGCACAACAGGGCGACGAAGGCTCCGAGGAATCCGGCTTTGCGGTCCCTGACGGTCTGGAGTGCGTAGCGCAGCATCATGCGGACAACTCTGCTGCCGGGGCGGTCTCCTGACATTGGAGCACCCCGGCGTCCGCCTCCTGGGGCCAACCCCCCGCTTCCGGCGGGATCAGCCCCCCGAGTACCCCGGGTACCCCAGGTCCTCGCCGTCGAGGTCCTCGGTGCCCTCCGCCTCCAGGGCGCGGCGGACCACCCGCAGGGCCATGCCCTCCGGGTATCCCTTGCGGGCGAGCATCCCGGCGAGCCGCCGGAGCCGCTTGTCGCGCTCCAGGCCCCGGGTGGAGCGGAGCTTGCGCTCCACGAGCTCCCGGGCGGTCTCCTCCTCCTGGTCGGAGTCCAGCTGTTCCAGGGCCTCCTGTACGAGGGTGGGGTCCACCCCCTTGGTCCGCAGCTCCTGGGCGAGCGCCCGGCGGGCCAGGCCCCGGCCGCGGTGCCGGGATTCGACCCAGGCACCGGCGAAGGCGGCGTCGTCGATCAGGCCCACCTCCTCGAACCGGGAGAGGACCTGCTCCGACACCTCCTCGGGGATGTCCCGCTTGGCCAGGGCATCCGCGAGCTGCCGCCGGGTGCGCGGCATCCCGGTGAGCAGACGCAGACAGATCGCCCGCGCCTGCTCCTCGGGGCTCTGGGGCGGCAGCTCCTGGCGGTCTTCCCTGGCGCCGTCCGGGCGGCGGCCACCCCGGCCGCCGCCTTCGCGGCGGCCTTGCCGACCGCCCGCGCGGCGGCCTTCAGGGCCGTCCGCGCCGCCCTTTTCCTGCTCCCACACGGGTCAGCTCTTGGCGACGGCGGCCTTGGCCGTCGTCTTCGCCTTCGAGGCGGGAGCGGGCACGGCCGGGGTCTCGGCGGCGGCGTCCGCGCCGGCCTCGGCGGTGGCGTCAGCGACCTTTCGGACACCGACGCCCAGCTTCTCCTTGATCTTCCGCTCGATCTCGTTGGCGAGGTCGGGGTTGTCCTTGAGGAAGTTGCGGGCGTTCTCCTTGCCCTGGCCGAGCTGGTCGCCCTCGTACGTGTACCAGGCGCCGGCCTTGCGCACGAAGCCGTGCTCCACGCCCATGTCGATCAGGCCGCCTTCGCGGCTGATGCCCTGGCCGTAGAGGATGTCGAACTCGGCCTGCTTGAAGGGCGGCGCGACCTTGTTCTTCACGACCTTGACGCGGGTGCGGTTGCCGACCGCTTCCGTGCCGTCCTTCAGGGTCTCGATGCGTCGGATGTCGAGGCGCACGGAGGCGTAGAACTTCAGCGCGCGGCCACCGGTGGTGGTCTCCGGCGAGCCGAACATCACACCGATCTTCTCGCGGAGCTGGTTGATGAAGATCGCGGTGGTCTTGGACTGGCTGAGCGCACCGGTGATCTTCCGGAGGGCCTGGCTCATCAGACGGGCCTGGAGACCCACGTGCGAGTCGCCCATCTCACCCTCGATTTCCGCGCGCGGCACGAGCGCCGCGACGGAGTCGATGACGATCAGGTCGATCGCACCGGAGCGGACCAGCATGTCCACGATCTCCAGCGCCTGCTCGCCGGTGTCCGGCTGGGACAGGATGAGGTTGTCGGTGTCCACACCGAGGGCCTTGGCGTACTCGGGGTCGAGCGCGTGCTCGGCGTCCACGAAGGCGACGGTGCCGCCGGCCTTCTGTGCGTTGGCCACGGCGTGGAGGGTCAGGGTCGTCTTACCGGAGGACTCCGGTCCGTACACCTCGACCACACGGCCGCGGGGCAGCCCGCCGACGCCGAGCGCGATGTCCAGCGCGGTCGAGCCGGTGGAGATGACCTCGATGGGTTCGTTCGGCTTGTCGCCGAGCCGCATCACGGCACCCTTGCCGAATTGCCGTTCAATCTGTGCGAGCGCGGCGTCGAGAGCCTTCTCGCGGTCGTTGCCTGCCATGGGTTCCACCCGATTTGCTTGAGTCGATCGCTTCACGCCATTGACGCTAACGCCTGCCACTGACAACGCGGTCCGCCGTCCGTTTTGACTGTGGACAACCCATGAGAATGTGTGTTCGATTTCCCTGTCAAGCGCGCCACGCCGAACCCGCCCGCCCCACCCCCGGCTGGCATGATCCAGTGCCATGGCAGACACGAACGACAGCACCTTCCGGGCAGGCCAGACGGCGCTCATCGTGCGGATACCCGAGGCGGAGCCCGTGGTCGGCGAGTGGCGGGACCGGCTCGACCACTCCGCCCGGGCCGGGGTCCCGGCGCACGTCAGCGTCCTCTACCCGTTCCTCGACGAGAGCCGCATCACCCCCTCCACCCTCGCCGCGCTGGCCGCGCTCCTGCACCCCCTGCGCGCCTTCGACCTCCGCTTCGAGCGGACCGGCCGCTTCCCGGGGGTCCTCTACCTCGCCCCCGAGCCCGGCGACCCGCTGAAGCACCTCACCCTGGCGGTCGCCGGGCGCTGGCCTGAGGCGCCGCCCTACGGCGGCCGGTATCCCGGGGTGGTCCCGCACCTCACCGTGGCCCAGCGGGCCCAGGAGGCGACCCTGGACGCCGTCGAAACCGACCTGCGCGACCGGCTCCCCTTCACCGCCCGCGTCCGCTCGGTGGACCTGGTGGCCTTCGACGGCACGGCCTGGCGCGAGCACACCTCGTTCGCACTGCGGGAGCCTCAGGACGAACGGGAGCCGGAGAAGTGACAACCAACGGTTGACAGTCATTCGACTGTCAACCTAGGGTTGCACTTATGACGAACCCTTCGGTGGAACCCGTTCGCATGACCAATCCGGTACGCCTCGACGAGCTGATCGAGGCCATCAAGAAGGTCCACACCGACACCCTGGAGCAGCTCAGCGGCGCCGTCGTCGCCGCCGAGGCGCTCGGGGAGGTCGCGGACCACCTCATCGGCCACTTCGTCGACCAGGCCCGCCGCTCCGGCGCCTCCTGGACCGACATCGGCCGCAGCATGGGCGTCACCCGCCAGGCCGCCCAGAAGCGCTTCGTTCCCAAGCCCGACAAGGCCGGGGAGGGCAACGACCTCGACGCCTCGCAGGGCTTCGCCCGTTTCACCCCGCGCGCCCGCAACGTGGTCGTCACCTCCCAGAACGAGGCCCGCTCGGCCTCCAGCAGCGAGATCGGCACCGCGCACCTGGTCCTCGGCCTGCTCGCCGATCCCGAGTCCCTCGCCGCGCTCGCCCTGCGGGCGCAGGGGATCGCCCCGGAGGACGTCCGCGCCGCCGCGACCGCCGCCCTGCCGGCCGCCGCCGCGGAGATGCCCGCGCTCGTCCCCTTCGACTCCGCCGCCAAGAAGGCCCTCGAACTCACCTTCCGCGAGGCCCTGCGCCTGGGCCACGCCTACGTGGGCACCGAGCACATCCTGCTCGCCCTCCTCGAACTCGAGGACGGCGAGGGCCTGCTCACCTCCCTCGGCATCGACAAGGCCGCCACCGAGGCGAGCGTCACCGAAGCCCTGGAATCCGTACTCGGCGCCACCGGGGAGAAGTAGCACCCCCCACGGGACCGTCCCCGTCCTCGGCCACCGCGTACCGCTTCACGTACGCGCCCAGGAAGGCCTGCATCGTGGCGACGGCCGGGATCGCGATGAGCGCCCCGACCGCGCCCAGCAGGGCGGTGCCGGCGATGACCGATCCGAAGGCCACCGCCGGATGGATGTCCACGGTCTTCGCGGTCAGCTTCGGCTGGAGGACGTAGTTCTCGAACTGCTGGTAGACCACCACGAATCCGAGCACGTACAGCGCGTACCAGGGGCTGACCGAGAAGGCCAGCAGCATCGGCAGCGCGCCCGCCAGGTAGGTGCCGATGGTGGGGATGAACTGCGAGACCAGCCCCACCCACACCGCGAGCGCGGGCGCGTACGGCACGTCGAGCACCACGAAGCAGATGTAGTGCGCGATCCCGGAGACCAGCGCCATCAGTCCGCGCGAGTAGAGGTAGCCGCCCGTCTTGGTGACGGCGATCTCCCAGGCCCGCAGCACCTCCGACTGCTTCGCCGGCGGCAGTACGGAGCACAGTGCGCGCCGCAGCCGTGGCCCGTCCGCGGCGAAGTAGAAGGAGAACAGGCCGATCGTCAGCAGCTTGAAGAGCCCGCCGAGCACGGTGGCGGACACGTCGAGCACGCCGCTGGCACTGTTCTGCACGTACTTCTGGAGCCAGTCGGAGTGCAGCAGGCTGTCCTGGATGTCGAGCCGGGACAGATCCGTGTGGAAGGTGTCGTTGATCGAGCCGATCACCGAGTCCAGATAGCCCGGGAACCCTTCCACCAGGTCGACGATCTGCCCGGCGAGCATCGAGCCGAGCAGGACGACGAATCCGGCGGCCGCCACGAACACCCCGAGGAACACCAGGAAGGTGGCGAGCCCGCGGCGCATGCCGCGGGCCGCCATCCTGGCCACGGCGGGTTCGATGGCGAGCGCGAGGAAGAACGCGATCAGGATGTTGACGAGCAGCCCGATCAGCTGGTGGAAGGCCCAGCTGCCGAGCTGGAAGCAGGCCACGAGGGCCAGTACGAGGACCACCGCGCGCGGCAGCCAGCGCGGCATCCGGGTCCCGTCGGGGACCGGGGCGACCGGTGGCACCTCGGGTGGTGCGCCGTCGTCGGCGGGAACCTGCTCGGCGTGCCGGTCGGTAGTCGTCTCATCTGTCGCTGCCACGCCGCCAAGTCTGTCCCACCCGGCCCCCGTACGGGGAACCGCGCGCCCCTCAGCGCAGCGAGGCCGGCACGTCCATCGCCGAACACACCGCGCGCCACACGTCCTTGGCCTCCCACCCGGCGTCCAGCGCCTCGTGGACCGTGCGGCCCCCGAGTTCCCCCATCACGTGGTCGCGCGCGAAGGACTCCGCGTAGCCCGCGCCGAAGTGCTCGGCCATCCGTTCCCAGAAAATCGTCAACCGCATGCCCCCAGTATCCCGCCCCGGAGAGTGCACCGGCCGCGTTCGGGCCCCCCGGGCGCAGCACCCGCCCCTAGGTTTCTCGCATGCCTGGAGACGAAGCTTTGGCCCCGGCGGCGGCGAGCGCCACGACCCCGCCGTCCCCGCTGGCCCGCGCCGAGCGGTTCATCTGGCTCACCGCCCGGGTCCTGGAGCAGCGGCGGTACGCGTTCCACTTCCTCGGCGGGGAAGCCGACCCGGTGGACGCCGCCCTCGGCGCGTACCTCGGTGGCGACGGCGGCTACGGCCACGCCCTCGATCCGGATCTGCGCGGCCCGCTCAGCCATCCCCTGCACACCGCCCACGCCCTGCGCGTCCTGGACGGCCTGGGGCGCTGCTCCGGCCAGCGCATCGAGCGGCTCTGCGCCCACCTGACCCGCCTCTCCACCCCGGATGGGGCGCTTCCGGTGACCGCCCCGCAGCCCGGGGGCTACCCGGCGGCCCCGTACCACCCGCTGCACGACGATCCGCCGGGCGACCTGCTGACCACCGGCCCCGTGGTCGGGCTGCTGCACCGCAACCGGATCTGGCACGCGTGGCTGTTCCGGGCCACGGACTTCTGCTGGGACCGGGTGGAGCACCTGCGCCGCTCGCACCCGTACGAGATCCAGAGCGCGGTGGCCTTCCTGGACGGAGTCCCCGACCGGGCGCGGGCCGCGGCGGCCGCGGACCGGCTGGGGCGCCTCGTGCGCGAGCAGCGGCTCGTCGTACTGGATCCCGCGGACCGCGACGCGTACCCCCCGGTGCCCGGCTACGCCCCGGGCGAGCACCTCCACCCGTACGACTTCGCCCGCCGCCCCGACTCGCTGGCCCGCGGCTGGTTCACGGACGCGGAGCTGCGCCGCTCGCTGCGCTTCCTGGCCGGCTCGCAGCAGCCGGACGGCGGCTGGCCGGTGCACCGCAGGGCCTGGGCGCCGGGCAGCTCGCTGGAGCGGCGGCCGATCGCCACCCTGGAGGCACTGCTGACGCTGCGCGCCTACGGGGTCCTCCCGCAGGGAATCAGCCTCCCAGGGCCCGCAGACCCGCGGTGACCACCACGGCCGCCGCGACCACGACGAGGAACGGGGCCCGCAGCAGCAGCGCGATCCCGGCGGCCGCGAGCCCGGCGGCGCGGGCGTCGAGGACGAGCTCGTGCCCGGTGGCGAAGGTCTGCTGCGCGGTGAGCGCGGCGAGCAGGGCGACCGGAAGCAGTGCGGACAGTTGGCGCACGGCCGGCCGCTCCAGGGCCCCGGCGGGGACGAGCAGTCCGGCGAGCTTGACGGCGTAGCAGCCGACGGCGGTGAGGCCGATGGCGATCCAGACGTTCACGAGCGGCGTCCCTTCAGCCAGAGGATCACGGGGGCGGACAGCGCGGCGACGAGCACGGGCACCCCGGCGGGCAGGACCGGCAGCAGTCCGAGCCCGAGGACGAGGGCGAGCGCGGCGACGGCACGCTCGGTGGAGCTCTTCAGCATGGGCGCGAGCAGCGCGAGGAACACGGCGGGTCCGGCCGCGTCCAGCCCCCAGGCCCTGGTGTCCCCGATGGCTTCGGCGCCGAGCGCACCCAGCAGGGTGGTGAGGTTCCACAGGACGTAGAGGCTGAGTCCGGTGACGGTGAAACCGAGCCGGGCCGTCCTGCGGTCGGGCTGGGCGAGGGCCACCGCGGTGGTCTCGTCGATCACCCAGTGCGCGGCGAAGGGCCGGATCCCCTTGGGGAGCGCGAGCAGCTGGGACAGCCGCAGCCCGTAGAAGGCGTTGCGGGTCCCCAGGAAGAAGGCCCCGGCGGCGGCGGTGAACGGGTTCCCGCCCGCGGCCAGCGCCCCGACCAGTGCGAACTGCGAGGCTCCGGTGAAGACGAGCAGGCTGAGCACGCACGCCTGGAGGGTGCTGACCCCGGACCCGGCGGCCGTCACCCCGAAGGCGAACCCGGACAGCCCGACCGCCACCCCGACGCCGAGCGCGTCGCGGACGACGGCGGCGCGCGGCTTGGCCGCGGCCCCGGCGGGGACTTCTCTTATCACCATCTGATGTTCTCCCACGCCCCGAAACTACGGAGCGGACGGCACCGCGGTCTTGTACGTTCTTGCACCATGCATGAAATGATCAAGGAGATGGCCGGGCGACTGGCCGCGGTACCCGGTGTCGGCGGAGTCATGCTCGGCGGCAGCCGGGCCCGCGGCGAGCACCGGCCGGAATCGGACTGGGACCTCGGCGTCTACTACCGCGGCGACGCCCTCGATCTCGGCGCGCTGCGCGCACTGGCCGGGCCCGACGTGGAGGTGTCCGGGCCGGGCGGCTGGGGCCCCTGGGTCAACGGCGGCGCTTGGCTGAAGGTCGACGGCGTGGCGGTGGACTGGATCCTGCGGGACCTGGACCGGGTCGAGCGGGTCTGGGAGGACTGCCGCGAGGGCCGCTACGAGGTGGGCGTGCAGCCGGGGCATCCGCTCGGCTTCTGGTCCCCCTGCTACCCCGGCGAGGTGGCCCTCGGCCAGGTCCTGGCCGACCCCTCCGGCGAGCTGACCGCGCTGCGCGCCCGTACTTCGGTCTATCCGGAGCCCCTGCGGGAGGCGCTGATCGCCGGGGCCTGGGAGGCGGAGTTCCTCGCCGCGGGCGCGGCGAAGGGCGCGGCCCGCGCGGACGGGCTGTACGTCTCGCTGTGCCTGTCCCGGGCGTTCGGGATCCTCGCCCAGGCCCTGTTCGCGGCCGACCGCCGCTGGTGCCTGAACGAGAAGGGCGCGCTGGCGGCCGCGGAGCTCCTGCCGTCGGCTCCGCCGAACTTCGGCGACCGCGTCCGCGCCCTGCTGGGTGCGCAGGGTGCCACCGCCGAAGCCCTTTCGGCAACGGTGGAAGGGGCCCGCGCCCTGATCGAGGAGACCCGCGCGGCGCTGTCGGCCTAGGGACCCAGGGCCCTACCGGCGGCCCGGCCCCGCCGGTAGGCGCCCGGCGGGACCCCCACGATGCGGGTGAAGTGCCGGTTCAAGTGGGGTTGGTCGGTGAACCCGACGGTCACGGCCGCCTCCGCCGGCGGGGTTCCGGCGTCGAGGAGGCTGCGCGCCCGCCGGACCCGGGCGTCCGTGAGCCAGGTGTGCGGAGGCATGCCGTACCGGTCCCGGAAGGCCCGCAGCAGGGCGAACGGGCTGGTGCCCAGCTCCGCCGCGAGCTGCTCCAGCGAAGGCGGCTCGCCCATCCGCTCCTCGAGCACGGCCCGGGCCCGCTCCGCGTCGGCCGCGCCCGCTCGGCGTACCGCACGGGCCGGCAGCGGCCCTGCGTGCCGGGTCAGCATCCGGGCCACCGCGCCGCGCAGCAGGGTGTCGGCGGCCAGGGCGTTGCCGGCCTCGGCGGCCCGGTGGACCTCGGTGATGACCCGGGAGGCCTGCGGGTCGGTGACCATGTCGGCGGTGAAACCGGGGGTTCCGCGC
This sequence comes from Streptomyces sp. NBC_00503, assembly GCF_036346895.1. Classification (NCBI taxonomy): domain Bacteria; kingdom Bacillati; phylum Actinomycetota; class Actinomycetes; order Kitasatosporales; family Streptomycetaceae; genus Streptomyces; species Streptomyces sp. NBC_00503. The sequence goes on along the minus strand of NZ_CP107855.1, from coordinate 5,894,207 downwards.
AGGGTGCCGATCTCGGCGGCGACCTCGGCGATCAGCGCCCGGGAGGGGTAGAGGGTGGCGTAGGCCCAGCCCTCGGGGACCCCGGCGCGGGCGGTGTGCGCGACCTCGGGGTTGATGAGGACCACGCTGCCGGGGCCGGCGCGGACGGTTCCTCCGGGCAGCCCGATCTCCTCGATGCCGCCGGTGACGGCCGCGATGACGTAGCCGTCGTGGGCGTGGCGCGGGAAGGTGTGGCGTACGTAGTGGGCGCGCAGCAGGTCCAGGCCGGGCAACTGCGCGTACTGCCAGTGCCGTGCCCATTCCCGGCCGCCCTCGGCCGCGCCGCCCTCGGCCGTGGCACCGTCGGCCATGGCGTCCTCGGCGGCTCCGGTCCCCGTACCCATCCCCCCATTCTGCGCCCCGCCCCGGATCGGCGTTTCCACAGCTCCGGCCGGTTGTCAGTGGCCGGGTGCACGATGGGGGCATGTCCGGTACCGCGCTCGACTCGTTCTCCCCCGCGACCCGCTCCTGGTTCACGGGGGCCTTCGCCTCGCCCACCTCCGCACAGGAGGGCGCCTGGCGGGCGATCGCGCAGGGCTCGGACGTACTGGTGGTGGCCCCCACCGGATCCGGCAAGACCCTGGCCGCCTTCCTCGCCGCCCTGGACCAGCTCGCGTCGACCCCGCCCCCGGCCGACCCGAAGAAGCGCTGCCGGGTGCTGTACGTATCGCCGCTCAAGGCCCTGGCGGTGGACGTGGAGCGCAATCTGCGCAGCCCGCTCACCGGAATCCGGCAGGAGTCCGCGCGCCTGGGGCTGCCCGAGCCGGAGATCCGGGTCGGGATCCGCTCCGGCGACACCCCGCCCGCCGAGCGGCGGGCCCTGTCCACCCGGCCGCCGGACATCCTGATCACCACGCCCGAATCGCTGTTCCTGATGCTGACCTCGGCGGCCCGCGAGGCGCTGACCGGGATCGAGACGGTGATCCTGGACGAGGTGCACGCCGTCGCCGGGACCAAGCGCGGAGCCCATCTCGCCCTGTCGCTGGAGCGGTTGGACGAGCTGCTGCCGCGCCCGGCCCGCCGGATCGGCCTGTCGGCGACGGTCCGGCCGGTGGACGAGGTGGCCCGCTACCTCGCGCCGCGCGGCAAGGTGGAGATCGTCCAGCCGCCCTCGACCAAGGAGTTCGACCTTTCGGTGGTCGTCCCCGTCGAGGACATGGGCGAGTTGGGCGGCTCCCCCGCAACCGAGGGCAAGGAGGGCGGCGACAAGCCCTCCATCTGGCCGCACGTGGAGGAGCGGATCGCCGATCTGGTCCAGGCCCACCGCTCCACGATCGTGTTCGCCAACTCCCGCCGCCTCGCCGAGCGCCTGTGCAACCGGCTCAACGAGATCGCGTACGAGCGCGCGATGGGCAGCCCCCTGCCCGAGGGCTCGCCCCCGGCCGAGATCATGGCCCAGTCGGGCGCCGCCCACGGCGCGCCGCCGCTGCTGGCCCGCGCCCACCACGGTTCGGTCTCCAAGGAGCAGCGGGCCCTGGTGGAGGAGGACCTGAAGGCGGGCCGGCTCCCCGCCGTCGTCGCCACCTCCAGCCTGGAGCTCGGCATCGACATGGGCGCGGTGGACCTCGTCATCCAGGTGGAGTCCCCGCCGTCGGTGGCCTCCGGGCTCCAGCGGGTCGGCCGGGCCGGGCACCAGGTGGGCGCGGTCTCCACCGGGGTGGTCTTCCCCAAGTACCGGGGGGACCTGGTCCAGGCCGCCGTGGTCACCGAGCGGATGCGCACCGGCTCGATCGAATCCCTGCGCGTGCCCTCCAATCCGCTGGACGTCCTCGCCCAGCAGCTCGTCGCGATGACCGCGATGGACACCTGGCAGCTGGACGACCTGCTCGCCCTGGTGCGGCGGGCGGCGCCCTTCGCGGCGCTGCCCGATTCGGCGTTCACGGCGGTCCTGGACATGCTGGCCGGCCGCTATCCGTCGGACGCGTTCGCGGAGCTCAGACCCCGGGTGGTGTGGGACCGCGTGGCCGGTACGGTCACCGGCCGGCCCGGTGCCCAGCGGCTCGCGGTCACCTCCGGCGGGACCATCCCGGACCGCGGCCTCTTCGGCGTCTTCCTGGCCGGGTCCGACCCGAAGAAGGGCGGCGGCCGGGTCGGCGAGCTCGATGAGGAGATGGTCTACGAATCCCGCGTCGGCGACGTCTTCACCCTGGGCACCACCTCCTGGCGGATCGTGGACATCACCCGCGACCGCGTCCTGGTCACCCCCGCCCCCGGGGTCCCGGGCCGGCTCCCGTTCTGGAAGGGCGACCAGCTGGGCCGGCCGCTCGAACTGGGCCGCGCGGTCGGCGCGTTCCTGCGCGAGCTCGGCGGGCTCACCACCGAGGACGCGCGCCTGCGCCTGCTGGCGGCGGGCCTGGACGCCTGGGCCTCGGAGAACGTCCTGTCCTACCTCGCCGAACAGCGCGAGGCCTGCGGCCACGTACCGGACGACCGCACGATCGTGGTCGAGCGGTTCCGCGACGAGCTCGGCGACTGGCGGGTCGTCGTCCACTCCCCCTTCGGCGCCCAGGTGCACGCCCCGTGGGCGCTGGCCCTCGGCGCCCGCCTCTCCGAGCGGTACGGGATGGACGCGCAGGTGATGCACGCCGACGACGGCATCGTGCTCCGCCTCCCGGACGCCGACCTGCTCAGCATGGACCTGCTCGACCACGACCCCGCGAACCCGGGGTTCCCCGGCGGGGCCGGACCCGGCCTCGGATCCTTCGAGTTCGACGACGAGAAGGCCCCGCTGGGCGCGGCGGACGTGACCTTCGACCACGGGGACGTCCAGCAGATCGTCACCGACCAGGTCGGCGGCTCCGCGCTGTTCGCCTCCCGCTTCCGCGAGTGCGCGGCGCGCGCCCTGCTCCTGCCGCGCCGCAATCCCGGCAAGCGCACCCCCCTGTGGCAGCAGCGCCAGCGCGCCTCGCAGCTCCTCCAGGTGGCTTCGGAGTTCGGCTCGTTCCCGATCGTGCTGGAAGCCGTACGGGAATGCCTGCAGGACGTCTTCGACGTACCGGGCCTGACCGAGCTGATGGGGGACATCGAAGCCCGCCGGGTCCGCCTCGTCGAGGTCACCACCGCCGAGCCCTCCCCCTTCGCCCGCTCCCTCCTCTTCGGGTACGTGGCCCAGTTCCTCTACGAGGGCGACTCGCCGCTGGCGGAGCGCAGGGCGGCCGCGCTGTCCCTGGACTCCCGGCTGCTCGCGGAACTGCTCGGCCAGGCCGAGCTCCGCGAACTGCTGGACGCGGAGGTACTGGCGGAGCTGGAGCGGGAGCTCCAGTGGCTGACGGAGGACCGGCGGGCCAAGGACGCCGAGTCGGTGGCCGACCTGCTGCGCCTGCTGGGCCCGCTGACCCCCGCGGAGCTGAAGGCGCGCGGCGCGGACCCGGCATGGGCGCGCTCCCTCGGCTCCTCCCGCAGGGCGATCCGGGTCCGGATCGGCGGCGAGGAGCACTGGGCGGCGATCGAGGACGCGGGCCGGCTGCGGGACGCGCTGGGCACGGCGCTCCCGGTGGGCGTCCCGGAGGCGTTCACCGAGCCGGTGAAGGACCCGCTGGGCGATCTCCTCGCCCGCTGGGCCCGCACCCACGGCCCCTTCACCACCGCCTCGGCCGCCGCCCGCTTCGGGCTGGGCGCGGCCGTGACCGACGGCGCCCTGCACCGACTGGCGGCGGCCGGGCGGACGGTCCAGGGCGAGTTCCACCCGGCGGGCATCGGCCAGGAATGGTGCGACGCCGGCGTACTGCGCAGACTGCGGCGCCGCTCGCTGGCCGCCCTGCGCCAGGAACTGGAGCCGGTCCCACCCACCGCCCTCGCCACCTTCCTCCCCCAGTGGCAGCACCTGGGTGGAGCCCTGCGCGGCATCGACGGACTGGCCCGCGCGATCGAACAGCTCCAGGGCGCCCCCGTCCCGGCCTCCGCCCTCGAACGGCTGATCCTCCCGTCCCGGGTCTCGGACTACTCCCCGACCCTCCTGGACGAGCTGACCACCACCGGCGAAGTGGTCTGGGCGGGTGCGGGCTCCCTCCCGGGCAAGGACGGCTGGATCTCCCTCTACCTCGCCGAGGCCGCCCCGCTGCTCCTCCCCCCGCAGCACCCCCTGGAGCTCACCCCGCTCCACGAAGCGGTCCTGAGCACCCTCTCCGGCGGTTACGCCCTGTTCTTCCGCCAGCTCGCGGACGCGGTCCGCGCCCACACCCCGGAGGCCTCGGACCTGGACCTCTCCTCGGCGATCTGGGACCTCACCTGGTCGGGCCGCCTCACCAACGACACCCTGGCCCCCCTGCGCTCCCTCCTGGGCTCGGGCCGGACGGCCGGGGCCACGGCCCACCGGGCCCGCCGCACGATCCCCCGCGGCCGCTACGGCACCCTCGCCCCCCAGGCCTCCCGTACCGGCCCCCCGACGGTCTCGGGCCGCTGGTCCCTGCTCCCGGCCCACACCCCTGACCCCACCCACCGGGCACACGCCCTGGCCCGCACCCTGCTGGACCGCCACGGCGTGGTGACCCGGGGCGCGGTGGCCGCCGAAGGGGTGGAGGGCGGCTTCTCGGCCGTCTACCGCATCCTGTCGGCCTTCGAGGACAGCGGCCAGGCCCGCCGGGGTTACGTGGTCGAAGGCCTGGGCGCCGCCCAGTTCGCCATGGACGGAGCGGTAGACCGCCTCCGCGCCGCCGAGCGCACCCCACCCCCGCTGGCGGCGGTGGTCCTCGCGGCCGCCGACCCGGCGAACGCCTACGGCGCGGCCCTCCCCTGGCCGGAGCCTCCCTCCGGCGCCACCCACAAACCGGGCCGCAAGGCCGGCTCCCTGGTGGTCCTGGTGGACGGCGCCCTGACCCTCTACTTGGAGCGCGGCGGCAAAACCCTCCTGGCCTGGCCCGCCCCGGACGCCCCCGACCTCACGGCGGCCCTGCAGTCCCTCACCGAAGCCTCCCGCGCAGGCACCCTCCCGGCCCTCACGGTGGAACGCATCAACGCCACCCCCGCCCTCACCTCCCCCTACTCCCCACCCCTGGAATCCGCCGGCTTCCACGCCACACCCCGAGGCCTCCGCCTGCGCTAGTGCTGTGACCGGAAAGGTTCACCGGGTCGCGGCGCCCGGCACCGCACCTCGGCGCGCTGCCGGGGCATCCGAGTACGCTCCGAGCGGGAGGGGCGGGGCCCAGAATGGGGACATGCCCGAAGGCGACAGCGTCTACCGCACTGCGGCCCTGCTCCGCGAAGCCCTGGCGGGGAAGGTGCTCACCCACTCGGACCTCCGCGTCCCCCGCTTCGCCACCGCCGATCTCACCGGCCGCACCACCCTCGAGGTCGTCTCCCGCGGCAAACACCTCCTCATCCGCCTCAGCGGCCCCGGCGAACCCAACGGCCCCGGCCACTCCGGGCCCCCTACCGGCGGACCCCACCGCGCCACCGATCGACTCACCCTTCACACCCACCTCCGCATGGACGGCGCCTGGCGCGTCTTCGCCAACACCGCCAATGCCACCCACGGCACAGGCACAGGCACCGGCACCGCCCCCGCCATCCCCGGAGGGCCCCGGTATCCCGCCCACGAGATCCGTGTGGTCCTCGCCACCGCCACCCACATCGCCGTCGGCTACCGTCTCCCCGTCGTGGAGCTGCTCCGCACCGTCGACGAGCACCGCGCCGTCGGGCACCTCGGCCCCGATCTGCTCGGTCCGGACTGGGACGCGGAGGTAGCCGCGGCCCACCTCCTCTCCGACCCCGGTCGTCCCCTCGGCGAGGCCCTGCTCGATCAGCGCAACCTGGCCGGCATCGGCAACATCTACAAGGCCGAGCTCTGCTTCCTCGCCGGGCTCACCCCCTGGACCCCCGTCGGTGACGTCCCGCGGGCCACGCTCCCCCGTCTCACCGCCGCCGCGCACCGGCTCCTCGACGCGAACAAGGGCGCGGACCAAGGCACGAACAAGGGCACGGACAAGGACGCGACCATGGACCGCCGTCGCAACACCACCGGCAGCCGCCGCCCCGGCCAGGACCTCTTCGTCTACGGTCGCGCCCACCGGCCCTGCCTGCGCTGCGGCACCCCGGTGCGCGAGGCTCCGCAGGACGGCCGCCCCACCTACTGGTGTCCCCGTTGCCAATCCGGCCCGACGCCGTAGTTGACGCTCCGTCAGATCCGGTCGTACCGTCCCCGCATGCCCACACCCACTGCGTACGACCTCACCGGCCGCACCGCCCTGATCACCGGCGCCGCCAGCGGTATCGGCCGCGCCACCGCCGTGCTCCTCGCCGAGGCGGGAGCGGCCGTGCACTGCGCGGACCGTGACGCGCAAGGCCTCCAGGAGACCGCCGAGCTGATCACCAAGGCGGGCGGCCGGGCCACCGTCCACCCTCTCGACGTCACCGACCGCGCCGCGATAAAGGCCGCCATCGCCCAGGCCGGCCCGCTCGACATCACCGCCGCGATCGCCGGGATCATGCACAGCAGCAGCGTCCTGGACACGACCGACGAGGACCTCGACCGGGTCCTGGACATCAACTTCAAGGGCGTCCTGCGCACCTGCCAGGAGGCCGCCCGCTCCATGATCGCGGCGGGCCGTCCCGGCTCGATCGTCACGATGGCCTCCGGCGCCGTGGACGCCGCCCAGCCCGGCCTGCTCTGCTACAGCGCCGCCAAGGCCGCCGTCGTCCAGCTGACCAAGACCCTGGCCACCGAGGCCGGCCCGCACGGCATCCGGGTGAATGCCGTGGCCCCGGGCTGGATCCGCACCCCGATGACCGGTCGGCACAGCCCCGAGGTCCAGGAGCAGACCGAGGCGATGATGACGCGGATGTCCCCGCTGCGCCGGGTCGGCGAGCCCGAGGACATCGCCCAGGCGGTGCTCTACCTCGCCTCGGACGCCTCGTCCTTCATGACGGGCCAGATCCTTCGTCCGAACGGTGGGGTGTCGATGCCCTGGTAACGACCCCTGCCCGCCCAGCGGCCCCGTCCGCGTCCAGCCCACCGGACCCGCGACGCCCCCGTCCCCGCCCGGGCCCCGGCACGCAGTGCACCGGCAGCAGTCCCAGTCCCCACCCCCCGACGGCGACCGCGCCCTCCAGGGGCCCGGCCTCGTCCGGCGCCAGTGCCAGCCGCAGCACGGCCCACCACCACAGAACGCCCACGACCAGCGCGAGGGCCAAGCCCGCGGGTATCCGCGTCCGCAGCAACCTCCGCACGGTCATCTCCCAGGGGCCGGGGTCCCGGACACGCCCAATCCTCCCGCACCCCCTGCGACCCCGCACCCAGAACGGCCGGGAGCCCCGGCCGGTGCATCAGCACCGGCCGGGGCTCCGACCACACTCATACGCGCGCCGCGAACGGCTCGCACATCACGCGGCTACGACATTCACCGCTTCCACGGGTGCCTTGATGGTCACCCGTTCCGGGCCCGTGACCGAGGCCACGGATACCGAATTGAGCATCGGGCGAACCGGTGCGGACACCGGCCCGCTTGCCGCGGCCGACTGTGCCAGCTCGGCGAGCGACAGCTCGTCGCTGACTTCCCGCATCAGCTCTGACATCCGTACGTCAAGCGCGTCGCAGATCGCGGAGAGCAGCTCGGAAGATGCCTCCTTCTGCCCCCGCTCCACCTCGGAGAGATAGCCGAGCGAAACTCGGGCGGACGAGGAGACTTCGCGCAGAGTACGGCCCTGGCGCTGGCGCTGCCGACGCAGCACGTCACCCAGCAGGCGACGGAGCAGAATCATCGGTGGCTCCCTCCTCTGACCGTGTAGCCGTAACCTTCACGCCCCACCGTACCGCCTCGCGCCGCGGCCGTGCGGGGAGCGATGTCGTGTTCACTCAGGGCTGCAAACATCAAATCCCCCCGTCCTGTTCCGTATCCTGCCCCCGCAGATTCTCGCGGAGTTCGCTCGCGAGAAGCTTGAGCACTGTGCGTGCACTCTCCCTACGGATTTCCTCCCGGGAGCCTTTCAACCGCAGCTGGGCCGTTTTCCTGCCGCGGGGACCTGCCACGGCCACGAAAACGGTGCCGACCGGCTGTCCGTCCTGTGGCTCCGGACCGGCCACTCCGGTGGTCGCGATGCCCCACGAGGCGCCCAGGACGCGTCGCACTCCGGCCGCCATCTCCTCTGCGACCTGCGCGTTTACCGCGCCTTCGGCCGCCAGCAGCTCCGCGTCCACGCCCAGCACCTGATGCTTCAGCTCGGTCGCGTACGCCGTGACCGAGCCTCTAAATGACCGAGAAGCGCCGGGGACCGCGGTGAGCTCGGCGGCCACCATGCCGCCGGTCAGGGACTCCGCCACCGCGACCGTTCCGTTACTCTCCGCGAGCAGGTTCAGCACATCGGCCGCAACCGCCCCGGTGGTCCCGGCAGCCTCAGCGGCCCTCCGGATCGCATCACCCGTCACTGAGGCCACTGAAGATTCCCTCGTCCCGATTACCGCAGGGTTCCCGGTGTCACCCGCCAGGACGCCCACAGGGCCGCTTCCGGCATCCGCCGCAAGCCCGATCCCCGCACTGGTCCCCGCACCGGCCCCCGCGTCGTTCACCGCGCGGCCCGCTCCTCGGCCAGTCCCTGCCTCCGCAGCACGATCGCCTGGCGGATGTAATCCAAACCGGTGACGACCGTCAGGACGACGGCGACCGCCATCACCCAGAACCGCAGGGTGGCCAGCGGCCCGGTCAGCGCGAGCACGTACATGCCCACGGCCGTGCCCTGGGCCAGGGTCTTGAGCTTGCCGCCCCGGCTCGCGGGAATCACCCCGTACCTGATGACCCAGAAACGCAGGAGCGTGATCCCGAGTTCCCGGCCGAGGATCACCCCGGTCACCCACCAGGGCAGATCACCGAGCCACGACAGACACACCAAAGCCGACCCCATGATCGCCTTGTCGGCGATGGGGTCGGCGATCTTCCCGAAGTCGGTGACCAGGTTGTACGTGCGGGCCAGATGCCCGTCGAAGATGTCGGTGATCATGGCGACGGCGAACGCCGCCCAGGCCAGCGCCCGCCAGACGGGGTCGTATCCCCCGTCGGCGAGCAGCAGCATCACGAATCCCGGCACCAGGACCAGCCGGATCATCGTCAGGATGTTGGCGATGTTCCACAGGCTGGCCTGATTGACCGCCGCGGCGCCCAGCTTCGCGCCGGGCGCGGGCCGGCGGCCGGTCCCGCCCGCCGCAGATGCCGGGGCTCCGCTCATCCGGCCGCCTCCTCAAGGTCCATGCCCAGGGGCTCGGCCACCAGGTCCACGCCCAGGGTGCCGACCACCTTCGCCGTGACGATACGCCCGGGGACCAGGCCCGCGCCGTCCGTGAAGACGACCTGGCCGTCGGTCTCGGGGGCCTGGTGGGCGGCGCGCCCGTAGGCGCCCTCGCCGTCCTCCGCCTCGTCGATCGGGACGACCGTCTCGACGAGCACCTCCAGGGTCTCTCCGATCCGCTCCTCCGCGCGCTGCGAGGTGAGCTCCTCGGCGAGGCGCTGCATGTGGGCGAGGCGCTCGGCGATGGTGTCGGCGTCCAGCTTGTTGTCGTAGGTGACGGCCTCGGTGCCGTCCTCGTCGGAGTAGCCGAAGACGCCGATGGCGTCGAGCCGCGCGTTGGTGAGGAAACGCTCCAGCTCGGCGAAGTCCGATTCCTTCTCGCCGGGGAAGCCGACGATGAAGTTGGACCGGACTCCGGCCTGCGGGGCCTTGGAGCGGATGGTGTCCAGCAGCTCCAGGAAGCGGTCGGTGTCACCGAAGCGGCGCATGGCGCGCAGCACGTCGGGGGCCGAGTGCTGGAAGGACAGGTCGAAGTACGGGACGACCTTGGGGGTCGAGGTGAGTACGTCGATCAGGCCGGGCCGCATCTCGGCGGGCTGGAGGTAGCTGACGCGGACGCGCTCGATGCCGTCCACCTCGGCCAGCTCGGGCAGCAGGGTCTCCAGCAGGCGGATGTCGCCGAGGTCCTTGCCGTACGAGGTGTTGTTCTCGGAGACCAGCATGATCTCCTTGACGCCCTGCTCGGCGAGCCAGCGCGTCTCGCCCAGCACGTCGCTGGGGCGGCGGGAGATGAAGGAGCCGCGGAAGGACGGGATGGCGCAGAAGGAGCAGCGGCGGTCGCAGCCGGAGGCCAGCTTGACCGAGGCCACCGGGCTCTTGTCCAGGCGGCGGCGCAGCGGCGCACGCGGCCCGGAGGCGGGTGCGAGCCCGTCCGGGAGGTCGGCGGGGGCTTCGGCCGGTTCTTCGGCGGGCGCCGACTGCGCGTGGCCGGGCAGGGCCACCTCGGCGTCCTGGCGGGCCGCCGGGCTGATCGGCAGCAGCTTGCGCCGGTCGCGCGGGGTGTGGGAGGCGTGGATGCCACCGTTGAGGATGGTCTGGAGGCGGTCGGAGATATCGGCGTAGTCGTCGAAACCAAGGACCCCGTCGGCTTCGGGAAGCGCTTCGGCGAGTTCCTTGCCGTAGCGCTCCGCCATGCAGCCGACGGCTACGACGGCCTGCGTCCTGCCGTGATCCTTGAGATCGTTGGCTTCGAGCAGGGCGTCTACGGAGTCCTTTTTGGCGGCTTCGACGAAGCCGCAGGTGTTGACGACGGCTACGTCCGCATCGGCGGCGTCCTCGACGAGCTCCCAGCCATCCGCCGCCAAGCGGCCTGCGAGCTCCTCCGAGTCCACCTCGTTACGGGCGCAGCCAAGAGTGACAAGGGCGACGGTACGGCGTTCGGGCATGGACTCAAGACTACTTCGTCCCGGCGGCGGCCCCCGCCTCCCATCCCGGTACGACAAGATCCCCGGAGTGCGGCGCAGCACCCCGGGGATCCGGAAGGTTTTATTCCTCGCTGGTCAGCCTGCCTGGGCCTGGCCCTGACGGGGGTCGTCCTTGGTGTATGTGAGACGTTCCACCTGGCCCGGCTGGAACTTGTCCTTGATCTCCTTGCCGTTCACGAACAGCTTCACGACCCCGGCGTCGCCGAGCACCAGGTCGATGGAGTCCTTGTCGGTGAACGTCTTCGATTCGCCCTGCGCGAGGGTGCCGTCGAAGAGGAGCCGGCCACTGTGGTCCTTGGCCGAGATCCAGCTTTCCCCGTCGTTGGCCGTCAGGACGACCGTGACGAGGTCCTTGGGCGCGGCGGCGATGGCGCTTTCCGAGGGCTCGGGCTTGGGGGCCTGAGGCGCCTGCGGGGTCGGGGGCGACGGCTTGGCGCCGGCCTGCGTGGGTGCGGCCTTGGGGGCGGCGGAACCTTCCGCCACCGGCTGCTTGGACTTCTCGTCGCCGCCGCCGAAGGCGGTGAAGCCGACGAAGCCGATGACGGCGACGATGGCGGCGACCATGGCGGCGGTCCAGTTGGGCCGCTGCCGTTCGGGGCGGATCCGCTCGGCTTCGAACATCGGCGCGGCAGGGGTGGGTGCCGGCCGGCCGCCATGGGCCGCGTCGTAGCTGTCGATCAGGGGTGCCGGATCGAGGCGCACGGCGCGGGCGAGCGTACGGATGTGGCCGCGGGCGTAGACGTCTCCGCCGCAGCGGGAGAAATCATCGGATTCGATCGCGTGCACGATCGGAATGCGCACGCGGGTGGTGGAACTGACCTCGTCGACAGTCAGCCCGGCGGCGATCCGGGCCTTCTTGAGGGCCGTCCCGATGGACGGCTCTTCGACGGAACGCTCGACGATGCGGTCCTCGGACCGGTCGTCGGTCGAAGGCCGCTCTTCTTCGGGGGAGTTGGAGTTGCCGATGGACACGAGGGCGCCTTTCGAGCGTGTAGCCACCTGCTGGATGTCCAGTCTAGGGGGGTGACGAAAGGGTGGGGCAACCGGAGGGGTGACTCCGTACGCCATACGAATGGCTACGGGGCCTCCGCCCGGTGTGGCGGCCCGAAATGCGCCGCCACCTCCCTCAACTGGACGCGGCTCCGGAGGAAACGGCCACCCCCGGAACACGGACGGCCTAGACCGGGGTCTCGCCGCGGATCACGGCGAGCATGCCGTCCAGTTCGTCGGCCTTGAGCAGGACGTCGCGCGCCTTGGAGCCCTCGCTCGGTCCCACGATCCCGCGCGACTCCATCAGGTCCATCAGCCGCCCGGCCTTCGCGAAACCGACCCGCAGCTTGCGCTGGAGCATCGAGGTGGAGCCGAACTGCGTGGAGACGACCAGCTCGGCCGCCTGGCACAGCAGGTCCAGGTCGTCGCCGATCTCCTCGTCGATCTCCTTGGTCTGCTTCTGCCCGACCGTGACGTCGTTGCGGAAGACCGGCGCCATCTGGTCCTTGCAGTGCTGCACGATCCCGGCGATCTCGTCCTCGGTGACGAAGGCGCCCTGCAGCCGGACCGGCTTGTTCGCGCCCATCGGCAGGAACAGCCCGTCGCCCTTGCCGATGAGCTTCTCCGCGCCCGGCTGGTCGAGGATGACCCGGCTGTCCGCGAGCGAGGAGGTGGCGAACGCGAGCCTCGAGGGCACGTTGGCCTTGATCAGGCCGGTGACCACGTCCACCGAGGGCCGCTGCGTGGCGAGCACCAGGTGGATGCCGGCCGCACGGGCCAGCTGGGTGATGCGGACGATCGAGTCCTCGACGTCCCGAGGGGCGACCATCATCAGGTCGGCGAGCTCGTCGACGATCACCAGCAGGTACGGGTACGGGCTGAGCTCCCGCTCGCTGCCCGGCGGCAGTTTGATCTTTCCGTCGCGGATCGCCTTGTTGAAGTCGTCGATGTGCCGGTACCCGAAGGCCGCCAGGTCGTCGTAGCGCAGGTCCATCTCGCGCACGACCCACTGGAGCGCCTCGGCGGCCCGCTTCGGGTTGGTGATGATCGGGGTGATCAGGTGCGGGATGCCCTCGTACGCCGTCAGCTCCACCCGCTTGGGGTCCACGAGCACCATCCGGACGTCATCCGGGGTGGCCCGCACCATCACCGAGGTGATGAGGCAGTTGATGCAGGAGGACTTGCCGGAGCCGGTGGCGCCGGCGACCAGCACGTGCGGCATCTTCGCGAGGTTGGCCATGACGTAGCCGCCCTCGACGTCCTTGCCGAGCGCCACCAGCATCGGGTGGTCGTCCTCGGCCGCGTCGGCCAGCCGCAGCACGTCGCCCAGGTTGACCATCTCGCGGTCGGTGTTCGGGATCTCGATGCCGACCGCCGACTTGCCGGGGATCGGGCTGATGATCCGGACGTCGGGCGAGGCCACGGCGTAGGCGATGTTCTTCGCGAGCGCCGTGATCCGCTCGACCTTCACGGCCGCGCCGAGCGTGACCTCATAGCGGGTGACCGTCGGGCCCCGGGTGAAACCGGTGACCTGCGCGTCGACCTTGAACTCGGTGAACACGTTGGTCAGCGAGGCGACCACCGCGTCGTTCGCGGCGCTACGGGTCTTCCCCGGCCCCCCGCGCTCCAGCAGGTCCAAGGAGGGCAGGGCGTACGTGATGTCCCCGCGCAGCTGGAGCTGCTCGGCGCGGGGCGGCAGCGCCTGGGTCTCGGGCGGGGCCTTGGTCAGGTCGGGAACGGACAGCGTCCCGGAGGCCGCGGCGGTGGTGTCGTGCGGCGGTGCGGTGGGCGCGACGGGGGCCGCGGCCGGGGCGGCGGAGGCGGCCGCCGGGGCCTTCTCCTCGCGGGCCGAGGGCACCGGAGCGGTGATCTCCGCGCCCTCGCGCTCCACCGAGATGCCCTGGGTGAGATCGGCGACCAGCGGGGAGGGCGGCATTCCTCCGTAGACCGCCCCGTCCAGCGCGGCCGCGGCCGCGGCCGCCACGTCGACGGCGTCCATCTCCCGGTCCATGCCCGGCCGGCCGGTGGTCCGCCGGGGGCGCCGCCGCCGGGCGAGCGCCTCCTCTTCGGCGGTGTCGGCGGGGTCGCCGGGGTCTGCGGATCCGGCGGCCGCACCCGTACGGGCCCGCCACTGCTCGGCGTCGTGCCGGTCGGCGGAGGCACCCTCAGCGGCGGTCTCCCCGTACCCCTCGTCGTATTCGTTCGGCGCGATCACCCCGAGCCGGATCCCCGCACTGCGCAGCCGCCGCGGGATCGCGTTGACCGGGGTGGCGGTGACCACCAGCAGGCCGAAGACGGTGAGCAGCACCAGCATCGGCACGGCCAGCGGCGCGCCCATCGTGAAGATCAGCGGCTTCGAGGCGCCCCAGCCGATCAGCCCGCCCGCGTTCTGCATGGCGGTGGTGCCCTCGTCGCGCCCGGGGGCTCCGCAGGCGATGTGCACGAGCCCCAGCACTCCGATGACCAGCGCGGAGAGCCCGATCCCGATGCGGCCGTTGGCGTCGGCCTGTTCGGGGTGGCGGATGAAACGTACCGCCATGACGCCGAGCAGGATCGGCACGAGCAGGTCGAGCCGCCCGAAGGCGCCGGTGACCAGCATGGTGACCAGGTCCCCGACGGGCCCGCTCAGGTTCGACCAGGTCCCGGCGGCGACGATCAGCGCGAGCCCGAGGAGCAGCAGTGCGAGGCCGTCCTTGCGGTGGGCGGGGTCGAGGTTCTTCGCACCCTGGCCGATGCCGCGGAAGACCGCGCCGACGGCGTGCGCGAGGCCCAGCCAGACGGCGCGCACCAGCCGCAGCACTCCCCCGGTGGGGGACGGCGCGGGTTTGGGCGCGACCTTCTTGACCGGGGCCCGCCTGGTGGCGGCCGCGGCCTTCTTGGCGGGCGGTTTGCGAGCGGGGGCTGCCTTCTTCGCCGGCGCCGTCGTACGGCCCGTGCGGCCCTTCGCGGTGCCCGCCGTGCTCTGGGAACCCTTACCGGACGTACTTGAGGCCATGGGCCCGAGGTTACCGGTGCGCGTGCCGGTGGACACGCGTGCCCACCGCTTCACCCGTTCGTGTCGCCGCCTGTGGCCCCGCTTTGACGTACCGCCAGACCTGACGGCCCGCCAAGCGGATGGCCGGGCGGCCCCCTACGGAAACCTGTGGCCCTCGGCCCTGAGCGGGCCACGGGTCCCGCGGCCCCTCAGCCCTGCGCGGGCAGCACGGGCGCCCCGCTCCCGGTCCCCGGCTCCAGCGCGTCGAGCGCCCGCCGCAGTCCGGTGAGCTTGCGCTCCAAGTGGGCCGCCGTGGCCACCACCGAGGGATCGGCGGCTTCTTCGCCGAGCTGCTTGGTCAGCGCCTCCGCCTGCTCCTCCACCGCGGCGAGCCGCGCGGAGAGCTCGGCCAGCAGCCCGGCCGTCTCCTTGGAGCCGTCCACCGCGCCGTTGGAGCTGCCGCCCTCCAGCTGGAGCCTCAGCAGCGCCGCCTGCTCGCGCAGTTGGCAGTTCTTCGTGTAGAGCTCCACGAACACCGAGACCTTGGCCCGCAGCACCCACGGGTCGAAGGGCTTCGAGATGTAGTCCACCGCGCCCGCCGCGTACCCGCGGAAGGTGTGGTGGGGACCGTGGTTGATCGCGGTCAGGAAGATGATCGGGATGTCCCGGGTCCGCTCCCGCCGCTTGATGTGCGCGGCCGTCTCGAAACCGTCCATGCCCGGCATCTGCACGTCCAGCAGGATGACCGCGAAGTCGTCCGTCAGCAGCGCCTTGAGCGCTTCCTCCCCCGACGACGCCCGGACCAGTGTCTGATCGAGCGCGGAGAGGATGGCCTCCAGCGCCAGCAGATTCTCCGGCCGGTCGTCGACCAGGAGGATCTTGGCCTTCTGCACCATGCCCTGTCCTCCTCGCCCCGGCATGGGGCCTCCCCGGCTCCTGGCACCGGCCTGTGCGCCGGGCCCCGCCCCAGAGGACGGCATCCTTGCGCCGTCCGTCCTTGTGCCGGTCATCGTAGCCCCAGTCCCGAGATCGCCACACCCTGTCACCAAGATGTCACTGCGCACGAAGCGGAAACGTGGCGGGAGGGCAGAAGGTTCCCTCGCGAGTCCCTCCCCGCCCGCCCGCTCACGTCTCACTTGCCCCGCATATGCCCTTCCATGACCGTCAGTAGGTAGTCGGGTTCGACCGGCTTGGTCACATAGTCCGAGGCACCGGACTCGATCGCCTTCTCCCGGTCCCCCTTCATCGCCTTGGCCGTCAGCGCGATGATCGGCAGCCCCTCGAACTGCGGCATCCGCCGGATCGCCGAGGTCGTCGCGTACCCGTCCATCTCCGGCATCATGATGTCCATCAGCACGAGCGACACGTCGTCGTGCTGCTCCAGGACCTCGATGCCCTCCCGGCCGTTCTCCGCGTACAGCACCGCCAGCCCGTGCTGTTCCAGCACGCTGGTCAGCGCGAACACGTTGCGCACGTCGTCGTCCACGATCAGCACCCGCTCGCCGTGGAAGTCGTACGTCCGCGGCGCCACCGGCAGCGGCTCGTCGACGGCCCAGGCCTCCGCATCGCCCTGCCCCGGCACCTCCGCCCTCAGCAGCGGCTCGCTCAGGGCCTTGCGCCGCCGCCGGAACAGCGCCGAGGACCCCTGCCCGGCCGGTTCCCCGGCCCGCGGCGCCGCCAACGGCTGCGCGGGCGCTACGGGGCCTTGCTCGGCCGGGGCCGCCGGCAGCGCGGGCCGCGCCGCCTCGGCGGCCGGCCTGCGGTACAGCTCGGCGCGCGCGCCGCCGGGCGCGGGCGGCGCGTACCCCTGCGGGGGCAGCTCGCTCGGGTTCAGCGGCAGGTACAGCGTGAAGGTCGAACCACGGCCCGGCTCGCTCGCCGCGTGGATCTCCCCGCCCAGCAGCCGGGCGATCTCCCGGCTGATGGACAGCCCGAGGCCGGTGCCGCCGTACTTGCGGCTGGTGGTTCCGTCCGCCTGTTTGAACGCCTCGAAGATCACCAGCATCTTGCTCGCGGCGATCCCGATCCCGGTGTCGGTCACCGAGAAGGCGATCAGGTCGGCGTCCGCCTCGCGCAGCGAACCGGCCTCCAGCAGCTGCTCCCGGATGGCGATCGGAACATCGGCTCCGGCGGGCCTGATCACCAGCTCCACCGCCCCGGTGTCGGTGAACTTCACCGCGTTCGACAGCAGGTTGCGCAGCACCTGGAGCAGCCGCTGCTCGTCGGTGTGCAGGGTGGCCGGGAGCTCCGGGGAGACCCGTACCGAGAAGTCCAGCCCCTTCTCCGCGGTCAGCGGCCGGAAGGTGGCCTCCACGTAGTCGACGAGCTGGACCAGCGCGATCCGGGTCGGCGAAACGTCCATCTTGCCCGCCTCGACCTTCGACAGGTCGAGGATGTCGTTGATCAGCTGGAGCAGGTCGGAGCCGGCCCCGTGGATGGTCTCGGCGAACTCCACCTGCTTCGGCGACAGGTTCTCGTCCGCGTTGTCGGCGAGCAGCTTGGCCAGGATCAGCAGGGAGTTGAGCGGGGTACGCAGCTCGTGCGACATGTTCGCCAGGAACTCGGACTTGTAGCGCATCGAGACCGCGAGCTGCTCGGCGCGCTCCTCCAGGACCTGGCGGGCCTCCTCGATCTCGGTGTTCTTCACCTCGATGTCCCGGTTCTGCCTGGCCAGCAGTTCGGCCTTCTCCTCCAGTTCGGCGTTGGCGGCCTGCAGGGCCTTCTGCCGGTTCTCCAGCTCGTCGGAGCGCTCGCGCAGCTGCTCGGTCATCTCCTGCGACTGCTTGAGGAGCACCTCCGTCTTGGAGTTGACGGAGATGGTGTTGACGCTCGTACCGATCATCTCGGCGATCTGGCTGAGGAAGTCCTTCTGGATCTGCGTGAAGGGCTGGAAGGAGGCCAGCTCGATGACTCCGAGCACCTTCCCCTCGAAGAGCACCGGCAGCACGATCACGTGCGCCGGCGGGGCCTCGCCGAGCCCCGAGGAGATCTTCAGGTAGCCGGGCGGGGTGTTCTCGATGAGGATCGTCCGCTTCTGGTCGGCGACCGTCCCGATCAGCCCCTCCCCCGGCCGGAAGGAGATGGGCATCTGGCCGCCGGCGTACGCGTAGCTCCCGCGCATCCGCAGTTCGTACGAGCCCTCGGCGCCCCCCTCCGTCCCGATCTCGGTGGTGCCCCCGGCCGGCAGCGCCAGGAAGAAGGCGCCGTGCTGCGCGGAGACCACGGGGGTCAGCTCGCTCATGATCAGCGAGGCCACGTCGTCCAGCTCGCGGCGGCCCTGCATCAGGCCGGAGATCCGGGCGAGGTTGCCCTTGAGCCAGTCCTGCTCCTTGTTGGCCAGGGTGGTGTCGCGCAGGTTCGCGATCATCGTGTTGATGTTGTCCTGGAGGACCTGGATCTCCCCGGCCGCGTCCACGTCGATCTTGAGGTTGAGGTCGCCGCGGGTCACCGCCGTGGCGACGGCCGCGATGGCGCGGACCTGCCGGGTGAGGTTCCCGGCCATCTCGTTCACGGACTCGGTCAGGTCCCGCCAGGTGCCGTCGACGTCCCGGACCCGTGCCTGGCCGCCGAGGATGCCCTCGGTGCCCACTTCGCGGGCGACCCGGGTCACCTGGTCGGCGAAGGAGGACAGCTGGTCGACCATCGTGTTGATGGTGGTCTTGAGCTCCAGGATCTCGCCGCGCGCGTCGATGTCGATCTTCTTGGTCATGTCGCCCTTGGCAATGGCGGTCGTGACCATGGCGATCTGGCGCACCTGCCCGGTGAGGTTGGAGGCCATGAAGTTCACCGAATCGGTGAGGTCCTTCCACGTCCCGGAGACCCCCGGCACGTGCGCCTGGCCGCCCAGGCGGCCTTCCGTACCCACCTCGCGGGCCACCCTGGTGACCTCGTCCGCGAACGAGGACAGGGTCTTGACCATCGTGTTCACGGTGTCGGCGAGCTGCGCGACCTCGCCGCGCGCCTCGACGGTGACCTTCTTCGTCAGATCGCCGTTGGCGACCGCCGAGGAGACCTGGGAGATGTTGCGGACCTGCGAAGTCAGGTTGTTGGCCATCAGGTTGACGTTGTCGGTCAGGTCCTTCCAGATGCCCGTCACCCCGCGCACCCGCGCCTGCCCGCCGAGGATGCCCTCCGAGCCCACCTCGCGGGCCACCCGGGTCACCTGCTCCGCGAACGACGAGAGCTGGTCGACCATCGTGTTCACGGTGGTGACGAGCTCCAGGATCTCGCCCTTGGCATCGACGGTGATCTTCTTGGAGAGGTCTCCCGTGGCCACGGCCGTGGTGACCTCGGCGATGTTGCGCACCTGGGAGGTCAGGTTGTTCGCCATGAAGTTGACGGACTGGGTGAGGTCCTTCCAGGTGCCGGAGACCCCCTTCACCTCCGCCTGGCCGCCCAGGATCCCCTCGGTGCCCACCTCACGGGCCACCCGGGTCACCTGCTCCGCGAAGTTCGAGAGCTGGTCCACCATCGTGTTGAGGGTGTTCTTCAGCTCCAGGATCTCGCCGCGGGCGTCCACCTCGATCTTCTGCGACAGGTCACCGCGGGCCACCGCGGTCGCCACCTGCGCGATGTTGCGGACCTGACCGGTGAGGTTTCCGGCCATGCCGTTCACCGAATCCGTCAGATCGCGCCAGACCCCGGCCACGCCCGGCACCTGCGCCTGGCCGCCGAGCCGGCCCTCCGTACCCACGTCCCGGGCCACCCGGGTCACCTGCTCGGCGAAGGCCGAGAGCTGGTCGACCATCGTGTTGATGGTGTTCTTCAGCTCCAGGATCTCGCCGCGGGCGTCCACGTCGATCTTCTGGGAGAGGTCGCCGCGGGCCACCGCGGTGGTCACCTGGGCGATCTGGCGCACCTGGGAGGTCAGGTTCCCGGCCATGAAGTTGACGGAGTCGGTGAGCTCCTTCCAGGTGCCGGACACCCCCTCGACCCGCGCCTGGCCGCCGAGCCGGCCCTCGGTGCCCACGTCCCGGGCCATCCGCGTGACCTGGTCGGCGAAGGAGGACAGCTGGTCCACCATCGTGTTCACGGTGTTCTTCAGCTGGAGCATCTCGCCGGAGACGTCGACCGTGACCTTCTGCGACAGGTCGCCGTTGGCCACCGCCGTCGTCACCTGGGCGATGTTGCGGACCTGACCGGTGAGGTTGCGGAAGGCGGTGTTCACCGAGTCGGTGAGGTCCTTCCACGTCCCGGCGGCGCCCGGCACCTGCGCCTGGCCGCCCAGTTCACCCTCCACGCCGACCTCACGGGCCACGCGCGTCACTTCGGCACCGAAGGACTGGAGCTGGTCCACCATCGTGTTGACGGTGTTCTTCAACTCCAGCATCTCGCCCGCGACGTTCACGGTGACCTTCTGCGACAGGTCGCCGTTGGCCACCGCCGTCGTCACCTGGGCGATGTCGCGCACCTGCGTGGTGAGGTTGCGGAAGACCGTGTTCACCGAGTCGGTGAGGTCCTTCCACGTCCCGGCCGCGCCCGGCACCTGCGCCTGCCCGCCGAGCAGGCCCTTCGCCCCGACCTCGCTGGCCACGCGCGTGACCTCGTCCGCGAAGGTCCGTAGCGTCTCGGTCATCTGATTGATCGTTTCGGCCAGCTGCGCGACCTCGCCGCGCGCGCTGACCCGGACCTTCTGCGACAGGTCGCCGTTGGCCACCGCCGTGGTGACCTGCGCGATCCCGCGCACCTGGGCCGTCAGGTTGCCGGCCATCGTGTTGACGGAGTCGGTCAGGTCCTTCCAGACGCCCGCGACCCCGGGCACCTTCGCCTGACCGCCGAGCTCGCCCTCCGTACCCACTTCCCGGGCCACCCTGGTGACCTCGGAGGAGAACGAGGACAGCTGGTCCACCATCGTGTTGACGGTGTTCTTCAGCTGGAGCATCTCGCCGGCCACGTGCACCGTGACCTTGCGCGAGAGATCGCCCTTCGCCACCGCCGTCGTCACCAGGGCGATGTCACGCACCTGGGCGGTGAGCCGGTACGCCATCGTGTTGACGGAGTCGGTCAGATCCTTCCAGGACCCGGACATTCCGCGCACCTGGGCCTGGCCGCCGAGCTTGCCCTCGGTGCCCACCTCCAGCGCCACCCGAGTCACCTCGTCGGTGAACGCGGAGAGCTGGTCGACCAGGTTGTTGACCGTCCGGCCGACCTTCAGGAACTCCCCGCGCAGCGGATGCCCGGCCCCCTCGGCGGCCTGGGTCCGCAGGTCCATCCGCTGGTCGAGGTCACCCTCGGCGACCGCCGACAGCACCCGGCCCACCTCGGACACCGGCCTGGCCAGGTCGTCCACCAGCTGGTTCGAGGCGTCGATCGCGGCCGCCCAGGAACCCTCGCAGGCACCTGTTTCCAGCCGTTCGCTGAGCTTGCCCTCGCGGCCCACCATCCGTCGCACCCGGGACAGCTCCCCGGTCAGGTGGAGATTGCGGTCGGCGACCTCGTTGTAGACGGCGGCGATCTCCGCCATCACACCTTCGCCGGACACCGTCAGCCGCTTGCGGAAATTCCCGTCCCGCATCGACACCAGGGCCGTGAGCAGCCTGTTCAGTGCCGCGGTATCAACTTCCGTCGTGCCGCCCCGCCGGGACCGTCCGCCCTTAGGGCGCGTTCCCGTACGCCGCACCGCCGCGCCAGACTCCACCGTGTCCCTCCCGAAAGGGTCGACCACTGTTCCACCGGACGCTTCGCTCATCACGCCGCGACCGTTTACACCGTGCCCACTTACGCCGTGCCCATTTACGCCGTGTCCATTTACTACCCGACTCCGAGCGTGCCCAGTGTTTCACCCCGGCCCAACCCGGCCATAACACTCCGGCACCATCGCACACCGGCCGTACCCTGCGGGTGGATTCCCCGACGACGGCACCATGGCGAGCGCGAAGGTAAGTAACCTGGCATCCGATGTCCACCGCGTCGAAGGAGACTCGTGATCACGGCACGGGCGGCTGCCAGTTTTGATCCACAAGGGCGCTCGGTCGCCGCCGCCCGAGCGTTCGTCCGCGACACCCTCCAGGGGTGGGGCTTCGCGGACATCATCGACGACGCGGTCGTCCTCACCAGCGAGCTCGTCACCAACGCCGTGGTCCACGCCGGCACCCGCGCCGAAGTCCTGTGCCTGCGCACCGAGGACGGCGTACGGGTCGAGGTCGCCGACCGGTACCCGGAGCGCGAGCTCCCGCTCCACCTCCCCGGCGAGCGCCCGTACGCCGACCCGGACCGCGAGAACGGCCGCGGGCTGATGCTCTGCGCCGCACTCGCCACCCGCTGGGGCGTCGAGTACACGGCCGCGCACAAGCACGTGTGGTTCCGTCTCGACATGCCGGACCGTCCGGTCGGTACCCGCTCCGCGGGCCCGGTGGTCCCCGACCAGCTGCTGCCCCTCGCCGACAGCCGGGTCCGCGTCGCCGTCGTCCAGGTCGACGCCACCGACACCGTCTGCGGCTGGAACGAGGACGCCGAGATCATCTTCGGCCACCCCGCCGAGAAGGCCGTCGGCCGCCCGCTGGCCGAGCTCGCCGCCTGGCCGCAGACCCCCGGCACCGGGACCGGCATCGCCGAGGCCCTGCGCCTGTCCCGCTGGGAGGGCAGTTACGGCATCCGCGGCGCCGACGGCCGGGTCATCCCCGTCTACGCCTCCCACCTGCGGGTCCGCGATGCCCACGGCGAGCCCTCCATCGTCTGCCTCCTCGTCCACGACGACGAGCGCGCCCTGCTCATGAGTCCCGTCCGCGTCCCCGCCGACGCCGGCCACCTCTCCGAGCCCCGCCCCGCGGACCCCTTCGAGATCTTCATCGGCTCCCCCGCCCCCGACGACCTCGACGGCCTCCTCCAGCGCACCGTGGAGCGCGCCCGCGACCTCCTCGACGCCGACTCGGCCTTCCTCCTCCTCGCCACCGACGACGAGACCGAGCTGGAGGTCCGCGCCACCACCGGACTGCCCTCCACCCGCCAGCGATTCGCCCGCGTCCCCATCGAAGCCGGCACCAACCGGTGGGGCAGCGCCCGGATGCCCGCCGTCCACGACGACCTCTTCGTGGTCCCCGGAGCCGTCCCGCTGCTGGAATCCACCGGCATGCGCTCCGCCGTCACCGTGCCCCTCAAGGTCGAAGGCCGCCTCACCGGCTCCCTCGGCGTCGCCACCGAATCCCCCGGCCGCTACTCCAACGACGACGCCCTGCGCCTCCAGTTCGCCGCCGACCGCATCGCCCTCGCCGTGGAATCGGCCCGCCTCGGCGAGCTCGAACGGCTGCGCCGCGGCTCCCTCTCCTTCCTCGTCGAAGCCTCCGACCTGCTCGCCGGCACCCTCGACCGGGACCAGACCCTGGCCCTCATGGCCCAGATGACCGTCCCCACCCTCGCCACCTGGTGC
Source organism: Streptomyces sp. NBC_00503 (assembly GCF_036346895.1). NCBI lineage: Bacteria > Bacillati > Actinomycetota > Actinomycetes > Kitasatosporales > Streptomycetaceae > Streptomyces > Streptomyces sp. NBC_00503. The sequence continues at coordinate 5,871,142 of NZ_CP107855.1, read as the reverse complement.
GCCGTCTACACGATCGCCGACCCCGCCTCCGACCCGTACCTCTCCTACGTCCTGCACGAGGACGAGGAGCGCATCGACGGGCTCAAGGACCTGCTCTCGCAGGTGAGTCCGCCCGAACCGGTCCGCGAGGCCGGCGCCCGCCCCTGGCCCTCGACCGCCCTCGCGGTCGGCGGCGAGACGGTGGTCCTCCCCCTCCTCGCCCGCAACCGCGTCATCGGCATGCTGACCCTCGGCAAGCCCTCCGAGGAGCACTTCCGCCAGGAGATCCTCGAACTCGCCGAGGACCTCTCCCGCCGCGCCGCCCTCGCCCTGGACAACGCCCGCCTCTACTCCGAGCGCACCGCCATCAGCCGCTCCCTCCAGCGCAGCCTGCTGCCGCCCGGCTCCCCCGCCATCCCCGGCATCGAGGTCGAGGTCATCTACCGCGCCGCAGGCGAGGGCAACGAGGTCGGCGGCGACTTCTACGACGTCTTCCCGATCCGCCCCGGCGTCTACGGGTTCGCCATCGGCGACGTCTGCGGTACGGGCCCCGAGGCGGCCGCCGTCACCGGCCTGGCCCGCCACGCCCTGCGCCTCCTGGCCCGCGAGGGCCTCGGCGGCCCGGCCGTCCTGGAACGCCTCAACGCCGCGATCCTCGACGAGGGCGACCGCAGCCGCTTCCTCACCCTCCTCTACGGAGAGCTCCACCCCCAGCCCGACGGCAGCGCCCACATGAAGGTGGTCTGCGCCGGCCACCCGCTCCCGCTGCGCCTGCGCCCCAACGGCGAAGTCCTCCCGGCCGCCGACCCGCAGCCCCTCCTGGGCGTCCTGGAGGACCTCGACCTCTACGAGCAGACCCTGACCCTGGACCCGGGCGACGTCCTGCTCTGCGTCACGGACGGAATCACCGAACGCCGCGAGGGCACCCGCATGCTCGGCGACGACGGCCTCACCGAGGTCCTGAGCACGTGTACGGGCCTCACGGCCGGCGCGGTGGCCTCCCGGGTGCTGCGCGCCGTGGAGCGCTTCGCCGCCGAACCGGCCTCGGACGACATGGCCATCCTCACCTTCCGCATCCCGCAGCAGCGCGACGGCGACTGAAGCCGCCGCCGCGCCACGCCACTCACCGCCGAGGCCCCGCCACCAGGATCATGAACGACGGGCCTGCCATTTCCGGGGTCCAGGGCGCACTGCCCGTCTCGACGACCACGTCGTGTCCGGTGTCGGACCGGGACGGGGCCAGGGCCGACGACGGGGCCGGAGACGGCGCCGGAGACCGGGACAAGGACGGGGAGGCGCCGTCGGCAGCCAAGGCCGTCATGAACGTGCGGGCGAGGTGTCGGATCCGTTCGGTACTCATGAGGTTCCTCCCGTGGATCGAGGGCTGGGGACTCCTTCTCATCCCATTGCGCCCCGAACCCCGCCCCCGGTCATGGCCCGAATATTCGGGGCTTGACAAGGAGACCCGGCCCCCCTCACACGCAAAAGGGCCCCCGCCAAGAGGCGGGGGCCCTTCGCCGTCGTCCGTCAGACGTCGTCCCGACGGGTCAGGGGGATCCCGAGCACGTCCTGAACGTAGAGCTCCACGAACTCCGGCAGCCAGGGACTGGCCGCCATCCGGTCGAAGACCTTCACCAGCCGGTCGTCGGGCTCGTCGGTGAGCAGGACGATCCGCCAGGTGTTGAGCGGCTGGCCATTGGTGCCCGCGACACCGTGCTGTACGTGGAACAGCGGCTGGGTCACGGCCGCGTACAGGGGGTCGCCCTGAGCGTCGGGGAAGCTCTCCCGGCCGAGGAAGGTGACCACCTGACGGTCGTGGTTCAGGTACGTCTCTTCGAGTACGAGCGCGTACTCCTCGGGCTGGAGCCACAGCCGCTGCTGCGACTGCCTCACGAACGCGGCCCCCAGCTCCTCGCCCTCCCGGCCCGGAACCCAGGCGGAGACGGTGCCCTCCTTGACGACATTCGGAATGAAGGCACCGGGGTTGCCGGCCTTCCGCACTTCCATGTCCCAGAGCATGACCCGGTCCAGGGCCACCGACTCCGGCGCGGTATACCGCTCCCCCAGGATCCGGTTCACGTCCACGGGCGGCAGAACCGCCCGGGTGTACCGCGCGTCGCCCCAGGCCCGTTCGAACTCGGCCTCGGCCCCGGCCGTCATCTGATCCGCCATGACATTCCTCCCCTGGAACAGCTCTCAAGATCAGCGAGAAGAATACCCCGGAACGCAAAAAGGCCCCCGCCAATGGCGGGGGCCTTCTCTCTTGGAGCCCTTTAACGGAATCGAACCGTTGACCTTCTCCTTACCATGGAGACGCTCTACCGACTGAGCTAAAAGGGCGGGTTGTTCGGCGGCGTCCTACTCTCCCACAGGGTCCCCCCTGCAGTACCATCGGCGCTGAAAGGCTTAGCTTCCGGGTTCGGAATGTAAACCGGGCGTTTCCCTAACGCTATGACCACCGAAACACTATGAAGTTAACCAACCGGATATGAACACAGTTCGTTACTTCAGAACTAACACAGTGGACGCGAGCAACTGAGGACAAGCCCTCGGCCTATTAGTACCAGTCAGCTCCACCCGTTACCGGGCTTCCACATCTGGCCTATCAACCCAGTCGTCTACTGGGAGCCTTACCCTCTCAAGGAGGTGGGAATACTCATCTTGAAGCAGGCTTCCCGCTTAGATGCTTTCAGCGGTTATCCCTCCCGAACGTAGCCAACCAGCCATGCCCTTGGCAGGACAACTGGCACACCAGAGGTTCGTCCGTCCCGGTCCTCTCGTACTAGGGACAGCCCTTCTCAATATTCCTACGCGCACAGCGGATAGGGACCGAACTGTCTCACGACGTTCTAAACCCAGCTCGCGTACCGCTTTAATGGGCGAACAGCCCAACCCTTGGGACCGACTCCAGCCCCAGGATGCGACGAGCCGACATCGAGGTGCCAAACCATCCCGTCGATATGGACTCTTGGGGAAGATCAGCCTGTTATCCCCGGGGTACCTTTTATCCGTTGAGCGACGGCGCTTCCACAAGCCACCGCCGGATCACTAGTCCCGACTTTCGTCCCTGCTCGACCCGTCGGTCTCACAGTCAAGCTCCCTTGTGCACTTACACTCAACACCTGATTGCCAACCAGGCTGAGGGAACCTTTGGGCGCCTCCGTTACTTTTTGGGAGGCAACCGCCCCAGTTAAACTACCCATCAGACACTGTCCCTGATCCGGATCACGGACCGAGGTTAGACATCCAGCACGACCAGAGTGGTATTTCAACGGCGACTCCACCATGACTGGCGTCACAGCTTCAAAGTCTCCCACCTATCCTACACAAGCCGAACCGAACACCAATATCAAACTATAGTAAAGGTCCCGGGGTCTTTCCGTCCTGCTGCGCGAAACGAGCATCTTTACTCGTAGTGCAATTTCACCGGGCCTATGGTTGAGACAGTCGAGAAGTCGTTACGCCATTCGTGCAGGTCGGAACTTACCCGACAAGGAATTTCGCTACCTTAGGATGGTTATAGTTACCACCGCCGTTTACTGGCGCTTAAGTTCTCAGCTTCGCCACACCGAAATGTGACTAACCGGTCCCCTTAACGTTCCAGCACCGGGCAGGCGTCAGTCCGTATACATCGCCTTACGGCTTCGCACGGACCTGTGTTTTTAGTAAACAGTCGCTTCTCGCTGGTCTCTGCGGCCACCCCCAGCTCACGGAGTAAATCCGATCACCAGGACTGGCCCCCCTTCTCCCGAAGTTACGGGGGCATTTTGCCGAGTTCCTTAACCATAGTTCACCCGAACGCCTCGGTATTCTCTACCTGACCACCTGAGTCGGTTTAGGGTACGGGCCGCCATGAAACTCGCTAGAGGCTTTTCTCGACAGCATAGGATCATCCACTTCACCACAATCGGCTCGGCATCAGGTCTCAGCCTTATATGAGGGACGGATTTGCCTACCCCTCGGCCTACACCCTTACCCCGGGACTACCACCGCCCGGGCTGGACTACCTTCCTGCGTCACCCCATCGCTTACCTACTACAAGTCTGGTTCGTCGGCTCCACCACTTTCCTTTCCCCGAAGGGTCCGGAACGGCTTCACGGACTTAGCATCGCCTGATTCGATATTGGGCGTTTCAAAGCGGGTACCGGAATATCAACCGGTTGTCCATCGACTACGCCTGTCGGCCTCGCCTTAGGTCCCGACTTACCCTGGGCAGATCAGCTTGACCCAGGAACCCTTAGTCAATCGGCGCACACGTTTCTCACGTGTGTATCGCTACTCATGCCTGCATTCTCACTCGTGAACCGTCCACAACTAGCTTCCGCTGCTGCTTCACCCGGCACACGACGCTCCCCTACCCATCACAGCGGGCGTTGGCCCTATTGCTGCAATGACACGACTTCGGCGGTACGCTTGAGCCCCGCTACATTGTCGGCGCGGAATCACTTGACCAGTGAGCTATTACGCACTCTTTCAAGGGTGGCTGCTTCTAAGCCAACCTCCTGGTTGTCTCTGCGACTCCACATCCTTTCCCACTTAGCGTACGCTTAGGGGCCTTAGTCGATGCTCTGGGCTGTTTCCCTCTCGACCATGGAGCTTATCCCCCACAGTCTCACTGCCACGCTCTCACTTACCGGCATTCGGAGTTTGGCTAAGGTCAGTAACCCGGTAGGGCCCATCGCCTATCCAGTGCTCTACCTCCGGCAAGAAACACGTGACGCTGCACCTAAATGCATTTCGGGGAGAACCAGCTATCACGGAGTTTGATTGGCCTTTCACCCCTAACCACAGGTCATCCCCCAGGTTTTCAACCCTGGTGGGTTCGGTCCTCCACGAAGTCTTACCTCCGCTTCAACCTGCCCATGGCTAGATCACTCCGCTTCGGGTCTAGAGCGTGCAACTCAATCGCCCTATTCGGACTCGCTTTCGCTACGGCTTCCCCACACGGGTTAACCTCGCTACACACCGCTAACTCGCAGGCTCATTCTTCAAAAGGCACGCAGTCACGACCGTTATTCCGAAGAATAACGGCGACGCTCCCACGGCTTGTAGGCACACGGTTTCAGGTACTATTTCACTCCGCTCCCGCGGTACTTTTCACCATTCCCTCACGGTACTATCCGCTATCGGTCACCAGGGAATATTTAGGCTTAGCGGGTGGTCCCGCCAGATTCACACGGGATTTCTCGGGCCCCGTGCTACTTGGGAGATTCTTAAGCAAGCCGCTGATGTTTCGTCTACGGGGGTCTTACCCTCTACGCCGGACCTTTCGCATGTCCTTCGACTACATCAACGGTTTCTGACTCGCCGACCGGCCGGCAGACCGATCAAAAGAATTCCCACAACCCCGCATGCGCAACCCCTGCCGGGTATCACACGCATACGGTTTGGCCTGTTCCGGTTTCGCTCGCCACTACTCCCGGAATCACGGTTGTTTTCTCTTCCTGCGGGTACTGAGATGTTTCACTTCCCCGCGTTCCCTCCACACTGCCTATGTGTTCAGCAGTGGGTGACAGCCCATGACGACTGCCGGGTTTCCCCATTCGGACACCCCCGGATCAAAGCTCAGTTGGCAGCTCCCCGGGGCCTATCGCGGCCTCTCACGTCCTTCATCGGTTCCTGGTGCCAAGGCATCCACCGTGCGCCCTTAAAAACTTGGCCTACAGATGCTCGCGTCCACTGTGTAGTTCTCAAGCAACGACCAGCCACCCATCACCCCACCAGACAAGCTGGCGAGTTCACTGGGGCCGGCATCGCAGAAGGCATGACCATACGGCCGTACCCTCAGATACCCAACAACGTGCCAAGCACGATCCCCGCCACTCAAACCGTTTTCCACGCCGAAGCAGTACTCACAGAAGGTTTTGGAAACCGTGCCAACTAATCAACGTTCCACCCTGAGCTGACCGTGCAGAACGTTTGTCTGCAATCGGTACTGTGCTCCTTAGAAAGGAGGTGATCCAGCCGCACCTTCCGGTACGGCTACCTTGTTACGACTTCGTCCCAATCGCCAGTCCCACCTTCGACAGCTCCCTCCCTTACGGGTTGGGCCACCGGCTTCGGGTGTTACCGACTTTCGTGACGTGACGGGCGGTGTGTACAAGGCCCGGGAACGTATTCACCGCAGCAATGCTGATCTGCGATTACTAGCAACTCCGACTTCATGGGGTCGAGTTGCAGACCCCAATCCGAACTGAGACCGGCTTTTTGAGATTCGCTCCACCTCACGGTATCGCAGCTCATTGTACCGGCCATTGTAGCACGTGTGCAGCCCAAGACATAAGGGGCATGATGACTTGACGTCGTCCCCACCTTCCTCCGAGTTGACCCCGGCGGTCTCCTGTGAGTCCCCATCACCCCGAAGGGCATGCTGGCAACACAGGACAAGGGTTGCGCTCGTTGCGGGACTTAACCCAACATCTCACGACACGAGCTGACGACAGCCATGCACCACCTGTATACCGACCACAAGGGGGGCACTATCTCTAATGCTTTCCGGTATATGTCAAGCCTTGGTAAGGTTCTTCGCGTTGCGTCGAATTAAGCCACATGCTCCGCTGCTTGTGCGGGCCCCCGTCAATTCCTTTGAGTTTTAGCCTTGCGGCCGTACTCCCCAGGCGGGGAACTTAATGCGTTAGCTGCGGCACCGACGACGTGGAATGTCGCCAACACCTAGTTCCCAACGTTTACGGCGTGGACTACCAGGGTATCTAATCCTGTTCGCTCCCCACGCTTTCGCTCCTCAGCGTCAGTAATGGCCCAGAGATCCGCCTTCGCCACCGGTGTTCCTCCTGATATCTGCGCATTTCACCGCTACACCAGGAATTCCGATCTCCCCTACCACACTCTAGCTAGCCCGTATCGAATGCAGACCCGAGGTTAAGCCTCGGGCTTTCACATCCGACGTGACAAGCCGCCTACGAGCTCTTTACGCCCAATAATTCCGGACAACGCTTGCGCCCTACGTATTACCGCGGCTGCTGGCACGTAGTTAGCCGGCGCTTCTTCTGCAGGTACCGTCACTTTCGCTTCTTCCCTGCTGAAAGAGGTTTACAACCCGAAGGCCGTCATCCCTCACGCGGCGTCGCTGCATCAGGCTTTCGCCCATTGTGCAATATTCCCCACTGCTGCCTCCCGTAGGAGTCTGGGCCGTGTCTCAGTCCCAGTGTGGCCGGTCGCCCTCTCAGGCCGGCTACCCGTCGTCGCCTTGGTGGGCCATTACCCCACCAACAAGCTGATAGGCCGCGGGCTCATCCTTCACCGCCGGAGCTTTTAACTCCCACCCATGCAGGCAGGAGTGTTATCCGGTATTAGACCCCGTTTCCAGGGCTTGTCCCAGAGTGAAGGGCAGATTGCCCACGTGTTACTCACCCGTTCGCCACTAATCCACCCCGAAGGGCTTCATCGTTCGACTTGCATGTGTTAAGCACGCCGCCAGCGTTCGTCCTGAGCCAGGATCAAACTCTCCATGAATGTTTACCCGTAATCGGGTGCACACGCACTTAGAGCGGGACAGTCATGTCGGAATAAGACCGACCGTCCACTGCGTCCTCGCTGTGTAATTGCCTGCAAGCACCACGGCAGAACCGCGACCTCACAGGTCTTTTTTCAAAGGAACCTCATCCACCGAGGTGGACGGGGTATCAACTTTTTGGCGTTGATTTTTGGCACGCTGTTGAGTTCTCAAGGAACGGACGCTTCCTTTGTACTCACCCTCTCGGGCTTTCCTCCGGGCGCTTCCTTCGTTCTTGTGTCTCCGACTCTATCAGACTCTTTCGTGTCCGATTCCCAGTCAGCGGGTTTCGCTTTCCAGTTCTTCGCTTTCGCGTTTCCCTTTCCTGCGATTCCAACTCTACCAGATCATTTCCGCACCCTGTCGGGCTTGGAATTGAATTGGATGGCCATTGGAGAGCCATTCCCTTTCGGGCGAGCCAGACTTTATCAGGTTTCCCAGGTCCGGATTCCCACCCGCCCGCGTGACATGGCCGGGCACACGTGTGTGCCGGGGTGTCGTGCGGGGTGGAGACGTAAACGTACTGGAGCGGGGCCCCCGGATGCAAATCCGGTTGCCCCGCTCCGGTGAGGTCGCTACGGCGAGGGTCAGACCTCGACGACGACCGGGAGGATCATCGGGCGGCGGCGGTAGCCGTCCGAGACCCACTTGCCCATCGTGCGGCGGATGAGCTGCTGGATCTGGTGCGGCTCGGCGACGCCGTCGGCCGCGGCGCGGGCGATGGCTTCCTCGATCTTCGGCAGGACCGCGTTGAAGGCCGAGTCCTCGATGCCGGAGCCGCGGGCCTGGATGTTCGGGCCGCTGACGACCTTGCCCGTGGTGCTGTCCACCACGACGTAGACCGAGATGATGCCCTCGTCACCGAGGATCCTGCGGTCCTTGAGCGAGGCTTCGGTGACGTCGCCGACCGAGAGGCCGTCCACGTAGACGTAGCCGGCCTGGACCTTGCCGGAGATCCGCGCCTTGCCGTCGATGAGGTCGACGACGACGCCGTCCTCGGCGATGACGATGCGGTCCTTCGGTACGCCCGTCAGGGCACCGAGCTCGGCGTTGGCGCGCAGGTGGCGCCATTCGCCGTGGACCGGCATCAGGTTCCGCGGCTTGCAGATGTTGTAGAAGTACAGCAGCTCGCCGGCGGAGGCGTGGCCCGAGACGTGCACCTTGGCGTTGCCCTTGTGCACGACGTTGGCGCCCCAGCGGGTCAGGCCGTTGATCACGCGGTAGACCGCGTTCTCGTTGCCCGGGATGAGGGACGAGGCCAGGATGACCGTGTCGCCGGGGACGATCCGGATCTGGTGGTCGCGGTTCGCCATGCGGGACAGGGCTGCCATCGGCTCGCCCTGGGAACCCGTGCAGACCAGGACGACCTCGTGGGGCGGCAGGTCGTCGAGGGTCTTGACGTCCACGACGAGACCGGCCGGAACCTTCAGGTAGCCCAGGTCACGGGCGATGCCCATGTTGCGGACCATCGAGCGGCCGACGAAGGCGACCCTGCGGCCGTACTCGTGGGCGGCATCGAGGATCTGCTGGATCCGGTGCACGTGGCTGGCGAAGCTCGCCACGATGATCCGGTTGTTGGCGTTCGCGAAAACCGTGCGCAGCACGCCCGAGATCTCGCGCTCGGGCGGTACGAAGCCCGGGACCTCGGCGTTCGTGGAGTCCGAGAGGAGGAGGTCGATGCCCTCTTCGCTCAGACGGGCGAACGCGTGGAGGTCGGTGAGGCGGTTGTCCAGCGGCAGCTGGTCCATCTTGAAGTCGCCGGTGCAGACGACCATGCCCGCACCGGTGCGGATGGCCACGGCCAGCGCGTCCGGGATGGAGTGGTTGACGGCGATGAACTCGCAGTCGAAGGGGCCCAGGTTCTCGCGCTCGCCTTCCTTCACCTCGAGGGTGTAGGGGCGGATGCGGTGCTCCTGGAGCTTCGCCTCGATGAGGGCCAGCGTCAGCTTGGAGCCGATCAGCGGGATGTCCGGCTTCTCCCGGAGGAGGTAGGGGACGGCGCCGATGTGGTCCTCGTGGCCGTGCGTGAGGACGATGCCCTCGATGTCGTCGAGGCGATCCCGGATGGACGAGAAGTCCGGCAGGATCAGGTCGATGCCCGGCTGCTCCTCTTCGGGGAAGAGGACGCCGCAGTCGACGATCAGCAGGCGGCCGTCGAACTCGAAGACGGTCATGTTGCGGCCGATCTCACCGAGGCCACCCAGGGGGGTGACCCGGAGGCCGCCCTTCGGGAGCTTCGGCGGCGGACCGAGTTCAGGATGCGGATGGCTCAAAAGGTTCTCCTTCACCACGCCCGCCACGTCCCCTCGGGGCACGTGGCGAGCGTGTCATTCGTGCACTTGCTGTGGTCTTGTGTGGTGCCGCTTGTTCAGTTGTGAAGTCTGATGTCAGAGCTGTACCCCGCCGGCGGCAAGATCGATCTTGAGCTGCGCCGTCTCTTCGGCGGTCAGCTCGATCAGCGGGAGCCGCAGCGGGCCCGCGGGCAGGCCCTGCAGGTTCAGCGCGCCCTTGGTGGTCATCACACCCTGGGTACGGAACATGCCGGTGAAGATCGGGAGCAGCTTCTGGTGGATCTCGGTCGCCTTCTGGACGTCACCGCCCAGGTAGGCCTCCAGCATGGCGCGCAGCTCGGGGGTGACCACGTGGCTGACCACGGAGACGAATCCGGCCGCGCCGATCGACAGGAGCGGCAGGTTCAGCATGTCGTCACCCGAATACCAGGCCAGGCCGCTCTGCGCGATGGCCCAGCTTGCACGGCCGAGGTCGCCCTTGGCGTCCTTGTTGGCCACGATACGGGGATGCTCGGCCAGCCGGACCAGAGTCTCGGTGTTGATCGGAACACCGCTGCGGCCGGGGATGTCGTAGAGCATGACGGGCAGCTCGGTGGCATCGGCGATCGCGGTGAAGTGCCGGAAGAGGCCCTCCTGCGGCGGCTTGCTGTAGTACGGGGTGACCGCGAGCAGGCCGTGTGCGCCGGTGCGCTCGGCCTGGCGGGCGAGCTCGAGCGTGTGGCGGGTGTCGTTCGTGCCGATGCCGGCGACCACGTGGGCCCGGTCACCGACCGCTTCGAGTACGGCTCGTACGAGGTCGTTTTTCTCCGCGTCGGTGGTGGTCGGAGACTCACCGGTGGTGCCGTTGATGATCAGGCCGTCGTTGCCTGCGTCCACCAAGTGGACGGCGAGACGCTGCGCGCCGTCGAGGTCAAGTGCGCCATCCGCCGTAAACGGCGTGATCATGGCGGTGAGGACCCGCCCGAAGGGGGTCTGCGGAGTCGAGATCGGAGCCATGGGTAACACGCTACTCGCTGCCACGCTCGCGGTGTCCCCTCGGGGGACGTGATGACGGTGTTGGAGCCCGGCACTGCCTGCTCGGGGGTTCAAGCAGTGCCGGGTCCGTTTGATCAGCCTAGATGAACTTTACCAAACGCCGCAATACGGACACTTCGGACTTGACCCGCACATCTGTGCGGACCGAGTCCGATCCGGCCTTACGGGGCGACGCGGCCGTTGCCGTTGAAGGCCGCGTACGTGAGCGGCATCAGGCCCGCCCAGTGCTGCTCCATCTTCTCGCCGACCATCTCGATCTCCCGCTGCGGGAAGGACGGGACCGCCGCCAGCTCGTGCTGGGTGCGCAGGCCGAGGAAGTGCATGAGCGAGCGCGCGTTGCAGGTGGCGTACATCGAGGAGAACAGGCCGACCGGCAGGACCGCACGGGCGACCTCGCGGGCCACGCCCGCCGCCAGCATCTCCTGGTAGGCCTCGTAGGCCTGGACGTAGGAGTCCTCCATGACCCGGCCCGTCAGCTCCTGCTGGGCCCGGGTGCCTTCGACGAAGACGTACTTGCCGGGGCGGCCCTCCTGGACCAGCTTGCGCTCGGCGTCCGGAACGTAGAAGACCGGCTCCAGCTCCCTGTAGCGGCCCGATTCCTCGTTGTAGGACCAGCCCACGCGGTGCCGCATGAACTCGCGGAACACGAAGATCGGGGCGCTGATGAAGAAGGTCATCGAGTTGTGCTCGAAGGGGCTGCCGTGGCGGTCCCGCATCAGGTAGTTGATGAGGCCCTTGGAGCGCTCCGGGTCCTTCTGCAGCTCCTCCAGCGACTGCTCGCCCGCCGTGGAGACGCGCGCCGCCCACAGCACGTCGGAGTCGGCGGCGGAGTGCTTCACCAGCTCCACCGTCACATCACTGCGGAAGCTGGGTTTCAGATCTGAAGCGGCGGTCTCGCTCACCGGGGGTCCTTCCGAACGGGTCTTACTGGGGGCGGCGACCACTCTACGGCGGTCCGCCGGGCGTTCCGCGCAGAGCGGGGCGGCCCGGACCTGCCGGTGCCGGATCTGACGCGGTGCCATAAAATTTGGTTAATGTCCCGAAATCCGGCACCGATCGGGGCTCTTGCACGTCCTACCCAGTAGAACGCGTCTACCCAGTAGAACGCGCAACCCGTCCCGCCCGCACCGCCCCAGGGCCACCACGGCCCCGATCGTGAGGAGACCGCTCCCGTGTTTCGCCGGCGCGAACCCGTCCCGTTTGCCTTCGTCGCCGAGGCCGACCGTTTCCGCAGCAACGTCACTCCGCCGCCGCGCGAGAGTCTGAGCAGGACCCAGCTCGCCGCTCGTAGTCTGGTCGGACTGACCGTGGTGGCAGGGCTCGTCGGTTCGCTGCTCTTCGGTCTGCCCGCACTCCAGCCGACCGCACCGGCGAAGTCGCAGCAGTCGGAGGCGGCCGAGGGGCGGTAGCCTCACGGGCACAGCCCAACCGAACGTGCATGTGAGTGAGGTCCTGCCGTGCCCCTGCCCTTCCTGACGGCCGACGGCGCATTCGACGCGCACGACAACGGGGAGACGCTCCCCTACGAAGACCCCGACCGCTGGCACCGCCCCTACCGCCCGGGGCCCTGGCGGGTGGCCGTGGCCGCGCTGCTGCTCCTGCTGGGGTCCTTCATGCTGCTCGCCACGGTGATCATCGCCGCAGCGGGCACCCTGGGCGGCACCCTGGGCGGCGCGATCGCCTCGCTCGCCGTGGTCGGCTCCGCCCTGCGGCTGCTGCGCACGGGGGTCTGGGTCAGCAGCAAGGGGCTGCGCCGGGTCGGGTTCTTCGTGACCCGCTCGGTGCCGTGGAGCCAGGTCGGCGAAGTCCGCACGGTGCAGCAGCCCGTGCGCTGGCTCGGACTGCCGAGGACCGTACAGGGCCAGGCCCTGACGGCCGCCCCGCGCAGTGGCGCGCCGCTGCCGGTGCTGCTGACCGATCACAGCGCCGATTTCCTCTCGCGCACCGAGGCGTTCGACCGGGCCGCCGGCTCGGTCGAGGCCTGGGCCGAGGAGTACCGGACGGCCGTACCCGCCTGAGCGGCGCCGGCCCGCGCGACAGTGCCCGTACAGGATTCCTTCCTGTACGGGCACTTTTCGAGGGCTGAGCGGCCCTACGAGCGCGGGCGTCCGTCATGCAGGGAGATGGCCCGCTGCATGGCCTGGCGGGCCCGCGGGGTGTCGCGGGCGTCGCGGTAGGCCACGGCGAGGCGGAACCAGGTGCGCCAGTCCCCCGGCGCGTCCTCCGTCTCGGCCCTGCGGCGGGCGAAGACCTCGTCGGCCGAATCCCGCTTGATACGGCCGTACGCGTCCCGTTCGAGCTCGTCGACGGGGAGCCCGCCCTCGGCCTCCAGCTCGGTCGCGAGCCGGTTGGCCCGGGTGACGAAGCGGGTGTTCTGCCAGAGGAACCAGACGCCGATGACCGGCAGGATCAGCACCGCCAGCCCGAAGGTGACGGTGAGCCAGGTGCCGTGCCGGATCAGCATCAGGCCCCGGCTGCCGGCCAGGACGAAGTACACGACCAGGACGGCTGCCGTGATGAAGTAGGCGATCTTCGCGCGCATGGTTCCGCTGTCTGCTCGTCAGCCGAGTTCGAGGAAGTTTTCCAGGCCGAACGTGAGGCCCGGGGTCTGCGTCACGCGGCGCGCACCGAGCAGGATGCCCGGCATGAAGCTGCTGTGGTGCAGGGAGTCGTGACGGATGGTCAGGGTCTCGCCCTCGCCGCCCAGGAGGACCTCCTGGTGGGCCAGCAGGCCCCGCAGCCGGATCGCGTGCACCGGGACCCCGTCGACGTCCGCGCCGCGCGCGCCGTCGAGGGCGGTGGCGGTGGCGTCGGGCTGCGCGCCGAGGCCGGCCTCGGCGCGGGCGGCCGCGATGAGCTGCGCCGTACGGGTGGCCGTGCCGGAGGGCGCGTCGACCTTGTTCGGGTGGTGCAGCTCGACGACCTCGACGGACTCGAAGTACCGGGCGGCCTGGGCGGCGAACTTCATCGTGAGGACGGCGCCGATCGAGAAGTTCGGTGCGATGAGCACACCGGTCTGCGGCGAACCGGCGAGCCAGGTGTTCAGCTGGGCGAGGCGGTCCTCGGTCCAGCCGGTGGTGCCGACCACTCCGTGGATGCCGTGGCGGATGAGGAAGTCGAGGTTCCCCATCACCGAGGCGGGGGTGGTCAGCTCGACGGCGACCTGGGCGCCGGCCTCGGCCAGCGTCTCCAGCTTGTCGCCGCGGCCGAGGGCGGCCACCAGCTCCATGTCTTCGGCGGCCTCGACGGCCTTGACCGCTTCGGAACCGATGCGCCCCTGGGCGCCGAGGACTGCCACGCGCAGCTTGCTCATGTCTACTTCGTCCCTCGATGAAATGCGGACTCGCGTCCTGATGGAACTCTGCCGGTGGAACTAGGCGACGGCCTCGTCGAGACGGGCCGCCTGCTTCTCCTTCAGCGGGCCGATCACCGCGAGCGAAGGACGCTGGGCCAGTACGTCCCGGGCGACCGACCGCACGTCGTCCGGGGTGACCGCCGCGATCCGGGCCAGCATGTCGTCGACCGACATCTGGTCGCCCCAGCACAGCTCGCTCTTGCCGATGCGGTTCATGATCGCGCCGGTGTCCTCCAGGCCGAGGACGGTGGAGCCGGACAGCTGGCCCACGGCCCGCCGGATCTCCTCGTCGGTGAGCCCGTCGGCGGCGACCTTGTCGAGCTCGTCCCGGCAGATCCGCAGTACGTCGTGGACCTGGCTGGGGCGGCAGCCCGCGTAGACGCCGAAGAGGCCGGTGTCGGCAAAGCCCGAGGTGTACGAGTACACGCTGTAGGCCAGGCCGCGCTTCTCGCGGACCTCCTGGAAGAGGCGGGAGGACATGCCTCCGCCGAGCGCGGTGTTCAGCACGCCCAGCGCCCAGCGGCGCTCGTCGGTGCGGGCCAGGCCCGGCATGCCGAGGACCACGTGGGCCTGCTCGGTCTTGCGGTTGACCAGCTCGACGCGGCCGGAGGTGCGGATCCGCTTGGTGCCGGTGCGCGGGCCGATCGGCTCCGCGTCGGTCCGGGTCAGGGATCCGGCCTTCTCGAAGGCCGCGCGGACCTGCCGTACGACCTTGTTGTGGTCGACGTTGCCCGCGGCGGCCACGACCAGGTGGGTGGGGTCGTAGTGCTTCTTGTAGAAGCGGCGGATCCGGTCGGCCGTGAGCGCGTTGATCGTGTCGACGCTGCCGAGGACGGGGCGCCCGAGCGGGGTGTCCCCGTACATCGTCCGGGCGAACAGGTCGTGGACCATGTCGCCCGGGTCGTCCTCGGTCATCGCGATCTCTTCGAGGATGACGCCGCGCTCGGCGTCGACATCGGATTCGAGGATCAGCGAGCCGGTGAGCATGTCGCACACGACGTCGATGGCCAGCGGCAGGTCGGTGTCGAGCACCCGCGCGTAATAGCAGGTGTACTCCTTCGCCGTGAAGGCGTTCATCTCGCCGCCGACCGCGTCGATCGCGGAGGAGATGTCGAGGGCGCTGCGCTTCTCGGTGCCCTTGAAGAGGAGGTGCTCCAGGTAGTGCGTGGCGCCGTTCAGCGTGGGCGTCTCGTCCCGGGAGCCGACGTGGGCCCAGATGCCGAAGGTGGCGGACCGGACGGACGGCAGGGTCTCCGTGACCACGCGCAGTCCGCCGGGGAGGACGGTGCGCCGGACGGTGCCGATGCCGTTGGTGCCCTTGAGCACGGTTTGGGTACGGGCGACGGCCCGCCCCTCCGAAGAGGGGCGGGCCGTCACACGGGAACTACGCGACATCACTTGTCGGAGTCGTCCTTGTCGGCGTCGTCGCCGGCGGCTTCGCCGTCGATCACGGGGACCAGGGAGAGCTTGCCGCGGGAGTCGATCTCGGCGATCTCGACCTGCACCTTGGTGCCGACCGCGAGCACGTCCTCGACGTTCTCCACGCGCTTGCCACCGGCGAGCTTGCGGATCTGCGAGATGTGCAGCAGGCCGTCCTTGCCGGGCATGAGGGAGACGAAGGCACCGAAGGTGGTGGTCTTGACGACCGTACCCAGGTAGCGCTCGCCGACCTCCGGCATGGTCGGGTTGGCGATCTGGTTGATCGTGGCGCGGGCGGCCTCGGCGGCCGGGCCGTCGGAGGCACCGATGTAGATGGTGCCGTCGTCCTCGATCGTGATCTCGGCGCCGGTGTCCTCCTGGATCTGGTTGATCATCTTGCCCTTGGGGCCGATGACCTCACCGATCTTGTCCACCGGGATCTTGACGGTGATGATCCGGGGGGCGAAGGGGGACATCTCGTCCGGCGTGTCGATCGCTTCCATCATCACGTCGAGGATGTGGAGGCGGGCGTCGCGGGCCTGCTTGAGGGCGGCGGCCAGAACGGAGGCCGGGATGCCGTCGAGCTTGGTGTCCAGCTGGAGCGCGGTGACGAACTCCTTGGTGCCGGCGACCTTGAAGTCCATGTCGCCGAAGGCGTCCTCCGCACCGAGGATGTCGGTGAGGGCGACGTAGTGGGTCTTGCCGTCGATCTCCTGGGAGATCAGGCCCATGGCGATACCGGCGACGGGGGCCTTGAGGGGCACACCGGCGTTCAGCAGCGACATGGTCGAGGCGCAGACCGAGCCCATGGAGGTCGAGCCGTTGGAACCGAGGGCCTCGGAGACCTGACGGATCGCGTAGGGGAACTCCTCGCGCGTCGGCAGGACCGGGACGATCGCGCGCTCGGCGAGCGCGCCGTGGCCGATCTCGCGGCGCTTCGGCGAACCGACGCGGCCGGTCTCGCCGACCGAGTACGGCGGGAAGTTGTAGTTGTGCATGTAGCGCTTGCGGGTCACCGGGGAGAGGGTGTCCAGCTGCTGCTCCATACGGAGCATGTTCAGGGTGGTGACGCCCAGGATCTGGGTCTCGCCACGCTCGAACAGCGCCGAGCCGTGCACGCGCGGGATGGCCTCGACCTCGGCGGCGAGGGTACGGATGTCCGTGAGCCCGCGGCCGTCGATGCGGACCTTGTCCTTGATCACGCGCTCGCGGACCAGGGCCTTGGTGAGACCGCGGTACGCGGCGGAGATCTCCTTCTCGCGGCCTTCGAAGGCCGGGAGGAGCTTCTCGGCGGCGATCTCCTTGACGCGGTCCAGCTCGGCCTCGCGGTCCTGCTTGCCCGCGATGGTCAGCGCCTGGGAGAGCTCGCCCTTGACCGCGGCCGAGAGGGCCGCGTACACGTCGTCCTGGTAGTCCAGGAAGACCGGGAACTCGCCCTCGGGCTTGGCGGCCTTGGCGGCCAGGTCGGCCTGGGCCTTGCACAGAGCCTTGATGAAGGGCTTCGAGGCGTCGAGACCGGCGGCCACGACCTCCTCGGTCGGCGCCTCGGCGCCGCCCTTGACCAGAGCGATGGTCTTCTCGGTGGCCTCGGCCTCGACCATCATGATCGCGACGTCGCCGTCCTCGAGCACGCGGCCCGCGACGACCATGTCGAAGACGGCGTCCTCGAGCTCGGTGTGCGTCGGGAAGGCAACCCACTGGCCGCGGATCAGCGCGACGCGGACGCCGCCGATCGGGCCGGAGAAGGGCAGGCCGGCCAGCTGGGTGGACGCGGACGCGGCGTTGATCGCGATGACGTCGTACAGGTGGTCCGGGTTGAGCGCCATGATCGTGGCGACGACCTGGATCTCGTTGCGCAGGCCCTTCTTGAAGGACGGGCGCAGCGGGCGGTCGATCAGGCGACAGGTGAGGATCGCGTCCTCGGAGGGGCGGCCCTCGCGGCGGAAGAAGGATCCGGGGATCTTGCCGGCCGCGTACTGGCGCTCCTCGACGTCCACCGTGAGGGGGAAGAAGTCGAGCTGGTCCTTGGGCTTCTTCGACGCGGTGGTGGCGGAAAGCACCATCGTGTCGTCGTCCAGGTAGGCAACGGCGGAGCCGGCGGCCTGGCGGGCCAGACGGCCCGTCTCGAAGCGGATGGTGCGGGTGCCGAAGGAACCGTTGTCAATGACGGCCTCGGCGTAGTGGGTCTCGTTCTCCACTAGCGTTTTCTCCATTTTCGTCGTCTCCGTCCGCCACCCGTGTGGTGGTGGACGGTTGCGGAGAAGCGCTCCTTGCGTGCGGGCCGGTCTTCGATCGAAGCATCCGGGGTTCGAGCCCGTTGCGGGCGTTCCGGGTGCCACTACCGAGGACCGGCGGCGTAGGGAGGGCGCTCCTCCTCTTCAGTTGTGCACGCCTTTAAGACGTCACGCGATCCAGACTACAAAGCGTCCGGCTGCCGCGCGCACGTACAGCAAAGGGAGCGGCCCCCTCAGCGCGGGTGCCGCTCCCTCCACAGCGTTTTTACTTGGCGCCGGCCGCACCGCGGCGGATGCCGAGGCGCTCGACCAGGACGCGGAAGCGCTGGATGTCCTTCTTGGCCAGGTACTGCAGCAGGCGGCGACGCTGGCCGACCAGGATCAGCAGACCACGACGGGAGTGGTGGTCGTGCTTGTGGGCCTTCAGGTGCTCGGTCAGGTCCGAGATGCGGCGGGACAGCATGGCGACCTGGACCTCGGGGGAGCCGGTGTCGCCCTCCTTGGCACCAAACTCTGCGATGAGCTGCTTCTTTACTGCGGCGTCGAGCGGCACGCGTACTCCTCGTAATAGGTCTTCGTTGCCACCGAGTGCCCCAGGTCGAATTCTCTGGGGATCTTCCGTAACTCGGGAGGCGGGGTCCGCTGAGCGCAGCCTCCAGAAGAATCCGGGGGCGCGTACACAAACGGCCGTCACACAGCGTACCAGGCTGCCGCTCTGCCCCGTCTCAGCTGGTGAGAGACCGGACCCGGGCGTAGACGTCGAGTGCGGCCAGGGTCAGCGGGACCAGGCTGAGCAGGACCGCCGCCTCGGTGAGGTCGAGCAGCCGCCCCCAGAAGGGTGACAGACCCTTGCGGGGAATGACCAGCGCAATTCCGGCGAGGAGGGCCGCGCCGGCGGTCACGGCCGCGGAGAGCCAGATCGTACGGAGATCGAGGCCGCTGTGGTCCCCGTAGCGGTCGAGCTCCACGAGGAGGTCCAGCGGCGGGTGCATCGCCAGGCCCAGGATCAGCAGGCCGAGGGCGGCGAAGCCGGCCACCAGGGTGCAGGCGACCTGGGAGGTGTAGCGGAAGAGGCGGGCGCGCAGCAGCATCGCGAGCCCGGTGGTCAGGGCCAGGAGCCGGGCCCAGGTGTTGTCGGAGAAGCCGAGGACGGCGGCGGAGCCGACGGCGACCGCGGCGCAGCCGCCGACGAGGCCCAGGAGCATCTCGTGGCCGCGGCGGGCCTGGGCGGCGATGGCCTCGGCGTCGAGCGGGGCCCCGGAGTCGTGCTGGTCGGTGCCGGTGCGCTCGCCGTGGGGCTCGGTCTCGTAGCGGTCCGGGGTCTCGTACTCGGCCACGGCGCTCTGCGGGGCCGCGTAGCCGATCGGGAGCCGGGCGAAGCGGGCGGAGAGGCCGGGGAGGAAGGCGACGAGGCCGACGGCGACGGGCGCGCAGACGGCCGCGGCGGAGGTCGCTGCGGCGTCGGCGGTGATGGCGGCGAAGGTGGCCAGGGTCCCGGTGGCGGCGAGGAAGGTGGCCGCGACGAAGGGAGCGTCGCCGTCGGGGGTGAGCGCGACGAGGGCGACGGAGGCGACGAGCACGCACACGCAGCCGAGGAGGAACTGGAGCCGGCCGGGGCCGTGGCCCGCGGCGGGGGCGACGATGCCGACTCCGGCGAGCAGCAGGTGGGGCACGGCAGCGAGGCCGAGGGCGACGGCGGAGCCGCGGTCGCGGTAGACCCGGGCCCGGACTCCGGCGGCGGCGGTCAGGAGCACTCCGACGGAGCCGCCGATGATCCCGGGCAGCCCGTGCATGTCGTGCAGGACCGGGTCGGCGTACCAGAGGACGAAGCCGAGGAGCACGAAGAGCAGGGCGGCGCCGGCCAGGCCCGCGCCGCGCAGCATGTCGTCGCTCCAGCGGTGGCGGTCGCGGACGACCGCGGAGGCGACGGCGTCGGAGACGTCGTCGAAGACGGCGGGCGGCAGGGACTCGGCGAAGGGGCGCAGGCTGAGCACTTCGCCGTCGAGGACCTGCTGGGCCGCGAGGGTGCGGGCGCCGTCGAGGACGGTGCCGGACCGCAGGACCAGGTGGAAGCCGGTGGGTGCGCCGACGGGCTGGGTCTGGCCGGTGAGGCGCAGCAGCTCGGGATAGATGTCGGCGACGGCGATGTCCTCGGGGAGGGCTACGTCGATGCGGCTGTCGGGGGCCACGACGGTGACCCTGCGGAAGCCGGTCGCCTCGGCGGTGTTCACCTGGTGTCCCCCGGTTGCTGTGTGCGTGCGGTCGCTGTGTGCGTGCCGTTGCCGTGTGCGTGCTGTGTGCTGCGTGCGTGCGCCTGCTGTGTGCGTGTCAGCAGGCGTGCAGTCGATTCGCGGATGCGCATGCTGCGCGCGCCACCCTACCGGGAGTGCGGATGACTGTCGGCAAGTAGGATCACCTCTCTGCGGAGGAGACCCCCTTCGCGCCCGGGACTTGAGGGCGCCGGTTGCGACGTCCCGTCTGTTTTCAAGGGATTGATGCTCCGGTGAGCCAGATCGTCGTCAAACGTCCGCCCCGGTCCCTGCCGCCCGAAGTCCCTTCGGACGAACTGCGGCTGGAGCCACCGCCGGAGCTTCCGCGCGGGCAGCAGGAGGGCGTGCTGATGCAGCTCCTCCCGATGCTCGGGATGGGCTCGTCCGCCGTCTTCTTCTTCATGCCGGGTGCGGCTCCCATGATGCGCATCATGGGCGTGCTGATGATGGTGTCGACGGTGGGCATGCTCGTCGCCCAGCTGATGCGCCACCGACGCGGTACGCAGGGGCAAATGGCCGATACGCGTCGGGACTACCTCAAATACCTGGCTCAAACCCGTCGTCAGGTCCGCAGGACCGCGCGGGCGCAGCGCGACGCGCAGCTGTACCTGCACCCGTCGCCCGAGCAGTTGTGGTCGGTGGTGGCCGAGGGTTCGCGCCTGTGGGAGCGGCGGGTCGGCGACGCGGACTTCGGGCAGGTGCGGCTGGGGCTGGGCGCGCAGCGGCTGGCGACTGCGCTGGTGGCTCCGGACACGGCTCCGGTGGACGAGCTGGAGCCGCTGACGGCGGGCGCGATGCAGCGCTTCCTGAAGGTGCACTCCTCGCTGGACGGGCTGCCGGTGGCGGTGTCGCTGCGGGCGTTCTACCACGTGACGGTGTCCGGGGAACCGGAGTCGGCGCGGGGTACCGCGCGGGCGCTGGTGGCGCAGTTGGCGACGCTGCACTCCCCCGAGGACCTGGTGGTGGCGGTGGTGGCCGCGCCGGGCGCGGTGCCGGAGTGGGACTGGGTGAAGTGGCTGCCGCACACCCAGCTGCCGGGTCAGATCGACGGGGCCGGTACGAAGCGGCTGTTCGGCGACGACCTGGTCGAGCTGGAGGGGCTGCTGGGCTCCCGGCTGGAGGGGCGGCCCCGGTTCAGCCGGGAAGCGAACCCGGTGATGGACCAGCCGCACGTGATCCTGGTGCTGGATTCCGGTTCCCGGGGCGGTCTGGTGCCGCCGGACTCGGTGTTCGCGGCGGCCGAGGGGCTGCAGGGCGTGACCGTGGTCGAGGTGGTGGCGGGCGATCTGGACGAGGCGCGCGGCGGCCTGTCGGTCGTGGTGCGGCCGGGACGGCTGCGGCTGGAGTCGGGCGCGGGCGTGGCCTACGAGGGCGTGCCCGACACCCTGTCGCTGCCGGCGGCCGAGGCGCTGGCCCGGCAGCTGGCGCCGCTGCGCACGGGCGGCGGGGACGACGACGAACCGCTGCTGGCCAATCTGGACTTCACGGACCTGCTGAACCTGGGCGACGCGGCCGCCGTGGACGTGGCCCGGACCTGGCGGCCGCGTTCGGCCGGTGAGCGGTTGCGGGTGCCGATCGGGGTGGGCGAGGACGGCTCCCCGGTGATGCTGGACCTGAAGGAGGCCGCGCAGGAGGGCATGGGCCCGCACGGGCTGTGCGTGGGCGCGACCGGTTCGGGCAAGTCGGAGCTGCTGCGCACGCTGGTGCTGGGGCTGGCGGTCACGCACACCTCGGAGACGCTGAACTTCGTACTGGCCGACTTCAAGGGCGGTGCGACCTTCACCGGGATGGGGCAGATGCCGCACGTCGCGGCGGTCATCACCAACCTGGCGGACGACCTGACGCTCGTGGACCGCATGGGCGACTCGATCCGCGGCGAGCTGCAGCGCCGCCAGGAGCTGCTGCGCTCGGCGGGCAACTACGCCAACATCCACGACTACGAGAAGGCCCGTGCGGCCGGCGCCCCGCTGGAGCCGCTGGCCTCGCTGGTGCTGGTGATCGACGAGTTCTCCGAACTGCTGACGGCCAAGCCCGACTTCATCGACATGTTCATCCAGATCGGCCGCATCGGCCGGTCGCTGGGCGTGCACCTGCTGCTGGCCTCGCAGCGTCTGGAGGAGGGCAAGCTGCGCGGCCTGGACACGTACTTGTCGTACCGGATCGGTCTGCGGACCTTCTCGGCGGCGGAGTCGCGGACCGCGATCGGCGTGCCGGACGCCTACCACCTGCCGTCGGTGCCCGGTTCGGGCTACCTGAAGTTCGGTACGGACGAGATGACGCGCTTCAAGGCCGCGTACGTCTCGGGCACCTACCGGGTGGGCGGGCCCGACCTGTCGGTCGGGATGTTCCCGGTGGAGCGGCGGCCGGTGCTGTTCACGGCGGCTCCGGTGCCGGTCGTGTACGCGGCCCCGGACCCGGCGTACCTGACGGCGCGGGCGGAGGAAGCCGCGCGGGGCGGGCAGGACGACGCACTGGCGGACACGGTGCTGGACGTGATCGTGGGACGGCTGGAGGGGCAGGGGGTGCCGGCGCACCAGGTGTGGCTGCCGCCGCTCGACCAGGCTCCGCCGCTGGACCAGTTGCTGCCGGCGCTGGCGCCTTCGGCGGAGCGCGGGCTGCACGCGGAGGGGTACACGAGGCCGGGCGGGCTCGTGGTACCGCTCGGGCTCATCGACAAGCCCTTCGAGCAGCGGCGCGAGGTGCTGTACCGGGACTTCTCGGGTGCGGCGGGCCACATGATGGTGGTGGGCGGCCCGCAGTCGGGCAAGTCCACGCTGATGCGGACGCTGATCACCTCGTTCGCGCTGACGCACACCCCGCGCGAGGTGCAGTTCTACGGGCTGGACTTCGGCGGTGGCGGCCTGTCCTCCCTCTCGGACCTGCCGCACGTGGGCGGGATCGCCTCCCGGCTGGACCCGGAGCGGGTGCGGCGCACGGTCGCGGAGGTCAGCGGCGTGCTGCGGCGGCGCGAGGAGTTCTTCCGCGCGAACAACATCGACTCGATCGGCACCTACCGGCGTCGGCGGGCGGCCGGCGAGCTGCCCGGCGAGCCCTGGGGCGACGTCTTCCTGGTCATCGACGGCTGGGGCGGCTTCCGTAACGAGTACGAGGCCCTGGACCAGATCGTCACGGACATCGCGGCCCGGGGCCTGGGATACGGCATCCACGTCGTGATCACCGTCTCGCGCTACATGGAGGTCCGGGCCGCGCTGAAGGACCAGATGCTCAGCAGGCTGGAGCTGCGCCTCGGTGACGTCATGGACTCGGAGTTCGACCGCAAGGTCGCGGCGAACGTCCCGACGGGCATGCCGGGCCGCGGCCAGGTCGCGGAGAAGCTGCACTTCCTGAGCGCGCTGCCGCGGATCGACGGCTCGCACTCGGCGGAGGACCTCTCGGAGGCCACGGCCGCCTTCGTGGCGGCCGTCAAGCAGAACTGGGCGGGCCAGGCGGCCCCCGGCGTACGGCTGCTGCCGCGGCTGCTCCACGCCGACCAGCTCCCCAAGGGCGGGGAGTACCCGGAGCGCGGGATCGCGATCGGCATCGACGAGACCGAACTGGAGCCGGTGTTCGTCGACTTCGAGACCGATCCGTTCCTGCTGGTGTTCGGCGAGAGCGAGTCGGGCAAGACGAACCTGCTGCGGCTCATCGCCCAGCGGATCTCCGAGCGCTACAGCCCGGACCGGGCCCGGCTCGTGGTCGGCGACTACCGGCGCAGCCTGCTCGGGGCGCTGCCGGAGTCGCACATGCTGGAGTACGCGCCGATGGCGAGCTCCCTGCAGATGCACATGGAGGCGCTGGGCGGGGTGTTCGCCCGGCGCCAGCCCCCGCAGGACGTCACCCCGCAGCAGCTGCGCGACCGGAGCTGGTGGACGGGTCCGGACGTGTTCATCGTCATCGACGACTTCGACCTGGTGGCCACGAGCCAGGGCAACCCGCTGGCGCAGCTGGTGGAGTTCCTGCCGTTCGCACGGGACACGGGCGTCCGCTTCATCATCGCGCGCAGCTCGGCGGGTGCCTCGCGGGCGCTGTACGAGCCGTTCATGCAGCGGATCAAGGAGCTGGGCGCGCAGGGCGTGGTGCTGTCCGGCGATCCCTCCGAGGGCGACCTGGTCGGCAATGCCCGGCCGCGTCCGATGCCGCCGGGCCGGGCCTCGTTCGTCTCGCGCAAGCGCGGGACCTCGCTGATCCAGCTGGGGCGGATGCAGGGGCACTAGTCCAGCGCCGGGTTCCGGGTCGGGTTCCGCAAAGCCTCGCGCGGGCGGTGGGCCTGCACCGATAATCGGCAACGACCGCACCACCGAAGGAGAGGCCGCACATGGGCACTCAGCAGGAGAAGGACGAGCTCTACGCGCTCGACATCAGCGGTGTCGAGTGGGAGGGCCCGCCCGGGACCCATCCGGACGAGGAGCGCGTCGAGATCGCCCGGCTGCCCGAGGGGGCGGTGGCGATGCGGTCCTCGCTGGACCGGGACACCGTGCTGCGCTACACCAAGGCCGAGTGGGAGGCGTTCGTACTCGGCGCCAGGGACGGGGAGTTCGACCTGGACCGGGACCCGCGTCAGGCCCCGTAGGACTCCCGGCCCGGGACCCGGGACCCGGGACCCGGGACCCGGACACGAGGAAGGGGCGCGCCCGATGCGGGCGCGCCCCTTCCTCGTACCACGGACCGCGTGGCGTACCGCCGGGCTCAGTAGGCCTCGGTGAACAGGCGCGAGGCCTTCACGTCGGTGGCGCGGTAGTCGTTCTTGCCGCGCTCGATGAGGTCGGCGACCTGGCGCAGCTGGCCGCGCATGTGGTCGGCCTTGCCGTTGTACTTGCGCTGCAGCTCGATGTACTGGGCGTGCGCCTCGCCGTCCCAGGTGTCGGTGACGACGGTCAGGGCGGCACTCATGTCGTCGAGGTCCTTCTTGATGTTGTCCGAGACGATGCGGATGCGGTCCGCCATCAGCTGGACGCTCTCATACCGGACCTTGGTGTGCCCGTCGTTCGCTGTCATGTTCTTCTCCTTCGCACGGTGCGGGGCAGGTGGCCAGAGGAAACGGGTCAGATTCCGTTGAGGGCGGAGGTGTTGCCACCACCGCTGGCGGCCTTGACCGCCTGGAACGCCGAAACCACGTCGTCGTCCTGCGCGTTGCTCAGGTTCTTGGTCTGCGAGACGGCGTGGTGCAGGACGCCGAGCAGCCGGCGGATCTCGTCGTGGTCCTCGTTGACGACCGACTGCGCGGAGGTGAACCCCGACGCACCCACACCGGTCCAGCCGGCGCTGACGGTGGCGAGGATGTCGGCGAGCTCTCGGGACTGCCGGGTGACGCTCTCGGCCGTCTCCGAAATCTTGTTCATCGCTTGCTTGACCGGGTCATCAGCGAGTCCGAAATTATTGGTCATCCGAAGCTCCTCAATTCTCAATTCACCAGACGGAACCGGTGGATCGCGCGGCGGAGCGGCAGCTCGGAGGCGCGGTTTTCAGCCACGCGCCCCCGGAGTTCCCCCTCCGCTTCACGCCACATCCCCGATCACATTCGTGAAGCCTGCGATCACTTTAGTCAGTTCACCGGCCTTACCCAACACCGCTCTTAGGGATCGGTAGCAGAACCGTGACCGTTCACTGCAAACGGCGCCTTCTGTTCCGGGCATCCCGGACGACGATCGCCGCACCGGCGATCACCGTGATCAGTACGCCGCCGATCCCCAGAGCGTAAGTGCCGATGCGCTCGTCGCGCTCGCGGGCCGTCTCGCTCGTGGGCATCGCCACCGGTTCCGGGGCCACCGCGGGCGGCGGACCCGCGTCCGGTACGGGCGCCTTGGGCGTCTCGTGGTCCTGGCTCAGCGCGCGGACCGGGTCGACCACGCCCCAGCCGACGTAGTCGTCATGGCCGTTGACGGAACGCTCGGCGGTGTTCTGGAGCTGCCAGACCACCTCCTGCGCGGACCACTGCGGGTGCTTGGCGCGCACCAGGGCCGCCACCCCGGCGACGTAGGGCGCGGAGAAACTGGTGCCGTTGTCCACGCACTGGCCGAAGCCGGGGACGGTGGAGACCATGTCCACGCCGGGGGCCGCGATCCCGATGAAGGAGCCGGGCTGGGAGAAGGCGGCCCGCTCGTTGTTGCGGTCCGAGGAGCCGACGGCCAGGACGCCGGGGAAGGCCGCCGGGTAGGTGGGGCGCTTCTGGCCGCTCAGGCCGTCGTTGCCCGCCGAGGCGATGACGACGACGTTCGACTCGATGGCCTTCTTCACCGCCTGGCCGAGGGTGGAGTCCTGGCTGAGCGGTACGTCGGTGTCCTGCGAGATGTTGATGATCTGCGCGCCCTTGTCCACGGCGTGCTTGATGGCATCGGCCAGGGTCCCCGCGTTCCCGGCGCCCTGCCCGTCGTTCTGCCGGACCGGGATGATCGTGGCCTCGGGGGCGATGCCGACGAAGCCGGTACCGGGCTGCGCGCGGCCCGCGATCAGCCCCGCGACCTTGGTGCCGTGCCCGACGGTGTCGATGGTGCCGTCACCCTTGGGATCGAGGAAGTCCCGGCCGGCGCCGATGTCGAGGGCGCCGCTGAGCTGCGGGTTCACCCGGTCGACCCCGGTGTCGATGACGGCGACCCGCACGCTCTTGCCGTCCTTGGTACGGCCCTTGGTGTCCGCCCAGAGCTCGTCGAGCAGCAGCCGCTGGAGCGCCCAGGGGCGGTCCTCGATCTGCCTCTTCATGGGGAAGGTGCACTCACCGGCACCGTCGAGGCCCAGCGGGTACGGGGCCTCGCGCGCGGCCTCGTACGAGGACTGCGGCGGCGCGGCAGCCAGCGCGAGGGCGGCCGCCGCGAGCAGCGCCGCGACGGCGGGCTTCGGTACGGTGCGTGCGGGCTTGCGCGCGGGCTCCGGTGCCCGCTTCGTGGCGCCGCCCATCACGAACCCTGCGGCTGGCGGGCGGCGTTGCTGTCGAGGCGGGGCCCCTTGGAGAGGAACTCCGACCAGGCGATGGGCACGGTCACGGGGACCACGCCCCCGTAGCCGAGCCGGGCCTGGGCCTGGCTGGGCGCGGGGCGGCCGTCGGAGGTGGTCTGCCCGCTCGTGCCGGGGGTCGCGGAGGCGCCGGGCGACGCGCTCGGTCCGCCCGACGCGCTCGCTCCGGGCGAGGGCTGGGCGGCGTCGCTGTCGCCGTTGGCCTGGACCGCGTACCGCAGTCCGGTGTCGGTGACCAGGAAGAGCGCGCCGCCCGCGGTGGTCTGGCGGCCCTGCGCCTGGGTGTAGAGCAGGCCCGTGCCCGGGGTGACGTAGGCGCTCGTACCGCTGGCGGTGATGTCCACGGGGAAGCCGGTGCCCGCCCAGGTGCTCACCGTCTGGTTGCCCTGGCCGTCGACCGAGCGCAGGACGCTGCACACCGTGTCGCGGCCGGTGGCGGCGGCGGGGGTGCCGGGGGCGGGGACCTCGTTGATGCGGTCCGTCTTCTTCTGCGGCCACTTCGCGTCGCCCTTGAAGGGGACGGGATCCGGGTTGATGGACTGGAGGTCCACCTCGTGGGCCTTGCCGTGCATCTCGAGCCCGTCGGTCGCGGGCGAGGAGATCAGCAGCCAGGCGACGAAGTCGGAGACGGGCACCACCTTGCCGGGCACCACCAGGTAGTGCTGCGCACCGGAGCCGGTCACGGCCTTGATCACCATGCCGACCTTGTCGTCGGTGCTGGCCAGGCCCTTGACCCCGGCGGGGGTCCCGGACTTGCCGGCGGGCAGCGCCGGGAAGGACAGGTCGTCGCCGGAGTTGAGGGTGGCCAGCCACTCGTCGGTGACCGGCTGCGGGACGGCGCTGCCCCCGACCAGGGCGTTGGTCATGGTGTTCGCGTCCGCGGTGCCCTCGGGGAACTTGTACTTCGTGCCCGCGGCGTCGACCAGGAAGCGGGCCTTGGCCGGTCCGGTGCTCTGGACGTACAGCGCCTGGGTGTCGGAGAGCCGGCGCCCGTCGTCCGTCAGCTTCGCCTCGCGGTCGGCGAGGACGAAGGTGGCGGTCTGCACGCCCTGGCCGTTGCCGCCCGGCTGCTGGCAGACCGCCCAGCGCTTGGCCTTCGCGGCCTCCTCGGGGGCGGGCAGCCGGTCCGGGGCGTACGGGATGCCGATGATGGGACCGCGCGGCACCTTGCCCGCGTCCAGCACCTTGTCGTCGACCTGGACGACCTTGCCCTTGGCCTTGCCGGGGTCGAGCAGGAGCCGGGCGGAGGCGAGGTTCAGGACGGGGTGCAGCCGGATCTGGTCCTTGCCGTCGACCTTGGTCGACAGGACGATGTACCGGGTCGTCGACTGCTTTCCGACGATCACCTGGGCGCCGGGGGCGTCCCAGCCCTTGGGGGCAGTCGGCTTGAACATGCCCCAGGCCCCGAAGGCCGCGAGCACGACCGCCGCCGTCACCACACCGGGCAGGACGGCACGCAGCGGCCGCGGCGCGCCCTCTTCGGTGCCCGTCGCGGAAGGCTGAAGGAACGCGGCCACCGTGCGTCGCTTCGCAAAGGTGTACGCGTTGAGCTCGTCACGTCGTGATGCCATGGCCGCCTGCTTCTCCCCGCACGGCCCGGTCGGTGGATACGGTCGCCGGGCCTCGATTGTCCGACCGGCCACCTACTATGCCTCTTGACGGAGGGTAGGCAGGGGCCGGGTAGGGTGAGGCAGCCGCTCCACGCCTTCCGGGCCGGGGGAAACAAGGGGTGTTGGGGCGGATTGGGGAGATTCCGGGGTCAAGCGGCCGGCTGTCGCGCAGGACGCCCGGACTCAGGGGTCCGAGCCCTCGAAAGGGGAGGTGCGCGAGTGATGGCCACTGCTGTGAGGCCGCGGGCCGGGGCGCCCGCAACTGCGCGCGCCGGAGTGACGCCGTATCCGATGTCCAGCCCGGGCCGGTTCGGGCCGTTCCGATTGCAACAACTCGTACTCCTCCAAGTCGCCGCGGCCGCGCTGCTGGTGGCCTGGGTGGTGGAACCACTGCTGCTGGTTCCCGCCGGCGTGCTGGCCCTGGTCCTCGTGGTCCTCGCGGTCGTACGCAGGCACCGGCGCTCGCTGCCCGAGTGGATCGGCGGCGCCCTCGCCCTGCGCACCCGCCGCCGCCGGGCCGCCGCAACCGCCGTGCCGGCGGGCACGGAGCCGGGGCTGGCCCCGCTCGTCGAGGCCGATCCGGCCCTGCGCACCCTCACGTTCAGCGAGCGCGAGCGGGATCGCGGCCGGGACCGGCGGCCCGTCGGAATGGTCGGCGACGGCACCTTCCTGACCGCGGTCGTCCAGGTGGACATGGACGCCACCGCGCTGCGGCCCGACCGGGCGGCGCGGCCGCTGCCGCTGGCCCTCGTACGGGACGTGCTCGAAGTGGACGGCATCCGGCTGGAGTCCGCGCAACTGGTGCAGCACACGCAGCCAGCGCCGGCCCCGCACCTGCCGGCCCAGTCGATGGCCACGCGCAACTACGCCCCGCTCCAGTCCATGACGGGAAGTCCGGCGGTGCGGATCACGTGGATCGCGCTCAAGCTGGATCCGGAGCTGTGCCCCGAGGCGGTCACCGCGCGCGGTGGCGGGCTGATCGGCACCCAGCGGTGCCTGGTCCGGGTCGCGGACCAGTTGGCGAGCCGGCTGGCGGGCGCCGGGTTCACGGCGACCGTACTGACCGAGCAGGAGCTGACGGGCGCCCTGGCCACCTCCTCGTGCGCGAACCCGATGGCGATCACCCAGGCGGGACGGTCGGCGGCCACCGGCCGGCGCACCGAGGAGACCTCGCGGACCTGGCGCTGCGACGACCGCCGGCACACCACCTACTGGATCAGCCGCTGGCCCCAACTGGGCGGCTCCGGAGCGGGGCTGCCGCAGTTCGTGGCCCTGCTGACCTCGCTGCCCGCGCTGGCGACGAACTTCAGCCTGACGATGACCCCCGCCGCGCGGCACGAGGTCACGCTGACCGGGCACGTCCGGGTCACCGGGCGCAGTGACGAGGAACTGGTCGCCGCCCGGCGCGGATTGGAACAGACGGCCCGGGGCGTCAAGGCCGGGCTGGTGCGGCTGGACCGGGAACAGGTACCGGGGCTACTGGCCTCGCTGCCGCTGGGAGGAACACGATGAGCGGCTCCAGGGGCTCTACGAGGCGCAGGGCGAGGGGCTCGGCGGAGGGTTCCGCCGAGCGCCCGGCCGAGCGCCCGGCGCGGCCCCCGGCGGAGGTCGCGGCGCGGGTCTCGACCCGGGGCGGCTTCGGCCTGGTGGGCCCGCGCAGGGAGCGGCACGTGGTCGCCGCGGCGGACCTGGACGCACTGGCACTGCCCGTCGGGGACGACGGGGTCGTCATCGGCGTGGACGCCCAGGGCCGGCCGGCGGTGCTGGGCATCAACCGGCCCGCGCCGTACGAGGTCACGCTGGTCGGCGGCCTGTGGACGGCGCAGGTCCTGGCGCTCCGGGCGGCGGCCACCGGCGCGCGGGTGGCCGTGGAGACCGGCCGCGGCCAGGTCTGGTCGGGCCTCGCCCAGGCGGCGGGCGGCGGTCAGCAGTGCGTGACCCTGCACGACGTGGGGCGGGTACCGCCCCAGGGCGCGTCCGCGGGCAGCCCGGTCCTGGTGATCCGCGACTGCGGAATGCGCCCGCCGCGCGGGCGGGTGGCGGCGGGACCCTGGCAGTCCGTACTGACCCTGCTGCCCTACCTGAGCCCGACGGCCCCCCGACTGCTGCGCAACTCCTCCCTGGTGGGCGTCCAGCGGGTCTCCCCCGACGAGGCGGAGCAGATCGGCCGCCTGATGCGGCTGCCCTCCGGGGCGGTGGAATCACTGCCGACGCTGGGCGACGGGGTGACGCTGTGGTGCAACGCGCTGGACCGGCAGTTCGTGATGACGCAGCCGACGGACACGGAGACGGGACTGCTGGGTCCGGCGCGCCGGATCGACTGAGGCGGTCGCCGTCTGCGTTGTTTCTCTGCCACCGCTGCCCTGGCCGGGGCCGGGAGCCGGGCATGCTCGTTGGCTGCTCGGCTTTCCCCGGTGCGGGTCGGCGGGTCGGCGGGTCGGTGGGTCGGCGGAGATTCAGCCTCACGGGGGACGGGGAACCACGGGTGGGCCGTGAGCGGGTGGAACGGCTCGGGGTCCGCGCGGGGCGGCACATGGGGGCGGCGCACTAGGCGGCGAACTGGGCGGCCGTCCCGTACGGCCGCCGGACCGGCAGGATGGAAGCGGCCCGCTCCCCGTGGTTGACCTCGGGGAGCGGACCGACGGGGGCGGATACTGGCTGCGGGGCGCGATTAGGCTGAGCGTCGGCGTGGCGTGGTGGTAGACGCCGGACCAGTGTTCGATAGACCAGGAGGACCAGTGAGCGGCGATCGGCACGAGAGGCACGGCGGGACGTGGGACGTCCCGACGGACGATCAGTCCGACGCGGAGTCCGAGCTGACGGGCGAGTTCACCATCGACTACACGCCGCCGGCCTGGTACACCCAGGGCGCCGCGGCTCCGGCCGCCACGCCGGTCCCGGGCCTGCCCGAGGGCAGCGGCTTCGAACCCCACCGGCCGTCGGCCCCGGTCGCACCTGCGAGCATGCGGATCGCTCCGCCGGCTCCCCGCACGCCGTCGGACCCCGCGACCCAACCTGCCCCGACGGCCACGGAGCCCCAGCCGCCGCACCTGAACACCCCTCAGCCCAGCGCCCCCGGCTACCCGGCTCCGGCCGCGCCGGCTCCGCCGTACGGGGTCCCGGGCACGGGCCAGCCCTCGGCGAACGCGACGCCCTACGCCGGCACGACCCCCGCCGACGCGGGCTCCTACCCGGGCCAGTCCCCGACGGCCCCCGCTCCGTACGCGGGCGCAGCCCCCGCCGACGCGGCAGCGCATGCGGGCCAAGCCCCGGCGAACGCAACGCCCTACCCGGGTGCCACCCCGGCCGATGCCGCCTCATACCTGAGCCAGGCCCCGGCCGGCGCGGCAGGGCACGCGGGCCAAGCCCCGGCGGAGGCAACGCCGTACCCGAGCGCGACCCCCGCCGACGCCGGGCCCTATCCGGGCCAGGCCCCTGCGGAAGCAGTGCCGTACGCGAGCGCGACGCCCGCCGCGGCCGGGTCCTACCCGGGCCAGGCACCCGCCGACGCAGCGCCGCACGCGGGCCAGGCCCCGGCGAACGCCGCGTCGTACCCGGGTGCGACCCCGGCCGCTGCCGCCTCGTACCCGAGCCAGGCTCCGGCCGACGCGGCACCGCACGCGGGCCACGCCCCGTCGGAAGCAACGCCGTACCCGAGCGCGACGCCCACCGATGCCGGGTCCTACCCGAGCCCGGCACCCGCCGACGCGGGCTCGTACCCGAGCCAGGCCTCGGCCGACGTGGCAGCGCATGCGGGCCAAGCCCTGTCGGAAGCAATGCCGCTCCAGCGCCAGGCCCCGGCCGATGCAGCGCCGCACGCGGGCTCGAGCCCCGCCGTCGCCGGGTCCTACCCGGGCCAGGCTGCGGCGGACGCCGCACCTGCGGCTGCCGACTCTTCCCGTCCGGGCGCGCCCCAGGCCGCTGCCGCGCCGGAGGTCCCGGTTCCGGCCGACGCGGCCGCGGCTCCGTATCCGGGCGTGCCTTCGGCCGACGGTGCGGGTCTCGGCGGTTCGGCTCCGGCCGCTGCTCCGTACCCGGACGGCGCTGCCTCCGGGTCCGTCGACCAGGCCTCGGCTCCGGCCGACGCCCCGGCTGCGGGACCGGTCCCGGCCGACGCGGACCCCGCGTACCAGGGCGGGTCCCTTCCCGATGCCACGGCTGCGGCCGGTCCGGCGGCGGGCGCGCTCGAGGCCCCGGCTCCGGAGTACCCGGCCCCGCCGTCCCATCCGGACGGTCCCTCAAGCGATTCCGCGTCGGGGGCCTTCGCCGGGCAGGCTCCGGCCGAGGCCGTATCCGAGGCCCCCGCGTCGCCGTACCCGGGCGCGGCTCCGGCCGACGGTGCGCCCTGGCCCGCGCCGACGCCCACTCCCGCCGCGGCGACGGTCGCTGCGGCCTCGCCGACGGAGAGCCCGCTCGGGGGTTCCGCCCCGGTGCAGGACTCCCCCGCTGCGGCGCTCCCGGAGCCCCAGGAGCCCCAGGAGGCGGTGCCCGGCGCCGGACTCCCGGTGCTGCCGCCGGAGTTCCCGTCCTCCGCCGCTCCGCAGCCCGCCGGGTACGGGTTCCCGCCCGCCCCGCAGCAGCCGTACGCCGCACAGGCCCCGCAGGACGGCTACGGATTCCCGCCCGCGACCCACCAGCAGCCCGCCGGGTACGGGTTCCCCCCGCCCTCGCCGCAGCCGTATGCCGCACAGGCCCCGCAGGACGGCTACGGGTTCCCGCCCGCAGCCCAGCAGCAGCCCGTGCAGCCGCAGTCGTACGCCCCCCAGCCGCCCCAGGTGGCCCAGGCGGCCCAGACACCCCAGGCACCCGGTCCGGCTCACCCGTACCAGCCGCAGCCGCCGGAGGCAGTGGCCCCGTACTCCGACCCCCGCAACGGCGCCCAGTGGCCGCACGGGCCGCAGGGTCCGGGCCCGCAGGGTCCCCAGGCCGGGCACGACCCCCGCTACGCCGCCGCCCAGCCCTCGGGCGGTGCCCCGCTCGGTTACACGGCCGCCGTGGAGCTGTCCTCCGACCGCCTGCTCCGCGGCAAGCAGAAGGCGAAGAGCGGCAACCCTGGTGGCGGCGGCCTGTTCCGCTTCGGCGGCAAGGCGGCCGAGGCGGAGCGGCAGCGCAAGCTGGAGCTGATCCGGACCCCGGTCATGTCCTGCTACCGCATCGCCGTCATCAGCCTCAAGGGCGGCGTCGGCAAGACCACGACCACCACCGCCCTCGGCGCCACGCTCGCCACCGAGCGCCAGGACAAGATCCTGGCCATCGACGCGAATCCCGACGCCGGAACCCTCGGCCGCCGGGTGCGCCGCGAGACCGGGGCCACGATCCGGGACCTGGTCCAGGCGATCCCGTACCTCAACTCGTACATGGACATCCGGCGGTACACCTCCCAGGCCCCTTCGGGTCTGGAGATCATCGCCAACGACGTCGACCCGGCCGTTTCGACGGCCTTCAACGACGAGGACTACCGCCGCGTCATAGAGACGCTGGGCCGCCAGTACCCGATCATCCTCACCGACTCGGGCACCGGCCTCCTCTACTCCGCGATGCGCGGCGTCCTGGACCTGGCCGATCAGCTGATCATCATCTCGACCCCGTCCGTGGACGGCGCGAGCAGCGCCAGCACCACCCTGGACTGGCTCTCCGCGCACGGGTACGCCGATCTCGTCTCGCGCTCCCTCACGGTGATCTCGGGGGTCCGCGAGACCGCGAAGATGATCAAGGTCGAGGACATCGTCCGGCACTTCGAGACCCGCTGCCGCGGCGTCGTGGTGGTCCCCTTCGACGACCACCTCGCGGCCGGCGCCGAGGTCGACCTCGACCTCCTGCGGCCCAAGACGCGCGAGGCGTACTTCAACCTCGCCGCCCTGGTCGGCAAGGACTTCGTCCGCGCGCAGCAGCAGACGGAGCACAACCACTGGGCCCAGCCGACGGGACAGTTCCAGCCGGACCAGCCCCAGCAGCCCCAGCAGCCCCAGCAGCCCCAGCAGCCCCAGGCCAGCGGTCCCTACGCCCAACCCCCGCAGCAGCCGCAGCCGTACGCCCAGCAGCAGCCCTACCCGACCCCCGGCCAGCCCTGGCCCCAGCAGGCCCCGCAGCATCCCGCCCAGCCCGGCCAGCCGCAGCAGCCCGGTCAGCCGCCGCGCGACCCCCGCCTCGGCTGACGCGGACCGCGGCAGCACGAAGGGCCCGTACCCTCCCCGGATGATCCGGGGGAGGTACGGGCCCTCGCGCGTTGTCTGCGTCCCGCCGTCAGCGTTCGGCGTCGTACGACTCCGTGAGCACCCGGGAGCGCTTCACGTCGTCCGCGATCGCGTCCAGCAGCCCGTCCAGCGAGTCGAACTTCGCCATCCCCCGCACGTAGGCGAGGAAGTCGACGGTCACGTGCAGGCCGTACAGGTCCAGGCCGACCCGGTCGATCGCGTACGCCTCCACGGTCCGCTCGGTGGCGTCGAACTGCAGGTTCGTGCCCACCGAGATGGCCGCCGGCATCCGCTCGCCGTCTGCCGTCAGCCAGCCCGCGTAGACCCCGTCCGCCGGGATCGCGGTGTGCGGCTGGGTCTCGACGTTCGCCGTCGGGTAGCCGAGCTCGCGACCGCGCTGTGCTCCTCGCACCACCACGCCCTCGACCCGGTGCGGGCGGCCCAGGATCTCGGCCGCGCCGTCCATGTCGCCCTGGGCCACGAGCTTGCGGGCGAGCGTGGAGGAGAACGGCACTCCACCGCCCGCCTCGCCGCGCTCCACCAGGTCGACCACCTCGACCTCGTAGTCATAGGTGGCGCCCAGCTCGCGCAGGAACTCGACGTTGCCCGCGGCCTTGTGGCCGAAGCGGAAGTTGGGGCCCTCGATGACGGCGCGCGCGTTCAGCTTGTCGACGAGCACCTTCACGATGAAGTCGGCCGGTGACAGCTGCGAGAACTCCGCCGTGAAGGGCAGGATCAGCAGCGCGTCCACGCCCAGCCCGGCCATCAGTTCGGCACGCCGGTCGTAGGGGGCCAGGATCGGCGGGTGGCTGCCGGGGCGGACGACCTCGCTCGGGTGCGGGCTGAAGGTCACCACGACGGAGGGAACGCCCAGCGCGCGCGCCCTGGCCACGGCCCGTCCGATGATCAGCTGATGACCCCGGTGCACGCCGTCGTAGGAGCCGATGGTGACGACGCTGCGTCCCCAGTCCTGGGGGATGTCCTCCAAGCCACGCCAGCGCTGCACTGTGACCGCTCCTCGCCCGAACCGTGTAGGCCCTGTCCTGGTTGCCGATTGCAGGTCTAAGACTGCCATGCCGGTGGCCGGGGCCCATCATCGGCGTCGGCCTGCCGCGAGGTGCTCTGCGACGCGGTGTGACCGAGCGTCTCCACCGTCCGGCGCGCGCCCGGACCGAGCAGCGCCGCCGCCTCGGCCGGAGCCTCGGCCAGCCAGCGGGCGGCCAGCGCGCCGAAGGCCGGTTCGGCCCGGGCCAGCTCCACCGTGCGCAGCTCGAACACGGCCGGTCCGCCGGGCGCGGACAGCAG
Organism: Streptomyces sp. NBC_00503; assembly: GCF_036346895.1. Classification (NCBI taxonomy): domain Bacteria; kingdom Bacillati; phylum Actinomycetota; class Actinomycetes; order Kitasatosporales; family Streptomycetaceae; genus Streptomyces; species Streptomyces sp. NBC_00503. Next base: position 5,834,989 of record NZ_CP107855.1, on the reverse strand, counting down.
CCGCCGTCCGGTGCGGCGCAGCAGTTCCCGCGTACGGCCCTGCGGGCGTACGGCGGCCCCCGCCGCCAGCGCGCCCAGGAACGCGTCGAGCACCGCCGGATCGCCCTCCTCGCGGAGCAGTACGTCGGCCAGCTCGCCCCGGAGCGTGTACGAGGCCTCCGTGCCCGGCGCGGCCAGTACGGCGGCCAGCGCGGCCCGCACCCCGGGCGGGCCGGTGCGCAGCAGCTCCAGTACGAGCGGGCGGAGCACGGGGGCGGCGGCCGGGCCCTGTTCGAGCCGCCGGTCCACGAACTCGGCGGCGTGCGCGGCGTCCTGCGGGTGCCGGGCCAGGTGCTCCCGTACGAGGTCACCCGCGCGGCGCGCCAGACCCGGCGTCGTCAGCGCGGCCAGCGCGCGCACCACCTCCCCGTCGGCCCGGTCCCGCAGGGCCGCGAACACTGCGTCCGGGTCGGGCAGCACGGGCAGCGCGGCGACCAGCGAGGCGGCGGGCAGCCGCGTACGGCGCTCGGGGTCGCGGAAACAGGCGAGGGCGTCGGGCAGGTGGCGGGCCCGCGCCCCGGGGTCGCGGAGCAGGATCCCGAGGGCGCTGCCGTGCAGGGTGGCGTCGTCGGGGCGGGCGAGCAGCGCCTCGGCGGAGTAGCGCAGCAGCTCGCGGTCGGCGGGGGTGCGCACGTGCGGGGCGGTGAGCAGCCCGTAGGCGGCGGCCGCGACCCGGCGGCCGGGTCGGGCGTCGTGGGCCCAGCGGTCCACGGCCCGGCAGAGCGCGGAGGGCTCGTCCTCGGCGAGCACGGCGAGCAGTTCGTCGGCGCGGGGGTGCGCGGCGACGACCAGCGCCTCGGCGAGGTCGTCGACGGCGAGCTGCCGGTGGGTGTGCAGGAGCGCCTGCGCGGCGGTGGCGACGGTGGCTCCGGGCCGCCCGTGCAGCCGGCGCTCGTCGGCGAACCAGCCGCAGAGCAGCGGCTGCACGAGCCGTGGCGCCCGGACGAGCCGCCGGGCGACGGCATCGAGGTACCGGTGATCGCGGGCCGTCAGCCGCCGCAACAGCTCGAACCGGTCCGCTTCGGCCAGCTGGAGCCGGTTCCAGAACCATCCGCCGAAGTCCTCCCGGGGCGGGTCGGCGGCCTGCTCCTGCTCCCGCGGCCCGGTCACGTGTTCCGCGAGGGCGTGCAGGAGCGGGAGGTGTCCGGTGGCGTCAGGGGCGTGGAGCAGGATCTCGCGCACCAGTCGGCCCGCCCACCACCGGATCTCGGGGTCGGTGGCGCCTTCGAGTACGGCCACGAGCCGCGCGAGCGCCACCCCGGCCTCGTCCTCCGGGAGCCGGAGCAGTGCTTCGAGCACGGGTCCGATGCGGTGGCGGGGGACGCCCCGGCCCAGGGTGTCGAGGGTTTCCAGGGCGGCGGGGAGGTCCAGGTGACCGGATTGCAGCCAGTCGGAGAGTTCCTCGTGCGCGAAGCGGTAGCCCTCGCCGGCGGGCACCAGCAGCCCCTCGGTGAGCACGGCGGAGGCCCAGCCGGTGCGCCACGGGAACAGTTCTTCGAAGCCGGCCCGGTCGAGCTGCCCCTGTCCCGGGCCCAGGCACCGCCGCGCGGCCTCGTGCACCCGCCCTGCTACGCGCGCGGCCAGCCTCCCCACCCCGGGCCCGTACACCCCGGTGTCCTCCCCCGCCGCGGGGAGGGCGGCGCAGACGCGGACGGCGATCCGCAGGCACAGCAGGTCCAGGTGGGCCGCGAAGACCTCCTGGCGGGCCGGGCGTCCGGTGGTGACCCCGGCGGCGCGGACGTCCGCGAGCAGGCGCAGCGTGAGCGGGTGGCGGGCGTCGGCTCCGTCGACCGCGTCGGCCGGGATGCCCAGGCGGGTCCGGGCCAGTGCGGCCTCGTCGGGGGTGAGATCGCCGATCGGGAGCGCGGGCGGCAGCCGCCGGGCCGGCCGGGCCGGGAGGTGCAGCATCTGCGGCGGGTACAGCGCCCCGGCCGACTCCCAGTGCTCGGGCCGCGCGGCGAGGACCAGCCGGACCCCGGCCGCCCGGAGCCAGCCGGCGGTGGCCCCGGTCCAGGGCCCGAGGCCGTGCGCGAGCCGGGGCGGCATCTCCTCGGGCGAATCCAGCACGACGAGCAGCTCCCGCCCGGCGAGGGCCGCCACCGCGGCGACGGCGGAAGCCTCCGCCGCACCTGCCGAAGCCGCCGGAGCAGCCGACTCCGCGGTGGCCGTGGCCGCCTCCGCCCCTTCCCCCGGCGAAGCGGCCGAAGCGGTCGAAGCCGGCGCAGCCGGAGCCGCCGGAGCCGCCGCCCCGGAGGGGCTCGGTACCGACAGGATGCGGCCCGCCTCCGCCAGTGCCCGGGCCACCGCGTCGGCCAGTGAGGTGTCCCCGGTGCGCAGGTCGGCGCCGCGGAGCCAGAGGGTGGGGGCCGGGTGGGGGCCGCGGGTGCGGCGCAGGGCCAGGTCGGACAGGGCCGTGGTGCGGCCGGTGCCGGGGCGGCCGACCAGGGCCAGCACCGGGCGGTCCCCGGTGGCGAAGGCGTCCAGTTCGGCGGCGGTGTCCGGGCGGTCCACCAGCTCCGGGCCGCGCGCCGCGAAGGCCGCGCCGAGGGTGGTTCCGGTGAGCTGGAGGACTCCGGCGAGGTTGAGGTCGGCGCCGTGGCCCGGCACGGTGGCGGCGTTGCGCCGCAGCAGGGCGGCGAGCGGCCCGCCGGGATCCGCGGCCGCGGCCGCCGCGAGCGGCACCGCGAATCCGCCGGAGCGGTGCTCCGTTCGCAGAGCGGTGGCCAGGACCGCGAGCACCGCTCCGGTTCCGGCATCGAGCACGGGGCCGCCGCAGGCCTCCCCGCCGGGCCTCAGCGCGTCCTGGCCGTCGGTCCCGATGGCCAGCTCCAGGGCCGCCGGCAGCGCGTGGCAGCCGGTCGCCGTCGCATACCTGGCCTCGGCGCCGCCCAGCACCCGCGCCTGCCGCCATCCCCGCGCGCGGAGGCGTACGTAGGTTCCGGGAGCGATCGCGGCGCGCAGCGCCATCGGCAGGGGCCGTACCCCGAGCCCGTCACTGCGTACGAGCGCCAGCCCGAGCTCCGGCAGGAGCGTGACGTCCGAAGCTCCCGCCAGCCAGGTCCGCTCCTCCGCGCCGGGACCCGTACCCGTACTCGTACCGGTTCCGCTGAGGAGCAGCCGGGAGAGGCCGTCCACGGCCGCGTGGCTGGTCACCACCGTCCCGCAGTCGTCGGCGACGAAGCCGGTGCCCCGTGGCCGACCGGCGAGATCGCAGATCCTGATCAGCTCCGCCGTCACCGCACCACTCCCCGTCGCGCGCGCCCCGTAGGGACGACGGTATGCAGGTGAAGATCAGCGGGAAAAGCACGTGAGGCGAAAGCGCCCCCTTACGCTCCCTCCATTCACTCCGAGCGCCTGCTCGGACGGGTGAATAAAAGGGTCCGGGTGGATAGAGACCTACCCGAGGGGGGTCGTGGAGCGGTGAGCAGCAGTCCATGTGCGCTCACCGCTCCACGTCAACATCGGCAACGGATGCGACTACGGCCTCAGACGAAGACCGCCAGCGACTTCGCCTTGCCGCCCTTGCTCTCCACGAGTCCGAGCAGCTCGCCGCCCGGCCCGTAGACCGCGATCGCCTTGCCGGACTCGTACTCCTCCGGCATGTCCAGGCGCACGCCGTTGGCGAGCAGCGACGCCCGTCGGGCGTCCAGGTCCCAGCGCGGGAACGCCGCGGCGGCCGCGTCGCCGATCGGCATGACGGTCAGCTCCTCCTGGAGCTGGTCCAGCGTGCGCGCCCGGTCGATCTTGTACGGGCCCACCCGCGTGCGCCGCAGCGCCGTGAGGTGCCCGCCGACGCCGAGGTCGGCGCCGAGGTCACGGGCGAGCGCGCGGATGTACGTACCGCTGGAGCAGACGACGGAGACGATCAGGTCGACGACCTTGGTGCCGTCCTCGGCCTCGGCCTCGCGCATGTCGTACACCTGGAACGAGGAGACGGTCACCGGACGGGCCGGGATCTCGAAGTCCTCTCCGTCGCGTGCGCGCTTGTAGGAGCGCACGCCCTTGATCTTGATGGCGCTGACCTTGGACGGGACCTGCATGATCTCGCCGGACAGCTTGGCGATGCCCGCGTCCACGGCCTCCCGGGTGACCCCGGTGGCGTCGGCCGAGGAGAGGATCTCGCCTTCGGCGTCGTCCGTCAGGGTGTTCTGGCCCAGCCGGATGGTGCCGAGGTACTCCTTCTCCGTGAGCGCGAGGTGGCCCAGGAGCTTGGTGGCCTTCTCGACGCCCAGGACGAGCACGCCCGTGGCCATCGGATCCAGCGTGCCGGCGTGGCCCACGCGGCGGGTCTTGGCGATCCCGCGCATCTTGGCGACCACGTCGTGCGAAGTGAAGCCGGACGGCTTGTCGACGATGACCAAGCCGTCCGGAGTCTTCCCTGCGTTGGTGCTCATTCGGCGACTGCGTCCCCGTCTTCTTCGTCCTCTTCGGGCTTCTTGTACGGGTCGGCGTCGCCGGCGTACTTCGCTCCGGAGGACACCTCGCGCACCTGGGCGTCGGAGGTACGCGCCTTCTCGAGGAGTTCCTCGATGCTCTTGGCGGTCTCCGGGAGTGCGTCCGCCACGAAGGTCAGGGTCGGCGTGAACTTGGTCTGTGCCGCCCGGCCGACCGCGGAGCGCAGAACGCCCTTGGCGCTCTCCAGGCCCGCTGCCGCACTGATCCGCGCCTCGTCGTCCCCGTAGACCGTGTAGAAGACCGTGGCCTCCCGCAGATCGCCGGTGACCCGGGTGTCCGTGATGGTCACGTGCGTACCGAGGCGGGGGTCCTTGACACCGCGCTGCAGCTTCTCGGCCACCACCTCCCGGATGAGGTCCGCCAGCTTCTTCGCCCGCGCATTGTCGGCCACTGGTCCGTCTCCTTCTTATGTCTTGCAGTCAGTCTTCATCACCGTGCAGCCGCCGTCGTACCGACAGCAGCTCCACTTCCGGACGTGCCGCGACCAGCCGCTCGCAGCGGTCCAGTACATCCGAGAGGAACCCCGTGTCCCCACTCACCAGAGCGACCCCTATGAGGGCCCTGCGGTGCAGGTCCTGGTCGCCCACTTCGGCCGCGCTCACAGAGAACTTGCGCTGGAGCTCGGCCACGATGGGCCGGACGACGGAGCGTTTCTCCTTCAGCGAGTGAACGTCGCCGAGGAGCAGATCGAAGGACAGAGTCCCCACGTACATGCAGTTCCGGATATCCCGCCGGTGCGGGTTCGGTGGCCTGCCGGCCGTCGCGCGGCAGGGTCACCAGAACCGTACACGCAACGGCCGGGGCCGATCGACGGATATTCCGCCGACCGGCCCCGGTGTTACAGCTACCTACGACACGGTGCGAACCGCCTCGCGCTTACGCGCGGGGCTTCTCGCGCATCTCGTACGTCGCGATGACGTCGTCGATCTTGATGTCGTTGAAGTTACCGAGGTTGATACCACCCTCGAAGCCTTCGCGGATCTCGGTGACGTCGTCCTTGAAGCGGCGCAGACCGGAGATGTTGAGGCTCTCGGCGATGACCTTGCCATCGCGCAGGAGCCGCGCCTTGGTGTTGCGCTTGACCTCGCCGGACCGGATGAGGACACCGGCGATGTTGCCCAGCTTGGACGAGCGGAAGACCTCGCGGACCTCCGCCGTACCGAGCTCGACCTCTTCGTACTCCGGCTTGAGGAGACCCTTCAGGGCCGCCTCGATCTCCTCGATGGCCTGGTAGATCACCGAGTAGTAACGGACGTCGACACCCTCGCGCTCCGCCATCTGCGCGGCACGGCCGGCCGCACGGACGTTGTAGCCGATGACGATGGCGTCGGAGCCCATCGCCAGGTTGATGTCGGACTCGGTGACCGCACCCACACCGCGGTGCAGGACGCGGATGTCGACCTCTTCGCCGACGTCGAGCTGGAGCAGCGAGGACTCGAGGGCCTCCACCGCACCGGACGCGTCGCCCTTGATGATGAGGTTGAGTTCCTGGACCAGACCGGCCTTGAGGACCGAGTCGAGGTCTTCCAGGGACACCCGGCGGACGCGCTTGGCGAAGTTGGCGTTGCGCTCACGCGCAGCACGCTTCTCGGCGATCTGACGGGCCGTACGGTCCTCGTCGACGACGAGGAAGTTGTCGCCGGCGCCGGGGACGTTGGTGAGACCCAGGACCAGGACGGGGGTCGCGGGACCCGCTTCCTCGACGTTGTTGCCCTTGTCGTCGAGCATGGCGCGCACTCGGCCGTAGGCATCGCCCACGACCATCGTGTCGCCGACGCGGAGGGTACCGCGCTGGACGAGGACGGTGGCAACGGCACCGCGGCCGCGGTCGAGGTGGGACTCGATCGCAATACCCTGAGCGTCCTGCTCCGGGTTGGCGCGCAGGTCGAGCGAGGCGTCGGCGGTGAGGACGACGGCCTCGAGCAGGGAGTCGATGTGCAGACCCTGCTTGGCGGAGATGTCGACGAACATCGTGTCGCCGCCGTACTCCTCGGCGACCAGACCGAACTCGGTGAGCTGACCGCGCACCTTGACCGGGTCGGCACCCTCGACGTCGATCTTGTTGACCGCGACGACGATCGGAACGCCGGCGGCCTGGGCGTGGTTGAGCGCCTCGATCGTCTGCGGCATCACGCCGTCGTTGGCCGCGACCACGAGGATCGCGATGTCGGTCGACTTGGCACCACGGGCACGCATGGCGGTGAACGCCTCGTGACCCGGGGTGTCGATGAAGGTGATCTTGCGCTCTTCACCGTTGACCTCGGTACCGACCTGGTACGCACCGATGTGCTGCGTGATGCCACCGGCCTCGCCCGCAACGACGTTCGTCTTGCGGATGGCGTCGAGCAGTCGGGTCTTACCGTGGTCGACGTGACCCATGACGGTCACGACCGGCGGACGCGGCATGAGGAATTCCTCGCCGCCCTCGTCCTCGCCGAACTCGATGTCGAAGCCCTCGAGGAGCTCGCGGTCCTCTTCCTCCGGGCTGACGATCTGAACGACGTAGTTCATCTCGCCGGCCAGCATTTCGAGGGTCTCGTCGGAGACGGACTGCGTGGCAGTGACCATCTCGCCGAGGTTCATCATCACGGCGACGAGCGACGCCGGGTTGGCGTTGATCTTCTCCGCGAAGTCGGTGAGGGACGCACCGCGCGACAGGCGAACGGTCTCGCCGTGACCACGCGGCAGCATGATGCCGCCGACCGACGGGGCCTGCATGGCCTCGTACTCCTGGCGACGCTGGCGCTTGGACTTGCGTCCACGACGCGCGGGACCACCGGGACGACCGAAGGCACCCTGCGTGCCACCACGGGCATTGGGACCACCGGGACGCCCGCCGAAGCCGGGACGACCGCCGCCACCGGCACCAGCCGGACCGCCGCCGAAGCCGCCACCACCGGGACGGGGACCGCCGAAGCCGCCACCGCCGCCGGGACGCGAGCCCGGACCGGCCGGACGACCGGCGAAGCCGCCGCCCGCGGGACGACCCGCGCCACCGGCACCGCCGGGACGGGGACCACCGGCACCGGGACCACGGCCACCGGGGCCGCCACCGGGACGGGGACCGGGACCACCGGCAGCGGGACGCTGCGGCATCATGCCCGGGTTGGGACGGTTACCACCGGGGGCACCACCGGGACGCGGGGCGCCGCCCTGCGGACGGGGCATGCCGCCCGGGGTCGGACGACCAGCGCCCTGGCCCTGCGGACGCGGGGCGCCACCGGGGCCGCCCTGCGGACGGGGAGCGCCACCCTGGCGGTCACCGGCGCCGGGGGCACCGGGACGGGGAGCGCCGGCCGGACGGGGCGCCTGCGGGCGCGCCATGCCGGTGGAGCCACCAGAGGTGAACGGGTTGTTGCCCGGACGGGGACCGGCCGGACGGGCACCCTGCGGACGCGGGGCCTGAGCGCCACCGGTACCACCGGCGGGACGCTCGGTGCGCGCCGGAGCGGCACCGGCCGGACGCGGGGCGCCGGGACGGGCGCCGGCCTGGCCGCCCTGACCCTGCGCCGGACGCTGCTGCGCCGGACGCGGACCGGGGGTGGCGCCGGGACCGGCGGGACGGTCGGTGCGCGCCGGGGCAGCGGCGGCCGGAGCCGCCGGAGGCGCGGAGAACTCGGTCGCCACGGGAGCCGCCGGAGCGGGCTTCGGGGCGGCCGGAGCCTTGGGACCGGGACGCGGGCCGCCTGCGGCGGGGGCCGGGGTCACCGGGGCGGGCGCTGCGGCGGCCGGGGCCTCCGCGACGACCGGCTTGGGGGCCGGGGCGCCGGGCTTCGGCGCCGCGGGACGTGCAACGGCACCCGGAGTGGGAACTCCGGGCTTCGCGGGGGCGGCCTTGCGGGGCTCGCCCGGCTTCGCAGCGGGCTTGCCGGCGTTGCCGCCGGGCCCCTGCAATGCATCGGTCAACTTGCGTACAACCGGCGCCTCGATCGTCGAGGACGCCGAACGGACGAACTCACCGAGTTCCTGGAGCTTGGCCATGACGACCTTGCTCTCAACTCCGAACTCCTTGGCGAGTTCGTATACCCGGACCTTAGCCACTTCGCTCCTTTTAGGTCCGGGTTACGCCGGACCGTGTCTACTTCATGCTCGTACTCATCGCGTACTCATCGAGGGGTGCTCATCGCAATCTCGACCTACTTCCAACTCGCGAGGTACCTGACCGCACGGTGATCCGTGCCGTACTACGTTCTTCTTACGGTGTCGCCTCGGCCTGGGCAGCCATGGCATTGCGCAGCCCTGCCGTGTCGAGCGCTCCCGTGGACCGAAAGGCCCGGGGGAATGCTCTGCGGCGGACCGCCTGGTCGAGGCAGACCAGGGCGGGGTGCACGTAGGCACCCCGGCCGGGCAGCGTACCGCGTGGATCGGAGACGCATTCGTCACCGATCGCCACGATGCGCAGCAGATCGCTCTTGGCCGCTCGCTCCCGGCACCCGACACAGGTACGTTCGGGGCATGCGCGGGCTTGCGTCCGGCCAGACACGATTAAGTCTACCTCCCCGTACCGACCTCACCCCTTCGGGCGAAAAATCGAACGGACGTTGTGTTTCTGTCTACCGCCCGGACAGCTCCGTGCGGTACCGGTTTATTCCCCGCGGCGGTCGTCGCGACGGTCGTCCCGGCGGTCTTCCCGCCGGTCACGGTCGCCACCGCGGTCGCCGCCGCGGTCACGGTCGCCCTCGGCCGAGGGCTGCTCCGTGTCCGGACGGATGTCGATCCGCCAGCCGGTGAGGCGCGCGGCGAGGCGGGCGTTCTGGCCCTCCTTGCCGATGGCCAGCGACAGCTGGTAGTCGGGCACGGTCACCCGCGCGGAGCGGGTGTCCCAGTCCACGACCTCGACCTCGCTCACCCGGGCGGGTGACAGGGCGTTGGCGACCATCTCCGCCGGGTCGTCCGACCAGTCGACGATGTCGATCTTCTCGCCGTGCAGCTCGGCCATCACGTTGCGCACGCGGCTGCCCATCGGGCCGATGCAGGCGCCCTTCGGGTTGAGGCCGGAGCGGTTGGCACGGACGGCGATCTTGGTGCGGTGACCGGCCTCACGGGCGATCGCGCAGATCTCGACGCTGCCGTCGGCGATCTCCGGGACCTCCAGGGCGAACAGCTTCTTCACCAGGTTCGGGTGGGTGCGCGACAGGGTCACGGACGGACCGCGGACACCCTTCGCCACCCGCACGACGTACGCCTTGATGCGCAGGCCGTGCGTGTACTCCTCGCCGGGCACCTGCTCCTGCACCGGCAGGATGGCTTCCAGCTTGCCGATGTCGATCAGGACGTTCTTGGGGTCCTTGCCCTGCTGGACCACGCCGGTGATGACGTCGCCCTCGCGGCCCAGGAACTCGCCGAAGGTCAGGTCGTCCTCGGCGTCGCGCAGACGCTGGAGGATCACCTGCTTGGCGGTCGTCGCGGCGATGCGGCCGAAGTCCGACGGGGTGTCGTCGAACTCCTTGGCCTCCTGGCCCTCTTCCAGGTCCCTCGGGTCCTCGGTCGCCCACACGATCACGTGACCGTTGGTGCGGTCGAGCACGACGCGTGCGCGCCGGAAGCTTCCCTCGGTGCGGTGGTACGCGATGAGGAGGGCCGACTCGATAGCCTCGACGAGCAGGTCGAAGGAGATCTCCTTCTCCCGGACCAGACCCCGCAGGGCACTCATGTCGATGTCCACGGCTACGCCTCCTCTTCCTTCTTGTCCTTGCGGTTGAACTCGATCTCGACACGCGCCTTGGCGATGTCGGTGAATGCGATGCGCCGGGCGGTCGCCTTGCGGCCCTTCACGCCCGGGACTTCGAGGTCCATGCCCTCGTCGTCCACGTCGAGAATGCGGGCGATCAGTTCCCCGCCGTCCGACGTCTGGAACTTCACGAGACGGCCGGTCGCCCGGAGGTAGTGACGGTGCTCGGTCAGCGGGCGGTCAGCGCCCGGAGAGCTCACTTCGAGGACGTACTCGTCCTCACCCATCGCGTCGGTCTCGTCCAGCAGGTCCGAGACCTCGCGGCTCAGCTCGGCACACGCGTCCAGCTCCACGCCTTCGTCGGAATCCACGATGATGCGCAGCATCCGACGCTTGCCCGCCTTGGACGTCTCGATCTCCTCGAGGTCCAGGCCCTTGGCAGCGACCAGCGGCTCCAGCAATCCGCGCAGCCTGTCGCTCTGGGTGGTGCTCATCCGGGTGACTCCTCGGCCGCGTGTGCTGTTGTGGTTTCCGTCGTGTGTCAGGTCAAAGGGTATCCGGTCGCGGAGGGTGTTGCCGTCCGCCCTGTGGACGGGGCCCCGGGTACCGTGATCACACCCTGCCCCGCCCTCACCCCCAAGGACGTCCCCGTGCCCTCGATCATGCCGTCGCGAAGAAGCCTGCTCGCCGGTGCCGCGGGCATCACCGGCGCCGCGCTGCTCAGCGGTTGCTCCGGCGGGGGGCCACCCGAGTCGGAGCCCGAGATTCCACTCGAACGGCGGATGCGTGAGACGGCCGTACGTGACAGCACGCGGCTGCTGGAACGTTACGACGCCACGAGCGCGGCCCATCCGGCCCTGGCCGAGCGCCTCGCCCCGCTGCGGGCCTCGGTCGCCGCGCACACCGCGGCCCTCGCCGCCGATCCGGCGGCGTCCCCCTCGCCGAACCGCTCCCGGAGCTCCTCCCCCTCGCCCTCCGCGTCCGCCGGCGTCTCCGCCCCCGTCTCCCCCGCCCCGGGCGCCGAGCCGGTACCGGTGAAGCCCGCCGAGGCGCTGACCGAGCTCGCGGACGCCGAGCGGAGCCTGGCCGAGGCCCGGACGATCTCGCTGACCGGGGCGCCCGGGGAGCTGGCCCGGCTGCTGGCCTCGGTGGCCGCCTGCGGCCGCGTACACGCGTACCTGCTGACCTCGACCCCTCCGGGAGCCGCATCGTGACCTCCGAACCCACCCCCGCCGGTCAGGTCCTGGAAGCCGCGCAGGCCGCGCTCGCCGCCGAGCACGCGGCGGCGTACGGCTACGGGGTCATCGGCGCCCGGGCCGCGGCGGCCCGCGCCGCCGAGGCCCGCGAGGCGTACGGGGGCCACCTCGCGCGCCGCGACGCGCTCACCCGCACCGTGCGCGAGCTGGGCGGTTCCCCCCGGCCCGCCGAGGCGGCGTACACCCTGCCGTTCGCCGTGCGCACGCCCGACGACGCCGAACGGCTGGCCGCCGGGATAGAGGACCGGGTGGCCGGCGCGTACTCCGATCTGGTGCGGGCCGCGGAGGGCCCGTTGCGCCGCGAGGCGGCCGACGCGCTGAGCGCCGCGGCCGTGCGCGCGGCCCGCTGGCGCGGCGGCGGCGTAGCCTTCCCTGGGCTCACGGAACGCGCTGACGCAGCGCAGAGGTAGCGCGGAGACCCCCGCGACGAGCCCGAGCACAGCTGAAAGGGACCACGCACGCATGGCTTTCGAACCGCCGCAGCGGCTTGTACGGGCGCTCGGCGAGCTGCCGGAATCGGCGCAGACCGCGGACTGGCTGGGGCACTTGCCCCAACTGGCGCAGACCGCTCTGACCCGGCGGGGGGTGGAGGCGCAGCGGGTGCAGGCCCCCGGCGGCCGCGGCAGCCTGGTCCTCCTCGTCCGGTACGCCGACGGGACCCCGGCCGCGCTGAAGCTGGCGCCGCCCGCCCTGCGGCCCGACCGGGAACTGGCGGCGCTGGCGCACTGGGGCGGATTCGGGGCCGTACGGGTCCTCGACTCCCGCCACCACGAGGAGGACGGGGCGCTGCTCCTGGAGCGGCTGCACCCCGAGGTGTCCCTGCGCTCGCTCCCGGAGGCCAAGGCGCTGCTGGAGGCCTGCGGCACGCTGCGCAGGCTGTGGGTGGCCCCGACGGCCGGGCACGGCTGGGAGACGGTGGCCCAGCGCACGGCCGCGCAGGCCGAGGTGTTGCGCAAGGCTCCCCCGGAGGCGGCAGAGCTGGCCTCGGCGGCGCTGGCGGCCCGCGAGGAGCTGACGGCCGCGCCGGCCGAGGAACTGCTGCTGCACGGGAACTTCCGGCAGGGCAAGGTGCTGGCGGGCGAGCGGGCTCCGTGGCTGGCGGTGGGCCCGGACCCGATGGTCGGCGAGCGCGCGTACGACCTGGCCCGGCTGGTACGGGACCGGCTGGAGGACCAGGTGGCCTCCTCGGCGGGGGCCGCGGGCGCCCGGCGCCGGGTGAACAAGCTGGCCGACGCGCTGGAGGTGGACCGGGACCGGCTGCGCGGCTGGACGCTCTTCCGGGCGGTCGAGTCGGGCAACCGGGCGCTGGCCGCCGGACGCCGTCAGGACGCGGAGCTGCTGCTGGAGTTCGCGGGCTGGTTGTAGGGGCATACCGTAAGTAGGTAGGTGTGCCCTGCGGGAGGCCGTCATGGTCCAGGAACTGCTGATAGCGGGAGTCGCCGCGGGCGCGGGTATCGCCGCATGGATGGGCGCCGCTTCCCGGGTGGTCAAACAGTACGAGCGGGGCCTGGTCTTCCGCTTCGGCCGGCTGCGCGAGGGCATCCGCGGCCCCGGCTTCACGATGATCGTCCCGGGCGTCGACCGGCTCCGCAAAGTGAACATGCAGATCGTGACGATGCCGGTGCCGGCCCAGGACGGCATCACCCGGGACAACGTCACGGTGCGGGTGGACGCGGTCGTGTACTTCAAGGTGGTCGATCCCGGCAACGCGATCGTGGCGGTGGAGGACTACCGCTTCGCCGTCTCGCAGATGGCTCAGACCTCACTGCGTTCGATCATCGGCAAGTCGGCCCTGGACGATCTGCTGTCCAACCGGGAGCAGCTCAACCAGGGCCTGGAGCTGATGATCGACAGCCCTGCGGTGGGCTGGGGCGTCCAGATCGACCGGGTCGAGATCAAGGACGTGTCCCTGCCCGAGACGATGAAGCGGTCGATGGCCCGGCAGGCGGAGGCCGACCGCGAGCGTCGGGCGCGGGTCATCAACGCGGACGCGGAGCTCCAGGCCTCGCACAAGCTGGCCGAGGCGGCGGCGGTCATGTCGGACCAGCCGGCCGCGCTTCAGCTGCGCCTGCTCCAGACGGTCGTCGCCGTCGCCGCCGAGAAGAACTCCACCCTGGTCCTCCCCTTCCCGGTGGAACTGCTCCGCTTCCTGGAACGCGCGGCCCCGGCCCCGGGCTCCGCCCCGCCGTCCGCCCCCGCGATGCCGGAGGCCGACGGCCCGCCTGCGGACTGACCGCCGGGCTGGATGATGCCGCGCAGCGGCATTTCCAGCCCGTCCGGCGTTTGAGGACCGGGTCCGGGCAGAGCCCGGGGAACGGTGGAAGGGCGGGTAGGGGACCAGCCCCGCAGGGCACCCCCGCAGCCACCGGCTAGGTCAGGCGGGCCAGGGCCTCCTCGAGCGGCAGCTCCTCACGGGTGCCGGCGGCACGGTTCTGGAGCTCGACCACGGACTCCGCGGACCGCCGCCCCGCGACCAGGATCCACGGGACACCGATCAGTTCCGCGTCCGTGAGCTTGACCCCGGGCGACAGCCCGGCCCGGTCGTCCAGCAGGACCCGCAGCCCCGCCCCGGCCAGGGCCTCGGCCGCCGACTCCGCGAGGGCGAGCGGTACCGCCTTGCCCGCGGCCACGACGTGCACGTCCGCCGGGGCCACCGCCGCGGGCCAGCACAGGCCCCGATCGTCGGCCGTCTGTTCGGCCAGCGCGGCCACCGCCCGCGAGACGCCGATCCCGTACGAGCCCATCGTGACCCGGACCGGCTTGCCCTCGCGGCCCAGCACGTCCAGGCCGAAGGCGTCCGCGTACTTGCGGCCCAGCTGGAAGATGTGCCCGATCTCGATCGCCCGGTCCAGGCGCAGCCCGGCCCCGCAGGAGGGGCAGGGGTCGCCGGGTTCGACGACCACCACGTCCAGGTACTGGTCCACCTCGAAGTCCCGGCCGCAGACCACGTTGCGGGCGTGCGTGTCGGGCTTGTTGGCCCCCGTCACCCAGGAGGTGCCCGGCGCCACGCGGGGGTCGGCCAGGTAGCGGACCTTGCCCAGGCCCTGCGGGCCCACGTAGCCCCGTACCAGATCGGGCCGGCCGGCGAAGTCCTCCGCCGTCACCAGCTCCACGACGGCCGGGGCCAGGTGCTCGCCGAGCTTGCCGAGGTCGACCTCCCGGTCTCCGGGCACGCCGACGGCGGTGATCTCGCCGTCCACCTTCACGAGGAGGTTCTTGAGCGTGGCCGAGGCGGGGACGCCGAGCAGCGCCGCCAGGGACTCGATCGTCGGGGTATCGGGGGTGTCGAGCTCCTCGACCGGCCCGTGCTCCCCGTTGGCCGGTGCGAGCGCGAAGGTCACCGCCTCCGTGTTCGCCGCGTACGCGCACTGCGGGCAGTCCGCGAAGGTGTCCTCGCCGGCCTGCGCGGGGGCCAGGAACTCCTCCGAGGCCGAGCCGCCCATGGCGCCGGACACCGCCGAGACGATCCGGTGGTCGAGGCCGAGCCGCTCGAAGATCCGCTGGTAGGCCGCGCGGTGGAGGGCGTAGGACTCCGCCAGGCCCTCGTCGGACACGTCGAAGGAGTACGAGTCCTTCATCTGGAACTCGCGGCCGCGCAGGACGCCCGACCGGGGCCGCGCCTCGTCCCGGTACTTGGTCTGGATCTGGTAGAGCATGACCGGCAGGTCCTTGTAGGACGTGCACTGGTCCTTCACCAGCAGGGTGAAGATCTCCTCGTGGGTGGGGCCGAGCAGGTAGTCCGCGCCCTTGCGGTCCTTGAGCCGGAAGAGCAGGTCCCCGTACTCCGACCAGCGGCCGCTGACCTCGTACGGCTCCTTGGGCAGCAGCGCCGGGAGCAGCACCTCCTGGGCGCCGATCGCGTCCATCTCCTCGCGGACGATCCGCGAGACGTTGTCCAGGACCCGCTTGCCGAGCGGCAGCCAGGTCCACACCCCGGCGGAGCTGCGCCGGACGTATCCGGCCCGGACGAGGAGGCGGTGGCTGAGGGTCTCGGCGTCGGCCGGGTCCTCACGGAGGGTCTTGGCCATGAGGCGGGACATGCGCTGCACGTGTTGCGTTGACATGACGGGAGGCTATCGGCCCGTCCGCCGGGCCCGGAAACGGTTTCAGCGCCTGCGCAGGGGCAGCGGGGCGCCCATCACGGCGTACGGGAGGCTCGCGCTCGGGAACCGGACGGGGCGGGCGAGGTCCGTGTAGCCGAGTGCCCGGTAGAGCCCCCGGGCGGGGCTTTCGGTGTCGATCGCGGAGAGGATCGAGCGGGGCTCGGCGGCGGTGTCGGTGATCCCGGTGATGAGGGCGCGCCCGACGCCGTGGCCCTGGAAGCCGGGGTGGACGTGCAGCTCGGTGATCACGAAGGATTCGTCGAGCCAGCCTTCGAGGCCGTCGGCCCGCAGGTAGGGCTCGACGACCCCGGACCACCAGTGCGAGCGGTCGTTGGGCATGCCGTAGACGAATCCGGCGAGCGCCCCGTCCTCGGCGAACGCGCCGAGCGCGCGGGCCCCGCGGCAGGTCATGTGGCGCTGGACGATGTAGCGCCGGATGCCGACCTCCTCCTCGCTCAGCCCGAAGGCCACGGCCTGCACGCGCAAGGCCTCGTCCACGCGGGCGACGAGGTCGAGGTGCCCGATCCGTAGTCCGGCGGGCCGGTCGGGGGCTTCTCCCCCGGGGGTTGACAGCATGCGGCGACCTTACTGGGCCGCCCCGGCCTGCGGGTATGCCTTCCGCACGCCCGGCCGGGACCGGCCGGGAACGATCCGGCCCGCGACGGTCGGAAGACGGTCGGAACAGGGTCAGAACAGGACGCTCATGAACGCGCCGACCTCGCGGAAGCCGACGCGGCGGTAGGAGGCGCGGGCGGCGGTGTTGAAGTCGTTGACGTACAGGCTGACCACGGGGGCCACGTCCCGGAGCGCGTAGGCGACCACGGCGGCCATCCCGGTCTCGGAGTGCCCGCGGCCCCGGAACTCCGGGGCCACCCACACGCCCTGGATCTGGCAGGCGCGGGCGGTCGCCGCGCCGATCTCGGCCTTGAAGACGACCTTGCCGTCCTCGACGCGGGCGAAGGAACGGCCGGTGGCCACCAGCTCGGCAACCCTGGCCTGGTAGAGCAGGCCGCCGTCCCCGGCCATCGGGGAGATGCCGACCTCCTCGGTGAACATGGCCACGCAGGCGGGCATGATCAGGTCCATCTCGTCCCGGCGGATCCGGCGGACCAGCGGATCGGCCGCGACCTCGGTGGACCGCTGCTCGGTGACCATGAGGGGCTGGTGGGAGCGGACGTCGCGGGCCGGGCCCCAGCTGGGCTCGAGCAGCTGCCACAGCAGCCGGGTGGCCTCGGCGGGACCCACGATGGAGGAGCAGCGGCGGCCGGTGCGCCGCGCCCGGTCGGCGAAGGCCCGTACGGCTTCTGGTCCGGCGCAGACGGGGACGAGGTTGGCTCCGGCGTAGCAGAGGGAGCGGAGCTCGCCGTCGGCGTACCAGCCCCACATCTCGCCGCCCAGGCGCCACGGATCCAGCCCCGCCACCTGGACCCGGGAGGTGACGAAGGCGTTCTCGACCGGGTCGCGTCCCAGGATTTCGAGCGCGGCGTCAAGATCACTGGGCTCTAGGACCCGGGTGGTGGTCTGCGTCAACACTGGGGCCTCACCATGCAAGTCTGCTGATCTCCGCACTGTACCCGGCACAGCTGCGCGATGCCGCGCGGCCCCTGCGGAGCCCCGGGCCCGTCACCGTTCAACGCGCGGAGCGATCCGCGGGACTACACGCCGATCGCGACCGTCGGCTCGCCCGACATCACGCCGTCCTTCTCCATCTGCTCGGCGATCTTCATCGCCTCTTCGATCAGCGTCTCCACGATCTTCGACTCCGGCACGGTCTTGATGACCTCGCCCTTCACGAAGATCTGGCCCTTGCCGTTGCCGGAGGCGACGCCCAGGTCGGCCTCACGGGCCTCGCCCGGACCGTTCACGACGCAGCCCATGACCGCGACGCGCAGCGGGACCTCCATGCCCTCCAGGCCCGCCGTGACCTCCTCGGCCAGCTTGTACACGTCCACCTGCGCGCGCCCGCAGGACGGGCAGGAGACGATCTCCAGACGGCGCGGCTTGAGGTTCAGCGACTCCAGGATCTGGATGCCGACCTTGATCTCCTCGACCGGCGGGGCCGACAGCGAGACGCGGATGGTGTCGCCGATGCCCTCGGAGAGCAGCGCGCCGAAGGCGACGGCGGACTTGATGGTGCCCTGGAACGCCGGACCGGCCTCGGTGACGCCGAGGTGCAGCGGGTACTCGCACTGGGCGGCCAGCTGGCGGTAGGCGTTGACCATGACGACCGGGTCGTTGTGCTTGACCGAGATCTTGATGTCGCTGAAGCCGTGCTCCTCGAAGAGGGAGGCCTCCCACAGCGCGGATTCGACCAGCGCCTCGGGGGTGGCCTTGCCGTACTTCTTCAGCAGTCGCGCATCGAGCGAGCCCGCGTTGACACCGATCCGGATCGGGGTGCCCGCGTCCTTGGCGGCCCGCGCGATCTCCTTGACCTTGTCGTCGAACTGCTTGATGTTGCCGGGGTTCACGCGGACGGCGGCGCAGCCGGCGTCGATCGCGGCGAACACGTACTTCGGCTGGAAGTGGATGTCGGCGATGACCGGGATGTTCGACTTCTTCGCGATCACGGCGAGGGCGTCGGCGTCGTCCTGCGTCGGGCAGGCGACGCGGACGATGTCGCAGCCGGAGGCGGTCAGCTCGGCGATCTGCTGGAGCGTCGCGCCGATGTCGGAGGTCCTGGTCGTCGTCATCGACTGCACGGAGATCTGTGCGTCTCCGCCGACGGCCACCGAGCCGACCTGGATCTTGCGGCTGACCCTGCGGTCGGCAAGCTTCGTCGGCACGGCCGGCATTCCGAGAGAGATGGCAGTCATCTGCTGTGCAACCCCAAGGTGTGGATCAAGGTCCCGAGATCGGCGGGCTCCAGCTTCCGAGATTACGCCAATCAGCGCGCGCCCCGCGCATCGGCAGGGGGTGTGCCACCCGAACGTAGGGAGCCGGGCACGATGCGTGCCCGGCTCCCGGTCCGATGTTGTAGAGGACCCGAGGGGCCCCGGCCCAGCAGGCTCCGATCAGGTGATCTTGATCGGGTTCACCACGTCGGCGACGAGCACCAGCAGGGTGAAGCAGACGAAGACGGCCGCCACCACGTACGCGGCGGGCATCAGCTTCGCCACGTCGAAGGGGCCCGGGTCCGCGCGCCGGAAGACCCGCGCCACACCGCGCCGCACCGACTCCCACAGGGCTCCCGCGATGTGCCCGCCGTCGAGCGGCAGCAGGGGCAGCATGTTGAAGAGGAAGAGGGAGAGGTTGAACATGCCCAGGACGCTCAACCAGCCGGCCATCTTCTCGCCGGCCGGGATGTCCATGGTCGCGATCTCGCCGTTGATCCGGGCCGCGCCGACGATGCCCATCGGGGAGTCGGGCGCGCGCTCTGCGCCGTTGAAGGCGGAGTTCCACAGTGCCGGGATCTTGCCGGGGAGCTTGGCCAGGGCCTGGACGCTGCCCTGGACGACCTCTCCGACCCGGTCCACGGACTGGCCGAAGGTGAGCGGGATGATCTCCTTCTTGGCGCTGAAGCCGAGCCAGCCGGCCGGCACGTACTCGCCCGCGACGTAGCCGCCGTGGCCGTCCGTCTTGGGGACGATGTTCTGCACGAGCTTCGTGTCGAGCTTCAGCTGCTTGCCGTCGCGCTGGACGGTGATGACGGCGGGGCCGATGGTGTCGCGGATCTTGCCCGAGAGGGCGTCCCAGTCCTTGACCGGCTTTCCGTCGAAGGCCACGATCTTGTCGCCCGCCTGGAGCCCGGCGGCCTTGGCGGGGGCGACCTGGTCGCCGTCCTTGCAGGTCTTGCGGTTCTCCTTCTGGCTGAGGACGCAGTCGGAGACGCTGTCGACCGTGGTGGTCGTCTGGTTCACCCCGTAGGTCATCCACAGGCCGAAGAAGATCGCCATCGCCAGGACCAGGTTCATGAACGGTCCGGCGAACATCACGATCACGCGCTTCCACGGCTTGCGCGTGTAGAAGAGCCGCGTCTCGTCTCCGGGCTGCAGCTCCTCGTACGCCGCCGAGCGCGCGTCCTCGATCATCGAGCGGAACGGCGACGTGGAGCGGGCGCTGACCTTGCCGTCGGCGCCGGGCGGGAACATCCCGATCATGCGGATGTAGCCGCCCATCGGGATGGCCTTGATCCCGTACTCGGTGTCGCCCTTCTTGCGCGACCAGATGGTCTTGCCGAAGCCGACCATGTACTGGGGCACGCGGATGCCGAAGAGCTTCGCCGTCGAAAGGTGGCCGAGCTCGTGCCAGGCGATGGAGATGAGCAACCCGATCACGAAGACGAGTGCACCACCCAACATCAGCAACAGGTTCATGCGCGCGCCTCCACTGCGGCCCGTGCCGCCGTCTCCCGTGCCCGGGCCCGGGCCCAGGTCTCCGCTTCAAGGACGTCCGCGACCGTGAGGGAAGTTCCCGCGGCGGGGGTCCCGTGCTCATCGACCACGGCAGAGACGGTATCCATGATTGCTGTGAACGGCAGCCGGCCGGCGAGAAACGCCTCCACGCACTCCTCGTTCGCCGCATTGAACACGGCGGGCGCGGTACCGCCCAGGGTGCCCACGCGGCGGGCCAGGTCGACCGCGGGGAAGGCCTCGGTGTCCAGCGGGAAGAACTCCCAGGTGGAGGCCTTGGTCCAGTCGAAGGCGGGGGCCGCGCCGGGGATCCGCTCGGGCCATCCGAGGCCGATGGCGATCGGGCCGCGCATATCGGGCGGGGTGGCCTGGGCGAGCGTGGAGCCGTCCGTGAATTCCACCATCGAGTGGACGTAGGACTGCGGATGGACCACGACCTCGATGCGCTCGAACGGGATGTCGTAGAGCAGGTGTGCCTCGATGACTTCCAGGCCCTTGTTGACCAGCGTCGCCGAGTTGATGGTGATCACCGGGCCCATGGCCCAGGTGGGGTGCGCGAGGGCGTCCTCGACGGTGACCCCGGCGAGCTCGGCGCGGGTGCGGCCGCGGAAGGGCCCGCCGGAGGCGGTGACCACGAGCTTGCTCACGTCGGCGCGGGTGCCTGCGGCGAGCGCCTGGAACAGCGCCGCGTGCTCGGAGTCGACCGGGATGATCTGGCCGGGCTTCGCGAGGGCCTTGACCAGCGGGCCGCCGACGATCAGCGACTCCTTGTTGGCGAGGGCCAGGGTCCGGCCGGCCCGCAGCGCGGCGAGGGTGGGCGCGAGACCGATGGAGCCGGTGATGCCGTTGAGCACGGTGTGGCACGGCGAGGCGGCGAGCTCGGTGGCGGCGTCCGGCCCGGCGAGGATCTCGGGCATCGGCTCGCCGGGGGCGTACTGCGCGTTCAGCGCTTCCTTCAGGGCCGGTACGACGTCTTCGCGCGCGACGGCCACGGTGTTCACGCGGAGCAGCCGGGCCTGCTCGGCCAGCAGCGCGACCTTCCCGCCCGCGGCGGACAGCGCGGTGACGCGGAACCGGTCCGGGTGGCGCAGGGCGAGGTCGATGGCCTGGGTCCCGATGGAACCGGTGGAGCCGAGGATGACGATGTCCCGCCGGCCGGCCGCGGGGTCGAAGAGGAGGTGCGGATCGGCGAGGGGGGCTGGGCGGTCGCTCATGCTCCCATTGTTGCCGCAACTCAGGGGCGGCCGGACACGGAGCCCCCTTCTGTGACCCGCAGGAGAAGGTGCGGGAGCGTTCCGGCGAAGTCCGGGAGCGTGCTCGCGACCCGCCACCAGGCGTCCGGATCGGAGCCGATGGCCAGGGCGAAGAGCCGGTCGGCCTCGGCGCGGGCGGCGAGCACGGCCCCGGGCCGGTCGTACCGGTCGGGATGGTCGATGTCGCCCAGCCAGTGGCCCTCGTCCAGCGCCCAGCAGGCGGGCGCCTTGTGCCGGATCACGTCCTCGCCGGTGAGCAGCCCGCGGGCGAGGCAGTCCCGCACCCAGCGGATGTCCTCCTCGACGGACTCCATGGGCACCGCGAGGCTCGCCAGTGCCAGTTCCCGGTCGACCCCGCCGGCGGGCGCCACGGGCTCGACGGGCTTCGGGGCCAGGGAGCGCACCGTCTCCGCGAGCGCGGGGACGGGCGGTCCGTCGGCGGGTTCGCCCAGGGTGCCGCGCACGATCCGGGCCACGAGGACCGGCAGGGTCCCGCGGAAGCCCGGGGCGTGGCGCAGCAGCTCCGCCCAGAACCGGGGGTCGTCGCGCAGGGGGCGCAGCGCCCGGGCGACGGCCGTGCGCATCCCCGTCCGCTCGGGCAGGGACCAGTGCAGGCCCCTGGCCCCGGACAGGTCCGTGAGCAGCAGGGTGCGGTGGGCGGGGGCGACGTGGGCGACGAGCTCGTCGCAGGTGAGCAGTCCCATCCGGACGGCCCTGACGGCGGGCCGGTACCACAGGGGCGCGGCCGTGTCCTGGGTGCCCGCGTCGAGGAGCGCCCGGCAGACCTCCCGGGGCAGTTCGCCGACCAGCAGCAGGGCTTCGACCGCGCCGGACGGCAGCGGGTCCCGGGCCTGCTCCCGCAGCAGCGTGCCGGGGTCGAGGGGGGCGTGCTCCATCCGCAGCAGGGTGATCGGTATCCGGGGCCGGCGGCCGTGCCTGCGCAGCAGTGCGATCAGCTCGTCGGGGGTGAACGGCCCGGGGCCCACCTCGCGCAGCAGTTCGGGCGAGGGCCCGGGGCGGGCCGCGTACCGGGCCCGGCCGGGCAGTCCGGGCAGGGGCCGTCCGACGACGTGGGGGTTGCGGGCGACGTACCCCCGGTCCTCCTCGCTGCCGTGGCGCAGCAGCAGGGTCACGGTGGAGGCCGACAGCCACTCGTCACGGCACAGGTATTTGCGGGCCGGTGCGTCGAGCCGTCCGATCAGGTCGGTGACGACATGGTCCGGTGCGTGGCGCAGCACGTGCGCCACGCACCAGGCCAGCCGCCGGCTGGCCCGGTCTTCCTCAGCCGTCGGCATCGTTCTCTCCGTCATGCTTGCCGTGCTCGTACGAGCCCGCGTACCCCCGCGCGCGGGCCCGTACTCATCCTCGTACATCCGTCCGATGTCCGGCGATGATCGCAGGTCAGCGCAGGGGGCGGTGCACGTTTTTCCGGGTCGACGGCCCCGGCGCCGCGTCGGCGATCCACGGGCCGTCGCCGGAGGGGTCGAGGATCCCCTCTTCGAGCCAGGTGTAGGTCCCGGCCAGGACCCCGTCCACGACCCTGCGGTCCAGGTCGTCGGTGTTGTCCCAGAGCCTTCCGAAGAGCTCCTCGACGCGCAGCCGGGACTGCCGGCAGAAGGCGTCGGCCAGCTGGTAGGCCTCGCGGCCGTGGTCTCCGGTGGCCCGCATGTGCTCGGCGCGCACGCAGGCCGCGCTCATCGCGAAGAGCTCGGCCCCGATGTCGACGATGCGGCCGAGGAAGCCCTGTTTGGTCTCCATGCGGCCCTGCCAGCGGGACATGGCGTAGAAGGTGGACCGGGCGAGTTTGCGGGAGCCGCGCTCGACATACCGCAGGTGGGTGGCGAGGTCGGTGTGTCCGGCCGGGTGGAAGGCGCGGTAGGCCCCGGGGACCTGGCCGGCTCCGGTGGCGAGCTGGGGCAGCCAGCGGGCGTAGAACCCGGCGGCGCGGGCTCCCGCCTTGGCCTTGTCGCCCAGCGCCTTCTCGGGGTCGATGAGGTCGCCCGCGACCGACAGGTGGGCGTCCACGGCTTCGCGGGCGATGAGCAGGTGCATGATCTCGGTGGATCCCTCGAAGATCCGGTTGATGCGCAGGTCGCGGAGCATCTGCTCGGCGGGGACGGCCCGCTCGCCGCGCGCGGCCAGCGATTCGGCGGTCTCGAAACCGCGGCCGCCGCGGATCTGGACCAGTTCGTCGGCCATCAGGCAGGCCATCTCGGAGCCGTAGAGCTTGGCGAGGGCGGCCTCGATGCGGATGTCGTTGCGGTCCTCGTCGGCCATCTGGGAGGCCAGGTCGACCACGGCTTCCAGGGCGAAGGTGGTGGCCGCGATGAAGGAGATCTTCGCGCCGACCGCCTCGTGCTTGGCGACGGGCCTCCCCCACTGTTCGCGGACGCCGGACCATTCCCGGGCGATCTTCAGGCACCACTTCCCGGCACCCACGCACATGGCGGGCAGCGACAGCCGTCCGGTGTTCAGCGTGGTCAGCGCGATCTTCAGGCCGGCTCCCTCGGCGCCGATGCGCTGGGCCGCCGGGACGCGCACCTGGTGGAAGCGGGTGACGCCGTTCTCCAGGCCGCGCAGGCCCATGAAGGCGTTGCGGTGCTCCACGGTGATGCCCGGCGAATCGGCCTCGACGACGAAGGCGGTGATCCCGCCCCGGTGGTTCTCGCTCTTCGGCACCCGCGCCATGACGACGAGCAGGTCGGCGACCACCCCGTTGGTGGTCCAGAGCTTCACGCCGTCCAGGACGTACGCGTCCTCGCCGTCCGGGACCGCCGTGGTGGCCAGGCGCGCCGGGTCGGATCCGACGTCCGGCTCGGTGAGGAGGAAGGCGCTGATGGCGGTGGTCGCGCAGCGCGGCAGGTAGGCGTCCTTCTGCTCCTGCGTGCCGAACATCTTCAGCGGCTGGGGCACGCCGATCGACTGGTGGGCGGAGAGCAGTGCCCCGATGGCCGGGCTGACGGAGCCGACGAGGGCGAGCGCCTTGTTGTAGTAGACCTGGGTGAGGCCCAGGCCCCCGTACTTCGGGTCGATCTTCATGCCGAGCGCGCCGAGCTCCTTGAGCCCGCGCACGGTCTCGTCGGGGATCTTCGCCTCGCGCTCGATGCGGGCCCCGTCGATGGAGGTCTCGCAGAACGCCCGCAGCCGCTCCAGGAAGGCCTCCCCGCGCCGGACGTCCTCGTCGGCGGGGAGCGGGTGGGGGTGGATCAGGTCGAGCCGGAACCGTCCGAGGAACAGTTCCTTGGCGAAGCTGGGGCGCTGCCAGTTCTGTTCCCGGGCCGCTTCCGCGACCTGCCGTGCCTCGCGCTCGGTCACCTTGGGCCGGGTGGACGGTGTGGGCTGGGTGGGCTGGGTGTCGCCGGGCTGTGTTGCGGACATGGAGGAGACTCACCTCGCCGCCGAGAGGGGTGCTTACCGGTGGGTGCTACCAGTGAGTCGTACCCGTTTCGGACGGCGGGGAAGCGGCCGGGCCCCCGGGTGGACGGCGACGGGACCCGGAGCGAGCGGGCCGGAGGGAACAGAAAGACGGCCGGAGCCTCCGCACAGTAGGCTCCGGCCGTCGGCTCTGTGGCCGTACGAGTTCGGGTCAGATGTCCAGGCTGGTGAGGACCAGGACCCGCTCGTAGGTGTAGTCGTCCATCGCGTAGCGCACGCCCTCGCGGCCCACACCGGACTGCTTGACACCGCCGTACGGCATCTGGTCCGCGCGGTAGGACGGGACGTCGCCGACGATCACGCCGCCGACCTCCAGCTCGCGGTGGGCGCGGAACGCGGTCTGGATGTTCCGCGTGAAGACGCCCGCCTGCAGACCGAACTTCGAGTCGTTGACGGCGGCGAAGGCCTCGTCGGTGTTCTCGACCCGGCGCAGCGTGAGGACCGGCCCGAAGACCTCCTCGACGGCGAGCGTGACGCCCGCGGGAACCTCGGCGACCACGGTGGGCTCGTACGAGGCACCCTCGCGCTTGCCGCCCGTGAGCAGCTTGGCTCCGGCGGCCACGGCCTCGTCGACCCAGGCCTCGACGCGCTTGGCGGCGTCCTCGGAGACGAGCGGGCCCACGTCGGTGGCGGAGTCGTTCGGGTCGCCGGTGACCTGCTCGCGGACCTTGGCGACGACCTTCTCGACGAGGCGGTCGTAGACCGTCGCGTCGGCGATCACGCGCTGTACGCCGATGCAGGACTGGCCGCCCTGGTAGTTCGAGAAGGTCGCGATACGGGTCGCGGCCCAGTCGAGGTCGGCCTCGGAGGACCAGTCGTCCAGGACGACGGCCGCGGCGTTGCCGCCGAGCTCCAGGGTGCAGTGCTTGTGGGGCACGGCCTGCTGGATGGCGTAGCCGACCTTGTCGGAACCGGTGAAGGAGATGACGGGCAGGCGCTCGTCCTTGACCAGCTCGGGCATCTTGTCGTTGGCGACGGTCAGCACGGACCAGGAACCGGCCGGCAGGTCGGTCTCGGCGAGCAGCTCACCGATGATCAGACCGGAGAGCGGGGTGGCCGGGGCCGGCTTCAGGATGATCGGCGCGCCGACGGCGATGGCGGGGGCCACCTTGTGGGCGCACAGGTTCAGCGGGAAGTTGAACGGCGCGATGCCGAGGACCGGGCCCTTGACGAAGCGGCGGGTCAGGGCCAGACGGCCGACGCCACCGGCGTCGGTGTCCAGGCGCTGGGCCTCTCCGCCGTTGAAGCGGCGGGCCTCTTCGGCGGCGAAGCGGAACACGGACACCGCGCGGCCGACCTCACCGCGGGCCCACTTGATGGGCTTGCCGTTCTCGGCGGAGATCAGCTGGGCGATCTCCTCGGTGCGCTCGACGAGCCGCTTGGACACGTGGTCCAGGGCGGCCGCACGCACGTGGGCCGGGGTCGCGGAGAACTCCGCCGCCACCGCGTAGGCGGCGGCCACGGCCTCTTCGACCTGGGCGTCGGTGGGGACGCTGACGGTGCCTACGAGGCGGCCGTCCCACGGGGAGTGGACGTCGAAGCTGTCGTCGCCAGTGGCCTGGCGGCCGGCGAGCCAGAAGGCGTGGGTGGAAGTCATGCGAATCCCGGCCCTTCGGAGTTGTGCGGTGTCCTTGTCCCCTCCACGGTAGGACTCCGTCGCGGTTTCGGCGTTTGTCCGGCGTGGAGTACGTGGCGGGCGCGGCGCGCCGGTTTGTCAGTGTCGGCGGACGCGCGGGCCGTGCGGGCCGTGCGCGGCTGGGCCGCCCAGGCCCTACGAGGGAGCCGAGGTGGCCTTGAGGGCCAGCCACAGCTCCATGCGGACGTCCGGGTCGTCCAGGGAGCGGCCCAGGATCTCCTCGACCCGCCGCATCCGATAGCGCAGCGTGTGCCGGTGGACTCCCAGGTCGACCGCCGCCGCGTCCCACTGGCCGTGGCGGGAGAGCCACGCCTGGAGCGAGGCCACCAGGTCGCCCCGGCCCTTCTCGTCGTGTTCGCGCAGCGCGCGCAGCGTGCCGTCCGCGAAGGCCCGTACCGCTTCGTCGGCGAGCAGCGGGAGGACCGAGCCCGCCGCCAGCTCCTCGTGTTCGACCATCGGGCGGCCGCGCCGCCGGGCCACCGCAAGGGCCTGGTCGGCCTGCTTGAAGGCCGCCGCCACGCCCGAGGCCACCGCTGGCGCCGACAGGCCGAGCACCAGTTCGTCCGGCTCCGGCTCGCCCGAATCCCGGCCGCGGCGCGATTCCAGCGCCTCCGCGTACTCGGTGCACGCCTGTACCGCCGAGCCCCCGTCCGCCACCAGCACCACCAGCCGTCCCGGCTCCGGGACCACCAGCAGGGTCTCCCCGGTGCGCGCGGCCGCCGACTCCACCGCGTCGGCCAGCAGGGCCAGGCCCTCGGGCTGCGCGGTGCCGGTCAGGGCCGGTTCCGCCACCAGGATCCGGAACGGCGCGTCCAGCAGCGGCCCGTACAGGTCCCCGGCCACGGCCTGCGCGTGCTCCGCCTGCCCGGCGAGCAGCATGCGCAGCACGGCCGCGCCGAGGCGGGACTCCGCGTCGTGCAGGGACCGGGAGCGTTCGGTGGTGAGGGTGAGCAGGGCCACGGCCGAGTGCACGGCATAGCGCTCGGCGGTGCCCAGCGGAGCCCCGGTCCCGACGGCCAGGGCGCCGCGCGCCCGCCGCCCCGTACCCAGCGACTGCAGTTCGACCCGGTCGTCGGAGCCGCCGACCACGGCGCTGGCCGGCGCCGGCCGCTCCCGCAGCCGCTCCACGTCGGGGGTGAGCCGGGCCGCCCGGCGCGCGGCCCAGTCGGGCGCGGCCGCGACGACGGCTCCGGAGGTGTCGTAGAGCGCGGCCCAGCCGTGCACGTGCGCCGCCAGCTTCGTCAGCAGCTCGGCGGGCCCGTCGGCGGACAGCGCGGCCCGCGTCAGCTCCCGCTGCGCCTCGAAGCCCGCGGTCACGGCCCGGTACTGATCGGCGGCGAGGGCGGCGGAGACGGCCTTGCTGATGGCGAGGAACGGAGTCCGCCGCGGCACCTCCAGCAACGGCAGGTCCTCCGCCCGCGCGGCCTCGACCAGCGCCTCGGGCACGGCGTCGTAGTTGACCCCGATGGCGAAGCCGATCCCGACGACTCCGGCCGCCGCGAGCCTGCGTACGTAGCGGCGCATCTCCTCGGGGTCCTCCGCGTCCAGCTTCATCGCGGTGATGAGGAGCAGCTCCCCGCCCTCCATGTACGGAACGGGATCGGCGAGCTCGCTGACGTGGGCCCAGCGCACAGGGGTGTCGAGGCGGCCCTCCCCGGCCCGGACGCTCAGTTTGAGCGCCGAGTGCTGGACGAGTGAGGCGAGGGTGAGCGGCATGGGTACCGGGGCGCCTTAGGGGGAGGTGTGGGTTCGGCGGCGAGATGCCGACGCAGGATTCTCGCCGTGGAACGCCACTGCGGATTTCGCCGTGCCGTATGAAGGGCTCACATAGATTCTGCCATCTCGTACGGGTCGGCTCAGCGGATCGCCCCGCCGGCCCTGCCCGCCGTCGGCCGTTCTCCGCTGTCGCTCAGCTCGTCCCGGCGAGCCGGACCAGCAGCGGAGCCGCCCGCTCCCCCCGGACCGAGGTCAGCGACAGCACCGCGCACCCGGGCGGCACGGCGTGCGCCAGTTCGGAGGCGGACCACCGCTCCCGCTCCACCTGCCGCACGGTCACCGCGTCCGTGGTCACGGCCTTGCCGGTGACGAGTTTGCGGAAGGCGTGGATGGCGCGGGTCAGGGGCTGGTCGGCGAACACCGTCCGGTGGGTGACGTCGCGGGTCTCCACCCATTCGGTGCCCCAGGTCTCGGCGAACCGCTTGCCGTCCCAGGTGGTGATCCCGGAGAAGGCCATCCGGCAGCCGACGGCGCCGAGCAGCGGGGTGCGCAGGGCCTCCGGTACGTCGTCCAGGGTGCGCAGGGTCAACAGGACCCCCGCGTTCGCCGAACGGAGCCGCTGGACCCCGCGCACGGTCTCCGCGGTCAGCGTGTGGGAGGCGTCGTCGAAGGCGAGGAAGGCGAAGAGCGAGCGGTCCACGCGGGCCGCGGCGGCGGCGTTGAACTGGGCCAGGAGCAGACGGGCCAGCATGCGTGAGGCATCGGCGTGCCCGCGCTCGGGAAGGTCCACCCGGACCCGGAGCGGATGTTCCAGCGCGCGAAGCGAGAACGGGCGTCCGGCGCCGGTGGTGTCGAAGAAGCCGGCGAAGGCAGGCCGGTCCAGCAGCGCGACCCTGTCGGCGAGGGCCGGTCCCGGGTCGGCGGGGGCGCCGTGCTGGCGCGTGCGGGCGTCGAGTTCGCGGAGCATCGGCTCCTGCCCGGCGGCCTCCAGCGCACCGCGCAGGTCCGCGACCGCTCGGGGCATGTGGTCGAGGAGTTCCCGCAGCTCGGGCACGGACGGGAAGCGGCCGTACGCCGCCCGGAACGGTCCGAGGAGCTGGGCGAGCGCGGTCGCGGCACGGCGTACGTCGACCCCCGGCACGTCCCCCACGAAGCCCTCCGCGAGGAGCATGGCGGCCTCATCCGGGTCGCTGGCCCCGCCGTAGAGGTCCAGGTCGTAGACGGAGTCGGGGACGCCGATCCTGACGACCACGTCATAGGCCTCGTCGGGCCCGAGCTGGGCTCCGGCGGATCCGACCGCCACGACGGCGGCCTGCCCGGCCAACGCCTGCAGGGCCAGCGACTCGACGACCGGACGGACCAGGCGGCTGGTCTTGCCCGCACCGGAGGGGCCGATGGCGAGCAGCGAGGTGCCGAGCACCGAGGGGTCGAGGGCGAGGCCACTGCCGCGGCGGGCGTACGGGTTACGCTCGCTGTCCTCGACCGTGCCGAGGAGCAGCTGCCGGGCCAGCAGGTCGTGCCGGGCGGCCCGTACGGGCAGGTCGCGCGCCCCCGACGGGTGGACGCACGCCCCGGCGCCCTGGTCGCGCACGGCGTCGGCGAAGGCGCGCGTGCGCGAGGGGTCGGCCCGCACGGTCTCCCAGGCGCGCCGGATCCGCGTGTAGTCGACGTCACTCATCCGCCCGGCCCCGACCTCGCCCCCGAGCCGATCGGCGACCTCCACCAATCCGGCGCGCCGGATTTCGGCCCACTGGACGAGGTCTTCGGCCTCGCCCGCCACGGGCTGAGAGGGAACCTCGGGCCGTGGAGCAGGTGTGCGGGTGGTGCCGAGCTGCCCTGGACGGCGTACCCCGAGCCAGAGGAAGGCCACGATGACACCGACGGCGAGGAGCGTGTCCGTCCTGTTCATGAGTGTCGCCGCGTGATCCGCGCCCGCGTCCTTGAGGGGCAGCAAGGCGTACACGAACTGCTTCAGAGGCACCGCTTGCTGCGATACGAAGAGGAGGGCGAACAAGCCGCCGACGGCTGCCAGTGCCGCTTGGAGCAGCCGGCTGCGTGCGGCGGCCAGCCGCCAGGCGGCCCGCCAACTGCCGAGTCGGCCGAATCCGTAGACGAGGCCGGCGACGACGAGCAGCCGGTACAGCTGGAGGGCAATGTCACCGGCCGTGCCCGGCGCCGGGTCCCGGCCCAGGGACGGCCACCAGTCGCTCGGGGTGAACAGGCGGGGCGGGACCTGCCAGTACGGGATCACGTTGACGCGCAGCAGCGACCAGACGACCACGCAGGAGATCAGCGAAATGGCGGCACCGCTGAACAAGGCCCGCTCGGGCGCCGCCGGCTCCTGCGCGGCGCGGGGAACGTGGCCGTACGACCAGACGCCCGGACCGGCGGCCACGCGCGGGATGCGGAGCCAGTCCGTCAGGGTGGGGCCCGCCGTCGGAGCGTGGGCAGGCTTGGGCGGCGGGCCGGCCGGCCGGGGGACGTGCCCGGCGGGCTTCGTCCGCGTCTCGTGCGTGCCGTCGGTGTCCATGAACCCCTGCCCCCTGCCCGGTGCCGCACTGTGCTGCGCGCTCAATCTAGTGGTCGGTGCCGCCCTACGGCCCGTACCCCGTCATGATCCACAAGACACGCGCAGTGTCCTTCCTATGGCCGTCACGGACAAGGACACGCGGGCACCACTCCCGAACGGAGCATGCAGGACCTGGCCCCCCGGGCCTAGCCTGCGGACAAAGACACAAGTGCGTCCGAAAACACCCCCCAGGAGCCCCCTATGACCGCTGTTCCGCAGGAGCGCCGCATCGTCACCGCGATCCCCGGCCCCAAGTCGCAGGAGCTGCAGGCCCGCCGCCTTTCGACGGTGGCCGGCGGCGTGGGCTCCGTGCTCCCCGTCTTCACGGCCCGTGCGGGCGGCGGCATCATCGAGGACGTCGACGGCAACCGCCTGATCGACTTCGGCTCCGGCATCGCCGTGACCTCGGTCGGCGCGTCCGCCGAGGCCGTCGTGCGCCGCGCCTCCGCGCAGCTCGCCGACTTCACCCACACCTGTTTCATGGTGACCCCCTACGAGGGCTACGTGGAGGTCTGCGAGGCCCTCGCCGAGCTCACCCCGGGTGACCACGCGAAGAAGTCGGCGCTGTTCAACTCCGGCGCCGAGGCCGTCGAGAACGCCGTCAAGATCGCCCGTTCGTACACCAAGCGCCAGGCCGTCGTCGTCTTCGACCACGGCTACCACGGCCGTACGAACCTCACGATGGCGCTGACCTCGAAGAACATGCCGTACAAGCAGGGCTTCGGTCCGTTCGCCCCCGAGGTCTACCGCGTCCCGGTCGCCTACGGCTACCGCTGGCCGACCGGTGCCGAGAACTGCGGCCCCGAGGCCGCCGCCCAGGCGATCGACCAGATCAGCAAGCAGATCGGCGCCGACAACGTCGCCGCGATCATCATCGAGCCGGTCCTCGGCGAGGGCGGCTTCATCGAGCCGGCCAAGGGCTTCCTCCCGGCGATCGTGAAGTTCGCCAACGACAACGGCATCGTCTTCGTCGCCGACGAGATCCAGTCCGGCTTCTGCCGCACCGGCCAGTGGTTCGCGTGCGAGGACGAGGGCATCGTCCCGGACCTCATCACGACCGCCAAGGGCATCGCGGGCGGTCTGCCGCTCGCCGCCGTCACCGGCCGCGCCGAGATGATGGACTCCGTGCACGGCGGCGGTCTGGGCGGCACCTACGGCGGCAACCCGGTGGCGTGCGCCGGTGCGCTCGGTTCCATCGAGACCATGAAGGAGCTCGACCTCAACGCCGCGGCGAAGAAGATCGAGTCGGTCATGAAGGCCCGCCTCGTGGCCATGCAGGAGAAGTACGACATCATCGGCGACATCCGCGGCCGCGGCGCCATGATCGCGATCGAGCTCGTCAAGGACCCGGTCTCCAAGACCCCGTTCCCGGAGGCGGCCGGCGCGCTGGCCAAGGCCTGCCACGCGGAGGGCGTGCTCGTCCTCACCTGTGGCACCTACGGCAACGTGCTCCGCTTCCTCCCGCCGATCGTCATCGGCGAGGACCTGCTGAACGAGGGCCTGGACGTCATCGAGGCCGCGTTCGCGGCCCTCTGATCGAACGTCTGACGGGCGCGGTAGAACGCGCGGGCACAATGCTCGATCACTTCTCGATCACTACCGCGGGTAACGGTCGGGCGCTGTGAAGAAGGTGTGGGGGGCCGATGGCGGGAGCGTTTTCCGGCTGTCGGTCCCCCTTCCGCTGCCGTACGGTTTCTGCAGATGAGTGAGACACCCCGCTCGCGGGAAACCGAGGGCGACACCAGTACCGGGCTTCCCCAGCGCCGCACTGGGCATGCGTTCGCGCACACTCCTCACCGATCGGACAGCCGTACGCCCCAAACCCCCCGGGGCGCACGGCAACCCGGTCCGGGCGGCCGTCCCGGAACCACCCCCCCTGTTCCGGGACGGCCGGCCACTCTCCCGCGCCGGGCCTCCACGGCCCCGGCCCCCCGCGCGATCGCCCCGCTCGCCGCTCTCTGCGCGCTCTGCTTCGCGCTGTTCGCCCTGATCACCTGGCAGGTCCTCGTGTCGGGCCCCCTGTCGGCCCTGGACGCGAGCCTCAGCCGCGCACTCGTGCGCACCGTCCCCGACCAGGTCACCCAACGCCTCTCGGACCTCGGCAACGTGCCCGTGGCGGTGCCCGTCCTGGTCTTCGCGGTCGTCTACGCCGCCCGGCGCGGCAACCGCCTCGGCGCCGCGGCCGCCGCCCTGGCCATGGCCCTGGTGCCGGCCCTGGTCGTCCCGCTGAAGGACTGGACCGGCCGTCCGGGCCCCCTGGAGCCCTGGGCCGCCGGCTACTACCCCTCGGGCCACACCGCGACCGCCTTCGTGGCGTACACGGCCGCGGCCCTCCTCGTGGCCCCGTACCTGCGCGTGCGCTGGCCGCTCCCGCTGGCCGGCGCCCTCACCGCGCTGACGGCCACGGGCCTGATCCTGCGCGGCTACCACTGGCCCCTGGACGTCCTGGCCAGCCTGCTGATGTGCACCCCGCTCCTGCTGGTCGTCCACAGGTGCGCCGCACGGCCTGTCGGACCCCCCGCCTAGGATCCTCCCGATCTTGGATTCTTCTCCACGAAGGGCGGGGGCGCGCCATGGGTGCCAGCAGCTGGGGCTACGTGACGTCGTACGAGGGAGGTGTGCAGGCGTCGCTGGACGCCCTGCACGCGCGGGTGTTCGTCGAGGAGTTCGGCGAGACCGGCGACTACGCGGACCTGGCCGAGCTCTGGGCCGACGGCGAGTTCATGGGGACGGGTGGCACGCACACGATCCTCGACGTCCCGAAGGCCGCGGCCGATTCCGGGGCCGCGGAGGAGGGCGCGCTGCGACCGCTGTCCTGCGATCGACTGCTGCACCACTTCGGCACGGGGCGGCCGACGGTCGCCCGGTACGAGGCTGCGCTGGCCGCCGCGGACCGGTCGATGAGCCACCAGGAGTACGAGCAGAGCCTCCTGGGCGAGGAGTTCCCGCGCTGGAGCGGTCTGTACGTCCTCCTGTACGGCGAAGCCGCGGCCGAGGGCGCGGAGCCGACCCACGTCGGGTTCTTCGGCTGCTCGGGGGACTAGCAGCGCGACAGCCCGGGCCGGAGCCCCGTGGGGACTCCGGCCCGGGTCAAGCGGACGGGCCGCTCAGCCGCCGAAGTAGGCGTCGAAGTTCTTCGAGAACTCCCAGCTGCCGAAGCGGTCCCAGTTGACCGACCAGGTCATCAGGCCGCGCAGCGCGGGCCAGGTGCCGTGGGTCTGGTAGGTCCCGCAGTTCGTCTTCTTCGTCAGGCAGTCCAGGGCCTTGTCGACCTCCGCCGGGGAGGTGTAGCCGTTGCCTGCGTTGGTCGTGGCCGGGAGGCCGATGGCGATCTGGTCCGGGCGCAGCGGCGGGAAGACGCGGGCCGTGTTGCCCGCCACCGGGAAGCCGGTGAGCAGCATGTCGGTCATGGCGATGTGGAAGTCGGCGCCGCCCATGGAGTGGTACTGGTTGTCGAGGCCCATGATCGAGCCCGAGTTGTAGTCCTGGACGTGCAGCAGCGTGAGGTCGTCGCGCAGGGCGTGGATGACCGGGAGGTACGCGCCCGCGCGCGGGTCCTGGCCGCCCCAGGGGCCGGAGCCGTAGTACTGGTAGCCGAGCTGGACGAAGAAGGTCTCGGGGGCCATGGTCAGGACGAAGTCCGGGCCGTACTTGGCCTTGAGGGTCTTCACCGCGGAGATCAGGTTGACGATCACCGGGGTGGTGGGGGCGCGGAAGTCGGTGTCTGCGGTGGCC
The DNA here is from genome assembly GCF_036346895.1 of Streptomyces sp. NBC_00503. Classification (NCBI taxonomy): domain Bacteria; kingdom Bacillati; phylum Actinomycetota; class Actinomycetes; order Kitasatosporales; family Streptomycetaceae; genus Streptomyces; species Streptomyces sp. NBC_00503. The sequence continues at coordinate 5,800,772 of NZ_CP107855.1, read as the reverse complement.
AGGGAGAGGGAGTGGCCCTCGAAGTCGATGTCGAGGCCGTTGAGCCCGTACTCGTCGATGATCTTGCTGACGGAGGAGACGAAGGTGTCGCGGGCCGCCGTGGTGGCCAGCTGGACCTGGCCGTTCTGGCCGCCGATCGAGATCAGCACCTTCTTGCCCGCGGCCTGCTTGGCCTTGATGGCCGCCTTGAACTCGGCCGCCGATTCCACGGTCGGGCATTCGCTGACCGGGCAGAGCTGGAAGCGGATGTCGCCCGATGTGACCGAAGTCGGCTCGCCGAAGGCCAGGTTGATGACGTCCCACGAGGCGGGCACGTCGGCCATCCGGACGTAGCCGGAGCCGTTGGCGAAGCTGGCGTGCAGGTAGCCGACGAGGGCGTGCGCGGGCAGGCCCGGGTTTCCGGGGTTGCCGCCGCCGTCGCCCGGGGTGGTCACCGCCGCGGCGGCGCTCTTGGGGGATTCCCCGGCCGCGTTGACCGCGCTGACCTGGAAGGAGTACGTCGTGGCGGCGGTGAGGCCGGTGACCGTCGCCGAAGTGCCGGTGACGGTGGTCGGGTTGGCGCCGTCCCGGTAGACCTTGTACGAGGTGGCGCCGGTCGCGGCGGCCCAGGAGAGGCCGACCGCCGTCGGGGAGGAGGCGGACACCGTCAGGCCGGTGGGGGCGGCCGGGGGCTGGGGCTGGCCGGGGCCGGAGCCGCCGGGGTCGGGGCCGACGAGGGTGACGTCGTCCGTGAACTGCGGCGGCTGGCCGTACCAGCCCTGCGTGTACACAGTCACGGAGGTGGTGGCCGCGCCGGTACGGAAGCTCGTGCTCAGCTGCTTCCAGGCACCCGGGGTCTGGGTCCAGGTCTGCACGTCCGTGGTCCCGGTGCCGGTGGCGCCGAGGTAGACGTACGCGCCCTGCACCCAGGCGCTGAGGGTGTAGGCGGAGTCGGGCTTGACGGTGACGGTCTGGGAGCAGCGGGCGTTGTCCTGCCCGGCCGGGGTGCCCTTGAGGGCGGAACTCCCGCCGTGGACCGGGGTGCTGACGAGGGCTCCGCTGCCGGCGGAGCAGGTCCAGCCGTCGAGTCCGGCTTCGAAGCCGCCGTTGCGGACGAGGTCGGCGTCCGCGGCGGCGGCCGACGGGCCGATGGCGAGGAGTCCGGCCGCCGCGAGGGCGGCGGCCGTGAGGAGGGACAGGGCCGTTCTTCCGACGGCGCCTCTTGCTGCGCGCACAACTGCCTCCGGTGCATGGGGGGATGGAGCCAGGCCACAGGTGATGGAGCAGGCGCGCCCAAGATGGTCCAGACCAATGTTCTTGTCAAGACTTCCGGTCCCCCTGCCCCGCACTCCCCTGCCCGACACGCCCCTGCGCCACGACGTGCGCCGCCGCCTCGTGCATCGCGAGCTCCAGCACCACCGGATCGGTGAGCGTGCCCCGCCCGTCCGGAACCACCAGCCAGCGGACCCCGCCGGTGGCCCGGCCGGGGTACGGGACCACGATCCAGCTCCCGCGCCCGGCTCCCCGTACGCCCGTCCCGATCCAGCGGGACGCCGTGCCCGGGGGCACGAAAAAGCCCAGCCGGGTGTCGCCGAAGTCGGCGAGCACCGGGCCGGGCCGCTCCAGCAGGAGCTCCAGCACGTCGAGGGTGGCGCGTCCCAGCTCCCCCGGCAGGATCAGCACGTCCCAGCGCCGGCCGGCGGGCAGCAGGGTCACCCCGAGGGGGTTGCGCTCCCACTCCCAGCGGCAGGCGTCCGGATCGGGCGCCACCGAGACCAGCCATTCCACTGCCGTCTTGTCCCCCGGGATCGTCATCGCCCGGCCTCCGCTCTCTCTTGGTTGCGGTGAAGGGTTCTCCACCGGAAGAGAGCGGGGCCGGGCGGGACTATGACGCGGGTTTCACCACTCCGTGGTGGTGAAGCGGGTCACAGGGCGAACGGAGGTGCGCGCCCGGGGCGCGCACCCGTCTCTTACCCGATCAGCACACCACCGGGCGGCCCGTACGGCCGGCCGGCTCAGCTGTCGAAGCCGAGCCCGAAACGGTCCAGGGTCTTCAGCCACAGGTTCCGGTGGCCGCCCATGCGGTCCGCCCGCGCCAGCGACCACTTGGTCAGCGTGATCCCGGTCCACGCGAAGGGCTCGGGCGGGAACGGCATCGGCTTGGAGCGGACCATCTCCAGCTCCGTGCGCTCGGTGCGCTCCCCCGCCAGGAGGTCCAGCATCACGTCGGCGCCGAAGCGGGTGGCGCCGACGCCGAGCCCGGTGAAGCCGGCCGCGTAGGCCACCTTGCCCGCGTGCGCGGTGCCGAAGAAGGCCGAGAAGCGGGAGCAGGTGTCGATGGCCCCGCCCCAGGCGTGGCTGAATTTCACCCCTTCCAGCTGCGGGAAGCAGGTGAAGAAGTGCTCGGCGAGCTTGAGATAGGTCTCGGGGCGGTGGTCGTACTCCGCGTCGAGCTTGCCGCCGTACGGGTAGATCGCGTCGTAGCCGCCCCACAGGATCCGCCGGTCGGGGGTGATCCGGAAGTAGTGGAACTGGTTGGCGCTGTCGCCGAGCCCCTGCCGGTTCTTCCAGCCGATCGAGGCCAGCTGCTCCTCGGTGAGCTGCTCGGTCATCAGGGCGTAGTCGTAGACCGGGACCGTCAGCGGGCGCACCCGCTTGACCAGCGAGGGGAAGATGTTGGTGCCCAGCGCCACCCGGCGGGCGAAGATCCGCCCGTACGGGGTGCGCACGGCCATCCCGGCCCCCGAGCCGGTCAGGTCCAGGCCGCGCGTGTTCTCGTAGATCCGCACGCCCAGGCCCAGGCAGGCCTCCTTGAGGCCCCAGGCGAGCTTCGCCGGGTTGAGCATGGCGACGCCGTCGCGGTCCCAGATCCCGCCGAGGAAGGTCGGGGAGTCGACCTCGGCCCGCAGGGCGTCCTGATCCAGCCACTGCGAGTTGCCCGCGAGGCCCAGCTTCTCGGCCTCCTCGTGGAACTCGCGCAGTTCCTCGACCTGGTGCGGCTCGGTGGCCACGTCGATCTCGCCGCTGCGCTCGAAGTCGCAGTCGATGCCGTAGCGGGCGACGGCCTCCTCGATGGCGTCGAGGTTGCGGGCGCCGAGCTCCTCCAGCTTGGCCAGCTCGTCCGGCCAGCGGGCCATCCCGTTGGCGAGGCCGTGGGTGAGGGAAGCGGCGCAGAAGCCGCCGTTGCGGCCCGAGGCGGCCCAGCCCGCCTCGTGGCCCTCGATCAGTACGACGTCCCGCGCGGGGTCGCGCTCCTTGGCGAGCAGCGCGGTCCACAGGCCGCTGTATCCACCGCCGATGACGAGCAGGTCGCAGTGCTCGTCCCCGGTGAGGGCGGGCTGTGCGGCGGGCTTGCCGGGATCGTCCAGCCAGTACGAGACCGGCTTCGCTTCGGAAAGTGATCGTGCAGCGGTGCGCATGGCGTCTGGGGCCATGTCTTCCAACTCCCTACAGGTGTTGCTCGTGCTGAACAGGTGCTACTTGGGCTGTGCCTTCTTGCGGCGGTTGCCGATCATCTGACCGGCGAGGACCACCAGCACCGCGATGACGAACATCGCCGTGCCGATGACGTTGATCTGTACAGGCGTACCGCGCTGGGCCGATCCCCACACGAACATGGGGAAGGTGACGGTGTTGCCCGAGTTGAAGTTGGTAATGATGAAGTCGTCGAACGAGAGCGCGAACGAGAGCAGTGCGCCCGCCGCGATGCCCGGCGCCGCGATCGGCAGGGTGACCCGTACGAAGGTCTGCACGGGGCCGGCGTAGAGGTCGCGGGCGGCCTCTTCCAGGCGGGGGTCCATGGACAGGACACGGGCCTTGACCGCGGCGACGACGAAGCTGAGGCAGAACATGACGTGGGCGATCAGGATCGTCCAGAAGCCCAGCTGGATGCCCATGTTGAGGAAGAGGGCGAGCAGCGAGGCCGCCATCACGATCTCGGGCATGGCCATCGGCAGGAAGATCAGCGAGTTGACCGTACCGCGCCCCCGGAAGCGGTAGCGGACCATCGCGAAGGCGATCGCGGTGCCCAGCACGGTCGCGCCGATGGTGGCCCACAGGGCGATCTGGAGGGACAGGGACAGGGAGGCGCACATGTCGGCGACTCCGCAGGGGTCCTTCCAGGCGTCGAGCGAGAACTCCTGCCAGGCGTAGTTGAACCGCCCGGTGGGGTTGTTGAAGGAGAAGACCGTGACGACGACGTTCGGCAGGATCAGGTACGCGAGCGTGCCGAGTCCCGCGATCACGACGAGATTGCGGCGGAGCCAGGTGGTGGCGCTCTTCATCAGACCAGGTCCTCCGTTCCCGCTCGGCGGATGTAGATGGTGACCATGATCAGCACGATGGCCATGAGGATGAAGGACAGCGCGGCCGCCGTCGGATAGTCCAGGATGCGCAGGTACTGCGACTGGATGACGTTGCCGATCATCCGGGTGTCCGTGGAGCCGAGCAGCTCTGCGTTGACGTAGTCGCCGCTCGCCGGGATGAAGGTGAGCAGGGTTCCGGAGACCACGCCCGGCATGGAGAGCGGGAAGGTCACCTTGCGGAAGACCGTGGCGGGGCGGGCGTACAGGTCCCCGGCCGCCTCGTGGAGGCGGGTGTCGATGCGCTCCAGCGAGGTGTAGAGCGGCAGGATCATGAAGGGGAGGAAGTTGTACGTCAGACCGCAGACGACCGCGAGGGGCGTGGCCAGGACCCGGTCGCCCTCGGTCATGCCGAGCCAGCTGGTGACGTCCAGGAAGCCGATCTTGTTCAGGACGCCGACCACCGGGCCGCCGTCGGCCAGGATCGTCTTCCAGGCCAGGGTGCGGATCAGGAAGCTGGTGAAGAACGGGGCGATGACCAGCACCAGGAGGAGGTTGCGCCAGCGGCCCGCCTTGAAGGCGATCAGGTAGGCCAGCGGGTACCCGAGCAGCAGGCACAGGACGGTCGCGGTGCCCGCGTAGAGCAGCGAACGCAGGAACTGCGGGTAGTACTCGGTGAAGGCGTCCCAGTAGGTCTGGAAGTGCCAGGTGACCTTGAACCCCTCTTCGAGGGAGCCGGTCTGCACCGAGGTGGAGGCCTGGTAGACCATCGGCAGCACGAAGAAGACGACCAGCCACAGGATGCCCGGCAGCAGCAGCCAGTACGGGATCAGGCGCTTCTTCAGGGACGGCTTGTGGACCGGGGGTTCGGCCGCGGCGGGCGCCTGGGGCGGCGCGGCAGTGGTGGTCACGCGGACTCCTCGACCGTCTCGATGCCCGCGTCGATGTCCTGGGCGGCGTCGAGGCCGAAGGTGTGGTCCGGGTTCCAGTGCAGGATCACGTCGGCGCCGGGGACCAGGCGTGCGTCGCGCTCGATGTTCTGGACGTACACCTCCAGCTCCGGGCAGACCTGGCTGTCGATGACGTACTGGGTGGAGACGCCGATGAAGGAGGAGTCGGCGATCTTGCCCGCGACCTTGTTGCGGCCGGCGGCGATGGTGTTCTCCTCGTCCGCGTGGACCAGCGAGATCTTCTCCGGGCGCACCCCGACCAGCAGCTTGCCGCCGGCGCGGGGCGTGGTCGAACAGCGCGCCGCCGGGACGCGCAGCTTCGTACCCGCCGAGCTCACCATGACGTCGGAGCCGCCGGCTTCCAGGACCTCGGCCTCGATGAGGTTGGAGGTGCCGAGGAAGTTCGCGACGAAGGTCGTCTTCGGGTTCTCGTACAGCTCGGCGGGGGCGCCCAGCTGCTCGACGCGGCCGCCGTTCATCACGGCCACGGTGTCGGCCATGGTCATGGCCTCCTCCTGGTCGTGCGTGACGTGCACGAAGGTGATGCCGACCTCGGTCTGGATCCTTTTCAGCTCCAGCTGCATCTGGCGGCGCAGCTTGAGGTCGAGGGCGCCCAGCGGCTCGTCGAGGAGGAGGACCTGCGGGTGGTTGATGAGCGCGCGGGCGACCGCGACGCGCTGCTGCTGGCCGCCGGAGAGCTGGTGCGGCTTGCGCTGGGCGAACTGGCCGAGCTGGACCAGCTCCAGCATGTCGTCGACTTGCTTCTTGACGGACTTGATGCCGCGGCGGCGCAGCCCGAAGGCGATGTTCTCGGAGACGTCCAGGTGCGGGAAGAGCGCGTAGCTCTGGAAGACCGTGTTGACCGGGCGCTTGTACGGCGGCAGGTTCGTGACCTCGCGCTCGCCGAGGCTGACGGTGCCGGTGGAGGGCTCCTCCAGGCCGGCGATCATGCGCAGGGTGGTGGTCTTCCCGCAGCCGGAGGCGCCGAGCAGGGCGAAGAAGGAGCCCTGGGGAATGGTGAGATCGAGCGGATGCACGGCGGTGAAGGATCCGTAGTGCTTGCTGATCCCGGCGAGGCGGACGTCGCCGCCCGCGGTCTTGTCAGTCATGGGCCTGGGCCTTCGGTGGTGTGTCGTGGAAGGGGCAGGTGCCGGTACGGGGCCGGTTGCCGGTGGGGGGCGGCAGGACCCGTCAGGCTCCGATGAGCTTGGCGAACTTCTCCTCGTACGCCGTCTCTTCCTCGCTGGTGAGCGAGCGGAAGGCGTGCGACTTGGCGGACATCGCCTTGTCGGGGACGATCAGGACGTTGTCCGCGAGCGCCGGATCGATCTTGGCCAGCTCGTCCTTGACGCCCTCGACGGGGCAGACGTAGCTGATGAACGCGGCCAGCTGGGCGGCCACCGCGGGCTCGTAGTAGTAGTCGATGAGCTTCTCCGCGTTGGCCTTGTGCCGGGCCTTGACGGGGACCAGCAGGTTGTCGCTGGAAGTGAGGTAGCCGGGCGCCGGGATCGCGTACTGGATGTCCGGGTTGCCGGCCTGGAGCTGGATGACGTCGCCGGCCCAGGCCAGGCAGGCTGCGAGGTCGCCCTTGTCGAGGTCCGCGGTGTAGTCGTTGCCGGTGAAGCGGCGGATCTGCTTCTTGTCCACGCCCTTCTGGAGCCGGCCGATCGCCTCGTCGAAGTCGGCGCCGGTGAAGGTCGCCGGGTCCTTGCCCTGGTCGATCAGGGTCATGCCCACGGTGTCGCGCATCTCGGTGAGGAAGCCGACGCGGCCCTTGAGGGAGGGGTCGTCGAGCATCTGGGTGACCGAGTCGACCTTCTTCCCGCCGGTGGCCTTGGTGTTGTAGGCGATGACGGTGTCGATGCCGGTCCAGGGATAGCTGTGCGCGCGGCCCGGGTCCCAGTCGGGGTTGCGGAACTGCGGGATCAGGTTGGCGTAGGCGTGCGGCAGGTTCGAGGGGTCCAGCTTCTGCGCCCAGCCCAGGCGGATGATGCGCGAGGCCAGCCAGTCGGTGACGACGATCAGGTCGCGGCCGGTGTCCTGGCCGGCCGCGAGCTGCGGCTTGATCTTGCCGAAGAACTCGACGTTGTCGTTGATGTCCTCGGTGTACTTGACCGTGATCCCGGTCCGCTTGGTGAACTCCTCCAGCGTGGGACGCGACTTCTCGTCCTCGCTGGTGTCCATGTACTCGGTCCAGTTGGAGAAGTTGATCTCCTTCTCCTGGGCCGAGTGGTCGTCGGAGGCCGCCGCGGCCCCGCCCTCGCGTTTGGCGGGCGGGATGCCGCACCCGGCGAGGGTGGACAGGCCGCCGAGGGTGAGCGCTCCGACTCCGGAGACGCGCAGCAGCGAACGGCGGGTGAGGGCGCCGCGCCCGCTGGTGAGGCTGCGTCGCATCGCGGCGAGTTGCGCCGCCGAGAGACGGTCGGGCTCGAACTGCTCCATGGGAGGTGCCCTTTCGGGAGGGGTGCGGGCCGCTGGTCAGGCGGCTACGTGGTTATCGGTCCCCGAAGATCGTGCGGTGCCAGTCCTTCGCCGCCACCGCGGTGTTGTCAAACATCACGTGCTTGACCTGCGTGTACTCCTCGAAGGAGTACGTGCTCATGTCCTTTCCGAAGCCGCTGGCCTTGTAGCCCCCGTGCGGCATCTCGCTGATGATCGGAATGTGGTCGTTGACCCAGACGCAGCCCGCCTTGAGCTCGCGGGTGGCGCGGTTGGCGCGGTACAGGTCTCGGCTCCAGGCGGAGGCGGCGAGGCCGTAGGGGGTGTCGTTGGCCAGCGCGATGCCCTCGTCGTCGGTGTCGAAGGGCAGCACGACCAGGACCGGCCCGAAGATCTCGGACTGGACCACCTCGCTGTCCTGCGCGGCGCCGGAGATCAGGGTGGGCCGGTAGTACGCGCCGTCGGCCAACTCCCCGCCCGGGATCTCGCCGCCGGTGACGACCGTGGCGTAGCCGCGGGCCCGCTCGACGAAACCGGCGACCCGGTCGCGCTGGGCGTGCGAGACCAGCGGGCCGAGGTCGGTGGCCGGGTCGAAGGGGTCGCCGACCCGAACGGTGTCCATCAGCTCGGCGACCCGGGCGACGAAGGCGTCGTGGAGCGTGCGCTGCACGTAGGCGCGGGTGGCGGCGGTGCAGTCCTGGCCGGTGTTGATGAGGGAGGCGGCCACCGCGCCGTTCGCGGCGGCCTCCAGGTCGGCGTCGTCGAAGACGAGGAAGGGCGCCTTGCCGCCGAGCTCCAGGTGGAGCCGCTTGACGGTGGCGGTGGCGATCTCGGCGACCCGCTTGCCGATGGCGGTGGAGCCGGTGAAGGAGGTCATGACCACGTCCGGGTGGCCGACCAGGTGCTCACCGGCGTCCCGGCCCGCGCCGGTGACGATGTTGACCACGCCGTCGGGCAGCCCCGCCTCCTTGGCCGCCTGGGCGAACATCAGGGAGGTCAGCGGGGTGAGCTCGGCGGGCTTCAGGACGATCGTGTTGCCCGCGGCGATCGCCGGGAGGATCTTCCAGGCGGCCATCTGGAGCGGATAGTTCCAGGGTGCGATGGAGCCCACGACCCCGATCGCCTCGCGGCGCACGTACGAGGTGTGGTCCCCGGAGTACTCCCCGGCGGCCTGCCCCTGGAGGTGGCGCGCGGCGCCCGCGAAGAACGCCGTGTTGTCGATGGTCCCCGGTACGTCGAACTCGGTCGACAGCTTGACCGGCTTGCCGCACTGCAGGGACTCCGCGTACGCGAACTCCTCGGCCCGCTCCGACAGCACGGCGGCCAGCCGGTGCAGCGCGTCGGAGCGCTCGCCGGGGGTGGCGCCGGACCAGCCGGGGAAGGCCCGCTTGGCGGCGGCGACGGCCGCGTCCACGTCCGCCGTGGAGGCCAGCTCGTAGGTGAGCACCTCCTCGCCCGTCGCCGGGTCCACCACCGTGTGTGACCGTCCTGAGGTGCCGGGTCGCAGTTGCCCGTCGATGTACTGCGCGCCTTCTGCGAAGCGGTCCTTGACCTGGACCTTGACCTGGAAGCGGTTGCCCATCACGCTCTCACGCTCTCCGTAGCTACAGTTCGAGCTACAGCTCGAATTGAGTGCCGATCCTGGCAGAGGTGTACCCCTCGGCCAAGTGATTCCGTTGTTGCCTTTTGATTACGCGACGGAATCGGTCGACCATGTGTCGAGGCGCGCCCGAAATCCGGTACGAAGTGTCAGTGGCGGGTGCCAGACTCGCGTGCATGGAGATGATCGACACACTGATCGGGCAGGTCAACCGGGGTGAGCGGGTGAAGTTCCTGCCGTTCTGGGGACACCGTCCGCGGCCCGACGGAACACTCGGCCAGAGCTGTCTCAGCCAGTGGTGGCCGTCCGAGTTCACCGTGGGTGACGTCAGGTACGCCACTGCCGAGCACTGGATGATGGCCGGAAAAGCGCGGCTGTTCGGCGACGCCGAGGCCGAGCGGGCGGCGCTGGAGGCGAAGAGTCCGGCGGCCGCGAAGAAGGCCGGAAGGCTCGTGCGCGGCTTCGACGACGCGATATGGGAGCGGGAGCGGTTCGCCCTGGTGGTGGAGGGCAGCGTGCACAAGTTCGGCTCCGACCCGGCGCTGAAGGCGTACCTGCTGGGCACCGGGAAGCGGGTCCTGGTCGAGGCCAGCCCGCTGGACCGGATCTGGGGCATCGGACTGGCCGCCGACGACGACCGCGCGCTGGACCCGGCCCGCTGGCGGGGGCTGAACCTGCTGGGCTTCGCGCTGATGAAGGCCCGCGAACGGCTCCGGGTACCTGACGAGGAAGGGGCGGGGCCCAGGGCCGGGGCGGACCAGCCGTGACGGACACGGCCCGGGTGCCGGCCGAGGACCGGCGCCGGGTGGCCGCGGTGATCATCCGGGACGGCTGCGTGCTGATGGTCCGGGAGCGCGGCAGGGGGAGCACGGGGCGACACGACGGGCCGGAGTACTGGACCCTGCCCGGCGGCGGCCTGGAGGACGGGGAACACCCCGAGGACGCCGTCCGGCGCGAGGTCGCGGAGGAGACGGGGCTGCGCGCGCTGGACGTGCGCTTCTCCCACGAAGCCCCGTACCCGTCGGGCTGGACCTCCTGCTACCGCGTGGAGGTCGCGGACGGGGAGCCGGTGCTGGGCATGGACCCCGGCACGGCCTGTGACTGCCCGCGGATGGTGGGGCTGATCTGGGTACCGCTCTCCCGCGGCACCGGCAGCGGCACCGGCGAGGGCGAGGTCGTCATGGTGCCGACGCTGCTGATGCCCACGACGGTCTGAAGCGGGCTGCGCGAGCTAGACATTGAGGACCGAGGCGGGGGCGAGGGGTACGTTTTCGGCCAGACGGGCGAGGCGGCGCGCTGTCTCGGAGCCGGGGCGGGGGCTGTAGACGACCAGCAGCTGGTCGGGTTCTCCCGGCAGCGCGAGGGTTTCGTAGGGGAGCTCCAGGAAGCCCACCACCGGATGGTCGATGATCTTGACCCCGTGCGACTTCTGCTTGACCGGGTGGCCCGCCCACAGCTGACGGAACTTCTCGCTGCGCGCCGACAGTTCCTCCGTGAGCTCCTCCAGCACCGGGTCGCCCGGATGCCGCCCCGCGTCCAGCCGCAGATGACCGACCGTCTCCTCGGCGATCTGCGCCCACTGCGGGTACAGCGCGCGCACGGCCGGGTCGAGGAAGACCTGGCGGGCGATGTTGCGGAAGCCTTCGGGCATCGCGGAGTAGCCGGTGACCGCGTCCGCGAGGGCGTTCCAGGCCAGGACGTCCATCCGGCGGCCCAGGACGAAGGCCGGAGCCGACCCGCCGACCGCCTCCAGCAGCAGCCGCACCCCGGCCCGTACCTCCTGGACCGCGCCCGGCACCGCCCCGGGGGCCGGGGCCGCGGGGCGGGCCAAGGCACGCAGGTGCGCCTGCTCCGTGGAGTTCAGCCGGAGCACGCGGGCGATCGCGTCGAGCACGGCGTCCGAGACGCTGGGGCCGCGGCCCTGCTCCAGGCGGATGTAGTAGTCGACGCTGACCCCCGCGAGCTGCGCGACCTCCTCGCGCCGCAGGCCGGGCACGCGGCGGCGGCCGTGATCGGGCAGGCCCACCTCGTGGGGCTGGATGCGGGCGCGGCGCGAGCGCAGGAAGTCTCCGATGTCCCCGGTCATGGATTTCATCTTATCGGCGGGCCGTTCCCGTGCCCGGCGGGCCGTTCCCGTGCCCGGTGCCCTCGCCGCCCGTGCGCGGTGCCGCCGCTCCCCAGCCTGGTACTGGCAGTCCCAGGAAGAGCGGAGCCCTGGGCAGGCACGGGCCGCGCGCGCAGGCTGGTTCCCACCACCGGACGCCGCCGGGAAGCCCGCGGCAGATGTGAAGGAGCCACAGCCGTGCCGTACGAATCCCTCCAGGGCCGCACCGCCGTCATCACCGGAGCCGCCGGCGGCATGGGCGCCGCTACCGCGCTGCTGCTCGCCCGGCACGGCGTCCGGGTGGCCCTCCTCGCCCGCCGCAGGGAGCGGCTGGAGGAGCTGGCCGGCAAGATCCGGGCCGACGGCGGTCAGGCCCTCGTCGCCGGGGCCGATGTCACCTCTCAGGACTCGGTGGACTCGGCGGTCCGGCTCGTCCACGCCGAGTACGGCGCGGTGGACCTCGTGGTCAACGCGGCCGGTGTCATGCTCCCCAACCCCGTCGAGGACGGCCGCGCCGACGAGTGGCAGCGGATGCTGGACACCAACGTGACCGGGGCGCTGCGCGTCATCCGTGCCTTCACCCCGGACCTGCTGGCCCGCGCGGCCGAGGGCGCCACCGCCGACCTGGTGAACGTCTCCTCCATCGGCGCGCACGTCACCTTCCCCAACTACGCCGTCTACGGCGCCACGAAGGCCGCACTGACCCACCTCTCCCATTCGCTGCGCACCGAACTCGGCCCGCGCCGGGTGCGGGTGACGAACATCGAACCGGGCCTGACCGACACCGAGCTGGGCCAGCACATCGACAACCCGGAACTGTCGCGGCAGCTGTCCGGCATGTTCGAGGCGATCGGCCCGCTCGCGGCCCAGGACGTGGCGGACCTGATCGCGTACACCACGAGCCGCCCCCGGCACGTCAATCTGAGCCAACTGGTCATCCTGCCCACCGCCCAGGCGTAGCCCGCGGGAAAGGGCCGCTAAATGCGTGGCGGGCCTCGAACACCGCCTCATAGGATCAGAAGTGTCCAGGTGCGAAGGCGAGACCTACTTCCACTGTTAATGGGGCGGCCGCGGGTTCGAGTCCCGCCATCGGCTTCGGGCCGGTGTAGCTCAGTTGGTAGAGCACCTACGTGGTTTCGCCGAACTCGATCTCTGGACATCTGCGTCACGCACCTCCCGGTGCGCGGGCAGCGGCTACTTCTTGCAGAAATCACGCCGCCGCCACTTCTTTCTCGGGAGGCACGCGTGTGGAATGCCCGGTGCGCAGGCAGCGGATACTTCGGATCAGGAGGCGGCGGGTTCGAATCCCGCCCGGCCACGGCCGGTAGCTCAGCGGATTGAGCACCTGACTTCTTCCGTCGCCGACCTCGATCTCGGGCATTCCACACGCCACGCCTTCCCCCAATGTCCAATGAATTCGGGGGAATTCTCATGTCTCGTTTCAACCTGCGCAGGTCCGGGCCCGCGGCGCCCACCGCGCCCGTCTCGCCCGTGCGCTCCACCGGAGCGCGGGCCGCCAACCACCACGGCAGCCGCGGCTTCGTCCGCGACCCCCGCTCCGAGCTCTTCCTGCTGGCCGTATCCAACTTCGTGACGCAGCAGACCTCTTACGAGTCCGGTGAGGCCCGCGACGACCGGTTCGCCGTGCTCGTGCGCACCCTCGCCGTCGAGGATCCCGAGTGGACGGCGGGTCTGCTCGGCTGGCTCCGCGGCGACGGCAACATGCGCACGGCCTCCCTCGTCGGCGCCGCCGAGTACGTCAAGGCGCGGCTCGACGCCGGAGCCACCGGCGGACCGTCGAACCGGCAGGTCGTGGACTCCGTACTGCGGCGCCCCGACGAGCCCGGTGAACTGCTCGCCTACTGGACGGCCACCTACGGACGCAACGTGCCCAAGCCCGTCAAGCGCGGGATCGCCGACGCCGTGCGCCGCCTCTACTCGGCCGCAGCGCTGCTGAAGTACGACACCGCGTCCAAGGACTACCGCTTCGGCGACGTCCTGAACCTGGTGCACGCCTCCCCCGACCCGGACAAGCCCTGGCAGGGCGAGCTGTTCCGCCACGCCCTCGACCGCCGGCACAGCCCGGAGACCGCCGAGGTCCCTGCGGACAACCGCACGCTCGTCGCGCACCGGACCCTGATGGAGCTGCCGGTGGCGGAGCGCCGGGGTGTGGTCACCGCCCCGGACGGCCCCGAGCGGCTCGCCGCGGCGGGCATGACCTGGGAGGCGCTGGCCGGATGGCTGCAGGGGCCGATGGACGCGGCCGCCTGGGAGGCGGTCATCCCGTCGATGGGTGCAATGGCGCTGCTGCGGAACCTGCGCAACTTCGACCAGGCCGGTGTTTCGGACGCGGTCGCCGAGCAGGTCGCGGCGAAGATCTCCGACCCGCAGACCGTCTCCCGCTCGCGGCAGTTCCCCTTCCGGTACCTGGCCGCCTACCAGCACGCGCCCTCGCTGCGCTGGGCGTACCCGCTGGAGCGGGCGTTGGGGCACTCGCTGGCCAACGTACCGGCGCTGCCCGGGCGGACGCTGATCCTGGTGGACCGGTCCGGGTCGATGTGGTCGCCGCTGTCGGACCGCTCGGAGCTGAACCGAGCCGACGCGGCAGCCGTCTTCGGCACGGCGCTCGCGCTGCGCGCCGAGGAGGCGAGCCTCGTGCAGTTCGGCACCGGCAGCAAGGAAGTCGCCTACAGCCGGGGCGAGTCGGTGCTGAAGGTGCTGAAGCGGTACCAGGATCTCGGCGGCACGAACACGGCCGAGGCCGTGCGCACGCACTACGCGGGGCACGACCGGGTGCTGATCATCACCGACGAGCAGGCCACCTACGCCCACGGCGGGGACCCGACCTCCCTGGTCCCGGACACCGTCCCGGTCTACACGTGGAACCTCGCCGGATACCGGGTGGGCCACGCCCCCTCCGGGTCGGCGCACCGGCACACCTTCGGCGGGCTCACCGACGCGGCCTTCCGCATGGTGTCCCTGATCGAGGACGGCCGGGACGCCGCGTGGCCGTGGGAGAGGACCGCCTGACGGGGCGGTGACGGTGGACGGGTACGGCGACGGGGCCGGACCGGGGCGTGATGCTCCTGGTCCGGCCCCGTCGCCGTACCCGTGTACTCGTGTGCTCGTGTACCCGTAGGCCTGCGGAGGCTCAGCCCCGGTAGACGACCTTGGTGTTCGAGTAGTTCGTCGAGTAGTCCGAGTCGCTGTCGTACCCCGAGTCGCCGAACATGATGCCGATGACGGCGATCGCGATGAACAGGCAGCTGATCACGATGCCGACGATGCCCGTGATGATGCCGGCCAGCGCCATGCCGTCGTTGTCGGCCTCACCGCGCCTGGCCTTGCCGCGGCCCAGCACGCCGAAGATGACGGCCGGGATCCCGAAGAGGATTCCGCCGTAGCAGCTGATCACGGCGATGATCCCGAGCACGAGCGCGGTGACTCCGAAGCCGTTGCTCTTGTGCGCGTAGGGCGGATATCCGGGGTAGCCCTGGTATCCGGGGTAGCCCGGCTGGCCCGGGTACGCCCCCTGCGGTGCGACCGGCGGGGCGGGATAGCCGTAGCCCCCGGAATCCGGCTGGGCCGGGTATCCGTAGCCGCCGGAGGCGGGTTGGGCCGGGTAGCCGTAGGCGGGCGGCGGACCGGGTGCGGGATCCGGCGTCTGAGCGGGCCCGAAGGCGGGCGCGGCCGCCGGCGGCTGTCCGGCCCTCGGCGCGTCCTGCGGTATGTCGGCGCCCGGCATCCCCGCGATGGTCTGCTGGTCGTGGACACCCGACGCGCCTGGCGTACCCGGCGCACCCTGCTGTTTGCCCAGCTCGACCGCGGGCCGCTCCGGCGGCGCCCACGGGTCTCGCGACTCGGGGCTCTGATCGGTCATACGGCACCCCCCTCTCGTACAGCCATGCTAAGCGCTGCCTACGACACCCCTGCCCTTCCCTACGATGAAGCCAGTCCGTCCGCACCACTCCCTCCCGGAGGCACCCTCATGCCCGACCTGCACCCCTTCATCGCGGGGCTGCCCAAGGCCGAACTGCACGTCCACCACGTCGGCTCCGCCTCACCCCGCATCGTGGCCGAACTCGCCTCCCGGCACCCCGACTCGAAGGTCCCCACGGACCCCGAGGCCCTCGCCGACTACTTCACCTTCACCGACTTCGCGCACTTCATCGAGGTCTACCTCTCGGTCGTCGACCTCGTCCGCACCCCCGACGACGTACGCACCCTCACCTTCGAGGTTGCCCGCGACATGGCCCGGCAGAACATCCGGTACGCCGAACTCACCGTCACCCCGTACTCCTCCACCCGCCGCGGCATCGACGAGAAGGCCTTCATGGCGGCCATCGAGGACGCCCGCAAGGCCGCGGAGAGCGAGCTCGGCGTCATCCTGCGCTGGTGCTTCGACATCCCCGGTGAGGCCGGGCTGGAGGCCGCCGCCGAGACCGCGCGCCTCGCGGTCGACCTGCGCCCCGAGGGGCTGGTCTCCTTCGGGCTCGGCGGCCCGGAGGTCGGCGTACCGCGCCCGCAGTTCAAGCCGTACTTCGACGCCGCCCGCGCCGCCGGCCTGCACAGCGTGCCGCACGCCGGCGAGACCACCGGCCCCGGGACCATCTGGGACGCGATCCGCGAGCTGGGCGCCGAGCGCATCGGCCACGGCACCAGCGCCACCCAGGACCCCGAACTGCTCGCCTACCTCGCCGAGCACCGCATCGCGCTGGAGGTCTGCCCGACCTCCAACATCGCCACCCGCGCCGTGACCGACCTGGACCGGCACCCGGTCAAGGAGATGGTGGCGGCCGGTGTGCTCGTCACCATCAACAGCGACGACCCGCCGATGTTCGGCTCCGACCTCAACAACGAGTACGCGGTGGCCGCCCGGCTGCTGGACCTCGACGAACTCGGCCTCGCGCAGCTCGCGAAGAACGCCGTGGAGGCCTCGTTCCTGGACCCGGCGGGGAAGGCGCGGCTCACCGCCGAGATCGACACGTACACCTCCGCCTGGCTGGCTCCCTGACGGCTGCGCAGAATGGGGTGCATGCGCACCCTGACTGCCGTAGGCCACCGCGGGGATCCCTACCGTGTCCGCGAGAACACCCTCGACTCGATCCGCTCCGCCTTCACCCGCGGGGCGGACGCGGTGGAGATCGACGTCCGGACGACCCGTGACGGGGTCCCCGTACTGCTCCACGACGAGAGCCTCCACCGGCTGTGGGGCCATGACGTGCGCCTGGACGCCGTCACGGCCCCACAGCTCAAGGAGCTGACGCAGGGCGGGATTCCGACCCTGCGCGACGCCCTGATGGCCGCCGGCGCGGGCCGGGTCATGATCGACCTGCCGGGCGCGAGCGCCGAGACCGTACGGACCGTCGTGGGCCAGGTCCGCGAATGCGGGGCGCGCGACCGTACGTACTACTGCGCGGGCCCGGCCACCATGCTGGCGGTCCGCGCCGCCGATCCGGGCGCCGAGATCGCACTGACCTGGACCACGCTCGCGCCGCCGCGCCGGGTGCTGATCGACGCGGTGGCCCCGAGCTGGCTCAACTACCGTTTCGGGCTGGTCGGACGGGAACTGGTGGACGCCCTGCACCGCGACGGCCTGCTGGTGTCGGCCTGGACCCCGGACACCAAGCGGTCGATGCGCGCGCTGATCGCGGCGGGGGCCGACTCGATCACCACGAACCGGGTGGACGTGCTGGGAGCCGTACGGGCCGAGCTCGGCCGGTGAGCCGAGCTCGACTGGAGAGACGTACCTGGGGGGAGATCGGAGCGCGGGTCCGGGGGGCCGATCCACGTCTGCAGGACCTGGGGCTGACGCTGCTGGTGCTGCTGGCCGTCACCATGCCGTTCGTGGTGCCCCGTTCGGCCGACCTGCCGCCCGCGGACTGGGCCTCGTACGCGATGACCGTGCTCGCCGTGGTTCCGCTGGTCTGGCGGCGGCGGGCTCCGGTGGCGGTGCTCGTCGCGGTCCTGACCCTTGGTGGCGTCTACAAACTGGCCGTGGACGGGCCCGGGCAGCCGATCCCGTACGCCGGCCTCATCGCCTTCTACACCGTCGCCCTGCTGAGCACCGCCCGGGTGCGGCTGGCCGTGGCGGGGCTCACCGTCGTGGCGGTCGCCCTGTCGGTGGGCTGGAACACCGGGACCGCGCGCGAGCTGCTGTTCACCCTCTTCGTCACCGCCGCGGCCTACGCCCTGGGCCGGCTCCAGTACACGCGCCAGGCGTACACCTCGGCCGTGGAGGACCGGGCGGCGCAGCTGGAGCGGGCCAACCGGATCGAGGCGGAACAGGCGGCCGCCCGCGAACGGGCCCGGATCGCGCGGGAGATGCACGACATCCTCTCGCACGCGGTCAGCATCATGATCGTGCAGGCCGAGGCCGGTCCCGTGGCGGTGCGCAGGGCCCCCGAGCGGGCCGAGGCCGCCTTCGAGGCGATCGCCGAGACGGGCCGGGACGCCATGGCACAGCTGCGCACGATGCTGGGGGTGCTGCGGACCGACGGCGGCGCCGCTGCGGCCCCGCGCCGGCCCCAGCCCGGCATCGAGGAGCTGGCGGGGCTGCTGGAGCGGGTCCGGGGCAGCGGGCTGGAGGTCGGCTACGAGCGCACGGGCGCGGTGCGCCCCCTGCCCGCGGCGCTGGAGGCGACGGTGCACCGGGTGGTGCAGGAGTCGCTGACGAACGTGGTGAAACACGCCGGGGCGTCGCGGGTGGCCGTCCGGTTGGAGTACGGCCCGCGGGACCTCGCGGTGACGGTCACGGACGACGGGCGGGGGCCGGGCGGGGGCGGCGGCGGGCCTGGCACCGACAGGGCGGGCGGCGGCGGGCGCGGCGCCGCGGCCTCGGGCGGGCACGGCCTGATCGGGATCCGCGAGCGGGCGGCGGCCCACGGTGGAACGGCGCAGTCCGGTCCGGGGCCGGACGGCCGCGGGTTCCGGGTGCGGGTCACCCTTGTAACGTCGGGTCAGGAGGTGGGGATGTGACGATCCGTGTGGTGGTGGCCGACGACCAGGAGCTGGTGCGCAGCGGCTTCGCGATGATCCTGGACGTCCAGGAGGACATCGAGGTCGTGGCGGAGGTCGGGGACGGCGCGGCGGCGGTGGCCGCGGTACGGGACCTCGCGCCGGACGTGGCGCTGCTGGACATCCGGATGCCGGTGCTGGACGGCATCGAGGCGTGCCGGACGATCTCGGCGAGCAGTTCCTGCCGGACGGTGATGCTGACGACCTTCGACTCGGACGAGTACGTGTACGAGGCCCTGCACGCGGGGGCCAGCGGGTTCCTGCTCAAGGACGTGCGGCGGGACGATCTGGTGCACGCGGTACGGGTGGTGGCCGCCGGCGATTCCCTGCTGGCGCCTTCGGTGGCCCGGCGCCTGATCGAGGAGTACACGGCGGCGACCGCCCGGCCGGCCGCCGGGGAGGCCCTGTCGGCCGAGCGCCTGGAGGCGCTGACGGCCCGGGAGCGGGAGACGCTGCTGCACCTGGGGCGGGGGCTGTCGAACGCGGAGATCGCGGGGGCGCTGACGGTGAGCGAGCACACGGTCAAATCGCATGTGGGCAACGTGTTGTCGAAGCTGGGGCTGCGGGACCGGATCCAGGCGGTGATCTGCGCGTACGAGACGGGTCTGATCGCGGCAGGCGGGCCGACTGGCTCTTGGGTATCTCCCTCTGGGGAGTGAGACGGCGAGGGCCTCCTCCCCCGACACGGTGAGTTGTCGGACCGGTGAAGACCACTCTCGGTGGTGATCCGCAACTGCCCTGCTGACCTGCAGCATTGAGGTCATCGGGGCGGAAGTCGCTCCGAGAGCCGACAGGGGGATCCCACCATGAACGCAACGACCCGCACACTGATCGCCACCGCCCTGGTCCTGGGCGTGGCGGCCGGACCGGCCGTCGCCCACGCCGCCCCGGCGCCGGGCGCGGTGTCCGGCACGGTCTCCGCCGCGATCGCCTCGCCCGCCGGACCCGCCGCACCCACCGTCTCCACGCCGCCGAACGCCGCGGCACTGGAGAAGGCGATCGCCGGCCTCGGTCCGCAGAACAAGGACGCGACGGCCGCCCTGGTCAGGGTGGGCGGTACGAGCGGCTCCTGGCAGGGGAGTTCGGGAGTCGCGGACATCCGCACCGGGCGGGAGGCCGTCGAGCAGGGCCGCTTCCGGGCCGGGTCGGTGACCAAGACCTTCACCTCGTCGGTGGTGCTGCAGCTCGCGGCCGAGGGCCGGGTGGACCTGAACAAGCCGGTCCGCCAGTACCTGCCGGACACCGTCCCCGACGCCTACGCCGCCGTCACCGTCCGGCAACTGCTCAACCACACCAGCGGGATACCGTGGGCCGACGGGCCGGGCGACTCCTTCGAGGCGCAGTGGGAGCACCGCTTCGACGTGACCGACCCGCACGATCAGCTCGCCAACGCCCTCGCGAAGAAGCCGGAGTTCACGCCGGGCGCGGCCCAGCACTACCTGAACATCAACTACACGCTGCTGGGTGTACTGATCGAGAAGGTGACGGGCACGACGTACGAGGAGGCGGTGGGCCGGCGGATCCTGAAGCCGCTGGGGCTGCACGGAACCTCGTTCCCGGGCCGGCCCCAGACGAAGATCCACGGGCCGCACAACCAGGGCTACCAGGCGGTGGAGAAGGCGGACGGTTCGAGGGAGCTGCGCGATGTGACGGAGTGGAACTCCTCGGACCGCTGGGCCGCCGGGGACATCATCTCGACGACGGCCGATCTGGAGCGGTTCACGATTGCGCTGTTCAGCGGGAGGGTCGTGCCGAAGGCGCAGTTGGAGGAGATGTTCACGGTGCCCGGGGTGAAGGACTTCGACAGCGGGGAGGACGCGACCCTGACGGCGGGGATGTCCCGGATCGCCCTGCCCGACGGCACGGTCGCCTGGGGCAAGACGGGCAGCCGGTACGGCTACAACACGGCGATGGGCGCGACCCGCGACCTCTCCCGCACCCTGGTCTACTCGGTGAACTCCACGGACGCCAAGGGCGAGGGCATGAACGCGGTGGCCTTCGGCATCGTGAAGGCGGCCTTCAGGAAGTAGCCGTCAGGCCGCCTTCACCAAGCAGCCGTCAGGCGACATCGATTCCAGCCGCTTGATCATGCGCCGCAGGAGCAGCAGCGGGATCACTCCGAAGACGCCGAACGACATGTCGATGACGCTCCACCAGAAGGGGATGCCGCGGATCGGGCCGCAGATCAGGGCCAGCGGTATCACTCCGAGGCAGGCGATCATGCCGGCCTCGACGATCCAGATGTTGCGGACGGGGTCGCGGTGGACTCCGTAGAAGAAGACCGCGATCACCAGGTGGGCGAAGGCGAGCCAGTCGGTGCCGTAGAGGAGGAAGGGGTAGTCGCGGTCGGCCCGGTCCAGCCCGTCGCCCACGCGGCGCAGCCAGTCGTGGGAGATCAGGGAGTTGGTCCAGTGGAGCTCGTTCACCAGGGGGAAGGCGGTGAGTCCGCTGAGGACGAGGCAGACGACGAACAGGACCAGCCAGCCACGGATACGCCGCTCAAGGGCGCTTCTCTCGCTCATGGGTGTCAGCGTACGCAGGTTTCTGAACACGTTCAGTCGAATTGCTGAACGCGTTCAGTTCCGTGGCCGGACCGTGATCAACTCCCCTCAGAGGCCGACGATGGCGTTCCACCGCTTGGCGAGGGGTGCACGCTCGGCCGAGGAGATGTCCCGGGCCAGGACGAGGCGCTTGCGCATGTCGTCGTCGGGGAAGATCAGCGGGTTCTCGGCGAGCTCGGCGGTCTCCTTGTCCTCGGAGGCGGCCAGAACCTCGCGGGCGGCCGGGACCGGGCAGACGTAGTTGACGGCGGCGGCGAGCTTCGCGGCCACCTCGGGGGCGTAGTAGAAGTCGATCAGTGCTTCGGCATTGGCCTTGTGGCGGGCGAGGTTGGGGACGAGCATGCTCTCCGCCCAGAGCTCGGCGCCCTCCTCCGGAACCACGAACTCGATGTCGGGGTTGTCGGCCTGGAGCTGGATCGCGTCGCCGGAGTAGGCCTGACAGGCCAGGACGTCGCCCTTGCTGAGGTCCGAGGTGTAGTCGTTGCCGGTGAAGCGGCGGATGTGCTTCTTCTTCACCATGCTCTCCACGTGGTCGCACATCCGGTGGAAGTCGGACTCGGTCCACCGGGTGACGTCGACGCCGTTGCCCTGCATCAGCAGGGAGAAGGACTCGTCGAGGCCGGAGAAGAGCGTCACCTTGCCCGCCAGGTCCGGCTGCCAGAGGTCCTTGACGGACTTGATCTCCCGGCCGAGCGCCTTGCGGTTGTAGGCGATGCCGGTGATCCCCGACTGCCAGGGGACGGTGTGCAGCCGGCCCTCGTCGAAGGCCGGGGAGCGCAGCTGCGGGTCGAGGTGCTTGGCCACGTTGGGCTGCGCCGAGCGGTCCATCGCCTGGGCCCAGCCCAGGTGGACGAAGCGGGCGGCCATCCAGTCGCTGACCACGACCAGGTCGTGGCCGGTCTCCTGGTGGTTCATCAGGGACGGGCTGACCTTGCCGAAGAACTCGTCGTTGTCGTTGATCTCCTCGGTGTACCGGACGTCGATGCCGGTCTTCTCCGAGAAGGCGTCCAGCGTCGGCCTCCGGTTCTCGTCCTCGTCGTCCGTGTCGATGTAGAGCGGCCAGTTCGAGAAGGAGACGCTGCGGTCCCGTTCGGAACGGTCCCGGCCCTCCCGCTGGTACTCGGGGACGAAGGCGGCGGGGACGCCACAGCCGGTGAGAGCGGCCAGCAGGCCCGCGGCACCGAGGCCGCGCATCGCCGCGCGGCGGGAGAAGGCGAGTTCAGGCATGGCCAAAGCCTCGGCGAACGCGAAGAGGCGGGCAATAGACATGTTGTCTACTACCCGCCCCTTCAAGGCTGTGGCTTGATCAATGCAGCGGCCGTCCGGCCGTCGCGCCAGACCTCGCGCCAGACCTCAGTGAGCCTCGGATCAGCCGTCGAGCGAGGTCATCACGTGCTTGATGCGGGTGTAGTCCTCGAAGCCGTAGGCGGAGAGGTCCTTGCCGTAGCCGGACTTCTTGTAGCCGCCGTGGGGCATCTCGGCGACGAGCGGGATGTGGGTGTTGATCCACACGCAGCCGAAGTCGAGGTTCTTGGACATCCGCATCGCGCGGCCGTGGTCCTTGGTCCACACCGAGGAGGCGAGCGCGAACTCGACGTCGTTCGCGTACTCCAGGGCCTGGGCCTCGTCCGTGAAGGACTGGACGGTGATGACGGGGCCGAAGACCTCGTTCTGGATGATCTCGTCGTCCTGCTTGAGGCCGGAGACCACGGTGGGGGCGTAGAAGTAGCCCTTCTCGCCGACCTGGTGGCCGCCCGCCTCGACCTTGGCGTGGGCGGGGAGTCGCTCGATGAAGCCCGCGACCTGCTTGAGCTGGTTCGGGTTGTTCAGCGGGCCGTAGAGCACGTCCTCGTCGTCCGGCTGACCGGTCTTGGTGTCGGCCGCGTTCTTGGCCAGCGCCGCGACGAACTCGTCGTGGATCGACTCGTGGACCAGTACGCGACAGGCCGCCGTACAGTCCTGGCCGGCGTTGAAGAAGCCCGCGACCGCGATGTCCTCGGCGGCCTTGGCGATGTCGGCGTCCTCGAAGACCACGACCGGGGCCTTGCCGCCGAGCTCCAGGTGGACGCGCTTGACGTCCTTGGAGGCGCTCTCGGCGACCTGCATGCCCGCGCGCACCGAGCCGGTGATGGAGGCCATCGCCGGGGTGGAGTGCTCGACCATGGCCTTGCCGGTCTCGCGGTCGCCGCAGACGACGTTGAAGACGCCCTTGGGGAGGATCGAGCCGATGATCTCGGCCATCAGGACGGTCGAGGCCGGGGTGGTGTCCGAGGGCTTGAGGACCACGGTGTTGCCCGCGGCGATGGCCGGGGCGAACTTCCAGACGGCCATCATCATCGGGTAGTTCCACGGCGCCACCTGGGCGCAGACGCCGACCGGCTCGCGGCGGACGATGGAGGTCATGCCCTCCATGTACTCGCCGGCCGAACGGCCCTCGAGCAGGCGGGCCGCGCCCGCGAAGAAGCGGATCTGGTCCACCATCGGCGGCAGCTCCTCGCTGGCCGTGAGGCCCAGCGGCTTGCCGGTGTTCTCCGATTCGGTGGCGACGAGCTCGTCCGCGCGCGCCTCGAAGGCGTCCGCGATCTTGAGCAGCGCCTTCTGGCGCTCGGAGGGGGTCGTGTCGCGCCAGGCCGGGAAGGCCGCCGCGGCGGCGGCCATGGCGGCGTCCACGTCCGCCTGGCCGGAGAGGGGAGCGGTCGCGTACGCCTCGCCCGTGGCGGGGTTGACCACCTCGGTGGTCCGCCCGTCGGCGGCGTCCTTGAACTCCCCGCCGATGTAGTTGCGCAGACGACGCAGTTCGGTGGTCACTACAGCCACACTCCTGTGATCACATGTCCAATGGTTGAGACAGCTACTCAGCCTAGCCCCTCGGACGCCGTTTTCGACAGGCCCGCACACCACGAACTACGGAATCAGTGAGATTCGAGTCCTCAAACAACGAATTACATCGTTCTCGCCTTGCGGAACAGACGACTCCTCGTGCACAGTGAGGGCGTGGTCAGTCGAAGCGCAGATTCCAGGAACAGACAACCGTCCCCTTCGGTCGATGCTGTGTCCCTGGCGATCATCGAGCAACTGCAGGAGGACGGCCGGCGCCCCTACGCGGCGATCGGCAAGGCCGTGGGCCTGTCCGAAGCAGCGGTGCGCCAGCGGGTTCAGAAGCTGCTCGACCAGGGCGTCATGCAGATCGTCGCCGTCACCGACCCGCTCACCGTGGGGCTGCGGCGCCAGGCGATGGTCGGCATCAACGTCGAGGGAGACCTCGACCCCGTGGCAGACGCGCTGACCGCGATGGCCGAATGCGAGTACGTGGTGATGACCGCGGGCTCGTTCGACCTGATGGTGGAGATCGTCTGCGAGGACGACGACCACCTGCTGGAGACGATCAACAAGAAGATCCGTGCGCTCCCCGGCGTGCGATCAACCGAAAGCTTCGTTTACCTGAAGCTGAAGAAGCAGACCTACATGTGGGGAACGAGATAGCCCGTGAGCCAGGACCTCTCCAAGACCGCGTACGACCACCTGTGGATGCACTTCACCCGCATGTCGTCGTACGAGAACGCGCCCGTACCCACCATCGTGCGGGGTGAAGGCACCTACATCTTCGACGACAAGGGCAAGCGCTACCTGGACGGTCTCGCCGGACTGTTCGTGGTCAACGCCGGTCACGGCCGCAAGGAACTGGCCGAGGTCGCCTACAAGCAGGCCCAGGAACTCGCGTTCTTCCCCATCTGGTCGTACGCGCACCCCAAGGCCGTCGAGCTCGCCGAGCGCCTCGCGAACTACGCCCCGGGCGACCTGAACAAGGTCTTCTTCACCACCGGTGGCGGCGAGGCCGTCGAGACCGCCTGGAAGCTTGCCAAGCAGTACTTCAAGCTCAAGGGCAAGCACACCAAGTACAAGGTCATCTCCCGCGCGGTCGCCTACCACGGCACCCCGCAGGGCGCCCTGTCCATCACCGGTCTGCCGGCCCTCAAGGCCCCCTTCGAGCCGCTGGTTCCCGGCGCGCACAAGGTGCCCAACACCAACATCTACCGCGCCCCGATCTACGGCGACGACCCCGAGGCCTTCGGCCGCTGGTGCGCCGACCAGATCGAGCAGGAGATCCTGTTCGAGGGCGAGGACACCGTCGCCGCGGTGTTCCTGGAGCCGGTGCAGAACGCCGGTGGCTGCTTCCCGCCGCCGCCCGGGTACTTCCAGCGCGTCCGCGAGATCTGCGACCAGTACGACGTGCTGCTCGTCTCCGACGAGACGATCTGCGCGTTCGGCCGCCTCGGCACGATGTTCGCCTGCGACAAGTTCGGCTACGTCCCGGACATGATCACCTGCGCGAAGGGCATGACCTCGGGCTACTCCCCGATCGGTGCCTGCATCATCTCGGACAAGCTCGCCGAGCCGTTCTACAAGGGTGACAACACCTTCCTGCACGGCTACACCTTCGGCGGACACCCGGTGTCCTCCGCGGTGGCGCTGGCCAACCTCGACATCTTCGACAAGGAAGGCCTCAACCAGCACGTGCTGGACAACGAGGACGCCTTCCGCTCGACGCTGGAGAAGCTGCACGACCTGCCGATCGTCGGCGACGTCCGCGGCAACGGCTACTTCTACGGCATCGAGCTCGTCAAGGACAAGGTCACCAAGGAGTCCTTCACGGACGAGGAGACCGAGCGCGTGCTCTACGGCTTCCTCTCCAAGGCGCTCTTCGAGAACGGCCTGTACTGCCGCGCCGACGACCGTGGCGACCCGGTCATCCAGCTGGCCCCGCCGCTCACCGCCGACCAGGGCACCTTCGACGAGATCGAAGGCATCCTGCGCCGCGTGCTGACCGAGGCCTGGACCAAGCTCTAACCAGCAGCCGTCCGCGAGCAGTAACACGCAGTAAATAGTCCGAGAGTAAATAGTCCGACCACACGGCCCGGATCCTCCGTTCGAGTGAGAACGAGAGGGTCCGGGCCGTGTGCTGTCACCATCCAAGACGTTCATCTCTTTACATCTCATTG
The DNA here is from genome assembly GCF_036346895.1 of Streptomyces sp. NBC_00503. Lineage (NCBI taxonomy): Bacteria > Bacillati > Actinomycetota > Actinomycetes > Kitasatosporales > Streptomycetaceae > Streptomyces > Streptomyces sp. NBC_00503. Next base: position 5,774,821 of record NZ_CP107855.1, on the reverse strand, counting down.
CGGTGCCAGTGACCTACGCGGCTCCGCTTCGTTCCCCCGGACGGAGGTGTACGCCATGGTGGCTCCACCGGACAAAGCTCCGCCAGACAATGCCCCGCCCCAGGACGACGTGCTCTGGGCTCGGTCCCTGCACTACTCCCACAGCGGTTCGCCCGGACTCATCGGGGTCTCGATCGGCATCCGCGCGGGTGAGATCCTCGCCGTCACCGGCCCCCGCGGCAGCGGCAAGACCACCCTGCTGCGCTGCCTGTCCGGGCAGCTGCTGCCCGAACAGGGCGAGGTCTGGTTCAACAGCGTCCCCGTGCACACCATGGGGGCCCTGGCCCGCGAGCGGCTGCGCCGCGACCGGTTCGGCTGGATCGGCCCCGAACCGCAGCTGCTGCCCGAGCTCCGGGTCTGGGAGAACGCCGCCCTGCCGCTGCTGATCGCGGGCGCGAGCCACCGCAGCGCCAAACGGGCCGCCTGCGAATGGCTGGACCGCCTCGACATCGGCGCCTTCGCCCGCAAGCGCCCCGGCGCCCTCAACCGCGCCGAGTCCCAGCGCGTGGCCCTCGCCCGCGCCCTCGCGGGCGAACCCGCCGTGATCTTCGCCGACGAGCCCACGGCCCCGCTGCACCGCGCCGAGTGCGCCCTGCTGCTCCGTACCCTCACCACCGCGGCCCGCTCGCACCGGATCACCGTGGTGCTGGCCACCCACGACGAGGAGACCGCGGCCGTCGCCGACCGGCGGGTCGCCCTGCTCGACGGACGCCCAGCCGCCGCCGCGGCCGCCGCCCACCAGACCGCCTTCCCCCAGCCCCCGGAGGACCAGGCCGCGTGCTCGCTCTCCGCCTAGCCCGCGGCTCCCGGCCGCTCGTCCAGCTCCGCCGACTGCTGGTCGCCGCAGCCTCCGCCGGGAGCGGCTTCCTGCTGCTGTACGTGCTCGCGCAGGCCACGGCCCGCCCAGCCGGATCGTTCCCTCGGCTGCTGTGGGCCCTGGTGCCGCTCGCCGTCACCGTCCAGTTCGCCGTCGCCGTGGCCCGTACCGACCCGGCGACCGCCCCCCGGGACGGGCTGGACGCGGCCGGGCTGGGACCCGTACGGCTCACTCTGGTCGCGGCGATTTCCACCGCCGTCGCCTGCACCCTCGGCAGCGCCGTGGCCCTGGCCGTCTTCCTCCACCTGCGCGGGGACGTGGCCGGGCTGCCCTTCGACGGAGCGGGGGCCGGGCTGCTCCACGCCGAGCAGCCGCTGCCCGTGGCCGCAGCCCTCACCCTGCTGGCCCTGCTCCCGCTGGCCGCCTCCATCGCCACCGCCCTCGCCCTGCGCCCCCGACCCCGGCCGGCCCCGCAGACCGTGCTGCCCTGGGGCATCGCACTGGCCGCCTGCGGACTCGCAGCCCTGGCCTACGCCGGGCCCGGCGGCGCCGGTCCGCCGGCCGGCTGGGCACTGACCGCCGCCGGGCTCGCCCTCGCCGGTCCCGGCCTCGCCTACGCCTGCGGGGCACTGGTCCAGTCGGTACGTCCGGGCGCGCTGCGGCTGCTGGCCGGCCGGACCCTCCAGGAGGAAGCCCCCCGGCTCGGCGCCCCGCTCGGCGTCCTGTGCGCGGTCGGCGCGGGCGCCCTCAGCGCCGTGGCCCTGCGCGACCGCGGCGGCCTGCAGGTCCCACTCGGGCCGCTGACCGCGCCGGCCGCCGCGCTGGTGGTGCTGTGCGCGGCCGCCACCCTGCTGACCTCGGCCGTCGAGGTCCGCCAGGCCCGGGCCACCACCCGCGCGACCCTGACCGGCATCGGCGCCCCGGCGGGCGTGCTGCGCAGCGCCGCCACCGTACGGGCGCTCGCGCTGGCGGCCGGGTGCCTGCCGCTCGTGTGGGGTGTCGCACAGCTGACGTCGCTGGCATTGACCCACTGAGGCGAGCCCTTAGGGTGGGCCGAATGGTCAATCGATACATCGACACCGAGATCGAGACGCTCGCCGAATTCGACCGGGTCGTGGCCCGCGGCTCGCTCAGCGGGTACCGGATCCAGTCGGTGAACCTGCTCGAGCGCACCTTCGCCCTGCTGTCCGCCGACACCTCAGCGGCCGTGTTCCTGGGCTGCGCGATGGAGCCCGACGCCTCGGTGAAGGTGCGCGCGGACGGCGCGCTGGTCTTCCAGCCCGTCCCCGACCTGCCCTTCGACCCGTACCGGGGGCTGCTGTACACGGCCGAGGAGCTCTTCTCGGGCCTCTCCGGCGGCTACGAGGCCACCCCTGACGCCGAGACCTACGCCTGGTTCCAGGAGACCAAGGCGGACGGGGACGTCTTCTCCTCGATGCTGCGCTCCATCCACGACGACGCCATCTCCGACGCCCTCGACGAGCACCTCGCCGGCGCCCGCGTGGTCGGTGTGATGGGCGGCCACGCCATGGCCCGCGGCGGCGCCGAGTACCGGGGTGCGGCCGAGCTCGGCCGGGCGCTGACCCGCTCCGGGCTGACCGTGGCCACCGGCGGCGGTCCGGGTGCGATGGAGGCGGCCAACCTCGGCGCCTACCTCGCCGAAGCCCCCGACGAGGCCCTGCCCGAGGCCCTGGAGATCCTGGCCGAGGTCCCCTCCTTCGCCCCGTCGGTGTCCGACTGGGCGCGGGCGGCCTTCTCCGTACGCGAGCGCTGGCCGGCCGGACCGGGCGGTGACTCGGTGGGGATCCCGACCTGGTTCTACGGGCACGAGCCGCCGAACGCCTTCGCCGGCCACATCGCCAAGTACTTCGCGAACGCCACCCGGGAGGACGGGCTGCTCGCCCGGTCCAACGCGGGCGTGGTGTTCCTGCCGGGCGCCGCCGGCACCGTCCAGGAGATCTTCGACAACGCGACGCCGAACTACTACGGATCGCGGGGCGAGCCCACCCCGATGATCCTCGTCGGACGCACCCACTGGACCGAGCACCTCCCGGCCTGGCCGCTGCTCCAGGCCCTGGCGCGCGGCCGCGCGATGGAGTCCCGGATCGCGCTCGTGGACTCCGTGGACGAGGTTCCGGCGGTACTCGCCCAAATGTCCTGACCCCGCCAGGCAACTTCTCGGGCCCTCCACTCGTCTGGCAGAGGTACGCACACCGCAAAACCTGCCAGACGTGAACGGAGCCCTCGGGTGCTCATAGGCCTGCTGACCGCGATCGCGGCATCCATCTGTTACGGCACGGGATCCGTCCTGCAAGCCGTCGGCTCCCGGCGGGCGGCCCGGACGACCCCGGCCGCCGCGGGAGTCACCCAGCATGGCGGCCCGAACCTCTCCTCCACCGCGAAAGCCGCGATGACCTGGGAGTTCATCGTCGGCACCATCCTGGACTTCGTGGGCTTCGGCCTGGGCGCCATCGCGGCCCGCCTGCTGCCGCTGTTCCTCTCGCAGACCGTCATCAGCGCCAACCTGGTGATCACGGCCGTGCTGAGCGTGAAGATGCTCGGCATCCGGCTGACCCGCAAGGAATGGACCTCGATCGGCGTGGTCTGCACCGCGCTGATCCTGCTGGCGACGGCCGCGGGCCACGAGGGAGGGCACCACGCTCCGGCGGCCACGCACTGGTGGCTGCTGGGGGTGACCCTGCTGATCATCATCGGCGGCACGGTGGCGGTACGTTTCCTCGGTGCCCGCGCCGCGATCCTGGCGGGCCTGCTGTCGGGTCTGGCCTTCGGCGCGCTGGGCGTCGGCGTGCGCATCCTGAACGGCATCGAGCCCTTCTCGCTCGCAGGCCTCCTCTCCGACCCGGCGCTCTACGCCATCGTCGTGGCGGGGGCCGGCGGCATGTACCTCCACACGGTGGCGCTCCAGATCGGCTCGGTGAACGGGGCCACCGCCGCCCTGGTGGTCGGCGAAACCGTCCTGCCGGGTGCGATCGGCGTGCTCTGGCTGGGTGACGCCTCCCGCCCCGGCATGGCCTGGCTGGCGGTACTCGGCTTCGTCCTCGCCGTCACCGGCGCGGTGGCGGTGGCCTGGTACGGCAACCACGGGGAGCCCGAAGCCGCTGCGGAACCGGAGAAATCCAGCCTCGCCGGCGTTTGAGGCGCGGGGGTCCGGGGGTCCGGGGGCGGAGCCCCCGGTTTCGGGAAGGGGCGGGGTGGGGGAAAGCTCCGCGCAGCGGCGCTACTCCCCCGGCAGCACGACCACCTCGGCCGGAGCAAAGCCCACCGCGACCCGGTCCCCCACGGCGGGCGCCCCCGCCAACGCGCACTCGGCCTCCAGCACCGGCCCCGCCGCCGGCCGCAGCAGCAGCGCGACGTGCGTCCCCCGGAAGGTCCGCGAGATGACCTCGCAGCTCAGGCCGTCCGCTCCCAGAAGGACCCCCGCGGGCCGGATCAGCATCTTCCGCTCTCCCTGCGGGGAACCGGCCGGCACCGGGACCTCCCCCCACGGGGTCGAGGCGACACCACCGGACACGATCCCCGAAACCACGTTCTCGAAGCCCAGGAACCGCGCCACGAACTCCGAGGCCGGCCGCTCCCAGACCTCCAGCGGAGTCCCCGCCTGCGCGATCCGGCCGTCCCGCATCACGACCACCCGGTCGGCCAGGGCGAACGCCTCCCCCTGATCGTGCGTGACGGCCAGCACGGTGGTCCCCAGGCGGGAGAACAGCCCCTGAAGCTCCACGACCAGGCGCTCGCGCAGCCCCCGGTCCAGCTGGCCCAGGGGCTCGTCCAGCATCAGCAGCCGCGGGGACGGAGCCAGTGCCCGCGCCAGCGCGACGCGCTGCTGTTCGCCGCCGGAGAGCGAGGCCACCGCGCGGCCCTGGGCCCCGGGAAGCCCGACCAGCTCCAGCAACTGGGCGACCTGGCCCTCGTAGGCCGCCTTCGAGGAGCCCCGCATCCGCAGTCCGAACGCGACGTTCCCGCCCACGTCCCGGTGCGGGAACAGCTGATGGTCCTGGAACATCAGGCCCACCCCCCGCCGGTGCACGGGCACTGCGGCCTGGTCGGCGCCGCCGAGCAGCACCCGGCCGCCCGAGACGCGCTGGAGCCCGGCGACGACCCGCAGCAGGGTGGACTTGCCACTCCCGCTCGGCCCCAGCACGCACACGGTCTCGTGCTCGGCGACCTCCAGGTCCACGGCGTCCACGACCGCACGCTCACCGAAGCGGACCGACACCCCTTCCAGCTGAAGCAGGGTCATCAGAACTCTCCGGAAGTCTTGTCGGGCCGCAGTCGCTCCAGCAGCAGCAGGGACACCGCGCACACCAGCATCAGGATCGTGCTCAGGGCCATCGCCTGCCCGTAGTTCATCTCCCCGGCCCGCCCCAGCAGCCGCGCCACGGCGACCGGCAGCGTCGGATGGTCGGGCCGTGCGATGAAGACGGTCGCCCCGAACTCCCCGAGGGACACCGCGAAGGCGAAGCCCGCCGCGATCAGCAGGGCCCGGCGCACCATCGGCAGGTCGACCTCGCGCCAGGCCCGCAGCGGCGAGGCCCCGAGCACGGCGGCGGCCTCGCGCAGCCGCCCGTCCACCGCGCGCAGCACGGGCAGCATGGTCCGTACGACGAAGGGCACGCCGACCAGCGCCTGCGCCAGCGGCACCAGGATCCACGAGGTCCGCAGGTCCAGCGGGGGTTTGTCGAGGGTGATGAGGAAGCCGAAGCCGACCGTGACGGCGGACACCCCGAGCGGCAGCATCAGCAGGGCGTCGAAGCCGCGTACGAAACGGCCCCCGCGCCGGGTCAGTGCGGCGGCCGCGAGCCCGCCGATGAGCAGCGCGATGGCGGTGGCGGCCAGCGCGTACTGGAGGGAGTTCCAGATGGCCTCCAGCGGTGGCACCAGGAACGTTCCGCCGCCGGCGCCCACTTGCTGGAGCGCCCGGTAGAAGCCGAATCCGTAGCCGCCGGGGGCGTCCAGCGAGCGCTCGACCAGCACGGCCAGCGGCGCCACGATCAGCAGCACCACGGTCAGCAGCACCCCGCCGAGCAGGGAGCGCTGCGCCCAGCCGCGCGGCCGGTGCGTGGTGCGCCCCGGGTCCACGAGCCGCAGCGCGGTCTCCCGCTTGCGCACGGTCCAGGCGTGCACGCCGAGGATCGCTCCGACGGCAAGGAATTGAACCATCGTCAGCACGGCCGCCGTCGGCAGGTCCAGGAGCTGCGCGGTCTGCCGGTAGACCTCCACCTCCAGGGTGGAGTACGCGGGCCCGCCCAGGATCTGCACGACGCCGAAGGAAGTGAAGGTGAACAGGAACACCATCAGCGAGGCGGCGGCCACCGCCGGGGCGAGCGCGGGCAGCGTCACCCGGCGCCAGGCGGCGAACCGCCCGGCGCCCAACACCCGGGCGGCCTCCTCCTGGCGCGGGTCCAGCTGCGCCCACAGGCCGCCGACCGTGCGGATGACCACGGCGTAGTTGAAGAAGACGTGCGCGAGCAGGATCGCCCAGACCGTCGTGTCGAGGCGGATCCCCCACACCTCGTCCAGCAGGCCGTTGCGACCCACGAGTGCCAGGAACGCGGTGCCGACCACCACGGTCGGCAGCACGAACGGCACGGTCACGAGCGCCCGCAGCAGTTGTTTGCCGGGGAACTCGAAGCGCGCGAAGACGTACGCGCCGGGGAGTGCGATCAGGAGCGTGAGCGCCGTGGACGCGAGCGCCTGCCAGGTGGTGAACCAGAGCACTTCACCGATGTCCGGCCGGGCCAGCACCTCGCCGATCCGCCCGAACTGCCAGCCGTCGTCGGTCTTGAGCCCGCGCCCGACGATCGCGGCGACGGGATAGGCGAAGAACAGCCCGAAGAAGACGAGCGGCACGGCCATCAGACCGAGCCTGACGGCCGTGGCCCGCCCGCTCTCCTTCGCGGGAGCACTCACAGGAGCACTCACTCGGCTCACGCGTCCGGCTACTTGACGACGAGCGTGGACCAGGTCTTGACCCACTGGTCACGGTTCTTCGCGATGGCGTCGGGTGCGACCGTCTCCGGCTTCTCGATCACGACGCCGTGCTTGGTGAACAGCTCCGGCAGCTTCGCGTCCTTGGTCACCGGGTTCACGAACATCTGGAGCGGCATGTCCTCCTGGAACTTCTTGGAGATCAGGAAGTCCAGGAGCGCCTTGCCGCCCTCCTCGTTCTTTGCTCCCTTGAGCAGGCCCGCGAACTCGACCTGACGGAAGCAGGTGCCGGTGGCGACGCCCGTGGGGGCCTCGGCCGGCTGCGGCTCGCCGTAGAGCACCTCGACCGGCGGGCTGGAGGCGTAGGAGACGACCAGCGGGCGGTCGCCCTTGGCCTTCTTGCCGCCCGCCGAGCCGGAGAAGCGCTCGTTGTAGGCCTGCTCCCAGCCGTCGACGACCTCGACGCCGTTGGCCTTGAGCTTGCTCCAGTAGTCCTTCCAGCCGTCGTCGCCGTACTTGCCGACGGAGGCGAGGAGGAAGCCGAGGCCGGGCGAGGAGGTCGCGGCGTTCTCGGTGACCAGCAGGTTCTTGTACTCCGGCTTGATCAGGTCGTCCAGCGTCTGCGGCGGGGCGATCTTCTTGTCGGCGAAGTAGGCCTTGTCGTAGTTGACGCAGATGTCACCGGAGTCGATCGGGGTGACCCGGTGCTCCTTGTCGAGCACGAACTCCGGCTTCACGTCGGCCAGGCCCTTGGCCTCGTACGGCGTGAAGATGCCGTTGTCGAGGGCGCGGGAGAGGAGCGTGTTGTCCACGCCGAAGAAGACGTCGCCGCGCGGGGAGCCCTTGGTGAGGATCTCCTGGTTCAGGGCGGCGCCGGCGTCGCCCGACTTCAGGACCTTGACGGTGTAGCCGCTCTGCTGCTCGAACTCCTTGAGGACCGTGTCGGTCACGTTGAAGGAGTCGTGCGAGACGAGGGTGATCGTCTTGGACTTCGGGGCCTCGCTGGCGCCCGAAGCGGACTTGTCCTTGGCGTCGCCGCCACAGGCGCTGAGCGTGGTGACGCCGAGCGCGGCCGCGAGCGCGACGCCCGCGATCTTCTTGGTGGTGCTCATTGGTGCATTCCTCCTGGGATGTCCAGGAGAAGACGCGGCCCTGCCCGGCGCTCTGTGGAGCGGACGCCGGGCAGGGCGCAACAGCTTGAGTGGTGACCGAACTTCCTACCCCGAATGACCGGGGCGAGGTTCAGAGGGTCTGCGGTGACGGTTACCGCACTCTCAGCGCTGTGGCGCTCCCCTGTCGGAATATGAAGTTTGTTCGGCCACAGACTACCCCGTGGCCGATTGCAAACCTTAACTGGCGAAAATCAACGCTCCGACGCGGCGAGCTGCCCGCACGCGCCGTCGATCTCCTGGCCACGGGTGTCGCGTACGGTCACGGGCACTCCGTGGCGGGCGATGGCCTCCACGAAGGCCTTCTCGTCCTCGGGCCGCGAGGCGGTCCACTTCGAGCCGGGCGTCGGGTTCAGCGGGATCAGGTTGACGTGCACCCGCTTGCCCTTGAGCAGCTTGCCGAGCAGGTCGCCGCGCCAGGCCTGGTCGTTGATGTCGCGGATCAGGGCGTACTCGATGGAGATCCGGCGGCCGGACTTCTCCGCGTACTCCCAGGCCGCGCCGAGCACCTCGCGCACGTTCCAGCGGGTGTTCACGGGGACCAGGGTGTCGCGCAGCTCGTCGTCCGGCGCGTGCAGCGAGACGGCGAGACGGCACTTGAAGCCCTCGTCGGCGAAGCGCAGCATGGCCGGGACCAGGCCGACGGTGGAGACGGTGATCCCGCGCTGGGACAGGCCCAGGCCGTCGGGCTCCGGGTCGGTCAGGCGACGGATGGCGCCGACGACGCGGTTGTAGTTGGCGAGCGGCTCGCCCATGCCCATGAAGACGATGTTCGACAGCCGGGCCGGGCCGCCGGGCACCTCTCCGTCGCGCAGGGCGCGCATGCCGTCGACGATCTGGTGGACGATCTCGGCGGTGGACAGGTTGCGGTCGAGACCCGCCTGGCCGGTGGCGCAGAACGGGCAGTTCATGCCGCAGCCGGCCTGCGAGGAGATGCACATGGTGACCCGGTCGGGGTAGCGCATCAGCACGGACTCGACGAGCGTGCCGTCGTGCAGCTTCCACAGGGTCTTGCGGGTGGTGTCGTCATCGCACGAGATGTGCCGCAGGACGTTCATCAGGTCCGGCAGCAGCTCCTGCTGGAGCTTCTCGCGGGACGCCGCGGGGATGTCGGTCCACTCGGCCGGGTCGTGCGCGTACCGGGCGAAGTAGTGCTGCGAGAGCTGCTTGGCCCGGAACGGCTTCTCACCGATCGCGGCGACGGCCTCCCGGCGCTCCTCGGGCGTGAGGTCGGCGAGGTGCCGGGGCGGCTTCTTCGCTCCACGGGGGGCGACGAAAGTGAGCTCTCCCGGAACAGGGCGGGCCATGGCAGGTACTCCTTGTAAGACGAAAGGCGCGCCGCAGAAGCAGCGCGCCCTCCAAGAGTAACCGCCTCGGCCCTGCCAAAGCCTTCCGTCGTACGTCGCCCCAGCTCAGCGGGGTCCCACCGATGAAAAGCCGGCAGCCCGGGGGCTCCGCCCGCCCGGATCAGCCGGTGCCGACGAAAGCGGCGAGCAGCAGCCAGACCACCGGGGCCGTGGGGAGCAAGGAGTCCAGCCGGTCCATGATCCCGCCGTGACCCGGCAGCAGCGTGCCCATGTCCTTGATCCCGAGGTCCCGCTTGATCATCGACTCGCCGAGGTCGCCCAGCGTGGCGCTGACCGCGACCGCGAAGCCCAGTACCAGGCCCTGCCACCAGGAGCCCCCGTCGATCAGGAACTCCATGCACAGCGCACCGGCCCCCATCGCGAAGGCCACCGCTCCCAGGAGCCCCTCGCGGGTCTTGCCGGGGCTGATGCGCGGGGCGAGCTTGGTCTTGCCGAAGCGCCAGCCGACCGCGTAGGCCCCGGTGTCGCTGACCACGGTCAGGACCAGGAAGGTGACGACCCGCTGCGGTCCGTCGTCGGCGGTGAGCAGCATCGCGACGAAGGTGGCCAGGAAGGGGACGTAGAACGCGGCGAAGACACCGGCCGTGACGTCCCTGAGGTAGTCCTCGGGCGGCTCGGTCATCCGCCAGACCAGGACCGCCAGCGCGGTCAGGGCCATCGCCACCCAGGCGCCCTCGGCCCCGCGGACGTACCCGGCGATGACCATCGCCGCGCCGCCGATCGCGAGCGGGACCAGCGGGGCCTTGATGGCCTTCTTCTCCTGGAGCCGGGAGGTGAGCTCCCACAGGCCCACGACGACCGCCACGACGACGACGCCGACGAACACCGCCTTGACGATGAACAGGGAGGCGAAGATCACCGCGCCGAGGCCGACGCCCACCCCTATGGCGGCACGCAGGTCCCGCCCCGCACGCTTCTTCTGAGGCGGCGGGGAGGAGTCCTGCGGGGCCTGCGAAGGCGGGGGCGGCGGGGGGCTGGGCATGGGCTCCTGCGGCGGCGTCTCGGCGCGGAAGAGGGAGCCGCCGTCAGCGGCGGCCCCCCGATCGCGTGCTTCCCGGTCGTCGAAGTCACGGCCGGCGGCATCGGGCACGATGGGCATGGGCCGAGTGTGCGGGCCCGCCTGCGCATCGTATGCGGGACCCGCCGGAACCGGCTCCGGCTGCCAGGAAGTGTCGTTCATCAGACTTCGAGGAGCTCGGCTTCCTTGTGCTTCAGGAGCTCGTCCACCTGCGCGACGTACTTCGCGGTGGCGTCGTCGAGCTCCTTCTCGGCGCGGCGCACCTCGTCCTCGCCGGCCTCCTTGTCCTTCACCATCTTGTCGAGGGTGTCCTTCGCCTTGCGGCGAACGGCGCGGATGGAGATCTTGGAGTCCTCGGCCTTGGTCTTGGCGACCTTGATGTACTCCTTGCGGCGGTCCTGCGTCAGCTCGGGGAAGGTCACCCGGATGATGCGGCCGTCGTTGCTGGGGTTGACGCCCAGGTCGGAGTCGCGGATGGCCTGCTCGATGTTGCGCAGGGCCGACGCGTCGAAGGGCGTCACGATGGCCATGCGCGGCTCGGGCACCGCGAAGGACGCGAGCTGGTTGATGGGCGTGATGGCGCCGTAGTACTCCGCCACGATCTTGTTGAACATCGCCGGGTGCGCACGGCCGGTGCGGATCGCCGCGAAGTCTTCCTTGGCGACGACGACGGCCTTCTCCATCTTCTCCTCGGCCTCGAGGAGGGTTTCTTCGATCACCACGTGCTCCTGCATATCAGAAATGGATGGTTCAGGCGGGCGGAGCCGGCTCGCGCCCGGCAGGGCGCGAACCGGCAGCGGTGTGCTCGGCCCGGAGTGCTCAGGCCCGGGTGCCCTGGTCGCTCACGAGCGTGCCGATCTTCTCACCCTTGACCGCGCGGGCGATATTGCCCTCGGCGAGCAGCTCGAAGACAAGGATCGGCAGCTTGTTGTCGCGGCACAGCGTGATGGCGGTGGCATCGGCGACCTTGAGGTCGCGCGAGAGCACCTCGCTGTACTCCAGCGCGTCGAACTTCACCGCGTCCGGGTTCTTCTTGGGGTCGGAGTCGTAGACCCCGTCGACGCCGTTCTTGCCCATGAGCAGGGCTTCGGCGTCGATCTCGAGGGCACGCTGGGCGGCCGTGGTGTCGGTGGAGAAGTAGGGCATGCCCATGCCGGCGCCGAAGATCACGACGCGGCCCTTCTCCAGGTGGCGCACGGCGCGCAGCGGGATGTACGGCTCGGCGACCTGGCCCATGGTGATGGCGGTCTGGACGCGGGAGTCGATGCCTTCCTTCTCCAGGAAGTCCTGGAGGGCGAGGCAGTTCATGACGGTGCCGAGCATGCCCATGTAGTCGGACCGGGCCCGGTCCATGCCGCGCTGCTGGAGTTCGGCGCCTCGGAAGAAGTTGCCGCCGCCGATCACGACGGCGATCTCCGATCCGTCGCGGACCACCGCGGCGATTTCACGCGCGATGGCATGGACTACGTCGGGGTCGACGCCCAGTCCTCCGCCACCGGAGAAGGCTTCGCCCGACAGCTTCAGCATGAAGCGGCGGCCCTTCTTGTCCTGGTCGCTCTTGTCGTCGGAAGCGGTGTGGGGGTCCACGCCCTGATTCATGGAGATCTCCTCGTGCACATACGAAGAAGGCCATTGCCGGTGGGTCCTCGCGGTTCCCTCTACGGCAATGGCCTCCTCGTCAGATCTGCGGTCGCCCTGCGCGAACGCGGGCGACTGCTTCAGACCCTACCGGGGTCCGGTGTCCGTCGCGTACGGACGGACTCAGATGCCGACCTTGATGCGCGAGAAGCGCACCAGGTTGACACCGGCCTCGTCCAGAACCTTCTGGACGGACTTCTTGGCGTCCAGGGCGTAGGCCTGGCCGAGCAGGGTGTTGTCACGGAAGAATCCGTTGACGCGACCCTCAACGATCTTGGGCAGGGCAGCCTCGGGCTTGCCCTCCGCGCGGGTGACCTCTTCGGCCACGCGACGCTCGGACTCGACGATCTCGGCCGGCACGTCCTCGGAGGAAAGCCACTTCGGCGCGAACGCGGCGATGTGCTGCGCGACGCCGCGGGCGACCTCGGCGTTCTCCTTGTCGAGCTCGACCAGGACGCCGATCTGGAACGGCAGGTCGGGCATCGTGCGGTGCATGTACGCCGAGACGTAACCGCCGGTGAACTGCGCGAAGCGGTCCAGGACGATCTTCTCGCCAAGGTTGGCGTTGGCCTCGTCCACGAACGCCTGCACGGTCTTGCCGGACTCGATCTCGGACGCCAGGAGCGCCTCAATGTCGGCCGGGGACGTGGCGGCGATGTGCTTGGCCAGCTGCTCGGTGACGGCCTGGAACTTCTCGCCCTTGGCGACGAAGTCCGTCTCGCACTTCAGCTCGACGAGAACACCGGAGGTGTTGTCCTCGGAGATGATCGAGACGACCGCACCGTTCTCGGCAGAACGGCCTTCGCGCTTGGCGACGCCCTTCTGACCCTTGATACGGAGCGCCTCGACGGCCTTGTCGACGTCACCGTCGGACTCGACCAGCGCGTTCTTGCAGTCCAGCATGCCGACGCCGGTGAGCTCGCGGAGCTTCTTGACGTCAGCGGCGGTGTAGTTCGCCATGAGTCTGTGATTCTCTCTCGAAGTCGTAGATCTACGGGTGAACGGCGGAGGAGGCGCGCTCGTGGCGCGGCCCTCCCCCGCCGTCATCGTCCGTGCTGTGAGTGCCCGGCGCGTGAACGCCGGGCGCTCTCAGTGGGTCAGGCCTGCTCGGCGTCGGCGGCCGGAGCCTCGACGACGGCCTCGGCGACGACCTCGGCCTCGGCGGCCGGAGCGGCCTCAGCGTCGGCCTCGACCTCGACGGCGGGGGTCTCGACAGCGGCCTCGGCCGGAGCGGCCTCAGCGTCATCGGCCTTCTTGTCGCCCTCGAGGAGGTCGCGCTCCCACTCGGCGAGCGGCTCGGCAGCGGCCTTCTCGCCCGGCTTCGAGTCGCCAGTGGCGGCACCGGAACGGGCGATGAGGCCCTCGGCGACGGCGTCGGCGATCACGCGGGTGAGCAGACCGACGGAGCGGATCGCGTCGTCGTTGCCCGGGATCTTGTAGTCGACCTCGTCGGGGTCGCAGTTGGTGTCGAGGATCGCGACGACCGGGATGTGGAGCTTGCGCGCCTCACCGACGGCGATGTGCTCCTTCTTGGTGTCGACGATCCAGACGGCGCTGGGGACCTTCGACATCTCGCGGATACCACCGAGGGTCTTCTCCAGCTTGATCTTCTCGCGAGAGAGGACCAGGAGCTCCTTCTTGGTGAGACCCGAGGCGGCGACGTCCTCGAAGTCGATCGCCTCAAGCTCCTTCAGACGCTGGAGGCGCTTGTAGACGGTGGAGAAGTTGGTGAGCATGCCACCCAGCCAGCGCTGGTTGACGTACGGCATACCAACGCGCGTCGCCTGCTCGGCGATGGCCTCCTGGGCCTGCTTCTTGGTACCGACGAACATGATGGAACCGCCGTGGGCGACGGTCTCCTTCACGAACTCGTAGGCGCGGTCGATGTACGACAGCGACTGGAGCAGGTCGATGATGTAGATGCCGTTGCGCTCCGTGAAGATGAAGCGCTTCATCTTCGGGTTCCAGCGGCGGGTCTGGTGACCGAAGTGGACGCCGCTTTCCAGCAGCTCCCGCATCGTTACGACGGCCATGGCCATCTCCTTGTTTCTCGGTTTGGTTCCTGACGCCCCTGTCGCGCCCTGCCCCCGAAGAAGGGGACCGAGAGACGCTGTCACCCGGCTGCCTGAGCGGCCGGTGCTGGGGCGTGCGAAGTCGACCCGGTGACCCGGATCGCCACAAGAAGTGTACGGGACCCGGCGGTATGCCGGGTGACGTGCTTTTCCACAGTCGCCCGGCCGTCCACAGGCCCGGCGGCGGGCCGCTCGCGGGCGGGACCCTGAGCACCATGACGACGCTCTTCCTCACCCTGCTGCTGACCCTGTCCCTCACCTCCGGGACCCCCTGGAGCCCCGGCGCGCGACCCCTTCCGGCCCCGCTGACGGTGATCCGTTGGTGGGATCCGCCCCCGACCCCGTACGCGGCGGGCCACCGGGGGGTGGACCTGGCGGCGCCGGTGGGCGCGGAGGTACGGGCGGTGGGTCCGGGCCGGGTCCACTACGCCGGCCAGGTGGCCGGGCGCGGAGTCCTCTCCCTCACCCTGCCGGGCGGCCTGCGCACGACGTACGAACCGGTCCGCCCGCTGGTCGTGGAGGGCGAGGAGGTCACGGCGGGCCAGCCGGTCGCCGTCCTTGACGACGGCCCCCACTGCCCGGGGCAGCCCTGCCTCCACTGGGGCCTCCTCCGGGGCGAGACCTACCTCAACCCCTTGGCCCTCGTCCCGAGACCGGCTCCCCGGCTGCTCCCGCTATCCGCCGACGCCCCGCAGGGCCATCGCCACGGCCGCATCGGTGATCACGGAGGGGTCCTCGCCCGAGGCCGCCTCGATCCGGCGGACGGCGGCGTCGACCACCCCCTGCAGGAGCATCGCCGCCAGCCGCGGTTCCTTCTGGCCCAGCGCCGCGAGGGCTTCCACGATCATCGCGATCAGCCCCCCGTGGGCCGCACGGATCTTCTCCCGCGCCCCGGCGTCCAGCTCACTGGCCGAGATCGCCACCACCGCACGGTGGCGCCGGTCCCCCACCAGCCCCAGCTGGCTCCGTACATAGGCCTCGATCTTCGCCTCCGGCGACGGGGCCTCGGACATCGCCGCCTCGATCTCGGCGGCCCACACGGGAAAGTCCACCGCGCAGAGCTCTTCGACCACGGCCGCACGGGAGCGGAAGTACTCGTACACCGAAGACCGGGCGAGGCCGGTCCGCTCGGCGAGGGCGGGGAAGGTCAGCGCTTCCGTCCCCCCTTCTGACAGCAGGGAACGCGCGGCGTCCAACAGGGAGCTGCGCTGCATCGACCGGTGCTCGGCCACGGAGGCCGCTCGAATCCTGGGCACGCATCCACTCTACGGACGTACCGCAAGGCCGTCCCACGCTAGGCCCTAGCGGCCGACGTCCGCCAGCTTCGCCCGCAGCTGCAGTACCGACTTGGTGTGGATCTGGCTGACGCGGCTCTCCGTGACGCCGAGGACATTGCCGATCTCGGCGAGCGTGAGGCCCTCGTAGTAGTAGAGGGTCACCACCGTCTTCTCCCGCTCGGGCAGCGTGTTGATGGCCCGCGCGAGCAGCCGCCGCAGCTCCCGGTCCTCCGCGACCTCGACCGGGTTGTCGGCGGCGGTGTCCTCCAGGGTGTCCATCAGCGAGAGCCGGTCGCCGCCCTCCCCGCCCGCGTGCAGCAGCTCTTCCAGGGCGACCACGTTCGCCAGCGACAACTGGCTGAACACCGCGTGGAGTTCCTCCACCGCGATGCCCATCTCTTTGGCGACCTCGTTCTCGGTCGGGGTGCGCCGCAGCTGGGCCTCCAGGGTGGCGTAGGCCCGCTCCACGGCCCGCGCCTTCTGCCGCACCGAGCGGGGGATCCAGTCCAGCGCCCGGAGTTCGTCGATCATCGCGCCCCGGATCCGGGTGATCGCGTACGTCTCGAACTTGATGGACCGTTCGATGTCGAACTTCTCGATGGCGTCGATCAGTCCGAAGACCCCGGACGAGACGAAGTCGGCCTGTTCCACATTGGGCGGCAGGCCGACGCTGACCCGGCCCGCCACGTACTTCACCAGCGGCGAGTAGTGCAGGATCAGCTGCTCCCGCAGCCGCTCGTCGGCAGTCTCCTTGTACGAGCGCCAGAGCACCTCCAGGGACGAGGGCGCGGTGGGACGCTCGCCGGCTCGTGCGGCGGGGGGCACCGCGGCGCGGTCAGACCCTGAGGTGTGCTGGGGCATGCTTCGCCTTTGCCGGAGCCGGATTCCTTGGGAGCGTAGCGTGACGGAAGTGTCGCGGTGCGCGAAGGGTACGGGATCGAGCGGGCCCGCAAAGGCGTCCCGACTCGCGCGAGCGGCCCGGGACCGGCGCCTGGCGCACGGTCCCGGCGAGTGCCACCGGGAGGACCGCGTCTCTCATCGGCTTCACTCTTCCACCGGAACGCCCCAGGTCAACGACCGCCTCGCCGGGTGGCTCCGGTTTGTGTGCCTCCTCCCCGCCGTGGCCTGGCCAACTGCCATCCGTCGCCCTGCCGTTCGACGAACCCCAGAGAGTGAAGTTCGTACAGTCTGCCGATGACTTCATCGGCGGCGGTGCCCGCGGCGAGGGCCACCTCCTCCGGGTCGGCGAGCCGGCCGGCCGGAAGGGCTTCGAGCACCCGCAGGGTGCCGGGATCCAGCAGGTCCCGGGCGATCACCGGGCCGCGCCGCTCGGGAGCCAGCTCGCCCATCGCTCCGACGAGCTCGATGACCTCCGCGGCGTCCGTGACCAGCACCGCCTCCCCGCGCAGCAGTTCGTGCACCCCGGCCGAGAGCCCGCTCGTCGCCGGGCCCGGGATGCCCATGGTGAACCGCCCCAGCGCCTGGGCCCGCCGGGCGGTGACCAGGGATCCGCTGCGGTGGGCCGCCTCCACCACGACCGTGCCGCGGGTCAAGGCGGCGATGACCCGGTTGCGCAGGACGAACCGGCTCGGCGTGGGATGGCTCCCCGGCGGCAGTTCCCCGACCACGAGCCCCTGGGCGGCGATCCGGCCGAGGAGTCCGGCGTGCCCGCGCGGGTAGGGCACGTCCACCCCGCAGGCCAGCACGGCGGCCGTGGCGCCACCCGCGGCCAGGGCGCCCCGATGGGCCGCGCCGTCGATCCCGTACGCGGCCCCCGAGACGACCACCCAGCCGCGCTCGGCGAGCCCGGCGGCGAGTGTCTGGGCCATGTGTGCCCCGTACGGGGTGCAGGCGCGGGCTCCGACCACGGAGACCGAGCGCAGCGCCCAGGTCCGCAGGCTCGGCCGGCCCCGCACCCACAGCCCGACGGGCCGGGCATCACCCAGCTCGTCCAGCTGGGTCGGCCACTCCGCCGACGGCGGGCAGACGAACCTCCCGCCCGCCTCGGCGACGGCCGCCAGGTCCCGGCGCGGGTCGGCCAGCGCCGCCCGTCTGCGGTAGCCGGCCAGCCTCTCGGCGCCGACCCCGGTCAGCACCCCGGGGTCCGGCTCGGGCCCGGTCAGCAGCCGTATCAGCCCGACCGCCCCGTACGCGCGCAGCCAGCGCCCGCCGTGCTCCTCCCCCGGCTCCAGCACCCGGGTCAGCGCGGCCCTCGCCAGCACCTCCGGCCCGGGCTCCGGCTCCGACTCCGATCCCCTCCCCGGATCCGGCCCGAGCCCAGGATCCGGCCCCGGCCCCGGCTCGGGCCCGGGCCCGGACTCGGAGCCCGAGCGGCCGGTGCGACCAAGGGGGTCGGTCGGGCCGAGGGGGCCGGTGGGGCCGGTCATGACCCGGGGCCCATCGCCGCAGTCGCTCCGCGGGCGATGCCCGTACGCAGTTCCAGGGCGACGGCCACGTCCAACGGGTCGGGGCGGTCGTGACCGCGCAGGTCCGCCACCGTCCAAGCGACCCGGAGCACCCGGTCCAGGCCCCGCGCGGTCAGCAGCCCGCGCTCCAGGTCCCGCTCCGCCTGGGCCATCGCACCCGGCCCGGCCTGCCAGCGGGTCCGCAACTCGTGCCCGGGCACCTCGGCGTTGAGCCGCCACGGGGTCCCGGCCAGCCGGACCGCGGCCCGGTCCCGGGCTTCCCGGACCCGGTCGGCGACCACCGCCGTGGCTTCGCCCCGGCCGCTGCGGCCCAGCAGATCGGAGCGGGTGACCGGCTCGACCTCCACCCTGAGGTCCACCCGGTCCAGCAGCGGCCCGGACAGCCGGGCCTGGTAGCGCCGGATCACCGAGGCCGGGCATTCGCAGCCGGCCCCGTGCAGGGTGTGCCGGCCGCACGGACAGGGGTTGGCCGCGAGGACCATCAAAAACCTGGCCGGCAGCCTCACCACCCCGGCGGCCCGCGCGATGACCACGTGCCCGGCTTCGAGGGGCTGTCGCAGCGCGTCCAGGACCTTGGTGCTGAACTCCGCCGCCTCGTCCAGGAAGAGCACTCCCCTGTGGGCCAGCGACACCGCTCCGGGCCTGGGCACCCCGGCCCCACCCCCGACGAGGGACTGCATGGTCGCCGAGTGGTGCGGAGCGCAGTAGGGAGGCCGGGCGACGAGCGGTTCGCCCGGGGGCAGGAGGCCCGCGACCGAGTGGACGGCGGTGACCTCCAGGGAGTCCTGCCGGGTGAGCGGCGGCAGGATCCAGGGGATCCGCTCGGCGAGCATCGTCTTGCCCGCACCCGGAGGTCCGCTCAGGAAGATGTGGTGGCCCCCGGAGGCCGCCACTTCCAGGGCCCGGCGGGCGCAGTGCTGTCCGGCGACGTCCGCGAGGTCCGGGAAGTCCCGCCCGTCCTCTCCGCCCCGGGCCACCCCGGTACCGAGCCCGGCGCCGGGGACGACCAGCCCGGCCAGCATCGGGTCGGGCCGTCCGGACGGATCCGGTGGATCCTCCTCGGGCACCTCCCCGTCGGTCAGCACCGCGATCAACTGCCGCAGGCTGCGCACCCCGAGCACCGAGACGTCCGGGACCAGCATGGCCTCGGCCGCGCACTGCTGCGGGACCACGACCTGCCGGTATCCGGCCTCGGCCGCGGCGAGCACGGCCGGCAGGATCCCGCGGACGGGTCGCACCCGGCCGTCCAGGCCCAGTTCCCCGATGAGCACGAGATCGGCGATGACCGCGGGGTCGACCACCTCGGCGGCCCCGAGGACCGCCGCTGCGACGGCCAGGTCGAAACCGGCGCCGCTCTTCGGTACCGAGGCCGGGCTGAGGCCGACGGTGAGCTTCTTCTGCGGCCAGGCGGCCCCGGAGTTCACCACGGCCGCCCGGACCCGGTCCCGGCTCTCGATCAGGGTCTTGTCGGGCAGCCCCACCAGGGTGAAGGCGGCGACCCCCGGCTCCAGGTCGGCCTGGACCTCGACCACCACGCCCTCGACGCCCACCAGGGCGACCGAGCAGGCTCGCGCGAACCCCATCAGGCGGCCCCCCTGATGTGCTCCACCACGGGCGCACCGCGCCGCGGCAGCAGGACTCCGACCAGGTCGATGCGGACCCCGCCCGGGGGTGGTCCGCCGTGATCGGCGAGCCAGCGCCCGGCGAGCCGCCGCAGCCGCTCGGCCTTGCCGGGCCGCAGGGCGGCCATGGGGTGTTCGAAATCCCCCGCCCGCCGGGTCTTGACCTCGCACACGACGAGGGCGTCCCCGTCCCGGGCGACGATGTCGATCTCCCCGCTGCGGCACCGCCAGTTCCGCGCGATGACCGTCATCCCGGCCTCGGCGAGCCGCCGCGTCGCGAGCTCCTCGCCGTACCGCCCCAATGCCTGCTGTGCCACGCCCTTCGCGTTCATCCGGCACCACCTCCGGCACCGACGGTCCCGCGTCCCCGCCCACCTTGTGGATCTTGGTGGACAGTCAGGGCATTGTGGACAACCCCCTCACTCCTGCGGGTGAACCGCGCGGCCCAGGAGCACCCCTCCCCGGGCCGCCGGCAAGGGGCCGGCCTAGCTCCCCGGAAGTTCGAGATCGCTCTTGTTGAGCTCCTCGATGTTCACGTCCTTGAAGGTCAGCACCCGTACCTGCTTCACGAACCGGGCGGGCCGGTACATGTCCCAGACCCACGCGTCCGCCATCGAGACCTCGAAAAAGACCTCGCCCTGGACCGAGTGCACCTGCATCTCGTAGTCGTTGGTGAGGTAGAAACGACGTTCCGTCTCGATCACATACTTGAACAGCCCGACGACGTCGCGGTACTCCCGATAGAGCTTCAGCTCCATCTCGGTCTCGTACTTCTCGAGGTCCTCGGCACTCATGGCATGTTCCCCTTCAGCCTGCGTCCCCCTATTGTGCGCCAGGCCCGTGCGCCCCTAAACGATTTCCGGAGCCAGGTTCACGGGCGCACCCGGGGGACCGTCGTCGAGCAGCGTGCGGAGCAGCTCCGCGAGTCTGGTCGGGTACACCGTCTCACGGGCCGCCAGGAGTTCCTCGGAGGTCCACCACCTGGTCCCGGAGACGCTGCGCCGCTCCAGCTCGGTGAGGCCGCCCATCTCTGTCTCCGTGCGGGCGGTCCGGGCCAGGAAGTACCACTCGTCCTGCTGCCAGCGGCGCCCGTCGAAGGGGAACTCGCAGTAGCGGTGCCACAGCACCGGACCCAGCTCCACCTCCGTGATCCCGGTCTCCTCCGCGAGCTCGCGCAGTGCGGCCTCCTCCCGGGTCTCGGACCCCTCCAGGCCGCCGCCCGGGGTGAACCACCAGTCGTCCGCCGGATCGCCCGGCTCGAAGCCGTGGAGCAGCAGGATCCGGTCCTCGGGGTCCAGCAGCACCACGCGCGAGACCCTGCGCGGCCGCTGGCCTCCCGTATCCGGGCCGGCCAGGTCCGGCTTCGCGTCAGCGGACACCGGCCGGCTCCTTCCTCCGGCCGCGCCCGAGGACCCGTACGACGGGCCCGTACGCGGCTCCGAGCAGCACCAGCAGGGCTCCGGCCGCCACGGCCGCCACCTGGAGCCGCAGCGGCCCCGCCTTGGAGATCCCGCCGGGCAGGGCCTCGTAGGTCTGCGGCCGGTCCAGCATCGACATGGAGGGCCACACCAGGGCGTCGACCCGGGCCCGTACGGCCGACCGGGGCACCGTGCCCTGCCCGGCTTCCTGCAGGTGCGCCCGGGAGTCCAGGGAGGTGCCGCGGCGGTCGCCCAGCAGGAAGAGGCTGCCCTCGGGGACGGTCACCTCGAACGGGGTCCGCGAGGCGGATCCGCCCGGCGCGCCCACCACGTCGAGCTTCTCCTCCGCGATGTACGGCTCGTCGAGCTCCTTGCCGTTCACGGTGAGACGGCCGCCCTCGCCACAGCATTTGACGGTGTCCCCGCCGATGCCGACGACGCGCTTGACCATGGGCGAATCGCTCCACTGCGCGTCCTTGAAGATGACCACGTCCCCGCGCCGCACTTCACCGCCGTCGATGCGCTGGGCCAGCACCCGGTCCCCGGGCATCACCGTCGGCATCATCGAGTCGGTCGGCACCGTGTACGGCTGGTACACGACGGCCCCCCACACGAAGCCGCCCAGGAAGAGGGCAAAACCGATGGCCACGGCGATTCCCGACAACACGTTGCCGAAACCGCCGCGGCCATCGCCGTTACCTGCTCGTATCGCTTGTGTTCCGCCCATTGCAGCGCCCCCACACTCGGAGATCGTCGACCTGGGCGGCACCCTACCTGCCAGTACGCCCCGAGGTCAGCTTCCGTCGGCGCCACAGTACGACCGGCACCGCGCCGGCGAACCCGAGAGCGGCCGGGCCGAGCCCGACCGGCGCCAGTCCGGAGGCCCCGAGACCGAGCGCGGTGGCCTTGGCCTGGTTGCCGATGCCCGGCTGGTCGAAGGTGTCCGGGACCGGCAGGGTGGACCAGCGGGTGAGCGGCCACGCGACCACCACGGCCCGCCCGACGACATCGCTGACGGGCACGAAGCCCTGGGTGGAGTCCTGCTGGTGGTAGCGGGAGTCCTGGGAGTTCTGCCGGTGGTCGCCCATCACCCAGATCTTGCCCTTGGGCACCGTGAGCGGCCCGAAGGGGAAGTCGTCGCACGGGGTGTTGCCGGGGAAGATGTACGGCTCGTCGAGGGCCTTGCCGTTGACCATGACCGGGCCGCCCCGCTTGCACTCGACCGTGTCGCCACCGATCGCGATCGTGCGCTTGATCAGGTCCTTCTCCTCCGCGGACGGCATGAGGCCGATCCAGCTGAGGGCCTTCTGCGCGATGTTCGGCTCGGGGGTGGCCTCCCCGCTCAGCCAGTTCGCGGGGTCGTGGAAGACCACGACCTCGCCGCGCTCGGGCTCCGATCCGAACCAGGGCGTCAGCTTGTCGACCAGCACGCGGTCACCCCGCTGAAGGGTGTTCTGCATGGAGTCGGACGGGATCGAGAACGCCTGCACCAGGAAGGTCTTGATCAGCAGAGCGAGCAGCAGGGCGATTCCGACCAGGAGCGGCAGCTCCTTCCAGAACGAGCGGTGCGGGCGTGCCGCCACGCCGTCCGTCTCATCGCTGTCGCGCTGGACGGCATCGTGCTCGTGGGCGTCGTCCGGCTGCTCGCCACCTTCGTCGCGTCCGGACCGTGCGCCTACCGCCACATCCCCCACATCCACTCCTCATTCGGAAATCGACGCCCGGGCCTGATCAGGCACGGGCCCTCCCCTCCCTTAACGACCGGGAGTTCCCGAAGGCGCGGGAGACCCAGGACACACTATGCGAACGACGCGCTCCGACGGCGCCGACGGGGCGCGCGGCGTCCGGCGCGCGCCTGGTCCGGCACCATCCGGAAGGTGGCGGGCTGTTCGAGGCGGCGCCAGTGCCCGAACGGCCAGGCGATCACCACGGCTTGGCCGACCACCTCCTTCTCGTCGACGGTGCCCTGGAAGGCCTCGTCGAGGTGGTAGCGGGAGTCGGCCGAGTTCGCCCGGTGGTCGCCCATGACGAAGATCCGCCCCTCGGGCACGTGGACCTCGAAGCGGATCTCCGAAGGCGCGTTGCCCGGGTTGATGTAGGGCTCTTCGAGCGGCGAGCCGTTGACGGTGACCCGGCCGCGGGCGTCGCAGCACTTCACGGTGTCCCCGCCGACCCCGATGACCCGCTTGATCAGGTCCTGTTCGTCGGCCGAGGGCAGCAGGCCGATGAAGGTCAGGGTCTGCTTGACCTGCTTGACCCCCACCGGGTCCGGTTCCGGACGGTCGCTCTCGCCGCCGAGCCAGCCGCCGGGGTCCTTGAACACGACGACGTCGCCGCGTTCGACCTTGGCGCCGAACCAGGGCGTCAGCTTGTCCACCAGGACCCGGTCGCCGATCCGGATCGTCTCCTCCATGGAGCCCGACGGGATGAAGAAGGCCTGCACCAGGAAGGTCTTGAGGATCAGGGCGATGCACAGCGCGACCACCACCAGCAGGGGCAGCTCTCCCACCCTGCGGGTACGCCGCCTGCGCCGGACCCGGCGGGCCAGCCGTCGCCGGTCCGCCCGGCCGCCGACTTCGGCGCCACCGACTTCGGCGCCACCGGCCTCGGCGCCGCCGGCCGACACCAGGGGCTCGGCGCGGGTCACGGCCTCAGGCTCGTCCCGTTCGCCTCTCGGGCGCCCCCGGCTACCCACGGCCGCCGCCCGCGGAGGCCACTGAGCCCCAGCGCGAGACCGGCCAGCCGATCCCGTCGGCCCGCCCGATCACCTTCTCCACCGGTACCATCCCCCCGCCCGGTTCCCCCAGGTGATCCCGGGAGTCCCGGGACTGGGAACGATGGTCTCCCATGACCCACAGGGTCCCAAGGGGCACGACGATCCGGAAGGGCACCTTGGAGCCCGTGTCGCCGGGGAACAGGTAGGGCTCGTCCAACGGCACCCCGTTGACCTTGATCCGGCCGTGCTCGTCGCACACCACGTCGTCGCCGCCGACGCCGACGACCCGCTTCACGAAGTCGGTGTCGGAGGGCTCGGCCAGTCCGAGCGCCGAGGCCGCCCCGTGCAGGGCGTTCCCGAGGGGGTTCCCGGCCGGGGCCTCGGGCACGAAGGAGCCCGTGCCGTCGAAGACCACGACGTCCCCGCGCTTCGGCTGGTCGCCGAAACGGTACGCCAGCTTGTTGACCAGCACCCGGTCCCCGACCTCGAGCGTGGGCTCCATCGAGCGGCTCGGGATGAGGAAGGGCTGGAGCACGAAGTTGCTGAGCAGCAGCAGGAAGACGGTGCAGACCACGCCCAGCAGCCCGGCCCGCCGCCAGGTCAGCCACCCCGCGCCGTAAGCGGGGTCCGCGCCCGACGCCGTAGCCGCGTCGGAAGCCGTAGCCGCGTCAGGAGCGGAAGCCGCGCCCGCCGGGGAATCCCCTTCGGAAAACACGAAACGCGACCGCCCCTCCCCCTCGTCGGGGGAAGAGTGGCCGCGCTGCGTGTGAGGTGCTTCGGTGTCCATCGGGAGCGAGCCTATCCGGCCGTCCCCCCAAGACGCAGAGCAGATCAGCGGTCGCGCTTCTCCTTGATCTTCGCGGCCTTGCCGCGGAGCTCACGGAGGAAGTACAGCTTGGCGCGACGCACGTCACCGCGGGTGACGAGCTCGATCTTCTCGAAGATCGGGGAGTGGACCGGGAAGGTACGCTCCACGCCGACGCTGAAGGAGACCTTGCGGACGGTGAAGGTCTCGGAGACGCCAGCGCCCTGGCGACGGATGACTACACCCTTGAACTGCTGGATACGGGAGCGGTTGCCCTCGATCACGCGGACGTGCACGTTGATCGTGTCACCCGGGCGGAAGGCCGGCAGGTCCGAGCGGAGCGTGGCGGCGTTGACGCCATCGAGCAGGTGAGACATGTAATTCGTCTGCTTTCTTCGCATGACGCCACAGGCCGCCGATGCGGGGTTTCCGTAGAGAATTCGGGAGTTGCGGGACTCGGCGGACGACGGTCCCCCTGTGGCAGGGGCGTACGCGAGCACACAACAGCCGCCTATTCTTCCACGGTCTGGGGCCTACGCCAAAATCGGCCGTCGGGGGAAGGCTTCCAGCCCAGGATGGACAGCAGCTCGCGGTCCTTCTTGTCGAAGGCGGAGGCCTCGCAGCGCTCGATCAGGTCCGGGCGGTTGCTCGCGGTCCGGCGGAAGGCCTCGTCGCGGCGCCACCGGGCGATCTTGCCGTGGTGCCCGCTGACCAGGACCTCCGGGATGCCGCGGCCGCGCCACTCCGGGGGCTTGGTGTAGACGGGGCCTTCGAGCAGGTTCGCCATGTCGCCGGGCGCGAAGGAGTCGTCGCGGTGCGATTCGGCGTTGCCGAGGACCCCGGGGAGCAGCCGGGCCACGGCCTCGGTGACGACCAGGACGGCCGCCTCGCCGCCGGCCAGGACGTAGTCCCCGATGGAGACCTCGTAGACCGGGATGCGGGTGGCGTACTCGTCCATGACCCGGCGGTCGATGCCCTCGTACCGGGCCGGGGTGAAGATCAGCCAGGGGCGCTCGGAGAGCTCGACCGCCAGCTCCTGGGTGAACGGCCGGCCGCTGGGGGTCGGGACCACCATGACGGGCCCGTGCGCGCCCGCCTCGTAGCCGTCGGCCAGCGCCTCGTCCAGGGCCTCGCCCCACGGGTCGGTCTTCATGACCATCCCGGGGCCGCCGCCGTACGGGGTGTCGTCCACCGTGTTGTGCCGGTCGTACGTCCATTCCCGCAGGTCGTGGACGTGTACGTCGAGCTGCCCGCGGGCCCGGGCCTTGCCGACCAGGGAGACGTTGAGCGGCTCCAGGTACTCGGGGAAGATCGTGACGACGTCCAGCCGCATCAGGCGCCGCCCCCGGCGTTCTCCGAACCGTCGGCCTCAGCGGCGTCCTCGGCCTCGGCGGCGTCGCGCTCGGACGCGATCTCGGCGCGGTCGTCGATCAGCCCCGGCGGCGGGGTGATGACGCAGCGCTGCTCTTCGAGGTCGATCTCGGCGACGATCTCCTCGACGAAGGGGATCATCACCTCGGTGCCGTCCGGCCGCTCGACGATGAACAGGTCCTGCGAGGGCAGGTGCGAGATCTCGGTGATCCGGCCGACCGCGGTGCCGTCCTCGAGGACCACGTCCAGGTCCATCAGCTGGTGGTCGTAGTACTCGTCCTCCTCTTCGGGCAGCTCGGACGGATCCACCTCGGCGATGAGCAGGATGTTGCGCAGCGCCTCGGCGCCGGTGCGGTCCTTGACTCCCGCGAAGCGCAGCATCAGCCGCCCGCTGTGCACCCGGCCCGTCTCCACCGTCAGCGGTCCCGCCGACGCCGGTTCGGTCTGGAGCACGGCACCGGGCCCGAGCCGCAGCTCGGGCTCGTCGGTCCGCACCTCGACGGTGACCTCACCCTTGATCCCGTGGGCGCGGCCGATCCGCGCGACTACCAGCTGCACTGTGCATCTCTCCTGTTCAGACGACGACGGGCCGGGGCGGGCACGTATGCCCTCCCCGGCCCGTGCCGGTGTTTCACTCTTGCAGTGGACGCTGTCTCAGCGAACCTGGTCCACGTCGACGAGGTCGACGCGGATCCCCCGGCCGCCGATGGCGCCCACGACCGTACGCAGAGCACGTGCGGTGCGGCCGTTGCGGCCGATCACCTTGCCGAGGTCGTCGGGGTGGACCCGAACCTCAAGCACCTGGCCGCGACGCAGGTTGCGCGAGGCGACCTGCACTTCGTCGGGGTTGTCCACGATGCCCTTCACGAGGTGCTCAAGAGCCTCCTCGAGCATGCTCAGGCCTCGGTCGACTCGGCGGTCTCGGCCTCAGCCTCGTCCGCCTTCTTGTCGGCCTTCTTAGCCTTCTGCGTGATGGCTTCGCCCTTGCCCTCGCCGATGCCCTCGAGGGCCTTGGCGAACTCCTCGAAGGTGCGACGCTTGTTCTCCTTCGTGGCCGGCTGCAGCAGCGGCGCGGGGGCCGGGAGGCCCTTGTGCGCCTGCCAGTCACCGGTCAGCTTCAGGATGGCGAGCACAGCCTCGGTGGGCTGGGCGCCGACCGACAGCCAGTACTGCGCACGCTCGGCGTTGACCTCGATGCGCGACGGGTTGTACGTCGGGTGGTACAGACCGATCTCTTCGATCGCACGACCATCGCGGCGGGTGCGCGAGTCGGCGACGACGATGCGGTAGTGCGGCTGGCGAATCTTGCCGAGGCGCTTGAGCTTGATCTTGACTGCCACTGGAGTGGTGTCTCCTGAACTTGACGTGGTTGGGCACATGAGATGCCACGTGGGGTTGCGGTACTCGGGTGCCCGATGGACGCGTCAGCCGGAGGAGAGAGGGGTCCTATGCGACTGTCGAGTACAGCTAGCTATTGTGCCACACGCCCGAGGCGCCTCGCCCGCCCGGTCAGGAAGCGGCGGCCGACACCGCGACCTCGGGAATGCGGAAGGGCTTCATGCAGCCGCCGCACACGATCGGGGCCTGGGCCAGCACCGACGGGACCACCCGGACGTTGCGTCCGCAGTCGCAGACGGCCTTGACGCGGACGCCGCCACCGGAGGAACCGTGCCGGGCCGCCGGACCGCGGAAGCTGCGCTTGGTGTCGGCGGCCGTCGCCACGGTGTGGGCCTTGAGGGCGCGCTGGAGCCGCTCCATGGTGGGGCGGTAGCGCTTCTTCGCCTCGGGATTGAGCGTGACCAGCGAGAAGCCACTGCTCGCATGTGGCTCGTCGGCGTGGTCGAGCCCCATCTCCTCGGCGATCGCGAGGAACCTGCGGTTGTGGTAGCGGCCGGCACGCGAAGTGTCACGCACGCCGCGGGCTGCGGCGATGCCGTGGACTGCCTCGTGCAGCAGTCGCTCGAAGGAGAGCTCGGCGCCACAGGCGGACGAGGACTCTCCGATCAGGGACTCGGGCGCGGCAAGGTCAGGCAGCTCGGGGTGGTACCGCTGAATATCGGCCCACGCCTGCGCCAGCTCTGCGGCGAGAACAGGGGGTGTCGTGCTCACGTCGTGACAACGAGCCGGGGTGCCCCGGTGTTCCGATTCCGGGCCATTCCAAATTTTTTGCACGTACCAGTCAGTTCAGTCTCATGCGTCCCGACGAGGACGGGTGCGCAGATCTCCGGAGGAGTCGGTACGTAACGACGACTACACCCCGGCGCGCGGCAGGAGCCGCGCGCCGGGGTGCGGGAGTCACCGGTGGTCCGGTCAGTACGAGCGCGCGACGATCGCGAGGGTACCGGGGGCGTCGTCCGCGTCCGGGACGGACCCGTCCTCGGCGATCAGGCAGCGTACGGAGACGGCCTGCTCCGCGAGCTTCGCCTCGCCCTCGGGGCCGAGGTCGGCCCACGGGATCCGCGCCCAGCCACCGGCGATGGCGGCCTCGGCGGCCTCCTCGATGGTGGCGACGTCGGAGGTACGCGCGATGCGGCGCTCGCGGGACTCGCGCAGCAGCTGCTCCTGGTCCTCCTCCAGCACCTTGGGCAGCAGCGCGGCGAGGTCGGAGATCTGCACGGCCTCCTTGCCGCCCGGGATCCGGCGGGCCAGCATCGCGGTGCCGGCCTCCAAGTCGCGGGGGCCGATCTCGACGCGGACCGGTACGCCCTTGAGCTCCCAGTCCACGGCGCGGCGGCCGAAGGGGGTGTCGACGCGGTCGTCGACGAACACCCGCAGGCCCGCGGCCTTGAGCTGGGCGCCGAGCTCGCGGACCTTGGTGACGGCCTCGTCGCCCTTGATCGCCATGACGACGACCTGGACGTGCGCGAGGCGCGGCGGGACCCGCAGGCCGTTGTCGTCGCCGTGCGACATGATCAGGCCGCCGACCATGCGGGTCGAAACGCCCCACGAGGTCTGCCAGACGAGCTCCTGCTTGCCTTCCTTCGACAGGTACTGCGTGTTGAAGGCCTTGGCGAAGTTGGTGCCGAGCTCGTGGCTCGTGCCCAGCTGCAGGGCCTTGCCGTCGCCCATCATGCCCTCGAGGGTGAGGGTGTTGATGGCGCCGGCGAAGCGCTCCTTGGCGGTCTTGCGGCCGAGCACGACGTCGATGCCGAGCACGTTGGTCATGAAGTCGCCGTAGACGTCCTTGTGGATGCGGGCGGCGTAGTCGCGGGCGTCCTCGTACGACACGTGGGCGGTGTGGCCCTCCTGCCAGAGGAACTCGCTCGTACGGAGGAACACGCGCGGGCGCATCTCCCAGCGGACCACGTTCGCCCACTGGTTGATCAGCAGGGGCAGGTCGCGGTAGCTCTGGACCCACTTGGAGAAGTAGTCGTTGATGATCGTCTCGGAGGTGGGGCGGACCACGATGGGCTCGTCCAGCTCCTTGCCGCCGCCGTGGGTGACGACCGCGAGCTCGGGGGCGAAGCCCTCCACGTGCTCGGCTTCCTTCGTCAGGTACGACTGCGGGATGAACAGCGGGAAGTACGCGTTCTGGGCGCCCGCGTCCTTGATGCGCGCGTCCATCTCCTGCTGCATCCGCTCCCACAGCCCGTAGCCGTACGGTCGGATGACCATGGTGCCGCGTACCGGACCGTTGTCGGCCAGCTCGGCCTTGTTGATCAGATCCTGGTACCAGCGGGGAAAATCCTCCGCCTGGGGGGTGAGAACGGGTGCCTTTGCCATGGCGCGAATGGTACGGCGCCCGGGGCGGCGAGCGTGAATCGGGTGTGAATCGGGTGGCGCGCTCCTCTGGACGCGGGGGCGAATCGGGAGTTCTCTGGCAACGGGGGCATGGGGGCGAAACGGAATCAGGAGCGCTCTTTCGATGACACCGACGCCGACGGCGACGCTTGTCGCCCGGGACTGGGCGGAAATCCAGGAACGGATGCTGGTACCGCTGTACGAAGCGGTCTACGACCGGCTGGAGGTCGGGCCGGGCGACCGGCTGCTCGGCCTGGACTGCGGGGCCGGACTGGCCCTTCTGCTGGCCTGCGGACGGGGGGCCCTGGCCACGGGTGTGGAGAGGGATCCCGCGCGCCGCGCGCTGGCGCGCGAACGGCTGCTGGAGGTGGTGGCGGCCCCGCCCGAGCCCGCGGTGCCCTACGACGTGCTGCTGGCCTTCTCCCCCGCTCCGGGGGTCCTGGCCGCGGCGCTGCCCGCGCTGCGGCGCCCGGGCGGGACGGTGGTGCTGGCCGACTGGGGGCCCGCGGAGCGGTGCACGGTGCCCTCGGTGCTGGGCGGCGGGCCGGTCTCCCGGGACCTGGACGCGATGGTGGCGCGGGCCGGGCTGGTCCCGGACGGCTCGGGGCGGGTGTTCTGCCCCTTCGGCTACGCGGACGTGGACAGCGCGGTGCGCGGGCTGCTGTCGACCGGACTGTATGAAGCCGCGGCGGCGGACCCGGTGCAGGTGGAGAAGGAGCTGGCGGAGGCCCTTCACCCGTACGAGCGAGGCGACGGCGCGGTCTGGCTGCCGAACATCTTCCGCTACGTGATCGCCCGTACGGCGTAACCGCCGCCGCGGGGCTGAGGAGATCAGCCCCGCCGGCGGCTACTTGTGGAGGCGGGGGATGCCCGCAGCGGCGTAGGCGGCCGGTTCATCCAGGGTCTCGTTCGCCATCAGGGCATCCGCGAGGGCGTCCAGCTTGTCGCGGTTCTCGCGCAGCAGCCGGCAGGCCTCCGCGTAGCACTCGTCCACGATCCGCCGCATCTCGTGGTCCACCGCGTCGAGGGTGGCGGGGGCGGCGGAGAGTCCGTAGGGGCTCTGTCCGTCCGAGGGGATCGCGGTGAGGCGGCCGATGCGCTCGCTCATGCCCCAGCGGCCGACCATGCCCCGGACGATGTTGGTGACCTGTTCGAGGTCGTTCTCCGCGCCCGTGGTGATGACCTCGTAGACGGTCTGCTCGGCCGCCATGCCGCCCAGCGCTCCGATGATGCGGCCGCGGAGGTAGTCCTCCGTGTACGCGTAGCGGTCCGCCTCGGGCGTCGAGAGGGTGACGCCGAGCGCACGGCCGCGCGGGACGATGGTGATCTTGCGGACCGGGTCGGCGCCCGGCTGGAGCATGCCCAGCAGGGCGTGACCGCTCTCGTGGTACGCCGTACGGCGGCGCTCCTCCTCCGGCATCACCAGCGGCCGCTCCGCGCCGAGCTGGACCTTCTCCAGCGCGTCGGACAGGTCGGACTGGGTGACCTGCTTCTGCTGGCGCTTGACGGCCAGCAGCGCGGCTTCGTTGGCCAGGTTGGCCAGGTCCGCGCCCGTCATGCCCGGGGTGGTGCGGGCCACCTGCGCCAGGTCGACGCTCTGGGCGAGGGGAATGTCCCGCGTGTGGATCCGCAGGATCGCCTCGCGGCCGCCCTTGTCGGGCGGGGACACGACCACCAGGCGGTCGAAGCGGCCCGGCCGGGTCAGGGCCGGGTCCAGGACGTCCGCCCGGTTGGTCGCGGCCAGGACGACCACGCCCTCCGAGCCGGAGAAGCCGTCCATCTCGGTGAGGATCTGGTTCAGGGTCTGTTCGCGTTCGTCGTGGCCGCCCATGGCCGCGCCGCCGCCGCGGGCCCGCCCGATGGTGTCGATCTCGTCGATGAAGATGATCGCCGGGGCCACCTTGCGCGCCTCGTTGAAGAGTTCGCGCACCCGGGACGCGCCGACGCCGACGATCATCTCGATGAACTCGGAGGCGGAGGCGGAGAAGAACGGCACCCCGGCCTCGCCCGCGACGGCGCGCGCCAGCAGGGTCTTGCCGGTGCCGGGCGGGCCGGAGAGCAGGACGCCGCCGGGCATCCGGGCGCCCATCTTGCGGTACTCGTCCGGGTTCTTGAGGAAGTCCACGACGTCGTTGAGCTCGCCCTCGACCTCGTCGATGCCCGCCACGTCCTCGAAGGTCGTGCGCTTGGCGCCCTCCAGCTCCACCGGCTTCGGCGGTGCCTTGCGGCCGAGTCCGCCCATGCCCCCGCCGCCCATGCCCGCGCCCATCCGGCGGGCGATGAACACCCACAGGAGGACGAGCAGCAGCATCGGGGCCAGGGAGAGCAGGAGGTTGGCGAGGAAGCTGCGCTGTTCGACGACCGGGGAGGCGGTGACGACCACGTTCTGCTTGGTGAGGTTGGCCCACAGGTCGTCGTCGGCGAAGGCCGGGCGCTGGGAGACGAATTTGGTGTAGTCGCCCTTGTCGCCGTCCGGCTTGGGCTGTCCCGTCTTCAGCTCGCCCTGGATGGCGTCGCCCTTGGAGTAGATCTTGGAGACGTTGCCGTTGGCGACCTGCTTGCTGAACTCGGTGTACGAGATGGTCGACTCGTCGCCCTCGTTGAAGAACGAGAGCACCAGGTTGGTGATCAGGTAGACGATCAGGGCGGTGAGGATCAGGCCGCGCCAGCCCCCGGGCATCCTCTTCTTCGGCGGCGGGGTGGGCGGTGCGCCCTCGGAGCGCCAGGGCGTATCGGCCCGGTCGCGGGGCGGTACGGGGGTGGGGCTGGGCACGTGGCCTCCTTCTGCCGTCCTCCCGGCCGACCATAAGCGACAAACCCACCCCTTGCCCCCGCAGAAACGGGAGGGCCCCGTCCACCGGATCCGGTGGACGGGGCCCTCCCGCGGGCGCTCGCGCAGGTGCTCGCGCCGTTACTTCATGAACTTCTTGAACTCGTCCGGGAGGTCGAAGTCCTGGCCGGGCTGCGCGCCGCCCGCCGGAAGGCCGAACGGGTTGCCGCCGGCGGCGGGCTCGACCGCCTGCGGACCCTGCTCCTTGCGGAGCGCGGCCGCGGCCTCTTCTTCCTTGCGCTTCATCGGGTTGCCGCTCTTGCGCTTGCCCTTGGCCTGCTTGATCTGCTTCTTCTGGCGGCCGGGGCCGCCGCCCATCCCGGGGATGCCCGGCATCCCGGGCATGCCGCCGCCCTGGGCCATGCGGGACATCATCTTGCGGGCCTCGAAGAACCGCTCGACGAGACCCTTGACGGCGCTGACCTCGGCACCGGAGCCCTTGGCGATACGGGCGCGGCGCGAGCCGTTGATGATCGTCGGGTCCTGGCGCTCCGACGGGGTCATCGACTTGATGATCGCGGCCATGCGGTCGACGTCGCGCTCGTCGATGTTGTTGATCTGGTCCTTGATCTGCCCCATGCCGGGCAGCATGCCGAGCAGCTTGGAGATGGAGCCCATCTTGCGGACCTGCTCCATCTGGGCCAGGAAGTCGTCGAGCGTGAACTCCTTGGGACCCTTCGCCAGCTTGGCCGCCATCTTCTCGGCTTCGGCCTGGCTGAAGGTCTTCTCGGCCTGCTCGATCAGGGTGAGCATGTCACCCATGTCGAGGATCCGGCCCGCCATGCGGTCGGGGTGGAACGCGTCGAACTCGTCGAGCTTCTCGCCGTTCGAGGCGAACATGATCTGCTTGCCGGTGACGTGCGCGATGGAGAGCGCGGCGCCGCCGCGGGCGTCGCCGTCGAGCTTCGACAGCACGACACCGTCGAAGCCGACGCCGTCGCGGAAGGCCTCGGCGGTGTTGACCGCGTCCTGGCCGATCATGGCGTCGACGACGAAGAGGATCTCGTCGGGGCTGACGGCGTCGCGGATGTCCGCGGCCTGCTGCATCAGCTCCTGGTCGATGCCGAGGCGGCCGGCGGTGTCGACGACGACCACGTCGTACTGCTTGGTGCGCGCGTACTCGATGGAGTCCTTGGCGACCTGGACCGGGTCGCCGACGCCGTTGCCGGGGGCGGGCGCGTAGACGGCGACGCCGGCCCGCTCCGCGACGACGGAGAGCTGGTTGACGGCGTTGGGGCGCTGGAGGTCGCACGCGACGAGGAGCGGGGTGTGACCCTGCCCCTTGAGCCACAGGCCGAGCTTTCCGGCGAGGGTGGTCTTACCGGCACCCTGGAGACCGGCGAGCATGATCACCGTGGGCGCGGTCTTGGCGAAGCGCAGCCGCCGGGTCTCGCCGCCGAGGATCGAGACGAGCTCGTCGTTGACGATCTTGAGGACCTGCTGGCCCGGGTTCAGGGCCTTGGAGACCTCTTCGCCGCGGGCGCGCTCCTTGACGTTCGCGATGAAGGAGCGGACGACCGGGAGCGCGACGTCGGCCTCGAGGAGGGCGATACGGATTTCCCGCGCCGCAGCGTCGATGTCCTGCTCGGAGAGGCGGCCTTTGCCCCGGAGGGACTTGAAGGTCGCGCTGAGGCGGTCGGAAAGCGTATCGAACACGGTGGTCGCGATTCCTCGGGTCGGGGGCGTGTGGTCGTCCCCCAGGGTATCGGGCCGCGCCACCCCTCCGGCCCTGCGGGCGGGTTTCCTATGTCAGGGCCGACTCCACCGAGACGGCCAGGGCGGCCGCGGCGGGGGCGGCGAGGGGTTTGCCGTCGGCGTCGACCACGTACACGGTGTCCACGGCGTTCGCGCCGAGCGTGGAGACGTGCGCGCTGCGGACCCGGACGCCGGAGGATTCCAGCGCCCGCCCGATCCGGTGCAGGAGACCGACCGCGTCGGGCGCCCTGACCTCCAGGACGGTGGCCAGGGAGGAGACCTCCGGGACCACCGTGACCCGGGGCGGCGGCGGGACGACCCCGCGGCGGCGCGGGTACGCCGCCTCGCGGTCCGCCAGCTTCGCCGGGACGTCCAGCGTGCCGTCCAGCGCCCGCACCAG
This sequence comes from Streptomyces sp. NBC_00503, assembly GCF_036346895.1. Lineage (NCBI taxonomy): Bacteria > Bacillati > Actinomycetota > Actinomycetes > Kitasatosporales > Streptomycetaceae > Streptomyces > Streptomyces sp. NBC_00503. The sequence continues at coordinate 5,740,451 of NZ_CP107855.1, read as the reverse complement.
GTCGGTGCGCAGCCGTGCGGCCTGCGGCAGGGAGCCGTACTCCGCGGCCACCCGCCACCGCAGCACGAGCACCTCGCCCAGCTGGTCCGGGAGCTCCATCGAGCGCAGGTCCGCGGCGCGGACGGTGAGGCGGTGCAGGGCCAGTACGCCCGCCACCGCTGGGAGGACCCCCGGCTGGTCGGGGACGGCCACGACCAGTTCCACGCCGACGGCGTCCTCCTCCTGCCGGGCGTGCAGGGACAGGACCGGTTCCCCGGTGCGCAGCGCCTCCACCGCGAGGCGTTCCTGTTCGGTCGTCGGGATCTCCGGCTCCCCCGCCGCCGGGGCGGCCCCCCGCAGGACGGCGGCGACCCGTGCGACCAGGTCGGCCACGAGCGAGCCGCGCCAGGCGCTCCAGGCCGCGGGGCCGGTCGCCAGGGCGTCGGCTTCCGTCAGGGCGTGCAGGATCTCCAGCGTGCCGGGGGTCCCGACCGCCTCGGCGACGGCCTTCACCGTCGCGGGGTCGTCCAGGTCCCGGCGGGTCGCCGTGTCGATGAGCAGCAGGTGGTGGCGTACGAGGGCCCCGAGCACGGCCACGTCCTGGGCGTCGAAGCCCACCCGCAGCGCCACGTCGCGGGCGATCGTCTCGCCCGCCACCGAGTGGTCGCCGGGCCAGCCCTTGCCGATGTCGTGGAGGAGCGCGGCCATGAGGAGGAGGTCGGGGCGGCCGACCCGGCGGGTGAGTTCCGAGGCCCGCACGGCCGTTTCGACCAGGTGCCGGTCGACGGTCCAGGTGTGCACGGGGTTGCGCTGGGGCCGGCACCGGACGCGTTCCCAGTCGGGCAGCAGCCGGGTGATGATCCCCTCGGCTTCGAGGGCCTCCCATACGGCGACGGTGGGTTCGCCCGCGCCGAGCAGGGTGAGCAGTTGTTCGCGGGCCTCGGCCGGCCACGGCACCGGCAGCGGCTTGGCCTGCGCCGCGAGCCTTCGTACGGCGTGCAGCGAGACGGGCAGTCCGGCCTGGGCGGCGGCCGCGCCGAACCGCAGGGGCAGGACGGGATCGCGGTCGGGGCGGGCGGCCAGGGCCAGGACGGCCTCGCCGTCGGATTCCACGACGCCTTCGGCGAGCGGCGCCCGCTCGGGCGCGGCGCTCCGGGTGCCGAGCAGGCCGCGCAGCCGCGGGCGGGCGGCCCGGGCGCGGAGCACGCGCCCGACTTCGCGCCAGGTCACGTCGCCGGCGTACGAGACCACGCGCGCGGCCTCGTACACCTCCCTGAGGAGGGCGTCGGCGTCGAGCAGCCCGAGCTGGGCCGCGACCGCGGTCTGTTCCTGGAGGGAGAGCCGGTCGGTGGCCCGCCCGGTCACCAGGTGGAGGGCGTCGCGCGCGTCGAGCAGGCGGCGCCTGGCGTCGGCGAGGCCTTCGCGCGGGGCGTCGGCGAGCCAGGACGCGGCGACGGCCCGCAGGACGGTGGCGTCGCGGAGCCCGCCGCGGGCTTCCTTGAGGTCGGGTTCGAGGAGGAAGCGCAGTTCCCCCGCGCGCTCCGCCCGTTCCCGGCACAGGGAGTGCAGTTCGGGGAGGCGCTTGGCGGCATGGTTGCGCCAGTCGGCGAGGACCGAGGTGCGCAGGCCCGCGAGGAGCCCGACGTCGCCGGCGACGGGCCGGGCGTCGAGCAGTCCGAGGTGCACCTTGAGGTCTTCGGCGGCGGTCTTGCGGGCTTCGCCTGGTGTGCGGACGGAGTGGTCGAGGGCGAGTCCCAGGTCCCAGACGGGGTACCAGAGCCGGTCGGCCAGTGCGCTGAGGGCGCGGGGTGCGGCTTTGCCGTCGTGGAGCAGGACCAGGTCGAGGTCGCTGCGGGGGGAGAGTTCGGCGCGGCCGTAGCCGCCGACGGCGACGAGGGCGGCGCCCCGCACGCCCGTCTCCTGCACGGCGGTGGCGAACAGCGCCTTCAGCCAGTCGTCGGTCAGCGCGGCCAGGGCGGAACGCCGGGAAGGCCCGGACCGCGACTCCTCCTGGAGGAGTCGCAGCCGGGCCGCGGCGTAACCGCTGGGTCCCGAGTCGGCCGTGTTGCCGTCCGTGGTCTCTTCGACGCTCGTCACCCAGGGGTTCCAATCACCTAGAGCGCGTCTGCGCCGCGCTCGCCGGTGCGGACCCGGATGACCGAGTCCACGGGGATGCTCCACACCTTGCCGTCGCCGATCTTGCCGGTCCGGGCGGATTCGACCACGATCCGCATCACGTCCTCGGCGTCGCCGTCCTCGACGAGCACCTCTATGCGGATCTTGGGCACGAGGTCCACGGTGTACTCGGCGCCGCGGTAGACCTCGGTGTGGCCGCGCTGGCGGCCGTATCCGCTGGCCTCGGAGACCGTGAGTCCCTGGACGCCGAACTGGTGGAGGGCCTCTTTGATCTCGTCCAGCCGGTGCGGCTTGACGATCGCGGTGATCAGCTTCATGCGTCAACCTTCTTGCTCGCGGCAACGGGGGTGGGTACGGCGGTGCTCCGGGAGGAGGAGCCGCCGCCTGCTCCGCTGAAGTCGTAGGCGGTCTCGGCGTGTTCGACCTGGTCGATGCCGGAGACCTCGTCGTCCTCGGTGACCCGCATCCCCATCGTCCTGTCGAGGAGGAAGGCGAGGACCGCGGATGCCACGAGAGAGTAGAGGAGGACGGAGAAGACGCCGACCGCCTGCTTGCCGAGCTGGGCGAGGCCGCCGCCGTAGAAGAGGCCGGCCGCGTCGGACTGGACCCCGCCGGTGGCGAAGAGGCCGATGAGCAGGGAGCCGAGGACACCGCCGACGAGGTGGACGCCGACGACGTCGAGGGAGTCGTCGTAGCCGAACTTGTACTTCAGGCCCACGGCCATGGCGCACACGACACCGGCGATGGCGCCGATGGCGATCGCGCCGAGCGGGGAGCAGGAGCCGCCGGAGGGGGTGATGGCAACGAGGCCCGCGACCGCGCCGGAGGCGGCGCCGAGGGTGGTGAAGGAGCCGTGGCGCAGCTTCTCGTAGCCGAGCCAGGCGAGCATGGCGGCGGCGGTGGCTACCTGGGTGTTGACGAACATGACGGCGCCGACGCCGTCGTCGTTGCCGAGCCAGGATCCGGCGTTGAAGCCGAACCAGCCGAACCACAGGAGGCCGGCGCCGAGCATCACGAGCGGGAGGCTGTGCGGGCGCATCGGGTCCTTCTTGAAGCCGACGCGCTTGCCGATGACCAGGATGACGCCGAGGGCCGCGGCGCCCGCGTTGATGTGGACGGCGGTGCCGCCGGCGAAGTCGATGACGCCGAGCTCGAAGAGCCAGCCGCCCGCGCCCCACACCCAGTGGGCGACGGGGAAGTAGACGATCGTGACCCAGAGGGTGATGAAGAGGGCCCATGCGCTGAACTTGACCCGGTCGGCCAGGGCGCCGCTTATCAGGGCGGGGGTGATGATGGCGAACATCAGCTGGAAGACGGCGAAGACGTACACGGGGATGGTGTAGCCGTCCCACAGTTCGGTGATGCCGATGCCGCTGAGTCCGACGTAGTCGGAGCTCCAGCCGATCACGGACCCGACGTCGGAGCCGAAGGCGAGGCTGAATCCGTAGAGGACCCAGAGGATCGTGACGATCCCGAGGCTGATGAAGCTCATCATCAGCATGTTGAGGCTGCTCTTGACGCGGACCATGCCTCCGTAGAAGAAGGCGAGTCCCGGGGTCATCAGCATGACCAGGGCGGAGCAGATGAGCATGAACCCGGTGTTCGCGGCAGAGAGCGTCGGGGCGTCTGCCGCGAGGGTCGTGATGGCTGATGCCATCGGCGTCTCCTCGTCGTCGTTACGTTCGCGTGCGGGCGACCGTGAAAACCTGAGCGGCGCTGGTTTTTGAATCGGGCCTGAGGGCCCGGCCCGAAAGCTGGCCGGTTAATGGCCCTGAGATTCGCGCAGGCCGGTTTCCGGCGGCGCCGCTGGGTGTTTCGCACCCGTGACGAAGGCCTCTCGGGTGTTACGGCACGATGAACACCGCAACCATCAATTGAGGAACCACGACGGCGAGCAACCACATCCGCGAGAGCGGCGGCGGTTTAGCCGCAAAGAGGGGCCCGGCCGTGGCGATGACCCGGGGAACCTGGCTGGGGGAGCCTGATCGGGCTTCACGGGGTGACTGCCACGGCCGGGGGCCTTGGGGTGGACGGCCGCGGGCCGTCAGACGGCCTCCGCGGCTTCGGGGAGCCGGGAGGCGAGGTGGTCGGTGAGGCGCACCACGTCGGCCACGTCGCCGTACTCACGCGCGGCGGTGTCGACGGTCTTGCGCAGCCGGGTGTTGACCCTTTCGGACCGCACCTTTCCCGCCACGTCGAGGGCGCGGCCGACGAGGACGGCGGCCTGCTCGGGTTCGCGCTGGAGCAGGTGCACGGTGGCCATGCCGATGAGGTTGAGGGCGTACGAGCGCTGGTGCTCCTCGTCCTTCTCGAAGAGCTCGACGGCGCGCTCCATGACGGGCTCGGCGAGGGAGGCGTACATGGGGCTGCGGCCGGCCACGTAGGCCAGGTCGCGGTAGGAGTGGGAGTTCTCGCCGTTGAGCTCGGCCTCGGAGAAGAAGCGGATCCAGTCGGGTTCGCTCTCGCCGCCGAAGCCGACGTCGGAGAAGGTGTCCTCGGCCATCCGCACGGCCCGCTTGCAGCGGCTGGGCTGGCCCATGTTGGCGTAGGCGCGGGCCTCCATCGCATACAGCATGGCCTGGGTACGGGGCCCCGCGCAGTCGCGGCTGCCGTACTGGGCGAGGTGGATGAGCTCCAGGGCGTCCTCGGGGCGGCCCAGGTGGATCATCTGGCGGCTCATGCTGGAGAGGATGTACGAGCCCAGCGGCTTGTCCCCGCCCTGTTTGGCTGCGTGCAGCGCGAGGACGAAGTACTTCTGGGCGGTGGGGTGCATGCCGATGTCGTAGCTCATCCAGCCGGCGAGTTCGGCCAGTTCCGCGGCGACCTTGAAGAGCCGCTTCATGACCGGGGCCGGGTGGTGTTCCTGGAGCAGGTCGGTGACCTCGTGGAGCTGGCCGACCACGGCCTTGCGGCGCAGGCCGCCGCCGCACTGGGCGTCCCACTGGCGGAACATCACGGTGGTGGCTTCGAGGAGGTCGAGCTCGGGCTCGGAGAGCCGGGGCGGCCGGTGGCCGCTGAGGGCGCCGCCGGCCGGTCCCGCCGCCCGCGTGCCCGGGTCGGCGGGCGGGACCGGGACGAGCCAGCGCTGCATGGGCTCGATGAGGGCGGGGCCCGCGGAGAGAGCGAGGGAGGTCCCGAGGAAGCCGCGGCGGGCCAGCATCAGGTCGCTGCGGGAGAACTCGCCGAGCAGTTCCACGGTCTGCGGGCCGGCCCACGGCAGGTCGACCCCGGAGACGGAGGGGGTCTGGTGGGCGGTGCGCAGTCCGAGGTGCTCGATGGCGACGACGGAGCCGAAGCGTTCGGAGAACAGCTCGGAGAGGATCCGCGGGACGGGTTCGCGGGGCTGCTCGCCGTCGAGCCAGCGGCGGACCCGGGAGGTGTCGGTGCTGATGTGGTGGGCGCCCATCTGGCGGGCGCGGCGGTTGACCTGGCGGGCCAGTTCGCCCTTGGACCAGCCGCTGCGTACGAACCAGGACGTCAGCTGTTCGTTGCGGGCGGTCGCGTCCTGCTCCGGCTCCTCGGGGGACGACCCGTCGGACTCCGCGCTCGTTCCGCTTGCGCCGTTGCCGCTCACTGGAACGCCCCCCATCCCTCAGCCTCTTCAAACATGAAGCCCGCCAGCGAAGGGGCGGGGGACCTTCACAAGTCCTTCACACCTTGCCTCCGGCATACCCGCGGACGAGTCTGCCTTCGCTCTTCATGCACCGAAAGTAATCCTACGATCACCCCTGCGGCGAGGTCGATCCCGGAAACGCCACCATTCGCCACCCCTTCGAATGAACTCGCCACTCGCCAGGCGCGATTCACTTGACACGAAGGCGAAACCGATCGGATGGACAGGGGTGCGCTCGGGGCGTGCGCGGCGAGGAGTGCGCCGGGCCGCGACGGGACGGACCGCTGCGGCCCGGGCACGATCCGGACTCCGCATCCTGTCCCATCCGGTCCCGCCGACGTCGTAACCACCGGCACGTCCGACCCGTTGGAGGGGGCATGGGCATGGGCTTCACGATCGGCGGCAGCCGCGGCACCAAGGAGTTCCGTTCCGGCGCTCGGCGTCGAGGCCGGACGTCGGAGTGCACGGCGGTGGCGGAGTACACCGGACTGTGGGGCTGGGACGTGGTCCCCGGCGCACGGGCCGCGGCACCCGCCCGCGACTGCTCCTGCGGTCATACGAGTTGCAGCGCGCCGGGGGCGCATCCACTGGCCCTCGCGCCGACGGTCCCGGCCGGAGCCACCCTCGACGAGGTCACCGAGACCTGGAGCGGATACCCGGGGGCCGCGGTGCTGCTCCCCGTCGGCCGCGCCTTCGACATCATCGAGGTGGCCGAGGAAGCCGGCCGACGGGCACTGGTCCGCCTCGAGCGGATGGGCCTGCCGCTCGGCCCGGTCGCCGCGACCCCGGACGGCCGGGCCCAGTTCTTCGTGGCCCCGGGGGCCGCGGCCGGGCTGCCGCAGCTGCTCTACCGGATGGGTTGGGACGACGCCGGGTTGGATCTGCGCGCGCTGGGCCAGGGCTCGTACGTCACCGCGCCGCCCTCCGACCACGCCGGTCTCGGCCCGATGAGCTGGCTGCGCCCCCCGGCGCTGGACTCGGCCGGGGATCCGCCCCAGGCCCGGCTGCTGCTGGGCACCCTCGCCTACCTGTGCCACCGGCTGCGCAAGGCCTGACCTCCGCACACGGCAGTGCCCCCGGGTCCGTGGGACCGCGGGGGCACTGGTCTGCGCAGGGGCTCTCAAGCCTTGTGAAGCCCTCAGTCGCGATCAGTCGCCGATCAGTCGCCGATCAGGGCGTCGACGAAGGCCTCCGGCTCGAAGGGGGCCAGGTCGTCCGCGCCCTCGCCGAGGCCGACGAGCTTGACCGGGACGCCCAGCTCGCGCTGGACGGCGATGACGATGCCGCCCTTGGCGGTGCCGTCGAGCTTGGTCAGCACGATGCCGGTGATGTCCACGACCTCCGCGAAGACCCGGGCCTGGGTCAGGCCGTTCTGGCCGGTGGTGGCGTCCAGGACCAGCAGGATCTCGTCCAGCGGGCCGTGCTTCTCCACGACGCGCTTGACCTTGCCGAGCTCGTCCATCAGGCCGGTCTTGGTGTGCAGGCGGCCGGCGGTGTCGATGAGCACCACGTCGGCGCCCTCGGCGATGCCCTCCTTGACCGCGTCGTACGCGATGGAGGCCGGGTCGCCGCCCTCGGGTCCACGGACGGTGCGCGCGCCGACCCGGTCGCCCCAGGTCTGGAGCTGGTCGGCGGCGGCGGCGCGGAAGGTGTCGGCCGCGCCGAGCACGACGCTGCGCCCGTCGGCGACGAGCACGCGGGCGAGCTTGCCGGTGGTGGTGGTCTTGCCGGTGCCGTTCACGCCGACGACCATGATGACGGCGGGGGTGTCCACGCCGCTCTCGGTCTTCACGGCGCGGTCGAAGTCGGTGCCGAGGAGGGCGACGAGCTCTTCCTTCAGCAGGGCGCGCAGATCGGCGGGGGTGCGGGTACCGAGCACCTTGACCCGCTCGCGGAGCCGGTCCACCAGCTCCTGGGTCGGGGCGACACCGACGTCGGCGATGAGGAGGGTCTCCTCGATCTCCTCCCAGGTGTCCTCGTCGAGGTGCTCGCGGGAGAGCAGCGTGAGCAGCCCCTTGCCGAGCGAGTTCTGCGACCGGGCGAGGCGCGCGCGCAGCCGGACCAGGCGGCCGGCGGTGGGCTCGGGCACCTCGATCTCGGGGGCGGCGGGCACCTCGGCGACGGGGGCTTCGGGCTCCGCGACCGGGGCCTCGGCCGCGGCCTCGGGGAGCGCGACCTCCTCGATCGTGCGGCGCGGTTCTTCCGCCGTCGGTGCGGCGTCCTCCCCCACCTGCGGTTCGGCGGGCGGGGCAGTGATGGTCGGCGTGCTCGACGGTGCCGTGGGCAGCTGCTTCTTCTTGCGGCTGCTGACCACGAGCCCGCTGATCGCACCGACCGCGACCAGGGCGATGACTACGACAAGGATGAGGATTTCCATAACCTGTCCAGTATGCGTGACCTGGCCAACCGCACCTCGTTCTCCAGGCGGGGCTTTGCACCCCCGCGGATCGGGCTGGTCCGTCGCTCGGCCATGTGTCGGCGAGAAGCCCTTCGGGGCGGAGTCACAACGCTCCCCAGTATCGGATCGGATAGGGGTGCGCTCGGCGCTGGGCGCCCATGGGTTGTCGCGGCCCATGCAGTGGGCCGCGACAACCCATGACTCTTGGGGGATCACACAGGGAACTAAGCCTCTGTTTGTACTTTTTGCGGCGAATCTACGATGATGAGCAATCCCCCACCCCGCCTCCCCCACGGAGTACACGTATGCCTGCCGAGACGACCGCCGTCGAGTCACGCGGACTGGAGCCCGTCCCGGACGGCGAGCGGCGCGGCCGGGTCCGCGAGCTCGTGCCGACCTGGGTCGCCGCCAACATCAGCGTGCTGCTGCTGACCATGGGCGCCGGCCTGGTCATCTTCAACAAGCTGAACATCTGGCAGGTGCTCGTCGTCGCGATCGCCGCGCCCGTGGTCTCGTACGGGATGGTCGGCCTCATATCCATCGCGGGCAAGCGCGGCGGCTCCCCCGGCATGGCGCTCTCCCGTGCCGTCTTCGGCCAGCGCGGCAACCTCTTCCCCGGCGCCCTGATCTGGGTCGCCCGCTGGGGCTGGGAGACCATCAACGCGGTCAGCGGCGCCTACGCCGTCCTGACCGTGCTCGACCTGGTCTTCGGCATCAAGAAGAACACCGCCCTGATCGTGGTCACCCTCCTCTTCTTCGTCGGCTGCACCTTCCTGGTCTCCGGTCTCGGCATCAACGCGCTGCGCGTCTGCTCCAAGTGGTCCACGTACCTCTTCGGCGCCTTCAGCGTGCTCGTCCTGGGCTACCTGATCGTCGAGACCGACTGGTCGGCCGTCTTCGGCAAGCCCGCGGGCTCCACCGCGATGATGATCGCGGGCATCGGCACCATCGCCGCCGGCGGCATCAGCTGGGTCCCCTCCGGCCCCGACTTCACCCGGTACCTGCCCCGCACCGCCTCCGCCAAGGGCATGGTCGGCGCCACCATCGGCGGCGCGGCGGTCGTCGTCATCCCGATGGTGCTCATGGGCGCGGTGATGGCGGTCGCCACCCCCGACCTGGCCACCGCGCAGGACCCGGTCTCCTTCATCGGGGAGCTGCTGCCGACCTGGATCGCGGTCCCGTACCTGCTGATCGCGCTCGTCGGCATGCTGCTCATCAACTCGATGTCCATGTACTCGGCCGGCTTCACCGCGCAGACCCTCGGCATCAAGGTCCCGCGCGCGGCGGCGGTGAGCGTCAACGCCGTCATCAGCCTGGTCTTCGGCTTCCTGCTGATGGTGGTCGCGACCAGCTTCTTCGGATCCTTCATCTCCTTCCTGACCCTGCTCGCCGTGGCCTTCTCCGCCTGGATCGGCGTCTTCGGCGTGGACATGCTGCGCCGCACCTCCTACGACAGCGCGGCCCTGCTGGACACCACGCGGAGCAGCGCCTACTGGTACCGGGGCGGTTTCGCCTGGCAGGCCATGACCTCGTGGGGGCTGGCGCTGGTCGTGGGGCTGCTGTTCACGAAGGTCGACTGGTTCAGCGGCCCGCTCGCCACCACCTGGATCGGCGAGAACGGCCTGGGCTGGGCGGCGGGCATCGTCACCTCCGCCGTGCTGTACGCGGTCCTGCCGCGCACGGCCCCGGCCGAGCGGGCCCCGGCCGAGCGGGCCCCGGCCGCCACCGAGGAGTCCGCGCAGGAGCCCGCGACGGCGGGCGCCGGAGCCGGATCCCTGTCCAACTGACGCCACGTCAGCTAACGTCCCCCTTCGCCCGCCCACCCACCTCCGGCGAAGGGGGACTTCTCCATGCCCATCACCGTGGCCCGGTTCAATCTCATCGACCCGAACGGCACCCCGGAAACCCTCTCCGCCCGGTACAAGGCCGCGCTGGAGATGGCGAAGTACGCGGACGACCGCGGGATCGACACCATCCAGACCGAAGAGCACCACGGCACCGACAACAACTGGCTGCCCTCCCCCTTCGCCTTCGCGGGCGCGGTCTTCGGCGCCACCCGCCGGATCGCGGTCACCGTCTCGGCGATCATCGGCCCGCTCTACGACCCCCTGAAGGTCGCTGAGGACATCGCGGTCCTCGACCTCCTCAGCGGCGGCCGCCTCGTCACGGTGGCCGGCATCGGCTACCGGCCCGAGGAGTACGAGCAGCACGGCGTCGAATGGGGCCGGCGCGGCAAGCTCCAGGACGAGCTGCTGGAAACCCTGCTGAAGGCGTGGACCGGTGAGCCGTTCGAGTTCCGGGGCCGGACGGTACGGGTCACCCCGCGGCCCTTCACCCAGCCGCACCCGCTGCTCCTGGTCGGCGGCAGTTCGCAGGCGGCAGCCCGCCGCGCGGCCCGGCTGGGGCTGCCGTTCTTCCCCAGTGCGCACCTGCCGGAGCTGGAGGCGTACTACAACGCCAAGCTCGCGGAGTACGGCACGGAGGGCTTCTGCATGATGCCGGCGGCCCAGACCCCGCTGCTGCACATCGCCGAGGACCCGGACCGGGCGTGGGCCGAGCACGGCGAGCGGTTCCTGCACGAGGCCGGGATGTACGCGTCCTGGCAGTCCAAGGACATCCTCAGCGCCGTCCGCTCGGGCGCGCACACGGTGGCGGAGCTGCGCGCGGAGGGCGTGTACCGGATCCTCACCCCGGACGAGGCGGTCGAGTACGCCCGGGGCGCGGGCGAGGCGGGGAACCTGGTGCTGCACCCGCTGTGCGGCGGGATGCCGATCGACGAGGGCTGGCGGAGCCTGCAGCTGCTGTGCGAGCAGGTGCTGCCCCGACTGGGGGGCTGAGCCGGGGGGCGTTGGCGGGGGTGGTCACCCCATCTCCTCCAACGCCTTGCCCTTGGTCTCCGGCACCCACTTGAGGATGAACGGGATCGAGAGCACGGCGAAGACCGCGTAGATGACGTAGGCGCCGGACAGGTTCCAGTCCGACAGGGTCGGGAACGAGACCGTGATGACCCAGTTGGCGATCCACTGGGCGGAGGCGGCCACGCCCAGGGCGGCGGCGCGGATGCGGCCCGGGAACATCTCGCCGAGCAGGACCCACACCACGACGCCCCAGGACAGGGCGAAGAAGAGCACGAAAAAGTTGGCCGCGATGAGGGCCACGAGGCCCTGGGCGTGCGGCAGGGCGATGTCTCCGCCGCTGGTGTCCTTGTAGGAGAAGGCCCACGCGGCGAGCGCGAGGGAGATCGCCATGCCCACGGACCCGATGAGCGCGAGGGGTTTGCGGCCGATGCGGTCCACGAAGACCATCGCGATCACCGTACCGATGATGTTCACGACGGAGGTCTCGAAGGAGTACAGGAACGAGGAGCTCGGGTCGATGCCGACCGACTGCCACAGCGAGGAGCTGTAGTAGAAGATCACGTTGATGCCGACGAGCTGCTGGAAGACGGAGAGGCCGATGCCGATCCAGACGATGGGCAGGAAGCCCATGCGGCCGCCGAGCAGGTCCTTGAAGGTGGACTTGTGCTCGGAGCGCATGGCGTGCTCGATGTCCCGGACGCGTCCGTCGAGGTCGACGTGCTCGCCCTCGACCTCGGCCAGCACCTTCTTGGCCTCGTCGGTGCGGCCGACGGAGATCAGGAAGCGCGGGGACTCCGGGATGACGAAGGACATCAGTCCGTAGAGCGCGGCCGGGACGACCATGACGCCGAGCATCCACTGCCAGGCTTCCAGACCGCCGACCTTGCCGCGCTGGTCTCCGTCGGCGAGGTTCAGGATCCCCCAGTTGACGAGCTGGGAAATGGCGATGCCGATGACGATCGCGGCCTGCTGGAAGGAGGCGAGCCGGCCGCGGTACGCGGGCGGGGACACCTCGGCGATGTAGGCCGGGCCGATGACCGAGGCCATGCCGATCCCGAAGCCGCCGACGACCCGCCACAGGGCGAGGTCCCAGAGGGCGAAGGGGAGGGCCGAGCCGACGGCGCTGGCCGTGAAGAGGACGGCGGCGATCTGCATGCAGCGGATGCGGCCGATCCGGTCGGCGATGCGGCCCGCGGTGGCGGCGCCCAGCGCGCAGCCGATCAGCGCGGCGGCGATCACCTGGGCGAGGGTGCCGGCCCCGACGTCGAAGCGGTCCCGGATCGCGACGACGGCGCCGTTGATGACGGAGCTGTCGTAGCCGAAGAGGAATCCGCCCATGGCCGCGGCCGCGGTGATGAAGATGACGTGCCCGAGATGATCGGGCTGGGACGCGCGGCCGCCGCCCGATGCAGAGGCCTGCGAGGTGCTGCTGCTGGTCAAGGTCTGCTCCTGCGTCCCCGGCTGCGGTGACGGCCGGTGGGGTCGATTCCTACCAGTGGCGCACAGGTCAAGATCGGGCACCACCCGGAGGAGATCGAACGAATGACGACGACGCGTGTCAGCGCAGACGCTGGCTGATGACCTTCGAGACGCCGTCGCCCTGCATCGAGACGCCGTAGAGCGCGTCCGCGACCTCCATGGTCCGCTTCTGGTGCGTGATCACGATCAGCTGCGAGCTCTCCTGCAGCTCCTCCATGATCCGGATCAGCCGCTGGAGGTTGGTGTCGTCGAGCGCCGCCTCGACCTCGTCCATCACGTAGAACGGGCTGGGCCTGGCCTTGAAGATGGCGACCAGCAGCGCCACGGCCGTCAGCGAGCGCTCGCCGCCGGAGAGCAGCGACAGCCGCTTGACCTTCTTGCCGGGCGGTCGCGCCTCCACGTCGATGCCGGTGGTCAGCATGTTGCCGGGGTCGGTGAGGATCAGCCGGCCCTCGCCACCGGGGAACAGCCGCGAGAACACCCCCTCGAACTCCCGGGCCGTATCCCGGTACGCCTCCGTGAAGACCTGCTCGACCCGCTCGTCCACCTCCTTGACGACCTGGAGGAGATCGGTCCGCGTCTTGCGCAGGTCTTCCAGCTGCTCGCTGAGGAACTTGTGCCGCTCCTCCAGCGCCGCGAACTCCTCCAGAGCCAGCGGATTGACCTTGCCGAGCTGCTGATACGCCCGCTCGGCGGCCTTCAGCCGCTTCTCCTGCCGGGCCCGTACGAAGGGCTGCGGCCCGGCGTCGTCCGACTCCTGGGCCTCCCCCTCCGCGGGCAGGCTCGGCGGCACCGGCTGATCGGGGCCGTACTCGCCGACGAGCCCCTCGGCCCCGATCCCGAACTCCTCCAGGGCCCGCGCCTCCACCTGCTCGATCCGCATCCGCTTCTCCGCGCCGAGCACCTCGCCCCGGTGCACGGAGTCGGTGAGCTTGTCGAGCTCGTCCTTCAGGCCGCGGCCCCGGCTCCTGGCCTCGTCGAGCTCCCGCTCGCGCAGGCCCTTGGCGTACTCGGCCGAGGTGCGCTCCTCGGCGGCCCGGGTCAGCGACACCTCGATGTGCGCGAGCAGCTGGCGGGCGCCGTCGGCGACGGCCGCGGCCACCCGGGCCTCGTGGCGCAGCCGTTCGCGACGGCGCTCGGCCCTGGCCCGGTCCTCCCGCTCGGCGCGGGCCGCGCGATCGAGTCCGTCCGCCCGGCCGGCCAGCCCCTTGACCCGCTCCTCGTGGGTCCGCAGCTGCAGCCGGGCCTCCATCTCGGTCTGCCGCGCGTTCGCCCCGTCGGCGGCGAGCCGGTCCCTGCCGGAAGTGTCGGGCTCGTCTTCGACCGGCATCTCCTCGGCCACGGCGAGCCGCTCCGCGCACTCCTCCACCTCGGCCAGCGCCTGCTCCAGCGCGTCCTGCGCCTTGGCCGCGGCCGAGGCGGCGCGCTCCGCCTCGCCCGCGGCCCCCTTCGCCTGTCCGGCGAGCCGCCCGAGCTGCTGCGCGACCCCGGCCCGTGCCTGCTCGGCGGCCCGCCTGAGCTCACCGAGCTCCTCCACGCGTGCACCGGCCCCGGTACGCCGCTGCTGGGCGGCCGCCTGCTCCTCCTCCAGCGCGAGGCACCGTGCGTCCAGCCGGCCGCGCTCGGCGTCCGCCTCGTCCACGGCCGCCTGCACCTCGATCAGGCTGGGCACCCCGGCGGACCCGCCGTGCGCGAGATGCGCCCCGAGGACGTCCCCGTCGGAGGTCACCGCCACCAGATCGGGCCGCGCGGCGACCAGGGCCTCGGCCTCGTCGAGCCCGCCGACCACCACGTAGTCCCGCAGCACCCAGGCGACGGCCCGTACGAGCGCCGCATCGCCCCGCACCAGCCTCCCGGCGGGGATGCCGGTCCCGGTCCCTGCCCGGGTATCGGCCTCTGTCTCTGTCTCTGTCTCGGCGACGGCCAGTGCGTCCCGCGCACCGGGCCCGGGGACGGCCGGAGCGGTCTGTGCCGCGGCTCCCGAAGCAGCCGCAGCGGCGTGTCCGGCGGGGGCGGCGGCTGGGGTGGCCGCGGGCCGCGGGAAGGCTCCCCCGGGGCCGGCGCCCTGGCCGGGGACGGAACCCGCGGTCCCGGCAGCCGGGTCGGCCGCGGCCGCCGGGTCCAGGGGCCCGGCCGGGGCCGCCGCCTGGCCGGGAAGGGCCGGGACGGGCCGGTCTCCGGGTGCGTCCGGCGGGGTGATCAGGAACGTGGCCCGGCCCGCGTCCGTGGTGCGCAGGTGCCGGATCGCGCCGGATGCCGAGGCCGGCGAGGCCACGGTCACCGCGTCCGCCGCCGCGCCCAGTGCCGCCGCCACCGCGACCTCGTACCCCGGGGTCAGCGACAGCCGCCGCGCCGCCGGGCCCAGCAGGCCTTCGAGCCGTGCCGCCAGCACCGCTCCGGTGCCGTCCTTACGGCGCAGCCCCATCGCCAGGGCCTCGCGGCGGGCCGATACCGCCGCGCGGAGCCGTTCCGCCGTCGCCAACGCGTCGCGCGCCGCGCCGAGTGCGGTCTCCGCCGCCGTCAGTTCCGCCCGCGCGGCCTCGTACTCGCCCTCCCGGTCCGGCGAGGAGTCGTGCTCGCCGACCTCCTCCGCCAGTGCCTCGTACTCCTCGCTCGCCGCCGCCGCACGGGTACGGGCCTCGTCCCGCGCCGCGACCAGCCGGTCGATCTCTGCCTGCGCCGCGCCCGCGCGGGAGCGGGCCGCGCCCAGTCGGCCCGTCAGCCGTGCCAGGCCCTCGCGCCGGTCGGCGATGGCCCGCGCCGCGTCCCGCAGCCGCCGTTCCTCCTCGGCCAGCGAACGCTCCAGCTCGGCCCGGTGCGAGACGGTGTCCTCCAGCGCCCGGGAGGCCGCCTCGAGCGCGGCCGTCAATTCCGCTTCCTGCTCGCGGATCCGCGCGGCTTCCCTCTCCATGTCCTCGGGGTCCCGGCCCCGCCGCGCTTCCTCGGGCGGCACCGCGGCCGACTTGACCCGGGCGTCCGCCAGGGAGGCGGTCCCCCGGACCCGTTCGGCCAGTTGCGACAGCTCGTACCAGGTCTGCTGGGCCCGCTGGAGCCGCGGCGCGAGTTCCCGTACGGCTTCCTCCAGTTCGGATTCCCGCCGCACCGCCCCGGCGAGCTGCGCCTGGGCCGCGTCCTTGCGTTCCTTCAGCGCCGCTTCGTCCGCGATCTCCGCGTCGAGCGCGCCCTTGAGCGTCACGAGGTCGTCGGCGAGCAGCCGCAGCCGCGCGTCGCGCAGGTCGGCCTGGATCACGGCCGCCCGGCGGGCCACCGCCGCCTGCCGGCCGAGCGGTTTGAGCTGGCGGCGCAGCTCGTCGTTGAGGTCCTGGACGCGCGCCAGATTGGCCTGCATCGCGTCGAGTTTGCGCAGGGCCTTCTCTTTGCGTTTGCGGTGCTTGAGCACCCCGGCCGCTTCTTCGATGAAGGCGCGGCGGCCCATCGGATCGGCGTGCAGTACGGAGTCCAGCTGGCCCTGTCCGACGATGACGTGCATCTCGCGGCCGATGCCGGAGTCGGAGAGCAGCTCCTGGATGTCCAGGAGGCGGCAGGTGTCGCCGTTGATCTGGTACTCGCTGCTGCCGCCGCGGAACATGATCCGGGTGATGGTGACTTCGGCGTAGTCGATGGGCAGCGCGCCGTCGGAGTTGTCGATGGTCAGCGAGACCTCGGCGCGGCCGAGCGGTGGGCGGCCGGTCGTGCCGGCGAAGATGACGTCTTCCATCTTCCCGCCGCGCAGGGACTTGGCCCCTTGTTCGCCCATGACCCAGGAGAGCGCGTCCACCACGTTGGACTTGCCGGAGCCGTTGGGGCCCACGACGCAGGTGATGCCCGGCTCGAAGCGCAGGGTGGTGGCGGAGGCGAAGGATTTGAAGCCACGCAGGGTCAGGGACTTGAGGTGCACGCCGCCGGACTCTACCTTTCACGTTCGGTTTCGCCCATGAAGGTGCAGGGCACATCAGACGTTAAAGGAAGGGCCCTCTCACCTGGTGCAACGGCACCGTGGGACAAGAAAGCATGAGACAAGCGTGAGACAAGAAAGAAGGGACGCCGAAGCGCCCCTTGCAGATCTTGCGGTACTTGTTGGTTGAGCGACGAGGGAGCTCGGATCAGGTGAGCGCAGGCTCCGCCTGGGGTACGTCGAGGTCGATGCTGTCGAGCAGCGAGTCTCCGTGCTGTGCGGCGGCCGCGTTCAGTGCGTCGTTTTCGGACTGGATTCGTCCGAGCTCGGACTCGAGGTCCTGGACGCGCTGCTGAAGCCGTCGCATCTCGGCGAGGAGTCGCGGGTCGGAACCGCCGACGTAACCGAGAAGCGCCTTTGCCATGATGGATGGTCCTCCACACTGAGTGACCGACCGGAAGCGGTGTGGGTCGTGAGGGAATCGCACCCGCGGATGTCCGGCAGCGACTGTCAGTCACTGCACACGTTCTTTGGCTAACTGCCAACACTGCCAAACAGCTCAGGTGCGCGGGGCTTCCAGCGTCTCACCAAAAAGTTTGACGGTCAACACGATCACGCCCTGTATCGGCGGGCAGCCCGGTCCTCGCAAGGGATGTGGAGATCATCCTCGTCTCCGAGCCTTCCACGGATCCCGCGAGTCGGCAACGCGTCACCGGGGAATGCGCAGATCCGACCATGTGCGGACCATCCGGAGATCTGTTCAGTGCATGATCAGTCGATCGCTCACCGGATCGCGAACCCTTCGTAGCCACCGCGCGGTGTGCCCCAGATCTCTGTCACCCCGTCCACCTTCCCGGGCGTGTCGGCGCTGTGGAGCCATGCCAGGAGCCGGTGGCAATTCTCACGTTGACCTTCGGCCACCACCTGCACTCGACCGTCGTCGAGGTTGAGCGCGAAGCCGGCCAGTCCGCCGATCTCCAGGGCATTGGCCCTGGTGAACCAACGGAAGCCCACTCCCTGTACACGACCGCGCACCCAGGCGGTCATGCGGACATCTTCATTCATGCCTGAACGCTAACCGGGCAAACACTTTCGGGTCACATCACCCCCTGGCGCCATGGCGTACAGTCGCGCACCAATGAGCTCACCCATTTGGGTGAGTAAACCTTGATCTTGAACTCCGAGGAAGGCTGGCCGCGATGGGACGCCACCGACTCCAGGCCGCACCCCGACGCGGCACGAAGCGCCGTACCGCCGTGCGGGGCGGCCTGCTCGGCGCGGCCGTGGCCGTGGTCCTCGGCACCGCGGCGGTGACCACGGGCGTGGTCCCGGTCGGCTCCTCCTTCCCCTATGTGGGCGTCGCGGGCGCGGGCTCCGACTCGAAGACGGAAGCCAAGGCCAAGGCCTCGCCGAGCCCCGAGAGCGCGCTGGAACAGCAGGGCGGACTCGCCAACCTCTCCGGCCGCGCCTCCGCCGGGCCGGGTTCCGCTTCGGGTTCCGCTTCCCCCTCCGGCTCCCCCTCTCCCTCCGCCTCGCCGTCCCCGTCGGCCAGTCCTTCCCCGACGCCCTCGGCGGAGCCCTCGAAGACCCCCCAGCCGACTCCCACCCCGGCCGCGCCCAAGCCGGCCGCCCCGAAGCCGGCCACCCCCGCGGCCCCGCCGACCGCGGCCGGCCACTCCTCCGAGGAGGCCGCCGTGCTCGCCCTGGTGAACCAGGAGCGCGCACAGGCCGGCTGCGTCCCGGTCCGGGCGAACCCGCCGCTGGCGGCGCTGGCCGGGGCCTTCAGCAAGGACATGGCCGTCCGGGGCTTCTTCGACCACACCGACCCCGACGGCAACACCCCCTGGGACCGGGCCACCAAGGCCGGGATCTCGGGCATGGGCGGCGAGAACATAGCCCGCGGCCAGGGCGACGCGACGGCCGTGATGAAGGCCTGGATGAACAGCCCCGGCCACAAGGCGAACATCCTCAACTGCGAGTTCCGCACCCTCGGGGTGGGCGTGTACAACGCCGCCGGCGGCCCCTGGTGGACCCAGGACTTCGGTTTCTAGCTCATGGCGGAGATCATTCCGCCATGACCTCAACCACGGGCACGACCAAGACCAACACCTCCGGAGCGGCGGCTGCGGGCACCTGGAAACTCGGTGACCTGGAGATCAACCGCCTGGGCTTCGGCACGATGCGCCTTCCGCAGACCGGCGAAGCCCTCATCGCCGATGCCGTTCCGCGCGATCGCGGCCAGGCCATAGCCGTGCTGCGCCGCGCCGTCGAGCTCGGCGTCAACCACCTGGACACGGCCGCGTTCTACTTCTCGCCGCTGCGTTCGGCCAACGAGCTGATCAACGCCGCGCTGGCCCCCTACTCCGAGGACCTCGTCATCACGACGAAGGTCGGGCCCGGCCGGGACCGGTCGGGAGCCTGGCTCCCCCACGCCACCCCCGGCGAACTGCGCGGCCAGGTCGAGGAGAATCTGCGCCAGCTCGGCCGCGACCACCTCGACGTGGTCAACCTGCGGGTGCGGGGGACCGGTTCGATCGCCGAACGGTTCGGCGCGCTGGCGGAGCTGCGCGAGGCCGGGCTCATCCGCCATCTGGGCATCTCCAACGTGACGCCCGAGCACCTCGCGGAGGCCCGGGCCATCGCGCCCGTCGTCTGCGTGCAGAACCCGTACGGGATCGGGGTCCGGCCCGACCAGGAGGCCTTCGTCCGCAGCTGCGGCGAGCAGGGGGTCGCCTTCGTCCCCTTCTACGCGATCGCGGGCGCGGGCGAGGAGGCAGGTCGGGGCGACGGCGCGGACGGCATCGGGGAGTCCGAGGTGCGAGAGGTCGCGCGGGCGCACGGCGTGAGCCCCGCGCAGGTCCGGCTGGCGTGGACCCTGAGCCAGGGACCGCACGTCCTGGCCATCCCCGGCACCGGGGACCTCGACCACCTCGCCGACAACGTGGCCGCGGCGGCCCTGCGGCTCTCCGAGGCGGAGCTCGCCCTGCTCGACGCGGCCCACCGCGGCGCGGCCTGACCAAAAGCAGAAGAGGGGCACGGCCGCGGTGCGGCCGTGCCCCTCTCCGGTGGTGCGTCAGACCGCTTCGGCGGCCAGGGCGGCGCGGCCCGCGACCAGGACGCGGGTCTGCTCGGCGACGCGGCGGCCGAGGTGCTCGGCGGTGGCGATGTCGGCCTTGTGGACGCCCTCGGGACCCTGGTCGGTGTGGGTCTGAGCGGCGGCGCCGTCGAAGAAGCCGAGACGGTTGATGTCGTTCTCGGAAGCGGTGGTGGCGTTCCAGCCCGGCTTCAGGCCCAGGTTGACCCAGCTCATGCCGTGCTGCGCGGCCAGCGTCTGGAAGAAGCCGAGGGTGTGGCCCTTGTCGCCGCTCTTGGAACCGGAGTTGGTGAAGCCGGCGGCGACCTTGTTCTGCCAGCCGTAGGTGAACCACACCTTGGAGCTGGCTTCGGCGAAGGCGTGGAAGGCGCCCGAGGCGGTGCCCATGTAGGTGGGGGAACCGAAGATGATGGCGTCGGACGCGCCCAGGAGCTCCCACTGGGCGTCGTCGATCTCGTCGACCTTGACCAGGTGCACCGTCGCACCGGCCTCGGCGGCGCCCGCCCGGACGGCCTCGGCGATGACGGCGGTGTGGCCGTAGCCCGAGTGATAGGCGATCGAAACGACGGGGGCGTGCGTGATACCGGACAAGGCTGATCTCCCTCGAAAGCTCCGCGGTCGGCCACGGAGCCGTGCTGTTGGTGCGACGGGAAACAGCCAACCACTAACTTTTGGAAAGCGCAAGCAAAATGATCAGCGCTGTGCAGTAGTACGCTGAAAGCATGCAGACTCCAGCCTGTAGCGAAGCCGACGACGCCACCGCTACCGATCCGCCCTTCGATGTCTTCGCCCGCGCCTGTCCGTCCCGGGAGACCCTGGAACACGTCACGGGCCGCTGGGGCAGCCTCACCGTGGGCGCCCTGCGCGAAGGCTCGTGCCGCTTCAACGAGCTGCGCCGCCGCGTCGACGGCGTCAGCGAGAAGATGCTGTCCCAGACCCTGCAGGCCCTGGAACGCGACGGCATCGTCACCCGCGAGGCCCAGCCCACCAACCCGCCCCGCGTCGACTACGAGCTGACCCCCTTCGGCGCGGAGATCGCGGAGCGCCTGGTCGCGCTCATCACCCTGCTGGAGGAGCGCATGCCCGAGGTACTGGGCGCCCGCTCCGCCTACGAGGCTGCGCGCGAAGGCCGCTGACAGCGCGGGCAGAAGTAGCTCGACCGGTTCATCCACGGCCGGCGTCGCATGGGCGTGCCGCAGCGGCGGCAGGGCTCGTCCTCGCGCCCGTAGGCGTCGAGGGACCGGTCGAAGTAGCCGGACTCGCCGTTGACGTTGACGTACAGGCTGTCGAAGCTGGTGCCGCCGGCGTCGAGGGCCGCGTTCATGACGTCCCGGACATGGCCGAGGAGTTCCGCGCTCCGGGGGCGCGTGAGCGTGGCCGTGGGGCGCTCGTAGTGCAGCTTGGCGCGCCACAGCGCCTCGTCCGCGTAGATGTTGCCGACCCCGCTGATCAGCGACTGGTCGAGCAGCGCCCGCTTGATGGTGCTCCGCTTGGCGCGCAGCGCCAGGTGGTAGGCCGCCTCGTCGAAGAGGGGGTCCAGCGGATCCCGGGCGATGTGCGCGATTGTCTCGGGGAGCCCGTCCTCGTACCCGTCCGTCCCGTGGGCGACGCTCTCGTGCAGGGACATGCCACCGAAGGTCCGCTGGTCGACGAAGCGCAGCTCGGTGCCCGCGTCGTCCCGGAACCGCACCCGGATGCGCAGGTGCTTCTCGTCGGGGGCGTCCTCGGGCTGGACCAGCAGCTGCCCGCTCATCCCGAGGTGCCCGAGCACGGACATCTCCCGCTCCGCCAGCGGCAGCCACAGGTACTTCCCGCGCCGCCGGGCCACCTCGAAGGTCTCCCCCGTCAGCCGCGCCGCGAAATCGGCTCCGCCGCCCGCGTGCCGGCGTACGGCGCGCGGATGCAGGACCTCGACCGCGTCCACGGTCCGCCCGGCCACCCAGCGTTCCAGACCGCGCCGCACCACTTCGACTTCGGGCAGCTCGGGCACGGGTTCCTCCGGAGGGATGCGGTCGTGAACGGTCCCGGCGAGCGTACCGGCCGCCCCGGTCGGGGCCGGAAACGGGTCCGCCCGCCCCTGCCGAGGCAGGGGCGGGCGGGGAAATCCCGAAGGAAGCGTCAGGCTCCCGGTGTCGGGTCGGCGGGCGTCTGCGCCCCGCCTTCCCCGGCATCGGTACCGGTCACAACGACCGGAGCGGCAGCGTTCGGGGCTTGCGCCCCGAGCCGCTCGTCCGCCTTGGCGCGGATCCCGCGCCAAGCGGACTCCGCCGCCTGCTGTTCGGCTTCCTTCTTGCTGCGGCCGGTGCCGGTGCCGTACGAGACACCACCGACGCGGGCGGCAGCGGTGAAGGTCTTCTCGTGGTCCGGACCGGTCTCGGTGACCAGGTATTCCGGCACACCAAGACCTTCGGCCGCCGTCAGCTCCTGGAGACTGGTCTTCCAGTCCAGGCCGGCACCGAGGTTGGAGGACTTCTCGATGAGCGGGTCGAAGAGCCGGTGAACCAGCTCCGAGGCCGCGTCGAGGCCCTGATCGAGGTAGACCGCGCCGATCACCGCTTCAAGGGTGTCGGCGAGAATGGAGGCCTTGTCCCGGCCACCCGTACCCTCTTCGCCCCGGCCGAGCCGGACGAAGGAGCCGAGTTCGAGGCCGCGCCCGACCTCCGCAAGTGCGCGTGAGTTGACTACCGCGGCCCGCAGTTTGGCCAGTTGGCCTTCCGGCAGATCGGGGTGGGTCGTGTACAGCGTGTCCGTGACCACCAGGCCCAGCACGGAGTCCCCAAGGAACTCCAGCCGCTCGTTGGTGGGCAGACCGCCGTTCTCGTACGCGTACGAACGGTGGGTCAGTGCACGCACCAGAAGGGCGGACTCGAGGTGGTACCCGAGCCGCCCTTCCAGAAGCGTGTGGGACGAGGCCGCGTTCTTACTGTCTGCCTGCTTCTCAGCGTTGGACAGCTCAGACATTGCGCCTCTCACCAGCCGCTCAGACCTCGAGGACCTGGCGCTTGTTGTAGGTGCCGCAGCTCGGGCACGCAATGTGCTGGAGCTTCGGCTCCTGGCAACGCTCACACGAAACCAGGGTGGGGACCGCAGCCTTCCACTGCGACCGGCGGTGGCGCGTGTTGCTGCGCGACATCTTCCGCTTCGGAACAGCCACGGCTACTTCTCCTGCTTCTCGGCGGCGCGCTGAACTCCGTCGGAGGCAGTGCCGCTCATATTGTCCTTCTCGACGCCCTGATCGGTGACGAGTCCCTGCAGTGCCGCCCAACGGATGTCGACGGCGTCATGGTGGTGGTCCGGGTCGTCGTTCAGGCTGAGCCCGCAATCGGGGCACAGTCCGAGACAGTCCTCCCGGCACACCGGCTGCAGCGGCAGTGCGAGCACTACCACGTCGCGCAGCACGGGTTCGAGGTCGAACAAGCCGTCCTCGATAAAGAGCGTGTCCTCGTCGTCCTCGGCGTCGTCGGCCGGCTCCGCCTTCGAGCGGTTCCGGTCGTCGGCGTCAGGGTACGAGAACATCTCCTGGAAGTCCGCCTTGAGCTCGCGCTCGACGGCCTCCAGACACCTTACGCATTCTCCCACGGCCGATCCACGGGCGGTGCCTGTGACAAGCACCCCTTCCATGACCGACTCGAGGCGGAGCTTGAGGTTCAGCCGGCTGCCTTCCGGCACTCCGATGACTCCGGCGAGACCGAGGTCCCCCGGCGCCGCGATTTCGCGGGACAGCCTGAGCATGGCACCAGGACGCCGACCCAGCTCGTGCGTGTCGAACACGAGGGGGTTGTGGTGGTCGAGGCGGGTATTCAGGGCTGTTCCTGCTTTCACAAAATCACTGGAGACTGCTGAAGATCAATACTTCCGCCACTCATGGGCAGCATGGATCGCGGTGCATACGCGCGACCGAAGAGCCAGGATACCCGCCGCTTCGCTCTGAGCCCAATCCGCGTGCGGAGCGGAGGTCAGCGGCCCTGCTCGTACTGGCGCAGCTGGTCGAGGTTGATCATGCTGGTGTCGAAGAAGCTGGTCTCGTCGAGCGCCGCCTGCTGGTCCTGGGCGCCCTGGTGCTGCTGCTGGTAGCCCGCATACGGGTCCGGCTGCTGCTGCTCGTAGGAGACGGCATACGGATCCGGCTGCTGCTGGACCTGCTGGTAGCCGGAGTAGGGGTCCTGGTAGCCGTAGGCGGCGTCCTGCTGGACCGGCTGCTGGTAGGCGTACGTGTCGTACGCGGGCTCCGGCTGCGCCTGCATCTGCGCGGGGATCAGCGGGGCCTCCGGCTCGGCGAGCCCGGCCAGGAAGTCGGCGTTGCTCTCCGAGCGGGACTGCTGGAGCCCCGCCGCGTCCTGGGCGGCCATGTGCGCGCCGAGGTCGTCCGTGCCCACCCGGCCGAGGAGCTTCTGGCGGCCCCGGCCGACGGCCTCCAGGGTCTTGGAGAGCACCGCCTCGAAGGTGGCCAGCTTGGTGTCCACGTACGCGTCCGCCTGCTGCCGCTGCGTCTCGGGGTCGTGGCTGCGCTCGGGCGCCTCGGCGTCGGGGTAGCCCTGCTCGTCGAGCCCGGCCCCCCGGCCCAGGAGCTTCTCGCGGCCCCGGTCCACCGAGCCGATGGTCTTGGTCAGGACGACCTCGAAGTTGGCGAGCTTGCTGTCGACGTAGTCGTCGGCCTCGGCCCGGACCTCCTCGGCCTCCCGGCGGGCATCCGCCAGGATCCGGTCGGCCTCGTCCTGGGAGCGCCGGGCGACCTCGGTGTCGGAGATCAGCGAACCGCGCTGGGCGTGCGCCGACTCGATGATCCGGTCCGCCTCCCGGCGGGCCTCCTCGACCATCTGCTCCCGGCCGCCGATGAGCTCCTGCGCCTGGGCGAGCGAGCCCGGCAGGGCTCCCCGTACCTCTTCGAGGAGGGCGAGCAGCTCGGCACGGTTGATCACGCACGAGGCCGACATGGGCATGGACCGGGCGCTGCCGACGGCCGCGACGATCTCGTCGAGCTTCTTCTGCACGTCCATGGGGGCTCGCACTCTCTCGGCCTCGGGCGGTTCCCGAGACGGACGGGAAGACTTTAAGGCCACCGGACCGGGAGCCGACACCGGCTGATGCGGCGTCAGGGATTCCGGCGGCCGGACCTCAGCGGTTGGCCAGCCGCTCCATCAGGGCGGCGTGCACGTGGGCGGGCAGCAGGTGGGCCACGTCTCCGCCCCAGGTCGCCACTTCCTTGACCAGTGAGGAGGACAGGAAGCTGTAGGTGGGGTTGGTCGGGACGAAGAGCGTCTCGACGCCCGAGAGCCCCATGTTCATCTGGGCCATCTGGAGCTCGTAGTCGAAGTCGCTCACCGCGCGCAGGCCCTTGACGATGGCCGGGATCTCGCGCTGCTTGCAGAAGTCGACGAGGAGCCCGTGGAAGGCCTCGACCTCGATGTTGCCGTAGCCGGCGGTCGCTTCGCGGATCAGCTCGATCCGCTCCTCGACGGTGAAGAGTCCCTGCTTGGACTGGTTGATCATCACGGCGACGTGGACCACGTCGTAGAGCCGGGAGGCCCGGCCGATGATGTCGAGGTGTCCGTTGGTGATGGGGTCGAACGACCCGGGACAGACGGCGCGGCGCAACTTGATTCCCTCGCTCCCCGGTACGGGATTCATGACTCTTCGCTGATGGTGGCGGCTCGGCCGTACCAAAGGGTGCCTTCGCCGTACTTCCTGGACCGCAGCGACTCGAAGCCCTCGGGCCACGGAAACGCGCCACTCCTCGTCCTGCGCTCCACGGTGACGAGCGCATCGCCCGTGAGCCAGCCATTGGACCGGAGTGTGAGCAGGATCTCGCGAAGATCGTCGTGCGCCACCTCGTAGGGCGGGTCCAGGAAGACCACGTCGTACGGGTCCCCGTGCGCGGGAACGGCCGCGATCTGCTCGGCCCTGCCCGACCGGAACTCGGCGCCGGACAGGCCGACCGAGGTGATGTTGGCCTTGATGGCCTTGGCCGCCTTGGCGTCGGGCTCGACCAGCAGTGCGTGCCCCGCACCGCGGGAGAGCGCCTCCAGGCCGACGGCGCCGGAGCCCGCGTAGAGGTCGAGCACCCGGGCCCCCTCGATGCCGTGCAGCGACTCCCACGTGGAGAAGAGGCCTTCGCGCATCCGGTCCGAGGTCGGGCGGGTGCCGGTGCCGGGCGGTACGACGAGGCGTCGCCCGCCTGCGCTTCCGGCGATCACGCGGGTCATCTGGGGTCCTTCGGTGGGGGCGAGCAGAGGAGGTACAGGGCTTCAACGATAGGTCGTGCCGCTCACCCCTTCTCCAGGTACTGCTCCCGTTCGGTGTCCAGGAGGGCGTCCAGGGCGGTCTTGAGGCCCGGCAGTCCCGCGAGCTCCGGATCGGCGGCGACCACGCGGGTGGCCTCCTCGCGGGCCTGGGTGATGACCTCCTCGTCCTCGATGACCGCGAGCATCCGCAGGGAGGAGCGGACCCCGGACTGGGCCTGGCCCAGTACGTCGCCCTCGCGGCGCTGCTCCAGGTCGATGCGGGAGAGCTCGAAGCCGTCGAGGGTGGCGGCGACGGCGGCGAGCCGGGCCCGGGCGGGGCTGGCCTCGTGCATCTCGCTGACCAGCAGGCACAGTCCGGGTGCGGAGCCGCGGCCGACGCGGCCGCGCAGCTGGTGGAGCTGGGAGACGCCGAAGCGGTCCGCGTCCATGATCACCATGACGGTGGAGTTGGGGACGTTGACCCCGACCTCGATGACGGTGGTGGCGACGAGGACCTTGACCTCGCCCGCGGTGAAGCGGCGCATGACGGCGTCCTTGTCGCCGGGATCCATCCGCCCGTGCAGCACCTCGACGGACAGTCCGGCGAGGGGGCCGCGGGTGAGCTGTTCGGCGATCTCCAGCACCGCGAGCGGGGGGCGCTTGTCGCCGTCCTCCTCGGCAGCCTTCTTCTTGGCGGCCTTGCCGTTCTTCGGATCGTCCTCGTCGTCCCCGATGCGCGGGCAGACCACGTACGCCTGGTGCCCGTTCTCGACTTCCTCGCGGACCCGCTCCCAGGCGCGGGCCAGGAAGTGCGGCTTGTCCTTGGCGGGCACCACGTGGGTGGCGATCGGGGAGCGTCCGGCCGGCAGCTGGTCCAGGACGGAGGTCTCCAGATCGCCGAAGACGGTCATGGCCACCGTGCGCGGGATCGGGGTCGCGGTCATGACGAGCAGGTGCGGGGGCTGCTTGCCCTTGGAGCGCAGTGCGTCGCGCTGCTCCACGCCGAAGCGGTGCTGCTCGTCGACGACGACCAGGCCGAGGTCGTGGAACTTGACCTTGTCCTCGATGAGGGCGTGGGTGCCGATGACGATCCCGGCCTCACCGGTGACCAGGTCGAGCAGGGCCCGGCGCCGCGCGGGCACTCCCATCGACCCGGTGAGCAGCACCACCTTGGTGCCCTGGTCGAACCCGCCGAGCATGCCGCCTTCGGCGAGTTCGCCCATCATCTCGGTGATGGACCGGTGGTGCTGCTGGGCGAGCACTTCGGTGGGCGCGAGCATCGCGGCCTGCCCGCCGCTGTCCACGACGGCGAGCATGGCCCGCAGGGCGACCATGGTCTTTCCGCTTCCGACCTCTCCCTGGAGGAGGCGGTGCATGGGGTGGTCGGTGGCGAGGTCGTCGAAGATCTCCTTCGAGACGGTCTCCTGGCCTTCGGTGAGGGTGAAGGGGAGCTTGGCGTCGAAGGAGTCGAGGAGGCCGCCGGGGGTGGGGCGGCGCGGGACGGCGGGGAGTTGGGAGTCGGCGTGCCGGCGGCGGGCGAGGGCCACCTGGAGGACGAAGGCCTCGTCCCACTTGAGGCGCGCGCGGGCGTCCTCGATGTCGGCCTTGGTGGCCGGGCGGTGGATCTTGAGCAGGGCTTCGGTGAGCGGTACCAGTCCGCGGCCCTCGCGCAGGGCGGGCGGCAGCGGGTCCACGGCCTCCTGGACGCTCGGCAGGACCGCGTCCACGCATTTGGCGATCTTCCAGGACTCCATCTGCTTGCAGGCGGGGTAGATGGGGATCAGCTGGTTGGCGAAGGCGGCCGCCGCATCGGTCTCTCCGGCTTCCGCGCCGAGGGGTTCGTACGCGGGGTGGGAGAGCTGGAGCTTGCGGTTGAACATCCCGACCTTGCCCGCGAACATCGCGCGGCTGCCGGGCAGCAGTTCCTTGTGCGGTTTGTGGACGCCCGAGCCGAAGAAGACGAGCTGGAGCCGGCCGCTGCCGTCGGTGATGGTGACTTCGAGGCGTTTGCCGCCGCCGCGGCTGCCCTGGTAGGTCAGCAGGCGGGCGTCGGCGACCTGCGCGACCACGGTGACGTGCTCGTCGATCTGGTCGGCGAGCTCGGCCAGCGAGGTCAGCTCGCCGCGCTCGGCGTAGCGCCGTGGGTAGTGGTGGAGCAGGTCCAGGGCCGTGTGCAGGCCGAGCTGCTCGGCGAGCACCTTCGCGGTGGCGGGGCCGAGGGTCTTCTTGAGGTCTTCGTCGAGCGCGGGCACGTGTTCCATTGCACACCATGGCTCCGACAACCCGGCTATTCCACCCCGATGAGCAGCGGCGCCGACCCGCGGCCGCCCCGGTAGGTCACGGTGTCGACGGCCAGGTGGGACTGCTGGACGTACGCCTCCAGGCGCGCGGCCAGCGTGTCCGGCACCTCGGGTCCCAGGACCAGGGTGACGAGTTCGCCGCCGGAGCCGAGCATCCGGGCCAGGACGGCCTCGGCGGTCCCGGGCAGGTCCGGGCCGATGACGGCGACGTCCCCGTCGATGAGGCCGAGCACGTCGCCGGCCTGGCAGATGCCGGCGGAGGTGAAGGACTGCCGTTCGGCCACGGCGAGTTCGCCGTAGCGGGTGGCGCCGGCGGCCGCGGTCATGGCGACCACGTCCTCGTCGAAGGTGCCCTCGGGGTCGTGGACGGCGAGCGCGGCCAGGCCCTGGACCTCGGAGCGGGTGGGGATGACGGCGACCCGTACGCCGTCGGCGCGGGCCTGTTCGGCGGCGGCGGCGGCGACCGCCCGCAGTTCGGCGGAGTTGGGCAGGAGCACGATCTCGCGGGCGTGCGCCCGGCGGACGGCCGCCAGCAGTTCGGCGACGGCCGGGGGTCCGTCGGGCCGTGCGAGCAGGGTGGTGGCCCCGGCCTCCCCGCACAGTCCGGCCAGTCCCTCGCCCTGGACCACGGCGACGACGGCCCGTTGGGCGCGCTCGCCGCGGGTCCGGCGCCGCTCGTCGCCGAAGTGCGTGATGCGGATCCGGTAGGGCCGTCCGGCGACCACTCCGGCCTCCACGGCCGCGCCGGGGTCGTCGACGTGGACGTGGACGTTCCACAGCCCGTCGCCGCCGACGACGACGAGGGAGTCGCCGAGTCCGTCGAGCCGGGTGCGCAGCTCCGCGACCCGCGCCTCGGCGGCCTCCAGCAGGTAGACCACCTCGTACGCGGGTCCACCCAGGTCCTCCGCGCAGGGCTCCGGCGGCCGCGGTACGGGCACGGCCCGGCCGCGTACCGGCTCGTCGGCGGGCTCCTGTCCGGACAGGGCCTGCCACAGGGCTCCGAGTACGGCGACCAGTCCGCAGCCCCCGGCGTCGACCACCCCGGCCCGGCCCAGCGCGGCCAGCTGTCCCGGGGTCTCGGCGAGGGCGGCGCGGGCCGCGTCGTAGGCGGCCGCGGCCACGTCGGCGACGGAACCGGCGGCTGCCTCGGCGACCGCGGCGGCCCGCGCGGCGGTGGTGGCGACGGTGAGCATGGTGCCCTCCACCGGGTGCGCGACGGCCTGGTACGCCTCCTCGGCGGCCCGGGTCAGCGCCTGGGCCAGCAGCCGGGCGGGCCCGCGCCCTGCGGGTTCGTCCGCGAGCACGTCGGCCACTCCGCGCAGCAGCTGCGCGAGGATCGTCCCGGAGTTGCCCCGGGCGCCTATCAGGGCTCCGTGCGCGAAGGCCCGTACGGCTTCGGGGAGGGAGGTTCCCGCTGTGCCGTCCGTCACGCCCGCGAAGACGTCCGCGAGCTCCCGGTCGGCGGATTCGGCGGTCAGGTAGAGGTTGGTCCCGGTGTCCGCGTCGGCGACGGGGTAGACGTTGATCGCGTCGATGTCCTCGCGCGCCCGGCCCAGTGCGGCCAGGGCCAGCGTGCTCCAGGTGCGCACCGCTTCGGCGTCGAGGGCGTCGCGCTCGACGGGCTCGTCAGCCTCGTTGAGGGGTTGCGGTTGCGGCTCGTGCGCCACCGGGCGTTCCTCCTTGTGCGGGCCAGGGTTCACCGCAGGGTAACGAAGGACTGCCGGGAGGGCGGGACCCCGGGGCGGGGGCAGCGGCGGACATGGTAGTTTTCTTGGACCGAGGCAGTCGTTGTATGCTGCTCCGGTTGCCCGATGAGAGTCGGGCCATCCCCCCGGCAAACCACCTTCAGATCCCTGATACCGGTGCGCCGGGATTCACTGTAAGTGCATCTGAAGTCTTTGGAGTGACCTGTGGCTGCCAACTGCGACGTTTGCGCCAAGGGGCCGAGCTTCGGCAACAGCATTTCCCACTCGCACCGCCGCACCTCGCGTCGCTGGAACCCGAACATCCAGCGTGTCCGTGCCGTGGTCAATGGGACGCCGAAGCGCCTCAACGCCTGCACCTCGTGCATCAAGGCCGGCAAGGTCTCGCGCTGACGCCTTCCGTCGTAGCGCAGCCCTTTCCGGTTGCCCGAGAGGCCGGTCCACCTTGGTGGACCGGCCTCTTGCATTGCCTGAAACGCCTGTAGGGGTGGGTCACCGACTTCGGTGACCCACCCCTACAGGCGTTTCAGCGCCACCGCCACGCGTGGTCCACCGGTCCGATGCCCGCGCCGAGCGCGAAGCCGGCCGCGATGGCTCCCGTGACGTACTCCTTGGCCGCCGTGACGGCCTCCGGGACCGGCAGGCCCTTGGCCAGGCCCGCCGCGATGGCGCTGGCGAGGGTGCAGCCGGTGCCGTGCGTGTGCCGGTTGTCGTGGCGGGGGGCCCGCAGCCAGCGCTCCTCGGTGCCGTCCGTCAGCAGGTCCACGGCTTCGTTCCCGTGGGCCGCGAGGTGGCCGCCCTTGATCAGCGCCCAGGCGGGCCCGTACCCGAGGACCGCGTCGGCGGCCCGGCGCATGTCGTCCTCGCTCTCCACGACGACTCCGGTGAGCTGGGTCACCTCGTCCAGGTTCGGGGTGGCGACGGTGGCCCGGGGCAGGAGTTCCTTGCGTACGGCGTCCAGCGCCGTGGCGGCGAGCAGCGCGTCCCCGTGCTTGGAGACGCCGACCGGGTCCACGACGGCCGGGGCGCCGGTTCCCGCGAGCAGTTCGGCCACCGTCTCCACGAGCCCGGCCGAGGACAGCATCCCGGTCTTGACGGCCTGGACCCCGATGTCGTCCACCACGGCCCTGTACTGGCCCCTGACGGCCTCCGGGGGCAGTTCCCAGACCCCTTTGACGCCGAGCGAGTTCTGCGCGGTCACAGCGGTCACCACGCTCATGCCGTGGACCCCGAGCGCCAGCATCGTCTTGAGGTCGGCCTGGATGCCCGCGCCGCCGCCGGAGTCGGATCCGGCCACGGTCAGGCACAGGGGCGGCTGGGCACTCACAGCGAGTGGTCCTCGACGGCCGGGTCGGCGCCGAAGTGGTCCCAGCCGCCGGTGCTGGTCCAGGGGGCGCCGTCGACCGTCACCTGGGGCAGCGCGGAGCGGTTCTGGACCTCTCCGATGACCTTCCAGCGGGCCGGGAGCTTCACGTCGGGCGGGAAGGTGGCCACGATGGCGTGGTCCTCTCCCCCGGTGAGGACCCACTGGAGCGGGTCCACGCCGACGGCCTGGCCGATGTCGTGCATCTGCGAGGGGATGTCGACGGCCGCCGAGCGCAGGTCGATCCGTACCTTGCTGGCCTCGGCGATGTGCCCGAGGTCGGCGATCAGGCCGTCGCTGACGTCGGTCATGGCGGTGGCGCCGAGTCCGGCGGCCGCGGGGCCCGCGTGGTACGGCGGCTCCGGCCGCCGGTGGGCCTCCACGAAGGCCCGCGGGGAGCGGAAGCCGCGCGAGAGGACCGCGAATCCGGCCGCGGACCAGCCGAGCCAGCCCGTGACGGCCACGACGTCGCCGGGCTGGGCGCCGGAGCGCAGCACGGGTTCGTGGTTGCGCAGGTCGCCGAGTGCGGTGATGGCCACGGTGATCACGTCGCCGCGGACCACGTCGCCGCCGACCACGGCCGCCCCGGCGACCTGGCATTCGTCGCGGATGCCGTCCATCAGCTCGGTGGGCCAGGTGACCGGCAGCTCCGCCGGGACGACGAGGCCGAGCAGCAGCGCGGTCGGCACCGCGCCCATGGCGGCGATGTCGGCGAGGTTCTGCGCGGCGGCCTTGCGGCCGACGTCGTAGGCGGTGGACCAGTCGCGCCTGAAGTGCCGGCCCTCCAGCAGGATGTCCGTGCTCGCCACGACCCGCCGGTCGGGGGCCGACACGACCGCGGCGTCGTCGCCCGGTCCGAGCCGGACCGCCGGGGTGGTGGTGAGCCGTGAGGTGAGCTCTCGAATGAGCCCGAACTCCCCCAGCTCGCCCACAGTGCCCTTCATCGCTGTGCCCCTTCTTGCCCAGTCCGCTTGCGGTCGCGAGCCGTCACAGCTCTGGGTACCGTCAACAGATACGTCAACTTCTGCTCTCCGTACGCCCCGCTCTGCGCGCTGCCGGGCCCCCGGGTCTCCCCGCGGCGCTCGGCGACGCGGTACCGTGGCGTCCCTTCTTCCCCGGGCCCACCCGTCATCCCCGGGCCCACCCGAAGGGTAGGGGAAATGATCCTCGCAGCCGCCCTGGAGGTTCCGTGGTACAGGCGTACATCCTCATTCAGACCGAGGTGGGCAAGGCGTCGTTCGTCGCCGAGTCCATCGCGCAGATCGCGGGGGTGATCCAGGCCGAGGACGTGACGGGCCCGTACGACGTGATCGTGCGCGCCCAGGCCGACACCGTGGACGATCTCGGCCGCATGGTCGTCGCCAAGGTCCAGCAGGTGGAGGGGATCACCCGCACCTTGACCTGCCCGGTGGTCCATCTGTAGCCCCCGTCTACTCTTGGCCGGTGAAGTCCCGACACAGCCGGCGTTCGTCTCTGCTCTGCGCTCTGCCCGCGCTGGCCGCCTCGGCGGCCCTCGCGGGCTGTTCCCCGTCCCCGGGTGGCGCGGAGGCCCGGGTGGATCCGCCGCCCGCACCGCCCGCCGATGTCGCGGGCTTCTGTGCGGCGCTCCACAAGGAACTCCCCGACACGGTGGCCGGTCTGGCCGGGACTCCGGCGGTGCCGGCTTCCGACCTGACCGCCGCGTGGGGCGGCTCGGCGATCGTACTGCGGTGCGGTATCGCCAAGCCCGCGAAGATGGCGGATCCGGAGCAGGACGGCGTCGAGGTCAACGGTGTCGGCTGGCTTCTGGAGAAGCTGGACGACGGCGGCTTCCGGTTCACCACCGGGCTGCGGCTGGCGTACACGGAGGTCCGGGTCGACAAGGAGCATGCCACGGATGCGGGGATGCTGGTGGGCCTGTCCGCGGCGATCGCCAAGACCGTCCCGGAGGGGATCGCCTCCTACTGAGCCCGCGCCGGGCCTCACGGCCCCGCACGAGGCCCCGTACCCGCTCACGAAGGACCGCCCGCCGACCATCCTTTTCAGGGGGCCGGCGGGCGGTCCTTGTGCGTGTGTACGGCGCTTCGTGCCCGAGCGGCTAGCGCAGCCCGGTGGAGCGGCGCAGGGCTGCCTGGATCAGGCGGTCCACCAGCTCCGGGTACTCGATGCCCGACTCCTGCCACATGCGCGGGTACATGGAGATCGGGGTGAAGCCCGGCATCGTGTTGATCTCGTTGATGACGAAGGTGCCGTCTTCGGTGAGGAAGAAGTCGGCGCGCACCAGGCCCTCGCAGGACGCGGCGTCGAAGGCCTCGATCGCGAGCTTCTGGACCTCGGCGGTCTGCTCCGGGGTGAGCGGGGCGGGCACGAGTCCGGAGGCCGAGTCGATGTACTTCGCCTCGAAGTCGTAGAAGTCGTGGCTGGAGACCGGCGGGATCTCGGCGGGCACGCTCGCGCGCGGACCGTCCTCGAACTCCAGGACTCCGCACTCGATCTCGCGGCCGCGCAGCAGCGCCTCCACGATGATCTTCGGGTCGTGGCGGCGGGCCTCGCGGATCGCCGCGTCCAGCCCGGAGGCGTCGTCGACCTTGGTGATGCCGATCGAGGACCCGGCGCGGGCGGGCTTGATGAACAGCGGCCAGCCGTGCTCGCCGGCGAACTCCGCGATGCGGCCCAGCGCACCCTCGCGGTCGTTCTCCCACTCGCGGGGGCGGATCGTCACGTACGGGCCGACGCGCAGCCCGAAGGACGTGAAGACCCGCTTCATGTAGTCCTTGTCCTGGCCGACGGCCGAGGCGAGGACGCCGGAGCCGACGTACGGGATGCCGGAGAGTTCCAGGAGGCCCTGGAGGGTGCCGTCCTCGCCGTACGGGCCGTGCAGGACGGGGAAGACCACGTCCACCTCGCCCAGGGCCTTGGGGACGGCGCCCGGCTCGGTGTAGACGACCTCGCGGCTGGCCGGATCGACGGAGAGCACGACGGTGCCCTCCTCGGATTCGGCGAGCTGCCCCACATCGGGGAGCTTGCCGCCGGAAATGGCCATCCGGGAGGGCTCGTCGGAGGTCAGCGCCCATCGGCCGTCCGTGGTGATGCCGATGGGCAGCACCTCGTACTTGGAACGGTCGATGGAGCGCAGCACGGCGCCCGCGGTGACCACGGAGATGGCGTGTTCCGAGCTGCGGCCGCCGAACACGACGGCCACGCGGGGCTTGCGGCCCTGCTGCTCAGGGGTCTGGGGGAGGTTCTCGCTGCTCATATCGCCACGAGGGTACCCGCTCACGCGTCCGGAAAGCAGTCAGCGCCGTTCCGGTTTGGCGCTGCGGCCCATGAGTTCCTTGAGCGCGACCAGGGTGGGCTTGCCGTGGTGGACGATGTCGACCACCGTGTCGGTGATCGGCATGTCCACTCCGTGGCGGCGGGCCAGATCGGCCACGGACAGGCAGGACTTGACGCCTTCGGCGGTCTGCTTGGTGACCGCGATGGTCTCCTCCAGGGTCATCCCGCGGCCCAGGTTGGTGCCGAAGGTGTGGTTCCGGGAGAGCGGCGAGGAGCAGGTGGCGACGAGGTCGCCGAGGCCAGCGAGGCCGGAGAAGGTCAGCGGGTCGGCGCCCATCGCCAGGCCCAGCCGGGTGGCTTCGGCCAGGCCGCGGGTGATGAGGGAGCCCTTGGTGTTGTCGCCCAGGCCCATGCCGTCCGCGATGCCGACGGCGAGGCCGATGACGTTCTTGACGGCGCCGCCGAGCTCGCAGCCGACGACGTCGGTGCTCGTGTACGGGCGGAAGTACGGGGTGTGGCAGGCGGCCTGGAGTCGCTGGGCGACGGCCTCGTCCACGCAGGCGACCACGGAGGCGGCGGGCTGCCTGGCGGCGATCTCGCGGGCCAGGTTGGGCCCGGTGACGACCGCGACGCGGGAGGCGGGGACCTTGGCCACCTCTTCGACGACCTCGCTCATCCGCTTGGCCGTGCCGAGTTCGACGCCCTTCATCAGGGAGACGAGCACGGTGTCGGGGGCGAGCAGCGGTGCCCAGTCGGCGAGGTTGCCGCGCAGGGTCTGCGAGGGGATGGCGAGGACCGTGAAGTCGGCGCCGCGCGCGGCTTCGGCCGGGTCGGTGGTGGCGCGGATGTTCGCGGGGAGTTCCACGTCGGGGAAGTAGTCCGGGTTGGTCCGGCCGCTGTTGATGGCGTCGACGAGCTCCTGGCGGCGGCCCCACAGGACCACCTCGCAGCCGGCGTCGGCGAGCACCATGGCGAAGGCCGTGCCCCAGGAGCCGGTTCCGAATACGGCTGCCTTCACGGGACGTGTCACTTGTTGCCCTCCCCCGCGGCCTTGCGCCGCTGTTCCAACCTGGCCTTGCGATGGTCGTACGGCTGCTCGGGCGCGGTCTCGCCGCGCAGTTCCTCCAGCAGCCCGGTGATGGCCGCCATGATGACCTCGGTGACCTCCTTGAGCACTTCCGGGGTGGGTTCCCGGTCGTAGTACGCGGAGAGGTCCACGGGCGGTCCCGCGAGCACCTGGAGGGTTTTGCGCGGGAACAGGCTGAGCTTGTTCTCCTTGGCGTAGGGCGGCATCGCGAGGTTCGCGCCCCACTGGGCCACCGGAATGACCGGGGCCTTCGTCAGCAGCGCCACCCGGGCGGCGCCGGTCTTGCCGGCCATCGGCCAGATGTCGGGATCGCGGGTGAGGGTGCCCTCCGGATAAAAGGCCACGCATTCACCGCGCTCGATCGCGTCCACGGCGGCCCGGAATGCGTCCAGGGCGTTGGTGGACTCCCGGTAGACGGGGATCTGGCCGGAGCCGCGCAGGATCGCACCGACAATCGGCACCTCGAAGAGGGCCGCCTTGCCGAGCAATCGGGGCACCCGGCCGGTGTTGTACTGGAAGTGCGCGTAGGAGAGCGGGTCCAGATACGAGTTGTGATTGACGGCGGTGATAAATCCGCCCTCGGCCGGAATGTGTTCCATTCCCCGCCAGTCCCGCTTGAAGAGCACTACCAGCGGCGGTTTCGCGATGGCCGCCGCAAGGCGGTACCAGAAGCCGATTCTGCGGCGGGACACTCGGACACCTTCCTCTAGGACCGGTGCGCGGCTTGGGCACCTCGGGGCCGGACAAGTGTCGCCCGGGGTCCGGTCTCTGTCGAGAACACCGTACGCCCCGCACACCCCGACCAGGCCCCGGGCCGTCCGGCATGAGGTGACAATGGGCCCACGCATGACCTGGCCATGACCCGTACATGGTCTACGCAGCTGCGCGAGCGCACCGGAGGAAGGGGTCGGTCACGAACGCCGTCTGGAGTCTGGTGGTCCCGCTGAAGCCTCTGGCCGTGGCCAAGAGCCGCCTGGCGCGGGCGGTGGGGGCGTCCCGGCCGGGGCTGGCCCTGGCGTTCGCGCTGGACACCGTCGCGGGGGCGCTGGCCTGCGCGGCGGTCGCGGATGTGGTGGTCGTCACGGACGATCCGGCGGCCGGGGCGGAACTGGCCCGGCTGGGGGCGCGGATCGTCCCGGACGCCCCGGGCGCGGGGCTCAACGCGGCGCTGGCCCACGGGGCGCGGGAGATACGCGCGGGCCGGCCGCGGGCGGCGGTGGCCGCGATGAACGCGGATCTGCCCGCGCTGCGGCCTCCCGAATTGCTACGCGTGCTCGATACCGCTTCGGCATTTCCCCGGGCATTTCTGGCGGATGCGGCGGGAATCGGGACGACCTTGCTTTCCGCTGCGCCGGACGTGGAATTGGCCCCCTCGTTCGGCGGTCCGTCGCGGGCCCGCCATTCGGCTTCGGGGGCGGTGGAAATGGCCCTCTCCGGCGTGGACAGCGTGCGCCGGGACGTGGACACGGCGGCGGACCTGCGCACGGCCCTCACCCTCGGCGTGGGCCGCCATACGGCCCGATACAGTGCCCGTATGCAGGCGACCGCGTACACGTACGACTCCCAGACCCGCAGCGGCAGTGTGCTGCTGGACGACGGCACCCCGGTGCCCTTCGAGGCCCCGGCCTTCGACGCGGGCGGCCTGCGGCTGCTGCGCCCCGGGCAGCGGGTCCGGATCGAGACGGACGGCGAGGGCGCGGGCCTGCGGATCACCCTGGTCACGCTGCAGACGTTCTGACCCCTGCCCGGCGGCCTCCCGGGGACGCGGGGCGGCCGACCGCGCCGGGACGCACCGCGGGCCGGCTTCCCCTGACGTGGGGAAGCCGGCCCGTCGTGTGTGACTCGTGCCCTACTTGGTCTTGCGGGCGGTGGTCTTCTTCGCGGTGGCCTTGCGCGTCGCCGTCTTCTTGGCGGGCGCCTTCGTCGCTGCGGTGACCTTCTTGGCCGCCGGCGCGGTCTTCTTCGCCGTGGCGGTGGCCTTCTTCGCCGTCGCGACAGCCTTCTTGACCGTGGCCTTCTTGGCCGCGGGGGCGGCCTTCTTCGCCACTGCGGTCTTCGCGACCGCCTTCTTGGCGGTGGCCGTGGTCTTCTTCGCGGCGGTCTTCTTCGCGACCGTGGTCTTGGCCGCGGCCGCCGCCTTCTTGGCGGGTGCGGCCTTCTTCGCGGCGGCCTTCTTGACCGTCGCCGAAGCGCCACCCGTGAGGCTGCCCTTGGGCGCCTTCTTCACGGACACCTCGCCACCCTTGGGGAGCTTCTTGGTACCGCTGACCAGGTCCTTGAAGCCCTGACCCGCGCGGAAGCGCGGCACCGAGGTCTTCTTGACCCGGACGCGCTCACCCGTCTGCGGGTTGCGGGCGTAGCGGGCCGGGCGGTCGACCTTCTCGAACGAGCCGAAGCCCGTGACCGAGACCCGGTCGCCCGCGACGGTCGCGCGGACGATGGCGTCCAGTACCGCGTCGACAGCGTCCGCGGCCTGCTGACGGCCGCCCAGCTTGTCGGCAATCGCTTCTACGAGCTGCGCCTTGTTCAACGTCTTCCCCTTCGGAGACTTCGCCAGAACGAATGTGTTCAAGCTTATTTCGCACGTTAGGCGGATATATACCGCAAATCAAACACGAAACGG
Organism: Streptomyces sp. NBC_00503; assembly: GCF_036346895.1. Taxonomy (NCBI): domain Bacteria; kingdom Bacillati; phylum Actinomycetota; class Actinomycetes; order Kitasatosporales; family Streptomycetaceae; genus Streptomyces; species Streptomyces sp. NBC_00503. Next base: position 5,702,447 of record NZ_CP107855.1, on the reverse strand, counting down.
GCTTATCACCCTAGTGCCGCAACGCTGTAGGCCGTTACGGAGTTCCTTCGCATCAGTCGCCTTCAGGGAATCGACCCTCGTCGAGGTCCTTCATCAACCTGTCCAGGCGCACTGCCGCATCGGCGAGATCGTGCTTCGCCGCGGCAGTGACGACCAACAGCTTCCGGGTCAGCGCCATCCTTACGCCCTCCGGGACTTGCAGTGAGCGCACCCGTGTGTGTGCTTCTTTCAATCGGTCCGCGACAAGTTCGTAGAGCTTAAGTTGACTGTCGCGTTCCATGCACAGATTGTGCCATCTGGGGCGAGTTGTCGCCTCACGGGGCCTCAACACACAGCTGTGCCCCCTGCCGGACGGCAGGGGGCACAGTGTTGCCTATGTGATCACCCGAAGGCGAATAAGCGCTGATCAGGCAGGAATCACGCCTGAATCGTGCGCGGCTTGTAGGCAGGCCGGGCGCTTTCATAGGTGGTGATGTCGGCTTCGTTCTGAAGGGTGAGCGAGATGTCGTCCAGCCCCTCCAGCAGCCTCCAGCGGGCGTTGTCGTCGAGTTCGAACTCGGCCACGACGCCTTCGGCTCGGACCTGGCGGTCGACCAGGTCGACCGTGATCTCGGCGGTGGGGTCGGCCTCGGTCAGCTTCCACAGCTGCTCGACGGTCTCCTGCGGCAGGACGACGGTCAGCAGACCGTTCTTCAGCGAGTTGCCGCGGAAGATGTCGGCGAAGCGGGAGGAGATGACCGTCTTGAAGCCGAAGTTCTGCAGGGCCCATACGGCGTGTTCGCGCGAGGAGCCGGTACCGAAGTCGGGGCCGGCGACCAGGACGGTCGCGCCCGCGCGCTCCGGGCGGTTCGTGACGAACTCCGGGTCCTTGCGCCAGGCCTCGAAGAGCCCGTCCTCGAACCCGTCGCGGGTGATCTTCTTCAGCCAGTGGGCGGGGATGATCTGGTCGGTGTCGACGTTGCTGCGGCGCAGCGGGACGGCCCGGCCGGTGTGGGTGGTGAAGGCTTCCATCGTTCTCAGACTCCGGCGGTCGCGGTGGCGTCGGACAGGTCGGCGGGCGAGGCCAGATGGCCCAGCACCGCGGTGGCGGCGGCCACCTGCGGGGAGACCAGGTGGGTGCGCCCGCCCTTGCCCTGCCGGCCCTCGAAGTTGCGGTTGGAGGTGGACGCGGAGCGCTCACCGGGCGCCAGTTGGTCGGGGTTCATGCCCAGACACATCGAGCAGCCCGCGTGCCGCCATTCGGCGCCGGCCTCCTTGAAGACCTTGTCCAGACCCTCGGCCACGGCCTGGAGGGCGACGCGGACCGAGCCGGGGACGACCAGCATCCGTACGCCGTCGGCGACTTTGCGGCCCTCGATGATGCCCGCGACGGCGCGCAGGTCCTCGATGCGGCCGTTGGTGCAGGAACCTACGAAGACGGTGTCGACCTTGATGTCGCGCAGCGGCTGTCCGGCGGTCAACCCCATGTACTCCAGGGCCTTTTCGGCGGCGTGGCGCTCCGAAGCGTCCTCGTACGAAGCCGGGTCGGGGACGTTGGCCGACAGGGGCGCGCCCTGGCCCGGGTTGGTGCCCCAGGTCACGAACGGCGAGAGCGTGGTGCCGTCGATGACGACCTCGGCGTCGAAGACCGCGTCCCCGTCGGTGTGCAGGGTCTTCCAGTACGCGACCGCCGCGTCCCAGTCCTCGCCCTTCGGGGCGTGGTCGCGGCCCTCCAGGTAGTCGAAGGTGGTCTGGTCGGGGGCGATCATGCCCGCGCGGGCGCCGGCCTCGATCGACATGTTGCAGATGGTCATGCGGGCTTCCATCGACAGGTTCTCGATGGCCTCGCCGCGGTACTCCAGGACGTAGCCCTGGCCGCCGCCGGTGCCGATCTTGGCGATGATCGCCAGGATCAGGTCCTTGGCGGTGACGCCGTCGGCCAGCGCGCCGGTGACGGTGATCGCCATCGTCTTGGGGCGGGCCAGCGGCAGCGTCTGCGTCGCCAGGACGTGCTCGACCTGGCTGGTGCCGATGCCGAAGGCCAGCGCGCCGAAGGCGCCGTGCGTGGAGGTGTGCGAGTCGCCGCAGACCACGGTGGTGCCCGGCTGGGTCAGGCCCAGCTGCGGGCCCACGACGTGGACGACACCCTGCTCGACATCGCCCAGCGAGTGCAGGCGTACGCCGAACTCGGCGCAGTTCTTGCGCAGCGTCTCCAGCTGGGCCCGGGAGACCGGGTCCGCGATCGGCTTGTCGATGTCGATCGTGGGGGTGTTGTGGTCCTCGGTCGCGATGGTGAGGTCGAGGCGTCGGACCTTGCGGCCTGCCTGGCGCAGCCCCTCGAAGGCCTGCGGGCTGGTCACCTCGTGCAGCAGGTGCAGATCGATGAAGAGGAGATCGGGCTCACCTTCGGCGCGCCTGACGACATGGTCGTCCCAGACCTTCTCCGCGAGTGTCCTACCCATCGCTTTCCCTCCGGCCGGCCGGTTGTGCCGGCGCTTGATAGAGATCTTGTGCGCCTGATCGCCCGTACCCCACGTCCCGGACGACGGCTCGGACCCAGTGGTTCGTGGACCCGCACATACAGACTCGCTGGTTCTTGGAAAAATTGAACTTGCGTTTCACAGTGTGAGACGCGAATATCGTTTCATGGACAACTCTAGCGGCGTCGGCGTTCTCGACAAGGCAGCTCTGGTATTGAGCGCACTGGAGTCCGGTCCGGCCACCCTCGCCGGGCTGGTCGCGGCGACAGGGCTCGCACGACCCACGGCACATCGCCTTGCCGTGGCACTGGAACACCACCGGATGGTGGCGAGGGACATGCAGGGCCGGTTCATCCTCGGACCGCGGCTGGCGGAGCTCGCCGCCGCGGCCGGCGAGGACCGCCTGCTGGCCACGGCCGGACCGGTGCTCACCCACCTCCGGGACGTCACGGGAGAGAGCGCGCAGCTCTACCGGCGTCAGGGCGACATGCGTATCTGTGTGGCGGCCGCCGAGCGGCTGTCCGGCCTGCGGGACACCGTCCCGGTGGGCTCGACACTGCCGATGAAGGCGGGCTCGGCCGCGCAGATCCTGATGGCCTGGGAGGAGCCCGAGCGGCTCCACCGCGGCCTGCAGGGCGCGCGCTTCACGGCGACGGCGCTCTCGGGCGTACGGCGTCGCGGCTGGGCGCAGTCGATCGGCGAGCGGGAGCCCGGTGTGGCCTCCGTCTCGGCGCCGGTGCGCGGCCCCTCCAACCGCGTGGTGGCCTCCGTATCGGTCTCCGGGCCGATCGAGCGGCTGACCCGGCACCCGGGGCGCATGCACGCCCAGGCCGTCATCGACGCGGCCGCACGCCTCACGGAGGCCCTGCGGCGCTCCAGCTGACCCGTCCCGTCTCCCACATCCACCCCCGGGCCCGGGGGCGCGTACGACGCCGCACACGTCCGAACGCGCGCCTCCGGGCCCGTACTTGTGCCCTGGTTGCGTCCGGGGACGGGCTGCGTCCGGGAACGCGAAGAGGCCCTCCGCGATGGACGCGGAGGGCCTCTTCGATGCGTACCCCCGACCGGATTCGAACCGGCGCTACCGCCTTGAGAGGGCGGCGTGCTAGGCCGCTACACAACGGGGGCTAGCTGTTACTGCGGTACTGCGCTGGGCTACCAGGACTCGAACCTAGAATAAGAGAACCAGAAACTCTCGTGTTGCCAATTACACTATAGCCCAATGGTCTAGACCAGCTAGACACCGTACCCCCGACCGGATTCGAACCGGCGCTACCGCCTTGAGAGGGCGGCGTGCTAGGCCGCTACACAACGGGGGCCCTAGCGATCCTGCATCAAAACATCCGGGTGCGACCCAAGAAATCTCACGGGAAGGATCTGTACCCCCGACCGGATTCGAACCGGCGCTACCGCCTTGAGAGGGCGGCGTGCTAGGCCGCTACACAACGGGGGCAAGCACTGCGTTACTGCTGAACTGCGCTGGGCTACCAGGACTCGAACCTAGAATAAGAGAACCAGAAACTCTCGTGTTGCCAATTACACTATAGCCCACCAAAACGCAAGCCCCTGAGGTACTTTCGTTCGGTTAGCGCCTCCGGTCCGGCCTTTCGGCCCGCTCGGGCGGCGCAGAAAGAACATTACCGGATGCCTGACCGTGCTCCAAAACGGGTATCCAAGGCCAGCAGCTCGGGGAGCCGTTCGAGTCCGGCGATCCGGTGCACGCCCTCGGGTCCCGGCCCTCGGAGGCCGTCGCGGTCGAGCCATACGGCGGTCAGCCCGGCGTCACGGGCGCCGCGCGCGTCGATCTCCGGCTGGTCCCCCACGTAGACCACCTCGTGCGGCTCCAGCGCGAGCTCCTCGCACGCCGCGAGGAAGGCCCCGGCCTCCGGCTTGCTGACGCCCAGCTCCACGGCGCACACGAGGACCTCGAAGCGGTCGCGCAGGCCGAGGTGGCGCAGCTTGGGGTCCTGGTTGACCACCGAGGAGTTCGAGAGCACCCCGTGCCGGTAGCCCTGCGCGAGGGCGTCCAGTGCGGGCACCACGTCGGGGAACAGCTCCCAGGCGGCCTGGTAGTGCCCCACGTACCGCCCGAACCAGTCGTCGGCGACGGCGTCGCTCATCCCGGGCTCCCCGAGGAACTCCCGCACCCGGTCGCGGCGCTGCCCCTGGAAGCTTCCCTCACCGGCGGCGAAGCGCTCCCAGTGCCGGTCGGTGATCCGCCGCCACAGGGCGAGCGCCTCGCGCGGGGCCCCGTACCGCTCGGCGACCCCCTCGGCGGCCAGGTGCGCGGCCAGCCCGGCCCGGTCGGCTCCGGTGTAGTCGAACAGGGTGTCGTCGATGTCCCACAGCACGGCGCGAATCGGCATACGGCCGACCCTACGCCGCAACGCCCCGGGGGCGGCAGCCTTTGCGGCTACCGCCCCCGGGGGATTGCTCGTACGGCTACGCGGCCAGCTTCGCCAGGGTCGCGTCGATGCGGGACAGGGAGCGGTCCTTGCCCAGGATCTCGAGGGACTCGAAGAGCGGCAGGCCGACCGTGCGGCCGGTGACGGCGACGCGGACCGGGGCCTGGGCCTTGCCGAGCTTGAGGCCGTGGGCCTCGCCGGCGGTGAGGACGGCCTGCTTGAGGGACTCCGGGTCGGACCAGTCGGCCGCGGCGAGGTTCTCACGGGCGGTGGTCAGCAGGGCCGCCGGCTCGCCCTTCATCGCCTTGTCCCACGAGGCCTGGTCCTCGACGGGCTCCTTGAGGAACAGGAAGTCCACGTTCGCGGTGATGTCCGAGAGGACCGTGACGCGGGTCTGGGCGTAGGGCGCGATGCGCTCCCAGGCGGCCGTGTCGAAGTCCTCGGGCGCCCAGTTGGCGTGCGGGGCCTGCAGCCACGGGGCGCAGGCGTCCGCGAAGGCCTTCGGGTCCAGCATCCGGATGTGGTCGCCGTTGATCGACTCGGCCTTCTTCAGGTCGAAGCGCGCCGGGTTCGCGTTGACGTCCGGGATGTCGAACTTCGCGACCATCTCCTCGATCGAGAAGATGTCCTGGTCCTTGGAGAAGGACCAGCCGAGGAGCGAGAGGTAGTTCAGCAGGCCCTCGGGGAGGAAGCCGCGCTCGCGGTACAGGTTGAGCGAGGCCTCGGGGTCGCGCTTGGAGAGCTTCTTGTTGCCCTCGCCCATCACGTACGGCAGGTGGCCGAAGGCCGGGACGGCCTTGGCGACGCCGAGCTCGATCAGGGCCCCGTAGAGCGCGATCTGGCGCGGGGTGGAGGACAGCAGGTCCTCGCCGCGCAGGACGTGGGTGATCTCCATGAGCGCGTCGTCGACCGGGTTGACGAGCGTGTACAGCGGGGCGCCGTTGGCCCGGACGATGCCGAAGTCCGGCACGTTCTCCGGGGTGAAGGTCAGCTCGCCGCGCACCAGGTCGGTGAAGGTGATCGGGGCGTCGGGCATCCGGAAGCGGACGATCGAGGTGCGGCCCTCGGCCTCGTACGCGGCCTTCTGCGCGTCCGAGAGGTCACGGCAGTGGCCGTCGTACCCGGAGGGCTTGCCGGCGGCGCGGGCGGCGTCGCGGCGGGCGTCGAGCTCCTCGGTGGTGCAGTAGCACCGGTAGGCGTAGCCGCCGTCCTGGAGCTTCTGCGCAACGTCCTTGTAGATGTCCATGCGCTCGGACTGGCGGTACGGGGCGTGCGGGCCGCCCACCTCGGGACCCTCGTCCCAGGTGAAGCCGAGCCAGCGCAGCGAGTCGAGCAGCTGTCCGTACGACTCCTCGGAGTCGCGGGCCGCGTCGGTGTCCTCGATGCGGAAGACGAACGTACCGCCGTGGTGGCGGGCGAACGCCCAGTTGAAGAGGGCGGTACGGACCAGGCCCACGTGGGGGTTGCCGGTCGGGGAGGGACAGAAACGTACGCGGGGGGTCGCGTTAGCCACGCTTGATCACCTTGTTGGTGAGAGTGCCGATGCCTTCGATGGTGACGGCGACCTCGTCGCCGACGTTGAGGGGGCCGACTCCGGCCGGGGTCCCCGTGAGGATGACGTCTCCGGGGAGCAGCGTCATGGCCTCGGTGATGTGGACGATCAGGTCTTCGATGGAGCGGACCATGTCGCTGGTGCGGCCGAGCTGGCGCTGTTCGCCGTTGACGGTGCACTGGATGGTCAGGTCGCTCGGGTCGAGTTCGGTCTCGATCCAGGGGCCGAGGGGGCAGGCGCTGTCGAATCCCTTGGCGCGGGCCCACTGCTTCTCGCGCTGCTGGACGTCGCGCGCGGTGACGTCGTTGGCGCAGGTGTAGCCGAGGATCACGTCCTTGACGCGCTCGCGCGGGACCTCGCGGCACATGCGGCCGATGACCACGGCGAGCTCCGCCTCGTGGTGGAGGTCCTGGGAGAAGGAGGGGTACGTGATCGGGTCGCCCGAGCCGACCACCGAGGTGGACGGCTTGAAGAAGGTGATGGGGGCGTCCGGACGGCCTTCACTGTCGAAGATGGCGTTCCCGAGCTCCGCCGCGTGCTCCGCGTAGTTGCGGCCGACGGCCACGATCTTGTTCGGGAGCACGGGCGGCAGCAGCCGGACCTTGCTCAGCGGGACCTTCGTGCCGGAGAGCTCGAAGTCCGCGAACGGGATGCCCTTGATGATGTCGAGGACGAGCTCACCTTCGGCGCCGAGGGCAGTACTGCCCTCGACCGCGCCGAACGCGACATTGCCGTCGATCGAGAACCTGGCGATGCGCACGTGTTGCGTCTGCCCCTCTGTATTTCCGCTGGCTGGAGTCTGCGGGCTCCAGGCTAACGCGGTGGGGGCCGACGCTTCGCGCGGCTTTCTCCATGGTCCTACTGGGCGGCGGTGGCGACCGGCGCGTCCATGAGGATCGTGCGGCGCGGGTTGGCGGTCTGGCCCGGCAGCTCGACGGTGTGCTCCGGGGCCACTACGGCCTGCAGCTCCTCGGCGTCCTTGAGGTGGGCGAGGGTGGTGCGGCGCGGGTTGGCTATGTTGCGGAACAGCATCGTCGTCTTCATCGGAGTCTGGGGCCCTCGGCTCGCTGGTCGGATGGGGACGGCGGCGGCGGATGCCGCCTGCCGTCTTCGGGGTGCCGCTCGTCGGACGCGCCAACCCTGTAAAGGTCAAGGCTAAACATCTGAATCCCCCGTCGAACCGGGAAGTAATGGCCACGGCTATGTGAGTTTGCTCACCCGTGACCAGTCATTACGGTCATAACGGACGGTCAATTTCACCTGAAAAAACGGACATTGCGCTACTGAATGCGCCATTCCGCTCCTGATCATCGCGACTGGGACAGCTTGCCAGGCAAGGGGTTTGGATGGTGTAAGTCCGATTCCAGATGAATTCGCCTCCACCCCGGGTAGCGCATGGGTCACAAGCCGTGACCGACTCTCCGGGCGGACACTCGCACCTTGTTGGAGATCCGCCTCTGTGCTGGAATTCGCGGGACCGCCGCGGGAATCAGCCGGCGCGCAGGTGGCGCGAGACAGCGCCGAGCGCGGCGGCAACGGAGAGGGAGACGCGCCGGTCACCGACGACCACCATGGGGCGCATTGCCCCACGACTCGACACCGTCCCACCGGTCGCCCGGCGGGACGCCTGGTCCAGAGGTTGCGACGCTAGTGCAGGGACGATTCAAGAGGGATGGCAAGGGGTCTCCCCAGGCCCGCCAGGGCCGAGGGGATGCTGCGGCAGAGCAGGAGCCGCGCACCGGGTCCGACCGTGGCTCCTCGCCCCAGCACGCCCAGAACCGCGGGCCGGCTGTCGAGGGCGCGAGCTCCGACGCCTCCACCGCGGTGAAGGCGAAGGGACGCGCCAAGCCCAAGGGCACGCCCAGGGGCAACGACGAGTCGGCCGAGCGCGACACGGCGATACCCAAGGCCCCCAGTGGGTCCGGTTCCCGTCTCGCCATGCAGAACTGGCGCATCAGCACGCGACTGGTGTCGCTGCTGACCCTGCCGGTCGTCGCGGCCACCACGCTCGGTGGCTTCCGCATCAACGACTCGCTCACCGACATCGCCCAGCTGGAGCACATGCAGCTGCTGACGACGATGACCCGTCAGGCCACCAACCTGGCCGCCATGCTCCAGACGGAGCGCGACCAGTCCGCCGGTCCGCTCTCCGTGGACAAGTCGGGCAAGGCCAACAGCCTCGTCAAGGGCGCCCGCGACCAGACCGACGCCGCGGCCAAGGCCTTCGCCGCCGCGACCGACAAGGTCGACAACGCGGGCGACAAGGACGAGACCCTCAAGTCCATCCGCAACAACGTCCTGCAGATCGGCCGCGGTCTCACCAAGATCGAGGACATCCGCTCCAAGGCGTACCAGAACGGCGCCCAGCAGACGGTCACCGAGTACAACGCGCTGATCGTCTCGCTGCTCTCGCTCTCCCAGGACATGGCGCAGGCCACCTCGAACCCCGAGATGATCAAGCGCACCCGCGCCCTGGCGGCGTTCTCCTCCGCCAAGGAGTACGCCTCGATCCAGCGCGCGATCATCGCGGCGGCCCTCCCCGCGGACCTCTCGCAGAGCGGCAACCTGCCCGAGAACGACCGGCTGTACGCCCTCGCCGCCCAGCGCGGCGAGGAGCAGGCGAAGACCACCTTCGAGCTCGTCTACCAGGGCAAGCCCGAGGAGCTCCTCGCGGCCCTCGGCGACGGCAACACGGAGATCGGCACCGCCGACCACTACGCCCGTCGCGTGCTCGGCAACAAGGACCAGTTCGCCAAGGAGAAGAACCGCTCCTGGCTGGACTGGTACGACGCCGACGACAACAAGATCACGGCCATGAAGTCCATCGAGCTCACCCTGCTCGAAGACATGGAGCAGAAGGCCCGCGAGCTCAAGAACACCGCCCAGCGCGACGCCATCATCAACGGTGCGCTGATCTTCCTGGTCCTCGGTGTCTCCCTCGTCGGCGCCTTCGTCATGGCCCGCTCGATGATCCGCTCGCTGCGCCGCCTCCAGGACACCGCGACCCGCGTCGCCCAGGACCGGCTGCCCGAGCTCGTCAAGCAGCTGTCCGAGTCCGACCCGCAGGACGTGGACACGACCGTGGAATCGGTCGGTCTGCACACCCGCGACGAGATCGGCCAGGTGGCCGCGGCATTCGACGACGTGCACCGCGAGGCCGTCCGCCTCGCCGCCGAGCAGGCCCTCCTGCGAGGCAACGTCAACGCGATGTTCACCAACCTCTCGCGCCGTTCGCAGGGCCTCATCCAGCGTCAGCTCTCGCTCATCTCCGAGCTGGAGTCCCGCGAGGCCGACCCGGACCAGCTCTCCTCGCTCTTCAAGCTCGACCACCTCGCGACCCGCATGCGCCGTAACGGCGAAAACCTCCTCGTCCTCGCGGGCGAGGAGCCGGGCCGCCGGTGGACCCGCCCCGTCCCGCTCGTCGACGTGCTCCGCGCCGCCGCGTCCGAGGTGGAGCAGTACGAGCGCATCGAACTCGCCTCGGTGCCCGGCACCGAGGTCGCCGGCCGCGTGGTCAACGACCTCGTGCACCTCCTCGCAGAGCTGCTGGAGAACGCCACCTCGTTCTCCTCCCCGCAGACCAAGGTCAAGGTCACCGGTCACGCGCTGCCCGACGGCCGCGTCCTCGTGGAGATCCACGACACCGGCATCGGCCTCTCCCCCGAGGACCTCGCCGCGATCAACGAGCGACTCGCGTCGCCGCCGACCGTGGACGTCTCCGTCTCCCGCCGCATGGGCCTCTTCGTGGTCGGCCGCCTGTCCCTGCGACACGGCATCCGCATCCAGCTGCGCCCCTCCGACTCGGGCGGTACGACGGCCCTCGTCATGCTTCCGGTGGACGTCGCCCAGGGCGGCAAGAAGCCGGCTCCGATGCCCGGCCAGGGCGGCCAGGGTCTCCCCGGCAACCCCGGTGGCTCCGGAGCCCCCGGTCAGGTCGGTCCCGGCGCGCAGGCGCCGGCCTCCCTGTCCGCCCAGGGTGCCCGTCCCCCCGTGGGCGGCGGTCCCCAGCGCGGCCAGGTCGGCGCCGGCAGCCAGCGCGCGGCCCTTCCCGGCCGCGACGGCGCCCCCGCCGGCCAGCGTCCCCAGGGTCCCGGCCAGCAGGGCGGTCCGCAGGGTCCCCTCGCGGGCCGTCCCCAGCAGCAGGGTGCGCCCGGCGGGCAGACCCAGAGCGCCTTCGGCTCGGGTGCTCCGATGCCGGGCCGCGGTCCGGTCTCCGGTCCCGGCGGCGCTCCCGCGGGCGGCTTCGGTGGCGGTGGCTTCGGCGGTCCGCAGGCCCGTCCGGCCGGCGCCCCCACCGCCTCCGGACCCGGCGCCTTCCCGCAGGGCAACGGCTTCGAGCGTCCGCAGCCTCCTCAGTCTCCGCAGCAGGGCCAGCAGGGCCAGGGCCAGCCGCAGGCCGGTGGGCCCGGGGCTCCGGTCCCCGACGCCCCGGCCCAGCGCGGCCCGCGGCCGCAGCTGCCGCCGCGCGGTGGCGCGCCCCGTGCGGAGCTCCCGGGTTCGGTCGGTGCTCCCACCGGGATGCCGCAGACCACCAGTTGGGGTGCCGGGCAGCGCGGGCAGGACGTGCCGCGCGGCCACGACGAGCTGTCGGGCCCCGGTTCCACCTCCGAGTTCGCCCGTCCCGACTTCAACGCCCCGGCCCCGCAGGCCGGCGGCAATGTCAACGGCGGCAACCTCGACCACGGCGGCTACAACGGCGCGGCTCCCGCGGCCGGCGGCTACGCCGACCACAGCGCGACGGGCCAGTTCCCGCGCCCGGACTTCGCCGACCCCTCCGCGACGGGCCAGTTCCCCCGTCCGGAGTTCGCGGACCCGGCCGCCACGGGCCAGTTCCAGCGCCCGGAGTTCCAGGCCCAGCGGCCCGGCGGCCCCGGTGTCGGCGGCTACCCGCAGCCCGGCCAGGCCCCGCAGCCCCAGGGCGGCCACTCCCCCGTACCGACCCCGCGCGCCGAGGCTCCGCAGCTGCCGCAGGCGCCGCGTCCGGAGGCTCTGCCCCCGGCCGGTCCGAGCGGCGGAGGCCGCAGCCCGATCTTCGACTCGATGGAGTCGAACTGGTTCCGCCAGGAGGGCGCCCAGCCCCCCGCGCAGGGACCGGCCGTACCCCAGCAGTCGCAGCAGTCGCAGCAGCCCGCCCCGGCGGCCCCTGCTCCGCTGCCGGCCGCCCCGCAGCGCCCGCTGCAGCACCAGCTGCCGCAGCGCGCCCAGGAGCAGGCTCCGGCCGAGCCGGCCCAGACCGGTGCCGTGCCGACCGTCAGCTGGCGTTCCTCGCCGAACGACGAACTGATGCGCCAGGCGGAGCGCGTGCGCCAGCCCGCGGCGGGCGGCATCACCACTTCGGGGCTGCCCCGCCGGGTCCCGCGGGCGAACCTCGTGGCCGGCACCGCGCAGCAGCAGGCCGAGGCGCAGGCCGGTCCTCAGGTCTCGCGTTCGCCGGACGACGTCCGCGGCCGTCTGACCAACCTCCGACGCGGTATCCAGCAGGGACGTCAGGCCGGCACCAGCGGCCCGGCCACCGGCAGTTACCAGATCGACCCCACTTACCAGCAGGAGCGATAGTTGAGTTCGATGAGCCAGGCGGCACAGAACCTGAACTGGTTGATCACCAACTTCGTGGACAACACCCCTGGGGTGTCCCACACCGTGGTGGTCTCCGCCGACGGCCTCCTTCTGGCGATGTCCGAAGGCTTCCCCCGCGACCGGGCCGACCAGCTCGCCGCGGTGGCCTCCGGGCTGACCTCCCTGACCGCAGGTGCTTCCCGCATCTTCGAGGGCGGCGCCGTCAACCAGACCGTGGTCGAGATGGACCGGGGGTTCCTCTTCCTCATGTCGGTCTCCGACGGCTCCTCGCTGGCCGTACTGGCGCACCCCGAGTGCGACATCGGCCTCGTGGGCTACGAGATGGCCCTCCTCGTGGACCGCGCCGGCAGCGTCCTCACCCCGGACCTGCGCGCGGAGCTGCAGGGAAGCCTGCTCACCTGACTGCCACTCTCCCGGCCGGACGGTACTTCCGGCCGGGAGACCGGGGCCCGAGCCCCGGAACCCAGTACCACCACCAGGCCGTCATACCGTCCCCCCACCGGCCGCCCCGTCAGACGGCACGCTGACCAATGCTGTCCAGCCCGGAGGATCAATGACCCCGCCCCCCGCCTACCCCGATGCGTACGGAGACTCGTCGTACTCGGACGGCGACCAGCCGCTGGTTCGTCCGTACGCGATGACCGGCGGCCGGACCCGACCGCGCTACCAGCTCGCCATCGAGGCACTGGTCAGCACCACGGCCGATCCGATGCACCTGTCCGGGCTGCTCCCGGAACACCAGCGCATCTGCACCCTCTGCCGTGAGGTCAAGTCGGTCGCGGAGGTCTCCGCACTGCTGAACATGCCGCTCGGCGTGGCCAGGATCCTCGTCGCCGACCTGGCGGAGGCCGGCATGGTGGCCATCCACCAGCCGGGCAATGGAGAGGCCGGCGGCACGCCGGATGTAACGCTGCTCGAGAGGGTTCTCAGTGGACTTCGCAAGCTCTAACGGCGGAGCGGCTCCTCGCTCCACCACCTCCGCGAAGATCGTGGTGGCGGGTGGCTTCGGCGTGGGCAAGACCACGTTCGTGGGCGCCGTCTCCGAGATCAACCCGCTGCGCACCGAGGCTGTGATGACGTCCGCGAGCGCGGGCATCGACGACCTCACCCACACCGGGGACAAGACGACCACCACGGTCGCCATGGACTTCGGCCGCATCACCCTGGACCAGGACCTGATCCTGTACCTCTTCGGTACTCCCGGTCAGGACCGCTTCTGGTTCATGTGGGACGACCTGGTGCGCGGCGCGATCGGGGCGATCGTCCTGGTCGACACGCGGCGCCTGGCCGACTGCTTCCCGGCCGTCGACTACTTCGAGAACAGCGGCCTGCCGTTCGTCGTGGCCCTCAACGGCTTCGAGGGATATCAGCCGTACACCCCGGAGGAAGTCCGCGAGGCCCTGCAGATCGGCCCGGACGCCCCCATCATCACCACCGACGCCCGCCACCGTGCGGACGCCAAGAGCGCGCTCATCACGCTCGTCGAGCACGCCCTGATGGCGCGGCTCAAGTAGGGGTCACGCGCAAGAAGTGTTCCGTCGGCTGTTTTTGGGGGGCGGGCTGTGTCATGGGACACGGCCCGCCCCCTTCGTTCATAACGTTTCGACAGAGAATTACCGGTAGTTGGCGACACGGTGCGTTCGTCCGGTCTCGCTGCGCTCACAACGGGCCCCGTTTTTGCCGCAGGACGCTCTTTATGTCCGATTTATGTGGGGCATAAGGCTCTATGAATGGCCGATTTCAACTGTTTGGAACACGGCCGTTAACCATGCTGGAATTCAACGAACTAGCTAGTAGCACCGCCGAGAGGTTGTTGGTCGAGTGAGGCGAAGCAACTCAAGCCCCGCGGATGAACCCGCGCGCGGCAACTTCACCCCGCCGCCACGCGCGGCCACGTCGTCCATCGGCGTACCCCTGGAGGCTCCCGCGAGCAGCGGCAGCACCAGCAGGTTCTCGCCCCGCAACTGGCGCGTGCCGACCCGCCTGAACGCCATCCTGCTCGTTCCCGTCCTCGTGGGACTGGTCATGGGCGGCTTCCAGGTGAAGGGCTCGATCGACACCTGGAACGAGGCCAAGGACGCCGAGAAGACGGCCCGCATCGTCCAGGCCGCGGCCGAATACGGCCAGGCCCTCCTCAACGAGCGCGACCTCACGGCCGAGCCGCTGCTGCGCAACCAGCGCGAATCCGACCCGGTCATGAAGGCGTACGCGGCCACCGACTCGGCCAAGGCCAAGTTCGCCCAGGCCGTGAAGGACATGCCCAAGGGCCAGGGCATGGAACGCCGTCTGGAGCTCTTCCGCCAGGAGGAGCCCAAGCTGGAGCTGGTCCGCAAGTCGGCCTACGTGGCGCAGCTGGAGACGGCGAAGAAGGACCTCCCCAAGTCGGCGGGCCCCATCCCGACCGAAGAGGGCTACGTGCTGGTCCAGCACTACCTCATGCAGTTCTCCAACGAGCTGGGCCTGGGCACCGGCAACGTGACCTCCTACGGCCGCATGGTCTACGCGATCGAGCTGTCGAAGGCCGCGAACTCGCTGCAGCGCTCCGTCGGCACCCACCTGCTGGTCCGGCCGAACGAGAACGAGGACGTCCGCAAGGCCCAGCTGGTCGCCTTCTCCTCGTACGCGTACCTCGAAGAGATCGCCATCAGCGAGTACGTGGCCGCCGGCACCGAGGCGGACACCACCCGCCTCAAGGAGGTCATGGGCAAGCAGTCGCAGCTCGGCGCCACCAAGCTCGCGAACGCGAAGACCGAGGCGGAACAGGCCGGTACGGTCTTCCGCGCCCCGCCCGTGGTCAACGGCTCCGCGCTCACCGGTATGACCGAGGCGATAGCCAGCGGCGCGAAGCCGGCCGCCCTCGCGGCCGGCGGCACCACCCCGCAGGCCTGGCAGGCCGCGGCGACCGCCAAGTTCGAGGGCTACGCCGAGGTCGAGAAGGACCTTCTGGCCAAGGCCGTCACGGACGCCGGCACCGTCTCGGACTCGGCCCGCAACGATGCCATCTGGACCGGCTCGATCGTGGTCGTGGCCCTGCTCGCCGCCTTCATCCTGGCCGGCATGATGGCCCGCCAGATGGGCCGCGCGATGCGCCGGCTGCGCGGAGCCGCCTTCGACATCGCCGAGCAGCGCCTGCCGATGCTCGTCGACCAGCTCTCGCGCACCGACCCGGGCAAGGTCGACACCCGCGTGGTGCCGATCCCGATCGACTCCCAGGACGAGATCGGCGAGGTCGCCCGCGCCTTCGACCAGGTCCACCGGGAAGCGGTCCGGCTCGCCGCCGAGCAGGCCCTCCTGCGGGGCAACGTCAACGCGATCTTCACCAACCTCTCCATGCGCAACCAGTCGCTGATCGAGGGCCAGCTGACCCTCATCACCGACCTGGAGAACAACGAGGGCGACCCGGACCAGCTGGAGAACCTCTTCCGCCTGGACCACCTGGCCACCCGTATGCGCCGCAACGGCGAAAACCTCCTCATCCTCGCGGGTGAGAATCCGGGCCGCCGCTGGGACCAGCCGGTCCCCCTCGTCGACGTCCTGCGCGCCGCCGCCTCCGAGGTGGAGCAGTACGAGCGCGTGGAACTCTCGGGCGTCTCCGAGGCCGAGATCCACGGCCAGGCCGTGACCGACCTCG
The DNA here is from genome assembly GCF_036346895.1 of Streptomyces sp. NBC_00503. Taxonomy (NCBI): domain Bacteria; kingdom Bacillati; phylum Actinomycetota; class Actinomycetes; order Kitasatosporales; family Streptomycetaceae; genus Streptomyces; species Streptomyces sp. NBC_00503. The sequence continues at coordinate 5,686,823 of NZ_CP107855.1, read as the reverse complement.
TGCACCTGCTCGCCGAGCTGCTGGAGAACGCCACCACCTTCTCCTCCCCCCAGACCAAGGTCCGGGTCAACGCGACGCGTCTGCCCGACGGCCGCGTGATGGTCGAGATCCACGACAAGGGCATCGGCCTCACCGCCGAGGACTTCGCGGACATCAACCACAAGCTGGCCAACCCGCCGACCGTGGACGCCGCGATCTCGCAGCGCATGGGTCTCTTCGTGGTCGGCCGGCTGGCCGACCGGCACGGCATCCGCGTCCAGCTGCGCCCCTCGGGCGAAGCCGCCGGCACGACCTCGCTGGTCATGCTCCCCGACGTCATCACCCACGGTGGCGGCGGCGAGCTGCCCGGAGCGGATTCGGACGACTTCACCGTCTCCTCGATGATCCCGCAGCAGCAGTCGCAGCACGCGGTACCGCTGCGCACCGCGGCCGAGCTCGGGTTCGACGACTCCCGCTACGAGGTCCACCGGGCCGACCAGCCGGGCCCCGACGGCTTCGACGGCGCCGACCCGGTCGGCCGCTCCCTGGGCCGCGAGGAGCGCCGTGCCGCGCTGGAGGCCCAGGTGGGCTATCCGCAGGCGCAGCCCGAGTACGAAGAGTCCGCAGAGGCGTATGCGGAACCCCAGCCGGAACACGCGTACCAGCCGTACCAGGGCTACGAGCAGCAGCCCGCGCAGGACTACGCCGCCGGCTACGACGCCGGGGCGCCCCAGCAGGGATACGAGGCGTACCCGCAGCAGGAGTACGGCTATCCGGAAGCCCAGTACCAGGAGCAGCAGCAGGAGCTCCCGGCGTACGACGGCGGATACGATTCCCTTTCCCCGCAGGCCGAGTGGCCCGAGCAGAACACGTACTCGGGCTCCTACCAGCAGGATTACGGGACCGAATCGGAATCACCGGCCGCTCCCGAACACGCCCCGGAGCGCGTAGGCTTCGACCGTCCGGGCACCGCTGAGGACACCGGTCACCAAGTGACCGGGGCGGGCCTGCCGCGACGCGGCAGCCAGCAGCAGCGGCAGCCGGCGCAGCAGGAAGCGGAGTCCACCGGATCCCTCTTCGAGCAGCGGCCGCAGCGTCAGCCGCAGCCCGCTGAGCCGGAGCGGGCCCCGGAGAACACGGAGGGCGACGCTGCATGGCGCTCGCGCAACGACGAGCGCTGGCAGCAGGCCGGCAAGCTCCGTGAGCCGAAGGCGGGCGGGGTCACCCCGTCCGGTCTCCCTCGGCGAGTGCCCAAGGCCAACCTGGTCGAGGGCGCTGCGGAGACGACCCCGCAGGGAGGCCCCGAGGTCTCCCGGGCCCCGGAGGACATCCGTGGCAGGTTGAGCAACCTGCGACGCGGTGTCCAGCAAGGCCGCAACGCGGGATCCGAGCAGTCAAGTAACAGCTATGACCAGGAGCGTTAGTGTGAGCGCGATGAGCCAGGCGGCGCAGAACCTGAACTGGTTGATCACCAACTTCGTGGACAACACCCCAGGGGTGTCCCACACGGTGGTGGTGTCCGCCGACGGCCTCCTTCTGGCCATGTCGGACGGATTCCCGCGCGACCGCGCCGACCAGCTGGCGGCCGTGGCCTCCGGGCTGACGTCGCTGACCGCCGGGGCCTCCCGCATCTTCGAGGGCGGCGCCGTCAACCAGACCGTGGTCGAGATGGACCGGGGATTCCTCTTCCTCATGTCCGTGTCCGACGGATCCTCCCTCGCGGTGCTCGCGCACCCCGAGTGCGACATCGGCCTCGTGGGCTACGAGATGGCCCTTCTCGTGGACCGCGCGGGCAGTGTCCTCACTCCGGACCTGCGCGCCGAATTGCAGGGCAGCCTGCTCAACTAGCAGACAGGCAGTGCGTTTCGCGCCATCGCACCATAGGGTGCGGTGGCGCGGTTCCACAGGGAGTACTGCGTTCTTGGAGTCGGAGGAGGAAACGTGACAACACCCGGAGGACATCCCTATGGCGGCGCGCAGCAGCCGCAGGGTGGGCACGACCAGAACCGCTTCAATTTCCCTTCCGCTCCCAGCAACCGGCCCTCGCCGGAGCACAACCCCGCGGGACAGCCCTACCAGCGGCAGCCCTACCAGCAGCCGCAGTACGGTCAGCCCCAGCAGCCCCAACAGCCTTACCGGCCTTCGCAGCAGCCTCCGCGCGCTTCACGCCCGCAGGCTCCGCAGGCGCACAACCCGCTGGTCCGTCCGTACGCGATGACCGGCGGTCGTACCAGGCCGCGCTACCAGCTCGCCATCGAGGCACTGGTCAGCACCACGGCCGATCCCGCGCGTCTGCAAGGGCAGTTGCCCGAGCACCAGCGCATCTGCCGGCTCTGCATCGAGATCAAGTCGGTCGCCGAGATCTCGGCACTTCTCTCCATTCCTCTTGGTGTCGCCCGGATCCTCGTCGCCGACCTGGCGGAGGCGGGCCTCGTCGCCATCCACCAGCCCGGCGGCGACGAGTCCGCCGGCGGCCAGCCAGACGTGACACTGCTCGAAAGGGTGCTCAGTGGACTTCGCAAGCTCTAACGGCGGAGCGGCTCCTCGCTCCACCACCTCCGCGAAGATCGTGGTGGCGGGCGGCTTCGGCGTGGGCAAGACCACGTTCGTGGGCGCCGTCTCCGAGATCAACCCGCTGCGCACCGAGGCCGTCATGACCAGCGCCTCCGCCGGTATCGACGACCTCACCCACACCGGGGACAAGACGACCACCACGGTCGCCATGGACTTCGGCCGCATCACCCTGGACCAGGACCTGATCCTGTACCTCTTCGGTACCCCCGGTCAGGACCGCTTCTGGTTCATGTGGGACGACCTGGTGCGCGGCGCGATCGGCGCCGTGGTGCTCGTCGACACCCGTCGTCTCGCCGACTGCTTCCCCGCCGTCGACTACTTCGAGAACAGCGGCCTGCCGTTCGTCATCGCCCTCAACGGCTTCGACGGCCACCAGCCGTACACCCCGGAGGAAGTCCGCGAGGCCCTGCAGATCGGCCCGGACGCCCCCATCATCACCACCGACGCCCGCCACCGCGGGGACGCCAAGAGCGCGCTCATCACCCTGGTCGAGCACGCCCTCATGGCCCGCCTGCGGTAGCCACCGCTTTCTCCGGTCGTACGCGTGACGCGCGAAAGGCCCCCCGCACTCCTTCGAGTGCGGGGGGCCTTTTGCCTACTGCCTGCGGTGCCTAGCCCTGCCAGCTGTGCGGGGCGCGGAAGCCGGGGGTGCGCTCCAGGCGGCGCCAGCCGGCCTGGGAAGCGCCGGTGGCGGCGGTGGTGTCCTCGGGGGTGGCGGCGGCGCGGGCGAGGAGGATCGCGGTGATCGCGGCCAGTTCCTCGGGCTCGGCGTTGCCCTTTTCGACGCGAAGCAGCGTGTCGGTGCTCATCGGTGGCTTGTCTCCTTTACTGCGGCGGGTTGCCGTGCTTGCGGGACGGCAGGTCGGCGTGCTTGTTGCGGAGCATCGAGAGGGCGGCGACGAGTACTTCGCGGGTCTCGGCGGGGTCGATGACGTCGTCGACGAGGCCGCGCTCGGCCGCGTAGTACGGGTGCATCAGCTCGGCCTTGTACTCCTTGACCATCCGCGCGCGCATCGCCTCGGGGTCCTCGGCGTCCGCGATCTGCTTGCGGAAGATGACGTTCGCGGCGCCCTCGGCACCCATCACCGCGATCTCGTTGGTGGGCCAGGCGTAGGTGAGGTCCGCGCCGATGGACTGCGAGTCCATGACGATGTACGCACCGCCGTACGCCTTGCGCAGGATCAGCGAGATCCGCGGCACCGTCGCGTTGCAGTACGCGTACAGCAGCTTGGCGCCGTGCCGGATGATGCCGCCGTGCTCCTGGTCGACACCCGGCAGGAAACCGGGCACGTCCAGCAGGGTGATGATCGGAATGTTGAACGCGTCGCAGAGCTGGACGAAACGCGCCGCCTTCTCGGAGGCGTGGATGTCCAGGACACCGGCGAGGTGCCCGGGCTGGTTGGCGACGATGCCCACCACCTGCCCGTCCATGCGGGCCAGGGCGCAGATGATGTTGCGGGCCCAGCGCTCGTGGATCTCCAGGACGTCGCCTTCGTCGACGAGTTCCTCGATGACCTTGAGCATGTCGTAGGGGCGGTTGCCGTCGGCGGGGACCAGGTCCAGCAGGACGTCCGAGCGCCGGTCGGCGGGATCGTTGGTCTCGTGGACCGGGGGGTTCTCGCGGTTGTTGGAGGGGAGCATCGTGATGAGGTAGCGGACCTCGGAGATGCAGGTCTCCTCGTCGTCGTACGCGAAGTGCGCGACACCCGAGGTCTCGGCGTGCACGTCGGCGCCGCCCAGGCCGTTCTGGGTGATCTCCTCGCCCGTCACCGCACGGACCACGTCCGGGCCGGTGATGAACATCTGCGAGGTCTCACGGACCATGAACACGAAGTCCGTCAACGCCGGCGAGTACGCCGCGCCACCCGCGCACGGGCCGAGCATCACGCTGATCTGCGGGATGACACCCGAGGCCTTGGTGTTGCGCTGGAAGATCCCGCCGTAGCCGGCGAGCGCGGAGACGCCCTCCTGGATACGGGCACCCGCACCGTCGTTCAGGGAGACCAGCGGGGCACCGGCCGCGATGGCCATGTCCATGATCTTGTGGATCTTCGTGGCATGGGCCTCGCCCAGAGCGCCGCCGAAGATCCGGAAATCGTGTGCGTAGACGAAGACCGTCCGGCCCTCGACCGTTCCCCAGCCGGTGATCACACCGTCGGTGTAGGGCTTCTTGGCCTCCAGGCCGAACCCCGTCGCGCGGTGGCGGCGGAGCTGTTCGACCTCCTTGAAGGAACCTTCGTCGAGCAGCAGCGCAATGCGCTCGCGGGCGGTCAGCTTGCCCTTGGCATGCTGCGCTTCGGTTGCCCGCTCACTCGGGCCGCGCCGCGCCTGCTCACGCAGGGCGTGCAGCTCGGCCACTCGCCCACGGGCGTCGGTCGGCTCGCTCGGAATCTGGTCCACAACGGTCATGTACCGACCTTACGAAGGGGGACCCTCAAAACCCTCCGTCGAATCCGCACAGTGTCGGGTGTCTTCCGCTGTCCGGCCCGGACAGAACCCGGGAGCGATGAGCGGGGACCACTAGTCGGGACCATGGTCCTTTGTGGGCACCCCACAAAACCCTCCGACACGCGTCCCACTAGTTGAAATTTGAACGGAATGGGTCTAGCGTCATTCTCGTTGAAACTTCAACGAATACGGCCGCGTCGAACGACACGGCACGCTACCGAGGAGGAAGCCATGGGTCTCTTCACCCGCCGCCCCCAGACCACTGCCACCGCCGCCACGCTCGAGGTGGACCCGGCCCTCGCGAAGCTCACCGGCGACTACGTCATCGACCCCGCCCACACCAGCATCGGCTTCACCGTCCGGCACGCGATGGTCACCAACGTCCGCGGCACCTTCTCCGACCACGAGGGCACCCTGCACCTGGACGGCAGCGACCCGGCCCGCTCCACCGCCGTCATCGACGTGAAGATCGCCTCCGTGGACACCGGCATCGCCGACCGCGACGGCCACCTGCGCTCCGGCGACTTCTTCGACGCCGAGACCTTCCCGCTGATGACCTTCCGCTCCACCTCGGCGGCGCAGACCGGCGGCGACACCTACCGGATCGACGGCGAGCTGACGATCAAGGACGTCACCCGCCCGCTCTCCATCGACCTGGAGTTCAACGGCTCGGCCACCGACGTCTACGGCAACGAGCGCGTCGGCTTCGAGGGCTCCGCCGAGATCCTGCGCTCCGACTGGGGCCTGACCTGGAACGCGGCCCTGGAGACGGGCGGCGTCATGGTCAGCGACAAGGTGAAGCTGACCTTCGACATCTCGGCCATCAAGAAGGCCTGACCCTCAGGACACCGAGGCCGGAACCGGGGCGACTCAGAAGTCGCCCCCTCCGAAGCCGCCGCCCCCGTCGAAGCCCCCTCCGCCGCCGAAGTCCCCGCCGCCGAAGTCGGACGGGTTGAAGTCGGCCCCGGAGACGTCGCCGCCGCCGAAGCCGCCGCCGTCAAATCCGTTGCCGCCGCCGAAGTCGGAGGCGTAGGCCGGACTGGACATCATCGAACCGAGCATCGTGCCCATCAGCAGACCGGGCAGCATGCCGCCGCCGAAGTAGCCGCCGGCCCAGGGACCGTACGCCGGGCCGGCGTCGTAGTAGGGGCGCGGCCCGTGCTCGGTGTCGACGGTACGGACCGCCGGGTCCTGACCGTCGCGCAGCCGCACCGCGTCCGCCGTGCAGACCGGGACCGTGCGGGCGGCGCCGCCCGCCGGGGCCCACGTGGCGTCCTCGGCGCTCGGCCCGTGGCGCGGGTCGAAGAAGCAGGGGGCGCGGCGCTCGGGCAGCGGCTTGCCCTGCCGGCGCGCGTCGAGGCGGGCCAGGGCGTAGCGGCCGTCCTCCAGCGCCTGGGTGACCCCCTTGACCTCTTCGGGGTACTGCACCGAAGCCATGATCTGCTTGGCCTTCTCGTACGAGTCCAGGCCCTGCTCGTAGTCCCCGCGCATCGCGTCGTCGGCGCCGGGCTCGCCGGGGTGGAAGTCCAGGCGGTCGAGCTCCTCGCCGAAGGCCGTGATGTCCTCGTCCACGACCACACTGAGCCGGGCGATGGCCTCGCGGCGGATCTCTTCCTTCTTCTTGCGGTTGCGCTTGACCAGCAGGTACGCACCGCCGCCGCCGACCGCGGCCACCGCGCCGAGGCCGATCAGGGCGCCGGCCGGGGACCCTCCGTCGGCGCTCGCGCCGCCCCAGGAGGCCGGGGCCTTGCCCTTGGCCTGGCTCAGGGCCTGGTCGACGAAGTTGTTGAGCTCGGTGTTCGCGTCGACCGGTCCGCCCGCCTTCACGGCGTCGACCAGGTTGCGGACGGCGTTGTTCGGCATGACGGCCTTGTCCGCGCCCGCGTTGAACCCCTCGCCGAGCCGGATCGCGTAGAGCCCGGTGATCCCGGTCTCGGTACGGATCGTGCGCAGCACGCTGTCGGCGGGGAACTCCGCGCCGGCCGGCAGCACGGCCACGAAGACCGGCTTCCCGGCGTCCTTGATCTTCTTCGCGAGCGCGTCCGCCTGCGCGGGCGAAAGCTGCGCCTCGGCCCGGGGATCGACGTAGACCGGCCCCTTCTTGAGGGCCTCGGCCACGGTGGTGGTCCCGGTGTCCGCCGACGCCTGCGGGGCGACCACCAGCGCGGTCGCGGACAGGGCCAGCAGTAGACCGGAGAGTACGGAAATAAGCCTGGTCCTCATAGCCAAGACGCTACCGGAACGGGCGTAATCCTGTGTGAGCAGGACATAAGGGCCACCGACCTCCTGCCCCACCGGTCCGAAGTCCCGGTGGGGCAGGTCGGCACTACTCCGCCGGCTCGACGCCCGCGTGCAGGAGGCCGTAGGTGAAGGCGTCTTCCAGGGCCTGCCAGGAGGCTGCGATCACGTTCGGGGCCACCCCGACCGTGTTCCACTCGCGGGAGCCGTCCGTCGTGGTGACCAGCACGCGGGTCGTGGACTCCGTGCCGTGCTTGCCCTCCAGGATGCGGACCTTGTAGTCGATCAGCTCGAACTTCGCCAGCTGGGGGTAGAAGCGTTCGAGGGCGACCCGCAGCGCCCGGTCCAGGGCGTTGACGGGTCCGTTGCCCTCCGCCGTCGCGACGATCCGCTCGCCCTTGGCCCACAGCTTCACCGTGGCCTCGTTGGCGTGCGTGCCGTCGGGGCGGTCCTCGACGATGGCCCGCCAGGACTCGATCCGGAAGTACTTGCGCGCCCGGCCCTCCGCCTCGGCGCGCAGCAGCAGCTCGAAGGAGGCGTCGGCGGCCTCGTAGGTGTAGCCCTGGAGCTCACGCTCCTTGACCCGCTCCACGACCCGGGAGATCAGCGCGCGGTCCCCGCCGAGGTCGACGCCGAGCTCCTTGCCCTTGAGCTCGATGGAGGCCCGGCCGGCCATGTCGGAGACCAGCATCCGCATGGTGTTGCCGACCCGCTCGGGGTCGATGTGCTGGTACAGGTCCGGGTCGACCTTGATCGCCGAGGCGTGCAGGCCCGCCTTGTGCGCGAAGGCGGAGACGCCGACGTAGGGCTGGTGGGTGGAGGGGGTGAGGTTGACGACCTCCGCGATGGCGTGCGAGATGCGGGTCATCTCCGCCAGCGCGCCGGCCGGGAGGACGGTGCGGCCGTACTTGATCTCCAGCGCGGCGACCACCGGGAAGAGGTTGGCGTTGCCGACCCGCTCGCCGTAGCCGTTCGCGGTGCACTGGACGTGGGTGGCGCCCGCGTCCACGGCGGCCAGGGTGTTGGCGACGGCGCAGCCGGTGTCGTCCTGGGCGTGGATGCCCAGGCGGGCGCCGGTGTCGGCGAGCACGGTGGCGACGGTCGCGGTGATCTGCGCGGGCAGCATGCCGCCGTTGGTGTCGCACAGGACGACGACGTCGGCCCCGGCCTCGTGCGCGGTGCGCACGACGGACTTGGCGTACTCGGCGTTGGCCCGGTAGCCGTCGAAGAAGTGCTCGCAGTCGACGAAGACCCGGCGGCCCTGGGCGACCAGGTGCGAGACGGTGTCGCGGACCATCTCCAGGTTCTCGTCGAGGGTGGTGCGCAGGGCCAGCTCGACGTGCCGGTCGTGGGACTTGGCCACCAGCACGATCACCGGGGCGCCGGACTCCAGCAGGGCGCGGACCTGCGGGTCGGTGGCGGCCGAGCCGCCCGCCCTGCGGGTCGCGCCGAAGGCCACCAGCTGCGCGTGCTTGAAGTCGATCTCCGCGCGGGCACGGGAGAAGAACTCGGTGTCCCGCGGGTTGGCACCGGGCCAGCCGCCCTCGATGAAGCCCACCCCGAAGTCGTCCAGGTGCCGGGCGATCGTCAGCTTGTCCGCGACCGTGAGGTTGATGCCCTCGCGCTGGGCGCCGTCGCGCAGGGTCGTGTCGAAGACGTGGAAGCCGTCATCGGGGCCGGGGCCCGAGCTCGGGGCAGTCGGCTCAGTCGCCTCTGTCGTCGTCATGCTGATCTGACTCCTGTCGGATGAGTGGTTCCGGATGCCCTGGCTCCACTGCCCCCATCATCGCGCGCTGCCCGCTCCCGGCGTGTTGGGGCCGGAAAACGAAAAAACCTCTCGCGGGTGCGAGAGGTCTGCGCGCGGGTCTGGGGCACGATGGCCGCTTCCGCGAAGTTCTTCCACGGTTCAGCGGTCACTGCGGACCGGCGCGCTGCTGTCCATAATCATGAGCTGAGCAGGCACGTTCGCAGTGTGGCACATGCGTCCACGCGAATGGCCGAACGTCTCACGATACGAGCGTCTCGTCGAGGAATTCCGATACGTGGGCCAGGATGTCGCCCCGCCCTATCCCCGGCAGGCCGACGGCGACCTGGATGCTGAACCCGTCGAGCAGGGCCCGCAGCCGGGCCCCGAAGCGGTCCGGGTCCACCGGGCGGAACTCCCCGCGCGAGATGCCCTCGGCGAGCAGCGCCACCAGGTCGCGGTGCCAGGCGCCCTCGATGGCCGCCTGGCGGCCCCGCTCCCCCGGTCCGGCGTTCTGGGAGCGGTTCCAGACCTCCAGCCACAGGGTCCAGTGCGGATCCCGGGCCTCCCGGGGCACGTACAGGTCCACGTACGCCTGGAGGCGCTCGCGGACCGGGCCGAGGCGGGAGAGCAGGGCGCGCCGCTCGGCGCCGAGGGCCGCCTCGCTCCACTCCAGGGTCTGGAGCAGGAGCTCGTCCTTGGTGCGGAAGTAGTAGAGGAGGTGGCCGCTGCTCATGCCGACCTCGCGGCCCAGGCCGGCCATGGTCAGGCCGTCCAGACCGCGTTCGGCGATGGTGGCCATGGCGGCGACCAGTACGTCTTCGCGCGGCGGCGCGTTCTTGCGCGCGGCACGTACTTCACCCGCCACCATGGCCCACTCCTCGTTCGGGTCCGCCGTCCGGTCCGCCGTCCCGTCGCCGGGACGGGTCAGACCTTGGGCTGCTGCTGGGTGATGCAGTGGATACCGCCACCCCCGGCGAAAATCGTACGTGCGTCGACGAGCGTCACGGTCCGCTCGGGGAAGAGGCCGCGGAAGATCTCGGCCGCTTCCTCGTCCCGCGGGTCGTCGAAGGCGCACAGGACCACGCCGCCGTTGCAGAGGTAGTGGTTGATGTAGGAGTAGTCGACCCACTCCCCGTCCTCCTCCAGCACGGTCGGCGCCGGGATCTCCACGACCTCCAGCTGCCGCCCCTGGGCGTCGGTGGACGCGCGCAGGATGGTGGCGATGGTCTTGCCGCGCTCGTGGTCCGGGTGGGCCGGGTCGGGCTGGGAGTGGACCATGACCACGCCGGGGCGGGCGAAGGCCGCGACGATGTCCACGTGGCCCTGGGTGCCGTAGGTGCCGTAGTCGCCCGCCAGGCCGTACGGGAGCCAGATCGCCTTGGTGGTGCCCAGGTGGGCGTGGATCTCGGCCTCGACCTGCTCGCGGGTCCAGTCGGCGTTGCGGCCCTTGCCCAGCTGCACGGTGTCGGTGAGCAGGACGGTGCCCTCGCCGTCCACGTGGATGGCGCCGCCCTCGTTGACCAGGGCGGTGCTGTAGGTGCGGGTCCCGACGATCTCCGACACGTGCCGGGCGATCTTCGAGTCGTGGTCCCAGCGGGCCCACTCCTGTGCGCCCCAGCCGTTGAAGGTCCAGTCGACGGCGGCGAGCTCCCCGGCGTCGTTGGTGACGAAGGTGGGGCCGATGTCGCGCATCCAGGCGTCGTCGAGCTCGCGCTCGACCAGCTCCACATCGTCTCCGACGATCGCGCGGGCGCTGTCGGCGTCGCCGGGGGACACGACGAGGGTCACGGGCTCGTAGGTGCGCACCGCGCGGGCGACGGCTCCCCAGGCCTGGCGGGCCTCGGCGAGCTCGGTCTCGTTGGTGAAGGTCGGGTTGGGGCTGGGCCAGGCCATCCAGGTGCGCTCGTGGGGCATCCACTCGGCGGGCATCCGGAAGCCGTCGTTCGCGGGCTGTGCGGGCTGTGCAGTCATGGCAGGGGTCCTAACGGCTTACAGGCTGGACTCTTACAAGAAGTACAGGCGGTTGAGGGAGACCGAATCGGCCGCTTCGGAGCGCAGCGGTTCCCCGTCGAGGGAGACGAGGCCGCTGCGCGCGTCCACATCGACCGCGCCCACCCGGGAGTTCAGGAGGAGGTCCCCCGGGCCGATGCCGCGGGTGCCGCGGACGGCTACGCGGCGGCGGCGGGTCGGCATCTCGTCGCTGCCCAGGGCCGCCGCGGCGGCCGAGACGAAGGCGACGGAGATGTCGGCGGCGGTGGCCCCGTACGAGCCGAACTGCGGGCCGAGGACCAGCGGTTCACAGGTGTCGGTGGCGGCGTTGGGGTCGCCGGTGACCCCGTAGGCCGGGAAGCCGGACTTGAGGACCAGCTGCGGCTTGGCGCCGAAGAACTGCGGGCGCCACAGCACGATGTCGGCGAGCTTGCCGACCTCGATGGAGCCGATCTCGTGGGCCAGGCCGTGGGCGATGGCCGGGTTGATGGTCAGCTTCGCCATGTAGCGCAGCACGCGGGCGTTGTCGTCGCCCTCGCCGTCGCCGGCCAGCGGGCCCAGCTCGCCCTTCATCTTGGCGGCCATCGCGAAGGTGCGCCGGATGGTTTCTCCGGCGCGGCCCATGCCCTGGGCGTCGGAGGAGGTGATGCCGATGGCGCCCAGGTCGTGGAGGACGTCTTCGGCGCCCATGGTTCCGGCGCGGATCCGGTCGCGGGCCATGGCGGCGTCGCCGGGCAGGTCCGGCTTCAGGTCGTGGACCGAGACGATCATCCCGTAGTGCTCGGCGACCGCGTCCCGGCCGAAGGGCAGGGTCGGGTTGGTGGAGGAGCCGATGACGTTGGGGACGCCGGCCATCTTCAGGACGTTGGGGACGTGTCCGCCGCCGCAGCCCTCGATGTGGAAGGCGTGGATGGTGCGGCCGTCCAGGACGCGCAGGGTGTCCTCGACGGAGAGGCACTCGTTGAGGCCGTCGCTGTGCAGGGCGACCTGTACGTCGTACTCCTCGGCGACGCGCAGGGCGGTGTCCAGGGCGCGGGTGTGGGCGCCCATGTCCTCGTGGACCTTGAAGCCGGAGGCTCCGCCCTCGGCCAGGGCCTCGATCAGCGGGGCCGGGTCGGAGGAGGAACCGCGGGCCAGGAAGCCGATGTTGACGGGCCAGGCGTCGAAGGCGTTGAAGGCGTGCTTGAGCGCCCACGGGGAGTTGACGCCCACGCCCCAGACCGGGCCGAACTCCTGGCCGATGATCGTGGTGACGCCCGCGGCGAGCGAGGCCTCCATGATGCGCGGGGAGAGCAGGTGCACGTGGGTGTCGACGGCGCCGGCGGTGGCGATCATGCCCTCGCCGGAGACGATCGACGTGCCCGTGCCGACGACCACGTCCACCCCGTCGAGGGTGTCGGGGTTTCCGGCCCGGCCGATCGCGTGGATTCGGCCCTCCCGGATGCCGATGGAGACCTTGCGGATGCCGAGGACGGCGTCGATGACCAGGACGTTGCTGATCACGACGTCGCAGGTGTCGCGGACGGCGGCGGCCTTGAGGTGCAGGCCGTCTCGGGCGGTCTTGCCGAAGCCGGCCAGGAACTCGTCCCCGGGCTTCTGGGAATCGGACTCCACGCGCACGGTCAGACCGGAGTCGCCGAGCCGGACCCGGTCCCCGGCGCGGGGGCCGAAGACGGAGGCGTACTCGTGCGGGTCGATGTGCCGGCTGCCGGGGGCGCAGTGGTCGCTGTGCCGGGTCTGCTTGCTCACGCCTGGTCTCCGTCCGCGACGTCCGCGACGTCGGCGACGTCGGCGATCTCGGTGATCTCAGTGATCTCGGTTCCGAGGTAGCCGCAGGCCGCCGCGCGGCGCAGGGCTTCGGCCTTCGCGCCGGGCGCGTCCAGCGGTCCGTCGACCAGCCCGGCGAAGCCGATGGCGATGCGGTCCCCGCCGATGGGGACGAGGCCGACGTCGCCCTCGCCGTGCGGGTCGAACCGTACGGACGAGCCCGCCGGTACGCACAGGCGCATGCCGTACGCCGCCGCGCGGTCGAAGTCGAGGCGCGGGTTGGCCTCGAAGAAGTGGAAGTGGGAGGTGACGCTCACCGGCACGGAGGCGGTGTTGCGCACGTGGAGGTGGACGGTGGGCTCCGGCTGGGGGGCGCCGGGGCCGGGCACGACCGCGCCGGGGGCGTTCTCGCCCAGTCCGAGGGCGCCCCGGATCGGGGAGGAGACCACGGCGAGGCGGGATCCGTCGTCGAAGACGGCCTCCACGTGCACCTCGGTGACCACGTCGCTGACGCCGGGCAGGACGTCGTCCGGGCCCAGCACGGAGCGGGCCTCCTCGATGGCCTCCGCCAGCCGCTTGCCGTCGCGCGCGGCCTCGCAGACGGTGTCCGCGATGAGCGCGGTCGCCTCCGGGACGTTGAGTTTGAGTCCGCGGGCCCGTCGGGCCCTGGCCAGTTCCGCAGCGCTGCGGAGCAGCAGCCGGTCGCGCTCCGTAGGGGTCAGCCGCACGCCGATCCACCACCCTTTGAGTCGATGGGTTAGAGCATCACTCTAACTCTTCATTTCTCCGCAATGAAGCATTGACCTGGGACCAGGCCTTAGGTCACATTGAGTGTCGCTCAAACAATGCTTTGCCACCCCCCGCCCTGCCAAGGGAGTCCCCCCATGCCCATCGAACAGCGCGGAGTCGACACCATCCCGGAAGAGGAGCGAACGAGCGGTCCCCGTGACCTGATCTCGATCCTCCTCGGCTCCAATCTCTGCCTCGGTGTGATCGTCTTCGGCTGGCTGCCCCCGTCCTTCGGACTGGGTCTGTGGCCGTCGCTCACCGCCATCGTGACCGGCACCGTCGTCGGAATCGCCGTCACCGCGCCGCTGGCCCTCGTGTCCCTGCGCACCGCGACCAACCTCTCCACCTCCAGCGGAGCCCAGTTCGGCGTACGCGGCCGGCTCGTCGGCTCCGTGGTCGGTCTGCTGCTCTCGCTCGGCTACACCGCCCTGACCCTGTGGATCGGCGGCGACGTCATGGTCGGCGCGCTGTCCCGGCTCACCGGGCTGCCGGACACCGGCGTCTCCCGGGCCGCGATGTACGGCGTGCTCGCCGCGTGTACCGTCGTCGGAGCCGTCTTCGGCTACCGGCTGCTGCTGCGCATGAGCAAGGTGCTGTCCATCGGCATGGTGATCCTGCTGGCCATCGGCATCTACGCCTACGCCCCGGACTTCACCGCCGCCGCGCCCGTGGACACCTACCTGCTGGGCTCCTTCTGGCCGACCTGGCTGCTCGCCGCCGTCGCCGCCGGACTCAGCGGGCCCGTCGCCTTCATCACCCTGCTCGGCGACTACACCCGCTACATCTCGCCCGCGAAGCACAGCTCCCGCAAGGTGCTCTGGGCCACCGGCTTCGGCCTGCTGATCGGCCTGCTGATCCCGCAGCTCTTCGGCACCTACACCGCGCTGGCCGCCCGCGCCGGCGCCGAGGACTACGCCGGTCCGCTCGTGGCCGCCTCGCCGCTCTGGTACCTGGTCCCGCTGCTCGTCGCCGCCGCGGCCGGCTCGGTGGGCAACGCCGGGCTGATGCTGTACTCCATGGGCCTCGACCTCGACGCGATCGTCCCCAAGGCCACCCGCACCAAGGCCACCGTGATCGCCGCCGCCGTCGCCACCGCCTTCGTGTTCATCGGTTCCTTCGAGTGGAACGTCCAGTCCGCGATGACCTCCTTCGTGCTGGTGCTGACCGCGATCGGCACCCCGTGGGCCGTGATCACCCTCACCGGCTACGTCCGCTGCCGCGGGCAGTACGACGCCGACGCCCTCCAGGTCTTCAACCGCCGCTCGGTGGGCGGGATCTACTGGTACCGCAACGGCTGGAACCTCAAGGCCACCCTCTCGTGGGCCATCGGCGCGGGCGTCGGCCTGCTCGCCGTGACCACCCCGTTCTACGAGGGCCCGCTGCTGGCCCTGACCGGCGGAGTGGACTGCTCCTTCGTCCTCTCCGGCCTGGCCGGCGGCCTGGTCTACGCGGCCCTGACCGCCGGCGAGAAGGCCCCCGTCACCGCCGGGGCCCCCACCGCCTCGGAGGAGCCGGTGGCCGCGTAGCGGCCGGTCCCACCCCAGCACACCTCGCGGGATCCCCGGCAGGGCTCCCCGTACGCACGAAGGCCCGTACCCCTCGATCCAGGGGGTACGGGCCTTCGTGCGTACGGGGAGGGCGGCTGCTAGCCGAGCGGGTGCATCCAGCCGTGGGTGTCGGCGGCGTGGCCGGTCTGGAGGTCCAGGAGCGCCTTGCGGAGCTTCATGGTGACCTCGCCGGGCTCGCCGTTGCCCTGGGTCCAGTTGGCGCGCTCGGACTTGACCGAGCCGACCGGGGTGATAACGGCGGCGGTACCGCAGGCGAAGACCTCGGTCAGGGTGCCGTTCTCGTTGTCGCGCTTCCAGTCCTCGGTGGTGATCCGGCCCTCTTCGGCGGTGTAGCCCAGGTCGCGGGCGATGGTGAGGAGGGAGTCGCGGGTGATGCCCGGAAGGAGCGAGCCGGTGAGCTCGGGGGTGACGATGCGCCGGGTCCCGTCCTCGTCCGCGTAGACGAAGTACAGGTTCATCCCGCCCATCTCCTCGATCCAGCGGTGCTCGACGGCGTCGAGCCAGACCACCTGGTCGCAGCCGTGCGCGGCGGCCTGGGCCTGCGCGACGAGGGAGGCCGCGTAGTTGCCGCCGGTCTTGGCCGCGCCGGTGCCGCCCTTGGCGGCGCGGACGTACTCCTCGGAGAGCCAGACGGAGACGGGCTTGACCCCGCCGGGGAAGTACGCGCCCGCGGGCGAGGCGATGACGATGAACAGGAACTCGTTGGCCGGGCGCACGCCCAGGCCGACCTCGCTGGCGAACATGAAGGGCCGCAGGTACAGGGAGGCCTCGCCGGAGTCCGGCACCCAGTCGCGGTCCTGCTTGATGAGCGCGTCGCAGGCGGCGATGAACAGGTCGGCCGGCAGCTCCGGCATCGCCATGCGGCGGGCGGAGGACTGGAAGCGCTCGGCGTTCGCCCGCGGACGGAAGGTGGCGACGGTGCCGTCGGGCTGCTTGTACGCCTTGAGGCCCTCGAAGATGGTCTGCGCGTAGTGCAGGGTCATGTTCGCCGGGTCCATCGACAGCGGCGCGTACGGGACCAGCTCGGCGTCGTGCCAGCCGCGGCCCTCGGTCCACTTGACCGTGACCATGTGGTCCGTGAAGTGGCGGCCGAATCCGGGGTTCGCCAGGATCGCTTCGCGCTCCGCGGCGGACAGGGGGTTCGAGGAGGGCTTCAGCTCGATCGTGGGCGTCGTCATGAGTGCTTGTCCTTCACCGGTTGTGTATGGCGGACCGCGCTCACGGCGTACTAGGACGTCCGAGCTTCCCCGTATTCCGCGGCCTCGCGTTCGATTATCGCGCGGGAGGAGGCTTCGGTGAAACGGGGTGATTGCGGCCCAGGGGAGATGGTGGCACCCGGGGCCGCACAGGAAAAGCCGCCGGGTGCGGTGGTCGCGACCCGGCGGCTTCCTTGAGGTGGGGCTACCGGGTCAGCCGGCTACTCGCGCGGCGAGGGCGTCGCCGATCGCGTCGGTGGAGCGGAAGGTGCCGTCGCGCTCGGCGAGGTCGGCGGAGACCGCGTCCTCGATGCGGACGGCCTGGGCCTCGTAGCCCAGGTGGCGCAGGAGGAGGGCGACCGAGAGGATCGTCGCGGTCGGGTCCGCCTTGCCGGTGCCGGCGATGTCCGGGGCCGAGCCGTGGACGGGCTCGAACATGGACGGGAAGGCGCCGGTCGGGTTGATGTTCCCGGAGGCGGCCAGGCCGATTCCGCCGGTCACGGCGGCGGCCAGGTCGGTGAGGATGTCACCGAAGAGGTTGTCCGTGACGATGACGTCGAAGCGCTCGGGCTGCGTGACGAAGAAGATCGTCGCGGCGTCGACGTGCAGGTAGTCGGTGGTGACCTCGGGGTACTCCTGGCCGACCTTGTCGAAGATGTTCTTCCACATGTGGCCCGCGTACACGAGGACGTTGTTCTTGTGGACCAGCGTCAGCTTCTTGCGCGGCCGGTCGTTGGCCCGCTCGTACGCGTCACGGACGACGCGCTCGACACCGTAGGCCGTGTTGATGCTGACCTCGGTGGCCACCTCGGCCGGGGTGCCGGTGCGCAGGCTGCCGCCGTTGCCGGTGTACGGGCCTTCGGTGCCCTCGCGGACCACGACGAAGTCGATCTCCGGACGGCCGGCGAGCGGGGTGGCCGTGTTGGGGAAGAGCTTCGACGGGCGCAGGTTGATGAAGTGGTCGAAGGCGAAGCGGAGCTTCAGCAGCAGACCGCGCTCGAGGACCCCGGACGGGACCGAGGGGTCGCCGATGGCGCCCAGCAGGATCGCGTCGTGGTGCTTGAGGGCTTCGAGCTCCGCTTCCGGGAGGGTCTCACCGGTGCGGTGCCAGCGCTGGGCGCCGAGGTCGTATTCCTTGGTCTCCAGCTTCACATCCTGGGGCAGGACCGCGGTAAGGACCTTGAGGCCCTGAGCCACGACTTCCTGGCCGATGCCATCACCGGGGATCACTGCGAGATTGATGCTGGTCGACATGGTGGAACCGTACTCCTTGTCCCATCCCTCAGACATATCGCGTCCACTATGTGGACGCGATATGTCCGGGGCCGGGCATGGCCGCGCCTGCCCGGGGGGTGTGCTCAGTGGCCGGTCGAGCCGCCGTTGTCGCGCCGGTCCAGCGCCCGCTGCAGGGCGGCGGCGGCGTTCTTGCGGTCGGCGTCCGCAGCTGCGGAGCGGCGGACACGGCGGGCAGTGGTGGTGGAGGTGTGCGTCATGGTGATCGACTCCTTGAGATCACGGCGTGGCGGGGCCACGGATGAGGGGTTCCTTCAAGGCGCCGGATGAGGCGGGGAGCGGTGCGCGACAGGGGTTGCCTGCCATGGGGCGCGCGCTCTCGACCGCCATTCGCCTGATCGGCGAGACGTTCGGCTTCTACAAAGCTAGGGCAGCTCCCGCTGTATGTCCCCGCAATTACTCGGACTTCCTAGTATCTGAGACGACGAACCGCCCGGAAGGCCGCTTCCAGGGCCTCCATTTCAGCCGTTCACGGCACGGAGTTCCCTGATCAGAGCCCTTACGGCGAGGGTGGCGGCAGATTCCGGCGTGGTGACGTACCCCACGCGTCTCACCGGCCCCTCCGGGCCCAAACCGGTGACATCGACGGCTCCGGTCGCCTCCCGGAGGGACAGCTCGGGCATGATCGCCATGCCGAGCCCCCGGCCGACCATGGTCAGCACCATCGCGTCGTCCTCCGCCTTGACCGTCGCCCGCGGGATCCAGTCCTGCGCCAGCCACCAGGCACGCGTGTAGGACCCGCAGTTCTCGTCCCAGTCCATCAGCGGCAGCGCCCTCGGGTCGGGATGCCCGGCCGGATGCACCAGGGCGTACGCCTCCTCCAGGAGCACCCCGCTCAGCAGGCCGGGCGGTAGGCCCTGCGCCACGCCCAGGGTGGCGATGCCGAGGTCCGCGCGGCCCGCGGCGACCTCCCCGGCCGCCCCTGCGCCGATCTCGCGGACCACCCGTACCTCCGGGCGGATGCCGGGGTGCAGGGCGGTGAGCCGCCCCAGGACGGGCGGCAGCAGGTGCAGGGCCGCGCTGCGGAACGCGGCGATCCGCAGCACGCCCTCCACGGCGTCCCGGTCCGGCGCGGCCCGGCCCGCGCCGCGCGCCTCCGCGCCCATGACCTCGTAGAGCCGCAGGATCCGGCGGGCGTGGCCGACGGCCCGCTGGCCCGCCGGGGTGGGCGAGGCTCCGGTCCGGCCGCGCTCGAAGAGCACCGCGCCGAGCTTGGCCTCGCTGCCGCGCACCGAGTGCGAGACGGCCGACTGGGTGAGTCCGAGCGAGGCGGCCGCGGTGGAGAAGCCGCCGCTCTCGGCGACGGCGACCAGGACCCGCAGTTCCTGCGGGAGGAGCTCGGCCACGCGGCCCTCACCTCGTTCTATGAGCGTCATTCATGTGTGTGCGGCTTCCATGAGCCAAACCCCCTGCCCGGCCCGGTGATTCCCTCCTAGCGTCGGCGCCATGACCACGAACACCGCTCACGCCGTCCACCAGATCGCCCGTCCGTCCGGCTTCCCCGCCGCCTCGGACTTCGCCTACGTCCGGACCCCCGTCCCCGAGCCGCGGCCCGGTACCGCCCTGGTGGAGAACCTGCTGCTCTCCGTGGACCCGTACCACCGCGGGCTGATGGACGGCGGCGAGGGCGGCTTCGAGCTCGGCACCCCGCTGGAGGGCCGCTCGGTGGGCCGGGTCCTGGCCTCCCGCGACCCCGGACTCGCCGAGGGCGACCTGGTCTTCCACCGCGAGGGCTGGCGCACCCACGCCCTCGTCACCCTGGGCACCGGCGGCACCCGCAAGCTGCGCGGCCACGAGGGCGTCCCGCTGGAGGCGTACCTCTCCATCCTCGGCGGCACCGGCCTGACCGCCTACGCCGCCCTGACCCGCACCGCGGCCCTGCGCGAGGGCGAGGACCTCTTCGTCTCGGCCGCGGCCGGCGGGGTCGGAACGGCCACCGGCCACATCGCCCGGCTCCTCGGCGCCCGCCGGATCATCGGCAGCGCGGGCTCGGCGGCGAAGGTCCGCCACCTCACCGGGACCCTCGGCTTCGACGCCGCCTTCGACTACCACGACGGGCCGGTCGGCGAGCAGCTCGCGAAGGCGGCACCCGGCGGCATCGACGTCTACGTGGACAACGTGGGCGGCGACCACCTGGAGGGCGCGATCGACGTGCTGCGCGAGTTCGGCCGGATCGCCTGGGCCGGCGGGATCTCGATGTACAACGGCGACCGCTCCCCCGCCGCGCCCCGAAACCTCTTCGAGGTCGTACACAAGTCGCTTCGCCTGGAAGGGGTATTGGTTCGAAATCACACCAATCTGCAGGACGAGCTGGAGGACCTCCTCGTCCCGCACCTGCGCAGTGGCCGGATCGGTACCGACACCACCGTTGTACAGGGATTCGATCACACGGTGGACGCCTTCCTGGGCATGTTCCGCGGGGACAATCTGGGCAAGATGCTCGTACGCATCAAAGCCTGATTCCAGCCACCCGGATGTTCACCGAGTTCTTACCGCACGGCTGTAGACCTTTGAGCCGGGTGCCGCCACGCTTGCCGTCAATGTGCCAGCGGGGCACTTGAGTTGGAGGCGAGTAGCCAGTGACACCGATCAGCCGCAGAGGATTCGTGGGAATCGGCGCCGGGCTGATGGCAGGGGCCGCCCTGCCCGCGATCGCGCCGACGTCGGCGGCCGCTGCCGCCGCGTCCGGCACGATCACCGATGTGAAGCACGTGGTGATCCTGATGCAGGAGAACCGCAGCTTCGACCACTACTTCGGCAAGCTGAAGGGTGTCCGCGGCTTCAGTGACCGCGCCGCCGGCAACATCCCGGGCGGCTGGGGCACGTTCAACCAGCCCAACTGGGGCGGCCGCCAGTACCCGTGGAAGCTCAGCGACACCCCTGCGGTGGGCGGGGTGGACGGCGAGACCCTCGCCCAGTGCAACGGCGACCTCCCGCACAGCTGGACCTCGCAGCACGCGGCCTGGAACAAGGGCCGCATGGACAACTTCGTCACCGGCGTCGGCAACACCCGCACCCTGGGCTACCTCGACCGCGGCGACATACCGTTCCACTACGGCCTCGCCGACAACTACACCATCTGCGACGCCTACTTCTGCTCCACCCTGAGCGCGACCGGCCCCAACCGCACCTTCCTGTGGAGCGGCAAGGTCGACTCCGGCAGCAAGGACGGCGGCGACGAGTCCGGGCTGACCTGGGAGACGTACGCCGAGGCCCTCCAGCGTGCCGGGATGAGCTGGAAGGTCTACCAGAACGCCCAGGACAACTACGGGGACAACGCGCTCGCCTACTTCAAGAAGTTCACGGACGCCAAGCCCGGCAACCCCCTGTGGGACCGCGGCATGGGCTCCGTCCCCAAGGTCACCGGCTCCACCCCCGACGACATCGCCGCCGCCATCCGCGCGGACGTGGTCGCCGGCACCCTCCCCCAGGTCTCCTGGGTCGTGGCGAACGAGGCCTTCTCCGAACACCCGTACGCCCCGCCCGGCGACGGCGCGCACTTCGTGGACCTGGTCTACCGCGCCCTGTCGGCGAACCCCGAGGTCTTCGACTCCACCGTCCTCTTCCTCAACTACGACGAGAACGACGGCTTCTTCGACCACGTCCCGCCGCCGGTCGCCCCGCCCGGCACCGTCGGCGAGTACATCGACGGCGTCCCGATCGGGCTCGGCTTCCGCGTCCCGATGATCGTGATGTCCCCGTGGACCCGCGGCGGCTGGGTGAGCTCCGAGGTCTTCGACCACACCTCGGTACTGCGCTTCATGGAGACGTGGACGACCGCCCTGGGCACCCAGGCGCTGTGCCCCAACATCAGCGCCTGGCGCCGCAAGGTCACCGGCGACCTGACGGGCGTCTTCGACTTCGCGCACCCGGTCTACGGGGTCCCCGCGGGCCTCCCGTCCACGGCCAAGGTCATCGGCCAGGCGACCTGCGGCCCGCTCACCAACCCGGCGCCGCAGGACAACGCACAGCCGGCGCAGGAGGCCGGGACGCGGCCCGCGCGCGCCCTTCCGTACCAGGTGAACGGAAACCTGGACCGCTTCGAGTTCGGGGCCTCCGGCAAGATCCTGGCCTGGTTCTCGATGACGAACGCGGGCGCGGAAGCCAAGTCGGCGGCGCACTTCTCGATCCACCCGCACCAGTACCGGGACACGGCCGCCTGGCAGTACACGGTCGACGTCGGCGCCACGTCCACGGACTACTTCAACATCGGCTCCGGCAGCGGCTCCGGCAAGTACGACATCTCGATGTACGGGCCGAACCGCTTCCTGCGCCGCTTCATCGGCGACGCCTCCAAGGCCGGCAAGTCGATCGAGGTCGCGTCCCGCTTCGCGGTGGAGCCGAGCACGGGCAAGACGGCGATCTACTTCAAGATGACCAACACCTCGGCCTCGCCGGTCACCTTCACCATCCGCCCGAACGCCTACCGCACGGACGGCCCGTGGACGTACACCGTCCCGGCGAACTCCTTCCGCGAGGACTACTTCAACGCGGTCGCCTACAGCAACGGCTGGTACGACTTCACGATCCTGGCCGACTCCGACGGCACCTGGTCGCGCCGCTACACGGGCCACATCGAATCGGGCGCACCGAGCATCAGCGGCAGCTAAAGAACGTCGCCGTCGCGCCAGTCGAACCACAGCGGCCCGGTGGTGGGATCGAGCAGCACCCCACCGCCGGGCGGCGTCCACACGTACGTCGACCCCTCCTCCTCGGGCAGCCGCTCGGGCCCACCGGGCCCGAGCACCCCGATCTCCCCGCCCCACACCCGCCAGCCGCGGCCCGCGTACAGCCGGGCCCCGTCGGCGGAAGCGCTGAGCGCCCCGAGCACGTAGGCCCGCCCGACGACCCCCTCGGCCGCCTCCATCACCACCCCGCCGAGCCCGCACCGCCGCCGGTCGCCCCGCACCGCCACGGCCTCGACGTACCCGGTGCGCAGCGCCCGCCCGGCATGCAGCACCCGCCGCTGCACGACGCTCCCGTGCGCGACGAGCTCGCCGCCCTCGTGCACCAGCACGTGCATCCCGCCCAGCGCGTGCTCGAAGTCCTCGTCCCCGAACTCCCCCGCGAAGGCCCCGCCGAGCAACTCCCGCACCCGCCGCAGCTCCCCCTCGGAAAGCTGCGCGGTGTGCCGCAGGAACACGTCCCGCCCGCCGTTCATCGCGCCTCCTCCAGCCAGGCGGTGTACCACGCGCGGAAGTCGGGGCTCTCCGGCACGCAACTGCCGAAGTCCTGGTCCAGGTGCCAGACCTGGCCGGCCAGAGGTCCGTTGAGGACGAGCCGCGAGTACATCCCGCAGCCGTGGTCGGCGAGTACGAGCGTGCCGAGCGTCAGTCCCTCGTCCGGGTCGAAGGTCCGGCCCTCGTCGAAGGGCCGCGGCTCCAGCAGAGGGCAGGGGGCCGCCATTCGGCCCGGCCGGCGGTCGTCCTCCCACTCCCCCTGCGCGGCCCCGTCCGCATCGGCCCCCGGGTGCGGGGTGGTCAGCGGCATCAGCCCGTACGCGGGACCGGCCGGACCGTCACCCACGGTCGCGAGGAACGAGCGGTACTCCGCAGGCAGCCTGCACCGGTGCTCCGCCTCGAAGGCTCGGATCTCCGCCTCGGAGAGCGGCGCGGCCAGCTCGTAGCGGTGGCTCGCGGCCCCGTGGCGGGCGGCACCCGGATCCTCCGAAGCCATCTGCCGCAGCCTCGCCCGTACGGCCCGTGCGTCCCAGTCACCCATCCCGGGACCGTACCAAGCGGGCTCCCCCGCCACCCGGCTCCGCTATGCGGACAGCAAATATCGACCACCGGCCGGATTCGGCCGACGCGGGTATGGCGGTCTGGACCATTGCCTCGGCAGACTCGCCCCATGTCTCCCGATACCCAGCAGTGGACCCCGATCCACGGCCAGCCGTACCGTTCCGCCCCCTACCGGCCCGAGCGGATGCCGGCGCAGGAATCCCTCGCGCGCGCCGCCGAGTTGCGGGCGCGGATGGACGAGCGCAGGACCGTACGGCACTTCTCCCCCGACCCGGTGCCCGAGCAGGTGGTCCGGGACGCCATCGCGTGCGCCGCGACGGCGCCCTCGGGGGCGCACCAGCAGCCGTGGACCTTCGTCCTGGTCAAGGACCCGGCCGTACGGGAGCAGATCCGGGCGGCCGCCGAGCAGGAGGAGCAGCTGTCCTACGACGGCCGCCTCGGCGACGAGTGGCTCGCGGCCCTGCGCCCGATCGGCACGGACGCGGTGAAGACCCACCTCACGGACGCCCCGGCCCTGATCGTGGTCTTCCAGCAGCGCTACTGGCTCGGCGAGGACGGTACGAAGCACAAGCACTACTACGTGGACGAGTCGGTCGGCATCGCGGTCGGCATGCTCCTGTCCGCGCTCCACCTGGCGGGCCTGGCCGCCCTGATCCACACGCCGAGCCCGATGCGCTTCCTCTCCCACGTCCTGAACCGCCCCGAGAACGAGAAGGCCTTCGCGGTCATCCCGGTCGGCTACCCGTCGGACGACTGCGAGGTCCCGGACCTGGTCCGCAAGTCCCTGAACCAGGTCCTGGTGGAGGTCTAGGGCGCCGCGTCGCGGGGTTGCCGCGCGAAGTTACCGTGGGACGTCGTACAAGATCGACAACGGGAGGTCCCGCGTGCTCCGCATCCGCTACGAGGTCAACGGCGGCCCGGAAGTCCTCTTCGCCGAGGACGCCGCCGTACCCGAGCCGGGACCCGGTGAGGTGCTCCTGCGGACCGAGGCGATCGGGGTGACCCTGCCCACCGTCCGCAAGGTCCGGGAGGGCAGCGAGCCGATGCCGTTCGGCGGCGAGGTCGCCGGGCGCGTGGCCGCCACCGGCGAGGGGGTCACCGCCTTCGCCGTGGGCGACCGCGTCACGGGACTGTGCTTCGCCGACGCCTACGCCGAGTTCGCCGTCCTGAACACCGCGATGGCCTCCCCGATCCCGGACGGCGCGAGCGCCGTGGAGGCGGTCGCCCTGGTCCGCAGCGGGCTGGTGGCGCGCGGCGTCCACGAGGCCGCGGGCGTGCGGCCCGGGGAGTCGGTCCTGGTCACGGCGGCCGCCAGCGCCGTGGGGACGCTCGCCCTGCAGTTCGCCAGGGCCGGCGGGGCGGGTCGCGTCGCCGCCGCCGTCAGCAGCGCCGACAAGGCGGAGTTCGTACGGGGCCTGGGCGCCGACGAGGTCGTCCTGTACGGGGACGCCGACTGGGGAGGCCCGTACGAGGTGATCCTCGACGGCGTCGGCGGAGACCTGCTCGGCCCCGCCGTCCGGGCGCTGGCCACCGGCGGCCGGCTGGTGGCCTTCGGTTCGGGCGGCGGCACGGTCGAGGCGTACGAGCTCCTGCTCCGCGGCGCCTCGGTGATCGGCTTCCAGATGCGGGCGATCGCCACCGGCAAGCCCGCGCTGTACGAGCGCTGGCGGCGCGAGCTGTGGGAGCTGCGCGACGCGGGCACCCTGCGCACCGCCGTGCACGAGGAGATCCCCCTCGCCGAGGCGGCCCGGGCGCATGCCCTGATCGAGCAGCGCCGCAACCTCGGCAAGGTCGTGCTCGTCCCGTAGGGCCGCGGCCGCCGGGAAATGGAAACCGCCCCCGCTCCGGACTTGGGGGTACCGGAGCGGGGGCGGGGTTCGATGGGGCCGGGGTCAGCCCATGTGGGGGTAGCCGTACTCGGTCGGCGGGACCAGGGTCTCCTTGATGGAGCGGGTCGAGGTCCAGCGCTGCAGGTTGGTCGCCGCGCCCGCCTTGTCGTTGGTGCCCGAGGCGCGGCCGCCGCCGAAGGGCTGCTGGCCGACGACGGCGCCGGTCGACTTGTCGTTGATGTAGAAGTTGCCCGCCGCGAAGCGGAGCTTCTCCATCGCGTCGGCGGCCGCGTAGCGGTCCTGCGCGATGACGGCGCCGGTCAGGGCGTACGCCGAGACGGACTCCATCTGCTCCAGCATCGCGTCGAACTCGGCGTCCTCGTAGACGTGGATCGCCAGGATCGGGCCGAAGTACTCGGTCGTGAAGACCTCGTTCGACGGGTCGGTGCAGGCGATGACGGTCGGGCGGACGAAGTAGCCCTTGGAGTCGTCGTACGTGCCGCCCGCGACGATCTCGCAGGTCGGGTCGGCGATGGCCCGGTCGATGGCGGCCTTGTTCTTCGCGAAGGAGCGCTCGTCGATGACCGCGCCGATGAAGTTCGTCAGGTCGCGGACGTCACCCATGGTGATGCCGTCGACCTCGGCCGCGAAGGCCTCCTTGAAGCCGTCGTTCCAGATCGAGGCCGGGACGTAGGCGCGCGAGGACGCCGAGCACTTCTGGCCCTGGTACTCGAAGGAACCGCGGGTCAGGGCGGTCTTGAGGATCGCGCGGTCCGCGGACGGGTGCGCGACGACGAAGTCCTTGCCGCCGGTCTCGCCGACGAGGCGCGGGTAGGACTTGTACTTCTCGATGTTGGTGCCGACCGTCTTCCACAGGTACTGGAAGGTCTTGGTCGAACCGGTGAAGTGGATGCCCGCGAGCTCCGGGTGGGTCAGCGCCACGTCGGAGACGGCGATGCCGTCGCCGGTCACCAGGTTGATGACGCCCTTGGGCAGGCCGGCCGCTTCCAGCAGCTCCATGAGGAGGACCGCGGAGTGGGTCTGCGTCGGGGAGGGCTTCCAGACGACCACGTTGCCCATCAGGGCGGGGGCGGTCGGCAGGTTGCCGGCGATGGCCGTGAAGTTGAACGGGGTGATCGCGTAGACGAAGCCCTCGAGCGGGCGGTGGTCGCTGCGGTTCCACACGCCGGCGGAGTTCGCGCCGGGCTGCTCGGCCAGGATCTGGCGGGCGAAGTGGACGTTGAAGCGCCAGAAGTCGACGAGCTCGCACGGGGTGTCGATCTCGGCCTGCTGCGCGGTCTTGGACTGGCCGAGCATGGTGGACGCGGCCAGCTTCTCGCGCCACGGACCGGACAGCAGCTCGGCGGCGCGCAGGATGATCGCGGCGCGGTCGTCGAAGGACATCGCGCGCCAGGCCGGGGCGGCGGCCAGGGCGGCGTCGACGGCTTCCTGGGCGTCGGCCTGCGTGGCGTTCGCGTAGGTGCCGATGACCGCCTTGTGGTCGTGCGGCTGCACGACGTCGAAGCGCTCGCCGCCGCCCATCCGCTTGACGCCGTTGATGGTCATCGGGAGGTCGATCGGGTTCTCGGACAGCTGCTTGAGCTGCGTCTCGAGGCGCGCGCGCTCCGGGGTGCCGGGGGCGTACGAGTGGACCGGCTCGTTGACCGGCGCGGGGACCTGGGTCACAGCATCCATGGGGCTGGTAACTCCTTGAGCTGGGGGGAGGAGGAGGGGCCTTGAGCTGGCGGGGGTGCCTAGTTCTTGGTGATCATCGAGCGGAGGAAGAAGAGCAGGTTGGCCGGCTTCTCGGCGAGGCGCCGCATGAAGTAGCCGTACCAGTCCGTCCCGTACGCCGTGTAGACGCGCATCCGGTGGCCCTCCGCGGCCAGCCGCAGGTGCTCCTCGCCGCGGATGCCGTACAGCATCTGGAACTCGTACTCGTCGAGCTTGCGCCCCGCCTGGCGGGCGAGCTCCTGGCCGATGGCGATCAGGCGCGGGTCGTGGGACCCGATCATCGGGTAGCCCTCGCCCTCCATCAGGATCTTCATGATGCGGACGTACGCCTTGTCGATCTCGGCCTTGTCCTGGTACGCGACCTCGGCGGGCTCCTTGTAGGCGCCCTTGACGATCCGTACGCGGCTGCCCGCGGCGGCCAGGCGCCGGGCGTCGGCCTCGGTGCGGAAGAGGTACGCCTGGATCACGCAGCCGGTCTGCGGGAAGTCGCGGCGCAGCTCCTCGTGGATGGCGAACATCGAGTCGAGGGTGGTGTGGTCCTCGGCGTCCAGGGTGACGGTGGTGCCGATGGCGGCGGCGGCCTCGACGACCGGGCGGACGTTGGCGAGGGCGAGCTCGTGGCCACCCTCCAGCGCCTGGCCGAACATCGACAGCTTCACGGACATCTCGACGGTCTCGCCGAGGCCCAGGTGGGCGAGCTGCTCGATGAGCTGGAGGTAGGCGTCGCGGGCGGCGTGCGACTGCTCCACGGCGGTGATGTCCTCGCCGACGACGTCGAGGGTCACCTCCAGTCCCTTGCCCGTGAGGTCCTCGACGATCGGGATGACCTGATCGACCGTCTCACCGGGGATGAACCGGTTCACCACGGGCTTGGTCACCGGGGCGGCGGAGACGATGCGGCGCATCTTGTCGCTGCGTGAGGCGGCGAGGATCACGGGACCCAGCACGGGTACCTCCAACGGGTGGCGGGCAGAAGCCGACAAAAGGCCGATGCCGGGGCGACGGCGGCCATCAGGAAAACGTAAGTAAAACCACCGTGAAACCTAGGGATCTCCACGATCCTCTGCCATCGACAGCTGTCACGCATCCGTGGCCCGGATCTCATACATCTGTCTGAAGACCCGGTCGCGAGGTGGGAGAATGTCCGCGTGAAGGGCGATTACCAGGACCTGGTCGACGAGATCTCGGCGCTGCTCGGCGCTCCGGCGACGCTGGAGAACCGGGACTTCCGCCTCATCGCCTTCGGCGCGCACGACAGCGACGACGACTCGGCCATGGACCCCGTACGGACCCGCTCGATCCTCACCCGCCAGTCCACCGCGGCCGTCCGGTCCTGGTTCGAGGGCTTCGGCATCGCCCGTGCCTCCGGCCCCGTCCGGATCCCGGCGGCCCCGGAGGCCGGGGTCTTCCGGGGCCGGATCTGCCTGCCGGTGCGCTACCGCGGGATCGTCCAGGGCTACGTGTGGCTCCTCGATCAGGAGCCCGGCATCGACGCGGGGGCGCTGGCCGCGGCCATGGAGGTGGCCCAGCGGATCGGGATCCTCCTCGCGGAGGAGGCCCGCGCGGGGGCCGACCTGTCCCGGGAGTTCCGCGCGGTGCTCACCGCCGGGCGCGGCTGGCAGCAGGACATGGCGGTGGCGGCGCTACGGGTGGCACTCGGTCCCGGTGCCGACGGACCGCACGCGGCGGTGTGCGTGAGCCCGTGGCCCGGGGAGGCTCCGGCATCGGTCCCCGGCGCGGCGGCGGTCTGCGTGGCCCCCTGGCGGGCAGTCGCGGAGGAGGAGCCCGGCGCCGGCGCGGACGGCCCGGCCGGCGGCAGCGGCCCGTCCGGGCGTTCGCTGGCGGTGCTGGTCCGGCTCCGCGGCACGGACGCCCTGGCTCCGGCCCTGACGGCCGTCTCCCGCCTGCTCCCCCGCGCGACGGCGGGGACGGGCACCACCGGAGCAACCCCTGGGGCCACCCCCGGGACCACCATCGGGGTCACCGCCGGGGTCACCGCCGGGGTCACCGCCGGGGTGTCCGATCCCCTGCGGACCCTCGCCGGGCTGCCGACGGCCTGGCAGCAGGCCGCCGCGGCGGCGCGGGCCGCCATCGCGCAGCCGCGCCTCGGACCGGTCGCGCAGTGGTCCGCGATCGGGCCCTACCGGATGCTGGCCTCCGTGACCGCGGAGGCCCTGGACGACCCGGCGGCCCGCACCCTGCTCGGCCCCGCCCACACCGAACTGGCCCGGACCGCCGAGGTGTTCCTGGACTCCGCCGGGCAGGCGGGCCGCGCGGCGGCGGCCCTGGGCATCCACCGTCAGACCCTGTACTACCGCCTCGCCCGGGTGGAACAGCTGACCGGCCTGGACCTGGACGAGGGCGAGGACCGGCTGTTGCTCCACATGTCCCTCAAGGCGGCCCGGCTGCACGGGTAGTTCCCTGGCGGGCGGGTGGTTCACGACCAGGAAGCCGGCTCCGCTCAGCCCGCGTCCGGCGTCTTCGCCTTCGCCATCGCCTCCACTGCCCGCCGCATCCCCTCGGTCAGGTCCGCCGGGCTCGCGGCCGACGCCGGATCGAAGAGCCACTGGAGCATGAACCCGTTGAGCAGGGCCTGGTAGAAGACGCCGGTCGTCCGCAGGTCGTCCTCGGTCACCTCCTCCTCGGGCACGCCGGTGAACATCGAGATCAGCCCCTTGCGCCCCTCCCCCTGCGAGGCGGCGAGCAGTTTCCGCAGCTCCGGCAGCCCCTCCCGGGTCAGCGCGACCTCCATGCTGGCCGCCCAGATCGGGCCCGACTCCTCATGTCCGGCGTGTACCCCCTCCCACACGGAACGGAAGCGCTCCAGCGAGCCGCCCTCACCTTCCACACCGGCCGTGAACCCGTCGCCCCACTGCTCGACCAGGGCGATGAACGCCTGCGTCAGCAGGGCGTCCTTGGAGCCGTAGTGATAGCCGATGGAGGCCAGATTCGCGCCCGAGGCCTTGACGATGTCGCGCGCGGTCGTGCGCACGAAACCCTTGTCGACCAGGCACTTCTTGGCGCCTTCCAGCAGATCTTCGCGATGTCCCATGGCTCCACGGTAGCAAGACATCCGTATAAGACAACTGTCCCACACAGCCGTCCCATGCCCCCACGGAGGGCGCTCCCAAAAATCTATACAGCCGTACTAGACAGATGTTTATGACGCTTGTACATTACTGCTCATGACGAACCCCGCAGCACGTCTCGCCGGTCGCCGGGAATGGATCGCCTTCACCGTTCTCGTGCTCCCCCTGCTCCTGGTCTCGATGGACGTCTCCGTCCTCTACTTCGCCATCCCGGCCATCACCCGGGAGCTCGACCCCAGCTCCACCCAGCAGCTCTGGATCTTCGACAGCTACGCCTTCGCCCTCTCCGGCCTGCTGATCACGATGGGCTCGCTCGGGGACCGGATCGGCCGCCGCAAGCTCCTGCTGATCGGCGCGGCGGCCTTCGGACTCGCCTCCGTCGCCGCGGCCTACGCCACCAGCGCCGAAATGCTCATCGCGGCCCGCGTCCTGCTCGGCATCGGCGGCGCGACCCTGATGCCCTCCACGCTCGCCCTGGTGCGCAACCTCTTCCAGGACGACAAGCAGCGCGGCAAGGCCATCGCCATCTGGTCCGGCGCCATGACCGGCGGCATCGCGCTCGGTTCGGTGCTGAGCGGCGTGATGCTGAACCACTTCTGGTGGGGCTCCGTCTTCCTGATCAACGTGCCCGCGATGCTGCTCCTGCTCGCCCTGGTCCCGGTGCTGGTCCCCGAGTTCAAGGACCCGGCCCCCGGCCGCTTCGACCTGCTGAGCGTGCCCCTGTCCATGGCCGCCGTACTGCCGGTGGTCTACGGCCTCAAGGAGATCGCCGCCGAGGGCTTCAGCCCGCTCTACGCCGCCTGCATCGCCGCCGGCCTGGCCTTCGGATACGCCTTCCTCCGCCGCCAGCGCACCCGTGACGACGCCATGGTCTCCCGGGCCCTCTTCCGGGTCCGCGGCTTCGGCGCCGGCATCGGCCTGAACACCATCGCCGCCTTCGCCATGATGGGCTCGGCCTACTTCAACACCCAGTACCTGCAGTCGGTGCTCGGCATGGGCACCCTCGAAGCCGCCCTCTGGAGCCTGGCGCCGTCCCTCCTCATCGGCGCCGCCGCCCCGGTCAGCGCCGTGCTCGCCCAGAAGACCGACCGGGCCTACGTCATCGCCGGCGGCTTCGTCCTCGCCGCCGCCGGGTTCGCCCTGATCAGCCTGGTCGCCGTCGACTCCCTGTGGCTGCTGCTGACCGGCGCCGGCGTCCTGGCCAGCGGCATCGTCACCGTGATGTCCCTGGTCTCCGACATGGCGCTCGGCGCCGCCCCCGCCGAGAAGGCGGGCTCCGCCGCCTCCCTGCTGGAGACCGGCCAGGAGTTCGGCGGCGCCCTCGGGATGGCCGTCCTGGGCAGCCTCGGCACCGCCGTCTACCGCTCCGACCTCGCGGACTCCGAGCCCGCCGTACGGGAGACCCTGGGCGGAGCCGTCGCCACGGCGCAGCAGCTCGGCGGCGCACCGGGCGAGCAGGTCCTGACCCTGGCCCGCGAGGCCTTCGTCCACGGAATGCAGTACGCGGCCTGGGGCGGTACGGTCCTGCTCCTCGCGGCGGCGGTGCTCGCCACGGTCCTGCTGCGGGGCCGCGCAGCCCCCGCCCCGGCCGGGGCGGAGCGGGCCGCGGGCGGCGAAGCCCTCGCGCACTGAGCCCCGTAGAGGACGAGGCGCCGTACGCACGAAAGGGCCCGGGGAAACCCCCGGGCCCTTCGCGTATGACTACTGGCGGTGGATCAGCCGAGGCTGACCGTGCGGGCCGAGACGGCGCCGATCTCGGTGGAGATGTCCGCGAGGACGTTCACCGGAACCTCGGCGTCGACGGTGAGGACGACGAGCGCCTCGCCGCCCTCCTCGGCGCGGGCGACCTGCATGCCCGCGATGTTCAGGCCGGCCTCGCCGAGGATGCGGCCGACGGTGCCGACCACGCCCGGACGGTCGGTGTAGCGCAGGACGACCATGTGGTCGGCGAGCGCCAGGTCCACGTCGTACTCACCGATGCCGACGATCTTCTGAAGGTGCTTCGGGCCCACGAGCGTGCCGGAGACCGACACTTCCGAGCCGTCCGACAGGGTGCCGCGGACGGTCACCACGTTGCGGTGGTCCGGGGACTCCGAGGAGGTGGTCAGACGGACCTCGACGCCGCGCTCCTGCGCGAACAGCGGGGCGTTGACGTAGGAGACCGTCTCGTCGACGACGTCCTCGAAGACACCCTTGAGCGCGGAGAGTTCGAGCACCTTGACGTCGTGCTGGGTGATCTCGCCGCAGACCTCGACGTCGAGACGGACCGCGACCTCGCCCGCCAGCGCGGTGAAGATGCGGCCGAGCTTCTCGGCGAGCGGCAGGCCCGGACGGACGTCCTCGGCGATGACGCCGCCCTGGACGTTGACCGCGTCCGGCACGAGCTCGCCGGCGAGCGCGAGGCGCACCGACGTGGCGACCGAGACACCGGCCTTCTCCTGGGCCTCGTCCGTGGACGCGCCGAGGTGCGGGGTGCAGACGACCTGGTCGAGCTCGAACAGCGGGGAGTCCGTGCAGGGCTCCTTCGCGTACACGTCGAGACCGGCGCCGGCGACGCGGCCCTCCTTGAGGGCCGAGTACAGCGCGGCCTCGTCCACGATCCCGCCGCGGGCGGCGTTGACGATGCGCACGGACGGCTTCACCTTGTGCAGGGCCTCGTCCCCGATGAGACCGAGGGTCTCGGGGGTCTTGGGCAGGTGCACGGTGATGAAGTCGGCGACCTCGAGGAGCTCGTCCAGCGTCAGCATCTTGACGCCCATCTGGGCGGCGCGCGCGGGCTGCACGTAGGGGTCGTACGCGACGATCTTCATGCCGAAGGCCGACATCCGCTGGGCGACCAGGACGCCGATGCGGCCGAGGCCGACGACACCGAGGGTCTTCTCGCTGAGCTCGACGCCCGTGTACTTGTTCCGCTTCCACTCGCCGTTCTTCAGCGCGGTGTTGGCCTGCGGAATGTAGCGCGCGGTGGCGACGAGGAGGCCACAGGCCAGCTCGGCGGCGGTGACGATGTTGGAGGTCGGGGCGTTCACGACCATCACGCCGGCCTTGGTGGCGGCGGAGACGTCTACGTTGTCCAGACCGACTCCGGCGCGGGCGACGACCCTCAGCTTCTTCGCGGCGGCGATGGCCTCGGCGTCGACCTTGGTCGCGGAGCGGACCAGGATGGCGTCTACGTCCGCGATCGCGGGGAGCAGCTCAGCGCGGTCGGCGCCGTTGCAGTGCCGGATCTCGAAATCCGGGCCGAGCGCCTCGACGGTCGCCGGCGACAGCTCTTCGGCAATGAGTACGACAGGTTTCGAGCTCACGTGGGTCCTCACAAGTCCAGTGCGGACGGCCGTCCCGACGGCCGCAGGCGGTGGAGGGGGTAGCCGCGTGGAAGACGCACGACACTGTGGGCCTGACGCGTTGTGTTGAGCAGTGTAGTGGCGGAATCGGGAAGGATTTCCGCCGCTACGGAAGGATCACCCGTCCGTGATTGGCCGGGGTGGACAAGCGGGCCTCCGAGAGGCCGCATTCCGCGTGCAGGTGGTGCGGTGCGCAGGGGCCGGGACGCACCGTCCCGGCCCCTCCACGTGCGAGATCAGCTCTCGTCGTTGTCGACCCAGCTCATGAGCTTGCGGAGCTTCTTGCCGGTGGTCTCGAGCAGGTGGGCCTCGTCGGCCTTCTTGTACTCGTTGTACTTCGGCAGGCCGGCCTTGTACTCGGCCATCCAGGTGTTGGCGAACTCGCCGTTCTGGATCTCCGCGAGGACCTTCTTCATCTCGGCCTTGGTGGCGTCCGTGATGATGCGGGGACCGGTGATGTAGTCGCCCCATTCGGCGGT
The DNA here is from genome assembly GCF_036346895.1 of Streptomyces sp. NBC_00503. Classification (NCBI taxonomy): domain Bacteria; kingdom Bacillati; phylum Actinomycetota; class Actinomycetes; order Kitasatosporales; family Streptomycetaceae; genus Streptomyces; species Streptomyces sp. NBC_00503. The sequence continues at coordinate 5,653,019 of NZ_CP107855.1, read as the reverse complement.
CTCGGAGACCGACCAGCGCATCTTCTCCAGGCCGCCCTCGTACATCAGGTCCACGATGAGCTTCAGCTCGTGCAGGCACTCGAAGTACGCGATCTCCGGCTGGTAGCCGGCCTCGGTCAGGGTCTCGAAACCGGCCTTGACCAGAGCCGAGGCACCACCGCAGAGAACGGCCTGCTCACCGAACAGGTCGGTCTCGGTCTCCTCGGTGAAGGTGGTCTTGATGACACCGGCGCGGGTGCCGCCGATGCCGGCCGCGTAGGAGAGCGCGAGCTGGAACGCGGAACCGGTGAAGTCCTGCTCGACGGCGGCGATGCAGGGCACGCCGCGGCCTTCCTCGTACTGGCGGCGGACCAGGTGACCCGGGCCCTTCGGCGCGACGAGGGCGACGTCCACGTTGGTGGGCGGCTTGATGAAGCCGTAGCGCACGTTGAAGCCGTGACCGAAGAAGAGCGCGTCGCCCTCGTTGAGGTGCTGCTCGATGGACTCGGCGTAGATCTCGGCCTGGAGCGGGTCCGGCGTCAGGATCATGATGACGTTCGCCCACGCGGCCGCCTCGGCGACGGGCAGGACCTTCAGGCCCTGCTCCTCGGCCTTGGCCTTGGACTTGGAGCCCTCGTGCAGACCCACGACGACGTCGACGCCCGAGTCACGGAGCGACAGCGCGTGGGCGTGGCCCTGGCTGCCGTAACCGATGACCGCGACCTTGCGGTTCTGGATGATGGACAGGTCGGCGTCGTTCTCGTAGAACAGCTCGGCCACTGGGAACTCTCCTTGATGCGCTGGTGTTGCTCCCACCGTACGGCGGGGAACGGAATGGGTGTTTCTCGGTCTCGCCATCCGAGCGGCCGGACCGGTCTCCGGTGGACCGGCGCCGCCCGGTCGGCTCAGGCGCTGCGGTCGAGCGCGCGCAGGCTGCGGTCCGTGATGGACCGGCCGCCGCGCCCTATGGCGATCGTGCCGGACTGGACGAGCTCCTTGATGCCGAAGGGCTCCAGCATCTTGAGCATCGCGCCCAGCTTGTCGGTGCCGCCGGTGGCCTCGATGGTGACGGCCTCCGGGGAGACGTCGACGGTCTTGGCGCGGAACAGCTGGACGATCTCGACGATCTGCGAGCGCGTTTCGTTGTCGGCGCGGACCTTCACCAGGACGAGTTCGCGCTCGATGGCGTTGTGCTGCTCCAGCTCGACGATCTTGAGCACGTTGACCAGCTTGTTGAGCTGCTTGGTCACCTGCTCCAGCGGGAGGTCCTCGACGTTCACGACGATGGTGATGCGCGAGATGTCGGGGTGCTCGGTGACACCGACCGCGAGGGAGTCGATGTTGAACCCGCGGCGGGAGAACAGCGCGGCGATCCGGGCGAGGATGCCGGGCGTGTTCTCGACCAGGACGGAGAGCGTGTGCTTGGACATGTGAGTCTTTCTCTCTCTCGGCTCTCTCGGCTCAGTCGTCTTCGTTGTCGCCGAAGTCGGGACGGACGCCCCGGGCGGCCATGACCTCGTCGTTCGAGGTGCCGGCGGCGACCATCGGCCACACCATGGCGTCCTCGTGGACGATGAAGTCGATCACCACCGGGCGGTCGTTGATCGCGTTGGCCTCGGCGATGACCCGGTCCAGGTCCTCGGGGCGCTCACAGCGGATCGCCACGCAGCCCATGGCCTCGGACAGCTTGACGAAGTCCGGGACGCGGGTGCCCTTGCGGGGGGCGCTGGACTCGCCGAGCTGGGAGCCGACCGCCGTGTCCTGGCCGGTCTCGTCCGCGTGCAGCACGGTGTTGGAGTACCGCTGGTTGTAGAAGAGGGTCTGCCACTGGCGGACCATTCCCAGGGCACCGTTGTTGATGATCGCGACCTTGATCGGGATGTTGTTCAGCGCACAGGTGACCAGTTCCTGATTGGTCATCTGGAAACAGCCGTCACCATCGATCGCCCAGACCGTACGGTCCGGCATGCCGACCTTGGCACCCATCGCAGCCGGAACCGCGTAACCCATCGTTCCGGCACCGCCGGAGTTCAGCCAGGTGCGGGGCTCCTCGTACTTGACGAAGTGCGAGGCCCACATCTGGTGCTGGCCGACACCGGCCGCGTAGATGGTGTGCGCGGGGGCCAGCTCGCCGATGCGCTCGATGACCTGCTGCGGGGACAGCATGTCCTCGGAGGGCTTCTCGTAGCCCAGCGGGTACGTGTCGCGCCAGCGGCTGAGGTCCTTCCACCAGGCGGAGTAGTCGCCGGCGTTGCCCTCGGTGTGCTCGGCCTGGACGGCCTGGATCAAGTCGGCGATGACCTCGCGGGCGTCACCGACGATCGGAACGTCCACCGCACGGTTCTTGCCGATCTCGGCCGGGTCGATGTCCGCATGGATGATCTTCGCGAACGGGGCGAAGCTGTCCAGCTTGCCGGTCACACGGTCATCGAAACGGGTCCCCAGCGCGATCAGCAGGTCCGACTTCTGCAGCGCCGTCACCGCGGTCACCGCACCGTGCATGCCCGGCATGCCCACATGCAGCGGGTGACTGTCCGGGAACGAACCCAGCGCCATCAGGGTGGTGGTGACCGGGACGCCGGTCAGCTCGGCCAGGACCTTCAGCTCGGCCGTCGCACCGGACTTCATCACGCCGCCACCGACATACAGCACCGGACGCTTCGCCTGACAGATCAGCTTGGCGGCCTCACGGATCTGCTTGGCATGCGGCTTCGTCACCGGCCGGTAACCCGGCAGGTCCTGGACCGGCGGCCACGAGAACGTGGTCTTCGCCTGCAGCGCATCCTTCGCGATGTCCACCAGCACCGGGCCGGGGCGGCCCGTGGAGGCGATGTGGAAGGCCTCCGCGATCGTCCGCGGAATGTCCTCGGCCCTGGTCACCAGGAAGTTGTGCTTGGTGATCGGCATCGTGATGCCCACGATGTCCGCCTCCTGGAAGGCATCCGTACCGATCGCCTTCGAGGAGACCTGCCCGGTGATCGCGACGAGCGGGACCGAGTCCATGTGCGCGTCGGCGATGGGAGTGACCAGGTTGGTGGCACCCGGGCCGGAGGTCGCCATACAGACGCCCACCTTGCCCGTGGCCTGCGCATAGCCAGTGGCGGCGTGGCCGGCCCCCTGCTCGTGACGGACCAGGATGTGACGGACCTTCTTCGAATCCATCATCGGGTCGTACGCCGGGAGGATGGCCCCGCCCGGGATGCCGAAGACGGTGTCGCACCCCACCTCTTCGAGAGAGCGGATGAGGGACTGCGCACCCGTGACGTGCTCAACTGCAGCGGACTGATGTCCGCCGTTACGGGCCCGCGGCTGCGGATGGTGGGCCCCGGTGGCCTGCTCGGTCATCGGCATTCTCTTCTCGAAGCTGAGGGTTTTACGAGGAGGGTCTAACGAGATTCGACGTTGCCAGTGCAACAAAAAACCCCTCGTGCCGGGAGGCAAGCGAGGGGAGCGCGTCGGGTGCGTTGAGCGGGGACATGCTGGTCCCAGCTTCAGCCGACGCGCTTTCCAAGTACGAGAATTCGGGTGCGCATGGCATTGACCCTCCCTCCGGCGGGAGGGTGATGTCAAGCGGGTGGGACGGGCGTCTCATTATGTGAGCCTCTGTGGATGACCATGGAGCCCCCGAGTGAACCACCGGCCCATGCGGGTTGGGCCGCACCGCCCGGTACTGGGAACGTACCTCTCACGAGCGCGCGGCGCAGCCTGTACTCGTCCAGAGGGCCAGAGAAGGCCATCCCCTGGCCGTGGGTGCAGCCCATCGCGCGCAGGGCCATGACCTGCTCGGGCAGGTCCACCCCTTCGGCCGCGGACTGCATGCCGAGGTCGTTTGCGATCCGCAACAAACCTGCGGTGATCTTGTGGAGGCGGGGGGACTCCACGACCCCTTCCACCAGGCCGCTGTCCAGCTTGAGCATGTCCACCGGGAGCCGCCGGAGGGCGCTGATGGCCGCGTAACCGCTGCCGAAGCCGTCCAGGGCGATCAGCACCCCGAGCCGGCGCAGAGCCGCCAGGCGGCGCTCCAGGTCGTCGAAGGGCACTCTGGGGTCGGAGACCGCGAGCTCCAGGACGAGCGCCCCCGAGGGCAGCCCGTGCCGGGTCAGCAGTGCTTCCACGGAGCCCAGCGGCATCGACCGGTCCAGCAGCCGCTGCGCGGTCATCCGTACGGCGACGGGCACGTCGTGCCCGGCCCGGTGCCGCTCGGCGGCCTGCCCGACGGCCTCCTCCAGCAGCCAGCGGCCCAGCTCGGCGGTGCGCGAGGCGTCCGGCAGGGCGGCGTGCCCGAGCCCTTGCCCTTGCCCGTGCCCCGGCCCCTGCCCGGCGAGCCCGTGCCCGCCGCCCTCGCTGTACTCGGCGACCCGCAGGAACTCGGCCGGAGTGAACAGGATCCCCTGGGCCGAACGCCACCGGGCCTGCGCGGCCACCGCGGCGATCTCGCCGGTGGCCAGGGAGACCACGGGCTGGTGCAGCAGGGCGAACTCCCCGTCGTGCAGCGCGGTGCGCAGCCGCCCCGCCAGCTCGGCCTTGCGGACCACCTCGGCCTGCATCTGGGGCGCGTACATCTCCACCCGGTTCTTGCCGCCCGCCTTGGCCCGGTACATCGCGAGATCCGCGTTGCGCATCAGGTCCGAAGGGGTGATGCCGGGGTCCGCGAAGGCCACGCCGATGCTGGCGGCGACCCGTACCTCGCTGCCCGCGATCCGGTACGGCTGGGAGAGGGTGGTGCGCAGCCGGTCGGCGATCTCGTGGACCTGGTACTCGCGGGCGCTGCGGTCGCGGCTGCCGTCGCCCAGGATCAGCGCGGCGAACTCGTCGCCGCCGAGGCGGGCCGCGGTGTCCCCGGCCCGGACCGATTCCTGGAGCCGGCAGGCGGCCTCGATGAGCAGCTCGTCGCCCGCCTGGTGGCCGATGGTGTCGTTGACGGCCTTGAAGCCGTCGAGGTCGATGAAGAGCACGGCGGTGCTGTGGTCCCCGGCCCGCCTGCCGGTCAGCGCCTGGCGGACCCGGCGGGTGAACAGGGCCCGGTTGGGGAGGTCGGTGAGCGGGTCGTGTTCGGCGCTGTGCTGGAGCTGCGCCTGGAGGCGGACCCGCTCGGTGACGTCGCGGCTGTTGAGGATGAGCCCGCCCTGGTGGCGGTTGACCGTGGATTCCACGTTGAGCCACTCGCCGCCGCCGGACTTGAAGCGGCACTCGATGCGGGTGGTCGGCTCCTCGGTGGGCGGGGCCGCCAGGAAGCGGCGTACCTCGTGGACCACACGGCCGAGGTCTTCGGGGTGGATCAGGGTGGCCAGCTCGGTGCCGACCAGCTCCTCCGCCTCGCGGCCGTAGACCCCGGCGGCGGCGGGGCTGACGTAGCGCAGGGTCCCGGTGGGTGCGGCGATCATGATGACGTCGCTGGAGCCCTGGACCAGGGAGCGGAAGTGGTTCTCCTTCTGGGCCAGTTCCTGGGTCAGCGCGATGTTGTCGAGGAGCATGATGCCCTGCCGGACGACCAGTGCCAGCACCACCGTGCAGCCGGTGAAGACGACGACCCGGTCGACCTTCCGGCCGTCCACCACGTTGTAGAGGATGCCGAGGGTGCAGACGGCCGCCGCGAGGTACGGGGTCAGGGCGGGCAGCGAGCCGGTGATGGGACGGCTGTGCGGCCGCTCGGCGCGTACGGGGGCGGGCGGCGGTACGGGGACCGGGCTTATGCGGCGGGCGCCCCACGGCGCGTACGCGAGGAGCAGGGAGCCCGCGAACCACCCGGCGTCGAGGAGCTGGCCGGACTGGTACCCGTCGCTGAGCAGGGGCGAGGTGAACAGCGCGTCGCTGAGCACGGTCAGTGCGAGGGCCGCGATCGCGGTGTTCACGGCGGAGCGGTTGGCCTCGGAGCGGCGGAAGTGCAGGACGAGGACCATCGAGACGAGCGCGATGTCCAGGAGCGGGTAGGCCAGCGAGAGCGCCGCGCGCGGGACGCTCCCGGGGGCGCCCGACTGCGCGGTGCGCGCCGCGTGCGCGAGGGCCAGGCTCCAGGACAGGGTGAGCAGGGAACCGCCGATGAGCCAGGAGTCGAGCGCGAGGCAGACCCAGCCGGCTCTGGTGACCGGGCGCTTGGCGAGGACGAGCAGGCCCACGATGGCGGGCGGCGCGAAGCACAGGAAGGCGAAGTCGGCGATGGAGGGCTTCGGCACCGCCTCGCCGAGGATCACCTCGTACCAGCCCCAGACGGCGTTGCCGCAGCCGCCCATGAGCGAGGAGAACGCGAACAGCAGCCACGCGGGGCGTTCACGGCTGTCGATGGCCCGCGCGTACGTGAAGCAGGAGACGGCGGCCAGCAGGCCTGCGGCGCTGAGGCCGAAGTCGCCCATGACCTCGGCGAGTTCCTCGGAGCCCCAGCCGAGCGCGGCGCCGACGGCGTACCCGCTGCAGACCACTGCGAGGAGGAGCTGCATCGCCAGGTTCTTGGCGCCGCCGCCGGCGAGGGGCTGACGGGTCAGGAGCGCGACCCCCGGGGCGCTCACCGGTCCCCCTCGCTGGCTGGTTTCGGTGCGGCCCAGTCCCGGCACCGTCGCCTCCGGCGGCTTCGCCGCGTCGGATCCTTCGTCCATTGGCCGTACATCGCCCGTCGCCCCCCAAAGTGTCCGATCACTCCCCAGCGCCAGACGTTCGTGGCGCAGCCCCTTGTTCCGGACGATACACCACTTTCGTCACTCAGGGACATAGCTTCTCTACTCTCCGTCACCAACTGGGGAGTTGTGTCCACTGAGCGCATCCGTCCGACTGCGGAGCGTGCGCACCGGGCGTCACTCCGTGATCAACACCGTGTTCTCCACGGGCTCCCCGGCGGCGAGCCGGCGGAGCTGCCGGGCCAGCAGGCGCTTCGCCCGGGGCTCGAACGCCGAGCTGCTGCCGCCCACATGGGGCGTGATCAGGACACCCGGAGCATGCCAGAGCGGGTGGCCTGAAGGCAGTGGTTCCGGATCAGTGACGTCCAGCGCGGCGCGCAGCCGGCCCGACTCCAGCTCCAGGACGAGGGAGTTGGTGTCGACGACGGGACCGCGCGCCACGTTCACCAGCAGCGCCCCGTCCTTCATGCGGCCGAGGAACCCGGCGTCCGCGAGTCCGCGCGTCTCGTCGGTGAGCGGTGTGGAGAGAATCACCACATCGGCCCGGGGCAGGAGTTGGGGCAGATCGGCGAGGGCGTGCACCGGCCCGCGCGCCGTGGTGCGCGCCGTCCGCGCGACCCGCTCGATCCGCTCGCACTCGAAGGGCGCGAGCCGGTCCTCGATGGCCGCGCCGATCGCCCCGTAGCCGATGATGAGTACGGACTTGTCCGCGAGGGCCGCGTAGAACCCGGAACGCCACTCCTCACGGTCCTGGCCGCGCACCATGCCGGGGATCCCGCGCAGGGAGGCCAGGGTGAGGGTGAGCGCCAGTTCGGCGGTGCTCGCCTCGTGGACGCCCCGGGCGTTGCACAGCCGTACGCCGGGGCGCAGGTCGCCGAGGCCGCCCAGGACGTGATCGATGCCCGCGGTCAGGGTCTGGACGACCCGCAGGCCGGGCATCGCAGCCAGCGGGCGCACGGTGACGGCCGGGGACTTCATGTACGGGGTGACGTAGAAGACGCAGGCGGCCGGGTCCGCCGGGAAGGTCTCCTCACCGTCCCAGTGGCGGTACCGGAAGGAATCGGGCAGGCCCTCGATCTCCTCGGCGGGGAACGGGAGCCAGACGTCCGGAGTCTCTGTAGTCATGATCACGAGGCTATGCCAGGGGATCCGGACCGAGCCGTTAGTTTGTGTGCGGACCGGGAGGACCAGGGGGGACGCACGGGTGGAGCGCAGGTCGATCGGAGCGGGGGCGCTGACGGTGGGCGCCGTCGGGCTCGGCTGCATGCCCATGAGCGGGGCGTACGCGCCTTCGCGCAGGCGGCGCGAGGACTCGCTGCACACCGTGCACACGGCCCTGGACCTGGGCGCGAACCTCCTGGACACCGCCGACCTCTACGGCCCCTACACCAATGAACTGCTGCTGGGCCGGGTGCTGTCGGAGCGCCGGACGGACGCCTTCGTGTCCGCCAAGGCGGGGCTGCGGGCCGACGGGCTGCACGTGGTGGCCGACGGGCGGCCGGGATACCTGCGGCGGGCCTGCGACGCCTCGCTGCGGCGGCTGCGCACCGACGTCATAGACCTGTACCAACTGCACCGGGTGGACCCGGACGTGCCGGTCGAGGAGACGTGGGGCGCGCTGGCCGATCTGGTGGGCGCGGGGAAGGTGCGGGCCCTGGGGTTCTCCACGCTCGGCGCCGGAACCGGGCCGGGCGCGGGACGGCGCGGGGACCGGGCGTACGAGACGACCCTGCGCCACCTGGAGCGGGCGCAGCAGGTGTTCCCGGTGAGCGCGGTGCAGGCGGAGCTGTCGCTGTGGTCCCCGCAGGCGGCCTGGCAGTTGCTGCCGTGGTGCGCGGCGCGCGGGGTGGGGTTCCTGGCGGCGATGCCGCTGGGGAGCGGGTTCCTGACGGGGACCCTGACTCCGGGCGAGGGGTTCGAGCCGCAGGACGTGCGGGCGAGGCATCCGCGGTTCACGGCGTACGCGATGGCGGCGAACCAGGTGCTGGTGGCGGGGTTGCGGCGGGTCGCGCGGCGGCACGGGCCCGAGGTGACGGCGGCGCAGGCGGCGCTGGCGTGGGTGCTGGCGCAGGGGCCGCAGGTGGTGCCGGTTCCGGGGGCCGGGCAGGCGCGGTGGGCGGCGGAGAACGCGCGGGCGGCGGAGGTCAGGCTGACCGCCGAGGACCTGGCGGAGCTCTCGGAGCTGCCGGCGCCGATGGGGGCCTGATACCGGGTCCGGGGCGGGGGCCTGGCGGGATCCGGGGCGGGCCGGGGCGACCCCCACAACCACTCGATCGAGTGTACGAGCGCCGGAACTTCGGGTATGACCGCGGCGGTTGAGACGTGTGAAGGCGTGAGCGACGGACCGGAGGGGTGCAGGACGATGCGAAACGAACGGAACGGCGAACGGAACGACGAGCGGAATCAGGGGCGGAGTCAGGGGCGGGCGGCCACGGCCGAAGGGCGACGGGAGCGGATCCGGGTACCGATGTCGTACGTCGCCCCGCGCGCCCGCGTCCGCGGAGTGCTGACGGCGTTCGCCCTGGCCGGATGCGGGGCGCTGCTGGCGGCGGGATGCTCCCCGCCGGGCGGCGCCGGGGCCCGGCCGGGCGCCTCGCCACCGGGCCCGGAGTCCGGCCGGTCGGCGCCGGGCTCCGCGGACGGGGCCTCCGCGTCTGCGTCCGCGCCGGCCTCGGCCTCGGGCCCGCCCGCCAAGGGCGGGGTGACGGTGACCGGCGTGGTCGCCAAGGACCTGGAGGCCCCGTGGGGCGTGGCTCCGCTCCCGGACGGGAATCTGCTGGTCGCCTCCCGGGACAAGGGCACGATCAGCCGGGTCGATGTGGCCACGGGCGCGGTGACCGCGGTCGGCAAGGTGCCCGGGGTGGCCCCGGGCGGGGAGGGCGGGCTGCTGGGCCTGGCCCTGTCCCCCTCCTTCGCTTCGGACCGCATGGTCTACGCGTACTTCACCACCGAGTCCGACAACCGCATCGCCCGGCTGCGCTACGACGACAAGAGAACGGCCGGCGACCAGCTGGGCGCACCCGACACGGTGCTCCGCGGCATCCCCAAGGGCCTGATCCACAACGGCGGCCGGATCGCCTTCGGCCCGGACAAGATGCTCTACGCCGGGACGGGCGAGAGCGGTGAGACCGGGCTCGCGCAGGACAAGAAGTCGCTGGGCGGCAAGATCCTGCGGATGACCCCGGACGGGCAGCCGGTGCACGGGAATCCCGAGGCCGACTCGGTCGTCTACTCCTACGGGCACCGCAATGTCCAGGGACTCGCCTGGGACAAGGACAAGCGGCTGTGGGCGGCCGAGTTCGGCCAGAACACCTGGGACGAGCTGAATCTGATCGAGCCCGGCGCCAACTACGGCTGGCCCGAGGCGGAGGGGAAGGCGGGCAAACCGGGGTTGCGCGATCCGGTGGCGGTGTGGAAGACCGACGAGGCCTCGCCGAGCGGGATCGCCTGGGCAGAGGGCTCGATCTGGATGGCCGGGCTGAAGGGTCAGCGGCTCTGGCGGATCCCCCTGTCCGGGGCGGACCCGGTGGCGGAGCCCGAGGCCTTCCTGGAGGGTCAGTACGGCCGGCTGAGGACCGTGGTGGCCCTCGGCGGGGACAGGTTGCTGCTGGTGACGAGCGAGACGGACGGGCGCGGGTCGCCGGAAGCCGGCGACGACAGGATCCTGACACTGACGGTGCGATGACCGGCGGGCCCCGACGGGGGGCCGAAAGGCACGGTGGGCGCGATGTTCAACATGATCGAGGAGCTCTTCAGCCCGGGACGCAAGCACGCGCACGACGAGAAGAAGCGGCTGGAGCTTTCCCGGACCGATGTGAACGACAACGATCCGGGAAAGGGTCCGATAGACCTGGACTCCGGCAAGGTGCTCATACGCCCGCAGGAGGACCCGGGAGAGCCGGGCTAGCGCACCGCCTGGGCCTGCCGGTCCTTCTGGGCCGGGCTCGGGGCCGCCTGGCTCGGGGCGGCCGGTCCGAAGAGCCGTAGCCGGTGGGCCAGGGCGGCCGCTTCGCCCCGGCCCGCGACACCGAGCTTCGCCAGGATGTTCGACACGTGGACGCTGGCCGTCTTCGGGGAGATGAAGAGCTCCTCGGCGATCTGGCGGTTGGTGTGGCCCACCGCGACCAGGCGCAGTACGTCCTGCTCGCGGCTGGTCAGGCCCAGCGCCTCGACCGGGTCGGCGCCCGGCGCGGTCCGGCCCTTGGGGGTCCGGTCGGGGGTGAGCGGGAGCCGGGCCCGCTGCGCGAGCAGGGCCAGGTCCTCGCGGAGCCTGCGGGCTCCGAGCTCCTCGGCGGTCGCATAGGCCTCGTGGAGCGGCCCGGCAGCGGCCTCACGGCTGCCTCCGGAGCCGAGCAGGGCCTCCACGAGCCGGTGCCGGGCCCTGGCCAGCAGATACGGGCGCTCCAGGGGGCGTACGGCCTCCTCCACGCCCGTCCAGTCGGCGACGGTGTCCAGGTCCTCGACGCGCAGCAGCTCCGCCCGGACGTACTCCGAGTGGGCGATCCACACCGGGACCGGAGTGGACAGGGTCCGTGCGGCCTCGCGCAGCGTCCTCAGCGCCGCCGCGCGGCCCGCTTCGGCGGCCGGGAGGCCGCGGGAGTCGGCCTCGGCCGAGGCCGCGGCGAGCAGCAGCGGCCAGGCGTAGCGGTGGTGGCCGAGCGGGAAGCCCTGCTCGATGGCGGCGGCCACCTCGGCGCGGACGTCGGCTATCCGCCCCTCCCCCGCGGCCACTCCGACCGCGAGGCGGAAGAGCGGGAGCCGGTGCTGGGGCTGGGCGTCGTGGACGCCGAAGCAGTTGCGGGCCACGGCCAGCTGGGTGGCGGCCTCGGTGAACTCGCCGCGGGCCAGGGCCAGGTAGGCCAGCCGTGCGGCGGCGGAGCCGCGCGGGGTGGAGGTGCTGACGAGGGTCAGGGTCCGCCTGGCCTCCGCCTCGGCTTCCTTCCAGCGGCCGAGGCTGTACAGGCTCTCCGCCAGGTTGCCCCGGACCCATGCCTCGGAGTCCAGCAGCTGGGACCTCTTGACCAGGGCTACACCACGTTCGGCCAGTTCCACGGCATCGCGGGACCGGCCCAGGCTTTCCAACTGAGAGGTGAGGTTGATATGCGCACGTCCCGCGAGTGCGCCGAGCCCGAGCTCGGCGGCCCGGTCCTTGACCGCGAACATCTCGGCGAGGCCGCGTTCGGGTTCCCCGGCATCGGTGAGCAGGCTGCCGATGGTGATCCGGGCGTCGAGCTCGGTCTCTTCGGCTCCGACCATCCGCGCGTACTCCACGGCGCGTTCGGCGGCCGCCAGGTTGTCGGGGCCCGGGTTGTGGAGCATCCCCCAGTTCGCGGCCCGGACCAGGACGTCGGCGTGCACCTGGGACGGGGGCAGCCCCTGGACGAGCTCCTGCGCCTTGGCGAGCTCCTCCCAACCGTCTCCGCGGGCGAGGCCGGCGATCAGCCGGGAGCGCTCGGTCCAGAACCAGGCGGCGCGCAGCGGGTCGTGGCCGTCCTCCAGGGATCGCAGGGCGGTCTTGGTGATCTTCAGGGCCCGTTCGCGTTCGCCTCCGAAGCGGGCCGCGACGGTGGCCTCGGCCAGCAGGTCGAGGCGTTGCAGCGGGGTGGTGGCGGGGTCGCAGCCGCAGGGCGGGTAGACCTCGGTGTAGTCCGCCGGGCGCAGTTCGGCGCGGATCTCCTCCGGGACGCCTTCCCACAGCTCCATGGCCCGTTCCAGCAGCCTCAGTTGTTCGGAGTAGGCATGCCGGCCGCGGGCGGCCACGGAGGCCGCGAGCACGGCGGGCAGGGCCTTGATCGTGTCGTTGGCGTAGTACCAGTAGTTGGCGAGCCGGATGACCCGCTGCTCCTCGGCGCGGATCAGCGAGTCGTCGGCCTCCAGCTCCTCGGCGTAGCGGCGGTTGACCCGGGCCCGCTCGCCGGGCAGCAGGTCGTCGGAGACGGCCTCGCGGACCAGGGAGTGGCGGAAGCGGTAGCCGTCCCCGTCGGGGGTGGCGAGGAGGATGTTGGCGCCGACCGCCGACCGCAGGGCCTCGATCAGCTCGTCCTCGGTGAGCCGGGTGACGGCCCGCAGCAGGTCGTACTCCACCGTGGAGCCGCCCTCGGCGACGATGCGCACGACCCGCTGCGCGGCGTCCGGGAGGACTTCGACGCGCACGAGGAGGAGGTCGCGCAGGGATTCGGTGAGGCCGGTGAGGCAGCCGCTGGAGCGGGAGGCGACGAGTTCCTCGACGAAGAAGGCGTTGCCGTCGGAACGATCGAATACCGATTCGACGAAGTCCTCGTCGGGCTGGGAGGCCAGGATCCCGGCGAGCTGGCGGCGCACCTCGGCCCGGTTGAAGCGGGGCAGCTCGATGCGCTGGACGGTGCGCAGCCGGTCCAGTTCGGCGAGGAGGGGACGCAGCGGGTGGCGGCGGTGGACGTCGTCGGCGCGGTAGGTGGCGACCAGGACGAGCCGTCCGCTGCCGAGCGCGCGGAAGAGGTACGAGAGCAGGTGCCGGGTGGAGGTGTCCGCCCAGTGCAGGTCTTCCAGGACGAGGACGACGGTGCGCTCCGCGGCCAGCCGCTCCAGCATCCGGGCCGTCAGCTCGAAGAGTCGGGCGGTGCTTTCCTCGTCGTGCGGGCCGCGCGGGGTCTCGCCGAGTTCGGGGAGGATGCGGGCGAGCTCGTCCTCCTGGCCGGCGGCCGCGGCGGCCAGCTCGCCCGGGAGCAGGCGGTGCAGGACGCGCAGAGCCGTCGAAAACGGGGCGAAGGGAAGTCCCTCCGCCCCGATCTCCACACAGCCTCCGACGGCCACGACCGCGCCACGGCGGTCGGCCTCGCAGAGGAACTCCTCGGTGAGGCGGGTCTTGCCGACCCCTGCCTCCCCGCCTATCAGCAGTGCCTGCGGCTCCTGGCCGGCGGCACGCGTCAGGGCGTCGGTGAGTATGGACAGTTCGTCGGCTCGGCCGACGAACACCGGGCTGACAGATCTGGTCTCCACGCCGCCGAGCATCGCACAGAGGCCCTGCTCATCGGCACTGGATATCGGTGCGCTTCTCATCACGTGTCGGTCCACGTGGTCCCCCGCCCGGCTTACGCGGCGCGGCTGAAGCGAGCCCGGTGCCCTCTCACCGACCCTTCGGGGTTCTGGCTTCGAGAGAAGACCCGGTGGGCCTTCTTGGCCTCCACGGCCAGGCGGTACGCGTCGGCCTCGCGGATGAGGTCTGCGCGGCGGGCGGTGGCGATCTCGTACTCGAACATCTCGTACTCCCTGGTTGCGTTTCCCGGACACCTCGTTCGGTGTGATCCAAGAATCGCTTCCCAGGGGGTACCGGCACATCGGGAGCATGCCGCATCTGTGCGGGCCGGGGGGCCTTAGGCCGGGGACTTACGTCACCGAGGTGGTCTAAGGCAGTGCCTAGGCGGGCAGCCGGGCGGCATCGAACGGCTTAGACGGCGGGGGCCGTCGGGAGGGGGTAGAAGTACATGACGCCGAAGACGATCACACCGAGGGCCGCGATGGCGACGGCGGCCCAGGACACGGCGCGGACCCAGGTGGGGAGCGTACGGCCGGGAGCGCCGAAGGCGGGGCGGGCCAGGACGAAGACGGCGAGGAGCAGCGCCAGCGTCGACAGGACACCGTTGAACAGGGCGGTCATGTGCCAGGCGTTGCCGTACAGCGCCTCGATCTTCGCCTCGGTGGTGGTGGCGTTGGCCGAACCGATCTGGCCGATGAGGGTCTCGCGCTCTCCGACGATCCGGGAGACCCAGCTGCCGCTGAGGGCGACCAGGCCGAGACCGGCGGCGACGATCGCGGAGGCGCCGGCGCCGACACCGCTGGACTGCGCGGCGGACTCCTCGAGCTCCTCGTCGAGGCCCTCAGCGTCCTCGGCGTCCTTGGCGTCCTCGTTGAGGACCGCTTCGGTGGTGGCGTCCGTGACGTCCGTGTCCGCGTCGGCCGTGGCGGCGCTCTCGGCGGTGGCGTCGGCCTTCTTCAGGTCGGCCGGGGAGTCCGCCTCGGGAGCGGTCGGGGCGGGGGTCTTGGTGGTGTCCATGCGGGGCACCGTAGGCGCCTTGTCTGAGAGGTTTCTGAGAATCCGGCCGAAAGGCCGCCCGCGCCCGGCCACTGGTGCACGGGGTGCCCCGGGAGGGGACGGACGGGGTGCGCCGGCCCCGGGTGCACGGGGTGCCCCGGGGCGGGTGCGGGCCGGGGTGTCGGACCGGTTACGCGGGCTGGGCCGGCGGCCATTCGTGGGTGAGGACCGACCAGACCTCGGTGTCCTGGCGCAGGCCCCGGTAGAGGTCGTTCTCCCGCAGGACGCCCTCACGGGTCATGCCGAGGCGCTCGGCGACCGCGATGCTCTTCTTGTTGGCGGGGGCGACGTGCCACTCGACGCGGTGCATGCCGCGGTCCTGGAACGCCCAGTCGATGATGGTCCGGCAGGCCTTGGTGACCAGGCCGCGGCCGGCGGCCGTGGGCTCCAGCCAGCAGCCGGCCTCGCACGTGCCGCTGCCGGTGTCGAAGGTCCGGAACAGGACCCCGCCGACGAGGACCCCGTCCACGCGGATGCCGTAGAGCCGCCCGGTGTCGTTGGCCGCCCGCTGGGCGTAGGTCCCCAGGTAGGACCGTGCTCCGTCGAGGTCGGCGACCACGTCCGGCAGCCCGACGTACTGGCCGATGAAGGCCCGGCCGCGGTTCATGTGCGCCAGGAACTCCTCGGCGTGGCGGACCTCCAGCGGGAACAGCTGGGCGCCTTCGGCGAGGTCTATCGAGAACATGCGGGCTTGTCCTTGGGTCTCAGGCGGCGGTTGGCCGGGTCACCGGGATGCTGTGGCGGGCTCGGTGCCGTCCTCGCTCGTGGCTTCGCCGGTACCGGTCCGCTGTGCCGGAAGTCTCGCACGCGACCGGCGCTCGGGGGGCTCGATGCTGATGCGGGGCAGCCGCCGGTCCAGCCAGGCCGGCAGCCACCAGTTCGCGCCGCCGAGCATGTGCATCAGGGCCGGGACCAGCAGGGTGCGCAGGACGAACGCGTCGAGGGCGACGGCCGCGGCGAGCGCGATGCCGAACATCGCGATGAGCCGGTCGCCACTGAGCACGAAGGCCAGGAAGACGGAGATCATGATGACGGCCGCCGAGTTGATCACGCGGCTCGTCTCGGCGAGCCCGACGCGGACGGCCCTCTTGTTGTCCCCGGTCTCCAGCCACTCCTCGTACATCCGGCTGACGAGGAAGACCTGGTAGTCCATGGAGAGCCCGAAGAGCACCGAGACCATGATCACCGGCAGGAAGGGCTCGATCGGGCCCGCGCTGCCCAGGCCCATCAGTTCGCTGCCCCAGCCCCACTGGAAGATCGCGACGACCACGCCGAAGGAGGAGGCGACGGCGGCCACGTTCATCGCGGCGGCCTTGACCGGGATGCCGATGGAACGGAAGGCCAGCAGCAGGAGCGCGCAGCCGAGGGCGACGACCACTCCGACGAAGAGCGGCAGCTTGCCGATGATGACGTCGGCGAAGTCGTCGTAGCCGGCGGTCACGCCGCCCACGTGCACCTGCACGGAGCTGCCGTGCCCGGCGTGCGGGATGACGTCCGCGCGGAGCGTGTCGACGAGGTCGCTCGTGGCCCGGGACTGCGGCGAGGAGGCCGGTACGACGGTGACGACGGCGGTGTCGCCGCTCCGGTTGAGGACGGCGGGTCCGGCGGAGGCGACGCCGGGCGTCGTGCGGAGCGCGTCCGCGAGGCGGTCCACGGCCACCCGGTCGCCGGCGCTCTCGAGGCGGGCGACGACGGTCAACGGACCGTTCATCCCCGGCCCGAAGCCCTCCGCGAGCAGGTCGTAGGCCTTGCGGGTGGTGGACGTGGCCGGGTTGTTGCCCTGGTCGGACGTGCCGAGGTGGAGGAAGAGCGTGGGCAGCGCCAGCACCACCATGACCGCCGCGGCGAGGAGGCCGAGCAGCTTCGGACGGCGTTCGACGAAGGCCGACCAGCGGGCGGCGAAGCCGGTGGGCGACTCGGCCCGCGGGCCCTCGGCGGCCAGCTTGCGGCGCTCGCGGCGCGAGAGGGCCCGCATGCCGATGCAGGAGAGGAGGGCGGGCAGCAGCGTCACCGAGGCGGCGACCGTCAGGACCACGGTGAGGGAGGCGGCTATCGCGACACCGTTGAGGAAGTTCAGCCGGAGCACCAGCATGCCGAGCAGCGCGATGCAGACGGTGGCCCCGGCGAAGACCACGGCCCGGCCGGTGGTGGCGACGGCGTTCTCGGCCGCCTCCTCGACCGGGAGGCCGCGCTGGAGGCCCTTGCGGTGGCGGGTGACGATGAAGAGCGCGTAGTCGATGCCCACCCCGAGTCCTACGAGGGTGCCGAGCATCGGGGCGAAATCGGCCACCGGCATCGCGTGCCCGAGGAGGGTGATGCCGAAATAGGCGGTGCCCACGCTGACCAGGGCGGTCGCGATGGGCAGCAGGCTCGCGGCGAGCGAGCCGAAGGCCAGGAACAGGACGAGGGCCGCGATGGCCACGCCGATCACCTCGGCGAGGTGCGCGCCGGGTGCCTCGGTGAGGCCGATGGCCCGTCCGCCGAGTTCGACCTGGAGGCCGTCCGCCTCGGTGGTCGGGTTCTTCGCGGCGTCGACGACGGCCTTCGCCTGGGCCTTGGGGACCGAGTCCGCCTGCCGGTCGAAGGTGACCACTGCGTAGGCGGTGCGGCCGTCGGGGCTGATCCTGGCGGCGCTCTCGGGGTCGGCGCCGTAGGGGCCGGCCACCGAACCGACGCCGGGCAGAGCGGCTATCGAGTCCAGCGCCCGCGCCATGCGTTCCGCGACGGCCGGGGTACGCACGCTCTGCTGGTCCGGGGCCCGCCACACGATGGTGTCGGTGTCGCCGCCCTGGCCGGGGAAGCCCTCGCGGAGCAGGGCGTGCGCCTTGCTGGACTCCGTGCCGGGGACCTCGTAGTCGTTGGAGAACGCCGCTCCGGCGCCGACCGCGGCCGCGGCGGTCCCACCGAACGCGAGGATCCAGAGCAGGACGGCGACGAGGCGGTGCCGCATGCACCACCGTGCGATTGCTGCCAACGGACGAGCTCCCTGGTGGTTCGGATCTTCACCGGGACGGCCCGTCGCAAAGAACACTTGAACACTGAACGCTGAACGTCTCAAGACTTATGACTTGTGGTCTACACCTTCACGATCGCAGCGTTGCGTGATCCTTGGCGGCCATCGTGGGCAGCGTCACAGGCCGCCGGACAGGTGCGGGACCATGGTCACACGGGGTTCGGAGCGGAGGTCCGGCCGGACTGGCCTTCGGGCCGGTCGAGGGGCTGGTTGTCGGTCCGGCTGTCGGATTGGCCATCGGACCGGTCGTCGGTCCGGTAACCCGGCAGCGAGGGCCAGCGGACGGTGAGCACCACCGAGTCCTCCTCCGCGCACCAGGAGTGGTCCACGCCGCGCCCCCACACCACGTAGTCCCCCTGTTCGGCCAGTACGACGCTGCGGCCGGGGAACTCCAGCCGGAACCGGCCGCTGATGAGCACCTGCAGGGCCGTGCGCGACTCGCCGCGCACCCACTGCGCCCGCTCGTCACCCTTGGGGTGGACGCCCCACTTGATCTCCACGTCCTCGCTGTGGCGGGGATCGCCCGGCTCCTTGAAGTGGCCGAGCAGCCAGCCCCGGTCCACGGCCGCGTCCGGGGTGGCCCTGCCCGTGTAGATCGCGGGGGTGGGGTGTGCGTTCACCGGGGTGAGGTTAATGCAGTTGTGGGGGTGGGGGGCGGCTGGTGAGCTGGTCGGATGACGATGAATGCTGATGACCTGCTCGGCGTGCGCGCCGAGTTCGACGCCGAGATGCGCCGCGACGCCCAGCCGGACACCGCCGACGCGCGGGTGGAGCGGGTGGGCGGGGCCGATGGCGCCGGCGGCGCCGGCTGTGTCCTACGGCAGATCGCGCCCGGGGCGGGTGGGAACGCCGTGCTCTGGTCCGACCTGGACGAGCGGACGGCGGACGCGGCGATCGCGGAGCAGGTGGCGTTCTTCACGGAGCTCGCCGCCCGGGGCGAGGCCGCGGACGCGGGGTTCGAGTGGAAGCTCTACGACTACGACCGCCCGGCCGACCTCGGGGACCGGCTGCGCGCGGCCGGCTTCGTCGCCGAGCCGGCGGAGACCCTGCTGATCGGCAGGACCTCGGAGCTCGCGAAGATCCCGGTGGAGCCGCCCGCGGGGATCACGCTGCGGGTGGTGACCGACGAGGAGGGCGTCGAGCTGATGATGGAGGCCCACCGCGGCGCCTTCGGTAAGGACCGCCCGCGCATCAGGGAGGTGATGCTGAACCTGCTGCGGGAAGAGCCCGACACGATCGAAGCGGTCGTCGCGATGGC
Organism: Streptomyces sp. NBC_00503; assembly: GCF_036346895.1. Classification (NCBI taxonomy): domain Bacteria; kingdom Bacillati; phylum Actinomycetota; class Actinomycetes; order Kitasatosporales; family Streptomycetaceae; genus Streptomyces; species Streptomyces sp. NBC_00503. The sequence continues at coordinate 5,634,090 of NZ_CP107855.1, read as the reverse complement.
GGGCGACACCCCGGTGTCGGCGGCCCGGATGGAAATGCGCCCGGGGACCTCCTTCGCCGGCCTGTGGGGCGGCGGCACGCTCCCGCAGTGGCGCGGCCGCGGCATCTACCGCCTCCTGGTGGCCCACCGCGCCCGCGTGGCGGCGGAGCGGGGCATCCGCTACCTCCAGGTCGACGCCTCCGAGGACAGCCGGCCGATCCTGGAGCGGCTGGGCTTCCAGGTGCTGGGGGTCACGGTGCCGTGGATGTGGGAGGGGTAGGAGCGGATGCCGCACGCGGGCCGGGGGCCGCGCGCGGGGCGGGGGCCGCACGCGGGGCGGGGGCCGCACGCGGGGCGGGGGCCGCACGCGGGGCGGGCGCCGCGCGCGCGGGCCGGGCGCCGCGTCATCGCGCAGCGGCTGACGGTCTGCGTGGCCCAGCCGTGTCGCGCCGGCGGCCGCTCCGGTCAAGGGCGCCAGTAGCCCAGGGCGTTGACGCGGTCCTTGGGGATCCCGAGGTCCTTGCGGAGCCAGCCGGTCAGGGTGCGGGTGGTGGCCGTGTCGCAGGCCAGCCAGACGTAGGCCGACCCGGCCTCGCCGAGGAGGGGCGGGAGTTCGGCGCGGACCCGGTCGGTCAGGGCCTTGCCTCCGCCCGCGCCCCGCTCGACCCGGCGTACGTCGTGGCGGTCCGCGTGCGCTCGTAGAGGCAGTTCGGTGTCGCTCGTGTGCTGCGTCTCGAACCAGACGGTCGCCGGGGTGTCCGGGTGGGCGTCCAGCAGGGAGTTGATCGCGGGCAGCGAAGCCGGGTCGCCGATGACCAGGAGTCGGGCGGGCGCCGGGTCGGGGGCGGTGAAGCCGGTGCCCTGGACGGTCGCCTCGATGGTGTCGCCGGGCGCCGCGCGCCGCGCCCAGTGGCTCGCGACTCCGTCGTGCAGGGCGAATTCGAGCGAGAAGGTGCCGGTGGCGGGGTCCGGGTCGACCAGGGTGTAGGCCCGCTGGTGCGGTTTGCCGTCGGCGGCGGCAAACCAGAGCCGGACCCACATCGTCGGGTGCAGCGACTGCCCGGCCGCCGAGAGCAGCCCGCCGTCCTCCAGCCGTACCCGCCGGAAGTGCTCGGTGACCTGCTCGGCCCCCGTGACCGTGAACCGGAAGTCCTTGGCCCGCATCAGTCTGAGGACCACGCCCTCCCAGCCCTTGGCCGTCCGGGCCCTCCTTGCCGTTCCGGCCGTCCCTGCCGTCCCGTCCGCCCCGCTCGCGACGCTCATCGCACTCCCACCTTCCCCTTATAGTTAGGGCAGCCTAACCTAAATGCACTTGGGGAAGAGTGTGAGCCGTGTGAGCAGCACCGACGAGAGCAGCACCGACGACGCGAACGCGTACGGAGAGAACTACGAGCTCTACCGGGACGCCTGGGGCATCCCGCACCTCCGCGCCCCCGATCCGCTGCGCCTGTCCTGTGCCCAGGGCCGCACCACCGCCCTCGACCGCGCCTGGCAGCTGGAGATCGAGCGACTGCGCGCCGAGGGTGCGAGCGCCTCCCTCCTCGGCCCCGAGTCCGTCCCCTGGGACCGCTTCGCCCGCCAGAGCCGCCTCGCCGACACCGCGCGCCAGTGCTATGAGGCCCTCGACCCGGAAACTGCCGACTGGGTCCGGGCCTACGTCGCCGGGGTCAACGACGGGCTGGCCTCCGGCGCCGCCCGCGACCCTCGCTTCGTGCAGGCCCCCGAGCCCTGGGAGCCCTGGGTTCCGCTCGCCATCTGGATCTCCACCCACATCCTCTTCGCCGGCTTCGCCACGAAGCTGTGGCGCGATCGCGTGGCCCGCGTCCTCGGCGACGAGGCCGCCACCCTGTTCGCCACCGACGGCCCCGGCACCGCCGGAAGCAACGGCTGGCTGGTGCCGGGCGGCCGGACCGCCACGGGGGCGGCGATCATCGCGGGCGACCCGCACCGGTTCATCGAGGACCCGGGCGTGTACCAGCAGATACGTATCTCCTGCCCTGAGTACGACGTCCTCGGCCTCGCCGTCCCCGGCGTTCCCGGCCTCGCCCACTTCGGGCACACCGGCGGCGTCGCCTGGGCCATCACCAACGCCATGGCGGACTACCAGGACCTGTACGAGGAGCAGTTGCGGGAGCTCGAGAGCGGCCGGATCGAGGCGCTCGGGCCGGACGGAGTGTGGGAGGGCGTCGACCGCCGCACCGAGACCATCGTCGTGGCCGGAGCCGAGCCCGTCGAGGTGGAGGTGCTGGAGACCGCCCGCGGTCCGGTCGTCGTGCGGCCGGAAGGGGAGCGAAGCGGCCAGACCCTCTCGCTGCGCTATCCGCCCCGCGTCCGTCGCGACCTCGGCTTCGCCGCGCTGCCCGCCCTGCTGCGCGCCCGCAGCGTCGCCGACGTCGACGCCGCCCTCGACGGCTGGGCCGAGCCCGTCAACGTGGTCCACGCCGCCGACTCCGAGGGCGGCCTGCTGCACCGCGTCGCCGGGGCCGTCCCGCTGCGCGACCCCTCGAACCGGCTGCGCCCCGTCCCCGCCTCCGACCCCCGCCACGTCTGGCAGGGCTGGGCGCAGACCCCCGCCGAGCCGGTCCAGGGCTTCGCCGTCATGGCGAACGCGCGGGGGATCGCCTCGCCGCTGGGCGTGGAGTTCGCGCCCCCGCACCGCGCCAACCGCATCCGCGAGCTGCTCTCCGGCTCGGCGGACTGGACGCCGAAGGCGATGGCCGGCGTACACGCGGACACGCATCTCGCCTCCGCCGCGCCGCTGCTCGCCCTGCTGCCCGGGTTCGAAGGCCTCTCCCCCGCCGCCGAAGCGCTGCGCGCCCGACTGCTCGGCTGGGACCGGCACATGGACGCGGACAGCGCCGACGCCACCGTCTTCTCGGCCTTCCGGGCGGCGACCGTACGCCGCTTCGCCGCCGACCCGGTCTTCGCCGGCCTCGCCGACGCACCGGACGGCCCGGAGGTGTTCCACCCCTGGCTGTACCTGCTCCCCCGGGTCGGCTACGCCCTGGAGGGGCTGCTCACCACCAGCCTCCTGCCCGCGTTGGACCGGGCCGGACACGTCCGCGCAGCCCTGGAGGAGACGGCGGCCGCGGGCGCGCCCGACACCCCCTGGTCCGAGGTCCACCGCCTGGCGCCCTGGTCCGCGCTGCCCGATCCGGACGCCGAGTGGCCGGGGCTCGGCGGCGACCACGACTGCGTGAACGCCACCTCCACCGTCCCCGGTTTCACCGACCTCACCGCCCGCGCATCGGCGGCCCGTTACGTCTGGGACCTGGCCCGCCGCGAGGACAGCCTCTGGGCGGTCCCGCTGGGCGCGGACGGAGTCACCGGCAGCCCCCACCACCGCGACCAGCTCCCGCTCTGGGCGCGCTGCGAACTCGTCCCGGTCGTCACCGACTGGGCCCGCCTCACCAAGGAATCCGCATGACCACCTCCCCCGCCACCCGGCCCGCCGTCCACACCCAGACCGTCGAGGGCTTCGGCACCGTCACCCTGGCCCCCGTCGACCCCGCCGCCGACTCCGCGCTGATCCACGGCTGGGTCAACGAGGAGCGGGCCGCCTTCTGGGGCATGGGGGGCGCCAGCCGCGAGCTGGTCGAGGAGATCTACGCGGACGTGGACCGCCGCACCACCCACCACGCGTACCTCGCCCGGCGCGACGGGGAGCCGGTCGCGCTGTTCCAGACGTACGACTGCGCGGAGGACCGGGTGAGCGAGTGCTACGAGGTCCAGCCCGGGGACGTCGGCGCGCACCTGCTGATCGGCCCCGACCACGGCGCCGCGGAGGCCGGTTTCACCGCGTCCCTGATGGCCGTCTTCATGACGTACGTCCTGTCCGACCCCGGCACCCGCCGCGTCATAGCCGAGCCGGACGCCCGCAACGTCAAGGCCATCGTCCGCCTGCAGCGCACCGGTTTCGTGCTCGGTCCGGAGGTGGAGCTCCCGGAGATCGACCTGCCCGAGGTCCACCTCCCGGCCAAGCAGGCCCGTCTGCTCATCCTCGACGTGTCGGGAGCTCTGCCAGAAATCCGCTGACCAGCGCCGCCCACTCCTGCGGGAGCTCGGCGAACGGCAGGTGTCCGGTGGGCAGTTCCGCCCACCGGGCGCCGGGCAGCGCGTCGGCCACCTCCCGCTGGAGCTCCAGCGGTACGAGGCGGTCGGCGGTGGTCGCGATGACGAGCGCGGGTACGTCGATCCGCGCGAGTTCGGCGCTCAGGTCCGCCCCCTTGACCAGCGCGGCGTGGTCCCCGCCGCCGGGCGGGAAGGACGCGGCGGTGGCGCGCACGGCCGCCGCCACCTGCTCCTCGGTCAGCCCCTCCAGCGCCTGCGGGCTGAGGGTGAGCGGTACGAGGAGCTGCGCGAGCAGCTCGTCCTCCCCGCGCCGGGACAGCTCCGACCAGAGGTCGGTGATGAGCCCGAGCCACTGCCCGGCGCGGGCGAAGGTGGCGGTGAGCACGAGCCCGGTGACCCGCTCGGGATACCGGGCGGCGATGCGCACGGCGACGTTCCCGCCGAGGGAGTACCCGAGCACGGCGAACCGCTCCAGCCCCTCGGCGTCGGCGGCGGCCACCAATTCATCGGCGAGCACGTCCAGTTCCAGCGGCCCGGTGGCCCGCGGGGTCCCTCCCGTACCCGGATAGTCGACTCCCACGACACTGTGGCCTTCGGCCAGGACATCGAGGATCGGACCGAAATTCGACTCCACCGAACCGCCTCCCCCGTGCGCGAGCAGGAGGCCGGGCCCGCCGCTCTCCTTGCGGACGGTACGGGCGTAGGTGCTGGTCAGTGCGGTGCCCATGAGGTTCCCCCTAGTTTCCGTAGCGGTCGCTACAGAAAGAACCGTACACGCTTTAACTATCGACCGCTACAGAATCATGTGTTGGGTACGGGTGCCGACAGACCGCTTACATGCGGGGAGGGGGCGGCGGGCCCGGCTGCCCGCCCGACACTCCGAGGTCGGCGCGCATGGCTGCCCGCATCTCCCGGAGCGGGCCCCAGACGCCCTGTTGGGCCTCCGACGCCGACTCCATCGACTCCCCCGGGTCCGGCGCACCCCGCTCCAGGCGCTTCACCTGCCCGTAGACGCCCGACAGGGCGTGATTGACCACTGTGGCGGGTGCGAGGACGGGGTCGGGGGCGATCATCTGGGCTTCGGAGTAGCGATCGCGGAAGGCATCCTTCGCGACGTCCAGCGCGGCCCGGTCGGCGTCCTCCACTCCGCGCTCCCGCATCGCGTGCAGATGCCGGTTGAGGGCGGTGGCGAACTGCCGTGCGTCCCGGTTGAGGTCCGCGTAGCAGGTGCGCCGCAGCAGCAGGTTCTCGCGCAACGCGTCGTGCCTGCGCACGAGTTCGATCTCACGGGCCTTTGCGCGCGCCGCGCCCCGCTGGGACAGCAGCGCGCCCCCCAGCGTGCCCGCGACACCCGTCACGGCGATCACCATCGCACCGATTTCCACCGGTCCCCCTCCCGAGTCCGCTTTCCCCGCGCACAGTCTGCCGGGCCCCTGCCCCGGAGGCCCGATGGGGGTGCGGGGGCCGATTCCCATTGACCCCGCCAACCACCGCACGGGAAGCTGTCAATCCATCAATAACTTGGCGCTGGGGGGAAATTGACCAGCCAGAATCTGCACATCGGGCCGGACGCGGCAGCAGACCGCTACCGCTTGCTCCGTTCCATCGGACGCGGCGGGGAAGCCGTGCTCTATCTCGCGGAGATCGAGCTCGCCGGAGGGTCCGAGCCCGTCGTGGTGAAGGTGCTCGACTCCAAGACCACGATCACCCCGGACGTCTTCGACCGCATCAGCCAGAAGTGGAACGAGCAGGCAGAACTGCTGCGCTTCGTCCACCGGCCGGGCGTCGTGGGCGTACGGGAGCACTTCGAGGGGCCGCCGATCCACCGGCCCGGCGAGTCCGGGACGCTGACCGGGCGGGCCCTCGTGCTCGTCATGAACCACGTCGACGGGCTGGACCTGCGCGACTGGCGGGCCGAGCGGACGCTCGCCACCGCCGCCGAGCGGCGCGAGGTGATGCGCACGCTGGAACAGCTGGCCGACGTACTGGACTGGCTGCACTCGGGGAAGGCCACCCCGTCCGGGCGCCAGGTCATCCACGGTGACCTCTCCCCCGGCAACGTCATGGTCGACGCCCACGGGCAGGCCACCCTGGTGGACTTCGGCCTCAGCAAGCTGACCGCCGACCACCAGACCGCCGAGGTGTGGTTCACCCCAGGCTACGCGGCTCCCGAGGTCTTCGACGGGAAGCGGACCCCGGGCGCGGACCGGTACGCCTTCGGGGCCATCGCGTACTTCCTGCTGAGCGGGGAATCCCCGCCCTCGACCCCGGATCTGCTGGCGCAGGCCCTCGTACGGCTGCCGCAGTTCGCGGTGCTGGACGCGGAGCAGCGGGCGCGGATCGCCTCCATCTACGCCTCCGATCCGCTGAAGCGGCCGGTGAACCTGGCCGGCTGGATGAAGGACATCCGGCATGCCGTGGTGTCCACCACCACCTCCACCTCGCAGCGGGTGGTCCGGGAAGTGCCGCCGGTCCCGGCCGCGCCCCCGGCACAGGCCGCGGCTCCGCCGAAGCCCGTGGCCCCGCCCCAGCCGACCTACACGCCTCCGCCCGCACAGCCGGCGTACACGCCTCCGCCCGCGCAGCCGGTCTACGTCCCGCCGCCTGCCGAGCCCGTGTACACCCCGCCGCCCACCGAGCCGGCGTACAGCCCGCCGCCGGTGCAGGCGAGCGTGCCGCAGGGGTACGGTCCCGCGCCCGTGGCCGAGTCCCGTACGGAACCGGCAGCCGTACCGCCCCCGCGCAAGAAGCGGCGTACCGGGCTGGTGCTCGGGGCAGTGCTCGCGGTGCTGGTCGTGGCCGGCGGCGCGGTGATCGGCGTAAAGCTGATCGGGGACAAGAAGGACTCGGGCGGCGGGAACACGGCGGGCGGCGGGGACAAGGCCGCCTCGTCCCCCGTATCCCCCTCGGCCTCCACGAACCCGACACCCGCACCGTCGGCATCGGCGTCGGCCTCCGAGGCCGGCACTCCTACAGCCCAGCCCACCGCCACGGGCTCCCAGCCCCCGTCGGGGATCGCACCGGACATCAAGGCCGCCGACCTGACGGTCATGGGTCCGGTCAAGGACCTGGGCGGGTTCGACGTCGGGCCCGCCAAGATCAACACCAAGCAGTACGGGGCCGCCTTCATCCAGACCCCCAGCTGCAACTTCGACGCCCAGGCGGAGTTCGACCTCAACCGCGAGTGGAAGACGCTGGAGTTCACCGCGGGGATCGACGACGGCTCGACGAACAAGAAGGGGCGCGTCACCATCTCGCTCGACGGCCAGCCCGCCGCCTTCTCCGAGCTCGTGGAACTGGGCAAGCCGATCACCCACACCGTGGACGTGAGCGGCGCCCTGCGGCTGAGCATCAAGGTGGACAAGGGCTGCGAGAACGGCACGACCGTCATCGCCGCCCCCCAGCTCAAGCGGTAGCCCCCGCAGGCCCGTACGACGGCGGCCCCGCACCGGAGAACCGGTGCGGGGCCGCCGTCTGCGTACGGTGCGAACTACTCCAACTACTCGGAGACGCCCAGGCGCTCCAGGATGAGCTCCTTGACGCGCGCCGCGTCGGCCTGGCCGCGGGTGGTCTTCATGACCGCTCCGACCAGCGCGCCGACGGCGGCGATCTTGCCGCCGCGGATCTTGTCGGCGATGCCCGCGTTGCCCGCGATGGCCTCGTCCACGGCCGCGCCGAGCGCGCCCTCGTCCGAGACGACCTTCAGACCGCGCTTCTCGACGACCTCGTCCGGGGTGCCCTCGCCGGCGAGGACGCCTTCGAGGACCTGGCGGGCCAGCTTGTCGTTGAGCTCACCGGCCGCGACCAGGGCCGCGACGCGCGCGACCTGGACGGGGGTGATGGGCAGCTCGTCGACGACGACGCCCTGCTCGTTGGCGTTGCGGGCCAGCTCGCCCATCCACCACTTGCGGGCGGCGGTCGAGTCGGCGCCGGCCTCGATGGTGGCGACGATGGAGTCCACCGCGCCCGCGTTGAGGATCGACTGCATGTCGTGCTCGGTGACGCCCCACTCCTGGAGGAGGCGGTTGCGGCGCACGCGCGGCATCTCGGGCAGGCCCGAGCGCAGCTCCTCGACCCAGGTGCGGGCCGGGGCGATCGGGACCAGGTCGGGCTCCGGGAAGTACCGGTAGTCCTCGGCGTTGTCCTTGATGCGGCCGGCCGTGGTGGAGCCGTCCTCCTCGTGGAAGTGCCGGGTCTCCTGCACGATCGAGCCGCCGGACGAGAGCACCGCCGCGTGGCGCTGGATCTCGAAGCGGGCGGCGCGCTCGACGGAGCGCAGCGAGTTGACGTTCTTCGTCTCGCTGCGGGTGCCCATGGGCACCTCGGGGCTCGTGCGCAGCGACAGGTTGACGTCGCAGCGCATCTGGCCCTTGTCCATGCGGGCCTCGGAGACGCCGAGCGCCTTGATGACCTCGCGCAGCTCGGCGACGTACGCCTTGGCGACCTCGGGGGCCCGCTCGCCGGCGCCCTCGATCGGCTTGGTGACGATCTCGATGAGGGGGATGCCGGCGCGGTTGTAGTCCAGCAGGGAGTGGGACGCGCCGTGGATACGGCCGGTGGCGCCGCCGACGTGCAGCGACTTGCCGGTGTCCTCCTCCATGTGGGCGCGCTCGATCTCCACGCGGAAGATCTCGCCGTCCTCCAGCTGGACGTCCAGGAAGCCGTTGAAGGCGATGGGCTCGTCGTACTGGGAGGTCTGGAAGTTCTTCGGCATGTCCGGATAGAAGTAGTTCTTCCGGGCGAAGCGGCACCACTCGGCGATCTCGCAGTTCAGCGCGAGACCGATCTTGATGGCGGACTCGATGCCGATCTCGTTCACGACCGGCAGCGCGCCGGGCAGACCGAGGCAGACCGGGCAGGTCTGCGAGTTGGGCTCGGCGCCCAGCTCGGTCGAGCAGCCGCAGAACATCTTGGTCTTCGTGCCGAGCTCGACGTGGACCTCGAGGCCCATGACGGGGTCGTACGACGCGAGGGCGTCCTCGTACGACAGCAGTTCGATGGCAGTCACAGTGGAAATTCCCTCTCAGCCCAGCAGGATGTCGTCGTCGCCGAGACGCTTCAGTTCGCGGTACAGGATCGCGAGGCCGGTGACGATGGCCGCGGCGGACACGACGGCGTCGATCAGCTTCAGCGTGTCGTGCTCGCTGCGGGCCTTCTTGGCCTGCTTGACCACGCTGAAGGCGCCGAAAGCGGTGGTGCCGATCGACAGGTACGTACCGGACTTGGACTTCTTGAAGCCCTTGGCCTTGGACAGCGCACTCGAACTCACAGCGACGGAGCCTCCTCAAGCAGCGGGTGACCCCAGCGTGCGACGAAGGCAGCCTCGACGGCGGCGCCGACCTTGTACAGCCGGTCGTCCTTCATCGCCGGGGCGATGATCTGCAGCCCGACCGGGAGACCGTCCTCCGGGGCCAGGCCGCAGGGCAGCGACATGGCGGAGTTGCCGGCCAGGTTGGTCGGGATGGTGCACAGGTCCGCGAGGTACATCGCCAGCGGGTCGTCGGTGCGCTCACCGATCGGGAAGGCGGTGGTGGGCGTGGTCGGGGAGACGATCACGTCGACCTGCTCGAAGGACTTCTCGAAGTCCTGCGTGATGAGCGTGCGGACCTTCTGGGCGGAACCGTAGTACGCGTCGTAGTAGCCGGAGCTGAGCGCGTACGTACCGAGGATGATGCGGCGCTTGACCTCGTCGCCGAAACCGGCTTCGCGGGTCAGGGCGGTGACGTCCTCGGCGGACTTGGTGCCGTCGTCGCCGACGCGCAGGCCGTAGCGCATGGCGTCGAAACGGGCGAGGTTGGAAGAGCACTCGGACGGCGCGATCAGGTAGTACGCGGCCATCGCGAGGTCGAAGGACGGGCAGTCCAGCTCCACGATCTCGGCGCCCAGCTCCTTGAGGAGCTCGACCGACTCGTTGAAGCGCTGGACGACGCCCGCCTGGTAGCCCTCACCGGCGAACTGCTTGACCACACCGACGCGCATGCCGGCCACCGAGCCGTTGCGCGCGGCCTCGACGACCGGCGGGACCGGGGCGTCGATGGAGGTGGAGTCCAGCGGGTCGTGGCCGGCGATGACCTCGTGCAGCAGCGCCGTGTCCAGGACGGTGCGGCCGCAGGGGCCACCCTGGTCGAGGCTGGAGGAGAAGGCGACCATGCCGTATCGGGAGACCGCGCCGTAGGTGGGCTTCACGCCGACGGTGCCGGTGACGGCGGCGGGCTGGCGGATCGAACCGCCGGTGTCCGTGCCGATCGCCAGGGGCGCCTGGAAGGCGGCCAGCGCGGCCGCGGAGCCGCCGCCCGAGCCGCCGGGGATCCGGGTGAGGTCCCAGGGGTTGCCGGTGGGCCCGTAAGCACTGTTCTCGGTCGAGGACCCCATGGCGAACTCGTCCATGTTGGTCTTGCCGAGGATGACGACGTCGGCCTCCTTCAGCTTGCGCGTCAGGGTGGCGTCGTAGGGCGGGATCCAGCCTTCGAGGATCTTCGAACCCACGGTCGTCGGAACCCCGACGGTGGTGAAGATGTCCTTGAGCGCGAGCGGGACGCCGGCCAGCGGGCCCAGCTTCTCGCCGTTGGCGCGCTTGGCGTCCACGGCGGCGGCCTGGGCGAGGGCGCCCTCGCGGTCGACGTGCAGGAAGGCGTGGACCTTCTCGTCGGTCGCCTCGATGCGGGCCAGGTGGGCCTCGGTGACCTCGACGGCCGTCAGCTCGCCGGAGGCGATCTTCTCGGCGGTCTGGGCGGCCGTGAGCCGGATGATGCTGTGCGTGTCGGTCATGTTCTTAGTCCTCACCAAGGATCTGCGGCACCTTGAAACGCTGCTGCTCCTGGGCGGGGGCGCCGGAGAGCGCCTGCTCGGGGGTGAGCGAAGGACGGACCTCGTCCGCGCGCATGACGTTCGTCAGCGGCAGCGGGTGGGAGGTCGGCGGAACGTCTTGGTCGGCGACCTCGGAAACGCGGGCGACCGCGCCGATGATGTCGTCGAGCTGTCCAGCGAAGTGGTCGAGCTCTTCGCTCTTCAGCTCCAGACGTGCCAGCCGAGCGAGGTGGGCGACCTCCTCGCGCGTGATGCCAGGCATGCAGCGATCCTCTGGGGGTGGTGAGTGTGTAGGTTTCAGGCCCAATCCTATGGGGCTCGGCCCCTGGTCGACGCCCCGGTTTCCTCCGGGGCGGTACGGAGCCTCGTGCGCGGGCCCGATTCCGCCCGTGCGGCGGGGCCGCCTGCGGGCCGCGCCGCACGGGGCGGAGTCCCGCAGGGCGGCGGGTCAGCCGAGGGCGGTCAGCTGGGCTCGGGCCGCGGCCACGGCTTCGGGCAGCGTCCGGTGGACCGGGAGGTCCGGGCGGGCCAGGGCGAGCTGCGCCACGACGTCCGCGCGGCGCGGGTACCCCGGGTCGGCGCCGACGACCAGCCGCCGGGCCGGCACGGCCACGGCCGCGCCGAGCTCGTACAGCGTGATCGGCTGCACCGTCAGCGCAGCGTCACACGCCGGGAACCAGAACAGCGTCACGTCGGCCAGCATCAGGTGCCGGTACTCCCACGCGATCTGGACGTCCGTCTGCGAGGGGTCGGACACGTCGAAGTCCGCCCGGCGCGGGTTGAGGACGACGAAGTCGGCCAGGGCGCGCGCCGCCTGCGGCTGCCACGGCGGGCAGTGGGTGATCCCGCCCGCCAGGAAGACGGACGGCGGATCCTCCGCCGAAGGCACGTGCACCGCCGGTGCCTCGAAGTACCTCACTGCGTCTGCGCGGCCGCGGCCTCCGCCGCCAGTTCCGCCGTGATGTCCGCCGGGCGGCGCCAGCCCCGCTCGCCGCGGGCCAGCAGCCAGGCCGTGGCCTCCTGCGGAGGCATCGCGGCGGCGACGAGCCAGCCCTGGACGGCGTCGCAGCCGAGGTCGCGCAGGCGCTCCCAGGTCTCGTCGTCCTCGACGCCTTCGGCGACGACCAGCAGGCCGAGCGAGTGGGCCAGGTCGACCGTGCAGCGGACGATCTCCGCGTCCTGCGCGTCCACCGCCAGCCGGGCCACGAAGGAGCGGTCGATCTTCAGCTCGCTGACCGGCAGCCGCCGCAGGTGGACGAGGGAGGAGTAGCCGGTGCCGAAGTCGTCCAGGGACATCTTCACGCCGTGGCCCGTCAGGCCCGCCATCGTGTCGGCGGCCCGCTGCGGGTCCTCCAGCAGCACGTGTTCCGTTATTTCGAGCTGGAGCCCGCTCGCCGGGACCCCGTGCCGGGCGAGGCGCGCGGCCACGGCGCCCGCGAAGCCGGGGGTGTGGACGTCGCGCGGCGAGACGTTGACGGCGACCGGGACCTTGAGGCCCTGGGCCCGCCACCGGGCGACCTGCGCGAGCGCGGTCTCCAGTACGTACTCGGTCAGGTGCGGCATCAGTCCGGAGGTCTCGGCGATGGCGATGAACTCGTCCGGGGAGACCCGCCCGCGCTCCGGGTGGACCCAGCGGACCAGCGCTTCGAGTCCCGCCACCTGTCCGTCGAAGCGGACCTTGGGCTGGTAGTGGAGCTCCACTTCGCCCGCGTCGAGCGCGCGCCGCAGGTCGCCCAGCAGGCCGAGCCGGTCGGGGGTGTTGCTGTCACGCTTGGACTCGTAGACCTCGACGCCCGTACGGTCCCGCTTCGCCTGGTACATGGCGACGTCGGCGCGGCGCAGCAGTCCTTCGGCGTCGAGGGCGTGGTCGGGGAAGACGGCGAGGCCGGCGCTGGCCTCCAGGACCAGGGTCAGGCCGTCCAGGTCGAGCGGGGAGCTGAGCTCGGCGACCAGGTGTCGGGCGACCCGCTGGGCGCTGGTGGTGGAGTCGGCGAGCGGGAGCAGGACGGCGAACTCGTCGCCGCCGAGGCGGGCGGCCTCGGCGTCCGGGGGCAGGGCCTGGCGCAGCCGGTCCGCTATCTGCAGGAGCAGCCGGTCGCCGGCGAGGTGGCCGAGGGTGTCGTTGACCGCGCGGAAGCGGTCCAGGTCGATCAGGACGAGCGCCGAGCGGGTGCCCAAACGTTCAGCCTGGTCGAGGGCGCTCCAGGCGCGCTCCAGGAGCCACTGCCGGTTCGGCAGTCCGGTCAGCGGGTCGCGCAGCTGTTCCTCGGCGCGGGCGCGGGCGATCCACAGGGTGGAGTCGAGGGCGATCAGCGGTACGGCGAACAGCGGCAGCAGGACCGGCTGCGCTTCGGCGACCACGCAGATCAGCGGGGCGATGCCGAGCAGGGCGACGGCCACCAGGGCCTGGCGCACCAGTGCGGTACGGGCCACGGTGGGCAGTCCCCCGCCGCTCGGCGCGAGGGCGAGCCAGAGCAGGATGCGGGTGACGAGCAGGTAGGCGAGGGCCACCAGGATGACTTCGGGGATCGCTTCGATCCCCCAGCTGGTGGGCAGCCACGGGTGCTCGACGGAAGGGTCCTGGCCGGAGGCGGCGAGTACGAGGGCGCCCGCGCCGATCCCGAGGATGTCGGTGGAGCCGTGCAGCAGTCCCTGGCGCCAGCGGTGGCGGCGGGCCGCGCCGACGAGGGTGACCACGGCGAGGGAGACCAGGCCGGCGGGGACCCATCCGTAGAGGATGAGGACGCCGAGGGTCAGGGCGGCGCCCGAACCGGTGCCGCCCCACCAGCGGTCGCGGCCCAGCGCGACGAGGTGGCCGACGATGATGCCGGTGAGCAGGGCGAGCGCCCAGCCGACCGCGCCCCCGGGGAACAGGGCATGACTGCTTGTCAGGGCGGTGATGATGCCGACGGCGAGCACCACGGCGGCGACGCCCACGACGACGAAGGGCAGCGCGGCGTGCCGCAGCCCGGCTCCGCCCGCGCCCGGTCCGGTGCCGGTGCCGAGCGGCCGGGAATCAGGTGTCCTGGAACGCAGGACACCGAGTCGGCCCGCCCGCACCGGCGGGAGTTCCCCGCCGAAATCTGGTGACGGGTCGGCGCTTTCGGTGGGTTTCATGCCCGTCCCTCTCACAGCCGGCAATGCCGATGCCACGCAATGGCCCCGATGTCATGCCATCACGACTGGATACGCATCAAGCAGCCGTGCACGACGGGCGCACCCCTCAACAGTAGGACGCGAGAGGCACCCAGGGGCAGCGGTCGGCGGCGGTTGCCCGAATACGACCCAGCCATCCTCATCAGTACGGTATCCGCCGAACGGGTGAGTTTGGACCAGGACCCTCCAGTCACCCGTCTGATGATCCGACAGCCAACCACGCCTCGACCAGCCTTGTACCGGCCTTGCGGCCGCCGTGTACCGGCCGTTCGCCTCCGGGTGCCACCGCCCCGAGCGCCTGGCGTGCGCCCGCTCCCACGGCCGCACGCCACGCATCTGTTCGCCTTCGCTACTCCGCTTCGGCGGCGCCGACCACCGGAAGCGCGGCCGCGCGGGCCGCGTCCGGGCCCTCTTCGAGGAGGACGGCGAACCCGGCGTCGTCGAGGACGGAGAGCTTCAACTGCATTGCCTTGTCGTACTTGGAGCCCGGATTGTCACCGACCACGACGAACGAGGTCTTCTTCGACACCGACCCGGTCACCTTGGCGCCGAGGCTCTGCAGGGCCTCCTTCGCGCCGTCCCGCGTGTGGCTCTGCAAAGTGCCGGTGACGACCACGGTCAGCCCCTCCAGTGGACGCGGGCCCTCTTCCTCGCCGGAACCTTCCTCCTCCATCCGGACACCGGCTTCCCGCCACTTGCGCAGGATTTCCTGGTGCCAGTCGACGGAGAACCATTCCTTGAGGGAGGCCGCGATGATCGCGCCGACCCCGTCGGTGGCGGCCAGTTCTTCCTCGGTGGCCTGTTCGATGCGCTCGATGGACCTGAACTCGCGGGCGAGCGCCTCGGCGGCGACCGGTCCGACGTGACGGATCGACAGGCCGTTGATGATGCGGGCGAGCGGGCGGTCCTTGGCGGCCGCGATGTTCTCCAGCATCGACAGGGCGTTCTTCTTGGGCTCGCCCTTCTGGTTGGCGAAGACCAGGACGATCTTCTCCTCGCCCGTCTTCGGGTCCCGCTTGGGCAGCCCGCTGTCCTTGTCGAGGACGTACGCCTTGATGGGCAGCAGCTGCTCGATCGTCAGGTCGAAGAGGCCGCCCTCGTCGTGCAGCGGCGGGTCGGCCGGCTCCAGGGGGCGGGTGAGCGCGGCCGCGGCCACCTCACCGAAGTTCTCGATGTCCAGGCACTGGCGGCCGCCGAGGTAGGAGAGCCGCTCGCGCAACTGCGCCGGGCATCCCTGCCCGTTGGGGCAACGCAGGTCGATGTCGCCCTCCTTCATCGGCCGCAGCGGCGTCCCGCACTCGGGGCATTCGGCCGGCATGACGAACTCCCGCTCGCTGCCGTCCCGCAGGTCCGTGACCGGACCGAGGATCTCGGGGATGACGTCGCCCGCCTTGCGCAGTACGACGGTGTCCCCGATGAGCACGCCCTTGGCCTTGACGACCTCCTGGTTGTGCAGGGTCGCGAACTCCACCTCCGAGCCCGCCACCGTCACCGGCTCCACCTGCGCGTACGGGGTCACGCGCCCGGTGCGGCCCACGCCGACCTTGATGTCGATCAGCTTGGTGTTGACCTCTTCGGGGGCGTACTTCCAGGCGATGGCCCAGCGCGGGGCGCGCGCGGTGGCGCCGAGGCGGCCCTGGAGCGGGATCTCGTCCAGCTTGACGACGACCCCGTCGATCTCGTGCTCGACGGAGTGCCGGTTCTCGCCGAAGTACGCGATGAACTCCCGGACCTCGGCGAGCGAGGACACCGCCTTGTTGTGCTTGGCGGTGGGCAGGCCCCACTCGTGCAGCAGCTCGTAGGCGTGGGAGAGCTTGTCGATCTCGAAGCCCTCGCGGGCGCCGAGGCCGTGGACCACCATGTGCAGCGGGCGGCTGGCGGTGACCTTCGGGTCCTTCATGCGCAGCGAACCGGCCGCCGCGTTGCGCGGGTTGGCGAAGGGCTTGTCCCCGGCCTCGACGAGGCGGGCGTTGAGCTCCTCGAACTTCTCCATCGGGAAGAAGACCTCGCCGCGGATCTCGACCAGGGCCGGGATCCGGTCGCCCTTGAGGCGGTCCGGGATCTCGGCGATGGTGCGGACGTTGGGCGTGATGTCTTCGCCCGTGCGGCCGTCGCCGCGGGTGGCGGCACGGGTCAGGCGGCCGTTCTCGTAGGTGAGGTTGACGGCGAGGCCGTCCACCTTGAGCTCGCACAGGTAGTGGTAGTCGGAGGTGTTGGCGTCCCGGGCCACGCGCTCGGCCCAGGCCGCCAGTTCCTCGTCGTCGAAGGCGTTGTCGAGGGAGAGCATCCGCTCGCGGTGCTCGACGGAGGCGAAGCCCGTCTCGTACGCCCCGGCCACCTTCTGGGTGGGCGAATCGGGCGTGCGCAGCTCCGGGTACTCCGCCTCCAGCGCCTCCAGGGAGCGCAGCAGCTTGTCGAACTCGGCGTCGCTGACGACCGGCTGGTCGTTCACGTAGTACCGGAAGCGGTGCTCCTCGACCTGCTCGGCGAGCAGCGCGTGCTGTTCGCGCACCGCCGCCGGTACGGCCGTCTCGCTGCCCTGCTTCTGTTCGGCTGCCATGCCGTGTCCTCCCGTGGCCCGTCTCAATCCATCACTCAGGGTTGTCGGCGAGCGACCTCGCCGCCCTGACGCAGTGCGCCTGAACCGCCCGCGCGTAGGCGGGCGAAGCGCCCGCCAGACCGCACGAGGGGGTGACCACGACGGACTCCGCCAGAGTCCCCGGGGCCAGCCCCAGCCTGCGCCAGAGCTTCCTGACCCCCATGACGCTACCGCCCGGGTCCGACAACGGGCCGTCGGTGCCGGGCACCACTCCGGCGAAGAGTTTCATGCCGTCCTCGACGGCTTCCCCGATGACGTCATCCTCGCGCTCGGTGAGCAGGGAGAAATCGAACGACACGCCCGAGACGCCGGCGCGTCGCAACAGCGCGAAGGGGACCTCGGGTGCGCAGGAGTGCACGATCACCTCCCCGTCGTGGACGGCGAACAGCTCGCGCAGCGTCCCCTCGACGACCTGCCGGTCGACGGCGCGGTACGTGCGGTAGCCGCTGGCGGAGCGCACCCGTCCGAGCAGGACCGAGGTGAGCGAGGGCTCGTCGTACTGGAGCACGATCTCGGCGCCGGGGATGCGCTTCTGCACGTCCGCCAGGTGCTCGCGCACGCCTTCGGCGAGGGATCCGGCCAGGTCCCGGCAGGCGCCCGGGTCGTGGAGCATGGCCTCGCCGCCGTGGGTCTCCAGGGCGGCGGCCAGCGTCCACGGCCCGACGGCCTGGACCTTGAGCTTCCCCTGGTAGCCCTGGGTGAACTCCTCGAGGGCGTCGAGGTCCTCGCCGAGCCAGGAGCGGGCCCGCTTGCTGTCGCGGCCGGGCCGGTCGCTGATCCGCCAGCCGCTCGGCTCCACGTGCGCGTACATGTCCACGAGCAGCCCCAGCGACCGGCCGATCATGTCCGCGCCGGGCCCGCGGGCGGGCAGCTCGGCGAGGTACGGGAACTCCTCGAAGGAGCCCGTGACCGTCTTGGCGGCCTCGCGGGCGTCCCCGCCGGGCAGCGAGCCGACCCCCGTCGCCGAGGCGGTCACCGGCCGGGCCGCACGGAGAGGTCGGACACCACGGCGTCGCGGGGCAGGTCCACGGCCATCACGATGGTCGTCGCGACGGACTCGGCGTCGATCCAGTCGGCGGCGTCGTAGGACTCGCCCTCCTGGGAGCGGACCTTCGCCTGCATGGGGGTGGCGGTGCGGCCCGGGTAGACGGAGGTGACGCGGATGCCGTTCGCCTTCTCCTCCTCGCGCAGCGAATCGGCGAGGGCCTTGAGCCCGTGCTTGGAGGCGGCGTAGGCGCTCCACTCGGCGTGGGCGGCGAGGCCGGCGCCGGAGTTCACGAAGACGATGGTGGCGTGCGAGGCGCGCAGGGTGGGGAGCAGCAGGCGGGTCACCTCGGCGGGGGCGATGAGGTTGACGTTGAGCTGCTGGTGCCAGGTCTTGGGGCGCAGTTCGCCGACGGGTCCGAGGTCGACGATCCCGGCGATGTGGAGGAGGGAGTCGATCCGCTCGGGAATGGCCTGCTTGGAGAAGGCCCAGGAGAGCCGGTCGGGGTCGGCGAGGTCTCCGACCAGGGCGGTGGATCCGGGGTACCGGCCGGTGAGCTGCTTGGCGCGGGCGGCGTCGCGTGCGAGCAGGACGAGGTCGTCGCCACGGGCGTGCAGTCGGTCCGCGACGGCGGCGCCGATGCCGGACCCGGCACCGGTGATCAGGTGAGTAGCCATACCGCCCATGCTCGCACCCTGACCGGGTCCGGAGGCCCGCTGGGCCCGGACCGCCGGACCCGCCGGAGGTCCGGGGCCGTCGTCGGGGGCCGTCGTCCGGGGCCCGCCCTCAGAGGCCGGCGGCTTCGCGGAGGCGGGCAGCCGTCGCCGACGCGTCGTAGTCGGGGGCGACGCCCTCGACCAGGACGACCTCGCCCGCTATGTGGCGGGTGCGCTCCGGGAGGATCGCCTGGTAGGCGTCGGAGGCGTACCAGGCGCGGGCGCTCTCGATGTCCGGGAAGGCGATCACGACGACCGAGCCGGGGAAGGGGCCCTCCATGACCTCGACCTGCTTGCCGTGCACCAGGAACCGGCCTTCGAAGGGGTCCATCGTCGACTGGACCACGCCCATGTAGTGCAGGATCTCTTCGTTCATGGTCTCGGGGCGCAGGTGTCCGATGGCGTAGGCGGTCATGTTCTTCTCCCTGGTCCGGGGACCCGGTGTTCCGGGCCGTTGGAACGAGCCTGTCAGCCGGCCGCCGCGCGGTCGATTACCTCCGGGGTCATGCGGAAGGTGCGGCGGTAGCCGATCGGGGAGACGCCGAGGGTGGAACGCATGTGCTGGCGCAGGGAGTTGGCTGAGCCGAAGCCCGAGCGGTGGGCGACCAGGTCGACGGGGAGGTCGCTGGACTCCAGCAACTGGCGGGCGATTTCGATGCGTTGGCCGGTGAGCCACTGCACCGGGGTCATGCCCACCTCGTCGCGGAAGCGCCGGGTGAAGGTGCGCAGGCTCATCCGGGCGTGGGCGGCCAGCTCGGCCAGGGCGATCGGCTCGGCGAGGCGTTCCAGGGCCCAGGCGCGGGTGGCGGTGGTGGTGGCGACGGTGGGCTCGGGGACGGGCCGGACGATGTACTGGGCCTGCCCGCCGTCACGCCAGGGCGGCACGACGCACAGCCGCGCGGCGAGGTTGGCCACCGCGGTGCCGTGGTCGGCGCGCACCAGGTAGAGGAGGAGGTCGATGCCGGCGGCCACCCCGGCCGAGGTGAGGATGTCGCCGTCGTCGACGAAGAGCACGTCCTCGTCGAGCTTGACGCGCGGGAAGGCCCGCCGGAACTCGGCGGCCTTGTACCAGTGGGTGGTCGCGGGCCTGCCGTCGAGCAGTCCGGCCGCGGCCAGCACGTACGAACCGGTACAGATCGACACGATCCGGGTGCCGGGCCGGATCGCGGCGAGGGCGTCGGTCAGCGTCTGCGGGAGGGGTGCGCCGCGGGTCAGCTCGTCCATGGCATGGGTGGGCGGAATGATCACCGTGTCGGCCGCGGCGAGCGCCTCGGGACCCGAGGAGACACCGATGGTGAAGCCCGCGTCGCTGGCCACGGGCTTGCCGTCGGCGGTGCAGACCGTGACCTCGTAGAGGGGGTTCTCGTCGTCGTCATAGGCATTGCCGAAGACCCGGGAGGGCATCCCGAGCTCGAACGGAGGGACACCTTCGAGGGCGAGTACAGCGACACGGTGCATGGCCAGATCCTGTCACATGGTGGCCGTACGGCCAATACCACGGCGGCCTCCCCGCGCCGAAGCTGGTCGCACAGCAACACCGACCGTAGGAGAAACACCATGCGCGCCATCGTCGTCAGCCAGTGGGGCGGACCCGAAGTTCTCACCGAGACCGAGATCGAGCGGCCGGAGCCGGGCTTCGGCGAGATCCTCGTACGGGTCCACGCGGCCGGCGTGAACCCGGTGGACTGGAAGACGCGGGCCTCGGGCGCGCTCATCCCCTGGGGGCCCATCCCGATGGTCGGCTGGGACGTCTCCGGCACGGTCGAGGCCGTCGGACCCGGCGTGACCCTCTACCAGCCGGGCGACGAGGTCTTCGGCATGCCGCGCTTCCCGGTCCCGGCCGGCGGGTACGCCGAGTACGTGGCGGCCCCGGCGCGGCACTTCGCCCGCAAGCCCGCCTCCATCGACCACGTCCAGGCCGCCGCCCTCCCGCTGGCCGCGCTCACCGCCTGGCAGTCGCTGGCCGACACCGCGGGCCTGCGGGCCGGGCAGCGGGTGCTCGTCCACGCGGCCGCCGGCGGCGTCGGGCACTTCGCCGTCCAGATCGCCAAGGCGCTCGGCGCGTACGTGATCGGGACGGCCAGCGCCGCCAAGCACGATCTCGTCCGCTCGCTCGGGGCGGACGAGGTGATCGACTACCGGACCACGGCCTTCGAGGACGCGGTCTCCGCAGTGGACGTCGTGCTCGACACCATCGGCGGCGACTACGGCACGCGCTCGCTGAAGGTGCTGCGCCCCGGCGGGCACCTCATCACCCTCAACGGCCCCGACGAGGTGCCGGCCGAGGCCGAGGGCTTCCGCACCGGCTGGACGCTCGTCGAGCCCGACTACGCCGGCTTGAAGGCCATCGCCGCGCTCGTGGCCGAGGGCAAGCTGCGCCCGTTCGTCGACGCGGTCCTGCCGCTGTCCGAGGCCTCGAAGGCCCACGAGATCGGCGAGCGGGGCCGGACCACCGGCAAGATCGTCCTGACGGTGGTCTGACCGCCGCCTCAGACCGCGGCGGCCGTTGCCCGGGTGGTCGTCGCGATGGTCGCGGAGCCGACCACGCGCGTGCCGTCGTAGAGGACGATCGCCTGGCCGGGGGCCACGCCGCGCACCGGCTCCGTGAAGGAGACCCGCAGTTCGCCGTCGGCCATTTCGGCGAAGACCTCGGTCTCGCCGCCGTGGGCGCGCAGCTGCGCGGTGTACGTGCCCGGGGCGGCGGCCGTGGAGCCGCACCAGCGCGGGCGGATCGCCGTGAGGGCCGTGACGTCGAGGGCCTCTACGGGGCCCACGGTGACGGTGTTGTTCACCGGAGAGATGTCGAGGACGTAGCGCGGCTTGCCGTCGGGGGCCGGGTGGCCGATCCGCAGGCCCTTGCGCTGGCCGATGGTGAACCCGAAGGCGCCCTCGTGGGTGCCGACCTTCTCGCCGGTCGCCTCGTCGACGATGTCGCCCTCGGCCTTGCCGAGCCGGCCGGCGAGGAAGCCCTGGGTGTCGCCGTCGGCGATGAAGCAGATGTCGTGGCTGTCGGGCTTCTTCGCGACGGCCAGGCCCCGCGCCTCGGCCTCGGCGCGGATCTCTTCCTTGGTGGTCAGGGTGTCACCCAGCGGGAAGAGCGCGTGGGCGAGCTGCTTCTCGTCGAGGACGCCGAGGACGTACGACTGGTCCTTGGCCATGTCGGAAGCGCGGTGCAGCTCGCGCGCACCGTCCTCGGTCAGGACGACGGTGGCGTAGTGGCCGGTGCACACGGCATCGAAGCCGAGGGCCAGGGCCTTGTCGAGCAGCGCCGCGAACTTGATCTTCTCGTTGCAGCGCAGGCACGGGTTCGGGGTGCGACCGGCCTCGTACTCGGCGATGAAGTCCTCGACGACGTCCTCGCGGAACCGCTCGGCGAGGTCCCAGACGTAGAAGGGGATGCCGATGACGTCGGCGGCGCGGCGGGCGTCGCGGGAGTCCTCGATCGTGCAACAGCCGCGGGCTCCGGTCCGGAAGGACTGCGGGTTCGCGGAGAGCGCGAGGTGGACACCGGTCACGTCGTGCCCGGCTTCGACCGCGCGGGCGGCGGCGACGGCGGAGTCCACGCCGCCGGACATGGCGGCCAGGACGCGAAGGGGGCGGGTGCTGCTCGGCAGGTTCTCAGTCATAGCACCGTCCAGGGTACGGGGAACCGCGCCGGGTCACAGCGCGTTATCGGCTCTGGGGGGTGGATCACCATGGGGAGCAAGGGCAACAAGGCAGGCAAGGGGACCGCAGGGGGCCCGGCCGAGTCGGGGAGCAGGAAGCCCGGGCGTACGCGCAGGGCGGTGCTCTTCGGCGGGCTGGGAGTCCTCGCGGTGGCGGCGGTCGCCGGGCGCGAGGAGATCGGGCGGGCCTGGTGGCTGGTGCCCGGGGTGACGAAACCGCGCCAGGAAGGTGCGCTGGATCACGCGGGGGCCTCCTGGACGGCCGCCTCGCCGGCGAACTGGCGGCTCGCGGACCGGCCGGCCGACTACCGGGTGGACCGGATAGTCGTCCATGTCACACAGGGCAGCTTCGAGTCCTCGGTGGACGCCTTCAAGAATCCGTTCCACAAGGCGTCGGCCCACTACATAGTCGGCCAGGACGGCCACATAGAGCAGATGGTGCGCGAGCTCGATGTCGCCTTCCACTCCGGCAACCGCTCCATGAACGAGCGCAGCATCGGCATCGAGCACGTCGGCTTCGTCGACCGGCCGCAGGACTTCACCGACGCGATGTACGAGGCTTCGGCGCGACTGGCCGCCGACATCTGCCGGAGGTACGACATACCCGCCGACCGCAAACACATCCTGGGCCACTCCCAGGTCCCGGGCACCGACCACACGGATCCGGGCCCCCACTGGGACTGGAACCGCTACGTCCGCCTCGTCGGAGACGCCCTGCGATCTTGATGCCCCGCGCCCGGCACTGCCGGGTGGCCCGGACCGGGACACCGCGAGGGGCGGTCCCGGGTGGGACCGCCCCTCGAACGGGATGGTGTGGCTCCGTGCGGCTCAGCCGGCGAAGTAGAGGCGGCCCTTCATCCCTGCGTAGCCGCTGCTGACCTGGTGGAAGTCGGTGAAGCCGTCGCCGGTGCTGCGGCCCATGACGACCGTGCCGTCGTCCTGGAGGCCGAGGATGTCGGCCTTGGCGTCACCGTTGACGTCGGCGAAGTAGAGGCGCCCCTCCATGCCCTTGTAGCCCGAGCTGATGGCGTGGAAGTTGGCGAACCCGTTCCCCGTGCCCACACCCATCACGACCGAGCCGTCGTCCTGGAGACCCAGGATGTCGGCCTTGCCGTCGCCGTTGACATCGGCGAAGGACAGCCGGGCACCCATGCCCTTGAAGCCGCTGCTGATCTGGTGGAAATCGGTGAAGCCGTTCCCCGTGCTCACACCCATCACGACCGTGCCGTCGTCCTGGAGACCCAGGATGTCCGCCTTGCCGTCACCCGTGACATCGGCGAAGTAGAGACGACCCTCCATACCCTTGTAACCGGAGCTGACGGTGTGGAAGTTACTGAACCCGTTCCCCGTACCCACGCCCATCACGACCGAGCCGTCGTCCTGCAGGCCCAGGATGTCGGCCTTCCCGTCACCCGTCACATCGGCGAAGGACAGACGCGCACCCATACCCGTGAAACCACTGCTGATCTGGTGGTAGTCGGTGAACCCATCACCGAACCCACGACCCATCACGATCGCGCCATCCGTCTGAAGCCCAAGAATGTCGGCCTTACCGTCACCCGTCAGGTCCAGCGTCCGCTGCGCGGGGAACGGGTCCCGGTGGTCGTCTCCCAGCCCGTACTTCGGTCCACAGTTCGGCCACGCGCCCTCGCCCTGCCCCTTGAGGACCTTCTCCCCGATGAGGATCTGCTGCTGCTTGGTGGCGAGGTGGGCGGAGGAGGCGTAGTCCGTGCCGCCGTACGCGGCCCACGTGGACGGGGTGAACTGCAGGCCGCCGTAGAACCCGTTGCCGGTGTTGGCGCTCCAGTTCCCCGAGGCCTCACATTCGGCGACCTTGTCCCACGTGGAGACTGCCGCCGCGCTGGCGGGAGTTGAGGCCATCAGGCAGGAGCCCGCGATGGTGGCTGCCATCGCGGCGACGGTGGCGGAGTTGCGTATGGTCCGGCGAAGTGTGCGCATGGCGGAAGAGCGACTCTTTCTGGGGTGATGGATCAGAAGACTGCGGAAGGGGTGGCGCGCACGCGGGGCTCCGGTCCGGGCGGAGGGAGCAGAGCCCCACTGCGGGCGCCGAGGCGCGGGGTCAGCCGGCGAAGTAGAGGCGGCCCTTCATCCCTGCGTAGCCGCTGCTGACCTGGTGGTAGTCGGTGAAGCCGTCACCGAAGCTGCGGCCCATCACGACCGTGCCGTCGTCCTGCAGACCCAGGATGTCGGCCTTGCCGTCGCCGTTGACATCGGCGAAGTAGAGGCGGCCTTCCATGCCCTTGTAGCCGGAGCTGATCTGGTGGTAGTCGGTGAAGCCGTCACCGAAGCTGCGGCCCATCACGACCGTGCCGTCGTCCTGCAGACCCAGGATGTCGGCCTTCCCATCGCCGTTGACATCGGCGAAGGACAGCCGGGCACCCATGCCCTTGAAGCCGGAGCTGATCTGGTGGTAGTCGGTGAAGCCGTCACCGAAGCTGCGGCCCATCACGACCGTGCCGTCGTCCTGCAGACCCAGGATGTCGGCCTTGCCGTCACCCGTGACATCGGCGAAGTAGAGACGACCCTCCATACCCTTGTAACCGGTGCTGACCGTGTGGAAATTGCCGAAGCCGTTCCCCGTGCCCACACCCATCACGACCGTGCCGTCGTCCTGCAGGCCCAGGATGTCGGCCTTGCCGTCACCGTTGACATCGGCGAAGGACAGACGGGCCCCCATACCCGTGTAGCCGCTGCTGATCTGGTGGTAGTCGGTGAACCCGTCACCGAACCCACGGCCCATCACGATCGTGCCATCCGTCTGAAGACCCAGGATGTCCGCCTTCCCGTCACCCGTCAGGTCCAGCGTCCGCTGGGGGGCGTCATCGACGATCTTCTTGTAGCGCAGCGCCTTGTAGTCGCCGTTCGGGTGGGCATCGATCGTGGGGTCGCTGATCGACTTGCCCGTGACGTGCTTCACCGGGGTCGAGCCGAACGAGTAGTACGAGAAGGTGGTGTGGGCGGCGTCATCCCACTTCTCGAAGAGCAGGACGTGGTCTTCGTAGCTGTTGAGGATGTCCCCGGCCTTGAGTTCGCCGCGGGAGATCTCGACCGTCTCGCTGTTGGCCAGGGCCCTCGTGTCGGCGCTGTCCGAGAGGTGCCAGGCCATCGAGACGTAACCGGAGCAGTCGGTGCGGTAGTTGCGGCCGCTGGAGTCCGCGAAGAGGCCGCCCTGGTTGTAGGGGATGCCCTTGCCGAGCCAGTACTGGGCCCGGCTGATCACCTCGGTCCGGGTGATCGCGCCGCCGACTTCGGAATCGGCGGCCGCGGCGGCGAGAGCGACCGGTGCCATGGCCGGCGCAGCGGCCTGCGGCGTGGCCGCCTGGGCCAGGCCGGAGCCGGTCAACGTGAGGGCGGCGACGACGGCGGCGGACAGGGCAATGCGGTTGGGCAGGTTCATGCCAAGCTCCTGAAAGGTGTGGTGGGACGGCGGGGTGCGCGGAGCAGTGCCCGGTCGTCGATGAGCGGCGTTCGTGACCGGCTTCCGGTGGCGCTCGGAGCGACCACCAGGCGTCACGAAGGAACGCCGGTGAAGCGGAAGTCTGTTGACGTGCGGCTGGGGGTGTGTCGCCGTACGGGGTCCGGTGCTGCCGCGAGCGGCGGCCTGCGGACCGGGCCTTCGGACGAAGCCCGTGGTCAGTCGGGCAGGTCACCCAAGACGTAGCCGAGGGATTGGAGCGGGGAGCGGGACCGGTCGAGAACCGCTCGGGCACTCAGCAGGGCCGCCGCGTCGGAGGGGGCCTGGAGGAAGAGGAAGACTCGCAGGCCCTGTTCGGCCCGGCGGGACGTGATGTGCTCGAGGCCGTCGGAAGGGAGGGCGTGTGCCCACAGCAGATCGTGTACGACGGCGAGGACCGAATCGGTGGCGCCGGCCGGCGGGGCACCCATAAGGGGGGCTCTGATGACCCTCATGGAAGGTCAGTCCCAGCTGATGCTGTTCACAGCGACCTGCGGCTTCGGCGCATCCCAGCTGATGCTGCCGGGGGTGGTGGTCGCCGCGGCCGCGGTGGTGACGGTGGCGGCGCAGAGCAGGGCGGAGAGGACGGCGGCGGCGGCGAGGCGGCTGGTGCGGAACATCGGGGACTCCAAAGGGCTTCGAATCAGATGGACTTGCTGTGCGCGCCGTGCGGCCCGGAACGTCCTCTCGGCCCTGGCCTTGGGCGGTGCTGGTGCGCCGCCGTTCCGGTGAGCACCATCCTGCTCGGGCCGCCACCGACCGGGAAGGGGTTTCCGGTGGCACCAAAAGGCCTGGCACCTTGAGGTCAGATCGAGGACCGTCGATATGATCACTTCACAGCGTCACAACACGGCGTTCGTATTCGGCTGGGGGGCTGAAAAATGCTGGAAGCACTGGGTCTGGCGCCATGCGTCGAGGCCATATACCGGGGCATGCTGGAGAATCCCGCAGGGGGCGTGGCCGATTTGAGCCAACGGCTGGGACTCACCGAGACCGAGGTCCGCGAGGGACTCGATCGCCTGGTCGACCTGGAACTCTTGAGGCCCACTCGGGAAGTCCACGGCGGATTGCGCGCCGTCAGACCCGATGTGGGATTCGAGACGATCCTGCGCCGCCAGGAAGAGGAACTTGCAAAGAAACAGCAGGAATTGGCCCGCAACAAAGAGGCCGCCGCGCGACTCGCATCCGATTTCGCCGACTTGCTGCCCAATACCGAGATCGACGGCGCGGAGCGCCTGGTGGGTCTGGACGCCATCCAGTCCCGTCTGGAGACCCTGGCCATCGGCATCACCCGCGAATGCCTCGCCATCCTGCCCGGGGGCGCTCAGTCGGAGGCCAGCCTCGATGCGTCCCGCCCGCTGGACGAGCGGGCGCTGCTGCGCGGCGTCGAAATGCGGACCGTCTACCAGGACAGCGTCAGGAACGACCCTGCGACCCTCGGCTACGCGCGCTGGCTCACCGGGCTCGGCGGCCAGGTGCGCACCGGACCGCTCCTGCCGCAGCGCCTCCTGATCTTCGACCGCACCACCGCCCTGATCCCCATCGACCCGAGCAATTCCCGGCTCGGCGCGCTGTGCACCAGGTCGGCCGGCATCGTGGCCCCGCTCGTCACGCTCTTCGAGCAGACCTGGGAGACCGCGGTGCCGCTCGGCGCGGACCGCGCCCGCGCCGACGGCGAAGCGCTCACTCCGGGAGAGCGGGAACTGCTGAAACTGCTCGCGTCCGGGATGACCGACGAAACGGCCGGCAAGCAGCTCGGGGTGTCACTGCGCACCGTGCGCAGGCAGATGTCCGCCCTGATGGAGCGGCTGCACGCCTCCAGCCGCTTCGAGGCGGGGCTCAAAGCCGCCCAACGGGGCTGGCTCTGACCCGCCCGCGCCCCACCCCGTAGCGGGCCTACGGCGCCACCTGACGCGGCACTAGCTCAGTCCCGCCGTGCGGGCTCGGGCCACGGCCGGGCCGATGGCGGCGGCGACCGCGTCGACGTCGGCCTGCGTGGAGGTGTGGCCGAGGGAGAAGCGCAGGGTGCCGCGGGCCAGCTGCGGGTCCGTGCCGGTGGCCAGCAGGACGTGGCTGGGCTGCGCCACGCCCGCCGTGCAGGCGGAGCCGGTGGAGCACTCGATGCCCTGGGCGTCGAGGAGGAGGAGCAGGGAGTCGCCCTCGCAGCCGGGGAAGCTGAAGTGGGCGTTGGCGGGGAGCCGGCCGGCCGGGTCGCCTCCGAGGACCGCGTCGGGGACCTCCCGGAGCACGGCGGCGACGAGTCCGTCGCGCAGCGCGCCGATCTCGGCGGCGAAGTGCTCGCGCCGCTCGGCGGCGAGTACGGCGGCCACCGCGAAGGCGGCGACGGCGGGCACGTCGAGGGTGCCGGAGCGGACGTGCCGCTCCTGGCCGCCGCCGTGCAGGACGGGTACGGGGGTCTGGTCGCGGCCGAGGAGCAGCGCGCCGATCCCGTAGGGTCCGCCGACCTTGTGGCTGCTGACGGTCATGGCGGCGAGCCCGGACTCGCCGAAGCGGACGTCGAGCTGGCCGAAGGCCTGGACGGCGTCGGAGTGCAGCGGGATGCCGTATTCGCGGGCGACGGCGGCGAGTTCGGCGACCGGCATGACGGTGCCGATCTCGTTGTTGGCCCACATGACGGTGGCGAGGGCGACGTCGTCGGGGTCGCGTTCGACGGCCTCGCGGAAGGCCTCGGGGTGCACGCGGCCGTAGCGGTCGACGGGGAGGTACTCGACCCGGGCCCCTTCGTGTTCCGCGAGCCAGTGCACGGCGTCGAGGACGGCGTGGTGCTCCACGGGGCTGGCGAGGATCCGGGTCCGGGCGGGGTCGGCGTCGCGGCGGGCCCAGTAGAGGCCCTTGACGGCGAGGTTGTCGGCCTCGGTACCGCCCGCGGTGAACACCACCTCGCTCGGACGGGCCCCGAGGGCCTCGGCGAGGGCCTCGCGGGCCTCCTCGACGGTGCGGCGGGCGCGGCGGCCGGCGGCGTGCAGGGAGGACGCGTTGCCGGTGACGCCGAACTGCGCGGTCATCGCCGCAGCGGCCTCCGGGAGCATCGGAGTGGTGGCGGCGTGGTCGAGGTAGGCCATGATCCCCCGATTCTACGAGGCCCCGTGCCACGGATTGCCCCGTCGGGACCTTACGGGATGCCTACGAATTCCCGGGGGCTCCCCGGAGTCCCCCGGGGAGCCGCGGCCGGGCCGTCCCGCGTCAGGAGCGCGGAGCGACCCTC
This sequence comes from Streptomyces sp. NBC_00503, assembly GCF_036346895.1. Lineage (NCBI taxonomy): Bacteria > Bacillati > Actinomycetota > Actinomycetes > Kitasatosporales > Streptomycetaceae > Streptomyces > Streptomyces sp. NBC_00503. The sequence goes on along the minus strand of NZ_CP107855.1, from coordinate 5,605,411 downwards.
GGGGCGCGGGCCAGCTGGCGGGACTGGGCCACCAGGCGGTTCGCGGAGTCCCAGACCTCCGCGTCCTCCTCGAGGAAGCCGCCCGCCAGGTTGCGGGTGGTGATGGCCACGCGGATCGGGCCGGGGGCCGGGCGGGCGCGGACGTGGGCGGTGAGTTCCACCGTGGGGGTCCAGCCGAGGAGTCCCAGGTCGAAGGAGGTCGGCGGGAGCGCGTCGACCGCCAGGAGCAGGGAGATCGGGTCCGCGTCCCGCCCGTCGGCGAGCTCGAACCAGGCCCGCATCTCGCCCTTGCCGGAGGGCGCTCCGAGGGCCCAGCCGGCCGTCGCCGGGTCGAGGCGCAGCCGGAGCCGGTCGACGATGGCGGAGCTGCCGGGGATCGGGGCCGGGCCGGCCTCGGGGCCGAGGCAGTCCTCGTAGCCGGGCATGGCGGGCGGGAGGGCGGTGGTGTGGACGGCGTCCGGGAGCTCGGAGAGGTCCCCGTACGAGGCCACCACGCGCAGGCGCTCGATCTCGGCGCCGCTCTCGTCGTACTGGAAGAGGGAGGCCTGGCCGGTGGAGAGGGAGTTGCCGAGGCGTACGACCTCGGTGCGGATCACGGCGGGGCCGGGCACCGACGAGGTCAGGTAGTGCGCGGAGACCGTGAACGGGTCCGGGTGCGGCAGGGCCGCCGAGAGGGCGCGGCCGACGAGGGCCAGGAGGTAGCCGCCGTTGACGGCCGTGATGATCGTCCATCCGGCGGAGAGGTCCGCGTCGTACACCCCGGGGTCGCCCGTGCGGGCGGTGACGGCGGTGTCGCGGTCGAACTCGCTGTCGCCGATGGAAGCCTTGGCAGCTGCGTGTGACATGGAAATACCGTACAACGACCAAATACTAAGCGGTAGCTTTCCTGGGTTGCGGCCCTGTCACGACCGGGCACCGGGCGTTGCAGGATCCGAAAGAGACGCCCTACGGCTCCTCCGCCACCGCCGAGCGGCGGTTCCAGGCGAGCGGGGCGCGCCAGTGGTAGCGGATCGCCAGCAGCCGCAGCACGAAGGTCGTGACGATCGCCAGGCCCGTGGTGACGGCGTTCAGGGCGTCGAAGCTGATGAAGAGGGCCACCATCGAGGCGCCGATGATGGCCGGGACGGCGTACATCTCGCGGTCGCGCAGCAGCGAAGGCACCTCGTTGACCAGTACGTCGCGCAGGACGCCCCCGCCGACGGCCGTCGCCAGGCCGAGCGCGGCGGACGCGGTGAGGCCGAGGCCGTACTCGTACGCCTTCGTCGTGCCCGTCACGCAGAACAGCCCGAGGCCGGCCGCGTCGAAGACGTTGATCGCGCGGTTGATGCGCTGGACCTCGGGATGCAGGAAGAACACGATCGCGGCGGCGATCAGCGGGGTGACGAAGAAGCCGAGGTCACCGAAGGCGGCGGCGGGAGTGGCGCCGATGACGATGTCGCGGAAGAGACCGCCGCCGAGGGCGGTGACGAGCGCGAGGACGACGATGCCGAAGACGTCGAAGTTCTTGCGCACGGCGAGCAGGGCGCCGGCCGTCGCGAAGACGAAGATGCCCGCGAGGTCCAGGCCGTGCTGGATTCCGGGCGGGAAGAGATCGTGGAGCACGGGCCCATTCTGCCGGTCGCCTGGCGGCGTGCCTGAACGGGTTGGCCTGCCCCCGGCTCCGGGGTTGGCTCCGGGAACCGGCCCGGCCCCGGACACACCCCCCGTGGGGGACGGACCGGGGCCGGGTGCGGCGCCGTTGCGGGGGCTCCGCCCCCGAGCCCCCGCGCCTCAAACGCCGGCGGGGCTGATTTTTGTCCGGGTCAGTCCGAGACCGTCGCGACCGCCTCCGCGGCGCCCGGCAGGGCCGGGTCGCCCGGGGCCTGGTCGGGGGCGTTCTCCGGGTGGTGGCAGGCGACCTGGTGGCCGGTCTTGAGGGCGACCAGCGGGGGTTCCTGCGTCGTGCAGATCTGGGTCGCCTTCCAGCAGCGCGTGTGGAAGCGGCAGCCGGCGGGCGGGGAGATCGGGGACGGCACGTCGCCCTTGAGCAGGATGCGGCCGCTCTTGGCCCCGCGCCGCCTCGGGTCCGGCACCGGCACGGCCGACATCAGCGCGGTCGTGTACGGGTGCATGGGCGCCTCGTACAGGGACTTGCGGTCGGCGAGCTCGACGATCTTGCCGAGGTACATGACCGCGATGCGGTCCGAGACGTGCCGGATGACCGACAGGTCGTGCGCGATGATCACGTACGTGAGGCCGAGCTCCTCCTGGAGGTCGTCCAGCAGGTTGACCACCTGGGCCTGGATCGACACGTCCAGCGCCGACACCGGCTCGTCCGCGACGACCAGCTTCGGGTTCAGGGCCAGCGCGCGGGCGATGCCGATGCGCTGGCGCTGGCCGCCGGAGAACTCGTGCGGGTAGCGGTTGTAGTGCTCCGGGTTGAGGCCGACCAGGGAGAGGAGGCGCTGCACCTCCGCCTTGAGGCCGCCCTCGGGCTGGACCCCCTGGAGCTTGAACGGCGCGCCGATGATGGTGCCCACCGTGTGGCGCGGGTTCAGCGAGCCGTACGGGTCCTGGAAGATCATCTGCACGTCGCGGCGCAGCGGACGCATCCCGCCGACGCTCAGGTGCGTGATGTCCTTGCCCTCGAACTCGACCTTGCCGCCGGTCGGTTCGAGCAGCCGGGTGATCAGCCGGCCCATGGTGGACTTGCCGCAGCCGGACTCGCCGACGATGCCGAGGGTCTCGCCGGGGTAGACCTCGAAGTCGATCCCGTCGACGGCCTTGACGGCCCCGACCTGGCGGCGCAGCAGCCCCTTGGTGATGGGGAAGTGCTTGACCAGGCCGGTCACCCTCAGCAGCGGTTCGGGGGAATCCGCCGCCTGTGCGGGCAGCGTTCCGGCGGCCGCGCCCGTGCCCGTACCCGTCTTCTTCTTATCGGTCACAGCTTCGGCGCAATCTCTTCGGTCCAGATCCGGTTCCGCTGCTCCGGGGAGAGGTGGCAGGCGGCCCAGTGCCGGCCGTCGCCCTCCGCGGATCCGTCGACCAGGGCCAGCTCGGGCCGCTGGGTACGGGTGATGCCGCCCTTGGGGAGGTCGGCGTAGGGGCAGCGCGGGTGGAAGGCACAGCCGCTCGGGATGTTGATGAGGCTGGGCGGCGAACCCTTGACCGGGATGAGGCGTTCGGTCTGGTCGCGGTCGATGCGCGGCATCGAGCCGAGCAGGCCCCAGGTGTAGGGGTGCCGGGGCTCGTAGAAGATCTTCTCGGCGCTGCCGCGCTCGACGCACCGGCCGCCGTACATCACGAGGATGTCGTCCGCCATCTCGGCGACCACGCCGAGGTCGTGCGTGATCATGATGACCGCGGAGCCGAACTCCCGCTGCAGGTCCCGGATCAGGTCCAGGATCTGCGCCTGGACGGTGACGTCCAGGGCAGTGGTCGGCTCGTCGGCGATGAGCAGTTCGGGGTTGTTGACCAGCGACATCGCGATCATCGCGCGCTGGCGCATGCCGCCGGAGAACTCGTGGGGGTACGAGTCCACGCGCTGGTGCGGCTCCGGGATGCCCACGCGGTCGAGCATCTCGATGGCCCGCTTGCGCGCGGTCTTCTTGTCCACGTCCTGGTGGGTCCGGTACGCCTCGATGATCTGCTTGCCGACCGAGTAGTACGGGTGCATCGCGGACAGCGGGTCCTGGAAGACCATCGCCATCTTGCGCCCGCGCAGGGTGCGTACGTGGTCCGCGTCGGCCTGGACCAGGTCCTCGCCGTCGAGGACGACCTCGCCCGAGATCTGCGGGCGGTTGCGGACGTGCCCGGTGCGGTGCAGGCCCATGATGGCGAGCGAGGTGACCGACTTGCCGGAGCCGGACTCGCCGACGATGCCGAGGGTCTTGCCGCGCTCCAGGTCGAAGGAGAGCCCGTCGACGGACTTGACCAGGCCGTCGTCGGTCGGGAAGTGCACCTTGAGGTCGCGCACCGAGAGGAAGGCCCGGCCGGGCACCCCGCCCTGCTCGGGCACGAAGGCGGGGGTGGCGGCAGGGGCGGTCGCGGATGCCGCGTCGGCGTCGGTGGTGGTGTGGTTCTCGGTCACGTCAGCCTCACGCGCGGGTCGATGACGGCGTACAGCAGGTCCACGATCAGGTTGGCCACCACCACGAAGAGCGCGGCGAGCAGGGTGACACCCATGATCACCGGGAGGTCGCCCGCGCCGATGGCGGCGACGGCGGCCGTCCCCAGACCCTGGAAGTTGAAGGTCGTCTCGGTGAGCACCGCGCCGCCGAGGAGTCCGCCGAGGTCGAGGCCGAACATCGTGACGACGGGGGTGAGGGTGGAGCGCAGGGCGTGCTTGCGGATGACCACGCCCTCCTTGAGGCCCTTGGCGCGGGCGGTGCGGATGTAGTCCTCGCCGAGCACCTCCAGCATCGTGGCGCGGGTGATGCGGGCGTAGGTGGCGGCGAAGAGGAAGGCCAGGGTCACCCAGGGCAGGATCAGGGAGTTGAGCCAGGCCACCGGATCCTCGGTGAGCGGTTTGTAATTGGAGACGTCCAGCCAGCCGAGGCTGTAGACGAAGATCGCGGGGGCCACCATGCCGGTGAAGAAGATCGGCAGGGAGACACCGGCGAGCGCGCCGACCATGACGGTGCGGTCGACGACGGTCCGGCGTCTGAGCGCGGAGATCACCCCGGTGGCCACGCCCGCGATCACCCAGATCACGGCCGCCCCGAGGGCGAGCGAGAGGGTGACCGGCATGCGGTCGACCATGGTGTCCCAGACCGGGACCTCGGTCTTGAAGGAGTATCCGAAGCACGGCGCCGGGCAGTGTGTGATCTCTACGCCGGCGTCGTAGTCACGGCCGGCGAAGATGCCCTTGAGGAAGATCAGGTACTGCTCGGAGATGGGCTTGTCGAAGCCCATCTTGACCCGGATGCCCGCCAGGGCGGTCGCGTTGGTCTCGCGTCCGGCATACATGAGCGCCGGGTCGCTGCCGGTCAGCTTCGGGACCGCGAAGAAGATGCCGAAAGTGACCGCGGAGACCACCAGCAGCGTTGCGGCGACGTTGAAAAGTCGCCGTATGAGGTAGACGAGCACTGCAGTCGGCCGCTCGGGCTGACGGCCGCCGCCCCTTGTGGGGACGACAGCCGCCGCCTGCGGCCTTCACCTGCCCTTCGGACTAGCGCATGTGCGGTGAAGGCGTAACCAGCTGTGTCTGACGAGCCGGGGGTCCGGGCCGCCCGAGGGATCGGGCGGCCCGGACCTTGCGGCGGCCCTGACTACTTCATGACGCCGATGGTGGCAAGGTCGATCTTGCCCATCGAGTCGTTGAAGTAGACGTTGGTCAGGCGCGGGTTGTGGTAGACGAAGGCCTTGTCGAAGTTGATCGGCAGGTAGAGGGCCTTCTCCATGATCTTCTGGTTGATCTGGGTGTAGAACGGCGCGGCGGCGTCCGGAGTGGCGGCGGCAGCGGCGGTCTTGAACAGCCCGTTGATCTCAGGGTCGTTGATCATGGTGTAGTTGTTGTTGGCGTTCGGCGCGATGAACGACCCGTCGACCAGCGGCTGCAGGAATCCCGCACCGGAGTTGTAGTCGGCACCCCAGCCCATCACGATGATGCCGTAGCCCTTGGCCTTCACGTTCTCGGGCGAGCCGATGACGGAAGAGGAGAGCTTGCCGTCGTACTGGTCGATCGTGGCCTTGATGCCGACCTTGTCGAGGGCCGCCTGCAGGGACTCGGCGGTCTTGACCTCGGGGGCGCGGTTGTTGCGGACCGCGATGGTGGTCGTGAACCCGTCGGGCTTGTTGCAGGCCTTGAGGGCCTCCTTGGCCTTGTCGAGCTGCGGCTCGCCCTTGGTCAGGTTGAACGGGTCGTACTTCTTGTCCGCGCCGGGGATGCCGGGCGGCAGCATGTTCGCACCGAGGTCACCGCTGGTCGGGCCGCCACGGGCCGTCTGCAGGGACTTGGGGTCGGCCGCGTAGATGACGGCCTTGCGGCACTCGACGTTGTCGAACGGGGCGACGGTCGTCGGGAAGGCGAAGTAGCGGATGTAGCCCGTGAACGGGTTGTCCGCGTTGGCCTTGAGCGCGTCGTCCTTGAGGACCTTGTTCTTGCCGGCCGACTGCATGCCCGTGCCGTCGACCGCGAGGTCGATGTCACCGGAGAGCAGACGCGCGTCCATGTCGTCCGGGTTGGTGGTCACCGTGAAGGTGACCGAGTCCGGCAGGCCCGTACGGATCGTGTCCGTCTTCGGGTCCCAGTTCTCGTTGCGGACGAAGGTCGCGCCCTTGCTCGCCGTGAACTCCGACACCTTGTAGGGGCCGGTGGAGACGGGCTTGTTGGTGTACGTGGCACCCGTGTCCTTGCCGGCCGGAACCGGGGAGGAGGAGGGCATGGCCAGCAGGTACTTGAAGTCGGAGTTGGCGCTCGCCAGGTTGAAGACGATCGTCTTGTCGTCCGGCGTCTCGACGGACTTCAGACCCATCTTGTTGGGGTCGGTGTCCTTGTACGGGCCGGGGTACTTCTGGCCCTGGTCGAGAACGTCGATCAGGTACGTGGGACCGCCCGACAGCACGTCCTGCGCGAAGACGCGCTCGATGCCGTACTTGAAGTCCTTCGAGGTGATCGGCGTGCCGTCCTCGAACTTCACGCCGTCCTTGATCTTGACGGTGTAGGTCTTGCCGTCGTTGCTCAGGACCGGGTCGGCCGCGGCGAGGTCCGGGACCAGCTTGGTGCCCGCCGCGCCCGGCTTGCTGTCGTACGCGAACAGCTGGCGTATGTAGAGCCGCTGCAGGTTCCACACGAAGCCGTAGTAGGCGCGCGCCGGGTCGAGGAAGTCGACGTCCTGCGGGGACCAGAGCTTGAGCTCGCCGCCCTTGGCGGTCGACGGGTTCACGACCCCGGTGGTCGCGGCGTTGAAGCCGCTGGCGCCGGCGGACGCCTTGGCGTCCGGCTTCTTGTCCGCGGCCTTGTCACACGCCACGGCGGACACCGACAGGGCAGCGACCACCGCGGTGATCGCGAGCGCCTTCTTTCTGCGGATCACGTTGTCCAACCTCCATAGGTGGGTGAAGCGTTGAAGCGGTTCAGCTGCCCTTGGGGTCGAGTGCGTCACGCAGCCCGTCCCCGAAGAGGTTGAACGCCAGGACGGTGATGAAGATCGTCATACCGGGAACCACCATGTACATGGGGTCGTCCTGGTAGATGGGGATGGCATCCGACAGCATCTTTCCCCAGGAGGCCGTGGGCGGCTTGACCCCGGCACCGAGGAAGCTGAGGGCCGCCTCCGTCAGGATGTTGGTCGGGATGATCAGCGTCGTGTAGACGAGGATCGGCGCGACCAGGTTCGGCAGCAGCTCCTTGATCAGGATGTATCCGCTGCCCGCGCCGAGGCTGCGCGCGGCCTCGACGTACTCGCGTTCGCGCAACGAGATCGTCTGGCCCCGCACGATGCGGCCGATGTACGGCCAGCCGAAGAAGCCGATGACGACGACCAGCACGCCCATCCGGACGCCGGAACCGGTGAAGCCCCAGAGGGAGTTGGGGACCACCGAGACCAGCGAGATGGTGAAGAGCAGCTGCGGGAAGGCCAGCAGCAGGTCCATCGTGCGGCTGATGAGCCCGTCGACCCAGCCGCCCAGGAAGCCGGCGAGGGCTCCCAGCAGGCTGCCGAGGACGACGGAGACGAAGGCCGCCAGGAAGGCGACGATCAAGGAGATCTGCGAGCCGTAGACGATCCGGCTGAACACGTCGCGTCCGTTGGTCGGTTCGACGCCCAGCAGGTAGTCGGAGCTGATGCCGCCGAACGATCCGAGCGGCGTACCGAACTCCGGGTCGAGCAGATCTTCGTGGAACTCGTTGGGCGGGTGGCCCAGCAGGCTCACGATCAGCGGGGCGAAGACCGCCACCAGGATCAGGAAGATCACGATCACGCCGCCCGTCAGCGCGACCTTGTCGCGCTTGAGCCGCATCCATGCGATGCGGCCGGGCGAGCGGCCTTCGATGGCCTTGGCTGGGACGTCGGCTACGGACACGGGTGCGGGTGTCTCCGCGCTCGTGTCATGCAGTGGTGCCGTCATCGTGGTGGGGACCCCTCTCGGCCGACGGGTGGGCCGGCCCATGCCCGCCGCTGTAGCGGCGTTGGTGCGGAGTGGCGCTCGGAGTGCGGTGTGCGGTGTGCCCAGCAGCGCGGGACTGGCAGTACATGCGTTGCTGGTGGTGCACGTGGTGCTGTGCGAAACGACAAAGGAATTTCACGTGGCGAACCAGCCGTTGGAGGACTGACCCGCTCTTGGGTGGGGAGTCTTCATCGGGCGCTCGATCAGCCGCCAGACCCGCAGGTGAATGGATGCGCAACCGTGATGTGAGGGTCGAGTTCCCGTTATCCGGACTTCACTGCCACCTCAGCGGAGCAAGACAGCCCGTTCGGTACGGAATCGGACATGGCGCCCAACTCGGCGTACTACCATGCCTATTGGGCGTACATCAGGGTCGAAATCAGGACAACGCAAAGGCCGCACGGAACGAGTGTTCCGTGCGGCCTCAGGTGGCTTGATACCGATGTCTCAGTAGGCGGGCGCCTGTCCCTCGCGGTCGTAGAACGGCCGGGTGCGGGCGCGCAGCCACATCGCGACGGGGTCGTGCTCGTCGGCGAGGGCGACCGTGCACACGGGCACGCCCTCGGGGACCACGCCGACCGACTGGCGCATCATTTCCCGTACGGACTCCAGCGCGTGCGAGGAGGCGTCGTACAGGTCGAGCCCCACGGCCAGGTACGGGGACCCGAGCGCGGGCTGCACCCAGGCGCGGCGCAGCGAGCGCACGGCGGGCGTGCGGTGCGCGTGCTGCGTGAGCAGCCCGTAGAACTGCGGGAGCTCGATGGCGGGCTCGGACAGCCGCAGCGGCCCGGCGGGCATCCGCTCCAGGCCGGTGGCGATCCGGCGCAGGTCGGCCCAGGGAATGCCGACGCCGCCGCCCTGGGCGTGCGGGTTGAGCCACAGCCCCCAGCGGTCCGGGTAGAGGGCGCGGGCGATGTCCCGGCCGGTGACCACCTCGTAGCCGCGGTTCCAGCCGCTGGCGGCCAGCTCCTGCGGGGAGGTCACGCAGGGCGCGTACCCGAGGTTCTCGACCTCCATGCCGCCGTACTGGGCGTCCGGGGAGCCGGGCTGCCCTTGCCAGAGCAGCATCCACAGCCGGCCCTCGGCGAGGGCGTGCAGGAGTGACTCGTAGCTCTCATAGCGCCCGGGAGTCACCTGGCGCAGCATGTGCTCGACCTGCCCGACCGCGGCCGTGCCTGACGCACTCACCCGGTACCCCTCTTCGTCTCTTCGTCCGCCCGTCGCCCACGCGTGTCCGTCACCAGCTTAAGCGTGCCTACAGCAGGTGGAAGGGGCGTACGCGCGTAACGATGAAGTCGACGACCGGGTCTTCGACGCCGTCCAGGAGGATCAACTGCACAGGCCAGGGGGCCGGTACCCGGGCCAGCGCGCGCCCCAGGGCTTCCATCGGGGCGTTCCGCATCGCGGGATCCCATCCCACCAATCGGACACCGATGTACAGCTGCGGGGCCCCGCCCTCGACGCTGGCGAGGCAGCGGTGGGCGGCCGCGACGGCTCCGCTCGCCCGGAACTCCTCCGCGGCGGCGGCCAGGAAGTCCACCGGATCCTCCTGCCAGTCGGGCTCGAAGAGCCGGACCCGGCCGCCGGTGGCGGGGCCGTCGAGCGGGCTGCGGCCCATCCGGCAGAGCTCCGCGACGGCGGGCGGGGGCAGTGGGGCTCCGACGGCCCCCTCGGGGTTGAGCGCGATGCCCAGCTGCGGGGGCAGGCCCCGGGCGAAGTCCACGGCGGGGGCGACGGCGAAGTCCATGGCGGGGCCGGCGCAGGCTCGCAGCTGCTCCTCGGAGGTGTAGACGGGCACGTACGCGGCGCCGTTGATCTCCATGGTCGGTAGGTCCAGGCTGTCCACGCCCCCGGGCAGCGGGATCCACACCTGGCTGCGCCCGAGCACTTCGAGGATCCGCCCGCCGGCCTCCGCCTGCCCCAGCGCCGCCCCGAGCACCTGCTCCAGCTCGTTACCCGGCCACATGTACGCCTCCGCTTGCTTGCCCTTGTTCCGCCCCGAGGTTAACGGGCGGAACCGGGCCGTCCGTCGAGGCGGGAGCCGTAGTGGCGCGGCTCACTGAAGGGCCGGTCCGGCCGGCGGCACCCCCTGGCCGCACGGCCGGTGGAAGCCGATCGCCGTCAGGCGGGAGGCCGCCGGGCGGTCCAGGAGGATCACCGAGGCGCAGCCGGCCGGCGGACGGCCCGACTCCGCCTCGCGCAGCAGCCGGGCCACCGCGCCCCGGTGCCGGGCGAAGGCGTACGCCGACACGCCCCGGCCCCGCGCGGCCTGCCCGGCCCGGGCCTCCTCGGGGGTGGTGTCCAGGAGCACCAGGTGCAGGGCGCGGCCCCGGCGCCGGGCGGCCCGGGCGAGGAGGCCGCGCACCCAGCTCTGCGTACCGCAGTCGTGGACCACGACCGAGGCGCCGGAGCGGAGCACCCGCCACAGTCCCCAGTAGTGGGCCATCCGGACCGCGGGTCGGTAGACGGCGTAGGGCAGCGCGGCCGGCATCCGGCGCTCCCACCGCTCGCGCGCGTCCTGGGAGTCGATGCCGCCGCCTTCGGCGGCCCGCTTGAGCAGGGTGGTCTTGCCGCCGCCGGGCAGTCCGGAGACGACCACGATGTCCCCCTCGGCGAAGCGGAGCCGCCCGGGGGCCGCCGAGCCGGTCGCGGCCCGGGCCGCGCGCAGGTCCCGTACCCTCCCCGTCGCTCCGGTCCGTACGACGCTGCGCTGCGTCGGCACCCCGGGGGCCGCGGCGCCGCCGGTGCCGGCGCCCCTGCCCGCGCCCGTCTCCGTACTCGCCGTCTCCGGCCTCGCCGTCTCCGGCCTCGCCGTCTGCGTACCTGCCGCCGCCAGCGCTCCGAATCTCCGCACAGTGATCGCCTCCCCCGCATCGGGTCACGTGGACCCTTCCCCCTGAATGTAAAGAGACGGTAATCCGGGGCCACCGGTTCCGCTCCGCTTCCGGACCCCCTCCCCCATTCGGCCGCACGCCGTGCAATGATGTGCGCCATCTGGACACCAACTGCATACCGGCCGCTTGAATCCACGCGGGAGAGTTCCGACCGGCCGAAAGGCCGTGGCGGACGCCGAAGGAGCAAGTACCTCCCTTGAATCTCTCAGGCCCCGTACCGCGTGGATGAGGCAGATCTGAAAAGCGAGCCGCGCCACCGCCCGTCAGGGCACCGGCGTCGGCTCCACCCAAGGTGCAAGTCGAAGACCTTCCCCTGGAAGCGGGGAACTCTCGGCGAACCTCTCAGGTTCCGATGACAGATGGGGAGGAACTCCTCCTCGTCATGTCATGCCCTGGGACCCGGGAGCCACACCCATGAGCACTGCCCCCCGCCTGACCGCCCTCGATGCGCTGCACCGTGAGCTCGGTGCGACCATGACCGACTTCGCGGGCTGGGACATGCCCCTGCGGTACGCCAGCGAGCGCGACGAGCACAACGCCGTCCGCACCAAGGCCGGTCTGTTCGACCTCTCCCACATGGGCGAGATCACCCTGACCGGCCCCGAGGCCGTCAAGGTCCTGGACTACGCACTGGTCGGCAACATCTCCACCGTCGGCGTCGGCCGCGCCCGCTACACGCACATCTGCCAGGAAGACGGCGGCATCCTCGACGACCTGATCGTCTACCGCCTGGGCGAGACCGAGTACATGGTCGTCGCCAACGCCTCCAACGCCCAGGTCGTCCTCGACGCGATCACCGAGCGCGCCGCCGGCTTCGACGCCGAGGTCCGTGACGACCGTGACGCGTACGCGCTGCTCGCGGTCCAGGGTCCCGAGTCCCCCGGCATCCTCGCCTCCCTCACCGACGCCGACCTGGACGGGCTGAAGTACTACGCCGGCCTGCCCGGCACGGTCGCCGGGGTGCCCGCGCTGATCGCGCGCACGGGCTACACCGGCGAGGACGGCTTCGAGCTGTTCGTCGCCCCCCAGCACGCCGTGGAGCTGTGGCAGGCGCTGACCAAGGCGGGCGAGGGCGTCGGCCTGGTCCCGGCCGGTCTGTCCTGCCGCGACACGCTGCGCCTGGAGGCGGGCATGCCGCTGTACGGGCACGAGCTGACCACCTCCCTCACCCCGTTTGACGCGGGTCTGGGCCGGGTCGTGAAGTTCGAGAAGGAGGGCGAGTTCGTCGGCCGCGCCGCCCTGGAGGCCGCCGCCGAGCGGGCCGCCTCCAACCCGCCGCGCAAGCTGGTCGGCCTGATCGCCGAGGGCCGCCGCGTCCCGCGCGCCGGCTTCTCCGTCACCTTCGACGGCCAGGTCGTCGGCGAGGTCACCTCGGGCGCCCCGTCCCCGACGCTGGGCAAGCCGATCGCGATGGCCTACGTGGACGCGGCGTACGCCGCGCCCGGCACCTCCGGCGTCGGCGTGGACATTCGCGGTACGCATGAGGCGTACGAAGTCGTGGCCCTGCCCTTCTATAAGCGGCAGAAGTAACCCTTCGACGGACTCCGGCCGTACGGGTCGCCCTCGCGGCTTCCCGTAGGGGCGCACGCCCGCGCACGCAAGACCACTGTTCGATCCACTCCCCCGCATCCAGGAGAATCAGGTCATGAGCAACCCCCAGCAGCTGCGTTTCAGCAAGGAGCACGAGTGGCTGTCGGCCGCCGTGGACGGTGTCTCGACGGTCGGCATCACGGAGTTCGCGGCCAACGCGCTCGGTGACGTCGTCTACGCCCAGCTTCCCGAGGTCGGCGACACGGTGACCGCAGGCGAGACCTGTGGCGAGCTGGAGTCGACCAAGTCGGTCAGCGACCTGTACTCCCCCGTCACCGGTGAGGTCGTCGAGTTCAACCAGGACGTCGTCGACGACCCGGCGCTCGTCAACACCGCCCCCTTCGAGGGTGGCTGGCTGTTCAAGGTGCGCATCGCGGAGGAGCCGGCCGACCTGCTCTCCGCCGAGGAGTACGCCGCGCTCACCCACTCCGACAACTGACCTCAGGGGATCTTGATGTCCGTACTGAACACCCCTCTCCATGAGCTCGACCCCGACGTCGCCGCCGCCGTCGACGCCGAGCTCGTGCGCCAGCAGTCGACCCTGGAAATGATCGCGTCGGAGAACTTCGCTCCGGTCGCCGTCATGGAGGCCCAGGGCTCGGTCCTGACCAACAAGTACGCCGAGGGCTACCCGGGCCGCCGCTACTACGGCGGCTGCGAGCACGTGGACGTCGTCGAGCAGATCGCGATCGACCGCATCAAGGCGCTGTTCGGTGCCGAGGCCGCGAACGTGCAGCCCCACTCGGGCGCGCAGGCCAACGCGGCGGCGATGTTCGCGCTGATCAAGCCGGGCGACACGATCATGGGCCTGAACCTGGCCCACGGCGGTCACCTGACCCACGGCATGAAGATCAACTTCTCGGGCAAGCTCTACAACGTGGTCCCGTACCACGTCGACGAGACCGGCGAGGTCGACATGGCCGAGGTCGAGCGCCTCGCCAAGGAGTCCAAGCCGCAGCTGATCGTCGCGGGCTGGTCCGCCTACCCGCGCCAGCTGGATTTCGCCGCCTTCCGCCGCATCGCGGACGAGGTCGGCGCGTACCTGATGGTCGACATGGCGCACTTCGCCGGCCTGGTCGCCGCGGGTCTGCACCCGAACCCGGTGCCGCACGCCCACGTCGTCACCACCACCACGCACAAGACCCTCGGCGGTCCGCGCGGCGGTGTCATCCTGTCGACGCAGGAGCTGGCCAAGAAGATCAACTCCGCGGTCTTCCCGGGCCAGCAGGGCGGCCCGCTGGAGCACGTGATCGCGGCCAAGGCCGTCTCCTTCCTCGTGGCGGCCTCGCCCGAGTTCAAGGAGCGCCAGGAGCGCACCCTGGAGGGTGCGAAGATCCTCGCCGCCCGTCTGGTCCAGGACGACGTCAAGGCCGTGGGCGTGGACGTCCTCACCGGCGGCACCGACGTGCACCTGGTCCTGGTCGACCTGCGCAACTCCGAGCTGGACGGTCAGCAGGCCGAGGACCGCCTCCACGAGGTCGGCATCACGGTCAACCGCAACGCCATCCCGAACGACCCGCGGCCGCCGATGGTCACCTCGGGTCTGCGGATCGGTACGCCGGCGCTGGCCACCCGCGGTTTCGACGCCGAGGCCTTCACCGAGGTCGCCGAGATCATCGCGCAGGCGCTCAAGCCCGCCTACGACGCGGACGACCTCAAGGCGCGCGTCTCCGCGCTCGCCGCGAAGTTCCCGCTGTACCCGACGCTCTAGGCGCCGGCTCGAGGGGGCCCGGTCTTGTTTTGCACAGGGCCGGGCCCTTCTCATGACCAAAGCCCCAGGCGGATGCGGCCCATTGCCACTGAATCGGCCAAAAAATGGCAAATAGGCTCTGGATAAAGGCATGACCCGCACCCCTGGCAGGACGGACACCACACCTCATGGACATGAGCGCGGCCAATAAGAAGGGACTCAGTCTCTTCGCCCTGATCATGATCGGGCTCGGCTCGATCTTCGGCTCGGGCTGGCTCTTCGGAGCGGGCCAGGCGGCCGCGGTCGCCGGTCCGGCGGCCATCATCGCCTGGGTCATCGGCGCCGTCTTCATCGGCATGATCGCCATGTCGTACGCGGAGGTGGGCGCGGCCTACCCGCTGCCCGGCTCGATGGCCCGCTTCGGCACCATCTCGCACGGGCCGGTGCTGGGCTTCATCACCGGCTGGGCGGTCTGGATCGCCATCGCCGCGCTGATCCCGATCGAGTCCATCGCCGGTACGCAGTACATGTCCTCCTGGAACTTCGGCTGGGCCAAGGGCCTGGTGGAGAACGGCGGCCTGACCACCTCCGGCATGGCCATGGCCCTCTTCCTGACCGTGGCGCTGTGGCTGGCCTGCTACTGGTCGGTGGCCCTGCTCGCCAAGGCGAACAACCTGCTCACCCTGGTCAAGTTCGCCATCCCGGTGCTCGCTGTCATCGCCCTGATCGCCTCCGGCTTCCACACCGGCAACTTCACCGACCACGGCGGCTTCGCGCCCAACGGCTGGTCCGCCGTCATGACCGCCGTCACCACCTCCGGCGTGGTCTTCGCCTTCAACGGCTTCCAGGCCGTCGTCAACCTCGGCGGCGCCGCCAAGAACCCCGGCCGTGCCATCCCGCTCGCCCTGGTCGGCGCGCTCTCCCTCGGCCTGGTCATCTACCTGGCCCTGCAGATCGCCTTCATCGGCGGCGTCCCGCCGGAGAAGCTGGCCGAGGCCGGCGGCTGGAGCGGCATCAACTTCTCCTCGCCGTTCGCCGACCTCGCCAAGATGCTGATGCTGCACTGGGTCGTCACCATGCTCCAGTTCGGCGCCTTCATCTCCCCGTCCGGAGCCAACATCGGCAACGTCGCCTCGGCCTCGTACATGGCCCAGAACCTCGCCGACACCGGCTTCTTCCCGAAGAAGATCCGCGAGGTGCACCCCAAGTACGGCACCGCCCGTCCCGCCATGTGGCTCAACCTCGGCTTCTCGATCCTGCTCCTGGTCACCGTCGGCCACAGCTGGGAGGCCCTGGCCAGCGTGGTCTCCGCCGCGATGGTGGTCTCGTACCTGATCGGCCCGATCGCGGTCGGCGTCTTCCGCAGGACCAAGCCCGAGCTGCCGCGCCCCTTCCGGCTCCCGGCGGCCAAGATCCTCTGCCCGATCACCTTCGCCTTCGCCGCCTGCGCCCTGTACTGGTCCAAGTGGCCCGACACCGGCAAGGTCGTGCTGCTCACCCTGGTCGCCGCCCCGATCGCGGCCGTGGTGCTCAAGCGCAAGGGCGAGAAGAACCTGGCCAAGCAGTTCGCCCCGGCCTGGTGGATGATCGCCTTCCTGCTGTGGCTGGGCACGCTGTCGGCGCTCGGCAGCAAGGAATTCGGCGGCCACGGGGTCATCCCCGGCGGCGTGGACATCGCCGTCGTGGGCCTCTCGGCCCTGGGCTTCTACTTCTGGGCCGTACGGTCCGGCGTCAAGGCCCACTACGCGGGCCTGCCGGGCCCCGACCCGGTCCTGGACGCCGCCGACGCCCCCGCCGGGGAGTCCGACGCGGCCGACGCACCGGAGCGCGAACTGACCCACGCCTGAGCATCCCCTTCCCGACCCGTCCGGCGGCCGAGCTGTTCACCTCACCGCGTTAAGCTCAGCTGCCGGACAAAATCCGCAGATCACCCCTCTCCACCCCTCCTGCCCCGCTTTCCACCCACGAGCAGACATAGGAGTCCGCAACCGTGGCCATCTCCGTCTTCGATCTCTTCTCGATCGGCATCGGTCCCTCCTCCTCCCACACCGTCGGTCCGATGCGTGCCGCACGCATGTTCGTGACCCGGCTCAAGAAGGATGGTTTCCTCGCCCAGACCGCCTCCGTACGCGCCGAGCTCTTCGGCTCGCTGGGTGCCACCGGCCACGGCCACGGCACCCCCAAGGCCGTCCTGCTGGGCCTGGAAGGCCACTCCCCCCGCACCGTGAACGTGGAGACCGCCGACGACGAGGTCGAGCGCATCCGCAAGACGGGCCGCCTGCGGCTGCTGGGCACGGAAATAGCCGATGCGCACGAGATCGCCTTCGACGAGCCGAACCAGCTGATCCTGCACCGGCGCAGGTCCCTCCCGTACCACGCGAACGGCATGACCCTCTTCGCGTACGACGCCACGGGCAACCCCCTCCTCGAGAAGACCTACTACTCGGTCGGCGGCGGCTTCGTCGTGGACGAGGACGCGGTCGGCGAGGACCGGATCAAGCTCGACGACACCCCGCTGAAGTACCCGTTCCGCAGCGGCGACGAGATGCTCCGCCTCGCGAACGAGACCGGCCTGTCGATCTCCTCGATGATGCTCGAGAACGAGAAGGCCTGGCGCACCGAGGACGAGATCCGCGAAGGTCTCCTCGAAATCTGGCGCGTCATGCAGTCCTGCGTCTCGCGCGGCATGTCCCGCGAGGGCATCCTCCCCGGCGGCCTGCGGGTCAAGCGCCGGGCCGCCTCCACGGCGCGCCAGCTGCGCACCGAGGGCGACCCGATGATGCACCGCAGCGAGTGGGCGACGATCTACGCGATGGCGGTCAACGAGGAGAACGCCGCCGGCGGCCGCGTCGTCACCGCGCCCACCAACGGCGCGGCGGGGGTCCTGCCCGCCGTCCTGCACTACTACATGAACTTCGTGCCGGGCGCGGACGAGGACGGCGTGGTCCGCTTCCTCCTCGCCGCGGGCGCGATCGGCATGCTCTTCAAGGAGAACGCCTCGATCTCCGGCGCCGAGGTCGGCTGCCAGGGCGAGGTCGGCTCGGCCTGCTCGATGGCGGCCGGAGCCCTCGCCGAGGTCCTCGGCGGCACCCCGGAGCAGGTCGAGAACGCGGCCGAGATCGGCATGGAACACAACCTCGGCCTCACCTGCGACCCGGTCGGCGGCCTCGTCCAGATCCCCTGCATCGAACGCAACGGCATGGCAGCGGTCAAGGCCGTCACGGCAGCCAAGATGGCCATGCGCGGCGACGGCACCCACAAGGTCTCCCTCGACAAGGTCATCAAGACCATGAAGGAGACGGGCGCCGACATGAAGGTCAAGTACAAGGAAACCGCCCGAGGCGGCCTGGCGGTCAACGTCATCGAGTGCTGATGCCGACGCCTTCCTGATCCCGGATCAACGCCGATGGGGCGTGACTCTTCGAGTCACGCCCCATCGGGTTTTCCGGGATCAGAGGAGCAGCTGGGAAATGTCCGAGCTACTCATGAATGGAGTGGCGGAATCACGGCAAGACCTCGCTACCGAGACTCGCCGACCGCTCCCACTCACCGGCCTCCCGCAACAACGGTCCAACCACTGACCGCGCACCGGCCGCATAGGCCATCCACCGCAGCTCCTCGCAGCCGAAGACCGGCTCTTCTTCCGAATCAATCCACATGCACACAGTATTTCCGGATACTGCCGTCACATCCCACCAGGACCAAGCCCGCTGGCCCGGCTCGAATGAATACAGGAGGTCCTGAACTGTCCACTCCTCATCACCCCGATGCGCCGCGTACCTCGCAGCCGCGTGGTTCCAGGCATCGGCAGCCCAAGCCGGCACGTCGGCCTCCGAGATGGTCTCAGCCTTGAAGTCGGCCTCCAATTCGGCCTTGACGCCGGCCCTGACCAACTCCCGCAGCCGCCGCCCGAAAGCCTCCGCCTCGTTCCACGCCTCCACCTCGATGTAGAACGCCGACAACAGGTCGTTCGGGAATACGTCGGGACGGCTGACGATTCTGGCGAGTTCAGCAGATGACGTCACCGAATCACTCTCCCGGAGCCAGGAACCACGGCCTCAATGAACGCGGAGAAGTTCTCCCCGTCGAACATGTCTGCGGGGATGCCGTAAAGGTCATCTGCCACGTGCGGATCATCGATCTGAGGCTTGCCCGCGGATGCGATGTTCCACTT
The DNA here is from genome assembly GCF_036346895.1 of Streptomyces sp. NBC_00503. Taxonomy (NCBI): domain Bacteria; kingdom Bacillati; phylum Actinomycetota; class Actinomycetes; order Kitasatosporales; family Streptomycetaceae; genus Streptomyces; species Streptomyces sp. NBC_00503. Next base: position 5,586,975 of record NZ_CP107855.1, on the reverse strand, counting down.
TCGTCGACTGGGACCCCTCCGACGCTGATCGACGGCTGCGGCGCGGACCTTGTCGAGGAACTCCTTCGGAACGTCGAAAGCCACGATCTGGCTCCCCGATCCACGGAATTGCTCGGTGTGCGCGATATTACCGCTCATATTGACGTGGATCATCTTTTCACCACTCATCGTGACGCTCCCGTCGGCGCCGATGTGGATCCGCTCACTGTGCCCACCGGCCTTCTGGGCCCGGTACACCGTGACGTTGCAATTGTGGACCAATACCGACGTGCCGCCTGCGACGACATAGTAGGTGTGGAAGTCGTCGACGGTGAGGTTGTGGGTGGTGACGGCGTAGGGGTAGTTGTGCTTTGCCGCGACCGTGAGGGTGGTGCCGTTGGGCTGGCGGAGTTGTTCGCCGGTGGTGAGTTCGCCGGCGTCGACCCACTGGTGGCGGGTTTCGCTCCAGTAGGGGTGGTGGTAGGTGGAGGTGATCTTCGCCGGCGGGCCGCGGGGGCTTGCCTCGTCGGTGAGGGTGAGGTCGGTGAAGTCCTTGTCGTCGGGGGTGGTGATGGTGGTGGTGACGGTCTTGGGCCGGGTTTCGCCGGTCTGCGGGTCGGTGGCCATGACCACGTCGCCGTCCTTGACGTCCTCGATGGACTTCGCGGACCCGTCGGCCATCAGGACCTGAACGCCGGAGGGGAAGCTGTTGCACGTCGGGTATGCCGGTGCGTCAGAGCCCGCGCCGCTTACTTCGGCGTCGGTGCCTTCCCTGGCCGCATGGCTTTCCGTTCCTGCGGCGTCGCTGGCTGTTTCCTTGCCGGCTTTCTCTGCTCCTGCTTGGGCTGCCTTGGCTTCGGCTTCCCGGGCTTCCTTGAACGCCTTTTTAGCTGTGCTGTAGGCCTCGGCGGCCTTTGCGGCTCCGCGTTCGGCTTCATGGATGGCGTCGTAGGCCTTGTTTACTTCTTTGTAGATCTTGAAGGCCTTGATGCCGATTTTGACGGCCTTGAAGAGTTTGCCCCAGGGGACGAAGTTCAGGGCCGTGTTGATGCAGGCCATGACGTCGCCCTTGGTGAAGCAGTCTCGGGCGTCGTTGTATCCGATCAGGTCGCCGACGATGTCGACGACTTCGTCGATGAGATGGTCGCGCTTCTTCTTGGCGTCGGAGACCTTCTTCGTGGATTCCTTCAGCTCCGTGTCGGACGGGCCGTCGTCATCGGACTTTCCGGGGTGCTTTGCGTACCAATCCGGGTCGTATGTGGAGCCGCTGTCCGTGCCGTTGCTGCCCGAGCAGTACCCGGCTCCGAAACAGCTCTCCAGGCCCGTCGCGTCGGACTTGTTGACGGGGTTGTTCTCGGAGTAGGAGTACGCGTTCCACTGCTGCGGGTTGCCCGCATTGATGACGGGGTCGGGGCTGACGAAGCGGCCTGTGGTGGGGTCGTACTCTCGGGCGCCGAGGAGGGTGAAGCCGGTGGCTTTCTCCTTGGTTCCGCCGACGAAGCCCTTGTCGGTGGCCCAGGCGCCGGGAGCGGGCTGAGTGCCACGCTCGTTGCCGAAGGGGTCGGCCGGGCGGCGGATGTGGGCGAGGTCGGAGGCGTTGAACTGGACTCCGCCGGTGCCGTGGTGGTCCGAGCTCTGGTAGGTGAGCGTGGAGCCGCTGGTGGTGCTGGTGGTGCGGGTGATGGAGAGACCGCCGGGGGCCCCGTAGGTGCGGACGTTGGTGACCTTGCCGCTGGCGGTGTCCAGGGTGATCTGGTCGGTGCCGAGGTTGAGGGTGGTGCTGGTGGGGTCGCGGCGGATGAGCTGGTTGCCACCGGTGTCGTAGAGGTAGCTGGTGCCGGCGCTCTCACTCGTGCCGACGATCTTGTCGAGCTTGCCCTGGCCGTTCCAGGTCAGAGCCTTCGTGCCCGAGGTGTTGGTGACGGAGGCGGTGTTTCCGCCCGCGTCGTAGGTGTAGGAGGTGACCTTGGTGCCCCCGGCGGTGCTGGTTTCCGTGGAGGTCATCAGCGCGTGCGGGCCGCCCGTTCCGCCGCCCGTCTTCGGGTCGGTGGAAGGGGTGTTGGGACCGGTGCCGAAGGTCTGGGTGACCGTCGTGTCCTTGGCCGCGTTGCCGGTGATGTCCTTCTTGACCAGCTTCTTGCGGTTGCCGAGGTTGTCGTAGGTGTACTGCTGCCAGTACGGAGCCGGGCCACCGACGCTGGGCTTGCCCGCGCCGTCGACCGCGGGGCCGGTGGCGTTGGTGCAGCCGCCGATACCGCGCACGCTGGGCTGGGGGGCCGTGGTCTGGGTACCTGTGTCGGTCCAGGCCTGGGTCAGCCGTCCCAGGTAGTCGTGCGTGAAGCACTGCAGGTCACGGGCCGTGCCGTCCTGGGTATCACCGATCGAGGTGAGATCGCCGACCTTGTTGTAGGTGTAGTCCAGGACGTCGACGCTCGCGGTCGCGGCGGTCTGCTTGTCGAGCGTCGAGCGGACCGCGCGGCCGCTGCTGGCGTCGTAGTCGGTCGTGGTCACGACCTGCATGCCGGTGTCGCCGACGGTGGTGCGGATCGGGCGGCCGTAGGGGTCGTAGCGCATGTCCACGAGGTACGGCGTCTTGGCGAGGCCGATCTTCCCACCGAGCGAGGTGAGGTTACCCGCGACGTCGATACCGAAGGTCAGTGTCTCGACGCCGAGTCCGGCCTTGGGAACGCCGGGAAGGGCGGCCGTCTTCAGCTGCCCGTATGCGTCGTAGGTGTTGGTGGTCTGGTAGGTGCCAGCCAGTTCCTTTTCGGCTGTCGGGATGGTGACCTTGGTGCCGAGGGGGCGGTAGCCGCCGTCGTAGCCGGTGACCTCCGTAACGTAGGCGTCGCCCGTTTTGCCGCCCACGTAGCGGGTGGTGGTGTCGGGCTTGCCCAGCGCCTGGGTGTCGTAAGTGAACGCGCCGACCTGCTTGGCCGGGTCGATCGCCGTGCCCTCATAGGTCGCCAGGGCGCGGCCGAGGATGTCCGTGACCGTGGTCGCGCTCTTGCCGCGGGCGTCCGTGGCCGTGACGAGGTTCTTGCTGTCGTCGTAGGCCGTGGTGCTGATGCCCGCGTCGGGGTCGGTGGTCTTCACCGGACGGCCGAGGAGGTCGTAGGTGAAGGTCCACTCGTTGCCGGCGGAGTCCTTCCGCGACAGCTCCTGGCCCTGGGTGTTGGAGACGTACGTGGTCTCGTCGTAAGTACCGGTGGGCGTGTTGGCCTTGTACTGGCGCAGGATCGAGGTGAGGCCGTTGGTGATGGCCGCCGTGGCGAAACCGCCGGCCGGCGGGATCGTGCGGACCTCGTCCACTCCCGGGTACTCGGTCTTGGAGCGGGACTGCTCCACGCCGAAGGACTGAGAGACGGAGTCGGTGACGCGGCCGAGGCCGTCGAAGACCTGGACGGTCTGGGCCGGGATCTTGCTGTCGGGCTGGACCCCGCCATTGGGCAGGAACAGCGCCCCAGAAGGCGAGCCCTGGTCAGTGTAGTAGGCGGCGCTGGTCTTGACCTGGTAGCCGTGGGAGTCGAACAGGGCGTCCGTGATCATCCGGCCGGCCACGCCCGAGGGGGTGCTGGCCTGGGTCTGGCGGACCCGGCCGAGGCCGTCGTAGATGGAGTACGAGGACGTGTAGGAGTTGTCGTTCATGAGCGCCTGGCTCAGAACGGTGGACGGCGCGTTGGTGCCGTTCATCGCGTACGAGTACTTGCGGACCGGGAGGTCCTTCGTGGAGTCCTGACCGGGCTGCCAGATCTTCACGACCCGCCCGAGCGCGTCATACGTGCGCTCGGCGACGTGGTTGTTCTCGTCGGTGGTCTTCAGCGGCTGCGAGCGGCCGATGTCGAGGGTGGTGGTCGACTTCCAACCCAGCGGGTTGGTGTGCGTGATGCTGTTGGGCAGCACGCCGGTGGCCGGGGTGTATGCGGTCGTGGTGACCGCTCCACCCGGGTGAGCGGCGTCCTTGCGGGTTTTGTTGGTGTTGCTGGTGACTCGGCCGTAGGCGTCGTAGGTGGAGGTGGAGTTGAGACGGTAGACCGGCTTTCCGGTCGCGTCGTACTTCTCCAGGACCTCGGTACCCGTGCCGTCAGCCGTGGCTCCGACCTTGCCGTAGGCGAGCCCGTCGAAGTACGAGCGGGTGTCGCCGACGGTGTTCGCGGCGTTCGGCGTCTGACCGCAGACGCCGGAGATGACCAGGGTGCGGGAGGCGAGCTCGGTGACCGCCCCGCCCGGGCCGGTCGGGTACTCGAAGGTGGTACACAGACGCCGGTCCGTGCGCGAGATGTCACTGTTGTCGTCGACCTGGAGCGGACGCGTCGTGAGCGTGGTGTCGTACGTCGACGACCGCTCGCCGGTGCGCCAGGTGCCGTTGGCGAGCTTCGCGCGGCTGGTGACCTTGGCCGTGTTGACCGCGCGGGCGGTGATGGCTGGCATGCCGGCGGATTGGGCACGGGTCGCGGTGACCGGGCCGATCCACGGCGTGGTGACCTCGTCCGAGACGACGGCGCCGCCGTCACGGTCGTAGGTTTCGCTCTGGCGGACGAAGCCCGAGAGGACTTGCTCGTCCTTGATACTGCCGCCCTGCGCATCTGCGACGTTGACGCTGCGCGTGGAGCCGTTGGCGAGGACGTCGCCGTCCATGCCGCGCAGGTAAGTGGTGACGCTCTTGGTGCGCGGGGCTTCGGAGGCGTTGCCGTTGCCGGTGCGGGTCGTCACCGTGGCGAAGCCGCGGAACTGGTCCCAGGTGCGGGTCTTGGGGTCGGTGAACTCGGAGTCGTTGCGGTGCCAGGCGATACCGCCGCCGTACTCATAGTCCGTGACCGTGGAGACCTGGCCGCCGACCTTGTCCTGCTGGGTGACGGACTGGACGACGATCTTGTTGAACCAGTCGTTGACCGGGTCCGCGAAGGACTGGCCGGGCAGGTACCACTTGACCGGCATGCAGGCCATCGTGTTGCCGTCCTCCGAGGACGGCATCGTTCCCGCGAGACGCGAGCACTCGGGGGCCTTGTAGGCGACGTTGATCTGGCCACCGGTCTCGGTGGTGATCGTCTGAATCCGCGGACGACGGTAGCTCGGCGCCGAGGCGTCCGTACCATCCGGGCGCCGGACCACACCATCGACGCGGTTGGGGAACTGGGTCGCCTGGAACGACACGGCAGGGAGCTTGATCGCCGTCTTGCCGTTCGAACCCGTCCGCTCGATCTTGTCGATCCACAGGGTCGGGGACGTGCCGTCACCCGGGTCCTGGAAGGACTGCGTCAGGTCGTAGGTGTCGACCTTGGTCCATGCCGTGCCCGTCCACACCTCGGTGTAGATCTGGGGGAACTTCTTCGTCGTGAAGAAGGTCGGGGAGAGGTTCAGGCACTGACCCGTGGCCTGGCACTCCTGGTCGATCGGGGTGTCCGGCCAGGACTTGGCGTTCGCCTTCACACGCTGAGCGGGATCACAGGTGATCGCACCCGCCGCAACGCAGCGCTCGGCGTTGGTGATCGTGACCTGGGCGGCCGGCTTGGCCGCGCCCTTCGCGGCGATCTGGTCGGGCAGTCGCTGGCCGTAGCCGATCCAGGTCGGGTAGGAGCCGCGCTGGTACTTGGTGTTCGTGCCGGTGCCGTTGTTCTGGCCGCCGCCACGCCCGTAGTAGTTGTCCTCCTGCTCGTAGCGGTAGGTGACCAGGTTCTGGTGCGGGTCCACGACGTAGTCGAGGTTCCACTGCCAGCCCAACTGCTGCCACGAACCGTTCGCGGGAGTATCCGCGCCCAGGCACTTGTCCTGACCGCTGTTGAAGTACACCGGGACCGTGGAGACGGACTTGGCCTCGGGGTCGGTGCCGTCACCACCGGGGAGACGGTTGGCGCCGAAGTAGTACTGGGTCCCGTCGGTCGTGGTGACCTTGAAACCCTCGCCCTTCCAAGCAGCGTTCCGCTGCCCGGTCAGACGCTCGATCTTCGTCCCGTCCTCACCCTGAAGGTGGTAGACGCATGTCGTGTCGTCACGGACGATCTGACCCGCGTGACCCGCAAGCGACAGCGACAGGATGTCGCCCGCCCAGCACTCATCGCCGGATTCGGCGATGCCCGCATCCTTGCAGCCCTTGTAAGAACGGGAGATGGAGCCGGGGCTCCAGTCCCAGCCCTCGCCAAAGCCACTGGCCTGCGCGTTCGTCGACGCCGTACGGCCATCGATGGACGAGGAATCGTAGCCCAGACCCACGCTGGGACCGGCCCCCGCGATGGAGGACGGGACCTCTACGGTGTAGCCGTAAGTGAAGTTCGCCGCGTTCGAACCAGCCTGCCAGGACATCGAAGGCGCGATCGGAGTCGCGGTGTAGTCACCGCTCGCACCCGACGGACCCGCCTCCACCGCAAGCGCCACCGCCTGCGGCGCCAGCACCTGCGGAGCCGCCGCGGGAGCCGACTGCGCGCCCGCCGAGGACTTCAGCAGACTCGGAGCAGCCGCGGCCGTCTTCGGCGCATCGACCTCCGCCACCAGACGACCCGACGCATCCTTGTGCGACGCGACCGGAGTACGGGACGTACAGCCCGCCGCACCAGGAGTCGTCAGCGCGCAGTCGGGCAGCCGCACCACACGTGCACGGTCGCCCCAGTTCGCGCCCGTGGTCTTCGACCACGCCGACACGTCGAAGCCGACCTGCACCTTGCCCGAAGCAGCCGAACCCGCCGCATCGGTCAGAGCTACGAGCGCACCCGAGACACCAGCCGCACGCGTCTTCGCCTCGTCCTTCACCTCGACCCGCAGCGAACCCTCACCGGGTGCGGAGCCAGAGGTGGCGAGTTCCGACAACTTCGCCGAGCGGTTCGGGCCCTTCGCGGGAGCCACCCACACGGGCAGGGCACCGGCCTGGACCGACTTGGAGCCGGTCGCGGTCGTCGGCGAGCCAGAGGTGCCGAGCGGAACGGTCGCGGAGCCGGCCGGAGCCTTTGCCTTCGCGTCCAGGGACCACGGCTTGCTCGCCGGGGCCTTCGCGTCGACCGGCTTGGCATTCGAGCCCTTTACGGGCTTGGTCTGCGGGAGCGCCGTATTCGGCGGCACCCACACCTTCGGCGGCTTCGCCGCCGCTTCGGCCGCGGGCAAGCCCAGGCCGGAGATGAGCACCGCGAGCACGGCGACCATCGCGACACGTGGCCGTCTCGCGCGCACGCGCGAGAACAGGCCACTTTGACGAGACAACAAAATCCCCCCACAAAAAGGAACGAAAGAGTCCGGTTTTGACAGAGTCCGGACAACCGCACCCTAAGGAGGGAGTGATCTATTCACACAGCTTCGACTTAAAGATTCCCTACATGATCAATCCCACTTGACAGCCAATGCCGCATTTAAAGGCATCAACAAGACATACGGGTCCAACAAACCGTTGACAGATTCGCCGACACCAAGCACCGTGCGCGTGACCTTCGTTCACCGACGCACATTGCGAGGACCTCCGCCCATGAGGCCATCACCTTTCTCACTCGAACCCAGGCCGGGCTCGGGGGCCCTCCGGCGTCGGCGGTCATCCGCAGCCGCGATGCTTCCCGTCATCGGCGCAGCTGTGCTGTCCCTGGGGGCCGGGCTGATCACCGCCCCGGACGCCTTCGCGGCCGGGTCGGCGATCCCGGCGCCGAAGCCCGGGGCCAAGCCTGCACCCACCGCCCAGCAGAAGGCTGTTGACGCCGCGTTGGCGAAAGCAAAGAGTACGGGCAAGCCGGTGGCAGTCGACCATCTGACTACCACCGACTCGCAGACGTTCGCCAACCCCGCCGGCACGCTCACCGTCGACACCGCGTCGGCCCCGGAACGGGTGAAGCAGGCGAACGGCTCCTGGCGCGCGATCGACACCACCCTCAAGGCCAACGCCGACGGCACCATATCCCCGGCGGTCGTTCCCTCCGCACTGAGCATTTCCGGCGGCGACAGCGGGCCGATGGCCACGATGACGACCGGCGATGGCAAGAAGCTGGCCTTCAAGGCGCCGTTCAAGCTGCCCAAGCCGAAGCTCGACGGCAATGACGCGCTCTACGAGAACGTCCTGCCCGATGTCGACCTGCGCCTGACGGCGACTCAGCTCGGCGGCTGGAGCCAGGTCCTGATCGTGCGTACGGCGGCGGCCGCCGCCAACCCGGCTCTGAAGAAGATCCGCCTCGGTGTCGATGCCCCGGGACTGAACACCTCCGCCGACGCCGCCGGGAACATCACCTTCAAGGACGGACAGGGCAAGGCACGCTTCACAAGCCCCACCTCCTTCATGTGGGACTCCACGAAGACGGACATACCCGAAGCCGCCGCAGCCCCCCGGAGCGGCGCGAAGGCCAGTAAGTCCGCCACCGTCAGCGGAGCCGACGCCGCCCCCCAGGCCGCCCCGGCCCCTGCCGCCGACGCGGTGGCAGCGTCCAGCGCCGACGGCCCCGGCGACACCGCCAACGTCAAGCCCATCGCCGTCAAGACCGACGCCACCGGCATCGACCTGACCCCAGACACCTCCCTCCTCGGCCAGGGCACCGGCCCCTGGTACATCGACCCGGGCGTCAACCCCTCCGCCGACAACACCACGCGCGCCTGGTCGCAGGTCCAGGAGGCGTATCCCGACACCAATGAGTTCAACGGGACCTCGGACGGCCAGAACACCCCGGCCGCCGGCTACTGCGGCTACTCGAACTGCCCCATCAAGGGCCGCACGCGCGCGTACTTCCAGGTCGGCATCAACTCGGTGTTCTACGGCGCCGAGGTCATCGACGCCCGGCTCCACGCCACCGTCGTCTCCTCCTCAAGCCCCAGCACGTCCACCCCGATGGGCCTCTACCAGACCGGCCCCATCAACAACCCGACCACCTGGAACAACCAGCCCTGCGACAAGAACTCGCGCATGGGCGGCAACTGCTTCAAGATCGGTGGCATCAACATCTCCGGCACGGGTGACGTCCAGTACGACGTCACCAGCCAGATGAAGGCCGCCGCGCGGGACCAGTGGCCCCACTTCACGTTCGGCTTCGCGCCGGACGACGAAGGCAACATGTACTACCGGCAGCGGTTCAGCAACAGCCCGCACGTCACCGTGACGTACGACCGCCGCCCCACCATCACCAACTCCCGCACCAGTCCCACCCCCGGGTTCGCCGCCACCTCCGCCTACGCCGCCTGCCGCACCGCCGGCGCCGTGAACGCCTGGGACAACCCGGGCTGGATCGGCCTCAACTCCAGCACCAAGGTGACCATCGCCACCAACTCCCCCACCGGGCGCCAGCTCCAGTCGAACTTCGCCCTCGTGGACGAGGACAACAACAACAGCGCCCAGTACTACAACGGCCCCTGGCTGGCGTCCTCCGGGGACGTGACCGCCGACTTCGGAGCGCTCACGGACGGGCACAAGTACTACTGGTTCGCGAACACCCAGGACGACACGCTGCAGAGCGCCGACAGCGAGCGCTGCTACTTCTACGTCGACCGGACCTCGCCCTCCGCGTCCGTGACCTCGACGGACTTCCCGGCCTCCGGGACCACCGGAGGTCACCCCAAGAAGGTCGACGAGACGGGCACCTTCACCCTCGCCGGTGCGGACAACCTTCCGACCAACGGCAGTACCCGTAGCTCCGGCCTGGCCTGTGCCCGTTGGACCATGGACCCGGTGAAGGCGGCTTCCGACTGGAACTGCACCGACACCGACCCGCAGATCATCAAGACCTTCACGGGCGGCCAGGCCAGCGTCAACTACACCCCGCGGGCCTGGGGAACCAACTACCTGTACCTGCAGACCCAGGACAACGCGGGCAACATGTCCCAGCCCGTCGCGTACAGCTTCTACGTCCCGTCGAACCCGAACAGCCCGGCGCCGATCTTCGGTGACATCAACGGTGACAAGAAGGCCGACGTCGTCCTCGCCGACTCCGCCGGCAACATCCGCCAGATCAACGGCGGCGCAGACCCCGCAGCCTCCCCCGTCGCCCTGGCCCGCTCCAGCGTGAGCGGCAACGGCTGGAACAACATCCAGCTCACCCACCGCGGCAGCCTCGGCTACAAGAACGTCGACGACCTCCTCGCGCACGAGCCGGGCAAGCCCAACCTCTACGTCTTCACCAACAACAACACCGGCCTCGTCGACGGTCAGGCACCCAACAAGGTGGACAAGCCCGGCTCCTGCGCCAAGACCGACGGCACCCCCATCACCTGCGCCGACTACGGCTTCGGCACCGACTGGTCCAAGGTCACCCAGATCGCCGCCTACGGCTCCATCACCGGCGACAGCAAGGCCGGCCTGCCCAACTCCCTGCCCCAGACCTCACTCCTGTGGGTGGAGAACGGACGCCTGTGGCTCGGCATCCCCGGCGCCACCAACCAGCTCGACTCCCCCGCCTACCTGATCTCCGGCAACGACACCAAGTGGGACAGCTACGAGCTGATCACCCCGGGCCGCGCCAAGGGCACCAACTTCGCGACCCTGTGGGCCCGCAACAAGACCGACGGCGGCACCCTCCACGCCTTCACCATCACCGGCGGCACCCCTGACGCCCCCGTCCTCACCGCGATCGCCGACCCCGCCGCCGGCGTGATCTCGGGCAAGATCGACCCGGCCCGCTACCCCCGCGTCGGCTCCGACGGCGACCTCACCGGCGACAACATCCCCGACCTCTGGGCCGTCGACACCACCCAGCAGCTCGTCTCCTTCAACGGCACCGGCACCGCCCCCAACGGCACCAGCGTGCTCTACCCCACCGTCACGGGAATCGATCAGACTCCGACCCTCCAGGGCAACCTCAACACCCCCACCTTCCAGTGGAAGCTGAACACCGGAGCCGCCAACAAGACCCCCAGCGCCGGTGGCAACACGAACCCCGCCACCACCGCGGGCGTCACCTACCCCGCCGCTGAGACCTTCGGCGGGCGCAGCACCTCGTACGCGGCCTTCAACGGCGCCCAGGCGACGATCACCGCGACCGGGTCCAGCATCGACACCCGCAAGAGCTTCACCATCACCACCTGGGCCAAGGCCGGCCCGAGCGGCGGGCTGATCGCCAGCCAGGACAACACCCGCAACAGCGCCTTCACCCTCTACGCCGACGCGGCCACCAACTCGTGGCGGTTCGCCATGGCCGCCTCCGACTCCGACGGCTGGGCGTACGACTGGTCCGGCCAGGTCAACGACGCAGGGCGGTTCACTCCCAACACCTGGACCCGTCTGACGGCCGTCTACAACGCCGACACCGGCCTGATGAGCCTCTACGTCAACGGCGTCCTCGCCGCCAGCGGCAACCACGCGGCCGCCAACAGCCCGGCTCCGACCGGCCCGCTGGTCTTCGGCCGGTACAAGGTCAACGGACAGCCGGACTACTTCACCACCTTCGTCGGCGGCATCAGCAACTTCGCCGTCTACCCGTACGCGGCCGCCCCCACCGCCACCGACGCCACGACCAAGATCGCGCTGACCTCGACCGCCACCAAGTGCGCGGACCGGGCGTCCGACGGCGACAAGGTGCAGATCTGGGACTGCAACGAGATCAGCGGGGGCCTCGCCCAGAAGTTCGAGGTCCGCTCCGACGGCACCGTCCGCATCCAGGGCGAATGTCTGGACGCGGTGAACGCGGGCACCGCCAGCGGCACCCTGATCCAGGCCATCGTCTGCCACAACCACCCGGCGCAGCAGTTCCTGCCCCGCGCCGACGGCAGCCTCTACAACCCGGTCTCGGGCCGCTGCCTCGACCTGAACCGCGGTGACACGACCAACGGCGTCCAGCTCCAGCTCTGGGACTGCAACCAGTCCGACGCACAGCGCTGGTCCATAGCCGCCCTGTCCACCGCCCCCCTGCCCGTCCCGAGCTACGACGCGGCAGCCTGACCCCTGCACCACAGCGACGGCCGCCCCTCCCACCCGGGAGCGGCGGCCGTCGCCGCTTGGGCGGGTTACGCAAGTAACTGCGTTCGAGATTGGGGGGGATGTGAGGTTTGGGAGGAAGTTGATCACGCTTGAGGGGGAACAAGGCGGTCTGGGCTGGTTTCTTGATGATCACTTGCGCGAGGGTGGGGATGCGACGTCGCGTGCATCCCCCGGCGGTTCGGCCAACCGTCTTGGACCACAGCCCTTTTGCTTAACTGGAGGACTTCAATCATGGCAACCACCCGCAGCATCCGCGTGATGGCGGCTGTCGCATCGCTCCCCCTCGCCTTCGCGCTGCTTTCCGGTGTCGCGCAGGCCGACAACGGGGCCGGTGCGGCCGGGACCGCGTCCAACGCGGCCCTCGCCGGCATCCTCGGCAGCGGCGTAGGCGGCAGCAACCTCGGCAACTCCTCCACCGCTCAGCAGGTCGCCTCCGGCTTCGGTGCGTCCAACCAGAACAACGGCGCGCAGTCCAACGGTTCGGGCTTCACCGCGATCGGGCAGTCCAACTCGCACGAGTCCCTCATCTACAACCCCCTCCCGTAGGACGTAGTCGCGCGTAGTCGTGTGCAGTAGGGCGTAGGCGTACGTAGTCGTATGCACTCGTACGTCGCGCCCGTCGGACGCGACGAAGCCCGCCCCCTCCCGGGGGCGGGCTTCGTCGCGTTCTTGTCACGTTCGGGAGAAAAAAGGCCGAGGGGCCCTCCCGGATGGGACCTTTGCCCCGCGGAGGGGGCCCGGGGGTGGACTAACTTGCCCGAGTGGGTGTGTTTCCCCCACCCCTGAGAGAGAGGCGGCCCCCATGACCGGCACAGAACACCGTGTCCTCCCGCTCCAGCTGGAGGCCTCCCCTTCTCCCATTCCGATGCGGGGCGTCTTCGTGTACCGCTCCGACCGGCCCTACGAGGTCTCCCTCGACTTCGAGGGCGCCGGACTCCACCTCGCGCACTGGGTGTTCTCGCGGGAGCTGCTCCTCGACGGTCAGGTCTGCGCCACCGGGGAGGGCGACATCCAGGTGTGGCCGCGCTGGCAGGGCACCGAACCGCGGATCTACCTCGCCTTCAGCAACGGCAGCCAGGGCTGCGTGGTGTCCGCCCGCTCGAAGGACGTGCGCGAGCTGTGCCGGCGGATGACCACGATGGTCCCGCGCGGCCAGGAGCACCGCCACTACGACCTCGACGCCGAGCTGGACACCCTGCTGCCCAGGTGAGCCGTCCCACGTGAGGATCAGCGGTGCTCCGGGTTCGGGAAGTCGAAGCGGCAGCCCGCGTCCCACTGCGAGCGCTGGTTGCCGTGGGCGGGGATCCCGCCGTTGCGCTTGAGCAGGGCCGCCAGGTGCATGAGGTTCCAGCTCATGAAGGTGGTGTTCCGGTTGGTGAAGTCGTTTTCGGGGCCGCCCGAGCCGGGGTCCAGGTACGAGGGTCCGGGCCCGGCCTCCCCGATCCATCCGGCGTCGGCCTGCGGCGGGATCGCGTAGCCGAGGTGCTGGAGGCTGTAGAGGATGTTCATGGCGCAGTGTTTGACGCCGTCCTCGTTGCCGGTGATCAGCGCCCCGCCGACGCGCCCGTAGTAGGCGTACTGGCCCTGTTCGTTCAGGATCGAGGAGCAGGCGTAGAGCCGCTCGATGACCTGCTTCATCACCGAGCTGTTGTCCCCGAGCCAGATCGGGCCGCACAGGACGAGGATGTCGGCGTCCATGATCTGGCTGTAGAGCACCGGCCACTGGTCCTCCTCCCAGCCGTGCTCGGTCATGTCCGGCCAGACGCCCGTGGCGATGTCGTGGTCGACAGCCCGGATGAGCGAGGTGCGGACGCCGGCCGCCTCCATCACGGCGCGGCTCCTGGCGATCAGGCCCTCGGTGTTGCTGGGCTCGGGTGACCGCTTGAGCGTGCAGTTCACGTACACGGCGGTGAGGTCGGAGTAGTCCACGCCACCACCCTCGGCGGCCCCGGGCGCGGTCGCCACCGGGGAGCGCCCGTACGGGTTCCGGTTCGTCGGCGGGCCGCGTCCGTGCGGTTCCGGTTTGTTACGGTCCGGGCGGCCGACTAGGGTCAATGGGCCTTGGTGTTCGGGAAACCGGTGAGAAACCGGTGCGGCCCTCGCCACTGTGATCGGGAAGTCCGGCTCCACTCCTGCGGGAAAGCCACTGGGCTGCGCGGGAGGTTCCGCGCTGCCCGGGAAGGCGGGGCCAGGACGTCAACCCGTGAGCCAGGAGACCGGCCGGGGCGCGTTGTCCATCCACGAGGTGCTGGAGAGGTCTCCCCACTCATGCATATAGCCGAGGGTTTTCTGCCCCCCTTGCACGCGGCCGCCTGGGGCGCCGCGTCCGCTCCCTTCGTCGTCCACGGCGTCCGCTCGCTGACCCGCGAGGTGAAGGCCAACCCGGAGAGCACCCTGCTGCTCGGCGCGGCCGGAGCGTTCACGTTCGTCCTGTCCGCCCTGAAGATCCCCTCGGTCACGGGAAGTTGCTCGCACCCCACCGGTACGGGGCTCGGGGCGATCCTGTTCCGGCCGCCGATCATGGCGGTGCTCGGCACCATCACCCTGCTCTTCCAGGCCCTGCTGCTGGCCCACGGCGGCCTCACCACCCTCGGCGCCAACGTCTTCTCGATGGCCATCGCCGGCCCGTGGGCTGGCTACGCCGTCTACCGGCTGCTGCGCGGCTTCGGCCTCCCGCTGATGGTGACCGTCTTCTTCGGCGCCTTCTTCGCGGACCTGGTCACCTACTGCGTCACCAGCGTGCAGCTCGCCCTGGCCTTCCCGGACCCGGCCTCCGGATTCCTGGGCGCGCTCGCGAAGTTCGGCGGGATCTTCGCGGTCACGCAGGTGCCGCTGGCCGTGAGCGAGGGGCTGCTGACCGTCCTCGTGATGCGGCTGCTGATGGCGTCGAGCAAGTCGGACCTGGTCCGGCTCGGTGTCGCGAAGCTGACCTCCGGCCGTACCGAGAAGCAGGGGGCGGCAGCCTGATGAGCAGGAACGCGAAGATCAACACCCTGCTGCTGCTCCTGGTGGCCGCGCTCGCCGTGCTCCCGATCGCGCTCGGCCTCGGCGAGGGCAAGGAGGAGCCCTTCACGGGCGCCGATGCGCAGGCGGAGGCGGCCATCACCGAGCTCAAGCCGGACTACGAGCCGTGGTTCTCCCCGCTGTACGAACCCCCCTCCGGGGAGGTGGAGTCGGCGCTGTTCGCCCTCCAGGCGGCGCTGGGCGCGGGCGTGCTCGCGTACTACTTCGGCGTCCGCAAGGGCCGCCGCCAGGGCCTCGCCCAGGCCGCCGCCGGTACGGGTGCCGGTGCCGGTGCCGGTGCCGGCGCCGGTGCCGCCACCCCGGAGTCGTAGGCGGTGCTGCCGATCGACGTGGCCGCGCACAGCAGCCGCTGGAGAAGGCCCTGCTCGGGGTCGGGCTGACGGTCACCGCCGTCTGCCTGCCGCCCTGGCCCGGCGGTCCGCTGGTGGCCGCCGCCACGCTCGCCGTGCTCCTCGGCCCGGCGGGCGTGGCCGGGCGCCAGCTGTGGCGGGCCTTCCGGATCCCGCTCGGCTTCTGCTTCACGGGGGCGCTGCCGCTGCTGTTCGCCGTGGGCGGCCCGCAGGGCCTGGTCGCCATGGCCCCGGACGGCCCGCGGCACGCCGCCGAGCTGCTCCTGCGCACCTCGGCGGCCTCGCTCGGGCTGCTGCTGTTCGCCTTCACCACCCCGGTCTCCGACGTGCTCCCCCGGCTGGTCCGGGCCGGGGTGCCGGCGCCCGTGGTGGACGTGGCCCTGGTCATGTACCGGATCACGTTCCTGCTCCTGGACTCCGTGGCCCAGGTCCGCCGGGCCCAGGCCGCCCGCCTCGGGCACACCGGACGGGCGGCGGTGTGGCGTTCCCTGGCCGGGCTCGCCGCGACCTCCTTCGTACGGGCCTTCGACCGCGCGGCCAAGCTCCAGGCGGGGCTGGCCGGTCGCGGCTACGACGGCGCGCTGCGGGTCCTGGTCCCGGAGGCGGCCCTGTCGTGGCGGTTCCTGGCGGCCACGGCCGGGCTGCTGGCGGCGCTGATCACCCTGACCCTCGTACTGAAGGGGCTCCACCCATGAACCCATCGGCGACCCCCCTGGTGGAACTGGCCGGCGCGGGCTATGCCTACGAGGACGGCCCGGCCGTCCTGACCGGCGTCGACTTCGCCATCCCGGCGGGCCGGGCGCTGGCCCTGCTGGGCCGCAACGGCAGCGGCAAGACCACGCTGATGCGGCTGCTGAGCGGTGGCCTGCGGCCCGGTTCGGGCGCGCTGCGGCTCGACGGCACGCCGGTCGCGTACGACCGCGCCGGCCTGACCCGGCTGCGGACCTCCGTCCAACTGGTGGTGCAGGACCCCGACGACCAGCTCTTCGCGGCCTCCGTCGAACAGGACGTGTCCTTCGGCCCGATGAACCTCGGCCTGCCGACGGCCGAGGTCCGCGCCCGGGTGGACGCGGCGCTCACCGCACTGGACATCACCGCGCTCCGGGACCGCCCCACCCACCTCCTGTCCTACGGCCAGCGCAAGCGCGCGGCGATCGCGGGTGCGGTGGCGATGGCTCCGCGCGTGCTGATCCTGGACGAGCCGACGGCCGGGCTCGACCCGGACGGCCAGGAGCGGCTCCTGGACGTCCTGTCAGGACTCCAGGCCTCCGGCACCACGGTGGTCATGGCCACCCACGACGTGGACCTGGCGGTCCGCTGGGCCGACGACGCGGCGGTCCTGACCCCGTCCGGCATCCGCGTGGGCCCGGCGGAATCCCTCCTCTCGGACCCACCCCTCCTCACCGCGTCGGGCCTGCGCACAGCATGGTCCCCGGCGGTGACGGCCTTCCTGCGGACACGGGGCCTGCTCGACCCCGGTACCCCCGGCCCGAGAACCCCGGACGCGCTGGCCGCCTGGGCGTAGGGGCGGCCCTGGAGGTACTGCCGGCTCGACGGGACCCGTCTGGGCCTCGCTCTGAGCGGCGGGATCGGCGTGCTGGAACTGCCCCGAATCTAGGATGGCCGCATGTCGCTTCCGCACGCCATCCTCACCGCCCTGCTCGAGAAGCCCTCGTCCGGGTTGGAGCTGACGCGGCGGTTCGACAAGTCGATCGGGTACTTCTGGTCCGCGACGCACCAGCAGATCTACCGGGAGCTCGGCCGGCTGGAGGACGCCGGGCTGATCCGGGCGCTGCCCAGCGAGGTGCCCGTGCGGGGGCAGAAGAAGGAGTACGAGGTGCTGCCCGCCGGAAGCGCGGAGCTGGCCCGGTGGGTCGGGGACAGCCAGGACCCGAAGCCGATGCGCGACCCCCTGCTGCTGCGGATCCGGGCGGCGGGCGTGGTCGGGCCGCAGGGGCTCGGGGGCGAGCTGCGGCGCCATCTCGATCTGCACCGGGGGCAGTTGGCGGAGTACGAGGCCATCGAGGCGAAGGATTTCCCCGCGGGCCGGGACGCCGTCGAGGACCGGCTGCGCCGGCTCGTCCTGCACGGCGGGATCGCCCTGGAGAGC
The DNA here is from genome assembly GCF_036346895.1 of Streptomyces sp. NBC_00503. Taxonomy (NCBI): domain Bacteria; kingdom Bacillati; phylum Actinomycetota; class Actinomycetes; order Kitasatosporales; family Streptomycetaceae; genus Streptomyces; species Streptomyces sp. NBC_00503. The sequence goes on along the minus strand of NZ_CP107855.1, from coordinate 5,569,652 downwards.
TTCTGGCTGGCCTGGCTGGAGGAGGCGCTCGCCGAGGTGCAGGACATGGAGGGAGAGGGAGAGGCTGAGGGCTCGGGCTGACCTGTCCCCCGCCCCGCCCCGGCAGGGGGGCGGGCGGGGGTGGCGCGGGGTCTGCCCGCGGGGCTTACTTGTTCAGGGAGGCCCAGAACTCGTCGAAGCTCAGCAGGCCGTCGCCGTTGGTGTCCTTGGCGGCGATCACGGCTTCCGCGACCGCGCCGGTGACGTACGCGTCACCCATCGCCTTCATGGCAGCGCTGTACTCGTCGGCCGTGACGAAGCCGTCGCCGTCCGCGTCGAACTTGCCGAACGTCGCCCGTGCGCTCTCGATGTCCGCCACTGGGTCCACCCCTTCTTGGTGCTTGTTGACCGGCTCAGGGTAACCGTCCCCGGACACCTCTCCCGCCCCGGGTCCCGTTCGGGCGGCAGATAGAAATTCAATTACCTTTCCGTAGAGTGGAAGTTATATTTATCGCCAACAATTTCGACTTCCACTTGTCACGCTCCGGGGCCACGGCATAACGTACCGACATTGCCGCCACACCAGGAGCGCAAGGCTCCCAGGGACTAGTGGCAACAAGGGCGATCACACAGATGACGATCCATGTCGACGCATCATTCGAAGTTCTGCCCTTCACCCGCACCTGCCGCCATATCTGGGAAGACGGCGACCATGTGCTCATCGGAGTGAGTCCTGGAAACAGCTACTTCAGCTCCGAGCGCATCACCAGCCTCGCCCGATGGGCCACGACCCGCTTCGCCCAGGTGGACTTCGTCTACGCGGACCTCCACGTGGACCGGATGTTCGCCGCCTTCGGCTACACCGAGGAGCACGCGGGGAAGCGTGCGGCGAAGGAGATAAAGGCGGTCCGCCGGAGGATCCTCAAGGGGGTCGAGGAATCGGGGAACCCCGGAACCGAGATCCGCGTACGGGCACTTTCGGAGTTCCTGTCGAATCCCGTCTACCAGCTCCTCCACCGGCGTGTTCTGCATTTCCTGGAGACCGACGACGAGTTCCGCAAGGGCTGCGAGGAAATGGCCCTGCATTTTGTCGGCTCGAAGTTGCCGGAAGGTGAATCGATTACGGACTCGCAGTTGCAGGTCTGTTTCGATTACATGGCAGCCGAACTGCCCTTCTTCATCGACACCCCGAGCATTCTCGACGTGCCGTCCTCGGTGGCGGCCTACCACGTCAAGATGCCGCTGACGGATGTCCTCTTCGCACGCGGTGGAGGACTGCGCGCGACCAGGAATCAGGCTTATGCCGTCGTAAGGCCCGATGCGGAAGAAATAGTTCAGAAAGACACGAATCATCTGAACCACCCGAACCCCACCAGCCGAAGGGACCGTCGATGACCGTCGAGCAGCTCGAGGGCGCCGGGCAGGGCGGCGGGCCCCTCCTCGACTTCCCGCTCTCCCGGCGCGGTGACGTGCTCCCCGAGGAGTGCGGCTGGCTGCGCGAGAAGGCTCCGGTCGCGAAGGTCCGTACCCTGACCGGGGATCCGGCCTGGCTGGTGAGCAGCTATGCGCTGGCCAGGCAGGTGCTGGAGGACGAGCGCTTCAGCCTCCGGGACACCGCGAACGCCGGCGTACCGCGCCAGTACGCGCTGACGATCCCGCCGGAGGTCGTCAACAACATGGGCAACATCAACAGTGCCGGACTGCGCGACGCGGTCATGAAGGCGCTCAGTCCGCGCCAGAAGGGCCTGCGGGACCGGCTGCGCGCCGTGGCCGGGGAGCTCCTCGACGGGATCGTGGCCGAGGGGGGTCCCGCCGATCTGCGGGCGGGGTTCGCCGATCCGTTCTCGGCGGCCCTGCACTGCATGGTGCTGGGGGTGCCGTTCGAGGACTGGCGGCGGCTGATGTCGGGGCTGGACGTGGCGTTCATGACCGCGCGCGAGCCCTTCGCCGACTCGGCGCTCAACTGGTACAAGGACGTCGGCTACTTCGCCGAGCGGCTCCGGGTCCAGCTCGAGCTGCCCGCCGAGGAGCGCACGGGGCTCCTCGGTACGTTCGCCGGGCTGAAGGCGGCCGATCCGGAGTCGGCGCACCTGACCGACGACATGTTCGCGACGGTCGCCGTCTCCCTCTTCGGCGCGGGCGCGGTCTCCACCTCCGCGTTCCTGACCCTCGCGATCCTCGCGCTGCTGCAGAGGCCCGACCTCATCGGGTACCTGCGCGAGCATCCGGAGCGCATGGGAGCGGCCGTGGAGGAGCTGCTCCGCTGGAACCTGTCCGTGGGCGACGGCCTGCCGCGCATCGCCACGGCGGACGTCCAGGTCGGCTCCGTGCTGATCAGGGAGGGTGAGCTCGTACTCGTCCTGCTGGAGGGTGCCAACTTCGACCCGGCGGCCTTCGAGAACCCCGACGAGCTGGACCTGGAGCGCGAGAGCCCGGCCGCCCACCTCGCCTTCGGCGCCGGCCGGCACTTCTGCCCGGCGACCGCCCTCGCCCGGACGCACGCCGAGATCGCGCTGGAGGTGCTGGTCGAGCGGCTGCCCGGGCTGCGGCTCGCGGTGCCGGCGGAGAACCTGGTGTGGCGCACCGGCTTCATCAAGCGCCTGCCGGAGCGGCTCCCCGTCGCCTGGTGAGACGGGGACGCGGCACGCATGAGGGTGCCCCGGGAGCCGTGCGCACGAGCTCCCGGGGCACCTGCGCGCCTACCGGAAGATGCCGGTGTGGCCGAGCGAGTAGCGGCCGGGCTGCGGGTACACGGCGAGGCCGTGGGGGCCGCCGCCCACCGGGATCTTGGCGATCTGCTTGCCGGTGACGGTGTCGATCGCGTAGACCTCGGAGTTGTAGCGGCCCGACAGCCACAGCACCTTGCCGTCGGCGGAGACGCCGCCCATGTCGGGGCTGCCGCCGTCCGGCAGTTCCCACTTCTTCGTCAGCTTGTTCTGGGTGAAGTCGAAGACGGAGATGGACCCTTCGCCGCGGTTGGAGACGTACATCTCCTTGGAGTCGCGGCTGACGTACAGCCCGTGGCAGCCCTTGCCGGTGGGCAGCAGCTTGGGCTCGTCGAACTTGTCGCCGCTGAGCACCCACATGCCGTGCGCCATCATGTCCGCGACGTAGAAGGTCTTTCCGTCCGGGGAGACCTTGACGTCCTGCGGCATCGCGCCCTCGAAGGGCAGCTTCTGCTGGCCGATGACCTCCATCTTCTCGGTGTCGACCTTCAGCAGCTCGCCGGAGAACTCGCAGCTGACGATGAAGTAGCGGCCGTCGGCGGAGAAGTCGGCGTGGTTGACGCCGAAGCAGCTCACCGGGACGGTCTTGACCCGGTCCATGGTGTGCGGGTCGCGGAAGACCAGTTCCTTGTCCATCGAGGCCATGACGATCGCGTACTTGCCGTTGGGCGTGAAGTACAGGTTGTACGGGTCGTGCACCTCTACGGGTGCGCCGGCCTCGCCGGTGGCCGGGTTGATCGGGGTGAGCGTGTGGCCCCGATTGTTGTTGACCCAGAGGGTCTTCATGTCCCAGGAGGGGACCACGTGCTGGGGCTGGGCGCCGACCGGGATGGTGTCGATGACCTTGTACGTCACCGGGTCGATGACCGACACCGTGTTGGAGGTGGTGTTCGGCACGTACACGCGGGACGGGAAGTCCTTGACCACCGGGGAGAGCTTGTTCGGCCGGTCGGCGGCGTACACGTCGTGCGGATCGAGGAGCGGCGGCATCCCGGCCAGGCCCGGCGGCACGGCCGGTACGGCCTTGGCGGGTACGGCCGGCCCCTTCGAGCCGAGGGCCTCGGCGGGTCCCTTGTCGGCTGATCCGCAGCCGGCCAGGGCGGCGAGGACCAGACCGGCCAGCAGCGCGGTGGCCTTGCGGGGAAGGCGGGTGGTCGTCATGGGGTCAGCAGCTCCGTGGTGGTCACCGCACGCAGTTTGCGGCGCGCGAGTTCTTCGAGGAGGGGTGGCATCGCGTCGACCGTGTCCGCGTAGCCGAAGTGCAGGCTCACCACCGATCCGCCTTGGATCGTGCCGATGACGGTGCGGATGACGGCCGCGGCACCGGGCGAGGTGAAGTCGAGGGAGTCGACGTCGTACGAGAGGACGTGCGGGTAGCCCGCCCGCTGGGCCAGCTTTCGCACCAGCGGGGTGGCGTACTGGGTCTGCGACGGCCGGAACCAGGTGCCGATGGACCCGGTGAGCCGCTTGAGCCGGTCGCCGCAGCCGGTGATCTCGGCGTACGCCTCCGCCTCGGGCATGGTGTTGATCGCGAGGTGGCGCTGGGTGTGGTTGCCGAGCTCGTGGCCGCCGTCGAGGACCCGGCGGGCCATCTCGGGGTGGGTGTCGAGCCAGGCGCCGATGGCCAGTACGGTGACCCGCGCGCCCGCGCGCTCCGCCTCCGCGAGCACCGCTTTGGCGATGGCGGGGTCGCCGTTGCCGTGGAAGGTCAGCGCGACCTCCGGGCGGCCGCGGGGACCGTGTCCGATCTCCACGGGCTGTCCGGCGAACCGGCGGGGCGCGGGGGCCGCCTTGGCGGGGGCGGGTTTGTCCGGGGCGGCCTTCGCGGGGGGTGGCGGTGTCACCGGACGGCTGCCCGTGCCGCAGGCGGCGGTGAGGGCACCGGCGGCGACCGCCGCGCCGGCGAGGAGAGCGGATCGGCGGTCCGGGTAGCAGAGCACCTGCTCATTTAAGGGGCGGATGCCCCTGTACGTGATGATTGACCCCATTCGGGACCTTGGACCAATCCGGCCCCACACGGGATCCGTCCGCTATGTGATCAACGATTTACTCATAGCGATCGATACTTATTCATTGATTACGAGGTCAGTGGCCCATCTCACCTAAGATTTAGGTAGAAACTCTTACGATTTGCACACTTATGTCCAACTTGGGACTTTTGGCATTTGGTCCCTCTTCTGCCATAGTCGGAATCACGGCTTCCCGTTGACCCGAGCGAAGTCCCTGCCGAGGATCACACCCCCTTCGATCCTCGGCACCCTCATGAAACCCCCGAAGCGCCCCACACCGGCGACAGGGGGTTTCTGTGTTTCAGGGAAGAGGGGTCAACGGTCGGCCACCCTCATCTCGAACCAGGTGATCTTGCCGCGCGGCAGCAGGTCCGCGCCCCATCGGTCCGAGAGCTTGTCGACGAGGAAGAGCCCCCGGCCGGTGGTGTCCATCTCGTGGACCGGCATCAGGCAGGGCAGCCCGCGCGAGGGATCACCCACCTCCACACGGATCCAGCCGCGGCGCCTGAGCATGCGTAAACCGAAGGACCGGGCCCCGGTGTGCCGGACGGCGTTGCCGACGAGCTCCGAGACCAATAAGACGGTGTGCTCGGCGATCTGCGGCGAGAGGCCCCACAGCCGCACCACCACGCACTGGGTGAGCCGGCGGGCCGTGCCCGCCGACTCGGGCCTGGACGGCAGCATCACTTGGGTCTCGGCCGGGTTCCCGTGCAACTCCAGCAGCTTGAGGCCCTGTTCGTCCTCCAGCGCCGCCGTGAGCCGCACGGCGGGAGCGCTACTGCGCTGCCGCGGCTGTTCCACACCCTCCAGACCCGCCATGCACCCATCATGGACGGCCGGTAGGGCCGTTCGGGCCGTTCCGCAGGAAAACACCCCCCGGAATCATGGATTCCGAGGAGGTGCTCCGGCATATGCGTTCGGCAATCGGAGTGCCGCCGCACCCACCCCGACCTGCGGTGACGCATCGCACAGCAGCGATCACGCTGAGTGGATCAGCTTTTCTCCTTAAGATTCCCTTAAGGCCTGGCTAATCCACCCACAGGGAGGAACAGCGGCCGCCGGGGGGCCGCGCCTAGAGGAACTTGGCCTTGCCGGGCCCCTCTTCCACGAAGCTGCGCATCCCGCGCTCGCGGTCCTCGGTGGCGAACAGGCCCGCGAACCAGCCCCGTTCGATGGTCAGCCCGCTGTCGATGTCGACCTCCAGACCCGCGTCCACGCACTCCTTCGCCGCGCGCAGCGCCAGGGCCGGGCCCTGCGCCAGCTTCGCGGCCCACGCGTGCGCCTGCTCGTAGACCTCGGCGGCCGGCACGACCCGGTCCACGAGGCCCAGCGCGAGCGCCTCTTCGGCCTTGACCATGCGGCCGGTGAAGATGAGGTCCTTGGCCTTGGAGGGGCCGATCAGCCGGGACAGCCGCTGGGTGCCGCCGGCTCCCGGGATCAGGCCGAGCAGGATCTCGGGCTGGCCGAGCTTCGCGTTGTCGCCCGCGATCCGGTAGTCGGCGCACAGCGCCAGTTCGCAACCGCCGCCCAGGGCGTAGCCGGTGACGGCCGCGACCACGGGCTTGGGGATCCGCGCCACGGCGGTGAAGGCGTCCTGCAGACCGCGGGACCGGGCGACCATGGCCGCGTGGTCCATCGTCTGCATCTCCTTGATGTCCGCGCCGGCCGCGAACACCTTCTCGCCGCCGTAGAGGACGACCGTACGGACGTCGGTCCGGTCGGTGGCCTCCATCGCGAGCTCGCGCAGCCGGTCCTGGGTGGCGATGTCCAGGGCGTTCATGGGCGGCCGGTCCAGGCGGATCGTGCCGACGCCTTCGGAGACTTCGAGAGAGATGGTCATACGGGGAAGGTTAGCGCCGGTTAACGCGGGTGCGCCCGGTGCTGTGGGTCACAGCACCGGGCGCACCCGGACTCCGTACGACGGAGGACTACTTGGCGTGAGGTACTACTTGATCCACTCCGCCCAGTCCATGTTCCAGCCGTTGAGGCCGTTGTCGGGGGCCACCGTCTTGTCCTTGGAGTTCTTCACGACGACCACGTCGCCGATCAGCGACTCGTTGAAGAACCACGCGGCCGGCTGGTCGCCGTCGCCCGCGCCGCGCACGTCCTTCAGGCCCACGCAGCCGTGGCTGACGTTCTCGCTGCCGAACGTGCTGGACGAAGCCCAGTAGTTGCCGTGGACGAAGGTGCCCGAGTTGGTCAGGCGCATCGCGTGCGGGACGTCGGAGATGTCGTACTCGCCGCCGAAGCCGACCGTGGCGCCGTTCATCCGGGTCACCTTGTACTTCTCGCTGATGACCATCTGCCCGTTGTACGTGGTGTTCGCGGGGGCGCCGGCGGTGATCGGGATGGTCTTGACCACCTGGTTGTCGCGGACGACCTGCATCTCGTGCTCCGCGGCGTCGACCGTGGTGACCTGGGAGCGGCCGATGGTGAAGGTGACCGTACGGGTCTGCTTGCCGTAGACCCCCGGGCGGCCTTCGACCCCGTCGAGCGCGAGCTTCAGGGTGACCTTGGTGCCGGCCGCCCAGTACTTCTCGGGGCGGAAGTCGAGGCGGTCGTTGCCGAACCAGTGGCCCTCGACGGGTACGGCGGGCTCGGCCGTCACCGAGATGGCCTTCTCGACGGCTTCGGGGTTGGTGATGCCGCGGGAGAAGTTGATCGAGACCGGCATGCCCACGCCGACGGTCGCGCCGTCCTCGGGCGTGTACTGGCCTATGAAGGTGTTGGCCGGGGTGAGGGTGGTGAAGGTGGTGTCCTTCGCGGACTCCCGGCCGGCCTCGTCCTTGGCCACCGCGTGGACCTTGTACTCGGTGGCGGAGGCGAGGTTGCGGGAGGGCTCCCAGCTCGCGCCGTCATCGGCGAGCTTGCCCTCCACCGCGTTGCCCTTGGTGTCGGCGACCGTGACCGTACTGAGCTTGCCGCCGGTGCTCGATATCTTCAGGATGCCGCTGGTGGCGACTTCCTTGGCCCCGTCGTCCGGCTTGATGCTCACGACGGCCTTCGACGCCTCGGTGCCGGTCGTACCAGTACCCCCGGTGCCGCCACCGCTCCCGCCGGCGCCACCACCGTTGCCGCCACCGCCACTGCAGGCGGTGGTGAACAGCAGGGCCGCACCCAGCAGGAGGGCCGGCAGGCCGGTGCGGGCGCGGCCGCGTATCGGCTGCAGGTTCACTCTTGTTCTCCCCATGTCCCCCGCGCACGGACAGTCGCGCGCTTCTCGCCAGGAAATCACAGGCGGGGATGACGGGATGGCACGAACGTGTCACCATTCCGTCCCAAGAGTCGGGGTTATCGGCGTGTCACCCCTCCGTGCCGGGCTTGGTGCCCCATACGTAGACGGCATCGCCCTCGGTGAGCAGGTCCCACAGCCGGGCCGCGTCGGGGACGGAGAGGTTGACGCAGCCGGCGGAGCCGCCGTGTGCGTAGAGGTTCCCGGGGCGTCCGTGGAGCGCCTGGCCCTCGTCGAAGAACTGGGCGTAGGGCATGGGGGCGTCGTCGTAGAGCGTGGACTTGTGGTCCTTGCTGCGCCAGTAGACCTCGTGCCAGCCGGTGCGGGTCTCCTGGTCGTCGCGGCCGGTGCGGACGGGCACGGGAGCGAAGACGACCTTGCTGTCGCGCTGTACCCAGAGCAGCTGCCGCTCCAGGTCCACGCAGGTCACCCGGTGAGGGCGGACGGGACAGGCGCGGGCCGCGTTGGGGTTGGACCGGGCGGCCACGGCGACCATGTTCCGGTAGGTGGCCAGTCCGGCGTACCCGTCCGCGGGCCGGACCCCGTTCCCCTGCTGGAACCGCCGGATCGCCGCGCAGTCCCCCTCGTCCTGCACCCCGTCGGCCTTCCGCCGCAGGTACCCCTCCATCTCCCGCTGGTAGGGCCCGGTCCCGGCGGTGCAGGCCTCCTCGGCTTCGGCTTCTGCGGATGCGACGGCGGCGGAGTCGGGGACGGGATCGGGTCCGGCCGCCGCGGCCGGGGGCAGCGGGCCGAGAGCCGCCGCCGCGAGGATCGCGGCCGTCAGGGCCGCCCTGCCTATCGCGCCTGCCACGCCACCTGTGCTCATACGGGCCTCCTCGCGCCCGCCGGCCGGGCCGCTGGACCCGAGCCAACCGGACCGGGGCCGACCCGGCCCGCCGGGTGCGCCGGTAGGGTCACCGGCCCACCCGGGCGGCCCAGCGGGGCGGGCCGTCCGGGCGGGGAGCCCGCCCTGACGGCCCGGCGGGGATCAGCTGTTTCCGAAGACCCGCCGGGGGCCCTTGCCGTGCTCGTCGCGCTTGTTCTCGAGGGTGACCACCAGACGCCTGCCGGGGGTCTGCCCGTCCAGGTGCAGGGGGCCGGTGACGCGGTTCGGCGGCAGGACGTAACCCTCGGGGACGTCCGTCTCGAGCAGGTAGTACCAGCCGTCCTCCAGGCCGCGGAACTCGCAGACGCCCGCCCGGTCGGTGGCGCAGCCCGAGGCGACCTTGCGGTCGGCGTTGATCCCGCGGGTCTGGAGGCCCTTGGTGCTGTTGGTCTCCTTCCAGACCTCGAACACCGCGCCGCGCAGCGCCTTCTTCGTCTTCGCGTCCTTCTTCAGGACCTTGATCGTCCCGTCGTGCTCGGGCTTCTTCGGCTTCTCGTTCTGGACGTTGACGACGCGGCCGGTCCGCACGTCGCCCTCGTCGAGGTCGAAGGCGATGACCGGGTCCTTGAGCAGGTCGTAGCCGGCCGGTGCCTGCGTCTCCCGCCAGTAGTACCGCTCGCCGATGGGCAGCTGGACCGTGCAACTGCCCTGTGCGTCGGTGGTGCAGGAGCCTTCGAGCTTCTCGTCGGGGTCCCCTCCGCCGGTCTGCAGGCCCGCGACGTCGTTGGTCTCGCGCCACAGCTCGAACCGGGCGCCGGGCAGGAGCGCCCCGCTGTCCTTGTCCGACTTGCGCAGCACCACCTCGGCGCTGACCGGGAGCTTCGCGTTGCTCATGCGGCTGCTCGCGCCCGCGGAGGCGTTCTGCTGGTTCAGGGTCAGCTCGGAGACGGAGTTCTCCGCGAGCTCGTACCCTGCCGGCGCCTTGGTCTCGCGCCAGTAGTACGTGCCGAGCGGGACGGTGCGGGAGCAGGTGCCGTTCGCCGGGGTGACGCAGTCGGCGACCTTGGTGTCACCGCCGGAGGCCGTGAACTGGGCTCCGGCGACCCCGTTGGTCTCGTGCCACAGCTCGTAGGTGGCTCCGGCCAGCGGCCTGTCGGCGGAGTCCTGCTTGAGGACGGAGACCCGGCCCGTGGTCGGGACCTGCTCCCCGCAGGCGGGCAGGTCGCCGTTGAAGGGGTAGGCGTGCAGCTCCTGGCCGCCGCCGCGCAGGCTGGTGTGGACGAGCTCGCCGGTGGTGAAGAAGCGGCCGTTGGTGCCGGGCAGGGTGACCGTGGTCCGCGAGGTCTGCTCGCCGACGAGCACGCTGCCCTGGAACTGCCCGCTGCCGGTCAGCGCGACCTCGGTGGCGTCCGGGAAGTTCCACAGCAGCCGGGTGCGGTAGCCGTTCCACGCGTCGGCGCCCGTCCCGGTGTCGACGATGCTGCCGCTGAAGGTGCTCAGCGTACGGCTGGCGCCCAGGACGTTGACGAGGATGGTGGCGCCGGCCGGGATCCGGTCGAAGCGGATGCCGATGGCTCCGCCGGTCGCGCCCACCATGTCGAAGTCCACGTTGAAGACCTGGAGCCGGGAGGTGTTGTCCCCGGTGAAGACGGTGAAGCCGTTCTGGTTGACGGCGGTGCCCGTGGCGGGGCGGGTGCGGCCGTCGACCCGGGCGTAGCAGTGGCTCGCGGAGGTGAGCTGGTCGCGCAGGCCCGCGTACGGGGTGACGGCGGCGGCGTCGGCCGTCAGGGTGCCCGTGACGGTGCCGGGGCCGGGTGCGGTGCCCGCGTGGCGGACGACGCCGCCGTCGGAGATCAGCCGCTGGTTGGCGGCGATGTTGACGTTGCGGCCGGTGGTGAGGAAGTCCGAGCCCGCCGGGGGCCGCACCAGCGAGCCCGCGCCGACGACGCCGATGTTGTAACCCCCGCCCGCCTCGGCCAGGTTCTTGTTCTGGTCGAAGCTGCCGAGGACCACGACCTTGCCCTCGGCCTCGGCGGCGCGCTCGCGGACCAGGAAGTCGGCGCCGACGAAGATGTTGATGCCCTCGTCGTAGCCGTTGGGGTCGGTGCCGACCTCGATGGGCGGGAACGGATCGGGGCAGCGGGGCCCGAGGCAGGGGCCGAGCCCGCCCGGCAGCGGGGCCCGGCGGGCCGCGGCCTCCCGGGCCGGCGCCGGCTGCTGCCCGCCGGGACCCGGCGCGGCCGGCGCAGCGAGGGCCACCGGGGCCCCTGCGGCCAGGACGGCCGTGAGGGCGAGCCCCAGGGGGCCGAGGGTCCATTTCCTTGCTGACATGACGCTCCGTCCGTTGCCTGCCGCCGCGTGCGGGTGGGCCCGTACAGGCTGGCGGCGGGCACCGGCGCGCCGGGCGGACCGACACTCGTCCGCTACGGCATTCCGGTACGACAATCACCCGACTGGGGCGTCAGCCGATGGCGGAGCCGGCGACCCAGGCCGTCCACGGCATGTTCCAGCCGCCCAGCCCGTTGTCCGCGGCCACCGTCTTGTCCTGCGAGTTCACGACCTCCACCACGTCGCCGACCATGCTGCGGTCGAAGAACCAGCCGGCCGGGGTGTCGGAGCCGCCGCCCTTGTTGTCGCGCAGACCGATGCAGCCGTGGCTGGCGTTGGTGGAGCCGAAGGTGTCCGGGCTGGCCCAGTAGTTGCCGTGCAGGAAGGTCCCGGAGCGGGTGAGGCGCATGGCGTGCGGGACGTCGGGGATGTCGTACTCCCCGCCGAAGCCCACCGTCTGCCCGTTCATCCGGGTGACGTCGAAGAGCTCCATCACCACCATCTTGCCGTTGTAGGTGGTGTTCTTGGGCGCCCCGGCGGTGATCGGCACGGTCGACAGCAGCTCGCCGTCGCGCCGGACCTCCATGGTGTGGGCGGCGGCATCGACCCGGGAGATCTGGGAGCGGCCCACGGTGAAGCGGATGGTCTTGTCCTGGATTCCGTACGAGCCGGACGCGCCCTCCACGTCGCGCAGCTTCATCCGCACCGTGACCTCGGTGCCGGGCTTCCAGTACTGCTTGGGCCGGAAGTCGAGCCGCTCGTCGCCGAACCAGTGGCCCGCAACTTCCACGGCCGGGTCGGAGGTGATGGTGATGGCGCGCTCCACGTCGGCGCGCCGCTCGATGGACCGGTTGAATCCGAAGGAGATGATCATGCCGGTACCGACGGTGGAGCGGTTCTCCGGCTTGAAGTACCCGATGAACCTCTCCTCGGGAACGTAGGTGGTGAAAGTGGTGTGCCGGGCCTGGCGCCGGTTGTGCCCGTCGAGGGCGACCGCGTCCACCGTGTACTTGGCCGCGAGCGCGAGCCGTCCGGACCCCGCGGCGGGGCTCCAGCTGAGCCCGTCGTCGGCGATGGCGCCGGGCACCTTGTCCTCCTGGGCGTCCTCCACCTTGGTGACCACGACGCGCTCGAGGCGGCCCTCGGGCACGGTCACCGTCAGCGGGCCCTCGGCCGGGACCCCCTTGGCGTTGTCGTCCGGGGTGATCCGGATCGCCTCTTCCGGTGACCGGGGTTTGCCGGGCAGCTGGATCTCGATCGGGGAGCCGCCGTTCTCCGTGCATCCGGCCAGTCCTCCGAGGAGGCCCGCCCACACCGCCACGGCGGCCAATCCCGCCCCTGCCCGCCTCTTCAGATGAGTCACGCTCCTCCAACGACCGGGGCCCTGTGGGGGAAACGTGGGCGCGGGCCACGTTCGGGGCAGAACAGTCCGGGCAGAACAGTGGGAAGGACCAGACGGGGGCGGGCCCTGGCCGGGACGCCGGGGCCGCACTTCCCCTGCCCCCGCCGGTACCGAGAGCCGTGGAGGCGGGCAGTGTCGAGCGCAGCCGAGCAAGAGGCGGTGGAAGCCGTCGTGGGTGAGGTACGGAGCGGCGGGACGGCCGCGCCCGTTCCGTCCGCCGACGGGCAGGACGTGCACCCGGGCGTACACCCCGGGGGAACCGGACACGGGAACGGGAGCGGGAACGGGAGGGAGAACGGGAGGGAGAACGGCAACGGCAACGGCAACGGGAGCCGCCAGCTGACCGGCCTGCTCGGGAGCCGTGCCGTACGGGCGCGGACCCGCCCGGGACCGCCGGTGTGGCCCGGGTCCTCCCATCCGCTGGGGGCCCGGTTCCACCGCGGCCCGGACGGCGCCGCCGGGACCAACTTCGCACTGTGGGCCCAGGGCGCGGAAGCGGTGGAGGTGTGCCTGTTCGAGGAGGACGGGACCGAGACCCGGTGCGCCCTGACGGAGCTCACGCACGAGATCTGGCACGGCTTCCTGCCGGGCGTGCGCCCCGGGCAGCGGTACGGGTTCCGGGTCCACGGCCGCTGGGACCCGTGGACGGGAGCCCGGTTCAATCCGGCGAAGCTGCTCCTGGACCCGTACGCCCGTGCCGTGGACGGGGCCCCTGGGAATGATTACGGCACCCTGCCGCCGGAAGTGTACGGACACGTCCGCGACTGGCCGCAGCAGTACATCGCGGACACCGTGCGCGACGACCGGGACTCGGCCCCGCACGTCCCCAAGGGGGTCGTGGTCCACGATGACGACGACTGGGCGGACGACGTCCGGCCGAAGACCCCCTGGGCCGATTCGGTCATCTACGAACTCCACGTGCGCGGGTTCACCATGCGCCATCCCGGCATCCCCGAGCACCTGCGCGGCACTTACGCGGGCCTCGCGCATCCGGCGGCGATCGAGCACCTGACCGGGCTCGGGGTGACGGCGGTGGAGCTGCTGCCGGTCCACCAGTTCGCGCACGAGGACCACCTGCTGCGCCGCGGGCTGCGCAACTACTGGGGCTACAACTCGATCGGCTACTTCGCCCCGCACGCCGGCTACTCCTCCAGCGGTACGGCCGGGCAGCAGGTCGGCGAGTTCAAACGGATGGTCAGGGCCCTGCACGCGGCCGGGATCGAAGTCATCCTCGACGTGGTCTACAACCACACGGCGGAGGCCGGAGAGCTGGGCCCGACCCTGTCGCTGCGCGGGATCGACAACCGCGGGTACTACCGGCTCCAGTCGGACCAGCGCCGGTACGCCGACTACACGGGCTGCGGGAACACCCTGCACGCCGGGCGTCCGCACGTGCTGCGGCTGATCACCGACTCGCTGCGGTACTGGGTGACGGAGATGGGGGTGGACGGCTTCCGCTTCGACCTGGCGGCGGCGCTGGCCCGCTCGATGCACGACGTGGACATGCTCTCGCCCTTCCTCGCGGTGATCGCCCAGGATCCGGTGCTGCGGCGGGTGAAGCTGATCGCCGAGCCCTGGGACGTGGGCTCGGGCGGGTACCAGGTGGGGGCGTTCCCGCCGCTGTGGACGGAGTGGAACGACCGCTACCGGGACGCCGTACGGGACTTCTGGCGGGGCTCGCTGCCCGACGTACGGGATCTGGGGTACCGGCTGTCGGGGTCCAGCGACCTGTACGCGTGGGGCGGGCGGCGGCCGTACGCCTCGGTCAACTTCATCACCGCGCACGACGGTTTCACCCTGCGCGACCTGGTGAGCTACGAGTCCAAGCACAACGGGGCCAACGGGGAGGACGGCCGGGACGGCACCAACGACAACCGGTCGTGGAACTGCGGGGCCGAGGGGGAGACGGACGACGCGCGGATCGGGGCGCTGCGCCGCCGCCAGCTGCGCAACCTCCTCACCACCCTGCTCCTGTCGACCGGGGTGCCGATGCTGGTGGCGGGCGACGAGTTCGGCCGGACCCAGGGCGGCAACAACAACGCGTACTGCCAGGACAACGGGACGAGCTGGGTGGACTGGTCCCTGCTCTCGGACCCGTCCTGGCAGGGGCTGCTGTCGCTGACCCGGCGGCTGCTGGAGCTGCGCCGGGCCCATCCGGTCCTGCGGCGGCGGGCGTTCTTCTCCGGGAACCCTCAGGGCGCGGACGGGCTGCGGGACCTGGCCTGGTTCACCCCGGCGGGGGCGGAGATGACCGAGCGGGACTGGTACGCCCCGGCCGCCGCGGTCGGGATGTACCTGTCGGGGCGGGACATCCCGGGCCGCGACGAGCGGGGCCGGCAGGTGACGGACGACAGTTTCCTGGCGCTGCTGCACGCCGGGGACCGGCCGGTGGCGTGGGTGCTGCCGGGGGCTCCGTGGGCCGCGTCGTACGAGCTGGTCCTGGACACCGCCCGGGAGGACCAGACGGTCGCCCCCGCCACCCGCCACCGCGGGGGCGAGACCTTGACGGTCCCGGCCCGCGCGGTGCTGCTGCTGAAGGTGGTGGACTGAGCCGGCCGACGTCCCGGTCGGGGCTCAGCTCGGGTCGGAGCCGAAGCCCGCTTCCAGGAGGGCGAACAGGGCGCGCATGGCCCCCTGCGGGTCGGCCTGACCGCGGATCAGGCTCGTGGTGTCCAGGGCGAAGCGGGCCAGGGCCGCGGACCTGAGGTCGCCCTCCGGTGCGCCCGAGGCCTCGGCGACGGCCGCGGCCAGGGCGAACTCGTGGCGCCGCCACATCCGGTCCCAGTACTCCTGGAGTTCCGGGGTCTCGCGGACCAGGGTCAGGTGCGCGATGACCGCCGGGTCGTCCATCTGCCGGGTCGCGCGCGTGGCCACGAGGTGGTCGCGCAGGGAGTGCAGGACGGACTGCCCCGGCGCGCGGTCCCGTACGGCCGCGACGAGCGCGGCCTCGATGTCCTCGTCCTCGTCGAAGACCAGCGCTTCCTTGCTCGGGAAGTGCTTGAACAGCGTGGTCACGGAGACGTCGGCCGCCTCCGCCACTTCCCGGACGCCGACCTTGTCGTACCCGCGTTCCTGGAACAGGCGCAGGGCCGCGTCGGCCAGGGCCTTGCGGGTCTGGGCCTTCTTGCGTTCACGGCGTCCCACTGTCTCGGTCATGGCACCACTCTAACGTCATGGTGTATCCGATGCAAAAGTTGAGTGGTTGCACTTATTTATCCGTTGTGTTTTTCTGAAGCCATGACCGAACCCGAAACCCGAACCACCCCCCGGCGAATCCGCCTCACCCTCCTCGGCGTCATGCTCGCGATGCTGCTCGGCATGCTCGACAACATGGTCGTGGGCACCGCGATGCCGACGATCGCCGGCGAACTCGGCGGCCTGGCACACCTGTCGTGGCTGGTCACCGCCTACACCCTCGCCACCGCCGCCTCGACCCCGCTGTGGGGCAAGCTCGGCGACCTCCACGGCCGCAAGGGCACCTTCATCACCGCGATCGTGATCTTCCTCGTGGGATCGGGCCTCTCCGGCGCCGCACGGTCGATGGAGCAGCTGATCGCCTTCCGGGCCCTCCAGGGCATCGGCGCCGGCGGGCTCGCCGTCGGGGCGTTCGCCCTCATCGGCGCACTCGTCTCCCCGCGCGAACGCGGCAGGTACCAGGGCATGTCCGCCACGATCATGGCCGTCGGCACCATCGGCGGACCGCTGCTCGGCGGCTTCCTCACCAGCCACCTCGGCTGGCGCTGGAGCTTCTACATCAACCTGCCGCTCGGCGCGATCGTGCTCGTGTGGATCCAGACGATGCTGCGCCTGCCGAAGCGGGCCCGTACCGACGCACCCCCCATCGACGCACCTCCCATCGACTACGCCGGCGCCGCCCTGCTCACCGCCACCATCAGCGCGCTGGTCCTGCTCACCACCTGGGGCGGCACCCAGTACGCCTGGGGTTCACCGCAGGTCATCGGCCTGGCCGTGGTGGGTGCGGTGGCCCTCGGCGCCTTCCTCCGGTCCCAGACCCGGGCCGCCGAGCCGGTGCTGCCGCTGTCGGTCTTCCGCAGCCGCAACCTCTCCCTGGCCTCGGTCATGGCCGCCGTCCTGGGCGCCGCGATGTTCGGCGCCGTCAGCTTCCTCCCGATGTACCAGCAGTCCGTACAGGGCGCCTCGGCCGCCAACTCCGGGATGCTGCTGCTCCCGATGGTGCTGCCGATCGTGCTCGCCTCGCAGGTCGTCGGCCGGGTGATGTCGCGGACCGGCAGGTACAAGGTCTTCCCCGTCGTCGGCGGCGCGGCCGTCACCCTCGGCCTGTACCTGCTCTCGACGATGGACGCCTCCACCGGCCGGGGCCTGTCCGCCCTCTACATGGCGGTGCTCGGCACCGGGCTGGGCCTGGCGATGCAGATGCCGATGACCATCGCGCAGAACAGCGTGGAGATGAAGGACATGGGCGTCGCCTCCGCCTCCTCCCCCCTCTTCCGCACCGTCGGCGGCTCCCTCGGAGTCGCCCTCTTCGGCTCGCTCTTCGCCCGCCACGTGGACCACGGGATGAGCGCGCGGGCCGTGGCCGCCGGTACGCACTCCCTCTTCCTGTGGGGCGCCGTACTGAGCCTCGCGGGGCTCGCCGCCGCCTGCTTCATCCAGGAGGTCCCGCTGCGCGGCAAGCCCGGCCCGGCCGCTCCCCCGGCCGCCGGGGCGCGTCAGGAAGAGGGGATCCAGGCGTAGCAGCCGCTGGAGACGAACTCCGCCGTGCCCGCCGGGATCGTGGCGGTGATCCTCTCGCCCGGCTTCGGCGGGGTCTGCGGACCCGAGGCGAGGACGGCGCCGTCCTTGCCCCTGGCTTCCCAGCCGCACGTGGTGCTCCGGGTCAGCGCGCGGTACGTGCCCGCCGACGGGGAGCGCTTCGTGCCGTCCGGGAAGCCCTGCCCGGCCGCCGCGAGGACCGGCAGCTGGTCCGGGCAGAGGAAGGCGATCGCGTCCTTCGCGCCCGGGTCCTCCCCGGCCACCAGCGAGCCGACCGCCGCGTCCCGGTCGTGCTCGGCAGTGCGCCGCACCCGCTGGCAGGACTCCTGGCCGCCCTGGAGGACGGCCGCCGGGTCCGTCTTCTCCGGAACCCGCCCGCTCAGGTACTTCTTCTCCGCCGCGGTGAAGCTGCCCGTCTTCGGGGTGAGCCTGGCGTCCGGGAGGAAAGGGCCCGTCGGCCGGGAGTCCGACCCGGGCGGCGCCGGGGCGTCCGCCGGGTCGGCGACCGGGGACGCGGCCGGCGGCTTGGGCTTCGAGGCCGAGGCCTCGGCCCTGCCGCCCCCGTCCGAACCGCAGGCGGTCAGCGTCAGGGCGGCGGCCAGCAGGACGGCGGCCGCCGCGGAGGATCGGTACATCAGGTGGCTCCCGTCACTTCGCGCCGAAGGTGAGGACCAGCTGCGGCATCGCGTCCGCGGCCGTCGCCTCCGAGGACCAGATCCACAGCGGGTCGGTTCCGGTGCTCGTCAGGCCCAGGCTGTAGCTGGTGCCCAGCACGGTGGAGAGCGCTGCCGTGTCCAGCTGCGCGGTCCGCACCCCCGAGCCGTCCGGCACGCCCGCGAAGGAGCCGAGCGGGGCGGTGCCGAGGGTCGGCTTCGTCTTGAAGCTGGTGCCCGCACCGCTCCAGGTGCCGGTGACCGGGACCACGGAGACGGTGTCGCCCGTACCGGCGCCCGCCGCAGTGGTGGTCTTGACCTGCAGCACGGCGGACTTCAGCACCTGGCCGGCCGGGGCCGCCGGGGTGTCGAAGCGCAGGTACGTCTCGTAGGCCGAAGTACCGCGCACCGCGAGCGAGGTGGAGGCTCCGTAGGGGGTGGTGGGTGCACCTTGGTCGATGTAGGTGTCCTCGGTCGCGTTGACCTTGGAGACCGTGTCGGTGGGCGCCTTGGCCAGGTCGAAGTGGTTCTTGGCCTGGGCCTGGGTCAGCACCTTCGGGTAGACGGCCGTCTCGTCGATCTGTCCGGCGAAGAAGTCGCCGGCCGGCCTGGACGGCCAGCTGCCGAGGGCGTCTCCGCCGACGTGCCAGAAGCCCTCGATCGGCCGGGAGCCGGTGACGCCCAGCGTGCCCTTGGCCTGGCCGTCCACGTACAGCGCCATGCCGGAGGGGCCCTGCGTGGCGACGACGTGGTGCCACTTGCCGTCGTTGAAGGTTTCGGTGGGACCGGTGGAGAGGGTCTTCGCCCCGCCGGAGTCGACGCCGAAGAAGATCCGGCCGGTGTCGGTCAGGTAGATCTGCTTGTCGCCTTCGGTGCTGTTGCGGTCGGTGTTGTTGCCGAAGCCGACCAGCTTGCCGCCGCGCGGGGAGTTCGCCTTGAACCAGGTCTCGATGGAGTACGAGCTGCCGACCGTCTCGCGGTGGTCGCTGTACACCTGCTGGCCGGTGCCGTTGAAGCCCATGGCCGTGCTGGCTCCGGTGACGGCGCCGGGGGTCTGGCGCAGCGCCGGGGCGCCCAGTTGGACGCCGCCGGTGTTGCCGCCGTCCGAGGAGTCGGCGACGTAGGGGCTGACGGTGTCGTCGTAGCGCCAGTACAGGCCGGCGCCGTCCGCGCGGATCTGGTTCGGGTACGCGACCACCGCGTGCGGGACCGTCACCGAGACCCCGGCCGACGGGGCGCTGGTGTTGCCGGCGGCGTCGGTCGCGGTCACCTGGTAGCTGTAGGACACGCCGGCCTTGACCGTGGTGTCGGTCCAGGAGACCTGCCGGCGCTGCCATTCGAGGGAGTCCGCGCCGACGGTGGCGACCGGGGTCGTCGAACCGTTGCGGTAGATCCGGTAGGTCAGCCTGCTGTCGTCCTGGTCGTAGCCGGCGCGCCAGCGGACCTGGACCTCGCCGGGCCCGACGCTGGAGACGCTGGCGACCGGGGTGGTGGGGGCGCCGACGTCGCCGGTGGAGGCGAAGCGGGTCAGGGCCCGCTGGGGCGCTCCGTTGACCTGGGTGAACTCACCGCCCACCCACATGTACTTGGTGCCGCTGCGCTCCGCGATGGCCATCACGCGCGCTCCGATGCCCGCGCCGGGCCCCCCGTCGGCGGTGGGGTGCCAGCCCAGCTTCGCGGGGCTGCGCACGAAACCGCCCACCGGCGCGGGGGCGGCGCCCGCGTGGTCGGTCAGCTGCGCGAGCAGGGAGTTGTTCCTGCCGTCGGGGAACTGGCCCTCGAGCGAGCAGTCGTGGGCGCGCGAGGAGCTGTAGAGGACCCCGTCGTACGGCAGGACGAACTGTGTCGCGCCGAGGCAGCGGTCGCGCCACTTCTCGCCGAAGTCGGTGCCGAGGGCGATGCGGCCGCCGAAGGCACCGCCGCCGGTGCCCTCGTTGGCGGTGTAGTAGCCGGTGGCGTCGGCCGCGATGTGGGTGACGACCGAGTCCGGCGGGATGCTGCCGTAGGTCTTGGCGACGGCGCCGGTGGTGGCGTTCACGACGGCCAGCGCATGGCTCTTGGCGCCGTTGACGGTGAAGAAGTCACCGCCCAGCAGGACGTTCTTGCCGTCGTTGTCGACTGCGACGGCGCGGCCGGGCTCGTCGGCGTCGGCGACGAAGGGCCGCAGCGCGCCGGAGGCGGCGTCGACCGCGGCGAACCGTCCGCGGGGCGCGCCTTCGACGGTGCTGAAGTCCCCGGCCGCGTACAGGGTGTCGTCGGAGACGGCGAGCGCGCGCACGGTGGCCGGGAACCTGGGGTGGAACGAGGCCTTGGGGGTGCAGGTCCCGATGTTGATGGCGGCGAGGCCGGAGACCGGGGTGCCGTTGACGGCGCCGAACCAGCCGGCCGCGTACAGGGTCTTCTTGTCCTTGGAGACGGTCAGCGCGCGTACGGTCGCGCCGCCTTCGTCGGCGGTGAAGGAGAGCTTGCAGGAGCTCGGGGCTCCGGTCGCCGCGTCGAGCGCGACGAAGTTCACGGCTTCCTGCTCGGCTCCGCCCGCGCCGTCGGGCGGGCGGACGGCCGAGAAGGTGCCACCGGCGAAGACCGTGCCGTTGGCCTCGGCCATGGCGAAGACGGTGCCGTTCGGCTGCCAGGTCGGCAGGTTGTCGGCGGTGAAGGCCACGGGCTGCGTGATGGCCGACGCCTGCGGTATCAGCACGATGCCTATGCCGGTGCCGGCCCCGGCCAGCGTCAGGGCCAGGGCGGCAGCCAGCCCTCTGGATCTACGCATGAGCCCCCCAGGGCAACGGCCCGGTTTTCAACGGCTGGAACTACCCGAACAGCCATATGTACCGGCGCAGACCAGGGCTCGCGTGAGGGCGGAGGGTGCACTACGGGAATACGGCAGGTTTGGTCCGGCCACACCCGCACACAGCTGCGCGAATGACCGGTACACGGCGAATCGTAGGTGCAATATATGGCCTCGGAGTTCCCTTCGGACGCCTGCCCCCGTCCTTTGGTCCCCGACCCGCCGAATGCCCCCTCAGTACGCTCCGCGTCCGTCGACCACGGCTCGGAGCGTGCGGCCCATGACGTCGACGTCACTGGTGAAGGACCAGTTGTCCACGTACTGCAGGTCGAGCTGGATCGTCTCGTCCCAGGACAGGTCGGACCGGCCGCTGATCTGCCACAGCCCGGTCATTCCGGGCCGCACCGTGAGCCTGCGCAGTTCGACCTCGTCGTACTTCGCCACTTCCTCGGGCAGCGGCGGGCGCGGGCCGACCAGCGACATGTTCCCCGCCATCACATTGATCAGCTGGGGCAGTTCGTCCATGGAGGTGCGGCGCAGCAGCCGGCCGATCCGGGTCACCCGGGGGTCGCGGCGCATCTTGAACATCAGGCCGTCGTTCTCGTTGGATCCGGATAACTCGGCCTTCAGCGCGTCCGCGTCCACGACCATCGTGCGGAACTTCCACATGACGAACGGGACTCCGTCCCGCCCTATGCGCCGCTGCCGGTAGAAGGCCGGTCCGCGCGAGCCGAGCCGGATCGCGAGGACCGTTCCGAGGAACGCCGGCGAGAGCAGCACCAGCCCGACCGTCGCGGCCACCCGGTCCAGTACGGACTTCAGTACGCCCTGCACTCCCCCGCTCACCGGCGGCGCCACCCGCAGCACGGCCAGACCGCCCGCGGACAGGGTCTCCAGCCGCTTGACGGAGACCTCCACCAGTCCGGGGAAGACCGCCAGTTCCAGCCCGGCGTCGTGCAGGGCCCAGGCGATCCGGCGCAGCCGCTCCCCACCGAGCCGTGCCCCCGGGGCGACGAGCACCAGGTCGGCGTGGTGGGCGGCGACGGCTCCGAGCACGGCGCCGGAGTCCCCGTGCGGGGTCGGCGCCATCGCCGGGCCGAGCCGGGCCGCGACGGGCACCCCGCTGGCCATCTCGCCGGGCCCGACCGGGACGACGCCGACGACCACGTAGGGGTGGTCGGTGCGCGCGGCGAGGTGCCCGATGACGGATTCGGCGGCGTCGGGCTCGCCGACGACGAGCACCCGGCTCACCGCCTGGGCCTCGCGCCTGGCGGCGGAGAGGTGGCGGTAGGTCAGTTTGTGGCAGGCGACGGTGACGAACAGGGCGGGCAGCAGGGCGCCGAGCGCGGACAGTCGGGGGGTGTTCTCGTCGGTGATCACGCGGGCCACGGCGAGGACGCCGATCAGAATCAGCCAGTCGTGTACGACCGGGAGGACACCCCGGGATTCGCCGAGCAGGCGGGCCGCGTACCGCCTGCGAAGCGCCTGCACACCGGTCCAGGCGACGGCGGCGCCGAGGGCGCAGTAACCGGGCCTGGCCTGCTGCGCAGCCTCAAAGACCAGGCCAACGGGCACGCCCGCACCGATAAGATCGGCAGTGACGGCGGCCGGCAGGTACCACCGCGCTTTGTCTCCGAGCTTCCGGGCCGACACAACAGCCTCTTTGGCCGTTCTGGCCACTCTTTGCACAGGAATATGGACATGCCTCATGGGCCCCCCCTGGCACGTGGTTTATGACAGTGACGCGAGTCCGCTGCTTCCCCGGGCAGTGAACATCTGACGCACCGGGAAACAGTACGACAAACACCCGTACGGTAATTGGCGTTTCCGCGAACCGGACGTCTTGCTGCCGCAGCGCTGGAGTTCGGTACCGCACATTCCGGATACTGAGCACTCCTGTCCCACATCCAAGTGAATGTTCCGGATACCGGATACGTCACTTCGGACAACGGACCGTTTCCAGCCAACCTTTTGACGCGCCCCTGACATTGCGCCTCTCAAGTGGCACTCTTCGACCGTTCTTCGCACCAGCCCGGTCTGCCCGGAGGCCCACCCAGCCATCCGGAACCCCCCTTGCAGAAGGAGTCTGCGTTGAGTCCCACCCCCCAGCGGCGTGCCACCACGGCCGGCGCGCTTGTTGCCGCGGCCGCTCTCCTCGCCGTAGGCATCCAGACAGGAACCGCCACCGCCGACGCCACCGCGTCCAGGACCGGTTCAGCAGCCCAGGCCAACCCTGCGGCGGCCAACCGCGCACTCAGCGCATCGGAGCGTGCGACGCTCCTGAGCGAAGCGAACTCCACGTCCGTGCAGGCGGCCAAGGCCCTCGGCCTCGCCGACTCGGAGAAGCTCGTCGTCCGCGACGTGGTCAAGGACGCGGACGGCACCACGCACACCACGTACGAGCGCACCTACAACGGGATACCCGTGCTCGGCGGTGACATGACCGTCCACGCCAAGGGCGGCGTCACCAAGAGCGTCACCAAGGCCACCAACGCGGACGTCAAGGTCGCGGACACCACCGCCACCGTCGCCCCGGCCGCGGCCGAGGGCGCGGCGCTCTCCGCCGCCAGTGCGGCGGGCGGCAAGTCGGCCAAGGCCGACAAGGGCGCCCGCAAGGTGATCTGGGCCGCCGACGGCGCTCCGGTCCTCGCCTACGAGACCGTCGTCGGCGGGCTCCAGCACGACGGCACCCCGAGCCAGCTGCACGTGATCACCAACGCCAAGACCGGCGCGAAGATCACCGAATGGCAGTCCATCGAGACCGGCATCGGCAACACGATGTACAGCGGTCAGGTGACGCTGGGCACCACGCAGTCGGGCAGCACCTTCACCCTGAACGACGCCGGGCGCGGCGGCCACAAGACGTACGACCTGAACGGGGGCACGGGCACCGGCACCGGCACCCTCTTCAGCGCCACGTCCGACACCTGGGGCAACGGCGCCGCCTCCAACCGGGCCACCGCGGCCGCGGACGCGCACTACGGCGCCCAGCTGACGTGGGACTTCTACAAGAACGTGATGGGCCGCAACGGCCTGCGCAACGACGGCGTGGCCCCGTACAGCCGGGTTCACTACGGCAACGCGTACGTCAACGCGTTCTGGGACGACTCCTGCTTCTGCATGACGTACGGCGACGGTACGAGCAACACGCACCCGCTGACGTCCATCGACGTGGCCGCGCACGAGATGACCCACGGTCTGACCTCGGTCACCGGCAACATGACCTACTCGGGTGAGCCCGGCGGCCTGAACGAGGCGACCTCCGACATCATGGCGGCGGCCGTCGAGTTCAACGCCAACAACCCGAACGACGTCGGTGACTACCTCGTCGGCGAGAAGATCGACATCAACGGCGACGGCACCCCGCTGCGCTACATGGACAAGCCGAGCAAGGACGGCGGATCCAAGGACTCCTGGTACTCGGGCCTCGGCAACCTCGACGTCCACTACTCCTCGGGCCCGGCCAACCACGTCTTCTACCTGATGTCCGAGGG
Source organism: Streptomyces sp. NBC_00503 (assembly GCF_036346895.1). Lineage (NCBI taxonomy): Bacteria > Bacillati > Actinomycetota > Actinomycetes > Kitasatosporales > Streptomycetaceae > Streptomyces > Streptomyces sp. NBC_00503. The sequence goes on along the minus strand of NZ_CP107855.1, from coordinate 5,545,481 downwards.
CTCCGGCGCCAAGGTCATCAACGGCGTGAGCTACAACTCGCCCACCGCGGACAACCTCCCGGTCACCGCGATCGGCCGCGACGCCGCCTCGAAGATCTGGTTCCGCGCGCTGACGGTCGGCTACTTCAAGTCGAACACCAACTACGCGGCCGCCCGTACGGCGACCCTCCAGGCCGCCGCCGACCTGTACGGCCAGGGCTCGGCCACCTACAACAACGTGGCCAACGCGTGGGCCGGCATCGCCGTCGGCGCCCGCATCTCGAACGGTGTCACGGTCACCAACCCCGGTAACCAGAACACCGTCACGGGCAGCGCCGTCAGCCTCCAGGTCCAGGCCACCAGCACCAACGCCGGTGCCCTGAGCTACGCGGCCACGGGTCTGCCGACCGGCCTGTCGATCAACTCCTCGAACGGTCTGATCTCCGGTACCGCCTCCACCGCCGGCACGTACAACGCCACGATCACGGTGACGGACTCGGCGAACCAGACCGGTACGGCCGCCCTCGTCTGGACGGTCGGCACCACGCAGCAGAGCGTGTTCGAGAACACGACCGACTACCAGATCGCGGACAACGCCACGGTCGAGTCGCCGCTCGTGGTCAACCGCACGGGCAACGCCCCGAGCACCCTCAAGGTGGACGTGAACATCGTCCACACCTACGTCGGTGACCTGGTGGTCGACCTGGTCGCCCCCGACGGCTCGGTCTACAACCTGCGCAACCGCTCCGGCGGCAGCGCGGACAACATCGTCCAGAGCTTCACGGTCAACGCCTCCTCCGAGGTCGCGGCCGGAACCTGGAAGCTCCGGGTCGCCGACAAGGCGAGCCTGGACACCGGCTACATCAACAGCTGGAAGCTCACCTTCTGATCCCCACGAGGGAGCAGGACGTGAACCAGAGCTGAACCGCTAGACGACGGGGCCGCCCGGGAGAAGACTCCCCCGGGCGGCCCTGTTCCATTGGCCCCCGCCGCGCAGGGTCCAGTTCCCCCCAGGGCCGGGACCTTCGGCGCCCTTCGGCGGGCCGCGCCGGGGTCATAGTGGAAATCAGCGAACCTACGGAACCGTAGGTTCGGGTGATTCCGAGGACGTGACCCATGCCCCAGCCCCCCACGACCACCCCCGCCGCGCAGCACCCCTGGCTGATCCAGGGCGGCATGGGCGTCGGCGTCTCCGGCTGGCGGCTGGCCAAGGCCGTGTCCGGCGAAGGTCAGCTGGGCGTGGTCTCGGGAACGGCCCTGGACGTCGTACTGGCCCGCGTGCTCCAGACCGGCGACCCCGGCGGCCACGCCCGCCGGGCCCTGGCCGCCTTCCCGCTCCCGGAGCTCGCCCAGAGCGCGCTCGACCTCTACTTCCGCGAGGAGGGCCTCGCGGAGGGCGTCGCGATGCGCACCACCCCGCGGCTGCGGGCGACGGGCGGGGCGCAGGCCGAAATCCTCACCGTCCTCGGCAACTTCGCCGAGGTCTGGCTCGCCAAGGAGGGACATGACGGTGTCATCGGAATCAACTACCTGGAGAAGATCCAGCTCGCCACGGCCCCCGCGATGTTCGGCGCGATCCTGGCAGGCGTCGACTACGTGCTCGTGGGCGCGGGAGTCCCCGGTCAGATCCCTGCCCTCGCCTCGCGGCTGGCGCGGTACGAACGCTGTGTGAGCAAGATCCACGTGGAAGGCGACGAGGAGCCCCTGGAGCACCTCTTCGACCCGTGCGCCCTGCTCGCCGGGCACCTGCCCGGCCCGCTGCGCCGCCCCCACGTGCTGGCCATCGTCTCGCTCCCGGTCCTGGCCACCTACCTGGCCCGGGACGAGATCACCCGCCCCGACGGCTTCGTGATCGAGACCAGCCAGGCGGGCGGGCACAGCGCCCCGCCGCGCGGGCCGATGAAGCTCGACGAGACCGGCGAGCCCGTCTACGGCCCGCGCGACAACCCGGATCTCGCCAAGATGACGGCCCTGGGGCTGCCGTTCTGGCTCGCCGGCGGCCAGGCCAGTCCCGGGGCGGTGGCCGCAGCCCTCGCCGCGGGGGCCACCGGAGTCCAGGTCGGCAGCGCCTTCGCGCTGTGCGAGGAGTCCGGGATGGTCCGCCACCTGCGCGAGGAGCTGCTGGGCCGGGCCCACACGGGCACCCTGTCGGTGCGCAACGACCCCGAGGCCTCGCCGACCTCGTTCCCCTTCAAGGTGGCGGACCTGCCGGGGACCGTCTCCGAGCCGGAGGTGGCCGCGGCCCGGCGCCGGGTCTGCGACCTCGGGTTCCTGCGCACGCCGGTACGGAGTCCTCGCGGCCTGGTCTACCGCTGTGCGGCCGAGCCGGTCGCCGCGTACGTCCGCAAGGGCGGCGAGGAGTCCGACACCAAGGGCCGCCACTGCCTGTGCAACGGTCTGCTGGCCACCATCGGGCTGGCGCAGCGCCGGCCGCACGGCCGGGTGGAGCCCCCGCTGGTGACCATCGGCAAGGACCTGTCGTTCCTGCCGGAGCTCGCCCCGGACGCCGAGCCGTACACGGCGGCGGACGTGGTGCGCTGGCTGTCGGACGGCGCGACCGCCGCGACGGCCGCCTCGACCGCGCCCGCTCCCGCCGCCTGCTGAGCCGCGCCACACCCGTACGCGGGAGGGCCCGGTACCCCTCGGGGTGCCGGGCCCTCCCGCTGTTCGGCGCAGGTCAGCCGATGGTGCGGAAGATGGAGCGGAAGAAGTCCGGGGCCGACTGGGACCGCCCCTGGGTGGCGCGGGGGCCGTGGCTGCGGTCGTCGTCGTCGCGACCGTCACCGCGACCGTCACCGCGACCGTCGTGGCGGCCCTCGTCGTCACGGTCGTCACCGCGGCCGTCGTGGCGCCCGTCGTGGCGGCCCTCGTGGCGGTCGTCGTTGTCCGTCGGCTTGAAGAGGGCGGAGCGCACCTCCGTGTCCCGCAGCACCTCGCCCGGCTCCAGCTCCGCCTCCGCCGTGCCGCCGCAGTTGCGGTCCTGGAAGAGCACCGCGAGGGACTCGGTGTCGTTCTCCACCCGGGTGGCCGGCCGGTTCCAGGTGGTGTTCGTCAGCCGGTAGCAGGTGTCGTTGTCCGCCGGGTGGATCCGCCCGTCACGCCGGTCGCCGTCGTCGTCCACGAAGCGGTAGTGCAGCGTGCCGAGGTGTTCGCGGTCGTCGTGGTCGTTCGCGTACGACAGCCCGGCGGTCGGCAGGACGAGCGCGAGAGCTCCGACGAGTGCGGTGGCGGTGGTGCGAAGGCGCATGGGAAGTCCGTTCCTCGGGTTCCTCGGGTGCCCGGTCCGGTGGGCATCCGGGGGCAGCGTAGGAGCGGACCACCCCGCTGAAACGATTTGGCACGGAGGCGCGTTCGAAGGTTCACCCTCCCGGTCCCCCGCCCCCTCCCGAACGCCCGGACGCCCCGGATCCGCGCGGGATCCGGGGCGTACGGGGCTGCGTGCGCGGCCAAGACCGCTCAGACGGCGGCGCGTTCGGCCGCCGGGACCTCGCCGCTCCGGGGGCCCTTCAGGCCGGCCGGACCGGACGGACCCTGCTGGCCCTGCGGGGCCGCGGCGGGCCGGCGGACCAGCGCCACCAGGATCACCGCGCCCGCCAGGCCCATCGCCCCGGAGACCCAGAAGGTGTCCCGCAGCCCGCTCGCGAAGGCCGACTCCACCCACTGCCCGGCCCCCGGAACCGCCTGCAGCAGCCGGGCCGCGCCGCCCGAGGCCAGCGCCTCGGCCGTGCCGTGCGGCTGACCGGAGCCGGCCAGCCCGTCCTCCAGCCCGGACTGGAAGACCGCGCCGAGCACCGCGATGCCCAGCGCCATGCCCAGCTGGCGCGCGGTGTTCAGGGCGCCGCCCGCCATCCCGGCGCGGGCCGGAGGGACGGCCCCCATCGCGGCGGCCGCCAGGGCCGGGGAGATCATGCCGACGCCCACTCCGGTGACGGCCAGACCGGCCACCAGCGCCGTCCAGCCGTCCCCGGCATCGAGCATCCAGCCCTGGAGCAGGGCCCCCGCGCCGATCAGGAACAGCCCGCCGCCGATGGTCAGCCGGGCCGACGCCCCGTGCATCAGCTTGCCGGTCACGGCGGCGACCACGAAGGCGGCCAGGCTCATCGGCAGCATCGTCAGACCGGCGGCGACCGGGCCCATGCCCTCGGCGCTCTGCAGCCACAGGGAGACGTACATCAGGTACCCGAAGGCGGCGCCGGACATCAGGAGCGCCGCGGCCATGACGGCCACGAAGGTCGGGCTGCGGAACAGCGAGAGGTCCAGCATCGGGCGGGAGCTGCGCAGTTCGACGAGGACGAAGAGCGCGAAGGCGGCGGCGCTCAGCGCGAACAGGGCCAGGGTGGTCGCGGAGGTCCAGCCGTTCTCGCCGACCCGGATCAGGGCGTAGGTGACGGCGGCGGCGCCGGTGGTGAAGGTGACCATGCCGGGCAGGTCCAGGCCCTTGGCGTGCGGGTCGCGGGACTCGGTGACGGCCTTGAGGGTGACGTAGACGGCGAGGGCGCAGACCGGGAGGTTGATGAAGAAGATCCAGCGCCAGCCGAACTGCTCGGTGAGCAGTCCGCCGATGATGGGGCCGGCCGCGGCCGCGGCTCCGTTGACCGCGCCCCAGACGCCGAAGGCGACGCCCCGGTCGCGGCCCTGGTAGGCGGAGCTGAGCAGGGCCATGGTGGTGGCGAACATCGCGGCGCCGCCGATGCCCTGGACGGCGCGGAAGGCGATCAGCGCGGCCGGTCCGCTCGCCAGACCGCAGGCGAGCGAGGCGGCGGCGAAGAGCCCGAGCCCGCCGAGGTAGACGCGGCGGCGGCCGATCCGGTCGGCGAGCGATCCGGCTCCCAGGAGCAGGGCCGCCAGGGCGAGGGCGTAGACGTCCATCACCCACTGGAGGCCCGAGAACCCGGTCTTCATGTCGGCGGCCATGTCGGGCAGGGCGACGGTCACGATCGTGACGTCGACCAGGAGCATGAAGGCCCCGAGGCACACCGCCGTCAGGGGCAGCCATTTACGCATGGGAGTTCTCCTCGGAGCACGGAGGGGCAGGGGTCCAGGGGCGGATCCCCGGTGACGCCAAGGTCTCAGCGAACGACCCCGATCCTCCACCCGGAAGCCCACTCCCGGCGGATTTCCTTCACCAGAGGCTCTGCCATGATGGAAACCGTGAACGACACGGAGCTCGACGCGCTCGACCGGTCCCTGATCCAGGCCCTCACGATCGACGGCCGGGCCCCCTTCAGCCGGCTCGCCGAGGTGCTGGAGGTCTCCGACCAGACCGTCGTACGCCGCTACCGGCGCCTGCGGACCACCGGCCTGATCCGGGTCGTCGGACTGCCGCTGGGCAGCCGGGTCGGGCTCTTCGAGTCCTGGCTGCGGGTGCAGTGCGCGCCCGACGCGGCGCTCCCGGTGGCCGAGGCGCTGGCCCGCCGCCCGGACATCGCGTGGGTGAACCTCAACTCGGGCGGCACCGAGATCCACTGCATGACCAGGGCCCGCACCCGCAAGGACCGGGACACCCTGCTCCTGGAGAAGCTGCCGCGCACCCGCCGGGTGACCGGCATCAGCGCCCACACCATCCTGCGGAAGTTCTTCGGCGGGCCCGACTCCTGGGCCGGCATGGACCTCATGCGCCCCGACCAGATCGCCGCCATGCAGCGGCCCCCCGCCGAGCCGGGGCCGGACCGGTACGTGCTGGACGAGGCGGAGCTCAGGCTGCTCTCGGTGCTGGGCAGCGACGGCCGCGCCGGATATCCGGAACTGGCGCGCGCCAGCGGCCTGTCCGAGTCCACCGCCCGGCGCCGCCTGGAGCGGCTGCGCGATCTCGGGGCGGTCTTCTTCGACGTGGAGTTCGCCCCCGCGCTCCTGGGCTACGAGGCGGAGGCGACGCTGGTGCTGACCGTCCCGCCGGCCCGCCTGGCGCAGGTGGGTGCCGCCCTGGCGAGCCACCGCGAGGTGGCGTTCGCGGCGGCCGTGACCGGGGCGGCCTCCTTGATGGCGGTGGTGCTGTGCCGGGACACCGAGGAGCTCTACACCTATCTGACCGAGCGGATCGGCGCGGTGGAGGGGGTCGGCCAGGTGGAGGTGATCCCGACGCTGCGCAGCGTCAAGCGGGCCGGGATGCTGGTGGAGGACGGGCGGCTGGTGGATCCGCCGCCCGCCCCCTGAGGGCCCTGGGGCCCCGCTTCCCGGTACCGCTACCGCTACCGCAGGAGTACGCCGCCTCCCGCGTCCGTGTCGGTGCTCGCCACGGGGCCCGCGACCAGGCCCAGTTCGGCCGGGGTCGCCAGCAGCGGGTGCGCCGGCAGGATGCGTACGGTGTACCCGAAGGGCCCCGTACGGTCGAGGGCGAGCGGGCCCTCGTACAGCCAGCGGCCCTCCAGGTCCGGTCCGCCGGCGGGCTTGAGCGGGAAGGTCCGTCCGCCCTGGATCACGTCCTGGGCGTCGACCCGGCCCGCGACGGCCTGCACCTCCACGTCCTCGGGCGCGAGTGCGTCGAGCGAGACCTGCACGCGCAGGGTGAGGGTGGCCCCGAGTTCGGCGGTGCCGCCGACCGGGCCCGCCGCCAGGGCCTCCACGTGCTCGACGGTGAGCTGCGGCCAGGCCGCCCGGACCCGTCCCTTCCACCAGGCGAGGTCCCGGGCCGCGTCCGGGGTGAGGGCGCGGTGGGAGAGCGCGGCCGGCGCGTAGAGCCGTTCCACGTACTCGCGCACCATGCGTCCCGCCAGCACCTTGGGTCCCAGTGAGACGAGGGTGCGCCGGACCATCTCGATCCACCGCACCGGGAGTCCGCCGCGTCCGGCCCGGTCGTAGAAGCGGGGTGCGACCCGGCCCTCGATCAGGTCGTAGAGGGCGTTCGCCTCCAGGTCGTCGCGCCGGTCCTCGTCCGTGCCGAGGCCGTCGGCGGTCGGGATGGCCCAGCCGAAGTCCGGCTCGAACCATTCGTCCCACCAGCCGTCCAGGACGGACAGGTTGAGGCAGCCGTTGAGCGCGGCCTTCATTCCGCTGGTACCGCACGCCTCCAGGGGCCGCAGCGGGTTGTTGAGCCAGACGTCGCAGCCCGGGTAGAGCTTCTGCGCCATGGCCATGCCGTAGTCGGGCAGGAACACGATCCGGTGGCGCACGCGCGGGTCGTCGGAGAACCGCACCAGCTCCTGCACGAGCCGCTTCCCGCCGTCGTCGGCCGGGTGCGCCTTGCCCGCGACCACGATCTGCACGGGGCGGTCCGGGTCGAGCAGCAGCCTGCGCAGCCGCTCGGGGTCGCGCAGCATCAGCGTGAGCCGCTTGTAGGACGGGACCCGGCGGGCGAAGCCGATGGTCAGCACGTCCGGGTCGAGTACGGAGTCCACCCAGCCCAGCTCGGCGGCGGCGGCCCCGCGCTGGCGCCAGGAGGCGCGCAGGCGGTCCCGTACCTCTTGCACGAGCTGCTCCCTGAGCACCCGGCGCAGGTCCCAGACGTCCTGGTCGGGGATGTCGGCGACGGCGTCCCAGCGCTGGGAGCCGCCCACGGACAGCGCGTCCTCGGTCCGCCCGGCGCCGATCTGCTTCGCACCGAGCCGGACGACCTCGGGCGCCACCCAGGTCGGGGCGTGCACCCCGTTCGTCACGGAGGTGATGGGCACGTCGGCGGGGTCGAAGCCCGGCCAGAGCCCGGCGAACATCTCGCGGCTGACGGCTCCGTGCAGGGTGGAGACCCCGTTCGCCCGCTGGGCGAGGCGCAGCCCCATGACCGCCATGTTGAACACCCCGGGGTCGCCGCCGGGGTACGTCTCGGCGCCGAGCTCCAGGATCCGGTCGACGGGTACGCCGGCCAGCTCGCCGGCCTCGCCGAAGTGGCGGGCCACCAGGGTCCGGTCGAAGCGGTCGATGCCGGCGGGGACGGGGGTATGGGTGGTGAACACCGTCCCGGCGCGCACGGCTTCGACGGCGGCGTCGAAGCCGAGGCCCTGCTGCCCTTCCAGTTCCCTTATGCGCTCGAGTCCCAGGAACCCCGCGTGCCCCTCGTTGGTGTGGAACACCTCGGGGTCGGGATGCCCGGTGATCCGGCAGTAGGTCCGTACGGCCCTCACCCCGCCGATCCCGAGCAGCATCTCCTGCAGCAGCCGGTGGTCGCTGCCTCCCCCGTACAGCCGGTCGGTCACCTCGCGGGCCGCGGCGTCGTTGTCCTCGACGTCCGAGTCCAGGAGCAGCAGCGGCACCCGGCCGACGCGGGCCTGCCAGATGTGCGCGTGCAGGGCCCGCCCGCCGGGCAGGCTCAGCGAGACCCGGGCCGGAGCCCCGTCCTCCTCCCGCACGAGTGCGACGGGCAGTTCGTTGGGGTCGAGCACCGGATAGTGCTCCTGCTGCCAGCCGTCCCGGGAGAGGGACTGGCGGAAGTACCCGTGCCGGTACAGCAGTCCGACGCCGATGAGGGGGACTCCCAGATCGCTGGCGGCCTTGAGGTGGTCCCCGGCGAGGATCCCGAGCCCGCCCGAGTACTGGGGCAGGGCGGCGGTGATCCCGAACTCGGGAGAGAAGTAGGCGATGGCGGCGGGCAGCTCCTCGGCCGCCTCGTGGCCTTGGTACCACCTCCCGCCGTGGACGTAGTCATCGAGATCGGCGGCGGCGACGGCGAGCCGCCGCAGGAACCGCCGGTCCCCGGCGAGTTCGGCGATCCGCGCGGCGGACACGGCGCCGAGCAGCCGGACGGGATCCCCGCCGGCTGCCTGCCAGCCCTCGGGATCGACGGATTGGAAGAGCTCCCTGGTCTCCGCATGCCAGGACCAGCGCAGATTGCGCGCGAGATCGGCGAGCGGAGCGAGGGGCTCGGGGAGGACGGGGCGCACGGTGAATCGACGGATAGCCTTCACGCGTTCCACCTTCGCAGGGGATTACGGATCGAAGCGGCCGCACCACGCTGTGCACCGCGAGCGTCACCCTCGGAAGGCTAGCGCCGCGACCCCGGCCGGGCCATGGCGCCTCAGCGGGGCTCCTGTTCGAGCAGGTCGTCCAGGTACTCCCGCAGCACCTCGGGCAGCGCGGCCCGGTCCAGCGTGCGCAGTACGGCGAGCGCGGGCTCCGCCAGGTGGCAGGCCAGCTGGAACAGGGCGTGCAGCTCGGACTCCAACGCGTCCGGGTCCCGCTCCCGTACGGCGGCCACGGCCAGCGCCCCGCACAGGTACCGGCCGACCTCGGGCCGCCAGGAGTCCGGCCAGTCCGAGGCCTCGGCGGCGGCGAGCTCCCGCACCCGGGGGTCGGGCGAGCGGAGCCTGTGTGCGTAACCGCGGGGGCCGGGGGTGGCGTCCAGGAGGTCGAGGTGGGACAGGTCCCGCGCGCCGGGGCCGGACAGCGTCAGGCGGGCCGTCATGCCGTGGGACAGGTAGTCGACCTCCCTCCGGGCGAACTCGATGCGCTCCAGCACGACCAGCGCACCGCCCGGCGTACGCAGAGCGAGCCCGCGGTGCGGGGCTCCGCCGAGGGTGCGCACGATGACCCGCGTCGCGTCCGCGAACGGCTCGGGCGGCTCGCAGACCTGCAGCCGCGCCGCCCTCGCGACCAGCCGGGCCAGCGCGGGGGACTCGGAGCGCCGAAAGACGAGCCGGTCCAGTTCCTGGTCGTCCAAGGCCGGTTCCACGCAGGACAGGGCGTCGATCTGCGCGGCCAGGGCCTGCGCGTCCTCCTCCAGTAGGACTGCCGCGGCCAGCGCGGAGGCCAGCTCCCGCTCCGCCTCCGGCGCCCACACCACCGCCGCGACCGCCCGCGCGGCCGCCTCCCGGACCCGGGGGTCGGGCGACCGGAGTCGGGAGGAGAGCTCCTCGTGCCGGTCCTCGGCATGCATGTGCCGTACTCCTCTCCCCGCCACTCGGGAGTGACGGGCTGTCGCCATCTCGCGCGCCCTGCACGCGCGGCGCGGACATCCGTTAGTCCTGTCCGAGTTGATGGAGCATCGATGGATGTCGAGCCGGGCCTTGGGGATACGCGTGCGAGTACGTACGAGTAGTTAACCAAGGACGCGGAATGGTCCGGGCTGGAGTGGGAAGGGCTCCCGGGTACGCGCACGGCGCACCCTCCCCCGAACCTCTCCCGCCACCCGAGTGAACGCGGACAGGAGCGGCCATGCCCGCAGCCCAGCCGTCTTCCGAGCAGCTAGAAACAGAGCGAACAGAGCGTGCACTACCAGCTGCCATGCCGGCTGGCCTGTTGTCACCGAGCCCTGCGAACTGCCCCCAGGTGATCCCATCATGATCGGTCGCATTCCCGTGCTGGACGTCCGCCCTGCCGTCGACTGCGGCGTCAGACCCGCCAAGGCGGTCGTGGACGAGGTATTCGAGATTTCCGCCACCGTGTTCCGCGAGGGGCACGACGCCGTGGCGGCCCATGTCGTGCTGCGCGATCCGAGCGGGCGGCTGCGGCCTCCCGTGCCGCTGTCCGAGCTGGCTCCCGGCACCGACCGGTGGGGGGCCCGGGTGTCCGCCGAGGTCGAGGGGAGGTGGACGTACACCGTCGAGGCGTGGAGCGACCCGGTGGCCACCTGGCGGGCCCACGCGGCGATCAAGATCCCCGCCGGGATCGACGCGGGGCTGACGCTGCTCGAGGGCGCCGAGCTCTACGAGCGGGCCGCCGCGAAGATTCCCAAGCGGGACGGGCGCGAGACCGTGCTCGCCGCCGCCGACGCGATGCGCGACGAGGACCGGGAGGTCGCGGTGCGGTACGCGGCCGCCACCGATCCCCGGGTCGCGCAGACGCTCGCCAAGCGCCCGTACCGGGAGCTGGTCACCGCCTCCAAGCCGCTGCCGCTGCTGATCGAGCGCAAGCGGGCCCTCTTCGGCTCCTGGTACGAGATGTTCCCCCGGTCGGAGGGGGCGGTGCTGGAAGCGGGCGCCGAGCCCGTCAGCGGGACCTTCCGCACGGCCGCCGAGCGGCTTCCCGCCGTGGCCGCCATGGGCTTCGACGTGGTCTACCTGCCGCCCATCCACCCCATCGGCAGCACCTTCAGGAAGGGGCCCAACAACACCCTCTCCGCCGGGAGTTGGGATCCTGGCGTGCCCTGGGCCATCGGTTCCACCGAGGGCGGCCACGACGCCGTCCACCCGGACCTGGGCACCATCGAGGACTTCGACGCCTTCGTGGCGAAGGCGCGCGAGCTGCGCATCGAGGTGGCGCTGGACTTCGCCCTGCAGTGCTCCCCGGACCACCCGTGGGTGGAGAAGCACCCGGAGTGGTTCCGCCACCGCGCCGACGGGACGATCGCGTACGCGGAGAACCCGCCGAAGAAGTACCAGGACATCTTCCCGATCCACTTCGACGCCGACATGCCCGGCATCGTCGAGGAGACGGTACGGGTCCTGCGGCACTGGATGGAGCACGGCGTCCGCATCTTCCGGGTGGACAACCCGCACACCAAGCCGGTGGTCTTCTGGCAGAAGGTGATCGCGGACATCAACAAGTCCGACCCGGACGTCATCTTCCTGGCCGAGGCCTTCACCCGGCCCGCGATGATGCGGGCCCTCGCCGCCATCGGCTTCCAGCAGTCCTACACGTATTTCACCTGGCGCAACACCAAGGCCGAGCTCACCGAGTACCTGACCGAGCTCGCCGACACCCGCTCCGCCTCCGTCATGCGGCCGAATTTCTTCGTCAACACCCCCGACATCCTGCACGCCTACCTTCAGCAGGGCGGCCGCCCCGCCTTCGAGGTCCGCGCGGTCCTGGCCGCCACCCTCTCCCCGACCTGGGGGGTCTACGCCGGCTACGAGCTCTGCGAGAACTCCCCGGTCAAGGAGGGCAGCGAGGAGTACCTGAACTCGGAGAAGTACGAGCTGCGCCCGCGCGACTGGGCCGCCGCCGACCGCGAGGGCCGCACCATCGCCCCGCTGATCACCGCCCTGAACCGGATGCGCCGCCGCAACCCCGCGCTCCAGCAGCTGCGCGACATCCATTTCCACCCGACCGACAACGAACAGGTGATCGCCTATTCGAAGCACTCCGGAGCAAATTCCGTACTGGTGGTCGTCAACCTCGATCCGCACCACACCCAGGAGGCGACGGTCTCGTTGGACATGCCGGTACTCGGCCTCGACTGGCACGCGTCCCTCGCGGTGCGCGACGAGCTCACAGGCGAGACCTATCACTGGGGCAGAGCGAACTACGTACGTCTGGAGCCGGGCCGCACGCCCGCGCACGTACTGGCCGCCCTGCGACCGTCCCCGCCCACCGGAGGGTCACCCACCTCATGATGATCAACGATCCCGTCCACGACACCTTCGAGGACACCCCCGTCAAGGACCGCGACCCCGACTGGTTCAAGCGGGCGGTCTTCTACGAGGTCCTCGTCCGCTCCTTCCACGACAGCAACGGCGACGGCGTGGGTGACCTCAAGGGGCTCACCGCCAAGCTGGACTACCTCCAGTGGCTCGGCGTCGACTGCCTGTGGCTCCCGCCGTTCTTCGCCTCGCCCCTGCGCGACGGGGGCTACGACGTCTCCGACTACACCTCCGTGCTCCCCGAGTTCGGCGACCTCGCCGACTTCGTGGAGTTCGTGGACGCCGCCCACACCCGGGGCATGCGGGTGATCATCGACTTCGTGATGAACCACACGAGCGATCAGCACGAGTGGTTCCAGCAGTCCCGCAAGGACCCGGACGGGCCCTACGGCGACTACTACATGTGGGCCGACAACGACAAGCAGTACCAGGACGCCCGCATCATCTTCGTCGACACCGAGACCTCGAACTGGACGTACGACCCGGTCCGCAAGCAGTACTACTGGCACCGGTTCTTCTCCCACCAGCCGGACCTCAACTACGAGAACCCGGCCGTCGTGGAGGAGATCATCTCCTCGCTCCGGTTCTGGCTCGACCTCGGCATCGACGGGTTCCGCCTCGACGCCGTGCCCTACCTGTACGCGGAGGAGGGCACCAACTGCGAGAACCTGCCGCGCACCCACACCCTCCTCAAGCGGGTCCGCGCCGAGATCGACGCGCACTACCCGGACACCGTGCTGCTCGCCGAGGCCAACCAGTGGCCCGAGGACGTCGTCGACTACTTCGGCGACTTCGCCAAGGGCGGGGACGAATGCCACATGGCCTTCCACTTCCCCGTCATGCCGCGCATCTTCATGGCCGTGCGAAGAGAGTCCCGCTACCCGGTCTCGGAAATCCTGGCCAAGACCCCGGCCATCCCGCAGAGCTGCCAGTGGGGCATCTTCCTGCGCAACCACGACGAGCTCACCCTCGAAATGGTCACGGACGAAGAGCGCGACTACATGTACGCCGAGTACGCCAAGGACCCGCGCATGCGGGCCAACATCGGCATCCGGCGCCGGCTCGCCCCGCTGCTGGACAACGACCGCAACCAGATGGAGCTCTTCACCGCCCTGCTGCTGTCACTGCCCGGTTCGCCGGTGCTGTACTACGGCGACGAGATCGGCATGGGCGACAACATCTGGCTCGGCGACCGCGACGGGGTGCGCACCCCGATGCAGTGGACCCCGGACCGCAACGCCGGTTTCTCCTCGTGCGATCCGGGCAGGCTGAACCTGCCGGTCATCATGGACCCGGTCCACGGGTACCAGGTCACCAATGTCGAGGCGGCCATGGCGTCGCCCTCGTCCTTGCTGCACTGGACCCGCCGGCTGATCGAAGTCCGCAAGGCGAACCCCGCCTTCGGTCTCGGCTCGTACACCGAACTGCCTTCGTCGAACCCGGCGGTGCTCGCTTTCCTCCGCGAGTACGGAGACGACCTGGTGCTGTGCGTGCACAACTTCTCGCGCTTCGCGCAGCCCACCGAACTGGATCTGCGGTCGTTCCACGGACGGGTCCCGGTGGAACTCACCGGCGACGTCCGCTTCCCGCCGATCGGCGAGTGGCCGTACCTGCTGACCCTGGCGGGCCACGGCTTCTACTGGTTCCGCCTGCGCACGGAGTAGGCACCGGACCCGGGGCGGGCGCGGCGAATGGGTCAATCGCCCGCCCCTGTACGGACCATCCTGACCCGACACTCGCACACACCGGAGAAGCAACCACCGCGATCCGGGACACTCTGCGCATTCTTTGACGGCCCGGGGAAAGGACGCGACGCCATGTCGGAGGCTGCATCCGCCCGGGAATGGCTCACGGCCGACCGGGCCGCCGGGCTCGGCCCGCTGGAGCCGATGCTGAGGGCCTGGCTGCCCGCACAGCGCTGGTTCGCGGGCAAGGGCCGCACCATCGGAAGGCTGCGGAGCATCTCGGCCGCCGAACTGCTGCCGCCGGGCTCCTCGCCCGGACTCCTGCACCTGCTGCTGGACGTGGACGGGGACTGCTACCAGTTGCTGCTCGGCATCCGCCCGAGCCCGCTGCCGCCCGCGCTCGCACCCGCGCTGATCGGCCGCGCGGAGCAGGGGCCCTACGCCGGCCAGTCGGTCTACGAGGGCCTGGGCGATCCCCGGATCGCCTCGCTGCTGCTGGAGCGGCTGCGCTCCCCCGGCACCTTCGGCCCGCTCCGCTTCGACCGGGACCCGGCCGCCGTGATCCCCGAGGCCCCCACCCCCCGGCCACTGTCCGGGGAGCAGACCAACTCCTCCCTGATCTACGGGGATTCGTACATCCTCAAGGTGTTCAGACGGGTCGGCCCCGGGGTCAACCCCGATCTGGAGCTCCCCCGCGCCCTGGCCGCCGCCGGCTGCGCGAGGGTGCCCGCGCCGGTCGCCTGGTACGAGGCCCAGCTGCCCGGCTCCGAACCCCTGACCCTGGGCGTGCTCCAGCCGTACCTGCGCGGCTCCGACGACGGCTGGCAGCTCGCGCTGCACCGGCTGCGCGCCGGGGCCGACTTCACCGCCGAGGCGCACGCGCTGGGCCGGGCCACCGCCGAGGTGCACAGCGCGCTGGCCGGAGCCCTGCCGACCGTCGCGCTGGGCCCGGAGCAGACGGCCCGCCTCGCCGCCGGGATGACCGCGCGGCTGGCCGCCACCGCCCGCGAGGTGCCCGCGCTGCGACCCTACGAAGCGGGGCTGCGCGGGGCCTTCGACGCACTGGCCGCCTCCCGCGGGGCCGGGGTGCCCGCCCAGCGGATCCACGGGGACCTGCACCTGGGGCAGACCCTGCGCACCGCCGACGGCAGCTGGGCGCTGATCGACTTCGAGGGCGAACCGGCCCGGCCGCTGGCCGACCGGCGCCGCCCGGAGCCGGCGGTGCGGGACATCGCCGGGATACTGCGCTCCTTCGACTACGCCGCCCGCTCGCACCGGCCGTTCGCCCCCGCCTGGGCGGACGCCTGCCGGGCCGCCTTCTGCGAGGGCTACGCCCGCACCACCGGACGCGACCCGCGCGAGGACCCCGTACTCCTGCGCGCGTACGAGACCGACAAGGCGGTGTACGAGGCCCGCTACGAGTCCCGGCACCGGCCCGACTGGCTGCACGTGCCGATGGCGGCGATCCGCCGGCTGTCCGAGCCGCAGCGTCCCCCCTCCCACCGCACGCATCCCCCCGCCCCCGGCGGAGCCACCCCCCACCCGAAGCCCCCGAGGAGGCCGCTCGCGTGAGCGCCGCACGACAGCCGTCACCGACCGTCCGCGACGAAACCGCTGTCGCCGTCACCACCCCCGCCACCCCCGCCGCGGCCCTTGAAGCGGGTGGTGCGAAGAAGGCCCGGCCCCCTCGGGCCCGCCGGGCCGCCCCGCCGCACGGGGTCCGGCCGGCACCCGCGCTGGGAGCGGAGGAACGGGCCCGGCTCCTGGAGGGCCGCCACCACGACCCCCACGGGGTGCTGGGCGCCCGCGTGCAGCGCAGCGGGGTGTCCTTCCGGGTGCTGCGCCCGTACGCGAAGGCCGTGACCATCCTCGCGAAGGGGCTGCGGGCCGAGCTCTTCGACGACGGGGACGGGCTGTTCTCCGGTCTGCTGCCGCTGAACGGGGTACCGGACTACCGGCTGCTGGTGGCGTACGACAGCGACGAGGTGGAGGTCCACGACCCCTACCGCTTCCTGCCCGCGCTCGGCGAGCTCGACCTGCACCTGATCGGCGAGGGCCGCCACGAGGAGCTGTGGACGGCGCTCGGCGCGGAGCCGATGGAGCACCAGGGCACGGCGGGCACCCGGTTCACGGTGTGGGCGCCCAACGCCCAGGGGGTGCGGGTCACCGGGGACTTCTCGCACTGGGACTCCGTCGCCTATCCGATGCGCTCGCTCGGCGCGACCGGCGTGTGGGAGCTGTTCCTGCCCGGGGTCGGCGAGGGCGCGCTGTACAAGTACGACATCACCCGCCCGGACGGCTCGCACACCCTGCGGGCCGACCCGATGGCCCAGCACGCGGAGGTCCCGCCGGCCAACGCCTCCGTGGTCACCGCCTCCCGCTACGTGTGGCAGGACGCCGAGTGGATGGCCGCGCGCGGCGACCGGCCGCCGCACCAGGCCCCGTTCTCCGTGTACGAGCTGCACCTGGCGTCCTGGCGGCCGGGGCTCTCGTACCGGCAGCTGGCCGAGCAGCTGCCCGCGTACGTCACGGAGCTCGGCTTCACGCACGTGGAGCTGATGCCGGTCGCCGAGCACCCCTTCGGCGGCTCGTGGGGCTACCAGGTCACCGGCTTCTACGCGCCGACCTCCCGGATGGGCACCCCCGACGACTTCCGCTTCCTGGTGGACGCGCTGCACCGGGCCGGGATCGGGGTGATCGTCGACTGGGTGCCGGCGCACTTCCCGCGCGACGACTGGGCCCTCGCCGAGTTCGACGGGCGGCCGCTGTACGAGCACCACGACCCGCAGCGGGCCGCGCACCCGGACTGGGGGACGCTGGAGTTCGACTACGGCCGCCGCGAGGTGCGCAACTTCCTCGTCGCCAACGCCGTGTACTGGTGCCAGGAGTTCCACGTGGACGGGCTGCGCGTGGACGCGGTGGCCTCGATGCTCTACCTCGACTACTCGCGCTCCGAAGGCGAGTGGACCCCCAACGAGCACGGCGGCCGGGAGAACCTGGACGCGGTGGCCCTGCTCCAGGAGATGAACGCGACCGTCTACCGGCGCTGCCCCGGCGTGGTGACGATCGCCGAGGAGTCCACCGCGTGGCCGGGCGTCACCCGGCCCACCGACGGCGGCGGGCTCGGCTTCGGCCTGAAATGGAACATGGGCTGGATGCACGACACCCTGCGCTACGCGTCGAAGGAGTCGGTGCACCGCAAGTACCACCACCACGACATGACCTTCGGGATGGTCTACGCGTTCAGCGAGAACTACGTCCTGCCGATCTCGCACGACGAGGTGGTGCACGGCAAGCGCTCGCTGGTCTCGAAGATGCCCGGCGACTGGTGGCAGCAGCGGGCCGCGCACCGGGCGTACCTGGGCTTCATGTGGGCCCACCCGGGCAAGCAACTGCTCTTCATGGGGCAGGAGTTCGCACAGGGCTCGGAGTGGTCCGAGACGTACGGGCCGGACTGGTGGCTGCTGGACTCCTCCTACGCGGCGGCCGGCGACCACCGGGGCGTACGCAGCCTCGTGGGCGAGCTGAACCGCACCTACCGGGCGGCGCCCGCCCTGTGGGAGCGGGACAGCGTGCCGGAGGGCTTCGCCTGGGTGGAGGCGGACGCGGCGGAGGACAACGTCTTCGCGTTCCTGCGGTTCGCGCAGGACGGCTCGCCGCTGCTGTGCGTCTCGAACTTCTCCCCGGTGGTCCGCCACGCCTACCGGATCGGCGTCCCGGAGGAGGTGCCGCTGTGGCGGGAGGTGCTCAACACCGACCTCGAGCCCTACGGAGGCAGCGGCGTCCACCACACGCAGCCGCTGCGGCCGGAGCCGGTGCCTTCCCAGGGGCGGGCGGCGAGCCTGCGCCTGACCCTCCCGCCGCTGGCCACGGTCTGGCTCAGGCCGATGCCGAAGCGGTAGCCGGGGCCGGCGCGACTGCCGCCGCCCGCGCCATGTGCTCCTCCAGCTCCTGGAGGAGCTTGCGCTTGGCGCGGGCCCCGACCATCTGCTGGACGGGCTCGCCGTCGCGGAAGACGAGCAGGGTCGGCATGGACAGCACCCCGTACCGCACGAGGGTGGCGGGGTTGCTGTCCGCGTCGATCTGGACGACCTTGAGCCGCGCGGCCTCCTCGGCGGCGATCGCCAACAGGACGGGCGCGAGCTGGCGGCACGGGCCGCACCAGTCCGCGGTGAACTCCACGAGGACGGGCCGGCCGCGCTCGCCGAGCACCTCCGCCTCGAAGTCGGCGTCGGTCACTTCTGCCACACCGTGTGCCCTCATCGTTCTTTCCCCTCTTCCTGTCTTCCCGAGTCTTCTGAAGTCTGCTTGTCCTGCGGCCTCAGCCGGTCAGTTCGCATCTGGGCCGCGCCGCCGCTTCGGCCAGCTGGCCCGCCACCTGGTCGCGCACCTGAGTGAGCCGGCCGAGCAGGGCGTCCAGCTCGTCGAGTTTGCGGCGGTAGACGACGAGCGAGGCCGGGCAGGAGTCCCCGGCCGGGTGCCCGGCCCGCAGGCATTCCACGAACGGGCGGGTCTCCTCCAGCTCGAAGCCGAAGTCCTGGAGCGTGCGGATCTCGCGGAGCAGCCGCAGGTCGTCCTCGTCGTAGGTGCGGTAGCCGTTGCCGTCACGCCGCGCGGGCAGCAGCCCCCGTGACTCGTAGTACCGGAGCGTCCGGGTGCTGAGGCCCGCCCGCTCGGCCAGTTCGCCGATTCGCATGGCCCGACCGTAATCCTTGACGTCGACGTCAAGGCAAGGAGCGCATTCCGGGAGGCCCTCGCCACCCCCGTGAGCGAGGGCCTCCGCCCGGGAGTACGTACCGGCCGGATGGCCGGTTCATGGCGTTCTCGAGCTTGTGACGGAGGTCATGCGCGGGGCTATCGCTCCGGGCGGCCGAAAACGTACGCTAGGAAGTGGATCACCGAACGAACCGATTACCGGACAGTCGCAGGGAAAACCGACCAAAGCCCTTTACTCCATAGGACGTTCCTACGAGTTATGGGCTTGTTTGTTTGGTCTGTAGTCGCCGCGCCTCGGCCACTCCTACGGTGTGCCATGTGCACTCCAGCCCACCTTTCAATGCCCCCGCCGCGCGTCGTCTCCGCGCGGCCCTGGGCATGGCGCCCGGTCATGTCGCTTATGGCCTGCGCGCGCAGTACGGACTGATCGTCACGCCCGAGACCGTCATGGGGTGGGAGCGTGGCGAGATATCGCCCACCTCCGCCGAAGTCACGGCCCTCGCCGGTGTGCTCTGGTGCGCCCCCGGCGAACTGCTCGCCGAGCCGGTCACCCTGCGGGAGCACCGGATCTCCAGGAATCTGGCCGCGGACGATCTGGCCCGGCGCATCGGCCTGGACACGAACTCCTACCAGAAGATGGAGGACACCGGCCGCTGGAAGGGCAACGAGCGGCAGTCCGCCGCCCTGGCGACGGTGCTCGGACTGAGCCTGGCCCAGTTCGTGACGGCGACCGGCAAGGACGAGGAACTCGCCGACATGCTGCGCAGTGCGGCCACCACCCGCTGGCAGGCGTATGTGAAACCGCTGTCCAAGCTGCTGCCCGTGCCCAGGGCCCACCTGGAGCGGGTACTGGAGCAGCTGCACATCGACTACCAGTCGAAGATGGTGGCCACCCTCAGCTGGGGCGGCGGGGAGGGCGAGGCCGGCAGCGGTGACGCGGGGCGCCAGTTCCTCGCCGACATCGTGGACCGCTTCTGGCACTCCGCCGGTGGTGCGTCTTAGGACACACCGCGCCGATGAGTTCACTACGGCAAACGGCCCCGGCGCGTCCAGACGAGGACTGCGCCGGGGCCGTTCGGCCGCCGAAGTCAGGGCGGAGGTCCTCCCGGAGGGGGCCTTGGGACCCGCCCGCGGGACCGGTTTCCCGTGATGGCCGGGACTACCGGGACTAGAAGACCGACTCGGCCTCGTACATGCGGTCCTCGGGAACGGTCTTCAGCTCGGTGACGGCGTCGGCCAGCGGGGCCATGACGATGTCGGTGCCGCGCAGGGCGGTCATGTTGCCGAAGTCTCCGCGGTGGACGGCCTCGACGGCGTGCCAGCCGAAGCGGGTCGCGAGCACGCGGTCGTAGGCGGTCGGGGTGCCGCCGCGCTGGACGTGGCCGAGGATGACGGGGCGGGCTTCCTTGCCCAGGCGCCGCTCCAGCTCGACGGCGAGGCGGTTGCCGATGCCGGCGAAGCGCTCGTGGCCGTACTGGTCGATCGCGCCCTTCTCGTACGGCATGGACCCCTCACCCGGATGCGCGCCTTCGGCCACGCAGATGACGGCGAACTTCTTACCGCGGGCGAAACGTTCCTCCACCATCTTGACCAGGGCGTCCACCTCGAAGGGGCGCTCCGGCAGGCAGATCCCGTGGGCGCCGCCGGCCATGCCGGACTCCAGGGCGATCCAGCCCGCGTGGCGGCCCATGACCTCGACGACCATGACCCGCTGGTGCGACTCGGCGGTGGTCTTGAGGCGGTCGATGGCCTCGGTGGCGACCATGACGGCGGTGTCGAAGCCGAAGGTGCGGTCGGTGGAGGAGATGTCGTTGTCGATGGTCTTCGGCACGCCGACGACGGGCATGCCCGCGTCGGACAGCATCCGGGCAGCCGTCAGGGTGCCCTCGCCGCCGATCGGGATCAGGGCGTCGATGCCGTAGGCCTTCGCCAATTCGGTGGCGTTCTCGGCCGCTTCGTGGAGGCGCGCGCGCTCCATCCGGGCTGAACCGAGAATGGTGCCGCCCCGGGCGAGGATGCCACTGACGGCGTTGATGTCGAGGGGGCGGTAGTTGCCGTCGAGGAGGCCCTTGAAGCCGTCCTCGAAGCCGATGACCTCGTCCCCGTGCCCGACCACGGCACGGTGTACGACCGACCGGATGACAGCATTCAGGCCCGGACAGTCGCCGCCTGCGGTGAGAACTCCGATACGCATCGTGCTGTGTCTCCTGCTCCTGGTCGTACCTGACCGTTCGCGTGCGGGCGGACGGCCGGTCGTACATATGAAGGACTGTATGGAAGGCCATGTGAAGGGCGTATTGATGAAGCGTGTCCGATTGTTCCACGGGCAGGGGGTGGAGCGCGCTCTGTGGTGCTCCTCGCGCGGGGTGCCGGGAAGGCCTTTGGACCTGCCCGGACAGGCCCTTTTCCCGGCGGGCGTCCCATCGATCCGCGGGGGTATCGTCAAGAGGTCAAGCCCACACCAACCGGGACATCCGACTCGTAGATCCGCCCCGCAGCGGCGAGGATCATGGTGAGGCTGTACCGACATTCACACGATTGGGACGGAGAGCACGCGTGACGCGCAGCGTGTACGTGACCGGTATCGAGCGGGGGGACGGCCGACAAGTCGTCGAGCTGGGGATCATGGAGCTCCTGACCCGTCAGACGGGCCGGGTGGGCGTCTACCGCCCCTTGCTGCACGACGGGCCCGACCGGCTCTTCGACCTCCTCAAGGGCCGCTACCGGATCGAGCAGGACGCCTCGACCGCCTTCGGCATGGAGTACCAGGAGGCCTCCGCCATCCTGGCCGAGCACGGCACCGACGAGCTGGTCTCGCGGCTCGTCGACCGCTACCACGAGGTGGCCCGCGACTACGAGGTCATGCTCGTCCTCGGCACCGACTACGCCGACACCAACCTCCCCGACGAGCTGGCCCTCAACGCCCGCCTCGCCAACGAGCTCGGCGCGCTGGTCATCCCCGTCGTGGGCGGCACCAAGCACCCCGCCGAGGCCGTGCGCGCCGAGACCCGCAACGCCTACCGCGCGTACGAGAGCCTGGGCTGCCACGTCGGCGCGATGGTCGTCAACCGGGTGGCCCCCGAGGACCGCGAGGCCATAGCCGAACGCCTGGCCGCCCGGCTCCCCGTGCCCTGCTACGTCCTGCCGGAGGACAAGCACCTGTCCGCCCCGACGGTCGCCCAGATCACCCAGGCGCTCGGCGGCGAGGTGCTCCTCGGCGACGAGGCCGGTCTGGCCCGCGACGCCCTGGACTTCGTCTTCGGCGGCGCCATGCTGCCGAACTTCCTCAACGCCCTGACCCCCGGCTGCCTGGTCGTCACCCCCGGGGACCGTTCCGACCTGGTCATCGGCGCGCTGGCCGCGCACACTTCCGGCACCCCGCCGATCGCGGGCGTGCTGCTCACGCTGAACGAGCGTCCCGGCCAGGACATCCTGACGCTGGCCTCGAAGCTGGCGCCCGGCACCCCGGTGATCTCGGTGGCCGGCAACAGCTTCCCGACGGCCGCCGAACTCTTCTCCCTGCAGAGCCGGTTGAACTCCGCGACCCCGCGCAAGCTGGAGACGGCGCTCGGCCTGTTCGAGCGTCACGTGGACACCGCCGAGCTGCGCGAGGTGCTCTCCGTGGCCCGTTCCGAGCGGGTCACGCCGATGATGTTCGAGCACACCCTGCTGGAGCAGGCCCGCGCCGAACGCCGCCGGGTGGTGCTCCCCGAGGGCACCGAGGAGCGCGTACTGCGCGCCGCGGACGTGGTGCTGCGCCGCGGGGTCTGCGACCTCACCCTGCTGGGCGAGGAGCAGACGATCCTGAAGAAGGCCGCGGACCTGGGGATCGACATCTCCTCCGCGCAGCTCATCGACCCGGCGACCTCCCCGCTGCGGGAACGATTCGCCGAGTACTACGCCAAGGCCCGTGCCCACAAGGGCATGACGGTCGAGCTGGCCGCCGACGTGGTCACCGACGTCAACTACTTCGGCACCCTGATGGTCCAGGAGGGCCTCGCCGACGGCATGGTCTCCGGCTCGGTGCACTCCACCGCCGCCACCATCCGTCCGGCCTTCGAGATCATCAAGACCAAGCCCGACGCGTCCATCGTCTCCTCGGTCTTCTTCATGTGCCTGGCCGACAAGGTCCTCGCCTACGGGGACTGCGCCGTCAACCCGGACCCCAACGCCGAGCAGCTCGCCGACATCGCCGTCCAGTCGGCGACCACCGCGGCCGCCTTCGGCCTGGAGCCGCGGATCGCGATGCTCTCGTACTCGACCGGCACCTCCGGTTCGGGCGCCGACGTGGACAAGGTCCGCAAGGCCACCGAGATCGTCCGCGCCCAGCGTCCCGACCTGCTGATCGAGGGACCGATCCAGTACGACGCCGCCGTGGAGCCCTCGGTCGCGCTGACCAAGCTGCCCGGGTCCGAGGTGGCCGGCCGCGCGACGGTGCTGATCTTCCCGGACCTCAACACCGGCAACAACACGTACAAGGCCGTGCAGCGCTCTGCCGGCGCCGTGGCGGTCGGCCCGGTCCTGCAAGGTCTGCGCAAGCCGGTCAACGACCTCTCGCGCGGCGCCCTCGTCCAGGACATCGTCACCACCGTCGCCATCACCGCGATCCAGGCGCAGTCCAGGCCCGTGGCCGGCTGACACTCCCCCACCGAGCCCTCCACCCAGAAGGAAAGACCCTCATCGTGACCGCATCGCGCGTACTCGTCCTCAACTCCGGCTCCTCGTCGGTGAAGTACCAGCTGCTCGACATGGCGGACGCCTCCCGCCTGGCGGTCGGCCTGGTGGAGCGCATCGGCGAGGCGACCTCCAGGCTCACGCACGAGCCGCTGACCGGACCGGGCGCTACCGGTGGCAAGCGCGTGCAGGAAGGCCCGATCCCGGACCACGCCTCCGCGCTGCGGGCGGTCGCGGCGGAGCTGGCCGCCGACGGGCTGGGCCTGGACTCCCCCGAACTGGCGGCCGTGGGCCACCGGGTGGTGCACGGCGGGACCAAATTCACGCACCCGACGCTGATCGACGACGCGGTGCTGGCCGAGATCCGCGCGCTGATCCCGCTCGCGCCGCTGCACAACCCGGCGAACGTGACGGGCATCGAGGTGGCGCGCGAGCTCCGCCCGGACCTGCCCCAGGTGGCGGTCTTCGACACGGCCTTCCACTCGACGATGCCGGAGCACGTGGCCCGGTACGCGATCGACGCGGCCACGGCGGACAAGTACTCCATCCGGCGGTACGGGTTCCACGGCACCTCCCACGCCTACGTGGCCCGCGCCACGGCCAAGCTCCTCGGCAAGGCCGAGGAGGACGTGAACGTGATCGTGCTGCACCTGGGCAACGGGGCTTCGGCCTCGGCCGTGCACGGCGGCGTCTGTGTGGAGACCTCGATGGGCCTGACCCCGCTGGAGGGGCTGGTCATGGGGACCCGTTCGGGCGATCTGGACCCGGCGGTCGTCTTCCACCTGGCCCGGGTGGGCGGCATGTCGATCGACGAGATCGACTCGCTGCTGAACAAGAAGAGCGGTCTGCTGGGTCTGTGCGGCGACAACGACATGCGCGAGGTGCAGCGGCGGGCGGAAGAGGGCGACGCCTCGGCGCGCCTGGCGCTGGCCTCGTACATCCACCGCCTGAAGAAGTACATCGGTGCCTACTCGGCGGTCCTGGGCCGGGTGGACGCGGTCGCCTTCACGGCGGGCGTGGGCGAGAACTCCTCGTCGATCCGGGAAATGGCCCTGGCGGGTCTGGCCGAGCTGGGTCTGGCGCTCGACCTCGAAGCCAACTCGGTACGGTCCCCCGAGCCGCGTCTGGTCTCCGCGGAGTACGCCCGGGTGGCCGTGGCCGTGGTCCCCACGGACGAGGAACTGGAGATCGCCAGCCAGACGTACGCGCTGGTTACCGGTTAGTCACTTTGGACTTTCCGCCAGACGGAATATTCCGCTACGAAACAAACCGATAGGATCCGCTCCATGCGCCGTTCCAAAATCGTCTGCACGCTGGGCCCCGCCGTCGACTCTTACGAGCAGCTGAAAGCGCTCGTAGAGGCCGGTATGAACGTGGCCCGATTCAACTTCAGCCACGGATCCCAGGCAGAACACCAGGAGCGGTACGACCGCGTCCGGAAGGTCTCCGAGGACACCGGGCGTGCCGTCGGCGTCCTCGCCGACCTCCAGGGCCCGAAGATCCGTCTGGAAACCTTCGCCGAGGGTCCCGTCGAGCTCGTCCGCGGTGACGAGTTCACCATCACCACCGAGGACGTCCCGGGCGACAAGTCCATCTGCGGTACCACCTACAAGGGTCTGCCGGGCGACGTCTCCAAGGGCGACCCGATCCTGATCAACGACGGCAACGTCGAGCTCCGGGTGACCTCGGTCGAGGGCCCCCAGGTCAAGACCATCGTCATCGAGGGCGGTGTCATCTCGGACCACAAGGGCATCAACCTGCCGGGTGCCGCCGTCAACGTCCCCGCCCTGTCGGAAAAGGACATCGACGACCTCCGCTTCGCCCTGCGGATGGGCTGCGACATGGTCGCCCTGTCCTTCGTGCGTGACGCCAACGACGTCAAGGACGTCCACAAGGTCATGGACGAGGTCGGCCGCCGGGTCCCCGTCATCGCCAAGGTCGAGAAGCCGCAGGCCGTCGCCAACATGGAAGGCGTCGTAGCCGCCTTCGACGCGGTCATGGTGGCCCGTGGCGACCTGGCCGTCGAGTACCCGCTCGAGAAGGTCCCGATGGTGCAGAAGCGCCTCGTGGAGCTCTGCCGCCGCAACGCCAAGCCGGTGATCGTCGCGACCCAGATGATGGAGTCGATGATCACCAACTCCCGCCCGACGCGCGCAGAGGCCTCCGACGTGGCCAACGCGATCCTCGACGGCGCGGACGCGGTCATGCTGTCCGCGGAGTCCTCGGTCGGCGCCTACCCGATCGAGACCGTCAAGACGATGTCGAAGATCGTCGAGGCGGCCGAGGAGGAGCTCCTGTCCAAGGGCCTCCAGCCGCTGGTCCCGGGCAAGAAGCCCCGTACCCAGGGCGGCGCCGTCGCCCGTGCGGCCTGCGAGATCGCGGACTTCCTCGACGGCAAGGCCCTGGTCGCCTTCACCCACTCCGGTGACACCGCCCGCCGGCTGTCGCGCTACCGCGCCTCCCAGCCGATCCTGGCCTTCACCACCGACGAGGGCACCCGCAACCAGCTCACCCTGAGCTGGGGCGTCGAGTCCTACGTGGTCCCCCACGTGGACAACACCGACGCGATGGTCGACCTCGTGGACGCCGAGCTGCTCAAGCTCAAGCGCTACAACAAGGGCGACACCATGATCATCACGGCCGGCTCGCCCCCCGGCGTCCCGGGCACGACCAACATGGTCCGCGTCCACCACCTGGGCGGCGGCGCCCGCGACTGACGTCGCCCCGCCGTTCGCACTCTGCCGCACAGAGACCGAGGGCGGCACCCCTGATCCGATGAGGATCCGGGGTGCCGCCCTCGGTGCGTGCGGCCGCGCGAGGCCGTACGGTCCTACTCCGCCGGGCCGATGTAGTTCTTGAGGCCGGGGACGGTCAGAGTGCCGCCGAACTGGCCGGCCTGGACGACCTTGACGTTCGTGAAGAACGCGAAGGGGACGTTCAGGGGCGGCGGGCTGTTCGGGGTGAACTCGATCGGGATCAGGCCGAAGAGGTTGCCCTTGAGGCTCTCGGTGTACATCGTCACCTTTTCCCCGCGGATCTTCGACGTCGAACCCGGACGGGACTTCAGGTGGGCGACGTTCTGCCCGGTGCCGACCGTCTGGTACAGGTCCTTGATATCCAGCGAGTCCGCCGTGAACTTCAGGACCTTCTTGGTCTTGCCGCTCCCCGTCTTCACCTCGACGATGCCCGCGTAGTCCAGGCCGTAGAGGGTCAGCAGCGAGCTGTTGAGGTACCAGGGCTCGTCCGGGAGCAGCGGGATGCCCTGCTCCACTTCGGCGTCGGCCAGGGCCTTGGCGTCGTAGGTCGGGCAGGGGAAGGGTTCCTTCCCGTCCGCGTCCTTCGTCGCCTCCGGCTTGGCCTTGGTCTCGTCCCCGTCGGCCGGCTTGGTGGCGCCGGTCTCGTCCTTCGGGGTGGTCGCGGTGTCCTTGACCTCGTCGGAGAGCTCCTCGACCGTGGCGCCCGCCTTGTCCGCGGCGGCGCGGATCGCGGCCGCCGACGGGTCCGGGGCGGGGACGGGCTTGTCCGCCGGCTTGGGGGCCGCCGGGGAGGGCGTCGTGGCGGGTGTCGTGGCCGGTGTCGTGGCCGGGGCGGACGCCGCCTTGAGGGGCTTGCCGAGCTCGTCGAAGAGGCCCTTGAGCGCGTCGCCCACGCCCAGCGGGTCCAGCGGGTTCGAGGACTTGGCCACCGGAGCGGGGGCCGTCTGCTTCTGGGCGGGCGCCGCGGACTTCTCGGCCGGCTTCTCCACCGGCTTGGACGCGGAAGGGCTCGCGCTCGGCGAGGGCACCGCGGTCGGCGACTTGCCCGGCGCGGGCTCCGTCGTCTTCGACGGGCCCTTCGAAGCGGTGTCGGAGGGAGTCTTCGAGGGGGACGAGGACGGCGACGGGGAAGCCGACTCCGCGGGCTCGTCGGACCGCGTCACGCACGGTCCGGGCGCGAAGGGGATCTCCTCGTCGGCCACGGCCAGCTTCGGCGCCATGCTCATGCCGACGAAGACCGCGGTGGGCATGGCCGCCAGCGCCATCGTCTTGCCGACGGGTATCTGGATCTTGGTCAGCAGCGACTTCCTGGGCGCCGCGTGACGCGGACCCTTTCTTTCACGGGACTCCGCGTCCGGGTTCACACCCCGCTGCGTTTGGTCACCCCGCACTGTTCCTCCCGCCATCGGCGTGGGCAGTCGTCTCGCTCGCGTATGCCGTTTCCGTCTCGCGCGGGCCGGGTACGGCAAGGAAGCCGTCCTCCATCGCGTCCGCCTTGCCCAGGTCCACGGCCTGCGCCGCGCCCCGGTCGTCCAGTGGGCCCGCCTCGTCCGTCACCGGACGGGCCGGCACCCAGGACAGCGCGAGACAGCCGCCGACCAGGGCCAGGATGAAGCCCATGCCGAAACCGCCGAGGTTGGACACCGGCAGGGACACCAGTGCCAGCAGGATCGAGGCGACTCCGGCGAAGATGCGTACGCCCTGCTGGAACCAGAGCGTCAGGCCCAGCGTGATCAGCAGGACGCCGATGATCAGCGACCCCGAACCGGCCGTCGTCGCCATCGCGATGGTGACGTTGCCGAGCCGCAGGTCCGCGTACGGGAAGTACGCGATCGGGAGGCCCGCGAGGAGCGTGAACACTCCCGCCCAGAAGGGGCGACGGCCGCTCCAGGCATGGAAGCGGTAGTACACCGCGGTGAGCCAGGCGTCGTCTTCGGCGCGCACGTAAACCGGGGCCTGGGGGTTCATGGACAACAGCTCCCTGGAAACGGGTGGTACTGAACTGTGTGGAGCCCGGTCGTCCGGTCAGGCTCCGGAATGGATCAGCCGATCAGGAGATCAGTTGGTTTCCGAGTCCTGGTAGCACGGCTGGTCGCCACCGAGCAGGCGCAGCTTGAGGTCGGGCAGCTTGAAGGTGCCGGCCGTGGTGGCCCAGGCCTTCTGCTTGACGTTCGTCAGAACGGCCCGCTCGGCGCGCTGCGAGAACGCGTACGGGCTGGCGACCGTACCCGCCTGCGGCTTGGTCGGGTTCGACGGGTCGCCGACCGCGACACCGATGTCCAGCTTGGTGAACTCGGCGTCGGCGTCGAGCTCGGCAACATCCAGGTAGATGTTGTCGGCAACCGCCGGCTTGCCGGCCTTGGTGCCGGTCTGCAGCTTCATCGTGATGTTGCCGAGCGGAGTCGGCGTCACCAGCGACTGGCACATGTTGGTGATTTCGGCGTGGCTGAACCCGGAGATGGTGACCGGGTGGTGTGCCTCGGCGCCCGTCTTCAGGTCGTGGCCGTTGGCGACACTGCCGTACTGGATGAGGTTGGTGCCGTCCAGCTTGTCGGTGGTGACCTTGAAGTCCTGGCCCGACACGGCGAACGAGGCCGCGAGGGCACCCTGCGCCAGACCGACACCGACCACGGCCGTGGCCGCGATGCTCGGCACCATGACGAGCGCGAAGCGCTTCCATCTGGTCCCGCCACGAATCTGAGAACTCATTTCGTTCCTCCTTCTCGGACGTACATCTCCGGTCCGGGCCGTACCCGTCCTGGGATGGGAGAAGTGCTACGTCCTCGGGAAGGAGCGCAAGCGGCCGGGCCGCGGCACAGCCGCGTCCGGAACACCGGCGTTCACCCCCGAGCGACAACCACTTGGCCACGCGTTCGCGCAACCTGGAGGACAGGCACCGCCGTGCGGCGGAGACCCCCCTGTCCCACGGCCGGTGCCACTGCCACCGGCCGGCCCGGTGGGGACCCTCCACCGCGGCTCCGGATGAGCGGCTCTGCGGGAAGGACCGAGCGTCGCCGATCGTGGTCCATTCACGGCCGGGGCACAAGGGGGTTCGTTACTGGCGGGTAACGGCCAGATAACCTACGGAAGACCTGCCGCTGTCGGGCCGCAACGCTGAGTGTCACCCAGGGCCACGACAGATCGGAGGAAGAGTGAACACACCGGACAGTTCACGGGGTTCGATTTACTGCGAGTAACAGCGGCCGCGATTGCCAAGTTTTGGCAAAGTGCGGCCGCTGTTTGTCTGCGTGTCAACAAATCACCGGCGCCGGAGCGGCGCCGGGCCGAGACTCGGGCCGGGCGCCGGGCCGAGCCTTCGACCGGGCGTCGGACCGGGTCCGGACCCGGTCCTAGAAGAGCACCCGGGCGAGCGCCGTACGCGCCGACGTCACGAGCGGGTTGTCCCCGCCGACGGCCTCGAACATCTCCAGCAGCCTCACCCGGACCGCGTCCCGCTCGTCACCGAACGTCACCCGCACCGTGTCCACGAGGCGACCGAAGGCGTCCGCCACGTGTCCGCCCGCCAGATCCAGGTCGGCCGCGGCGATCTGAGCCGCCGGGTCGCGCGGGTTCTCGGCCGCCGCGGTGCGCACGGCCTGCGGGTCCATGTCCTTGACGCGGAGCAGGAGTTCGGCCTGCGCGAGGCCCAGCTTGGCCTCCGCGTTGGCCGGGTCGGAGAGCAGGACGTTCTTGTACGCCTGCACCGCGCCACCCAGGTCGTTCGCGTCCAGCGCCTCGACCGCCGCGTCCAGCAGGGCGTCGTAGGGGCCGGCCGGCTCCTCGGCGGGCTCCGCGGCCTCGCCAGGGGCTCCGCCCTCGCCGCCGGGGGTCACGGGGACACCGAGGACCCCGAAGCGCTCCTCGGCGATCTGGACCACCTGGGCCAGGATCGCGCGGACCTCGTCCTCGGGGGCGAAGTCCTGGAAGAGCGGCATCGCCTGGCCGGCGACCAGCGCGAAGACCGCCGGAAGGGCCTGGATGCGGAACTCGCGGATCAGGTTCTGGCTGGCCGCGACATCGAGCGCGGCCAGAGCCAGGCGGCCGTTCGCCTCGACCGTGAGCCGCTCCAGCAGCAGGCTCAGCTCGCGGCCCTGCTCGAAGCCCTCGGCGCGGAAGTCGAGGATGACCGGGACCTCGTTCGAGAGCGGGACCACGTGGCTCTCGAAGCGGGTCTCGTCGGTGTCGAAGACGAGCGCGGACGACGGGACGGCCCCGGCGGACGCGGGCGCACCGCCCTCGGCGGCCTGCCGGGACGCCTCGGCGCGGGCCTGCTCGGCCTTCGCCTTGGCCTCGCCGGCCGCCTTCACCGCGGCGAGGTCGACGACGCCGCTCATGGACATGTTTCTGGGCTGCATGCGTACATCCTCCCCCGCGTGCGCGCGCCGACGAAAAAGATCGGCTGAAACGAACCGATCGCGGTACTCGTTGTACGTACTGCCGTGTTGTGGCGCCGGGTCCCCACCCGGCACCGGTAGCTCTTCGCGTGGTTGTCGCTCTTACGCTACGAGTCGTAGCGTAACTCCCCCCGCCCGCCCGCGCCCCGTGATCTGAACCACACCGCGAAGGCCGCCGGCGCCGGCACTACATGAACGGCGTACTACCGACGGGTATGGTCTCGGCCATGCGCAACCCCAGTTCAGGCCCCTCCCCCGCCCCGGCCGGCCGCACCGGCCGCCCGCGCAGTGCCGCGGCGGACGCCGCGATCCTCGCGGCGACCCGGGACGCGCTGGTGGAGCTGGGCTGGTCGAAGCTGACGATGGGGGACGTCTCGGCGCGGGCGGGGGTCGCCAAGACCACCCTCTACCGGCGCTGGGCGGGCAAGAACGAGCTGGTCGTGGACGCCGTCGCGGAGCTCTTCGACTCCCTCGAACTTCCCGACCGGGGCTCCCTCGAAGCCGACATCGAGTACGTGGTGCTGCGGTTCGCGGAGCTGCTGCGGCGCCCTGAGGCCCGTACCGCGCTGATGGCGGTCGTCGCCGAGTCCACCCGGGACGAGGCCCTGCGGGACCGGATCCGGTCGGCCATCGTGGACCGGCAGAAACGTCTCGTCGTACTGGGCCGCGAGCGGGCGCAGGCCCGCGGCGAGCTGCCCTACGAGGAGGACGCGGCCCTCGCCGGCCACACCACGGGCCTGATCTTCGACGTGATCGCGGGCACCGTGGTGCACCGCGCGCTGGTCAGCTCCGAGCCGGTGGACGAGATGTGGGTGGCCACCTTCACCGCCCTGCTGATGCACGGCCTCCTGGGCGCTTCCGGCCTCCCGGCCGCCCCCGCATCGCCGGCGTGACCACCGCGGGCCGCCCGTCCGAGAGGGGAAGGAACTCCCGGGACCAGGCCGGGGCCGCCATGAGCAGGGCCTCCGAGCGCGGGTTGTGGCCCGGCCAGGGCCGCTCGCGGCCCGGCCACTGGGCCCAGCGCAGGCTGTCCGCCTCCTCCGGCGGCAGCAGTCCGGAGGCGACCAGGGCCGCGCGGCCCGCTTCCAGCCCGGCGAGCCGGTAGCCGTACTCCGAGGAGTCCACCGGATGGAACCCGGCGTCGGTGAGCAGCACCGCGGCCGCCACCCCCTCCAGCCCGCGCTCGATGCCGGCCCGCACGCAGGACACGTACTCCTCGGGCAGCAGGGCGGCCCCTACGGCGCTGAGGATCTCCGTCCGGCCTCCGGGGCCGGGCGGTTCGAAGTCGGCGGCGATGTACGCGTACGGCCCGCAGTTGGTCTGCATGGCCACGCGGACGCTCACTCCGCGCACGGAAACGGGAAGGTGGCGGCCGTTCATGGCCGCCACCCTAGGGCTTGTGTCGCCCGATGCCCCGTCAGGCGCCGCTCGACGTACCGGCTTTCGACGTCATGACTTTCAACGTCACGGAACTAGAAGCCGGGCGGCTCCGTGTAGGTGCCCCACTCCTCGCGCAGCACGTTGCAGATCTCGCCCATCGTCGCCTCGGCGCGCACCGCGTCCAGCATGGCCGGAATCATGTTGGACCCGTCCCGGGCGGCGGCCAGCATCTGCGCCAGCGCCCCCTTCACCTTCGCGTCGTCCCGGGCGGCCTTGCGCTCCGCGAGCTCCCGCACCTGTACGGTCTCCACCTCGTGGCTGACCCGCAGGATCTCCAGGTCACCGGTGACCGAGCCGTGGTGGACGTTGACGCCGACGACCCGCTTGTCGCCCTTCTCCACGGAACGCTGGTACTGGAAGGCCGACTCGGCGATCTCCCCGGTGAACCAGCCGTCCTCGATGCCGCGCAGGATGCCCGAGGTGACCGGGCCGATCGGGTGCTGCCCGTTCGGGTGGGCGCGCAGTCCGCGCTCCTTGATCTGCTCGAAGATCTTCTCCGCGTCGGCCTCGATGCGGTCGGTGAGCTGCTCGACGTACCAGGAGCCGCCCAGCGGGTCGGCCACGTTGGCCACGCCGGTCTCCTCCATCAGCACCTGCTGCGTGCGCAGGGCGATCTCGGCGGCCTGCTCGCTGGGCAGTGCGAGGGTCTCGTCGAGGGCGTTGGTGTGGAGCGAGTTGGTGCCGCCGAGGACGGCCGCGAGGGCTTCGACGGCGGTGCGCACGACGTTGTTGTACGGCTGCTGCGCGGTGAGGGAGACACCGGCGGTCTGGGTGTGGAAGCGCAGCCACATCGTCTTCTCGGACTTCGCCCCGTACACCTCCTTCATCCAGCGGGCCCAGATCCGGCGGGCGGCGCGGAACTTGGCGATCTCCTCGAAGAAGTCGAGGTGCGCGTCGAAGAAGAAGGAGAGGCCGGACGCGAAGTGGTCCACATCCAGGCCGCGCGAGAGGCCCAGCTCCACGTATCCGAAGCCGTCGGCCAGGGTGTACGCGAGCTCCTGCGCGGCCGTGGCCCCGGCCTCGCGGATGTGGTAGCCGGAGACGGAGAGCGGCTTGTAGGCGGGGATGCCGTTGGCGCAGTACTCCATGAGGTCGCCGATGAGGCGCAGGTGCGGCTCGGGTTCGAAGAGCCACTCCTTCTGGGCGATGTACTCCTTGAAGATGTCCGTCTGGAGCGTCCCGTTGAGGACGGCCGGGTCCACGCCCTGGCGCTCGGCGGCCACGAGGTACATGCAGAAGGCGGGGACGGCGGGCCCGCTGATGGTCATGGAGGTGGTCACGTCGCCGAGCGGGATGTCCTTGAAGAGGACCTCCATGTCGGCGGCGGAGTCGATGGCGACCCCGCAGTGCCCGACCTCGCCCAGCGCGCGGGGGTCGTCGGAGTCCCGGCCCATCAGGGTCGGCATGTCGAAGGCGACGGAGAGCCCGCCGCCGCCGGCGGCCAGGATCATCTTGTAGCGCTCGTTGGTCTGCTCGGCGTTGCCGAAGCCGGCGAACTGCCGGATGGTCCAGGTCCGCCCCCGGTAGCCGGTGGCGTGCAGGCCGCGGGTGTACGGGTACTCCCCCGGCCATCCGATGCGCTCGAAGCCCTCGTACGCGTCCCCGGGCCGGGGCCCGTAGACGGGGTCGACGTCATCTCCGGAGAGCGTCGTGAAATCGGCCTCGCGCTTGCGGGCCTTGTCATACCGGGCCTGCCAGCGACGGCGGCCTTCCTCGATGGCGTCAGCGTCCATACCCATGAATTTACTAGGACGTCCTAGTAAATGTCGATGGCCAACCCCCGGGGAGTCGTCCCGGGGGTGGAAGAGCCGAGCGGAACGCCGGGTCCTCAGGCCTTGGCGGTGGCCAGCGAGTCGGTCACCAGGGGCTCGACCTCGGCGCGGACCTTGCGCTCGACGAAGAAGGCCGCGAGCGGAATGGTGCCGGAGACCAGGACCCAGAGCAGCTTGCCGAACGGCCACTTGGCCTTGGAGCCCAGGTCGAAGGCGAACACCAGGTAGATCATGAACAGCACACCGTGCGCCTGCGAGACCGCGAAGGTCAGGTCGGCACCGGTGTCGAAGCCGTACTTCGCCACCATGCAGGAGCAGAGGATCAGGAGCATGACCGCGGTCACGTAGGCCATGACGCGGTAGCGGGTCAGCACGCTTCGTTTCATGCCGTCGAGCCTAGCCGTCCGGTTTGCACGATCTTGACGGGGGCCGGGTTCCCGGGGCCGAAGGGGATAGTGCCGCGTCAGGCAACGTTTGCCCCTCAAGGAGCGGCGCCCGGTGCGTGCTCTCGGCGTGCCGGCCGGAAGCGCTTGTACTGGACGTACTTGGCTTTTGGCCGGTGCGGCGAGAGTGCGTGCCGGGCGTCGCGACGGGGCGAACGTTGCCTGACGCGGCACTAGCTCTCTTCGAAGTCCGCCGCGGCCACCCGCAGCGGGCGGAGCAGGGCGAAGATCTCCCCGCACTCCTCGGCGTCGTAGGCGCCCAGTCCGAAGTCGATCTCCATCAGCGCCTTCGTCGCCGCCTCGACCACTTCGCGGCCCTTGTCCGTGATCGACGCGAGCGTGCCGCGGCCGTCGTTCGGATTGGGGCGCTTGGCTACGAGACCGGACCTCACCAGCCGGTCCACCGTGTTCGTGACCGAGGTCGGGTGGACCATCAGCCGCTCGCCGATCTTCGACATGGTCAGCTCGCCGGCCTTGGAGAAGGTCAGCAGCACCAGTGCCTCGTACCGCGCGAAGGTCAGCCCGTACGGCTTGACGACCGCGTCGACCTCTCCGAGCAGGATCTGGTGCGCCCGCATGATCGAGGTGATCGCGGCCATCGAGGGCACCGGACCCCAGCGCTGCTGCCACAGTTCGTCGGCGCGGGCGATGGGGTCGAAGGGAAGGCTGAGCGGCTTGGGCACGCATCAGACCCTACCGGGCGGTCATTTGGCGGCGGGATC
This sequence comes from Streptomyces sp. NBC_00503, assembly GCF_036346895.1. Classification (NCBI taxonomy): domain Bacteria; kingdom Bacillati; phylum Actinomycetota; class Actinomycetes; order Kitasatosporales; family Streptomycetaceae; genus Streptomyces; species Streptomyces sp. NBC_00503. The sequence goes on along the minus strand of NZ_CP107855.1, from coordinate 5,510,673 downwards.
CGTCTCATGCTTCGGTCCACCGCCCCGCGAACCTTCCTGGAGCCCGCTCAGCCCTTCTGCCCGCTGCCGGCGCCGCCGTCCGCGCCGCCGTCCGTCGCGCGCACCTCGGCCAGCAGCAGCAGGACGGCCCCCGTCCCGAGCACCGCGGCGCCCGTGACCACCACGTGCACCGGGAAGAACTCCGCGGCGACCCCGGCCAGCGCCATGCCGACCCCTTGGAGGGTCATCAGACCGGTGCTGAGCAGGGTCATCGCCCGGCCGCGCAACTCCTCGGGGACGGCGTCCACGTACCAGCCGTCGAGTCCGAGGGTGTAGGCGTGGGCGAGTCCGGCCAGTACGAGCGCGGCCAGGAGCACCAGGACCCCGGGCCGGACGGCGTACACGAGCAGCGGCAGCATCCCGACGGCGGCGAGCGGGGCCACGATCCGCGAACGCGTTCGGGCGGTGAGCGCGGAACCCGCCCACAGCTCCCCCGCGATGGTGCCGACCGGCAGCGCGCACATCAGCAGCCCGAGCACGGCGGTGGAGGCGCCGATTCCGGCGGCGTACGGGGTGAGCAGTGCCTCGGGGACGACGGTGAAGAGCGGCGGCAGCCAGCACAGCAGGGTGAGCGCGCGCAGCCGGCGGTGACCCAGGACGGCGCGCAGTCCGGCGATCGGGGAAGTGCGCGCGGCGCCCTGCCCGGTACGGGCGGGCCGGGCCCGGGTGCCGAAGCGCAGGAGCAGCGCGGAGGCGAGGAAGCCGGCGGCCGTGAGGGTGATGGCCCCGCGCGGGGCGAGGACGGTGAGCAGCAGTCCGCCGAGGCCGAAGCCGATGAGCTGGGCGCTCTGGGCCACCATCCGCAGCAGCGAGCGGCCCAGGACGTAGGCCTCGCCGGGGCCGAGGACGTCGACGAGGGAGGCGGCGCGGGCGCCCTGGAACAGCGGAGCCACGAAGGCCATGGCGCAGCGCAGTACGAGGAGCAGCGCGACCGGGGTCCCCGGCAGGGCCATGGCCGCCGCGCAGGCCGCGCAGACGAGGTCGCAGCCGACGAGCACCCGGCGGGCGGGGAGCCGGTCGGCGACGGGGGCGAGGAGGGTGCCGCCGAGGGCGTAGGGGAGGAAGCCGAGGGCGAAGGTGAGGGCGCTCATCAGGGGCGAGCCGGTGGCCCGGAAGACGAGGACGGTCAGGGAGATCTCGGCGATGACGACGCCGAGCACGGACAACAGGTGGGCGGCGAAGACGGGCCGGAACTCGCGGACGCGGAAGACGGGGCGGTAGCCGGTCCCTGCATCGACTTCGGCATCGGCATCGGCATCGGCCCGGCGTGCGGTGGTCATACGGGCCACCCTGGCGGCGCCTAGTCTGGCGGGACAGAGATTCGAGCCCAGCCGAATCACTCGGCCGAATCACTCGGCCGAATCACTCGGCCGAACCAGTCAGTCGCAACAGTCGGCCGAACCCGTCAGGAGGCCCGGCCATCACCTTCCACTTCCGCTTCGGCCCGGCCGACCTGCTGCGCTGCCGGTTCTCGATCTCCCCGCGCTGGGAGACCCAGGAGGCGGTGCGCGTCCTGCTGCGCCCGCAGCGGCAGGCCTACCACCTGCCCTGGCTGCGCCGGATCCGCGCGGCCGCGGACGGGCTGGACCTGCGGCCGCTGTGGCTGCTGATGCCGCGGGCCGGGCACAATCCGGATTTCCTCAGCCCGCCGCCGACGGGCCCGTCGGTCACCTTCGAGGAGGAGCTGGCGCGGGTCCGGTCCGCCGATCCGGGGGCCGCCCGGGAGGACCTGCGGCGCTCCCTGGTGTGCACCCCGGGGGCGTTGGAGAGCGAGGCCGGGCAGCGGATGCTGGCGGATCCGGAGCGGGCGGTCCGGGAACTGGCCGATCTGTACGAACGGGCCTGGCAGTGCCTGGTCGCCCCGCACTGGCCGCGGCTGCGGGCCCTGCTGGAGGCGGACATCCTGTTCCACTCGCGGCGGCTGGCGGCGGGCGGGCTCCAGGCCCTCTTCGACGGGCTCCACCCGGATCTGCGGTGGTCGGGGAACACCCTGACCATCGACCGGCCGGGCCACCACGACCGCTCGCTCGACGGCCAGGGCCTCCTGCTGATGCCGAGCGCCTTCGTCTGGCCGGAGGTGGTCGGCGGCTACGACCCGCCGTGGCAGCCGACGCTGGTGTACCCGGCCCGGGGCATCGGCGCCCTGTGGACGGCCTCGGCCGGCCCGACCCCCGAGGCCCTGGCCCGGCTGCTGGGCCGGGCCCGCGCCGATGTCCTGTGCGCCCTCACCGACCCGGCCTCCACCACGGCCCTGGCCCACCGCCTGTCCCTGGCCCCCTCCACGGTCTCCTCCCACCTGAAGGCGCTGACGGGGGCGGGCCTGCTGATGCCGTCCCGCCACGGCCACCAGATCCTCTACGAACGCACTCCGCTGGCGATCGCCCTGGCGGAGGGCGCGAGCGGCTCATAAGGGCACGGCCGGGCGGGAATCACATCGTGGCGGGCGGGGATCACGCCCACCCGGCCGCACGCGGCGGTGTCGCAGCTCGCCCCGCCTGACCGTTATGTCACGATATCCCGGCCCGCTGCCCGCCCCTTCGTCCCGAGGAAGCCGCCGGATGCCAGGCCCTCTCAGAGCCCTCGCGGCCGCGCTCGCGCTCGCCGCCGCCGTCACGGCGACCGCCTGCACCCCCGTCCCGACCGCGCAGCCGGAGTCCGCGCCCCCCAACCACCCCGCCGCGGTCGGCCTGGTCGACGAGTCCCCGTTCTGGGTGGACCCGCAGAGCGACGCCTCCCGGCAGGTAGCCGCCTGGGAGGCGCAGGGCCGCAACAGCGACGCGCAGGTGCTGCGGCGGATCTCCGACCGGCCGATGGCCCTGTGGGGTCCGGGGGACGATCCCGGGCCGGAGATCCGCCGGGCCCGGGAGAGCGCCAGGGCCGCCGGGCGCACCCTCGTGCTCACCGCGTACAACATCCCCTACCGGGACTGCGGCCAGCACTCCGCCGGCGGCGCGGGCGACGCCACCGCCTACCGCAGCTGGATCGGAGCCTTCGCCGACAACATCGCCGACGCCAAGGCCCTGGTCGTCCTGGAACCGGACGCCGTCCCGCACATCGTCGACGGCTGCACTCAGGCCGGGCACCACGAGGAGCGGCTGCGGCTGCTCTCCGAGGCCATCGACCGGCTCAAGCGCAACAAGAACACCAAGGTCTACCTGGACGCCGGCAATCCCGCGTGGATCCCGGACCCGATGAAGCTGGTCGAGCCCCTGTACAAGGCCGGGCTGGAGCGCGCCGACGGCTTCTCCCTCAACGTCTCCAACTTCCAGCCCAGCGCGGCCGGCCGGGAGTACGGGGCCGTCATCTCCAAGGCCACCAAGGGCAAGCACTTCGTCATCGACACCAGCCGCAACGGCGACGGCCCGCTCCGGGGCGACCGCTCGCAGGCCTGGTGCAACCCGCCGGGCCGGGCCCTGGGCACCCCGCCGACCGTCGAGACGGGTGACCCGCTCGTGGACGCGTACCTCTGGATCAAGCGGCCCGGCGAGTCCGACGGCACCTGCCGCGGCGGCCCGCCGGCCGGCAAGTGGTGGCCGGACTACGCCCTGGGCCTGGCCCGCCGCTCGACGGACTAGTGCGTCCTTTCGGATCTGCTGCCGGGAGGCGCTAGCTCATCCAGCCGTCCCGGGGCTCCCTCGGTACGGGCTTGGGGGCCTCCCGTACCCGTACCCATTTCGCCACCGACGGCGTCCCGTCCGCGTCCGTCACGAAGAGCATGTACCAGCCGGGCGGCACCAGCGTCGGGTCCGCCGGGACGGTGACCGTCACCGAGCCGGCCGTCCTGCTCAGTCCGAGCTCCACCGAGCGCTGTTCCACGTCCGTGGTGTGCGTGACCGCGCTCGGCCGCATCAGCCGGGCCCGCTCGATGCGCTGCGCCCGCACCGCCCCGAAGGTGGCCCGGCCGCCGAGCACGATCTCCTCGGGCCCCTCGCCGAGGGCCGGCCGCAGTGCGGCGTCCCGGTACAGGTAGGGCGGGGTGTACACCTCCAGCCGGTGTTCGAACTTGCCCAGCTTGGTGTTGTCCTTGTCCGCGAAGAGCGGGTCGGAGCCGAAGGTGGCCACCCGGCCGTCGGGCAGCAGCAGCGCCTCGGAGTGGTAGTTGCGGCCGACGGTCGGGGAGGCGGCGCTCACGAAGGTGTCGGTGCGCGGGTAGTAGAACTGCGCCTTGTGGATGTCGCTGGCGCCCCGGCCGCGGTAGTCGGCGGAGCCGCCCGTGGTGAAGACGGAGTCGTCGGGGAGCAGCACGCTGCTCAGGTAGCGCACCCCTTGCGGCAGCCGGGCGGTCGAGCGGAAGACGGGGTTGTCCTCCTTGAGGTCGACGACGGCCGTCCGGGCGGTCGCGAGCCGGGACTCGCCGACCCCGCCGCCCCCGAGGACCATCACCTTCTGGTCCTGGGCCGGGGGGAGCAGTACGGAGGAGGAGGTTTCCAGCTGGTCGGGGTCGGCCAGTCCGCCGATCTTCTGGAACCGGTTGGCCTTCAGGTCCCACAGGCCCGGCTCGCGGCCCTTGTCCTTGGGCCCGTAGCCCGCGTTGGAGCCGGTGTAGAGCAGTTTGCCGCCCTGGGTGAGGAAGAGGGCGGGGTAGGTGGGGAAGTAGTGGAAGGGCCCCTTGGCCCACTTCTTGGTCCGCGGGTCGTAGTACTCGTTGTCGCCGGGTACGACGTCGCCCACGTCGTTGAGCCCGGACACCGCCAGCACCCGCCCGTCGGCCAGCCCGACCAGGGTCGGGTACCAGCGGGCGTCCCGCATCGGGTCGACCGGTACGTACTTCTCCGCCTTGGGGTCGAACTCGTAGGCGGACTTGATGCCCTGGAAGTCCTGCTTGTCCGCGCTGAGCCGCTCCGCGAGCCCGTAGACGTTGCGCGCGTCCTTGCCGGCGAGGCCGACCACCTCGTACTGCGCGGCCTGGGTGGTCAGTCCGCCGGCGCCTTCCTCGGCCGCTTCGACGAAGACCCTCGCCTCGGCGGCCACCACCTTGGTCTTCCAGGGCATCATCTGCCCGCCGCGCCCGTAGGTGACCTCGAACTGCCGGGTGGCCTTGGGGACGGTGACGTCGAACTTCGAGACGTACTCCACTCCGGACGGGGAGCGGAAGACGGTCCCCTTGGGCAGTTTGACCGCCTGGTCGGGGCTCTCGTTCTTGACCCGCATACCGCCGCCCGCGCGGGTGACCTTGCCGTCGAGCACCTCGTAGCGTGCGGTGCCGCCGGCCACCAGCAGCTGCCCGTCGGGGAGTTGGCTGTGGCCGGAGCAGAAGAAGTCCTCCGGGGTCGGGATCTTCTTAAAGGTGTCGTCCTTCGGGTCCCACAGGATGGTGGAGAAGGTGCCCTTGTCGAAGTTCTGCTGGTTGTTGCCGGATCCGGCGATCAGCAGCACCTTGCCGGTGTGCAGCAGCGCCGCGTGCATGGCGTTGATCCGGTACTCCTCGGGGAGGCCGATGAGCCCCCAGGAGCCGTACTGGATGCGGTAGCTGGACTGTCCGATCTTGTACGAGTGGTACTTGCCCTCGGCGAAGGAGAGCGCGGCGGGCGCGTTGAGGGCGACCAGCAGGACGGCGGCGCCGGTGCCCAGAAGGGTCTTCTTGAACTGCTTGGACGGGCGGTACCCCATGGCTCACTCGCCTCCGGTCGTCGCGAACGCCGGCTCCGGCTCCCCGCCCGGCTCCCCGCCGGGCTCGCGGTCCCCCCGGCGGCCCCGTACGGCCGTGGTCCCCCACGCGGCCAGCGGGGCGAGGGCCACGGCCAGGGCGAGCACCGCCCAGATCCGCATGGCCGCGTGCGTGTGCCCGTAGCGGACGGAGGCGGCGAGGGAGGCGGCGAGGACGGCGGCCCAGAAGAGGTGGATGCGGAAGGTGGCCAGCCGGTCGGGGCTGGCGTCGCCGCCCTTGGGGGTGACGACGAAGCGGCCCCTGGTGCGCAGGACGGCCGAGCCGAGGGACTTCAGGTAGACGGGGGCGCAGATCGCGGACATCGCCATGCCGGCCAGGCCGCCCGAGCCGGCGGGTTCGTGGGGCGAGACGTTGTGGCGGCGGTTCCACAGGTACAGGCCGACCTGGAGGGCGGCGGCGTCGGTGTAGAGCATCAGCCAGACCTCGGAGGAGACCTGGGTGCCGGAGGCGCCGAACCACAGGAAGAGGACGCAGCTGAGGATGCCGAGCATCCAGTTGACGGCCGTCATCGGGTAGTAGACGAGCATCAGCGTGTAGTTGAGCCAGCGGCCCGGGGGCATCCGGAAGCAGCCGTGCCAGTACTGCCGCAGGAGGGTCTCGTAGGTGCCCCGCGACCAGCGCAGCTGCTGGGTGAAGAAGTCGGTCCAGGAGGTCGGGCCCTCCCCCACGGCCAGGACGTCGGGGGTGTACACGGAACGCCAGAACCGCCCGGTGGCGGGGTTGCGGCGGCGGTGCAGTTCGAAGCCTGTGGCCATGTCCTCGGTGATGGAGTCGTAGAGCCCGCCGACCTGTTTCAGGGCGCTGATCCGTACGGCGTTGTTGGTGCCGACGAACATGGGGGCGCCGTAGCGGTTGCCCGCGCGCTGGATCAGGGCGTGGAAGAGGTACTGCTGGGATTCGGCGGCCTTGGTGACCGCGGCGGTGTAGTTGCCGTAGACCTGCGGGCCGACGACGAAGGCGGTGTCGGGGTCCCGGAAGTAGCCGAGCATCCGCTCCAGGTAGTTCGGGAGCGGTACGTGGTCGGTGTCCACGGAGGCGAAGTAGTCGTAGTCCCCGCCGTGCCGGGCCAGCCAGGCGTTGTAGTTGCCGTGCTTGGTCCTCGCCCGGTGGGCGCCCTTCGCGGTGTTCCACTCGGCCACGCCCTTGCGGGTGAAGTGGCGTACGCCGAGCTCCGTGCACAGCGCCCTGGCCCCGGGATCGTCGCCCTCGTCGAGGAGCCAGACGTCGAGCGGTCCCCCGTGGCGGATGCGCACGGCCCCGCGCAGGGTGGCCGCCGCCATCGCCAGGGGTTCCTTGCCGGGCACGTAGGTGGTGAGGAAGGCGACCCGGGTGCCCGGTTCGGCGGGGACCGGTACGGGGTCGCGGGCGACCATCGTGGCGTGGGCGATCGAGACCACGTTGACCAGCATGAAGAGCATGATCAGGGCGATGGAGCCGAGCATCACGGAGTCGAGGTGCACCAGCCAGCGCTCGCCGCCCTCGCGGACGGTCCAGTGCGTGGGCCAGACGAGGTAGAGGAGCAGGCCGGCGGCGGCGAGGGGGGCGAGCGTCATGAGGGCGACGGCCCGTATTCGGGCCCGCGGCTCCTCGCGCGAGAGCAGCGAGCGGTAGGCGACACGGTAGGCGGCGGTGGGATCCGGCTCCTCGAACGGGCCGGCGAGACGGCTGTGGGTCTCGTAGTCGAAGCCTTCCGGCCGCACGGTCCCTCCAGTGCTCGAAACCGAGGTTGATATCCCAACGAAAGGGGACAGACCTAGGCGTGTCGAACTGGATTCGGCCGAGCGGGCGGTTCTCAGGACCGGGGCGCGCGCAGGGCCGTACGGGTACCCGCGCGGCCGTCGGACCCCGAACGCCCCGACCGCCGTACGGGTACCCGTGCGGCCGGAGCCGTCAGCGGCGGGCGCCCTTGCGCAGCCCGTGGCGCACGGCCCGCTGGCTCAGCGGCCCCAGTTCCTCCAGGGTCTGCGCCAGGGCGGCGAGCTGCTCCAGGGAGTCCAGGGCCCGCCCGGCCCCCGCCGGGTCGACCCCCTCGTAGAGCTCGATGCCGACGAAGGAGGCGGCCGCGGCGCGCGCCAGCCCGGCCGGGTCGGCGAACCCGGCGAGCGGGGAGGCCGCCAGCAGCCGGGTGAGCACCGACTCCAGCTCCGCGACCCACAGCCCGAGCCCGGCGGCGGTGGCGGCCGCGAGGGCGGGCTGGGCCTGCCCGGCGGCCAGCAGCTGCCCGAGGACCGCCACATGGCCGCTGCCCCGTTCCTCGGTGTGCATCTGCCGGGCGAAGGCGAGCAATTCGGCGAGGGAGCCGAGCTCCGCGAACCGCTCGCGGTAGCGGGCGACCCGCTGCTCGGCGCCGAAGACGCAGGCGGCGCAGAGGAGCTCCTCGACGGAGCCGAAGTGGTAGAAGATCAGCCCCTGGTTGACCCCGGCGGTGGCGGCGATGGTGCGCGCCGAGGTCTTGCCGATGCCCTGCTCGATCAGGGTGCGCAGGGCCCCGTCGAGGAGCTTGTGCCGGGTGGCTTCGCTGGCGGCGCTCACGCGCGGACCTCCTCGCGGACGGGGCGCAGGTCCGGCCGCAGCTCGCGGCCGCGGACGTCCACGTATTCGGCGGCGAAGGAGCCCTCGTACCCGAAGAGCGGGCCGAAGCGGCGGTTGACCACCCGCACCCGGATCCGGAAGCGGCCGGTGGCCTCGTCGAAGGACTCGCGGACCTCGGCGTCGCCGCCGATGAAGTCGGGGACGCGGACGTCGACGGGGCCTTCGCGGAAGCGGTGCTCGCCGGAGCGGATGAGCAGGGAGCCGTCGGGCTCGGCGCTCAGGTGCAGGTCGGTGGCGAGGTGCTGGTGGGTGCCCAGGTAGTCGAGGATGCTGCCGCGCTCGGGGCTGTGGACCATCGTGGCGTCGAACCGGTGGGGCCCGCCGGGCAGCTGGAACGTGCGCACGAAGGTGACGGTCTCGCGGCCGAAGGAGTCGAGGTAGGGGAAGTTCTCTATGACGAAGGGCACGTCCCTGCCCTCGCGCGGAACCAGGATGTTGCGCATCCCGCCGAGCCGCAGGAACGGCTTGACGTGCGCTCCGCCGTGCCAGATCCGGTCCATCGTGCCGCGCCCGACGCAGGCCTCCCCGCTGTCCAGGCCGACGGAGAAGCGGCGCTGGAGCTGGGGGTGCAGGCGGTCGAAGGCGGCGCCCATGTGGGCGCGGAACATCGAGGTCATGACGGCTCCGGGGTGTTCAGGGGGCTCAGCGTGGCGAGGAGGCGCGGCTCGGGGGCGGGGACCCGGCCGGGCGGGGTGCGCAGGCAGCGGCGGGCGGCGGGGGTGCCGGGGAGCGGCGGGAGCAGCAGGGCGAGGAGGCCGACGGCGAGGGCGGCCGCGAGGGGCGCGTACGCGAGGGCGGTGGCGGTGGCCAGGAGCCGGACGGCGCTCTCGGCGAGGGCCCGGGCGAGGGCGCGGCCCGGGGTGGTTCCGCGTTCGCACCAGAGCCGCAGCCGGTCGAAGGACCAGGCGGTGGCCCAGCCCATGAGCGGCCGGAAGACCAGCCGGTCGGCGAGGGCGCCGAAGCGGCCCCAGCGGGGCCGGTAGTCGTAGCCGGTCAGGAAGCGGATGCCGGGGCCGCCGTCCGGGTCGGGGACGTAGCGCCAGTAGCCGCTGCCCTCGGCCAGCAGCGAGAGCGGGTGGCGCGAGGAGAAGCGCAGGGCGGAGACCCGGGTGCCGTCGGCGCGCCGGCGCTCCCCGGCGGAGATCCCGGTGCCGTGGACGGAGAGGAAGGGCAGCAGGCGCGTCGCGTAGCGGAAGCGCTGCGGCTCGTCCTCGCCCGCCCGCGGCAGGTAGGTGATGGAGGTGAACCGCAGGTCCCAGCGCTGGTGCTGGTCGGGCTCCTGACTCCGGTCCCAGAGCCGCGCCATGTCGGTGCGGATGACGGTCTCGACGTACAGACCCAAGGCCGGCACCCCCCTTTTTCGCGGTTTGAGCGATCGCTCAAACCGCAAGGTAGCCGAATTTGAGCGGCCGCTCAATACCTCCTGGGAAGAGTTTGAGCGCCCGCTCAAAACCGGGAAACGGCAAACGCCCCCGGCCGCTGGGCCGGGGGCGCTGTCGCGAAGAAGAAGAAAGGGGGCGGGATCAGCCCTCGGCGAGGTGCCGCTCGATGGTTTCCATCTTGGAGGTCATCCCGTCGGTCACACCGGGGCGGATGTCGGCCTTGAGGATGAAGGAGACCCGGGGCGCGCGCGCCTCCACGGCCTCCACCGCACGCTTCACCACGTCCATCACCTCGTCCCACTCACCCTCGATGGTGGTGAACATGGCGTCCGTGCGGTTGGGCAGTCCGGACTCCCGTACGACGCGGACGGCGTCGGCCACGTACTCGCCGACCTCTTCGCCGACGCCCAGCGGGGTCACCGAGAAGGCGATCATCATGCGCGGGCCGCCTCACGGGCACGGGCCGCGAGCACGCCGGCCGACTCCTCGCGCTTGAGCAGCCGGTCGCCGTAGAGCCCGCCGAAGGGCAGCAGTGCCAGCAGGAAGAACAGTGCGACCTTCTTCAGCGGCCACTTCGCCGTGATCCAGACGTCCAGCAGGAACACCGCGTAGATGACGAACAGGATCCCGTGGAGGATGCCGAGCGGCATCATCAGGTAGTCGATGTCCGAGATCCGGCTCAGCACCGAGCCGAAGATCAGCAGGGCCGGGAACGACAGCGCTTCGGGTACGGAGATGAGGCGCAGCCGGTGCAGGGCGGTGGCGGTCTTGATGTCCACGTGGAACCTTCGGGGTGGAGGCCGGGGGTCCGTCCCAGTGTCTCAGCCACCCGGGGCGATCTTGCCCCGGGGGCCGATCCCGGCGGAACCGACCATTCCCGGCCGATATCGGCCAACGGGCCCTGTTCCGCCCCGCCCGCTGCCGATAACGTCTTCCCGTGGCTCAGTTCAGACTCCAAGGCAGCAAGGTGCTCGCCGTCGACCTGACCGGGGACGCCGTCAAAGCAAAAAACGGCGCCATGGTCGCGTACGACGGCCAGATGGCCTTCAAGAAGATGACAGGCGGCGGCGAAGGCCTCCGCGGGATGGTGACCCGGCGGCTCACCGGCGAGCAGATGACCGTGATGGAAGTGCAGGGTCACGGCACCTGCTTCTTCGCCGACCGGGCGAGTGAGATCAATCTGGTCAATCTGCGCGGCGAGAAGCTCTACGTCGAGTCCAGCAACCTGCTGTGCACCGATGCCGGCCTGCGCACCGGCACCACCTTCACCGGCCTGCGCGGCGGGGTGACGGGCAACGGCCTGTTCACCACGACCGTCGAGGGCAACGGGCAGGCGGCGATCACCTCCGACGGCCCCGCGGTGGTGCTGCGCGTCAGCGCCCAGTACCCGCTCTCCGTCGACCCGGGGGCGTACGTGGCGCACACCGGGAACCTCCAGCAGTCCTTCCAGTCGGGGATCAACTTCCGCACCCTGATCGGCGAGGGCTCGGGCGAGGCCTTCCAGATCCGTTTCGAGGGCGAGGGCCTGGTCTACGTGCAGCCCAGCGAGCGCAACACCATCGGGGGCGACATCTGATGCCGTTCCGCGAGATCAACTCCAAAGTGGTCGAGGCCCAGGTCGTACCGGGGCAGAAGATGTACAGCCAGCGCGGCGCGATGCTCGCCTACCGCGGCGAGGTCTCCTTCACCCCGAGCCTGACCGGCGGTCAGGGCGGCGTGATGGGCATGATCGGGCGCCGCGTGGCGAACGAGCAGACCCCGCTGATGAGCGTCGAGGGCAGCGGCACCGTGATGTTCGGCCACGGCGGCCACCACGTCCAGGTGATCAACCTGACCGGCGAGACCCTCTACGTGGAGGCGGACCGGCTCCTGGCCTTCGACGGCAGCCTCCAGCAGGGCACGATGTTCATGGGCTCGCAGGGCGGGGTCATGGGCATGGTGCGCGGCCAGGTGACGGGCCAGGGCCTGTTCACCACCACCCTCAAGGGCCACGGCTCGGTGGCCGTGATGGCCCACGGCGGGGTCATCGAACTCCCGATCACCCCCCAGCGGCCGATCCATGTGGACCCGCAGGCCTACGTCGCCCACCACGGCGACGTCCGCAACAAGCTCTCCACGGCGCTGGGCTGGCGGGACATGGTCGGGCGCGGCTCGGGCGAGGCGTTCCAGCTGGAGCTGTCCGGCCAGGGCGCTGTGTACGTACAGGCCTCGGAGGAAAAACTGTGAATTTCGGACCTGTGACCGGCGGCCCCGGTGGCCCGACGGTCTACGACCCGCACACCCTGCCGTCCGACGACAACGTCAACGCCTACACCTTCTGCGTGGAGCTCAAGGGGAGCCAGTGGTTCCTGCAGAAGGGCAAGATGATCTCGTACTACGGGCGCATCGAGTTCAACGGCATCGGCCACGGCCGCTTCGACCGGCTGCTGCGCACCAGCTTCCACTCTCCGCTGCACGCCAGTGACTGGGTGGTGGCCGAGGGGCAGGGCAAGATGCTGCTCGCCGACCGGGCCTTCGACGTGAACTCGTACGACCTGGACAACGGAAACCTGACCATCCGGTCGGGCAACCTGCTCGCCTACCAGCCCACGCTCGCGCTGAAGCAGTCGATCGTCCCGGGTTTTCTCACCCTGATCGGAACCGGGAAGTTCGTGGCGGCGTCCAACGGACCGGTGGTGTTCATGGAGCCGCCGCTGCGCGTGGACCCGCAGGCGCTGGTGGGGTGGGCGGACTGTCCCTCCCCCTGTCACCACTACGACCACGGGTACATGTCGGGCGTGATCGGCGGCCTGCGCTCGCTGACGGGCATCGGGGGCTCCTCGGGCGAGGAGCACCAGTTCGAGTTCGTCGGGGCCGGGACGGTGCTCATGCAGTCCTCGGAGCTGCTGATGGCCGAGCAGGCGATCGGCGCCGTGGGCGCGGGGGCGGCCTCGGGCAACCAGCAGGGGGTGCCGGGAGCCGGTCAGGGTCCGCTCGGGCAGCTGGGCGTGCCCCGGATGCCGGGACAGCTGGGCGATCTCCAGCGGCGTCTCGGCCTGTGACCCCGTCCGCACCCCTCGTCATCTTTGTACGCAATTCAACTTCTTAGGTAGAGTTCTTTCATGGAGACCATCGAGACCGGGACGGCCACGCAGTGGCTGAACGATGCCGAGCAGTGCGCCTGGCGCACCCACCTGGACGTCAACAAGCTGCTGATGCACCAGCTGGAAAAGGATCTCCAGCCCTTCGGGCTCACCAACAACGACTACGAGATCCTCGTGAACCTCTCGGAATCCGAAGACCACCGGATGCGGATGAGCGACCTCGCGACGTCGACCCTCCAGTCCAAGAGCAGGCTCTCCCACCAGATCACCCGCATGGAATCGGCGGGCCTGGTCCGCCGCATGAACTGCGAGTCCGACCGTCGAGGGCTGTACGCCGTCCTCACCCCGGAGGGCATGGAGACCATGCGCAAGGTCGCCCCGCACCACGTGGCGTCCGTCCGCCGGCACTTCATCGACCTGCTCCCGCCGGACGCCCTCGCGGCTCTACGCGCGTCCCTGGGGCCGGTCGCCGAGCACCTGCGGGCCGATCGCGGCAAGGCCTGACCGGGCTGACCTGGCGAACGCGCGGTCCTCGGCGGCGGCCCGGAGAATGGGTGGTAACGCTCGCTCGCCGGCCGCTCGCCGAGCAACCGTAAGCGCTCTGGCCGGCCTGAGGAGGTCCAAGCCATGAAGCGCACGCACAACCGCACGCTGTACGTCTCGTCGGCCGCGGCCGTGGTCCTGCTGGTCGGGGGCCCGGTGGCGGCCGCCGCCGCATCCACCGCCACCACCGACGCGGCCAGAACCGCCCCCGCCGTCTCCGCCGCGCTCCAGCGCGCAGGGGTCGACGCCGGCGGGGCCGCCTCGGCGGCCCTGCAGAAGTACCCCGGAACCGTGGAGTCCCTCGACAAGGACGGCTCCATCTGGCACGTCAACGTCATCGGCAAGAACGGCGGCTACGCCGAGGTGATCGTCGACGGGGCCACCGGCTCGGCCACGGTCGGGAACACCGAGCAGAACAACGACAACGGCGACGAATACACCACCCTGCTCGCCGCGAAGTACAACGCCCAGCAGGCCATGAAGGCGGCCCTCGTCGCCCATCCGGGGACGGTCTGGTCGGTGAACTGGGAGAACGACGACAACTCCGACAACGGCAACGGCAACGGCAACAGCCGCTACTGGGGCGTGGAGATCAAGAACGGCGGCCGCACCACGAACGTGCACGTCGACCCCACGTCGGGCAAGGTCACCACGTCCAACTCCGACTCGAACAACGACTACGGCAACAACAGCGACAACAGCGACGAGAACAACTAGAGCGGCCCAGGGCGGCAGAGCCCCAGGCAGGACATGCCGAAGCCGCACCCCGTGGACGGGGTGCGGCTTCGGCGTGTGGTCAGTTCTCCGGCGGGACGGTCAGGCGTTGGGACGCTTGCCGTGGTTCGCCTTCTTCTTCTTGCGGGCTCGCTTCTTGTTGCCGCGCTTGGCCATGAAACCTCCCTGCGTCGGGGCATTCCGGGCGTTCGCCAGTCTATGACCGGCCCGTCGGCTCCGCATCCGGTTCCGTCAAGGACGCCAGCAGTGCGTCCGCCGCCGCGTACGGGTCCAGCCCGCCCGCGGCCACCCGCGCCGCCAGGTCGTCGAGCCGGGCGTTGCCGTGCAGATCGGCCAGGCGCGCCCGTAGCGCGGTGATCGCGATGGTCTCGACCTCGCGCGCCGCCCGCGCCGTACGGCGCTCCGCCAGCACCCCGCGCTCGTCCATCCAGGCCCGGTGCTTCTCCAGGGCCTCGACCAGCTCGTCGATGCCGGTGGACCGGGCAGCGACGGTCTTGACGATGGGCGGCCGCCAGTCGCCCTTGGACCGGGACTCCCCCAGGCCCAGCATGTGGTTCAGCTCCCGGGCGGTGGCGTCCGCTCCGTCCCGGTCGGCCTTGTTCACCACGTAGACGTCGCCGATCTCCAGGATCCCCGCCTTCGCGGCCTGGATCCCGTCGCCCATCCCGGGGGCCAGCAGCACCACCGAGGTGTCGGCCTGCGCCGCGATCTCCACCTCCGACTGCCCGACCCCGACCGTCTCGACCAGGATCACCTCGCAGCCGGCCGCGTCCAGCACCCGGATCGCCTGCGGGGCCGCCCAGGCCAGACCGCCCAGGTGGCCCCGGGTGGCCATGGACCGGATGTAGACCCCCGGGTCGGAGGCGTGGTCCGACATCCGCACCCGGTCGCCGAGCAGCGCACCGCCGGAGAACGGCGAGGACGGGTCGACGGCGAGGACGCCGACCCGCTTGCCGGCCTGGCGGTACGCGGTGACCAGCGCCGAGGTCGTCGTGGACTTGCCGACGCCCGGAGACCCCGTCAGACCCACCACGTACGCGTTGCCGGTGAGCGGCGCCAGCGCCGCCATCACCTCCCGCAGCTGCGGGGACGCCCCTTCGACCAGCGAGATCAGCCGGGCCACGGCTCTGGGCCGGCCCTCGCGTGCCTGGGCCACCAGCTGGGGGACGTCCGCCGCCGTCATGGGTGCTGCACTCCTCGGTTCTCGTACGGGTACGGGTGCTGCGGCTACGGCCGCGGCTACGGGGCGACGCGGACGATCAGGGCGTCGCCCTGCCCGCCGCCACCGCACAGCGCGGCCGCGCCGACCCCGCCGCCGCGACGCTTGAGCTCCAGCGCCAGGTGCAGCACCACGCGGGCGCCGGACATGCCGATCGGGTGTCCCAGGGCGATGGCGCCGCCGTTGACGTTCACCTTTTCCGGGGTCACCCCGAGGTCCTTCATTGACTGCACGGCGACCGCCGCGAAGGCCTCGTTGATCTCGATGAGGTCCAGGTCCTCGACGCCCAGGCCCTCCTTCTTCAGGGCGTGCAGGATCGCGTTGGACGGCTGCGACTGGAGCGAGTTGTCCGGACCGGCCACGTTTCCGTGGGCGCCGATCTCGGCGAGCCACTCCAGGCCCAGCTCCTGCGCCTTGGCCTTGCTCATCACGACCACGGCGGCGGCGCCGTCGCTGATCTGCGAAGAGGTGCCCGCGGTGATGGTGCCGTCCTTGGTGAAGGCCGGGCGCAGCTTGCCGAGGGACTCCACGGTGGTCTCCGGGCGGATGCCCTCGTCCACCGAGAAGACGACCGGGTCGCCCTTGCGCTGCGGGATCTCGACCGGGGTGATCTCGGCCTCGAAGACGCCGTTCTTCTGCGCGGCGGCGGCCCGCTGGTGGGAGGCGGCCGCGAACTCGTCCTGCGGGGCGCGCTCGATGCCCAGACGGGTGTTGTGCGTCTCGGTGGACAGGCCCATCGGGATGCCCTCGAAGGCGTCGGTGAGGCCGTCGTAGGCCATCGCGTCGAGCATCTCGATGGCGCCGTACTTGAAGCCCTCGCGGGACTTCGGCAGCAGGTGCGGGGCGTTGGTCATGGACTCCTGGCCGCCCGCGACCACGATGTCGAACTCACCGGCACGGATGAGCTGGTCGGCCAGGGCGATGGCGTCGAGGCCCGACAGGCACACCTTGTTGATGGTGAGCGCGGGCACGTTCATCGGGATTCCGGCCTTGACGGCCGCCTGCCGGGCGGGGATCTGGCCCGCTCCGGCCTGGAGCACCTGACCCATGATCACGTACTGGACCTGGTCGCCGGAGATCCCGGCCCGCTCCAGCGCGGACTTGATGGCGAAGCCGCCGAGGTCGGCACCCGAGAAGGACTTCAGCGAACCGAGCAGCCGTCCCATGGGCGTGCGGGCCCCGGCGACGATCACTGACGTGGTGTTGTTCGTTCCGGACATGGAGCACAGCCCCTTGAAGATGAGGAGTGAACGAGGGTTTACCCGAATGTACTGAGCGGTACCCGTGGCGTCATCGGCCCGTCAGTGTGATCGCGCGCACGTTGCGTAACCACCGCTCGTAGCGCTGCACTGTCTCCATGCTGACAAGAATCGACCACATCGGGATCGCCTGCTTCGACCTGGACAAGACGGTTGAGTTCTACCGTGCCACCTACGGGTTCGAGGTGTTCCACTCCGAGGTCAACGAGGAGCAGGGCGTCCGCGAGGCCATGCTCAAGATCAACGCCACGGACGACGGCGGAGCCTCCTACCTCCAGCTCCTGGAACCCACCCGCGAGGACTCCGCGGTCGGCAAGTGGCTCGCCAAGAACGGCGAGGGCGTCCACCACATCGCCTTCGGCACCGCGGACGTCCTGACGGACTCCGAAGCCATCCGCGGCAAGGGCGTCCGCGTCCTCTACGACCAGCCCCGCACGGGGTCGATGGGCTCCCAGATCACCTTCCTCCACCCCAAGGACTGCCACGGCGTCCTGACCGAACTGGTCACGAGCAACCCTGAGCACTGATGCCCCGTTTCCCCGGCCGGTAGAGTGGCGTTTGGCTCGGCCGGGGTTCGGTGCGGACGGGGTCGGGGCCTGTAGTGCCTGACCCGGTATCTGACACCATTCCCCGGGGGCGTCGTTCAGCGGGCGGACGATGCTCATTTGGGAGTGAGCTTGCGACCAGGGGACGGATGGGACCGCGCTGTGCGGGGCTACGAAAGCCAGGAGAGCCATCAGGCCGAGGCCGACCATCTCTCGCGCTTCGAAGCCGAGATGGAGCGGCTGAAGAAGGAGCGCGGGAAGGCCTTCCAGCACGCCGAGGACCTGGGCTACCAGGTCGAGGTGCTGCGCGCCAAGCTCCATGAGGTACGCCGGAATCTGGCGTCCCGCCCCGCGTACGACGGCGCGGACATGGGCTACCAGGCGGAGCAGCTGCTCCGCAATGCCCAGATCCAGGCCGACCAGATGCGCTCCGACGCCGAGCGCGAACTGCGCGACGTGCGGGCGCAGACCCAGCGCATCCTGCAGGAGCACGCCGAACACCAGGCACGCCTCCAGGCCGAGCTGCACGCCGAGGCCGTCAACCGCCGCCAGCGCCTGGACCAGGAGCTGGGCGAGCGCCGCCAGACCGTCGAAGCCCACGTCAACGAGAACGTGGCCTGGGCCGAGCAGTTGCGCGCCCGGACCGAGTCGCAGGCCCGCCGGCTCATGGACGAGTCCCGCGCCGAGGCCGAGCAGACCCTGGCCGCCGCGCGCGCCGAGGCCGCCCGGGTCGCCTCCGAGGCCACCCGCCGGCTCGCCGCCGACAACGAAGCCTCGCGCGCCGAGGCCGAGTCGACGCTGCTGCGCGCCCGCAAGGAGGCCGAGCGGCTGCTGACCGCCGCCTCCTCGCAGGCCCAGGAGGCCACCGAGCACGCGGAGCGGCTGCGCTCGACCACCACCGCCGAAGCCGAGCAGACCCGCCAGCAGACGATGGACCTGGGCCGGGTCGCCGAACAGCGCGCCCAGGAGGCCGACGGGGCCCTACGGGAGGCACGCGCCGCCGCGGAGAAGCTGCTGGCCGACGCCAAGGAGAGCGCCGCACGCCAGCTGGCCTCCGCGGAATCCGTCAACGAGCAGCGCACCCGTACGGCCAAGGAGCAGGTGGCCCGCCTGGTCGGCGAGGCCAACAAGGAGGCCGAGACCCTCAAGGCCGAGGCCGAGCAGGCGCTCGCCGACGCCCGCGCGGAGACCGACCGGCTGCGCGCCGAGGCCGGCGAGCAGGCCCGTACCGCGGCCGCCGAGGACGCGGCGGCCCAGCTGGCCAAGGCGGCCCGCACCGCCGAGGAGGTCCTGAACAAGGCTTCGGAGGACGCCCGCGCCACCACCCGGGCTGCGTCCGAGGAGGCCGAGCGGATCCGCGGCGAGGCCGAGGCGGAGGCCGAGCGGCTGCGCACCCAGGCCGCGACCACGGCCGACGAGCTCAAGGGCGCGGCCAAGGACGACACCGAGGAGTACCGGGCCCGCACGGTCGAGCTCCAGGAGGAGGCCCGCCGGCTGCGCGGCGAGGCCGAGCAGCTGCGCGCGGAGGCCGTCGCCGAGGGCGAGCGGATCCGCGGCGAGGCCCGCCGCGAGGCGATCCAGCAGATCGAGGAGGCGGCCCGCACCGCCGAGGAACTGCTGGGCAAGTCCCGGGCGGACGCCGACGAGGTGCGCGCGAGCGCCACCACCGAGAGCGAGCGGGTCCGCGGCGAGGCCGTGGAACGGGCCACCACCCTGCGCAAGCAGGCCGAGGAGACCCTGGACCGCACCCGCGCCGAGGCCGAGCGGCTGCGCGCGGAGGCCGAGGAGCAGGCCGAGGCGGTACGGGCCGAGGCGGACGCCGCGGCTGCCGTGCGGCGCGAGGAGACCGAGCAGGCGCTGTCCGCGAAGCGGGCGGAGGCCGACGAGGAGCTCGTACGGCTCCACGCGGACGCCGAGGGGCGGCTCTCGACGGCCGAGCAGACCCTGCGCGACGCCCGCGCGGCCGCGGAGAACATCCGCAAGGAGACCACCGAGGAGAGCGACCGGCTGCGCGCGGAGGCCGCCGAGCGGATCCGCACCCTGCAGACGCAGTCGGAGGCGGAGGCCGACCAGCTGCGCACCGACGCGGCGGAAGACGCCGGCCGGGTCCGCGCCGAGGCCGAGCAGGCCGCGGTGCGGCTGACCGGCGAGGCCGAGGCCGAGGCGGAGCGGCTGCGCTCCGAGGCTCAGGAGACCGCCGACCGGCTGCGCGCGGAGGCCAAGGCCGCCGCCGAGCGGGTCGCGCAGGAAGCCGCCGAGGCCCTTTCGGCCGCCCAGGAGGAGGCCGCGCGGCGTCGCCGGGAGTCCGAGGAGACCCTGGCTTCGGCGCGCACCGACGCCGAGAGCGAGCGGGCGCAGGCACGGGAGGAGAGCGAGGAGCTCCTCGCCCAGGCCCGCAAGCGTTCCGAGGAGGCCCAGGCCGAGGCGGTCTGGCTCACCGAGGAGGCCGAGCGGCGCGCGTCCGAGGTGGTCGCGGCGGCCGAGGCCACCGCGCAGCAGGTGCGCGACTCCGTGGCCGGGCTGCACGAGCAGGCCGAGGAGGAGATCGCGGGGCTGCGCAGCGCGGCCGAGCACGCGGCGGAGCGTACGAGGACGGAGGCCGGCGAGGAGGCCGACCGGGTCCGCGGCGACGCGTACGCGGAGCGGGAGCGGGCCACCGAGGACGCGAACCGGATCCGCAGCGAGGCGCGGACCGAGACGGACGCGGCGAAGGCGCTGGCCGAGCGGACCGTGGGCGACGCGATCGCCGAGGCCGAGCAGTTGCGCACTGACACCGCGGAGTACGCCCAGCGGGTGCGTACGGAGGCCACGGACGCGCTGGCCGCGTCCGAGCGCGATGCCGCCCGTACCAAGGCGGACGCCCGGGACGACGCGAACCGGATCCGCGGCGAGGCGGCGGAGTCCCTGGAGTCCTCGCGCGCCGAGGGCGGCCGGATCGTCGCCGAGGCGACGGCGGAGGCCGAGCGGCTGACGGCCGAGGCCCAGGCCGCGGGCGCGGTCACGGTCGGCGAGGCGCAGGCCGAGGCCGACCGGCTCACCGAGGCGGCGCTCTCGACGGCGGAGGACACCCGCGCCGAGGCCGCGGGCACGTTGGACGAAGCCCGCGCCGAGGCCAACCGGCTGCGTACGGACGCCGCCGAGCAGGCGGACCGGCTCATCACCGAGGCCTCTTCTGAGGCCGAGAAGCTCACCCAGGAGACCCGCGCGGCGAACGCGGCCACGATCTCCGAGGCCGAGGCCGCCGCCAAGGCGCTGCGCGCCGAGGCTTCGGACGCCCTGGACGGGGCCCGCGCCGAAGCGGGCCGGCTCACGGACCAGGCGGCGCAGACCCTGGCGAGCGCCGAGCGGGACGCGGCCCGGGTCCTGGTCGACGCCCGCACCGAGGGCGACCGGCTGGTCGACGAGACGCGCGTGGCGAACGAGGCCACGGTCGGCGAGGCGCGGGCCGAGGCCGACCGGCTGCTGGCCGAGGCGGCGCGCACCCTGGACGACGCCCGTGCGGACGGCGGCCGGATCATCGGCGAGGCCACCGCGGAGGCCGACCGGGTCACGGTCGCGGCGAACGAGACCCTGGCGGGCGCCGAGCGGGAGTCCGAGCAGACCCTCGACGAGGCGCGCGCCGAGGCGGGCAGGCTCCGTACCGAGGCCGCCGAGCAGGCCGACCACCTGGTCGCCGAGGCGGTCGCGGAGGCGGACCGGCTCACCGAGCAGACCCGCAAGGACAACGAGCGCACGGTCGGCGAGGCCTCCAACGAGGCGGAGCGGCTGCGTGCGGAGGCCTCGGAGTCGCTGTCTTCGGCGCAGGAGCACGCGACCCGTACCCGGTCCGAGGCGGAGCGGGTCAAGGCGGAGGCCGCGACCGACGCCGAGCGGGTGCGCGGCGAGGCGCGTTCGGAGTCGGAGCGGCTGCTGGACGAGGCCCGCGAGGAGGCCAACAAGCGCCGCAGCGAGGCTGCGAAGCAGGTGGACCGGCTGATCACGGAGGCCTCTTCGGAGGCCGAGAAGCTGACCGGGGACGCGCAGAAGCAGGCCCTGGCCGCGACGACGGCGGCCGAGGAGCAGGCCGACGCGATGGTCGACGCGGCGCGCAAGGAGGCCGCGCGGATCACCTCCGAGGCGACGGTGGACGGCAACTCCCTGGTGGAGAAGGCCCGTACGGACGCCGACGAGCTGCTGGTCGGGGCGCGTACGGACGCGTCGGCCATAAGGGAGCGGGCGGAGGAGCTGCGGGGCCGCGTCGAGGGCGAGGTCGAGGAGCTGCACGAGCGGGCCCGCCGGGAGTCGGCCGAGCAGATGAAGTCGGCCGGCGAGCGCGTGGACAAGCTGGTGCGGGCGGCGACCGAGCAGAGCGTCGAGGCCGAGTCGAAGGCCAAGGCGCTGGTGTCGGACGCGAGCAGCGAGGCGGGCAAGGTCCGCATCGCCGCGGTGCGCAAGGCGGAGGCGCTGCTCAAGGAGGCCGAGCAGAAGAAGGCGGAGCTGGTGCGGGAGGCCGAGGGCCGGCTCGCGGAGGCGAAGGCCGAGGCCGAGCGGCTCGTCGAGGAGGGCCGGCGCGAGCTGGAGGTCCTGGTGCGCAGGCGCGAGGACATTCAGGCGGAGATCTCCCGTGTCCAGGACGTTCTTGAGGCGTTGGAATCATTCGAGGCGCCTTCGGTTGGCGCGAAGCCCGGGGTCGGCGGCCAGGGCGCGGGGGGCGTGAAGGCCGGCGCGGCAGCGGGTTCCACTCGTTCGGGTGGCAAGACGTCAGACGGCTAGTCAGTACACGTGAATGCGTGCTCCTGATAGAAGTTCAGGCGAACGAGTGACAAGCATTCTGTCGCCTTGCCACTCAAAAGGGGTGTCATTGTCCAGATCAAACGCGGATTGACTCGATGACACGCCGTCCTGGCGCCTAGGATTCCCCTTAACATCCATCTCCTCACGTAGCACCTCATCGTCTCATTCGACAGGAACCCCATGAGCGACACTTCCTCCCCCTTCGGCTTCGAGCTCGTGCGGCGTGGTTACGATCGCGGTCAGGTGGACGACCGCATCACCAAGCTGGTCTCCGACCGTGACAGCGCCCTTGGACGTATCAACTCTCTGGAAAAGCGGATCGAGGAGCTGCACCTCGAGACGCAGAACGCCCAGGCCCAGGTGAACGACGCCGAGCCGTCGTACGCCGGCCTCGGTGCCCGGGTCGAGAAGATCCTGCGCCTGGCCGAGGAGGAGGCGAAGGACCTGCGTGAGGAGGCCCGTCGCGCCGCCGAGCAGCACCGTGAGCTGGCCGAGTCGGCCGCCCAGCAGGTGCGCAACGACGCCGAGTCGTTCGCAGCCGACCGGAAGTCGACGGCCGAGGACGAGGGCGTCCGGATCGTCGAGAAGGCCAAGGGCGACGCCTCCACCCTGCGCGCCGAGGCCCAGAAGGACGCGGCCTCCAAGCGCGAGGAGGCCGACGCGCTCTTCGAGGAGACCCGCGCCAAGGCCGCCCAGGCCGCCGCGGACTTCGAGACCAACCTGGCCAAGCGCCGCGAGCAGTCGGAGCGCGACCTGGCCGGCCGTCAGGCCAAGGCCGAGAAGCGCCTCGCGGAGATCGAGCACCGCGCGGAGCAGCTGCGCCTGGAGGCCGAGAAGCTCCGTACGGACGCCGAGCGCCGCGCCCGCCAGACCGTGGAGACCGCGCAGCGCCAGGCCGAGGACATCGTGGCCGACGCCAACGCCAAGGCCGACCGGATCCGCAGCGAGTCCGAGCGCGAGCTGGCGGCGCTCACCAACCGCCGCGACTCGATCAACGCTCAGCTCACCAACGTCCGCGAGATGCTGGCGACGCTGACGGGTGCCGCCGTCGCGGCCGCCGCCTCCCCGATCGACGACGAGCCGGTCACCCGCGGCGTCCCGGCGCAGCAGAGCCGCTAGTCGTCTCACGTTCGACTCGCGCCCGAGGGCCCTGTGACACCTCCAAGAGGTGGCGCAGGGCCCTCGGGCGTTCTAGCGTGGCCCAATGATCGAGCTTGAGGGCCTTACCAAACGATTCGGCGCCAAGACCGCCGTGGACAACCTCAGCTTCCAGGTCAGACCGGGGGTGGTGACCGGCTTCCTCGGCCCCAACGGGGCGGGGAAGTCCACGACCATGCGCATGATGCTCGACCTCGACAACCCGACCAGCGGTACGGTCCGGATCGACGGGAAGCACTACCGGGACCTGCCGGAGCCACTGAAGTACATCGGGGCACTGCTGGACGCGAAGGCGATGAACGGCGGCCGCAGCGCGTACAACAACCTGCTCTGCCTTGCCCAGTCGAACCGGATCCCGCGCGCCCGGGTGTCCGAGGTGCTGGACCTCGTCGGCCTGACGGCCGTGGCGAAGAAGAAGTCGAAAGGATTTTCGCTGGGGATGGGCCAGCGACTCGGGATCGCCTCCGCACTGCTCGGAGACCCGGAGATCCTGATGTTCGACGAACCCGTCAATGGTCTGGACCCGGAGGGAATTCTCTGGATCCGCAATCTTATGAAGGGGCTCGCGGCCGAGGGAAGGACGATCTTCGTTTCCTCCCATCTGATGAGCGAAATGGCTCTGACCGCGGAGCATTTGGTCGTCATCGGACAGGGAAAGCTGCTCGCCGACCTGTCGATGGCCGATTTCATCCAGCAGAACTCCCGCAGTTACGTCCGCATGCGCTCTCCCCAGCAGGAACGGCTGAAGGACGTGCTGCACGAGGCCGGGATCGACGCCATCAGCGTCCCGGCCACCGGCACGCTGGAGATCGACGGCGTGGGGGCCGAGCGGCTCGGCGAGCTGGCGGCCCAGCACCAGATCGTGCTCCACGAACTCAGCCCGCAGCGGGCTTCACTGGAAGAAGCGTTCATGCGGATGACGGCGGACTCCGTCGAGTACCACGCCCACGCGCCGGGGACCCCGGGGTACGGGACCCAGGGAGCGCCGCCACCCGGCATGGCCGCCGACAACCCGGCCCGGCCGGCCGACGTACCCGCGTGGGGCGCAGGCTTCGAAACCGGTCGCGACTCCGCTGCGAAGCGCAAGGGCGGTGCGTGATCATGGCTCTCGCCCCCGTCCTCCAGTCCGAGTGGACCAAGATCCGTACGGTCGCCTCCACGAGCTGGACCCTCGCCGTCGCCTTCCTCGCCACCGTCGGGTTCAGCTCCGGCATCAGCGCCCTGATCAACTCGAGCTTCGACAGCATGAAGCCGGAGGAGAAGGCGACCTTCGACCCCGCCCTGCTGAGCTTCACCGGGATGCAGTTCGGCCAGCTGGCGATGATCGTCTTCGGTGTGCTCGTCGTCAGCACCGAGTACAGCTCGGGCATGATCCGCACCTCGCTGGCCGCCGTCCCCCGGCGGGGCAGCTTCCTGCTGGGCAAGCTCACCGTCGCCACGGTGCTGGCGCTGCTGGTCGGACTGCTGACCAGCTTCGTCTCGTTCTTCCTCGTCCAGGCGATCCTCGGTGACCGCGCCACCGGCATCGGCAAGGAACACGTCCTGCGCGCGGTGGTCGGCGCCGGCCTGTACATGGCGCTCCTCGCCCTGTTCTCCATGGGCGTGGCCGCGATGCTGCGCAGCTCGGTCGCCTCGATCAGCGTGCTGGTCCCCTTCTTCCTGATCGTCTCGAACCTCCTCAGCAGCTTCGAGGCGACCCGGAAATACGGCCAGTACCTGCCCGACAAGGCGGGTTCCAAGATCATGCAGATCGTGCCGGAATCGATGGGCAGCCCCGCGACTCCCTACGGGCCCTGGGGCGGACTCGGGATCATGGTCCTGTGGGTGGCCGCCGCGGTGATCGGCGGCTACCTCGTCCTCAAGAAGAGGGACGCCTGAGGCACTACGGGAGATCCCCGGGTCGGTCTCAGGGGCAGGTCAGGGTCGGGGACGGGGTGGAACCGTAGGAGACTGGATATCCTCTTAACCCTTACAGGGCGAACTTCGTCCCCGCCTGGCAAGGGGCAGAGCAATGATCGAGGCTGTCGGCCTGACCAAGCGCTTCGGCGCGAAGACCGCCGTCGACGACCTGTCCTTCCAGGTCAGGCCCGGTCACGTGACGGGATTCCTGGGGCCCAACGGCTCCGGGAAGTCCACCACCATGCGCATGGTGCTGGGCCTGGACCGCCCCACCTCCGGCCGGGTCACGATCAACGGCCTGCCCTTCCGCGAGCTGCCCAACGCCCAGCGGCACGTCGGCGCCCTCCTCGACGCCAAGGCCATGCACGGCGGCCGCCGGGCCCGCACCCACCTGCTGGCCACCGCGCAGCTCTCCGGTATCCCCGAGAAGCGGGTCGACGAGGTCCTGGGCGTCGTGGGCCTCCAGGACGTCGCCCGCCAGCGCACGAAGGGCTTCTCGCTCGGCATGGGCCAGCGGCTCGGCATCGCGACCGCCCTGCTCGGCGACCCGGAAGTGCTGCTCTTCGACGAGCCGGTCAACGGCCTCGACCCCGAGGGCATCCTCTGGGTCCGAAACCTGATGCGCCGGCTCGCCGCCGAGGGCCGCACCGTCTTCGTCTCCTCGCACCTCATGAGCGAGATGGCGCTCACCGCCGACCACCTGATCGTGATCGGCCGGGGCCGGCTGCTCGCCGACATGAGCACCCAGGACTTCATCACGCACAACTCGGCCGGATTCGCACGGGTCCGCACCGCCGACACCGACCCGCGCGGCTGGGACACCCTGGGCTCCGTCCTGACCAAGGCGGGCGGCCGGGTACTCAAGGAGCCCGACGGGGCGCTGCGGGTGACCGGGCTGGAACTGCCCCGGATCTCGGATCTCGCGCACGAGTCGGGCGTACGGCTGTGGGAGCTGTCCCCGCACCGGGCCTCGCTGGAGGAGGCGTACATGCGGATGACCCAGTCCTCCGTCGAGTACACCTCCACCGAGGACCCCCGCGCCGAGCTGTGGGAGCCCGAGCCGCTCAGCGTCCCCGAGTGGGAGGAGGACGCCGCCGCGGCCCTCGCGGTCCCGCAGGCGGGCTTCTTCGCGCCGCCGCCGCCCGGGGCGGACGGCAGGCCGTTCCTGATGCCCGGCACCCCGGGCGAGCTGGCCTCGGCCGCGCCCGAACCCGTACCCTCCCCGCCCCACGCGCCCGTACCCACCCCCGAGGACTCCCGATGACAGCCCCGACGACCACGGCCCAGGGGGACCAGCGGCAGCCGGAGGGATACAGCTCGCCGCTGCCGAACCCCCAGCCGCACCTGGGCCACGCGCTGGCCTCGGAGTGGACGAAGCTGACCTCGGTGCGCTCCACGATGTGGACGCTCGGGTCCCTGGTGCTGCTCGTGGTCGGCATCGGCGCCGCGGTCATCCTGCAGACCACGTCCGTGGACTACGAGCAGATGCCGTTCCCGACGCCCGCCGTCTTCGGCCTGCTGGTCGGCCAGCTGCCGGTGATGGTGCTCGGGGTGCTCACGGTCACCTCCGAATACGGCACGGGCCTGATCCGCACCACCTTCACGGCGGCCCCCGACCGGTACCGGGTGCTCACCGCCAAGTACCTGGTCTTCGGCATCACCGCGTTCCTCACCATCGCCGGATCGGTCTCGCTGGTCGGGCTGTCCGCGTCGATGCTGCGCGGCGGTCCCGGTTCCGGGGTGCACTCGGGCAGCGAGTGGGTCTCCATGCTGCTGGGCAGTTTCTACGTCACCCTGCTCGGCGTGCTGGCTCTGTCGGTCGGGACGCTCGTGCGGCATTCCGCCGGGGCGATCGCCGTGATGCTCGGCCTCGTCACGCTGCCGCCGGTGATAGGCGCCGTGCTGGGCATCTGGGACGCCCTGGCCCCGATCGGCCGTGCCCTCCTGCAGTACAACGTGCCCACGGCGCTGATCGAGCTGTTCGGCCTGCCGAACAGCGGTGGCAGTCCCGCCTTCGGCGGCTCGCCGCTGCCGGGCAGCGCGGGTCACATGGTGCTGATCCTGGTGGTGACGGGCTGCGCGGTCGCCGCCTCGTACGTGGTGGTCGGCCGCCGGGACGTGTAGGCCGTCTCTTCCGGATCCTGCCGGACCCCGGGTCTCAGTACTTCGGCGCGTTGCGGGACCGCTGCACCTTGGAGGTGCGGCGGTCCTTCGCGTTCCAGCAGGCCTTGTGCCAGTGCCGGCGGTCGTCGACCCCGCCGTACTCCGGCCAGGCCACCAGGTGCGGGGTGCCGGAGGGGATCTCCTGGTCGCAGCCGGGGCAGCGGTAGCGCTTGCCCGCCGCGCTCGCGCCCGCGACGTGCCGGACCTTCCACTCCTCGCCCTGGTACTCCTCCGTGCGCTCCAGTCCGTACCGGTCCAGATTCCCCGGGCCCGAGCCCTGGTCCGAACGATCGGCTGGATTCTCGCCGCCCCTGGGGCGGTTGTGGCGCGGTGACACGTATACCTCACGGATGGGCGGACGGCAGTGACTTTCTCTCAGACTACGCGCAGCGAGACGGGGTACCCGCAGGGTGGCTGAAGGACGACCATCCGGCCGGCCATCCGGCCGACCATCCGAAAAGCGCGTGACTGGCCTGACAATCCCAATAACTTTGCCCCCAGGCCGTGCCTTTGGCACGTGTCAGACGTTGTTGCCGGTAAGACGTTGATACCGAGTGAGGAACCGGTCCGCCTGGGGAGGCCGCGTCAGCCGCGAGGAGGCTAAAGGCGATGCGCGTAGGAGCGTTTGTACTGGCAGCCCAGTTCCCGGGCCAGGGACAGGGAGAGGTTCTGCACCGGTCGGTGCGGACCGCGGAGGTGGCCGAGGAGGCCGGGCTCGACTCGGTCTGGGTCGCCGAGCACCACTTCGTGCCGTACGGGGTCTGCCCGTCGGCCGTGACCCTCGCGGCCCTGATGCTGGGCCGCACCCGGCGGCTGCGGGTGGGCACCGCGGTGAGCGTGCTGCCGAGCACGCACCCCGTGGCCCTGGGCGAACAGGCGGCCCTGCTGCACCTGACCTCGGACGGGCGGTTCACCTTGGGGGTGGGCCGCGGCGGTCCCTGGGTGGACCTGGAAGTGTTCGGCGGCGGGCTCGACGCGTACGAGAACCGCTTCCCGCAGGACCTGGACCTGCTGCGCCGCTGGCTGACGGAACCGCGCGTGGGCACGGCCGGACCGGCCGGACCGGGAGCGGTCGGCGAGCGGTACGGCTTCCGCGAGGTGGCCGTCGTACCGCGTCCCTCGGAGGCGCTGGACGGGGACGGGACGGGGCCTGAAGTGATCGTCGCCTGCACCTCCCCCGCGTCGGTCCGCCTCGCCGCCGAGCGCGGGCTGCCGATGCTGCTCGGCATGCACTGCGGTGACGAGGACAAGGCGGAGATGGTCGCGCTGTGGCGGCGTACGGCGCGGGCCGCGGGCCACTCGCCGGAGGCGGGCCACGTATCGGCCGGGGTGTGCCAGCTGGCGGACCGGACGGCGGACGCCCGGGAGACGCTGCTGAAGGCGATGCCGGGCTGGTTCAAGCAGGGTCTGGACGCCCATGTGACCGTGGACGGGCGGAGGCGCGCGATGCGGGACCCGGTGGCGTACACGGAGCTCCTGTGCGACCTGCACCCCGTGGGCACCCCGGAGCTGGCGGCGGACCGGCTGGCGGCCACGTCGGAGCGTACGGGCATCACGCGGTTCGCCCTGCTGACGGAAGGGTCGGGGGACCTCGCCGCGACCGAGGAGAACATCCGCCGGATCGGCGCCGAGGTCGTGCCCAGGCTCGGCTGAGACGACCGGCGGGGCCGGGAAGCCGGGGAGCCTGGCGGAACCGGGGACCAGGGCTGCCGCTCCGTTGGCACCGGAGCGGCAGCAGGATACCGGTCACACGGCGGTGCGGTCCTGCTAACAGTCGCGCAGCTCCGGCGACTGGTTGAGCAGCTGACCACGGATCGAAGTGAACTTGGCCAGCCGGTCGTCCACCGAGGGGTCCAGCGGGAACACCGCTACCCGGTGGCAGTTCTGGAATGCCAGGCGCACTCCGAAGTGGCGCTGCAGCGCACCTCGTATCGCGTCACTCGCGAGAGCGCGCAGCAGCTGACCGCGCGCCTGCTCGTCGGGCGGCGGCGTCTGGTTGTCGGCGAACTGTCCGCCGTCCACCTTGAGCTGGGCCACCAACGAGCTGATCATCTCCCATGCGTAGGGCAGGGAGGTCCGGACGCAGTCGACGAAAGCGGCTTCGTCGACCTCGCCTCGCTCGGCCTGTTCGAGTAGGGCCGGTGAGACGTCGAGCGACATGGGTTCTCCTCTCGCGACTCCGGCCGATTGGGTTGCCGGAGTCTTACGGGCAGGGAGGGAGATCGCGACGCAGCGTGCACGCGTCGCAACCTCCCGCTCACCACGGTAGGCGCCCGGTGGGGACCGCACCAGGAGAATGCGCATACAACGCGCCATCCGCGAACGGGGCTTTCGGGGGCGAATCGCGTGCAGGGCTCGTCGTCGAGTAGCGTTGCCGACCATGCGTCTCGTCATTGCCCGCTGCTCCGTCGACTACGCGGGCCGGCTCACCGCCCATCTGCCCTCGGCACCCCGTCTGATCCTCGTGAAGGCCGACGGCAGTGTCTCGATCCATGCGGACGACCGGGCGTACAAACCGCTCAACTGGATGTCGCCGCCCTGCACCCTCAAGGAGGGGAGCGGTGACGACGCCGGCGTCTGGACGGTCGTCAACAAGGCTGGCGAGAAGCTCATCATCACCATGGAGGAAGTCCTCCACGACTCCTCCCACGAACTGGGCACCGACCCGGGCCTGATCAAGGACGGCGTCGAGGCCCACCTGCAGGAGCTCCTGGCCGACCGGATCGAAACCCTCGGCGAGGGCTACACCCTGATCCGCCGCGAGTACATGACGGCGATCGGCCCCGTGGACATCCTGTGCCGGGACGCCTCCGGCGGGACGGTGGCGGTGGAGATCAAGCGGCGCGGCGAGATCGACGGAGTCGAGCAGCTCACGCGCTACCTGGAACTCCTCAACCGCGACCCGCACCTGGCCCCCGTGAAGGGCATCTTCGCCGCCCAGGAGATCAAGCCCCAGGCCCGTGTCCTGGCGAACGACCGCGGCATGGACTGCGTGGTCCTGGACTACAACGCCATGCGCGGCATCGAGGACGACAAGCTCCGCCTGTTCTGACCTGGCCGCGGGGCTGGCTCTCCCAGCCCCGCAGGGCCCACCCCCAAGGGGGCGGGCGCGGTCCTAGGGGGTCACCGAAGCCGGAGGACTGGTCGTCGGCGACCCGGACGGGCTCTCGGACGACGACGGGCTCGGCGACCCCGACGACTGGCTCGCCGACGGAGTCACCGGCGGATCCACCGGCGCCGAAGACCGCGGCGTAGCCGAAGGCTTCCGCGAAGGCGACTTCCGCGCGGACGGCGTCGCCCCGGGTTCCTCCGAGACGGCAGCGGCGGGCGCGGAGGAGGAGGCCCCCGGATCCGGCGAAGGATCGTTCCCGCTCGTCCCCGGATCGCTCGGCGAACTCTGCGCCGGCCCCGTCGTCGGAGCGGTGGAGAAGCCCGGACCCTGAGCCGGCGGCGCGGCTTCGTCGCTCGCGGACATCGCCAGCGCGACCACCGTGCCGAGCGCCACCACCGTCAGTGCGCCGGCCACGGCCAGCAGGACCTTCTTACGGCTGGATTCATGCTTCGGACCGGACGCGGGAAGCACCGGTTCCGGCTCGGGGGCGATCGGGAACGCGTCCTCGAACACCTCCGCCAGCGTCGAGGCCGAGACCGAACCCGCCGGAGCGAGCGCCGGTACGACCGTGGTCACCGCCTCCGCGGCCGCGGGATCCGCCGCGACCGGCAGCACGACGGTGCTCAGCGGAGTCACTCCGGAAACGGCGGAAACAGGTGCCCCCTGGGCCCCCGAGGACCGGGACGACCCGGACGCCCGAACCACCCCGGCCGCCCCAACAGGCCCGGCAGACCCAACAGCCCCGACAGCCCCCGGCCCCGACGGACCACCAAAAGCCGACCCCGCAGCCCCGGCCGCCCCGGCCACCGGCGGAGCCAACCGCAGCGGCGGTGACACCTCCACCCCCGCCGTCTCCCGGTCGGTGACCAGCGCCAGCGCCCGCCGCCCGGCCACGGTGCCCCGCTTGTCGGCGAGGGCCCCGCGCAGCCCGATCGAGGTCTCCAGTTCCGCGCGCGCCCGGTCGAGCCGGCCCTCGCACAGGGCCAGTACCCCGAGCTCGTGGTGGAAGTACGCCTGTTCGGCGACCTCTCCCGCCTTGCGCGCGGCCTCCGCGCCCGAGCGCAGCACCCGCTCCCAGGCCTCCCAGTGCAGCGAGGCGGCGAACGCCGGGGCCGCCGTGCGTGCCAGCAGCACCGCGGCCACCACATCGGCTCCGGCCAGCGCCGCGAGCACCGCGTCGGCCTCCGCCGCGACCCGCTCCGGGGTCACGGAGGTGTGCCCGGTCCACCAGGCGTAGTGCCGGGCGGCCGTACGGGCCTCCTCGGCCGCGGTGTCCCCGTACCCGGCCTCCTCGAGCTGGCGCGCGACCCCGGCGGCGAGCCGGTAGCGCGTGCCGACCGGGCTGAGGAGCCCGCAGGCGAGCAGTTCGCCCACCGCCGTGTCGGCGTGGGTGTCCCCGACGAGCGCGGGCAGGTGCGCGTGGTGCGGCAGTTCCCCGCCGAGCGCGCAGGCGATCCGCAGGGCGGCCCGCGCCGATTCGCTGACCCGCGAGGCCAGGAGTTCGGCCGGGGCGGCGCCCTCGGCGAGCGTGGGCAGGGGGACGAAGGCGGCTTCGCGCGGCCGTTCGTCGAAGACTCCGGGCTCCTCGTGCTCGTCCTCGGAGTCGGACCGGTTCAGCTCGTCGCGCCGGCGCAGCAGTGCGGCGGCCTGGACGAAGCGCAGCGGCAGTCCCTCGGAGGCGAAGCGCAGGTCGGCCGCCCAGGCCGTCTCCGCTTCGATCAGGGTCCGTCCGATGCCCGCTTCGAGCAGGGCCAGGCAGTCGGCGTGGGAGAGCCCGCCGAGGAAGACCTCTTCGAGGTGCGAGTCCTCGGAGGGGGCGCGGGTGTCGGGGGTGGCGGCGAGGAGGTAGGCGCACTCCGGGGTGGCCCGGAGCAGTTCGTCGAGGGCGGGGCCGCCCATGTCGAGGTCGTCGAGGAGGACGACGGCGCCGATCCCGCGGACGCGGGCGAGGAGTTCGGCCCGTTCCGGTCGGTCGGCCGAAGCTTCGTAGACGGTGTCGTACAAGGCGTGGAGGAGTTCGCCGGGCTGTTGGTGCCCGTGTGCGCTGAGCCGTACGACCCCGTCGGGGGCGAGGTCCGCGCAGGCGTCGGCGACGGCGTCGAGCAGCGCCGTGCGCCCGGATCCGCAGGGCCCGGTCAGTCGTACGGAGCGGCCGCGCCCGAGGAGGCGTACGAGGCGTTCGCGCTCCTCCTCGCGGCCGAACAGCGGTCGGGGGCCGGCCGGGGCGCCCGGCGGTACGGGGGGCCGTGCGGCGGCCGCCCTGGAGGCGCGGGCGGCGGGGGCGCGCTTGGTCGGTATGCGGGCGGGTTCGCCGCCGGGGCGGTGCGTGGGTTCGATCTCGCTGCCGTCCACGGGGTTCACCGTGAGGGTGAAGTCCCCGGCGGTGAGCGTCACCACCCGTGCGGGTCGTTCCGCCGGATCGGTCTGCCCCTGCGTACTGCTGCGGTCCATGACCAAGTCCCCCGATCGCGCCGTGCGCCGTTGTCGCCGTCTACCGCCCGGCCTTCGCACACGCCGCTGTCGCTACTGGTCCGGTTTCGCCCGAACCCTAGACCGTGCCCGGCCGCGCCGGAACCGCAGGGGTGCCTTCACCACCGGACCGTTACGTTTTTGCAGTCGGTGTACACCTCACGTCCGCATCAGACCCGCGGCAGGGATTCCGCTTCCAGGCCGCCCTCGATCGCGAGGATCCGGTGGAGCCGGGTGGCGACGAGCAGCCGCTGCATCTGCGGGGGCACCCCGCGCAGGACGAGCCGCCGGCCGCTGCGGCCGGCCCGCCGGTGGGCGCCCATGATGACGCCGAGGCCGGTGGCGTCCCAGGAGTCGAGCCCGGTGAGGTCCAGCACGAGGTCGCCGTGACCGTCGTCCAGCGCGGTGTGCAGGACCGTACGGGCGTCCGCCGCGCTGCGCACGTCGAGGCGACCCCCGACAGCGAGTTCGGCGTGGTCGCCCCTGATGTGCATGTGTGCTCCCGGCAGTGCGCTACTGCGTACGTGTGATCCGACTGATCGACTGGCCTGTGGTCGGCAACTCTCACTGCAACTGACTGCCTCGGGGGCGGGGAAGTTGCCGACCGTGAGCGAACCGATACCTAATTCACTCCGAGGGGTGAAGGACGGTGTTCGAACGAGTCGTCCCGGCCCGGGGTTTGGGCCGGACCGTCTCAGTGCTTGTAGAAGCCCTGGCCGCTCTTGCGGCCGATGTCGCCCGCGTCCACCATGCGGCGCATCAGCTCCGGCGGCGCGAACTTCTCGTCCTGCGACTCGGTGTAGATGTTGCTGGTGGCGTGCAGCAGGATGTCCACGCCGGTGAGGTCGGCGGTGGCCAGCGGGCCCATCGCGTGGCCGAAGCCGAGCTTGCAGGCGATGTCGATGTCCTCGGCGGAGGCTACGCCCGATTCGTACAGCTTCGCGGCTTCGACGACGAGCGCGGAAATCAGGCGGGTCGTCACGAAACCGGCGACGTCGCGGTTGACGACGATGCAGGTCTTGCCGACGGACTCGGCGAACGCCCGAGTGGTGGCGAGGGTTTCGTCGCTCGTCTTGTAGCCGCGTACGAGCTCGCAGAGCTGCATCATCGGGACGGGCGAGAAGAAGTGCGCGCCGACGACCCGCTCCGGACGCTCCGTCACGGCGGCGATCTTGGTGATCGGGATGGCGGAGGTGTTGGAGGCGAGGATCGCGTCCTCGCGCACGAGCTTGTCGAGCGCACGGAAGATCTCGTGCTTGACCTCGAGCTTCTCGAAGACGGCCTCGACGACGATGTCGGCGTCGGCGACCGCGTCGAGGTCGGTGCTCGTGGTGATGCGGGCGAGCGCGGCCTCCGCGTCCTCGGCGGTCAGCTTGCCCTTGGCGACGAACCGGTCGTACGAGGCCTTGATCCCGTCCGTCCCACGGGTCAGCGCGGCGTCGGTGACATCGCGCAGCACGACGTCCCAACCCGCTTGGGCGGAGACCTGCGCGATTCCGGAACCCATCAGTCCGGCACCGATGACGGCGAGCTTCCCAGCCACTGCACACCCCACGCTCTTGGAAACGGCACGGCGCCTTCGACACGGCGCAGCCTCGGAAATCGGCACGGACTCGTACCTTCTCCGGCGGAGACTAGCGTCCGTGAGGGGTCGTGTGACCGCGAAGTAACACGCGTCACGTCTCAGATGACGGACATCACACCGGGACGGCCCAGCAGTCCCGCA
This sequence comes from Streptomyces sp. NBC_00503, assembly GCF_036346895.1. Classification (NCBI taxonomy): domain Bacteria; kingdom Bacillati; phylum Actinomycetota; class Actinomycetes; order Kitasatosporales; family Streptomycetaceae; genus Streptomyces; species Streptomyces sp. NBC_00503. The sequence goes on along the minus strand of NZ_CP107855.1, from coordinate 5,476,308 downwards.
GGGGGCCCCAGTTGGCCCGCACTACGCTGAGGACATGGTGAACCTCACGCGTATCTACACCCGTACCGGCGACAAGGGCACGACCGCCCTCGGCGACATGAGCCGTACCGCCAAGACCGATCTGCGGATCTCCGCGTACGCCGACGCCAACGAGGCCAACGCGGCCATCGGGACGGCGATCGCGCTCGGCTCGCTGCCGGCCGATGTCGCGAAGGTCCTGGTCCGGGTGCAGAACGACCTGTTCGACGTGGGCGCGGACCTTTGCACCCCGGTGGTCGAGAAGCCCGAATATCCTCCGCTGCGCGTCGAGCAGTTCTACATCGACAAGCTGGAGGCGGACTGCGACCTCTTCAACGAGCAGCTGGAGAAGCTCCGCAGCTTCATCCTCCCCGGCGGCGCCCCCGGCGCGGCCCTCCTGCACCAGGCCTGCACGGTGGTCCGCCGCGCCGAACGCTCCACGTGGGCGGCGCTGGAGGTGCACGGCGAGGCGATGAACCCGCTGACGGCCACCTATCTCAACCGCCTCTCCGACCTCCTCTTCATCCTGGCCCGCACGGCCAACAAGGAGGTCGGCGACGTCCTCTGGGTCCCGGGCGGCGACCGCTAGGAGCTGTTCTTCAGCCCTGGATCCCCGCCTTCGCGGGAGCGCGCTTCGGCCACACCGTGTACGTGGCCGCGATCAGGGCGTGGATGCCGGTCACCCGCAGCGCCGTGAACTGCCACGCGCGCAGCGGGGCGGTGTCGCCCGAACCGCCGACGTACCAGATCGCGGCCTGGAGCAGCGCGATGGCGACGGCCGCCGCGAGGACGCTCCGGGCGACCAGCTTCCACTCGTGCACGGCCCGCGCCTTCCCGTATCCGGCACCGGCCGGCTTCGACCCATCGCCCAGGCGGTACGCCGCGTGGCCGTCGAGCCACTTCACCGTCCAGTGCCCGTAGGCGGCGGTGTAGCCGAGGTACAGCGCGGCCAGCCCGTGCTTCCAGTCCGGCTCGGCGCCCGCGCGCAGGTCCAGGGCCGTGGCCACGAACAGGACCAGCTCCAGCAGCGGCTCGCACAGCAGGACGGCCGCGCCGAGCCGCGGCTTCTTCGCCAGGTAGCGCAGGGCCAGGCCGCCGGTCAGCAGCACCCAGAAGCCGACTTCGCAGACGATGATCAGGGTGACGAGCACGGGACTCTCCGTTCCGGCGGGGTGGGGGACCTCTCCAGCCTCCCGCCCGCCCGGCCCCGTTTCCTCGTCCCCGATGACGAAGCGGGGAGGGGCGCACTGCATCCTTCGATGGAGTGCCGCTCGGCCGAGGTGGCGACGCCCGCTGCCCGCCGCACCCTGTTGGATGGGACCCATGCCCCGGAAGATCGCTCCCCCGCACCGCGACGACATCCTCCTCGCCGTGATCAGCGTGGCCGCCGGCCTGCTCCTGTGGGCGCTCGGGGTCTACAGCTCCCCCTCGCGGAACCTGCTCCCCGACTGGGCGGCGCTGGTCCCCCTCGTGGCCCTCGGCGCGATGGAGCCGCTGCGGCGCAGCGCCCCGAACCTGACCCTGGCCGTCGGCACCGCCGGGGTGATCGCCGACCAGTTCACGGTGGGGAACCTGGGCACCGTGCTGATCTTCACGGACCTGATGTACGCGGCCGTCGTCTACGGCAAACCCGCCATGGCCCGTCGGCTCCCGGTCACCACCGGCCTGATCACCGTGGCCGTCAGCATCGCGGCCGTGGCCTGGCTGCGCACCCCGCAGGCCCTGATGATCGGTGTGATCACCGGCATCGTGAGCTTCGGCCCGGCCCTGACCGGCGCCACCCTGCGCAACCACCGCGAGGCCGCGGTGGCCGCCCGGCTGCGCGCCGAGCAGACCACCCTGCTGGCCGAGATGGACCGGACGCAGGCGGTGGTCGCCGAGCGGGCCCGGATGGCCCGCGAGCTCCACGACATGGTGGCCAACCACCTCTCCGCGATCGCCATCCACTCCACCGCCGCGCTCTCCATCGACTCCCCCGCCACCAGCCGCGAGGCGCTCGGGGTGATCCGGGAGAACAGCGTGCAGGGACTGGCCGAAATGCGCCGACTGATCGGGCTGCTGCGGGACTCGGGCGCGGGCGCCGGGGAGGAGGCGGTCGCCATGCCCTCGCTCGACGCCCTGGACGCCCTGCTGGAACAGGCCCGGACGAACGGGGCCGCGAGCGGGCTGGGCTTCGTACTCCTCGACGGCCTCGACGACCTCGACCGCCGGGAGGGCCGGTCGGGCCGGGAGGGCCGGTCGGGCCGGGAGGGCCGCGAAGGCCGGGAGCCGCTGCCGGCCCCCGTGGAGCTGGCGGCGTACCGGATCGTCCAGGAGTCGCTGACCAATGCCCTCAAGCACGCCGCCCCCGGCACGGTCACCGTCCGACTCGCCCTCACCGACGGGCTGCTGAGCGTCGCGGTCGATTCGCCCTACGGGGACCGGCCCGGCCCGCGCGCCCCCGGCTCCGGGGCCGGGCTGATCGGCATGCGGGAGCGGGCGGAACTGCTCGGCGGCCGGTTCGGGGCGGGGCGCGAGGGAACGGTGTGGCGGGTGTGGGCTCAGCTGCCCGCGGAGGAGAAGGCGGTACGGGCATGACGATCAGGGTCGTGGTGGCGGAGGACCAGAGCGCGGTACGGGCCGGGCTGGTGCTGATCCTGCGCAGCGCGGGCGACATCGAGGTGGCGGGCGAGGCGGCGGACGGGGAGGAGGCGGTGCGCCTGGCCCGGGAACTGCGGCCGGACCTGGTGCTGATGGACGTGCAGATGCCGCGCCTGGACGGGGTCTCGGCGACCCGGCAGGTGGTCGAGGAGGGGCTGGCGGACGTGCTGGTGCTGACCACCTTCGACCTGGACGAGTACGTCTTCGGGGCCCTGCGCGCGGGGGCTTCGGGCTTCCTGCTGAAGAACGCGGAGGCGGCGGAGCTGATCGGGGCGGTACGGACCGTCGCGCGCGGGGAGGGCCTGATCGCCCCGGCGGTGACCCGGCGGCTGATCGCGGAGTTCGCGGCTCCCAAGCCCGTACGGGCCTGCGTGCCGGCGGAGGTGGATTCGCTGACCCCGCGGGAGCGGGAGGTGCTGGGCGCGCTGGGTGAGGGCCTGTCGAACGCGGAGATCGCGGCGCGTCTGGAGATGGCGGAGGCCACGGTGAAATCGCACGTCAGCAGGTTGCTGGGGAAGCTGGGGCTGCGCAGTCGGCTCCAAGCAGCGGTGCTGGCTCAGGAGTTGGGGCTCCACTAGGCGTCGGCTCGGGTGCCGCTGGGGTGACGTCACAAGGAGGTCTGGACCTCTTGACGCTTGGTCCAGACCTTTCTAATCTCCGAGGCAACTGTGGTGAGCGTGCCATGACAAGAACCGTGTCGGGCGCGCTCACGGGCGGCGCAGGTCCCACCCCATGCCGCGGCCGGCCCCACGGCCGCGACGGACCTCGGAGGAGCACCCTTGAGCACAGCACCCCCACGACGCGCACCGTTTTTCCGAAGAGTGGCGGCCGCCCTGGCCGTCCTCACCCTGCCCGTCGCCGGGCTGGTGGCCCTCGCGGGCCCGGCCGAGGCCGCCGCCTCGGCGACCGCGACGTACACCAAGGTCTCCGACTGGGGCTCCGGCTTCGAGGGCAAGTGGACGGTGAAGAACACCGGCACGACCACCCTCAGCAGTTGGACCGTGGAGTGGGACTACCCCGCGGGCACCTCCGTCACCTCCGCCTGGGACGCCGACGTCACCAGCTCCGGAAACCACTGGACCGGTAAGAACAAGAGCTACAACGGCAGCCTCGCCCCCGGCGCCACCATCAGCTTCGGCTTCAACGGAGCGGGCCCCGGCGCCCCCAGCGGCTGCAAGGTCAACGGAGGCACCTGCGACGGCGGCACCACCCCGCCCGCCGACTCCCCGCCCACCGCCCCCGGCACCCCCACGGCCAGCGGCGTCACGGACACCGGGCTGACGCTGGGCTGGTCGGCGGCCACCGACGACAAGGGCGTCAAGAACTACGACGTCTACCGCGGCGGCGCCAAGATCGCCACCGTCACGACCCCCTCGTACACCGACTCCGGTCTGACCAAGGGCACGACGTACAGCTACACCGTCACCGCCCGCGACACGATCGACCAGACCGGCCCCTCCTCGGGCGCCCTGTCGGTGACCACCACCGGCGGCACCACTCCCCCCGACCCCGGCGACCCCGGCACCCCGGGCTCCACGGTCAAGCTCGGCTACTTCACCGACTGGGGCGTCTACCAGCGCAACTACCACGTGAAGAACCTGGTCACCTCGGGCACCGCCTCGAAGATCACGCACATCAACTACGCCTTCGGCAACGTCCAGGGCGGCAAGTGCACCATCGGTGACGCCTACGCCGACTACCAGAAGACCTACGACGCCTCCTCCAGCGTCTCCGGCGTCGCCGACACCTGGGACCAGCCCGTCGCGGGCAACTTCAACCAGCTGCGCGAGCTGAAGAAGAAGTACCCGAACATCAAGGTCCTGTACTCCTTCGGCGGCTGGACCTGGTCCGGCGGCTTCGGGCAGGCGGCCGCGAACCCTGCGGCCTTCGCCCAGTCCTGCTACGACCTGGTCGAGGACCCGCGCTGGGCCGACGTCTTCGACGGCATCGACATCGACTGGGAGTACCCCAACGCCTGCGGCCTGTCCTGCGACACCAGCGGGGCCGCCTCCCTGAAGAACGTGCTCTCCGCCCTGCGCGCCAAGTTCGGCAGCAGCAACCTGGTCACCGCCGCCATCTCGGCGGACGGCTCCAACGGTGGCAAGCTCGACCTGGCCGACTACGCGGGCGCAGCCCAGTACGTCGACTTCTACAACGTCATGACCTACGACTTCTTCGGCGCGTGGGACGCCAAGGGCCCGACGGCCCCGCACTCCCCGCTCACCTCATACACCGGCATCCCGATCGCCGGCTTCAACTCCGAGGCCGCGATCACCAAGCTCAAGGGCAAGGGCATCGCCGGATCCAAGCTCAACCTAGGCATCGGCTTCTACGGCCGCGGCTGGACCGGCGTCACCCAGGCCACCCCCGGCGGCACCGCCACCGGACCGGCCCCGGGCACCTACGAGCAGGGCATCGAGGACTACAAGGTCCTCAAGAGCAGCTGCCCGTCGACCGGCACCATCGCCGGCACCGCGTACGCCAAGTGCGGCAGCAACTGGTGGAGCTACGACACCCCCGCCACCATCGCCGGAAAGATGACCTGGGTGAAGCAGCAGGGCCTGCGGGGAGCCTTCTCCTGGGAGTTCAGCGGTGACACCACGAACGGCGAGCTCGCGAGCGCCATCTCCACCGGCCTGTCCTAACCCCCACGCACCGGCCCGGTGAAAGACCGAAGCCGGGGAGACGGGTCCGCCCCCGTCTCCCCGGCTTCTTCAGGTCCTGCACTCAGGCCACATTCACCCTTTGCCCGGGAGGCGCCGCCTCCAGCCAGGCCAGGAACCCGGTGAGCGCGTCATCGCTCATTGCCAGCTCCAGACGGGTTCCCCGGTGCACGCAGCCGAGTACGACCGCGTCGGACAGCAGGGCCAGCTCTTCCTCGCCCTCGGGGGCGCGGCGGGCGATGACCTCGATGGAGGCGCGCTCCAGCAGCCGGCGCGGCCGGGGGGAGTAACTGAAGACGCGGAACCAGTCGATGCGGTCACCGCTGTAGCGCGCGACCCCGTACACCCAGCCCTTGCCGGAGGTGTCGGGTTCCTCGGACACGTCCCAGCGCATGCTGCAGTCGAAGGTGCCGCCGGACCGCTGGATCAGTCTGCGGCGCAGTCCGAAGACGAACAGTCCGATCGCCAACAGGGCTACTACGACCAGAGCGCTCACAAGCAGAGCGAGGAGCATCTTTCACCGACCTCCTCGCTCATCGAATACCGCAACCGACAGAGTGCCTGCCAGACAGAGTCTGGGCCGGACCTGCATCGCCTCAGCCGCGACCCGCTCCGGAAAATTCCGGAACGGACCGCGGCTGAGGTTTCAAACTCTTACCGGTACCGGGACTCAGCGTCCCGAAACCGCGCGCAGCCGGACATCGGCGCGTCGTTCGGAGACCGAATCGGTCTCCGCCTTCGCGCGCTCCAGTGCCCGCTCCGCCCGCTCGACGTCGATCTCGTCGGCAAGCTCGGCGATCTCGGCCAGCAGGGACAACTTGTTGTCCGCGAACGAGATGAATCCGCCGTGCACCGCGGCGACAACAGTGTTGCCGTCCGTGGTGCGGATGGTCACCGGGCCCGATTCCAGCACACCGAGAAGCGGCTGGTGACCGGGCATGACGCCGATGTCGCCGGACGTGGTGCGGGCGACAACCAGGGTGGCCTCGCCGGACCAGACACTCCGGTCCGCCGCGACCAGCTCGACGTGCAGCTCAGCAGCCAAGGTGGCTCCTCGGGTCACCACCCGGCGGGAAAGCCGGGTGTTGGGTCAAATTCTAATGGGCGTGGGGAGAGAGGCGGGGCATACCCGCCCCTCTCCGTCAATCAGCTGTGCTCAGGATCGAGCCCGGCTTCAGGAGACGCCCAGCTCCTTGGCGTTGGCCTTCAGGTCCTCGATGCCACCGCACAGGAAGAACGCCTGCTCGGGGAAGTGGTCGTAGTCGCCGTCGCAGATCGCGTTGAAGGCGACGATCGACTCGTCGAGCGGAACGTCCGAACCGTCCACGCCGGTGAACTGCTTGGCGACGTGGGTGTTCTGCGACAGGAAGCGCTCGACACGACGGGCACGGTGGACAACGAGCTTGTCCTCCTCGCCCAGCTCGTCGATACCGAGGATCGCGATGATGTCCTGGAGGTCCTTGTACTTCTGCAGGATCCCCTTGACGCGCATCGCCGTGGCGTAGTGGTCCGCCGCGATGTACCGCGGGTCGAGGATGCGGGACGTCGAGTCCAGCGGGTCCACGGCCGGGTAGATGCCCTTCTCGGAGATCGGACGGGAAAGAACCGTCGTCGCGTCGAGGTGGGCGAAGGTGGTGGCCGGCGCCGGGTCGGTCAGGTCGTCCGCGGGGACGTAGATCGCCTGCATCGAGGTGATCGAGTGACCGCGGGTCGACGTGATGCGCTCCTGCAGCAGACCCATCTCGTCAGCCAGGTTCGGCTGGTAACCCACGGCGGACGGCATGCGGCCCAGAAGGGTCGACACCTCCGAACCGGCCTGGGTGTAACGGAAGATGTTGTCGATGAAGAAGAGCACGTCCTGCTTCTGCACATCGCGGAAGTACTCCGCCATGGTCAGACCGGCAAGGGCGACGCGCAGACGGGTGCCCGGGGGCTCGTCCATCTGACCGAAGACAAGCGCCGTCTTGTCGATGACGCCGGACTCGGCCATTTCCTCGATGAGGTCGTTGCCCTCACGGGTACGCTCACCGACACCCGCGAAGACCGACACACCGTCGTGGTTGTTGGCCACGCGGTAGATCATTTCCTGGATCAGAACGGTCTTGCCGACACCGGCACCACCGAACAGACCGATCTTTCCACCCTTGACGTACGGGGTGAGAAGGTCGATGACCTTGACGCCGGTCTCGAACATCTCGGTCTTCGACTCGAGCTCGTCGAAGCGGGGCGCCTTGCGGTGGATGGGCCAGCGCTCGGTGACGTTGGCGTTCTCCTCCGGGTAGTTCAGCACCTCACCGAGGGTGTTGAACACCTTGCCCTTGGTGAAGTCACCGACGGGGACGGTGATGCCCTCGCCCGTGTCGGTCACCGCGGCCTGGCGGACCAGACCGTCGGTGGGCTGCATGGAGATCGTGCGGACCAGGCCGTCACCCAGGTGCTGGGCGACTTCCAGGGTCAGCGTCTTCAGCTTGCCGTCCTCGGCCGGGTCAGCGACCTGGACCTTGAGGGCGTTGTAGATCTCGGGCATGGCGTCGACGGGGAACTCCACGTCGACGACCGGGCCGATGACCCGGGCGACGCGGCCCGTGGCGGCGGCCGTCTCAATGGTCGTCATTACTTGTCACTCCCCGCGGTCGCGTCTGCCATGGCGCTGGCGCCACCGACGATCTCGCTGATTTCCTGGGTGATTTCGGCCTGGCGGGCCGCGTTGGCAAGCCGGGAGAGGCTCTTGATGAGATCCCCGGCGTTGTCGGTGGCCGACTTCATCGCGCGGCGGCGGGCGGCGTGCTCGGAAGCGGCCGACTGCAGCAGTGCGTTGTAGATGCGGCTCTCGACGTAGCGCGGCAGAAGGGCGTCGAGGACGTCCTCCGCCGACGGCTCGAAGTCGAACAGCGGAAGGATCTCGCCCTTACCACCGGTCTCGTCCGCGGCCTGGTCGAGGCTGAGCGGCAGCATCCGGCCGTCCACCGCGTTCTGCGTCATCATCGACACGAATTCCGTGTAGACGATGTGCAGCTCGTCGACGCCACCCTCGGCCGTCTCCGTCTGGATGGCCTCGATCAGCGGCGCCGCGATGCGCTTGGCATCGGCGTAGGCCGGGCTGTCGGTGAAGCCGGTCCACGACTCCGCGACCTTGCGCTCGCGGAAGGCGTAGTAGGCGACACCCTTACGGCCGACGATGTACGTGTCGACCTCCTTGCCCTCGCCGCGCAGCCGCTCTGCGAGCCGCTCCGCCTGCTTGATGGCGTTCGAGGAGTAGCCGCCGGCCAGACCGCGGTCGCTCGTGATGAGCACGACCGCGGCACGGGTCGGCGCCTCGACCTCGGTGGTCAGGGCGTGCTTGGTGTTCGAACCGGTCGCCACCGCGGTCACCGCACGGGTGAGCTCGGTCGCGTACGGCATCGATGCCGCCACCTTGCGCTGCGCCTTGACGATGCGCGAGGCGGCGATCATTTCCATCGCCTTGGTGATCTTCTTGGTCGCCGTGACGGCACGGATGCGACGCTTGTAGACCCGGAGCTGCGCTCCCATGAGTCAGCTTCCTTCCGTCGTCACTTGGAGACGTTGACGGCCGGCGCGTCCTCGCCGAGGAGCTTGCCGTCCGAGGTCTCGAACCCGCGCTTGAAGTCAGCGATGGCGTCGGCAATGGCAGTGAGGGTGTCGTCCGACATCTTGCCGCCGTCGGAGATGGAGGTGAGGAGGTCCTTGCGCGAGACGCGCAGGTGCTCCAGCAGCTCCGACTCGAAGCGACGGATGTCGTTGACCGGGACCTCGTCCATCTTGCCGGTGGTACCGGCCCAGACGGAGATGACCTGCTCCTCGACCGGCATCGGCTGGTACTGGCCCTGCTTGAGGAGCTCGACCAGGCGCTTGCCGCGCTCCAGCGAGTTCTTCGAAGCGGCGTCCAGGTCGGAACCGAAGGCGGCGAACGCCTCCAGCTCACGGTACTGGGCGAGGTCCAGGCGCAGACGGCCGGAAACCTGCTTCATGGCCTTGTGCTGGGCCGAGCCACCGACGCGGGAGACCGAGATACCGACGTTCAGCGCCGGGCGCTGGCCCGCGTTGAACAGGTCGGACTCCAGGAAGCACTGGCCGTCGGTGATGGAGATGACGTTGGTCGGGATGAACGCCGACACGTCGTTCGCCTTGGTCTCGACGATCGGCAGACCGGTCATCGAACCGGCACCCATGTCGTCGGAGAGCTTGGCGCAGCGCTCCAGCAGACGGGAGTGCAAGTAGAAGACGTCGCCCGGGTAGGCCTCGCGGCCCGGCGGACGGCGCAGCAGCAGCGACACGGCGCGGTAGGCGTCGGCCTGCTTCGACAGGTCGTCGAAGATGATCAGGACGTGCTTGCCGGCGTACATCCAGTGCTGGCCGATGGCCGAACCGGTGTAGGGCGCCAGGTACTTGAAGCCGGCCGGGTCGGACGCCGGGGCGGCGACGATCGTCGTGTACTCGAGCGCGCCGGCGTCTTCCAGGGCGCCGCGAACGGACGCGATGGTCGAGCCCTTCTGGCCGATGGCGACGTAGATGCAGCGAACCTGCTTGTTCACGTCGCCGGAGCGCCAGTTGTCGCGCTGGTTGATGATCGTGTCGACGGCCAGAGCGGTCTTGCCGGTCTGACGGTCGCCGATGATCAGCTGACGCTGGCCACGGCCGATCGGCACCATCGCGTCGATGGCCTTGTAGCCGGTCTGCATCGGCTCGTGGACCGACTTGCGGACCATGACGCCGGGGGCCTGCAGCTCGAGGGCGCGGCGGCCCTCGGTCGCAATCTCGCCGAGGCCGTCGATCGGGTTGCCGAGCGGGTCGACGACGCGGCCGAGGTAGCCCTCGCCGACGCCGACGGAGAGCACCTCACCGGTGCGCTGCACCGGCTGGCCCTCCTCGATACCGCTGAACTCGCCGAGGACGACGGCGCCGATCTCGCGCTCGTCGAGGTTCAGGGCGAGACCGAGGGTCCCGTCCTCGAACTTCAGCAGCTCGTTCGCCATGGCGGAGGGCAGGCCCTCCACCTTCGCGATGCCGTCGCCGGCAACGCTGACCGTACCGACCTCCTCGCGCGAGGCCGCGTCCGGCTGGTACGACTGGACAAAGTTCTCCAGTGCGTCCCGGATCTCCTCCGGCCGGATCGTGAGCTCCGCCATCTGGGTTCCCTGCTCTCCTTGTTGGGCCTGAAGCTTCTTAGGGGTCTGGGGGCGACCCCCAGGAATCTTCTGCAAGTTCTGCACGGCCCAACCGGGCCGCTAGGAATGCTTTGTTCTACGTTGTGGCTGGTCAGCCGGCCATGCGGCGCGACGCCTCGGCGATGCGGTCCGCGATGGTGCCGTCGATGACCTCGTCGCCGACCCGCACCTGGATCCCACCGAGGACCGTGGGGTCCACGTCGAGGTTCAGGTGCATCTGGCGGCCGTACAGCTTGGCCAGCACCGCGCCGAGACGCTGCTTCTGCACGTCGCTGAGCGGAACCGCGGTGGTCACCGTGGCGACCATGCGGTTGCGGCGCTTGGCGGCGAGCGTGGAAAGGGACTCGAGGCCCGCTTCCAGGCTACGTCCACGCGGGTGCGTGACGAGACGCGTGACGAGACGCTCGGTGACGGCGTCCGCCTTGCCTCCGAGCAGGCTGTGGAGCAGCTTGCTCTTGGCGGCGACGGTCGCGGCACGGTCGGTCAGCGCCGAGCGCAGCTCGGTGCTCGAGGAGACGATCCGGCCGAACCGGAACAGCTCGTCCTCGACGTTGTCGAGCGCGCCCGAGGTCTGGGCCGCGGTGAAGTCGGCGGTGTCCGCCAGCTCCTCCAGCGCATCCACCAGGTCACGCGAGCGCGACCAGCGGGACCGGACCATTCCGGACACCAGGTCGAGGGTTTCCCCGCCGACCTGGCCGCCCAGCAGGCGGTTTACCAGCTCGGCCTTGGCCTCGCCGGACTGCGCCGGGTCCGTGATGACCCGACGCAGCGAGACCTCACGGTCGAGCAGCGCGGTGACGGACGCCAGCTCGCCGGCGAGCTTCGCCGCGTCGACGGACGTGTTGTCCGTCAGCGCGTCGAGACGCTCGCGGGCGGTGGCCAGCGCGTCGCGGCTCGCTCCGTTCATCGGGCCGCCTCGGCCTTCTCCTCAAGCTCGCTGAGGAAGCGGTCGATCGTGCGGCTCTGCCGGGCGTGGTCCTCGAGGGACTCGCCGACGAGCTTTCCGGCCAGGTCGGTGGCGAGCTTGCCAACGTCCTGACGCAGCGCCTGAGAAGCGGCCTTGCGGTCGGCCTCGATCTGGGCGTGACCGGCAGCGATGATCTCCTCACGCTGCCGCTGGCCCTCTGCGCGCAGTTCTTCCTTGAGCGCAGTGCCCTGCTCCAGCGCGTCCTGGCGCAGGCGCGCGGCCTCGTGCCGGGCTTCGGCGAGCTGGGCCTTGTACTGCTCCAGCACGCTCTGAGCCTCGGTCTGAGCGGCCTCAGCCTTTTCGATACCGCCTTCGATGGCCTCGCGGCGCTCGTCCAGAACCTTGTTGATGTTCGGGAGGAGCTTCTTCGCGAGGAAACCGAAGACGATGACGAAGGCGATCAGACCGATGACGAGCTCGGGGATCGGCGGAATGAGCGGGTTTTCCGTCTCAGCCGCGAGAACCAGGAGGTTCACATCAGTGCCTTTCGTCGAATCGGACTAGTCGTTGAGTTCGTCTTAGTAGACGAACGGCATGACCAGACCGATGAGGGCGAGCGCCTCACAGAAGGCGAAGCCGAGGATCTGGTTGGCGCGGATCAGACCGGCAGCCTCGGGCTGACGGGCGAGAGCCTGCGTGCCGTTACCGAAGATGATGCCGACGCCGACGCCGGGGCCGATGGCCGCGAGACCGTAACCAACGGAGCTGAGGGAACCGGTGACGCCTTCGGCGGCAGCGAGGATCTGGGACATGCCAGTTCTTCCTTCTCTTTCACGGACCGGTGGGGGTTGGCCACCGGACGACAAGGGGTATGTGGGGGGCGGGCCGGACTCAGTGGTGCTCGGCGAGCGCGCCCTGGATGAAGCTGCAGGCCAGGAGGACGAAGACGTACGCCTGGACGGCCTGGATGAAGAGCTCGAAGGCGGTCATCACGATGACCATCACGAACGAGACACCCGCGTAAGCGATGCCGATGCCGTTCAGCAGGTACCAGCTGGCGATCGTGAAGAGCAGCAGCAGGGTGTGACCCGCGAACATGTTCGCGAAGAGTCGGACCGCGTGGGTGAACGGGCGCACCAGGACGTTCGAGAAGAACTCGATGACCATGACGAGCGGGAGAACCGGGCCGAGCGACTTGTCGTAGCCGGTCAGGTTCTTGAAGCCGCCGACGAAGCCGTGACGCTTGAAGGTCACCGACATCCAGGTGAAGTACACCAGGGCCGCGAGGATCGCGGGGTACGCGATGATCGCCGTCGCGGGGAACTGAGCCACCGGGATGATCGACCAGAGGTTCAGGATCCAGACGAAGAAGAACAGCGAGACCATGAAGGGGACGTACTTCTCGCCCTCCTTCTTACCGAGCGTCTCGTAGACGATGCCGCGGCGCACGAAGTCGTAGCCGGCCTCGGCGACCATCTGGAGCTTGCCCGGGACGACCTTCGGCTTGCGGAAGGCGGCCCAGAAGAAAGCGACGATGACGACGGTGCCCAGGAGCGCCAGCAGCATCGGCTTGTTGAAGTACGCGCTGGTCTGGCCGGCCGTGCCCCACATCGGCTCGAAGAGGAACGAGTGCAGGCCCGGGCCGGGGAAGCCACATCCGTCGAAGATGTGACAGTCGGTCTCGAAAGCGAGCACCTGCGTCGGGTCAGCACTCACCGCGGGCTCCTTCAGCGTGGCGCATAGGTACGGCAACCTCGTTGTGTCGGCGCGGCGGACAGCCGCTGTTCGGCACTGGACTGGTGTAACGGATGTGGGGGCGGCGGTCGGGTATCGAGCCTCGCGATGGATCAGGCGTCAGCTCAGATGCCCGCGCCCGCATTGCCACAGTTGAAACCGGACGATAGCAGCATCCCGAACGCGCATTTATTCCGCCCCTACCCCTCACGACTTCTGGCCCGAATTTCCGGGCTTGTCGCCCTTCATCGAGTCAGGTTCGACGTAGAGGATCTTGGCCTTCATATGAGCACGCGCCTGCGCGGCGATCCACACGAGGGTGGTGGCGACGAGCGTGATCGCGAAGGCCCGGGGGTTGAAAAGCGTCGTGTTCTTGAACACGGCGAGGAAGACGAAGAGCAGCAGGATCTGGGCCGTGTAGAGCATGAGCCCCATGGCCTGGAACAAGTGCGGCAGTGATTTCGCCGTGCGCTGCAGTACGAGGAACCCGATGCCCATGAACAGCATCACCAACACCGTCGCTACGACGGCGCCCACGGCCCCCTTGCCACCGACGACGATCCCACTGATGACGGCGGCGAGAGCGCCGGCGGCAGCGGTGGGTACGGCGGATTGCAGGAGGGATCGGACGTCATCTGACCGCATGGCGGTTTGCTCCGCGTGGTGGTGGGGGCACAGGGACTCGTACAGGACGAGCGTAAGCCCGGTCCGAGAGGGAACCTCGGGCCAATGGACCGTCGCACTACGGTCCTTCGGCTCTGTCGCCGGGTTTAGTGAACGGTATCACAAAGTATTTGATGAGAGCTTTACCCGTGGAGTGTGCCGACTGTCACACATGAGAGTGACCCTGCGCGTGTGTGCGCGACAGCCAAGTGGGTTGTCTGGTAAAGGGCGTTCATGTCCGACATGCGCTCACCGCGTCAGCGCGAGGACTCCGCCTTACGCCGGTCGGGGAAGCGCGAACGGGGGCCTACCGCGGTCGCCCCGTTGACGCCTGACACACCCGCCGCGATCGGCCGCACCGGCTCCGGCTCCACGGCGGAGGCGTCCTGGAGGGCTGCCTCGGCAGCGCGTTCCGCGTGCCGGTAGCGCGGCGGGACCAGTCGCTCGGCCCACTGGGGGGCCCTCGGGGTGAAGCGCGGCAGCAGGAGCAGGAGCAGGCCCACGGCGCTCAGGGCGGCGATCGCCAGCACGATCCACATAGAGGTCGAATGCACCGAATACGCCACCACGCCGAAGGCGATCAACCCTGACCAGAAGTACATGATGAGCACCGCGCGACTGTGCGAATGCCCGAGCTCCAGGAGCCGGTGGTGGAGGTGTCCGCGGTCCGCCGCGAACGGGGACTGCCCCTTCCAGGTGCGCCGCACGATGGCCAGGACCAGGTCCGCCATCGGGATCGCGATGATCGTCAGGGGCAGGATCAGCGGGATGAAGACCGGCAGCATCGCCTTGGTCGCGTTGCGCTCGCCGCCCGCGAAGAGCGCCATCGCGTCCGGGTCCACCTGTCCGCTGATGGAGATGGCGGCGGCGGCCAGCACCAGGCCGATGAGCATCGAGCCGGAGTCGCCCATGAAGATCCGGGCCGGGTGCATGTTGTGCGGCAGGAAGCCCAGGCACATGCCCATCAGGATCGCCGCGAAGAGCGTCGCGGGCGCCGCCGCCTCGATCCCGTAGCCGAACCAGATCCGGTAGGCGTAGAGGAAGAAGGCGCAGGCCGCGATGCAGACCATGCCGGCGGCGAGGCCGTCCAGGCCGTCCACGAAGTTCACCGCGTTGATGGTGATCACCACGAGGGCCACGGTGAGCAGGTTGCCCTGCCACGGGGTGAGGGCGACCGTGCCGATGTACGGCACCGGGATCCACAGGATGGTCAGGCCCTGCATGCACATCACGCCGGCGGAGATCATCTGCGCGCCGAGCTTGATCAGGGCGTCGAGCTCGAACTTGTCGTCGAGCACGCCGACCAGCCAGATCAGGGCCGCACCGGAGAGCAGGGCCCGCGGCTCGTTCGACAGCTCGAAGACCCCGTTGAGGTTCTGCAGGTGGTCGGCGACCAGCAGGCCGGCGCACAGTCCGCCGAACATCGCGATGCCGCCGAGCCGCGGTGTGGGCTCCCGGTGCACGTCGCGGGCGCGGATCTCCGGCATCGCGCCGACCGCGATCGCGAACTTCCGCACGGGCCCGGTGAGTAGATAAGTCACCGCGACCGTGACGCAAAGCGTCAGCAGATATTCACGCACGGGCTGCCCCAGATGTATCGCCGGCCATCTCAGCCCCACACACTAGCTGCGATGTACTCGCTGTCGGGGACGCGCGGGGGCGGTATCCCGGTTGCGGTCCCTCCCCTTTGTCCCTACTTAAACCCCATACGGTGGAAAAACGGCCACCATTTCGTTGACGTCCCTACGGATCTTCGCGGGCTCCCCGCCCGCCAGCGCGGCCGTGAACAGCGCGGCGATCGCGCCCATCTCCCGCTCCCCCATCCCCTGCGTGGTCACCGCCGCGGTTCCGAGGCGGATCCCGCGCCGGTCCCCGTAGGGCAGGGCGCAGGTGTCCAGCACGATCCCGGCGGCGGCGAGCCTGCCCCGGGCCGTCGGACCGTCGATGCCCAGCGGCGCGGGGTCGGCCGTGATCAGGTGGGTGTCGGTGCCGCCGGTGGTGATCTCGAACCCGCGGGCGGCGAGCGCGTCGGCCAGGGTTCGCGCGTTGGCGACCACCCGGTGGGCGTACGAGGTGAACGCGGGCCCGGCGGCCTCGCCGAAGGCCACCGCCTTGGCGGCGATGGTGTGCATCTGGGCGCCGCCCTGGGTGAAGGGGAACACCGCCCGGTCGATCCGCTCGGCGAACTCCTGGCCGCACAGGATCATCCCGCCGCGGGGGCCCCGGAGCACCTTGTGGGTGGTGGCGCACACGATGTCCGCGTAGGGCACGGGACTGGGCGCGGCCCCGCCGGCGACCAGCCCGATGGGGTGGGCGGCGTCCGCGATGAAGTAGGCCCCCACCTCGTCGGCGATCTGCCGGAAGACGGAGTACTCCGGGTGGCGGGGGTAGGAGATGGACCCGCACACGATGGCCTTGGGCCGGTGGGTGTGCGCGAGCTCCTGCAGCTGCCCGTAGTCGATGAGCCCGGTCTCGGAGTCCACCCCGTAGGCGACGAAGTCGAACCAGCGTCCGGAGAAGTTGGCGGGCGACCCGTGCGTGAGGTGTCCCCCGGAGGGCAGCCCCATGGCCAGCACGGTGTCCCCGGGCCGCAGCAGCGCCGCGTACGCGGCCAGCATCGCAGCGGAGCCGGAGTGCGGCTGCACATTGGCGTGCTCTGCGCCGAAGAGGGCGCAGGCCCGTTCCACGGCGATCCGCTCGGCGAGGTCGGCGTACTCGCAGCCGCCGTGGTGGCGGGCGCCGGGGTAGCCCTCGGCGTACTTGTTGGCGAGCACCGACCCGAGCGCGGTGAGCACGGCGGGAGAGGTGAAGTTCTCGGCGGCGATCAGCTGCAGGGAGCCCGCCTGCCGCTGCGCCTCGCCGGCGAGCACGTCGGCCAACTGGGGATCCTGCTGGCGCAGCAGGTCCAACGGCTCGGTGATGACGCTCATGGCGCGACTCCAGGGGGTACCGCGTACCGGGTACCAGCCACTGTAGGCCGCAGCCGCGGATCGCGCCTCGCGACGGTCCGGCCTCGCCGGTCCCACCCCGCCGACCGGGGTCAGCGCGAAGCGGTGACGCCCGTCAGGGCCGTGACCACGGGGTCCAGCGCCTGGTTGATCTCGTCGCCGATCGACCGGAAGAAGGTGATCGGCGCCCCGTACGGGTCGTACACCTCGTCCGCGTCCGGGGACGGCGCCAGGAGCCAGCCGCGCAGCGCGGCGGCGGCCCGGACCAGCGCCCGTGCCCGCTCCACCATTCCGTCTTCCAGCGGCGGCAGCGTCGCCGGGTCTATCGCCCGGACCAGCCGGGTGAACTCCTTCAGCGTGAAGGTCCGCAGCCCCGCCGAGTGGCCCATGGAGATGACCTGCGCCCGGTGGTCCCGGGTGGCGGTCAGCACCAGGTCCGCCCGTATGACGTGCTCGTCCAGCAGCTCCCGCCCGGTGAAACCGGACGCGTCCGCTCCGAAGTCCGCCAGCACCGCGGCGGCGTTGGCCTCCATCGGCGCACCCTCGTGCCCCCACGTGCCGGCGCTCTCGACGATGAGGTCCCCGGTGACGAGGCCGCCCAGCCGGTGCGACAGCGCATGCCGCGTCAGCCGCTCGGTGATGGGCGAGCGGCACACATTGCCGGTGCTGACGTGGAGTATGCGGAAGGTGCTGCTGCTCGCTATGCCACGCCCCTCAGGGCTCACGGGGCCACCTCTAGGTCGGGTACGACCTCCCGCAGCTGCTCGGCGGTCAGCGCCCCCTCGCGCAGCAGGACGGGAACCTTCCCGGTGACATCGACGATCGACGAAGGCTGCATGCCCGGAGTCGGTCCGCCGTCCAGGTACACGGACACGGAGTCACCGAGCATCTCGCGCGCCGCGTCGCAGTCCTCGGGCGCCGGGTGCCCGGTCAGGTTCGCCGAGGACACCGCCATCGGGCCGACCTCGGTCAGCAGCTCGATCGCGACGGGGTGCAGGGGCATGCGTACGGCCACGGTCCCGCCGGTCTCCCCCAGGTCCCAGGCCAGCGAGGGCTGGTGCTTGGCGACGAGGGTCAGCGCGCCCGGCCAGAAGGCGTCGACGAGCTCCCACGCCTGCTCGGAGAAGTCCGTGACCAGCCCGTGGAGGGTGTTCGGGGAGCCGATGAGCACAGGGGTGGGCATGTTGCGGCCGCGCCCCTTGGCGGCGAGCAGGTCACCGACGGCCTCGGCGCTGAAGGCGTCCGCACCGATCCCGTACAGGGTGTCGGTGGGCAGCACGACGAGCTCGCCGCGGCGCACTGCGGATGCGGCTTCGCGCAGACCCGTCTTGCGGTCCGTCGCGTCGTTGCAGTCGTATCGCCGGGCCATCAGCGGGCCTCCTCGTGCAGCAGGGTGGTCTCGGGCGTCCTCGCGGCCGTGCCGGTCACGGCATGGCCTTGCGAGCGGTCGCGAAGCGCGGCCGGTTGTTGAGGTCGGGGTGGTCGGCGGCGTCGGCCCAGCCCCGCTCCTCGGCGAAGATCCACGGGACCTGGCCGCCCTGGGTGTCGGCGTGCTCGATGACCACGATGCCGCCGGGCCGCAGCAGGCGGTGGGCGGTGCGCTCGATGCCGCGGATGGTGTCGAGGCCGTCCTCGCCGGAGAAGAGCGCCATCTCGGGGTCGTGGTCCCGGGCCTCGGGGGCCACGTACTCCCACTCGGTGAGCGGGATGTACGGCGGGTTGGAGATGACCAGGTCGACCTGTCCGTCGAGCTCGGGCAGCGCGCTGAGCGCGTTGCCCTGGTGGACCTCGACCCGGGAGCCCTCGGCGTTCTTGCGGGTCCACTGCAGGGCGTCCTCGGACAGCTCCACGGCGTGCACGCGCGAGCGCGGCACCTCCTGCGCCATGGCGAGCGCGATGGCGCCCGATCCGGTGCACAGGTCCACGATCAGCGGTTCGACGACGTCCATGGCCCGGACGGCCTGTATGGCCCAGTCCACGACCGACTCGGTCTCGGGCCGGGGCACGAACACCCCGGGCCCGACCTGGAGCTCCAGGTACCGGAAGAAGGCGCGGCCGGTGATGTGCTGGAGCGGCTCGCGCGCCTCGCGGCGGGCGACGGCCTCCCAGTAGCGGGCGTCGAAGTCCGCGTCCTTGACGTGGTGCAGTTCCCCCCGCTTGACGCCGTGCACGAAGGCCGCGAGCTCCTCCGCGTCGAAGCGCGGTGAGGGCACGCCGGCGGCGGCCAGCCGCTGGGTGGCCTGGGCCACCTCGGCAAGCAGCAAGTTCACGCTGGTCCTCCGGGCTGCTGTCGTACGGGGTTCGGTGCGGGGGGTCCTGCAGGGGTACTGCGCTGGTCGGGCAGGTCAGGCCGGCTCACGCACGGGTCAGTGCGCGGACGCCAGCTTGGCGGCGGAATCCGTGTCGACACAGGCCTGGATGACCGAGTCGAGGTCCCCGTCGAGCACCTGGTCCAAGTTGTACGCCTTGAAGCCCGTCCGGTGGTCCGAGATCCGGTTTTCCGGGTAGTTGTACGTACGGATCTTCTCGGAGCGGTCCACGGAGCGCACCTGGCTGCGGCGCACGTCGGAGGCCTCCTGCTCGGCGGCTTCCTGGGCGGCGGCCAGCAGGCGCGAGCGCAGGATGCGCATCGCCTGCTCCTTGTTCTGGAGCTGGCTCTTCTCGTTCTGGCAGGAGGCGACCACACCGGTCGGCAGGTGCGTGATGCGCACCGCGGAGTCGGTGGTGTTGACGGACTGGCCGCCGGGGCCCGAGGAGCGGTACACGTCGATGCGGAGGTCGTTCATGTTGACCTCGACCTCGACCTCCTCGGCTTCCGGAGTGACGAGCACGCCGGCGGCGGAGGTGTGGATGCGGCCCTGGGACTCGGTGGCCGGAACGCGCTGGACGCGGTGCACGCCGCCCTCGTACTTCAGGCGGGCCCAGACGCCCTGGCCGGGCTCGGTGGCACCGTTGCCGCCCTTGGTGCGGACGGAGACCTGGACGTCCTTGTAGCCGCCGAGCTCGGACTCGGTGGCGTCGATGATCTCGGTCTTCCAGCCCACGCGCTCGGCGTAGCGCAGGTACATGCGCAGCAGGTCGCCGGCGAACAGGGCCGACTCGTCGCCGCCCGCGCCCGCCTTGACCTCGAGGAGCACGTCCTTGTCGTCGCTGGGGTCGCGCGGTACGAGCAGCAGGCGCAGCTTCTCGGTGAGCTCCTCGCGCTGTGCGCTCAGTACCTTGACCTCGGCCGCGAAGTCCGGGTCGTCGGCCGCGAACTCCTTCGCCGTCTCGATGTCCTCGGCGGACTGCTTCCAGGCACGGAAGGTCGCGACGATCGGGGTCAGCTCCGCGTAGCGCTTGTTGAGCTTGCGCGCGTTGGCCTGATCCGAGTGGACCGAAGGGTCGGCGAGCTTCTTTTCAAGATCGGCGTGCTCGCCGATCAGTTCCTCGACCGCCTCGAACATCGGGGGCTCCTGATGGTGAAAGTGAAGAAAAGGGCTGCGGGACGAGAAAGGCGCCGGTCCGGCTGCCCCCGTAGCAACAGGGTGCAGCCGGAAACCGGCGCCGGAGGCTCGCTACTTCTGTGCAGCCTTGCCGAAGCGGGCCTCGAAGCGGGCCACGCGGCCACCGGTGTCGAGGATCTTCTGCTTGCCCGTGTAGAACGGGTGGCACTCGGAGCAGACCTCGGCACGGATGGTGCCTTCGGTCAGGGTGCTACGGGTGGTGAACGACGCGCCACAGGTGCAGCTGACCTGGGTCTCGACGTACTGGGGGTGAACATCGCGCTTCAAGGTGTCTCCTAGATTCGGGAGGGCGCCGGGTCGCAGGAGCCGAATTGCGCGCTGCGTGAACCGGGGCCGACAGACCAGTCTGCCAGGACCGGGCTGCCTGTCAAAATTCTGAGGACGCCTCCCTCAACGGCAGGGGTCCGTGAACTATTCCGCGCCCGGGCGGAACCCTTGTGACCAGGCGTTTCGCCGGTCCGGGCGGCCCTACTGGACGATCGAGCCGATCGCGCCCTTGTCGCCGGCCGAGTTCGCGGTGGCCTCGGCGGGGACCGGCTGGTCGGCCAGGAGGGCGTCCCAGACCATCTTGGACTCCTTGGTGAGCGGGACCACGCGGTTGGGGTCGCGCAGGTCCCCGGTCACCGGGAGGGTGATCATCTGCATGCTGTCGGGGCCGATGCCCTGGAGGCCCTGGGCGAAGCCCATGAGGGACTTCACGTCGCCGAGGGCCTTGTCGGTGGTGAGCGCCTTGGTCGCGGAGTCGGCGATGTCGAGGAGCTTCTTCGGGTTGTCGAAGACGCCGATGGACTTGACCTGCTTGATCAGGGCCTTGATGAAGGCCTGCTGGAGCTGTATTCGACCGAGGTCGCCGCCGTCGCCGACGCCGTGGCGGGTCCGGACGAGGCCGAGGGCCTGCTCTCCGTTGAGCCGGTTGGTGCCGGCCGGCAGGTCGAGGTGGCTGTAGTCGTCCTTGATCGGCTTGCTGGTCGTCACCTCGACGCCGCCGAGGGTGTCGATGATCTTCTTGAAGCCCGTGAAGTCGACCTCGAGGTAGTGGTCCATGCGGATCCCCGACATCTTCTCGACCGTCGCGACCGCGCAGGCCGCCCCGCCGACGGTGAAGGACTCGTTGAACATCCGGCGCGTGCCGCCCGGGTCCGTCCTGCCGTTCGACGTCTTGCAGGCGGGCCGGGTCACCAGGGTGTCGCGCGGTATCGATACGACGCTGGCCCGGCTGTGGCCCTCGTTCAGGTGGACGATCATCGCGGTGTCGGAGCGGGCGGAGCCGCCGTCGTCCTGGCCGTACTCGCCGTTGGCGCCGCCGCGCGAGTCGGAGCCGAGGACGAGGATGTCCATGGAGCCGTTGTCCACGTTCTGCGGACGGTCCTTGCCGAGGGCCGCGTTGATGTCGACCGTCTTCAGGTTCCCGTTGAGCTTGAAGTAGAAGTAGCCGAGCCCCGCCCCACCCAGGACGACCACTCCGGCAGCGGTCCACGCGACGATGGCGACAGCACGGCGCCGCTTGGCCGGTTTCCGTCGCCGTCGGCCCGCAGCGGCCCTGCGGCCACCGCCCCTGTTGTCCTGGCTCATGCTTCTGCCTGCCTACCTGTCTCTGCTCGGTTCCGCTCCCCATTCCCCCTGACACAGACGGACGGACGCCTTCAAGGGTTCCACGCCCGTCGCGGCGCCGGAACCGGGCCGGGGAACCGGACGGACCCGCACAAACACCGCGTAATCCCGCGCCTACCTGCGGTTTCCCTCCGGGGCGCGGAGTGACTGCGAGGGCCCGGGCGGGTACGGAGTGTGGCAAAGGTCGCACCCGCGCACGCAGCCCCGTACCGGCGGACCGCAGGCCGCGGCTCCCGGAAAGGCCGACCGCCCCCGTCGCGGGTGCGGCGGGGGCGGTCGGGTTCAGGCAGGTGCTACGGGGAGACCTCAGTCGTCGTTCTTGCCGGCCGGGGTCGTCTTCGCGATCTGCATGAGGAACTCGGCGTTCGACTTCGTCTGCTTCATCTTGTCGAGGAGCAGCTCGATGGCCTGCTGCGAGTCGAGCGCGTGCAGCACCCGGCGGAGCTTCCAGACGATGGCGAGCTCCTCGCTGTTGAGGAGGATCTCCTCCTTGCGGGTGCCCGAGGGGTCCACGTCCACGGCCGGGAAGATGCGCTTGTCGGCGAGCTTCCGGTCGAGCTTGAGCTCCATGTTGCCGGTGCCCTTGAACTCCTCGAAGATCACCTCGTCCATGCGCGAGCCGGTGTCGACCAGCGCGGTGGCCAGGATGGTCAGCGAGCCGCCGTCCTCGATGTTGCGCGCGGCACCGAAGAAGCGCTTCGGCGGGTACAGCGCGGTCGAGTCGACACCACCGGACAGGATGCGTCCGGAGGCGGGGGCCGCGAGGTTGTACGCACGGCCCAGGCGGGTGATGGAGTCCAGCAGGACGACCACGTCGTGACCCAGCTCGACGAGGCGCTTGGCGCGCTCGATGGCCAGCTCGGCGACGGTGGTGTGGTCCTCGGCCGGGCGGTCGAAGGTCGAGGAGATGACCTCGCCCTTCACCGACCGCTGCATGTCGGTGACCTCTTCCGGACGCTCGTCGACCAGGACGACCATCAGGTGGCACTCGGGGTTGTTGACCGTGATCGCGTTGGCGATCGCCTGCATGATCATGGTCTTACCGGTCTTCGGCGGGGCCACGATCAGACCGCGCTGGCCCTTACCGATCGGCGACACGAGGTCGATGATGCGGGTGGTCAGCACGCCCGGGTCGGTCTCCAGGCGGAGCCGGTCCTGCGGGTAGAGCGGGGTCAGCTTCTGGAACTCCGGGCGGCCGCGGCCGGATTCGGGCGCCATGCCGTTGACGGAGTCCAGGCGCACGAGCGCGTTGAACTTCTCGCGGCGCTCGCCGTCCTTGGGCTGGCGGACCGCGCCGGTGGTGTGGTCGCCCTTGCGGAGCCCCGCCTTGCGGACCTGGGCGAGGGAGACGTACACGTCGTTCGGACCGGGCAGGTAGCCCGAGGTCCGGATGAACGCGTAGTTGTCGAGGATGTCGAGGATGCCCGCGACGGGGATCAGGACGTCGTCGTCGGCGACCGGGGTCTCCACCGGCGCGAACTCGTCGCGGCCACGACGGCCACGGCGGTCGCGGTAGCGGCCGCGACGGCCGCGACGGCCGTCCTCGTCGAAGTCGTCCTGCGGACCGTTGTCCTGACGGTCCCGGTCCTGACGGCCGCCCTGCTGGCCCTGACCCTGGCCCTGGCCGCGGCCGCCCTGCTGCTGACGGTCCTGACGGTCGGTCCGGTCCTGCCGGCCGCCGCCCTGGCCCTGACCGGCCTGGCCCGACTGACCGGCCTGGGCCTGGCCCTGACCCTGGCCGCCCTGACCCTGGCCGCCCTGGCCCTGGTCGTCGGCCTTGGCACCGCGGTCGCGGCGCTCGCGGCGCTCGCCACGGTCGTTGCCGCGCTCACGGCGCTCGCGACGGCCGCGGCCTTCGCCTTCCTGGGCCGGGGCCTGGCCGGAGACGGCGGTGGCCGCCTCGGCCTTGACCTCGACCTGAGCCTGGGCGACCTGGGCGGCCGGAGCGGCCTCGGTCTTCTGCTCGACCTGTACGACGGCGGCGGGGGCCGAGCCCTCGGGGCTGCCGGACGGGGCGGTCGCACGACGGC
The DNA here is from genome assembly GCF_036346895.1 of Streptomyces sp. NBC_00503. Taxonomy (NCBI): domain Bacteria; kingdom Bacillati; phylum Actinomycetota; class Actinomycetes; order Kitasatosporales; family Streptomycetaceae; genus Streptomyces; species Streptomyces sp. NBC_00503. The sequence continues at coordinate 5,452,402 of NZ_CP107855.1, read as the reverse complement.
GGCGGCGCTCGCCGACGGGGGCATCGTCACTGGCCGGCTGGCCCGGGATGTCGATCTGCGCCTGCGCGGCGGTCTTCTCGGCGGGGGCCTCAGCGGCCTCGCCCGTACGGGCCTTGCTGGTGGCACGGCGCTTCGGCTTGGCCTCGGCGGCGGTGTCGGCGGGCGCGGAGGCCGCGGCCTTGGGGGCGCTGCTGCCCGCCTGCGCCTCCTTGATGACCTCGATCAGCTGGCCCTTGCGCATCCGCGCGGTGCCCCTGATGCCGAGGCCCGACGCGACCTGCTGCAGCTCGGCCAGGACCATGCCATCGAGGCCGGTGCCGGAGCGGCGACGCTTGGTCGCGGCGCCCGCGGCGGGGGCACTGGTGTCGACATTGGTGTCGGCAGCGCCCATCAGATCGGTGGTGTCGCTCACGAAGGGTCCTTCCCTGGAGCGGACGTCGGCCTGTCTGGCTCGGCGACCGGTTGTGCTGTCCGACGGCGGTCCGTGACCTGATGGGTCGTGGACTGCAGCCGGGGCGGTGGTCCGCCCGTATAGATACGGCGGAGAGAAACGTGCATGTGCGTGGGTGGTTCCGGCGAGAAGCCCCCGAGCTGGAAGCGTGGGAATGTCACGCCGATTCCGGAGCGTGCTCGAAACTGCTGGCAGCGATCAAAGCAGTCGGGGAGGCTCCCGGAAGAAAGGTGGTCCCTGATAGGGACACTGTGCACCAAGCCATGGCGGCTTCGGATGCGCACTTGAGACTAACACTACCGGATCCAACAGACATTCCCCCTCTCAATCACCGGCAATCGCGCCCTTCCGAGGGGGTGGACTGCCCGGTCCACCCGCCTCTGGGAGCCGGCGGTGGGTTTCCCTGTCCCACCGCCTACGGCAATTCTCAGCCGCCCTGCGTTCCCAGCGGAAGTACGCTCGCGCCCGCGGCGTCGAGTGCGAGGCGGTTGGCCGCCCACCCCTCGCCCGCGAGCTGCGCGACCTTGTCGGCCGCGCCGTTGTCGACCAGCGCGAGGACCGTGGGGCCCGCGCCGGAGATGACCGCGGGGATGCCGTCCGCCCGCAGTCGGGCCACGAGCGCCACGCTCTCGGGCATCGCCGGGGACCGGTACTCCTGGTGGAGTCGGTCCTCGGTGGCCGGCAGCAGGAACTCGGGACGCCTGGTCAGAGCCTCGACGAGCAGGGCCGCACGGCCCGCGTTGACGGCCGCGTCCACGTGCGGGACGGTGCGCGGCAGCAGGCCGCGCGCGGTCTCCGTCAGGACCGGCTTGGAGGGGACGAAGACCACCGGAACGATGGAATCGGCGGGCTCCATGCGGATCGCCTTGGCGCTGCCGCCGTCCATCCACGCGAGGGTGAAACCGCCGAGCAGACAGGCGGCGACGTTGTCGGGGTGGCCCTCGATCTCGGTGGCGAGCTCCAGCAGCGCCGCGTCGTCGAGCTTGGCCTCTCCGCCTATGGTCACGGCGCGGGCGGCGACGATGCCGGCACAGATGGCGGCGGAGGAGGATCCCAGGCCGCGGCCGTGCGGGATCCGGTTGGCGCAGACCACCTCGAGGCCGCGCGGCTGGCCGCCCAGCAGGTCGAAGGCGGTACGCATGGAACGTACGAGGAGGTGGCTCTCGTCCCGCGGGAGGGTGTCGGCACCCTCGCCCGCGATGTCGATGTCGAGGCCGGAATCGGCCACGCGGACGACGACATCGTCGTAGAGCCCCAGGGCCAGGCCCAGGGCGTCGAAGCCCGGGCCGAGATTGGCACTGCTGGCGGGGACGCGCACCCGTACGGCGGCGGCGCGGAACGCTGGACCGGCCATCGTCCGATGACACTCCTTGTGACTGTGCGAGACGAGATATTCGCTGGCTCGCTGTGAATGTACTGGAGAACGTACGACACCCGAAGGCCCTGTGGGCAGCACCGCGGACATATGCGCGGCGGCGGATGTAAGGACAGCCTATCGAAGGAAGGTTCTTCTCCGACATAGGGCGCACGGCAGGCGCACGGTGCGTGTCGCGCCCGCCCGTCGGCCGGACCGGGCTTCCTGCGGGGCTATCGGTGCCGTACGGCCCGAGTTGCCGGATTCCTCAGCCTTCGAAAGACTTCCGGAATCCGGCAACTCGACTACTGCCGTACTTCTGTGCCGCGGCAGCGACTCGGACGGGTCAGAGCAGTCCGAGGCGCAGGGCGGCGGCCTCGGCGTCGACCGGGATGGTGATCGGCTGCGGAGCGCCGGCGACCGCCCAGTCGGGGTCCTTCAGGCCGTTGCCGGTGACCGTGCAGACGATCTTCTGGCCGGGGTCGACCAGTCCGAGCTCCGCGGCCTTGAGCAGGCCGGCGACCGAAGCGGCCGAGGCGGGCTCGACGAAGACGCCCTCCTGAGCGGCCAACAGGCGGTAGGCGGACAGGATCTGGCGGTCCGTCACCTCATCGATGAAACCGCCCGACTCGTCCCGGGCCGCCAGGGCGTAGTCCCAGGAGGCCGGGTTGCCGATCCGGATCGCGGTGGCGATGGTGTGCGGCTCCTTGACGACCTCGCCACGCACGATCGGCGCGGAACCGGAAGCCTGGAAACCCCACACGCGGGGCGTACGGGAGGCAAGGCCATCGGCCTTGTACTCCTTGAAGCCCTTCCAGTACGCGGTGATGTTGCCCGCGTTGCCCACGGGCAGCACGTGGATGTCGGGGGCGTCGCCGAGCGCGTCCACGATCTCGAACGCGGCCGTCTTCTGGCCCTCGATGCGCACCGGGTTGACCGAATTGACCAGCGCCACCGGGTAGTTGTCGGACAGCGCGCGGGCGAGGTCGAGGCAGTCGTCGAAGTTGCCGTCGACCTGAAGGATCTTCGCGCCGTGGATCAGGGCCTGGCCCATCTTGCCCAGCGCGATCTTGCCGCGGGGCACGAGTACGGCGCAGACCATCCCGGCGCGCACCGCGTAGGCGGTGGCGGACGCCGAGGTGTTGCCCGTGGAGGCGCAGATGACGGCCTTGGCGCCGTCCTCCTTGGCCTTGGTGATCGCCATGGTCATGCCGCGGTCCTTGAAGGACCCCGTGGGGTTGGCGCCTTCGACCTTGAGGTGCACCTCGCAGCCGGTGCGCTCGGAGAGCACCTGTGCGGGGACGAGGGGAGTGCCGCCCTCGCGGAGCGTGACCACGGGAGTCGCGTCCGTCACCGGCAGGCGGTCCCGGTACTCCTCGATGATGCCGCGCCACTGGTGGGTGCGATTGCTGGTCATGGGTCCTTACTCCCCTTCAACACGCATGATGCTGGCCACACCGCGGACGGTGTCCAGCTTCCGCAGCGCCTCGACGGTCCCGGAGAGGGCGGCGTCGGGTGCGCGGTGAGTGACGACGACGAGGGAGGCCTCGCCGTCCTTGCCCTGCTGGCGGACGGTGTCGATCGACACCCCGTGCTCGGCGAAGGTGGTCGCCACCTGGGCGAGGACGCCCGGCTTGTCCGCCACATCGAGGCTGATGTGGTAGCGGGTGACGACCTCGCCCATGGCACTGACCGGCAGCTGGGTGTAAGCGGACTCGCCCGGCCCCGTTGCCTGGGCGAGCTTGTTGCGGCAGACGGCGACCAGGTCGCCGAGGACCGCCGACGCGGTCGGCGAACCGCCCGCGCCGGGCCCGTAGAACATGAGCCGCCCGGCGGCCTCCGCCTCGACGAAGACGGCGTTGTACGCCTCGCGTACGGAGGCGAGCGGGTGGGTCAGCGGAATCATCGCCGGGTGCACGCGGGCGGTGACGGACTCGCCGTCGGCGGCGCGCTCCAGGATGGCGAGGAGCTTGATCGTGCAGCCCATCCGCTTCGCGGAGGCGAAATCGGCGGCGCTGACCTCGGTCATGCCCTCGCGGTAGACGTCGTCGAGGCGGACCCGGGTGTGGAAGGCGATGCCGGCCAGGATCGCGGCCTTGGCGGCGGCGTCGTAGCCCTCCACGTCGGCGGTCGGGTCGGCCTCGGCGTACCCGAGGGCGGTGGCCTCGTCGAGGGCCTCCTGGTAGCCCGCGCCGGTGGAGTCCATCTTGTCGAGGATGAAGTTCGTCGTGCCGTTGACGATGCCCATCACCCGGTTGATCTTGTCGCCCGCGAGGGACTCGCGCATCGGGCGGACCAGCGGGATGGCGCCGGCGACGGCGGCCTCGTAGTACAGGTCCAGCCCGTGCTGCTCGGCGGCGGCGTGCAGCGCGGCGCCGTCCTGGGCGAGCAGCGCCTTGTTCGCCGAGACCACGGAGATGCCGTGCTCGAAGGCGGTGGTGATCAGGGTGCGGGCCGGCTCGATGCCGCCGATGACCTCGATGGCCACGTCGATGTCGCCGCGTTTGAGCAGAGCGGTCGCATCGGTGGTGATGAGGGCCGGGTCGATGCCCTCACGGACCTTGGAGGGACGGCGCACGGCCACGCCCGCGATCTCGACGGGCGCGCCGATCCTGGCCGTCAGATCGTCGGCGTGCGTCGTCATGATGCGGGCCACCTCTGAGCCGACCACTCCACAGCCCAGCAGCGCCACCTTCAGCGGACGCGTACGCATCATTCGACCTACGCCTTTCGATCTTCACAGCAGTACCCGGGGAACGGCTTGCACCCCAGGTGTGAACCAGTCTCACTCAATGGACAGCAGTTTCCACCCTCGGTCCATTGAGTGAGACACCAATTTCATTTATCCGAGGTCGAGGCGCAGGAGATCTTCCTCCGTCTCACGGCGGACGATGACACGGGCCTGTCCGTCGCGCACCGCGACCACCGGCGGACGCAGCGCGTGGTTGTAGTTGCTGGCCATCGAACGGCAGTACGCACCGGTCGCGGGCACCGCCAGGAGGTCCCCCGGAGCCAGGTCCGCGGGCAGGAAGGCGTCCTTCACCACGATGTCACCGCTCTCGCAGTGCTTGCCGACGACACGGACGAGCATGGGCTCGGCGTCGGAGGTGCGGGAGACCAGCGTGACCGCGTACTCGGCGTCGTAGAGGGCCGTGCGGATGTTGTCGGACATGCCGCCGTCGACGGAGACGTACGTACGCAGTCCCTCCAGCGGCTTGATCGTCCCGACCTCGTAGAGCGTGAAGGCGGTCGGCCCGACGATGGCCCGTCCGGGTTCGACGGAGATCCGCGGTGCGGCCAGTCCGGCGCTCTCGCACTCACGGGCGACGATCTCGTGCAGGGCCTTGGCGATCTCGTGCGGCTCGCGCGGGTCGTCCGCGGAGGTGTAGGCGATGCCGAGCCCGCCGCCGAGGTCGATCTCGGGCAGCTCGACCCCGTGCTCGTCGCGCACCGCGGCCAGCAGCCGCACCACGCGCTTCGCGGAGACCTCGAATCCGGCCATGTCGAAGATCTGCGAGCCGATGTGCGAGTGGACGCCGAGCAGCTCCAGGCTGTCGTGGCCCAGCGCGCGCCGTACGGCCTCGGCGGCGGACCCGTCGGCGACGGCGATCCCGAACTTCTGGTCCTCGTGCGCGGTGGCGATGAACTCGTGCGTGTGCGCCTCGACGCCCACCGTCACGCGGATCTGCACGGGCTGGCGCACGCCGAGCTCGCGGGCGATGTGCGCGACGCGGGCGATCTCCTGGAAGGAGTCGAGCACGATCCGCCCGACACCGGCCTCGATCGCCCGGGTGATCTCGGCGGCCGACTTGTTGTTCCCGTGGAAGGCGATCTGCTGGGCGGGCATCCCGGCGGCGAGCGCGGTGGCGAGCTCCCCGCCGGAGCACACGTCCACGTTGAGCCCTTCCTCCCGCAGCCACTTCACGACGGCCTTGGAGAGGAAGGCCTTCCCGGCGTAGAAGACGTCGGCGCCGGGCCCGAAGGCGTGCGCCCAGGCGCGGCAGCGCGCGCGGAAGTCCTCCTCGTCCATGAAGTACGCGGGCGTCCCGAACTCCTCGGCGAGCTTGGTGACTTCGATCCCGCCGACGGTCACGACGCCCTCGTCGTTGCGCCGGACGGTCCGGGCCCAGACCTTCTCGTCCAGCGCGTTGAGGTCGGCGGGCGGCGGGGAGTAGTGCCCCTCGGGCAGGACATCGGCGTGGCGGGGCCCGGCGGGGTGTGCGGAACGGCTCATCTCGGCAATCTCTCTTCGCAAATCATCCGGAACGCGAGCGACTCGCATCGCGGGCGAATCACATCGCATCGCGCGCGCATCACAGGCATCACAGGCATCACAGGTGGTCGGGTGCGTCTATACCGAGCAGGGCCAGGCCGCCGGCCAGCACCGTCCCGGCGGCTTCGGCAAGGGCCAGCCGGGCGCGGTGGGCGGCCGAGGGTTTCTCGTCCCCCTTGGGCAGGACGCAGTACTGGAACTCGAGGAGGGCGTCGGCCAGCACGACGAGGTGCCGCACGAGCCGCTCGGGCGCACGGTGGTGCGCGGCGGCTTCGAGGACGAGGGGATAGTCGACGAGCGCACCGAGCAGCACGTCGGCGCTGCCTTCTTCGACCTCGCCGGGCTCCGCACAGACCCCCAGCTGCCCGGCATTACGGGTCAGCGCCCGGGCGCGGCCGTGGGCGTACCGCACCCGGAAGAACTCACTGGACTCGTCCTGCACCAGCAGCCACGCGGGAAACACCGGGGTCTCGTGCGCGGGCACGCAGAGCATCGCCCAAGCGGCGGCATCGGCGCCGTAGCGGCCGAGCACGTCCCCGTCCCGCTTGGCGACGGGGGCGACGGCGACGGGCCCGCCGCCTGCGGTCCGCCCCTGGCTCCGGGCTGCCTGACTCTGGGCTGCCTGACACCACTCGATCCGCTGCACGGCATCGCGCACGACCCGCTCGCGCGGCTCCCCGTCGGGGGCGAACCCGTACCGCCGGCCCCGGGCGCGCACGTCCCGTACGACCTCACCTACGGAACTCCCCGCGAGCACGAAATTCAGGAACCCGGCGCCGGTGACCTCCACGCGCTCGATCCCGGGAAGGGCCGCCAGCCGCGGGGCCAGCACCTCGGCCACGCCACGGGGCGCGACCCCGGCACCCTTCCCGACCCCGAAGGCGACGGGCGAGGCGTAGTCCCCCACTCCCCCGGGCCGGGTCCGCTCGACGACGACCCGCTCGGGCACGACCACACCGGCGGGCAGCTCCCCGTCCTCGACGGCGCAGCGCACGGCGCGCACGACGGAACGGGAGAGGTCAGCGGGGGTCACGTGACCAGCCTAGGGGAGAAGCCCCGAGGTCACGCGAAGGGTTTCGCCATGTGAACAGAGACAGAGCGATGCGAACGGAACAGAGAGGACCCCGACCCCAAGGAGCCGACACCCAACCAGAACCATCTACCCCTCTATCCCCTGCCTCTATCCCCTGCCTCTCCCGGCGGGAGCGCCTTTCCGCTCCCTCCGGTCGCGCCGCTCGATGAGCCGCCGCACGACCCGTACCAGCTCGGTGGGCTCGAAGGGCTTGGCGAGGAAGGCATCGACCCCGGCCGCGATCCCGGCCTCGACCTCCTGCTGCGTACAGGCGCTCACGATCGCGACGGGCAGATGCCGCGTCCGGGGATCGGCCCGCAACTGCGCGGCCGCCCCGAAGCCGTCCAGGCGAGGCATGACCACATCAAGGGTGATCACGTCGGGCATCACGTGGTGCACGACATCCAGACACTCGGCACCATCGTTCGCGGTCACGACCTCGAAGCCCTCCAGCTCGAGATTGACCTTGATCAGCTGCCGGATGACCTTGTTGTCGTCGACAACAAGCACCCGGCCCGAGGTGCCTGACACAACTCGAGAGTAGGTCGACCCCGGCCCCCGCGTCCGGGTTTTCGCCACTTCCACCCCCTCCGAGCGACCCACCCCCCATCCACCCGCAAACGGGTTCCTGATCACTCACCGGAAGCTGGTAGTGTTCAACCCGTCGCAGCAACACCAGCGACAGCGCCCCCGTAGCTCAGGGGATAGAGCAACGGCCTCCGGAGCCGTGTGCGCAGGTTCGAATCCTGCCGGGGGCACTTCGCAGGAAGTGCCCGAGACCCCGCCATCAGCGAGTTCGCTGAGACGGGGTCTTCGCGTTTGTGTGGCCAACTGCCGCCGTGCGCACCCGTATGTCGCTTCGGCGTACGGCTCCGTGGGCAGGGGCAGGGACTGGCCGTTCGGCAAATCGGTGTGGTGGCGTGCCCGTTCTGGGGATTGGACGGCGCCGCCGGGATCGGCCTCGTCCGGTCAGTGCGGGGCCGCGGTGCGGGTGACGTTCCGCCAGGAGCCGGGGCGTTGGTCGCGGTTCGCGCCCGTGGCGCCCGGGGCGTCCGTTTGTGGGGTGGGGCCGTCCGCCGAGGTCTGAAGTTCCGTGGCCCATGCCCTTCCTCCGGTTCCGGTGGTCCGTACGAAGGATGTGGGGGTGGGTCTGTGGGTTTTGGGGGGTGGGGGGCGGGGGTGGGGGTGCGTAGGTTGGAGTTGAGGCCACTTTGGGTCGCTGACCTGGTGCTTTGTGGCGTGCTCTGACGGTGAGGATGGGGCGGCGCGAAATGCGTGACTTGGTGGAGACGGCGCAGCGGTGGGTGGCCGAGGGGCGGGCCGGGTTCCTGGCCCGGCCCGTGACCGAGCAGGGGTTCGGGCCGCGGGATCCGGCCGGGGCGGTGCTCGTGGATGCGCGCGGGGAGTGCGTGGGGGCCCTGTACCGGGGGGTGTTCGACGCCGAACTGGTCGCGGAGGCCGCGGCGATGGGGGCCGGGGAGAGCGCACGGGTGTGCGAGGTGTCCGTCGGGATCGGCGAGGCCGTGGAGGCGAAGCTGACGTGTGGCGGGCAGGCGGAGGTGCTGCTGCAGCCGCTGGGCGCGATTCCCCGTGAGTGGTGGGAGCTGCTCGGGCAGGGGGTCGGGGTCGCGCTCGTGACCGAGCTGAATGAGCGGGCCGACAGGGCCGTCAGTGTCGTGGTGCGCGGGGCGGACGTGCCCTCCAGTGACGCCGAGCGGCGGGCCGGGGAGGTGCTGGGGACCCGGCGGCCGGGCCGGGACGCGCTGTACGGGGGCTCGGGGCTGGTGCTCGTGGAGGCGTACCCGTCGGCCCCGTACGTGGTCATCGGCGGGTCCGGGGAGCTCGCCGAGGTCATCGAGGCGCAGGCCCGGCTGCTCGGGTGGGAGGTCAGTAGCGTCGTCTCCGTGGGCGAGGCGGAGAAGCTGCTGGAGGCGCGGAGGGATGCCGCCTGTCTGGCGATGCTCAGCCATGATCCGGAGTTCGACGTGCCGACGCTGCGGACCGCGCTCGCGCTCGGGATCCCGTACGTCGGCGCGCTCGGCTCCCGCAAGACCACCACGCGGCGGCGCGACGCGCTCCTCGCGGCCGGGGTGGGCGAGGCCCGCATCGCGACGGTGCACGGGCCGATCGGGCTGGATCTCGGCGGCCAGACCCCGGCGGAGACGGCGCTGGCCATCTGCGCCGAGATCCTGGCGGTGCTCGGGGGCCGGGAAGTGCGCGGGGTGCGGGATTCCGACGGGCCGCTGAAGGGGTAGGCCCTACGACCCGCTTCCCTCCCGGAGGACAGCGGGTCGCTGCCGACTGGGTGGATTTTCGCGCAATGCGGGAAAATGGGAAGTATGAACACGACCCTGACCTACATCGCGATGGACAGGACACTGACCAACATCGCGTGGTTCCTGGTCGTCGGGCTCATCGTGGTCGGATTCCTGCTCGGCGGCTTCATGCTGGGCAAGCGGGTCCGGGCACAGGAGCCCGCACCCCCCACTCCGGAGAGCCAGCCCCACCTGCCCGACGGCGGTGCGGTCTACGAGGTCTCCGAGGAGCGGGAGTACGTCGAATTCCCCGAGCGCGGACTGCGCCCGCACGAGATGCAGGGGTACGGGAACTTCGGCTCCCGGACCTCCAGCCATCAGGAGGAGGCGCGGGCCGAGCGGGAATCCGGGTACGAGCATCCCAATCCGAGGCCGCGGAAGCCCCCGACCATGCCGCCGCTGGGCGGCATGAAGCCTGCGTGAAGCCTGCCTGAGACCGTCCGACACCAGCAGGTCACTCCCTCCGACCAGGCACTGTGACCCGCGGCCGGCCGCCGCGGGTCACAGCTCCGTCCGCAGTCGCAGCACCTCCGGCCGCGGGTGGCGGGTGGAGGTGTGGCGGACCTCGGCCGTCAGCGGCGGGTCCAGCGGGCGGAAGGGGACCTCGCCGACCCCGATGGCCGTGACGGTGGCGCCCTGGGCCGCGGCCCGTCCCCGGCCTGTCTCCCGGCCGCTGCCCCGCCCGCTCCCCCGGCCCGGGTGGCCACCGCCGCCGCCACCTCGACCCGTAGCGCCGCCGTCAGCGGGCTCGACACCAGCGGGGTCTCGTCCCCGACCGGCAGGACCAGGACCAGGGGGCGGCTTAGCTTCGCCGTCGACCCAGAGTGGCCGCCCTGTAGCTGCATGCGTTCTGCGGCGACATCGATCTCCGTGCAGGCAACGAGCCGCTTGATGCGACGATCCCCGCCTCCGCCATCGCCGACCGGATCAGCTGGGAACTCGATCCTCAAGGAATGCGTACGCAAACTGCAGCTGGCTTGTCCTCCTGTCGACCCGGTCTCCAGGACGCTCTATCAGCCCGGCGATCCGATCGACTGCCGCTGGCGCCTTGGGCCTTGCACCTTGGGCCTTGCGCCTTGGGCCTTGGGTCTTGGCATGTGTGCAGTTGCCATGTCTATGATCAAGGAATGTCGACGGGAGGCGCATGGTGGGGGATTTCGATCGGGAGTGGGCTCAGTCGCACGCCGGCGCGGCCGATCAGCAGGTGGACATGCGGTTGAACGGTACGGGCGCTCCCGCAGGACCGTTGGCGCCCGGGGGGTCGGGCAGCTTCGGGTCCACGCCGGCCGAGAAGACCGCGGCGGCGAACACAATCGAAACCGAGCTGCAGCCGAACACCAAGACGGCCACAGAGCACGCGGACGAGGCGACCAACGCTGCAGTGAAGGGCTTCGAGGGTTGGGACACCGCCCCGGGCCTGAAGAAGGTCGCAGACACGTGGGACAAGCAGGTCAAGGTCCTGATGGGCCGCCTCGGCTCCGAGAAGAGCTCCCTGCGGGGCGCCTCGGGTCTCTTCGTTCGCAATGACATCGGCCTGGGTGAACAGTTCCGGCCGCTCGGCGCCGAGTCGAAGCTCAACGGTCTGTAGGGGGAAGCAGTGCTGACGTACTACGAAGTCCACCGACCTGGGCCTGCTGACCACGGCCGCGGACAAGTGGGACTCGATGGCCGGTGAACTGAAGAAGGTCGAAAGCCGCTACGGCGACAGCGTCCAGAAGATCACCATGGGTCAGAGCTGGACCGGTATCAGTGTCGGGGTGGCTCATACGAGCTTCGCCGCCACCCGCTACGAGTACTCCGCCGCGCAGATCCAGGCCAAGGCCGTCGCCAGCCTGCTGCGCGACGCGCACAGCCAGTTCACCGACCTCAAGAAGCGGGTCGAGAGTGCGCGGGACGATGCGATAAAGGCCGGCATGACCGTCTCGGAGCAGGGCAACGTCGCCTACGACTACGCGAAGCTCACCGCGCAGGAACGCAGCGCGATCCACCACGACCCGGACGGTGAGACCAGCATCCGCAATGCGGTTTCCCAGTGGCAACAGCACATTAACGACTGTGTGAAGGCTGTATCCGAGGCCGACCAGGGCGTGAAGATCGCCCTCGACGCGGTGGGCGTCGACAGCAACAAGGACGCCTTCGGCAAGGGCGACGACGAGACCCTCGATGGCTTCAACGCCGGCGCGCAGGGCGACATCGAGGTCTACGAAGCCCGCAACGCCGAGGAGATCGCCACCCGCATCAACAGCGGTGGCAACGTCTCGGCCGCCGACTACGCGGAACTCGACCGTTCCTTCCGCGACAACTCCTCGCGCCCCGAGTTCACCCAGACGTTCCTGAACGGGATGGGCGCGGAGAACACGCTGAAGCTCACGAACAAGCTCAACGACCACGCGTACGGCGACGACAAGGGCAACAGGCAGCGCTACCTGGACGTGGAGAAGGGGCTCGCCAACTCCCTCTCGAACGCGATGCAGGACCCCAAGTCCGACTTCTACAAGAACTTCCGAACGCAGCTCGACAAGGCCGGGCTCGCCTCGTACGACCTCAAGGTGGCCGGCGAAGCCGTCAACACGGTGGCCTCGGGACACGGCCAGCAAGTCCGCGGCTACCAGAGCCTGGTCACCCTGATGCAGCAGGGCGACGGCTACTCGGCCCCGTTCCTGCACGACATGGCGGACGACATCCGCAAGGCCGAGGACAAGAAACAGGGCGGCAATCCGGATATCTGGGACCTGTACGGAAACTACGGCGGCAAGGACCGGGCTTGGTTCGCCCACGACCCCCTCGACGGCCTCCTCGACATCATGAGCCGCGACCCCGCCGCCTCCACCTCGTACCTCGATCCGGGTCCCGACGGGAAGAACGACAACCTCCACTACCTGCTCAAAGAGCGGGACTGGGAGATCACCAACACCACGAACTGGCACGGCAACATCGAGACGGACGGCCACGACACCGTCGACGCCAACAACCGGACCGGCCTGGGCGCGGCCATCGAAGCGGGCGCCACCGGCTACCCGCCGCTGGCCGCCGGCCAGGATCCGTGGCCCGCCCTCAAGCACACCGACCCGCAGGCCCGGCTCATGCACAGCGTCATCGAGCAGCTCGGCCCCGCCCAGAGCGTGGACGCGAACCTGCGCGAACCGCTGGCCCAGGCACTTGGCACGTACACGGCGGACACCCACGAGATCCTGGCCGGCCTCGACCGTCGCTACGTGTCGGCAGCGGACACCGGCATCTTCCAGGATGGCGGCTCCACGCACATGTCGGCAGACGCCAAGGACCTGGTGCAGTTCATGCGCGGACTCTCGGAGGACCCTGAGGCTTACGGCACGCTCCACAAGGCGGAGTCCCGGTACATCGACATCTCGCTGGAACAGATTCCCCACGGAGCACATGGATCGGAGATGACCAACCCCCTCAACAAGGCAGGCACGGCCCTCGGCGCGTTGGGCTCCATCAGGGAGGACGTGATCAACGACGGCCGGATGGCGGGCTACAGCGCAGCGGACTGGAAGGCCAAGGTCGCTTATCACGTCATCGGCGGCGCCGTGACCCCGCTGTACTTCACCACACCCGTCGGTGCTGCCGGCGCCACCATGTCCGTCGCCTTCGGCGACTCGCTCCAGCGTGGCGTCGACACCTGGGCCTGGGAATGGGACAACCGCATGAAGGCTGCGGTCGACGCCAAGGCCAATCCCGAGATTGCCGACACCTATCTCTCCATCAACAAGCAGGTACCCATCATGGTCGGTGAATGGGCGAAGGAGCGGCCCGACATCCCCGAGGCCGACGTCCAGAACTACACCCGCAACGTCCTGGACGGACGGGTGCGCGGGACCGAGACCGCGCAGAAGTACCTGACAGACACGGCCAACTGAGCCGGACGACGAAGAGGAATGGGGCCAGCCATGACGGGGAAGACGACCCGCCGTACGGTGCCGGTCAAGATGTGGTCCGTGCTGCTGGTGGGTCTGGCCCTGTTGGGGGCGCTCGGCGCATGGCTCACCTTCGGGCGCGATACGGCCGCTCCCTGCAACGGCCTGCCCGAGGACGGGCGCGTACAGAAATCCGTGGGGGCGGACGTACATCCCGGTATGAGCTGTGCCGCGCTCGGTCAGGCCATCGTGAAGGCCACGGCCGCCGAGCAGGGCAGGCATTCGCAGGCACAGGCGCAGGCCGTGAAGGATGTGCTCTTCTCTCCCGGGCTCGGCTACACGAAGAACCTCCGGATCGACCCCGCCCTCCGCGTGCCGCTGGCCACCGTGCTCGCGGACTATGCGGTCGACACTCATGAGATGCTCGCCGGACTCGACTCCCAGTACGTCTTCAAGATGGGCCCGGCCGACGCCCCATGGGAGTCCTCCGGCACCTATCACCTGGCAGTCGAGCACCTCGTCTTCCGCAACGTCGTGCGCGCCGTCTCCCAGGATCCGCAGGCGTACGCGATCCTGCGCCTGGCGGAGACCCGGTACGCAGCGCAGCAGCTCGCCGCCGTCCCGGGCGACGCGACGGGCGCTGCCTTCTCCCTCCCGCCGACGAAGAACGCCCGCGCACTCGGCATCCTGGACGGCCTGACCGACGGGTACGCCCGTGACCAGGCGTGGCGGACCGCCGTACACGACGGCTTGCTGCGCGAGCCGACCACCCAGGGCAGCTACCAGGAGAACCCTTCCGCCTACCTCACGGCGACATGGCTCCAAGGCCTCAGGAACACGCCGGAGGCGGAACTGGCCAACCGCCTCCGCACCCAAGGAGTCGACATCGCCCGCGCATGGACCCAGGCACGGAACACTGACGAGTCCACTCGGCAGGATCTGCTCGCCGAAGTGGATCGGAGCGCGCTGAGCGCCTACAGCGAGGCCAAGCCGTAGCCCATGCATGGCGCTCTTCACCGAAGGAGTGGCTGCGACGAGGCTGGGACCCGCCGCCTCACCCTTCGAACCGGACACGCACGAACTTCGCCGTCTCGTGGCGCCCGACCGTCTCGCGCACCTCGACCAGGACAGGCTCGACCAGAAGGGTCACGAGCCCGTGGTCGGGATGTTCGGTCCGCTCTCCCAGGCAGCCGCGTACCGATTCGCCGACCTGCCGCGCCTGCATTCCAGTCAGACGCGGCGAAGTCTTCACGGTTCGGCCGTCGGGGAGCTCCACGAGAAGAGCATGCGGTCGCTGTTCTGGACCGAACACGCCGAGGAGTCTGCCGTCCCGGGTATCGGAGTGCCTGATTTTCCTCCAAGCCCATGTTTCCCCCGGCTGATAGGTCGAATTGAGCGACTTCGCCACGATGCCTTCGACGCCCACGGCCCTCATCTCGCGAAACCAGAGGCGTGCGGTCTCCTCGTCCAGCGTGGCCAGCACACGCTGAAGGGGTGGCTCGGCATCACCCAGAGCCCCACCGAGAAGCTCCCACCGCTCCCACAGGGGCAAGCCCCTGACGTCCGTCCCGGGGATGGCGAGGATGTCGAAGGCGATGTAGTAGACCGGAATTCCTGACCGCTCGCGATCGGCGCGGGACCGAAGCAGATCGGTGAAGTTCAGTCGCCCGTCACGGTAGGCGCAGAGCTCGCCGTCCAGGACAGTTCCGGGCGGGAGATTCTCTTGCAGGTATGCGGAAATCCGCGGGAACTCTCCGGTGAGGTCCCTTCCGGATCGCGACTGCAAGAACACTCCTCCGCCCTCCAGGATGAAGGCGAGTGCGCGGAACCCATCCAGCTTGAGGGAGTACTGAAGACCCCCGGGCACACTGTCCTGCTCAGGGATCTCGTCGGCCGGTCGCGGACGCATGACATTGAGGGGCGGCTGGAGGACGGCCTTCGGCGAACTCTCTTCCATGCTGCCAGGGTCTGTCCGTCCGGTCTTGGGGACGGAGCGGGGCTCGCTGGTCCGGTCGGCCTGTCACCGGAACGGCCTCGCCCGACGCCGGCGAGCCCCGGCCCGCGCGGCAGGCTCCGTACGGCGGCGGCCAGCGCGACGGTGATCACGGCAGTCGCCCGGCCCGCTCGGGGAGGAGCAGGGGGCCGAAGAGGTCGCCGTCCCGGGCCAGCCGGGGCGGGATGTCGTCGGCGAGGAAGAGCAGGTCGGAGGGGGTGCGGCAGGTCTCGACCTCGGCCCAGGCGAGCGGGGTGGAGACGGTGGGCAGCGCGCGGGCGCGCAGGGTGTAGGGGGCTGCGGTCGTCTTGGCGGCGGCGTTCTGGCTGTGGTCGACGAAGACCTTCCCGGCGCGCAGCGCCTTGGTCATCCGGTGCACCACGAGCTCGGGGAGCGCGCGCTCGGCCTCCTGGGCGAGGGCCTTCGCGTACGCCGACACCTGCTCGGAGGGGGTCGGCTCGAGCGGGACCGCCAGGTGCAGGCCCTTGGACCCGGAGGTCTTGGCACAGGCGTACAGCCCGTCGGCGGCGAGGCGCTCGCGCAGCCAGAGGGCGACCGCGCAGCATTCGACGGCCGTGGCGGGCGGGCCGGGGTCGAGGTCGAGGATCAGGCGGTCGGCGAGGGCGGGGTGGCCGGCCGGCCACTGGGGGGTGTGGAACTCGACGACGAGGTTGGCGGCCCACATCAGGGTGGCCATGTCGGCGACGACCACCTGCTCGGCCCGCAGGTCCTCGGAGCGGGGAACCGGGGTGGTTTTCACCCAGGCGGGGGTACCGGGCGGCGGGTTCTTCGTGAAGAAGAGCTGGCCGTCCGGGCCGTCGGGATAGCGCAGGAACGACACCGGCCGGTCATGGACGTGGGCCAGCAGCGAGGGCGCGACGGTGGCGTAGTAGTGCAGCACCTCGCCCTTGGTGAAGCCGGTCTCCGGGTACAGGACCTTGTCGAGATTGCTGAGCGCGATGCGACGCCCCTCCACCATCGTGATCGGCGTCATACGATGAGATTGCCACGAATCAGGAGGAACCGTGCGATCCATATGGAACGGGGCGATCTCCTTCGGCTTGGTCAGCATCCCGATCAAGCTCGTGAACGCCACCGAGAGCCACTCGATCTCCTTCCGCCAGATCCACGTCAGCGACGGCGGACGCGTCCGCTACCGCAAGGTGTGCGAGCTGGACGGCGAGGAGGTGTCGACCGCCGAGATCGGCAAGGGGTACGAGGAAGCCGACGGATCCCTCATCCCGATCACGGACGAGGACCTGGCGCAACTGCCGATCGCCACGGCGAGGACGATCGAGATCGTCTCCTTCGTGCCGGCCGACGAGATCGATCCCCTGCAGATGGACGCGGCGTACTACCTCGCGGCGAACGGGGCGACGGCCTCCAAGCCGTACACCCTGCTGCGGGAGGCGCTGAAGCGCAGCCGCAAGGTGGCCATCGCGAAGTACGCGCTACGGGGCCGGGAACGGCTGGGCATGCTGCGGGTCGTCGGCGACGTGATCGCGATGCACGGGCTGCTGTGGCCGGACGAGATCCGAGTACCGGAAGGCGTCGCCCCCGAGGGGACGGTGTCGGTACGGGAAGCCGAACTGGACCTGGCGGACGCGCTGATGGCGACGCTGGGCGAGGTGGAGATGGCTTCGCTGCGCGACGACTACCGCGAAGCGGTGGAGGCGATGATCGCGGCGAAGGTGGACGGCGGTGGCGGCGAGGCGGTGCCCGCGGCGGCGGCCGAGCCGGCCGGGGGTCAAGTGATCGACCTGATGGCGGCGTTGGAGAACAGCGTACGGGCGGCGAAGGCGTCTCGCGCGGGCGGGTCGGAGGAGGTCGCGGAGGTGACCCCGATCCGTCGGGGGCCTGCGGCCCGGGGCAAGAGGTCGGGTGCGGGTACGACTGCCTCTGCGGCTACGGGTGCGGCTGCGGCTGCGGCTGCGCCGAAGGCGGCCGGCGGGAAGAAGTCGACTGCGTCGACTGCTGCCGCGAAGAAGAAGCCGGCGGCCGCCGCAGCGAAGAAGACCACGTCCACGAAGTCGGCGGCGGCCGGGGCGGCTTCCGCTACCGCGAAGAAGGCAACGCCCCCGCGCAAGCGGACCTCCGCCTGAGCCCCATCCCTACGGGGCCAGTCCCCGACCCGCCCTTCCCCCGTTCCCCGGGCGCCGCCCGGACCCGGTCCTCAAACGCCGGACGGGCCGAAGGTGCACCCCGGGCAGCGCCAGACCCCGGTCTCTCAAACGCCGGACGGCTGGGGGTGCACCCCGGGCTGCGCCCGTGCCCGGGGCTGCGCAAGGCCCCGGCTACGTCCACGTAGTCCAGTCACGCGCCGCCGCGAACAGCGCCTCCACGTCCGGGGGTTTGAGCGTTGCGGGAGCAGCGGTCAGGAAAGGGGTCAGCGTCGGCGGCGTCAGGACGCGGACGTCGCGGAGGGTGGGGGCCACGTCCACCCGGGACGCGTCGGCCACCACCAGGACGGGGGTCACCGTGGCCGACAGGGCCCGGGTCGCGTACGCCGCCGCCCGGCGGCATGCGCGCGGGTCCGGGCGGGGTTCGGCGCGGCCGACCGTGAGGAGGAGCTCCCCGACCACCGCCCGCTGCCGGCGCCCCGGCACCGCGCGGATGCAGAAGACGCCCGGCGGGCCGATCACCAGGTGGTCCGTGATCCCGCCGAGGGAGTGCAGGACCCGCCACTCCTCGGACTCCGACAGCCCGTCCAGCACCTCGCCGATCCGCTCCCGCGCGGCCAGTTCCTGGCGGAGCCGGTGCCGGGCGCGGGCGCCTGCGGAGCCGTGGGCGAGTTCGCCCAGGAGGTCCTCCCCCGGCCGGTTCGGGGCCAGGTCGTCGTCGGGCCGCAGGGCCAGGCGGCGCAGGTCCGCGGCCGTCGGGACGGGCGGCGGACCGATCGCGACCGTTCCGGTCAGGTACGGGCGCAACGCCGTGAGGATCTCCTCCCTGCGCTCGTCCGCCAGCACGCTGATCCGGTTGGCCTTCCGGTCGTACCAGGCCACCGCCCGGCCGTCCGGCAGATTGACGTACAACCGCCCCCGGCCGGGCCGGCCGCTCGGCGCCACTGCGAGTCCCCGCTTGGCCATCGCCCTCACCCCCGCCGTCCATGGGAGCAGCACCGGCGCCCGGCGGCAATCCCCCGGTCACGGATAGGGGATGGGGAAACGAGTACGGATACGGGGGCGGGGGCGGGGGCGCATACGGGCGCGAGGACTCCTACGCGTACCCGCGCGGCCGCGGCCAGGGCCGAAGGTCCGCTCCCGGCCGGGCCCCGTCCCGGCTTCGCGCCGTGTAACGACTCCGTCGGGTCGCTGCCGTACGGCTGTTACAAATGCGCGGCGAAACCGCAACGGCCGGTGCATACGTTTATCCCACCTAGACACACACCTGGACACACACCTGGATGCCTC
Organism: Streptomyces sp. NBC_00503; assembly: GCF_036346895.1. Classification (NCBI taxonomy): domain Bacteria; kingdom Bacillati; phylum Actinomycetota; class Actinomycetes; order Kitasatosporales; family Streptomycetaceae; genus Streptomyces; species Streptomyces sp. NBC_00503. The sequence goes on along the minus strand of NZ_CP107855.1, from coordinate 5,433,656 downwards.
CGGACGCACCTGGACGCAGCAGGGCCGGACCCGTACCGAAGGACGCCCCGTGAACACCGTGAGCCGCAGCCGCCGCACTCTCGTTCGCGTCGCCGCCGTGGCCGCGTGCGCCGGCCCGTTGCTGGCGTTCCCGGCGGCGGCCGCGCTCGCGGACGGGCTTCCGTCCGCGACCTCCGCGCACGCCGGTGCCGCCCCTCGGACCCTGGTCCAGACGCTCTCCCTCGCGGACGGCGTCTCCAAGGCGAAGGTCTATCGCGTCGCCAAGGGTGCCTTCCAGGCCGACGTGCTCACCGCCGACGGGACCAGGACCACCACCCTGACCAGCAGCGACGGCATCGCGAGCTTCGGCGACGCCGGAGAGCTGCACCTCGCGCTCCAGGCCGACGGGCGGCTCAGCTCCTGGGTCGGGGACGACGTGCCCACCGTCGAGCACGCGGTCGCCGGGGCCGGGCACAAGACCGCGAGCCGGGACGGGGTGGTCGTACCCGCCTCCGACGTGACCGACCGCGCGGGCGCCTCCCGTCCCGCCGAGGCCCTGCGCCTGCACACCCTGGCCGACGGTCCCGGTGGCGGCGTGCTGCTGCTCGCCGCGGGCGGCGGCATCGCGGCGATCGGCGCCGCCGGGCTCGGCTTCGCGATGCTGCGCCGGGGGCGCACGGAAGAGGCGTAGGCCCCGCTCCCCCACCCAGCCCGGCGCAGCCCGCCGCACGGGCAGAAACGATGTTCCTCTGCATACTGTGGACACCCACACGGCCACGGGAGAGGAGGGCGCAACCGTCGTGAGCCCGAACCCGAACCCGAGCGCGAACACGCACCCGAGCCCCACCCGCTCCCGCCGCAGCCGCGGGCGTCTCGCCCTCCTCCTGCTGCCTCCGCTCCTGCTGCCGCTGGCCACCGGCTGCGGCGATTCCGGCGGGCTGGCCGGGGCCGGTGCGACGCCGACCGCGAGCGGGCCCGTACATCTGTGGCCGGGGCGCAAGGGTGCCGTCGTACCGCCCGCCGATCCGGGGGGCGCGCCGCCCGAGTACGTACCCGGCATCGCGCCCGTCCAGGACCAGAACGTGCACGCCATCGACCCGGTGACCCTGGTCCAGGCCGAGGTACGGGCGCACTCGGACACCGTGACCGGTCCCGACGGGATGCCCAAGGAGACCGTCCGCGCGATCAGGGCGTGCGGGGAGCCCGGCTCCGATCCCGCCAAGTGCCCGGTGCTGACGCCGTACTACCAGGACCTCACCGGCAACGGGAAGGACGAGGTGATCGTCGGCATCCAACTCCCCGACCAGATGATGTCCGTACGGGTCTACACGGCGGACGACGCGGGCCGCCTCAACCGGATCATGGCGACCACCGACACCGTGATCAGCGTCGAACTCGCCAACGAGGACGTGATCCTGCACGTCCCGAGCGCCAACCCGGGCTACGAGGTGAACACCACCTGGTCCTGGGACGCGAAGCAGCGCTCGATGCTGCCCACGCACGAGCAGATCGTACGAGTGAACCCGCCGAACCCCCCGAACGCCCCGAATCCCACGAGTCCCCCGAACCCCACGACCGGTCCGGGCACCGGTCCCGGCACCGGTCCCGGCACGGGTCGGGGCTCCGGCACGGGCCGTGGCGCCGGCTCCGGCACAGGCACCGGCCCCACCCCCGCGAGAACCTCACCGTGAGGCTCCGGCTGCCCTCCTGGACGGCCACGCTGACCTGGAAGTCGGCGTGCTTCATCGCGGTGATGTGCTGCTCGCTCGCGGCGGTGCTGGGCGCGCTGGTGCACGTGGAGGTGACCCGGCAGACCGTGGCGGCCGCCCGGGAGAAGGCGCTCGGCAAGCTGACCGACGCCGTAAGCGCCTACGAGGCCGGCGAAACCCTGCCCCCCGAGTCCGGGCTGGATCCGGCCGGGCTCCCGGCGGAGCTGCGGGCGCTGGCCCTGTCCGGGCAGCGCGGGACCCTCGTGGCCGATCACGACGGCCGGCCGACGATGTGGGCGGCGGCCCCCGCCGACGGGCAGGCGCTGGCCACCGCAGTCGACTACGGGCAGAGCACGCGGGCCATCAGCGGGCTGGACAACGCGATCATCGGGTCTTCGGTGCTGGCGATCGGCGGCACCCTGCTGGTGGGCGCCTTCGCCGTGACCCGGGTGACGCGCCGGCTGCACCAGACGGCGACGGTGGCCCGGCGGATCACCCAGGGCGACCTGGACGCAAGGGTCGGCGACCCGCGCACGAAGGACCCGGCGCGCCACCAGGACGAGGTGGCGATCGTGGCCGGAGCCCTGGACACGATGGCGGGGAGCCTGCAGGCGAAGCTGCAGAGCGAGCAGCGGTTCACCGCGGACGTCGCGCACGAGCTGCGCACTCCGCTGACGGGACTGCAGGCGGCCTCGGAGCTGCTGCCTGAGAGCCGGGCCACGGAACTGGTGCAGGAGCGGGTCCGCACGATGCGGCAGCTGACGGAGGACCTGCTGGAGATCTCCCGCCTCGACTCGGGCAGGGAGGTCGTGGAGACGGACCTGCACCAGCTGGGGCGCCTCGCCCAGCGGGTGGTACGGGCCTCGGGGACGGCCACGGAGGTGTCCGTGGTGCGGGACGCACACGTGGAGACGGACCGGCGGCGCCTGGAGCGGGTGCTCGGGAACCTGGTCGCCAATGCCCACAAGCACGGGCGGGCGCCGGTCGTGGTGACGGTCGACGGGCCGGTGGTGACGGTACGGGACCACGGGGACGGGTATCCCGAGTACCTGGTGACCCACGGGCCCCAGCGGTTCCGGACCGAGGGCGCGGGCAAGGGGCACGGGCTGGGGCTGACGATCGCGGTGGGGCAGGCGGAGGTCATCGGGGCGCGGCTGGCGTTCCGGCAGGCCCGGGACGGCGGGGGCGGGGCGGAGGCCGTGCTCACCCTGGTCGAAGCCGTGGTGCCGTAACCCCGACCCACCGGGCCCCCCGGTCAGGCCTCGGGCCGCTCCGGCTTCGCCTTCGGCTTCGTCCAGGGCCAGCGCGGGCGGGGCTTCTCGCCCGCGGGCGAGAAGGCGTACTTCCAGCCCTTCTGGAGCCCCAGCCGCTTCGAGTACCCGGACGGGACCCGCTCGTAGAGCAGCACCGTCGGGGCTCCGCCGTCCGGGTCCGGGACCGGGATCTCGTACCACTTCGGCGGATGGCCGGTCGGGCCGAGGAGGATCGGGAGGGTCCGGCCGTCCATCGGGCCGCCCTCGAAGGAGGTGGGTTGGCTTCTCACCCCTCCAGTCTCACAGCAGGTGGGCCGCCTCGGAGACCACCGGGATCACTCGCCGCGCCAGCACCCCGACCGGGCCTTCCGCCGATTCGAGGGCCAGGGCCGCGCGGGCCGCCGCCGCGGTCTCCGGGTCGGTGGCGGCCGTCGCCGTCAGGAGGGCGATGAACTGGTCCACCAGCCAGTCCCGGAGCGAGGAGACCTCCGGCTGCTTGCCCTCGTCGATCCAGATCAGCGAGGCGGCCTCGACGGCCGTGATCCACGTACGCACCATCATCCGCAGCCGCGCGCCGGGCGCCGGGACGCCGAGGTGGAAGAGGATCGCCTCGGCGGCCGCGCGGCGGATGCCGTCGACGGTGGCGGTGGTGCGGGAGGTTTCGACCACGCTGCCGCCCTGGAGGAGGGCGGAGAATCCGGCGTCGTGTTCGTCGACGAAGGCCAGGTAGCGGTCCAGGGCCCGGGAGAGCCGCTGGGTCAGCGGGCCGGCCTGGGGTTCGGCGAAGCAGAGCTGCAGGACGTCGGCCGCGGAGCGCAAGGCGGCCTCGTAGAGCTGCTGTTTTCCGCCGGGGAAGTAGCGGTAGACGAGCGGGCGCGAGACTCCGGCGGCCTCGGCGACGTCGTCCAGCGAGACCTCCTCAGGCGCCCGGTGCGCGAACAGCGACAGGGCCGCGTCGAGGAGCTGGGCCCGCCGCTCCTCGACGCTCAGCCTGCGGTACGCACGCGCGGTGGTCATGTCCGCAGGGTAGCCCCACCCGGTGGCCTTCAGGCGGGGAGTACCGGCCGGACTTCGGGCCGGACTTCGGGCCGGACTTCGGGCAGGGCTCCAGGCCCGGAGTTCAGGCCCGGACTCCCGCCTCGGACTCCCGCCCCGGACTCCCGCCCCGGACTTCAGGCCCTCGGTCCCGGGAGGTCCCTCAGGCGAGCAGTCCCGAGCTCTTCCAGAGCTTGCGGCCGACCCCGCGCATCACGCCGATGTCGTCCAGGAAGTCGGTGAGCCGCTTCGCTCCGGTCTGCATGACCTCCCGGCGGTGGCCGCTGGCCTTGACCTGGGCCAGCGCCTCGTGCCGGTCGATGCCGATGTTGTCGTAGACCTGGGGGTTCACGAAGGCCTGCGAGAAGACGCGGGCGGCCTGGCCGCAGCTGACGCGGGTGAGTTCCTGTTCCCAGCGCGGGGCGGTGAGCATCTGGCGGCGCAGTTCCTCGCGGGCGTAGCGGACGTGGCGCGCCTCTTCTATGACGTGGATGCGGGTGACTCCGCGGACCAGGGGCTGGATCCGCTCGTCGGGGAAGGTCAGCCGCTGCATCCAGTCGAGGACCTCCTCGCCCAGGAGGGTGCAGGCGAAGGAACCGGGGGTGGTGGAGACGGTCTTGAGGACGCGGGCGAGGTTGTGGTTGGTGCGGGAGACCGGGTACTCGGGGGCGCCGCCCGTCTTGATCATGCGGGCGAACATCATCGAGTGGCGGCACTCGTCGGCGATCTCGGTGAGCGCGTAGCGGACGTGGTTGCTGGTCAGGGACTTGTCGTAGACGTGCCGGACCAGCAGCTGCATGAGGATGATCTCGAACCAGATGCCGAGCGAGGCGAGCGCCGCCGCCTCGTGGCGGGAGAGTTCGATGCGCTGCTCCTCGCCCATCTTCTTCCAGAGCGGGGTGTCGAAGAGGGAGAGCAGCTCGGGCGGCCAGTAGTACTTGCCCTCGATGGGCGGGGCGTCCCAGTCGAGCTCCTTGTCCGGGTCGAAGGAGTGCTTGGCCGAGGATTCGAGCAGCCGCTCGGCCGTCTGCTCGCGGTCCTTGAGCAGGCCGAGGGCGTCACGCAGCTCGGCTCGTTCGGTCACGGTGGTCATGGCTTCGGACACCTCGTCGTCGAGTTACCGGCGGTCACTCCTTATGAGACTGCCTGTCAGCAAGACCGTCAATCCCTCGCGCACGACTTGTTGACCGCGCGTCTACCAACGTGTGACGCTGCCAACTGTCCGGTCCTGTACGGAAGTACACGGCTACGTGAGACGAGGGGGCGTCAGTGTCGACGCACGAGCTCTACACCAATGACCCGGGCGCAGCCGTCTGGCCGGTCCCCGCGTCCGGCAGCGCCCGCTTCAGCTGGGAGTACGACGGCGGTCGCGAACGGCTGCTGGCCCTGTACCAGAAGGGCAAGGACAAGCAGTGGGACGGCGCCAAGCGCATCGCCTGGGACATCGAGGTGGATCCGTACGATCCGCTCGGCACCCCCGACGAGGCGCTGACGCTCTACGGCACCCGGCACTGGGCCAAGCTCTCGGAGCGGGACAAGGGCGAGCTGCGCCGGCACTACAGCGCGTGGAACTTCAGCCAGTTCCTCCACGGCGAGCAGGGCGCGATGGTGTGCGCGGCGCGGATCGTCGAGTCGGTGCCGGACCTGGACGCCAAGTTCTACTCCGCCACCCAGACCATGGACGAGGCCCGGCACGCCGAGATCTTCGGACGGTTCCTGCACGAGAAGGTCGGGATGCTCTACCCGATCAACGACAGCCTCCAGGGGCTGCTCGGCGACACCCTGCGCGACTCCCGCTGGGACATGCCGTACCTGGGCATGCAGGTGCTCATCGAGGGCCTCGCACTGGCCGCCTTCGGCATGATCCGCGACACCACCGACAAGCCGCTGCCCAAGCAGATCCTGGCCTACGTGATGCAGGACGAGGCACGGCACGTGGCGTTCGGGCGGATGGCGCTGCGCGACTACTACCGGCAGCTGTCGGACGCGGAGCTGCGCGAGCGCGAGGAGTTCGTGATCGAGGGCTGCTACCTGATGCGCGACCGGCTGCGCGGGGTGGAGGTGCTGGAGAATTTCGGCATCTCCCGCAAGGAGGCCGAGGAGTTCAGCGAGCAGTCGGAGTTCCTGGCGCTCTTCCGCAAGTTGCTGTTCAGCCGGATCGTGCCGTGCGTGAAGGACATCGGGCTGTGGGGCGAGCGGCTGCAGAAGGCGTACCTGGACATGGGCGTCTTCGAGATGGGCAACTCCAACCTGGACCTGCTGATGAGCCAGGACGAGGAGATCGCCGAGGCCCTCGACCGCGAGCGGTTCGCGGCCGAGGAGGAGCAGCGGGTGGCGGAGGTGGCCGAGGCCATCGCGGAGGGGGCGGGAAGCTAGGCCGTCTCCGGCGGGAACTGCTCGCGGAAGGTGAAGGCGTACCGGGTCAGGCCGTGTTCGCGCAGGTGGGTCAGGCGTTCCTCGGCGTCCGCGACCGTGGGGCGCTCGCCCGCCGGGACCCACCACAAGGCCGTCATGGCCTCCTTGACGGGCTCGAAGAACTCGCGGCGCCGCGCCATCAGCTCCCGGTGGCGCCCGGCGTACATGAAGGTGTTGAGGGATGCCGCGTCGCGCCAGACGGACAGGTTGATGATGATCCACTCGTCGTCGAAGACGGACACGTCGGTCGCGTCGCCGCCCTCGCCCTCCAGCCGCCAGACGAAGCCCTCCGCCGCGTCGGCGACCGCGTTGACGTGGTCGAGGCCGTCGACGAAGTCCTTCAGCTCCGGGGAGTCCAGGGGGTACTTGAGCCGGGATATGTTCACCTGCGCCAGTTCGTGGGTCATCCCGCCAACGTAATCATGGAACTGCCGCTTCCCCCCGGGCGTTTCAGGGGGTGGACGGTGCGGGGGCGGCCAGCGCCGCTTCCATCACAGCGCGCGCGATCGGCGCGGCCGCGCCGTTGCCGCTGATGTCCCCGCGCACCGCCGAGGCGTCCTCGACGACCACGGCCACCGCGACCGCGGGCGGTGCCCCGCCCTCCTTGGCCGCCCAGGAGATGAACCAGGCGTAGGGGGTGCCCGCGTTGCCGACTCCGTGCTGGGCGGTGCCGGTCTTGCCGCCGACCACCGCGCCGGGGATCTCCGCGTTCTTGCCCGTGCCGTTCTCCACCACCTTCACCATCAGCTCCTGCATCCGCATCGCGGTCAGCGGGGTCATGGCCCGGCCGAGCGTGTGCTGGTCGGTGCGGCGGACCGGGTCGCCGTCGTCCTGCGTCGTGCGGTCCACCAGGTAGGGGGTCTTGAGGACGCCTCCGTTGGCCACGGCGGCCGCCACCATCGCCATCTGCAGGGGCGTGGCCTTGGTGTTGAACTGCCCGATGGAGGACAGGGCCAGCTGGTCCGGGCTCATGTCGGTGTCGAAGTTCGAGCGCGAGACCCAGGCCGGGACCCGCAGCCCGTCGTCGTTGAAACCGAACCGGCGCGCGGCCTCCGTCATCCCGCGCAGGCCGACCTGTACGCCGATCTTCGCCATCACCGTGTTGCAGGACCACTGCACGGCGTCCGCCATCGAGGCGTCCGCGCAGCCGGTGCCCGCGTTCGGGAGCAGGGTGTTCGTGCCGGGCAGCGGGTAGGGGTCCGGGGTCTGGGTCGGCGCGTCCACATCGGTGACCGTGCCCGTGTCCAGGGCGGCCGCCGCCGTCACGATCTTGAAGGTGGAGCCGGGCGGGTAGGTCTCGCGCAGCGCGCGGTTGAGCATGGGCTTGGCGGGGTCCGCGTTGAGCTTCTCCCAGGCCTCCTTGACCTTCGCCCCGGTGCCGGAGAGCAGCGCCGGATCGTAGGAGGGGCTGCTGACCAGCGCGAGGATCCTGCCCGTGGCCGGCTCGACGGCCGCGACGGCGCCCCTCTTGCCCGCCAGCCCGGTGTACGCGGCCAGTTGCATGCTCGCCCGGATGGTGGTGGCGGCGTTGCCGCCGCCGGGGCGGCCGCGCGCCAGTTCGTACCAGAGCGGGAAGGCGGAGAGCCCGGGGTCGGTGCCGGAGAGGACCGGGTCCTCGGCGCGCTCCAGGAAGCTGGTGCCGTAGGTCTGGGAGGAGAAGCCGGTGACGGGCGCGTAGAGCGGGCCGTTCTTGTACGTCCGCTCGTAGCGCAGGAGTTGGCGGCTGTCCCGGGAGCCGGTGACGGGCCGGCCGTCGACCGTGATGTCCCCGCGCGGTTCGGCGTAGCGCTCGATGGCGGGGCGCTTGTTGGCCGGGTTCGCGCCGTAGCCGGCGGATTCCCAGACCTGCACGCGGGCCACGTTGACCAGCAGGGCGACGAGCAGCAGGGCGCAGAAGTACGCGCACCAGCGGATGTAGCGGATCACGCGTCGGCCTCCTCTGCCGACCGGTCCGACCGGTCCGGCCCGTCCGGCCCGCCGGGGCGGGGTCTGCGGGCGCTGTCGCTGAGCCGGATCAGCAGGGCGACGATGATCCAGTTGGTGACGACGGAGGAGCCGCCTTGGGCGAGGAAGGGCATGGCCATGCCGGTGAGCGGGATCAGGCCGGTGACTCCGCCGGCGATGACGAACACCTGGAGCGCGAGGATCGAGGCGAGTCCGGTGGCGAGGAGGCGGCCGAAGGGGTCGCGCAGCGCGAGTCCGGCGCGGAAACCGCGGGAGACTAGGAGCCCGTAGAGGAGCAGGATCGCGGTGAGGCCGACGAGGCCGAGCTCCTCGCCGGCGGTGGCGAGGATGAAGTCCGATTTGGCGGCGAAGCCGATGAGGAAGGACTGGCCGTGGCCCAGGCCCGCGCCCAGGAGTCCGCCGGCCCCGAAGGCGAAGAGGGACTGGGCGAGCTGGCCGGGTCCGTCGCCGCGTTCGATGGAGGCGAAAGGATTCAGCCAGTCGTCCACGCGGCTGTTCACGTGCGGTTCGAACGTCCCGACGGCGTACGCGCCCACGGCCGCGAGCAGCAGCCCGACGGCGATCCAGCCGATCCGGCCGGTGGCGGTGAACAGCATGATGACGAAGAGGCCGAAGAAGAGCAGCGAGGTCCCCAGATCGCGCTCCAGGACGAGCACGCCGACCGAGAGCAGCCAGACGGCGAGGATCGGGCCCAGCACCCGGCCGGGGAGCAGCTTCAGCCTCCAGAAGAGGGTGCGTCCGGTCAGGGCCAGGGCGGTGCGGTTCGCGGCGAGGTAGGCGGCGAAGAACACGGCGAGCAGGATCTTGGCGAACTCCCCCGGCTGGAAGGAGAGTCCGCCGAACCGGATCCAGATGTGCGCGCCGTTGACGGCCGGGAAGAAGACGGGCACGAGCATCAGCGCGAGCGCGGCGGCCGCGGCGAGGTACGCGTACTTCTGGAGCACCCGGTGGTCCCGGAGCGCCACCACGGCGAGCACGAACAGCGCCACCCCGAGGGCCGACCAGCGCAGCTGCTCCCCGGCGGTGACGTGGCCGGGCGTGGTGGCGTCGAGCCGCTGGATGAGGACGAGGCCGAGCCCGTTGAGCAGGACGGCGATCGGGAGCAGCAGCGGATCGGCGTACGGGGCGCACAGCCGGACGGCCAGATGGGCGGCGAGCGCGGCGACGGCGAGGCCGGCGGCGTAGTGGGAGGCGGGGTGCGGGATGTGGCCGGTGGTGGTGAGGCCGACGTAGAGGTGGCCGAGGACCGCGATCGACACGGCGCCGAAGAGCAGCGACAGCTCGACGCCGCGACGCTTGGGGGCGTGGACATCGGGGGGCGGGGGCGGGGCGGGCTCCGCCACCTTTGCCGTCAGAGCGGTCATACGGGGAAACGTAGCAAGCAGGCGGCCCGTATGTCCGCTTATGTCATAGTGTGCCGAAGAGTCGTCAGAACCGGTCGGAAGCGAAGTAGCGGATCAGGAGCCTCTCCCCATGGGACCTGCGGAGTTCATCGTCCTGGCCTTCCCCGAGGAACAGTTGCGGGTCGCGGCGGTCGAGGCGGTGATGGGACTGCGCAAGGCCGGGGTCGTGCGGCTGATCGACGGTCTCGTGGCCACCAGGACGGCGGCCGGGGAGGTGCTGGCCGCGGAGTTCGACGAGTTCGTCGAGCTCAGGGGCCTGCTCGCGCACCGCGAGGCGGCCCCGCTGATCGGCCCGGAGGACGTCGGGGAAGCCGCGGACCTGCTGGAACGCGGCAGCTGCGCACTCCTCCTGGTGATCGAACACGTCTGGGCCGAGGACGCGGCCGTCGCCGTGCGCGCGGCGGGCGGCCGCATCGCGGGCGCGGTCCGGCTCCCGGCCGACCGGCTGGGGGTGGCCTGATGTTCATCCGCCCCATCGGCTCGGTCGTCAACCCCGCCCAGCGCCCGGCGGGCAACCCGCTGCTGCGCGGGATCCTGAAGCGCGGGGCGTACGTATGGGACACGGCCCGGCCGCAGCCCGCGGCCTCCGCCGCCGCTCCTGCCGCCTCGCACGCCGCCCCGGCCGCCACCTCGTCAGCCGTCTCGTCAGCCGTCTCGCCCGTCCCCTCCGCCGCCGCCTCGGCCTCCGGTCCGCGGAGCTCCGGACCGGCCGCGGCCGGAGCCGAACTCACCGACCAGCTGACCCGGCTGGCGGCCCTGGCCCGCGAAGGCCTGCTGACCCCGGAGGAGTTCTCGACGGCCAAGGCCCGGCTGCTGGGCCCGGGGGGCTGAGCGGACGGCAGGGCGGCCGTACGCCACTCGGGTGAGCGGTGCGGCACGGCCGACTCGGGTGGCCGAATTGTCATACCGGGCGTGGCAGCATCGGCCGCCTGGAGGTGACCACATGTCACGTCGACATCGGAGTCGGCTGCTTCGCGCCGCCTGCGTCGCCGCAGTCCTCGCCACCGCGGGCCCGGTCCCCGCCGCCCAAGCCGTCCCGGCCGTACCGGCCACCCCGGCCGCACCCGACATCCCCGGCACGCCCGGCGCCCCCGAATCCCTCACCGCCCCCGGCGTCCCCGACGCCCTGGCCGCCCCCGGTCTCCCCGGCGCCCCCGGCGCCCCGGCCCCGGCCGAACCCGTCGGGGTCCTCCTCTCCCGGCTCCAGGGGCTCTACCAGCAGGCCGAGCAGGCCACCGAGGCCTACAACGCCGCCGAGACCGCGCTGACCGCCCGCCAGGGCGAGGAGCACCGGCTCGCCACCGAGCTCGGGAAGGCCCGTACCGCCGTCACCGAGGCCCACACCACCACCGGCAAGCTGGCGCGGGAGCAGTACAAGGCGGGCCGGGGGTTCTCCCCGTACGCCCGGATGCTGTTCGCCGGGGACCCCCAAGGGGCCCTGGACCAGCGGCGGCTCGCGGAGCGCGAGGGCACCCGGCGGGCCGCGGCGCTGGAGCTGCTGGGCCGCAGCGAGCAGCAGGCCGACGTCCTCGCCGTGGCCGCACGCAAGGCCCTGGATTCCGAGCAGAAGCTGGCGATCGAGACGAAGAAGCGCAAGGAGACGGCCGCCGCGCAGCTCAAGGAGGTCGAGCGGATGCTCGCTTCCCTCTCCCCCGCCCAGCTCGGCGAACTCGGCACCCGCGAGGCCGAGAACACCGCCACCGCGCAGCGGGAGCTGGTGGATTCGGGGAAGCTGGGCACGAAGCCCCGTAACCCCACGGCGGCCGGCGGCTCGGCGCTCACCTACGCGGCCGCGCAGATCGGCAAGCCGTACGTCTGGGGCGCCGAGGGCCCGGCGTCCTTCGACTGCTCCGGGCTGACCTCGCAGGCCTGGGCGCACGCGGGCCGGGCGATCCCGCGGACCAGCCAGGAGCAGTGGGCGCAGCTGCCCAGGGTGCCGCTCGACGAGCTCCGGCCGGGCGATCTGGTGGTGTACTTCCCGACCGCCACGCACGTGGCCCTGTACGTCGGCGAGGGCAAGGTGATCCAGGCGCCGCGGCCGGGCGCGAAGGTCAAGGTCTCGCCGATCGCGGCGAATCCGCTGCTCGGCGCGGTGCGGCCGGACCCGGACGGGGCGCCGCTGCGCGCCTTCACCCCGCCGCCGCTGCCCGCGTCCTCGGGCGGGGCGGCGGGGGACGACTCGGGTTACTCGGAGACGGAGGCGCCCGCGTCCGAGTCCGCGTCCGAGTCCGCGTCCGAGCCGGCGACCGAGGCCGCGACCTCGGCCAGGTAGTCGGCCGCGTCCTCGGGGTCGTAGAAGAACGCGTCGAAGTCGGCCGGGTTGTCGAAGCCATTGGCGAAACGATCCGCCACAGGCTGGAGCTGCCCGGCCGCACCGATCAGATTCAGCACGTGCTCCGGCGGGACGCCGAGCATGGCGTTGGTCCACTGGGTCGTCGGCTTGCCGCTGGTGAACCAGTACTTGTCGAAGGTGGCCTTCATCCAGGCCTCGTCGAACGGGTTGTCCCCGTGCATGATGATCGACGACAGGTACGAAGCCGCGCACTTGGCGGCGGAGTTCGCGCCCTGGCCGGTGATCGGGTCGTTCGCGACGACCACGTCCGCGACGCCCAGCACCAGGCCGCCGCCGGGCAGCCGGCCGATCGGGTTGCGCACGACGGGGGCGTAGCGGCCGGCGAGCGTGGCGCCCGCGTCCGTCAGCTCCACCTTGGTGGCGCGCGCGTACTCCCAGGGCGTGAACTTCTCCATCAGTTCCAGCGTCAGCGCCAGGTGGTCGGCCGGGTCCTGCACGCCGTTGAAGACGTCCAGCGGACCGCCCGGGACGCCCTCCCAGAAGAGGATGTCGGCCCGGCCGGAGGTGGTCAGCGTCGGCATGACGAACAGCTCGCCGACGCCCGGGACCAGGTTGCAGCGCACGGCCTCCGTGTCCGGGTGCTCGGGGCGCGGGCCGAGACCGTGGACGTAGCTGACGGCGAGCGCGCGCTGCGGGGCGTCGTACGGGGAGCGGGCGGCGTCCCGGCCGAACAGCGAGACCAGCTCGCCCTTTCCGGCCGCGACCAGCACCAGGTCGTACGTACGGGAGAAGAAGTCCAGGTCGGAGACGGTGGCCCCGTGGATGACCAGCTGGCCGCCGCGCTGCGCGAAGGTGTCGAGCCAGCCGGACATCTTCACGCGCTGGTCGACGGACTGGGCGAAGCCCTTCAGCGTGCCGAGCCAGTCGACGGCGCGGCCGGCGTCGGGGGCGGCGACCGAGACGCCCAGACCCTCGATCTTCGGGGCCTGCTGCTCCCAGAGGTTGAGCTGGAGGTCCCGCTCGTGCCGCAGCGCGGTGTCGAACATGCACTGGGTGGACATGACCCGCCCGGTGCGTATCTCGTCCGCCGTCCGGTTGGACATGAGGGTGACCTCGTACCCCTTCGACTGGAGTCCGAGGGCGAGCTGGAGACCGGACTGGCCGGCGCCGACGACGAGTATCTTGCGCATCTGCACGTTCTCTATTCGGGGGTCGAGTCGAGGGCGTGGCCCACGAGGGTCAGCAGGGATTCCACGACCGTGACCCGGCTCCGGGCATCCATGATCACCACGGGAACCCCGGCCGGTATGGACAGCGCCTCCCGCACGTCGTCGGGTTCGTAGGACCGGGTGCCCTCGAAGTGGTTGACGGCGACGGCGTACGGCAGCCCGCAGCTCTCGAAGTAGTCGAGGGCCGGGAAGCAGTCGCGCAGCCGGCGGGTGTCGGCGAGGACGATCCCGCCGATGGCGCCGCGCACCAGGTCGTCCCACATGAACCAGAAGCGCTCCTGGCCCGGCGTCCCGTACACGTACAGGACGAGGTCGTCGTCGAGCGTGACGCGTCCGAAGTCCATCGCGACGGTGGTGGTGTGCTTGTCCGGGGTCGAGGACAGGTCGTCGGTCGGGACGCTGGCCTGCGTCATCACCGCCTCGGTGCGCAGCGGCGCTATCTCGGAGACGGACCCGACGAAGGTGGTCTTGCCCACCCCGAACCCGCCCGCCACCAGCACCTTCACGGCCACGGGCGCGCGCGAGCGGTCGTACTGCCAGGGCTGTACGGGCTCGTCCCCGGGGACGGGGGAACCGGCCCGGGAGAAGAGGTCGGACGGGGGGAGGAACCCGGTTTCAGAGACGGCGGAGCCCACTGAGCACCCTTTCGAGCAGCGCGCGGTCGGGACGGCCGGTGCCGTGCCCGGTCCCGTAGACGCGGATCCTTCCCTGGTCGGCGAGATCGCTGACGAGGACGCGCACCACACCGAGCGGCAGCTTCAGCAGCGCGGCGATCTCGGCGATCGTGCGCATGCGGCGGCAGACCTCGACGATGGCCGGCATCTCGGGCATCCGGTCGGGCTTCTGCGGCGCGGACACCTTGGTGTCCAGGGCGGCGACGAAGGTCTCGACGTTCAGGACCTGGGTGAAGCGGGTGCGGCCGCCCGTCAGCGAGTACGGGCGTACACGGGCGGGGCGGCGGTCGGCGCCGCGTATCGGCAGCCGGTCGGAGGCCGGACTCCTCACGGGGTTTTCTCCATCGACTGGCGCAGCTCACTGCGGACTTCGGGGGTCAGGACGTGGCCGGCGCGGCCCACGAACAGGGCCATGTGGTAGGCGACGACGCTCATGTCACAGTCGGGCGTGGCGTGCACTCCGAGGAGCGAGCCGTCGCTGATGGACATGACGAACACGGAGCCGTGCTCCATCGCCACCATCGTCTGCTTGACCGCGCCGCCGTCCATCAGGGCGGCTGCGCCCGTGGTGAGGGAGCCGAGGCCGGAGACGATGGTCGCGAGGTCGGCGGAAGCGCCGCGGGGGCCCTTGGGGCGGGCCGCGGCGGCCTCGGCCGGGGGCGTGTCGGGTGCCACCGGTTCGGAGGACAGCAACAGGAGCCCGTCCGAGGACACGACGGCCACGGAGTTGACCCCGGGGACCTCCTCGACCAGGTCGGTCAGCAGCCACTGAAGGTTGCGGGCCTGGGTGCTCAGTCCGTACGTACTGGGCGCGGTCATGTGCGTGCCTCCTGTGCGGTGTCCCCCCGGTCGGTCTGCCCCTGGTCGTGCCGTTGGTCGTGCGGTTCGTGCCCCGGGTCCTGCCTCAGGTCCTGGGCGAGCTCCGCCTCCACGACGCGCCGCCCGTCCTGGGCACCGCGGTAGAACCCGCCGAGCCGGCGGCGCAGCTCGTCGGCGTCCACCCGGCGCGGCGCGGCCGGTACTTCTTCCGCCCGCCCGGCGGCCACCACGCGGGGGGTCCGCTTGGGCAGGCCCTTGTCGGTGAGGGCCTCGTCCTCGACGGGTACGGGGACCTCGGCGGGTACGGGGACCTCGGCGGGCGCGGGCGCCTGCGCGGGGACGTGGACCTCGGCGGGGGCCGTTGCCTCGGCGGGGGCCGGGGCCTCCGCCGGGGCCTCCGCCGGGGCCGGGACGCGGAAGACCTGCTCGGCGGGCGGCAGCTGCTCGGCCGGGGGCGCGAAGGCCGCCGGATCGGGCTCCGGGACCACCCGGGCCAGCAGTTCCTCGGCCGGAGCGGGTGCGGGCTCGTGGACCAGCTCGGGCTCAAGGGCCGTCGCGGGCTCGTACACCGAAATCTCGGGCTCGGGGGCCGTCGCGGGCTCACCGATCGGCTCGGTGATCCAGCGCGGCTGCTCCGCGGGGGCCGCCTCGGGCTCGGGAGCCGCCTCGGGCTCCGCGGCCTGTGCCGGGGCCGCCTCGGGCTCCGCGGCCCAGCTCGGCTGCTGTTCCGCCGGAGCGGCGGGGTCCGCCGGAGCCGGGTCGGCCTCGGTGGCGGCGCCGGTGGCGGCAAGGCCCCGTAGGCGGGACGGGAGGGTGTTCTCGTTGGCCTCCGCGACCACGCCGGGCAGGTGCAGTGCGGGGGCTCCCGGGGTACCCAGGGTGTGGACGGGCGAAACCGGCGGAGCGGTCGGCAGCAGGGAGACCGGTACGACGACCAGCGCCTCCGTACCGCCGTGCCGCGAGGTCCGCAGCTCCGCCGTCACCCCGTGCCGGGACGCGAGCCGGCCGGCCACGTACAGGCCGAGGCCCAGGCCGTGTTCCGACTCCGGCTCCTCGTCGTACGCGTCCGGGGTGGCCAGGCGGGCGTTGAGCGTCTCCAGCCGGTCCCCGGTGACCCCGATGCCCTCGTCCACCACGGACAGCACCACGTCGCCGGAGTCCAGCAGCCAGCCGGACACCTTCACCTTGGCGTCCGGCGGCGAGAAGGTCGTCGCGTTCTCCAGCAGTTCCGCGAGCACGTGCGAGATGTCGTCGGCCGCGTGCCCGGCGATCTGCGTGTACGAGGGCAGCGTCCCGAGGTCGACGCGCTCGTAGCGCTCGATCTCGCTGACCGCCGCACGCATCACGTCGACGAGCGGCACCGGCAGGCCCTGCCCGTGGCCGTGCTCCTGGCCCGCGAGGACGAGGAGGTTCTCGTTGTGGCGGCGCATCACGGTCGCCAGGTGGTCGAGCTTGAAGAGGGTGGCGAGCCGGTCCGGATCCTGCTCCTCGGACTCCAGCTCCTCGATGACGGCGAGTTGGCGCTCGACGAGCCCCAGGGTCCGCAGGGACAGCGACACGGAGGTCGTCGACATGATGCGGCGGTGCTCCTCCAGCCCGGCCCGCAGCTGCCCGAGTTCGTCCTCCAGGGCCTCGCGGCCCGAGGAGAGCGCCTCGTTGCGGCCGATCAGGCGGCGGCGGTCGGCGTCGAGCCCGGCGATCCGGGTGTGCAGGGAGACCGTCTGGTCCCGCACGGAGTTGAGGCTCCGTACGACCTCGGCGAACTCGTCGTTGCGGCCGGTGAACCGGACCGGCTCCACCGAGCCCTCGGGCGTCGCCAGCCGCGCGGCGCCGCGCCGCAGGACCGACAGCGGGCGGGTCAGCGAGCGGGCGATGGCCGTGGCGACGCCGATGGTGACCAGGAACAGCGCGCCGAGGAAGCCGAGCAGGGTCTCCAGGGCGGTCACGTCGTCGTCCCGCAGCGTGGCGAGGGCGGTGGCGCGCTGGCCGGCGAGGGTGGCCTCGACCGAGCGCATCCGGTCGATGCGGGCGGTGAGGGACGGAGCGACGGCCTCGGAGTCGAGCCTGCGGTCGGCGGAGGAGAGCGTCGGCCGGTCGGTGAGCCGTCTGAGGTACTCGTCGGCCGTCTTGACCTCGGGTCCGGCGACGGTGGCGGCGAGGGTCTGGCGCACGTCGGGGCGCGCGGCCCGCGCGAAGTCGTCGAGGGCGCCCAGCTCCCGTACCCGCGTCCGCTGGGCGGCGGTGGTCAGTTCGTCCACGGCCGCGGCGCCCGTGGTCTCGCCGCGGGGCACGTCCAGCGCGGCGAGGATCAGTCCGCGGGTGGCGGAGGCCTGCTCCACGGCCTGGCCGAGGGGGGCGAGCGGCCGGGTGGTGACGAGGGCGTCCTCGGCGCGCGGCGGGGTCAGCTCGGCGAGCCGGGCACCGGGTGCGAGGAGTTCGGCGATGACCCCGGAGTAGGCCTGGTGGGCGGCGAGCGCGCTGCCCTTGCCCTCGACGGCCTCGGTGCGCACGGCGCGGACCCGGCCGAGGGCGCGGGCCAGTTGCCCGTCCTGCCCGTCGGCACCGGCCTCGGCCCGGACCTCGGCGAGCTGGCGGTCGGTGCCCGCGGTGCGCTCCTGGACGGCGGCCGGCGCGCCACCGGGGCGGCCCTTGGCCACGTACTCGGTGACGGCGTCGCGTTCGTCGCCCAGGAGGTGCGCGAGGGTGAGGGTGGCACCGGTCTGCTCCGCGAGGGTGACCAGGTGCTGGGAGTCCTTCAGGTCCGCCGAGGCGGACAGGACGGCGGGCGCCCCGGCCGCGAGGACGGCGAGACCGGCCACGGCAACTCCGATGACCAGCCTGCGGCGCACGCGCACCCGGCGCCCCGCGGGAGCTCCCGCTGGGGCTCCCGTCCGGGCGTGGGCGGTGGCGGTGCCTTCGGGGGCTGGTCGGTCGGTTGCGGTGCCACCGGGTGCGGTGCCGTTCGCGACGGTGCCGTTCTTCCGAGGCCGCTTCTTCTGCACCGGTGCTCGCAATCCTGTACGTGTGCTGCTCGTGCTCGTCTACTCGTGTGGCCGAGGTAACGGCCGGTCAACAAGTAAACGCCCCCCGCCCCTGTCGTCTCGCGCTGCTGTGCCGCCGTACCGCCTCAGACCTTCGCAGTGCCCCGGGAAGCGGGCCGCACATCACCCACCCGGCCACACGAAGGAGTGAACATCACGGACGAGTTGGCGGCCAACTCGGCGAACCGGCGTCAGAGCCCCGCCGTGGACGGGTGGTTGAAAGATCGATGCGGCTTTTGGCAGGATGCCCGCCCACATACCGACGGTCACCCCACTGGGCCCGGGGATTCCCTCCCGCCCCACCCGCACCGCTTTGGTCCGCACTCGCCCCGACCCGTCCCGCCCCTCCGGCACCTCGCACGGGCAGAATGTCCGTATGCGCATCGACCTCTCTTCCGCCCCCGGCGATCCGGAACGCCCCAACGAGGACTGGCTGTCGGCCGCGATACCCGCGTCGGGCGGCGGAGTCCTGGTCGCCCTCGACGGGGTCACCCCGCCACCGGGCGAGGTCGGATGCGTGCACGGAGTCCCCTGGTTCGCGGCCCGGCTCGGCGGCCGATTGACCGAACTGTCCGGATCGCGGCGGGACATGCCGCTCGACCGGGTCCTCGCGGAGTCCATCGCCGCCACCGCCGACGCCCACCGCGAAACCTGTGACCTTTCTCACGTCCGCACTCCGCAGGCGACGGTGGTCATCGTCCGCTGGGACGAGTCCTGCGTCGAACACCTGGTGCTCTCGGACTCCGTACTCCTCCTCCAGGCGCCCGGCGGCGAGGTGCGCGCGGTCCTCGACGACCGGCTGGACCGCATCCCGCGCGAGCAGCTGCGTACGAACGCCTCGGCGGACCTGCTGCGCAACGCGGAGGGCGGTTTCTTCACGGCCGCCGCGGACCCGGCGGTGGCCGCCCGCGCGGTGACCGGGCGCACGCCCCGCGCCGAGGTCCGGGCGGTGGCGGCGCTCACGGACGGGGCGAGCCGGTGGACGGACACCTTCGGGGAGGGCGACTGGGCCGAGTGCCTGGCCGTGCTGCGCAAGGAGGGCGCCCAGTCCCTGATCGACCGCGTCCGGACCCTGGAGACGGACCCCGCCCGGCAGCACGGCCGCGGCAAACGGCACGACGACGCCTCGGCGGCTTACGCGGAGCTGTAGGGGGCGGACGGGGAGGGGGCGGCGGCGGCCTGGGGTGGCGGCGAGCCGCTCCCGCCCCCGCCCGGCTCCTCCCCTGCTCCCCTACTCCACGCCCGCGTTCAGCTGGTTCAGCAGCCGGGCCAGCTCCGCGACCTCGCCGCGGTCCCAGTCCGCGAGCTTGCGCATGTACTGCTCGCGCCGGGCGTCGCGGACCCGCAGGAAGCGTTCCCGGCCCTCGTCCGTGAGCCCGACCAGGAAGGCGCGGCCGTCCGCCGGGTCCGGTTCGCGGGCCACCAGGCCCAGCACCTCCAGCGCCCGCAGCTGCCGGCTCATCGTGGCCTTGCCGACCCCGAAGTACCCGGCCAGCTCGGTCGCCCGCTGCCGGCCGGCGGCCTCCAGGCGGACGAGGAGCCCGTACGCGGCCGGTTCCAGCTCCGGGTGCAGCTCGCGCGCCATCTCCCCGGACGAGGCGCGGGCGCGCCGGAGGAAGACGGACAGCTCCCGCTCCAGGGCAAGGAACTCCTGGTCTTCGCTCCCGTGCACGTGTCCCGCTCCTTCGGTGGTGTGTGGGCCACCAGTATTTCGCAGCGGGTACGCCGAGGGCCCGGGGCCCCGCCGGTCGGCGGAATCCCGGGCCCTCGGGCCTTTCGTCGGGGTGGGGCGGATCAGGCGACCGCGGTCACCGTGACCGCGTCGGGGACCAGGGCCAGCGCCAGGACCTGGCGGACATCCGTCACCGGGTGCACCTCCAGCCCCTCCAACACCTCGGCCGGGACGTCGTCCAGGTCGGCCTCGTTGCGCTTGGGGATGATGACGGTGGTCAGCCCGGCCCGGTGCGCGGCCAGCAGCTTCTGCTTGACCCCGCCGATGGGCAGCACCCGCCCGGTCAGCGAGACCTCGCCCGTCATCGCCACGTCCGTGCGGACCTGCCGCCCGGACAGCAGCGAGGCCAGCGCCGTGGTCATCGTGACGCCCGCGCTCGGGCCGTCCTTGGGCACCGCGCCCGCCGGGAAGTGGATGTGCACGCCCCGGTCCTTCAGGTCGGCGACCGGGAGCTCCAGCTCCGCGCCGTGCGAGCGCAGGAAGCTGAGCGCGATCTGCGCCGACTC
The DNA here is from genome assembly GCF_036346895.1 of Streptomyces sp. NBC_00503. Lineage (NCBI taxonomy): Bacteria > Bacillati > Actinomycetota > Actinomycetes > Kitasatosporales > Streptomycetaceae > Streptomyces > Streptomyces sp. NBC_00503. The sequence goes on along the minus strand of NZ_CP107855.1, from coordinate 5,413,603 downwards.
CTTCATCACGTCGCCGAGCTGCCCGGTCAGCGTGAGCCCGGCCGCGCCCGTCTCGGGATCGGCCAGCGAGGCCTCCACGAACAGCACGTCCCCGCCCGCCCCGGTCACGGCGAGGCCGGTGGCCACGCCGGGCACGGCGGTGCGCCGCTCGGCCGGATCCTGCGCGGACTCCGGTACGTGGTGCGGCCGCCCGATCAGCGCCCGCAGCTCGCCGGACCCGATCCGCACCGGCAGCTCGCGCTCTCCGAGTTCGTGCTGGGATGCCACCTTGCGCAGCAGGCGGGCGAGGGAGCGCTCCAGGGTGCGTACGCCCGCCTCGCGGGTGTACTCCCCGGCCAGCTTGCGCAGCGCCTCGTCCTCCAGGACCACTTCCTCCGCGCCGAGGCCGGCGCGCTCCAGCTGGCGGGGCAGCAGGTGGTCGCGGGCGATGACCACCTTCTCGTCCTCGGTGTAGCCGTCGAGGCGCACCAGCTCCATGCGGTCGGCCAGGGCCTCGGGGATGGCCTCCAGGACGTTCGCGGTGGCCAGGAACACCACATCGCTCAGGTCCAGTTCCACCTCCAGGTAGTGGTCCCGGAAGGTGTGGTTCTGGGCGGGGTCGAGCACCTCCAGCAGCGCGGCCGCCGGGTCCCCGCGGAAGTCGGAGCCGACCTTGTCGATCTCGTCGAGCAGGACGACCGGGTTCATGGAGCCGGCCTCCTTGATGGCCCGGACGATCCGGCCGGGCAGCGCGCCCACGTACGTACGCCGGTGGCCGCGGATCTCGGCCTCGTCGCGTACTCCGCCCAGCGCGACGCGGACGAACTTGCGGCCCATGGCGTGGGCCACCGACTCCCCGAGGGAGGTCTTGCCGACCCCCGGAGGGCCTACGAGCGCCAGCACGGCCCCGCCGCGGCGGCCGCCGACGACGCCCATCCCGCGCTCGGAGCGGCGCTTGCGCACCGCGAGGTACTCGGTGATCCGGTCCTTCACGTCGCCCAGCCCGGCGTGCTCGGCGTCCAGGACGGCGCGGGCGCCGCGGATGTCGTACTCGTCCTCGGTCCGCTCGTTCCAGGGCAGTTCGAGCACGGTGTCCAGCCAGGTGCGGATCCAGGAGCCCTCGGGGGACTGGTCGCTGGAACGCTCCAGCTTCTCGACCTCCTTGAGCGCGGCCTCCCGTACCTTCTCGGGCAGGTCGGCGGCCTCGACGCGGACCCGGTAGTCGTCGGACTCCTCGCCCTCCTTCTCGCCGCCGAGCTCGCGCAGTTCCTTGCGGACGGCCTCCAGCTGGCGCTTGAGCAGGAACTCCCGCTGCTGCTTGTCGACCCCGTCCTGGACGTCCTTGGCGATGGACTCGGCGACGTCCTGTTCGGCGAGGTGGTCGCTGAGCGCCTTCACCGCGAGCTTGAGCCGCGCGATCGGGTCGGCGGTCTCCAGGAGCTCCACCTTCTGGGCCGTGCTCAGGAAGGGCGAGTACCCGGAGTTGTCGGCGAGCGCCGAGACCCCTTCGATCTGCTGCACCCGGTCGACGACCTGCCAGGCCCCGCGCTTCTTGAGCCAGCTGGTGGCGAGCGCCTTGTACTCCTTGACCAGCTCGGTGACGGCCCCGGGCAGCGGATCGGGGACGCTCTCGTCCACGGTCTCGCCCTCGACCCAGAGCGCAGCCCCGGGCCCGGTGGTCCCGGCCCCGATACGGACCCGCCCGCGCCCCCGGATCAGCGCCCCCGGGTCCCCGTCCGACAGCCGTCCCACCTGCTCCACGGTGCCCAGCACCCCGGTCCCGGTGTACTTCCCGTCGACCCGCGGCACGAGCAGCACCCGCGGCTTCCCGCTCCCGGCGGCAGCCTGAGCCGCCTCCACGGCCGCGCGGGCCTCGGAGTCGGTCAGGTCCAGCGGTACGACCATTCCAGGCAGCACGACCTCGTCGTCGAGCGGCAGCACGGGCAGGGTGAGCGTTACGGACGTCGAAGCCATGATCTTCCCTCCGGCAGTGAAGTTGAGCTATGCCGACTCAATGCACGTGCGCGCCCCAATGTTCCCCAACCCCCGTTCGCCGGGGGCGAACAGGGGTTGGGGCAGCCGTCCGCTCCAGGGGCCCGGTAGCCGGGACCGGGGGCCGACGGCGTTGTCAGTGGCCCCTGCGACGATCCGCGGACATCACCACGAGCGGGAGAAGAACATGGGTACCTGGGACGTCGGCCCCTTCGACAACGACACCGCCGCGGACTTCTGCGGAGACCTCGACGACGCGCCGGAGAACGAGCGCGAGGCCCGCATCCGCAGCGCTCTCGGGGAAGCGATCGACACGCTCGACTACCTCGACCAGGACATCGCCGTGCAGGCGGTCGCCGCGGCCGCGCTGGTTGCCGCACAGTGCCCCGGCGGCACGCCCGTCACCACCCCCTACGGCCCGGACCTGCCCCTGCCCCGGCTCTCCGGCGACCTGCGCGCGTTCGCCGTCAGGGCCCTCGACCGGGTGGTCACCGAGCCCTCCGAGCTCATGGAGCTCTGGGAGGAGGCGGAACGGCCCGGGCCCTGGCGGGCCGGCATCGGTGAACTCCGGGCCGTCCTCGCACCGCAGCAGGCGTAGGTACGGACGTAGGGCTCGGCCGTCTCTTTCGGATCTTGTCGGTCGAGCCCGCGTCGTCCGGTGCCGTGCCTCGGTGCGCTGCCGGCCTCAGGCCGCCGAGATCTGGATGTCGCCCGAGTTCGTCTTCACCGACAGGCGGGCCGGGGCCGCCGGGTCGGTGGGGACGGTGACCTTGCGATCGCCCGAATCGGTGGAGATCTCGACCCGGTACGGGGCCGAAGGGACCTTCAGCTTCGCGTCGCCCGAGGTGGAGTCCACCGTGACCGAGGCAGGAGCCTTCGAGAAGGCCAGGTCGACGGCGCCGGAATCGGAGCGGGCCTCCACGGTCTGGCCGGCCAGGTTCCCGGCGGAGATGTCGCCGGAGGAGGTACGCACCTTCAGCGGCCCGGCGATCCCGTCGGCCTTGACCTCGCCGGAGGAGGTCACCAGGTCGGCCGCGGCCACCCCGGCCACCGTGATGTCCCCGCTGTCGCTGTGGAGTTCGACCTTGGCGGAGGCCGGCACCTCGAGGCGGTAGTCGACGGCGCACCTGCCCGAGCAGTCCCCGTTGGTGAGGGTCAGCACTCCCCCCGAGACCCGCTGGGCGGGCTCGGGCTTCGTGTCGCCGTGGTAGCGCACGGTGCGGTGGACGACGACACCCGGCCCGGAACCGACGGTGACCTCGATGTCGCCGCTGTGCGCGTCCGGCACTTGGACCGCGGTGACGGCCTCCGCGACGGTGGTGTCGGAGGCCGCCTTCTTCTCCGGGCCCAGGGAGAGGGAGAAGGAGCAGCCGGTGAGGAACAGGCCCGCGGCGAGGGCGACGGCGGTCGAGGTGACGGCGGTACGAGCAGTCAGGGTCATGAGGACGATCGTCCCCGCGGACCGGGTGCGGCGGCCATGGGGGCCACGCCCGGATCCCGGTGGGGTTATCCCCCGGGACCGGCGGAAGCGGGACCCGCGGAACCCCTACGAACCGGCCCCGGCCCCCGTCACCACCGGCCGGTCCGGTGACGGCATGCCCCATTCGCTCCAGGAGCCGTCGTACACCGCGAGCCGCCCGTACCCGGCGAGGTCCGCGCCGAGGGCGAGGACGCAGGCCGTGACCCCGGATCCGCAGCTGAAGTAGAGCTGCTCCCGGTCCCCCGCCACCGCCCCGATCGCCTCGCGGAGCTCCGCTGCGGGGCGCATCAGGCCGTCGGCGTCCTGGAGTTCCCCGAACGGCAGGCTGAGCGCTCCCGGCATGTGGCCGCCGCGCAGGCCCGGGCGGGGTTCGGGGGCGGTGCCCGCGAAGCGCTCGCGGGTGCGGGCGTCGAGCACGGCGGCGGCCGGATCGGCCAGGGCCGCCGAGACGGTGGCGGCGTCCACCAGGAGCCCGGTGCGGGGGCGGGCGGCGAAGGAGCCGCGGGGGCCCTCGTACGCCGCCGCGCGCTCCTCCACCGGCCGTCCGGCGGCGAGCCACGCGGGGAGCCCGCCGTCGAGGACGGCGACCCGGTCGAAGCCCATGGCGCGCAGCATCCACCAGGCGCGGGCGCTGGAGTAGATCCCGGCGCCGTCGTACGCGACGACGGTGCTGTCCTCGTCGACCCCGAGGGCGCGCATGGCCCCGGCGAAGGCCTCGGCGCCCGGCATGGTGTGCGGGGCGGCGGCGGTGTGGTCGGACAGATCGCCGTCGAGGTCGAAGGGCCGGGCGCCGGGGATGCAGCGGCCGCCGTCGCGGTGAGCGCCGACGGAGGCGTCGAAGACGACCAGCCCGGGGGCCCCGAGGCGCTCGGCGAGCCAGTCGACGCCGACCAACGGGCCGGGCGGCACCAGGGAGTGGGAACGGACCGCGCTCATACGACACCTCCGGAAGAAGCCAACGGGCCTCACCCCGCCGGCCCCTTCCGCCCCATCCTCCTACGAGGCTTCGCGAGTTGCCGGGGCGGGCGGCCGACCGGGCCCACGGGCAGCCCGGTTGGGGTCAACGGACCGTGCCGGCCGTCCAGGCCGAGATCTCCGCGGCACCCCGACGGACGGCCCCCTCCTGGTCGCGGGCGAGCTTCCCGCAGGCCGCGGCGACGTCCGGCAGGCCGTCCGGTCCCTCGCACGCGTCATGCACCCCGGTCTGCAGCCAGTCGGCCTGGTCTCCGTCGGCCTCGACCACCGCGAGAGCGATGAGCCGCACCGCGGCCGCCGTCCCCGTTCGGGCCAGGGCCTCCGCCGTCTGCCGCGTCACCGCGATGTCCTGGGCGTCCAGCAGCAGCCCCACCAGCGCGCCCGCAGCTTCCGGAACATCGGCGAAGGCGGCCAGATCACGCCCGGCGCGGGCACGTCGTATCCACGAAGGGGACGACGCCTCGCCCAAGGCCGACTCCAGCCCACCCGTCATCTCCGGCACGACCAGACGGTCTCACGCCCCGCGAAGAAGATCGGATCTGGGGCCTAGGCGGACGCGGCGGACGGCTACGGAACGGCCCCCGCGGCTACGCCTACCGGCAGCCGCCCGGCCTGGCGAAGAGGGCCACTCGGGCGCCGCGGACCTCCGTCACCGAGCACAGGTCGAAGGAGGAGACCAGGGTCTGCCGTTTCACCGCCTCCGCCGGGTCCCCGTCCAGCGGTTGGCCCGACGGGTCCAGCAGGGCCACCACCCGTTCGGTGGCGGGGTCGAGCAGGGCCTCGCGGATCTCCTGCGCGGTCCGCTCCACCCCCTGGAGGCTCCGCGAAGCCGCCGGGGTGCGGGCCAGGGCCGGGTCGCGCAGGGACCCGTAGACCTCCGGCGAGGACAGCAGCCATTCGCGCCGCCGTGCGGGCATGAAGAGCACCGCGTCGCCCGGCCGGGCCCGCTCCCGCACCGCCGCCGCCACGGCGAGCGCGTCGTCCTTGCGGCTCTCCGGGGTACGCAGCCACGCGGACCAGAACCCCACCGGGACCAGGAGCACCACGGCCACAAGCCAGGGCCACCGGTCCCGGGCCCGCACCGGCCGCCGCACCTGCGCCAGCCGGGTCCCCGCGAGGAGGGCGGGACCGGCGAGCGAGTAGAGGACGTACCGGTCCACGTACCAGGGGTGCACCAGCGAGACCGCGAGCAGCACCCCGGGCGGCAGCAGCGCCAGCGGCAGGGCCACGCGTACGAGGTCCCGCGCGGCCGCGGCGGCCGGCGTCGCCCGGCGCGGCACCAGGAGCAGCACCGCCGCCGCGAGCACCCCGTAGGCCGCCCAGTCCTGCCAGCCGGGCCGGCCGAGCCAGCCCAGCTGCTGCTGCGCCTGCCGTGCGCTGACCAGCGCGAGCGGCAGCAGCCCGGCCACGACGGCGGCGGCGCTCCACCGCCAGCCGCGCGAACGCCACGCGGTGAAGGCGTGCGCGGGCAGGGCCAGTACGGCGAACTCGTGCAGCCAGCACCCCAGCACCAGGACCACGGCGTAGCCGACCCACCGCTCGCGCAGCATCAGGTACGTCGCCCAGATCACGGCCGCGGCGACGAGGGCGTACGAGCGCCCCTCCTGGGCGTACATCTGCACGGGCGGCAGCACGGCGTACCCGACCCCGGCGAACAGCGCGGCCCGTTCCGCGGCGCCCCGTTCCACGGCGGGCCGGCCCCGGGACGGCTGGTCCGCAGGCGGCCGGCCTCCGGACAGGCGGTCCGCAGGCAGCCCGTCCCCGGACGGCCCGTCCCCCGGCGCCCGCCGCACCGCCAGCCGGTGTGCCACCGCGGCCACCCCGGCCGCGGCCAGGGCGGTGGCGGCCACGGAGGGCAGGCGCAGCGCCCACAGGCCGGCGGAGGCCTCGTCCGCGCCGCCGCCCGTCACCGCGAAGACCGCGTGCATCAGCAGGTAGTAGAGGCCGTGAACGGCGTCGACCTGGCCGAGGAGTTCCCACAGCGCACCGAGCGGGCGGTGTGCGACCTGCCAGGTGACGGACTCGTCGCGCCACATCGAGCCGCCGCGCGGGAGGCCCCAGAGGCCGAGCGCGAGGGCGGTGAGCGGCGGCAGCCAGCGCCAGAGGGCGAAGCGGCGGATGTCGGGCCTCCGGGTGCTATCCGTACGGGTGGTGCCGACTCCATACTCGGGGTTCGAGCCGAATACCTGCGGGGGTGGGACGTGCGAGCACGTGGATGGCGAGTCGGTCTGGTGGCCGCGACCGTGGCACTGGCCCTTGCACCGGCCCTGACCGGGTGTTCCTCCGACGGGTCGAAGGACGGGGCCGGCCCGAAGGCGACCCCGTCGGGCCAGGTCCTGACCCCGGGCCCGGGCGGCGGCTCCGGAGCGCCCACGGCCACCCCGGGCGGGAGCCCGGACCCGAGCGCGACGGGCTCGGGCGCGGGCACCGGCGGGACCGGCACCACCCCGCAGCCCTCGGCCGGCGGCTCCGTGCCCGCTCCCGCCCCCAGCGCCTCGGGGCCCTCCTCCACCGCGACCCTGGTCACGGTCACCCGGAGCGGGGGCATGAAGGGGCAGACGAGCAGTCTGGTCATCAAGGGCGACGGATCGTTCCTGCGGCTCGACGCCCAGGCCAAGGCGGTCTCCGGGGACAAGCTCTCGGCGGCGGCCCTGGCGAAGCTGCGGACCGCCCTCCAGGAGGCGGACTTCGCCCACCTCCCCCGGATCTCGATGCCCGACCGGCCCGTGGCCGACGCGTTCACGTACGCCTTCGCGTACGGCGGCTACGAGGTCGCCGCGGCCCAGACCACGCTCCCGGCCCCGTTGTCGAAGGTCCTGGGCGCCCTGCCGCCCTTCGACCCGCGCTAGGCCGACTCTTTCGGATCTTGCCGGGTCCGAAAGAGACGACCTGGCCGCGCCGCTACAGCCCCGTCCCCGCCACCGTGATCTCCCGTAGCCGCCGGTCCAGGTACCCGCGCAGCAGGGCTGCCATGTCCACGCCCTCCGGATCCAGGACCCACTGGATCTGGAAGCCGTCCATCACCGCGAGGGTCTCCCGGCAGACGGCCTCGCAGTCCGTCCCGGGCCGCAGTTCGCCGCGCGCTACGCCCGCTTCCAGCAGGTCGACGCTGTAGCCGAGGACCCGTGCGTAGCGGCGGCGGAAGTAGTCGTGCGCGGGGTGGCCCGGGTTCCCGGACTCCCCGACCAGCGTGTTGAACATCCGTACGAGGCCGGGCCGGCGGGCGTTGTCCTCCGCGAGGGCGACGACGGCCGCGAAGTGGGCGGCGACCGAGGGGACGTCCTCGGCGGGTTCGGCGAAGAGCCGGTCCATGTCGTGCTGCTCGCTCTGGCCCAGGACCGACAGCAGCAGGTCCTCCTTGCTGCGGAAGTGGTGCAGCAGGCCGCCCTGGGTGATCCCGCAGTCGTTGGCGATCCGGGCGAGCGAGGAGGCGTGGAAGCCCCATTGCGCGAAGTGCTCGACCGAGGTGTCGAGGATCTTCTGGCGGCGGGCGTCGCCGACCGCGTAGCTGCCCCGACCCCGCGCCGACGGCGCCTTCGGGGCCGCGTCCGGGGCCGTTCGGTCCTTGTCCTGTGCCGTTCGGCCCTTGTCCTGTGCCATGCCGACCACCCTAGACGCAGTGCGTTTTCGGCCACGCCGGGAGAGTGACCCAGGTCACCAAACCAAAACCTAGTAGGTGCATGGTTTTCGCGCTTACGGTGAAAATGCCGGGTCGGCGACGAGGCCGATCGCGGGAACGCTGGAGTACCCCATGACGCTCACGCAGGACGCCAGAGGCACACACCGAACCGAAGACCGGCCGGATCAGGCCACCCCCGCCGACGCACCCGCCAAGCTGATCTTCGGCTTGGTCGCCGCTCAGCTCGGCATCTGCATCGCCGTCTTCACGCCGATCGTCGTGACCCTGGCCCTGCGCGTCGCCCAGATCGTCCCCGAGGCCGAACGCGGCGCCGCCCTCGGCAAGGTCCTCTCCGTCGGCGCGCTCCTCGCCCTCATCGGCAACCCGCTCTTCGGCGCCCTCTCCGACCGCACCACCAGCCGCTTCGGCCGCCGCCGCCCCTGGCTCGTCGGCGGCATGGCGGTCGCCGCCGTCGGCCTGACGGTGGTCGGCCTCGGCTCCAGCGTGCCCACGCTGCTCATCGGCTGGGCCATCGCGCAGCTCGGCTGCAACGCCGCCCTGTGCATGGTCACCGCCTGCATCCCGGACCTGATCCCGGACCACCAGCGCGGCCGGGTCTCGGGCATGGTCGGCATGATGCTGTCCGTCTCGATGGTCGCGGGCAGCTTCCTCGCACAGGTCTTCACCGACAACATGGCGCTGGCCTTCATCGTCCCCGCCGTCGTCGGCGTCCTCGGGGTCTGCGTCCTGGCCTCGGTGATGCCCGACCGGCCGGCGTGCGCCGCGTCCGTGGCCCCGTACAGCTTCAGGGAATTCCTGCACAGCTTCTGGGTCAACCCGCGCAAGAACCCGGACTACGCCTGGAACTTCGCGAGCCGGTTCCTGGTCTTCATCGGCATCGCCTGCGTGACCAGCTACCAGGTGTACTTCCTGATGGACCGCCTCGGGGTCGCCGAGGGCGACGTCGCCTCGAAGATGTTCACCACCACCCTGGTCACCGTCGGCGGCGTGGTCGTCGGCTCCCTCGCGGGCGGCTGGCTCTCCGACTCCACCGGCCGCCGCAAGCCCTTCGTGCTCGCCTCCGCCTTCGTCATCGGCGTCGGCCTGTTGCTGATCGCCACCGCCGGCACCTTCGGGATGTTCCTCTTCGCCGTAGCCGTCTTCGGCTTCGGCGAGGGCCTCTACCTCGCGGTCGACGTGGCGCTGGCCGCCGCCGTGCTGCCCGACCCCGCGAGCGCCGCCAAGGACATGGGCGTGCTCAACATCGCCAACGCCCTCCCCCAGTCGCTCGTCCCGATGCTCGCGCCCTTCGTCCTCGCCATCGGCGGAGGGGGCAACTACGGAGCCCTCTTCCTCTTCGGCGGCATCGCGGCGGCCGTCGGTGCGGGGCTCGTCCAGCTGATCCGCTCGGTCAATTGAATCCTCCCCTCCCTAAGGGGAGGGGATTCCTGGCTCACTTCGCCTGCGGCCCGGCGGGCGCACAGGTCTTACAAGATCGACACCAGCCGGGTTGAGACCAGCCCGGACCAGCATCACGCGGGCGGAGTTCTTGTCCCGGGGGGACACGGCTCCACACACGGTGCAGGTGTAGGAACGTTCTGAGAGAGGTAGTGCGTGCTTGGTTCTCGCTCCGCACTGCGCGCAATCCATAGTGGTGTGCGCGGGATGGACAAGGTGCACGATGCGCCCGTGCTTACGGGCCATCTCGATCAGGGCCCTCTTAGCGCCGCCAATCGCCGCGTCTGCCGCCTTCCGCGCCATGGTCGACTTGGCAAGGAACTTCGGCTGGAAGTCCTCCACCGCCAGCACATCGTGGTCGCGGACTACGGACTTGGCCCACTTGCGACCGGTGTCCTGCCGCTGCCGGGCCACCTTCTTGTGGAGCTTCGCCGTCAGCTTCTTAGCCTCGCGGTAGCCCCTCGAGCCCGACTTGCCCTTCGCCGGTTTCCGGCGGGCCATCATCCGCTGATAGCGGGCGAGTCCGGCGGCCGCCTTCTTGCCGTGCGCGGGGTACCGGAGGTCGTGGGCGTCGCTGGTGGTGGTCGCGGTCTCCCGCACACCCCAGTCGATCCCGATCACCGCGCCCGTCTCCGGGAGCGGCTGCACTTCGGCGGGGACGACGAAGGAGGCGTACCAATGGCCGAGGCCGTCACGATAGATCCGCACAGACGACGGGTCCGCCGGGAGATCGCGGGACCACACCACCGTCAGGATGATGCCGCCCGCAAGATGCAGGCGGCCGTCCTTGATGCGGAAGCCGCGCTGGGTGTAGTTGAGGCTCGGATCCGCCTTGGCCTTCTTCTTGTACTTCGGCATCCCGGCCCGCTGCCGCACCGGCAACCGGGCCTTGATGTCCTTGAGCGCCTTGGCGCGGGACTTGCCGAAGTCCCGGATGAGCTGCTGCTGCGGAACGCTGCTGCCCTCACGCAGCCACCCGTTCACGCTGCGGGCCCCCGTCAGCATCCTGTCCAGCCGCGCCGGACCACACTCCTCGCCCGCGGCACCAGCCTTCTTCGACTGGGCGCAGCACTCGTTCCAAATCCACCGGCACCGCGCCCACTCCGCATCCAGAGCGGCACGGGCAGAGGAAGGCACGCGAAGCCTGTAGGTGTACCGGACATACCCGGCATCCCCAGCCATCCGCGCTCTCGTCACGTCAGCAACCTAAACGAGGCCACTGACAATCCAGGAAAGTGCAGACCACAACAGATGCGCAGTGCGCTCCGCCGCATCGCGGCTCCGAGTCAAGGACCCATTCCTCACCGGGCTGAAGCCCGGGGCACCCTGGGAGAAATCAGGTGACCGCTCCCCGGTCCAGCTCCTGCGGCGTGGCGAACGGCCCCGCGACTGCACCCCCGACAGCCCCCGCGACCGGCACCGCACCCGACTCCGCGGCACTCCCATCCACCCCTCTCAGGAGCCAGCCCATGACCACCGCCTCCCACGGCCTGCCCGCCTACAAGGACTCCGCGCTCCCCGTCGACCGGCGCGTCGAGGACCTGCTGTCCCGGATGACCCTGGAGGAGAAGGCCGGCCAGCTCTTCCACTCGATGCTGATGATGAACCCGGACGGCACCCCGGTCACCGAGACCGACGGCTCGATCCTCCCGTTCACCACTCCCGAGCTGATCGAGGGCCGCTTCCTCACCCACTTCAACCTCCTCGGCTCCTACGGCGCCCGCGAGATGGCGATGTGGCAGAACGCCGTCCAGGAGATGGCCGCCGCCACCCGCCTCGGCATCCCGGTGACCCTCTCCACCGACCCGCGGCACTCCTTCACCGACAACGTCGGCGCCTCCTTCAACGCCGGCGCCTTCTCCGCCTGGCCCGAGGCCATCGGCCTCGCCGCGATCGGCGACCCGGAGCTGGTCTTCGCCTTCGCCGACATCATGCGCCGCGAGTACCTCTCCGTCGGTTTCCGCGTCGCCCTGCACCCGCAGATAGACCTGGCGACCGAACCCCGCTGGGCGCGCCAGTCGGGCACCTTCGGTTCGGACGCGAAGCTGACGGGCGAACTGGTCCAGGCGTACGTACGGGGTCTGCAGGGCGAGGAGCTGGGCGCGGGCTCGGTCTCCGCGATGGTCAAGCACTTCCCGGGCGGTGGCCCGCAGAAGGACGGCGAGGACCCGCACTTCGCGCACGGCAAGGAGCAGATCTACCCGGGCGGGCTGCGCGAGCACCACCTGGAGCCGTTCAAGGCGGCCATCGCGGCCGGCTGCTCGCAGATGATGCCGTACTACGGCCAGCCCATCGGCACCGACTGGGAAGAGGTCGGCTTCGGCTTCAACAAGGGCGTCGTCACCGGCCTGCTCCGCGAGGAGCTCGGCTTCCAGGGCATCGTCTGCACCGACTGGGGCCTGCTCACGGACTCGACGATCTTCGGCGAGAAGCACCCGGCCCGCGCCTGGGGCCTGGAGCACCTGTCCACCGCCGAGCGGACGGCGCGTTCGCTGGAGGCGGGTTCGGACCAGTTCGGCGGCGAGCAGTGCCCCGAGGTCATCGTGGAGCTGGTCCGCTCGGGCCGGATCCCCGAGTCCCGCATCGACGAGTCGGTACGGCGGCTGCTGCGCGAGAAGTTCGTCCTCGGCCTGTTCGAGAACCCGTACGTGGACCCGGACGCGGCGGCCGAGACGGTCGGCCGGGCCGACTTCGCGGCGGCCGGCGCGGCGGCCCAGCGGCGCTCTCTGACGGTCCTGACCAACACCGGCGGGATCCTCCCCGTCACCTCCGGCCCCGCCGCCTCCGCCTCCGCCTCCGCCAGGCCGAAGCTGTACGTCAAGGGCGTGGACGAGGCCGTCGCCGCCGGGTACGGGGACCTCGTGTCCGACCCGGCCGGGGCGGACCTGGCCGTGCTGCGGCTGCGCACCCCGCACGAGCCCCGCACGAACATCTTCGAGTCCTTCTTCCACTCGGGTTCGCTGGCCTTCCCCGAGCCGGAGCTCACGGAGATCCTGGCCCTCCTGGACACCGTGCCCACCCTGGTCTGCATCAACCTGGAGCGGGCCGCGGTGATCCCCGAGATCGCGGAGCGGGCGGCGGCGCTGATCGCGGATTACGGTGCTTCGGACGCCGCGCTGCTGGACGTGGCCTTCGGGCGGGCGGTGGCCGAGGGGCGCCTGCCCTTCGAGCTCCCGCGCTCGATGGAAGCCGTGGCGGCATCCCGCCCGGACGTCCCGAACGACACGGTCGATCCCGTGTTCCCGTACGGGCACGGGCTGCGCCTCTGACCCTGCGGGGCCTGCCCCCTCTCCCCTCTGCCCCGGACTCCGCGCCTCAATCGCCGGCGTGGCTGGAATTTCCAGCCACGCCGGCGTTCGAAGCGGAACCCCCTGTTGAACCCGTCATAGCCGGAGGCCAGCCGCTCCTCTACGCTGCACCCCTATCCACGCGGGATCTTCAGGGGCGGGACATGGAACAGACGCACACCACCACCCACAACGGCGCCGCGGCCACCCCCGGCGCGCAGCGCCGGGTGCTCGTCGTCGAGGACGACCACACCATCGCCGAGGCCATCGCGGCCCGGCTGCGCGCCGAGGGCTTCCAGGTGCAGACGGCCGCCGACGGCCCGGCCGCGGTCGCCGCGGCCGAGAGCTGGCTGCCGGAGCTGCTCGTGCTCGACGTGATGCTGCCGGGCTTCGACGGCCTGGAGGTCTGCCGCCGGGTCCAGGCGCAGCGGCCGGTCCCGGTGCTGATGCTCACCGCCCGGGACGACGAGACCGACATGCTGGTCGGGCTCGGGGTCGGCGCCGACGACTACATGACGAAGCCCTTCTCGATGCGCGAGCTGGCCGCGCGGGTCCACGTACTGCTGCGAAGGGTGGAGCGGGCCACGCTGGCCGCGCACGCTCCGCGCGGGGCCACGCTGCGCCTGGGCGATCTGGAGATCGACCACGCGCAGCGCCGGGTACGGGTGCACACGGAGGACGTGCACCTGACGCCGACCGAGTTCGACCTGCTGGTGTGCCTGGCGGGGACCCCTCGGGCGGTGCTCTCACGGGAGCAGTTGCTGGCCGAGGTCTGGGACTGGGCCGACGCTTCGGGGACCCGTACCGTCGACAGCCACATCAAGGCCCTGCGCCGGAAGATCGGCGCCGAGCGGATCCGTACGGTCCACGGCGTCGGGTACGCCCTGGAGACCCCGGCGCAGCCGTGAGCCGCCCCGGCGGGGAGCGCGGCGTCAGCCGCTCCGGTGGAGCCGGTGCCGGCACCGGGGGGCTGCGGCCCTTCTCACCGTTTTCGATCAAGACCAAGCTGGGCACGCTCGTCGTGGTGTCGGTCTTCATCACCACGGGTCTGCTGATGGTGGCGATGCGCACCGCCACCGAGGTCCGCTTCATCACGGTGTTCTCGGTGATCGCCTCGATGCTGATCACCCAGTTCGTGGCGCACAGCCTGACGGCTCCGCTGGACGACATGACCACCGTGGCGCGTGCGATATCCCACGGGGACTACACGCGCCGGGTGCGCGGGGCGGGCCGCCGCGACGAGCTGGGCGACCTGGCCTCCACCATCAATCTGATGGCGGACGACCTGGAGGCGGTGGACCGGCACCGCAAGGAGCTCGTCGCCAACGTCTCGCACGAGCTGCGCACCCCGATCGCGGCCCTGCGGGCGGTACTGGAGAACGTGGTCGACGGGGTCTCCGCCGCCGATCCGGAGACGATGCGGACGGCGCTGAAACAGACCGAGCGGCTCGGCCGGCTGGTGGAGACCCTGCTGGACCTGTCCCGCGTGGACAACGGGGTGGTGCCGCTGCGGGCCCGCCGCTTCGAGGTGTGGCCGTACCTCTCGGGGGTGCTGAAGGAATCGGGGCTGGCGGCGTCCGGCCGGCCGGGGCTCTCCTCCGGCTCGGGCGGGCACACCCGCAACGACGTCCACCTCCACCTCGACGTGTTCCCGACCGACCTGGCGGCGTACGCGGACGCCGAGCGGCTGCACCAGGTGGTGGCGAACCTGATCGACAACGCGGTCAAGCACAGCCCGCCGCACGGCCGGGTCACGGTCCGCGCGCGAGCCGGCGACGCGCCCGGGAGCCTGGCCCTGGAGGTCCGGGACGAGGGTCCGGGAATTCCGGAGGAGGAGCGCCACCGGGTCTTCGAGCGGTTCAACCGGGGCAGTGCCCGGGGTGGTGACGGCGGGACCGGGCTGGGCCTGGCCATCGCCCGCTGGGCGGTCGGGCTGCACGGCGGGCACATCGGGGTGGCCGAATCGTCACGGGGCTGCCGCATCCTCGTCACGCTTCCGGGCAGCTCACAGGCGCCGGGTTGACGTAGGGTTCTGGTGGGAAGGACATGATCTCGGCCACACATACCGGGGTCCGTCAGGGGTGCGAGGCCTAGGGGGTCGCAACCGCGGTGCCTCCTGCCCGAACCACGCTTGTTTCCCGCCATTTCAAGCGGTGAAACCCGCCGTTCGGTGTGACCTACGCGACGGAAGTCCCGCCCGGTCTGCATCACACGGCCCGGGAGGCGTAGCCTTTATTCCCGCTGTCCATACCTTGTGAAGCGGAAGAGGGCGGTTGCCGCCGTGTCGCCACAGTCCCCCAGTAACTCGAGCACCACGACCGAAGCATCAGAGGGCGGGAAGAACCCCGCTCCAGGCTTCGGCGCGAATGAGTGGCTCGTCGACGAGATCTACCAGCAGTACCTCCAGGACCCGAATTCTGTCGACCGGGCCTGGTGGGACTTCTTCGCCGACTACAAGCCCGGGGGCGCCATCGCCCCCGTGAAGGCCGAAGAGCCGAAGAAGTCCACGCCGACGACGGATGGCGCCTCCGCACAGGCCGCCACCTCCGTCGTGCAGAACCCGCAGGCCTCCGACGCCGCCCCGGTGAGTGCCACGCCACCTTCTGCCGCCGCGCCCACGACGCCTGTGTCAGCACCTGCCCCTGTACCTGCCACCCCCTCTGGTGCCCCTGCTGTGACTGTCACCTCCCAGGCCCCGGCCGCCGCCGCACCGGCTGCCCCCGCCCCTCAGGCTCCGGCTCCCGCCGCCGCTCCCACTTCCGTAGCCGCCCAGAAGGCCGCGCCCGCCACCGAGGCCCCCGCAGGCCCCGCACTGGTGACGCTCCGCGGCCCGGCGGCTGCCGTGGTCAAGAACATGAACGCCTCCCTCGAAGTGCCGACGGCCACCTCCGTCCGCGCCGTCCCGGTGAAGCTGCTGTTCGACAACCGCATCGTCATCAACAACCACCTGAAGCGCGCCCGGGGCGGGAAGATCTCCTTCACCCACCTCATCGGCTACGCGATGGTGCAGGCCATCAAGGCCATGCCGTCGATGAACTACTCCTTCGCGGAGAAGGACGGCAAGCCGACCCTGGTCAAGCCGGAGCACATCAACTTCGGCCTCGCGATCGACCTGGTGAAGCCGAACGGCGACCGCCAGCTCGTCGTCGCCGGCATCAAGAAGGCCGAGACCCTCAACTTCTTCGAGTTCTGGCAGGCGTACGAGGACATCGTCCGCCGCGCCCGCGTCGGCAAGCTGACGATGGACGACTTCACCGGGGTGACGGTCTCCCTCACCAACCCCGGCGGCCTGGGCACCGTCCACTCCGTGCCGCGCCTGATGCCCGGACAGTCGGTCATCATGGGCGTCGGCTCGATGGACTACCCGGCCGAGTTCCAGGGCACCTCCCAGGACACCCTGAACAAGCTGGCCATCTCCAAGGTCATGACCCTGACGTCGACCTACGACCACCGGGTCATCCAGGGCGCGGCCTCCGGCGAGTTCCTGCGCATCGTCGCGAACATGCTGCTCGGCGAGAGCGGCTTCTACGACGACGTCTTCGAGGCGCTGCGCATCCCGTACGAGCCGGTCCGCTGGCTCCGGGACATCGACGCCTCGCACGACGACGACGTCACGAAGGCCGCCCGCGTCTTCGAGCTGATCCACTCCTACCGGGTGCGCGGCCACGTCATGGCCGACACGGACCCGCTGGAGTACAAGCAGCGCAAGCACCCCGACCTCGACATCACCGAGCACGGCCTCACCCTGTGGGACCTGGAGCGCGAGTTCGCGGTCGGCGGCTTCTCCGGCAAGTCGATGATGAAGCTGCGCGACATCCTCGGCGTGCTGCGCGACTCGTACTGCCGCACCACCGGCGTCGAGTTCATGCACATCCAGGACCCCAAGCAGCGCCGCTGGATCCAGGACCGCATCGAGCGCCCGCACTCCAAGCCGGAGCGCGAGGAGCAGCTGCGGATCCTGCGCCGCCTGAACGCGGCGGAGGCCTTCGAGACCTTCCTGCAGACGAAGTACGTCGGCCAGAAGCGCTTCTCCCTGGAGGGCGGCGAGTCCGTCATCCCGCTGCTCGACGCCGTCATCGACTCGGCCGCCGAGGCCCGCCTCGAAGAGGTCGCGATCGGCATGGCCCACCGCGGCCGCCTGAACGTCCTCGCGAACATCGTCGGCAAGTCGTACGCGCAGATCTTCCGCGAGTTCGAGGGCAACCTCGACCCGAAGTCCATGCACGGCTCCGGCGACGTCAAGTACCACCTGGGCGCCAACGGCACCTTCACGGGCCTGGACGGGGAGCAGATCAAGGTCTCGCTCGTCGCCAACCCCTCGCACCTGGAGGCGGTGGACCCCGTCCTGGAGGGCGTGGTCCGCGCCAAGCAGGACATCATCAACAAGGGCGGCACGGACTTCACGGTCCTGCCCGTCGCCCTGCACGGCGACGCGGCCTTCGCGGGCCAGGGCGTCGTCGCCGAGACGCTGAACATGTCGCAGCTGCGCGGCTACCGCACCGGCGGCACCGTGCACGTGGTCATCAACAACCAGGTCGGCTTCACCGCCGCCCCGGAGTCCTCGCGTTCCTCGATGTACGCGACCGACGTGGCCCGCATGATCGAGGCGCCGATCTTCCACGTGAACGGCGACGACCCGGAGGCCGTGGTCCGCATCGCGCGCCTGGCCTTCGAGTTCCGTCAGGCGTTCAACAAGGACGTGGTCATCGACCTCATCTGCTACCGCCGCCGCGGGCACAACGAGTCCGACAACCCGGCGTTCACGCAGCCGCTGATGTACGACCTGATCGACAAGAAGCGCTCGGTGCGCAAGCTGTACACCGAGTCCCTCATCGGTCGCGGCGACATCACCCTGGAAGAGGCGGAGCAGGCGCTCCAGGACTTCCAGGGCCAGCTGGAGAAGGTCTTCGCGGAGGTCCGCGAGGCCGCCACGCAGCCCGCGGTCGCCCCGGTCGCGCCCGTCCAGGTCGCGCAGGAGTTCCCGGTCACCGTGAACACCGCGATCTCGCAGGACGTCGTCAAGCGGATCGCCGAGTCCCAGGTCACCATCCCCGAGGGCGTCACCGTCCACCCGCGCCTGCTGCCGCAGCTGCAGCGCCGCGCGGCGATGATCGACGAGGGCACCATCGACTGGGGCATGGGCGAGACCCTCGCCTTCGGCTCGCTGCTGATGGAGGGCACCCCGGTCCGGCTGTCCGGTCAGGACTCCCGCCGCGGCACCTTCGGCCAGCGCCACGCGGTCCTCATCGACCGGGAGACGGGCGAGGACTACACCCCGCTCCTCTACCTGTCGGACGACCAGGCCCGCTACAACGTCTACGACTCGCTGCTCTCCGAGTACGCGGCCATGGGCTTCGAGTACGGCTACTCGCTGGCCCGCCCGGACGCGCTGGTCCTCTGGGAGGCCCAGTTCGGCGACTTCGTCAACGGCGCGCAGACCGTCGTCGACGAGTTCATCTCCTCGGCCGAGCAGAAGTGGGGCCAGACGTCCGGCGTCACGCTCCTGCTCCCGCACGGCTACGAGGGCCAGGGCCCGGACCACTCGTCCGCCCGCCCGGAGCGCTTCCTGCAGATGTGCGCGCAGGACAACATGACGGTCGCGATGCCGACGCTCCCGTCGAACTACTTCCACCTCCTGCGGTGGCAGGTCCACAACCCGCACCACAAGCCGCTCATCGTCTTCACCCCGAAGTCGATGCTGCGTCTGAAGGCGGCGGCGTCGAAGGCCGAGGAGTTCACGACCGGCGGGTTCCGCCCGGTCATCGGCGACTCCACCGTCGACCCGAACGCGGTCCGCAAGGTCGTGTTCTGCGCGGGCAAGGTCTACTACGACCTCGAAGCCGAGCGCGAGAAGCGCGGTATCACCGACACCGCGATCCTGCGCATCGAGCGCCTGTACCCCCTCCCGGGTGCGGAGCTCCAGGCGGAGATCGCCAAGTTCCCGAACGCGGCGAAGTACATCTGGGCCCAGGAAGAGCCGGCGAACCAGGGCGCGTGGCCCTTCATCGCCCTCAACCTGATCGACCACCTCGACCTGGCGGTCGGCGCGGACATCCCGGCCGGCGAGCGCCTGCGGCGCATCTCCCGCCCGCACGGCTCGTCCCCGGCGGTCGGCTCCGCGAAGCGCCACCAGGCGGAGCAGCAGCTCCTGCTGAACGAGGTCTTCGAGGCGTAACCGCTGCGCTCGGCCAGCACGACGGAAGGCCCGGCCCCCCCCTCACGGGGAGCCGGGCCTTCCGGCAATTCCGTGGCTGCTTCCAGCCCCACCGGGCAAAATCCAGCCCCGCCGGCGTTTGAGGCGCGGGTCTGGGCAGAGCCCGGGGAACGGTGGAAGGGCGGGTAGGGGACACTGCCCCGCGCAGCGGCCCCGAAGCGTCAGCCGACCGTGTACGAGGCCAGGTTCGGATGCGCCGCACACCAGTCCAGCCGCTCCCGCTCCACCGCCCCGCGAGCCACCGCGTACCGACCCCCCGGCGCCGGCACCCCGTCCATGCCCCGCTCGGCCGCAGCCATTGCGTCCACGAACACCCGGCCCCCGGCGGTGAGTTCCGGGCAGGACACCAGGACCGGCAGGACCACCGCCACCTGGCTGCGGATCCGCGCGTGCTGCGCCCACGCCCCCCTGGCCCCGTAGAGCGCGGCGCGCTGCCAGTACCCCGCCAGTGCCAAGTGCGCGTACGCGCCCCGCAGGATCCCCTCCAGCGGCCGCGGATCGGCCCGCCAGGGGGCCCAGTACCTCGCGGCGCGATCGGCGGTGTGCAGCGGGAACGCCCCGGCCAGCGCGGCCAGTTTCCCGTGCTGCACCTCGTGGACGAGGGCCGCGGCCAGCGTGGGCGGCGGCTGCGCCCGCGCCAGTACGGATCCCTGTGCCGCGGGCAGGGTCCCGCCGGACGGCCGGGCGCTGCCGGACAGCGGGACGACGGAGCGCAGCAGTCGGCCGGTCTCCTCCGCGCGGGCGGCGTCGTAGCGGTGCAGCAGGGTCAGGGCGCCCGACCACTGGGTGTCCCAGCGCTTGTGCCCCTTGGGGGTGAGCCGGCGGGCGGCGGGGACGGCCGCCGTGGCCCGGTAGGGGTCGAGGTCGTCGAGCGCGGTGTGCCCGTCGGGCAGTGCGTGCAGGGGCAGCACCGCCGGGTCGCCGGGGTCCCAGGAGTGCTCGGTGAGGGCGAGCGGGCCGGGGCGGGTCGGGCGCAGCAGTCCGAGCGTGGGCAGGACGAGGCGGCCGTTCGGGGCCCGCAGGGTGACTTTGAAGCCGATCCCGGCGCGCAGGGCCGCGGCGGCGGCGAGCGCCCCGAGGTGCCCGAGGTCGGCCGGTGGCCCGTACGGGGCGTGCAGCCGGCGCAGCGTCTCCTCGGCCCATGTCCCGGTGGCCGGATACTGCACCACGTCGGCGGCGGCCGCGGGGTCGCACCGCTCGGCTTCGTCGAGCAGGGCCCAGTGCTCGGCGGCCTCTCCCCCGGGTACGGCTTCGCGCACCTCCTGGAGCAGCCCCAGCCGCCGGTCCCGCCGTATGCCGCACACCAGCCGGGTCCCCTCGGCGGACGGCTCGGTGGACCCGAGCGCCCGCAGCACCCCGTCGATCGGCTCCGGGTGCCTCATCGCCTCACCTCCAGCCGTGGACCCTCCATCCCTGCCCTGGGGACGAGCTCCACGAACGGCGGAAAGCGGTCAAGTCCGCCCCCGGGCACCGGGCGGATTATCCTGGCGGGAAACACCCCACCACCGCACGGAGCCCGACTTGTACTTCACCGATCGCGGCATCGAGGAGCTGGCGAAGCGGCGCGGCGAGGAGGAGGTCACCTTCGAGTGGCTCGCCGAGCAGCTGCGCACCTTCGTCGACCTGAACCCGGACTTCGAGGTCCCGGTGGAACGCCTGGCCACCTGGCTGGCGCGCCTGGACGACGAGGACGACGACGAGGACGCGTGAAAACGGCCCTCGCCGCTCCCGCTCCATGACGAAGGGGCCCGACCGCTGATGCGGTCGGGCCCCTTCGTCATCGTCCCTGGGGACAAGGAGGACTAGGTCGCGATCAGGCGGCCTTGGTCTCCCAGAAGATGCGGTCGATCTCGGCGATGAGCTCCAGCGCCTTGGCGCCGGTCGCCGGGTCGTTCGACGCCTTGGCGGCCGAGAGGGCCTTCAGGGTGTCGTTGACCAGCGCGTGCAGCTGCGGGTACTTCTCGAAGTGCGGCGGCTTGAAGTAGTCGCTCCACAGCACCGAGACGTGGTGCTTGGCGAGCTCGGCGCGCTGCTCCTTGATGGTGATGGCGCGCGCGCGGAAGTCGGCGTCGTCGTTGGCCTGGTACTTCTCCTGCACGGCCTTGACGGACTCGGCCTCGATGCGGGCCTGGGCAGGGTCGTACACGCCGCACGGCAGGTCGCAGTGGGCGGAGACCGTGGCCTTGGGGGCGAACAGGCGGGAAAGCATGGGGTTTGTCCTCCTCGTGATCGTCTTCTCAAGGGGGAGATTACTCCGTGAGAGAGACGTTTTCGCGGCCGCCCCCATGCGGTTGGGACAAAAGTCCAGGGCGCTCCCCGGGGCGGTGAGCGAATGTACGGACGCGTGCGGCAGCATGCGAGGTGGGACGAGACCCGGCGAGCCGGGCGAGGAGGTCGGGTATGTCGGGGTCGCGCATGTCGGGGTCGCGCATGTCGAGGAGCGCGCGCTCGCGCCGGGGGACGCGGGAGTGGAAGTCGCCGCTCAGGCAGATCGGTGTCGTGGCGGTGCAGGGGCCTTCGATGGCTCCGACGCTGGAGAACGGGGACCAGGTGGTGGTCCGGTACGGGGCCCCGGTGCGGCGGGGCCACGTGGTGGTGCTGCGCCACCCGTTCCAGCAGGACCTGCTGGTCGTCAAGCGGGTGGCGGAGCGGCGGCCGGGCGGCTGGTGGGTGCTGGGCGACAACCCGTACAACGAGACGGGCGACAGCACGGACTACGGGCCGGTCCCCGACGAGCTGGTGCTGGCGACCGCGGTGGCGCGCTTCAGGCCCCGCCCGCGGCCGGAGCACGCGGCGCAGGATCAGCGCTCGCTGAGGGCGTGGCTCTCCTGGGCGGCCTCGGCGCTGCGTCCGCTGCGGGCGGACTCCTCGGCCTCCAGCCGCTTGCGGGCCCGGTAGGCGGCGACGTTGGCGCGGGTGGCGCACCGGTCGGAGCAGTAGCGCCGGGAGCGGTTGGTGGAGGTGTCCAGGTAGGCGTTGCGGCAGGGCGCCGCCTGGCAGAGGCCGAGCCGGTCCGGGCCGTGCTCGGTGAGGTGGAAGGCCAGCCCGAAGCACGCGATCGCGGCGTAGCCGGCGGAGGCGTTGGAGGGGTGGTCGGCCAGGTGGATGTGCCAGTCGGGGCCGCCGGCCTCGCCGAGCGTCTCGTGGCCGGAGACCTGGGGGCTGACGGGGAACTCCATGAGCAGGGAGTTCAGCAGGTCGACGGCGAGGACGTGGTCTCCGCCGTCGGCGGCCTCGAAGACGCTGCGCAGCCGGCCGCGGACGTTGCGGAAGCGGGTGACGTCGCCGTCCGTGACGCGGCGGGCCATCTGCACGCTGGCGCCGAAGAGCGCGCGGACGGCGTCCACGGAGGTCAGCGAGTCCTTGTTGCGGGCCGGCTCCTCGGTGTTGACCAGGCGCACGGCGTAGTCCGAGTAATGGGCCAATTCCACTTGTAGTCCTTACGGCTGCGGATTAGTCTCGCGGTAACGGCTGAGATAGGTACGAGGGTATTACGCATGGAGGACTTCGTGGCGGAAACCGCACGCTCCGGTACGGCAGGATCCGATACCGCACGCTCCGATACGACATCGCCCGACTGGCAGGCCTGGCAGGACAGCTGGGACCGCCAGCAGGAGTGGTACATGCCCGACCGCGAGGAGCGGTTCCGGGTGATGCTGGACATGGTCGAGGCACTGGTCGGCACCGCCCCCCGCGTGCTGGACCTGGCGTGCGGCACCGGAAGCATCACGGACCGCCTCCTGAAGAGGTTCCCGGAATCCACCAGTACGGGAGTCGATCTCGACCCCGCGCTGTTGACGATCGCCCGGGGCCACTTCGCGGGCGATCCCCGCGTCACCTTCGTGACCGCCGACCTCAAGGCCCCCGACTGGCGCGCGGCCCTCCCCCACGACTCCTACGACGCCGTTCTGACGGCCACGGCCCTGCACTGGCTGCCCAGCACGGACCTCGCCGTCCTGTACGGGCAGCTCGCGCCCCTGGTCCGGTCCGGCGGGGTGTTCATGAACGCCGACCACATGCCCGACCCCGCCACCCCCCGGATCAACGCCGCCGAGCGGGCCCACCGGCACGGCGGGATGGACCGGGCGAAGGCCGTCGGCGCCGTCGACTGGCGCGAGTGGTGGGAGCTGGCGGCCGCCGACCCGGCGCTCGCCGAGCCGACGAAGGCCCGGTTCGAGATCTACGGCGAGCACGCCGACGGCGACACCCCGCCCGAGTCCTGGCACGCGGCCACGCTGCGCGCCGCCGGGTTCACGGAGGCCCGTACCGTCTGGCGCTCGCCCTCGGACGGGCTGGTGCTGGCCCTGAAGTAGCCGGCCCGCAAGGAGTAGGGCCCGCTACCAGTAGGGCCCGGACATGCGTCAGGGGCGGTACGGGAGGACCCGTACCGCCCCTGCCACATGCCGGTCGGCGCCGGTTACAGCACCTTGGACAGGAATGCCTTCGTCCGGTCGTGCTGCGGGTTGCCCAGGACCTCGCGCGGGTGACCGGATTCGACCACCACGCCGCCGTCCATGAAGACGAGGTTGTCGCCGACCTCACGGGCGAAGCCCATCTCGTGGGTGACCACGATCATGGTCATGCCCGACTCGGCCAGGTCCCGCATGACGTCGAGGACGTCGCCGACGAGCTCCGGGTCGAGCGCCGAGGTGGGCTCGTCGAAGAGCATCAGCTTCGGCTCCATGGCCAGCGCGCGGGCGATGGCCACGCGCTGCTGCTGGCCGCCGGAGAGCTGGGTGGGGTAGTTCCCGGCCTTGTCGCCGAGGCCGACCCGGTCGAGCAGCTTGACGGCGCGCGCCCGCGCGACCGCCTTGCTCTCGCCCTTGACCATGACGGGGGCTTCCATGACGTTCTCGATGGCCGTCATGTGCGGGAACAGGTTGAAGCGCTGGAAGACCATGCCGATGTCCCGGCGCTGGGTCGCGACCTCGCTGTCCTTCAGCTCGTAGAGCTTGTCGCCCTTCTGGCGGTAGCCCACCAGCTGGCCGTCCACCGAGAGCCGCCCGGCGTTGATGCGCTCCAGGTGGTTGATGCAGCGCAGGAAGGTCGACTTGCCGGAGCCGGACGGGCCGACCAGGCAGAACACCTCGCGCGGGGCGACTTCGAGGTCGATGCCCCGGAGGATGTGCGCGGGACCGTACGACTTGTGGACGGCCTCGGCCTTGACCATCGGCTGGGCGGTCACTTCGCCACCTCCGTACGGCGGAACATGTTCAGGTTGGCCTTCAGCCGCTGGAGCGGCGTGGGCGGCAGGGAGCGCAGCGAACCGCGTGCGTAGCGGCGTTCCAGGTAGTACTGGCCGACGCTGAACACGCTGGTCAGGGCCAGGTACCAGATGGAGGCCACGAACAGCATCTCCATGATGGCTCCGGCCGTGGACCCGATGTTCGACGAGGCCCGCAAGAGCTCCGTGTACTGGACCGCGGACACCAGGGACGAGGTCTTCAGCATGTTGATGAACTCGTTGCCCGACGGCGGGATGATCACGCGCATCGCCTGCGGGAGGATCACCCGGCGCATGGTCTGCGTCTGGGTCATGCCCAGCGCGTGCGAGGCCTCTGCCTGGCCCTCGTCCACGGACTGGATGCCCGCACGCACGATCTCCGCCATGTACGCGCCCTCGTTCAGGCCGAGGCCCAGCAGGGCGACCATGAAGGGGGTCATGAGGACGACGGTCTCTTGCTTGTAGATCGGCCCGAGGTCGATGTACTGGAAGATCAGCGAGAGGTTGAACCATACGAGCAGCTGCACGTAGACCGGGGTGCCGCGGAAGAACCAGATGTAGAGCCAGGCGACGGAGTTGGTCACCGGGTTCTTGGAGAGCCGCATCACCGCGAAGAGGATGCCGAGGATCAGACCCAGCGCCATGGCCGAGACGCTGATGATCACGGTGTTGCCGAGGCCGCTGATGATGGAGGGGTCGAAGAGCTTGTCTCCGACCGTCTTCCAGATGATGTTGCCCTGCGAGAACGCGTAGACGAGCCAGACCAGCAGTCCGACGAC
The DNA here is from genome assembly GCF_036346895.1 of Streptomyces sp. NBC_00503. NCBI lineage: Bacteria > Bacillati > Actinomycetota > Actinomycetes > Kitasatosporales > Streptomycetaceae > Streptomyces > Streptomyces sp. NBC_00503. The sequence continues at coordinate 5,388,596 of NZ_CP107855.1, read as the reverse complement.
CACCACGCCGCTGATCCAGCGGCCGTAGTGCCGGACGGGGATTGCCTTGATGGCCTCGTACGGGGTGCCCGAGGCGCCGGGTCCGGCCGGCGGGGTGTCTGCCGGACCCTTGTCGATCTTGTCAGTCACGATGACTGCCCTTCAGTGGAACTCAGGACCGTCGAACGCCGGGCCGCGAGGGCCCGGCCGTCCGCTCGGGTCACTTGCCTGCGTTGACCGTGGCGGCCGTGACCGCGCTGTCCTTGACGTTCCACTTCTCCAGGACCTTGGCGTAGGAGCCGTCCTTGATGATCGCGTCGAGCGCCTGCTTGAGGGCGTCGCGCAGCTGGGTGTTCTCCTTGCTGACGCCGATGCCGAAGAGACCGACGTCGCTCTGCGCGCCGCCGACCTCGAAGTCGTTGCCGCCGCCGGAGGTCTTCGCGATGTACGCGGCGACCGGGAAGTCGTTCAGGTCGGCCACGGCGCCGCCGGCCTTGACGCGGGTCTGGGCCTCGGCGTCGGTGTCGAAGGCCTCGATGGTGAGCTTCTTGTCACCGCACTTCGTGGCCTGCGCCTTGAAGGTGTCCTCGTAGATCGTGCCGCGCTGGACGGCGACGGTCTTGCCACACAGGTCGTCCAGGGACTTGATGCCCTGCGGGTTGCCCTTCTTGACCAGGAGCGAGACGCCGGAGGAGAAGTAGTCGACGAAGTCGATCCCCTTGCCGATCTGCTTGCCCGAGTCGTCCAGGCCCTTCTGGCGCTTCTCGTTGTCGGTGACCGAGGACATGATCGCGTCCTGGCGGCCGGTGTAGATCGAGGTGATCAGGCCGTCGAAGGCACCCGCGGTGAACTCGAACTTCACACCGAGCTGCTTGCCGAGCGCCTCGGCGATGTCGGGGTCGACACCGACGATCTTGCCGCCCTCGGTGAACTCCATCGGAGCGTAAGCAGCGTCCGTGCCGACCTTGATGACGCCCGCGTCCTGGATCTTCTTCGGCAGGGCCGAGAAGAGCGGGGCGCTGTTGGTCTTCGAGCCACCGCCGTCGTTCTTCTTGGTCTGGTCGCCACAACCGGTGAGGATCAGGGCGCCGGCGACCGCGATGGCGCCGACCGCGGCGATCCGGGACCGGGCGGCGGTCGTACGACGGGTGGTGCTTGCGGTCATGAGCTGATTCCTCCGGCAGTGGGGAAAAACGCGTCCGAGAGCGGTCGGGCACGCACCATCGAGTGTCGCGACCTTGTGTGATTACGGCATCTTGCCATTCGGACTGAGACATTCAGGGTGCCCGTCAGGTCAAAATCGGATAACGGACACCCCCCGGCGCCCAACAGCCCTGCGGATATGGGGCTTCGAGGCCGGATTAAACGCTGTGACCAGGCGTTTCCACCGCAGTTTTTGCGGTGTGTCTCGCCTATCGGACGCCAAGGTTTGGACTTTTCGCCAAAACCGGGGCAAGGAGCCTATGGTCGAGGGGGAATCGACTCGTCTGGGTGAGTGTTCTTCGGGTAGAACAGATCCTTACACCCCTCATCCGGGGCTCAGGGCGCGCGTGCGGCGCGCCCGCGCGTACGAACCTCCCCTTCGCGGAGACGGGCAAACCGTTGACGCGGAGTACGGACGCGGTGCCCGCCCACCCCTTAACAAGGAGTGGTCACCCTCAACGATTCAAAGACTTAAGGGGTCAACACAGTGGCAGCGGAGATCGTCAATCCTCGCAGCGACAGCGTGACGGACAACAACCCGGATGCGGTGTTCGCGCTGCACCGGGGCGGCAAGATGGCCATCGTGGCCACCGTGCCGGTCCACAACAAGGACGACCTGTCCCTGGCGTACACGCCCGGCGTTGCGAAGGTCTGCAGCGCCATTGCCGAGCAGCCCGACCTGGTGAACGAATACACCTGGAAGTCCAACGTGGTCGCCGTCGTCACCGACGGTACGGCCGTGCTCGGACTCGGTGACATCGGTCCGGAAGCCTCCCTCCCCGTGATGGAGGGCAAGGCCATTCTCTTCAAGCAGTTCGGTGGAGTGGACGCGGTTCCGATCGCGCTCGCCACCAAGGACACGGACGAGATCATCGAGACCGTGATCCGCCTCGCACCGTCCTTCGGCGGGGTGAACCTGGAGGACATCTCCGCCCCCCGTTGCTTCGAGATCGAGCGGCGTCTCCAGGAAGCCCTGGACATCCCGATCTTCCACGACGACCAGCACGGCACGGCCATCGTGACGCTGGCCGCCATGCGCAACGCCGCGAAGCTCACCGGTCGCACCCTCGGCGACCTGCGCGCCGTGATCTCGGGCGCGGGCGCGGCGGGCATCGCCATCGCCAAGATCCTCGTGGACGCGGGCATCGGCGACGTCTGTGTCACCGACCGCAAGGGCGTCGTCTCCGCCGACCGCTCCGACCTGACGGACGTCAAGGCGGAGATCGCGGGCCTGACGAACAAGACGAACCAGACCGGTTCCCTCGAGGACGCCCTCGTGGGCGCCGACGTGTTCATCGGCGTCTCCGGCGGTACGGTCCCCGAGGCCGCGGTGGCGACGATGGCGAAGGACTGCTTCGTCTTCGCCATGGCCAACCCGAACCCGGAGGTCCACCCCGACGTCGCGCACAAGTACGCGGCGGTCGTGGCCACGGGCCGCTCGGACTTCCCGAACCAGATCAACAACGTGCTGGCGTTCCCGGGCATCTTCGCGGGTGCCTTCAAGGTCCGGGCCTCCCGGATCACGGAGAACATGAAGATCGCCGCCGCCGACGCCATCGCCGGTGTCGTCGCGGACAGCGAGCTCACGGCCGAGTACGTGATCCCGTCGCCGTTCGACACGCGCGTCGCGGAGGCCGTCACCGCGGCCGTCGCGGCGGCCGCCAAGGCCGACGGCGTGGCCCGCCTCGTCTGAGCGGTATCGCATTGAGCTGCACGCAGCGGGGCCCGGCCGGAACCATTCCGGCCGGGCCCCGCTGCCGCATTTCCGGCCCCGCCGGCGTACTTCCAGCCCCGCCGGCGTTTGAGGCGCGGGGTCCGGGGCGGAGCCCAGGGGAACGGGCGAAGGGCGGGTAGGGGACAGCCCCCGCAGGGCCCGACCCCGCAGCCGATCTCGTACAGCCGCCCGCCGGACCGCGGCCAGGCCTGGATCCCGAGGCTACCGGGCGGTAGCCTCGCGGCCATGTTCGCTGCCTACGCCGCCCGAATCGACCGTGACCAGCCGCTGAGCGGCCTTGAGCTGGGCGAGCGCCCAGCGCCAGGGAGCCGCCCCGGCTGGGTGACCGTGAACGTCAAGGCCGCCTCCCTCAACCACCACGACCTGTGGTCGCTGCGCGGAGTCGGCCTCTCCGGGGACAAGCTCCCCATGATCCTCGGCTGCGACGCCGCCGGGATCGACCAGGACGGCAACGAGGTCGTCCTGCACTCCGTCATCGGCCAGAGCGGCCACGGGGTCGGCCCCGACGAGCCCCGCTCGATCCTGACCGAGCGCTACCAGGGGACCTTCGCCGAGCAGGTCACCGTCCCCGCCTGGAACGTCCTGCGCAAGCCCCCCGAGCTCTCCTTCGAACAGGCCGCCTGCCTGCCCACCGCCTGGCTCACCGCCTACCGCATGCTCTTCACCAACGCCGGGGTCCGCCCCGGGGATTCGGTACTGGTCCAGGGCGCGGGCGGCGGCGTCGCCACCGCCGCGATCGTGCTGGGCAAGGCCGCCGGCCTACGGGTCTTCGCGACCAGCCGGGACGAGGCCAAGCGCAAGCGCGCCGTCGAGCTGGGCGCGGTCGAGGCCTACGAGCCGGGTGCGCGGCTCCCCCAGCGGGTCGACGCCGTCATCGAGACGGTCGGCGCCGCCACCTGGTCGCACTCGATCAAGTCCCTGCGCCCCGGCGGGACCCTGGTGATCTCGGGCGCCACGAGCGGCGACCGCCCGGCGCACGCGGAGCTGACCCGGATCTTCTTCCTGGAGCTCAAGGTGGTCGGCTCGACGATGGGCTCCAAGGACGAGCTGGAGGACCTGCTGTCCTTCTGCGCGGCGACGGGCGTCCGCCCGGTGATCGACGAGACCCTGCCGCTGGACCGGGCCCGCGAGGGCTTCGCGAAGCTGGAGTCCGGGGACCTGTTCGGCAAGATCGTGCTCACGGTGTAGCCGCACCCACCACCCACGGCCGTCAATGCAGGTTGACACCTCCCGCGCGTCAACCTACATTGACATCCATGACCGAAGCCACCGATCTCGCCGAACGGGCCGGTGACCGTGACCCGCGTGTGGGCCTGCGTGCCGTGGCCGCCCTCCGGAGGCTGCTCGAGCAGCTGGAGGCCGTCCAGGTACGCAGCGCCCGCGCGCAGGGCTGGTCCTGGCAGGACATCGCGGCCGAGCTGGGCGTCAGCCGGCAGGCCGTACACAAGAAGCACGGGAGGCTCTGATGTTCGAACGCTTCACCCACGACGCGCGCGCCGCTGTGACCGGAGCGGTGGCCGAGTGCGGCCGCGCCGGTGCCGCCGCAGTCACCGAGGAGCACCTGCTGCTCTCCCTGCTGGCACTGGGCGCCCTGGAACCGGCGGGCGTGGACCCGGCCGCGATCGCCGCCGACCTCGCCGAAGCCCGCCGCCGGGGCGGAATGTCCAGGGCCGACGAGGAGGCCCTGGCGGGTCTCGGGATCGACCTCTCGGAGATCGTCACCCGCATCGAGGAGACGCACGGCGAAGGCGCCCTGGCCGAGCCGCAGCCCCGTCGGCGGGGCGGACTGGCGGCCTCGGTCCGCTCGGCGCTGGGCCGCCCGGAGCCGGACCGGCGCCACTTCCCCTTCACCCAGGGCTCGAAGAAGGTCCTGGAGACGTCCCTGCGCATCGCCCTGGGCCGCAAGGACCGCCACATCGGCACCCCGCACCTCCTGCTGGCCCTCCTGTCCCGGCCGGGCCCCGTCGCCGAGGTCCTGGCGGACCACGGCGTCACCTACGCCACGACCGAGGCGAACCTGGCGGCCTGACCGCCGGACGCCCGATCTCGCTGCCCCGTACAACCATCTGCGCGGACCCCGAGTCCCCTACGGCGAAAAGAACGTTTTCCAGGGGTTTTTCTGTGAAGTTGTCCCGGATCGCCACTGCGGTCACCGCTGCTCTGGCTCCGGCCGTCCTCCTGGCATCGCCGGCCTTCGGCGCCGGTCAGGATTCCGCCGCGCCCGCCAATCCGACGGGTCCGACCGCGCGGATGCGCCGCGCCGGGTCCGCACGCTGACCCACCACGCACCAGCCGTCGGGCACAGGCCCCGGTCACCACGTCAGGCCCCGCCGCATCGTGCGGCGGGGCCTGACGTGCAAAGACGCTCTAGCGCTGCGGGCCGAGGGTGGCGGCGATGCGGGCGGCGGCCTCCGCCAGGTGGGTACGGGCCTGCGCCAGCTGCTCGGCTCCGATCCCGTGGTCGCGGGCCGCGTCGCGGATGTCGTCGCGGAAGCGGTCCAGCAGCCGGTCCAGGTCACGGGCCGGGTCACCGGTCTCGAGCACGTCCCGAGCCCAGTCCGCACCGGCACCGGCACCGGCACCGGCGGCCGAAGGCTTCGCCGTGTCCGAAGCGCCCGAAGCGCCCGAAGCGCCCGGCGCGCCCGGCGCGCCCGGGGTGGAGCCGCCGAGCCAGGCTCCCGCCAGGGAGCCGAGGACCCCGCCCGACTTCGCGAACTGCTCCTGCAGCTGGCCGGCGATCCGCTGGACCTCCTCGCGGGCCCGGTCCTGCGCCTCCTTGGCCTGGCGGCGGGCCTGTTGGGCCTCCTCGCGGGCCCGGCGGCTCTCGTCCTTCGCCCGGCGCGCCTGTTCCTTCCACTCCGCCTTCGCCTTGCGGAACTCCTCCTTGGCGACCTTCCAGGACTCGTCCTCCACCGGCGTGGCCGACGCGTTGGCCGCGGCCCGCATCTCGCGCCGCAGGTCGCCCGCGGCGCCGCTCACGTCGGCGCGGATCTCGGCGGCCAGTTCGGAGACGGAGTCGCGGATCTCCAGCTCCAGGTCAGCCAGTTCACCGCCGCGGTCGGCCAGTTCCGCGCGGCCCGCCTCGGTGATCGAGTACACCTTGCGCCCGCCTTCGGTGGCGTACGTGACCAGCCCCTCGGCCTCCAGCTTCGCGAGGCGCGGGTACACGGTGCCCGCGGAGGGTGCGTAGAGCCCCTGGAAACGCTCCTCCAGCAGCCGGATCACCTCGTACCCGTGGCGCGGAGCCTCGTCGAGCAGCTTGAGGAGGTACAGGCGGAGGCGGCCGTGGGCGAAGACGGGCGGCATGTCAGAGCACCTTCTTGTCGAGCGCGAGGGGGGCGGCCTGGGCGGCCGGGCGCCGCAGCAGCGCGATGGATCCGGAGACGGTGGTGGCGCGCAGGGTGCCGGTCCCGGCGCCCAGGGTGCCGGTGATGCGCTTCGCGCCGAGCTGGCCGGAGACGCGCAGGTCGTCGAAGGCGTTGGAGACGCCTCCGGTCGCGGTGCTGGCCTCGACGCGGGCGTCGGCCGGGTGCGGGAGGCGGATGGCGACCTGCCCGGAGACGGAGGTGAGGGAGATGTTGACCGGGCTCTGCCCGGCCCGGTCCTCGAGGGCCAGGTCGATGAGCATGTCGCCGCTGACCGAGTCGGCCCGTACGTTGCCGCCGGCGCCGTCCACGACGGTCAGGCCGCCGGAGACCGTGTGGAAGCCGAGCTCCCCGGTGACGGACTGGGCCTCGACGCTGCCGGAGACGGTTTTGGCCTTGACCTTGCCGGACAGGCCGACGAGCGTGGCGTCGCCGGAGACCCCGTGGATGTCGGTGGCGCCGCCGATGCCGGAGACGAAGGCGGTGGCGCCGACGGTGGCCAGCTGGACGCGGGTGGCGGCCGGGACCGTGAGGGTCACGGTGGCGCTGCGCTCCCAGGCCTTGCGGCCGGTGCCGGAGGAGGACCAGGCCTTCCACGGCTTGCCCTCGAACCACTCCTTGAAGCCCTGGGAGCCGTTCCAGGGGAGGTCCTCGTAGGAAACGGTGAGGATGCCGCCCTCCTGCACCACGTACAGCGGCGGTCCGTCGACCTCGGCCACCTCCAGGCGGGCCGGGCCCTCATCAGCCGCGACGACGTTGACGGTTCCGCCGACCATGCGGACGCGGACTTCGGCGACCGGCTCCTCGAAGGTGAGCTTCTGCGGTTCGGCTACCGACCACGTCTTCTGCGCTGACTCTTCCATGGTGCTGGTCCTCCTCGGCCTAGGCTCTCCAAGCACGCAACATATCGCGTCTTCTGGCTAACACGATATATCGCGGTTGTGGGAAGTCAAGCGCGTCAGGAAGATCCAAAATCATCACTTTGGGGTGATTTGGCTTAGCGTGTGGGCATGCCGATCTCCAAGACCACGACCGGCGGGCTGCTGCTCTGCCGCGCCGAGCCGCTCGCCACCCGCCCCGCCGCGCACATGCTGCGCGAACGCCTGCTGCTCGCTCCGGCCGGCGGTTGGACCGCACTGGTCCCCGAGGGCAAGCCCTGGCTGGAGGGCGAGGAATCGGTGGCCGAGGTCCTCTCGGGATGGGGTTCGGCGGTCGCGATGGGAACCAACTGGCCGGTGCTGAGCCTGTGGTGGGAGGACGGCCGGACCGGCTTCGTCCTGTCCTCGGGGTTCCGGCGGTCCGCGGCCTACGAGTGGGACGCGGCGGGCCGTCCCCACGGCGGCCCCGACTCCGCCGCCGCCGACGCCATGCGGGTGCTGGCGGCGCGGCTCGGGCTGGATCCGGTCCTGGACCTGGAGGAACTGGAACGCCTGACCCGCCCCGACGAGGCGGCCGACGGCCCCGCCCGGCTCCTCGGGGTCATCGCCCTGCTGGCCCGCGCCGGGCTGGCGCTGCCCGCCGGCCTGGCTCCGGGCGAACCGGCCGACCGGCTGCGCGAAGCGGCCCGGGTCGCGCCCGGATCGGAGCCGGTGGAGTGGTCCGGCTGGCGCGACGCGATGCGGGCGGAGCTCGCGGTGGTCGAGGACGGCCCCCTCGGCCGGCTGCTGCGCGGCCCCGGGCTCCGCCTCGCGGGCACGGCCCAGCTCACCGCGGGCGCACCCCTGATGCTCTGGGCGGCCCGCCGCCGCGACCCGGGCTGGCTGGCCGCGGGCACCCTCCTGGTCGCCCACGGAGCGGGCGCCCTGGCCTACGACCGCGCCCGCACCCGCCTGCGCGGCCGCCCCTGAGCCACGGCCTACGCCGCCAGCAGCGGGCTCGCGTGCCGGTGCAGCCAGGCCCGGTACGGCGGGATCCCGAGGGCCGCTTCGCGGTAGGCCGCGCGGAGGTCCTCGTACACCTCGGCGTGGAACTGCGCGTGCGCGCCGGGCCGGGTCGCGAGGAGGAGGCGTACGGCGAGCGGGTCGCCCGAGAGCGGCCGGATCGCCATGTCCTCGCGCGGCCCGGACGTGGGCTGGCAGGGGGCGACGGCCTCGCCCGAGACGATCAGCGACGTGGCCGTGTGGTAGTCGGCGTGCAGCAGCGGCGGGTCGAGGCCGGCGACCGCGAACACCCGGCGCAGGCCGTCCCATTCGCCGTCCACGGAGGGGTCCACGGTCCACCGGTCGGCGGCCAGGTCCCGTAACTCCACCACCGGCCGTGCCGCCGCCGGGTGGTCCCGGGACATGGACACGAACTGCGGCTCCCGCTCCATGAGCACGCGCAGCTCCAGCCCGGCCGGCACCCGCAGCGGGCTGCCCTCCACCTCGTGCACGAACGCCACGTCGAGCTGGCCCGAAGCCGTCATCCGCAGCAGGGCGTTGGCGGAGACGTCGACGACCAGGTCCGTCTCGGTGTCCGGCAGCCGCCGGTGGAGGCGGCGCAGCCAGCCGGGCAGGGCGCGGCTGGCCGTGGAGCCGATCCGCAGCCGCGGCCCCTGGGACAGCGAGCGGGCCTCCGCGACGAGGGCGGCCATTTCGGCGAGGAGCGGCCGGGCCCGGCCGAGTACCGTGCGCCCGAAGGGAGTCGGCCGGCAGCCGGTGCGTTCGCGCAGGAACAGTTCGCCGTCCAGGGCGCGTTCGATGCGCCGGAGCTGGGTCGTCAGCGAGGGCTGGCTCACGCCGAGCTGCCGGGCGGCCTTGTGCAGGCTGCCGGCGTCAGCGATGGCGCACAGGGCGCGCAGGTGCCTGACCTCAAGCTCCATCCCCCGAGAGTAGGCCGGTCGCGGCTGACCGCACCAGCCACCGGTATCCCCCCGAATCCCGCCATTCTCACGGGAGTCGGCCTGTCGAAAACTCCCCGATAGCCCCGCGCTATCGGCCTCTGGCATCATCCGTCGGCCGCTCCCGCTCCCGCAGACTCCGGTACCGAACACCCCCCACCGCACCGGATGAGCAGGAGTCCCCCACATGCGTCACTCCCGCAAGACCGTCATGTCCGCCGCCACCCTCGGCCTCGGCCTGGCCGCCGCCCTCGGCGGTGTCGTCCCCAGCGCGAGCGCCGTCACCCCGACCGGCAGCCCGGCCACGTACGCCGCGTACGAGCGTTCGCAGGAGAACCAGGCCGCCAACCGCGCCTTCTTCGAAGCGGTCCAGCGCTCGGTGTCCGAGCAGCGGGCCGCCAACCCGGGCCTGCAGGCCGTCACCGTCACCTACAACACCCGCAACGCGCCCAGCTTCCGCAGCCAGATATCCCGCTCCACGCAGATCTGGAACAGCTCGGTCGTCAACGTCAAACTGCAGGAGGTGTCCTCGGGCGGGAACTTCTCCTACTACGAGGGCAGCGACTCGCGCGGTTCGTACGCGAGCACGGACGGCCACGGACGGGGCTACATCTTCCTCGACTACAGCCAGAACCAGCAGTACAACTCCACCCGCGTGACCGCGCACGAGACGGGCCACGTGCTCGGCCTGCCGGACCACTACTCCGGCCCGTGCAGCGAGCTGATGTCGGGCGGCGGCCCCGGCACCTCCTGCCAGAACACCAGCCCGAACTCCGCCGAGCGCTCGCGCGTCAACCAGCTCTGGGCCAACGGCCTCGTCGGCTCGGGCGCCGCGGGCCTGGACTCGAAGGGCTAGCCGCCGGCCGCCGTGCCCGGGGCGGGTCAGCCCTCCCCGGGCACGTAGGCCGCGCAGTCCGGGTTCCGGCAGGAACCCGGCACCCACTCGGGGATGAAGATCCCGAGCGCCTTGCGCCGTCTGACCACCGTGTCGACGGGGCTTCCGCAGGCCGGGCACGTCTGCTGCTCGTGTCCGGCGTGCGGGGCGACCGTTTCGTGCGTGCGCTGCTGCTGTTCACCGGCCATACCTCCACGGTAGGCCGCTTTCGCGCGTCCGGCGGGTCGTGAGCCCCGCCGGCGCCCGGGGGTCAGCGCTTGACGGCGTACGAGGTGACGACCTGGCCGCCGCCGAGGACCGCCTGCGCAAGCGATTCTCTTACGTTCGACAGTGCACCCCTATCGGAGCACGTCGATGAAAGCACTTCGCATGAAGTTGTTACGCAAGGGATTCCTGCGGCTTGCGCCACATCGGCCACATCAGCGGACCCTCCGGCAGCCGCACCGCCGCACCCGTGAACTCCCAGCCGAGCCGCTCGTAGAGCCCCTTGCTCCGCTCGCTGCTCGCCTCCAGGTACGCCGGCACGCCCTCGCGGTCGCACCGCTCCAGCACCGGCGCCATCAGCTGCGTGCCCAGCCCCTCCCCCTGCCGGTCCGGCGCCACCGCGATCATCAGCAGGTACTCGTGCTCCTCGGCCGTCGGGTGCACCTCGCCCGTCAGCCTGCCGACCAGCTCGCACCGCTCGTTGCCCGGATCGGCCGCCGCCCGCATCTTCGCCGGGATCTCGTCCTCGCCCTCCGGCTCCCCGGCCGGGATCCGCAGCCAGAGCGCCGCCGCCGAGCCGTCCACCGCGTAGTCGATCCGCCCCTCGGCCAGCGCCACGTCGACGAAGACCCCGAGGAACTTCCCGTGCACCGCCGCCCGGTGCGCGGGGTCCGGGAACACCCAGCTGCTCACCGGGTCCTCGCGGAACGCCTCGTCCAGCAGCCGCGCCACCGCATCGCGGTCCGACCGATCCGCCCGACGTATCTCCAGCACCACGGGACCAACCCCTCACTCGCGTTTCAACGTCCGCCAGTGATCCTAGAGTTGGGCCGAGAAACCCGGAAAGCCCCGTTCCGGCACCATGAGATGCCGGAACAGGGCTTGCGCCTTCCCCCAGGAGGCCTACGGGGCCTGCGCGCCGGCCGGGATCACGAGGCCCGCCGGGTCACGGGGCGCGCCGGACCCGCCGGGTCACAGGGTCCGCCGGGTCACAGGGTCCGCCGGGTCACGAACTCCGCGAGCGCCAGCAGCCCGCCCGCAGCCCCGAGGTCCGGAACCGCCCGCGACAGCTGCTGCACCGCCCGCCCCATCCGGTCGGCGGCATGGGCCTGCGCCCAGTCCCGCCCGCCGGCCCGCTCCACCGCGTCGGCGGCCCTGCGCACGTCGTCCCCGGTCATGGGACCCGCGTACAGCGCGGCCAGCTCCTCCCCCGCCGCGGTGCCCGAGGTGAGGGCGGCCACGACCGGGAGGGACTTCTTGCGGGCCAGCAGATCGGCTCCCGCGGGCTTCCCGGTGTGGCCGGGGTCGCCCCAGATGCCGATCAGGTCGTCGATGAGCTGGAAGGCCAGCCCGGCCTCCCGCCCGAAGGCGTCCATGGCGTCGACCTCGTCCGGCCCGGCCCCCGCGTACAGGGCGCCGAGCGCGCACGCGCAGCCCAGTAGGGCCCCGGTCTTGGCCGTGGCCATGGTCAGGCACGCGTCGAGCGGGACGTGGGACTGGCGCTCGAAGGCGCAGTCGGCCTGCTGTCCCGCGCACAGCTCGACCACGCAGGCCGCGAGCCTCGACGAGGCCTGGGCCGAGGCCGGGTTCGGGTCCTCGGCGAGCAGTCGCAGTGCGAGCGCCATCATGGCGTCGCCCGTGATGATCGCGTCCGGTATCCCGAAGACCGTCCACGCGGTGGCGCGGCCGCGCCGCCGGACGTCCTTGTCGATGACGTCGTCGTGCAGCAGCGTGAAGTTGTGCGCCAGTTCCACGGCCACCGCCGCCCGCACCGGCGCCGCGACCCCCGCCGGCTCCCCCGCCCGGCCCCCCGCGCCGTGCAGGGCCTGGGCCGAGGCCAGCACCAGGGCGGGCCGGATCGCCTTGCCGGCGTTGCCCGTGGCCGGGGTTCCGTCCTCCCGCTCCCAGCCGAAGTGGTACATCGCCACGCGCCGCATCGAGCCCGGCAGGCCCTCGACGGTGCGGCGCAGTTCCGGGTTGACCGTTTCTCGTGTCCGTTCGAGCAGGAAGGCGGCTTCCTGTCCCTCGCCGGTGGTGATCGCCTCGGTGGCCGACACGTTCAGCGCCAGCGCGCGATCTCGACGTTCTCCAGGACGCCGAGCGCGTCCGGGACCAGCACGGCGGCGGAGAAGTAGGTGGTGACCAGGTACGAGATGATCGCCTGCTCGCTGATGCCCATGAACCGCACGGAGGTGCTCGCCTCGATCTCGTCCGGGATCCCGGGCTGGTGCAGGCCGATCACCCCGGACTCGTCCTCGCCGGTGCGCATGCACAGGATGGACGTCGTACGGGCGTCGCTGATCGGGATCTTGTTGGACGGGAAGATCGGCACCCCGCGCCAGGTCGGCACCCGGTGTCCGCCGATGTCGATCGACTCCGGGTACAGGCCGCGCTTGTTGCACTCGCGGCCGAAGGCGGCGATGGCCTTGGGGTGCGCGAGGAACATCTTGGAGCCGCGCCGCATGGAGAGCAGCTGGTCCATGTCGTCGGGGCTGGGCGCGCCGTCGTGCGGCTGGATGCGCTGGTCGTAGTCGGCGTTGTGGAGCAGGCCGAAGTCGCGGTTGTTGAGCATCTCGTGCTCCTGGCGCTCGCGCAGCGCCTCGACCGTCAGCCGCAACTGCTGCTCGGTCTGGTTCATCGGCTGGTTGTACAGGTCGGCGACACGTGTGTGCACGCGCAGGACCGTTTGTGCAATGGAGAGTTCGTACTCGCGGGGGCGGGCCTCGTAGTCCACGAAGGTGCCCGGGAGCACGGCCTCGCCGACGTGTCCGGCGGAGAGGTCGATGGCGGCCTCGCCGTACTTGTTGGTGCGCTGCTCGGGCAGGGAGCGTACGGAGTCCACGTGCGCGCGCAGCGATTCGACCCGGTCGGCGAGGAGCTGGAAGTCCTGGCGGGAGAGGACGAGCGCGGTGCCGGCGGTGGCGGCGCGGGCGGTGTACTCCCAGATGGACTCCTCGTCGACGAGGGAGTCCTCGCCGAAGAAGGCGCCGTCGGCCACGGTCTGCAGCACGGCGTCGTCCCCGTAGGGGCCGGTGCCGATCTGGTCGATGCGTCCGTGGGCGAGCAGGAACACCTTGTCGGCGGGGCTGCCGAAGGAGGTGAGCTCCTGGCCGGCCTCGAAGTCGATCTGGTGGCAGCGCGCGGCGAGTTCGGTGAGGACGTCGAGGTCCTCGTAGTCGCGCAGGAGCGGGAGCTCGCCGAGCTCGGCCGGGATCACCTGCACCTGTGTGCCGGTCTTGATGAATTCCACGATGCCGTTGCCGACCGAGTAGCTCAGGCGGCGGTTGACCCGGTACGTACCGCCCTGGACGGACACCCACGGCAGCATCTTCAGGAGCCACCTGGAGGTGATCTCCTGCATCTGCGGCGCGGACTTGGTCGTGGTTGCCAAGTTCCGTGCTGCCGATGTCCCGAGACTGCGCTGCGGTGCCTGGGCCTCGGATTCGGAACCTGCCTGGACCGACATGTATTTCCCTTTCGATCACTCCATGGATCTGCGGGACGGAAGCCTTCCAGTACGGACCGTGGTGAGACCATTACACAAAAGGGTGGGACTACTCCGTTCGTGGCTGGGCACTCTCTAGAGTCAACCTCCTCACCAGGAGGCCCTTGCACCCCACCCGTTTCAGCCAACTCCGGTGACGGCCGGGGTTTAAATTTGCATAGAAGATGCAAGTTTTCTACGGTGGACCCATGCGGCTGACCCGATTCACCGACCTGGCACTGCGCGTCCTGATGCGCCTGGCCGTCGAGGAGACGGACCTCCCCACCACCCGCGAGGTCGCGGCGACCATGGAGGTCCCCTACACGCACACGGCCAAAGTGGTCGCCAAGCTGCAGCACCTCGGCCTGGTCGAGGCCCGGCGCGGCCGGGGCGGCGGCCTCGGCCTGACCGCCGCCGGACGCACGGCTTCGGTGGGCGGACTGATCCGCGAACTGGAGGGCGCCGGCGACGTCGTGGACTGCGACGGCACCGTCCCGTGCCCGCTGCGCGGTGCCTGCGTCCTGCGCGGCGCGCTGCGCGGGGCCCAGGAGGCCTTCTTCGCCGCACTGGACCCGCTGACGGTGAACGACCTGGTCGCGGCGCCGACCGGGCCGCTCCTGCTCGGCATTTCGGGCGGATCGACCGGGGCCACAAGGCCCTGACGGCGGGGGCCGAATGGCCGATTCGCACCGACGGCCGGCCCGCATAGCCTGAACCCGACAGGGCTCTCGAACACAAGTCCGCACCGCGGTGGACCTTGTGCGCCTGTTTTCAAAAATAAGCATTTCATATGCCGATTTAGAAGATCGCCTTGAAGATCCACCCCTACGCGAGGAGTCACCGATGCTTTCCGAGAAGTCGACCGCGACCGTACGAGCCACCCTGCCCGCCGTCGGCGCGGCGATCGGCGACATCACGGAGCTCTTCTACGGGAAGCTCTTCGCGGCCCACCCCGAACTGATCCGCGACCTCTTCAACCGCGGCAACCAGAACGCCGGCCTCCAGAAGCAGGCCCTCGCCGGCTCCATAGCCGCCTTCGCCACCCACCTCGTCGACCACCCGGACGCCCGCCCCGACGTGATGCTGGGCCGCATCGCCCACAAGCACGCCTCCTTGGGCGTCACCCGCGAGCAGTACCCGGTGGTCCACAAGTACCTCTTCGAGGCCATCGTGGAGATCCTCGAAGACGCCGTCACCCCCGAGGTGGCCGAGGCCTGGGACGAGGTCTACTGGCTGATGGCGAACGCCCTCATCACCATCGAGGAGCGCCTCTACGCCGAGCAGCAGGTCCTCGCGGGCGACGTCTGGCGCGAGTGGACCGTGGCCGCCCGCGTCGAGGAGACCGCGGACTGCACCACCTTCCACCTCACCCCCGCCGACGGCGCCCCCGCGCCCGGCTTCAAGCCCGGCCAGTACGTCTCCGTCCAGGTCGAACTGGCCGACGGTGCACGCCAGATCCGCCAGTACAGCCTCTCCAGCGCCCCCGGCTCCCCGGTCCGCTCCATCACCGTCAAGCGCGTCCACGGCCCGGCCGCCACCGGCCCCGACGGCGAGGTCTCCAACCACCTGCACGCCCGGGTCCGCACCGGCGACACCCTGCGCGTCTCCACCCCCTACGGCGACCTCGTCCTCCAGGAAACCACCGCGCCGGTGGTCCTCGCCTCCGCCGGGATCGGCTGCACCCCGATGCTCTCGATGCTCGAACACCTCGCCGACACCGGCCACGCGGCCCCGGTCACCGTCCTGCACGCCGACCGCTCCCCCGCCGACCACGCCCTGCGCACCGACCACCGGGCCCTGACGCACAAGCTTCCCGACGCGAGCGCGCACTTCTGGTACGAGGCCGACGCCGAACCGGGTGACCACGACGGCCTGCTCGACCTGACGGAGATCCCGGTCGCCCCGGACACCAAGGCCTACCTGTGCGGGCCGCTCCCCTTCATGCGGGCCGCGCGCCAGCAGCTGATCGCCAAGGGCGTGGCCCCCGCGGACATCCACTACGAGGTCTTCGGCCCCGACCTGTGGCTCGCCTCGGCGTAACCCCCGCCCGCCCCCGGCACCCGCCCCTGCGCGCCCTTGCGGCGGAACGGCCGCCTCCACTAGACCGTTGAGTGACCGATCACTCACACAGAGTCAAGGAGGCGGCCATGTCCGCACCCATGTCCGCGGACCGGTTCATCGGCGTCCTGCGGGGCGAGGGCCTCACCGTCGTCGAGGTCGGCGCCTGGCGCACCCACAACCGCAACCACAAGGGACCCTGGGGCCCGGTGAACGGGGTGATGATCCACCACACCGTCACCCACGGGACCGCGTACACCGTCCAGCTCTGCCGCGACGGCGACGAGGCCCTCCCGGGCCCGCTCTGCCACGGGGTCATCACCAAGGACGGCCGGGTCCACCTGGTCGGCTACGGCCGCGCCAACCACGCGGGCGCGGGCGACTCCGACGTACTGGCGGCGGTCGTCGCGGAGAAGCGCCTGCCACCGGACCGGCAGGCGGACACCGACGGCAACCGCCACTTCTACGGTTTCGAGTGCGAGAACCTCGGCGACGGCGAGGACCCCTGGCCGGCGGTCCAGCTCGACGCGATCGCCCGCGCGGCGGCTGCCCTGTGCCGGTTCCACGGCTGGACCGCCCGCTCGGTGATCGGCCACCTGGAGTGGCAGCCGGGCAAGATCGACCCGAAGGGCTTCACGATGGACTCGATGCGCGCCCGGATCGAGGAGCGCCTGAAGTGACCGGCCCGAACGGCGCGCGCCCGGCGCACTGACGTGCGACGGCGCGGGCGGGAGCGGCCCACAATGGACGCGTGGAACGTCCAATCGACCCCGACCTGATCCTGCGGCCCCGGCCGCCCTCCCCGCTGCGCGAGGTCCGTGACGAGCGCTTCGAACGGCACGGCGTACGGCTGCTGCTCAAGCGGGACGACCTGGTCCATCCGGAGCTGCCGGGCAACAAGTGGCGCAAGCTCGCGCCGAATCTGCGGGCGGCCGTCGCGGGCGGGTATCCGGGGCTGGTGACCTTCGGCGGGGCCTACTCCAACCACCTGCGGGCCACCGCCGCGGCGGGCCGGCTGCTGGGGATGGCGACCGTCGGGATCGTACGGGGCGACGAGCTGGCGCGGCGGCCGCTGAACGAGTCGCTGGCCCGGTGCGCGGCGGACGGCATGCGGCTGCACTTCGTGTCCCGGTCGGCCTACCGGGACAAGGCCGGGCTCCCGGCGGAGGCCGGTGCGGGCGACGCGTACGTGATCCCGGAGGGCGGCAGCAACGCCCTCGCGCTGACCGGCTGCGCCGAGCTGGGGCGCGAGCTGCGCGGCGGCTGCGACGTGGCCGCGGTCGCCTGCGGCACCGGGGGCACGCTGGCCGGGCTGGCGGCGGGCCTGGATGCCGGTCAGCGGGCGGTGGGCGTGCCGGTGGTCGGGGGCGGCTTCCTGGAGGCGGAGATACGTTCCCTCCAGACGGCGGCGTTCGGCGGTCCGGCGGGCGACTGGTCCCTGGCGGAGGGGTTCGCGCACGGCGGCTACGCCCGGGTCCCCGAAGCCCTGTCGGCCTTCGCCGCGGACTTCGGGGCCCGGCACGGGCTCCCGGTGGAGCGGATCTACGTGGCGAAGCTCCTCTGGGCGCTGCTCGCCCTGACCCGCGAGGGTGCGTTCCCCGAGGGCACCACGTTGGCGGCGGTCGTCACCGGGCGCCCGTGACCTGCTGAGGGAGGCGGGGCTACGCGGACTCCTCGCGGTAGGCCGCCGCCTCTTCCAGGTCCAGGCGGCGCAGCAGGACGCGCAGCATCTCGTCGTCGATGCGCCGCGCGTCCCGCAGGGAGACGAAGACCTCGCGTTCCGCCGCGATCATCTCCCCCGCCAGGCGGCGGTAGACGTCGTCCGCCGACTCCCCCGTCACCGGGTTGACCTCGCCCAGCCGTTCCCACACCGCGTTGCGCCTGCGCTCCAGGACCGTCCGCAGCCGGTCGGCCAGCGGTGGCGGGAGGGCGTTGGAGGGGGAGGCGAGGAGTTCCGTCAGGCGGTCGTCCGCCGCCCGCGAGGCCTCGCTCTGAGCCTGGGCCTCGGCCAGGGTCTCCGCCTGCGCGTCCCGGGCGGGCAGCCGCAGCAGCCGGATGAGCGGGGGCAGGGTCAGGCCCTGCACCACCAGCGTGCCGATCACCGTGGTGAAGGTCAGGAACAGGATCAGGTTCCGGTGCGGCACGCTGACCGGCACGGAGAAGGCGATCGCCAGCGAGACGACGCCGCGCATCCCGGCCCATCCGACGATGACCGGGGCCTTCCAGTTGGTCTCCGGTTCCCGCTCCCGGACCCGCCGCGAGAGCAGGCGCGGCAGGAAGGTCGCCGGGAAGACCCAGGCGAAGCGGGCCACCACCACGATCACGAAGACGGCCAGCGCGTACCCGGCCGCGGCCGTGCCCTCGTAGGGCCCCAACCCCTTGAGGACCACCGGCAGCTGGAGTCCGATCAGGGCGAAGACCACCGATTCGAGGATGAAGGCGACCATCTTCCAGACCGCCTCCTCCTGGAGCCTGGTCGCGAAGTCCACCTGCCAGGCCCGGTGCCCCAGGTACAGGGCGACGACCACCACCGCCAGGACCCCCGAGGCGTGCACCCGCTCGGCGGCCGCGTAGGCCACGAACGGGATCAGCAGCGACAGGGTGTTCTGCAGGAGCGGTTCGCGCAGCCGCTGGCGCATCACGTGGATCGGGACCATCAGCAGCAGGCCCACGCCCACCCCGCCCACCGAGGCCAGCAGGAACTCCGCGATCCCGCCCGCCCAGCCGGCGCTCGCCCCGATCGCCGCCGCCAGCGCCACCTTGTACGCGGTGATCGCGGTGGCGTCGTTGACCAGGGATTCCCCCTGGAGGATGGTCGTGATCCGGTTCGGCAGCCCGAGCTGGCGGGCGATGGCCGTCGCCGCGACCGCGTCGGGCGGGGCGATGACCGCGCCCAGCACCAGGGCCACCGGGAGCGACAGATCGGGCACCACCAGGTACGCGGCGTACCCGACGGCGAGCGTCGCGAAGAGCACGTAGCCCACCGAGAGCAGCGCCACGGGGCGCAGGTTGGCCCGCAGGTCCAGGTACGAGCTGTCCACCGCGGCCGTGTAGAGCAGCGGCGGGAGCAGCAGCGGCAGCACGATGTGCGGGTCCAGGCCGTACGCGGGCACGCCCGGGACGTACGCCGCGATCAGCCCGGCGGCCACCAGCATGAGCGGCGCGGGCACCGGGGTGCGGCGGGCCAGACCCGCCACGATCGCGCAGCCGGCGACCAGCGCCACCAGCGGCAATACCTCCATCGAAGATCATCCTCGCTTGATTCGCGTCATCCTCGGGCGCCCACACCTCAGTACGCTGGCCATCATGAGCGAGTGCACCCACGTTCCCGAACTGCCGCGCCCCGAGCCCGACCCCCTTGCCCCGACCTGCCCCGAATGTCTGGAGCTCGGCAGTCATCCCGTGCAGCTGCGGATGTGCCTGCAGTGCGGGTACGTCGCCTGCTGCGATTCCTCGCCGCACCGGCACGCCACGGCGCACCACCACGCGACCGGCCACCCCGTCATGCGGAGCTTCGAACCGGGCGAGACCTGGCGATGGTGTTTTGTCGACGGTTCGATCGTCTGAAGCGGGGTAGGTCAACCCTCCGCCGGTTCCCCTGATTTGGGCCCGCAGACCCCTAGCCACTGTGCGTACCCATGGGCTTACCATCAGTCACTGGTCGCAGGCATGGCCTTCCGGCCAGTCGTGTTCGACGGGGCCCTGCGCTCTCCAGCACGGGGTGCCGCGACACGATCGCCCGGATCGCGATAGCGTCACCGGCGAACAGAGCTCGTACCACCTTGGAGGTGAGGGTGTCCCAGATCGCAGGCGAGCCCGGGACCCAGGACTTCGTGGAAGTCCGGCTGCCCGCTGCGGGTGCCTACCTGTCGGTGCTGCGGACGGCCACGGCCGGCCTCGCGGCACGTTTGGACTTCACCCTCGACGAGATCGAGGACCTCCGCATCGCGGTGGACGAGGCCTGCGCGATCCTGCTCCAGCAGGCCGTGCCCGGCTCCGTCCTCAGCTGCGTCTTCCGGCTGGTGGATGATTCGCTGGAAGTGACCGTCTCCGCCCCGACCACCGACGGGCGGGCACCGGAGCGCGACACGTTCGCGTGGACGGTCCTCTCGGCCTTGGCCGGGAAGGTCGAGGCCACGGTCGAGGAGGACCGAACGGTGAGCATCAGCCTCTACAAACAGCGCGGCGCGGGACCAGGCCCGGCGTGAGCGGCGGGGAGGTCCCGGTGCGGGGCGGGGATCGGCCCCGGGTACGGCACGAGGTCGACGGCGGCATTCCGGAACAGCAGCACGCCCGGCCGCACCCGGCTGACACGGATGCGGAAGACGGCTTTTTGGACTCGGCGGAGCGACGGGCGGGCCCTGTGAGCGACAACCAGCACGACCAAACACTGCCGGTCCAGCCAGCGGGGGCCGCTGCCACGGCCCCCGGGGCCCCGGCCCGGGCCGCGGCTCCACCTGCCGCGGCTCCACCTGCTGCAGACCGGCCGGACGCACCGGAAGCCCTGCAGCCTCCGGTGTTCACGGCCCCGCTGCCGCTGCCGGATCCGCGCGACCGCAGTGGCGCGCGGGCCCTGTTCATCGAGCTGCGGGCGCTGCCCGACGGCTCGGTGGAGAAGGCCGAGCTGCGCAACCGGCTCGTACGGATGCACCTGCCGCTGGTCGAGCACCTGGCGCGGCGCTTCCGCAACCGCGGCGAGCCGCTGGACGACCTGACCCAGGTCGCCACCATCGGCCTGATCAAGTCGGTGGACCGCTTCGACCCGGACCGCGGGGTCGAGTTCTCCACGTACGCCACGCCCACGGTGGTCGGCGAGATCAAGCGCCACTTCCGCGACAAGGGCTGGGCGGTACGCGTCCCGAGGCGGCTCCAGGAGCTGCGGCTCTCGCTGACCACGGCGACGGCCGAACTGTCCCAGCAGCACGGCCGCTCCCCCACGGTCCACGAACTGGCCGAACGGCTGGGGATCTCCGAGGAGGAGGTCCTGGAGGGCCTCGAATCGGCCAATGCCTACAGCACGCTCTCGCTGGACGTCCCGGACACCGACGACGAGTCGCCGGCGGTCGCGGACACCCTGGGCTCGGAGGACGAGGCGCTCGAGGGCGTCGAGTACCGCGAGTCGCTCAAGCCGCTGCTGGAGGGGCTGCCGCCGCGGGAGAAGCGGATCCTGCTGCTGCGGTTCTTCGGCAACATGACCCAGTCGCAGATCGCGCAGGAGGTCGGCATCTCCCAGATGCACGTCTCCCGGCTGCTGGCCCGCACGCTGGCCCAGCTCCGCGAGAAGCTCCTCGTCGAGGAGTAGGAGCGAGGAGCGGGGCCACCGGCCCCGCTCACCCGTACGGCCCCGCGGGGGCCGGTGCGGCTATCGGGTCTGCTCTTCGGGCCCGATGCCCAGCGCCCCGGTCGCCGTCGGGTTCACCAGCAGCCCGATGACGGCCACCGCGGCCAGCGCCAGGGCCACGGCGGCGGCCTTCATCGCGCCGCCCGTGGTCCAAAGGGTCCAGGCCACCGGCAGGGACATCAGCTGGGTGATCAGCGCCGGGCCGCGGCTCCAGCGGCGGCCCAGGCGCAGCCCGCGCGCCGCGATCAGCGGCAGTGCGGCGAGGACGAGCAGGGTGATCCCGCCCGTCTCGGCCGTCGTGAAGGAATCGGAGTCGCCGCCGATGCCCACGTACAGCACGCGGACGCCGAGGCCGGCCAGGGCCAGGCCCTCCAGCGCGGTGAGCGCGGCGGCCGCGGTCAGCCTGCGGGGCAGGGAGGCGGGGACGGCGGGCGCGGCGGGGGTCGGCTTCGTACTCACCCCAGCAGGGTATCCGCGCGTCCCGCGCTCCCCGGAGGGACGGGCAGTATGGGACGTGTACGAACGGGTCGGTAGGCTGCGCTCATGCGTGCACTTCTCGTGGCCAACCCAGCAGCGACGACCACCAGTGCGCGCACGCGCGATGTCCTGACCCACGCCCTGGCCAGCGAGATGAAGCTGGAGGCGGTCACCACCGAGTACCGCGGGCACGCCCGGGACCTGGGGCGCAGGGCCGCCGAGACCGGAATCGACCTGGTCGTGGCCCTGGGCGGGGACGGCACAGTCAACGAGGTGGTCAACGGGCTGCTGCACGAGGGCCCCGATCCGGAGCGGCTGCCGGGCCTGGCCGTGGTCCCCGGCGGTTCCACCAATGTCTTCGCCCGTGCGCTCGGCCTGCCCAACGACGCGGTCGAGGCCACCGGCGCCCTGCTGGACGCGCTGCGGGAGCGGCGCGAGCGGACCGTGGGCCTGGGGCTGGCGGCGGGTACGCCGGGCACGGAGGACGAGTCGGTGCCGGCCCGCTGGTTCACCTTCTGCGCGGGCTTCGGCTTCGACGCGGGCGTCGTGGGTCGGGTCGAACAACAGCGCGAACGGGGCAAACGTTCGACGCACGCCCTCTACGTACGACAGCTGATGCGCCAATTCTGGGAAGAGCCCAACCGCCGGCACGGCTCGGTGACGCTGGAGCGCCCCGGCGCGGATCCCGTCACGGACCTGGTGCTGTCGATAGTGTGCAACACCTCACCCTGGACGTATCTGGGCAACCGGCCGCTCTACGCCTCCCCCGAAGCGTCGTTCGATACCGCACTTGACGTATTGGCACTGGACCGTTTGTCAACTCCGGCGGTCGCCCGGTACGCGACGCAGCTGCTGACCTCGACTCCTGAGCGCGGTCCGCACGGAAAGCATGCGGTGTCTCTGCACGATCTGACCGACTTCACCTTGCATTCCAAGGTGCCGCTTCCGTTCCAGATGGACGGAGACCACCTCGGACTGCGCACCAGCGTTCGGTTCACAGGCGTACGCCGGGCACTGCGTGTGATTGTGTGAGTGGAAGGGCCCAAAGTCCTTTCACTCGAACGTTTACACGCCGGTCCACCCCCACGAAGTAGGGCTGTGACCTAGTAGACACCGACGAATCAAAAAAAACTTTCCGGAAGGGGTTGTATCCCCGTCCGAGGTTTGCGAATCTCTACATGGCGATCGGGACAGCCCGCAGAACCCGGCACCCACACAGATCGCCAGAACCCCTCCACGAATCTCCGGCAGCCCAGGGCGAGTTTTTCCCCAAACTGGGCGGTCACCCTTCCCTCACGAAGGGATTCGTGAAAGCGTTCACATTCACAAGCAACCTGCCCGCAATACAAGGAGATGGAGCAGCCATGGACTGGCGTCACAACGCCGTTTGCCGCGAGGAAGACCCGGAACTCTTCTTCCCCATCGGCAACACCGGTCCTGCGCTGCTGCAGATCGAGGAAGCCAAGGCCGTCTGCCGCCGTTGCCCCGTCATGGAGCAGTGCCTGCAGTGGGCGCTTGAGTCCGGCCAGGACTCCGGTGTCTGGGGCGGTCTCAGCGAGGACGAGCGCCGCGCAATGAAGCGCCGCGCCGCTCGCAACCGGGCGCGCAACGCCAGCGCCTGATATCGACTTTCGAGCCTCGAGCCGCAGCGCGTAGTACCCCTGATAAGCGCTCAGCAACGTGCTCTTGAGCCCCGGACCGAAAACCATTCGGTCCGGGGCTCAGTGCTGTCCGGGGCCCACCACTTCACTCCGAGTGACGGAGCCGCTGCTCCGGCCCGGCGGTGCGCCGCCTACTTCTGCGAGATCACCGGTATGTCGAGGACGACCTTGGTGCCGCGCGGCTCGGCCGCAACCATGTCGAAGCTGCCGCCGAGCTCGCCCTCCACGAGGGTCCGTACGATCTGCAGCCCGAGGTTGCCGGCCCGCTTGGGGTCGAACCCCTCGGGCAGACCGCAGCCGTCGTCGATCACCGAAATCAGCAGCCGGGCATCGCTGCGGCTCCCCGAGCGGGTCGCCGACACCTCCACGGTGCCGCCCTCCCCCTGGGTGAAGGCGTGTTCCAGGGCGTTCTGCAGGATCTCCGTGAGCACCATCGCCAGCGGAGTGGCGACCTCCGCGTCCAGGATTCCGAAGCGTCCGATGCGCCGGCAGTCGACCTTGCCCGGGGAGATCTCGGCGACCATCGCGATCACGCGGTCGGCGATCTCGTCGAACTCGACCCGCTCGTCCAGGTTCTGAGACAGCGTCTCGTGCACGATCGCGATCGAACCGACGCGGCGGACCGCCTCGTTCAGCGCCTCGCGCCCCTGCGGGGAATCCATCCGCCGGGCCTGGAGGCGCAAGAGCGCGGCCACGGTCTGGAGGTTGTTCTTCACCCGGTGGTGGATCTCCCGGATGGTCGCATCTTTAGTGATCAATTCACGTTCGCGACGGCGCAGTTCCGTGACGTCGCGGCACAGGACGAGGGAACCGATCCGGGTCCCCTTGGGCTTGAGCGGAATGGCCCGCAGCTGGATGACCCCGCCGTTGCCCTCGGCCTCGGTCTCGCGCGGGGCCCAGCCGCTGGCGAGCTTGACCAGGGCCTCGTCCACCGGGCCGCGCGAGGGGGCCAGTTCGGAGGTGATGTTGCCCAGGTGCTGGCCGACCAGGTCGGAGGCGAGGCCGAGCCGGTGGTAGGCGGAGAGCGCGTTCGGGGACGCGTAGGTCACCACGCCGTCGGCGTCGAGCCGTATCAGGCCGTCCCCGACCCGCGGGGAGGCGTCCATGTCCACCTGCTGGCCCGGGAACGGGAAGGAGCCCGCCGCGATCATCTGGGCCAGGTCGGAGGCGGACTGGAGGTAGGTGAGCTCCAGCCGGCTGGGTGTACGCACAGTGAGCAGATTGGTGTTGCGGGCGATGACGCCCAACACCCGGCCCTCCCGGCGCACGGGGATCGACTCGACGCGGACCGGCACCTCCTCGCGCCACTCCGGGTCCCCCTCGCGCACGATGCGGCCCTCGTCGAGCGCGGCGTCGAGCAGCGGACGGCGGCCGCGCGGGACCAGGTGGCCGACCATGTCGTCCTGGTACGAGGTGGGGCCGGTGTTCGGGCGCATCTGCGCGACCGAGACGTACCGGGCGCCGTCGAGGGTCGGGACCCACAGCACGAGGTCGGCGAAGGAGAGGTCGGAGAGCAGCTGCCACTCCGAGACCAGCAGGTGGAGCCACTCCAGGTCGGTTTCACTGAGAGCGGTGTGCTGGCGTACGAGGTCGTTCATGGAGGGCACGTGGCGAGCGTACCCCGGGTATGGGCCATGACTTTCCGCAGCGCGATACCGCGGAGTATCCAGGAGCCCCGGGTTCCGCGTAGGGTTGGAGGAAGTGACGGGAAACAGGGTCCGGTCATTGGATGGACAGAACAGATTGGTCTAGTCCACAATTGCTTCATACTTCCGCCCTCCCCGCACAGGAGGACGGATCGAGGTAAGCCGCGCGCTCTGCCCTGACCGCGCGGGACCTCCCCACAGGCCGCCGGGAACCGCACACCCGTCGGTCGCAAGTACTCCGGGCTACGGTGCCGGGCGGGCTGAGGGTCCCACCCGGCACCGTGCCCAGAGGAATGACTGCGCATGAGGAATGACCGCGCAGCGACTGCGGAGCGACCGCGCGATGACCGCCGGGCGACCCCGCACTCCCCCGGCCCCTATCGCGGCCAGGCGAGCATCGCCAGTTCCGCCACCGCCTCCAGCTCCTCCCGGCCCGCCCCGTCGCGCGACTGCTGGGACATCCCCTGCAGCACGGCTCCGGCATAGCGGGCCAGCGCCCGCGCGTCCGTGGCCTCCGGCAGGGCGCCCGTGGCCATGTCGGCCCGGATCCGGGTCTCGAACATCACCAGGTTGGCCTCGCGCCGTTCGCGCAGCGCCTGCGCCACCTCCTTCGAGGTGGTGTTCACGGCCGCGCTGATCACCATGCAGCCCGGCGGGTGCGCCGGGTCGGTGTAGACCTCGGCCGCCTCGTGCAGGATGCGGCCCAGGGCCGCGCGGGCGGTGGGCTCCTCGGCGAGCGCCACGGCCGCGAAGTCCCCGTACCGGCCGCCGTAGACCACCACGACCTCGTCGAAGAGCTTGCGCTTGTCGCCGAAGGCCGCGTAGAGGCTCGGCGCGCCGATGCCGAGCGCGGCGGTCAGGTCGGAGATCGACGTGGCCTCGTAGCCGTTCTCCCAGAAGGCGAACATCGCCTTGTCCAGGGCCGCGTCGCGGTCGAAGGAGCGGGGCCTGCCGCGCTGTCCGGTCACCATGAACTCATTCTATAGCGCTCGCTATGAAATCTGGTACGGTCATCGAGTTCTGTATCGATCGCTACCGAATGGGGGGTTCGCCATGGGCGTGCTCAAGGGGAAGACGGCACTGGTCACGGGCGGCAGCCGGGGCATCGGCCGGGCCGTCGCGGAGCGCCTGGCCCGGGACGGCGCACTGGTCGCGGTGGCCTACGGGCGCAACGCCGCGGCGGCCGAGGAGACCGTGAAGGCCGTCGAGGCGGCCGGCGGGCGGGCCTTCGCGATCGGGGCCGAGCTCGCCGTCCCGGGCGGCGCACAGGCGCTGTGGGAGGCGTACGCGGCCCATCCGCTGGCCACGGAAGGGGTGGACATCCTGGTGAACAACGCGGGCGGGGCCACCTTCGCCGGGATCGACTCGACGGACGAGGAGACCTACGACCGGACGCACGCGCTCAACGCGAAGGCGCCCTTCTTCGTGATCCAGCACGGCCTGGCGCGACTGCGGGACGGCGGCCGGATCGTGAACGTGACCGGCACCCCCGACATCGCCCTGCCCGCGATCCTCGCCACGATCATGGCCAAGGGCGCGGTGAACGCACTGACGGTGTCCCTGGCCGCCGAACTCGCCCCCCGGGACATCACGGTGAACTCGGTGGGCCCCGGCATCGTCGAAACCGATCTCAACGCGGGCTGGCTCGCCGACCCGGCGGCCCGCGCGCACGCCGCCTCCCGCTCCGTCTTCGACCGGCTCGGCACCCCGGAGGAGGTCGCGGACGTGGTCGCCTTCCTCGCCTCCCCCGACTCCCGCTGGGTCACGGGCCAGCACCTCGCCGTGACGGGCGGGCTCCAGCTCTCGCTGCTCTAGGGCCCGCCGCGGGCCCGGCTCCCGGGAGGCCGGGAGCCGGGATCCGGACCACCATGGGAGTGTGCGAAGACAGGCCGCGGAGGGCCTCTCTCTGCTAGATTGGTCTATACCACAACGTCACACTCCAGATCGGCAGGCCCCGCGTGGAAGTTGTCATCGTCCCGGACGCCAAAGCAGGCGGCGAGCTCATCGCGGAGGCCATGGCCGCCCTGGTCCGCCGCAAGCCCGAGGCCCTGCTCGGCGTGGCGACCGGCTCTACCCCGCTGCCCATCTACGAGGCGCTGGCCGCCCAGGTCAAGGCCGGCAAGGTCGACGCCTCGAAGGCCCGCATCTGCCAGCTCGACGAGTACGTCGGCCTGCCCGCCGGCCACCCCGAGTCCTACCGCGCCGTGGTGCTGCGCGAGGTCGTCGAGCCGCTGGGCCTGTCCGAGGCCTCCTTCATCGGCCCCGACGGCAGCGCCGCCGACATCGTCGGCGCGTGCGACGCGTACGACAGGGCGCTCGCCGAGGCCGGCGGCGTCGACCTCCAGCTGCTGGGCATCGGCACCGACGGGCACATCGGCTTCAACGAGCCCTGCTCCTCGCTCGCCTCG
Source organism: Streptomyces sp. NBC_00503 (assembly GCF_036346895.1). Classification (NCBI taxonomy): domain Bacteria; kingdom Bacillati; phylum Actinomycetota; class Actinomycetes; order Kitasatosporales; family Streptomycetaceae; genus Streptomyces; species Streptomyces sp. NBC_00503. Next base: position 5,361,322 of record NZ_CP107855.1, on the reverse strand, counting down.
CGCACCCGCATCAAGACGCTGACGGAGCAGACCCGCGTGGACAACGCGCGCTTCTTCGACAACGACATAGAGCAGGTGCCCCACCACGTCATCACCCAGGGCATCGGCACCATCCTCGACGCCCGCCACCTGGTCCTGCTGGCCACCGGCGAGGGCAAGGCCGAGGCCGTGGCGCAGACCGTCGAGGGCCCGCTGTCCGCCCTGGTCCCGGCCTCCGCGCTCCAGCTGCACCGCCACGCCACGGTCGTGGTGGACGAGGCCGCCGCGTCCAAGCTCAAGCTCGCGGACTACTTCCGCCACACGTACGCCAACAAGCCCGCCTGGCAGGGCCTGTAGCCGCACCGGGTACGCGAGAAGGGCCGGGCTTCCCCAGTGGGAGCCCGGCCCTTCTTCTGTGCCGGCGTCAGCCAAATCCAGCCCCGCCGGCGTTTGAGGCGCGGGGTCCGGGGCAGCGCCCCGGCAGCCGGCCCGCAGGGGCCCTACACCCCCGCGATCACCTCAGCGGCAGCCTTGCCGCAGACCCGGGCAGCCCCATGCGTCGCGATGTACAGCGCACCCCGCGGCGCAGCCCTCGGCAGGCCCATCTCAACCACGATCGTCTGGGGTCGCACCGCGACCAGCGCGTCCAGGGCCTCGGTCATCCAGGGGTGGCGGTGCGCGTCGCGGACCACCGCGACGACGGTGCGGTTGCCCGCGGCCGCCAGGATGTCGGCGGCCGAGGAGCCCTCGGGGTACACGCCCGACTCGGTGCCCGGGATCAGCGCGGCCAGTTCCCCGGCCACTCCCCACGGGGTCTCGTCGCCCACGGCGACGTTCGCGACGGGCGCGAGCGTGGCCACGTACGGGGCGTTCACCGGGGAGGCGGCAGCGGGCGAGCCCGAGACCGTCACCGCGCGGCGTGCCGCGGCCAGGCCGATGCCGGGCGCGCTCCCCTCCTGGTGCGCGCCCGGCGCGGCGAGGGCGGCGCGCGAGCGCCGGGTCCATTCGGCCAGGGACCGCACCCGTGCGGCTGCCTCGGCGAGCCGCTCCTCGGGGAGCGAGCCCTCGCGCACGGCCGCGACCAGGGCGTCGCGCAGGCGCAGGACGGTCTCCTCGTCGGCGAGCCCGCCTCCGACACAGATCGCGTCGGCGCCGGCCGCGATGGCCAGCACCGAGCCGCGCTCGATGCCGTACGTCCCGGCGATGGCGTTCATCTCCATGCCGTCGGTGACGATCAGGCCCTCGTAGCCCAGTTCCTTGCGCAGCAGACCGGTCAGGATCTGCGGGCTCAGGGTGGCCGGGCGGGTCGGGTCCAGGGCGGGCACGAGGATGTGCGCACTCATGACGGCCAGCGTGCCGGCCTCGATGGCCGCCCGGAACGGTACGAGTTCGCGCGCGGCCAGGGTCTCGAGGTCCACGTCGATGCGGGGCAGCGCGTGGTGCGAGTCGACGTTGGTGTCGCCGTGGCCGGGGAAGTGCTTGGTGCAGGCGGCGACGCCGGCGGCCTGGAGGCCTTCGACGTAGGCGGCGGTGTGCCGGGCCGCGAGCTGGGTGTCGGCGCCGAAGGAGCGTACGCCGATGACCGGGTTGTCCGGATTGGAGTTGACGTCCGCGGACGGGGCCCAGTTGAGGTTGACCCCGCACTCGGCGAGGCGGCGGCCGAGTTCGCGGGCGACGTCTCGGGTCAGGTCGGTGTCGTCCACGGCGCCGAGCGCCAGGTTCCCGGGGAAGGAGGAGCCGCCCCGGACCTCCAGGCGGGTGACGTCGCCGCCCTCCTCGTCGATGGCGACGAGGACGTCGTCCCGCTCGCGCCGCAGCTGCGCGGTGAGCGCGGCGAGCTGGTCGGGCGAGGCGATGTTGCGGCCGAAGAGGCCGACGGCGGTGAGCCCTTCGGAGACCCGGCGCAGCACCCAGGCGGGGGCGGTGGTGCCCTCGAAGCCGGGCTGGAGCACCGCGAGGGCGTCGCGGGTGAGCGTATCGGTGCGGTGCGCAAGGACAGTCATGGGCCGTTATCCCTTCACGGCGCCGGCGGTGAGGCCCGCGGCCATCTTGCGCTGGACGATGAGGAAGAGGACGACGATCGGGATCGCCATCATGGTGGAGCCCGCCATCATCGGGGCGAACTCGGTGCCGTTCTTGGTGGTGAAGTTGCCGAGCCAGACGGTGGCCGTCTGGTTCTGCTGGCTCATCAGCATCAGGGCGTAGAGGTACTCGTTCCACGCCTGGATGAAGCCGTAGACGGAGGTGGCGACCATGCCCGGGGCGAGCAGCGGGAAGACCACCCGCAGGAAGGCGCCGGTCGGGGTGCAGCCGTCGACCTGGGCGGCTTCTTCCAGTTCCTTGGGGATGTTGACGATGAACCCGCGCAGCGTCCACACCGTGAAGGGCAGGATGAAGGTCAGGTACGTGATGATCAGGCCGGTGAGCTTGTCGTACTGACCGAGGTCGTTCAGCAGCAGGAAGACCGGGATGATCATCGCGACGAGCGGGATCATCTGGACGGCGAGGATGCCGACGATCACGATCTTGCGACCACGGAAGGCGAAGCGGGAGATGGCCAGGGCGGCCAGCATGCCGACGGCGATTCCGATGGTGACCACCACCAGCGACACGATCATGCTGCGTCCGACGGGGCCCCAGAAGTCCGAGATCTGCAGCGCGCGCCGGAAGTTGTCCAGCGTGAAGGTGCGCGGGAAGAAGTGGGGGTTCGGGTCGATCGCGTCCTTGGCCGGTTTGAAGGCCGTGTTGAGCATCCAGTAGACCGGGAAGCCCATGACGGCGAAGACCAGGAGTCCGATGGCGTTCCAGCCGAGCTTGGACTTCCTCAGCAGCCCGCTCCGCCGGCGGCGTGCGGCGGGAGGGGTCGCGGTGGACGTGGTGGTGATCGTCATTCCACCTCTCCGATCTTGAGCATCTGGCGCATGTAGACGGCGACGACTCCGAGCAGCAGCAGGACGGTCACCAGGGCGATCGCGGAGCCGCCCGAGTAGTCGTTGACCACGAAGGCCTGCTGGTACGAGTACGTCGTCAGCAGCTGGAACTCTGCTTCGGGGTTGCCGTTTCGCATGACGAAGACCTGCGGGAAGACACCCATGTCCCAGATCACCGAGAGGGTCGTCAGCATGACGATGATCGGCTTCAGGATGGGGAGGGTGACGTGCCGGAAGACTCCCCAGGCGCCGGCGCCGTCGAGGCGCGCGGCCTCTTCCAGCTCCTTGGGCACCTGGGTCAGACCGGCGCTGAGGGTGATGACCACGAAGGGCACCGCACCCCAGACCACGAGGAGCATGATCACCACGAGGCCCTGGGGGCCACTGGCGAACCAGTTGTGGCCGATCATGTCCACGCCGGGGAGCTGGCTCAGCAGGTAGTTGAGGACACCGTAGCCGGAGTCGAAGAGCCACTTGAAGACGGCCGTGGCGACGATGATCGGCATGCCCCAGCTCGCCACGAGGGCGATGCTGATGAGCGCCTTGACCAGGCCCGAGACCTTCTGCAGCAGCAGTGCGATGAGCATGCCGATGACCATGGTCAGGATGACGGCGCCGGCCGCGAAGACCACGGTGCGCAGGACGACGGTCCAGAAGACCCCGTCCCCGAGGATCTTCGTGAAGTTGTCCAGGCCCACGAACTCGGCGTCCTTGAACCCCCAGAGTTCCTTCTTGCCGAAGCTCTGGAAGGAGAGGGTCACGAGTCTGTAGAGCGGGTACCCCATGATGAGGGCGATGATCAGCATGCACGGAGCCAGCAGCAGCCAGGGGGTCGCGCCCGAACCCTTGCGGGCGGGCTTGCCCGGCTTGCCCTTGCTCCCCGTACCGGCTCCGGCGGAAGTCTTCTTCGCCGGCGGCAGGTCGGCGGTGGTTGTCTGTGCGGCACTCATCGCGCGCTCCTCGGGAGTCCCTCTCTTGACGGGCAGCGGGGCCCCGCCGATCCGGCGGGGCCCCGCTTACTCAGGTCACTTGGTGTTGATGACCTTGTCGATCTCGGCGTCAGCGGCCTTGGCCGCGTCCGCCACCGACTTCTTGCCGGTGCCGATCTCCTGGAGCATGGTCTGGAGGACCTTGCCCTTCTCGATCTGGCCCCAGCCCACGGCGGTGGGGACGAACCAGGAGGACTCGGCCGCCGTGGCGGAGACCGTGGTCTTCGGGTCGGCCTTCAGCGGAGCGAGGTCCGTCTTGTTGTTCGGCAGGTTGCCCTTGCCGATCAGGCCCTTCTGACCCTGCGCACCGGTGAAGACGTTGATCCACTCGGCCGCGACGTCCTTGGCCTTGGACTTGGACGGAACCGCCAGGTCCGAGCCGCCGAGGAAGACGGGGAGGTTCTTGCCGTTCGGACCGGGCTGGACGAAGTTCTCCAGCTTGTCCTTCAGGCCGCCGACCTTGTCGCTCTTCGGGTCGGCCGCGGTGGCGCCTTCCCAGCCGGCGGCGAAGATCGCGGCGGAGTTGCCCTGGCCGAAGACGACCGGACGGTCGGACTCGTCCTTGGTCTTGTCCGCGTGCATGTACTTGTCGAGGAGGTCCTTGTACTGCGTCAGACCCTTCAGCGACTCGGGGGAGGACAGGTTGCCCTTCCACTTGTCGCCGTCCTTCTTGGCGATCGAGCCGCCGGCGTCGTAGACGTAGGACATCGCGGCGTACCAGTCCGGGGAGGGCTGGTAGAGCGCGCTGAACTTGTCGCCCTTCGCGGCCTGGATCTTGTCCAGGGCGGAGGTGTACTCGGCCCAGGTCTTCGGGGCGGCGGTGACGCCGACCTCGGCGGCGATGTCCTTGCGCCAGGTGCCGACACGGCCACCGGCGTAGTAGGGGACGCCGTAGGTCTTGCCCTCGTAGGTGACCGACTGCTTGAGGGCGTCCAGCCAGGTCGCCGAGTTCTCGAACTTCGAGGCGTCGAGCTCGGAGAAGGCTCCGGTCGACATGTAGCCGATCATCTCGGAGTTGCCCATTTCGACAACGTCCGGGGCCTTGTCCGTGGCGAGGACCGCGTCCAGCTTGGCGTTCTTGTCCGGCCAGCCGTAGTACTCGTGCTTGATGGTGATGCCGGGGTGCTTGGCGACGATCGCGTCGTCGGCCGCCTTCACCAGCTCCGGCCAGTTGTTCTGGGCGTCGACCGTCAGCCAGACGGTGAGCTCCTTGGCGTCGGAGGCCTTGTCGGCGGTCCCGCCCTTGCTGTCAGACCCACCACACGCCGCGAGGCCGATAACCATGCCCGCGACTCCGACTGCCGCAATGAGCTTGCGCTTCACGCCACCCTCCTCAGGGATGCTGCCTGCAACTTCCCTTGCCCGCCGCGGTGACTCAAAAGCACCAAGTACTGCCCGTGGGGCCGGGATCTGATCCATATTGGTGTAGACCAGTAACGGGAGCTTGGCCTAGACCTTTAGGGGTGTCAAGGGTCTAATGAGCGGGTGCTCGGTCCGTTATCGGACCGACACCTGGGGGAGGGAGGAGGCCTGTCCTCCCGCCCGTGTCACGATGTGACCGCACATATCGGAGGAGCCGGTGACGGCAACGAAACTGGAGTCGGGAAGGCGGGCGGCGATGGCCACCGAAGGGGCGACCACGGAGCCGGATGGCGGGGCGGCCACCCGTACGGCGCGCGTGCCCAAGTACTACCGACTCAAGCGGCACTTGCTCGACATGACCGAGACGCTGCCGCCGGGCACGCCGGTACCGCCCGAGCGCACGCTCGCGGCCGAATTCGACACCTCGCGGACCACGGTCCGACAGGCACTCCAGGAGCTCGTCGTCGAAGGACGACTGGAACGGATTCAGGGCAAGGGCACCTTCGTCGCCAAGCCGAAGGTCTCCCAGCCCCTCCAACTCTCGTCCTACACCGAGGACATGAGGGCCCAGGGCCTGGAACCCACGTCCCAGCTCCTGGACATCGGCTACGTGACGGCCGACGACACCCTGGCCGGCCTGCTCAAGATCGCCACGGGGGGCCGGGTCCTGCGCATCGAGCGGCTCCGGCTGGCGAGCGGCGAGCCGATGGCCATCGAGACCACCCATCTCTCGGCCAAGCGCTTCCCCGCACTGCGCCGCTCGCTGGTCAAGTACACCTCCCTCTACACCGCCCTCGCCGAGGTGTACGACGTGCGCCTCGCCGAGGCCGAGGAGACCATCGAGACCTCGCTGGCCACTCCGCGGGAGGCCGGACTGCTCGGCACGGACGTCGGACTGCCGATGCTGATGCTTTCCCGCCATTCGCTCGACGCCGACGGGGAGCCCGTCGAATGGGTGCGTTCGGTCTACCGCGGCGATCGTTACAAGTTCGTCGCCCGACTCCAGCGCCCCGCGGTCTGATTCGTAGTTGACTCTCGTTCCGCTATGCGGACGGGGGGTTACGTCCACCGGGCGGTCCCCCGTAGATTCCCTGCGCTTACGCAGATGATCAACGAGGGGACCAGGGATCATGCCTGAACCGGAAGCAACGGAAACAGAACGGAACGCGGCGAGTCCGGGCACCACGCCGGGCTCGCCTTCGCCGTCACAGGGGCCCGAGGGCGCCACGGGGGCACTGGGGCGCATGTCTCCCCGGTCCGTGGCCCTGTGGGTGCTCGTAGGGCTCGTCGGCGCCGTCGGCTGGGGCGTGCTGGCGCTCTCCCGCGGCGAGGAGATCTCGGCCGCGTGGCTGCTCGCCGCCGCGCTGGGCTCGTACGCGATCGGCTACCGCTTCTACGCGCGCTTCATCGCGGACCGCGTCCTGAAGGTGGACAGGACCCGCGCCACCCCCGCCGAACGCCTCGACAACGGTGTCGACTTCCACCCGACCGACCGACGGGTGCTTTTCGGCCATCACTTCGCCGCCGTCGCCGGCGCCGGCCCGCTGGTGGGCCCCGTACTCGCCTCCCAGATGGGCTACCTGCCCGGCACCATCTGGATCGTGGCGGGCGTGATCTTCGCGGGCGCCGTCCAGGACATGGTCACGCTCTTCTTCTCCACCCGGCGCAACGGCCGTTCGCTCGGCCAGATGGCCCGGGACGAGATCGGCCCCGTCGGCGGCGCCGCCGCACTGGTCGCCGTGTTCGCCATCATGATCATCCTGCTGGCGGTGCTGGCACTGGTCATCGTCAACGCCCTGGCGCACTCCCCGTGGGGCGTCTTCTCCATCGGCATGACCATCCCGATCGCCCTCTTCATGGGCTTCTACCTGCGCGTCCTGCGCCCGGGCCGGGTCACCGAGGTCTCCGTCGTCGGCGTCGCACTGCTGCTGCTCGCCATCGTCGCGGGCGGCTGGGTCGCGGAGTCCTCGCTGGCGGACACCTTCACCCTGGAGAAGGAGACGCTGGTCATCTGGATGATCGCGTACGGGTTCGTGGCCTCCGTACTGCCCGTGTGGATGCTGCTCGCCCCGCGCGACTACCTCTCCACCTTCATGAAGGTGGGCACCATCGGCCTGCTGGCCGTGGGCGTGGTCGTCTCGATGCCGGTACTGAAGATGCCCGCGGTCACCGACTTCGCCTCGCGCGGCGACGGCCCGGTGTTCGCCGGCTCGATGTTCCCCTTCGTCTTCATCACCATCGCCTGCGGGGCCCTGTCCGGGTTCCACTCGCTGGTCTCCTCCGGCACCACCCCGAAGATGATCCAGAAGGAGACCCAGGTCAAGGTCATCGGCTACGGCGCGATGCTGACCGAGTCCTTCGTCGCCGTCATGGCGATCATCGCGGCCTGCATCATCGATCCGGGCCTGTACTTCGCCGTCAACTCCCCCGCCGGAGTCGTCGGCGCCACCGTCCAGACCGCCTCTCAGGCGGTGACCCACTTCGGGTTCGCCATCTCCCCCGACGCCCTCGCGCAGGCCGCGAAGGACGTGGAGGAGGCCAGCCTGCTGTCCCGTACGGGCGGCGCACCGACCTTCGCACTCGGAATGTCGGAGATCTTCTCCACCGTGGTCGGCGGCTCCTCGATGAAGGCCTTCTGGTACCACTTCGCCATCATGTTCGAGGCCCTGTTCATCCTGACCACGGTCGACGCGGGCACCCGCGTGGGCCGGTTCATGCTCCAGGACACCCTCGGCAACGTGCACAAGTCCTTCAAGGACATCAGCTGGAAGCCCGGCGTCTGGCTCGCCAGCGCGGTCGTCGTCGGCGGCTGGGGCTACTTCCTGTGGGTCGGCGTCAAGGACCCGCTGGGCGGCATCAACCAGCTCTTCCCGCTGTTCGGAATCGCGAACCAGCTGCTCGCGGCGGTCGCCCTGGCCGTCTGCACCACGCTGCTGGTCAAGTCGGGCCGGCTCAAGTGGGCCTGGGTGACGGGCGTTCCGCTGGCGTGGGACGTGGCAGTCACCCTCACCGCCAGCTACCAGAAGATCTTCTCCGACAACGCGAAGATCGGCTTCTTCGCGCAGCGGGACCTCTACCAGGACGGCATCGACGCCGGCAAGATCCTCAAGCCCGCCAAGAACATGGACGAGATGCACACCGTGGTCACCAACGCCACGGTGGACGGGGTCCTCTCGGTGCTCTTCGCACTGCTGATCATCATCGTCCTGCTCGACGCCGCCCGGACCTGCATCAACGCCGTCCGCAAGCCGGAGTCCGTCACCCTGGCCGAGACCCCGTGGGAGGAGTCCCGGATCATCGCCCCGGCCGGGCTGATCCCGACCGCCGAGGAACGCGCGGAGCTCGCCGCCGCCGGACTCGACTCGGGCGGGGGCCGCGTGAAGGAACCGGTCGCGTGACGGGCCTTCGCCACGCGCTGGGCCGGGCCCGGTACTTCGTACGGGAGTTCTCGGGCGAGGCGGCGTACGACCGCTACGTGGCTCACGCCCGCACGCACGACCCGGAGGCGGAGGTTCCGACCCGCCGCGAATTCGAGCGCGCCCGCACGGACGCGCGCGAGGCGGACCCCCGCGAGGGCTTCCGCTGCTGCTGAACGGCACCTGGAAGGGCCCCGCCGAGTTCCATCGGTGGGGCCCTTCGAAATGCTCAGCGCACCCAGTCCTTGAGAGGCTCGGTCTGGAGGGTGATGCCGACGGGGTCGGGCAACTCGACGTCCTTGCCGTACGGAACGGTGCGGACCGTCTCGTACCGCCGCCCCGCCGGCTCGCTGTAGACGGAGATCTCGCACTTGGCCCGGTCGACCAGCAGATACAGCGGGATGCCTGTCTCCGCGTAGGCGCGCGGCTTTTCGACGTGGTCCCGCCGGTGGGTGTCAGAGTCCCAGGAAGTCACCTCGACGACCATGAGAATCGAATCCGGGTCGACCCAGTCCCCCTGCCCGACGAATGCCTCGGAGGGTGCGAGCGCCGCATCCGGGATCGCCCTGCCTGCCCGGTACTCCTGCGCTTTGATCCCCTGCCCGGGGTGCAGCCAGAGCTCGGGCCGATGCTGCATGCAGATCCGGGTGAGCCACTGGATGATCATCTGGTGGTCGCCGTCCGGCATGGCCTTGCTCCTGATCACCCCGTCGATGAACTCCAACCGTGTGCCCACTCGCTCGCGAGCCGCTATGCGCGCGACGGCCTCGAAGTCCTCGGTCAGCATGTGGGGCCTGTCGGTCATCACGGTCATGCCTCGCTCACCTTCATCGACGGTGCTGCCTCCGACGATAGCGCCGGGCACCGACACCCGTATTGCACACTCGACCGCATGGACATCGTCATCAGGGCGGCAACGGCCGCCGAATACGAAGAGCTGGGCGAGCTCACCGCACAGGCCTACCTCGGCGACGACCTGCTGGACTTCGCCGAGGACGACCCCTACCTGGACCGGCTGCGCGACGTCGCCGGCCGGGCCGCCGACGCCGAAGTGATCGTCGCGGAGTACGAGGGCACGCTGCTCGGCAATGTGACCTTCGCCCCTCCCGGCAGCCCCCTCGCCCAGATCGCCGGCCCCCACGAGGCGGAGTTCCGGATGCTGGCCGTCTCCCCCGAGGCCCGCGGCCGGGGCGCCGGCGAGGCCCTGGTGCGCGCCTGCATGGCCCGCGCCCGGGAGCTGGAGGGCGTGACCCACCTGGCGCTGTCGACCACGGAGAAGATGCTGGGGGCACACCGGATCTACCACCGGCTGGGCTTCGTCCGGACCCCGGAGCGCGACTGGTACCCGGTCCCCGGCCTTCCCCTGCTCACCTACCGCGTCGAGCTGTAACGGCGCGCCACCACCGACGAGCGACACAACATGTGGGGGCTACCGCAAGCGGTGGCCCCCACATGTATGCTCGACCTCGCTGTCGTCGCAGGGGAATCCGGTGAGAATCCGGAACTGTCCCGCAACGGTATGAAATGCCCGGACCTGGTCGAACCTGGTCGGAGGGCATCCACAAGTCCGAGGACCTGTCGACAGTGCGCCCGGATCGACCGACCCGGGTGCCGATTCGTCCGGGCCTCGCGGTTGGGCCGGTGGACGTCACGTGGCGTATGCGTGCCCTGCCAGGCCCGCACTCCCCCGCGTGCGCCCCCTCGCGCCCCGCACCAGCGGTGTTCCCGGAGCCGAGCGAGGGAGAGCTCCCCCCGTGACCATCGCGCCTTCCGCACCGCGCGCCGAGTCCGACCCGTCCGCCTACGAGGGTCCGGGGGCCGCGCTGTTGCGCACGCTCACCGAGCTGACCGCCGATCTGCCCGACACCGACCCCGGCCGGGTCGCCGCCGCCGCCCTGCGCGGCCGCAGCGCCGCCGCCGACGAGGCGGAGCTGCGCACGCTCGCCACCGAGGCGGCCGCCGGCCTGATCTCCGAGGACCCGGCGTACTCCCGGCTCGCCGCCCGCCTGCTGACGCTCGCCGTCCGCGACGAGGCCGCCGGCCAGGGCTCCCTCTCGTTCTCCGGCTCCGTCGAGGTGGGCCACCGCGAGGGCCTGATCGCCGACCGCACCGCAGACTTCGTACGGCTCCACGCGAACCGCCTCGACGCGCTGGTCGAGCACGCGCTCACCGAGGGCGCCGACGACCGCTTCGGCTTCTTCGGCCTGCGCACCCTGCACAGCCGCTACCTGCTGCGCCACCCGATCACCCGCCAGGTCATCGAGACCCCGCAGTTCTTCATGCTGCGCGTGGCCTGCGGCCTCGCCGAGAACGAGAGCATCGCGGCCGTCGAGGAAGTCGCCTCCCTCTACCGGCTGATGAGCCGCCTGGACTACCTGCCGTCCTCCCCCACGCTCTTCAACTCCGGCACCCGGCACCCGCAGATGTCCTCCTGCTACCTGCTGGACTCCCCGCTGGACGAGCTCGACTCCATCTACGACCGCTACCACCAGGTCGCCCGCCTCTCCAAGCACGCCGGCGGCATCGGCCTGTCCTACTCGCGCATCCGCGCCCGCGGCTCCCTGATCCGCGGCACCAACGGCCACTCCAACGGCATCGTGCCGTTCCTCAAGACGCTGGACGCCTCCGTCGCCGCTGTGAACCAGGGCGGCCGCCGCAAGGGCGCCGCGGCCGTCTACCTGGAGACCTGGCACGCCGACATCGAGGAGTTCCTGGAGCTCCGTGACAACACCGGCGAGGACCAGCGCCGCACCCACAACCTCAACCTGGCCCACTGGGTGCCGGACGAGTTCATGCGCCGCGTGAACGCCGACGCCGACTGGTCGCTGTTCTCCCCGGCCGACGTCCCCGACCTCGTCGACCTGTGGGGCGACGAGTTCGACGCCGCCTACCGCAAGGCCGAGGCCGGCGGCCTGGCCCGCAAGACCATCCCCGCCCGCGACCTGTACGGCCGGATGATGCGCACCCTCGCGCAGACCGGCCAGGGCTGGATGACCTTCAAGGACGCCTCCAACCGCACGGCCAACCAGACCGCGGAGCCGGGCACCGTCGTCCACTCCTCGAACCTGTGCACCGAGATCATCGAGGTCACCAACGACGGCGAGACCGCCGTCTGCAACCTCGGCTCGGTCAACCTCGGCGCCTTCGTGCTCGCCGAGACCGGCGACATCGACTGGGAGCGCCTGGACGAGACCGTCCGCACGGCGGTCACCTTCCTCGACCGCGTCGTGGACATCAACTTCTACCCGACCGAGCAGGCCGGCCGCTCCAACGCCCGCTGGCGCCCGGTGGGCCTGGGCGCGATGGGCCTCCAGGACGTCTTCTTCCAGCTGAAGCTGCCCTTCGACTCCGCCGAGGCGAAGGCCCTGTCCACCAAGCTCTCCGAGCGCATCATGCTCGCCGCGTACGAGGCCTCGTGCGACCTGGCCGAGCGCAGCGGCCCGCTCCCCGCCTGGGAGCAGACCCGTACCGCCCGCGGGGTCCTGCACCCCGACCACTACGACGTCGAGCTGAACTGGCCGGAGCGCTGGGACGCGCTGCGCGCCCGGGTCGCGAAGTCCGGGATGCGCAACTCCCTGCTCCTGGCCATCGCCCCGACGGCCACCATCGCCTCCATCGCGGGCGTGTACGAGTGCATCGAGCCGCAGGTCTCCAACCTCTTCAAGCGCGAGACGCTGAGCGGGGAGTTCCTCCAGGTCAACGGCTACCTGGTGCAGGAGCTCAAGCGGCTCGGCGTCTGGGACGCCCAGACCCGCGAGGCGCTGCGCGACGCCTCCGGCTCGGTCCAGGGCTTCGGCTGGATCCCGGCCGAGGTGCGCAACCTCTACCGCACGGCGTGGGAGATCCCGCAGCGCGGCCTGATCGACATGGCGGCCGCGCGCACCCCCTTCCTCGACCAGTCGCAGTCGCTGAACCTGTTCCTGGAGACGCCCACCATCGGCAAGCTGTCGTCGATGTACGCGTACGCCTGGAAGCAGGGCCTGAAGACCACGTACTACCTGCGCTCGCGCCCGGCGACGAAGATCGCCCGCGCCGCACAGGCCACCACCCCGGTGGCGCTCCCGCAGCCGGTCAACAACCAGCCGGTCAACGCCGACGCAGCCGCCCAGGCCGCCGCCGAGGCCGCCGCCGCGGAAGCGCTCGCCTGCTCCCTTGAAAACCCCGAGTCCTGCGAGGCCTGCCAGTAATGAGCTCCACCGCCGTGACGTCCTCACCGAAGAAGAACCTCCTGGACCCGGGCTTCGAGCTCACCCTCCGCCCCATGCGCTACCCGGACTTCTACGAGCGCTACCGGGACGCGATCAAGAACACCTGGACCGTGGAGGAGGTCGACCTCCACTCGGACGTGGCCGACCTCGCCAAGCTCACGCCCGGCGAGCAGCACATGATCGGACGCCTCGTCGCCTTCTTCGCGACGGGCGACTCGATCGTCTCGAACAACCTCGTGCTGACCCTGTACAAGCACATCAACTCCCCGGAGGCGCGCCTGTACCTGTCGCGCCAGCTCTTCGAGGAGGCCGTGCACGTCCAGTTCTACCTGACGCTGCTCGACACCTACCTGCCCGACCCGGACGACCGCGCGGCCGCCTTCGACGCGGTCGAGGAGATCCCCTCGATCCGCGAGAAGGCCCAGTTCTGCTTCAAGTGGATCAACGAGGTCGAGAAGCTGGAGCGACTGGAGACCAAGGCCGACCGCCGCCGCTTCCTGCTGAACCTGATCTGCTTCGCGGCGTGCATCGAAGGCCTGTTCTTCTACGGGGCGTTCGCGTACGTCTACTGGTTCCGCTCGCGCGGCCTGCTGCACGGCCTGGCCACGGGTACGAACTGGGTCTTCCGGGACGAAACGATGCACATGAACTTCGCATTCGAGGTCGTGGACACGGTCCGCAAGGAGGAGCCCGAGCTCTTCGACGACGAACTCCAGCAGCAGGTCGTGGACATGCTCAAGGAGGCCGTCGAGGCGGAGCTCCAGTTCGGCCGCGACCTGTGCGGTGACGGCCTGCCGGGCATGAACACCGAGTCGATGCGCGAGTACCTGGAGTGCGTCGCGGACCAGCGCCTGGTCCGCCTCGGCTTCGCGCCGATCTACGGATCGCAGAACCCGTTCTCCTTCATGGAGCTCCAGGGCGTCCAGGAACTGACCAACTTCTTCGAGCGCCGCCCGTCGGCCTACCAGGTCGCGGTGGAAGGCACCGTCGACCTGGACGAGGACTTCTAAGTCCCGCCGGGCAGCACCGCTTGATAGCGTCCCCGCCCATGGGGAGATCGACTTGGGTGACCAAGGCACCGGGCGGGGGCGCTTCGCCGTTCCCGGCTCCGGGATGACCCTCGACGGGTGGGCCGGGCGGGCGCGGCTGAGGCCCGGGGGGTTGTTGTACGGCGGGGCCGTGGGGCCCGCGTCCGCCCACGCGCACCATTCCGTGCAGCTCATCGCCACCCTCGGCGAGGACGAGCTGCTGCTGTCCGGCCCCTCGGGGGAGCCCTTCGGCTCCCGGGCGTACGTGATTCCGGCCGGGGTAAGCCACTGCGTGCTGCCCGGGCGGGAGCGGGTGCGGCTGGCGGAGGCGGCCGGGGTGGCGCGGCTGTCGGAGAGCCGGCTCTCACACCTGTTCCGGGCGGAGCTGGGACTGCCGTTCCGCTCGTACGTCCTGTGGCTGCGCCTGATGCGGGCCGCCGAACTCACCACGCAGGGGCTGAGCGTGACGGAAGCGGCGCACGGTGCGGGCTTCGCCGACGGGGCCCACCTGAGCCGGGTGTGCCGCCGGATGTTCGGGATCCCGCCGTCGGAGTTCACCCGGCGGACCCTGTGGACGTAGCAGGTTCGTTCAAGCGCTCGCGGGGGCCCCGGCCGCAGGGTTGACCCATGACGAACCTGATGAAGCGGTCCGTACGGACCTGCGTGAACGCGTGCACGGGCAAGCGACGGGCGATGCCCGAGACCGTGCGCGAGGCCTTCGAAGCCGAGCTGGACCGTGCCCGGGGCGCCGTCCCCGATACGGCGGCCATGTGGACGGCGCTGGAGCGCGCGCACATCCTGTCCCAGGCCTGGGCCTGGCCGCACACCCGGGCGCACTGGCACATGTTCCGCCTCGCGGTCCGCTGCCGGGACCGGGCCGAGGCCGCCGGGCAGGTGGTGCGGATCCTGGTGGCGGGGGTCGGGTCAGCGACCGGGCGCGTGCCGCACGGCAATACGGGGCGTACGAGCGCGGGCCTGCTCACTCCGATGCCGGTCCCGCCGGACCTGCGGGCCCTGCTGGGCCGTACGGATCTGCCGGTCGAGGCGGTGGTCGCGGGCGGCTCCGTAGAGGGCGGGGCCCAGTAGGAGGGCGGCTGTGGCGAGGACGACGAGGAAGTCGAGGAATGTGGTCATGCGTCCACTCTCGCCAGTGCGGCGAAAAGCGAACAGTGGCAGGACTGTCATAGGAGAGGGAATTACTGCCACACTGGGTTCATGCTGAAGACTTCCTCGCTGAACAACGTGGCCGTGGCCGTGGTGAACGGGGTCGCCCCCTTCGAGATGGGCATCTTCTGCGAGGTCTTCGGGATCGACCGCAGTGCGATGGGGCTGCCCACCTACGATTTCGCCCTGTGCGCGATCGAGGACAATCCGCTCACCGCCGGGGACGGCCATTACGGCCTCACGCTGCCCTACGGGCCCGAGCGGCTGGAGGAGGCGGACCTGATCTGTCTGCCCGCCGACCGGGAGGCCCCCACCCGCGACTATCCGGAACCCTTCCTGGAGTCCCTGCGCCGGGCCGTGGACCGTGGTGCGCGCTTGCTGAGCGTGTGCAGCGGCGCCTTCATCCTGGGCGCGGCCGGCCTGCTCGACGACCGGCGCTGCACCACGCACTGGATGCACGCCCCGGCCCTGGCCCGCCGCTTCCCCCGGGCGCGGGTGGACCCGGACGTGCTCTACGTGGACGAGGGCCCGGTGATCACCTCGGCGGGCACCGCCTCCGGGATCGACGCGTGCCTGCACCTCGTGCGGCAGGAACAGGGCGCCGAGGTGGCCAACACCATCGCCCGCCGGATGGTGGTGCCGCCGCACCGCGACGGCGGGCAGGCCCAGTACATCCAGCGCCCGCTCCCCCGCACGTCCTGCGACACGGTCGGCGAGGTGATCGACTGGATGGCCCGCCACCTGGACGAGGAGATCACGGTCGAGCAGCTCGCGGAGCGCGCGCACATGTCGCCGCGCACCTTCGCCCGCCGCTTCCTGCAGGAGACGGGGACCACCCCGTACCAGTGGGTCCTGCGCCAGCGGGTGCTGCTGGCGCAGGAGCTGCTGGAGTCCACGGACGACACGGTCGACGCGATCGCGGGCCGCAGCGGCTTCGGCAACGCGCCCGCGCTGCGCCACCACTTCCTGCGGACCCTGGGAACCACCCCGAACGCCTTCCGGCGTACGTTCCGGGGGCCGCAAGCGGCTTAGGCGGGCGGCTCAGGCGTTCGGGACCGTCTCGTAGCGCGGGGTGCCCTCTTCCATCTGCTTCAGGGCGTCCTTGCGGTCCCGCTTCGAGAGCCGGTCGATGTACAGGTACCCGTACAGGTGGTCGGTCTCGTGCTGCAAGCAGCGCGCGAAGTAGCCGGTGCCGCGCACCTTGATCGGGTTGCCCTGGGCGTCCTGGCCGGTGACCTCGGCGTAGTCCGGGCGGGCCAGCGAGGCGTACGCGGTCGGGACCGACAGGCAGCCCTCGTTCGAGTCGTCCAGGACCCGCGCGGCGGCCGGCAGCTCGACGAGCTTCGGGTTGATCACGACGCCCGTGTGGCGGTTGCCGTCGTCGTCGGGGCAGTCGTAGACGAAGACCTTGGCGTCCACGCCGATCTGGTTCGCGGCCAGGCCCACGCCCTCGGCGGCCTTCTGGCTGGCGAACATGTCGTCGATCAGCTGCGCCAGCTCGTCGCCGAACTCGGTGACGTCCTTGCACTCCCGGTGCAGGACCGGGTTGCCGACCACCGTGATCGGGCGGGCCGTGCCGCGCTCGCGGTGGGCGAGCTCGCGCGCCTCACAGTCCTCAGTGTCGACGACGTAGCCGTCGTTCACCTCACCGATCACACCGACAACGTCGTTCTCCTGCTGCGCCATGTCCGCCGTACGCCTTCCGTAAGTCCGCCGAGCACCAAGTCACTGATGTGCCGGTACAGCCTACGTGCCCCCGTCAGCAGACTTCTTCGAGATCCCGCCACTCCCGGGTGTCCGGGCTGTCCGCGACCCATCCGTCGAGCAGTCCGCGCACCAGGCCGGCCGGGGCCGCGATGCCGCATTCGCGCTCGGGGACCCACAGGGAGCCGGAGCCCGTCGTGCGGTGGCCCAGGGGGCCGGGGTGGCCCGGTTCGCTGTGGTCGTGCGGGTCCAGGTGCTCGCCGTCGCCCTCGCCGCTCGGCATCGCGCTCTCCGAGCAGGTGCGGCACAGCAGCCGCACCGACGAGGACCAGTCCTCGGCGGCGAAGCCGGCGTCGGAGGCCAGCTGCTCCAGGGCGTTGCGGTCGGCCTCGGTGGCCGCCTCCAGCAGCACCACCCAGGTGGGCACCGGGGAGGGCGCCCAGAGCTCGATCTCGTCGAAGACCGGGTACGAGGGCCCGGCCGCGGTGACACGCTCGCCGTGCGGGACCCCGTCGTGCAGGACGACCTCGCCCCAGCGCCGCCCCGAGGAGGGCAGCGGGATCGACAGGACCTCCATGCGGGCCGGGTCCAGCCTGCGGCCCCAGACCACCTCGGCCTCGCCCTCGGGAGAGAGCCGTACGGCCGCGCTGCCGAGCTCCATGCCGACCGGTTCGCCGTTGGCGTGGCCGCCGCCGCCCGCGCCGTGCGGGTCCCCGGGCACCTTCAGCCCGTACGCCTGCCACGCGCGGCGGGCCAGCGGCCAGTCCTGGAGCGCGGTGGCGGCGATGCCCACGTTCCACCAGTCCGGGGCGCCGGTCTCCCGGTCGAGGAGGGCCACGGCGCGCAGCCCGGCGGTCCGGGCCTGTTCCCAGTCGTGGCGGAACTTGTGGAGCAGCGCCAGGTTGAACCAGGACTCCGAAAGCCAGGGCTCCAGGTCCGCGGCTCTGGTCAGGAGCGCGCCCGCGTCCTCGTACCGCCCGTCGCCGATCAGCGTGAACGCGCGGTCGGTGGCCTGCCGCCACGAGGCGGAGGGCCTATGCCGTACCTTCCCGAAGATCCTCACGATTCCCGCCTGCCGGTCCGACGATTCAACGGTGCAGCCTTGCGGACTCCCACACACCAGTCTTGCTGGGGACACCCTTACTGGCATCCAACCATGCCCACTCGGACGGCCGCTCATTACCCATGGGTTACCCAGGCGGGACGGGTACGACTCTGGCACGTCCGCCCCGGGCGAGCACCCTGGCCAGACACTCGACGACCTCTGGCTGGTAGTCGTGCCCGGTGCCCAGCCTGAGCCGCTCCAGGGCCGCCAGTGAGCCGCCCGGGTGACGGGCCCCGCCGACCAGATCGTCGTACGCGTTGACCGTGCGTACGATCCGGGCGGCGACGGGCTGCTCGCGGTACGGGTCGGCCTGGCGCTCCACGACGACGGCGACCTCGGCCGGGACCCCGGTCTGGCGGGCCACCTCCCCGCCCAGCCCGGCGATCCGGCGGGCCTCGGCGGCGGGCAGCTCGGCGGTGGCCCCGTCCGGGACCGGGTCGACGAGGGAGAGCTGCCCGATGTCGTGCATGAGGGCGGCGTACTCCAGCACCGTGAGCTCCCGCTCCGAGAGCCCGAGCTCCCGGCCGACGGCGCAGCTGAGCGCGGCGACCCGGCGGGCGTGGCCGGGGCGGGTGTAGCCGGCGATCTCGGTGGCGCGGGCGAGGGAGGTGATGGTCTGGCGGTAGGTGGTGCGGATCGCGGTGATCCGGTGGAAGGACATCTGTGTCAGCAGCAGCGGCACGCTGAAGACGGGGACCGCCCACAGGCCCGCCACGGCGACGCCGAGGGCCATGACCACCCCGGTGGCGCAGATCGCCGAGCCGACGCCGAGCTGCGCGCGCAGCTCGTCGCGGAGCAGCGGGCCGTAGGGCCAGCCGGTGCGGGCTCCGGAGAGGACGGCGGCGAGCACGGCGTCGCACAGGGCGGTGAGGCCGAGCAGGAAGAGCAGGAAGAGGACGAGGTACGGGCCCTGCCCGACCCAGTCCTCCAGTCGGCCGGAGTTGTAGAGCGGCTGGAAGCAGACGGCGGCGAAGGTGACGGTGAGGACCCGGCGGGCGAGGTGGTCCAGGGCGGGGCCGCCGCCCCGGGCGATGTGCGGGACGATCCCGACGAGGGCGGCCGCGACGACGACGGCGACGATCTGCAGGACCCCGTGGTGGGTGGTCTGGCCGGCGTTCTGTCCGAGCAGGGCGTAGGCGAGGGCCCCGGCGGAGCCGAGCGGCGCGGGCTGCTGGCGGCCGGCTCCGCCGCGGTCGCGGCGGGCGAGTTCGCCGATGGTGATCAGGGTGCCGAAGGCGAGGGCGATGCCCGGTTCGACGAGGCCGTTCCACAGGGTGTGCGCGAGTGCGGCGGCTGTCAGCAGCCCGGCGGCCCCCCGCACGGCCCAGACGGCCCAGCCCCTCACGCCGTGGCTCCCGCTGCGGGGGCGGACGGAGGACCCCCGGTGTCGGCGCCGTCCGTGCCCTGGCCGGGCCGGGCCTGCGGCGAGGCGGTTTTGGTCTGGGTGGGGAGCCCGGCGAGCACGGGACCCGCCTGGTCCTCGTGGTCCCCGTCCGAGGACGGCGCCGCGGGTGCGGGGTGCGGCGACGGCGCCGCGGGTGCGGGGTCCGGCCCCGGACTGCTCGCCGGGATCACCTGGAGGTCCTCGTCCGAGGTGACCACCGGGTGCCAGCCCTGTCGGCCGATGGCGTCGCCCAGCGCCCGGACCATGTCGGGGTCGAACTGTGCCCCGGCGCACCGTTCGAGCTCGGCCAGCGCGACGGGTACGGGGCGGGCCCGGCTGTACGAACGGGTCGAGGTCATGGCGTCGAAGGCGTCGGCCACCGCCACCACCCGGGCCAGCACCGGGATCTGTTCTCCGGTCAGTCCGTAGGGGTAGCCGGAGCCGTCCACCCGCTCGTGGTGGTGCAGGATCGCGGAGCGGGCTTCACCGAGGAAGCCGATGCCGCGCACCATCTCGTGTCCGTATTCGGGGTGCAGTTCGATGATGCGGCGTTCCTCGGGGGTCAGCGGTCCGTCCTTGCGCAACAGTCGGGTGGGGACTCCGAGTTTGCCCACGTCGTGCAGGATTCCGGCGATGCGGACGACTTCGAGGCGGTCCTCGCCCATGCCCAGTTCGCGGGCGATCATCGCGGAGGCCTGGCCGACGCGTTCGCTGTGGCCGCGCGTGTAGCGGTCCTTGATGTCGACGGCCTGGACCAGGGCCCGGATGGTGGCCTGGTGGGCGGCGCGTTCGCGGTGGTACTGGGCGAAGACCCAGCAGGAGATGTACATCGGCAGCAGGACGAGCAGCGCGGCCGGGAGCCCGTAGGGGCTGCGCCACATGACGGCCATCATCAGTCCGGCGAGGCCGTGTACGCAGTGCGGGGCGAGGGAGCGGGTGAGCAGTCCGCGCCAGGCGGTGGCGGCGGGCCGGCGTTCGGCGGCGGCCAGGATGCCGCCGTCGAGGGCGGTGAGCACCAGGCAGAAGGCGATGGCCGCGGCGGCGGCGGGGAACATCACGTAGGGGAAGTCGGCGATCCAGGTGGCGGTGGTGTCGCCCGGTGGCCCGGTCGCGCGCAGCGGGCCTCCGGCCACGGCTTCGGGTCCGCCGAGCAGTCCGTAGGTCCATCCGGCGGTCCAGGCGGCTATCGCCTGCTGTGCGGCGTGCCAGGCGCGGCGTACCCGGGCGGGCCGCTGCATCACGGTTCCGGCGAGCCCTCCGGGCAGTGCGACGAGCGCGGCGGCGGCGGGCGGCAGCAGGAACACGGCGGCCAGCACCACGGGGAAGAAGGAGCCGAGCCCTTCGGGTACCCGGGGGCCCAGGAACGGGCAGACCTTGACGAGTTCGCAGCCGAGGTAGAGCAGGGCGAGCAGCGCGACGGAGGGCCACGGAGTGGCGGAATCGACGAGGGCCGGGGCGGCGCACCCGGCGGCGGCGAGAACCGCGCACGCGATGTAGGCGCGCGCCATCGGCGGAAGTACCCGCATGGCGCTCTCCTCCCCCTGAGCCGTGCAAGCCAGGTACTGAATCAAACCAGTACCGAAAGGGGAGAATAAGTGGGGCCGGGAGCGAGGTGGGCCACATTTTCGCATTGCGCCATGCGGACGCCCCCGGATTACCACCTTCGGGTGAAGGAAGTGCCCTTCCGGGGGCGGCTGTTCGAGATCGTTCAATCGGGTACTACTCAGCGGGAACGCCGGAAATCGGGCCGCCCCGATTTCAGCCCGTCGCGGATCCCGGCATCGGCTCGGCGACGGAGGACGCGGTGGGCGCGACCGGACCGGCCGTGATGTCGTGGTCCGGCACTGCCTGCCCCGAACGGATCAGTTCGATCCGTCCCATGACCTTCGACCGCAGATCGGTCGGCACGTCGTCGGACCCGCAGCAGCGCTTGACCAGCTTCTTCACGGCCTGTTCGAGGCCGTACTTCTCAAGGCAGGGATTGCACTCGCCGAAGTGCGTCTCGAACTTCGTGCAGTCGCTGTCCGGCATCTCGTGGTCCAGGAACTCATAAAGGTGGTCCAGGACCTCAGAGCAGTCCGTCTCGTGCGGATCTCCGCAGCTCATGAGCCCGAGCCTTTCAGGTCGTTCGACTCTCCCGCGCCGGCCGGGACGAGCCCGCGCTCGCGGGCATAGTCCTCCAGCATTCCGCGGAGTTGACGGCGTCCACGGTGCAGTCGCGACATGACCGTACCGATGGGTGTACCCATGATGTCCGCGATCTCCTTGTACGCAAAGCCCTCTACGTCGGCGAGATAGACCGCGATGCGGAACTCCTCCGGAATGGCCTGGAGGGCTTCCTTCACATCCGAATCGGGCAGGTGATCGAGCGCCTGCGACTCGGCGGAACGCAGTCCCGTCGACATGTGGGACTCGGCGCGCGCGAGCTGCCAGTCCTCGATCTCCTCCGCCGCACTGCGCTGCGGTTCGCGCTGCTTCTTGCGGTAGGAGTTGATGAAGGTGTTGGTCAGAATGCGGTACAGCCACGCCTTCAGGTTCGTGCCCTCACGGAACTGGTGGAACGACGCGTATGCCTTCGCGTACGTCTCCTGGACCAGGTCCTCGGCGTCGGCCGGGTTGCGCGTCATGCGCAGCGCGGCCGAGTACATCTGGTCGAGGTAGCCGAGGGCGTCCCTCTCGAAGCGCGCGTTGCGCTCCGGGGTCGTCTCCTCCGCGTGGCCTTCGTCGGTCCCGGCGACAGGACCCACCTCCTCCGACTGCGTGGCGACTCCGAAAGCGGACCCGCTCGAATCGGAGAATAGTCGACCATCCCGGTCGTCCGCCGCCCGAAGCTTGCCGCGCTTGGGAGCGGGCAGCACTGTCCAGTCCAGGTCAGCGGCCTGCGGACGGTTGTGGCTGATGACCTGGGTCATGCGCTTCCTCTCCTGGCGACGTTGCCGTGCGTTCCGACATCCGGGACAACAGAAGGGCCGGGCGGCGCATTCCCCGCAGGGCGCCGGTTTCGGGCCAATGTCAGACCGGGAGCCGTCCGAGCCACCCGGCCACCGCCCCGGTGATCACCTCCAGGGCCTCCTCCTGGGTCGAGCCTGCCTTCTTCGGCACGGCGAAGCCGTGGTCTGCGAAGGCCACTTCCACCAGTTCGTACGGGGCTTCGCGCGCGCCCCGCCCCGGGAACTCCTCGGGACGCCCGAAGGGGTCGCGGCCGCCCTGGAGCACCAGCGTCGCCACACCGGCGCCCAGCAGCTCCTCGGCCCGGGACTTCTCCGGCCGGCCCGGCGGGTGCAGCGGGAAGGCCAGCGCCAGCACCCCGGCGGCGCCGAGCTCGGTGGCGGTCCGGCAGGCCACCCGGGCCCCGGCGCTGCGGCCGCCCGCGACCACGGGCAGCCCCGGCTTCGCGAGGGCGGGCCACAGGGCGCGCCAGCCCTCGTCCAGCACCTTGGGCGCGGCGGCGACCTTCTTCCCGGCGACCCGCCAGGGCTGTTCCACCAGCGCCACGGTGATCCCGTGGGCGGGCAGGGCGGCGGCCAGGGCCTGGAGGTCCCGGGCCTCGATCCCGCCGCCGGCCCCGTGGCCCAGCGCGAGCACCAGGCGGGCGCCGCCCGCCGGGGCCGGGTGCCAGGTGATGCGGGCCTCGCCGGCCGGGGTCTCGACGCTCTCGGTACGCGTGCTCATGGGCCCATCCTGCCCGGGGGCGCCTCAGAAGAGCGTGCTCTCCTCCGGCGCGGCCAGCTCCTCCAGCAGTTCGGGCCCGTTGTTGCGGACGTTGCTCACGGCCGTGGACACCGGGTAGGCGCGCATCAGCCCGCCGGGCGGCGGGGCGAGCAGGGCCTGGAGCTCGTCGGTGTCGGTGCGCGCCGGGTCCAGCCAGGCGTCCCACCGGTCGGGGGTGAGCATCAGCGGCATCCGGGGGTGGATCTCGGCGAGCGAGCGCGGCCCCTCGGCCGGGGCCACGGCCAGCGGTCCGGTCTCGGCCTCCGCGGTGAGCACCGAGCAGGTGGCCCACCAGGCGAGCGGGTGCTCGTCGGGCAGGGTCCGGTCGCGCCAGAACTCGTAGATCCCCGCCATGGCGAAGACGGTGCCGTCGGCGGGCAGGACGAAGTAGGGCTGTTTGCGGGCCCGCTTCTTCTTGCCCTCGACCTCCAGCTGCCGCTCGTCGTGGGCGGTGACCCACTCGTAGTAGCCGTCCGCCGGGATGATGCAGCGGCGCTGCGCGAAGGGGCGGCGGAAGGAGGGCTTCTCTGCGACGGTCTCGGAGCGGGCGTTGATCATCCGGGCCGCCCCCTCGGGGTTCTGGGCCCAGGACGGGACGAGTCCCCATTTCAGGACCCTCATCTGGCGAACCGGACGCGGGCTCCCGGCGTCTTTCAGTGGACGGTCGAGGATCACGTGGACCTCTTTCGTCGGGGCCACGTTCCAGTCGGCGGCCAACGCCTCCTCGGGCTCCCACCGCTCCACCCCGAAGACCTCCACCAGGTCCTCGGGCCCACTGCTCGCTGCATACCTTCCGCACATGGCTGCCACACTGCCATGGCCCCCGATCGCCACCGCAAGGAGTCCGCCACCTCATGTTCAGCAGCACCACGGCCGGCCTCTGGGACCGGCTCACAGGCATACAGACCGCACCCGGCCAGTGGCTGGTGATCGCTTGCGGACTGGCGGCCCTGGCCGCCGTGGGACCGCGCCCGCTCTGGCGGCTCTCGCGCAACGCGATCACCATCGCGCACGAGGGCGGCCACGGGCTGCTCGCCCTGCTGACCGGGCGGCGCCTGGACGGGATCCGGCTGCACTCGGACACCAGCGGGGTCACCGTCAGCCGCGGCAGGCCCACCGGCATCGGCATGATCCTCACCGCCGCCGCCGGATACACGGCCCCCTCCCTGCTCGGCCTCGGCGGGGCGGCGCTGCTCTCCGCGCACCGGATCACGCTGCTGCTGTGGGCGGCGACCGCCCTGCTCGCGGCGATGCTGGTGATGATCCGCAACGCGTACGGGCTGCTGACGGTGGTGCTGACGGGCGCCACCTTCGTCCTGGTCTCCTGGCTGGCCCCGGCCGACGTCCAGGCGGTCTTCGCCTACGCCGTGGTGTGGTTCCTGCTGCTGGGCGGGGTCCGGCCGGTCTTCGAGCTGGGGGCCAAGCGCAGGCACGGCGGGGCCCCCGATTCGGACGCGGACCAGCTGGGCCGCCTCACCCATCTGCACCCGGTGGTGTGGCTGCTCCTCTTCCACGTGGTCGCGCTCTGCTCGCTCGTCGGCGGCGGCCGCTGGCTGCTGGCGCTGTGACCGATTGCGCTGGGACCGATTGCGCACCCTGGGCCGTCCGCCCCGCGAGACGGCCTCGCGATCAAGATCTGTTGCCATGGGAAGCCACTAAAGTGGGGGCATGACCGAGACCCCCGCGCTCCACGCCCTCTGGCCCGCCCCGACCGCCGACTCAGCCGTCCAGGCCACCGTCACCGTGCCCGGGTCCAAGTCGGTCACCAACCGCGCCCTGGTGCTCGCGGCGCTGGCCTCCGAGCCGGGCTGGGTCCGCCGCCCGCTGCGCTCGCGCGACTCCCAGCTGATGTCCGACGCCCTGCGCGCGCTGGGCGTGGGTATCGAGGAGACCGTCTCCTCCAGCTCCGCCGGCGAGGGCGACAGCGGCGAGGCCTGGCGGATCATCCCGGCCGCCCTGCACGGCCCGGCCACCGTGGACGTCGGCAACGCGGGCACCGTCATGCGCTTCCTGCCGCCCGTCGCCACCCTCGCCACCGGCGACATCCGCTTCGACGGCGACCCGCGCTCCTACGAGCGCCCCCTCGGCCAGGTCATCACCGCCCTGCGCACGCTCGGCGCCCGCATCGACGACGACGGCCGCGGCGCGCTGCCGCTGACCGTCCAGGGCGGTGGGGCCCTGGAGGGCGGCACCGTCGAGATCGACGCGAGCAACTCCTCGCAGTTCGTCTCCGCGCTGCTGCTCTCCGCCCCGCGCTTCAACCAGGGCGTCGAGGTCCGGCACGTGGGCACCAACCTGCCGTCCATGCCGCACATCCGGATGACGGTGGAGATGCTGCGCGCGGCGGGCGTCCAGGTGGACACCCCCGAGTCCGGCGGCGAGAAGAACGTCTGGCGGGTGGCCCCCGGCGCCCTGCTCGGCCGCGACCTGATCGTCGAGCCCGACCTCTCCAACGCCCAGCCGTTCCTGGCGGCGGCCCTGATCACGGGCGGTACGGTCACCATCCGCGACTGGCCGCGCCGCACCACGCAGCCCGGTGACGCGCTGCGCCGGATCTTCACCGACATGGGCGGCTCCTGCGAGCTGACCGACGCGGGCCTGGTCTTCACCGGCACCGGCAAGATCCACGGCATCGACGTGGACCTGAGCGAGGTCGGCGAGCTGACCCCGGGCATCGCGGCGGTCGCCGCGCTGGCGGACTCCGAGTCGGTGCTGCGCGGAGTGGCGCACCTGCGGATGCACGAGACGGACCGGCTGGCGGCGCTGACCAAGGAGATCAACGGGCTGGGCGGCGACGTCACGGAGACCGGGGACGGTCTGCGGATCCGGCCGCGCCCGCTGCGCGGCGGCACGTTCCACACGTACGACGACCACCGGATGGCCACCGCGGGCGCGATCATCGGCCTGGCGGTGCCGGACGTGCTCATCGAGAACGTGGCGACGACCGCGAAGACCCTGCCGGACTTCCCCAAGATGTGGGCCGACATGCTCGGCCAGGAACCTTCGGGAGCGGGAGCGTAGGGCCCGCCATGCGCAGGTACGGCAAGAACACCGACGAGGACGACATCCGCCAGCGGCCCAACCCCAAGGGCAACCGGCCCCGTACGACCATCCGCCCCAAGCACGAGGACGCGGCCGAGGGCTTCGTCCTGACCGTCGACCGGGGCCGGCTCACCTGCCTGGTCGAGGACCGCCCGGTGCACGCCATGAAGGCCCGCGAGCTGGGCCGCAAGGCGGCGGTGGTCGGCGACCGGGTCTGGATCGTCGGTGACCTGTCCGGCAAGAAGGACACCCTGGCCCGCATCGTGCGGATCGAGGAGCGCAAGTCCGTCCTGCGGCGCACGGCCGACGACGACGACCCGTACGAGCGGGTGGTCGTCGCCAACGCGGACCAGCTGGCCATCGTCACGGCGCTGGCCGATCCGGAGCCGCGGCCCCGGATGATCGACCGCTGCCTGGTGGCCGCGTACGACGCCGGTCTGGAGCCCCTGCTGGTGCTCACCAAGTCCGACCTGACCTCGGCCGACAAGATCCTGGAGATCTACTCGACCTTCGGCCTGAACTACGTGGTCACCAACCGGGACGAGCTGGCGACGGGCGACGCGGCCGAGCGGGTGCGCGAGCACCTCAACGGCCGGATCACCGCCTTCGTCGGCCATTCGGGCGTGGGCAAGACCACGCTGGTGAACTCGCTGGTCGCCGAGGGCCGCCAGCGCGCCACCGGAGTGGTGAACTCGGTGACCGGCCGGGGCCGGCACACCACCACCTCGGCGCTGGCGCTGCCGCTGCCGGGCGCCGACGGCTGGGTCATCGACACCCCGGGCGTGCGCTCGTTCGGCCTGCACCACGTGGACCCGTCCCGGGTGATCCTGGCCTTCCCGGAGCTGGTGCCCGGGACGGAGGGGTGTCCGCGCGCGTGCAGCCACGACGAGCAGGACTGCGCGCTCGACAAGTGGGTGGAGGACGGTCACGCGGACCCGGCACGGCTGTACTCGCTGCGACGGCTGCTGCAGACCCGGGAGCGGCGCGAGGGCGACTGATCGGCCCGGCGGGGTTTGCCGTGCGACAAATCCGGTCAATGCATAATCGCATCGAGTGGCGTGGCGGCCGAGGCCGCGGGCGCGCCACGTGACGCGGGGAGGCATGCGCCATGGCGTGGCTGTTGGTCGTGGTCGCCGGAATCCTGGAAACGGGCTTCGCGGTCTGCCTCAAGCTGTCGCACGGATTCACCCGGCTGTGGCCGACCATCGCCTTCGCGTGCTTCGCGCTCGGCAGCTTCGGCCTGCTGACGCTGGCCCTGAAGAAGCTGGACGTGGGTCCGGCGTACGCGGTGTGGACGGGCATCGGGGCCGCCGGGACCGCCATCTACGGCATGGTCTTCCTCGGCGACCTGGTCTCCACCCTCAAACTCGTCTCGATCTCGCTGGTCATCCTCGGCGTCATCGGCCTTCAGCTGTCGGGCTCGACCCACTGAAGCCCTGCTCGGCGCCGCGGCCCGCCCCGTTGAACAGCCGCAGCAGTTCGAGGGAGCCCGGACCCGGCGGTTCGGCCGGGGCGACCAGGTAGGACATCGCGAGCCGGACGGCCAGCTCGCAGCGCTGCGCCCATTCGGACTCCGCCGGGGCGAAGGCGGCGTCGGCCCGCTCGCGCACGGAGCGGAGCAGTTCGGCGGGCCCGAGCGCCGGCAGCCCCGGCCGGACCCCGCGGCCGGCCGGCACGGGTAAGTTCCCGTTCCAGCAGCCCGTCAGCAGGGCCCGTACGAGGGGACGCGCGTGCGAGGCCGTCACGGTCCACTCCGCGACCTCCGCGAGACGGGCGGCGCAGGGCCTCGGGGAGGCCAGGGCCCGGTCCACCCCGTCGAGGTACCAGGCGGCGTCGCGCCGGACCAGGGCGTGGCCCAGGCCCGTCTTGCCCGCGAACTCGTTGTAGAGGGTCTGCCGGGACACCCCGGCCACGGCCGCCACGTCGACCATCCGCACGGCAGGCCAGGGGCGCGCGGAGAGCGCCGCTCCCGCCGCTTCCAGCAAGGACTCCCGGGCCGTCGGCACCATTGCTCCCCCTTTGACGTCTCCGTCAGAGTCAGAGTTGACGGACCGACAGGAACTGTCAAGGGTGCAGTGGGACGCCCGGGGTGCTCCCGTGGACGCCGCTCGCCCGGTTCCGGCCACGTCGGTACTGTTCGGGCATGCCCGAGTATGACGATGACCTGCGCCTTGCCCTCGAACTCGCCGACGCGGCGGACGCCGCCACGATGGAGCGGTTCCGCGCCCTCGACCTGAAGGTCGAGACGAAGCCCGACATGACCCCGGTGAGCGAGGCCGACACCGCCACCGAGGAGATCATCCGCGCCGGGATCGCGGCCGCGCGGCCCTCCGACGCCATCCTGGGCGAGGAGTACGGCCTCAAGGGCGAGGGCCCGCGCCGCTGGGTCGTGGACCCGATCGACGGTACGAAGAACTACGTGCGCGGCGTCCCGGTCTGGGCCACGCTGATCTCCCTCATGGAGGAGGGCGCCGACGGGGTCTTCCGTCCCGTCGTCGGCGTGGTCTCCGCTCCGGCCCTCGGCCGCCGCTGGTGGGCGGCGCGCGGCCTGGGCGCGTACGCGGGGGGCGCACTGGGCGGGACCACGGCGCTCGGCGTCTCGAAGGTGGCCACCCTGGGTGACGCCTCGTTCGCCTACTCCTCGCTGAGCGGCTGGGAGGAGCAGGGGCGGCTCCCCGGCTTCCTGGAGCTGACCCGCGCGTGCTGGCGCACCCGCGGCTACGGCGATTTCTGGCCGTACATGATGGTCGCCGAGGGCTCCCTCGACCTGTGCGCCGAGCCGGAGCTGAACCTGTGGGACATGGCGGCCCTGGCCGTCGTGGTCGAGGAGGCCGGCGGCCGCTTCACCGCCCTGGACGGGGTGGACGGCGTACACGGCGGGAACGCGGCGGCCTCGAACGGGCTGCTGCACGAGGAGATGCTGGACCTCCTTCGCCCGCGCGACTGATTCCGTAGCGCGCCCTCTTGATGACACTCCGTGTCCATGGGAATCTGGGACTCCTCCGCTTGTGCGCTTGTGAAGGCCTTCTCTAAGTGCGGGCTTCCACGGCGCACCCCACCCAAGCGGAGGGACTCACCAGGAGGTGGCTCTCTTCATGTTCGTCCGTGACGCCATGAGTACCGTGATCCTCACCCTCGGACCCACTCACACCCTGCGTCAGGCGGCCTGCCTGATGTCCGGCCGGCGCGTCGGCGCGGCCGTCGTCCTCGATCCCGAGCACAGCGGCATCGGCATCCTGACCGAGCGCGACATCCTCAACTCACTCGGCGCGGGACACGATCCCGACCGGGAGTTCGTGGGCGCCCACACCACCAACAACGTGGTGTTCTGCACCCCGGACGCCAGCGTGCAGGAAGCCGCCGAGGCGATGGCGCACGGCGGCTTCCGGCATCTGATCGTGCTGGAGCACGGCGGGCCCGTGGGCATCGTGTCCGTGAAGGACGTCATCCGCTGCTGGGCGCCGGCCCGACGCAGCGCCGTACCCGCCTAGGAGACGCGAACGGCCGACGGGCCGGCGCCCCTTTTCGGGGGCACCGGCCCGTCGGCCTGCAACGACAAGCGGTCAAAACTAGCCGCGGAGGGCCTGGACCGCGGCTTCCAGACGCTTGCCGAAGTCGCCGTCCGCCTGGCGGAAGTTGTTGATCGCGCGCTCGACGATGTCGTCACGGGAGACCTTGGCGATGAAGCCGGAGAGGTTCTCGATCAGACGGGCCTTCTCGTCCTCCGAGTACAGGCGGTAGAGGTTGCCCGCCTGGACGAAGTCCGTGTCCTCGGAGTGCGAGGGCGCGGCGTGGTTGCCCGTGCCACCGGTGACGGCGGAGGAGACCCACAGCGGACGGTCCGTCTGGTGCGGGCCGCCGAAGCTGTTGGGCTCGTAGTTCTTCGCGCCCGCGTGGCGGCCGTCGTAGAGGTAGCCGTCACGGGAGTTGGTGCGCGCCTCGGTGGCGTGCGGACGGTTCACCGGCAGGTGGTCGGCGTTGATGCCGACGCGGTAGCGGTGGGCGTCGCCGTAGCCGAAGAGACGGCCCTGGAGCATCTTGTCCGGGGACGGACCGATGCCGGGGACGAAGTGCGCCGGGGAGAAGATCGACTGCTCGACCTCGGCGAAGACGTTCTCCGGGTTGCGGTTGAGCTCCAGCTTGCCGATCTCGATCGGCGGGTAGTCCTCGTGCGGCCACACCTTGGTGAGGTCGAACGGGTTGAAGCGGTACTCGGCCGCCTCGGCCGCCGGCATGATCTGGACCTGGACGGTCCAGGACGGGAACTCGCCGCGCTCGATGGACTCGCGCAGGTCGCGCTGGTGCGAGTCGGGGTCCTCACCGGCGAGCTGGTTGGCCTCGGCCTGGGTGAGGTTCTTGATGCCCTGGTCGGTCTTGAAGTGGTACTTGACCCAGAAGACCTCGCCGGCCTCGTTGTTCCACTGGAACGTGTGCGAGCCGTAGCCGTTCATGTGGCGGTAGGTCGCCGGGATGCCGCGGTCACCGAAGAGCCAGGTCACCTGGTGGGTGGACTCGGGCGACAGACCCCAGAAGTCCCAGACGTTGTCCGCCTCCTGCGAGCCCGTGTACGGGTCGCGCTTCTGGGTGTGGATGAAGTCGGGGAACTTGATGGCGTCCTTGATGAAGAACACCGGGGTGTTGTTGCCGACGAGGTCGTAGTTGCCCTCTTCGGTGTAGAACTTCAGCGCCCAGCCGCGGGGGTCGCGCACGGCGTCGGCGGAGCCGAGGTTGCCCGCGACGGTGGAGAAGCGCAGGAAGGTCTCGGTCTCCTTGCCGACCTCGGACAGGAACTTCGCCCGGGTCCACTGCGAGACGTCACGGGTGAGCGTGAAGGTGCCGTACGCACCGGCGCCGCGGGCGTGGACGACGCGCTCCGGGATGCGCTCACGGTTGAAGTGCGCGAGCTTCTCCAGCAGCAGCTGGTCCTGGACCAGAACGGGTCCGCCGATGCCGGCGGTCTCGCTGTTCTGGTTGTCAGCGACCGGAGCCCCTGCTTCCGTGGTGAGCGGTCCCTGCGTCGTCACTATGCGCCTCCTGCGTAAATTTGCTGCAAACCTGTCCTGCGCCCTAACGTAACCGATCCTACGATGGACTTTGTCTAAGTCAAGTAAGCATCCAAGTCGACACAGATTCGGGAGTTACACCGAATCCCCTCGCTGTTAGGCTGGCGTCTATGAGTGACCTGCTGGAACGACTTCGCGGACGCGGATGGCGCATGACCGCTCAGCGGCGTGTCGTGGCCGAGGTGCTCGACGGTGACCACGTTCACCTGACGGCCGACGAGGTGCACGCACGCGCGGTGGCCAGGCTGCCGGAGATCTCCCGCGCCACCGTCTACAACACCCTGGGCGAGCTCGTGACCCTTGGCGAGGTCCTGGAGGTTTCCACGGACCGGCGCGCCAAGCGGTACGACCCGAACGCCCACCGCCCCCACCAGCACCTGGTGTGCGCCCAGTGCGGCGCGATCCGCGACGTCCACCCGGCGGGCAACCCGCTGGCCGACCTGCCGGACACGGAGCGCTTCGGCTTCGTGGTGTCGGCGGTCGAGGTGACGTACCGCGGGGTCTGCCCGAACTGCGCGGCGGCGTAGAACCCGAAAGGCCGGGGGCTCATCGAGCCCCCGGCCTTTTTGCTGCCTTGGCAACCGGAAACGACTGAAGGCCCGGATCCATGGGATCCGGGCCTTCGAGCCTTCAGTAGCGGGGACAGGATTTGAACCTGCGACCTCTGGGTTATGAGCCCAGCGAGCTACCGAGCTGCTCCACCCCGCGTCGGTAAACCTGACTTTACGGGACGCCACCCGGCAGATGCAAATCGGTTAACGGGGCGGTTCGCCGGGCCCGCTCAGGCCGTGCAGGAGCAGCTCGGTGAGGGTGTCGACCACCTCGTCGTCGTCGAGCTCGACCCCGGCCGTCATCGCGGCGTACCCGAGCGTCGAGATCATGCCCCCCATGGCGGCGGCCACCAGCAGCGGATCCCCGGGGAGCCTGCGCCCGCGCTCGCGCATGTACTCCAGGTGCTCCCGCAGCGGCCCGGTCTCCCGCGTGAGCCGTTCCCACGCCCCGCCCTCGGCGGGCGGCTCGGTCATCGACCGCTGGAGCAGGGCCACGACCACGGGCAGGTGCTCCCGGAAGGCGTTCCAGGTGACCGCGACGTGCGTACGCAGCTGCGCGCGGTCGGCGAGGTCGTGCTCGCGGGGATGTCCCGCGCCGGCCCCGATCTCCGTGTCGACCTGGTCCCCCATGTCGGCCAGCAGCGCCTGCAGCAGCTCGTCCTTGCCGGCGAAGTGCTCGTAGAAGGACCCGGTGGAGCGGCCGGCCGCCTTGGTGATGTCGGTGATCTTCGTCTGCGCGTAGCCGCGCTCCAGGAAGAGCGCCCGCGCGGCCTCCTTGAGCGCCGCCCCGGTCCCGGCCGCCCGCTCCTTGCGCACTCCCACGCCCTGCCTCTTCTCCTCTTGACGCCGCCTCGGAGCCCTCAGCATACTGAACCCGGTTTCACTGAATACAGATTCAGTGAATGTTGATTCAGTCGGAGGACCGGTCCATGAGCCGAAACGTGAACGGCAGCGACAGCGACAGCGGTGGAGCCCTGCGGGCAGCGGTCATCGGGGGCGGCGTGGCCGGAACGGCCGGCGCGATCGCGCTGCGCCGCCGCACGGGCGCCGAGGTCACGGTCTACGAGGCGTACGAGGACCCGGCCGGGCCGGTGGGCTCGTTCCTGAGCCTGGCGGTCAACGGCCTGCGCGTGCTGGAGGAGCTGGGACTCCTCGCCCAGGTCCAGGCGGCCGGATTCCCGGTCCCGGACCAGTGCCTGTGGTCGGCCTCCGGCAAACTCCTCGGCCGGGTCCCCCGCGGCCGCCCCGCCTCGGAGGCCCTGCACAGCACGACCCTGCGGCGGAGCCGGCTGGTGGAGGTTCTGCGGGCCGAGGCGCTCCGGGCGGGGGTCCGCATCGAGACGGGCCGCCGGATGACGGCGGACTCCGTGGACGCGGACCTGGTGGTGGCCGCGGACGGGCTCTGGTCGGCCACCCGCGCGGCCCTCGACCCCGGGGCCCCGCACCCCGAGTACGCGGGCCTGTACAGCGTCTCGGGGAGGGTCGGCGGCTCCCGGAGCCCCGCCCTCCCGACCGGGCGCGCCCTCCCGACCGGGGACGCCCTCCCGACCGGGGACGCCTTCCACATGATGGTCGCCCGAAAAGGCGCCTTCGCCTGGATCCCGGCTCCGGACGGCACGATCTGGTGGTCGGCCCAGGTGGCCTCGCCGCAGCCGCCCGACCTGGCGGAGGTGGACCTGCCGCTGCTGCGCGAGCTGTACGCGACCTCCGGTGCGCCCGCGGCCCTGCTGGCCGCCGCCACGGGGTTCGAGCGGCCGACGCTGATGCACAAGCTGGCCGAGGTGCCCGTCTGGCACGACGCCCGCACGGTCCTGATCGGCGACGCGGCCCACCCGGTGGGCGCGGGGCAGGGGGCCTCCATGGCCCTGGAGGACGCGGCGGCCCTGGCCGACTGCGTGGCCTCGGCCCCCTCGATCGCCTCGGCCCTGACCGCCTACGACCGCCTGCGCCGCTCCCGCGTCACCCGCATGGCCAAGGCCGCCGCCGCCAACCGCGGAGCCAAGACCCCGGGCCCCCTCCAACGCCGCGCGAACGACCTCTTGATGCCGTTCTTCTTCCGCTACGCCTACCCGCGCGCCACGTCCTGGCTGTACACGCAGGCCCCGTACGGCCCCGGCGGATCCGGCTCGGCCGGGGCCTGAGGCCCGGGGCGGAGGCAGGGGCCGGGACCGGGGCGGGGGTCTACGCGGATAGCTAGGCGGACAGTTCCTCCGCCAGGGCTTCGCGCAGTCGGGCCGCCCGCTCCGAGACCTCCGCCGGGCCCAGCTCCATGGCCCGCACGCACCACTTCTGCCCCTCCGTCAGATCACCCTGCCGGGCCGCGAGCAGGCCCAGCCGCAGCGCGGCCCGGCCGTGGCCGGCCACCGCGGCGCGGGTCCACCACAGCGCCGCCTCCGGCTCGTTGCCCTCGCGCGCCAGCAACAGCCCCAGGTTGAAGGCCCCGTTGCGGGAGCCGGCCTCCGCCGCCTCCCGGTACCAGCGCGCGGCGGCGCCCAGCTCGCCCCGGGCGGCGGCCAGCATGCCGACCCGGACCTGGGCGCGCCGGTGCCCCAGCTCCGCCGCCCGCTCGTACCACTCCTCGCTCTCGGTCCGCGCGGCTCCGCCGACCGGCTCGCCCAGCGCCACCGGCTCCGGCGGCGGAGCCAGCGATTCCAGCAGTGCGGCCAGCCGGAAGCAGGCCTCCGCGCTGCCGCCGCCCGCCGCGCAGCGCAGGTGCCGTTCCGCGGCCCGGTCCTCGCCGTCGCGGACCAGCGCGATGCCGACCTGGAGCGCGGCGTCGGTGTGTCCCGCCGACGCGGCCCGCTCGTACCACTTCAGGGCCGTGCGGTCCTCGTCCCGGCTGGCGAACAGGATCCCGAGGTTGAAGGCGGCGTCCACGCTGCCCGCCTCGGCCGCCTTGGAGAACCACGGCTCCGCGCCCGCCGCGTCCCCGCCCTGGAGCAGCAGGATGGCCAGCGCGTTGGCCGCCTCGCGGTGTCCCGCGTAGGCCGCGCGCCGGTACCACTGCTCCGCCTGCGCGGTCCGCTCCTGCGCGGCGCACAGCAGCGCGAGGTTGTACGCGCCGTTCTGGTCGCCCGCGTCCATCGCGGCCCGGTACCACTTCTCCGCGGTCTGGGTCTCGCCCCGGGCGGCGTGCAGCGCGCCCAGTGCGTTCGCCGCGTTGCCGTCGCCGTCCTGGGCGGCCCGCAGCCACCAGGTCGCCGCGTTCTCCTCGTCTCCGGCGTCGCGCAGCAGGAAGCCGAGCGCGCACGCGGCCCGCGGCTCGCCCTGCTTGGCGGAGGTCAGGTACCAGCGCCCGGCCTCCTTGAGCTCGCCGCGCGCCTCCAGCAGGGTGCCCAGGTGGAGCCCCGCGCGCCGGTGGCCGCGCGCGGCGGCCTGCCGGTACCACTGCTCGGCCTCGGCCGGGTCGCCCTTCCTCAGGTGTCGGGCCAGCCGGTACGCGGCCTCGCGGTGCCCCTGCTCCGCCGCGGCGCGGAACCACCGCTCGACGCCCTTGTCCCCGCGGTGCTCCAGCAGGTCCGCGAGTCCGTACGCACCGAGGGCGTGGCCGGATTCCGCTGCCTGGCGCATCCAGTACTCGGCCGCGGGCTCGTCCCCGCGCTCGCGGTAGTGGCGGCCCAGGGCGTGTGCGGCCGGAGCGGATCCGGCCACGGCGGCCACGCGCCACCAGCCGGCGGCCTCTTCGGGGTAGCCGCGCTGGTGCAGGAGCACGCCGAGGTTGTTGGCGGCCGCGCGGTCGCCTTCCGCGGTGGCCCCGCGCAGGTACGGCTCGGCTCCGGTCAGGTCGCCGCGGCGCAGCAGGAGCGCCCCGAGCACGCTCATCGCGCCCGGGTCCCCCTTGTCGGCGGCGACCCGGTGGCGGGCCTCCAGCTCGGCGTCGCTGGCGGCGTCGGTCAGCGCGAAGGCCTCGTCGTCGAAGACGTCGTCGGCCGGAACCTGCCGTGTGATCGGCAGGGCAGGCGTGATCGGCGCGGCAGCCGCGGCCGCCGTGGTCCGCGGTGTCTGCGTGGTCATCGCAGTCCTCGCGTCAACAGCCTGAGCCGCCCCATCGGACTCCGCACCCGATTCGGCTTCCGCCCTCACAAACCGCCCTGTCTCCAGCAGAGTTGACCTGTCCCCCATAAATCCCATCGTCGCATCACCTGCTACCCGCGTACACCTGGTATGTCGCAGCCCGTGAGGTCACTACAGCGTTTTGTCGACATGCCCACAGAGAGATAAGTCAAACACGCTCGGACCCCAACTCACCCACCCCAGCGACCCCGTGTCCGCCACGTGTTCACCACACGCCCCGTCGTACATCCACCCCGGGCATGACGAAGGCCCGGATCCATCGGATCCGGGCCTTCGTCTTCAGTAGCGGGGACAGGATTTGAACCTGCGACCTCTGGGTTATGAGCCCAGCGAGCTACCGAGCTGCTCCACCCCGCGTCGGTAAAACCACAGTAGCACGACGCGGGGTGGAGCCTTGACCGCTATCCGGTCGGCGGGGTGGGCGCCTTCAGCTTCGCCTCCGCGTCGATCGCCCGCTTCAGCGCGGCCTGCAGGTCGCCCTGGGCCTTGCCGTACGCCGTCCAGTCGCCGGCCTTCAGCGCCTTGTCGGCCTCCTCGAGCGCCTTCTGCGCGTCGCCGAGAGCAGCCTTGACCGTCGGGTCCTGGTTGACCGGCGGCGTGGTGGTGCCGTCACCGGGCGGGGTCGTCGGATTGGTCGGGTTGACCGGCGTGGTCGGAGCCTCGGCCCCGAACACCACGTTCAACGCCTTCTCCAGCGTGTCCTCGAAGGCGGTCTGGCCGCCGTAGGTCACGAGCACCTTGCGCAGCAGCGGGTACTTCAGCCCGGAGCTGCGGACGTACACCGGCTCCGCGTAGAGCATGCCGCCGTCGAGCGGCACCGCGAGCAGGTTGCCGTACTCGACCTCGGAGTCGCCACCGCGCAGCAGGCGGATGGACTCGGCGATCTTCGGCTCCGACTGGAACTTGCTCTGCACCTGCTTGGGGCCGTCGACCGGCTTGCTGGTCGGCAGCTTCAGGATTCTGATCTTGCCGTAGTCCGGGGTGCTCGGATCGGCGTTGACCGCCATGAAGGCGCTCAGGTTGTCCCGCTCGTTCGGCGTGAGCGTCGTGGTGAGCGAGAAGACCTGGTCCTTCTCCTTCTGGCCCGGCATCTTCATCGACAGGTAGTACGGCGGAACCGCCGTACCGGGCTTGTTCGTCGGGTCGTCCGGGACGGCCCAGGCCTCGCTGCCGCTGAGGAAGGTCTGCGGGTCGGTGACGTGGTACCGGGTCAGCAGCTCGCGCTGGACCTTGAAGAGGTCCTGCGGGTAGCGGATGTGGTCCATGAGCGTCTTGGAGATCTCGCTCTTGGCCTTGACCGTGCCGGGGAACGCCTTCATCCAGGTCTTGAGGACCGGGTCCTGGGTGTCCCACTGGTACAGGCTGACCGTGCCGTCGTAGGCGTCCACGGTGGCCTTCACCGAGTTGCGGATGTAGTTGACCTGGTTCTCCTGGGCCACCACCGCGCGCTGGTTGTTGGTCAGCGAGTCGTGGGTGCTCTCGCCCAGCGTGGTGCGCGAGGCGTAGGGGTAGCCGTTGGTCGTGGTGTACGCGTCGACGATCCACTTGATCCGGCCGTCGATGACCGCCGGGTACGGGGCTCCGTCGATGGTCAGCCACGGAGCGACTGCCTCGACGCGCTCCTTGGGCGTGCGGTTGTACAGGATCCGCGAGCCCTCGCCGATGGCTCCCGAGTACAGGATCTGCGGCTCGCTGAAGGCGAGCGCGTACGCGGCACGGTTGACCGGGTTGTCGAGATTGACGCCGGAGTCGCCCTTGTAGCTCGTCTCCTTCTCGCCCTTGAGGTCGTCCGAGTAGTCGAGCTCCTTCTGCGGTCCGCCGACGATCGAGTACTGCTTCGTCTGCTCGCCGTAGTAGACGCGCTGCTCGAAGTCCGTGCCGAACATCCCCTTGGAGGGCAGGTCGGACTGGGTGAAGTCGGGGGCGCCCTGGTCACCGACGGTGGTGCCCTTGGCCGCGACCACGCCGTAGCCGTGCGTGTACTTGAAGTGGTCGTTGATCCAGTTGTTCTTCGGGATGCCGCCGATGTTCAGCTCGCGCAGACCGATGACCGTGTCCTGGCCGTTGTACCGGTCCACGGCGAGCGTGGACGGGAACGCGTAGTAGCCCTTGACCTGCTGGAGCTGCTGGAAGGCCGGGGAGACGATGTTCGGGTCGAGGAGCCGGATGCTGGCGGTCGTGTCGGCCGCCTTGCGCAGCTGCTGCTTGTCGGTCCCCTCGGCCGGGACGCCCGCGTAGTCCGAGACCTCCGCGTCGGCGACCCCGTAGGCGTCGCGCGTCGCCTTGATGTTCTTCTCGACGTACGGGGATTCCTTGGCCTGCTCGTTCGGCTGGACCTGGAACTTCTGCACGATCGCCGGATACAGCCCGCCGATCAGGATCGCCGAGAGCACCATCAGGCCGAAGCCGATGACGGGCAGCTGCCAGGTGCGGCGCCAGAGCGTCGCGAAGAAGAGCAGCGCGCAGATCGCCGCGATGGCGACCAGGATCGTCTTGGCCGGGAGGTAGGCGTTGGCGTCGACGTAGCGCAGGCCGGTCCAGTTGTCCGCGGCCTTGAAGTCGCTGGACTTCACCGCGAGGCCGTACCGGTCGAGCCAGTAGGCGACCGCCTTGAGCGTGACGAAGAGGCCGAGCAGCACCGACAGGTGCCCGGTCGCCGCGGCGGTGGCCCGCGCACCCGGGCTCGTGACGCGCAGTCCGCCGTAGAGGTAGTGCACGACGGCCGCGGCGATCACCGAGAGCACGACGGCGGCGAAGCCGAAGCCGAGCAGGAAGCGGTACCAGGGCAGGTCGAAGGTGTAGAACGACACGTCCAGGTTGAACTGGGGGTCCTTCTGTCCGAAGGACACCCCGTTCACGTACATCAGCCAGGTCTTCCACTGGCCGGCCGCCGAGGCGCCCGCGATCAGTCCGACGAGCGCCGAGATGCCCAGCAGCAGCCACACGCGGTACGGCGCGACGCTCATCCGGTACCGGTCGAGGCTCTGCTGCTCCATCGACATCGCGCTGAGCGGCGGGCGCAGCCGGTGGGCCAGCCAGACGTTCAGCCCGACGGCACCGGCCATCAGCAGGCCGAAGACGGCGAAGAGGCCGACCTTGGTCCACAGCGTGGTGGTGAAGACGGTGGAGTACTTCACGGAGCGGAACCAGAGCCAGTCCGTCCAGAAGCCCGCGAACATGATGAACGCCATGGCCAGGACGGCCAGGACGCCCAAAGTCATCAGAAGAGTCCGGGCGCGCCGGGACGGGCGGCCGACTCTCATCCGTGGCCCGGAAGGGCCTCCGCCGCGGTCCGGCATCTGGAAAGCCAAGGTGCGCACCTCGAAAGTCGCTGTGTGTAATTGATGCTGAAATTTCTTCAAAGCATGGGCCCCCGATCGTAGGGCCCTCTCATGCAACTTACTGGGGCTTTAGTCAGTTCCCGGTATCCGGTGGAAAGGAGGCAGGATGTTGCCCATGTCCAACCTTTCGCCGTCCCCCGGCACTCCGATGGCCGCCACCCCGCTGACCCGTGCCGTCCTCGAGATCGACGAGTACGCCTCCACCCTCGGCTGGGACAAGCCCGCCCGGCTCTTCGCCCTGGTCGACACGGCCAGGCTGCGCAAGGAGGCCCCGGGAGTCGCCCGCCAGCTCGGCCTCGACCAGGACGACACCGGCAAGAACCAGCTCACCCCGATCGAGCAGGACGAGGTCCCGGCCGGGACCCC
Organism: Streptomyces sp. NBC_00503; assembly: GCF_036346895.1. NCBI lineage: Bacteria > Bacillati > Actinomycetota > Actinomycetes > Kitasatosporales > Streptomycetaceae > Streptomyces > Streptomyces sp. NBC_00503. Next base: position 5,321,905 of record NZ_CP107855.1, on the reverse strand, counting down.
GCTCGACAAGTTCCTGGGAACCATCGCCTGGCCCCCGTCGATCCTCGGCTGCGCGCTGACCGTGGAGCGGCTGATGCTGCCGCCGTCGGCGGAGTCCTCCGTACCGGAGGGGCTCACCGACAAGCAGCTCGCCAAGTGGGTCGCCGGTCACCCGGAGCGCCAGGAGGTGCGGCTGACCGTGGGCGTCCTGCGCGACGGCTCGCGCGAGTCCGCCGTACGGCTGCGCGAGAAGGACTCGTCCAACGAGGTGCTCACGGGCGCGACCCTGGTCCCCGGGCTCGCCGAGGCACTGGCCGCGACCTTCCTCGACTAGGCCGTCGTTTCCGGATCGGCAGGTGGGCGGCCCGGTGCGGGCCGCCCGGACACGGTCAGGGCTTGGTGCACTGCGGCAGCCCGGCCGTGTCCCCCTTGCTGATCTTCTGCAGCGCCTTCACCGCGTCGTCGATGGTGGCGACCTTCACCAGCTTCAGCCCGTCGGGCACGTTGGTCAGGGCGGAGGCACAGTTGTCGGCGGGCGTCAGGAAGTACTCGGCGCCGGCCTGCCGGGCGCCGATGGTCTTCATCTGGATGCCGCCGATCGGGCCGACCTTGCCCGCGTCGTCGATGGTTCCGGTGCCGGCGATGAACTTGCCGCCGGTCAGGTTCTCCGGGGTGAGCTTGTCGACGATGCCCAGCGAGAACATCAGGCCCGCGCTCGGGCCGCCGACGTCGGCGAGCTTGATGTCGATCGTGAACGGGAAGGTGTGGTCGGTACCGGCCCGGATGCCGACGACGGCACGGCCCTCGGGGCCCGCCTTGCCCGCGACGACCGTGATCTTCGTGGTGGCGGTGGGCTCGCGGTTCGCCTTCTCGGCCTCGGCGGCTTCCGCCGTGGGCACGATGAGGAACTCGACCGGCTCCCCGGGCTTGTGCTTGGTGACGAGCTTGGCCACGTCCTCGGGGGCCGTGACGGGCGCGCCGTCCACGCTCTTGATCACGTCACCGGCGTGCAGCTTGCCCTCGGAGGGGCTGCCCTTGACCACCGAGGAGACGACCACGCGGGAAGCGACCGGGATGCCGATCTGCTTGAGGGCGGCCACCTTGGCGCTCTCCTGCGACTGGCTGAACTCCTCGGCGTTCTCCTGCGTGGACTCCTGGTCCGTCTTGCCGTCCGGGTACAGGTTCTCGTGCGGGACGACGATGTTGTCGCCGGCCGCCCAGCCGTAGACCGCCTCGAGCAGGTTCATGTCGTAGTCCGCGCCGGTGACGCGGACCGTCGTCATGTTCAGGTGCCCGGTGGTCGGGTACGTCTTGTGCCCCGAGATGTTCAGGACGGGCTCGCCGTGCGAGTCCCCGAGCGTGTTCACGGTCGGTCCCGGACTCATCTCGGAGTACGGGACCTTCATGAACACCCCTGCGCAGAGCAGGGCGAAGAGCATGAGGGTGGAAGCGAGCATCGTCGCAGTGCGGCGTGGCATGGATCGACAGTACGGGACGGCCCTCGCGCGCGGCCCCCGGGGCCGGTCCGTACGGGGCCGGTCCTTACGTGGGGCGCGCCTCAGACGGTGTCGACCGTGTCCTTCTTCCAGTGCGCGTCCGCCGTCGGCCGGGTCTGTTCGGCCTTGCCCATCGCTTCACGGAATCTCGCGTAGCCCGCGAGTTCGGATATGTCACCTGATGTACGGTCGCGTGCCGCCCAGCTGCCCCATATCGCCGCTCCGACCGCGGCGAACAGCGGAATCAGCAACCACGCCAGTGACGCCATGGGCGTGCCTCCCTACCCCGAATTACTTGTTGTTGGTGGCTTCAACGCTGGTGCCCGGGAGGGGGTTACGCAAATCGAGGGCGTGTTGCGCGTCCGAACGGGTGCGTCCGGCCCGCCGGACGTCGCCGCCTCAGCAGGCGCCGACCCACTCCTCCGTGCCGTCCGCGAAGGTCTGGTGCTTCCAGATCGGGACCTCGTGCTTGAGGTCGTCGATCAGCATCCGGCAGGCCTCGAAGGCCTCGCCGCGGTGCGGGCAGGAGACGGCGACGACGACCGCGAGGTCGCCGACGGCCAGGTCGCCGATGCGGTGGACGGCGGCGAGGGCGCGGACCGGGTACTTCGCCACGACGCGCTCGGCGACGCGGCGCATCTCCGCCTCCGCCGAGGGGTGGCAGGAGTAGCCGAGCTGATCGACGTCCGACCCGCCGTCGTGGTTGCGCACGGTGCCGACGAAGAGCGTGGTGCCGCCCGTCGCGTCGTCGCCGACGGCCTGGAAGACCTCGTCGATCGAGAGCGGGGTCTCACGGATTTCGAGGAGCCGGATCGGGTCCGATGCGGCCTGCTCGCCGGGGTGGTCGAAGTGCGGTGCCATACCTCCATCGTGCCCTAGCCCGCCAGCCCGGCGGAATAGCCGTTTCACCAGGGCGGCGCCCGCGCGCTTGGGAGCCTCCTACAGAAGGCCGCGCACCAGCTTCTCCGGCGTCTGCCCTCCAGCCCCGCCAGCAAAATCCAGCCCCGCCGGCGTTTGAGGCGATCTTTCAGCCCCGCCGGCGTTTGAGGCGCGGGGGCCCGGGGGCAGCGCCCCCGGCAACGGCGCCGCACCGGGACGGCAGCCCGACCCCGCCGGGGTCAGATCCCCCGACGCCGACGGGCGGCGCGAATCGCCGCGGCAGCGCCCAGCAGAGCCACCGTCGCGCCCGCGGCACCGGCGGCCGTGGCGTCCTTGCGCCCCAGCCTGCGGCCCGCGACCGTGTGCCGTCCGGCGACCTCCTGGAGGAGCTCCGCCAGCACCTCCTCATTGGTCCAGCGCGGCCGCCAGCCCGCCGCGTGCAGCGCGCTGATGCTGACCACCCACGGGTGCATCGTGTACGCGAGGTCCCCGGCCGGGGACGGTGTCAGGCCGATCCGGTGCAGCCGGGCCGCCGCGCCGAGGGCCACGGCCGACGGGAGCTCCATGCGGCGGATGCCGCTGAGCTCCTCGACCTCCTCCTGCTCCAGCCAGCCCTCGCAGCCGACGGCCAGCTCGCCCTCGACCTTCTCCAGCGCCGCGTACTCCAGGGCGCTGACCAGGTCCTCCACGTGGCAGAACTGCCAGGTCGGGCGGGAGCCGGTCACCACCAGCAGGCGCGGGGACTCGAAGTACCGGGTCAGCGCCGTGTCCGTGCCGCCGACCAGCACCGCCGGGCGGACCACGGTGACGTTGAGGCCGGGGTGCGCACGCGGTGCACGGCGGCCGAGCCGCTCGATCTCCAGCAGGTCCCCGACCCCGGTCGCCTCGGCGGTGGCCCGCAGCTCGGCGTCCTCGGAGAGCGGGATGTCGTTGTCGGGCAGGGCCCCGTAGACCATCGCCGAAGTGCAGAGCACGACCCGGTGCACCCCGGCCGCCGCGGCGGCGGTGAGGACGGTCTGGGTCCCCCGCACGTTGTACGCCGTACGGGCCGCCGGGTCCGTCTCCAGGTCCAGGTCGAGCGCCAGGTGCACCACGACGTCCGCGCCGCGCAGCTTCTCCGCGATCGCGGGGTCGCGCACGTCCAGGAGGTGCCACTGCGCGGCCGTGCACTCCCCGCGCCGCTCGTCGATCGCGACGACCTGCTTGACCTCGTCGGACGCGGCCAGTCTGGCCACCAGGGCCGCGCCCACTCCCGACGCGGCGCCGGTCACGGCGATCACGGGTCCTCGGACGGCCGGGTTACGCGGCTGGCGAACGCCCTGGGCGCTGTCACCGGGCTCAGGGCGGATTTCGGCGTCCTGCGGCGCGCGACCGGGCTTTTCCGAGCCGTTCTTGTCCAAAGCGTGCGGATCTGGGGAACTCACCAGGCGTCTCCAGCGGTTGTCTTCAGTAGGAGACGCGCCGTGACGCGTACCTACCAGGTGATGTCCATCCTGCCGCAGCCCAGGAGTCGGCGGAGCACCGAGCCCGGAAGCGGGTCTGGTGTCTACGCTGGGTGGTGTTGTCGATTCCATTGCCCGCCGGCACCCACCGGCGGCCCTACGAGCCGAGGAAACCCGTGAGCGACACCCCATTCGGATTCGGTCTTCCGCCCGAGGAGCCTACGAACGGCGACGAAGGCAAGAAGAAGGGCAATGAGGGCGGTCAGAGCGGCCCGAATCCGTTCGGGTTCGGATCGGGCATGCCCGGCGGACTGCCGGGAGGCGCCGGCGGTCAGGGCGGCGCCGACAACCCCTTCGCCGCGATGTTCGGCTCGATGAACCCGAACGACCTCGGTGCCGCCTTCCAGCAGCTCGGCCAGATGCTGAGCTACGAGGGCGGCCCGGTCAACTGGGACATGGCCAAGGACATCGCCCGCCAGACCGTGGCCCAGGGCACCTCGGACGGGGTGAAGGACGCCAGCGTCGGCCTCGCCGAGAAGTCGGCGGTGGAGGAGGCCATGCGCCTCGCCGACCACTGGCTCGACGGGGTCACCTCGCTGCCCTCCGGCGCCGCGACGGCCGTCGCATGGAGCCGTGCCGAGTGGGTCGAGGAGACCCTCCCGGTGTGGAAGGAGCTCGTGGACCCGGTCGCCGAGCGCGTCGGCGCGGCCATGGGCGGCGTACTGCCCGAGGAGATGCAGGCCATGGCGGGCCCGCTGCTCGGCATGATGCGCTCCATGGGCGGGGCCATGTTCGGCCAGCAGATCGGGCAGGCCGTGGGCACCCTCGCGGGCGAGGTCGTCGGCTCCACCGATATCGGCCTCCCGCTGGGCCCGGCCGGCAAGGCCGCGCTGCTCCCGTTGAACATCGAGGGCTTCGGCAAGGACCTGGGCGTCTCCTCGGACGAGGTCCGGCTGTACCTGGCGCTGCGCGAGGCCGCCCACGCGCGCCTCTTCGCGCACGTGCCGTGGCTGCGCTCGCACCTCTTCGGCGCGGTCGAGGGCTATGCGCGGGGCATCAAGATCGACACCTCGAAGCTGGAGGACGTGGTCGGCCAGCTCGACCCGTCGAACCCGGAGCAGCTGCAGGAGGCCCTCCAGGGCGGCATGTTCCAGCCGCAGGACACCCCGGAGCAGAAGGCCGCGCTGGCCCGCCTGGAGACGGCGCTCGCGCTGGTCGAGGGCTGGGTGGACGCGGTCGTGCACGAGGCGGCCTCGCCCCGGCTGACCTCGGCGGACGCCATGCGCGAGACCATGCGCCGGCGGCGCGCCTCGGGCGGCCCGGCGGAGCAGACCTTCGCGACCCTGATCGGGCTGGAGCTGCGGCCGCGCCGACTGCGCGACGCCTCCCGGCTGTGGGCCTCGCTCACCGACGCCCGCGGTGTGGACGGGCGCGACGGGCTGTGGGAGCACCCGGACATGCTGCCGACCGCCTCGGACCTGGACGACCCGGACGGGTTCGTGCACCGGGAGCAGCTGGACTTCTCCGAGATCGACAAGATGCTCGGCGAGGCCGCTGAGAAGCGCGAGCAGGACGGCGACGACAAGAAGTGAGCCTGCACGAAGACGCGGTGCTGGTCCTGAAGACGTATGAGGACCAGCCCGACCTGCGCGACCTGTATCTGGAACACCTGGCGGCCCACCCGGACGGGGTCTACAAGCCCTGCCAGGCCGGGCACGTCACCGGCAGCGCCCTGGTGATCGACCCGGCGCGCGGCCGCGTACTGCTGACCCTGCACAAGAAGCTGGGCATGTGGCTGCAGATGGGCGGCCACTGCGAGACGGGCGACGCGACGCTCGCGGGAGTCGCCCTGCGCGAGGCCGTGGAGGAGTCGGGCATCGCCCACGGGCTGACGCTGCTGGCGGGCGGACCGGTGCGGCTCGACCGGCATCCGATCCCGGCGCCGTGCAACTGGCACCTGGACGTGCAGTACGCGGCGCTGGCGCCCGCCGAGGCGGTCGAAGCGATCAGTGACGAGTCGCTGGACCTGCGCTGGTTCCCGTACGCGGAGGTGGCGGCGGTGGCCGACACCTCGGTGGTGCGGCTGCTGGAGGCGACCTTGGCGCGGCTTTCGGGCTGAGTCGGCCGGACGACAGAAGGGGCGGCTCCGCGGTGGTCCGCGGAGCCGCCCCTCGTCCGTTCCCGTGGCGGGATCAGTTCCAGGCGTTGTTCTGGTTCTGCGCGTGGGCGCCGTGCTGGCCCATGCCGAACTGCGCGGCCGCGCCCTGCCCGATGGTGGCATTCTGCGGCGGGAGCACCTCGCTGGGCTGGACCAGGGCGAACCCGGTGCCGAGGAAGCTGAGCTCCCAGCCCTCTCCGGTGTTGCCGCGCCGGCGCCACACCCCGCTGGAGTGCGTCTGGGCCTGCATCTGCACGCGCAGCGAGGTGGACCAGGCGACGATGGCGTCCGCGTCGGCGTTGACGTACTTGTCGGGCGTGACCTGCATCATCAGCGGCTGCCCGGAGGTCATCAGCGCGACCTTTCCGCGACCGGTGATGTTGAGCTGGTACTTGCCGGTGCCGGAGACCCCGTACTGGCTGTCCACGGCGATGACCTCGGTGTGCAGGGTCGAGTCGAGGGCCAGTACGTAGCTGCTGTCGACCGTGAGGCCGTCCTGGTCCACGTCCACCACGTGCACGTACTGGGCGAGGTTGGCCAGGTAGACCGTGCCCTGACCCGAGCAGCGCATCAGGTCCAGGCCCTCACCGGTGCGGGCGCGGGCGCCGCGCTGGGTGGTGTTCTGGTACTCGCCGTCGAAGTCGATGATCCCCTGGTAGGCGACCATGGCGCCCTTGCGGGCGAGGACGTCGTCGGAGCCGCTCAGGGAGACCCGCAGCAGCTGCGGGTTCTGGACGGCGTACCGCTCCTGGGACTGCGCCTCGGCGTGGGCGAAAAGTGAGCTCTGCATGATGTGTCTTCTCCCCCTCAGCCCCGGGCCCGGAGCCGGTCGGTGCTGTCCTCGCTGGGCTGTACGACGACGATGCCCTGGCCGGAGAAGGCCATCTGGTAGGCCTCCCCGCTGCCCCGGCCGATCAGCGACGAGGCCTTGAAGCTGCTCTTCCCCTTGACCTTGAGGTTCGGGGACCAGGCGACGAGCGCGTCGGGGTCGACGTACGTCTCGTCCTCGCCGCGGCCGCACTCGACCACGATCGGGGTTCCCCGGGAGGTGACGGCGACCCAGCCGGTGCCGGAGACCTGCACGTTGAACAGGCCCTGGCCGGCGAATTTGGCCATGCCCTTGACCCGCTCGACGCCCCACTGGAGTTGGGCGTCGAAGGCCAGCAGGTTGGTGCCGTTGACCGAGAGGGCGTCGTTGTTGAGGTTGATGCAGACGACGTTCGCGCCGTAGTCGGCGAGGTAGAGCAGGCCGTCGCCGGTGCACTTCATCAGCGGCGCGCCTTCGCCCGTGAGCCACTGCGAGGCCATCTGGCGCAGGGCCGGCGGGTTGGGCTCGTACTGCACGAAGCCCTCGTAGGCGACCATCGACCCGGTGCGGGCGAAGAGGTCCTGGCCGCTCTGCATGGCGACCTTGAGCATGGCCGAACCGTGGTTCTCCATGCGGGCCGTGACGGGGGTCGGGGCGTAGCCCGCGAGCTGCTGGTTCATCGAGTTCATCGCATTCATGTGGGGCTCCCTCAGACCTCGTACGGCTGGACGACGATGAAGTTTCCGGGGGCGCCGCGGAACTGGAGGTTCACGGTCTCCCCGCTGTGGCCGGGGTACGCGTTGCGGCGCAGCCGGACCTGACTGGAAATGATCACCTGGGAGGCGGCGGACCAGGCGACGATGGCGTTGCTGTCCGCGAAGGTGGTCGGGGTGACGGGCAGGACGACGGGGGTGCCGTGCGTCTTGACGATCACCGTGCCGGTGCCCTGGAAGAGCATCGTGAACAGCGCGCCGCCGGGGATGCCGTGGCCCTCGATGCGGCGCACCTCGTGCTGGAGCGACTCGTCGAAGGCGAGGACGGACTCGGCGGAGACGCAGATGCCGTCGCCCTGGAGCTCGATGGCGTGCAGGTGGGTCCCGTTCTCGGCGAGGAACACCTGGCCGCGGCCGGTGCAGCGCATGAGCTGCATCTCCTGGCCGGTGGCGTTGCCCACGATGCGGCCGGCGAAGCCCGCACCCTTGTAGCTGAAGTCGACCTTGCCCTGGTAGAGGACCATGCTGCCCTGGCGGGCGAGGACGGCCTGGCCGCCCATCGACAGGTCCACCCGCATGAGCTGCTTGTTCTGCGGGGTCCAGCGGGCGCCCGTGGGGGCTTCCTTGTACGGCTGGAGGGCCGCGGCGAGCCCGGCGCCGACGGCGGGGACCGCCTGCATGGGCTGCTGGCCGTAGCCGGGGGGCTGCTGGCCGTACGGGGGCGGCTGCTGGCCGGGGTACTGCCCCGACTGCTGGCCGGGGACCTGGCCGTACGAGGGGTGCGGCTGCTGGCCGTACGGCGCGGGGGCCGGGGCGGGCGGCGGGACCTGGCCGTAGGGCGCGGGCGCGGGAGCCGGCGGTGCCAGCGGGATGCCCACGGGCGTGGCCATGGTGGGGGCCGCGTGAACGGGCTGCTGGTACGGCGCGGGAGCCGGCGCCGGGGCCTGGTACGGCGCGGGGGCCTGGGCCGGAGCCTGGTACGGGGCGGGAGCCTGGGCGGGGGCGCCGAATCCGGGCGCCGGAGCAGCGGCCTGCGGCGGCGGGGCGAAGCCGGGCGCGCCGGACTGGGCCGGGGCCTGGGCCGGGGCCTGGGCCTGGGCCTGCTGCGCGGGCTCTTCCTCCTCGGCGACCTCGCCGCCGAAGTTCTTGAGCAGGGCTGCGAGCCCGCCGTCGAATCCCTGGCCGACGGCGGCGAAGCGCCACACGTCCTTGAGGTAGAAGTCGCCGATCATCAGGGCGCGCTCGGTGCTGAACTCCGAGCCGGTGAAGGAGTAGCGGACGACTTCCTCACCGCCCGCCACGATGCGGATGTAGCCCGGTCCGATCTGCGACATCTGACCGGCGCCGTCGATCGAGGCGGCGAAGGAGAGCTTGTGGATGTTCGCCGGAATGCGGTCCAGGGTCACCCGGAAGGATTCCGCGTCACCGGACTGCGCGCCGAGCAGCTGAATGGACTCTTCCGGCGACTTCGGCTGGTTGAAGAAGACGAAGTAACGGTCGTCCGAGAGCTGCTCGTTCGCGTCGAGGCCGAAACAGCTGATGTCGATCGCGAGTCCGGGCCCGGCGATCTGGACGCCCACGTACAGGTCCGTGCCCGCCGTGAGATCGCTGATTTTGGCCTTGTGACCGCGTTGGAATTCCCTGGCCATACCTAAGACCGTCCCCCATCCCGACTGTGAATGCGTGGCGCTCAGGCTAACGGCAACCTCGGACATCCGGCCAAGTCGGTACCGACCCGGTACATATCACGGTGGGCTCCATCCGGGGCAAGCGGGAATTAGGGGACTATTCGTCGCGGGCGGCCGGCACCTGCGGCAGGCGCTCGGCGGCCACGATCCCCTCGAGGTACCCGCGGGCCCTCTCGGTACGCGGGTACTCCTCCAGCAGCTCCCAGAATTCGGCTCCGTGGCCGGGTACGAGGAGGTGCGCCAGCTCGTGCAGCAGCACGTAGTCGACGACGTACTCCGGCATCCCCTGGAGCCGGTGGGAGAGCCGGATGCTGCCTTCGGCCGGAGTGCAGGAGCCCCAGCGGGTGTTCTGGTTGGTGACCCAGCGGACGGAGCGCGGGCGGGCGCGACCGTTGAAGTACTGCTCGGACAAACGCTCGGCCCGCTCGGTGAGTTCCGCGTCCCCGAGGGTCCGCTTGCTCTCCTGGGCCGCCAGTTTGTCGAGCATGACGCCCACCCAGCGCTGCTCCTCCGCCTCGGACATCCGGGCAGGGATGAGGACGACCGTACGATCACCCTCGCGGTAGGCGGATACGGTCCTGCGGCGGCGCGCGCTCCGGCGGACTTCGACGGCGCGCTGTGGCGGATCGGCGGACACGCCACGACGGTACCCGCTCGCCCCTGCGGAAGTCCCGCCCCTCCGGGGTTCGAACATGATCGATTCGCGGACGGCTCCCCGCAGGCCCCAATTGTTCGGCTCATGGGGTGATTGCTCGTGAATTGTGGATTTGCCCGGCTCGGAACTAGCCGCAGTCGGCGAGGATCGCACGGCGGGCATCGACGGCGGCTGCGAGCATCCCCTCGTCCAGCATCATCTCGCCGTCCCGCGAGGGATCGTTGACCGGTATGCGGGTACGTCGGTCGATCAGCGCCGTCAGCGACGGCAGCGCGGGCGCCGCTCGACGGCCCATGCGCGCGAGGCCTTCCGAGTAGTACTCGCCGATGCCGTACTCACCGAGGTGCGGGGTCATGAGTGCGAGAAGGCGGGGAAGAGCCGTGGGACCGGCGTGTCGCAGCCACAGCGGAGCGCACACCCCCTGCATGCGGCTGGGACGCTCGAAGGTGAGGCCGTACAGCTGGGCTGCCTGCCGGAAGGTCAGCGGGCCCGCGTCCAGCAGGGCCCCGAAGATCTCAGGGGCATGTCGGAGTCGCCCGATGCCCACGGGCTTGGCTTGTAGGACCGCTGCGGCGGTGGCACTGTCGTACGACGGCCGCGGGCTCCCGGAGGGCCGGCGGTCCCTGGGATACGGGGTGAAGGGGAGCTCGGCGATCAGCGCGCCGTGTGTGCGCATGGCGGCTTCCGAGATGGAGGCGGTGGTGAGGGCTTCGGCCATGGCCGGGCTGATCCCCTCTCCGCAGTGACGGACCAGCAGGGGCAGGAGCACGACCGGAGCCGCCCGCAAGTTATGGCACGTCTCCCGGGCCAGGCCGGCGCCGATGTCCCGGGCGGCGGGATCGGCGACGAGCCGCGCCACCAGGGCGTAGGCATGATCCTCGCGCCCCATCCCGCACAGGACCCGGCCCCAGCGCCACCCGACGCCGTCCAGGTGGCGCGAGGCCTCCAGGGCATCGGCGAGCAGCGCCGTGTCGAGCTGCGCCCACTGCTCCAAAGTGGCGAGCCGCAGGGCATCCAGGCAGGCAAGGAAACGGACGGAGGCCAAGGGGTCCGCGCGCAAGTGCGCGACGGAACCGCCGAGCAGATCGGCGAGGGCGGTGCGCACCACGGGTTCAGTGAGTTCGCCGAGAGCCCTGAGTGCGATGTCACGGCTTCCCGCGTGCACGACGAGAAACGCGGCCCTGCGCCGTACCTCTTCATCAGGGTCGGCGAGTCGAGCGAGCGCGGCCTCGGCGGCCTCGGGCCAAGGGGTCCGGCCCCTGGCGGACGACAAGAGCTCCATGGCCTCACGGCGTACGAACGCGTCGTCGGACCGTGTGAGCTGAAGCAGGCGGACGGCTGCGGGGCCGGCGCGATCGGCGAGGACCGCGTCGAGGGCCGCTACACGGGCGGGGTGGGCGGCGGTCGTGGCGTGTCCGGCGGACACGGCCTCGTCCAGCCACTTCAACGGACGGGGCGGTGGCCGCCCTTCCGTTCAGAGGATTCGGTCATGCGGCTGATCGTGCCAGGCGCAGCACCTGCCGGGCCAGGAGATTTGCGCTCCGAGGTTATCCACAGGGAATGCGGCCGGGTTCCCACCTTCCCTACTCTCAGTAATGGATGGACCTCGCCGAGTCGGCGGAGGGCGCGGGGAGATGGACACGGACGAGGGGGATCACGGTGTATCCGAAGATGAAGCCGGCGCTGGCGCGGGCGTGGCGGGATCTGCAGACGGTGCAATTCGGGGTCACGCCCGCCCATGCGGTGGTGCTCGGTCCGGTGGATACGGCGACGGGCGCGCTCCTCGACCTGATCGACGGGACGCGGGGCATGGAGCTGCTGCGCCAACAGGGCAGGGCGATGGGGCTGCCGGACGGCCGGGTCGACGACATGGTGCGGCGGCTTGCTTCGGCCGGGCTGCTCGACGACTCCACGGTCGGCGGGCCGCGGGCCCAGGCGGTGCGGGCGCGGCCGGAGGCCATGGCCCGGCTGGGCCCGGACCTGGGTTCGCTGTCCCTGGTCCATCCCGAGCCGGGCGGGGACCTACTGGGTGTCGCCGCCCGGCGGGGGATACGGGTCCAGGTGCGCGGGAGCGGCCGGGTGGGCGGGGTGATCGCCTCGGTCCTGGCGGGAGCCGGGGTGGGCCGGGTCGAGGTCCTCGACGGGGGCCGTGCGCAGCCCGCGGACGTGGCACCGGGCGGGCTGGGTCCCGCCAGCGTGGGCCGACTGCGTGCCGAAGCCGCCAGAACGGTGGTCCGCGAAGCGGCCCCGGGGCGCGCACCGCGGACCGCGGAGAGCCGGGGACCGGAGCCGGGGCTGGCCCTGGTGGTGGTCGCGCCCCGGGACGGGCTGCAGTCCTGGGCCCCCGATCCGCAGAGCGCGGAGGACTGGGTCGCCACCGGAACCCCGCACCTGTACGCGGGGGTGCTGGAGGGGACCGGGCTGGTGGGGCCGCTGGTGTTGCCCGGAGCCACGGCGTGCGCCGGGTGCATGGAGCGCGATCGGGTGGACCGGGATCCGGCCTGGCCGCGGATGCTTGTCCAGTGGCGCTCGATCCACCACCGCCGGGACTCGGGCGCCTGCGATCTGGGGCTGTCCACGGCGGTGGCCGGCCTGGCCGCGGCCCACGCCCTGTCCTTCCTCGACGGCGAACTCCCCGCCTCGACGGCCACCCGCTGGGAGGCCTCCTTGCCCGGCCTCCACTGGCGGCCCACCCCGGTCCGGTCGCACCCCGAGTGCCCGTGTGGGGCGAGCGGCCACGATGGGCCCGCCGAAGCGGAGCCCGCTGCCCGGTCCTGGCCGGAACCTGCCGTGGCAGTGGGCTCGGAGAGGCGGGGAGGGCCATGACAGGATTGCCGTGGTCGGGGCCCCGTGGTCGGGGCAGCGTCCGAGTTCGTCGGGGGCTCCCCCGAACCGCCGCTTGCGGCTCAGCTGTCTGGGAATTGGAGGGGCACATGTCTGATCTTCCCCGGAAGGCGGTCACCCGCACCGTCAAGCTGGCCACGCTGCCGCTCGGCATGGCCGGCCGGGCCACTTGGGGACTCGGCAAGCGGATCGGGGGCAAGTCGGCGGAGATCGTCGCGCGCGAGCTCCAGCAGCGCACCGCCGATCAGCTGTTCCGTGTCCTGGGCGAGCTGAAGGGGGGCGCGATGAAGCTCGGGCAGGCGCTCTCGGTCTTCGAGTCGGCCCTGCCCGAGGAGGTCGGCGGGCCCTACCGGGCGGCGTTGACGAAGCTTCAGGAGGCCGCGCCGCCGCTGCCCGCGGCCACCGTTCACCAGGTGCTGACGGACCGGCTGGGTGCGGACTGGCGGGACCTGTTCGAGGAGTTCGAGGACAAGCCCGCCGCGGCCGCCTCGATCGGGCAGGTGCACCGGGCCGTGTGGCACGACGGCCGGCAGGTGGCGGTCAAGGTCCAGTACCCGGGGGCCGGCGAGGCCCTGCTGTCGGACCTGAAGCAGCTGAGCCGGTTCGCGGGGCTGCTGGGACCGCTGATCCCGGGCATAGAGATCAAGCCGCTGATCAAGGAGTTGCGCGACCGGGTCGCCGAGGAGCTCGACTACGAGCTGGAGGCGGAGGCGCAGCAGGCGCACGCGGACGCCTTCGCCGGCGACGAGGACGTGGTGGTCCCGGACGTCGTGCACCAGGGCGAGCAGGTGCTGGTGACGGAGTGGATGGAGGGGACTCCGCTGTCGGAGGTGATAGCCGACGGCACCCGGGAGGAGCGCGACGGCGCCGGACAGCTGCTGGCCCGGTTCCTCTTCTCCGGCCCCGCCCGCACCGGGCTGCTGCACGCCGATCCGCACCCGGGCAACTTCCGGCTCATCACCGGGGCGGACGGCCGGATGCGGCTGGGCGTCCTGGACTTCGGGACCGTGGACCGGCTGCCGGGCGGCTGGCCCAAGCCCATCGGCAGGTCGCTGCGTATGACGCTGGACGGTGACGCCGAGGGGGTCTACGGACACCTTCGCGCGGAGGGGTTCGTACGGGACGCCAAGGAGCTGGACCCGGATGCGGTGCTCGACTACCTGAAGCCCATCATCGAGCCCGCCGAGGCCGAGGAGTTCACCTTCACCCGGCCGTGGCTGCGCGGCCAGGCGGCACGCATAGCCGATCCGCGCTCCCCCGCGCACCAGTTGGGGCGTCAGATCAACCTGCCGCCCTCGTACCTGCTGATCCACCGCGTGACGCTGAGCACGATCGGCGTGCTGTGCCAACTGGGCGCGACGGTCCGGCTCCGCGACGAACTGGAGTCCTGGCTCCCGGGGTTCCTGCCCGACGAGGACTGAGCGGGCCGGGGCCGACCCCGCCTAGGGCCGAGCGGGCCGGGGCTGACCCGGCCGGACCGGGAGGGTCCGGATCGGGCGGGTCCGGATCGGGCGGGGCGGGTCACCACCAGGCGGAGTCGAGGCGGCCTTCGATGGCGCGGAGGTTGGCTCGCGCGCAGTCGACGCAGAAGTACTGTCTGGTCCCGTTCTCCACGGAGCAGGTCCAAGTGGGCGGGGGGCCTGCCGGGGACTGGGCGCCGCAGCGCGCGCAGACGACGGGCGGGGCCTCGGAACCCGGCGGAGCCGGGTGGGAATTCGGCTGGTCCACCTCCAGACGATATCCCCGCCGCCCCCGCCGTGGGTGACGGCGCTCCGCAACGCACCGGGGGGACCGGTCCGTTCGGACCGGTCCCCCCGGGCGGTGTTGCCGAGCTGCTCCGGCCGCCGTGGCGGCCGTGGCGGTCTCAGTTCATGACGGCCATGGCCAGCGCGCGCCGGGCGCGCAGGGAAACGCGCTCGGCTCGCCGCTGCATGCGGCGCGCGGCGACCACGCGCAGGGCGCGACGTTCGACGTCGACCTCACGCATACGGTCGGCCATATGGGCACGAGCCATGGCTTCTGGGATGAGTTGCATTTCGCGGGTCCTGTTCTGACGCGAGGTGATCGCGCCGGCGGTGATGAAGGCTGCGGTGGCGGAGCCGTGCGGCTGCTCGCTCGTGGTGGCGTGGGGGGACATGAGGGCCTGCTTCAGGGGGTCGTGCGTCAGGGGGCGGTCGATGGTTCCGTGGGCGGTCATGCCGCGACAACCGGGTTCTTGCGCGGACGGCCACGGGGGCGCTTGCGGGCCACGACCACGCCCTGGACGAAGAGCTCGCCACCCCAGACACCCCAGGGCTCGCGGCGCTCGAGCGCACCGGCGAGGCAGGCCTCGACCAGCGGGCAGGTGCCGCAGAGGGACTTCGCGTACTCGACGTCCGCCGGGGACTCGGCGAAGAAGACCTCGGGGTCGTAGGTGCGACAGGCGACGGGTACGCCGAGGTTCTCGATGGCGTCGTCGAGCGCGGTGAGCGCGGTGAGGGGAGTCAAGGTGGAGTCCTCCGGGACTGCGGGCGGGGAGAGGGTCTGGGTCTTCGGTACGGACGGGGCGTGCGCTTCGAGTTGCACGGTGGTTTCTTCCTCGTCTTGTTCGTCTAGTCGTTCCGGCCGGTCGGCCGGGGGCGGCTGGGCTACCTCGTCACACCGACTGGACTTGCCAGTCCCGAGGCCCCTTCACTCCGTCGTCCCTGTTCGGGGACAAACAGAAGGGCCGCGGATCCCGGGTGGGGTTCCGCGGCCCTGAAGGCGCCGGCCTGATCATGCGATCAGGCTGGATCACTCCAGGGTTCGAGCCCGCGGAAGGCCCACATCAGGTGGTGCTGCTGCTTCTTCGTCTGCGTCGTCTTCTGCGTCTTGAATCCGACACTGTCGGCACCGGCACCGGCACCGGCTGCGGCCGCAAAGGCATAGGCGCCATGCGCCCCTGCTTCTGCTGCCAGTACTGCCACCGGTGCCTGGGTCGGTCGCTCATTACGCTCACTGGCCCTCAGCGCGACGGGAGCGCCGGCGGAGACCAGGGCCAGGGCAGGGCTGTCGGCGCAAATGGCGGACAGACCGGTACCCGTGAGACCCGTGAGCGGAAGGAGCGAGGAGGAGCCGAGCGTGCAGGAAGCGGCAACCGAGCGATCGGTCATTTTGGTGGTGGTCATGAAGCTGGTCACTGGTCTCGCCTCCTCTCGGCGTCTCGGGGACTCGGCCCGGAGGCCTGGTCCCATGCGTATTCGGATAAGTACAGCACGGATCCGGGGCTTCGGAGAAGCCACCGTTTCCGTTGCTAAGAACCTATGGGGATTCGCTGGGCATGTGCAAACTATTTTTCCGACGAGTTTCTACGCGTCGTCAGGATCTTGGCCTTCGGGGTCCTCACCTGCGCAGATGGCCAGCACGTCGGCTCCGTACCGCTCGAGCTTGCGCGCGCCCACTCCGGAGATCATCGAGAGCTCTCCGTCCTGCGAGGGCGCGGCCTCCGCGATGGCCATCAGCGTCTTGTCCGTGAAGACGCAGTAGGCCGGCATGCCCTGGTCCTTCGCCTGGACCGCCCGCCAGTCGCGCAGCCGCTCGTAGAGGCCCTCGTCCATGTCCGAGGGGCAGTCCTCGCAGCGCATCAGTTTGAGCTCGCCGGCCTCGGTCAGGGTCTTGCCGCAGACCCGGCACAGGACCGGTCCGCGGCGGACGCGCTTGCGGACCGGGCCGCCCGGCGCGCTTCCCGGGGCCATGGAGCCCGGCCGCAGGCCGCTCAGGAAGCGGCTGGGGCGTCGGGACCCCCGGCCGCCCGGAGTGCGGGAGAGCGCCCAGGAGAGCGTCAGGTGGTGCCGGGCCCGGGTGACGCCGACGTAGAGCAGCCGGCGCTCCTCCTCGACCTGCTCGTCGGTCTTCGCATAGGTGATCGGCATCATGCCGTCGGTCAGGCCGACGAGGAACACCGCGTCCCACTCCAGGCCCTTGGCCGCGTGCAGCGAGGCGAGGGTGACGCCCTGGACGGTCGGGGCGTGCTGGGCGGCCTTGCGCTCGTCCAGCTCGATCGTGAGGTCGGCCAGGGTGGCGCCCGGGCGGGCCCGGGCGAAGTCCTCGGCGAGCCGGACCAGCGCGGCCACGGACTCCCACTGGTCGCGGACGGCTCCGGAGCCGGCGGGCGGCTCGTGGGTCCAGCCGGTCGAGCTGAGCACGGCCCGGACCTGGGGGCCGAGTTCGACGATGTCGTCGAGCAGGGGGTCGTTGCCGCCGGAGCGGGCGGCTCCGCGCAGGGCGAGGATCGCCTTCTGCACCTCGGCCCGCTCGAAGAAGCGCTCGGCTCCGCGCAGCTGGTACGGGACCCCGGCGTCGGCGAGGGCCTGTTCGTAGACCTCGGACTGGGCGTTGATGCGGTAGAGGACGGCGATCTCGCCGGCGGGGACTCCGGCGGCGATCAGGTCCCGGATCCGGACGGCAATGCCCTCGGCCTCGGCGGGCTCGTCGGAGTACTCGGCGTAGACCGGGTCGGGGCCGGCCTCGCGCTGGGAGATCAGCTCGAGGCGGTGCTCGGCGGCCCGGCCCTTGGCTTGATTCAGCAGTCCGTTGGCGAGGTGGACCACCTGGGGGGTGGAGCGGTAGTCGCGGACCAGCTTGACCACGGTGGCCTGCGGGTACTTGGTGCGGAAGTTCAGCAGGTGGTCGGGGGTGGCGCCGGTGAAGGAGTAGATCGTCTGGCTGGCGTCGCCGACCACGCAGAGGGTGTCGCGGTCGCCGAGCCAGAGGTCCAGGAGCCGCTGCTGGAGCGGGCTGACGTCCTGGTACTCGTCGACCACGAAGTGCTGGTACTGGGTGCGGATCTGGTCGGCCACGGCGGGGACGTCGTGCAGGATGCCGACGGTGAGGAGCAGCACGTCCTCGAAGTCGATCATGTTGCGGTCGCGCTTGAGCTGCTCGTACATCCCGTAGATCTGGGCGATCTCGGCCAGGTCCCGGGGGGCCTCGCGGCCGGATTTGAGAGCGGCCGCCGGATAGTCGGCGGGCACGGTCTGGGTGACCTTCGCCCACTCGATCTCGCCGGTGACATCGCGCAGCTCGCCCCGGTCGAGGCGGATGCGGCAGCGCGCGCCCGCCTCGGCGACGAACTGGATCTTGCGCTCCAGCAGTCGGGGCACCTCGCCGCCGACCGCCCGGGGCCAGAAGTACTGGAGCTGGCGCAGGGCGGCGGAGTGGAACGTGCGCGCCTGCACCCCGCCGGCGCCGAGCTCGCGCAGGCGGCCGCGCATCTCGCCCGCGGCGCGGTTGGTGAAGGTGACGGCCAGCACGCTCGCCGGCACGAGTTGGCCGGAACGCACCCCGTAGGCGATGCGGTGGGTGATCGCCCGGGTCTTGCCGGTACCCGCACCGGCCAGTACGCACACCGGCCCGCGCAGGGTCGTCGCGACCTCGCGCTGCTCCGGGTCCAGGCCCAGGAGCACCGCGTCGGCCGAGTCGGCGCCGGCCGTGAAGGATGAGGAGTGCGTTGCTGCTGTCACCCCGCCATGCTGCCAGGTCCGGAGGGGAGGGAGGGGAAGCCGTCCACAGGGCACCCGCATTCTTCATACCGGAACCGGCCGGCACGGGCCGCGGAGCCGTTCCCGGAGCCCGGTCCGGAGCCCGGTCGGAGCCCGGTCCGGCCCCCGGGAATGGCCGCGCCGTCCCGTACGTTCGACTACTCGGACCAACGAGCACCCCACGAATGGAGAGCGCAGCATGCAGGACGCGGGCACGGTCACGATGTACAGCACGACCTGGTGCGGCTACTGCCGTCGGCTGAAGAGCCAGCTGGACCGGGAAGGCATCGCCTACAACGAGATCAACATCGAGCTCGACCCCGAGTCCGCGGCGTTCGTGGAGAAGGCGAACGGCGGCAACCAGACGGTTCCCACCGTCCTCGTGAAGTCCTCCGCGGGCAACGAGTCGGTCATGACGAACCCGAGCCTGGCCCAGGTCAAGCAGGCCCTCGCCGTCTGATCCGCCCGCCGGTGTGCGCAATCGCACTACAGAAAGGCCCCCGCCTCGGCGGGGGCCTTCTGCTGTGACGAGGGTTACGCGGCCGGCCTCGGCAGCGGCTTGCCGTACCAGAGCTCGACCAGCCGGGCCGCGATGGAGATCCCGGCCGGCGGGAGCACCTCGCCCGCCTCGATCGCCGCGAGCAGGTCGTCGCGGGAGAACCAGCGGGCCTCCTGGATCTCCTCGCCGTCGACCGTGATCTCGGAGGTCACGGCGCGCGCCGTGAAGCCCAGCATCAGGCTGTACGGGAACGGCCAGGGCTGGCTAGCGACGTAGTCGACCTCGCCGACCTTGACGCCCGCCTCCTCCCAGACCTCGCGGATGACGGACTGCTCGATCGACTCGCCCGGCTCCACGAAGCCGGCCAGGGTCGAGAAGCGGCCCTCCGGCCAGTGCACCTGGCGGCCCAGCAGGGCGCGGTCCTGATCGTCGGTGACCAGCATGATCACCGCCGGGTCGGTGCGCGGGTAGTGCTCGGCGCCGCAGCCCGGGCAGCGGCGGATGTGCCCGGCGGCCGCGACCACCGTGCGCTCGCCGCAGCGGGAGCAGAAGCGGTGCATGCGCTGCCAGTTCTCCAGCGCCACCGCGTGCACCATCAGTCCGGCGTCCCGCGCGCTGAGCAGCATCCCGGCCTCGCGCAGACCGGCGGGGCGGGCCGACTGGTCCATGCGGCCGGGCAGCGAGTCCTTCTGCAGCGCGAAGTACCGTACGCCGTCCTCGTCGGTGCCCAGGAAGTACCGGTGGGTCTCGGTGACCGGGGCCTCGAAGGCCGGGGTCATCACGATGGAGGTGGAGCCGTCGGGGGCGTCGTCGATCAGGACCTGGCCGCCGGAGACCACGAAGACCCGGGTCGTCGGGTGGGACCAGGCCGCGGCGAGCCACGCCTCGTCGAGGCGGTGGTGGGCCTCGCGGTCGATTCCGCTGGGCGCGGCCAGCGAGATCGGGCGCTCGGGCTCGGTATGGGTGCTCACAGGTACTTCCAACTCCCCCGGTGGTAGGACACAGGCAGGCTCAGCAGGACGGGTGTGCGGTGGCAGTGGTTCTGCCGTGGCAGAGGCTCCACGGCGGCAGGGCTCTACGGTGTTTCAGCCGGACGCCGGCTTCCAGTGGGCGGCCAGGTCTCCCCAGAGGTACGCCGTCGTCTCGACTCCCTTGGCGAGCAGATCGAGCTCCACCTTCTCGTTCGGCGAGTGCCAGCCGTCGGAGGGTACGGAGATTCCGAGGAACAGGACAGGGGCGTCCAGTACGTCCTGGAGGTCCGCCGCCGGTCCGGAGCCGCCCTCGCGGGTGAAGCGCACCTTCTGGCCGAAGGCCCGGCCCATGGCCCGGACCACCGACTGCAGCGCCGGGTGGTCCAGCGGGGTCAGGCAGGGCCGGGTGGGGGCGCCGAAGGTGATGGAATGCCGGATTCCGGCCGGGATCCGCTCCGCGACCCAGTCCTTGACGGCCGCCTCGACCTCGTACGGGTCCTGCCCGGAGACCAGGCGGAACGACAGCTTCAGGTGCGCCGAGGCGGGCACGATGGTCTTGCCGCCGGGGCCCTGGTAGCCGCCGCCGATGCCGTTGACCTCGGCGGTCGGGCGGGCCCAGACGCGCTCCAGCGTGGAGTAGCCGGCCTCGCCCGAAGCCGCGTAGGACTTGGCCGTACGGAGCCACTCGGCCTCGTCGAAGGGCAGCTCCGCGATCAGCTCGCGCTCGGCGTCCGTGAGCTCGGCGATGTTGTCGTAGAAGCCGGGGATCGTGACCCGCTCGTCGGCGTCGTGCAGGGCCGCGACGAGGCGGGCGGCGACGGTGGCCGGGTTCGGCACGGCGCCGCCGAAGGCGCCCGAGTGGATGTCCTGGTCGGGGCCGTGCAGGTCGATCTCGCAGTCGGCCACGCCGCGCATGCCCGTGCAGACGGTGGGGGTGGTCTCGGACCACATGCCGGTGTCGGAGACGATCACGATGTCGGTGGCGAGGCGGGCCGCTTCGCGCTCGACGAGGGCGCGGAAGTTCGGGGAACCGGACTCCTCCTCGCCCTCGATCAGGAGCTTGAGGCCGACCGCGGGGGCCGCGGCGCCGGTCGCGGCGAGGTGGGCCCGCACGCCGAGGGTGTGGAAGAACACCTGCCCCTTGTCGTCGGCGGCGCCGCGCCCGTACATCCGGCCGTCCTTGACGACCGGATCGAACGGGTCGGTGTGCCAGCCGTCGGCGAGGGCGGCGGGCTGTACGTCGTGGTGCCCGTAGACGAGGACGGTGGGAGCGGCGGGATCCGCGCTCGGCCACTCGGCGAAGACGGCGGGCGCGCCGTCCGTCTCCCAGACCTCGGCGACCGGGAAACCGGTCTCCTTGAGCTTCGCGGCCAGCCACTCGGCGCTGCGGCGCACGTCGTCCGCGTGCTCGGGCTGGGCCGAGACGGAGGGGATGCGGAGCCAGTCGGCGAGGTCTTCGAGGAAGGCGGCGCGGTGCGTGTCGATGTACGTGCGGACGACGCTGTCCGCCGGGGTGTCGCTCATGCCCACGAGCCTAACCGTCCGTTCGATGGTCACTTTCCGTGTCCGGTTTCCCTTGGAGGATCCGCTCAAGACGGGCCCGGTCGGGGAGGTTGCCCGGCCGGATGACGCGGCCGCTGCGGACGTGCAGGAAGGCCGCGGTGATGTCGGCGAGCGGGGTTCCCGTGGCTTCCGCCCAGGCCAGGCGGTAGACGGCGAGCTGGAGGGGGTCGGCGTCGGTGGTGCGGCCGGTCTTCCAGTCGACGATCTCGAAGCCGCCCTCGGAGTCGCGGTAGACCGCGTCGATCCGGCCGCGGATCACCCGGCCGGCGAGGGTCAGCTGGACGGGCACCTCCATCCGGTACGGGGTCCGGTCGGCGTACTCGCTGCGCTCGAAGGCCGCCTTGAGGGAGTCGAGGTCGGCCTCGTCGGCGATGTCCTGGTCGGAGCCCGCGCCGGGCAGCTCGGTGGCGGGGTCGAGGAGGTCGAGGTGCGGCAGCGGAAGCTCGTCGAAGCGGGCCTCGACCCAGGCGTGGAACCGGGTGCCCTGGCGCGCCGCGGGCTGCGGGGGCTTGGGCATGGGGCGGGCGAGGTCGCGCACGAAGCCCTGCTCGTCGGCGGCGAGGCGCATCAGCTGGCTGGCGGAGAGCGCGGAGGGCAGCTCCACGTCGCGGACGGCCGCGCGGGCACGGCGGAGCTCGCCCTCCAGGGCGTCGAGGTCCCGGTCCCAGGAGGCCATGGTGCGGGCTTCCTCGGGGGTGAGGCCGGTTCCTCGGGCGGGGCCGGCTCCTCCGCCGGGTGCGGTCCGTTCCCCGTCCTCGGGCCACAGGTCGTCGCCACCTGGCGGGGTGGTGCGCGGCTCGGGTGCGGCCCAGCCGTTGGCGTCGGCCTCCGGCCAGAGGTCGTCGGGGGCCGGGGTGCGGGCGTTTCCTTCCCCCACCCCGCCCCTTCCCGAAACCGGGGCTGCGCCCCGGACCCCCTGCGGGGTCCCGCCCGTGGCGGGGTACGCCTCCTCCGGATCCGGGGGTTCCTCGTCGTAGGCGGGTTCCTCGTCGTAGGACGGGTCCTCGCAGTCCGGAGGCCAGAGGTAGTCGTCGGCGGGGTCCGCCACCGGGGCCGGGGTGTCCGCGGCGGTGGCCAGGTGGGATTCCACCAGGGCCGCCGCCCGGCGGCGCAGGGTGAGGGAGTCCGGGTCCAGGGGCAGGGGCCAGGAGTGGTCCGGGGTGGAGTCCGTGGCCAGGGCCGGGTTCTCCGCGTCCGGCTCCGGGGTGTCCGCCCAGGCTTCGATCTCGCCGTGGCCCGCGGCGCAGTGGTCGTGGAGGGCCGAGAGGAAGGCGGACGGGCCCCGGGGCTTCTTCTGGGTCGGCCCCCACCAGTGCCCCGAGGCGAGGAGGAGGGAGCGGGGCCGGGTGAAGGTGACGTACCCGAGCCGGAGCTCCTCGACGGCCTTGTGCGCCTTGAGGGCGGACTTGAAGGAGCGCAGGCCCTGCGAGGTCCATTCCGGGGACCCCGGGAGGGTGGCCGCGTCGCCGCGCAGGTCGTACGGGAGGACCTTCGCGTACGAGGTCCAGGCCTCCGGGGCCTTCTCCTTCGGGAAGGAGCCCGCGCACAGGTCGGGGACCACGACCACGTCCCACTCCAGGCCCTTGGACTTGTGGGCGGTGAGCACCTTGACCGTGTTCTCCCCGCCCGGCAGCGCGTGGTCCAGGCCCTTCTCGTACTGGGCCGCCGTGCGCAGGAAGGCCAGGAAGGCCAGCAGGGAGGCCTCCCCGTCCAGGGAGGCGAAGCCGGCCGCCACGTCCATGAAGCTCGACAGGGTCTCCCGGCGGCGGGCCGCCAGCGCGTGCGGGGACGCGGCCAGCTCCACGTCGAGGCCGGTCGTGGACAGCACCCGGTGCAGTACGTCCATCAGCGGGTCGGCGAGCGAACGCCGCAGGTCGCGCAGTTCCTGGGCCAGGTGCGCGAAGCGGACCCGGGCGGCCGGGGAGAACGGCAGGTCGTCCGGGGCTCCGGCGGATCCGTGGCCCGCGCCGTCAAGGAAGGTCTCCAGGGCGTCGGCCAGGGAGACGACCTCCGAGGGGTCCACCCCCTCCACCGCGGCCGCCAGCCGGTCTTCGCCGCCCCCGTCCTGTGGAGTACGGGCTATCAGCGTGCGCGCCCGGCGGCCCAGCAGCGCCAGGTCCCGGCCGCCGATCCGCCAGCGCGGGCCGATGAGGAGCCGGACCAGCGAGGCGTTGGCGCCCGGGTCCTGGAGGACCTCGCAGACGGCGACGAGGTCCGCGACCTCGGGGAGGTGGAGGAGCCCGGAGAGGCCGACCACCTCGACGGGGACGTCGCGCTCGACCAGGACGGCCTGGATCCGCGCGAAGTCTCCGGCGGAGCGGCACAGTACGGCGATCTCGCGCGGCTCCGTACCCGTGCGGACCAGGTGGGCGACCGAGTCGCCGAGCCAGTCGAGCTCCTCGGCGTGGGTCTCCAGCAGTGCGCAGCGCACCGAGCCGGCCTGCTCCTCGCCCGGCGCGGGGCGCAGCGCCTCGACCCCTTCGTGCATGGCGCGCAGCGGGGCGGCGAGCTCGTTGGCCAGGTCGAGGAGGCGGCCGCCGCTGCGCCGGTTCTCGCTGAGCGAGAACCGGGTGGCTGGGCGGCCGTCCGCGTGCGGGAAGTGCTCGGGGAAGTCGTCGAGGTTGGCCACGGAGGCGCCGCGCCAGCCGTAGATGGCCTGGCAGGGGTCGCCGACGGCGGTCACGGCGTGCCCGGTGCCCCCGCCGAAGAGCCCGGACAGCAGCAGCCGCTGGGCGACGGAGGTGTCCTGGTACTCGTCGAGCAGGACGACCCGGAACTCCTCGCGCAGCAGCGCGCCCACTTCGGGGCGGGTGGTGGCCAGCTGCGCGGAGAGGGCTATCTGGTCGCTGAAGTCGAGGAGGTCGCGGGAGCGCTTGGCGGCGCGGTAGCGCTCGGTGAGCTCCAGCAGTTCCAGGCGGCCGCGCACGGCCTCGGGAACCTTGCGCAGGTCGTCGTTGGTGAGCTTGGTGTCGGCCAGGACCGAGAGCAGGTCGGTGTCGTACGCGCGCAGTCGCTCGGGCGGTACCAGGTGCTCGGAGAGCTCCCCGTCGAGCGCGAGCAGGTCGCTGACCAGGTCGGGGACGGATTTCGTGAGGGAGGGGTAGGGGCCGGGGGCCTCGCGGAGCACGCGGGCGGCGAGCTGGAAGCGGGTGGCGTCGGCGAGCAGCCGGGCGCTGGGTTCCAGGCCGATGCGCAGGCCGTGGTCCTTGAGGAGCTGTCCGGCGAAGGCGTGGTACGTCGAGATGCGCGGCTCGCCGCCCACGGAGTCGGCCTCGGCCGGGGAGGGGTCCGGGTCGCTGATGCCGGCCCGCCCGAGGGCACCCCGTACGCGCTCGGCGAGCTCGCCGGCGGCCTTGTTGGTGAAGGTCAGGCCGAGGACCTGCTCGGGCGCGACCGCGCCGGTGCCCACCAGCCAGACCACGCGGGCCGCCATCACGGTGGTCTTGCCGGAGCCGGCGCCGGCCACGATGACCTGCGGGGCGGCCGGGGCGGTGATGCAGGCCATCTGTTCGGGCGTGAAGGGGATCCCGAGGAGCTCCTTGAGCTGCTCCGGATCGGTGAGTACGGGCTGGGCGGGCGGACGCACGGACACCTCAAAAGGCTAGCCGCCCCCACCGACACTCCCTGCCGGACCGGTCACTCCACCGTCTGGCGGCCCTCCGGCCGGGCGCTGCACGAGCTGCGGAAGGAGCAGTGGTCGCAGTGCTTGCCGATGGCGGGGGCGAAGCGTTCGTCGAGGACCCGCCCGGCGGCGGTGGCGAGCAGGTCGCCCACCCATTCGCCGTGCAGGGGCTCCTGCGCCTGGATCTTCGGCACCTCGTCGCCGCCGTCCTTCTTCGGCGCGCCCTGGCGCAGCTGTACGAGCTCGGCCCCGCCCGGTTCGGGGCGCAGGCCGTCGAAGACCTCGTCCACGGCGCCCTCGCGCACGGCGAGCTGGTAGACGGCGAGCTGCGGGTGGCGCGCGACCTCGTCCTTGGTGGGCGCACCTTTGCCCGTCTTGAAGTCGACCACGTACGCCCGTCCCTGCGGGTCCGCCTCGACCCGGTCCATGGAGCCGCGGATCCGGACGGCGTACTCCCCCGCTTCGAGCGTGACGTCGAAATCGTGCTCCGTGGCCACCGACTCCCGGCCCCCGCGGTCGGTGGTGTGCCAGCGCAGGAAGCGTTCCAGGGCGGCGCGGGCGTTGTCCTTCTCCTGGCGGGACTTCCAGGGGGCGTCGAAGGCCAGCGAGTCCCAGACGGAGTCGAGGCGTTCCATCAGGACGGCGAGGTCGGCGGGGGTCCGCCCGGAGGCGACCTCGTCGGCGAGGACGTGGACGACGTTGCCGAAGCCCTGTGCGGCGGTGGAGGGGGCGTCGGCCTTGACCTCGCGGCCCAGGAACCACTGGAGGGAGCAGGTGTTGGCGAGCTGGTCCAGGGCGGAGCCGGACAGGGCGACGGGCCGGTCCCGGTCGCGGAGCGGGACGCTGCTGCGGGTGGGCTCGTACAGGCCCCACCAGCGCTGCGGGTGCGCGGCCGGGACGAGCGGGCGGTCCTCGTCGTCGGTGAGCACGGCGAGACGGGCCAGGCGCCGGGCGGCGGCCTCGCGCAGGGCCTCGGAGGCCTCGGGGTCGACGGTGGTGGCGCGCAGCTCGGCGACGAGGGCGGGCACGGCGAGGGGGCGGCGGGGCCGGCCGGTGACGTCCTTGACGGGTACGCCGAGCTCGGTCAGGAACCGGGACGGCTGGTCGCCGTCGTCCGCCGGAGCCTTGACGGCGGTGACGACGAGGCGGTGGCGGGCGCGGGTGGCGGCGACGTAGAAGAGGCGGCGCTCCTCGGAGAGCAGCGCACCGGGGGTGAGGGGTTCGGCGAGTCCGTCGCGTCCGATGCGGTCGGCTTCCAGGAGGGAGCCGCGGCGGCGCAGGTCCGGCCAGAGCCCTTCCTGGACGCCCGCGACGACGACGAGTCCCCACTCCAGGCCCTTGGAGCGGTGGGCGGTCATGAGCCGGACGGTCTCGCGGCGGACGGCGCGGGGGGTGAGGGTGTCGCCCGCGATGTCCTCGGCTTCGAGCTGTTCGAGGAAGTTGAGCGCGCCGGCGCCGCCGGTACGTTCCTCCGCGCGGGCGGCGGTGTCGAAGAGCGCGCAGATCGCGTCGAGGTCGCGGTCGGCGTTGCGGCCGGCGGAGCCGCCGCGACGGGCGTTGCGCTCGAGCCGCTGCGGCCAGGGGGTGCCGTCCCAGAGGGTCCACAGGACCTCTTCGGCGGTGCCACCGCCGGCGAGGAGCTCACGGGCCTTGCGCAGGAGCAGGCCGAGGCGCTGCGCGCCGCGGGCGTAGGCGGGGTCGTGGGCGACGAGCCGCTCCGGCTCCGCGAGGGCGCGGGCGAGCAGCACGTCGGAGGGCGCGGGCGTCCGGATCCCGGCGGCCCGCTCCTCGTCGCGCAGCGCACGCCCGAGCCGCCGCAGATCGGCGGCGTCCATCCCCCCGAGCGGCGAGGCCAGCAGCACGAGCGCGGCCTCGACCCCGACCCACCCGGCGTCACGACCGGTGTCCTGGCCGTCCGTGGAACCGGGGGCGGCGTCGGACGCGGACCCGGCGGAGTCGGGGCCGATGTCCTGGCCGTCCGTGGAACCGGGGCCGTCGGACGGGCGGTCCGGGGCGCCGGTCCCGGCTGCGGACGCAGGCGCAGCCTCAGACGCAGGCGCGGCCTCAGACGCGGCCTCGAGGTCAAGCCCGGACCCGGCCCCGGCCCCCTCGGCGGCGTCGGGCTCGTCGGCCTGGGCCTCCGGGGCCTGCGGGGCGGGGCGGAGGGCGGACTGGGCCAGGGTGCGCAGGGCCGTCAGGAGGGGGGTGACGGCCGGTTCGTGGCGGAGGGGGGTGTCCGTGCCGTCCGTTTCGGCCGGGACGCCCGCCGCGATCAGGGCGCGCCGCATCTGCGGCAGGGTGCGGCCGCCCGCGCGGACCAGGACGGCCATGTCCTGCCAGGGCACGCCGTCCTCCAGGTGGGCCCGGCGCAGGATGTCGGCGATGTTGTCCAGTTCCGCGCCGGCCGTGGGGTAGGTGAAGACCTCGACCCGGCCGCCCTCCCGGCTCGACGCGAGCGCGCGGTGGGCCCGTACCGCCGCCGAGGGGAGGCGGGGCACCGGCATGCGGGCGGTCAGCTGCCGGGTGGCTGCCAGGAGCACGGCGGGCGAGCGGCGGGAGACCGTCAGGGCGTGGATCCGCGCACCCGGGAAGGAGGTCTCGAAGTCGAGGATGTTGTTGATGTCCGCGCCCCGGAAGGCGTAGATCGACTGGTCGGGATCGCCGAAGGCGGTCAGTCGGCCCGCCGGTCCGGCCAGGACGCGCAGCAGCCGCAGCTGCGAGGCGTCGGTGTCCTGGTACTCGTCCACGTAGATCGCGTCGTAGGACAAGGACAGCGTCGGGGTGCGCTCCGCCAGCAGGACCGCGCGGTGCAGGAGCTCGGCGTAGTCCAGGGTGCCCTGGAGGTCCAGGACGTCCAGGTACTCGGAGAGGAAGGCCGCCGCCGCCTGCCAGTCCGGCCGGCCCAGGCGGGCGGCGAAGTCGGCGAGGGCGGCGGGGCCGAGGCCCAGTTCGCGGGCGCGGGCCAGGACCGCGCGGACCTCGTCGGCGAACCCGCGCGTGGTCAGCGCGGCCCGCAGGTCGTCGGGCCAGCGGATGGCCGCGCCGGGGCGCAGCCGGCGCTGTCCCTCCAGGAGGGTGCGGACCATGACGTCCTGCTCCGGGCCGGACAGCAGCCGCAGCGGGTCGGCGAACAGTTCGGTGTCCTGGTGGGCGCGGACGAGTCCGTAGCAGAAGGAGTGGAAGGTGGTGGCCTGCGGGGCGCGGGCGCCGCCGAGCCGCAGGGCGGTGCGGTCGCGCAGTTCCACGGCCGCCTTGCGGCTGAAGGTGAGGATCAGGATCCGTGCGGGATCGGTGCCCGCCTCGACGCGGGCCGCGACCGCTTCGACCAGCGTGGTCGTCTTTCCGGTGCCCGGTCCGGCCAGTACCAGCAGCGGGCCGCCGGTGTGCTCAACCACCGCGCGCTGCGCTGCGTCCAGCACAGGAGGATCCACCCGTTCCGGCCCGGTACGCACGAGGCGGTACGCGTCCGGGGTCCGCGTACGCCGCCGCTCGGTGCGGTGGCCGTCGGAGGAAGAGGTGTTCACGTGGGGTGCCGGTCCTGGTGGGTCTGCCGTCGCAGCGGTCGCTGCCGTGGTGACGGCCGCAGCCGAAGCCGAGGCCGAAGAGGCAACGCTACGGCAACCCGCGCGGCCCGCGCAGTCTCCCCGGGTCGGCGGTACGGACCGCCGTCAGGGGTGCCGTCCGGGCTGCCGTCCGGTCCCGCGCACGGCTCGTACGGGGCTTCGGACGCTCCTTCGACCGCCCGTTCGGGCCGCGCATGGCCGAAGCTGTCAGATGTGACCTTCGTCCTGCGCCGCGACCGCCCCGGCGGATCCGCCCCAGCGCGCCCGCCGCATGTCCAGCCGCGGTTCGCCGTCGGCGGTCAGGCGCAGCGGGGTGGCCTCGGCGCGGTAGTTCTCCAGCGCCCGCCCTTCGCTGCCGGGCAGCGGGCGGCCGTCCGCCCGCACCACGCGCCACCAGGGCACGGCCGCGCCGTACAGTGCCATGACGCGGCCGACTTGGCGGGGTCCGCCCTCGCCGAGCCACTCCGCGACGTCGCCGTACGTCATCACCCGGCCGGGCGGAATCCGCTCGGCCGCCTCCAGCACCCGCTCCGCATAGGCGGGCAGCTCTTCGCTCATCCGGCCCATGGTGCCGCACGGGACCGACAAGGCGGCGGAAGCCCGCGTTCCGCACCGGCTCGCACCCTGATGCCCCGAGCGGCCGCCGGTCCGTGCCACCATCTTCCGGGCGGTGACGCGTGATAGGTGATCAAGAAGAGATGGAAGTGACGGAAAAGGAGCAGGGTGTGAGCCCTCCGGACGACGGCGCGACGGAGCACTCCGGCGACTCCGCCGAGGCCCCGCACGGGCACACCCCGACCGCCGCCGACCAGGTGGAGGTCGACGAGCCGCTGCTGGCCGCCCGGGTGCACCGCCCCTCCGACCTCGTACGGCTCCTCGTCGGCGTCCTCGGCATCGCCGTGGTCCTCGGCATCGCGGCCTTCGCCCACGGCACCACCGCGGGCCTGGAGGCCGACATCAGCAACGGCACCGGCCAGGCGCCGGACGTGCTGATCAAGGTCGCCGGGCTGGTCTCCAGCATCGCCGTGCTCCTCGTACCGGTGGCCTTCGCCATCGAGCGGCTGATCAAGCGCGACGGGCTGCGCATCGCCGACGGCGTGCTCGCCGCCGTGCTCGCGCACGGCGTGACCCTCGCCACCGACCTGTGGGTCTCCCAGGGCGCCTCCGCGACCATCCAGGAGGCCCTCACCCGGCCGACCGGGGCCGGCGGGGCCCTCACCGATCCGGTCCACGGCTACCTCGCGCCCGTGATCGCGTACATGACCGCCGTCGGGATGACCCGGCGGCCGCGCTGGCGGGTCGCGCTGTGGGTGGTCCTGCTGCTGGACGCCTTCGCGATGCTGGTCGGCGGCTACACCACCCCCTTCTCGATCATCCTGACCGTGCTGATCGGCTGGAGCGTCGCGTACGGAACCCTGTACGCGGTCGGCTCGCCGAACGTCCGGCCCACCGGGCAGAACCTCCTCGCGGGGCTGCGCCGGGTCGGCTTCCAGCCGGTCAGCGCGATGCGCGCCGAGTCCCCGGAGGGCCCCGACAGCACCGAGGTCAGCGACCGCGGGCGGCGCTACCACGTGACCCTGGAGGACGGCCCGCCGCTGGACGTCACCGTCGTGGACCGCGAGCAGCAGGCGCAGGGCTTCTACTACCGGGTCTGGCGGCGCCTGACCCTGCGCGGGATCACCACCCGGCGCAGTCTCCAGTCGCTGCGCCAGGCCCTCGAGCAGGAGGCGCTGCTCGCCTACGCGGCCATCGCCGCCGGGGCCAACGCGCCCAAGCTCATCGCCACCTCCGAGCTCGGCCCGGACGCCGTGATGCTGGTCTACGAACACCTCGGCGGCCGGAGCCTGGACTCGCTGGCGGACGAGGAGATCACCGACGACCTGAGCCGCAACGCCTGGGAACAGGTACGGGCCCTGCAGTCGCGGCGCATCGCGCACCGGCGGCTGACCGGGGACGCCCTGGTGGTGGATCGTTCCGGCAGCACGGGTCCGGGCAGCATCACCCTGACCGACCTGCGCGGCGGCGAGATCGCGGCCGGCGACCTCGTGCTGCGCATGGACATCGCGCAGCTGCTCACCACCCTCGGCCTGCGGGTCGGCGCCGAGCGTTCGGTCGCCTCGGCGGTGTCCGTACTGGGCCCGGACGCGGTGGCGGACTGCCTGCCGCTGCTCCAGCCGATCGCGCTGAGCCGCTCCACGCGGGCCACGCTGCGCAAGCTCGCGCGGGAACGGGCGGACCGGGAGCGGGAGGCCGTCCTGGAGTCCTCGCGGGTGGCGAAGGCCGCGCGCGAGGCGGACTCCGCTTCGCCGACCGCGCGCTCGGCGGCCGACCGCAAGGCCGAGAAGAAGGCGCTGGACGACGCGTACGACGCGGCCCGCGAGGAGGACCTGCTGAGCCAGATCCGCCAGCAGGTGCTGCTGATCCGCCCGCAGGCCCCGGTGGAGCCGGCCCGGCTGGAACGGATCCGGCCGCGCACGCTGGTGTCGTTCATCGCGGGCGCCTTCGGCGCGTACTTCCTGCTCACGCAGCTCGCGCACGTCAACTTCGCCACCATCGTCAGCGAGGCGCGCTGGGGCTGGGTCGGGGCCGCGCTGGCCTTCTCGGTGCTCACGTACTTCGCGGCGGCGATGAGCCTGCTGGGCTTCGTGCCGGAGCGGGTGCCGTTCCTGCGGACGGTACTGGCGCAGGTCGCCGGATCCTTCGTGAAGCTGGTGGCTCCGGCGGCGGTGGGCGGTGTCGCGCTGAACACCCGCTTCCTCCAGCGGGCCGGCATCCGGCCGGGGCTGGCGGTGGCCAGCGTGGGCGCCTCGCAGCTCTTCGGGCTGGCCAGCCACATCCTGCTGCTGCTGTCCTTCGGCTATCTGACGGGCACCGAGAAGACCCCGGAGATGACCCCGTCCAGGACGGTGATCGCCGGTCTGCTGACGGTGGCCGTGCTGGTGCTGGTGGTCACGGCGGTGCCGTTCCTGCGGAAGTTCGTGGCGACCCGGGTACGGGCACTGTTCGCGGGCGTGGTGCCGCGCATGCTGGACGTCCTGCAGCGTCCACAGAAGCTCCTCACCGGCATCGGCGGGATGCTGCTGCTGACCGGCTGCTTCGTGATGTGCCTGGACGCCTCGATCCGCGCCTTCGGGGGCGGCGAGGCCATCAGCTACGCGAGCATCGCGGTCGTGTTCCTCGCGGGCAACGCGCTGGGTTCGGCGGCGCCCACTCCGGGCGGCATCGGCGCGGTGGAGACCACGCTGACGCTGGGTCTGATCGCGGCGGGGCTGGAGAACCAGGTGGCGATCTCCGCGGTGCTGCTGTTCCGGCTGATGACGTTCTGGCTGCCGGTGCTGCCGGGATGGATTTCCTTCAACTTCCTGACGCGCAAAGAGGCGATCTGAGAAGGGCCGGTATGGCCGGAAAGTCCCACGTGTAGCGCACGCTTTCCCGGGCACGATATCGGGACGCGGAACAGCGGACCGGGGGGACTGCGATGATCCATTACCTGAGCGCTTCCGAAGAGCCCAACTGGATCATCAGTGCTCTACTGGGCGCGATCATCGGCGCCCTCATTTCGCCCGCCGGAAAGGCCGTGCTCTATCCGGTGCGCCGGATGAAACCGCACCCCATGGCCGGGAAATGGTATTCGTACCACGTGAGTTTTATGGCGGGGCAGCCGATATTCCGATACGGCACCATCACCGTCAAGACGGGTATGCGCACCCGGTACAGCATCCAGCGGACCACTTCGGCGGCCCCCTTCGGAGCCGACGGCAGGCCGACCCCGCCCGTCCTCACGTACAGCGGCGGCACCCTCACCGAGGAGGCCGACCACATCGTCATGACCTTTCTCGGCAGCTCGCACCGCGAAACTCTCACTTATAGATTCCCGAGCCGCATTCCATCGAACTCCAGTGTTATACCGGGAGTCTGGATGGCCTATGACCACGATTTGAACCCGGCGGCCGGCACCGCTATTCTCAGCCGCGATCCGCTGACTGACGAGGGTGAAGCCCGCCGGGTTCTCGGCTCCTGGGTGGTCAGCGAAGGTCTCGCACTCCATCTCAGGAAATCTCCGCAATGAGGCACACTCATGATCAATTCAATTGACGCGGACGTCATTGTCGTCGGACTCGGCGCGATGGGCAGCCAGACGCTCTGGCGCCTCGCCGAGCGGGGCGTCGACGTGATCGGCATCGAGCAGTTCACGCCGGGCCACGACCACGGGGCCAGCCACGGCGAGTCCCGGATCATTCGCAGCGCCTACGCCGAGGGAGCCTCGTACGTCCCGCTCGTCAAAGAGGCGTGGCAGCTGTGGAGGGACCTGGAGCACGCCTCGGGGCGGGCCCTCCTCGAACAGACCGGCGCGCTGATGCTCGGCCCGGCCGACTCGCCGGTCATCGTCGGACCGCTGGCCTCCGCACGGGCCTGGGACCTGAAGTACAAGGTGCTGGACACGGAGGAACTGCGCGGCGCCTTCCCCCAGTACGCGCCGCTCGACGGACTGATGGGCTTCTACGAGGAAGACGCGGGCTACCTGCGCCCCGAGGCCTCGGTCACCGCGGCCGTCGAGGTGGCCCGCGCCCGCGGGGCCGAGGTGCTCCAGGACACGGCCGTGACCGGGATCCTCCCGGACCCGGGCCGCCCCCGGGTCCGCATCGGCGACCGCGAGCTCACCGCACGCCACGTGGTCGTCGCGGTCGGCGGCTGGCTCCGGCGGCTGCTGCCCGCCACCGCACCGCTGATGACCGTCGAGCGCCGGGTGATGGGCTGGTTCCGCCCGACGGACCCCGCCGCCTTCGGCGCCGACCGCTTCCCCGTGTTCGTGCACAGCGACGCCTCCGGCGATCACAACCTCTACGGTTTCCCCTCGCTCGACGGCGAGACCCTCAAGATCGGCCTGCACACCTGGCCCGGCATCTACGAGACCATCGACCCGGCCGCCGGACACCGCCCCCCGGACGCGGCCGACGCACAGCGTTTCGCCGAGGCCGTGCACCGCACCTTCGTCGGCGTCGACCCCCAGCCCGTCCGCATGGAGTCGTGCATGTACTCGCTGACCCCCGACCGGCATTTCCTCGTCGGCCCCCGCCGGGACCTCCCCGGGCTCACCCTGCTCGGCGGCTTCTCCGGTCACGGGTTCAAGTTCGCCAGCGTGATCGGCGAGATCGCGGCGCAGTTCGCCGTCACCGGGAAGACGGGCCTGCCCGTGGACAAGTTCGACCCCCACCGATTCGACTCGTGACCTGGAGGCCGCCACATGTTCTCGGACGCCGATTACGGTGAGCACGTGGCGGCCTCGTACCAGCACGGCCAGGGCCTGCCGCCGCGGACCCTGGACATGTGGCTGGACGTCTTCGCACGCCACGTCGGCCCGGACGCCCCGGACACGGTCATCGATCTGGGCTGCGGCACCGGGCGCTTCACCCCGCTGCTGGCCGACCGGTTCGGGGCGCGGGTGTTCGGTGTGGAACCCTCCGAGCCCATGCTCGAAGTGGCCCGCGAGAGCCATCCGCACCCGTGCGTGACCTACCTGCATGGCCAGGCGGAGCGCATCCCCCTGCCCGACTCCTGCGCGGGACTCCTCGTGCTCTTCCAGGTCGTCCAGCACTTCTCGGACCCGGTGAAGGCCGCCGCCGAGATCGCACGGGTCCTGCGCCCCGGCGGCACCGTCGTCCTGCACGCCTTCTTCGCCGGCCAGAACTTCACCACCACGCACTCCCGCTGGTTCCCCGGCGCCCACGCGATCGAGGAGGCGCGGCTGCCGCGCCTCGACGACACCGTCGCGCAGCTGCGGACCGCCGATCTCCGGCCGACGGCCGTGGAGCGGCACGTGATGGACCTCGCGGACGGGCTGCGGTCGTACGCCGAGCGGATGAGCCACAGGGCGCTGTCGATCTTCCAGTACCTGCCCGAGGAGGAGATCGAAGCGGGGCTCGCCCGGCTCCGCGCGGAAGCCGCGCTCGAGACCCACCCGGTGCCGGTCCGCACGGCGGCGCAGCTGATCGTCCTGCGCAAGCCCCCTTCCGGCGGGACCCGCCCCCACCGGCCGCGGCCGGGCCGCCGGGTGCTCGCCCTAGAAGAGCAGCAGGAGTGATGCCAGGAGGGCCGTCGAGCAGGCGAGCTCGACGGCTCCGACCAGCGGCACCTTGAGGCCCCGCCCGGGCAGGGCGACCGCCCTGGCCAGGTAGGCCCCGAAGGGGAGCGCCAGCCACGGGGAGAGGAAGGCCGCCGACAGGGCGAGGGCCGCCGCGTGGTGGGCCACCGATCCGCGGTAGTACGTACGGGAGTTCCGCTCCCGGATCATCGTCTTCACGTAGGGGACGGTGCCCGCGAAGTAGAGCAGGCAGGCCGCCGCCGGGGCCCACAACCACCCCGCCCCGCCCAGGCGTGCGGCCACCAGCAGCATCCCGCAGGCCGGGACCACCGCCACCAGCCCGTTGAGCAGCGCCCGCTCCCGGTTGCGGTGCGCGTACCAGGTGGTGGTCGCCGGGAACGGGGCCGCCGCCGCGCCGGCGAGGAGCAGCCAGGGGTGTGCCACCGCGAGCGGGATGCCGGCCGCCGCGCACGCCGCGCCGAAGACCACCGCGGGACGTACGTGCCTCCGCGCCACCGCCGGGCGCCGCGCCGCGGCCCGGCGCAGGCGCAGCCACTGCTGGGCGTGGAAGAGGGCGCAGTAGCCGAGGAGCCAGGCCGTGAGGAGCAGCACGTGCGCCCGTCCGGGCCGGGGCGCCAGGAACGTGCCCGCGAGGAACGGCACCGTCAGCATCGCCCAGGCCCCGTGCTGGTCCGGTATCCAGGCGGTGGCCTTCTTGGGCGACACGTTCCGGGTCCTTCCTCTCATTGGTATGCGGGCTCGTAATTTTCCGGATTCCCACCGGAGTTGGCCTCTTCCAGCGTGACATCCACATGACCTGTGAAAGACCGGAATTAGGTCATGCCCGCCCGGGACCTTTGTCATCGGATTCGCCTCCGGACCGGGCGTAGCGTCGTGTCCGGGCCTTCTTGTCCTGGCCCTCGCACCGCCTTTATTCCGGCCTGGAGGGTCGCCTTGCACGAGCGCCACGGACGTCAGGAACACCAGGACGCCGCCGAATCTCTGATCAAGGCGGGCAGTTTCTTCACGCGCGGCGAGGTCTCGGACGACCTGCGCACCGTCCACAGGACCGGCGGCCGGGCCGCGGAGGCGTTCTACCGGGACCGATGGAGCCACGACAAGGTCGTGTACTCCACCCACGGCGTGAACTGCACCGGTTCCTGCCGGTGGAAGGTGTACGTCAAGGACGGGATCATCACCTGGGAGACCCAGTCCACCGACTACCCCTCGGTCGGCCCGGACAGCCCCGAGTACGAGCCCCGCGGCTGCCCGCGCGGAGCCTCGTTCTCCTGGTACTCCTACTCCCCCACCCGGGTGCGCTACCCGTATGTCCGCGGCACCCTCCTGGAGATGTACCGCGAGGCCAAGCAGCGGCTGGGTGATCCGGTCGAGGCCTGGGCGGACATCCAGGCCGATCCGGTCCGGCGGCGTACGTACCAGCAGGCGCGCGGCAAGGGCGGGCTGGTGCGCGCGACCTGGGAGGAGGCGACGGAGATCGTCGCCGCCGCGCACGTACACACCATCAAGGAGCACGGCCCGGACCGGGTCGCCGGTTTCTCGCCGATCCCGGCGATGTCGATGGCCTCGCATGCGGCGGGTGCCCGTTTCCACTCGCTCATCGGTGCGCCGATGCTGTCCTTCTACGACTGGTACGCCGACCTGCCGGTCGCCTCCCCGCAGGTCTTCGGCGACCAGACGGACGTGCCCGAGTCGGGCGACTGGTGGGACGCGGCCTATCTGATGATGTGGGGCTCGAACGTCCCCGTCACCCGCACTCCGGACGCGCACTGGATGACCGAGGCCCGCTATCGCGGCCAGAAGGTCGTCGCCGTCTCCCCCGATTACGCGGACAACACGAAATTCGCCGACGAATGGATGCACCCGCACCCCGGTACGGAC
Source organism: Streptomyces sp. NBC_00503 (assembly GCF_036346895.1). Taxonomy (NCBI): domain Bacteria; kingdom Bacillati; phylum Actinomycetota; class Actinomycetes; order Kitasatosporales; family Streptomycetaceae; genus Streptomyces; species Streptomyces sp. NBC_00503. The sequence goes on along the minus strand of NZ_CP107855.1, from coordinate 5,285,546 downwards.
GGTGCGCTGGCCCTCGCGATGGGCCATGTCATCCTCAAGGAATTCTTCGTCGAGAAGCAGACCCCCTTCTTCACGGATTACGTCCGGAAGTACACGGACCTTCCTTTCCTCGTGTCCCTCACCGAGACGGAACAGGGTCTGGTCCCCGGAAAGTTCGTCACCGCAGCCGATCTCGGACAAGACACCGAGAACGCCCAGTGGAAGACCGTACTGATCGACGACACGACCGGTGAGGTCGTCGTCCCGAACGGCACGCTCGGGCACCGCTGGGGCAAGAACGAGAAGCCGGAGTGGAATCTCGAACTCGGCGACACCGTCCCGCGCCTGACCCTCCACGGCACCGCCGACGACAGCGTGGAGATCGTCCTGCCCCGCTTCGAGGACGACGAGCGGGGTGTGGACGAGGACGGCGGGCCGCGCGGCACGATCCGCCGCGGCGTGCCCGTACGGCGTCTCGGGGACCGGCTGGTCACCACCGTCTTCGACCTGATGCTGGCCCAGTACGGGGTCGGCCGCGAGGGTCTGCCCGGCGTCTGGCCGACGGGGTACGAGGACGCGTCCGCGCCCGGTACCCCCGGCTGGCAGGAGTCGCTGACCTCGGTCCCGGCGGCCCAGGCGGCGCGCGTGGCACGGGAGTTCGCGCGGACCGCCGAGGAGTCCCGGGGCCGCTGCATGATCCTGATGGGCGCGGGCACGAACCACTGGTTCCACTCGGAGACCATCTACCGCTCCTTCCTCGCCCTGCTCACCCTCACCGGCTGCCAGGGCCGCAACGGCGGCGGCTGGGGCCACTACGTGGGTCAGGAGAAGTGCCGCCCGGTCACCGGCTGGGCCACCCTCGCGGCGGCCTCCGACTGGTCGCGCCCGCCGCGCCAGATGATCGGCGCGGCCTGGTTCTACCTGCACACCGACCAGTGGCGCTACGACACCCTGCCGGCCGAGGCCCTCGCCTCCCCGCTCGCCAGCGGTGCCTTCGAGGGGATGACGGGCTCGGACTGCCTGGCGGCGAGCACCCGGATGGGCTGGATGCCCTCGTACCCGACCTTCGACCGCAATCCGCTGGAGCTGGCGGAGGCCGAGGACCCGATCGCGGAGACGGTCCGGCAACTCAAGAGCGGGGAGCTGGGCTTCGCCGGCGAGGACCCGGACGCCCCGCACAACTGGCCGCGCGTGCTCAACGTATGGCGCGCCAACCTGCTGGGCTCCAGCTCCAAGGGCAACGAGTACTTCCTCAAGCACCTCCTCGGCACGCACTCCAACCTCCCCGAGGACGGGCCGCGTTGCACCCCGAAGGACGTGACGTACCGGGAGGAGGACGTGGAGGGCAAGCTCGACCTGCTCATGTCCATGGACTTCCGGATGACGTCCACGACGCTCCTGTCCGACGTGGTCTTCCCGGCGGCCACCTGGTACGAGAAGCACGACCTGTCCTCGACGGACATGCACCCCTTCCTGCACGCCTTCACCCCGGCCGTGGACCCGCCCTGGCAGGCGCGCTCGGACTACGACGCGTTCAAGGCCCTGGCCGAGCGCTTCGGCGAGCTCGCCTCCACCCACCTGGGCGTACGCAAGGACCTGGTCGCCACCGCGCTCCAGCACGACACCCCGGGCGGCGAGATGGCCCAGCCCGGCGGGGTCGCGCTGGACTGGTCGAAGGGCGAATGCGAGCCCGTACCCGGCCGGACCATGTACAACCTCCAGGTCGTCGAGCGGGACTACGGGGCTGTCGGCGAGAAGTTCGCCGCGCTCGGCCCGCTCGTGGACGAGCTGGGCGTGACCACGAAGGCGGTCACCTTCGACGTGGCCGAGGAGGTCGCCTACCTCGGCGCGAAGAACGGCACGGTCCGCGGCGGAGTCGCCGAGGGCCGCCCGCGCCTGGAGACCGCCCAGCAGGCCTGCGAGGCGATCCTCTCCCTCTCCGGCACCAGCAACGGCCGCCTCGCCACCCAGGGCTTCGAGACCCTGGAGAAGAAGGTCGGCACCCCGATGGCCCACCTGGCCGCCGAGGCCGAGGGCAAGCGGATCACCTTCGCCGACACCCAGGCCCGCCCGGTCCCGGTGATCACCTCGCCCGAGTGGTCGGGCTCCGAGTCCGGCGGGCGCCGCTACACGGCCTTCACGATCAACACCGAGCACCTCAAGCCCTGGCACACCCTCACCGGCCGCCAGCACTTCTTCATCGACCACGACTGGCTGCACGAGGTCGGGGAGTCCCTGCCCGTCTACAAGCCGCCGCTGAACATGCACACCCTGTACGGGGAGCCCGAGCTCGGCACGGTCGACGAGAAGGCCAAGTCGGTCGCGGTCCGGTACCTGACCCCGCACAACAAGTGGGCGATCCACAGCCAGTACCAGGACAACCTCTACATGATGACGCTGGGCCGCGGCGGCCAGACGGTGTGGATGTCCCCGCAGGACGCCGAAGCGATCGGGGTCGCGGACAACGACTGGATCGAGGCGGTCAACCGCAACGGCGTGATCACCGCCCGCGCGATCGTCTCCCACAAGATGCCGCCCGGCACGGTCTACATGAACCACGCGCAGGAGCGCACGGTCGGCGTCCCCAAGACGGAGAAGACCGGCCGCCGCGGCGGCATCCACAACTCGCTGACCCGGGTGATGCTCAAGCCCACCCACCTCATCGGCGGTTACGCCCAGCTGACCTGGGCCTTCAACTACCTCGGCCCGACCGGCAACCAGCGCGACGAGGTGACGGTCATCCGCCGCCGCGACCAGAAGGTGGAGTTCTAAAACTATGCGCGTGATGGCACAGGTCGCGATGGTCATGAACCTCGACAAGTGCATCGGCTGCCACACCTGCTCGGTCACCTGCAAGCAGGCGTGGACCAACCGGCAGGGCACCGAGTACGTCTGGTTCAACAACGTCGAAACCCTCCCCGGGCAGGGCTACCCGCGCCGCTGGGAGGACCAGGAGAAGTGGAAGGGCGGCTGGGAGCGCACCCGTTCCGGCAAGCTCCGCCTCAGGGCCGGCGGCCGGCTCGCCAAGCTGGGCAAGATCTTCGCGAACCCGGACCTCCCGGAGATCGACGACTACTACCAGCCGTGGACCTACGAGTACAAGAACCTCACCGAGGCCCCGGCGGGCGACGACATGCCCACCGCCCGGCCCGTCTCGCAGCTCACCGGCGAGCCGATGGACAAGATCGAGTGGGGTCCGAACTGGGACGACAACCTCGGCGGCGCCCCCGCGCACGCGCCGAAGGACCCGATCGTCGAGAAGATCCGCGACGAGGTCGGCGAGAAGATCCGCTTCGAGTTCGAGCAGAGCTTCATGTTCTACCTCCCCCGCATCTGCGAGCACTGCCTCAACCCGGCGTGCGTCTCCTCCTGCCCCTCGGGCGCGATGTACAAGCGCGAGGAGGACGGCATCGTCCTGGTCGACCAGGACCAGTGCCGCGGCTGGCGCATGTGCGTCAGCGGATGCCCGTACAAGAAGGTGTACTTCAACCACCGGACCGGCAAGGCCGAGAAGTGCACCTTCTGCTTCCCGCGCATCGAGGTCGGCATGCCGACCGTGTGCTCGGAGACGTGCGTCGGCCGGATGCGCTACCTCGGCGTGATGCTCTACGACGCCGACAAGGTCGCCGAGGCCGCGGCCGTCGAGGACGAGCACGACCTCTACCCCGCGCAGGTCGAGTGCTTCCTCGACCCCGAGGACCCGGCCGTGATCGCCGCCGCCCGCGCGGCCGGCATCACCGACGAGTGGCTCGACGCGGCGCGCAGGTCCCCGGTCTACGACCTGATCGCCACCTACCAGGTCGCCCTCCCGCTCCACCCGGAGTACCGCACGGTGCCGATGGTCTGGTACGTGCCCCCGCTCTCCCCGGTGGTCGAAGCGGTCGCCGCCACCGGCAGCGACGGAGAGGACGCCGGCAACCTCTTCGGCGCCATCGACGCCCTGCGCATCCCCGTCGAGTACCTCGCCGCGATCCTCACGGCCGGTGACACCCAGCCGGTGGAGGCGGTGCTGCGCCGGATGGCCGCGATGCGCGCCTACATGCGACGGATCAACCTCGGCGAGGAGAAGGACGAGTCCATCGCGAGGGCGGTCGGGCTGTCCGGGCAGGAGATGGAGGACATGTTCCGCCTGCTGGCCATCGCCAAGATCGAGGACCGCTTCGTGGTCCCCACCGCCGCCCGCGCCGAGGCCGAGGCCCTCTCGGACTCCCACCCGATGGACGCGATCGACCAGGGCTGCCCGGTCGGCGAAGTGACCGAACCCCGGGTGATGCTCAACCTCAGTCCCACCAGGAGGAGTTCGTGAGCAGATATCCGAGCACCGGGCATGCGCTGGTACGGCTGGTCGCGGGCTGCGTGCTGCAGTACCCCGGCGACTACTTCCACGACGAGCTCCCCCGGCTCCGTGCGGCCCTCACCGGGGCGCCCGCCGAACCGGCCGCGCTGCTCGGCGCGTTCCTCGACGAGGCCGAGGCGCAGACCCCGATCGAGCTGTGCTCCCAGTACACCTCGACCTTCGACACCCGCAACCGGCGCTGCCTCTACCTCACCTGGTGGGTGGACGGCGACACCCGCCGGCGCGGGCTGTCCCTGGTCCGGCTGAAGCGGATCTACCGGGACTTCGGGCTGGAGTTCGCGAGTGAGGAACTGCCCGACTTCCTGCCCGTGGCCCTGGAGTTCGCCGCCCGCGAGGAGGAGGCCGGCACGGAGCTGCTGCAGGAGCACCGGGCCGGGCTGGAGCTGCTGCGGCTCGCGCTCACCGAGTCCGGATCCCCGTACGCCCGGGTCCTGGAAGCCGTCTGCGCGACGCTGCCCGGGCCCTCCCCCGAGACCAGGGCCGAGGCTAAGGCGCTCGCGAAGAACGGGCCGCCGCAGGAACTGGTGGGCGCGGGCTCGGCGCTGGAGCCGTTCGGGCCGGGCATCGACATGCCGCTCGACTTCCCGTCCTCGGCCCCCACCGACCTTCCGTGGCCCACCACACCCGAAAGGATCCCCGCCTGATGGACCTCCTCCTGTGGGGCGTGCTCCCGTACGTCTCGATCGCCCTGCTGATCGCGGGCACGGTCTGGCGGGCCCGGTTCGACAAGTTCGGCTGGACCACCCACTCCTCGCAGCTGCACGAGTCGCGGCTGCTGCGCATCGGCTCGCCGCTCTTCCACTTCGGCATGCTCTTCGTGGTCCTCGGCCACGTCGTCGGCCTGCTGATCCCCAAGAGCTGGACCGACGCGGTGGGCCTGAGCGACCACGCCTACCACCTGATGGCCGTCTCCACCGGCACCGTCGCGGGCCTCGCGGCCGCCGTGGGCATCGGCATCCTGGTCTACCGGCGCTTCAAGGTCCCGGCGGTGCGCAGGGCCACGCTGCGCAGCGACCACCTGATGTACACCTTCCTGCTCGGCGCGATGGTCCTGGGCCTGACCGCGACGATCATGAACTCCACGGGGATGACGAACGACTACAACTACCGCGACGGCATCTCGCTGTGGTTCCGCAGCCTGTTCACCTTCACCCCGGACTACCACCTGATGGCGGGCGCCCCGCTCGCCTTCAAGATCCACATCCTGTTCGGCTTCACGCTGTTCGCGCTGATCCCGTACTCGCGGCTGGTGCACATGTTCTCTGTGCCGCTGAAGTACCTGTTCCGGCCCTACGTGGTCTACCGCAAGCGGGATCCGAAGCAGCTCGCCAACCGCCCGAGCAAGCGCGGCTGGGAGCGCGTCTCATGACGCGGCCCCCGACGCACCCGGCCCGCCCCGCGAAGACGGTGGTCCGCCGGCCCCGGCACGACGTGTCCGACCGGCCCTTCATCGTGATCTGGGAGGCCACCCGGGCCTGCCCGCTGGCCTGCCTGCACTGCCGGGCCGAGGCGCAGACCGCCCGCCACCCCGAAGAGCTGGACGGCGCGGACGCCCGCCGGGTGATGGACCAGATCGCCGCCTTCGGCAAGCCCGGCCCGCTCTTCGTGATCACCGGCGGGGACCCCTTCCAGCGCGCCGACCTCACCGACCTGGTGGCGTACGGGACCTCGCTGGGCCTGCGGGTCGCGGTGTCCCCGTCCGGTACGCCGACGCTGACCCGGGAGAACCTCGTAGCCGTGCGGGAGGCGGGCGCCATCGCGCTCTCCCTCTCCCTGGACGGTTCGACGGCCGAGCGGCACGACGCCTTCCGTGGGGTGCCCGGGGTGTACGACTGGACGCTGGAGGGCTGGCGGGCGGCGCGGGAGCTCGGGCTCAAGGTCCAGATCAACACCACGGTCACCCGCGACAGCCTGGCGGACCTCGCCGACATCGCGGCCCTCGTCAAGCGCGAGCGCGCGATGCTGTGGTCGGGGTTCATCCTGGTCCCGACCGGGCGCGGCGAGCAGCTGGACTCGCTCACCGCCGCGGAGATCGAGGACGTACTGCACTTCCTGTACGACTGCGGGGCGGTGATGGCCACCAAGACCACGGAGGGCCACCACTTCCGCCGGGTCGCGCTCCAGCGCACCGTCCTCGACGCCCGCGGGGAGCGACCGGTCCTGGGAGAGCTCTACGAGCGCCTCACCGCCCGCGCCCGCGAGCTGGGGTTCTTCGAGGGCGAGCAGCGGGCCGTGCGCCGGCCGCCGATGGACGTCTCCTCGGGCCGCGGGTTCGTCTTCATCTCGCACACCGGCGAGGTGCACCCCAGCGGGTTCCTGCCGGTCTCGGCGGGCAACGTGAAGAACCACCCGCTGACCGAGATCTACCGGGGTTCGGCGCTGTTCACCAAGCTCCGCGACCCCTCGCTGCTGCGCGGGAAGTGCGGGGCGTGCGAGTTCAAGACGGTGTGCGGGGGGTCGCGCTCGCGGGCGTACGGCTTCACGCGCGACGTGCTGGAGGCCGACCCGTACTGCGCGTACGAGCCGGGCAGCTTCCCTTATCAGGAGGACCTCAGGGCTTTGGCCGAAAGCATGAGGCGCTGAATCACTGGGTTCTCATATGTTTCATATGGGAACATATCGGCCTCGTGGCCACAGGAGAACACAATGCGTTCATTGATCGTCATCGGTGGCGGAATCAGCGGCCTGGCCGCCGCGTGGCAGTTGCGCGGCCAGGCCGACGTGACCGTTCTGGAGAGCAACGCCAAGGTCGGCGGGAAGCTCCGTACCGGCACCATCGCCGGAATCACCGTCGACGAGGGCGCGGAATCCCTGATGGCCCTGCGCCCGGAGGCCGTGGAACTGGCCGCCGCCGTCGGACTCGGCGGCGCCCTCTGCGACCCCGCGAAGGCCCCCACCACCATCTGGACCAACGGCGCACTGCGCCCGCTGCCCGCCGGGCACGTGATGGGCGTCCCGACCGACCCCTCCGCACTGATCGGCACCGGCCTCCTCTCTCCCGAGGGCGTCGCCCGCGTCACCGCCGAGGAGACCCTCCCCGCCACCCCGCTGACCGAGGACTGCTCGGTCAGCGCCTACCTGGGCGGCCGCTTCGGCCAGGAGGCCGTCGACCGCCTCATCGAGCCCATGCTGGGCGGGGTCTACGCCGGCCTCGCCGACCGGCTCTCGCTGCGCGCCGCCATGCCGCGGATCGCGGCCCTCGCCGAACAGGGCACCCCCCTGCTCCCCGCCCTGCGCCGGATGCGCGCCGCGGGCGCCCCGCGCTCGGCGGCCGTCGCCGTCCAGGGGGTCGTCGGCGGCACCGGACGCTTCCCGGCCGCCGTCGCCGAAGCCTGCGGAGCCCGCATCCTCACCGGTACGACGGCCCGCTCGCTCCAGCGCGTGGCCGGCGACCGCTGGCGCGTCCAGGCGATGACCGGCGACGGAGCCCTGACGATGGAGGCCGACGCCGTCATCCTGGCCCTGCCCGCCTTCGCCTCGGCGGAACTGCTGCGCCCCCACTCCCCGCTGGCCGAGGCCGAACTCTCCTCGATCCCGCACGCGTCGACGGCCGTCATCACCATGGCCTTCTCCCGCGCCCAGGCCCACTTCCTCCCCGAGGGCAACGGCTTCCTGGTCCCGCCGGTCGACGGACACACCCTCAAGGCCGCGTCCTTCCTCTCCAACAAGTGGTCCTGGCTGCGCGACGCGGCCCCCGACACCTTCGTCCTGCGCGCCTCCATCGGCCGCATCGGCGAGGACGAGCTCCTCGGCCGCCCCGACCGCCACCTGGTCCGCTCGGCCATCGCCGAACTCCACCACGCGGTGGGCCCGATGGGCGAACCCCTGGCCACCCGCGTCACCCGCTGGGACCGCGGCCTGCCCCAGTACGGCGTGGGCCACCGCGAACGCGTCGCCCGCATCCGCGAGGCCGCCGCCAAGCTCCCGGGCCTCGCCCTGTGCGGCGCGGCCTACGAGGGCGTCGGCGTCGCCGCCTGCGTCGCCACGGGCCGCAGCGCGGCGAGGCAGATCCTGTCGCAGCCGTAGGCGGTGCCCGCCTTTTGTATCGAGCGGGTATCGGGAAGCACTTGACCAGTCATCTCATCGGGATACCGGGTCGTGGTGCGAGGGGCAGCGGCCACCGCTGCCATATCGTTCCCAACAGGTAGCCGCCCACCGAACAGGAGTCATCCGCCCGTGTCCTCCCCCACTCCCGTCCGCGTGCTGCTGGTGGAGGACGACGACCTGATGCGCCGGTCGTTCGGCGTCTCCCTGGAGCGCTACGGCTACCGGGTGACGGCCGCCGCCGACGGCCTCACCGGCCTCGAATCCTTCCGCGACGGCACCTTCGACGTGCTGATCCTGGACGTGATGCTGCCCGGCCTGGACGGGATCGGCCTGTGCCGCCGGGTCCGGGAGAGCAGCCAGGTGCCCATCCTGATGATGTCGGCCCGCGGCGACGGGCTGGACATCGTCGCCGGCCTGGAGGCCGGGGCCGACGACTACGTGGTCAAACCCGTGGACACCAACGTGCTCGTGGCACGCATCCGTTCGCTGCTCCGGCGCGCGACCTACGCACCCGCCCCGGCAGCCGGACAGGCCGCGGGCGACGGACCCGCCCCGGCCCCGGCCGAGGGCGAACTGCTGGCCTTCGGGGACCTGACCATCCACACCGGCGGCCTGGACGTGTCCGTCAACGGCAGCCCCGTGGCGCTGACCCCGACCGAACTGAAGCTGCTGCTGGAGTTCGCCGCCCACCCCGGCATCGTCCTGGAGCGGCACACCCTGCTGCGCAACGTCTGGGACTACGGCTGGGACGGCGACAGCCGGGTCGTGGACCTGTGCGTGCAGCGGCTGCGCGGCAAGCTCGGCCGGGACCGGATCGAGACGGTCCGCGGCTTCGGCTACAAGCTCAGGCGCTGAGAGCGGTGCCCCCGTTCGACCGGCCGCGACGGCCCCGGGTGACCCTGCGCTGGAAGATCGCCGCGCTGGCGGCCGCCACGGCCTGCCTGGTGGCGGTGGTGGTGGGGCTGCTGGTCCACGCGTGGACCGCCCACGACATCCGGCACCGGGCCGAACGGCAGGCCGTCGACGCCGTGGTCTCGGCCACGGACGTCTACCGGCGCACCGGGACCCTCACGAACAACGCCCGGCTCGATCCGGCCGAGCTGCCGTACGCGCTGAGCAACCCGACCGACGACCACCCGCACCAGTCCTACGGCGGGAACCTCCCCGGGAGCACGGACCCGACCGTCTGGGGCGCCCAGCGCACCGGCGGTCCGGGCAGCCCCGTGCTGGCGGTCCGGATCGCCATCAACGCGGAGTTCCGCGAGCTGTACCGGCTCGACCTGACCATGGCGGTGGCCTCGCTCATCGCCCTCGCGGTCACCACGCCCCTGGCGGCCTACGGAGCCGGGGTGCTCGCCCGCCGGCTGCGGCGGGTCTCGCAGACGGCGGTCCGGATCTCCGCCGGGGACCTGGACGCCCGTACCGGACCCACCAGGGGCCGTGACGAGGTGGCCGACATCGCCGCCACCGTCGACCTCATGGCCGACACCCTCAGCCGACGGCTGCACGACGAGCGACGGTTCACCGCCGACGTGGCCCACGAACTGCGCACCCCCGTCGGCGGCCTGCTGGCCGCCGCCGACCTGCTGCCCGCCGGTGAGACGGAGGACCTGCTCCGGGCCCGGGTGCGCGATCTGCGCGGCCTGGTCGAGGACCTGCTGGAGATCTCCCGGCTGGACGCCGGAGCCGAACAGCCGGTCCGCGCCCGGGTGCCGCTCGACGCGGTCGTACGGGAGGCCGTGGTGCGCACCGGCTTCGACGCGGAGGTCACCGTCACGGGCGCCGGGTCCGGGTCGGGGTCCGAGTCCGGGTCGGGGGCCGGGTCCGAGTCCGCCTCCGCCTCCGCGCAGACGGTGGAGACCGATCCGCGCCGCCTCGAACGGATCGTCGGCAACCTCGTCATCAACGCCCACCGGCACGGGCGGACCCCGGTGGAGGTAACCGTCGAGGACCACACCGTGGTCGTGCGCGACCACGGCTCCGGCTTCCCCGAGCACCTGCTGCGCGACGGCCCCCGCCGCTTCCAGACGGGTGCCACCGAGCGCGGCTCGGGCCACGGCCTGGGCCTGACGATCGCCCTGGGCCAGGCCCGGCTCCTCGGCGCCGAGCTCCGTTTCACCAACGCCCCGGACGGCGGCGCCGTCGCCACCCTGCGCCTGCCGCGCTGAACGCCCGGCCCCTACAGCCCCTACAGAACCGATACAAACCGGAGCGACCGCCGATACGAGGAGCCCCGGGGCCCCGATACGTTCCCCCGACACCCTTCGGAGTGCACCGTCCGCACCCGTAGAGGAGTCCTCCGTGACCGCCCCCCTTGCCCCGAACACGCTGCAGGCGCCGACCGGCATCGCGGCCGCCACCACCGGCCTGTCGAAGGTCTACGGCAGCGGAGACACCCGCGTCGTCGCCCTGGACGACGTCAGCGTCTCCTTCCGCGAGGGCGAGTTCACCGCGATCATGGGCCCCTCCGGCTGCGGCAAGTCCACCCTGATGCACTGCGCCGCCGGGCTCGACTCCTTCAACTCCGGCTCCGTCCGGATCGGCACCACGGAACTGGGCACGCTGGGGGACGAGCAGCTCACCCGGCTGCGCCGCGACCGGGTCGGCTTCATCTTCCAGGCGTTCAACCTGCTGCCGACCCTGACCGCACTGGAGAACATCACCCTCCCGCTCACCGTCGCCGGCCGGAAGCCCGACCGGCAGTGGCTGGACCACGTGGTCTCGATGATCGGCCTCTCCGACCGCCTCGGCCACCGCCCCGGGCAGCTGTCCGGCGGGCAGCAGCAGCGCGTCGCCGTGGCCCGGGCCCTGGTCGCCCGGCCCGCGATCATCTTCGGCGACGAGCCCACCGGCAACCTCGACTCCCGCGCCGGGGCCGAAGTGCTCGGCTTCCTGCGCGATTCGGTGCGCGAGCTGGGCCAGACCGTGGTCATGGTCACCCACGACCCCGTCGCCGCCGGCTACGCCGACCGCGTGGTCTTCCTCTCCGACGGCCGCCTGGTCGACGAGATGACGCAGCCCACCGCGGACCGGGTCCTGGACCGGATGAAGGCCTTCGACGCCCGCTCCCGCACGAGCTGACCCGTCCGCCTTCCCGCACCGCACCAGCCGCCCGCCCGCTCCCCCGGGCCCGCCTCCCAGGATCCGCATCCCATGTTCCGAACCGCCCTGCGCAACGTGCTCGCGCACAAGGCCCGCCTGCTGATGACCGTCTTCGCGGTCATGCTCGGGGTCACCTTCGTCACCGGCAGCCTCGTCTACGGCGACAGCATGAAGCAGGCCACCGCCGACCGGGCGAGCGCCGGCTACGACCGCATCTCCCTCAACGTCTCGCCCGACACCGCCCCCGGCGCCCCGCCCGCCACCCTCGACGCCGGCACCGCGGCCACCCTGGCCGGGGTCCCGGGCGTCGCCGCCGCCGCGGGCCGCGTCAACGGCTTCGCGGCCGTCGCCGACCACGAGGGCCGGCTGCTGGGCAACAACGACTCCCGCAAGGGCGGCAACTTCGCCCCGGGCGCGAACGGAGCGGACCCGGCCTACGAGTTCGAGGAGGGCACCGGACCGGTCGGCGACAAGGCCGTCGCCCTCGACGAAGCCTCCGCCGCCCGGGGCGGATACCGTGTCGGCGACACCGTGCGCGTCGGTACGAGCACCGGAGCCGAGTCCTACCGGCTCAGCGGCGTCTTCCGCACCGACGCCTCCAAGCTCTCCCCCGGCGGCAGCCTCGTGCTGTTCGACAATGCCACCGCCCAGCGGCTGTACCTCCAGCCCGGCCGGTACACGGACATCGAGATCACCGCCACGCCCGGCACCGACGCGAACCAGCTCCTCGGGCGCGTCGAAGCGCTGCTGCCCAAGGACACCAGCGCGATCACCGGCGCCCGGCTCGCCCGGATCCAGGCGAACCTCGCCTCCAGCGGCAGCGACACCATGAGCCAGATCATGGTGGGCTTCGCGGCGGTCGCCCTGTTCGTGGCCACCTTCCTCATCTCCAACACCTTCACCATGCTGATCTCCCGGCGCACCAGGGAGCTGGCCCTGATGCGCGCCGTCGGCGCTTCCCGCAAGCAGGTGCGGCGCATCCTGCTGGCCGAGTCCGTCCTCGTCGGCCTGATCGCCTCCGTGGCCGGCATCGTGGCCGGCACCGGGGTCGCCGCCCTGCTCCAGACGCTCTTCGCCCCCGCCGACAGCCCGGCCGCCCCGCTGGTCCTCCTCCCCGCCACCGTGATCATCGCGCTGGTGGTCGGCACCGCCCTGCCCGTGATCGCCGCGTGGGTCCCGATCCGCCGCGCCATGGCCATCCCGCCCGTCGCCGCGCTCAGCGCGGCCGAGCCCCCCGCGCCGGCGCGGGCCGGCTCCCTGCGCACCGGCATCGGCGCCGCTCTGGTGCTCACCGGCGCCGCCGCCATGCTGTACGGAGCCCTCGCCGCGGATTCGGACGCGAAGGACGCCCGGACCGTCATCGGCCTCGGCGCCGCCCTCATCCTGACCGGCACCATCGCCCTCATCCCGCTCCTGTCCCGGCCGTTCGTCGCCCTGTTCCGGCCGCTGCTGATCCGCCTGCGTCCGGTGGACGGGGACCTCGCCGCCCGCAACACCGTGCGCGACCCGCGCCGCACCGGCGCCACCGCCGCCGCGCTCGCCATCGCCCTCACCCTCGCCTCGGGCCTGTCCGTACTCGGCGCCTCCGCCACCCAGTACCTCGACGGCGCGACCACCCGCGACCTCACCGGCGACTACCTGGTGCAGGCCCCCTCGGGCGGGCAGCGGATGACCCCCGCCACCGCGGAGCCCCTCAAGAAGCTGACCGGCGCCACCTACAGCCCGCTCAACCAGTCCACCGAGTACCGGATCGGGGGCGTCAGCTCCGTACTGACCGGCGTCGACCCCGCCGCCATAGGCCGCCTCCTGCGCTACGAGGTGACCGAGGGCTCCCTCGACAGCCTGGGCCAGGGGAAGATCGCGGTCGCCGAGTACAAGGCCAGGGCCAACGGTTGGAAGGTCGGCCAGCAGCTCACGGTGAAGCGGCAGGACAAGCAGGGCGAGGTCACCGTCGGCGCGATCTACCGGGCGGAGGAGCAGAGCAAGGTGCTGCCCAGCATCACCGCACCCGATTCCCTGGTCTCCCGGTACGACGCCACCCCGTACACCGACGCGATCGTCGTGGCCACCGCCGGCGGCCCCGGCCGGGCCCAGCTCGCGAGCATCGTCAAGGCCCTCGGCGACAACCCCGCCCTGTCGGTCCTGGACAAGGAGGGCATCCGGGCCGAGGACACCAGCGGCATCGGCGACCAGCTCAACATCTTCTACGCCCTGCTCAGCATGGCCCTGGTGATCGCCGCCCTCGGCATCGCCAACACCCTCGCGATGTCCGTCCTCGAACGCCGCAAGGAGATCGGCACGCTGCGCGCCATCGGCCTGGACCGCGCCGGAGTGACCCGGATGATCCGCACGGAGGCGCTGCTCGTCGGCGCCCTCGGCGCGGTCGTCGGCACGGTCATGGGTGTCTTCATGGGCTGGGCCATGGGCCGCACCCTCCAGGAGAGCGTCGTCGGATACTCCCTGGTCATCCCCTGGGGACGGCTGGCCCTCGGTGTCCTGCTGGCCATGGCCGGCGCGCTGCTCGCCTCGCTCTGGCCGGCCCGCCGGGCCGCCCGGGTCGACATCCCCGCCGCCACGGCCGCGCACTGACGGTTCGCTCCCCGCGCCCCCGCGCTGACCCGGATGGGTCAGCGCGGGGGCGCAAGTGGCGAGGCACGCACAGGATGAGGACATGCCGACAAACGCCCTGCGGGTCGCCGCTTCCGCCGCCGTCGCCGCCGCACTCCTCGCCACCAGCGCCTGCTCCGACGGCGGCGGCAAGGAGAAGAGGGGCAAGGACGGCGCCGCCCAGGGGGCCAAGGCCCTGAAGTGGGGGGACTGCGAGGCCCCCACCGCCGCCGAGGGCGGCGGGCAGGTGCCCGGGAAGGACTGGCAGTGCGCCGTCCTGGAGGTGCCCCTCGACTACGCGAAGCCCGAGGGCGAGACCATCGAGCTGGCGCTCATCCGGGCCAAGGCCCGCGACAAGGACAAGCGGATCGGGTCCCTGGTCTTCAACTTCGGCGGGCCCGGCGGCTCCGGCATCACCACCCTGCCCGGCGCGGCCAGCGAGTACGCGGCCCTGCGAGACCGGTACGACCTGGTCAGCTTCGACCCGCGCGGGGTCGGCCGCAGCGCGCCCGTGAAGTGCGAGGACGACAAGCAGCTGGACGCGTACTACGCCTCCGACTCCTCCCCCGCCACCCCGGAGCAGGAGAAGGCCTTCCTGGAGAGCATCGACAAGTACCAGAAGGCCTGCGAGGCGAACTCCGGCAAGGTGCTTCCCCACGTGGGCACCGAGAACGCCGCCCGCGACCTGGACCGGATCCGCCAGGCCCTCGGCGACGAGAAACTGAACTACTTCGGCATCTCCTACGGCACCGAACTCGGCGGGGTCTACGCCCACCTCTTCCCCAAGAACGTCGGCCGGGCCGTCTTCGACGCCGTCGTCGACCCGACCAAGACCTCGGAGGAGGGGGCGCTCGGCCAGGCCAAGGGCTTCCAGCTCGCGCTCGGCAACTTCGCCCAGGACTGCGTGAACCGCGGGGACGCCTGCCGGCTCCAGGGCAGCACCGCCAAGGAGATCGAGGCGAACGTCATCGAGCTCCAGAAGAAGCTGGCGGCCAAGCCCGTCACCGGCATCGGCGACCGCATGCTGACGGAGACCGCCGCGACCAACGGCATCGCCCAGTCCCTGTACTCCAAGGAGCTGTGGCCGCTGCTGGAACAGGGCCTCGACGAGGCCGACGGCGGACAGGGCCAGCTGCTGCTCGCCCTCTCGGACGCGCTCAACGGCCGGGACCAGCAGGGCCGGTACAGCAACATCGGCGCCGCGAACGCGGCGATCAACTGCGCCGACTCCAAGGAGCGGCCCACCCTCGCCCAGACGAAGGCGAAGCTGCCGGAGTTCCGTGCCGCCTCCCCCGTCTTCGGGGACTTCCTCGGCTGGGCCATGATGAGCTGCACCGACTGGCCCGTGGCCGGAGCCTGGAGCACCCCGGACGTCTCCGCCCCGGGCTCGGCCCCGATCCTGGTGATCGGCAACACCGGTGACCCGGCGACCCCGTACGAGGGCGCGCGCAAGATGGTGGAGCGGCTCGGCCCGGGCGTCGGCGTGGAGCTGACCTACAAGGGCGAGGGCCACGGGGCCTACAACAGCGGCGACAAGTGCGTGCAGCAGGCCGTGAACTCCTACCTCGTGGACGGCAAGGTGCCCGGCGCGAACACCGTCTGCACCCCCTCGCCCTCGACCTCGGCCTCGCCGTCGCCCTCCGTGTCGGCGCTCTGAGCCCCGCCCGCAACGCCGTGAGGGCCGTGCTCCGCTCGAAACGAGCGGGGCACGGCCCTCACGGGTGACACGACTGCTGGGCAGAGCGGTTTAGTAGACCGGCTTCTCGGGCTCGATCTGGTGCACCCAGCCGATGACGCCGCCGCCGACGTGGACCGCGTCCGCGAAGCCCGCGGACTTCAGGACCGCGAGGACCTCCGCACTGCGGACACCCGTCTTGCAGTGCAGGACGATGCGCTTGTCCTGGGGCAGGTCCGCCAGGGCGGTGCCCATCAGGAACTCGCCCTTGGGGATCAGCTTCGCGCCGGGGATCGAGACGATCTCGTACTCGTTGATCTCGCGGACGTCGATGATCTCGATGTTCTCGTCGTTGTCGATCCACTCCTTGAGCTGCTTGGGAGTGATCGTCGACCCGAGCGCGGCCTCCTGGGCCTCCTCCGACACGACGCCGCAGAAGGCCTCGTAGTCGATGAGCTCGGTGACGGTCGCGTTCGGACCGCAGACCGCGCAGTCGGGGTCCTTGCGGACCTTGACCTGGCGGTACTGCATCTCCAGGGCGTCGTAGATCATCAGACGGCCGACCAGCGGCTCGCCGACGCCCGTGAGGACCTTGATGGCCTCGGTGACCTGGATGGACCCGATGGACGCGCAGAGCACGCCCAGTACGCCGCCCTCGGAGCAGCTCGGGACCATGCCCGGCGGGGGCGGCTCCGGGTAGAGGCAGCGGTAGCACGGGCCGTGCTCGGACCAGAAGACCGAGGCCTGGCCGTCGAAGCGGTAGATCGAACCCCATACGTACGGCTTGTTCAGCAGCACGCAGGCGTCGTTGACGAGGTAGCGCGTGGCGAAGTTGTCCGTGCCGTCGACGATGAGGTCGTACTGGCTGAAGATCTCCATCACGTTCTCGGCTTCGAGCCGCTCTTCGTGAAGGACCACGTTGACGTACGGGTTGATGCCCAGCACGCTGTCACGGGCGGATTCGGCCTTGGAACGGCCGATGTCCGCCTGGCTGTGAATGATCTGGCGCTGCAGGTTCGACTCGTCGACCTCGTCGAACTCCACGATGCCGAGCGTGCCTACGCCGGCCGCGGCCAGGTACATCAGGGCGGGCGAGCCGAGTCCGCCGGCACCCACCGCGAGCACCTTGGCGTTCTTCAGGCGCTTCTGCCCGTCCATCCCGACGTCCGGGATGATCAGGTGGCGGGAGTACCGACGGACCTCGTCGACGGTGAGCTCAGCAGCTGGCTCTACCAGGGGTGGCAGCGACACGGGCACTCCGGAGATGGGGATCATCCCCGCATGCGCGGGGACCACGGTTGGTTACTCTCCCCACAACACTGCCACGCACCCTTTCATTCCGAGACACCTGTCCCGATCCGCGAGACGATTTCGTCCCAGTACCCGGGCATCGAGGCCCACGGGTCCCGGTCGCCGGCGCCGCGCCGGTCGGTGAACCAGATGGTTCCGGCCCCCTGCCAGCGGGCGATCCGGACCGCCTCCTCCAGGTGCGTGCGGGGCACTCCGTGGACCAGGTGGCAGAACCGCTCCGGCGGGTGGTCCGCCGTCCATTCCGCCACCTGCGACCAACGGTAGTCGGCCCAGGTCCCGGAGAAGGTGACCAGCTGGTCGGCGGTCTCCGCATAGCCCTCGCACGGGTGGGTGCCCTGTCCGAGGACGATCCGCAGGTCCTCGCCGAGCCCCCGCAGGGTGTCCACGACCCGGCGCACGGAGGCCAGTTCCGCCGGGCCGGACGGGGCCTCGGCGAGGTAGAAGCCGCCGACCCGGTACCAGTCCCGGTAGCGGTGGGCGTCGGAGACCAGCTCCCCGAAGGACCGCTCCCCGTCCCGCATCGCGAGATGGCCGAGGACCACGCCGCCCGCGTTACGGAGCTTCGCGGCCGCCTCGGTGCAGTGCGGGTCGGGCCGGCCGCCCGGCCCGTCCGTGACGTTGAGCACGGCCCAGTGCAGCGGGGTCCCGGGCCGGGTCAGCTCGGCCCACTCCACCGGGGCCAGCAGCGGATGCGCGTACCCGGGGACGCCGAGGCCGAGCCGGCCCGTCCCGGTGGCCGCCGCGGCCGCCGGGGTGCTCAGATGCGGCACGCCGCCTCCATCCAGATGTCCGCGAGGGACTCCTCCAGGTTGATCCTGGGCCGCCAGCCGAGCCGGTCGCGGGCGGTGCGGACGTCGGCCTGCTGCCAGGCTCCGCAGCCGTCCGGGTAGGGGTACGGGGGCTGTGCGGCCTGGGCTGCCGCCAGCTGCTCGGCGGTGGCCTCGGAGCGCGGGGAGCCGATGGCGGCGAGCCCCGGAGGGCGGCCCCCGAGCCCGTGCTGGCCGTGCTGCTGGGGGTGCTGGCCGTGCTGGCCGTGCTGCGGTACGTCGAGCTCGTGCAGGGAGCCCGCGTACCCGGCGACCCGCGCCAGCACGGCCGCCGCGTCGCGCAGCCGGACCGCCCGCCCGGTGCCGATGTTGACCACGCCCTGGGCCGCGGACAGCGAGGCGGCGTGCACCGCCCGCGCCACGTCCCGTACGTCGACGAAGTCGCGCTGGACGCCGAGCCCGCTGAGCTTGAGCTCGCCGTCCCCGGACTGCATCGCGCGCCGCATGGCCTCGGCGAGGCGGCCGAGCGGGGATCCTGCCGGGGTGCCGGGGCCGACGGGCGAGAAGACCCGTAGGACAACGGCGTCGAGCCCGGAGCCCAGCACCAGTTCGGTGGCGGCCAACTTGCTCACCCCGTACGGTCCGCCCGGTCTGGGCACGGCGTCCTCGGCCGTGGACGATCCGGGCTGGCTGGGGCCGTACTCGGCGGCGCAGCCGAGCTGGACCAGCCGGGCGCCGCAGCCGCTGCGGCGCAGCGACTCGCAGATGGTGGCCACGGCGACGGTGTTGTGCCGGGTCAGTTCCCGGGCGCCGCCGCGGGTGGCGCCCGCGCAGTTGATGACCACGCCCGGGTGGACGGCGTCGAGGAACCGGGTGAGCGCGCCAGGACTGCCGCTGGCGAGGTCGAACCGGACGTCGGCGTCGTCGCCCCGGCCGAGCACGGTGAGCTGCACCGCGGGGTCGGCGAGCAGGCGGTCCGCCACGTAGCGGCCGAGGTATCCGTTGGCTCCGATCAGCAGCACCCTCATCGCGCGGCCCCTTGGTTGGTTGGCTGGCCGGTCATGTCCTGTTTCTCCTTGCTGGGTGGGATGGGTCGGTACGGGGGTACGCGCTTCGGTGTCGGCTTCCGAAGGGCTCAGGAACGCGCATGCGCGGAAGCCCGCGACAGGGCGAGGACGGCGGGTACGAGGAGTCCCGCGGCGGCGAGGAACGCCGCCGCCGGGATCGGGAGCACGGCGAGGACCAGCCCCGCCAGGACGGCCGGGCGCGGGGCGCCGTGGCCGAGCATCAGCCGGGTCAGGAACAGCAGCACCGCGAGCGGTACGGCGACGGCGTACGGGGCTGCGGCCAGCGCGGCCGCCCCCGCGGCGGCCGCGGTGAACAGCAGCACGGTGCCCAGCAGCAGCGGCCGCACCCCGTCGGCGAAGTCCTCCAGGGCCCGGCTGCCGGCGAGCCTGCGCCGCGCCCTGGCCGCGAAGACGGCGCCGGCCAGGTGTCCGGGGGCGACGGCCACGGCCAGGGCGACCCCGAGCGGGGTCCCGTGGCGCAGGACGGCCCAGCCGACGACGACGGCCGCGAGCAGGTACACCCCGGCGGGGAACCTGCCCCCGGCGGCCCGGCCCGGCCACCCGAGGGCGGCGACGGTGGCGGCCGCAGCCAGGGCTCCGGCCCAGGGCACCCCGGCGGCCGCAGCTCCGAGGGCGAGGGCCCCGGGCAGCAGGGCGCATCCGAAGCCCCGTACCGCCCGGGGGTCGACCGGGATCCCGGCGAACGGGGCGGGCGGGGTCTGGGCGCGGGGGGTCCGGGCGTAGAGCTCCTCCGCGAGGGAGAAGACGTCCCGGTGGCGGAACCGGGCGGCGGTGCGGTCGGTGATCCCGTGCGCCTCCAGGCCGGCCGCGATCTCCAGGGAGTCCACGGCGCGTTCGCACAGGTCCCGGTGGCGGTGGAGCAGCGCCTTGACGGGATCCCCGCCGAGTCGGGGCCTGCGCCGCTGGGCCGGGTCGACGGGGACGGCTTCGTCCAGGGGGACGGTCATCCCGAGACCTCCGAACTCGTGAGGGGGGTGCTCTCCGGCAAGGTGCTGTCCGGCGGTGTGCTCTCCGGCAGGGTGCTGTCCGGCAGGGCTGCCCAGGTCGGGGTGGCCCAGCGGCCCGGGACCCGGGCTTCGGGGGGCTGCTCGAAGGGGACTCCGGTGGCGGCTCCGTCGGGGCGGGCCGGGCCCCGGGCCAGCAGCCGCAGGTAGGACTCCTGGAAGGCCTCGACGTTCTGCTCGACGGTGAAGAGTTCCAGGGCGCGCGCCCGGGCGGCGGCCCCCAGCCGCTGGGCCCGCTCGGGGTCGCGCAGCAGCGAGACGCAGGCTTCGGCGAGCGCGCGCGGGTTGCGCGGGGGCACCACGAGCCCGGTTCCGCCGATCACCTCGCAGACGGCGCCGACGTCGGTGGAGACGGTGGCCCGGCCGCAGAACATCGCTTCGACCAGGGTGATCGGGAAGCCCTCGATGACGGAGGAGAGCACGACGACCCGCCCGGCGCCGTACGCGTCGGCCGCGGACGGGGCCTCGGGGGCTCCGACCACCTCGAAGGTGACCGGGTTCTCGCCGACCGCGTGGGCGTCGGCGGCCTCGTCGGGGAAGAGCTGGGCGGCGAGCGAGCGGCAGTCGGCGAGGTACTGGACCGAGGCCTCTCCCGCGGCGACGGAGGTCGCGAAGATCCGCAGCCGCGCGGCCGGTTCGGACCTGCGGACCTCGGCGAAGGCGTGGAGGAGGGCGATCAGGTCCTTGGCGGGCTCGATCCGGCCGATCCACACGAGCGTGTCGGGGTCCCCGCAGGAGGTGTCCTCGCCGACGGCGGCGAATCGGTCCGCCTCCATCCCGGGGTAGACCGTGCGCAGCCGCTCGCGCGGGGCCCCGCAGCGTTCCTGCCAGCGCCGCGCGTGCGCGTTGCCGGGGGTGAGCAGATCGGCCTGGGCGTAGATCTCCCCGGCGAGGCGGGTGTGGAAGGCGGCGAGCAGGGCCCGTACGGCCGGCCGCTCGCCTGGCGCCGGCTGCTCCAGGTAGTGGGCCCGGAGCTGGACCCCGTACTCGGTGACCAGGAGCGGCACCCCGAAGAAGCGTTTGGCCAGGAGGCCGGGCAGCGCCGCCACCCCGCCCGCGGCCGCGTGGCAGACGTCGACCTCGCGGAGGTCCTCGTACCAGTCCAGGGACAACGGGCGCAGCAGCCGCTCCAGTTCGTCCACGAACTCCAGCAGGTCGGCGACCTGCACCCGCTGTACGGTCCTGCTCGATCCCGGCGCGCGGCAGGCGGACTCCACCGCCCGTACGGCGGTCTCGGAGCGCAGCGCCGCGCACAATCCGCCCTGGTCACCGGCGAGTTCGGCCAGTGCGTACAGGCCGTCCGCGAACCGTCCGGCGTCGGCGCCGCAGATCCCGCGGACCAGTTCCGTGAAGGCGGCGGCGAAGCGGCGGCGCTCGCGGCGCCCGTAGCTGCGGCCGTCGTCGGCCGGGGCCCACAGCGGGGCGGTCAGCACCCGGGTGACGTGGGCGGGCAGCGGGACGCGGCCGCGCTCTTCCTGCTCGGCGCTGCGGCTCAGGGCGTAGAGCTCGAACTCGTGCTGCGGGAGCCCGCGCACGAGCCGGTCGCACCACAGCCTCGCTTCCCCCGTCGCATACGGATAACCACCTTCCGTGAGCAGTCCGATCCGCACGAGTGGCACCCCCGATCTCCCGTTGCAGGCGGTCTCCGTCGGTCCGGCGACCCGCCGGATACGAACTCAAGCGGATATGCCGAAGGCGCGACGGACGGTTGTCCGTCGCGCCACCGGAAGGGGTGAAGAGTCGTAACTTTCCCGTACGGTTCGCGTTCGAGCACGCTAAGAACTACTTCGAGCGCGCCACGACCTCCCGGGGGCCCGCGAGGACCGAGCCGGCGAGGACCCCTTCACCGAGGCCCCCTTCGCCCAGGACCCCGTCGCCCGGGACCCGGTGCCTGCCGAGCCGCCGCTCGGCGGCCAGGGACGGATCGAGGGCGGGAACGGCGGCGAGCAGCTGGCGGGTGTAGGCGTGCGCCGGGCGGTCGTAGACCTCGTCGACCGGCCCCTCCTCCACGATCACGCCGCCCCGCATGACGGCGACCCGGTCGCTGACCTGCCGCACCACCGCGAGGTCGTGGGCGATGAAGACCAGCGCGATGCCCAGCTCCCGCTGGAGCTCGGCCAGCAAGGCGGTGACCTGCGCCTGCGTGGTGACGTCGAGGGCGGAGACGGGTTCGTCGCAGACGATCAGCCGGGGCCGGGGCGCGAGGGCGCGGGCGATGCCCACGCGCTGGCGCTGGCCGCCGCTGAACTCGTGCGGGTAGCGGTCGTAGTGCGCGGCCTCCAGCCCGACGCGGACCAGCAGTTCGCCGACGCGGGCCCGGACCGCGGCCTCGTCGCGCCTCCCGGCCGCCCCCGGCGCGCGCAGTGGATCGGCGATCGACTCGCCGATCGAGCGGCGCGGGTTGAGCGAGGACACCGGGTCCTGGAACACCATCTGGACCCCGGACGCCACCCCCGCGACCCCCCGGCCACCGCGGCGGACCTGCCCCGAGTCGGGCTCCAGCAGCCCGACGAGCATCCGCCCGAGCGTGCTCTTGCCGCTGCCGCTCTCCCCCACGACCCCCAGCGTCTCCCCCGCCCGCACGGCAACCGAAACCCCACCCACGGCAACCACCCGCCGCTTCCCCCGCCCGAACTCCTTCCGCAACGCGAACGCCTCGACGACAGGCAAATCCAGCCCCGCCGGCGTTTGAGGCGCGGGGTCCGGGGCGGAGCCCCGATCCTTGAGCCGCACCGGCACATCCGGCCCCGCCACATCCCGCCCCGCCGGCGCGTCAAGCCTCGGCACGGCGGCCAGCAGGGCCCGGGTGTACCCGTGGGACGGCTGCGACAGCACATCCCCCACCGGCCCCCGCTCCACCACGGCCCCGTCCTTCATCACCAGCACCTCGTCCACGCTCTCCGCCGCGACCCCCACGTCGTGCGTGACCAGCACCAGCCCGAGCCCCCGCTCCTCGCGGAGCCCGTGCAGCAGGTCGAGGATCTGAGCCTGCACGGTGACGTCCAGCGCCGTCGTCGGCTCGTCCGCGATCAGCAGCCGCGGCTCGCACGCCAACGCCATCGCGATCAGGGCCCGTTGGCGCATGCCGCCGCTGAACTCGTGCGGCCGCGAACGCGCCCGGCGCACCGCGTCGGGGATGCCGACCCGGTCCAGTACCTCCACCGCCCGCGCACGGGCCGCGCGCCGGGTGCCGCCCGCGTGGATCCGGTACACCTCGGCGATCTGGTCGCCGACGGCGTAGTACGGGTCGAGGGAGCTCAACGGGTCCTGGAAGACCATGGCGGCGACGCCCCCGCGCAGGTCCCGCAGCTCCGACGGCGAGGCCGCGCCCACATCGGTGCCGCCGACCCGGACGGATCCGCCGAGCCGCGCGCCGGTCCCGCGGTGCAGCCCCAACAGGGCCGCCGCGACGGTCGACTTGCCGCTTCCGGACTCCCCCACGATGCCCAGGGCGCGCCCCGGGTCCAGGGTGAAGGAGACTCCGTCCACGGCCCGTACGTGCTCCCCCGGTCCGCCGACCGGGAAGTCGACGACGAGGCCGGTCACCTCCACCAGCGGTTCGGTCGTCGTCATGACAGGGCCACCCTTCGGTCCGCGACGGCGTACAGCAGGTCGGCGACGACGCCCGCGAGGACCACGGCCGTACCGATGGCCAGGACCACACCCACCACCACGGGCAGGTCCACCACCCGGACCCCGTCGATCAGCGTCTTTCCGAGTCCTGGGATCCCGAACAGCGATTCGGTCAGCACGGCGCCGCCGATCATCGTGCCGAAGTCCACGGCGCTGAGCGCGATCACCGGGGCCACCGCGCCGCGCACGGCGTGCCGGGTCACGACGGCCCGCTCCCCGACCCCGTAGGCGCGGAAGGTGCGGATGTGGTCCTCGGCGAGGGTTTCCAGCGTGGAACTGCGGGTCAGTCGGGCGTACTTGGCGCTCTCGAAGAAGCCGAGGGTCACCCAGGGCAGCAGCAGGTTCCAGGCCCACTGCTCGGGATCGTCGCCGAAGGCCACGTACGTCGGGAACGGCAGCCACTGGAGGTAGGCGCAGACGGCCATGAGCAGCAGCAGCCCGAGGATGAAGACGGGGGTTCCGGTGGCGGCGAGGGTGAGCACGGTCAGCACCCGCTCGGTGAGGCCGCCCCGGCGCAGTGCGGACAGCAGGCCGGTGCCGACGCCGATGACGAGCCAGATCACCAGGGCGCCCAGCGCCAGCGACAGGGTGGCGGGGAGCCGCTGCAGGATCAGCTCGGCGACCTGCTGGTCGTTCTGGTACGAGAATCCGAGGCAGGGCGCGTCGCAGTGCAGGACGACCCCGGCGCCGCCGGAGTAGTCCCGGCCCACCAGCAGTCCCTGGAGGAAGTGCAGGTACTGCGCGGGCGCCGAGGCGTTCAGCCCGAGCTGTTCGCGCACCTGGGCGATCTGCACCGGGTTGCAGCGCTCCCCGCAGGCGAGGCGGGCGGGGTCGCCGGGGGCGAGGTAGAAGAGGGCGTAGATCAGGACGGACAGGGTGAGCAGCACGAGCAGTGCGCCGCCGGTCCGTTTGAGTACGAAGCGGGTCACGCCGCGCGCTCCTTTCGGGTGCCGACCCGCAGGCGCGAGCCCGCGCGCGGGTCGAGGGCCGTGCGGACGGCGTCGCCGAGCACGGTGAAGGCGAGCACGGTGACGAAGAGCAGCCCGGCGGGGAGCAGGACGTAGGTGGGGTCGGCGCGGAACCAGGTCTGGGCGCTGGAGAGCATCTGCCCCCAGGACGGGGTCGGCGGCTTCACTCCGACGCCGAGGAAGGAGAGCGAGGCCTCGGCCACCATGTTGCCCGGCACGTGGAGCGCGGCGAGGGTGATGACGGGTGCCGCCAGCGAGGGCAGCAGTTCACGGCGGGCGATCCGCAGCGTGCTGCTGCCGGACAGCCGGGCGGCGTCGACGAAGTCCAGGCCGCGCAGCGACAGGGTCTGGGCCCGCACCATACGGGCGGTGGAGCCCCAGCCGAGCAGCCCGATGACGAGGATCAGCAGCAGTGGGCGCGGGAAGTCGGGTGGAACGACGGCGGTCAGCGCGATCGCGATCACGAGCATGGGCAGCGCGATGAGCACATCGGTGAGGCGGCCGATCAACCCGCCCGTGAAGCGGTTGCCGAGGGCTGCGGCGAGCCCCGCGGCCACGCCCACACAGACCTGCACGACGGTGGCGCCGAGCGCGACGAGCAGCGAGACCCGTGCCCCGTAGATCAGACGGGTGAAGAGGTCGCGGCCGGTGCCCGGCTCGACGCCGAGCCAGTGGTCGCCGGAGATCCCGCCGAAGGAGCCGAGGGGGACGCCGCCGCGTGCGGAGTCGACGAGTTCGTCGTGGTAGGCGTTCGGGTCCTGGCCGGCGAGCTGCGCGAGCAGCGGCGCGGCGAGGGCGAGGAGGACGAGGAGCGCGAGGACGGCGGCGGCCGCCACGGCCGCGGGCCGTGTGCGCAGCCGCCGCCAGACCTGGCGTCCGGCGCCCGGACCCGGGGCGGTGGCCCCGGGCACGGACGCCGACGGGTGGGCGAGGAGGGTCACTTGACCGAGACCTGCGAGATGTCGAGGACGCCGGTCCAGTCGCTGATCACGACGTTCTTGATGTCCTTGCCGACGATCCGCTTGTAGACCGGGTGGAAGAGCGGCACGTCGAGGGCCTGCTCGCCGATCTTCTTGTCGAGCGCGCCCCAGCGCTTGCCGGCCGCGGCGAGGTCGGTCAGCTTGGCGATCTCGTCGATCTCGGCGTTGACCGCCGGGTCGTTGAGCTGCGCGTGGTTGTAGTTGGTGCCGTTGGTGACGATCTGGCGGCCGTCGTAGATCGGGGCGAGGAAGGGTGCGCCGGAGGGCCAGTCGGCGCCCCAGCGGGAGAGGAAGAAGCCGGGGGTGTTCTTGGCGTCCCAGCGCTTCTCGTTGAAGGCGTTGTTCTCCAGGCCCTCCAGCTTGACGGTGATTCCGGCGGCGGCGAGCGCCTGCTGGACGGCCGTGGCCACCTCGGGGCTGGTCTGGCGGTTCTGCGCGGTGGAGTGGGTGAGGGTGACGGTGAGCCCGTCCTTGTAACCGGCTTCGGCCAGCAGCTCCTTGGCCTTGGCCGGGTCACCGGTCTTGCCCGCCGGGAAGTGGTCGTACTTGGTGAAGCCGAAGGCCTCCTGCTCGGGGAGGAAGGTGGTGGCGGGCTCGGCGAGCGCGGAGCCGCCGGCCGCGTTGATCACGCTGGTGCGGTTGATGGCGTAGGAGATGGCCTGGCGCACCTTCGGGTTGTCGAAGGGGGCCACCTTGGGGTTGAAGGCGAGGTAGTTGATGTAGCCGAAGTGCCCGGTGCCGACCCGGCCCGCCAGCTCCTTGTTGTCGCCTATCTGGGCGAGTTCAGCGGGGCCGAGGTTCGTGTCGGTGGTGACGGCGGCCGAGTCGGCGCCGGAGCTGGTGGAGAGGCGCTGGTTGATGACCGCCGCGTCGAGTCCGGACCGGACGTCGATCTTGTCCGGGTAGGCCTTGCGCTCCTCGTCGGTCTTCTCGTCCCAGTTCTCGTTGCGCTCCAGGGTGAGGTGTTCGCCGTCGTTCTCGTTCTTGGCGACCTTGTACGGGCCGGAGGAGACGGGGTGCTCCTCGTACTTGACTCCGGTGTCCTTGGCCTTGGGTACGGGCGCGAACTGCGTCTGCGTGGCGAGGAAGGGGAACTCCCCTTCGGGCTTGCGCAGTTTGAAGACGATCGTCTTCGCGTCGGGCACGACGATCGAGTCGAGCCCCTTACCGCCGTCCTTGTACGGGCCTTCGTAGGTCTCCCCGCCGACCAGCCAGTCGCGCAGGTACGGGGCCCCGCCCGACAGCTCGGCGGCGAAGGACCGCTCGATGCCGTACTTGATGTCGGCGGTGGTGATCGGCGTGCCGTCCTCGTACTTCAGCCCGTCCTTGAGCGTGTACGTCCACTCCGTGGCGTCGGCGTTGGCCTTGCCGAGGTCGGTGGCCAGGTCGGGCACGACCTTGGTGCCGGCCGGTCCGGCCTCGCGGTTGCGGGTGGTCAGGGTGCGGAAGACGAGCGAGGGAACGTTTCCGCCGCCGGAGGTGTAGAGCCGGGCGGGGTCGAAGTCGTTCTGCGGTTCGGCGTTGAGGACGGTGAGGGTGCCGCCCTTCTGCGGCGTGCCCCCGGCGGCGCCCGCGGCGCCGGTCTTCTGCGCCCCCTGGTCCGAGCCACCCTTGGGCCCGCAGGCCGCGGCGCCCCCGGCCAGGACGAGGCTGACGGCGACCACGGCCAGGCGGCGTGCTGTCTGATGGCGGGCGGAACCGGCGGAAAGCATGGGAAAACGACCTCTCGGCATGCAAGGGATTCAGGATGCTGATGCTGAATGCGGATTGCGGAGCGGGCCACGCGAGGGGCGGCGGTCGTGATCGACGTCAGCGGGGCCGGCGGAGTGCCGACGGCCGGGACGGAGAACGTGAAGAAGCCGCGCCTGCGGGCTGGAGAAAGCCCCCGGGCACGGCGCGGGAATTAGGAAGGGAGAAGGCCGCGCGCGCTCAGGGAGGCGTCAGCGACAGAAGATGTCGGCCACGCTGTGCGCGGTCACACCGAGCAGCGCCAGCTCAATGGCGGCGCTCGCGGCGGTGGTGTGATGGTGCGACATGCGGAGAACAATTACCGACCATCGGACGGCTTGTCAACGCGGTTCGTCAACTCCCGGGGAACACCCACGGGTTGGGCTTGCACTGGATTCCGTTGATGTCCAGGGACTTGGTCTGCTGCTGCATGATCGGCGCGAGCGCGCCCGGTGTCTGGCAGCTCACGTGCCCGTGTCCGAGCCGGTGGCCGACCTCGTGGTTGATCAGCATCTGGCGGTAGGCGAACATCTGGTCCGCGCCGTAGGTGACCGAACCCTGGGCCCAGCGGTACGCGTTGATCATCACGCGGTTGGTGGACGCGGAATCGCAGGAGACGTTGTCGACGGTGGTGTCGAGCCCCGATTTCGCGCACCAGACCCCGGTGGTCCCGGGACTGGCGAGCGTGATCACGAATTCGGCCTCGCCGCCCGGCACCCGCTCGAAGGTCTTCGTACCGCCGTGGCCCCAGCTGCGGTCGTCGTTGAGCGTGCGCTGGACGGCCTCGGCGAACAGCTGCGGGTCCAGGCCGAGCCCCTGCTCCACGTCGACCCGGTAGCGGATCACCTGGCCCTTGCCGGGCGCGGGCGCCACCCCGGGCACGGTGTCGAAGGTGCCGGGCCCCTTCAACTTGGCGTCGATGGGGAACTGCTGGGCCATCTTCTGGTCGTACGAGAGCTCCTGCGCGGGAGCCGCGGCCGCACCGGAGCTGTCCGGGGTGGGGCGGTCCTCGGAGCGGGAGGCCGCGGAGTTCCCCTGGGCGGCGTGACTGTTGGAGCCGTCGGTGGCGGCGCGGGCGGCGCTCTTGTCGGTGTCGCTCTCCGAGGCCACCTGGCCCGCGACGACGACGGCGAGCACGGTGGTGACGGCCGCGGCGGCCATACCGGTGTACGTGCGCACCTTGAGCCCGCGCCCGGACCCGGCCGGCGGCGCCTCTGCGGGGGCGACGGGAGCGACGGGAGCGACCGGCGTACGGGGCGCGGGAATCCGGCGGTGGGAACCGGTGGCGGTGAGGGCGGATTCCGGGACGGCCGTCTCGGCAACCGAGACCCGGCGGTGCGAGCCGGTGGCGGTGAAGGCGGTTTCGGGGAGGGCCGTCTCAGGGAACGCGGTTTCGGGGACCGGGATCCGGCGGTGCGAGCCCGTGGCGGTCAGCGGCGAGTCCAGGTCCAGTCGGGGGAAGCCGACCGCGGGGGTGCCGAAGGCCGGGGTGTCGCCGTCCCGGACCGGTACCGCGGTGGCCGCACCCGCCGAGGACCGGCCGCGCGGCGCCCCGCGCCAGTCCCCGTACACGGAGGCGGAGGAGGCGGAAGGGGACCCGGGCACGGAACCCGAGCCCCAGGCCCCGCCGGACTCGTGCTGCTCGGGATGCCCGCCGCGCGCACCGAACCCCGGACCGGGGCGCGACGGGGGCACGTGGCCCCGGTGGGCGGCGGGAGGCTCGGCCCATCCGGAGGCTGCGGGAGCCTGGGGTTGGGCGTGGAGCTGGGCATGAACATGAGGCTGGCCATGAGGCTGCGCATGAGCCTGGGCCTGGGCATGAACGGCTGCCTGCCCGGCCTGTGCCGGACGGCCTGAGCCGGAGCCCGGACCGCCGCCGGGGCCGGAGGCAGCGGCCGGGGCAGGGTCCTTGCGACTATGTCGTCCCACGGTGTCCTCAGCCCTTGCCGTCTTCGTCATCGGTGTCCCGAGCCGGATCCGGGTCCGGCGCGGTGTCGCGCACGCCGCCGGAGTCCTCCAGCAGCTCCCGGAAGGCGGCCGCGACCACCTCGGGGTACTCCATCATCGCCACGTGTCCGGCCTCGGGCAGACTCAGCAGCCGCGAACCCCGGAAGGACGCCGCGGCCTTGCGGGCCATACGGTACGAGACCAACTGGTCCCGGCCACCGTAGACCAGCAGCGTCGGCGCCAGTACCCGCTGCGCCTGGCGCCACAGTCCGTGCTGACCACCGAGGGTGTAGGCGTCGACGATGCCGCGCGAGGAACGGGCCAGCGCGTCCCAGAAGTACGGCAGCGCGATCCGGCGCTCCATCTCCTCGACGGCCGCCGCGAACGCCTCCGGCGTCACCCGTGAGGGGTCTCCGTAACAGAGGTCCGTCACCCCCCGGGTGCGCTGTTCGGCGCTCAGACCCCGGGTGAGGCGGTCCACGAGCACGCCCATGCCCGGTACGGCGAGCAGCGCCGTCGGCACCGCCGACTTCTGCACCCGCAGTTCCGGCAGGGCCGGGGAGATCAGCGTCAGCGTGCTCACCAGGTCGGGGCGGGCGGCCGCGACCCGGGTGGAGACGGCTCCGCCGAGGGAGTTGCCGAACAGGTGCACCGGCCCGCGCCCGGCGGCGTCGAGGTGGCGGATGACGGCCCGGGCGAGCCCGGTGACGGAGTAGTCCCGGTCGGCGGGCGGCGGGGACCAGCCGAAGCCCGGCAGGTCGAGGGCCTCGCCGTCGACGGTGTCGGCCAACTTGGCCATCAGGGCGGACCAGTTCTGCGAGGACCCGCCGAGCCCGTGTACGAATAGGGCGGGCGGCAGGCCGGCCCGGACCGGCGGGCGGACCCGTACGGACAGTTCCAGCCCGGGGAGCCGGTCGGTGCGCAGCTGCTCCCCTTCGGCCATCCGCACGGCTCCCACCTGGGGAGACGACTCGGCGGTGGACCGCACACCCGGCAGCTCGGTCGAAGACATGGGGGCAATGTTACGAGAGGATCACGCCCGGCCTGTTGTGTTCGGTGTCACAGGCGCTTCGGAAGCCACCTAGCGGGGTATCCGCGATCCTCCTAGGCTCGTAGGTGGAAAGGGGAGCCCCATGACTGTCGACCCTGCGGAACCGGACACCTTCCAGGCCGAGCTGCGGGAATCCCTCGACGCGGAAGCCCCCGAGGCGGACGCGGCGGAGCAGAACACCGAATTGAGCCCGGTCGAGGACGACCCGCTCACCGGCCTGGGCCTGCGCGAAGCCGGCGCCGCCGATACCGCGGAGCAGGCCCGGGTGGTCGCCCTGGACGAGGACGACTACCGCTGAACCGCGACCGAACCCCGCCGGCCTTGCCCTGACCAGCATCTCCGGCGGGTTACCGGAGGTCCGTACCGCGAGAAAACTCGGCTTGGACCCTCCAGATTCGGTTACCGAAAAGTACGATGGCGGCGCGGCGCAAGGCGCACTGTGTTCTAGAGAAAGTGGGAGGCGGCGTGACAGCCATCGAGCAGACCGAGGCAGCGCGTCCGCGGGGCACGCGACTTCCGCGCCGGGCCCGGCGCAACCAGCTCCTGGGCGCGGCCCAGGAGGTATTCGTCGCGCAGGGTTACCACGCCGCGGCGATGGACGACATCGCCGAGCGCGCCGGCGTCAGCAAGCCGGTGCTGTACCAGCACTTCCCGGGGAAGCTCGACCTGTACCTGGCGCTGCTGGACCAGCACTGCGAGTCGCTGTTGCTCGCCGTGCGCACCGCGCTGGCGTCGACGAGCGACAACAAGATGCGCGTCGCCGCGACCATGGACGCCTACTTCGCCTACGTCCAGGACGAGGGCGGCGCCTTCCGGCTCGTCTTCGAGTCGGACCTGACGAACGAGCCGGCCGTGCGCGAGCGCGTCGACCGCGTCTCGCTCCAGTGCGCGGAGGCCATCTCCGACGTCATCGCCGAGGACACCGGCCTGTCGAAGGACGAGTCGATGCTGCTGGCCGTGGGCCTGGGCGGGGTCTCGCAGGTCGTGGCCCGGTACTGGCTGTCGAGCGAGAGCCCGGTCGCCCGCGATACGGCGGTGGGGCTGCTGACCTCGCTGGCGTGGCGCGGAATCGCCGGCTTCCCGCTGCACCCCACGGACGTCTGAACGAACGTCTGAGACGGACGTCGGTACGAACGTCCGAGCCGATGTCCGCCCGGAGGTCCGGGCGGACGTCCGGGCTGGCCTTTGGGCGGCGCCGGTCCGGCCCTGACCGGCCTGCTGTTCGCTGCGAGCGTGGCCGCCCTGCGGCGGACACCTCGTCTCTCCGGGCTAATGTGGACCGGGTAACGGCGCGGCAGATCGCGCGAACCGGACCGTCGGAGGGACAAGGCCGTGGAGGTCAAGATCGGCGTGCAGCACGCACCCCGGGAGATCGTGCTTGAGAGCGACCTGAGCGCCGAGGAGCTGGAGAGCATCGTCACCGCCGCCCTGTCCGGCTCGGCGCCGCTGCTCAGCCTCACGGACATCAAGGGCCGCAAGGTCCTGGTGCCGTCCGACCGCCTGTCGTACGTCGACCTGGGCGAGCCCAGCGCGCGGAAGGTCGGTTTCGGCGCGCTCTGAGCAGCGCACCGAGAACGTCCGAAACGGCCCGGTGGATGACTCCACCGGGCCGTTTCCGTTTCCTCCGCTTCGGGTAGGAGCCAGTTGAGGCACCACCCCGGTACGCCCCCGTCGCTTTGGGAGGATCCCCCATGCTGCTGATCGAGGCGCTTGGCTCCGCTCTCCTGGGCCTGGCCCTGTCCGGGGCGGCCGTCCGAGCGCTCGCCCAGCGGCTGCCCTCACCGCGGATGGTGCTGGTGAGCGGGGTCTCCGGAGCACTCTTCGGCGCGTACCTGACACACACGGCCCTGGGCCCCGGGCACAACACCCTGCTCGCGACCTTCACCGGCGGGGTACTGGTTTCCGCGGTGGTCCTGTCCCTGCTGCTGCGCCCGGCCCAGCTGCCCGGGAGGCCGTCCCCCCGGACTCCGTTTTCGGTTCCGACGCGGGGCTGACCGACGCCGCGGGCCCGGATGACGACGGCCCCGGACCGCACGACTGACGACGTACGCCGGCCCCGGCGCGGAATGATCCCGCGCCGGGGCCGGCGTGCGTACGGCTAGGTCGGGTCAGGCCGCGAGGCCCAGGGCCGCCATCCGCTTGGTGTGCGCCTTGGTGATGCGGGTGAACATCTCGCCGACGGCCGCGAGGTCGAAGCCGGCGGCCATGCCGTCGACCCCGCCGACCAGCATGGTGGAGAGCGCGTCGCGCTCGGCGACCACGCGCTGCGCCTGCGACAGCGCCTCGCCCATCAGCCGGCGGGCCCACAGTGCGAGCCGGCCGCCGCAGCGCGGGTCGGCCTCGATGGCGGCGCGGACCTTCTCGACGGCGAAACCGCCGTGGCCCGTGTCGTCCAGCACGCTCACGACGAGCCCGCGGGTGTCGGTGTCGAGGTGCGTGGCGACCTCGCGGTAGAAGTCACTGGCGATCGAGTCGCCGACGTAGGCCTTGACCAGGCCTTCCAGCCAGTCCGACGGCGCGGTCTGGCGGTGGAAGTCGTCGACGCCCTTCGCAAAGGGTTCCATGGCCGCGGTGGGGTCCGCGTCGATAGCGGCGAGACGGTCGCGGAGCCTCTCGAAGTGGTGGAATTCGGCGGAGGCCATCTTCGCGAGCTCGGCCTTGTCGCCGAGGGTGGGCGCGAGTTTCGCGTCCTCCGCGAGGCGTTCGAAGGCCGCGAGTTCGCCGTACGCGAGCGCCCCGAGGAGATCGACCACAGCAGCCTTGTACTGCGGCGATGCGGAGGCCGTGGCCCAGTCCTGGGCGGCGATTCCGGCCGCCTCTGCGGGGGCGCTGCCGTCGGCGGGCGATGCGTTTTCAACGGTCGACATGCTCCGCACAATAGCTCGCCGAAAGGCACTGCGAACCACCTGCTCAGTCCACGTAAACGCGCCTACCTGATGAATTCACCCGACACAGCTGCGAGATTCCGGGGTACAGTGGTAATGCGCCTGCCGAACACTCGGCGGGCCATCCGAATGAGGATGCCCGGTCGGTGGCCCGATCGGCTCCACCCGACCGCCCTCGGCGTGAAGCGTACGTTCATACGTACCGCCTCCCACGAGGGGCCCCCTCAGCGGCATAAAGCGCCTGAGCGATGGCTCGTGGTCCCGCGCAGTTTGCACGGCCCGCCCAGATTTGGGTGGGCGTAGTACTGCAAGCCCGGCACGGTACGACCCCCTTCGCCGCCTCGCGCCGCGTCTCACAGAAGAGGCAGCACCCTGACTACGTTCCGTGACCTCGGGATTCTCCCCGAGACCGCCGAAGCCCTCGAGGCCGTCGGCATCGTGTCCCCCTTCCCGATCCAGGAGATGACCCTCCCCGTCGCCCTTTCCGGCACGGACGTCATCGGCCAGGCCAAGACCGGTACCGGCAAGACGCTCGGTTTCGGCCTTCCCCTGCTGGAGCGGGTCACCGTCCCCGCGGACGTCGAGGCGGGCCGGGCCCGGCCCGACCAGCTGACCGACGCCCCGCAGGCGCTCGTGGTGGTTCCGACCCGCGAGCTCTGCACCCAGGTCACCAACGACCTCCTGACCGCGGGCAAGGTCCGCAACGTCCGCGTCCTCGCCATATACGGCGGCCGCGCGTACGAGCCGCAGGTCGAGGCGCTCAAGAAGGGCGTCGACATCATCGTCGGCACCCCGGGCCGCCTGCTCGACCTGGCCGGACAGAAGAAGCTCGATCTCTCCAAGATCCGCGCCCTCGTCCTGGACGAGGCCGACGAGATGCTCGACCTGGGCTTCCTGCCCGACGTCGAGCGGATCATGAGCTACCTGCCGCCGAAGCGTCAGACCATGCTGTTCTCGGCGACCATGCCGGGCGCGGTCATCGGTCTCGCCCGCCGCTACATGACGCAGCCGACGCACATCCGCGCCGTCTCCGAGGACGGCGAGGGCGCGACCGTCGCCAACACCACGCAGCACGTCTTCCGTGCGCACAACATGGACAAGCCGGAGCTCGTCTCCCGCATCCTGCAGGCCGAAGGCCGCGGGCTCGCCATGATCTTCTGCCGCACCAAGCGCACCGCGGCCGACATCGCCGAGCAGCTCGAGAAGCGCGGCTTCGCGTCCGGCGCCGTCCACGGCGACCTGGGCCAGGGCGCCCGCGAGCAGGCGCTGCGCGCCTTCCGCAACGGCAAGGTCGACGTGCTGGTCTGCACCGACGTCGCCGCCCGCGGTATCGATGTCGAGGGTGTCACCCACGTCATCAACTACCAGACGCCCGAGGACGAGAAGACCTTCCTGCACCGTGTGGGCCGCACCGGCCGCGCGGGCAAGAAGGGCATCGCCGTCACCCTGGTCGACTGGGACGACATCCCGCGCTGGCAGCTGATCAACAAGGCGCTGGAGCTGGACTTCCACGACCCGGTGGAGACGTACTCCACGTCCCCGCACCTGTACGAGCTGATGAACATCCCGGCCGGCACCAAGGGCATCCTGCCGCGCGGCGAGCGCACGCGGGCCGGCCTGAAGGCCGAGAACCTGGAAGACCTGGGCGAGACCGGCGGCCGCGGTGGCCGTGGCGGTCGCGACGGCGGCCGTGACAGCGGTCGCGACAGCGGCCGTGGTGGTCGCGACGGCGGCCGCGATGGTGGCCGTGACGGTCGCGGGGCTGCCCCCGCCGCCGCTCCGGCGGCCGAGGAGCGTGCTCCCCGTACGCCGCGCCAGCGCCGCCGCACCCGCGGTGGTTCGGAGTCGGGCGTCGTCGAGGCCGTGGCCACGGCCGCCGTGGTGACCCCGGTCGCCGAGGCTCCGCAGGCCGCGCAGGTCCCGGCCGCCGCGCAGGCTCCGGCCGTCGAGGAGGCGCGCAAGCCGCGCCGCCGCCGGACCCGGTCCGCCGCTCCGGCCGCCACCTTCGTCGCCCCCTCGACGGTGCTGGAGCCCCTGGCCCCGTTCGTCGTGGAGCCCGAGCCCGACTTCCAGATGGCCCCGATGGTGGAGCCGGTCCGCGCCCCGCGGAGCAGCGCCCCGCGGAGCAGTGCCCCCCGCAGCAGCGCCCCGCGCGCCCGTGCGCCCCGCAAGGCCGCGGCCGCCCCGGTGACCCCGGTCGCCGAGGTCGTCGCCCAGGCAGCCGTGGTCGAGGCTCCGGTCGCTCCGGCCGTCGCCGCGGTCGCGGTCGCCGAGGAGGCCCCGGTCAAGCCGAAGCGCACGCGGACCCGCAAGGTCGCCGCTGCCGCCCCGGCCGCCGAGGTCGTCGCCGAGGCCGCCGCTCCGGTGGCGGAGGAGGCTCCGGTCAAGCCGAAGCGCACCCGCACCCGCAAGGTCGCGGCCGCCGCCCCGGAGGCTCCGGCCGCCGAGGCCGCCGCTCCGGTCGCCGAGGAGGCTCCGGTCAAGCCGAAGCGCACCCGGACCCGCAAGGCCGCTGCCGCTCCGGTGGAGACCCCGGAGGCGTAACGCCCGCCCGATGGCCCCGATCCCCTTCCGAGGGGGCCGGGGCCATCGGCGTGTCCGGGCCCGTCCGGTCGTACTGCCGTACGAGGCTACGGGCCGGTAACCTCGGGCCATGAGCAAGCCGCCGAGCCTCACCCTGCCCCCCGCAGCCCGTGCGTACCGCCTGTCCACCGCCCGCGGCGAGTTCGCCGTGCACGAGGCCTCCCCCGGGCTCGGCTCCGGCGGGCCCGTGCGCGGCACCGCCCTGCTGGTCCCCGGCTACACGGGCAGCAAGGAGGACTTCATCGGCCTCCTCGCGCCGCTGGCCGCGGCGGGCTACCGGGTGGTCGCCGTCGACGGGCGGGGCCAGCACGAGAGCGGCGGCCCGCGCACGGAAGCCCCGTACGCCCTGGAGGAGCTGGCCGGGGACGTCCTCGCACAGACGGCGGCCCTGGCCGACGGGGGCCCGGTGCACCTGCTGGGGCACTCGCTGGGCGGGCTGATCGCCCGGGCGGCCGTGATCCGCGATCCGGCCCCCTTCGCGAGCCTCACGCTGATGAGCAGCGGCCCGCGCGCGGTCTGCGAGGACCAGCAGGCCCGTACGAAGATGCTGATCTCCGCTCTGGAGGTGATGGGCGATGACATGCCCGGCATCTGGGAGGCCATGCGCGCCATGGATCCGCGCGACGAGGCCCCCGACTCCCCCGAGCTCGCCCAGTTCCTGCGCGAGCGCTGGCTGGGGACGGTCCCGGAGCAGCTGATCGTCACCGGCCGGGCGCTGGTCAGCGAGCCGGACCGGACCGCGGAGCTCGCCGCCGCGGCGCCCGGGCTGGCGAAGCTGGTGCTCTCGGGGGCCTCGGACCCGGTGTGGCCGGTGGAGTGGATGGACGACACGGCGCGGTTGCTGGGCGCTTACCGGGTAGTGGTCGCGGGTACGGCACACTCGCCGAACGCCGAGGATCCGCTGGCCACGGCGGCTGCCCTGGTGGGGTTCTGGGACTCCTGCGGGGACTCCGATACCCAGTAGTACTTAGCCAGTGAAAAAATTTCCTTAGCGTAGGGAATGTTTGCGGCTTACACTTCGTTAACCCTGTACGTAGGAGAAACACGACGAAGGGAGAAGCCCCATGCGCTTCGAGATTCTGCGCCTGGACGACGTCGACGGATCTGCCGTGGACAGCACCGTCGTGGACGCGGCCTCCGTCAACCGGATCGTGCAGCAGGCCGCGGCCATCGGCCAGCGCATCCTGATCCGACCGGCAGCGACCGCTTCCAACTGACGACCGCGCCCGACCGACGACTGGCACAACGCCACCGTGAATCAGAACGCCCCCGTACCGGATCGGTACGGGGGCGTTCGCATGCGCGCCGGTCGCGGCCGGAGCACTAGGCCGTGTGGATCACCTGGATCACGCCGTTGATGATCTGCTGGACGGCGATCGCGGAGAGCATCATGCCGGCCAGCCGCGTCACGAGGACCACGCCGCCGTCCTTGATCACGCGGATGATGACGAGCGAGTAGCGCATCACCACCCACAGCACGACGTGCATCGCGATGATCGCGCACCAGACGGAGAGCTGGCCGCTGAATCCGTCGGCCTTCTGCACCGCCAGGATGACCGACACGATCGCGCCGGGTCCGGCGAGCAGCGGCATGCCGAGCGGGACGAGCGCGACGTTCACGTCCTTGGTCTGCTTCGGCTCGTCGGTCTTGCCCGTGAGCAGGTCGAGCGCGATGAGCAGGAGCAGCAGGCCGCCCGCGATCATCAGGGCCGGCACGGAGACGTGCAGGTAGTCGAGGATCTGCTGGCCGCAGATGCCGAAGACGGCGATGACGCCGAAGGCGACGCAGACGGCCTGCCAGGCCATCCGGCGCTGCACCTTGGCGGGGCGGCCGGAGGTCAGGGCGAGGAAGATGGGCGTGATCCCCGGGGGGTCCATAATCACAAAAAGCGTGAGAAAGAGGGATCCGAAGACGGCGAAATCGAGCACAGTGATGCCTTGCAGGAGAGGGGTGTTACGAAAAAGGGCGTGGTGGCGTGCGGCGCGGGCAGCGCTCGGCCGCCACGAAGGGGTCCGGGTACAGGGACGGGTACGAGTACGGGTGGTGCGTGCCGGCGGCCGTCAGCCGCGTACGCGTCCACCCGCGCCGGGAACGGGGAACGCCCCGGTCGCGCGGCGCGTGATCTCGCCGTAGATCTCGGGGTCGGTCGTGTGGTCCCCGAGGCGGCAGGTCTTGCGGCCGCCGTGGTAGTCGCTGGACCCGGTGGTCAGCAGACCGAGCTCGCCGGC
This sequence comes from Streptomyces sp. NBC_00503, assembly GCF_036346895.1. NCBI lineage: Bacteria > Bacillati > Actinomycetota > Actinomycetes > Kitasatosporales > Streptomycetaceae > Streptomyces > Streptomyces sp. NBC_00503. The sequence continues at coordinate 5,247,605 of NZ_CP107855.1, read as the reverse complement.
CAGGCCGCGCAGGCGCGCGCGGGTGGGGGCGTCGTGGTCCATGTGGTCGACCTCGATGCCGTCGAGTCCGGCTTCGGCGAGCGCCGCTATCGCGTCGTCGGAGACGCACGTACCGCGCTTGACGGCGGCCGGGTGCGCGAAGACGGTGACCCCGCCGGCCGCCTTGACCAGGCGGACCGCGTCGAAGGCGTCGAACTCGTGCTTCTCGGCGTAGGCGCGGCCGCCGTCGGCGAGCCAGTCCGGCGTGAACGCGTCGGAGACGGTGCGGACCACGCCGAGCTCCACGAGCGCGGTGGCGATGTGCGGCCGGCCGACGGAACCCTCGCCGGCGATCCGGTCCACCTGCTCCCAGGTGACGGGGACCCCGAGGTCCTGCAGCTTGCCGATCATGGCCAGCGCGCGGGGGGTGCGGTCGTCGCGTACGAGTTCCCGCTCGCGGAAGAGCTCGGGCTCCTCGGGATCGAAGAGGTAGGCGAGCATGTGCAGCCCGATCCCGTCGAGGCGGCAGCTCAGCTCGGCGCCGGTGACCAGGGTCAGCCCCTCGGGCAGCGCCTCGATGGCCTCGCGGTAGCCGCTCACGGTGTCGTGATCGGTCAGCGCGACCACGTCGAGCCCGCCGGCGGCCGCGTTGCGGACCAGCTGGGCGGGGGTGTCCGTACCGTCGGAAGCCGTGGAGTGGGCGTGCAGGTCGATGCGCACGGCCGGGCTCCAGGTGGTGGTGGGTATGACGGGGGACGCTCAAGGATACCCGGGTCAGGAGGACAAAATGCGCGGACTCAGGGCTCCGCAGGGCAGGAGCTCCACCTCGGCTCCGGCGTCCCGCAGGTCCGTCAGGACGAGCTCGTCGTACATCAGGAGCCCCGACTGCTCCGGCCAGACGATGGCCCACAGCCACAGCCCGCGCGCCTCGCCCGCGAAGACGGCCCGGTCCTCCGGGACGCCGCTCACGTGCCACAGCGGCGTCGGGCGGCCCGCGGCGACGACCTTGGTGTCCGGCGGGGCGGAGACGTTCATGTAGGAGCCCGGATCGGGGGCGTCGATGCCCGCGAACCGTGCGCCCAGGCCCACGCCCAGTTCCTCCGCGATCAGCACCAGCTCGCCGATGCCGCCCAGCGGGCCGGGGCCCGAGCACGCCACGGCCGTGGCCCGGCCGCCGCTGCGGTCGTCACCGGCGGACGCGACCCCGGTGAACAGCCATCCCACGGGCAGCGGCCACGGCATCCAGACCGGGACCTGGGCCCGGTTGACCACCACGCTCAGACCCTCGACGCTCGGCGGGATCACCGGCTGCAGGGGGTGCACCGTGCCGTGCACCGTGCACTGCCAGGAGTCGGCGAAGAGGCCGGGCGCCCTGACCCGGCCACCGCACTTCGGGCAACTCGGTTCGCCCCTCATACGAAGCCACGCTCCTCCCCGCCGCGCGCCCCGTCAAGACGCGATCACCCGTCCGGGCGGCCGGGTTCCGTTGAGGATCTTCAATCCAGTGCGACGGCCGTACGCAGAGGGTCCCGCAGATCGGTGCCGTGCGCGAGCCAGCGTTCCTGGAGGGCGGCCGCGCCGTGCACCCGCTTCCACGCCGCCTCGTTGGCCGTCATCGGCAGGAGCGGGAAGAAGGCCACCGGGTCCATGGGGTCGTCGAGGGCGAGGTCCTCCACCAGTCCGCCGGACTCCGCCACCAGTACGGAGGTGAACGCCGCCCCGTCCCACAGCGGTTCCCCCACGTCCAGCGAGGCCCCGGGGGCCACGATCAGCCCTTCGACCTGGGGCGCCGCGCCCAGCACGGCCAGCGGCCGCAGCAGCTTGTCGGTGGGCGCGAGTCCGCCCCGTACGGTCAGTACGAGCTCGGCGCGGGGACCCCGTACCGGATCGGCGACCACCACGGTCGGGTCGCCCATCGGATGGGCGGACATGCCGAGGGTCGCGTACCGCACCAGGTCCCCTTCCGTGAAGCGGAGTACCTCGATGCGGTCGGTGCCCAGGAAGGTGACGGCCGCGCGTGCGTCGGGTTCGCCGAGCGCGCTGCGCAGCCGGGCTTCCACAAGGGCCAGAATTTCTGCCATGGAGTGAGCATAGAACTCGTATCAGCCGGGTAAAGGGCGGGTCTTGACCATCCGTCGGCTGATATCGTTGACCGCTGGTCGGGGACGCTCTCAGAAGAGAAGTTTCAGTGCTCCGGCGACAGGACGTCCCCCACGGGGGACCGGCCGGAGGAGGTGGGGTCTGCGGTGGATCGAAGTCGATCGTGCAGTACCAATCGCTCTTCCACTTCGCTGACGGGCGTTTCGCGCCCCCTTTGATCCCCTCACCCGGATCAGTCGAAGAGCGACGGCAGAACTGTGTCCTCCGTCCTTTTCCTTCCGCCTGACCGGGCCCTGCCGGCCGCGGCGGCGGAAGCCTCCCACCCGTACGGTCCGCAGCCGTGCGCGAGAAGGAGCCTGCCATGTCGATGCTGCCCTACCTCCGTGCCGCCGTCCGTCCGGCACTGCGCCGGTCCACCCCCGTACAGCCCGGCTACGACACCACCCGCGACCCCTCCGCGAGCACCGCGGTGGTCGACTGCGCCGTCTACCGCGACGGGCGGCGCGGCGGGTCCGCGAGGGACGGCGGGCGCCTGACGCCCCGTGAGGCGATGCGCCAGGTCCGCGAGGACGGCGGTTTCGCCTGGATCGGCCTGCACGAGCCGACCGAGGACGAGTTCGCCGGGATCGCCGCCGTGTTCGGCCTGCACCCGCTCGCCGTGGAGGACGCGGTCCACGCCCACCAGCGGCCGAAGCTGGAGCGCTACGACGACACCCTCTTCACCGTCTTCAAGACGATCCACTACGTGGAGCACGCCGAACTCACCGCCACCAGCGAGGTGGTGGAGACCGGCGAGGTGATGTGCTTCACCGGCCCCGACTTCGTCATCACCGTCCGGCACGGCGGCCAGGGCTCCCTGCGGGGTCTGCGCCACCGCCTCCAGGACGACCCGGCGCTCCTCGCCCGGGGTCCGTCCGCCGTCCTGCACTCCCTCGCCGACCACGTGGTCGACGGTTACATCGCCGTCGCCTCGGCCGTCCAGGACGACATCGACGAGGTGGAGAGCGAGGTCTTCGCCGCCCCTGCCAAGGGCAGTGCGCGCGGCGGCGACGCGGGCCGCATCTACCAGCTCAAGCGCGAGGTGATGGAGTTCAAGCGGGCCGTCTCCCCGCTGCTGCGGCCCATGGAGCTGCTCAGCGAGCGCCCGATGCGGCTGGTGGACCCGGACATCCAGAAGTACTTCCGCGACGTCGCCGACCACCTGGCGCGCGTCCACGAGCAGGTCGTCGGCTTCGACGAGCTGCTGAACTCGATCCTCCAGGCCAATCTGGCCCAGGCGTCCGTCGCCCAGAACGAGGACATGCGCAAGATCACCTCGTGGGCGGCGATCATCGCCGTGCCGACGATGATCTGCGGGGTGTACGGGATGAACTTCGAGAACATGCCGGAGCTGCACTGGCGCTACGGCTATCCGATGGTGATGGCCGCCATCGCCGGCAGCTGCTTCACCATCCACCGGGCCCTGCGCCGCAACGGCTGGCTGTAGCCTCCGGCCGGACGTCCGGCTGCGGGGGCGCACCCGCCGCTGGCTACCCTGTGCGCATGACTCTCAGCGCGCTCGATCTGGCCCTCGTCGAGGAGGCCACCAAGAAGTCCGGCCTCATCTGGGTCCGCGGCTCCGGGGCCGACCGCGGGCTCTGGCACGCCTGGGTGGACGGCGCGGCGCACGTATTGGGCGACGGGCCCGGCGAGCAGCCGTTCCCGGGCCTCGCGGACGGCGCGGCCGCCGAGGTGACCGTACGCAGCAAGGACAAGGGCGGCCGGCTCGTCGCGTGGACGGCGACCGTACGGGAGCTCGTGCCCGGGAGCGAGCCCTGGCAGGCCGCGGTGGCCGAGCTCAAGGGCAAGCGGCTCAACGCCCCCGACTCGGCGGAGATGACCGACCGGTGGGCCCGGGAGTGCCGGCTGCTGCGCCTGGAGCCGGAGTCCGTGCGGGCGGAGCTCCCGTCCGGGTCGCTGGCTGCGGTTCCGCTGGACTCCCCGGCGATCACCCGCCGGCCCGCCCCCGCGGCGCTGCCCAAGCTGCTGCTCAAGCGCAAGAGGGCGGCCCGCTAGGTCGTCTCTTTCGGATCTAGTGCTGTGGCCGGTCAGCTCTTGGGGGCGGTGCCCTGGCCGGAGCCCTTGGAGGCGGACGGGGCCGGGCTGGCCCCCTGCTCCTTGGTCGTCGGCAGCTGGGACCCGTAGTCCACCGTCTGGTCCTGCGCCGGGGGCTTCAGCTCGACGGGCTTGCCCCAGTCCTCCAGGACCAGCCGGCCGGCGCCGCCCGCGCGTTCCATCAGGACCGGGTAGGGGACGCCCTCCAGGGAGACCGAGACCTTGCCGCCCTTGCCCTTGTCCGCCGAGACCTGGACGACCCGGGTGTGCCCGACCTTGGTGTAGTCGCCCTTGCTGAGCTGCCCGTCGAGCCCGAGGAGCCCGTCCAGGAGCACGTGCATGTCGGTGAAGACGAGGAACTGCTTGTAGGAGGGGTCTGCCTCGGGCACCTTCACGAACTTGTCGCCGAGCTTGCCGGCCGCCTCGGACTGGCCCCAGAACTTGGCGCCCGCCTTGAGGTACAGCTGGGAGCCCACGCGCAGCAGCTCGAAGGTGGTGTCGTCCTGCGACTTCACCTCGCCGGAGCCGCCGTCGGCCCCCAGCTTCATGTCGAGGGTGAAGGATTTGCCGCCGCTGACGAGGACGCCGGACAGGTGGACCGACGTGGCCCCCGTGGCGGCCGCCTTGGCCTTGTTCTCGATCTGCTCGGCGGAGAGCTTTCCGACCCCGTTCGTACCCTCGTCGGGGTCCGCCCCGCATCCCGTACCGACGACGGCCAGGCCGGCGCACAGGGCTCCGGCGAGGGCGGCCCGGCGCAGCCGTGCGGAGGGGAGATAGGCAGTCACGGGCAGGTGCCTCTCGTCGTTCGTCTTCGAGCAGCTGGCAGCGTACCCGGCCAGGGGCGGAGGCCCTCGCGATGCCCCTGGCGGTGCCGGTGCGTGGCCGTTCGGCGCCCGTGCGTGCCCGTGCGGACGGCCCCACCAGGAGGTTGCGGCGGGCACGGGCTAACCTGAGGGACGGCAGTACCGGTGATCGACGGATGACGCACGCTCGTAGGAGGCGCTCGGATGGCGGCAGGCGCCCCACGGATCTTCGTCTCGCATCTGTCGGGTGTGCCCGTGTTCGACCCCAACGGCGACCAGGTGGGCCGCGTCCGCGACCTCGTCGCGATGCTCCGCGTGGCCGGCCGGCCGCCGCGGCTGCTCGGCCTGGTGGTCGAGGTGGTCAGCCGGCGCCGGATCTTCCTGCCCATGACCCGGGTGACGGGCGTCGAGTCCGGGCAGGTCATCACCACGGGCGTCGTCAACATGCGGCGCTTCGAACAGCGCCCCACCGAGCGGCTGATCCTCGGCGAACTGCTCGACCGGCGGGTGCGGCTGGTCGCGGACGACGAGGAGGTCACCGTCCTCGACGTGGCCATCCAGCAGCTGCCGGCCCGCCGGGACTGGGAGATCGACCGGATCTTCGTGCGGAAGGGCAAGTCGGGCGCGTTGCGCAGGCGCGGCGAGACCCTGACCGTCGAGTGGTCGGCCGTGACGGGCTTCTCGCTGGAGGAGCACGGGCAGGGAGCCGAGAACCTGGTCGCCACCTTCGAGCAGATGCGCCCGGCGGACGTCGCGAACGTCCTGCACCACCTGACGCCCAAGCGGCGCGCCGAGGTGGCCAACGCCCTCGACGACGACCGGCTCGCGGACGTCATGGAGGAGCTGCCCGAGGACGAGCAGGTGGAGATCCTCGGGAAGCTGAAGGAGGAGCGCGCGGCCGACGTCCTGGAGGCGATGGACCCGGACGACGCGGCCGACCTGCTGTCCGAGCTGCCCGAGGACGACAAGGAACGGCTGCTGACGCTGATGCGGCCCGACGACGCGGCCGACGTGCGGCGCCTGCTGTCGTACGAGGAGAACACCGCGGGCGGTCTCATGACCACGGAGCCGATCGTGCTGCGGCCCGACGCCACGGTCGCGGACGCGCTGGCCCGCGTACGGCAGGCGGACCTGTCGCCGGCGCTGGCGGCGCAGGTGTACGTGTGCCGGCCGCCGGACGAGACGCCGACGGGCAAGTACCTGGGCACGGTGCACTTCCAGCGGCTGCTGCGGGACCCCCCGTTCACGCTGGTCAGCTCGATCGTGGACACCGGTCTGGCGCCCCTGCGGCCGGACTCCTCGTTGCCGGTGGTGACCAGCTACTTGGCCGCGTACAACATGGTCGCCGTGCCGGTGGTCGACGAGAGCGGCTCGCTGCTGGGCGCCGTCACCGTGGACGACGTACTGGACCACCTGCTCCCGGACGACTGGCGGGAGACGGACTTCCATTCGGAGGGAGCCGGCGGGCCCGAGGATCCCGAGCGTGCGGAAGAGGCCCTACGTGACCACTGACCGGGGGCGCGGCGACCAGGCCGCGCGCGAGCGCAGGCGCGAACAGATCCGGGAGCGGCGCGAGCAGGCGAGGCTGCAGGCCCGCGAGCACGGGCTGTCGGCGGAGTCGGCGGAACGTTCCTCCGACGCGCACCGCGAACGGGCCAAGAGCGGCGGCTCCACCACCTCCGGGTCCGGAACCGGATCGAGCGCGCTGACCCGCTCGCGCGCGCGGCTCGACCTGCCGCGCCCGGCGCGCCGGCGGCTGCTGCCCGAGTACGACCCCGAGGCGTTCGGACGGCTGTCGGAGCGGGTGGCGCGGTTCCTCGGCACGGGCCGGTTCATCGTCTGGATGACCGTCGTCATCATCGTCTGGGTGCTGTGGAACATCTTCGCGCCGCAGCACCTGCGCTTCGACACGTACCCCTTCATCTTCCTGACCCTGATGCTGTCGCTCCAGGCCTCCTACGCGGCCCCGCTGATCCTGCTCGCGCAGAACCGGCAGGACGACCGGGACCGGGTCAACCTGGAACAGGACCGCAAGCAGAACGAGCGTTCGCTGGCGGACACCGAGTACCTGACGCGCGAGATCGCGGCCCTGCGGATGGGTCTGGGAGAGGTCGCCACGCGCGACTGGATCCGGTCCGAGTTCCAGGACCTGATCAAGGAGATGGACGAACGGCGGCTGTTCCCCGCCGAGAGTGACGAAGGCGACCGCTAGCAGCCTTTCCTGCGGCACGCTACCGAGCCGTACCATCGGGGCATGGCTACCGACACAAGCTCCGCCGGCACTGCCGCCGTGCCCGAGCAGGACGCGATCCTGGACGCGCTGGCGACGGTGAACGACCCCGAGATCCACCGGCCGATCACCGAGCTCGGCATGGTCAAATCGGTGGAGATCGGCGACGGCGGCGCGGTCGCCGTCACCGTGTACCTCACGGTGTCCGGCTGTCCCATGCGCGAGACCATCACCAACCTCGTCACCGAGGCCGTACAGCGGGTCCCCGGCGTCACCTCGGTCGCCGTCACGCTCGACGTGATGAGCGACGAGCAGCGCAAGGAGCTCGCCAGCACCCTGCGCGGCGGCACCGCCGAGCGCGAGGTCCCCTTCGCCCAGCCCGGCTCCCTGACCCGCGTCTACGCGGTCGCCTCCGGCAAGGGCGGCGTGGGCAAGTCCTCCGTCACCGTCAACCTGGCGGCCGCGATGGCCGCCGACGGCCTCAAGGTCGGCGTGGTCGACGCGGACATCTACGGCCACAGCGTGCCGCGCATGCTCGGCGTCGAAGGCCGCCCCACCCAGGTCGAAAACATGATCATGCCGCCGTCGGCGCACGGCGTGAAGGTCATCTCCATCGGCATGTTCACCCCCGGCAACGCGCCGGTGGTCTGGCGCGGTCCGATGCTCCACCGGGCCCTCCAGCAGTTCCTGGCCGACGTGTTCTGGGGCGACCTGGACGTACTGCTGCTCGACCTGCCGCCGGGTACGGGCGACATCGCGATCTCCGTGGCCCAGCTGGTGCCCAACGCCGAGATCCTCGTCGTGACCACCCCGCAGCAGGCCGCGGCCGAGGTCGCGGAGCGGGCCGGCTCGATCGCCGTGCAGACGCACCAGAAGATCGTCGGCGTCGTCGAGAACATGTCCGGGCTGCCCTGCCCGCACTGCGACGAGATGGTCGACGTCTTCGGCTCCGGCGGTGGCCAGCGGGTCGCCGACGGCCTGACGAAGACGATCGGCGCGAACGTGCCGGTGCTCGGCTCGATCCCGATCGACGTGCGCCTGCGCGAGGGCGGCGACGAGGGCAAGCCGGTCGTCCTCTCCGACCCCGACTCCCCGGCGGGCGCGGCCCTGCGCGCCATCGCCGGCAAGCTGGGCGGCCGCGCACGCGGCCTGGCGGGCATGTCGCTGGGGATCACGCCGCGGAACAAGTTCTGATGTAGCGGAGGTGTGGCCCGCAGGGGCCGCACAGCGCAAAGGGCACCGCCGACCGGCGGTGCCCTTTCCCGTACCCGTACCCGTACCGGCCCGCGCGGCTACTCGTACGCGCCGAAGTCCCCGATCGCGGAGAACCCGATCCCGTACGCGCTCATCCCGCGACCGTACGCGCCCAGGTGCACCCCACTACTGGTGGAACCCGCCAGCACCCACCCGAACTCCGACTCCCGGTAGTGGAACGGCGTCGGCTCCCCGTCCACGGGCAGCGACAGCGTCGACCACTCCTCCCCGTCGAGCGCGTCCGCCAGCTCCCACGCGGCCTCGGTCTGCTGGTCGAGCCAGTCGTCGCGCAGGGTGTGGTCCATCTGCACGGGCCAGCTGTACGCCAGCAGCCCGGAGCCGGCCAGCCAGGCCGCCGAGGAGACCGAGGTGGCCTCCAGGACGCCGGTACCGTCCGAGCTGCGGCGCAGCGGGTTGCTCGCGACGGTGACGACCACCGCGAAGCGCTCCTTCTCGCCGGTGGCGATCTCGCCGCGGGCGGAGGGCTCGTCGCCGTGGCCCGTGGAGCCGTGCTCCACGCTGCCGTCCGCGCCGGTGCCGACCTGCATGAGCCAGCGGGGGCCGGTGAAGGCCCCGTCCAGCCCGTACCAGGGGAAATCAGCCCGCAGGTAGCCCTCCGCCGTGCGGCGGGCCGCCGGTACGGGCGCTGCGGCTGCCTCCTGGGGCAGCCGCGGATGCTCCTGCGGTGCCGGCTGCGCGGGTGCTGTCGCCGTGTCGGCGGGCTGCGTGCCCACCCGGCTACTGCTCGTCGTCTCCATCTGAGCGGCCTCTCGTTCCGTGGGGTCCGGAACGGCCCTCCCCCGTGGTGCTGGGGGGACCCCCTCCCTGGGGCGTCCTGGGTCCGGACTCATGGAGGATAGCCACCGGACCCCGGATCACCGGGCAGGCAGGCTCGCGCGTGGTATCGGGTGGCTCAGGTGGCGTCCGCGTCGAAGGCCGTGCGCCGCTCCTGCGCCGGGGCCGCGGGCTTCTTCAGCAGGTCCGGACCGCCGCTCGGAGCGGGCGCGGCCGTGTCGCCGGCGGTGGCGGGGGCCGGGACGGGTTCGGCTTCCTTGCTGTTGACGGCGTCGGTGACCTCGTTCAGCTCCTTGCGGAGGTCGAAGGAGCTGCGGATGTCCTTGAGGTCCTCGTTCTCCGCCAGCTGCTTGCGGATGAAGTTCTTCGGATTGAGGTCCTCGAACTCGAAGTCCTTGAACTCCGGGCCGAGTTCGGAGCGGATGTCCTGCTTCGCGCTGTCCGAGAACGCGCGGATCTTCCGGATGACGCCCGTGACGTCCTGGATGACCTTGGGCAGCTTGTCCGGGCCGAAGATGAGAATGGCCAGCACTACGATCGTGACCAGTTCGAGTGCGCCTATGTCGTTGAACACCTTGCCGCTCCTCGGCTCTCTTCGGGTCAGGCCCGACACACGGTACCCGGCCGGGTCCACCGGCCCATACATCAGGACCGCTCATTCATGGAACGGTCCCGCTTTCACGCTCCCGTCACGACCCGTTCGCCGACCCGAGGACCACTTCCAGCGTGCGCTCCCGGCCGTCCCTGAGCACGGTGAGGGCGAGGGCATCGCCCGGCCGGTGGGACCGGATCTTGATGACGAGCTCGTCGCCCCCGTGGACCCGTACCCCGTCCACCTTGGTGATCACGTCGCCGGGCTTGATCCCGGCCCGGGCCCCCGGACCACCGGCGACCACGGCCGGCTTCCCACCCTCGCCCTTCTCCCCCACCCGGGCCCCATCGCCGGAGTACTCCATGTCCAGGGTGACGCCGATCACGGGGTGGGTGGCGTGGCCGGTGCGGATGAGCTCCTCGGCGACGCGCTTGCCCTGGTTGACGGGGATGGCGAAGCCCAGACCGATGCTGCCGCGCTGCTGGCCGGAGCTGTCGCCGCCGTCACCGCCGTCGCCGCCTCCGCGGATGGCGCTGTTGATGCCGATGACCTGGGCCCTGGCGTCGAGGAGCGGGCCGCCGGAGTTGCCGGGGTTGATCGGGGCGTCGGTCTGAAGCGCGTCGACGTAGCTGACGTCGCTCCCGTCGCCCTTGTCCCCGCCCGCGGTGATGGGGCGGCCGGTGGCGCTGATGATGCCGGCGGTGACGGTGTTGGAGAGGTCGAAGGGGGCTCCGATGGCCACGACGGGGTCGCCGACCCTGACGTTCTCGGAGTTCCCCAGCGCGAGGGGCCGCAGCCCCCGTACGCCGGTGACCTGGACGACGGCCAGGTCGTAGCCGGTGTCTCCGCCGACCAGCTCGGCGGGGACGCTCTCGCCGGTGCTGAAGGTGACCGTTATGTGCTGGGCGCCGTGGACCACGTGGTTGTTGGTGAGGATGTGGCCCTGCCCGTCGAGCACGAAGCCGGTGCCCGTCGCACTGCTCTGCGCGCCGCTCACGTGCAGGGTGACCACCCCGGGCAGCGCGGTGGCGGCGATCCCGGCGACGCTGTCCGGAGCCCGGCCGCGGTCCGCCACTGCGGCCTGCGGGAGTTCCAGACGGGTACTGGCCTTCCGCTCGGCGAGCACACCGACGACACCGCCGATCGCACCCGCGAGGAGGGCGATCCCGACCCCGAAGACGACCCCCTGCCGAACCCGAAGCCGCCGGGGCCCCGCCTTCCCCCGATCCGGCACCTGCAACGGCCCCACGGACCAGGGGTCATAACGCGGCGCCGCACCATCCTCAGCCCCCTCCCCCGCCCCACCGTCCGACACGGCCGCGACGCCCCCCTCCCCCGGCCGCCCGCCCTCCGCGGGCCGACTCCACCACACCGGCCCCGAGGCACCCCCACCCCGCCCGGAACCCGAGCCCGCGCCGGGGGCCGGGGCGGCCCCGGCATCAGGGGCCGGAGCGGCCTCGACATCCGGGGTCGGATGCGGGCCGGCCTCCGCGCCAGCCTTCGGAGCGGCCTCGTCGGCGGCGGCCCGAGCGGCCTCCGCGCCCAGGTCCGGGTGCGGGAGGGACTCGACTTCCAGCGCCGGATGCGGCCCGGTGACCCCGGCGCCGGGCTTCGCGGCAGCCGACGCAGCGACGCCCGGGGACGAGGGAGTCTCGGCGTCCCCCGTCGGAGCAGCCTCGACATCGGGGTCCCGGTGCGCGAGGGGCTCGGCTTCCGGGGTGGGGGTGCGGTCCTGTGCGGTGCGCGGGGCCGGTACGGGGGCTTCGGCCGTCCCGGCGGCGGGGCGATCGGCGCGGCTCCACCATCGGGGGAGGCGGGACAGCCTGGGCGGCCGGGGCGCGGGAGCTTCGGCCGGGGTCGGCGTCTGGGCCGCCGGATCGGTCTGCTGACTGTCGGACATGGGCGCTCCCCGCGTACCTGACTCCGCCGGCCGCCCGGAGCGGCACATCTGGCGCAGATTCAACCAGGTCACCCATCCACCCCATCACCCCGCCCGCCCACGGGCGGTGAGAAGCCCGAGCGTGCCCGCCAGGCAGCTGCCCGCGCCCGACGGGGCAAAGGGGCACCAGCGCCCGCGCAGGGAGGCGCACGCCCCCCGACGCCACGGCACCCGGCCAGGCCCAGCACCGGCCACCACGGACCCGGCGCGGGACGGCGCGGGACGGCGCAGCCTGGGACGGGCGGACGGCAGGCGGCGGGCAGCGGACGGCGGGCAGCCGGAAGCGGGCGGCAGGCGGCGGGGCGGCAGGCAGCAGGTGGCGGGGCGGCAGGCAGCAGGTGGCGGGCGGCGGACGGCAGGCAGCAGGCAGCAGGCGGCGGGCGGCGGGCGGCGGGCGGCGCGGGCCCGGCAGGGTCCGGAAGGGACGGCCCCCGCGCCGCGTGGCCCGGCAAGGGCTTCCGGTCGTACCGCTAGCGCGACAAGGAGACCGGGCGGGCCGAGGCCGGGGTGGCGGTGGGGGAGGTGGAGGCCAAGGGGGGCTCCGGGCGGAGGGTGGGGACGGTGCCCGGGCGCGGGATCCGGTTTTCGCGGGCCACGGCGTCGAACACCGACACCACGGGGCCGGTCCGCGCGGCGGGGGCATCGCCCCGGGTGTTGGGCTCGACGGCGTCCATCGGCAGCGAGCCGCCCAGCGCGATCGCGGCGAGCGATACCGCCCCGGCCGCCACGAACGCGAAGCGGCGCCGCGAGCGGCCCGCCTCCTGGCCGCCCATCTTGTGTATGGGGAAGCCTCCCTGCGGCCCGCCCGCGGCCGCGGGGGGCGCGTAGGCGAAGGAGGAGAAGGGGTCGGCGCCCGGGGGCGGGCCGAAGGGGCCCGACGGACCGGAGGGGCCGTCAGGACTGCCTCCGGGCAGCCCCTGGAGCCGCGCCAGCAGCCCCGCGGACAGCGGGGGCGGCGCGCTCTCCACGAACATGGTCTTCAGGCGGCGCTGCGCATCGGCCTCGGCCTTGCACTTGGAGCACGTCGCCAGGTGCGCCAGTACGCGCTCGCGCGCGTCATGGCCCAACTCCCCGTCCACGAGGGCGGCGAGCCGGTCGCCCAAATGCCGCTCGGCGGAGGACGCCTGTTCGGCGGGCGACGGGGAAGGACTGATCCCGCTCACTCGGCTCCGCCCTCTCCCCCGGCGCCCGGGGCGCCCACTGCCACTCCCGCCAGCGCACGCTGCTCCGCACGGGCCTCGGGAGACCGGTGCTTGAGCGCCTTGCGCAGGTGCGAACGGCCTCGGTGGATACGGCTGCGCACGGTGCCGAGCTTCACGCCGAGCGTGGCCGCGATCTCCTCGTACGAAAGACCCTCGATGTCACACAGCACCACGGCCGCGCGGAACTCGGGCGCGAGCGTGTCCAGCGCCTGCTGCACGTCCGCGTCGAAGTGCGTGTCGTGCAGCACCTGCTGCGGGGACGGCTCGCGGCTCGGCAGCCTCTCGGCGGCGTCGTCGGCGAGGGCGTCGAAGCGGATCCGCTGCTTGCGGCGGACCATGTCCAGGAACAGGTTCGTCGTGATCCGGTGCAGCCAGCCCTCGAACGTGCCGGGCGTGTACGTGGACAGCGAGCGGAAGACGCGGACGAAGACTTCCTGCGTCAGGTCCTCGGCGTCGTGCTGGTTGCCCGTCAGCCGGTAGGCGAGACGGTAGACCCGCGCACTGTGCGTGCTGACGATCTCCTCCCACGAGGGAGGGGTCCACGCCTGGGAGCCCGCATCGGCGGCAAAGGTCGCGGTGGTTGCGGTGTCTACGGTGCGGAAACGGTCAGCAATGTTGGTCACGGATTTCGGCTCACCGGCCGACCAGAAGAGGCGTCGGAGAACACCCCCACGATCCACAGGCGCAGCCGCACCTCCCCTGTCGGCTCTGGTGGTGTCCAGCGGATTCCCTACCATAGCCACCCCTCCCGTCAGCTCCGGATAAGCATTTTTGCAGTAACTTTGCACGGGCCGAGAGTCCCGGACCGCCCTTCCCTCTCTACTGCTCTCAACGCCCGGTCCCATCTGCGGGTTCCCGACTCCAGCGGATACAGTCACCGTTGCGCCAACTATGGGGACAGGAGAGGGTCATTACCGGCAACCGGCAGACGAGCTGGGCGTTCGCCGACGCGTTTGTCGCCGAAGACGACGCTCTGCGATGGGCCCGCGACCGGTCCAGGGAAGCGGGCCTGCGCTCCGTCTCCCCCGGCACCGGGGCCGCGCTGCGCCTGCTCGCCGCCACCGCGGACGCCAAGGCGGTCGCCGAAATCGGCACCGGCACAGGCGTGTCGGGCATCCACCTCCTGCACGGAATGCGTGCCGACGGGGTCCTGACCACCGTGGATCCGGAACCCGACCGGCAGGCCTTCGCCCGTCAGGCCTTCCGCGCCGCCGGCTTCGCGGGCAACCGCGCCCGCTTCATTCCGGGCCGCGCGCTCGACGTCCTACCGCGGCTCGCCGACGGCGGGTACGACCTCGTCTTCTGCGACGGGGACCCGTCCGAGTCCCTCGACTACCTCGCTGAATCGTTGCGCCTGCTGCGCCCCGGCGGACTGGTCTGCTTCGAGGGAGTCTTCTCCGACGGCCGTACGGTCGACTCCGCGGCCCAGCCGGTGGAGGTGCTCCGCGTCCGCGAGCTGCTGCGCACCGTCCGCGAGAGCCCGGCCCTGGAGGCCGCGCTGCTGCCGGTGGGCGACGGCCTGCTGTGCGCCGTCCGACGCTGACCGCACGCCCTTCCAAGCGGACCGACCCGGAAAACAACACTGCCCCGGACGCGGTGAGCGACCGGGGCGGTGCAGAGTCTTCAGTTGGCGTCAGTGCGCCCTCAGTACCGACGAGGGGTCAGCCGACGACCTTCTTCAGGGCGTCACCCAGGGCGTCCGCTTCGTCCGGGGTCAGCTCGACGACAAGTCGACCGCCGCCCTCAAGCGGTACGCGCATGACGATGCCCCGCCCCTCCTTGGTGACCTCGAGCGGGCCGTCGCCCGTCCGCGGCTTCATGGCCGCCATGCTCGTTCCCCTTCCTGAAACCAGCTCATCGTCAGCCGACGGCCCCAGTCAGGCGCCTAGTACCGGCATCGAACACATTGCTTCCAGGCCATTATCCCGCATGTCAGGACCCGATGACCAACATCGGGTGGGAACGCTTGCGCAACGCGCTCGACCAAAACCACTCATTTCGGGGACCTGCCTGCGATACTCCGCCGCCGCACCCCGGATCCGCCCTCCGGTTTGTTTGACGCACATCACATGTGGAACCGCGGCCCGGTCCGCCATGCTGACCCTTGCACCGGCCGGTACCGGCCGGTAGCCAGCCCGCGACGAAGGGGGACCCCCGACATGGCCGACAGCGTGCTCTACGAAGTGACCGACGGACTCGCGACCATCACGATCAACCGTCCCGAAGCCATGAACGCCATGAACACGCAGACCAAGGTCGCCCTGCGCGACGCGGTCGAAGCGGCCGCCGCCGACACGGCCGTACGGGCGGTCCTGCTCACGGCGGCCGGCGACCGGGCGTTCTGCGTCGGCCAGGACCTCAAGGAACACGTCGGGTTCCTGAAGGCCGACCGCGAGAGCGGTTCCTCGCTCACCATGAGCACGGTCGCGGAGCACTACAACCCGATCGTCCGGGCCCTGACGCAGATGCCGAAGCCGGTGGTCGCGGGCGTGAACGGCGTCGCGGCGGGCGCGGGCTTCGGCTTCGCGCTGGCGGCGGACTTCCGGGTGGTCGCGGACACGGCCTCCTTCAACACCTCCTTCGCCGGGGTCGCCCTGACGGCCGACTCGGGCGTCTCCTGGACCCTGCCCCGCCTGATCGGCGGCTCGCGCGCCTCGGACCTGCTCCTCTTCCCCCGTTCGGTGAAGGCCCAGGAGGCGCTGGAACTCGGCATCGCGAACCGCGTCGTCCCCTCGGCCGAGCTGGCCGCGGAGGCCCTTGCCGTGGCCCGGCGGCTGGCGGAGGGCCCGACGGTGGCCTACGCCGCGCTGAAGGAATCCCTGGCGTACGGGGCCTCGCGGTCGCTTTCCGAGGCGCTGGAGCACGAGGACACCCTCCAGACCCGTGCGGGGGCCTCGGAGGACCACGGGATCGCGGTCGCCGCCTTCCTCGCGAAGCAGGCGCCGCGGTACCTGGGGCGCTAGCCGCGCCCTGGTGGGCGCAGCCCGGCTCCCACTGCGCGTGGCCCGTCGCCCCGCTGCCCCGCTGCCCGGCCGCGTCCGCCCGTCAGTGCGCGGTGCGGGGCCGGGGCCGGGCTGCGGGTGTTCCGCTGCGCGGAGCCTGTCCCCTACCCGCCCTTCCACCGTTCCCCGGGGCTCCGCCCCGGACCCCGCGCCTCAAACGCCGGCGGGGCTGAAATTTCCTCAGGCGGTTTCGCGGGAGGTGCAGTGGGCCAGGTGGTCGTTGACCAGGCCGCAGGCCTGCATGAGGGCGTAGGCCGTCGTGGGGCCGACGAAGCGGATGCCCGCCTTCTTCAGCGCCTTCGCCAGGGCCGTCGACTCAGCCGTGACCGCCGGCACGTCCTCGGTGGTCTTCGGCGCCTTCTTCCGGGCCTCGGGGGCGTGGGACCAGATCAGTGCGTCCAGTTCGCCCGCGCCCCACCCGGCCAGGGTCCTCGCGTTGGCGAGGGTCGCTTCGATCTTCATCCGGTTGCGGATGATCCCCTCGTCCGCGAGGAGGCGCGCCACGTCGGCCTCGCCGAACTCGGCGACCTTGCCGATCTCGAAGCCCGCGAACGCCGCCCGGAAGCCCTCCCGCTTGCGCAGGATCGTCAGCCAGGACAGCCCCGACTGGAAGGCTTCCAGGCACAGCCGCTCGTAGAGCTCGTCGTCCCCGTGGACCGGACGGCCCCACTCGGTGTCGTGGTACGCGATGTAGTCCTCGGTGGCCAGCCCCCACGGGCAGCGCAGCTCCCCGTCGGGTCCGGCGACGACCCCGCTCACTGCTCGTCGGCCTTGATGAGGTCCACCGGGCCGGGCGCGGCGGCCCCCGCGGCGGCGACGGCCCCGGCCGCGCTGAGCTCCGCGATCCTGGCGTCCCGCTCGGCCAGCTCCGCCGCCAGCCGTTCCAGTACGTCGTCCACCTCGGCCATCCGGTAGCCGCGCGCGGCGACCGGCAGGCGCAGTTCGTCGATGTCCGCGCGGACGACGGGGCGGTTCTCCGGCAGGCCGTCGGACACCCGGTCCGGCTCGGCTTCCGGCAGGACGGCCTCGGATCCCCCGCCGGCCACGGCCAGGGTGACCGCGGCGACGACCACGACCAGCGCGATGAGCAAGAACGCGAACACGATCAACTCCCCTGAGAAGACTCCGGCCACCAGGTTAAGGTCGCAGACGAGGCGCAAGGGCCGCCGAAGGAGGAAAGAGCAGGATGCTGCGACTGGGCAGGCGCGAGTTCGAGACGCACGAGCCGGTGATCATGGCCATCGTGAACCGGACCCCTGACTCCTTCTACGACCAGGGCGCGACGTTCCGCGACGAGCCCGCCCTGGACCGCGTCGAGCAGGCGGTCGCCGAGGGCGCCGCGATCATCGACATCGGCGGGGTCAAGGCGGGGCCGGGCGAGCACGTGGACGCGGTGGAGGAGGCCCGGCGGACGGTCGGCTTCGTCGCCGAGGTGCGCCGCCGCCACCCGGACGTGGTGATCAGCGTCGACACCTGGCGGCACGAGGTCGGCGAGGCGGTCTGCGAGGCCGGGGCCGACCTGCTGAACGACGCGTGGGGCGGGGTGGATCCGAAGCTCGCCGAGGTCGCCGCGCGCTACGGCGCGGGAATCGTCTGCACCCACGCGGGCGGGGTCGAGCCGCGTACCCGGCCGCACCGGACCTCGTACGAGGACGTCATGGAGGACATCCTGCGCGTCACGGTCGGGCTCGCCGAGCGGGCCGCCGCGCTGGGCGTCCCCCGGGAGTCGATCATGATCGATCCGGGCCACGACTTCGGGAAGAACACCCGCCACTCCTTGGAGGCCACCCGCCGGCTGGCGGAAATGGCCGATACCGGCTGGCCGGTGCTGGTCTCGCTGTCCAACAAGGACTTCGTCGGCGAGACCCTCGACAAGCCGGTCAAGGAGCGTCTGCTGGGCACCCTCGCCACCACGGCCGTCTCGGCCTGGCTCGGCGCCCAGGTCTACCGCGTCCACGAGGTCGCGGAGACCAAGCAGATCCTGGACATGGTCCGCTCCATCCAGGGCCACCGGCCCCCGGCGGTCGCCCGCCGGGGACTTGCGTAGCCCCTCGGAGCTGGCGGAGTTACTTGCCGACTTCCTTCGTCACGAGCGAGATCGCCTCGTCCACGTCGTCCGTGACGTGGAAGAGGTACAGGTCGCGCTCCGAGGCCTTGCCCTGCGCGATCACCGTGTTCTTCAGCCAGTCGATGAGCCCGCTCCAGTACTCCGTGCCGAACAGCACGATCGGGAAGCGGGTGATCTTCTGCGTCTGGACCAGGGTCAGGGCCTCGAAGAGCTCGTCGAGGGTGCCCAGGCCGCCCGGCAGGACCACGAAGCCCTGGCTGTACTTCACGAACATCGTCTTGCGGACGAAGAAGTAGCGGAAGTTGAGCCCCAGGTCCACGTGCTGGTTGAGCCCCTGCTCGAAGGGGAGCTCGATGCCCAGGCCCACCGAGACGCCGTTGGCCTCCCGGGCGCCCTTGTTGGCCGCCTCCATCGCGCCCGGACCGCCGCCCGTGATGACGGCGAAGCCGGCGTCCACCAGCGCTCCGCCGATCCGCACGCCCGCTTCGTACTCGGGTGAGTCCACCGCGGTCCGGGCGGAGCCGAACACGCTGATCGCCGGCGGCAGCTCCGCCAGCGTGCCGAAGCCCTCGATGAACTCCGACTGGATGCGCAGGACCCTCCAGGGATCGGTGTGCACCCACTCGGAGGGCCCGGCCGAATCCAGCAGCCGCTGGTCCGTCGTACTGCCCGCCTGCACCTGGCCCCGCCTCCTCAGCACCGGCCCGAGCTGCTGCTCCTCGGGCCGACGACGAGCGGAACTTTCGGGGTTGCCCATGATGTGCTCCCTCCTGCTGATCGTTGGATCAGGGTAGGCGCACAAAGGTGACGAGAAGCGGAATTCAGGAGGTCAGCCAGGCGCGGAGTCGTTCCTCGCAGTGCAGGATCGCCTTGGTCTCGACGCGCTCGTCGACCTTGTGGGCCAACAGGGCGTCCCCCGGGCCGTAGTTGACCGCCGGTACGCCGAGCGCGCTGAAGCGGGAGACGTCCGTCCAGCCGAACTTCGGCATGGCGCGGCCGCCGACCGCTTCCATGAAGGCCGCGGCCGCCGGGTGGCCGAGCCCCGGGAGTGCGCCGCCCGAGGAGTCGTCGACCACGATCTCGGCGATGTCGCAGTCCGCGAACACCTCCCGTACGTGGGCGAGCGCCTCGGCCTCGCTGCGGTCGGGGGCGTAGCGGAAGTTGACCGTGACCGTGCACGCGTCGGGGATGACGTTGTTGGCGACGCCGCCCTCGATGCGGACCGCGTTGAGGCCCTCGTGGTACTCCAGGCCGTCGATGACGGGCCTACGGGGCTCGTAGGCGGCCAGCTTCGCCAGGATCGGGCTCGCCGCGTGGATGGCGTTGGAGCCCATCCAGCTGCGCGCGGAGTGCGCGCGCTCGCCGGCGGTGCGCAGCAGGACCCGCAGGGTGCCCTGGCAGCCGCCCTCGACCTCGGCGTTCGAGGGCTCCAGCAGGACCGCGAAGTCGCCGGTCAGCCAGTCGGGGTGGGCTTCGGCGACCTTGCCGAGGCCGTTGAGGTGGGCGGCGACCTCTTCCTGGTCGTAGAAGACGAAGGTGAGGTCGCGGTTGGGCTCGGGCACGGTGGCGGCGATGCGCAGCTGCACGGCGACGCCCGACTTCATGTCGGTGGTGCCGCACCCCCACAGGACGTCGTTCTCGTCGAGCCGCGAGGGCACGTTGTCGGCGATGGGCACGGTGTCGAGGTGGCCGGCGAGTACGACGCGTTCGGCGCGGCCGAGGTTCGTGCGCGCGACGACGTTGTTGCCGAAGCGGTCCACGGTCAGGTGCGCCAGGCCGCGCAACGCGTGTTCCACGAGGTCGGCGAGTACCTTCTCGTCGCCGCTCACGGAAGGGATGTCGACGAGCCGGGCGGTCAGCTCGGCGGCGTCCAGGGTGAGGTCCAGCTCGGATTCGGGCATGGGACCGACCCTAACGCCCGGGGTCGGGCGCATCGGTGTCCGTCCGGCCGATGGACGTGCCGAATGGCTCAAGTACGGTGGGCGGCGTGCCGCAGACCGCTGATCAGCCCCGTGCCCGCCGCCGCCGTCACCCGCTCCGCTGGGTTGCCGGTTTCCTGGTGCTGATCGCGGTGGTCGGCTACTTCGTCGTGCAGCGCGAGTCGAACGGCGGCGGTGGTGCGCCGTACTGCACGGCCAGCGTCCACGGTCCGAACGAGGACAAGGGCAGCCCCGACGAGTACGTCGAGATGTCCCCGGACCAGGCGGCCAACGCGGCGACGATAGCGGCCGTCGGGGTCTCCAAGGGGATGCCGGACCGGGCCGTGACGATCGCCCTGGCGACGGCGATGCAGGAATCGCAGCTGAACAACCTCGACCACGGCGACCGGGATTCGCTCGGGCTCTTCCAGCAGCGGCCCTCGCAGGGCTGGGGCACGCCCGAGCAGATCATGGACCCGGTGTACTCGGCCGGGATCTTCTACGACCGGCTGGGCGAGATCAAGGGGTACTCGCGACTGCCGCTGACGGTGGCGGCGCAGAAGGTGCAGCTGAGCGGTTTCCCGCAGGCGTACGCGAAGCACGAGCCCGACGCGACGGTGCTGACGACGGCGCTCACCGGCGCGGGCCACCTGGTGTGCACGGGCCCCGCGCCGGCCCTGGCCGGGGACCCGGCAAAGGTCCGTACGGAGCTGTCCCGGCTGATCGGCAAGAGCGGGCTGCAGACCATGCCGACCGTGCAGCGGGACGCGTCGCGGACCGGGGACGAGGGCGCCGGCGGCAGCAAGGCCGTCGCGGAGTCCGAGGTCACCCTGGTGGAGAAGCGGGGCGGCGGCGACGCGGCGGTGCGCGCCAGCAGGGTGCTGTCGGGGTGGGCGGTGGCCAACGCCCGCGCGCTGGCGATCACCCGGGTCTCGTACTCCCAGAACGCCTGGATCGCGGGCAAGGACGGCGACCGCTGGCAGCAGAAGGGCGGCACGGGAGCCAAGGACGGGGACGGCGACCGGCACAACGCCGAGTCCGGCGAGATACGGATCTTCGTGCGCGGCTGAGCGGCCTCGCGGGCCCGCAGGCCCGCCCGCTCGACTGTACGAGGTGTCCCCCGTGCGGGGGTGACCCGAACGGCGGACACCGGGGCCCCGGCGGGCATACAAGCGCAGGTGAACGCGTATCCGGTGCGGTTGTCGCGGAAGCCGATTAAACGATGCGTTACTGATCCTTTACCCACCGGCTCCGCAACTCACCGCCCCCTGCGAGCGGTTGTACCGGCGTACTCAGCCGCTACCGCTTAGGAGCAACATGTCCCTCCCCCTGACCCGCCGGATCGCCCGTACCGCGCTGCTCCTCGCAGCCGGGGCAGCGCCCGTGGTCGGTGCGGCCGGCGTGGCCAGCGCCGCGGGCCTGGAGTCCGTGCCGCAGCTGGGCGCGCTCACCGCGCCGGACGCGACGGTCGCCGCCGCGGGTGACACCGCCACCGA
The DNA here is from genome assembly GCF_036346895.1 of Streptomyces sp. NBC_00503. Taxonomy (NCBI): domain Bacteria; kingdom Bacillati; phylum Actinomycetota; class Actinomycetes; order Kitasatosporales; family Streptomycetaceae; genus Streptomyces; species Streptomyces sp. NBC_00503. The sequence goes on along the minus strand of NZ_CP107855.1, from coordinate 5,226,132 downwards.
GACGGCCGCCCAGGCCGCGCCGGCCGCCACCCACGCGGTCCCCGCCTCGCCCACCGATGCCGCCACGGGCCTGCTCGGCGGTCTGCCGACGAGCGGGCTCACCGCGGGCGGTCTGCCCACGAGCGGGCTCCCCACGGGTGCGCTGGGCAGCCTCCCCGGCGGCCTGCCGCTCGGCGGCTGACCTTCCGGAGCACGCACGCCGGAACACGCACGCCGAAGGGCCCGGGAGCACGAACTCCCGGGCCCTTCGGGCTGTCGGCCGCCAGGCGGCCGGACCGGCTAGCCGGCCAGCCGCTTGACCGCCGCTTCGACGCGCTCGTCCGTGGCCGTGAAGGCGACGCGCACGAAGTGCGCGCCCGCCTCGCCGTAGAAGTCGCCCGGCGCCACCAGGATGCCCAGGGAGGCGAGGTGGGCGACCGTGTCCCAGCAGGGCTCGTCGCGGGTCACCCACAGGTAGAGGCTGGCCTCGCTGTGCTCGACGCGGAAGCCGTGCGCCTCCAGGGCCGTGCGCAGCGCCGCGCGGCGGGCCGCGTAGCGCACCCGCTGTTCCTCGACGTGCGCGTCGTCGCCGAGCGCCGCCACCGTGGCCGCCTGCACGGGGGCCGGGGTCATCATGCCGCCGTGCTTGCGGATCAGCAGCAGCTCGGCGAGGACCTCGGCGTCACCGGCGATGAAGGCCGCCCGGTAGCCGGCCAGGTTGGAGCGCTTGGAGAGCGAGTGGACCGCCACGAGGCCCTCGTACGAGCCCCCGCAGACCTCGTCGTCCAGGACGGAGACGGGCTCGGCCTCCCAGCCCAGTTCCAGGTAGCACTCGTCGCTGAAGATCAGGATCCCGTGCTCGCGCGCCCAGGCCACGATCCGGACGAGCTCTTCTTTAGTGAGGACCTTGCCGGTGGGGTTGGACGGGGAGTTGAGCCACAGCAGCTTCACGCGGGCCGGGTCGAGATCGGTGGTCGGGTCGTCGTAGACCACGGGCTGCGCCCCGCACAGCCGCGCGCCGACCTCGTAGGTCGGGTAGGCGAGCCGGGGGTAGGCGACCTGGTCCCCGGCGCCGAGGCCGAGCTGGGTCGGCAGCCAGGCCACCAGCTCCTTGGAGCCGACGACGGGCAGGACGTTGCCGTGCCCGGCGGCGCTCGCGCCGAGGCGGCTGCGCACCCAGCCGGTGATCGCGTCGCGCAGGGCGGGCGTGCCCCACACCGTGGGATAGCCCGGGGAGTCGGCGGCCTCGACCAGGGCGCGCTGGATCAGCTGCGGTACCGGGTCGACGGGGGTGCCGACGGACAGGTCGACGATTCCGTCCGCGTGGGCCGCCGCCGTCGCCTTGTAGGGCTCCAGCTTGTCCCAGGGGAAGACGGGGAGACGGGCTGAGACTGCGGCCACGATGCGCTCTCGCTTTCCGGGTGTTCCGTGCGTTCCAGAAATCCTGCGGGTCCTACGTGTCTTACGGGTCTTACGTGTCCTGCGGGCGGCGCGGGGTGAAACACCTCGGTCCCGTCCGGCTGCGAGGCCGGACGGGACCGAGGGGCGGTTCAGGCGGCGGGGACCGTCAGTGGGACGGGTTGATGTCCGCCGGAAGCGCTGCGATGAAGGGGTGGTCGCGCTCGATCAGACCGAGCTTGGAAGCACCACCGGGCGAACCGAGCTCGTCGAAGAACTCGACGTTCGCCTTGTAGTAGTCCTTCCACTCCTCCGGGGTGTCGTCCTCGTAGAAGATGGCCTCGACCGGGCACACCGGCTCACACGCGCCGCAGTCGACGCATTCGTCCGGGTGGATGTACAAGGACCGCTGGCCCTCGTAGATGCAGTCGACGGGGCACTCTTCGATGCACGCCTTGTCCTTGACGTCGACACAAGGCTCCGCGATGACGTAGGTCACGCTCTCGTTCCTCCTCATAAGGGCTGTCCATATCGCGCGGGAGCGCGGCGTCGTCGATGCCCGCCTCTAGTATCTCCGTTCCCGGGCACGATCCGAACAGGAGGGGCGGACAGAGCTGTGGAAATCACTGCCGGTGGACGGCTGGAGATCCGGATCACCCCCGCTGACGTGGGTAAACGAGTCTCTGTACGACGGGTGGAGCGCGAGCTGAGCGGGGCCCCCGTGTTCACGGACGCCGTAGGGGTTCTCACATCCTGGAACACGGGTGTGCTGACGATCACACGAAAGACCGGCGAGTCCGTCCGAATCGCGGAATCCACGCTGGTCGCGGGCAAGGTCGTGCCCGCCGCGCCGGCCCGGCGCAGGGGTCCCGCGGCCTCCTTCGAGGAGCTCGCGCGGGCCTGCGCACGGTCCTGGCCGCCCCTGGAAACCGAGCCGCTGGGCGAGTGGACGCTGCGTGCGGCGGGCGGATTCACCCGGCGGGCCAACTCCGTGCTGCCGCTCGGCGACCCCGGGACGCCCCTGGACGATGCACTCGCGCGAGTGACCTCCTGGTACGCGCACAGAGGACTTCCGGCCTACGTCCAGGCCGCCACGGGGGCCGCGGGCACCCAGGAGATGCTCTGTGCGGAGCTGGAGGCCCGGGGCTGGGTCCGCGAGGTGTCGGCGGAGGTCCGGACCGGCGGGCTGGCGGCGCTGACGGACGTGGACGACGCGACGGCTTCGGCCGCCGCCGAGGTACGTCTGACCCGTACGCCGGACGAGGACTGGCTGGGCCGCTACGGGCGGGTGGACGACCCGGAGACCGCCCGCCGGGTGCTGACGGCCGGGCCGTCGGTGTGGTTCGCGGCGATCCCCGGCCGGGCGATCGGACGGCTCGTGGTGGACGGCCGGTGGGCCGGGTTCGCCGCGGTCGAGGTGGACCCGGCCCACCGGCGCCAGGGCCTGGCCACGGCCGTGATGGCGGCGCTGGCCGGACGCGCACTGGAGGAGGGCGCCTCGGCGGCCTGGCTCCAGGTGGAGAGCGCCAACACGGGGGCGCGGGCGCTGTACGACCGGATGGGCTTCGCGGTCCACCACAGCTACCACCACTACCGCCGGGCGGCGCTGTGAGCGGGCAGGACCGGCGCGAGCAGTTCGCGGCCGAGGCGCGGGCGGAGCGGCCGGACCTGTCCGTGCTGTGCCTGCTGCTCGCGACGGAGGGCGATCCGGAGCTCGACGAACGGGTCATGGACTGGGCGCAGATCGAGCTGGACCGGCTGGCCGGGATGCTGCCGTACGGGCTGCGGGGCCCCCGCGCGTGGGCCTCGGCGGTGACCGAACTACTGGGCGGGCAGCAAGGGTTCCACGGCACCCCGGCCGACTACGACCGGCTGCCGTCCTCGTTCCTGCACGAGGTGCTCAGGCGCCGCCGGGGCCTGCCGATCCTGCTGTCCGTGGTCTGGATGGAGGTGGCCCGGCGGGCCGGGGCCCCGGTGTACGGGCTGGCCCTGCCGGGGCACTTCGTGGTCGGCTTCGGCGATCCGGAGGAGGCAGTGGTCGTCGATCCCTTCGCGGGCGGTGCTTCGCTCGGCGCGGGTCCGGCGGAGCTGGCGCAGGGTCCGCGGGTCGCGGCCCGGACCCTGGACATCGTGCTGCGGATCCTGAACAACATCCGCGCCTGGGCCTCCGCACGGCCCGAGCACTCGGGGGTGGCGCTGTGGGCGCTGGAACTGGCCCTGCTGCTGCCCTCGCATCCCGCGGCCCTGCGCTACGACCGGGCGAAACTGCTGGTGGAGCGCGGCCAGTTCGCGTACGGGGCCGCCGAGCTGGAGTCCTACGCCCTCGTCATCGACGCGATCGACCCTCCGGCGGCGGGCCGGATCCGCGCGGAGGCCCTGTCGGCCAGGGCCCTGCTGAACTAGACCGGCCGGAGCCGACGGGGCTACAGCCAGCCCTTCTCGCGGGCCACGCGCACCGCTTCCGCCCGGTTGCGGGCCGCCAGTTTCTGGATGGCCGTCGAGAGGTAGTTGCGGACCGTGCCCTGGGACAGGTGGAGCCGGGCGGCCAGTTCCGCGTTGGTGGCGCCCGACTCCGCCTCGCGCAGGACCTCCCGCTCGCGGTCGGTGAGCGGATTGGCGCCCTCCGCCAGGGCCGCCGCCGCCAGGGTGGGGTCGATGACGCGCTCGCCGGCCAGGACCTTGCGGACGGCCGCCGCGAGTTGCGCGGCCGGCGCGTCCTTGACCAGGAACGCGGAGGCCCCCGCCTCCATCGCCCCGCGGAGGTAGCCGGGGCGGCCGAAGGTGGTCAGGATGACGATCCGCAGGGACGGGAGGGCCACCCGCAGGGCCGCCGCCGCCTCGATGCCCGTCATGCCGGGCATCTCGATGTCCAGCAGGGCCACGTTCACGTCGTGGGAGCGGGCCGCCGCCACCACCTCGTCGCCGCGCGCGACTTGGGCCAGGACCTCGATGTCCGGCTCCAGGCCGAGGAGGGCCGCCAGCGCCTCGCGGACCATGGACTGGTCCTCCGCCAGGAGGATGCGGATCGGGCGTGGGCTCATGAGGCAGATCCTAGGGGGACGGGAACGCCGGCCTGGAGTCGGAAGCCCGCCCTGCCCCGGTTGTGCAGCCCGGTTGGGCCCGCGGTCAGGGTGCCGCCCACCGCCGCCAGGCGTTCCCTCAGGCCCGTCAGGCCGTTGCCCGCGACGGAGGGGCCGCCGGCGCCGTCGTCGGTGACCGTCAGCTCCGCCATCCGCCCGGCGAGGGTCTGGGTGACGGCCAGGCGGACCGTGCAGCGCTTCGCGCCGCTGTGCCGGACCACGTTGGTGATCGCCTCGCGCAGCGCCCAGGCGAGCGCCGACTCGATCTCCTCGGGGAGTTCCAGTTCCTCCACACCGTCGGCGGGGAGGTCCGCCAGGATTCCGGCCGCCGTCAAAGCGGTGCGCGCACCCGCCAGTTCGCCCGGCAGCGTCGCCCGCCGGTAGCCGCTCACGGCCTCCCGTACGTCGACCAGGGCCTGCCGGCTCACCTGCTCGATGTCCGCCACCTGACGGGCGGCCGCCTCGGGCTGGTCCGGCAGCATCCGCCCGGCCAGCTCGCTCTTCAGCGTGATCAGCGACAGCGAGTGCCCCAGCAGGTCGTGCAGGTCCCGGGCCATCCGCAGCCGTTCCTCGTTGGCCGCGAGCTGGGCCACCGTGGCCCGCGCCTCGCGCAGTTCTATCGTGGTGCGGATCATCGCCCGGACGCCGATCATCGCGAAGCCGCCCATCAGGGACGGGATCAGCAGTCCGGCCAGGTACTCGTCGCCGTCCGGGACGGCGTTGGCCGTCACCGCGAGCAGGGCGGTGGCGCCGGGGACCGTCCAGCGGGAGATCTCCCCGGGCAGCGCGGCCCCGGAGGAGATGGCCACGTAGACGAAGAGCACGAGCCATTCGCGGCCGAGGGTCAGGGACAGCAGGGTGGCCTGGGCGGCCAGGACCGACACGGAGAGCAGGACCCGGCGGACCGGCATCGGCCGGGCGGTGCGCAGGACCAGGATCAGGTACCAGGTGACGAAGGCCGCGAGGCCCAGGCCGCCGAGCACCCGGGCCCCGGTGCTGTGTCCGCCGCGGACGAGGTCGACGACGGGGGCGCTGAGGTAGAAGAGCCACAGGCCGGTCCACGTCAGCTTCACAGCCTTGTGGCGGCGGGTCTCCGGCCGCATTCCGATCCGGGGGCCGCCGGGCCCCTGGATGTCCGCCTCGTCGGCTCTGTACCGCGCGTCGGTCACGCTCGTCACCGTCATGCCTTCAGGGAGTCCTTGCGGTACAGCCAGGCGGCGGCACCAGTGAACAGTACGAAGTACGCGACGAGGATGGCCACGTCCTTGGCGTGCGGCGCGCCGCCCAGCTCGATGGCCTGGCCGAGGCCGGCGTAGGCGTGGGTGGGGAGCCATTCGCAGATGTTGCGCAGCCACTGCGGGAAGTTCGCGGTGGGCATCCACAGGCCGCCGAGGATGGAGAGGCCGAAGTAGAAGAGCATGGTGATCGGGCGGACGGTGTCGCCGCTCGCGAGGTAGCCGAGGGCCACGCCGAGCGCGGCGAAGACGAGGCTGCCGGCCCAGATGGAACCGGTCAGGGCGAGCCACTGCCAGAGCTCGAAGCGGACCCCCTTGACGCCCGCGGCCACGGCGAAGACCACGAGGATCGCGGGGAGCGAGAGCACTCCGGCGCTGGCGGTCTTGGCGAGGACGTAGCCGCGGCCGGGCAGGGAGGTCAGGCGCAGCTGGCGGACCCAGCCGGCCTCGCGCTCCTTGGCGATGCGCTCGCTGTTGCCCATGAGGACGGCGGTCAGGGCGCCGAAGGAGGCCATCGCCACCATGTAGAAGGCGGGCATGGTGAGGTCCGTGCCCATGACCTTCGTCGTGCCGTTCAGCGTGCCGCCGAGCATCAGGAAGAGGGCGGCCGGGTAGAGCACGGTGAAGAACAGGTACTTCTTGTTGCGCAGGGCGCGGGTGATTTCGAGCTTCACGAGTTGGTTCATGACGTGGCCTCCTCGGCCTCGGTGAGGGCGATGAAGGCCTGCTCCAGGCCGAGGCCCGCGACCTCCAGGTTGCGGGGGTAGGCCCCCAGGGCGTACACGGCGTGGACGGTCGCGTCGGCGTCCGTCGACTGGATGCGGACGGTGTCGCCGTGCCGCTCGTAGCCGGTGAGGTACGGGAGTTGGCGCAGGGCGAGCTCGTCCACCGAGCCCGGGGCGAGGTCGAAGGCGATCCGGCGGGCGCCGGCCTTGGCCTTGATCTCGGCGGCGGTGCCGTCGGCGAGGAGCCGGCCCTTCTGCAGGACCAGGACCCGGTCGGCGATCGCGTCGGCCTCTTCCAGGTAGTGCGTGGCGAAGAGGACGGTGCGGCCCTGGGCGGCCTGTTCGCGCATGGTGGCCCAGAAGGCCTGGCGGGCGGTGACGTCCATGCCGGTGGTCGGCTCGTCGAGCACGATGAGGTCGTTGTGGCCGGCGGTGGCGAGTGCGAAGCGCACCCGCTGCTCCTGGCCGCCGGAGAGCTTGTTGACCATCCGGCCGGAGATGTCGGCGACACCGGCGAGGGAGAGCACCTGCTCGACCGGGTAGGGCCGGGGGTGCAGGGCGCAGGTCAGCGTGACGAGTTCGCGTACGGTCACGTCCTCCATGAGGCCGCCGGTCTGGAGCATGGCGCCGACCCGGCCGGCCGCGATGGCCTCGCGGGGGGTGGTGCCGAAGAGCCGGACGGATCCGGAGTCGGCGGGGCGCAGGCCGAGCAGCAGGTCGAGGGTGGAGGACTTGCCGGCTCCGTTGGGGCCGAGGAGGGCCACGGTCTCGCCGGGGTGCAGGTCGAGGCTGAGGCCGTCGACCGCCCGGACCTGGCCGTAGCTCTTCGTCACGTTCTGGAAGCTCACCACGGCGCTGCCGGCGCCCTGTCCGGCTGCGGGCCCTGTGGCGGCGCCGGTCTGCGTCGCGCTCTTCGTCTTCATGGCCCAAGCTTCGCCGGGACGGGGGTCCCCCCGGCAGTGTCCCGCGTCGTGGGAGCCGCATGACAGATGTCATGCGGCCGGGGTGACGGGGATGCGCCGGAGCCCCTCCCCGGTGACCGGGAAGGGGCTCTGGGCTGCGGGCCTGCGGGCTGTGGGCTGCGGGCTGTGGTTTGGCCGCGGATCAGCTCGGGTTGGTGTCGATGACCGCGATCCGCTCGGCGGTCGTCTTGCCGCGCAGGGCCTTGCCGAGGGCCACGGCTACGTCCTGCGGGGTGACGGCCGTCTTCTCGCCCGTGCCGCGGGTGATGAGGATGCCGTCGAAGGTGTTCCCGTAGGTCGCCTTGAGGGCTTCCAGGTCGTACTTCTCGACCAGGTGGCCGTCCACCGCCTGCATGCTGAGGATCTTGGGCAGGGACTTGGCGCCGAAGGGCAGGGACTTGGCGCCCACCTTGACGGTGGCGGGGGCGGACATCGCGGGTTCGGCGAAGTCCTTCATGGCCCGGTCCAGTTCGGCCTTGTCGATGACCGGGTCCTTGGTGGCGGTGGGCAGTTCGACGGGGGTGGCCTTGCCGGTGGCGACCATGTCGCGGAAGGCCTTGGTGACCAGGTCGGCGGAGGCGCCCACGTCGAGGGTGGTGCCGGCCTTGCCGGGTACGGCGACGGCCTTGCCGGTGTCGAAGGTGATGGTGCCCTCGGTGGCCGAGCCGGCGGTGCCGGCCAGTTCCTGGAGGGCGACCTGCAGCTTCTCGTCGTCGACGGGCATGACGGCCTCGGCCTCGCGCGCGCTGCCGAAGAGGGAGCCGATGACGGTGACGGGGTTGTAGTCGCTGCCGGCCGCGTTGCGGACGGTGGTCTGGCTGTCGAGGCTCAGGCCGGCCTTCTCGGGCTTCAGCTCGACCTGCTTGCCGCCGACGGTGAGCTGGATGGGGCCGGCGGCGCGGTTGCCGAAGGCCGTCTGGAGCTTGGCGACGGCCTCGTCGCGGGTGCCGCTGATGTCGACGTCGAGGACGGTGGTGCCCTTGGGGACGTCGGAGTGGTTGAGGAGCAGGCCCGCGCCGTAGGCCACGCCGAACAGCGAGACGGCCGCGACGGCGAGCAGGAGCAGCTTGCTGCGGCCCTTCTTCGCGGGCCGGGCGGGGGCCTTGGCCTTCTTCTCGGGCGCCGGGGCGGGCACTTCCTGCAGCGGGTCGGGGCCGGGGAAGGCGGACAGGTCCGGGCCGCGGTCCACGCCCGGGGCGGGCCCGGGGCCGGGACCGGGCGCGGGGTACGCGGCTCCGGCGCCGAGTTCGGGGCCGGGCCAGCGGGGCTCCTGCGCCTCGCCCACGGGTACGGTCCCCAGCGCGGGCCCGCCGGTCGGACCGGCCGGTCCTGCCGGGCCGGGGCCGTACGGGGGCATGCCCTGGGTGGTTCCGACTCCGGTTCCGACTCCGGGGCCGCCGGGGCGGTGTCCCGCGGGCACGGCGAAGCCGGGCCCGGCCGGGTGGGGAGCTCCCTGGGCGGGGGCTCCGGAGCCGGGGCCGTACGCGGCGCCGGGTCCGGCGGGCAGCGCGGGGGCTCCGGGGCGCTGCCCGGAGCCGGGGCCCTGCGCGGGGCCCTGGCCGTAGCCGGGGCCCTGGCCGGGGCCTTGGCCGTAGCCCTGGCCCGGAGCTCCCTGGCCGGGGCCCGCGGGACCACCCGTACGGGGACCGGTGCCCGGGCCGGGGCCGACGCCGGAGCCCATCGGGGCACCCGGGCGCGGGCCCGCCGGAGGCTGGGCGAAGCCCTGTGCGGGGGTGTCGTAGCGCGGGGCGGAACTACCCCCGGCCGGAGCTCCCGCCGCCGGGCCGCGGCCCTGGGCCTGGCCCTGGACCGGTGCCGGAGTCGGCGCCGGTGCGGGTGCCGCTGACGTGGGCGTCGGGCCCGGAGCGGCCTTGCGCGGCGCGAACCAGTTGCTGGCCGGCTCCTCGCCGGTGGCGGGGGCCTCCTCGGCAACGGGTGCCGGGGCGGCGGCCGGTGCGGGCTCCGGCTCGGCGGTTTCGGGCATGGGCGTGCGGACGACCACGGGCGGAATCGGCCGCGATCCGGGGATGTTGATCCGGATCCGGGTCGTCAGGGTGGTCTCCGTTTTCGGCCCGTCGGAATCGGGCGTGGACGGCTTGGCAGGCGTAGTCACAGAACTCTCCTCCGGGGCGGTCGCCGCACCAGGACCATTCGGCTCGGTCGTGGACGGATACTGGCCGGTTCCATACGGCGGCGTACCCGAGGGGTAAGCAGCTCCACCGCGCCCGTTGGGCCCGGAGGACGAACTGTCGGTTGGACGACTCAAGGCAGGTTCTCCCGGTTGGCTCCGCCGCCCGTCATACCGTGCGCGGGCAGCTCGGCGGCCCGTCCACCATACTGGCCGCCGCCCGCACGTACCCGACCACCGGGAACGAAGGGTTCCCCTTGACCCCCTTCACGCCCCCTCGAAGGGGGCGTGAAGCCGCCCGGAGCCGCCGTCCGGGTGTCCGCCGGTTGGACTCCGAGCCTCTGTCGGGCGCCTGACACGCAGCTAGTCAGGGCGCCGGGCGGTTCCGACGGCCCGTCACCTGGCAGGCCCGGCGGCCGAAACCACTCGGTCCCCCGGCCCGCTGATCGTGGCGCACATCACAGCGAGCACCACGCCGCCCAAAAGGTAGACGTACATGCTGATTCCGGACGAACTGAGCAGGAAGTCCCCTTCCGGCCTGGGGGCGCTGAGCACCACGTAGGCGAGGAACCAGCCGATCGCGCCCGCCCCCACCCCGATGCCGGTGCCGAGGGCGATCCGGCCGCCGAGGAACAGTCCGAAGAGCGCGAGCAGGGCCAGCAGCAGCCCGCCCGGGAACCACAGGTCCACCACGAGCCAGCCGGCCGCGCCGGTCAGGGCTCCGGCCACCAACAGGCCCAGCAGGGCGGCGATCCGCCCGGGGGTCCACGTACGGGTCATGCCCGCACCCCCGCGAAGAGGTCCCGCTCGCGCTCGCCCGCCGGGGCGCCCGGACGGCCCGAGGCCAGCTCGTAGTACTCGCGGGTGAACAGCGGCTGCGCGAGGTCGTTCGAGAGGGCGAAGAAGGGCCCGTCCACGGCGATCTGGGTGGCGTGGGCCCGCATCGCGGCGGACTTCGCGGCCACCAGCGCCTCGTCGGCGCCGATCTCGGTGGTGATCCGCTCGTCCGCCACCACGCCCGGTACGTCGTCCGGTTCGGCCAGCCCGGGGAAGGGCGCCTTCGCTCCGGCCGCGCGCAGCCGGGCGAAGCCCTCCTCGACGACCGAGCGCGGTACGCGGTTCCAGTAGAGCTTCTCGACCGTGTGCGGCGCGCCCAGATCCCGTCGGTACGCGCTCTCCGCGGCCAGTTCGGCGGCGCGGGTGGCGACGCGGTGGGCCTGGATGTGGTCGGGGTGGCCGTAGCCGCCGTCCGGGTCGTAGGTGACGAGGACCTGAGGGCGGAGCTCGCGGATCACCTCCACGAGGTACCCGGCGGCCTCGTCCAGGTCGGCGGACCAGAAGGCGCCGGGCCGGCGGTTCTGCTCGGCGCCCATCATCCCGGAGTCCCGGAAGCGGCCGGGGCCGCCGAGGAAGCGGTGGTCGGTGACGCCCAGTTCGCGCATCGCGGCGGCGAGTTCGCCGATGCGGTGGGTGCCGAGGGTGTCGTCGCGGTCGGCCGCCAGATGGGCGAGGCCGGGCGGGATGACCTCGCCCTCCTCGCCCAGCGTGCAGGTGACCAGCGTGACGTGGGCGCCCTCGGCCGCGTACTTGGCCATGGTGACGCCGTTGTTGATCGACTCGTCGTCCGGGTGCGCGTGCACGAGGAGGAGCCGACGGGCGGGAAGACCGTTCATGGGGGCAAGCCTACGAGGGCTGGGCGGGCGGAGCGCCCCGCCCCACAAGGCGGCGCCCCGCGGCCGGAGGGACGGCCTACAACTTGAGCCCGCTGATCATGCTCGCCACGTTCGAGGTGAGCTGGGAGAGCGTCGGAGCCACCGTCGAGCTGGCCAGGTAGAAGCCGAGCAGCACGCAGACAGCTGCGTGACCCGCCTTCAGGCCCGAGCGCCGGACCAGCAGGAAGACGATGACTGCCAGTAGCACCACGGCCGAGATCGATAGTGCCACGGCGTTTCACCTCCACGTCGAGCGGACATCGGTACGCGTATTCGCAACTCGCTGCTCGGCAGATTCATACCCACCGTGCGCTACGGATCATAACTTTCCGTACCAGAGCATGGATCGATTCCGGCAGCACGAGGGGCGCACGCCGCGCATGCCCGGGGGCACGAAAACGCCGGACGGGGAGGCGGTACGCCTCCCCGTCCGGCTGTCGGCACCCGCACGGCCGTACCGGAACCAGGCTGCCCGGCCCATATCTCGGGGCAGAAACGGTCAAGTTGCCTACATGTAAACGGGGTTGGGGAACCGTTCGGCGCTGTGGCCGGAAATGAGCGCTACCGCGGGCCAGAGCTCCGGCCCCCGATCAGTCCTTCGTCAGGGGTCCCGCCTTCGGCGGTTCCTCCCCCGGCGGCGGGACGGCCCGCTTTTCGGATGCGAAGTGACAGGCCGAGGGGTGGGCCGTCGGGCCGCCAGGGAGGAAGGAGGGGATCTCCAGGAGCGGGACCTCGCTCGCACACCGCGCCTCGGCCTTCCAGCAGCGGGTGCGGAAGCGGCACCCCGAGGGCGGGTTGGCCGGGGAGGGGACGTCGCCGGAGAGGATGATCCGGTCGCGGTGGGTGCGGGCCCGGGGGTCCGGGACCGGTACGGCGGAGAGCAGGGCCTGGGTGTACGGGTGGGTGGGGTGGTCGTAGATCTGGGTGTCGGTGCCGATCTCGACGATCCGGCCCAGGTACATGACGCCGACCCGGTCGGAGATGTGGCGCACGATCGAGAGGTCGTGCGCGATGAACACGTAGGAGAGGCTGAACTCGCTCTGCAGCCGCTCCAGCAGGTTGATGACCTGGGCCTGGACGGAGACGTCGAGCGCGGAGACCGGCTCGTCCGCGACGATGATCTCCGGCTGGAGGGCCAGGCCGCGGGCGATGCCGATGCGCTGGCGCTGGCCGCCGGAGAACTGGTGCGGATAGCGGTTGATGTACTCGGGGTTGAGGCCGACCACGTCGAGCAGGTCCTGGACCTTGCGCCGCCGGTCGCCCTTGGGGGCCACCTCGGGGTGGATCTCGTACGGCTCCCCGATGATGTCGCCGACCGTCATCCGGGGGTTGAGCGAGGTGTACGGGTCCTGGAACACCATCTGGATGTTGCGGCGCACGGCCTTGAGGGCCTTGCCGGAGAGCTTGGCGATGTCCTCGCCCTTGTAGGTGATCGCGCCCGCCGTGGGGCGTTCCAGGTTGACCAGCATCTTGGCCACGGTCGACTTGCCGCAGCCCGACTCCCCGACGATGCCGAGGGTTTCGCCGGCCCGCAGGTCGAAGGAGACCCCGTCGACGGCCTTGACCGCGCCCACCTGCTTGCGGAAGACGATGCCCTGGGTCAGCGGGTAGTGCTTGACCAGGTCCGTCACCTCGAGGATCGACTCAGCCACCGAGGCACTCCTTCCAGAAGAAGCACGCGCTGGCGCGGTCCGGTCCGACCTCGGCCAGCGGCGGTACGTCGGTGCGGCAGGCGGCCTGCGCCATCGGGCAGCGCGGGTTGAAGGCGCAGCCGGGCGGGATGGCGAGCAGGTTGGGCGGCAGGCCCTTGATCGCGTAGAGCTCCTGGCCCTTCTGGTCCAGGCGCGGGATGGAGTCGAGCAGGCCGCGGGTGTACGGGTGCGCGGGCGCGGCGTAGATCTCGTGGACGGGGGCCGACTCGACGATGCGGCCGGCGTACATGACGGCGATCTTGTCCGCGACGTCGGCGACGACGCCGAGGTCGTGGGTGATGAGGATCAGGCCCATGTTGAGCTCGCGCTGGAGCTCCGCGAGGAGGTCCATGACCTGGGCCTGGACGGTGACGTCCAGGGCTGTGGTCGGCTCGTCGGCGATGATCAGCGAGGGTTCCAGGGCCATCGCCATGGCGATCATGATGCGCTGGCGCATGCCGCCGGAGAACTGGTGCGGGTAGTCCCCCACCCGTTGCCTCGCGGCCGGGATCTTCACCCGGTCCATCAGCTCGACGGCCTTGGCCCTGGCGTCCTTGCGGGACATCCCGCGGTGGACCTCGTACATCTCGCCGAGCTGCGCGCCCACGCTCAGCACCGGGTTCAGGGAGGACAGCGCGTCCTGGAAGATCATGGCCATCTCGGCGCCGCGGATCTTCCTGCGCTCCTCCTCCTTCATCTTCAGCAGGTCTTTGCCCTTGAAGAGGATCTCGCCGCCCGCGATGCGGCCCGGCGGCATGTCGAGGATGCCCATCACGGCCTGCGCGGTGACCGACTTGCCCGAGCCGGACTCGCCGAGCACGGCGAGCGTCTCCCCCTCGTCCACCGAGTAGTTGACGCCGTTGACGGCCTTGGCGACCCCGTCGCGGGTCTTGAACTCCACGTGCAGGTCGCGCACTTCGAGCAGCATGTACGGGGCTCCTCAGCGCAGCTTGGGGTCGAGGGCGTCGCGCACCGCGTCGCCGAGCATGATGAAGGCGAGCACGGTGATGCTGAGTGCGCCGGCCGGGTAGAGCAGCATGTGCGGGGCGTTGCGGATCTGCGAGGCGGCGTTGGAGATGTCGATGCCCCAGGAGACGGTCGGCGGGCGCAGGCCGACGCCGAGGAAGGACAGGGTGGCTTCCAGGGCGATGTAGGTGCCGAGCGCGATGGTGGCGACGACGATGACGGGCGCGACGGCGTTGGGCGCCACGTGCCGCAGCAGCATCCGGCCGTTGCCCGCGCCGAGGGCCCGGGCCGCCTGGACGTAGTCGTTCTGTTTGGCGGTGATGACCGAGCCGCGGGCGATGCGGGCCAGTTGTGGCCAGCCCAGCAGCACGATGAAGCCGACGACGGGCCAGACGGTGGTGCTGGTGACCACCGACAGGAAGACCAGGCCGCCGAGGACGACGGGGATGCCGAAGAAGATGTCGGCGACCCGGGAGAGCAGTGCGTCGCCCCAGCCGCCGAAGAACCCGGCGAGCCCGCCCAGCGCGGAGCCCAGGAGGGCCGCGCCGAGGGTGGCGCAGACGCCCACGGTGATGGAGGCGCGGGCCCCGTAGACGGTACGGGTGTACACGTCGCAGCCCTGGGTGTCGTAGCCGAAGGGGTGGCCCGGGGCGGAGCCCTGCTGCGATTTGGACAGGTCGCACTTGAGGGGGTCCCCGCTCGCGATGAGCTGGGGCCAGATCGCGATGACGACGAGGAAGAGGATGAGCAGGGTGGAGACGATGAAGACGGGGTTGCGGCGCAGCTGGTGCCAGGCGTCGGACCAGAGCGACCGGGCCTTCTCGGTGGGTCCCGCGGGGCCCGCGCCGGCGGGGTTCCCGCCACCCGGCTCCAGGCTCTCGGCCTCTTCCAGCGCGAGGTCCATCGCTCCGCCCTGTCCGGTGGGTGCGATGACCTCGTGGGGTCCGGGCTGGAGCGGATCGTAGGCGGGGCGCTCGGGCTCAGGCATAACGGATCCTCGGGTCCAGGACCGCGTAGAGCAGGTCGACGAGCAGGTTCGCCAGCAGGAAGACGATGACGAGGATCGTCACGAAGCCGACCACGGTCGGGGAGTTGTTGCGCAGGATGCCCTGGTAGAGCTGGTAGCCGACGCCGTGGATGTTGAAGATCCGCTCGGTGACGATGGCCCCGCCCATCAGGGCGCCGATGTCGGTGCCGATGAAGGTGACGACGGGGATCAGCGAATTGCGCAGCAGGTGGCGGGTGATGACCCGGCGCCGGGGCAGGCCCTTGGCCACGGCGGTGCGGACGTAGTCGGCCTTGACGTTCTCCGCGATGGAGGTGCGGGTCAGCCGGGTGACGTAAGCGAGGGAGACCAGCGCGAGGACGATGCCGGGCAGGATCAGCTCGTTGAAGGGCGCGTCCGGGGAGACGGTGGGCCGTACCCAGCCCCATTTGACGCCGAAGACGAACTGGAGGAGGTAGCCGGTCACGAAGGTCGGTACGGAGATCACCACGAGGGTGAGCACCAGCAGGCTGGTGTCGATGGACTTGCCGCGCTTGAGGCCGCTGACCACTCCGAGGGTGATGCCCACGACGATCTCGATGGCGATCGCGACGATGGTCAGGCGCAGGGTCACCGGGAAGGAGGTGGCCATCAGCTCGGTGACCTTCTGCCCGTTGAAGGCCGTGCCGAAGTCGCCCTGGAAGATCTGCCCCATGTAGTGGAGGTACTGCTTCCACAGGGGCTGGTCGAGGTAGAGGTCCTTGCGGATGCGCGCGGCGGTGGCGGGGTCGGGGGCCTTGTCGCCGAAGAGGGCGGCGACGGGGTCACCGAGGGCGTACACCATGAAGAAGATCAGGAACGTGCTGCCGATGAACACGGGGATCATCTGGAGCAGTCGCCGGATCACGTAACGTCCCATGGACTGCTCCAGGATCGATCCGACGGAGGGTCAGCTGACCTTGATCTGGTCGTAGACGGGGACGCTGAACTGGTTGAGCGCCACCTCGGAGATGCGCTCGGAGTGGCCGGCGCTGCCGTTCTGGTACCAGAGCGGGATCGACGGCATCTGGGCGGCGAGGACCTTCTCGGCGTCCTGGAACTTCGTGATCGCCTTGGCCGGGTCGCTCTCGCGGTTGGCCTCGTCGACGAGCTTGTCGAAGTCCGGGTTGCTGAACTTGCCGTAGTTCGAAGAGGCGCCGGTGTAGTACAGCGGCTCCAGGAAGTTCTGGATCAGCGGGTAGTCGGCCTGCCAGCCGGAGCGGAAGGGGCCGGTCAGCTTGAAGCTGCTCTGCTGGTTCCTGAAGTCGGCGAAGGTGCCGACCGGGTTGACGGTGCAGACCGGGCCCTCGCCCAGGGCGTTGTTGATGCTGTTGCAGACGGCGTCCATCCACTCGCGGTGCGAGCCGGTGTCCACGTTGGAGGTCAGCGAGACCTTGCCGCCGGGCAGTCCGCCGGCCTCCTGGATGAGCTTCTTGGCCGCCGCCGGGTCGAAGGAGCAGGCCTCGCCGCAGGCGGTGGCGGAGAAGCCGCCCTTGTCGCCGAGGGCCGGGGAGGTCCAGTCCTTGGCGGGGGTGCGGGTCTCCCGGAAGATCTGCTTGGTGATCTCGTCGCGGTTGATCGCCATCGAGATGCCGCGGCGGACCTTCTCCATGCCCTCCTTGCTCCACTGCGGGTCGTACAGCGGGAAGGTGAGGGTCTGGATGATGAGGGCCGGCTGGTTGATGTAGCGGTCGCCGAGGTCGTTCTTGACGTTCTTGAGCTGCTGCGCCGGGATGTCGTCGACCAGGTCGAGGTTGCCGGAGATCAGGTCGGTGTAGGCGGTGTTGTTGTCGGTGTAGACCTTCAGGTCCACGCCGCCGTTGACCGCCTTGTCCGCGCCGGTGTACCCCTCCCACTTGCGCAGCTTCATGCCCGTGCCCTTGGTGTACGAGTCCACCGTGTACGGGCCGTTGCCGACGGGCTTGGCCAGCCAGCCGTCGTGGTCGGTGAAGAAGGACTTGGGCAGTGGGGAGAACGCCTGGTAGCCGAGGGTCTCGGGCCAGGTGGAGAACTTCTCCTTGAGGGCGACCGTGAAGGTCTTGGCGTCCTTGACCACCAGGCCGGACATGGTCTTGGCCTTGGGGTCGCCGGTGGCCGGGTGCACGTCCGCGTAGCCGACGATGTCGGAGAAGAACGGCGAGTTGTTCTGCTTCTTGGAGACGTCCGCGCCGTAGTTCCAGGCGTCCACGAAGGACTGGGCGGTGACGGGCTCGTCGTTGCTGAACTTCCAGCCGTCCTTCAGCGTGATCGTGAAGTTCTGGCTGTCGGTCGTCTCGATCTTGTCGGCGAGGAAGTTCTTCGCCTCACCGGTCTTCGGGTCGTACCGCTTCAGACCCCGGAAGAGCATGTCGAGGACCTTGCCGCCCTGCACCTCGTTGGTGTTGGCGGGCTCCAGCGGGTTCTGCGGGTCACCCCACGAGGAGCTGACGATGCCCGCCGCGCCACCGCCTCCGCCGCTGTCGCTTCCGCCGCCGCAAGCCGTCGCCGCGAGGGCTACGGCCGCCGCACATGCGGCCCACTTGGCGTGGGTGGCTCCGCGCATGGAGTGCCTCCTACTGGATCCCAAGACTCACTTAGGGCCCAATGTCACCCTATGTGGGGTCCCGTACACGCGCCGTTGGACCGATTGCACCCTCGCGTCCCCCGGCTGTCACCCCTGCGAGTGCAAAGTGGGCCCCGGCGGTCACAGCTCCAGCTCCCAGGTGTCCACCGCGTAGTGCAACGCCATGCCGTGCGCCTCGTACAGCCCGAGCGCCCCGGTCTCGTTGCCCGTGTCCACGCCGAGGCCGACCGTGGTGCGGCCGCGCGCGGCGTAGGCGGCGAAGCCGTGGCGGAGCAGGAAACCGCCGATGCCCCGGCCGCGCACGTCCGCCCGTACGCCGAGGTGGCTGAGCCAGCCCATGCTGGTGCGGTCGTCGCGGGTCAGCAGGACGCCCACGTCTCCCCGGCCGGGCAGGGCCGCGATCCACACCAGCGACCAGTCCAGGCCGCGGCCGTCGATGTGGTCCAGCCAGGGCTCGTACGGGCGCTCCACGTGGCCGAAGTGCTCGGCGAAGGTCTCCTCGATCAGGGCGTGGGCCCGGCGGCGCTCGGCCCCGTCCCCGTCGCAGGGGCGCAGGGTGAGCCCGGCGGGGGCCGCCGGGGGCCGGTCGGCGGCCGGGTCCAGGGCGCGGGTCATCACCTGGTAGCGGCGGACCGTGCGGTAGCCGCGGGCCGGGAGCAGGGTGGTGTCGAAGGTGGGCGCCACGTTGAGCTGGAGCCGCAGGAAGCCGCCCGGGGCTCCGGCGGCCAGTTCCCGGGCCCGGGCCTCCACCAGCTCCAGCAGCCGGCGGGAGACCTCCCGGTGTCCCGGCAGGACGTAGTGGTCGGAGTCGATCCGGCCGGGCCCCGAGTCGGCCCAGACCAGGGCGTAGGCGATGAGGCGTCCGCCCTCGAAGGCCAGCCAGGAGTCCCTGGCCAGGTCCACGTCGGGGTGGTGGAGATCGGCCTCGACGGCCGCGAGGTCCGTCTCGGGGCGGCCGATCTCGATCAGGTCGACGGCGTTGAGGAGCCCGCAGATGTCCTCGGCGTCTCCAGGCCCGGCGGGCCGTACGGTCAGCATGTCGGTCATCACACCACCATCGGACCGGCCGGCGCGGCCCCGCAACCGCCTTTGCGCGCCGCGGCGGTGGACCTCCAGGTCGCGGCAGCGAACGCCGAAGCGCCCGGCGCCGGATCGAGATCCGGTGCCGGGCGCTTCGGTGTGATCGCCTGTGCGAGGTCAGACGGCCAGAACGGCCTTCTCCTCGGCGAAGTGGCAGGCCGACTCGTGCGCGGCCAGCGACTTGGAGCCCTGGAAGCGCTCCGGGATCGCCAGGAGCGGCTCCTCCGTGGAGCACTTCTCCTCGGCCTTCCAGCAGCGGGTGCGGAAGCGGCAGCCCGACGGCGGGTTGGCCGGGGAGGGGACGTCTCCGGTGAGGAGGATCCGCTCGCGGCCCTCGCGGGCCTCCGGGTCCGGCACCGGCACCGCGGAGAGCAGCGCCTGGGTGTACGGGTGGGTCGGGTGGTCGTAGATCTGCGCGTCGGTGCCGATCTCGGCCATCTTGCCGAGGTACATGACGCCGACCCGGTCCGAGATGTGCCGGACGATCGACAGGTCGTGCGCGATGAAGATGTAGGAGAGGTTGAACTCCTCCTGCAGCTTCTCCATCAGGTTGATGACCTGGGCCTGCACCGATACGTCGAGCGCGGAGACCGGCTCGTCGCAGATGATGATCTCCGGGTTGAGCGCGAGGCCGCGGGCGATGCCGATGCGCTGGCGCTGACCGCCGGAGAACTGGTGCGGGTACCGGTTGATGTACTCCGGGTTGAGGCCCACGACGTCCAGGAGCTCCTGGACCTTGCGGCGCCGGTCGCCCTTGGGAGCCACCTCGGGGTGGATCTCGTAGGTCTCCCCGATGATGTCGCCGACCGTCATGCGCGGGTTGAGCGAGGTGTACGGGTCCTGGAACACCATCTGGATGTTGCGGCGCACGGCCTTCAGGGCGCGGCCGGACAGCTTGGTGATGTCCTGGCCCTTGTAGAAGACCTCGCCGGCGGTGGCGCGCTCCAGGTTCATCAGGAGCTTGGCGACGGTGGACTTGCCACAGCCGGACTCGCCGACGATGCCGAGGGTCTCGCCCTGGTACAGGTCGAAGGAGATCCCGTCGACCGCGCGGACCGCACCGACCTGCTTCTTGAACAGGATGCCCTGGGTCAGCGGGAAGTGCTTGACCAGGTTGCGGACCTGGAGGATCGGCTCGCCGCGCTCGGGGGCGTTCTTGGTGAGCTCAGCCATGGATCTGCTCCTTCCAGAAGTGGCACGCGCTGTGACGGCCGACCAGTTCGGTGCCGTCCTGCTCGCTGACCGGCTGGAGCATGGGGATCTCCGACCGGCAGATGTCCTGCGCGGCGGTGCAGCGCGGGTTGAACGAGCAGCCGGAGGGCAGGTGCAGCAGGTTCGGCGGCAGGCCCTTGATCGCGAAGAGCTCCTGGCCCTTCTGGTCCAGACGCGGGATCGAGTCGAGCAGACCGCGGGTGTACGGGTGTGCCGGGCGCTTGTAGATCTCGTGGACCGGAGCGGTCTCGACGATCCGGCCGGCGTACATGACCGCGATCTTGTCCGCGACGTCGGCGACGACGCCGAGGTCGTGGGTGATGAGGATCAGGCCCATGTTGAGCTCGCGCTGGAGCTCCGCGAGGAGGTCCATGACCTGGGCCTGGACGGTGACGTCCAGGGCCGTGGTCGGCTCGTCCGCGATGATCAGGTCCGGCTCCAGCGCGATCGCCATGGCGATCATGATGCGCTGGCGCATACCGCCGGAGAAGTGGTGCGGGTAGTCGTCCACACGCTCCTTCGCCGCCGGGATCTTGACCTTGTCCATCAGCTCGATGGCCTTGAGGCGGGCTTCCTTCTTCGACAGGCCCTGGTGGACGCGGAACATCTCGCCCAGCTGGTAGCCGACGGTGAGCACCGGGTTCAGCGAGGACAGCGCGTCCTGGAAGATCATGGCGATCTTCTGGCCGCGCAGCTTGCGCCGCTCCTCGAAGCTCATCTTCAGCATGTCCTGGCCGCGGAAGAGGATCTCGCCCTGCGGGATCTTGCCGGGGGGCATGTCGAGGATGCCCATGATGGCCTGGGCCGTCACGGACTTGCCGGAGCCGGACTCGCCGAGGACGGCGAGGGTCTCGCCGGCGCTCACGCTGTAGTTGACGCCGTTGACTGCCTTGGCCACACCGTCGCGGGTGTGGAACTCGACGTGCAGGTCGCGCACTTCGAGCAGGGGCGTCTGGGTGTCCCCGTCACGCGGGGAGGGAACGCTGGAGGTGTTGTCCATGGTGATCACTTACGCCCTCCTCAGCGCAGCTTCGGGTCGAGGGCGTTGCGTACCGCTTCGCCGAGCATGATGAAGGCGAGGACGGTGATGCTGAGCATGATCGAGGGGTACAGCAGGATGTGCTGGGCCGTTCGGATCTGCGCGGCACCGCCGGAGATGTCCACGCCCCAGGAGATGGTCGGGGACGCGAGGCCCAGTCCCAGGTAGGACAGGGTGGCCTCGGCTCCGATGTAGCCGCCCAGCGCGATGGTCGCGACCACGATGACCGGGGCCATGGCGTTCGGCAGGATGTGCCGGAACAGGATCCGGGTGGTGCCGGCGCCCAGTGCCTTGGCGGCGTGCACGTAGTCGGCCTGCTTCACGGTGATGACCGCGCCGCGCATGACGCGGTTGATCTGCGTCCAGCCGAGGAAGGCCAGGGCGAAGACGACCGTCCACACCGTGCGCTTGGTGAAGGCCTGGAGGACGACCATCGAGCCGAGGAGGAACGGGATGCCGAAGAAGACGTCCGTGATGCGCGACATGATCGCGTCCGTGAGGCCGCCGAAGTAGCCGGCGATCATGCCCGTCAGGCCGCCGACGACGGTGACGATGGCGGTCACGGCGACGGCGACGATGATCGAGGCGCGGGTGCCGTAGACGAGTCGCGCGTAAACGCTGCGGCCCTGGCCGTCCCAGCCCAGCCAGTCGGGCGAACCGACCTTGGACAGCTCCGGCTTGCCGAGGAAGTGGTGGACCAGGTCGCCCTTGGTGGGGTCGACGCTGGTGAACCAGCTCGGGAAGACGGCGATCACGAGGAGGATGAAGATCAGTACCGCGGAGACCACGAAGTAGGGGTTGCGGCGCAGGTCGGCCCACGCGTCGCCCCAGAGGCTGCGCGCCTTCTCGGTCTTCGCCGGCTCCACCGGGGCGCCGGGCGCTCCCGTGGTCTCGGCCTTCACGGTGTCGGTCTGGGTCATGTCAGGCATACCGGATCCTCGGGTCCATGACCGCGTAGAGGAGGTCGACGAGCAGGCTGGCTATGAGGTAGACGACGACCAGGACGGTGACCACACCGACCACGGTCAGACCCTCGCGGCGGATGACCGAGTCGTAGATCAGACCGCCGACACCCTTGACGTTGAACATGCCCTCGGTGACGACGGCGCCGCCCATGAGGGCGCCGATGTCCGTGCCGAGGAAGGTGACGACCGGGATCATCGAGTTGCGCATCAGGTGGACACCGATGACGCGGCGCTTGGGCAGGCCCTTGGCGACGGCGGTGCGCACGTAGTCGGCGCGCAGGTTCTCGGCCATCGAGGTGCGGGTCAGGCGGGCCACGTAGGCGAGCGACAGGGACCCCAGCACGATGGCCGGCGTGAGCAGCTCGCCCCAGGTCTCGTTGATGCTGACGTTGGGCTCGATCCAGCCGAGCTGGAAGGCGAACACCGTCTTGACGATGAAGCCGAGGACGAAGACCGGCATCGAGATGATCAGCAGGGTGAGGATCAGGATGAGGTTGTCCACGAGCTTGCCGGCCTTGAGGCCGGCGACCATCCCGAGCGCGAGGCCCAGGACGATCTC
The DNA here is from genome assembly GCF_036346895.1 of Streptomyces sp. NBC_00503. Classification (NCBI taxonomy): domain Bacteria; kingdom Bacillati; phylum Actinomycetota; class Actinomycetes; order Kitasatosporales; family Streptomycetaceae; genus Streptomyces; species Streptomyces sp. NBC_00503. Next base: position 5,203,814 of record NZ_CP107855.1, on the reverse strand, counting down.
GATGGCGAACGCCAGGAAGGCCAGCCGGATGGTGACCGGGAAGGCGCTACCGATGACATCGGTGATCTCACGTCCGCTTCGGATCTGCTGCCCGAAATCGAAGTGGAACAGGATGCCGGTGATGTAGTTGTAGTACTGCTGCCAAATCGGCAGGTCCAAGCCGTGCGCATGGCGCAGGGCGGCCAGCGTGGCGGGGTCGGTGCCCTTGTCCCCGAAGAGTCCGGCCACGGGGTCGCCGGGCAGGCTGTACACCATCAAAAAGATGAGCAGGGTCGTCCCGAAGAAGACCGGGATCATCTGGAGCAGTCGTCGTGCGACATAGCGCCCCATCATGCCTCCGTAGAAGATGCGGCAGGCGCAGCCGGACGGGCCCTTTCGCCACGCACGCGCGTGACGGGATCGTCACTGCGTCGCGAAAGGGCCCCCCGGGGCGCTGCATATAGGCCCGGATGTGGGCCGGCTCCCCGCCGGCCCACATCCGTCTTAGCTGAATTGCGCGCTAGGACTTACTTCTTGACCTGGACGTCCTCGAGGATCGGGTCGCCGTCCTGGGCGTACTTCACGTCCGAGACCTTCTCCGAGAAGCCCGCGTTGGTCTTGTAGTACCAGAGCGGGATGGACGGCATCAGGTTGACGAGGTCCTTCTCGACGTCCTGGTAGCCCTTCACGGACTCGGCCAGGGAAGGAGCCGAGTCGGCCGCGGCGATCTTGTCGTCCAGGGCCTTGTTGCTGAAGCCACCCTGGTTGCCACCGGCGCCGGTGCGGAACAGGTCGCTGATGAAGTTGGCGTTCACCGGGTAGTCGAGGGTCCAGGCGGACCGGTACAGCGACTTGACCTGCTGGGCCTTGCGGGCCGCGAGGTCGGCCTGGAAGTCCGGCTTGGCGTCACCGGTGCACTTGACGCCCGTGGCCTGGGTGATGCTGTTGCAGACAGCCTCGACCCATTCCTTGTGACCGCCGTCCGAGTTGAACTGGATGGAGATCTCGTTGTTCGGAACGCCACCGCCCTCGGTGATGAGCGCCTTGGCCTTCGCGGGGTCGAACTTGGTGACGTCACCGGCCGCGTTCGGCGTGTAGCCGAGGACGCCCTTGGCGACCCAGCCCGTGGCGGGCTCGCGGGTGCCCTGGAGCACGGTCTTGGTGATGGTGTCGCGGTCGATCGCCATCGACAGGCCCTGGATGACCTTCGGGTCGACCGGCTTCGGGGTCTTCCACTGGTCGGCGTAGAACGCGACCGCGATGGTCTGGATCGCGGACATCGGCGCGTCGACCGCGCGGTCACCGAGGTCGGCGCGGTAGACCGGGAGGTCCTTCGGAGCGATCGAGCGCAGGACGTCGACGTTGCCCGACTTCAGGTCCTCGTAGGCGGTCTCGAGGGAGGAGTAGTTCTTGAGAACCACGCCACCGTTCTTCGCCTTGTTGTCGCCCTTGTAGTCGTCGAAGCGCGTGAGCTCGATCTGCTTCTTGTGCTCCCACGACTTGAACTTGTACGGGCCGTTGCCGACCGGCTTCTCACCGGCGGCCGCGGGGTCCTTGTAGAAGGACTCCGGCAGCGGGGAGAAGACCTCGTAGCCGAGCTTGTACGTGAAGTACGGCACGGCGTTGGCGAGCTCGATGGTGAAGGTGTTGTCGTCGACGACCTTCAGGCCCTCCATGGCGTCGCCGGTGGGCGCGGCACCCTTGGCCTCGGGGTGCACGACCTCGAAGCCCTTGATGTCCGCGAACCAGGACGCGTTGCCCTGCTTGTTGTTGATGTTCGCGGCCCAGTTCCACGCCTTGACGTAGGACTGCGCGGTCACCTTGGTGCCGTCGTGGAAGGTCCAGCCCGGCTTGAGCTTGACGGTCCAGGTCTTGCTGTCCTTGGACTCCACCGACTCGGCGTTGACCATGACGATCTTGCCGTCGGCGTCGTAGTCGACGAGCTGCGAGAACAGGCCCGACATGACGATCGAGCCGTTGGACTCCATCGTGTCGGCCGGCTGGAGAAGCTTCTCCGGCTCGCCGACCTCGACCGAGTAGATGCCGTTCGGGTCGACTTCACCCTTGCCGGCCGCCTTGCCGCCGCCGCCACCGCAAGCGGTCGCAGCCAGGGCAACGACAATCGCGCCCGTTACCCACTTGGCGCTCTTGGCACCGCGCATGGGTTTCCTCCTCATGAGTCCACTGTCTGATGAAAGGGACACGTGTTGCGTTTCGCCGACACCCCTGACGGCGATAAGGAACCAGTGCCCCGAGTGTGCTCGTGAGTCGACGCTCCCCACAGCGTGTGACCCATTGACCCGAGCTCAATGGAGCCATCCTCGGGGACGCCCAGACCGTAAACCACACTTAAGTGGTCTCGTTTTCACAACATCGCACTATGGCCAAAACCCGAAATCCGGACAAACGGATAGGAGACAGACACGTGCGAAACGGACTGTTAGCTCTTCTTCCGGAGTGTCACGGTCGGTATCCGGACACCGGACGGAAACAATCCGCTTGACAAAAGCGAACAGCCCCTCCCTGCACGGAGACCGTGCGGGGAGGGGCTGCTCGAAAAACCGGTGACCGGGCGGACCCAAGTGTGATCTGGGTCCTACTCGATTACTTGCCGGACTTGGCGCGCGAGGCGGAGCGCGAGCGCTCCTTCTGGTCCAGGACGACCTTGCGGATGCGGACGGCCTCCGGGGTCACCTCGACGCACTCGTCGTCGCGGCAGAACTCCAGGGACTGCTCCAGGGAGAGCTTGCGGGGCGGCACCACGTTCTCGGTGTTGTCCGCGGAAGCCGCACGCATGTTGGTGAGCTTCTTCTCCTTGGTGATGTTCACGTCCATGTCGTCGGCGCGCGAGTTCTCGCCGACGATCATGCCCTCGTACACCTCGGTGCCGGGCTCGGTGAACAGGACACCGCGCTCCTGCAGGTTGATCATCGCGAACGGCGTGACCGAACCGGAGCGGTCGGCGACCAGCGAACCGTTGTTGCGGGTCACCAGCTGGCCGAACCACGGCTCGTGGCCCTCGTGGATCGAGTGGGCGATGCCCGTACCGCGGGTGTTCGTCAGGAACTCGGTACGGAAGCCGATGAGGCCGCGCGAGGGGACCACGAACTCCATGCGGACCCAGCCGGAGCCGTGGTTCGACATGTTGTCCATGCGGCCCTTGCGGACGCCCATGAGCTGCGTGACGGCGCCCATGTGCTCCTCGGGGACGTCGACCGTCATGCGCTCGACCGGCTCGTGCACCTTGCCGTCGATGATCTGCGTGACGACCTGCGGCTTGCCGATGGTCAGCTCGAAGCCCTCGCGGCGCATCTGCTCGACCAGGATGGCGAGCGCGAGCTCACCACGGCCCTGGACCTCCCAGGCGTCCGGGCGCTCGGTGTCGAGCACGCGGAGCGAGACGTTACCGATCAGCTCGCGGTCCAGACGGTCCTTGACCTGGCGCGCGGTGACCTTGCGGTCCTTGACCGCGGACTTGGCGTCCGCGCCCTTGCCGCTGCCGCCGCGGCCGACCATCGGGGAGGTGTTCGTACCGATGGTCATGGAGATCGCCGGCTCGTCGACCGAGATCAGCGGGAGCGCGATCGGGTTCTCGGTGTCGGCCAGGGTCTCGCCGATCATGATGTCGGGGAAACCGGCGACCGCACAGATGTCACCCGGGCCCGCCACCTCGGCCGGCTTGCGGGTGAGCGCCTCGGTCATCATCAGCTCGGTGATGCGGACGTTGGAGATGGTGCCGTCACGCTTGATCCACGCGACGGTCTGACCCTTGCGCAGCTCGCCCTGCTCGACGCGCACCAGCGCGATGCGGCCGAGGAAGTTGTCGGCGTCCAGGTTGGTGACGTGGGCCTGGAGGGGGGCCTCCTCGTCGTACACCGGGGCCGGCACGTGGGCCAGGATGGTGGAGAAGAAGGGCTCCAGGCTGTCGCTGTCCGCGGGGACGGTGCCGTCCTCCGGCTTGGTCAGCGAGGCGACGCCGTCACGGCCACAGGCGTAGACGATCGGGAACTCGATCTGCTCCTCGGTGGCGTCCAGGTCCAGGAACAGGTCGTACGTGTCGTTGACGACCTCGTCGATCCGGGAGTCCGGGCGGTCCGTCTTGTTGATGCAGAGGATGACCGGCATGTTCGCCTGCAGGGCCTTGCGCAGGACGAAGCGGGTCTGGGGCAGCGGACCCTCGGAGGCGTCCACCAGCAGAACGACGGCGTCCACCATCGACAGACCGCGCTCGACCTCACCACCGAAGTCGGCGTGGCCGGGGGTGTCGATGATGTTGATCGTGATCGGGGCCGACCCGTCCTTCGGGTGGTACTTCACCGCCGTGTTCTTGGCGAGGATCGTGATGCCCTTCTCACGCTCCAGGTCGTTCGAGTCCATCATGCGGTCGTCGAGGTGCTGGTGGGCGGCGAAGGCACCGGCCTGCTTGAGCATGGCATCGACGATGGTCGTCTTGCCATGGTCGACGTGGGCGACGATGGCGACGTTACGGATGTCGTGGCGCGTGGGCACTTCGGCGCTTCTCCCGGGATCGTGGATGGCGACGCGTACGGTCCGGCACGCGAGCCTCGACCGGGCGGAAAACCTGCCACGGCCTTACCCCATCGTACGTCGCGCAGCGGGAACCGCCTGCCGGGGGGTCTGTCAAGAGGCCGGACGACTGAGGAGGGCCGAGGTTTCGGTGGGGGGTCTCGGCCCTCGGGACTGCCTGAATACACGCGGGTCAACGGGTACGTACGACCTTGCCCGCCGGGTTCCCGGCGGGCAAGGGACTTGAGTCACATCTGAGGTAGAAACCCGGGTCTCAACCTCGGATGCACCGTTTCGTCATCAGTTCTTCTTGTCTTCCTTGGCCTTGTCCTTGGCCGTCGGCTGCTTCTTCCAGCCGATGTCCTGGTAGCGGGGCGCGCCGAGGCCGAAGGCGCCCGCATTGACCAGGTTCGGCTTCGCCGCCACCAGCTCGGGGCGCTGGTAGAGCGGGATGGAACCGGCCGCGGCCCAGATCCGGGCGTCCGCCTTGCGCATCAGCTCGCGGGACTGGTCCTCGTCCAGCGTGCCGGCGGCCTGGTCGAAGAGCTGGTCGATGTGGTCGGTGCCGACCCGGGTGTAGTTCTGTTCGACCACCAGGGAGCCGTCGGCCGCCGGCTCGGGCTTCGCGAAGATCGGCCGGGCGTCGGTGGCGGGGTAGGCGGTCGCGGGCCAGGAGTACAGGGCCAGGTCGTACTGGCCGGAGGCGATGTAGTCCTTGAAGAAGCTCTCGTCGGCCACCTTGGTCAGCTCCGCCTGCACGCCGACCTTGTGGAGCATCTGCGCGATCCGCTCGCCGACCGTGCGCAGGGCCTCCGAGCCGGGGCCCGACGGGAGGACGAAGCGCAGGGTGAGGGGCTTGCCGTCCTTGGCGAGCATGGCGCCCGAGTTGCGTACGGCCTGCTTGGCGGGGGCCGTCGGGGCGCCGCTCGCCTTGGCCGCCGGGTCGGCGGCCTCGGTGTCCAGGGCCGGGCTGCGCTTGCCGTCGTCCACGGCTTCGGTCCGGTCGGCCTGCGCCGCTTGGGCCGCTTGGGCCGCCTGGGCCGCCTGGGCCGCCTGGGTGAGCAGCAGCTGCTCCTGCCGGGCGGCGAAGGGGGCCGGGGCCAGCACCGGGGAGGTCCGGACCCCGGAGGCGAAGGCGTCCGCGTCGACGATCTCACCGTCGAACCCGTACACGCCCTCGGGCAGGGCCATGCCGGCCGGGTTCTCGGGGCCCTCGGGGCGGTGGTCGGGGTGGTCGGCCCGGGGGGCCGTCCGGGCGCCAGCCGCCGGCTTGTCGTCCCCGCGCCGGCCGGGGGCGTCCTGGTCGCCGTTGCGCTCGTCGTCCTGGCCGACGATGTAGAGCCCGTCGTTGCCGGTCCCGGGGCCCGACGGCATCTTCGCGTCGTCGTGCTCCTTCGAGGCTTCCGCGCCGGCCTTGGCCCCGTTCGGCTCGGTGAGCTTGCCGCCCCGGCGCCAGCCCGCGTCCGCGAGCAGGGCCTGCGAGGCCTCGGTGTCCTGGCCGCCGAGGGCGTCGCTGTTGTCGGCGTACGCCTGCTGCCCGGCCAGCGCCAGGTGGCTGCCCACGGGCTTCGCGGGCAGGCCCAGCGGCTTGAGGACGATGTCGGCGAGGGCCTGGCGGTCCAGGGCGCGGGCCACGGCCCGGCGCACGCGCTCGTCGGTGAGCGGGCCGGAGGCCCCGTTCATCGCGAGCTGGGTGTAGGCGGGCTCCAGGGACTTGCGGACGGTGAAGGCGCGCAGGGCGCCCTGTTCCTCGGCGTACCGCTTGACCGCCTCGGCGTGCTTCTGGCGGGTCTCCTGCGCCTCCTTGGCCTTGGCCTCGTCCGCGCCGAAGGCCAGCGCCCACGAGAGGGTGGCCTGCGCGGGCGTCACCGAGGCGGCGGGGCCGTGGGCCCCGTCGGCCTTGGCGGCCTCCCGCTGGGCCAGGGCGATCCGGTCGGCGCCGGTGCGGTCGATCTCGGCCATGTCGAGCTTGCCCGCGGCGAGCGCCGCCGGGCGCTCCGCCCGGGGCACGGCGGTGAGCACGAGGGAGTCGAGCTTGGCGGGGGCGCCCCACCAGCGCGGGTTGCGCGTCAGGGCGGCGGTGCCGGTCTTCTTGTCGATGGCGCCCAGCGAGAAGGGGCCGGCAGTGACCTTGAGGGCGCCGCGGGCGCCCTCGTTGAAGGCTTCCGGGGTGCCGGTGACCTGCTTGGGGTAGAGCGGGGAGAAGAGGGAGCGCCAGTCGGAGTACGGCTTGACGAAGGTGACCTTGACCTCCAGGTCCGTCTTGCCGCGCTCGATCTTCTCGATCCGGTCGTAGCCCGCGTTGCGCGCGGTCCAGTACGCGGAGTCCTTGCCGTTCAGGGCCCGCCACTGGGCGACGAAGTCGGCGGCGCCGATCTCGCGGCCGTCGCTCCACACGGCCTGCTGGTTCAGCTTGTACAGGACGACCTGCTTGGGCTCCCGCTCGACGACCTCGGCCTTCTCCAGGAAGTCGGGATTGGCCACCGGCCGCCCCTTGCCGTCCAGCACGAACAGCTGGGGCAGTACCGCCCCGGCGATCCGGGCGGTGGTGGCGTCCGCGTCGGCCTGGAAGGTGTTGAGGGTGCCGGGCAGGGCGTCCACGGCCCAGCGCAGCACTCCGCCGTCGGCCACCTTGTCGCGGGTCGTGGTCGCGATGTCCTGCCCGGCGGCGACCGGGCCGCCCTCGTCTTCACCCGCGCCGCAGCCCGCGAGCAGCGGCAGTGCAAGAACTCCCGAGGTCAGGAGCGCCAAGGACCTGCGCCTTCTCTGGGACATGGGTGGTACCTCCGGGGCAGGGCGTGGGGGGCTGGTCGTGAAAAGGAGGGGGCCTTGATCACGTTCGGCGGTATATGGAGCTGATCACACTGGGTGCCGAAGCCCACTGAAATCGACACCCCGCCGCACCCACCGCAGCGGACCCTCGCCACGCCGCGAACCCCACCCGTGCGGACCAATCCGGCTTGTGCTCCGGACGGGCGTTCCCCCGTAAGAGGGATGAAAATGGAGTGAGGGAGGGCGCACGGTTCGCGCCTGCGCGCCCGCAATCGCTGCACGTCCCTTCACAAGCGGGGACGGGAGGCGCGACACTCGCAGGCGCACATGGGCGTTGCCACCGCACCACGCGGAAGAAAGGGCAAGTCATGTCCCTGCAAGACGATTTGACCACCGTACGGCGCAATCTGAACGAGCTGGTCCGCTCGGTGGAGCGGCTCGAACAGGACGTCGCGCGGCAGGCTCCGGCCGCCCCCAAGCCTCCGGGCACGGGCGCACCGGGCCGCACGGCCGGCATGGTCGACGTACCGGACACCCCGTACGACAGTTCACTGTGGACGGATTCCGACGACGAGGGTCTCGGCGCCCGCGACCGCCGCGCCCCCTAGACGGCCTCGGACCGCACACCCCCGCACACCCCACCAGACCCGGCCACCCTCAGTGACGGCGGCCGGGTCTCCTGGGCCACCCCTCATCACTCCACCCGGAGTCCCTCTTGGCCACAGGCACCCAACCACCATCCCAGCGGCCCGGCGGCGTCCACGACGCCTCGCGGGCCGCGATCGCAGCCCGGCACCTGCGGACCGACCGGTGGTGGCTCTCGCCCGCCGGCACCGCGGCCGGGCTGCTCGCCTTCATCGTCTACTCCACCTGGCGGGCCTTCGCCAACGCCGACTACTACGCGGCCCCGTACGTCTCTCCCTTCTACTCCCCCTGCCTGGCGGAGAACTGCAAGGAGATGCGCGGCGGCCCGAACCTGGACCTCCTCGGCAGCTGGTGGGGCCTGTCCCCCGCCCTGCTGATCCTGGTCTTCCCGCTCGGCTTCCGGCTGACCTGCTACTACTACCGCAAGGCCTACTACCGGGGCTTCTGGGCCTCGCCGCCGGCCTGCGCCGTCGCCGAGCCGCACGCCTCGTACAGCGGTGAGACCCGCTTCCCGCTGATCTTCCAGAACATGCACCGCTACTTCTTCTACGCGGCGCTGCCGGTGGCCGGGATCCTCACCTACGACACCGTGCTGACCTTCCGCAACGACCGTTACGAGTGGGGCCACATGGGCCTCGGGACGCTGCTGTTCCTCGTCAACATCGGTCTGATCTGGGCCTACACCCTGTCCTGCCACTCCTGCCGGCACATCATGGGCGGCCGCCTCAAGCACTTCTCACAGCATCCGGTGCGCTACCGCCTGTGGGGCTGGATCAGCCGCCTCAACTCCCGTCACATGCAGCTGGCGTGGGCCTCGCTGATCAGCGTGGCCGCCTGCGACTTCTACGTGTACCTGGTGGCCAGCGGCGCCTTCACAGACCCGAGGTTTTTCTGACATGGCTCAAGTCGAACGGCAGCAGTGGGACGTGGTCGTGGTCGGCGCGGGCGGCGCCGGACTGCGGGCCGCGATCGAGGCCCGCGAGCGCGGCGCCCGCACGGCCGTGATCTGCAAGTCCCTGTTCGGCAAGGCCCACACCGTGATGGCGGAGGGCGGGATCGCCGCCTCCATGGGCAACGTCAACGAGGGCGACAACTGGCAGGTGCACTTCCGCGACACCATGCGCGGCGGCAAGTTCCTCAACCAGTGGCGGATGGCGGAACTGCACGCGAAGGAGGCCCCGGACCGGGTCTGGGAGCTGGAGACCTGGGGCGCCCTCTTCGACCGCACCCCCGACGGGAAGATCTCGCAGCGCAACTTCGGCGGGCACGAGTACCCGCGCCTCGCGCACGTCGGCGACCGCACCGGCCTGGAGCTGATCCGCACCCTCCAGCAGAAGATCGTCCAGCTCCAGCAGGAGGACTTCAAGGAGTACGGGGACCACGAGGCCCGGCTCAAGGTCTTCCAGGAGTGCACGGTCACCAGGGTCCTGAAGGACCACACCCTGCAAGGCGGCGACCGGGTCTCGGGCACCTTCTGCTACGAGCGCGAGACCGGCCGCTTCTTCGTCCTGGAGGCTCCGGCGGTCGTGCTGTCCACGGGCGGCATCGGCAAGTCCTTCAAGACCACCTCGAACTCCTGGGAGTACACGGGCGACGGCCACGCGCTGGCCCTGCTCGCCGGGGCGCCCCTGCTGAACATGGAGTTCGTGCAGTTCCACCCGACCGGCATGGTCTGGCCGCCCTCGGTGAAGGGGATCCTCGTCACCGAGTCGGTGCGCGGCGACGGCGGGGTGCTGCGCAACAGCGAGGGCAAGCGGTTCATGTTCGACTACATCCCGGACGTCTTCAAGGAGAAGTACGCGCAGTCCGAGGAGGAGGGCGACCGCTGGTACGAGGACCCGGACCACAACCGGCGCCCGCCCGAGCTGCTCCCCCGCGACGAGGTGGCGCGCGCCATCAACTCCGAGGTCAAGGCGGGTCGCGGCACCCCGCACGGCGGGGTGTTCCTGGACGTGTCCACCCGGATGCCGGCCGAGAAGATCAAGCGGCGGCTCCCGTCGATGTACCACCAGTTCAAGGAGCTGGCGGACGTGGACATCACCGCCGAGCCGATGGAGGTCGGCCCGACCTGCCACTACGTGATGGGCGGCATCGCGGTCGACTCCGACACCGCCGCCACGGTCGGCGTGCCCGGCCTCTTCGCGGCCGGCGAGGTCGCGGGCGGGATGCACGGCTCGAACCGGCTCGGCGGGAACTCCCTCTCCGACCTGCTGGTCTTCGGCCGCCGGGCCGGGCTGCACGCCGCCGAGTACGCGGCCGCGCAGGCGGGCCGGCTCCCGGCCGTGGACCAGGCCATGGTGGACGAGGCCGCCACCGAAGCGCTGGCTCCGTTCCATGCCGCCGAGGGCGCGGAGAACCCGTACAGCCTCCACCAGGAACTCCAGACCACCATGAACGACCTCGTCGGCATCATCCGCCGCGAGGGCGAGATGGCCGAGGCCCTGGAGAAGCTGGCGACCCTGCGGCTACGGGCCTCCCGGGCCGGGGTCGAGGGCCACCGGCAGTTCAACCCGGGCTGGCACCTGGCGCTGGACCTGCGGAACATGCTGCTCGTCAGCGAGTGCGTGGCCCGCGCGGCCCTGGAGCGCACCGAGAGCCGGGGCGGGCACACCCGCGAGGACTGCCCGGCGATGGAACGGGACTGGCGGCCGGTGAACCTGCTCTGCCGGCCGGTGACCCCCACGCCCGAGGATCCGGCAGCCGACCGGATCGAGCTGACCCGGGTGCGCACCGAACCCATCCGACCCGACCTGCTCGCGCTCTTCGAGAAGGAAGAGCTGGTCAAGTACCTCGCCGAAGAGGAGTTCCACGCGTGAGTACCTACGATGCCGCGTTCCGGATCTGGCGGGGTGACGCGGAGGGCGGCGAACTGCGCGACTTCACCGTGGAGGTGCACGACGGGGAGGTGGTGCTGGACATCGTCCACCGGCTCCAGGCCACCCAGGCCTCGGACCTCGCGGTGCGCTGGAACTGCAAGGCGGGCAAGTGCGGTTCGTGCAGCGCCGAGATCAACGGGCGGCCCCGGCTGCTGTGCATGACGCGCATGTCGACCTTCACCAGAGAAGAAACGATCACCGTGACCCCGCTGCGGGCCTTCCCCGTGGTCCGCGACCTGGTGACCGACGTGTCCTTCAACTACCAGAAGGCGCGCGAGATCCCGGCCTTCGTACCCCCGGCCGGGGTCGCACCGGGCGAGTACCGGATGCAGCAGATCGACGTGGAGCGCTCGCAGGAGTTCCGCAAGTGCATCGAGTGCTTCCTGTGCCAGGACACCTGCCACGTGGTGCGTGACCACGAGGAGAACAAGACGGCCTTCGCCGGCCCCCGCTTCCTGATGCGGGTCGCGGAGCTGGACATGCACCCCCTGGACGCGGCGGCCGAAGCGGGCCTGGACCGCAAGCGCACCGCCCAGGAGGAGCACGGGCTCGGCTACTGCAACATCACCAAGTGCTGCACGGAGGTCTGCCCCGAGGGGATCAAGATCACCGACAACGCCCTGATCCCGCTGAAGGAGCGGGCCGTGGACCGCAAGTACGACCCCCTGGTGTGGCTGGGGAACAAGATCGGGCGCCGTTCCGGTCGATAGCAGCCCCCAGCCGTTCACTTCGCAGTACAGAATGCCCCCTGTATCAACGTCGTTGACGTGATGTCAGGGGGCTTTCGCGGTGCGGGTGGGGGATCAGCTGGCGGGGCGGTACCGCCTCGACCAGCGGCTCGGCCAGGGCGGCATGGGCGAGGTGTGGCGGGCGCACGACACGGCGCTCGACCGCGCCGTGGCGGTGAAGGTGCTGCTCGAAGCGGCCACGAACGACGAGGTGGTCGCCCGTTTCCGGCGCGAGGCCACCATCGGGGCGCGGCTCCAGCACCCCGGCATCACCGTCGTGCACGACGTGGGCCAGGAGGAGGGGCGGCTCTTCATCGTCATGGAGCTGCTCCCGGGCGAGGACCTGCGCAGCGCCCTGGCGCGGGAGCCGGGCGGGCTCGCGGTGGAGGTCGCGCTGGAACTGGCCGCGCAGACCGCCGAGGCGCTGGCCGCCGCCCACGAACGCTCCGTCATCCACCGGGACCTGAAGCCCGCCAACCTCTTCCTGCTGCCGGGGGGCCGGCTGAAGATCTGCGACTTCGGCATCGCGCACTCCTCCGACGCCACCGCGGGCTGGACGGTGACCGGCCGGATCTTCGGCAGCCCGCCGTACATGGCCCCCGAACAGTGGCGGGGCGAGCGGGTGGACGCCCGGTGCGATCTGTACGCGCTGGGGTGCGTGCTGTACGCCCTGCTGAGCGGGGAGCCGCCCTTCGGCGAGAGCGCCGACGGGCCCTACGTGCTGATGCGCCGGCACATCGAGGACCCGCCGCTGCCGCTGCGCGAGGCCGGCCGGCCGGTGGCCCCGGAGGTGGACCGGCTGGTGCTGCACCTGCTGGCCAAGGACGCGGCGGACCGGCCGGAGTCGGCGGCGGTCGTGGCGAAGTCGCTGCGCGGGCTGCTGGGCGGGCTGCTGGACGGCTCCGGGGGGCGGGGTCCTGCGGACGGGGACAGGGACGGGGACGGGGACGGGGCCCGGACCGGATTCGGGCGCGACACCCGGGCCCGCGACGGGGCCGGACGCGATCCCCGGACCGGAGCCGGTACCGCCGTCACGGACCGGTCCGGGGCCGGGGCCGGGGCCGGGGCCGGGGCCGCCGGGCAGGCCGGTGCTGAGCGCCGGACCGGCACCGGCCGCGAGCGCACCGGCCTTCCGGGCGGGACCGGAGGCGGAGGCGGAAGCGGAGCCGGGAACGGAAGCGAGGCCACGGGCGGGACCGGAAGCGGGCTCGGGAGCGGGGCCGGGGCCGGGGGTGTCCCCGTCGGCGTACGGGAGTTCGTACGGGAGTTGCTGCTGGAGGCCGAGGACGCGCTGCGCGCGGTGCCGGTCGGCAGCGAGGTGCCGGTGGAGGTGCTGGCCGTCGCCGCCGACGCCGCGGCCCGCTTCGACGCGGGGCTCGCGGGGCGGCTGCTGGCCGAGGCCGAGAGCGCGGCGTGGAGTGGCGGCGGGGGCGACGGGGCCCGGGTGGCCGGGCTGCTGACGGGTCTGGCCAAGGACACCTCCGCGCGGGCCCCGGCGCGGGCGCGGCGGCTGCTGACCGACGCGCAGCAGGCGCTGTTCACGGTGTTCGGCCCGGACCGGGAGGGCCCGCTGCGCGCCGTCGCCTTCGAACTGGCCCGGGTGGCGCCCGAGCAGGCCGCCCGGATCGCCACGGACCACTTCACCGGCGGACCCTCCGAGAAGCGGCTGCGCGCCCACATCGCCACGGCCGTCGCCGCGGCCGATCCCGCCGAGGCCGAGCTGCAGTTGGCCCTGATCCCGGACGCCGGGCTGCGCGGGGCCGCCACCTACGACATGGTGCTGGCCGTCGCCCCGCGCGACCTGCCCGCGGCCCTGCGGCTCAGCGAACGGATCGGCTCCGCCGGGGGCCGGCTGCTGGCGCTGTGCCAGGTGGCGCGCGACCGCGCCGGGGCCAGGGACCAGCCGGGCGCGGCGCAGGTCCTGGAACAGGCCGAGCAGGAGCTGCCCGGGTTCCTGGAGGAGCGTGCGGCCTGGCTGCGCGAGGAGTCGGCGCGCCACGCGGAGCAGGGGCGGCCCGTGGAGGCGGAGCGGCTGCTCGGCCGGGCCGCGGGCCTGCTGCGCGGCCGGACGGAGGCCTCCGACGACGAGAAGACGGGCCACGCCCTGGCTTCGCTGGCCCGGGCGCGGGCCGCCGTCGAGGAGGCGGCGCGGCCGCCGCTGGACCCGGAGGCGGCGCGGGAGCGGGCGGGCCGGGCCCGGAACCTGCCGGACGCGGCGGAGCGGGCCCGCGCGCTGGCCCGTATCGCGCGGGAGTGCGTGGCGACGGGAAGCGCGCCCTGGCTGGCGGAGGCGGCGGCCGACGCGGGGAGTTCGCCGCCGTCCGGGGCCACGGCCCTGGGAGGCCCGGACTCCGGAGCCCCGGCGGCCCGCGGGTCGCGTTCCCTCACGGGCAGCCCCGGACCCCACGCCGCCCCCGGCGCCCTCGCCTGGCAGACGGCCGCCCGGCCGGACGCCGTCCACGCGGCCGGGGCCCATGTGGTGTGGCGGTCGGGGCCCGAGGTGGGCTGCGTACGGGCCGACGTGGGCGCGACCCGTTGGACGGCTCGAGCCGACGAGGGCGTGGGCGCGGCCGCGCCGCCGCTGGTCGGGGCCGGGCTGCTGCGGGTGTCCTGCGCGGCGGACGCGGCCACGGTCTACGTCGAGGTGCGGCGCGAGGGTGCGCCGGGGGTCCGGCTGCTGGCGCGCGAACCGCGGGACGGTCGGGTGCGGTGGTGGCGGGACCTGCCCGGGGAGGGGGCGTTGCGCAGCGCCGGTCCCGTGGTGCTGCACGGGGCCCCGGGGGATCTGACGGCGCTGTCGGCGAAGACGGGCGAAGTCCTGTGGCGGCGCGCGCCGGCGGGCTCCGGCGTGCGGTCCCCCGCCGTGGCGGGCGACTGCCTCGTGCTGCCGGACGACCGGCTGGTCCAGGCGCTGCACCTGCCGACCGGCCGACTGCTGTGGTCCTTCCCCCGGAGCCGCCCCGCGGACCGCACGCTGCACGGGCAGCTGCCGTCCGGCGGTGGCGGTCCGGTCGCCCTCCTCGACGGCGAGGGCCTGCTCGCCCTGGACCGGAACACCGGCCGGGAGCTGTGGAGGTTCGCGCCGGGCGTCCCGGCGGAGCCGCTGCTGAGCGAACGCGGCACGGTGTACGCGGCCGCGTACCGCCCGGATCAGGGCGCGGACCTGGTCTTCGCTCTCGATGCGGAGAGCGGGGCACTGCGCTGGCAGCGGGCACTGACCCGGCGGGAGGGGCCGGGGTGCGCGCTCGAACTGCTGGGCGTGCGGCCGGGCGGCCTGTACGTCAAGGTGCTGGGCGGCGGCCGTCGCGGGCTCCTGAACCGCTCCGCCGGCCCCTTCGTCGCCGTCCTGGATCCGGCGACGGGCAAGCTCCGCCGCCAATGGGACCATCCGGCCCTCGTCGACGCGGCCGCCCTCCTGATCGGCGACCGCCTGGCCCTGTCCCGCCCGGAGCTCGCGGCCTACGCCCTTCCCTGACCGGCCCGTCCAGGGTCCGGAGCCGTGCCCCGTCGGGGGTGCGGCTCCGGGTGCGTCCGGCAGAATCCCCCCATACCCTCCCAAATGTGACTCCGCCGAAGAGACGCACCACCGCCGAGATATCCCTCCGGGCCACCCTCACCCTGGCCGCCGCCCTCCTGGCGGCCGGTGGCTGGGCGACGGCCACCGCGCCCGCCGCCCGCGCCGACGACCCCGTCACCCTGTCGCAGCAGGGGCAGATCACCGACCGGGTGAACGCCCTGGGCGACCGCAAGCCCGCCGTCACCGCCGCGCTGGACAAGCTGTACGCCGACCGGAAGATCCAGCTCTTCGTCACCTACGTACGCGATTTCTCCGGCCGCTCCGCGCAGAGCTGGGCCGACGCCACCGCCCAGAAGAACGGCCTCGGCCAGAACGACGTCCTGCTCGCCATCGGCACCGGCGCCCGGCAGTACGCCTATTCGGCCGACGTGGACTCCGGTTTCACCAAGGAGCAGCTGGCGGCGGTCGCACAGACCGCGATCGAGCCGGCCCTGCGGCAGAACGACTGGGCGGGCGCCGCGATCGGCGCCGCGAACGGATACGACGCGGTCCTGGCGGGCAAGCCCGTACCCGTGCCCGCCATCACCCCCGGCGAGGCGGACCCGGGCGGATCCGCGGCGAGCAGCGAGAACGGCGCCGGGGACTACGTCCTCCCGGTCGTCGCGGTCGGCGCGGCAGGCGCCCTCGGCGCGTACGCGTACACCCGCCGCAAGCGCAAGCGCGCCGGCGGGGGCACCGGCGGCGGGAAGACCGCCGGCTGGGGCACGGGGCCCGGCCAGGAGCCCGCCCCGCTCCCCCTCCCCGAGCTGGACTCCAGGGCCAAGGCCCTGCTGGTGGAGACCGACGACGCGATCCGCACCAGCACCGAGGAACTCGGCTTTGCCACCGCACAGTTCGGAGAGGAGGCGGTCTCGGCCTTCACGGAGGCCGTGGAGTACGGCAAGGGAGAACTGACGGCCGCCTTCCGGCTGCGCCAGCAGCTCGACGACGCCTACCCGGAGGACGACGCCACCCGGCGCCGGATGCTGGACGAGATCGTGGCCCGCTGCACGGAGGCCAACCGGCGCCTGGACGCCCAGTCGGCGGACTTCGACCGGCTGCGGGACCTGGAGAAGAACGCCCCGCAGGCGCTCGCCACGGTCGAGGGCCACTTCCGCGCCCTGACGGGCCGCACCACGACGGCGGAGGCCACCTTGACGGCGCTCGGCCGCCAGTACGCGGACTCGGCGGCCGCGCCCGTGGCCTCCAACCCCGAACAGGCCAAGGACCGGCTGCTGTTCGCGACGACCAGCCTCGGCGAGGCCCGCGCCGCGATCGACTCCGGCGACAACGGCAAGGCCGCGGTGCACGTCCGGGCGGCCGAGGGCGCGGTCGACCAGGCGGCCACCCTGGTCGACGCGGTGGAGCGGCGGGCGCAGGAGCTCGCGGAGGCCGCCGGGAAACTGCCCGGCGCCCTGAACGAGACGGACACGGACCTCGCCGACGCGCGCGGGCTGCTCACCGGCACCACCGAGGGCACCTCCACCGCCGATCTGCGCGGCCGGATCAGCCGCGCGGAGGCCGTACTGGCCGACGTGCGCCAGGAGCAGAGCGGCGGCCGGTACGACCCGATCGACGCCCTGCGCCGCGTGGAGGAGGCCGACGCGGCCCTCGACGAGGCGCTGGCCGGGGCCCGCGAGCGCGAGTCGGGCCGCCAGCGGGCGGCGGCCCTGCTCGACCAGGCCCTGCTCACGGCCCGCAGCGCGATCGGCGCGGCGGCCGACTACATCACCACCAGCCGTGGCGCGGTCGGCAGCCAGGCCCGGACCCGGCTGGCGGAGGCCCAGCGCCACCTGGAGCGCTCCACCTCCCTGGCCCCGACGGATCCGCCGGGTGCGCTGGCGGAGGCGCAGCAGGCGGACTCGCTGGCGCGCCAGGCGCAGCAGCTGGCCGAGCAGGACGTGGGCGCGTACCAGAACCCGTACGGCGGCGCGGGCGGCCGGCGGCAGGGCAGCGGCATGAGCGGCGCGGTGCTCGGCGGGATCATCCTCGGCGAAATCCTGAACGGCGGCCGCGGCGGGGGCGGCGGCTTCGGCGGAGGCGGGGGTGGCGGCGGCTTCGGCGGTGGCGGCGGGCGCGGCCCCGGCTCCTTCGGCGGCGGCGGAACCCGTGGCCGCATGGGCGGCGGCGGCCGCTTCTGACCTTCCCCTCTTCTCCCCTTCCACTTCCCCTCCCGTCCCTCCCCAAGGAGAAGCACCATGAGCAAGCAGAGCATCCTCGGCCGGGTCACCCAGCTCGCCAAGGCCAACATCAACGCGCTGCTGGACCAGGCCGAGGACCCGCAGAAGATGCTGGACCAGCTGATCCGCGACTACACGAACAACATCTCGGAGGCGGAGCAGGCCGTCGCCACCACCATCGGCAACCTGCGGATGCTGGAGGCGGACCACAAGGAGGACGTGGACGCGGCCGCCGAGTGGGGTTCCAAGGCGCTCGCGGCGAGCAAGAAGGCCGACGAACTGCGGACGGACGGCACCCCGGGCACGGCGGCGGACGCGGACAAGTTCGACAACCTCGCCAAGGTGGCCCTCGGCCGGCAGATGCAGTCGGAGAAGGAGGCGCGGACGGCCGAGCCGACGATCGCCGCGCAGACCGAGGTGGTCGACAAACTCAAGTCCGGTCTGGACTCGATGAAGAACAAGCTGACGGAACTGACGGCCAAGCGCGACGAACTGGTCTCGCGCGCCAAGACCGCGCAGGCGCAGAACACGATGATGGACGCCGTCAAGAACATCGACGTCATGGACCCGACGAGCGACCTCAACCGCTTCGAGGAGAAGGTCCGCCGCGAGGAAGCCATGGCGCTGGGCAAGCAGGAACTGGCCGCGTCCTCCCTGGACGCCCAGTTCGAGTCCTTGGACGACCTCGGCAAGACCGCCGAGATCGAGGCCAGGCTCACTGCCCTCAAGCAAGGCCGGGCCGCCTAGGCCGTCTCTTTCGGATCTTGCCGGGCCCGCGCCGCCCGGCGCCGCACGTCGCCGCACTGCCGGGGCACCCGAGTACTGGACGTACTCGGGTGCCCCGGCAGTGCGGCGACGTGCGGCCGGGTTCGGACCGGCACCACGGGGCAACACGCCCCGGGACAGGAACCGTTGTTGGGGCATTAGGATCACCCGATCATTGCATAAGTAATTATTACGGGGGCTCGAGTGAGCATGACCTCCTTCGACGCGGAGTGGGCGGGGCTCAAACAAGGAACGCCGACCGGAGCGCAGATGCGGCTGGCGAGTGCCGCGCCGGACGGCGGTGGCGGTGGCGGGTCCGGTGGTGAGGACCTCAAGTCCGTCATGACGGTCTGGAAGAAGGGCAGCGAGGACGTCGGGCTGCTGGTGACGGGCATCAGGAAGGCCCTCACCGACTTCGAGGCCGGCCAGAAGGGCGCGGCCGTCACAGGCGTGGAGAGCGCGACGGCGCAGACGGAGCTGTACCAATCGTGGAAGACGTACCTCGACGGCCTGGTCGGCAAGTGCACCTCACTGCAGGGGCCGATGGTGTCGGCGGGCAAGGGCCAGGTGTCCAACGACGAGGCGTTGCGCGGTGACTTCGCCCGCATGAACGAGACGTACAAGGACACTCCCGCCACCGGCGGCAACCACGGGGGCCGGTGAGCACGCGCATGGACTATGCAACGTTGAAGGCGCTCAAGCCGTGGGAGTTCGCGGAGGCGGCCGACGGATACCAGTCGGTCAGCGCCATGGCCGACCACGCCTACGGCAGCGCCGAAGGACAGATCACCACGCGGCTGCGGGCCGGACTCAGCGGGGTCGCCGTGGACGCCGCACTGGAGCAGCTACGGGGGCTGGCGAAGAACTTCCACTACACGCAGGTCGAGTGCGGTCTCGCCGCGACCTCCCTCAACGCGCTCGCCGCCTCCTTCACCGAGGCGAAACGGAAGCTGGATGCGGCCGTCGGCGACGCCGAGGCCCAGAAGTTCTCCGTCGGAGCCGACGGCTCGGTCAGTTTCCCGCCCGGCGGGACGGAGAAGGACGGCAAGCTCCCCGAGGGCGGCACGGTCTCCGGTAGCGCCAAGGGCAAACCGTCCGGGAACGTCATCGACCCCACCAAGGACGCCAACGACCTGTCCGCCGCCCTGGAGCGGCAAGCGGCGAACATCCACCCCAACCCGAACTTCGGCAAGGCCGTGGAGATAGCCAACCGGATCGCCCAGGCCGTCGCCGAGGCCACCGAGGCCGACACCCAGTGGGCCCCGGGCCTGCGCAAGCTCAAGGCGGACGACGACCTCGTCGTCTCCGACTCCGACTGGGCCGACGTCCAGGGCGACACCGCCGATGTCAGCAGCGGCGCGAAGGACTACCTCAGCCACATCAAGCCCCCGCCGCCGAAGGGCAGCGACCCCCGGTTGAACGCCGAATGGTGGAAGGGCCTGTCGGAGGAGGAGAGGGAGGCCTACATCACCCTCCAACCGGCGAGCATCGGAGCACTGGACGGGCTCCCGGCGGACGTCCGCGACAGTGCCAACCGTACAGTCCTCGCGGAGACGCACGGCGCCTACCAGACGGAGCTGAACGGGATCCCCAAGGAACCTCAGCCCAAGTACCACTACGTCCAGCACGGGCGCGCATGGATGCGCGAAGAGACCGACGAGTGGAGCGCCTGGAGCGACAAGTACGCGGACAGGAAGGCCCATCTGAAGGACCGCCTGCAGGGCATGGACGTCATTCAGAAGCGCTTCGACGAAACCGGCAACCGCGGACTGCCCGACGCATACCTGCTCGGATTCGACGCCGAGGCGAACCACGACGGACGCGTGATCCTGGCCAACGGGAATCCGGACACCGCGGACCACACGGCCATTTTCGTGCCGGGCACGAAGACGACCCTCGGGAGCATCGAGGACGAGGCGGCGAAGAGCGATGCCCTGTGGCGCGAGACCTCACTGCGGACGCCCGGACAGTCGGTGTCGACCATCACCTGGTTCGACTACGACGCCCCGGACACCATCCCCCAGGCCACCCACGACCAGTACGCCGAGAAGGGGGCGCCGACCCTGCGGCGGTTCCTCGACGGCACCGAGGCGGCCCATCAGTCGGCCGGCGGCGACGGCCACACGACGCTCATCGGCCACAGCTACGGAACCACGCTGATCGGCGACACGGCGAAGTACCGCAGCCCCTACGCCGACACCTGGTGGTCTGATCCCCTGCCGGTCGACGATGTGATCGCGATCGGCAGCCCCGGAATGCAGGCGGACCATGCGGCGGACCTCGGCTTCAAGCCGAAGCACACGTGGGCCATGGAAGGCGGGGGCGACGACAACTTCGTCACGGGCGGCGGTCGACTCATGGGGCTCGGTGACAACGGGATCATTCCCACCGACGAGACCTTCGGCGCCAACAAGATGAAGAGCGATTCCCCGGGCCACGGGAACTTCTGGGACGAGGAGAACGGCGAGCCGTCTCAGAGCCTGCTGAACCAGGCACTCGTTATAGCCGGGCAGTACGAGGATGTCGACCTGGAGAGGAAGGCCGGCTAGTGGATCGAAGGAACAGGCGTAACGTCATCGCACTGGCGCTCTTGGGCGCCCTGACCCTCACCGCAGGATGCTCTTTCATGGACGACGAAACCTCCACCAAGCGCGAGTACGACCCCCAGCAGCGCAGCCACCAGGAAGTGGAGAGGGAGGTCGGCGACCTGTCGAGCAGAGCCCTCGACCTGACCCAGGTCAAGGGCAAGGTGACGGACGTGGGACCGGTGACCTATCCCTGCGGCACGAGCGACGAGAAGAAGAAGGGTCTCCGCTATGTCCGGCACGTCTGGTCCGTTTACGGCGTGGACAACGACAACCTCGACAAGGGCATGAAGAACCTGGGCGCCCAGCTGCCGGAGAACGGCTGGAAGGTCGTGAAGAACGGCCCGAACACCAATACCGAGAGCAAGCGGATCGAGGTCTTCGCCGTCCACGAGACGACGCACACCCAGCTCGAGGCCACCTGGCTCAAAGGCTCTAACGGAAGCGAGCCGCTGATCACCTTCGCCGTGTACTCCCGGTGCTTCCGCGACACCGACCCGAAGTGACCGCCTGCCCCCGGACCCGGCGGGTCCGGGGGCAAGGCCCCGCAGCCCCGCTCAGCCGTACATGCCCAGCAGCTGCTCCGCCGAGAGTTCGGCCACCGACTCGGCCACCGCGCCCGGGAGCGGGAGTTCGAACCAGACCGTCTTGCCCCGGTGCGTGCGCCGGGTGCCCCAGCCGGCCGACAGCAGGCCGACGAGCTGGAGGCCGCGGCCGCCCTCGTCCGTATCGCGCGCCCGACGCCGCCTGGGCTGAGCCAGGTTGGCGTCCCAGACCTCGCACACCAGGGTCCGGTCCAGCAGCAGCCGCAGCCGGATCTCGCCCTCGCCGTAGCGCAGGGCGTTGGTGACCAGCTCGCTCACCAGCAGCTCCGTGGTGTCGAGCAGCCCCTCCAGGCCCCACGCCGGCAGCTTCGCCCGCGCCAGTTCCCGCGCCCGGCCCACCGAGCGGGCCTCGCGCGGCAGCTGCCAGTCGCCGACGGCGTCCACCGGGAGGCCCTGGACCCGGGCCATCAGCAGCGCGATGTCGTCCTCCCCGTGCCGGGTGTCGAGGGTGTTCAGGACGTGGTCGCAGACCTCCTCCAGGGGCCGCGCGGGGTCCGCCAGCGCCGACCGCAGGCCGCGTAGGCCCTCTTCCAGGGGGTGGTCCCGCGATTCGACCAGGCCGTCCGTGTACAGCGCGAGCATCGCGCCCTCCGGGAGTTCGACCTCGACCTCCTCGAAGGGCTCCCCGCCCACGCCCAGCGGCAGTCCGGTCGGGATCTCCAGGAGCAGCCCGGGCCGCGGCTCGGCGCCCTCCTCGGCCGGTTCCACCAGGACGGGCGGCATGTGGCCCGCGTTCGCTATCGTGCAGCGCCGCGTCACCGGGTCGTACACCGCGTAGACGCACGTCGCGAGGTACACCTCCGAGCGGTCCGCGTCCCGTGAGTGCAGGGCGGCCCGCGAGGCCTGCTGGGAGCCGCCGGGGGCGCCGAGCCCCCGGGCGATCTCGTCCAGCGCGGTGAGCACCTCGGCCGGTTCCAGGTCGAGCAGCGCCAGGGTCCGTACCGCGGTGCGCAGTTCGCCCATGGCCACGGCGGCCCGCAGTCCCCGGCCCATGACGTCGCCGACGACCAGCGCCGTGCGGTGGCCCGGCAGCTCGATGACGTCGAACCAGTCGCCGCCGACCTCGGTGGCCGCGTTGCCCGGCAGGTAGCGGCAGGCGATGTCGAGCCCGGCCGCCTCCGGGTCGCCGGGGGGCAGCAGGCTGCGTTGCAGTATCAGGGCGCGCTCGTGTTCGCGCCGGTAGAGCCGTGCGTTGTCGATGCAGACGGCGGCGCGTGCGGCGAGTTCCACGGCGACCGCCCGGTCCCGTTCCCCGAAGGGTTCGCTGCCCTTGGTGCGGGAGAACTGCGCGAGTCCGACCACCGTGTCGTGCGCGACGAGCGGGACGACGAGCGTGGACTGGACGAGGTCCCCCGATTCCGGGCCGCCCCCTTCCACCAGCCGCGGCCGCGCCGTCCGCAGCGCGAACGCCCCCGGCGACCCGGCCGGATACCGGTGGACCTCTCCTACGGAGACCAGCGCGCCCGGACCCGACAGCGGCGCGTCCGACACCGCGGAGGCGAAGGCCACCCGCCGCAGCGGCGGCGAGGGCGCCCGGCCGGGGCCCTGGCCGGGCAGGCTGGGCACGCCCGGGCCCTGGGGCCGGGCGGGACGGTCGTCGTCGCCGAGGAGCAGCCCCTGGTAGAGGTCGACGGCGGCCAGGTCGCAGAAGCCGGGGACGGTGACGTCGAGGAGTTCGCGGGCGGTGGTCTCCAGGTCGAGGGAGTTGCCGATGCGGTGTCCGGCCTCGTTGAGCAGGGCCAGGTTGCGGCGGACCCCGGCGGCCTCGCGGGCGGCGAGGTGGCGGCGGGTGACGTCGATGCCGATGCCGGCGACCCCGATGGGGCGGCCGGTACCGCCGTGGACCCGGTAGAGGTTGATGGACCAGTGCCGGTTGTCCCGGCTGCCGGGGGCGGATCCGGCGATCTGGAGATCGGTGACCGAGTCGCCGGTCTCCAGACACCTTCGAAGTGCGTCGGCCATCCGGTCGGCCTCGTGCGCGGGCAGGTAGTCGTGGACGGTGCGGCCGCGGTGTTCCTCGGCGTTGCCGCCGAACACGGTGGCGAAACGGCGGTTGGCGCGCTGCACCGTGAGGTCCGTACCAAAGAGCAGGAAGCCGAAAGGAGATTGACCGAATATCGCCTGGGAGGCCGCCAGATCGGATTCGATCCGCCGCAGCGCGCGTACGTCGACCACGACGCAGAGCGCGGCCCGCTCCGAGGATTCGGTGTGGGTGGGCATCACATAGATCTCGGCGACCCCGTGCGCCCCGTCCCCGCCCGGGATCCGGAAGGGGACCAGGCCGGTCCATTCCTTGCCGTCGAGGATCTCGGCCACCCGGCGGTGGCCGCCGGCGCGCAGCTCCGGAGGCATGAAGGCGTCAACCGGGTCGCGACCCACGGCTTGTGCCGGGGTCAGCCCGAAGAGTTCTTCGGCGCGCAGACTCCACTGGTCGATGAGGCCGTCCGGCCCGATCGAGAAAGAAGCGACCTTTATGTAGTCATATATCGAGCCAGGCGGGCTGCTGTGCCACAAGGAGTCGTGCCAGGTCTCCCTGGGCACCTCCTCGGGCACACGGGCCTGATGTGCCTGTACAGGTATCTCGCTCACGCGACCGTCCCCTCCAGCTCACCGCAACCGGACCGGCCATGACCGAAGTATTCAGCACCACGGCCCCCTACGGCACGGCCTTCGCGATCACAAAAGGATCCCGTTGTTTTCCAGCCATGCCGTGTGATCGTCGGCTGCCCTTCACCTTGTTACTCACCAGGAAGAGCCAACTCGAACCACACGGTCTTGCCCGACTTCCCGTGCCGGGTCCCCCAGCGCTGTGCCGAGACGGCCACCAGGTGGAGTCCGCGCCCTCCCTCGTCGTCGGGTCGGGCGACGCGCTCGCGGGGCGGATCCGGAAGCGGATCGGAAACCTCCACGAGAAGTGCCGGACCCGCGACCACGTCGGCGACGGCCGGATTGCGCCGTACCAGCCGGACCCCGATGGGGCCCGAGGCGTAGCGCAGCGAGTTGGTGACCAGCTCGCTGACCAGCAGTACGGTGACGTCGCCCATGGACTCCAGGCCCCAGTCGCGGAGGGTGCCGCGCACCGCGTGGCGGGCGGTGCGGACGGCGCCGGGTTCCGCCGGGAAGGCCCACTCGGCGCATTCACCGTCTGTGTCGATCACGCCGATCACTTCCCGGGCCGGCTGGCGACCCCAGTCCGTTCGACAGGGACAGAACCACGGGGGACAAGTACAAGATAGGGATTAATACCGACATACCCGATATTCGGGGCGTCGTACCACTCGGTCCCCCACGGACCGGCGCACTGTGGCGCAGACGGCCTAGAGCGTGCGCGTCACGCGCCCCTGTGCGCGGAGCCTGCGCCCAGCCTCGGCGACCGCGGGCCGGTCCTGGTCGAGCCAGTCCACCGAGTCGAGCTCCTCGGGGCCGAGCCAGCGCAGCTCGTCGTGGTCCTCCAGCGCGACCGGCTCACCGGAGAGCAGTCGGGCCGTCCACACGTGCAGGACGAGTCCGGGCCGCAGCGGCCACTCCCCCGGGATCCGCTCCAGCGCCTCGGTCTCCACGCCGAGCTCCTCGCGCAGCTCCCGCACGAGCGCCTCGGGTACGGATTCGCCCGGCTCGGTCTTGCCGCCCGGCAGCTCCCAGCGTCCGGCGAGCTCCGGCGGCGCACTGCGCCGGGCCGCCAGCAGCCGCCCGTCATGACAAAGGGCTCCGCCCACGACCACTCGTACAGTCATGGGCGGAGCCTATGGCAGCGGCCTCGCGGCCGCCTCATTGCTCAGTTCATCGTGGCGGTCTGGCTGGTGGTGGTGCCCTGGACGAGGCGCTCGATCCAGTAGAGCTGCTTGTGCCCTCTGCCTTCGAGGCTGTCGGCGACCTTCTGGGCTTCGGCACGGGTCGCGTACCGGCCCACCCGGTAGCGGTTGCCGTTGTCGTCCTCACGTATGACCAGCCACGGGAGCAGGGCACCGCTGTCGTTCATTGCGTTTCACCCTCCGCCGACGTACCTGCCCGGGAAACCGCATTGCGCATATGCCCGAGCTTACGCCCGACCCTTACGCAGCGGATACGGTTTTTCACGAAGAGGTACCTCCCAGGCGTACGCATCCGGCCATGCGTACGACTGTGCCGTGCGCGCCGGTTCAGACCCGGCGCACGGTCGGCATCGGAAGGATCACCGCCCCGCCCCGGGGCTGCTTGCGGCAGACGTCCCCGCAGGTGGCGTCGAGGGAACAGCAGAGCGAGCAGATCGGGCCCGACTGGACCGGGCAGTCGGCAACGTCCGGCAGTTCGTACGCCGTCTCGCAGACCGAGCAGAGGTGCGTGGCGGTGACGTCCTCGACCACCACGTCCGGGCCGTTGACGGTGTTCGGCCTGGCCAGGTAGTACTTCCCCTTCGTCGCCCACGCGATCAACGGGCAGAGGGCGAGCGCGAGTCCGGCCGCGATGAAGGTGGAGAAGGCCTCGGCGTATGTCCCGAAAAGGCCGAAGAAGGCGAGGATCGAGACGGTGGAGGCGATCACCATCGCGCCGAAGCCGGCCGGATTGACCGCGTACAGGTACGCCCGCTTGAACTCGATGTACGGCGGGCTGAGCCCGAGCCGCTTGTTGATCACGAGGTCGGCGGCCACGGCGGCGATCCAGGCGATGCCCACGTTGGAGTAGAAGCCCAGCAGCTTGCCGAGCATCGCGAACATGTTCATCTCCATCAGCGTCAGCGCGATGGCGAGGTTGAGGAAGATGTACCAGACCCGGCCCGGGTGGCGGTGGGTGATCCGGGAGAAGAAGTTCGACCAGGACAGCGAGCCGCTGTACGCGTTCGTCACGTTGATCTTGATCTGCGAGACCACGACGAAGAGCGCCGCGACGGGCAGCGCGAAACTGCCGAGCCAGGGGCGCAGCGCCTCCAGCTGCGGGGCGATCGGCTCCAGGGCGTGCGTCTTGCCCACCGCCTCCAGGGCGACGAAGGCGAGGAAGGCGCCGCCGAGCTGCTTGGCCGCGCCGATGATCACCCAGCCGGGTCCGGCGGCGAGCACGGCGAGGTTCCAGCGGCGGCTGTTGGCCGGGGTCTTGGCGGGCATGAACCGCAGGTAGTCGGCCTGTTCCCCGATCTGGGCGATCAGCGAGAGCGCGATACCGGTGCCGAAGCCGAAGCCGATCCACGAGAAGCCGGAGCCGGCCCCCTCCGTCCCGCCGAAGTGTGTGAACGCACCCCATGCGTCGGGGGCTTCGAAGGCGAGCACGAGGAAGGGCAGGACCAGTCCGATCAGCCAGACGGGCTGGGTCCAGGCCTGCACCTTGGCGAGGGCACCCATGCCCTTGAAGACGATCGGGATGACCACGAGCGTGGTGAGCAGGTAGCCGATCTGGACGGGCAGGCCCAGGGCCTGGTGCATGGCCTGGGCCATGATCGAGCCTTCGAGGGCGAAGAAGATGAAGGTGAAGGAGGCGTAGATGAGGGAGGTGAGGGTGGAGCCGAAGTACCCGAAGCCCGCGCCCCGGGTCACCAGGTCCATGTCCAGGCCGTACGTGGCACACGCGCGGGCGATGGGGATGCCGGTCAGGAAGATGACGGCGGCGGCCGCCAGGATCGCGGCGGCCCCGCTGGTGAAGCCGTAGGCGAAGACGATGGAGGCGCCGATGGCGAAGTCGGCGAGGTAGGCGATGCCGCCGAGGGCCGTGCCGGCGACGGTGGCGGGTCCCCAGCGGCGGAAGGAATGGGGCGCGTAGCGCAGCGAGTAGTCCTCGCGGCTCTCGTCGGCGGCGAGTTTGGCGTAGCTCCTACGGGGTGGTGCGGGGGCCGGAGCGGGGGTGACGGTATCGGTCATACCGCCGGACCGTAGGACCCCGCTGTGACGGGCCGTCACCCTCCGGCATTGCCCTGGGGTTACACCGGCCCGCCCCGCGTCACTCCCGCGTTAACAGCCCCGCGTCCGACTGTCCGCTCAGCGGACCGGCAGGTGGTAGGAGAGCCGGTACCGGTCGGCCGGGACGACCACGTCGGCGGTTTCGACGGCCCGGCCGGAGGCGAAGTACGTGCGCCCGATCACCAGCACCACATGGCCCGGTACCCCGCCGAGCAGCAGGTTCTCCTCCGCCAGCCCGGGTCGTGCGCCGACCTCCTCCACCACGTTGTCCACGACCACGTCGATGGCGGCCATCCGGTCGACGACTCCGGCGCCCCCGAGCGGCCCTTCCTCCGGCAGCATCACGGGTGAGCGGCCCGTCACGGTCAGCGGCTCCCAGGAGGTCGACAGCATCATCGTCTCCCCCGCGTCGCGGAAGACGTACCGCGTGCGCATCACCCGCTCGCCCGGTTCGATGCCGAGCCGCTTGGCGATGTCCGCCGATGCCTCGACCTGCTCGCTGTTCGATTCCCAGGTGCCGCGTGCGCCCGCCTCCGCCTGCTCCTGCCGGAACGGGGTCGAGGCTCCGCCCGCGCGGTAGCCGGAGCGGGCCACCCGGCGGGGGACGGGCTGCTCGCGCACGTACGTACCGGACCCGGACCTGCCTTCGACCAGGCCTTCCGCCATGAGGACCTTGCGCGCCTCCAGGGCCACGGTGTCGGAGACCCCGTACTCCTCGCGGATCCGGGCCTGTGAAGGGAGCCGGGCGTGCGGAGGCAGGGACCCATCGACGATCTTCCGTCGCAGATCCCCGGCGACGCGCAGATAGGCCGGCTGCTCGCCGAATGTCACTGGCCACTCCCATCAGGTTGACAGACAGCTACACCCTGGCAACCGACGGTTGTACACCGCAAGCAAGGGCCAGAGTTTCACCCGAAGTGATGAAGCCAGGTCACTCAAACCCCTTACCGCGCGTTACCCCTCAATACCCCGCAATACGATCATGCGGCTTCCACGGCCGGCCCCGCGCTCGGCCCGCCCGATCCGTCGGATCCGTCGGATCCGTCGGATCCGTCGGATCCGTCGCTCCCGGAGTCGTCCAGCCACTCCGGGACCGTCGTCGACAGCCCGTACGCCCCCCGCAGCACCTTCTCCGGACCGAAGGGCATCTCGGCGACCGCCCGGTCCCACGCGGAGTCGAACTCCTGCGCGTCCTTCGCGGCGGCCGCCCTCAGCCACTGCTTGCGCGCCGCCTCGACCCGCTCCTTCTGCACCGCGGCCGGCCCGGCCGTCTGCGGCCGCCCCTTCGCCTCGTCCAGCACCCGCGACTCCCCGGCCAGGGCCTGCTCCACGTCCCGCGCCCACGACCGGTACTGCCCGAGCGCGTCGCCCACGTCCGCCCCGGGCGTGCGGCCCAGCACCTGGTCCACCTCGTTCGCCGCGTGCAGGAAGGCCACCTGCTCGGGGTTCAGCATCCCGGCGTCCTTGCGCAGGCTGCCCTTGTGCTCCTGCTCGGACGTGCCGATCACGCAGACCACCCGCCGGTCGCCGTCCGCCCAGCTGTCGCGCGAGGGGGCGAAGTAGTACATCCCGGCGTACGGGGGCAGCGCCCACGTGTCCATCGCGTACGAGTCCTGGGCGCGCCAGCACTCCTCCGTGGCCGACTGCTTCAGCTGCTCCACGCCCGGGAAGCGCTGCTCGCTCATCGGGGTCGCGGAGGTGACCTCCGCGTCGTGGACCTCCGTGCAGGCGATCCGGTACGCGAAATGGGCCTCGTCCAGCAGGTCCCCGCCGGGCGTGTTGAAGCAGTCCCCGGTGCGCAGCTCCGACATGTCGACCAGCTCGCCCTCGACGTCCTCGTAGGGCTCCAGCACGTCCGATGCCCGGACCCGGTCGAAGAGGGGGCTCACGACCCGTTCCGCGACGAGGACCATGATCAGGGTCATCGCCACCGATGCGGCCAGACCGCAGACGGCGAGCGCCTTGCCGCGCTCGCCCTTCTTCGCGATCTGCACGAGGGCCACGATCCCGAAGACGATGCCCAGCGGCGGGAAGCAGAGCAGCCCGACGAGCAGCGAGGCGAGCGCGAAGCCGTTGAGCGCGGGCGGACCGTACCCGTAGGGCGGCGGGGGCGGCGGCGCGGCGGGCCAGTGGTGGGGCGGCGGCGGGGTGCTCACGGGGTGCGGGGCTCCATCAGGCATGGCGGTGACGGCGACGGAAGTGTTCGCTTCGGCGTACGCGCGAACGAATGCGCGAATAGTAAGCGGAGGGCGTTCCTGCGGAAAGGCCGACCCCTCGTCAGATCCCCGGACGCGTAACATCCGTAGCCCGGCGCCGCATCCGTCTCCCGGGGCGGCCGCGATCGAGCAAGGGAACTCCTCCCATGACGCACGGCCTGCCCGGCTACCTCTGCCCCGAAGACGGCACGCGCTCGGACGCGCGCACCGCGCCCTGGTGCTGCCCGGTGTGCGACGGCCCGTGGGACCTGGACTTCACCCCCGATCCGGCCGCCCCCCTGGAACCGGCGGCCGGCCCCAATTCGCTCTGGCGCTACGGCTCCGCGCTGCCCCTGACCGGGGCGTTCGGCGTGACGCTGGCCGAAGGGAACACCCCACTGGTACCGCTGGCGGAGCGGGTGCACGCCAAGCTCGACTTCCTGATGCCGACGCTGTCCTTCAAGGACCGGGGCGCGGTGATGCTCGCGGAGCTCGCGCGGCGGCTGGGGCCGGAGCGGGTGGTCGCGGACAGCAGCGGGAACGCGGGGACCGCCTTCGCGGCGTACTGCGCGCGGGCCGGCCTGCGCTGCGAGGTCTTCGTGCCGGAGGGCACCTCGCAGAAGAAGACGGAGCAGATGCGCGCGCACGGCGCGGCGGTACGGGTGGTCCCGGGCGGGCGCGAGGCCGCGGCGGTGGCGGCCCGCGCCGAGGCCGACCTCCCCGGGGTCTTCTACGCCAGCCACGTCTTCAACCCGTACTTCCTGCACGGCACGAAGACCTACGTGTACGAGGTGTGGGAGGCGCTCGGCGGGCACCTCCCCGAGGTGCTCGTGGTCCCCGTCGGCAACGGCACCCTGCTGCTCGGGGCCGCGCTGGCGGTGGAGGAGCTGGCCCGCCGCGGGGTGCGCCCGCCGGTCCTGATCGCCGTCCAGTCCGAAGCGGTGGCCCCGCTGGCCGCGGCCTTCCACGCGGGCGCCGAGGACGCGGAGCCCGTGGCCCAGCTGCCCACCCTGGCCGAGGGCATCGCCATCCCCGCGCCGCCGCGGGCCCGGCAGATCCTGGCGGCCGTCCGCAAGTCCGGCGGGACCTTCCTGACCGTCCCGGACGAGCGGATCCGCGCGGCCCGGCTCGACCTGGCCCGCCGCGGGCTCTTCGTGGAACCCACGGCCGCGGCCTGCTGGGCCGCGGTGGGCCCGACCGCCCCCGACCACCCCCTCCAGGACCGCACCGCGGTGCTCCCGCTGTGCGGCGCGGGAGCCAAGTCGGGGCCGGCGGCGGGCTGACCGGCCGTCCATTCCCCGGAATGCCCGATGGCTGCATCGTCCACCCACATAGGCTCCGATCATGCCCACCTCAACGGCCCGCGTCTGGATCGCCCTCGGCCTCGTCTACGTGGTCTGGGGCTCGACCTACCTCGGCATCCGGGTCGTCGTCGAGACCATGCCGCCCTTCCTCTCCGCCGGCGCCCGCTTCATCGCCGCGGGTGCCCTCCTCGCCGCCCTCGTCGCCTGGCGCCACGGCCCCGCCGCCCTCAAGGTCAGCCGCGCCCAGCTCGGCTCGGCCGTCCTGGTCGGACTGCTCCTGGTCCTCGGCGGCAACGGCCTCGTGGTCCTCGCGGAGACCTCGGTGCCCTCCGGCCTGGCCGCCCTGCTGGTGGCCGCCGTCCCGATGTGGCTGGTCCTGCTGCGCGCCGGTTCCGGCGACCGCCCCTCGCCCCGCACGGTGGCCGGGGTGCTGCTGGGCCTCGTCGGCCTCGCCGTCCTGACCAGCCCGGGGATCGGCGGCGAGATCGGGATCGGCGGGGTGCTCCTGGTGCTCGGGGGCTCGGTCCTGTGGTCGCTGGGCTCGTTCTCGTCCGCGAAGCTGCCGCTGCCCGCCGATCCCTTCACCGGCAGCGCCTACCAGATGCTCGCGGGCGGGGCCGGCCAGATCCTCGTCGGGCTGCTGCGCGGCGAGCAGCACGGCCTGGACCCCGGCTCGTACTCCACAGCCTCGTGGCTGGCGCTGGCCTACCTCGTCCTGATCGGCTCGCTCGTCGGGTTCACCGCGTACGTCTGGCTCCTGCGGGCGGCTCCGCTCTCGCTCGTGGCCACGTACGCCTACGTGAATCCGGTGGTCGCCGTCGCGCTGGGCTGGCTCATCCTCGACGAGGCCCTGACCTGGCCGATCCTGCTCGGCGGCGCGGTCGTGGTGGCCGCGGTGTGCGTGATCGTCAGCACGGAGCGGCGCAGCGGCTGACCGGCCGGTCCTCCGCGGGCGGCACAGGAGCCTGTCGGGCCCTCAGCCCTTGGCCGCCCGCTCGTACAGCGCCTTGGCGCGGCCGTCGAACAGGGCCGCCGTCGAGTCCACGTCCGTGTCCCCGCCGCTCAGCACCCCGATCAGCTCCCCCGGCCGCCCCGCGCCGACCCGGTCGGCGATCCAGGGGCTGCCGCTGGTCCCGGTCCAGAACCCGGAGCAGTTGATGTAGAGCATCGCCGGGTCGTCCTCGTCGTGGCGGCTCTGCGTCGTACAGGCGACGGGCTTGTTCTGCGGGTTGTGCGTGGCCTCGGGGTAGCCGACCACCGTCACCTCCCGGTCGTAGCCGGAGGTCCAGGCGGGCTTCGCGGCCTCGTCGCGCCCGACGACGTCCTGGACGCTGCGCCCGTCCGCGTCGGGTTCCACCGTGAGGAAGGCGAAGTCGGCGGTGTCGTCGCCCCACTTCGTCCAGCGGTCGTCCACGTGGACGGAGCGCACCTTCCACACCCCCAGGGGCTGCTTCCCGGCGCCCTCCCCGGTGAACGCGGGGGCGAAGGCCAGCTCGCCGATGGCCAGCCCGTCGTGCGCGACCTCGCCCGGCTGCCCGTCCTCGCCGGCGGGGGCCACGCAGTGCGCGGCGGTGGCGACGACGTTGCCCTGCGGGCTGTCGACGACGCTGGCCGTGCACCAGTGCTCACCGTTGGCCATGAGCACCCCGACGGTGGGGAACGGGAGCACGTGCCGGTCCTCGTAGCCTCCGGAGGTCTTCACGAACACCACCGCGAGCACCGCGCTGATCCCCGCGACGGCAGCGATCCCCTTGACCCCGGGGCTCATCGCCCGGAGGCGTCGTTCACGCGGGCGCCCCGGGCCTGCTCCGGGCTCGCCCCCGCCGTGGGCTTCGTCGCGGGCTGCTTCGCGGGCGTGGGCGCCGACATCACCTTGCTGATCCACTCCAGGGAGCCCTCCCTCATGCCTTGCACGTACGTCTTTCCGTTGTGCTCACCATCCTGGATCACCTGGAGCCGGGTGTGCACAGGGCCCTTGCCGTACTCGCGCATGAACTTCTCGGCCTTCTCGCGGCCGGTCTCCTTGGTGCCGATCTGGAAGCTGATGTAGACGTCCGGACCGCCCGCCGCGATCAGCTTCGCGGCCAGCTTCTCGGGGTTGTTCTCGTCCATGGCCTGCGTGTTCCCCTTCCACAGCGGGGAGTCGGGGACGATGTCCACTCCGCTCGCGATGACCGCCTTGAAGCGGTCGGGGTACTTCAGGACGTGCTTGAGGGCTCCGAAACCGCCCGAGGAGGAGCCCATGAAGGCCCAGCCGTCGCGGGAGGTGAAGGTGCGGAAATTGGCCTTCGTGAAATCCGGGATGTCCTCGGCCATCCAGGTGCCCATCTTGGGCTGGCCCGGGATGTCGGAGCCGTCGTAGTGGTGCTTGGTGTCGGCGTTGATCACCGGCATGACGAGGATGAAGGGCAGGCTCGTACCGGCCTTCACCCCGTCGCTCACCACCTGCTGGAGGCCGAGCCCGGGGCCGGTGCCCCAGTAGTTCTTGGGGTAGCCGCGGCCCCCGGGCAGCGAGACCAGCACCGGGAAGGCGCTGTCCGCGTACGCCGGGTCGTCGTACTCCTTCGGCACCCACACCCACACGTCGCCCGTGAACCCGGACTTCTTGCCGGTCACGGTCGTCTGGGCGATCCGGGTGCCGTCCGGGAGCCGCGAGGTGAGGACGAAGTCGGCCTTCGGCCCGGTCGGCATGGACACGCCGGGCCTTACGTCGGCGGTGGAGGAGGCGGCCGTCTGGGACTTCCCGAAGGAGGTGGGACCGCCTATGTCCGAGAAGAGCCCGTATTTGTACGCTGCCGCCCCGCCGCCGGCGGCGAGGGTCAGCCCCAGCCCGCCGCTGATCAGGATCAGCCGCAAGCGGCGCCCCTGGCGACGGCCCCCGCCCGTGGTGGCCGCCTCGGTCGTGGCGCCGCTGTCACCCTGCTGGTCTTGGTGCACGGATTGCTTCCGTTCCTGCTCCGGCGCCCCCCGAGGAGCGCGGGTCGGACCGATTGGTCCCCCTTACATCCATAACAGAGGTATTAACGACCGGATGGGTTGCCTGGGACCGGTGGACGTGGGGAGGGCCACGTCCACCGGAGGCACCGCGCGCCGTCCCCGCCGTCTCCGGGGCGCGCCGCCGCTCCCCCGCGCGGGTGCGTCCGATCGCGGGGGCCGGGGGTCAGCCGGCCTCGGGCTTGGGGCCCTTCAGTACCTTGCTGACCCACTCCAGCGAGCCTTCCTTCATGCCGCGCACGTAGTGCCAGCCGTTGTGCTCGCCATTCTGGATGTCGCGGATGGTCGTCTTGACCGGGCCCTTGCCGTACGTCTGCTGGAACTTCAGCATCGAGGGCTTGCCGGACTCCTTGGTGCCGACCTGGAAGTTGATGTAGACGTCCGGGCCGTTGCTGTCGATCAGCTTCTGCGCAAGCTTCTCGGGGTTGTTCTCGTCCATCTCCGCCTGGTGGCCCTTCCAGAGCGGGGAGTCGGGAACGAGCTCGCCGCCACTGGCGATCACGGCCTTGAACTTGTCCGGGTGCTGGAGGAGCTGCTTCATGCCGACGAAGGCGCCGGAGGAGGAGCCCATGAAGGCCCAGCCGTCGCGGGACTTGTACGTACGGAAGTTGGCGCGGGTGAAGTCCGGGATGTCCTCGGAGATCCAGGTGCCCATCTTGGGCTGGCCGGGGATGTCGGAGCCGTCGTAGTAGTACTTCGCGTCCGGGTTGAGCACCGGCATGATCACGATGAACGGCAGGCTCGTACCGGCCTGGACGCCTTCGCTGATGGCCTTCTGGAGGCCGAGGCTGCGGTCGGACCAGTAGTTGGCCGGGTAGCCGTTGCCGCCGGGGAGGGCGATGAGGACCGGGAAGCCGCTCTTGGCGTACTTCGGGTCGTCGTACTCCTTGGGCGTCCACACCCAGACATCGCCCTCGAAGCCGGACTTGGCGCCCGCGAGGCGGGTCTTGGCAATGATCGTGCCGTCGTCGAGCTTGGTGGTCTGCTTGAAGGTGGCCGCCGGGCCCGTCGCGAGCTGTACGTCGGGGTCGCCGCTCGGCGTGGGCGAACTCTTCGGGGACTCGCCCGGGGTCCTCTGCCCGCCCTCCCCGCCCTGAGTGCCCGCGGCGGGCGGGGGCTTGCCGAAGCTCACCGTGGAGCCGTTGCCGGAGAACCAGTCCAGCTTCCAGGCGGCGAACCCGCCGCCGCCGAGGAGGACCGCGAGGGCCGTGGCCCCGCCGATCCACATCGCGCGGCGGGAGCGCTTGCGGCCCGGCTCCCGCGGAGGTTCGTACGACTCGGGGGGCACGGGAGGTCCGGGAGGAACCGGAGGCCCGGGATGCCCGGATATGTACCCACCCGGCGGGTAGGACGGGTACGGCTGTTCATCGGTCCGCGGGCGCTGCGGGTCCTGGTGCACGAACTTGGCTCCGAACGGTCATGACTGCCCCCCAGTGGGACAGAACGGACTGGGATCCCCTTAGTCCTGATGTGTGTATCCCCGGGGAAGTTCCAAAACAGCGTAAAAACATCACCGGAACGCAGGTCCTACGGAACCTGAACACTCCCGACTACCTCAGGGCGTCGAGCGCCTGCGCGCACCGCCCCAGCAGCTGGATCAGCAACTCCCGTTCCTCCCCGGTGAACTCGGCGGCGAGCCGGCGCTCCACCGCCACCGCCCCCGCGTCGGCGACCTCCATCACGGAGCGCCCCTCCTCGGTGAGCCGGGTCTCCAGGACGTTGCGGTGCAGTTCGTGCGGGGTCCGCTCGATGAGCCCGCGCTCCAGGAGGTTCTTCAGCACGGTGTTCATGGTCGGCGGAGTCACCCCGCACAGGCGCGCGAGCGTGGCGGCGGAGATTCCGGGCTTCTCGGAGAGCCAGAGCAGCGCGGCGTACTGCGGAACCGTTACTGCGGCCGGCTTCACCGCCGCGTTCTTGGCCCCGAGGAGCGCCTGCTCGGCGCGCTTGATGTGGGAGCCGATGCGCTCCTCGGCGGGCATGGAAGTCATTCCCCGATACTAAAGCCCTTGCATGCGTTAGAGCTCTAACATACCTTCGTGTTCACACAGACAGAAGAGGACGTAGTGCGATGACGAAGAAGCTCCTGCCCGCATCCCTGCTGACCGTGGCGATCGCCCTCACCCTCGGCGCGGCCCCGGCCGCCCAGGCCACGCAGGCCACGCAGGCCACGCAGGCCACGCAGGCCACGCAGGCCACTGCCCATGCCGACGGCCGGATCTCCACGGCATTCACCCTCCCCGGCGCGAAGGTCTTCCCCGAGGGCATAGCCGCCGACCCCCGTACCGGCACGGTCTACGTGGGCTCGTACACCGACGGCACCATCTACCGGGCCCGCTCCGGCGGGCGCACCGCCGAGGTCTTCCTGCCCTCCGGCACCGACGGCCGCCACACCGCGAACGGACTGCGCGTCGACGGGCACGGCCGCCTCTGGGTGACCGACTCCACCTCGGGCGTCTCGGTCTACGACACCCGCACGGGGGCCCGGCTGGCCCACTTCGAGATACCCGGAAGCGACCCGCGCTTCCTCAACGACCTGGCCGTCACCCCGGACGGCACCGCGTACCTGACCGACAGCGTCCGCGCGGTGGTCTACCGGGTCACCCCGGACCAGCTCGCCGCGGGCTCCGGCCCACTGCTGCCCGCGTACGACCTGAGCGGGCTGCTCAGCCCCTCCCCGGCGGGCAGCTTCAACCTCAACGGCATCACCGCCGACCCGGCCGGCCGCTACCTGCTCACCGTGGACATGACCGCGGGCGAGCTGTACCGCATCGACCCGCGTACGGGCGCCATCTCCCGCGTCGCCCTGACCGGCGGCGACCTGAAGACCGCCGACGGCCTCGACCTCGCCCCCGGCGGCGTCCTGCGCGCAGCCCAGAACATGAAGAACACCCTGAGCCGCTGGCAGCTCTCGGCGGACGGCACCCGGGCCCGCCTGGTCCGCACGATCACGGACCCGTCGCTGCAGATCCCGACCACGCTGGCCCAGCTCCCCGGCCGCACCCTGGTGGTCCGCTCCCAGTTCGACAAGGACGGCGGTCCGCTGCCCGCCCCCGGCGCCGGCGCCCCGACCACCTTCACGGTCGCCTCGGTCCGCGGGCTCTGAGGGGCCGGGGGCTGCGGGCTCTGAGGGGCCGGGGGCTGCGGGCTCTGAGGGGCCGCGCCCGTCAGCCCCGTAGGCCCGTCAGCCCCGTAGATAGGCCAGGACCGCGAGGACCCGGCGGTGGGACTCCTGCGCCGGGGGCAGGTCCAGCTTCATCAGGATGTTCCCGATGTGCTTGCCGACCGCCGCCTCGGAGACGGTGAGCCGCCGGGACACTTCGGAGTTCGAGTGCCCCTCGGCGATCAGGGCGAGGACCTCGCGCTCGCGGGCCGTCAGGCGCTCCAGCGGATCGCGGCGGCGGCGGATCAGCTGCCGGACGACCTCGGGGTCGACCACCGTCCCGCCGGCCGCCACCCGCGCGACCGCGTCGGCGAACTCCTCGACCTGCCCCACCCGGTCCTTGAGCAGGTACCCGACGCCCGTCCCGTCCCCGGAGTCGAGCAGTTCGGCGGCGTACGAGCGCTGTACGTACTGGGAGAGGACCAGGACGGGCAGGTCCGCCCGGATCCCGCGCAGCCGTACGGCGGCACGCAGCCCCTCGTCGGTGTGGTCCGGGGGCATCCGCACGTCGGTGACGACGATGTCCGGCCGGTGCTCGGCCACGGCCGCTTCGAGCTCCTCGGCATCGCCGACGGCGGCCACCGTCTCGTGGCCGAAGCGGGCGAGCAGGCCGACGAGGCCCTCGCGGAGCAGGACGGAGTCCTCGGCGAGGACGATGCGCAGCGGCCCGCGCCCGCCGGGGGCGGCGGTTACGGGGCCTTCGGTTCCAGCGGGGTGCAAGGGATCTCCACGCGCAGCAGGGTCGGGCCTCCGGGAGGACTGGTCAGGGTCAGTCTGCCGTCCACGACCGACACCCGGTCGGCCAGTCCGGTCAGCCCGCTGCCGCGCGCCGCGTCCGCGCCGCCGCGGCCGTCGTCCGCGACCTCCACGATCAGGCGTGCGCCGTCGTGCCGGCCGGTGACGGTGATCCGGTCGGCGCCGCTGTGCCTGGCCGCGTTGGCGAGGGCCTCGGTGACGAAGAAGTACCCGGCGGACTCGGCCTGTTCGGGCAGCCGGCCGGGAAGGTCGAAGCCCGTGTCGACGGGGATCGGCGAGCGGTCGGCGACATCGGCGACGGCGTCGGGCAGTCCCCGGTCGGTGAGGACCTGCGGGTGGATGCCGTGGATGAGTTCGCGCAGCGAGGTCAGCGCCTGGCCCGCCTCGGTGTGCGCGAGGGCGAGTTGCGCCGCGAGCGGGCTGCCGGGCGGGGCGTCGAGCCGGGCCAGGCCGAGGCTCATGGAGAGCGCGACGAGCCGCTGCTGGGCTCCGTCGTGCAGGTCCCGTTCGATGCGCCGGCGCTCGGCGTCGAAGGCGGCCGCCAGCCGGGCCCGGGAACTGGTCAGTTCGGTGACCTTGACGGCCAGGTCGTCCCGGCCGGGGGCCAGCATCAGCCGGGCCAGGGCCGCGCGGGCCGCCGCCAGCACGCCGATCCCGTAGAGGAAGACGGGGAGCAGCAGGAGTCCGGCGGCGGCGCACAGCAGGGCCGTCGGGTAGCCGGTGATCCCGTGGATCTTGAGGGGGTTGACCTGTTCGCCGTCGAGGGCGAGCAGGACGGGGGTGGCGAGGAGGTCGGCGGGGACGAGGAGCGCGCCGCCGAGGGCGAGGAGCTCCAGCGGCCACAGCACCGTGGCGGCGAGGACCGCGTAGCCCAGCTCCCGCCAGGTGGCCCGCTCGCGGAAGCGGGTTCCGGCCCAGGCCGTGGGCCCCGTACGGTCCGGTTCGCGGTGCGGGTCGGGCAGGGGCTCGGCGGCGGGGTCGAGGATCCGCAGCCGGCGGCGTTCGAGGGCCGCGTAGGGCACTCCGGTCAGTGCGAGCGCGGCCAGCAGCGGCAGGCCTACGAGGACGACGGCGAGCGCGGTCCCGGCGACGGCGAGCAGCAGCAGGGCGGCGCAGGCGGCGGCTCCGGTGACGGCGCCGGTGAGCAGGTAGCCGACGGCCCGCCACGGCCGGGCGGAACGGAGGTACCTGGCCGGGTCGGGGCCGAAGGGGGAGAGCGCCATGCGGCCACCGTAGGCGGCGGCACGGCGCGGCGCGGTAGTGCTGGCCCTACCTTCGCAACTCGCCCCTGCCCCGCTGACCGGGCGGGCCCGCGACGGTTGGCTGGGACGCATGCTGAAGATCGCGTCGAGGTCGCTGCGGCGGCGCTGGATGACACAGGTGGGGACGTTCGTCGCGGTGGCCCTCGGGGTCGCGCTGATGACGGTCATGGGGCTGGGGCTGGCGGCTGCGGCGGCGCTGCCGCCGGGGGCGGACGTGGTGGGCCTCGTCTCGCTGCTGGGCACGGCCGGCGGGGTGAGTTCGTTCGTCTCGGTGTTCGTGGTCGCCTCGACCTTCTCGTACGCCGTGGCGCAGCGGCGCCGGGAGCTGGGGCTGCTGCGGCTGGCGGGGTCGACGCCGGGGCAGCTGCGGCGGCTGGTGATGGTGGAGGCGGCGGCCGTGGGGCTGGCCGGGGCCGCGGCCGGCTGCGTACTGGGCACGGCGGGTGCGCCGCTGATGGCGCGCTGGACCGTAGGGCAGGGGCTGGCGCCCGCCTCGTACGTGATCGGGGATCAGAGCTGGCCGCTGCACACGGCGTTCTGGACGGGACTGCTGGTCGCGCTCTCGGGGGCCTGTGCCGCCTCCCGGCGGGCCGGCCGGGTCGGTCCGCTGGAGGCGCTGCGCGAGGCCGCCACGGACGAGCGGCCCATGACACCGGGCCGGTGGGCGGCCGGGGGCGGCCTGCTCCTGTGCGCGCTGGCCTTCGTCGGCTGGCGGCTGGGCTCCGATCCGGGCGACCTCCTCAAGCGCAAGACGTACACCTGGCAGCCGATGCTGCTGATCTCGGCCTGCGGCCTGCTGGCCCCCGTCCTCGTACGCCCCGTCGTCCGGCTGCTGATGTGGCTCCCGGCCCGGCTGACCTCCTACGCGGGCCGGCTGGTGCGGGCCAACGCCTCGGCCGGGATCCGCCGGACGGCGGCGGTGGCGGCGCCTGTCCTGGTGATGGTCGCGCTGACCGGCTCGCTGCTGGGCGCGACCGCCACGCTCACGGGGGCGAAGACGGTGGAGGCCCGCACCCGCACCTCGGCGGACTACGTGCTGACGGGCGGCAGCCTGCCCTCCTCGCTGCCTCTCCCGGGCGCGACGTCCCTGGCGGTGGCCGACACCAGCCTGACGGTCCTGGAGGAAGGCTTCGTGAAGGTCAGGTCGCAGGCCTCGGCGGTGGACCCGGCGGCGCTGGCGGCGGTCTCCACGCTGCCAGTGGTGGCCGGTTCGGTCGCGGACCTGGACGACGGGGGCATCATCGTCACCGAGGAGTGGTGGCAGCACCGGATCGGGGACCGGGTCCCCCTGTGGCTGGCGGACGGCACCCGCACCGACCTGCGCGTCGTGGCCGTCATGAAGACGGGCACGGGCGACAACGGCGCCTACGTCACCCCGCGCAACGCCCCCGGCGCGAAGGTCTCCCGCATCGAGGTCAAGTCCTCGCCGACGGCCTCGCCGACGACCTCCGCCTCGCTCCGTGAGGCGGCATCACGGCACGGAGCGACGTTGCGCACCACGTCCGACTGGATCGCGGACACCCACCCCCGCACGAACCGCTTCACCGTCCTCGGCTTCGTCCTGGTCCTCGGCATCGCCCTGCTCTACACGGCGATCGCCCTGGCCAACACCCTGCTGATGGCCACCTCGGACCGGTCCGACGAGCTGCGCCTGCTCCGCCTGGCCGGAGCCACCCGCACCCAGGTCCTCGCGGTGACCACCGCCGAGTCCCTCCTGGCGGCCGCGGTCGGCGCCCTCCTGGGCACGGCCGTCACCGCGCTCAACCTCACCGCGATGGGCGCGGCCCTGACGGCCCTGGGCGTGGACGCCCCGATCGCGGTCCCCTGGCTCCCGATGACCGCGGTCACCACCGCCTGCGCCCTCCTGGCAGCCCTCTCCACCCTCCTCCCGGCGACCCACGCCCTCCGCCGGGGCCCGGCGGTGGAGCGGTAGGCCCCGGCCCGGACCTCGTCCGGCCCGCTGCCACGTTCCGCTCATGACGAGAGGACGTAGTCCTCCCGACAGGGATGCCACCGCGGCCGATAGCCGGCTGCGGCAAGGCCAAGGGCCCACCTCCGAGGAGGCGGGCCCTTCTGACCTGCGTGTTCGCCAGGTCGGCGATGTGTTCTTGCTTCACCCGCTCAGACGTTGCAGCGGAACGTCGAGTACAGAGCTGCGACCTGCGGAAACGTCGTTCCGGAGGAACGTCTCCCAGCACCACCCCAGCACGGGCGGTCAGTAGTGGTACCGAGCCGCGAGAATGACGATCTCCTTGTCCGTCACCAGGTAGACGAGGCGGTGCTCGTCGTCGATGCGCCTCGACCACGTCCCGGGCAGGTGGTACTTCAAAGGTTCGGGCTTGCCGATCCCTGAGAACGGGTCACGCCTGACGTCCTCGATGAGCTTGTTGATCCGGGCGAGCATCTTGCGGTCGTTCTTGAGCCAGGACGTGT
Organism: Streptomyces sp. NBC_00503; assembly: GCF_036346895.1. NCBI lineage: Bacteria > Bacillati > Actinomycetota > Actinomycetes > Kitasatosporales > Streptomycetaceae > Streptomyces > Streptomyces sp. NBC_00503. The sequence continues at coordinate 5,162,628 of NZ_CP107855.1, read as the reverse complement.
AGTCCTCCCAGCCCTGATCCTCGAAGACAAGCCTCACGCGGCACCCGTACCAGCGTCCGCCGACTCCGGATCGATCAGCTCGCGCTCCGACACGTTGATGTGGGCCAGGGCGTTCTCGTAGGCCTTCAGCAGCCGACGAGCGTTCGCCGGGGATCGCAGCAGGTACGAGCCCTCGCGCAGCGAGGCGTAGTCCTCGGCCGAGACAAGCACGGCATTGCCGTGCTTGGAGACGATCTCGATGGCCTCGTGGTTCTCGTTCACCTTCTTGATCAGCGGAAAGAGCTCTTTGCGGGCTTCGCTCGCGGTTATGGACATGTCCCGACCTCTTCCATCAAGTGGTACCTAATAACGTACCACTCTCGGCGTCTTTCAGGAGGGGGAGCGACTGATGGGCGGTCAGCCGTCCCGACACCGTCCCGGCACGGGGAAAAGCGACACGGTTCCGAAAGTGGCTATTCAGCACCGATCCAGCACGGTGCGGGTTCATCCAGCACATCCAGCACATCCAGCACCACGGGAGAGTGGTGTACACATGGCACACTCGGTACGCTTGAGCGCATGACGCAGCCGCTGCCCATAGAGTCCATCCGCGACGTGCGCGCCCACCTGGCGGAAGTCGTGGAGCGTGCGGACCGCGACGACGTACCCACGGTCATCACGCGTCGGGGCAAGGAAGTCGCCGCCGTCGTCTCCATCGAGGTGCTGCGCAAGTACCAGGAATGGGAAGAGCGCGAGATCAACCGGATCATCGACGAGCGCATGGCCAACCCGGCACCCGGCATCCCGATCGAGGACATCATGAGGGAGACGCTGGCGCGCGGTGAGTGAGTACCGGACCGTCTTCCGACCGGAGGCGCAGGCCGAGCTTCGGAAGATCCCTCGCGACATGGCGCTGCGCATCCTGGCCAAGCTGACCGAGCTGGAGAGCGATCCCCTCGGGTTCAACACCACCGCGCTCGTGTCGCAGCCGGAACGCCGCCGGCTGCGAGTCGGCGACTACCGGGTCGCCTACACGATCGACAACGGAGAGCTCGTGGTGTGGGTCGTCCATGTGGGACACAGGTCTACCGTTCACGAGATCTGATTACCGCTGACCCCGCGTCAGAATATCCAGCACCCATCCGGCACGGTGACGACGAAGGGGTCGGACTCGACAGAGTCCGACCCCTTCTGACCTGCATGTTTGCCACGTCAGCAACGTGGTGTTATTTCATCCGCTCAGACGTTGAAGCGGAACTCCACCACGTCGCCGTCCTGCATGACGTAGTCCTTGCCTTCCATGCGGGCCTTGCCCTTGGCGCGGGCTTCGGTGACCGAGCCGCATTCGACCAGGTCCGCGAAGGAGATGACCTCGGCCTTGATGAAGCCGCGCTGGAAGTCGGTGTGGATGACGCCGGCGGCCTCGGGGGCGGTGGCGCCCTTCCTGATGGTCCAGGCGCGGGTTTCCTTCGGGCCTGCCGTCAAGTAGGTCTGCAGACCCAGGGTGGCGAAGCCGACGCGGCCGAGGGTGGCCATGCCGGGCTCTTCCTGGCCGACCGACTGGAGGAGTTCGAGGGCCTCGTCGTCCTCGAGCTCGATGAGCTCCGCCTCCAGCTTGGCGTTGAGGAAGATCGCCTCGGCCGGGGCGACGAGCGCGCTCTGCTCGGCCTTGAAGGCGTCGTCGGTCAGCTCGTCCTCGTCCACGTTGAAGACGTAGAGGAAGGGCTTGACCGTGAGGAGGTGGAGCTCGTGGAGGAGGTCGCCCTGCTCCGTGCCCTTGGTGATGCCGACGGAGAAGAGCGTCGTGCCCTCTTCCAGGATCTTCTGGGCCTTCTCGACGGCCGCGAGGACCGCGACCTTCTCCTTCTGGAGGCGGGCTTCCTTCGTCAGGCGCGGGACGGCCTTCTCGATGGACTGGAGGTCCGCGAGGATGAGCTCGGTGTTGATGGTCTCGATGTCGTCCTTCGGCGAGACCTTGCCGTCGACGTGGACGACGTTCTCGTCGGCGAAGGCGCGGATGACCTGGCAGATCGCGTCCGACTCGCGGATGTTCGCGAGGAACTTGTTGCCGAGGCCCTCGCCCTCCGACGCACCGCGCACGATGCCCGCGATGTCGACGAAGTCGACCGTCGCCGGGAGGATCTTCTGCGAACCGAAGATGCCGGCCAGGACCTGGAGGCGCGCGTCCGGGACGCCTACGACGCCGACGTTCGGCTCGATGGTGGCGAACGGGTAGTTGGCCGCCAGCACGTCGTTCTTGGTCAGGGCGTTGAAAAGGGTCGACTTGCCGACATTCGGCAGGCCGACGATTCCGATCGTGAGCGACACGTTGGCGACTTCCCGTAGCTGGAGGGGGCGGCGGCCCGGTAGTGGGCCATGGATCAGTTTACTTTCCGATGAGGGGGCACGGATGTACGCGTGTCCGGGCACGCGATCGGCGGCCCCCCGCCTAGTTTTGGGGGGTGGAGCGATACAAGGCGCGTACGGTACGTCACCCAGCGGAGCGGCCCCCCGCGGCCCCTGGCCGGGAGGCGCTACGACGCCTGCCGCGCCCGCGGCTGACCGGGCTCGGCGGCGGGCTGTTCGCGTGCGCCGCGATGTTCGTCGTCGGCGGCATCGACTGGCTGCTGTTCGACGCCTCGCTCTTCGCCTACGGACTGCTCTTCCTGCCCGTGGCGGCCGCCACCGCCCTGTGGGTGCGCCCCGCCGACCTGATCACCGCCCCGATCACCGCCCCGATCGCCTTCGCCCTCGGGGTGTGGCCCGTCTCCGGCGGCTCCGGTGGCTTCGCCGGGGAGATCATGGGGCTGGTGTCCGCGCTGTCCCTGCACGCCGGCTGGCTGTACGCCGGGACGCTCATCGCCGCCCTGATCGTGGTGGTGCGCAAGGCCGTGCTGATCGGGCGGCGGCGGAGCGTGCCCCGCCGCGTCGCCTGATCCCTCCTAGGGGGTGGCCGCCGAGTGCGCCGCCATCGCCGCGCCCACGATGCCCGCGTTGTTCTGCAGTTCCGCCGGGACGATCGGCGCGCGGACGCCCTCGATCAGCGGCAGGAACTTCTCCGGCTTGCGGCTCACTCCCCCGCCGATGATGAACAGGTCCGGGGAGAACAGCATCTCCACGTGGGCCAGGTACTTCCCCACCCGGCGCGCCCAGCGCTCCCAGGTGAGGTCCCCGTCCTCCTTCGCCTTCACCGACGCCCGCGTCTCCGCGTCGTGGCCCTTCAGCTCCAGGTGCCCGAGCTCCGTGTTGGCCACCAGCCGCCCGTCCGTGAACAGCGCGCTGCCGATCCCGGTGCCCAGCGTGAGCAGGATGACGGTGCCGCCGACCCCGCGCCCCGCCCCGTAGGCCATCTCCGCGATCCCCGCCGCGTCCGCGTCGTTCAGGACGGTGACCGGGCGGCCGTCCAGGCGGCCGGACAGCAGGGCCGCCGTGTCCGTGCCGATCCAGGCCTTGTCCATGTTGGCCGCCGAACGGGTGACTCCGCCCGTGACGACCCCGGGGAACGTGACCCCGACCGGGCCGTCCCAGTCGAAGTGGCGCACCACCTCGACGACGCAGCCGGCCACCTCTTCGGGGGTGGCCGGCTGCGGTGTCAGTACCTTGTGGCGCTCCTGCGCCAGATCGCCGCGGTCCAGGTCCACGGGAGCGCCCTTGATCCCGGAGCCGCCGATGTCCACACCGAAAATCTGCATGGACACACCGTACGAAATGACCCGCCGAAGCGCTCCGCCCCGGACCGAACCGGACCGAAGAGGAGGAGACCCGCCTACTTCTCGGAGACCAGCTCCGCCGCCTCGGCGCGCAGGTCCCGGCGCAGCTCCTTGGGCAGCGAGAAGACGATCGACTCCTCGGCCGTCTTGACGATCTCCACGTCCGCGTACCCGCGCGCGGCGAGCCACTCCAGCACCTCTTCGACCAGCACCTCCGGCACCGAGGCGCCCGAGGTCAGGCCGACCGTGGTGACGCCTTCCAGCCAGGCCTCGTCGATCTCGCTCGCGAAGTCCACGAGGTACGAGGCCTTCGCGCCGGCGTCGAGGGCGACCTCGACCAGCCGGATCGAGTTCGAGGAGTTCTTGGAGCCGACGACGATGACCAGGTCGCAGTCCTTGCCCATCACCTTGACCGCCTCCTGGCGGTTCGAGGTGGCGTAGCAGATGTCGTCGCTGGGCGGCGAGACGAGCAGCGGGAACCTGGTCTTCAGCGCGTCGACCGTCTCCATCGTCTCGTCGACCGACAGGGTGGTCTGCGACAGCCAGACGACCTTCGACTCGTCGCGGACGGTGACCTTCTCCACGTCGTGCGGGCCGTCCACGATGGTGATGTGGTCCGGGGCCTCGCCGGAGGTGCCGATGACCTCCTCGTGGCCCTCGTGGCCGATGAGGAGGATGTCGAAGTCCTCGTTCGCGTACCGGATCGCTTCCTTGTGCACCTTGGTGACCAGCGGGCAGGTCGCGTCGATCGTCGCGAGCTTGCCGCGCGCCGCCTCCTCGTGCACCACGGGGGCCACCCCGTGCGCCGAGAACATCACGATGGAGCCCTCCGGCACCTCCTCCGTCCGCTCGACGAAGATGGCGCCCTTCCTCTCCAGGGTCTGGACCACGTACTTGTTGTGCACGATCTCGTGGCGTACGTAGACCGGCGCACCGTACTGCTCGAGGGCTTTCTCGACGGCGATCACGGCTCGGTCCACGCCCGCGCAGTAGCCGCGGGGGGCGGCGAGCAGGACGCGGCGGGATGCGGGAGCAGGGGCGGGAGCAGTCATACGCTCCATCGTACGGGGGTCTCCAGGAGGCCGGACGTCCCCCGTTCGACACAGACTGGGTCGAACGTCCGTACCGACTGTCCCCCGGAGGAACGATGGCGTCCGCGACGGATTCCAGCACGACGCCCGACGCCCCCGGACCGTCCGGAGGCGGTGCGCCCGGGCCCGCTGCCGCGCTGACGCGGAGCCTGGGCTTCCGCGACCTGGTCGTCTACGGACTGCTCTTCATCGCCCCCATGGCCCCGGTCGGCGTCTTCGGGACCCTCGACGCCAAATCGCACGGCGCCGTCGCCCTCGTCTACCTCGCCGCGACGGTCGCGATGGCCTTCACCGCCTTCTCGTACGCCCAGATGGTGCGGGTGGCCCCGCAGGCCGGCTCCGTCTTCACGTACGCCCGCAAGGGCCTCGGCGAGGGCCCCGGCCTGATCGCCGGCTGGATGGCGATGCTCGACTACCTGCTGATCCCGGCGGTCGCGTACCTCTTCTCCGGGATCGCCATGCACGCCCTGGTCCCGGAGGTCTCCCGGTGGGTGTGGACGGCGCTGGCGGTGGCCGTGACCACTCTGCTCAACCTGTGGGGCGTACGGGCGGCAGCGCGCGTGGGCTTCGCCGTGCTGGCCATGGAGATCCTGGTCCTGCTGGTGTTCCTGGTCTCGGCGGCGTGCGTGCTGGTCCGGGACGGGGCGCAGCGCGGCTGGCTCTCCCCGCTCACCGGCGACGGCTCGCTGGGCTTCTCGACGGCGGCGGTGCTCGGCGCGGTCTCCGTGGCGGTCCTGTCGTACCTGGGCTTCGACGCCATCGCCTCCTTCGCCGAGGAGGTGACGGGGGGCAGCGCCAAGGTGGCGCGGGCGGTGCTGTTCTGCCTGGCGCTGACGGGGGTGCTGTTCATCGCCCAGACCTATCTGGCGGCCCTGCTGACGCCGGTCTCCTCGGCGGAGCTGGCGGCCGACCCGGCGTTGCAGGGACCGGCCTTCTACACCACGGTCGAGGCTTCGGTGGGGGGCTGGCTGCACGACCTGGTCGCCGTCAGCAAGGCGATCGGGGCGGCCTTCGCGGCGCTGGCCGGGCAGGCGGCGGCCGGCCGGCTGCTCTTCGCGATGGCCCGCGAGCGGCGGCTGCCGCGCCTCCTCGCCCGTACCTCGCACGGCACTCCGCGTACGGCCCTGCTGGTCGCGGCCACGGTGACGCTGATCGCGGCGGTGTGGGCGGCCCGGCGCGACGACGGCCTGGACCACCTGGTCTCGGTGGTCGACGTGGGCGCGCTGGTGGCGTTCACGCTGCTGCACGCCTCGGTGGTCGGCTGGTTCGTCGTCAAGCGGCGCGAGGGCGCCCCGAACTGGTTCAAGCACCTGGTGATGCCGGTGCTCGGCGCCGCCGTGACCGTCGCGGTGATCGTCGAGGCCTCGTGGACGGCGCAGGTGGTGGGGGCCGTGTGGCTGTTGGTGGGCCTGGGGGTACTGGTGGCCCAGCGCGGGCGACGCGCGGGCTCCGAGGGGCCCGGGCCCGACACCGGTGTCGGTGAGACCGCCTAACCTGCGTGCATGGGTCTGAATACGTCGGCTGACGCGCCGCTGCCGGTCGGTCAGGTGTCCCGGCTCATCGGGGGCTGGATCGACAAGCTCGGCCAGGTGTGGGTGGAAGGGCAGATCACGCAGCTCTCGCGGAGACCGGGAGCGGGGGTGGTCTTCCTGACGCTGCGCGATCCCTCGCACGACATCTCCCTCAGCGTGACCTGCTTCCGCCAGGTCTTCGACGAGGTCGCGGACTCCGTGACGGAGGGCGCGCGCGTCGTCGTACTCGCCAAGCCCGAGTGGTACGCCCCGCGCGGGCAGCTGTCCCTGCGGGCCACGGAGATACGGCCCGTCGGGATCGGCGAGCTGCTCGCCCGGCTGGAGCGGCTCAAGCGCTCGCTGGCCTCGGAGGGGCTCTTCGCGCTGGACCGCAAGAAGCCGCTGCCGTTCCTGCCCCAGCTGATCGGGCTGGTGGTGGGGCGGGCCTCGGCGGCCGAGCGCGACGTCCTGGAGAACGCGCGGCGCAGGTGGCCGGCGGTCCGCTTCGAGGTCCGCAACGTGGCCGTCCAGGGGGTGCACGCGGTACCCCAGGTGATCGAGGCGGTCAGGGAACTGGACGCCATGCCCGAGGTGGACGTGATCATCGTGGCGCGCGGCGGCGGCAGCGTGGAGGACCTGCTGCCCTTCTCCGACGAGGAGGTCGTACGGACCGTCGCGGCGGCCCGTACGCCGGTGGTCTCGGCGATCGGGCACGAGCCGGACTCCCCGCTGCTGGACCTGGTCGCGGACCTGCGGGCGTCCACGCCCACGGACGCGGCGAAGAAGGTGGTCCCCGACGTCGGCGAGGAGCTGGAGCGGGTGCGCCAGCTCCAGGGCCGGGGGCTGCGCGCCGTGCGCGGGCTGCTCGACCGGGAGGAGCGGGGGCTCGCGCACGCGCTGGCCCGGCCGGTCTTCGTCCACCCGCAGCGGATGGTGGAGACCCGGGAGGCCGAGCTGGACGCGCTGCTGGCGCGTGCGAGGCGGACCCTGGGCCACTTGCTGGACCGGGCGGATTCGGAGCTGGCGCACACGCTGGCCCGGGTGGTGGCGCTGTCTCCGGCGGCCACGCTGGAGCGCGGGTACGCGGTGCTCCAGCGGGCGGACGGGCACGTGGTGCGCTCGCCCGAGGACGTGGCGGCGGGCGACGTGCTGCGGGCGCGGGTGGCGGAGGGGGAGTTCGCGGTGCGGGTCTCCGAGGACGCGCAGGCGGGTGGCGCTGAGGGCGGCGCCTAGGACGACGCCCGGGGCGGCACACGCCTCAACCACAAAGTCGTTGCATTACACACATTGAACTGGGAGCGGGAATGGCCGGAACCGAAACGGCGCTGGGATACGAGCAGGCCCGGGACGAACTCATCGAGGTCGTCCGCAAGCTGGAGGCCGGCGGGACCTCCCTGGAGGACTCGCTCGCGCTCTGGGAGCGCGGCGAGGAGCTCGCGAAGGTGTGCCGCCACTGGCTGGAGGGCGCCCGGGCCCGGCTGGACTCGGCGCTGGCGGCACGGGATGCGGCGGGGCCCGACGGGGACGGCGGGGACGGCGGGGAGTGACCTGGGGGTAACCCGGGCAACCCGGGGGCGACCTCGGGGCGACCCGGGCACGCGGGGGATTACCGGGCGGTGACCCGGGAGTGACCTCGCTCACCTCCACCCCGGTTTAGTTGAATTTTCATCTATCTCCGTCGTAGAGTCGGGACATCGCTTCGCATTTCCGTACAGAAGAAGGCTTTCCGATGTCTCTCGTTCTCGACGCCGCCGCTCAGGACCTCCTCTTCCGTGAGGCGCGCACCGCCAACACGTTCTCCGACGAGCCGGTGACCGACGAGCAGATCCAGGCCATCTACGACCTGGTGAAGTTCGGCCCGACCGCCTTCAACCAGACCCCGCTGCGCATCACCCTGGTCCGCTCCCCCGAGGCCCGCGAGCGCCTGGTGAAGCACCTGGCCGAGGGCAACCAGGCCAAGACCCTGGCCGCCCCGCTGGTGGCGATCCTGTCCGCGGACAACGAGTTCCACGAGGAGCTCCCGCAGCTGCTCCCGCACTTCCCGCAGGCCAAGGACATGTTCTTCTCCCAGCGTCCGGTCCGCGAGCAGTCCGCGCTGGTCAACGCCTCGCTGCAGGCCGCCTACTTCATCCTGGGCATCCGCGCCGCCGGCCTGGCCGCCGGCCCGATGACCGGCCTGGACTTCGCCGGCGTCGAGAAGGAGTTCCTGGACGGCGACCACACCCCGCTGATGGTCATCAACATCGGCAAGCCGGGCGAGGACGCCTGGTTCCCCCGCTCCCCCCGCCTGGACTTCGACCAGGTCATCACGACCGTCTGACCCCGAGCAACCGTCCGAGCCGGCCCGACCCCCCGGGCCCGAGCCGCCGACGACAAAGGCCGCGTACCCCGGAAATCTCCGGAGCACGCGGCCTTTCGCGTACCTGCGCCGCGCCCTGCCGCTACTGCTGCGGCTGTTCGGGGCCCTGCTTGAATTCCAGGGCTGCGGCCATCACTCCGAGGTCCTCGAAGGAGGCCGTGCCCGTCACCACGGTGACGTAGCCCTGTTCGCGGCGTACGAGGGCGTCGTACTTCTCGCCGTCCCAGCGCTCCCAGGTCCGGTCGCCGACCTGCTGCGTCTGCCCGGTGGCCGCCGCCTTGCGCGTCACCTTGCCGATGTAGCCCGCCGTGGTGTCCGTCGACTGCTCGATCGCCACGTACTGCTTCTGCGGATCCAGGAAGCCCAGGTGCCAGGAGCTGGCTTCCTTCCCGTCGTACGTCACCGAGGTCGCCCGCCACTCCTGCGGCAGCCCGACGGGGGCCGCCACCGGGTACGGGGCCGCACGCCGGGCCGTGAGCTTCTCGACGCGGTAGTCGATCACCCGCGTCGGATCGGCTTTCTCGTCATGTGGGATGAAGATGTAGATCCCGCCCACGACGAGACCGATCACCACCAACGAGAGGACCATGTCCCGAATCGTCTGCTTGCCTTTCATACCTGCCACCGGACCATGGTCCCGCATCGCCCGCGGCGATCACCGCCGGGGTCCGTGTCGCGTCCCGCAGGGGGCGCAAGATGTCCGCTCAGGACAAACGGCTGACCGATATACCGCTCATACGTGACCCGGTCTGCTCAATATGTCGACGTACCGATAGAGTCCAGGGACCCTCACTCCCGGCCGTCGCCGTACAGAAAGGTGCGCTCCGATGACCGAGCACAACCTGCCGCCTCAGCTCGAAGTCTCTCCGGAGGCACCCGACCGCAACCTCGCACTGGAGCTCGTCCGGGTCACCGAGGCCGCCGCCATGGCCGCGGGCCGCTGGGTCGGGCGCGGCGACAAGCTCGGCGCCGACGGCGCCGCGGTCAACGCCATGCGCACCCTGATCTCCACCGTTTCGATGAACGGCGTCGTCGTCATCGGCGAGGGCGAGAAGGACGAAGCCCCGATGCTCTTCAACGGCGAGCGGGTCGGTGACGGCACCGGTGCCGAGGTCGACATCGCCGTGGACCCGATCGACGGCACCACCCTGAACGCCAAGGGCATGCCGAACGCCATCGCCGTCCTGGCCGCCGCCGACCGCGGCACCATGTTCGACCCGTCCGCGGTGTTCTACATGGAGAAGCTGGTCACCGGTCCCGAGGCCGCCGACTTCGTCGACATCAACGCCCCGGCGTCCGTCAACATCCGCCGCGTCGCCAAGGCCAAGAACATGGCCGTGGAAGACGTCACCGTGGTCATCCTCGACCGCCCCCGTCACGAGGGCATCGTCAAGGAGATCCGCGAGACCGGCGCGCGCATCAAGTTCATCTCCGACGGCGATGTCGCCGGCTCGGTCATGGCGGTCCGCGAGGGCACCGGCGTCGACCTGCTCCTGGGCATCGGCGGCACCCCCGAGGGCATCATCTCGGCCTGCGCCATCAAGTGCCTGGGCGGCACCATCCAGGGCAAGCTGTGGCCCAAGGACGAGGACGAGCGCCAGAAGGCCATCGCCGCGGGCCACGACCTGGACCGCGTCCTGCACACCAACGACCTGGTCTCCGGCGAGAACGTCTTCTTCGTCGCGACCGGCATCACGGACGGCGAGCTGCTGCGCGGCGTCCACTACCGCTCCGAGACCGCCACGACCTCCTCGCTGGTCATGCGCTCGAAGTCGGGCACGATCCGCCAGATCGACTCCACCCACCGGCTCTCGAAGCTCCGCGCGTACAGCGCGATCGACTTCGACCGCGCCCAGTAGGACCGGGGCCGCAAACGGCGCTGCGCCCCGGGGCAGGGCGCGGCACGGCACGGCAGGAAGGGGCGCTCCCGCGTGCGGCGGGAGCGCCCCTTGTCGTGTGTCCTCAGCCCGCCCGTCCGCCTACGAGGCTTCGCGCAGCTCCCCCGCCCGGCGGCGGCGCCGCGCCAGCACCACCCGGCGCTCGGCGGCGGTGAGCCCGCCCCAGACCCCGTAGGGCTCGGGCTGGAGCAGTGCGTGCTCCCGGCAGGCGACCATCACGGGGCAGCGGGCACAGACCCGCTTGGCGGCGTCCTCGCGGGACAGCCGGGCCGCGGTCGGCTCCTTGGAGGGGGCGAAGAACAGCCCGGCCTCGTCGCGCCGGCACACCGCGTCCGCGTGCCATGGCCCGTCCTCTTCCCTGGCCGGCACCCGCGGCTTCGGTACGGCCGCCGTCGGCCGCCCCCGAAGAGTCTGGACGGCGGCTACCTGCAGGGACTGGCGCGGCGGATGCGGCACGGTCTACTCCTGACGACGTATACGCGAGCGAGAGACGATGCACCTGTCCCTACCCGCTGTGCGCGCCCCTATGCACCCAGTGCCGCCGATCCGGACGGTTCGACCGAAACCCGACGGCGCCCACGGGCTCCCGGGAGCCCCTACGGCGACGGCCTAGGTCGTCTCTCCCTCGTCCCCGGCCCGCTTGCCGAGCCCCCGCGCCAGGTCCACCAGGCGGGCGCCCCGCTTGTGCCGCGCCTCGATGTTGCCCAGCAGGGCGAAGCCGCGGACGATCACGACGGGGGCCTGCGGGTCGGCTTCGCCGCCCCGGCCCTCGCCGTGCACCTCGAGGTTGCCGAGGACCCCGCTGCCGTAGCCGCGCAGCGTGACGTTCTCCGGGACCAGGATCTCGACGTTGCCGAGGACGCAGGTCACGTTGATCTCGGTGACCTGCTGCTGGAAGACGGCCTCGGTGAGGTCGATGGTGATGTCGCCGAGGACGGAGACGGCGCGGGTGTTCGCGCCCGGCCGCCAGCGGCCCTTGCGGGAGGAGCTGCTGAACACCGCGACGAGGGTCTCGGCGGGGAGTTCCGTCAGCTGCTGCGGCCCCGCGTACCCCGCGGCGGCGTACGGGGGCTGCTGCCCGGCGGCGGCGCCGGGCGCGGGCAGGTCCCGTACGAGTACGTCCAGCTCGCCGACCGTCTTCAGCTCGTACAGCGAGTCCAGGCGGTCGGAGTGCTCTTCGGAGGTCAGCCGGCCCTCGGCGAGGGCGTCGGCGAGGATCTGCGCGATCCGGTCCCGGTCGGCGTCGGAGGCGCGCAGTCCGGCAGGGGCGGGCGCGGGGGCGGAGGGGTGCTTTTCCAGGTCCACACCACCCAGCATAGCGAGACACGATAGATCGCGATACTCCTCGGCCGGTGCCCAGTGAGCCTTACCTCACAGACAAACGTCCCGGCGGAGGTCCTACGCTGGATACCGCGCTGCCAATTGGTCGCCAGCGCCGTCTGCCGAGTGAGGGAATGACTGCCGTCATGCCAGAGTTTGCGTACACCGACCTGCTGCCCCTGGGCGAGGACAACACCCCCTACCGGCTGGTGACCGCGGAGGGCGTCTCGACCTTCGAGGCCGACGGCCGTACGTTCCTCAAGGTCGAGCCGGAGGCGCTGCGCAAGCTCGCCGAAGAGGCGATCCACGACATCCAGCACTTCCTGCGCCCCGCGCACCTCGCGCAGCTGCGCCGCATCATCGACGACCCCGAGGCCAGCGCGAACGACAAGTTCGTGGCGCTGGACCTGCTCAAGAACGCGAACATCGCGGCGGCCGGCGTCCTGCCGATGTGCCAGGACACGGGCACGGCGATCGTGATGGGCAAGCGCGGCCAGAACGTCCTCACCGAGGGCGGTGACGAGGCGGCGCTCTCGCGCGGCATCTACGACGCGTACACCCGCCTGAACCTGCGCTACTCGCAGATGGCCCCGATCACCATGTGGGAGGAGAAGAACACCGGCTCGAACCTGCCCGCGCAGATCGAGCTGTACGCCACCGACGGCGGCGCGTACAAGTTCCTCTTCATGGCCAAGGGCGGCGGCTCCGCCAACAAGTCCTTCCTCTACCAGGAGACCAAGGCGGTCCTCAACGAGGCCTCCATGATGAAGTTCCTGGAGGAGAAGATCCGTTCGCTGGGCACCGCGGCCTGCCCGCCGTACCACCTGGCGATCGTGGTCGGCGGCACCTCGGCCGAGCACGCACTCAAGACCGCGAAGTACGCCTCCGCCCACTACCTGGACGAGCTGCCCACCGAGGGCTCCGCGCTGGGCCACGGCTTCCGCGACGAGGCCCTGGAGCAGCAGGTCTTCGAGCTGACCCAGCGGATCGGCATCGGCGCGCAGTTCGGCGGCAAGTACTTCTGCCACGACGTCCGCGTGGTCCGCCTCCCCCGCCACGGCGCCTCCCTCCCGGTCGCCATCGCGGTCTCCTGCTCGGCGGACCGCCAGGCCACCGCGAAGATCACCGCCGAGGGCGTCTTCCTGGAGCAGCTGGAGCGCGACCCGGCCCGCTTCCTCCCGGAGACCACCGACGAGCACCTGAACGACTCCGCGGACGTCGTCTCCATCGACCTGAACCAGCCGATGGACGAGATCCTCGCGACCCTGACCAAGCACCCGGTCAAGACCCGCCTGTCCCTGACCGGCCCGCTGGTCGTGGCCCGCGACATCGCGCACGCCAAGATCAAGGAACTCCTCGACTCGGGCGCCGAGATGCCGCAGTACCTCAAGGACCACCCGGTCTACTACGCGGGCCCCGCGAAGACCCCCGAGGGCTACGCCTCCGGCTCCTTCGGCCCGACCACGGCCGGCCGCATGGACTCCTACGTGGAGCAGTTCCAGGCGGCGGGCGGCTCCAAGGTCATGCTGGCCAAGGGCAACCGTTCCCAGCAGGTGACGGACGCGTGCGCCGCGCACGGCGGCTTCTACCTCGGCTCCATCGGCGGCCCGGCCGCCCGTCTGGCCCAGGACTGCATCAAGAAGGTCGAGGTCCTGGAGTACGAGGAGCTCGGCATGGAGGCGGTCTGGAAGATCGAGGTCGAGGACTTCCCGGCCTTCATCGTGGTCGACGACAAGGGCAACGACTTCTTCCAGAACCCTGCCCCGGAGCCGACGTTCACCCACATCCCGGTCCGCGGCCCGGGTCTGTAACAGACTGGCCCGAGGGCCCCTCCGCCGATCGGCGGAGGGGCCCTCTCGCATGTCCGCCGATCGGCAGATGGATCACGGGCGGGCTCCCGGCGAGGCTGTTCCCACACCCGAACAGCCGATGCCCAAGGGGAGTTCACCATGAATAACCGCACCCGCACCCTCGCCCTCGCCCTCGCCGGATCCGCCGCGCTCCTCGCCACCCTGATCGGGGCGGCCCCCGCCCCGGCGGCGCCGTCGGCCCCGAAGCCCGCCTCCGTGCACGGCGCGGGCAAGGTGTTCTACCCCTTCTCCCCCAAGGACGACATCCGCTTCACGGTCGACGCCGACGGGGACCCCTGGAGCCAACCCCTCAAGCTCGAGAACGCCGAGAAGGGCCTGCCGACGGACGCCAGCGGCTGGGTGACCGTCCACCACGGCGTCCACGGGTCGGACTTCGCCGCCGTCTCCCGCGCGAAGGTGGACTGCCTGGTCACCGGTGGGGGGACGGCCACGCTGACCGCGGTGGTCGAGACCTCGAACGTCGGCTGGGAGGGCATGCGGATCGGCATCAGCGTCCAGGACGGCCGCCACGGCGAGCCCGACCGCGTGGGCTTCTCCTGGGGCGTGGCCAACCTCGACGTACACCCCGACCTCACGGCCACCCAGGCCACGGTCGGCACCTGCATGGCCCCGGCCCCCTTCACCGAGGTCGTCCAGGGCGGCTTCAAGGTCACCTCGGCCCCCTTGACTACCCAGCCCCGCTGAGCAGCCCCGTCAGGAACCGGGCCTCCACGGGGGTGGCGTCGTAGCCGTCGCGGACGGCTGTGAGGAGCTCTTGCATCGTCAGCCCGAGGGCATCGCGAAGGAGTCTCAGGCCCGCACCGCCCGCACCGCCCACACGGAGCAGGACCGTGCCCTCGGCCACCACCAGAGCCGCGCGGACCTCCTCGGGAGGCCGGCCCTGCCCTTCGCTGCGGTTCCACGGCTCGGGGGCGCCAAAGCCGCAGGTGTCACATCTCCACTCGGACGTCCACAGCAGTCGGCCCCGCTCGATCCGCTGCCAGGCGTGCAGGGCGCAGCGCGGGCAGGGCTCGCAGTACAGGGTCAACGTCGTCGGATCCGGCATGGCGCCACCCTGCCCTGCCCCGGAGGGGGACCGCATCCAGTTAACGTCGGGGACACGACCCCGCGCCTGCGCGTTCACCCCGGTTTGCAAGGATTTCCGTATGGCTGTGACGACCTCCTCCCTCACCACGGCCCGCGGCACGCGGGTCATCGCTCATCGCGGGGCCTCCCACGAGCACCCCGAGCACACCCTGGCCGCCTATCGGCAGGCCATCGCCGACGGGGCCGACGCGCTCGAGTGCGACGTGCGGCTGACCGCCGACCAGCGGCTGGTGTGCGTGCACGACCGGCGGATCGAGCGGACCTCCGACGGGCGCGGGGTCGTCTCCGAGATGACCTACGAGGAGCTGCGCGGCCTCGACTTCGGCGCCTGGAAGGGGGCCGCGCACGCCGGGGCCCCGGTGCTGCTCTTCGAGGACCTGCTCCGTGAGGCGCTGGCCGCGCCGTACCCCGTCGGGCTCGCCGTCGAGACGAAGCATCCGACCCGGGCGGGCGGCCGGCTGGAGGCCGAGCTCGTACGGGTGCTGCGCGAGCACGGCCTCGCCGACGGCTCCGCCGGCCGCGTCGAGGTGATGAGCTTCTCGCGGGCCGCGCTGACCCGGATGCACCGCCTCGCCCCGGGCCTGCCGGCCGTGTACCTGATGGAGCGCAGGCTCCGCCCGGTGAGGCCCCCGTACGCCACCCACGCGGGTCCGGGCATCGACCTCGTCCGCCGGGACCCGGGACTGGTGGGCCGGCTGAAGGCCAAGGGGCTGTCGGTGCGGGTGTGGACGGTGGACGAGCCGGCGGACGTGGAACTGTGCCTGGACCTGGGCGTGGACACGATCATCACCAACCGGCCCCGGGCGGTACGGAAGCAGCTCGAATCCCGGTAACTCCTCCTGCCCCGACCCCAGGTCTTACAAGATCAGCACCAGCCGGGTTGAGACCAGCCCGGACCAGCATGACGTGTGCGGAGTTCTTGTCCCGTGGGGACACGGCTCCGCACGCGGTGCAGGTGTAGGTACGTGTCGAGAGTGGTAGTGCGTGCTTGGTTCTCGCTCCGCATTGTGCGCAGTCCATGGTGGTGTGCGCGGGGTGGACAAGGTGGAGTTCGCGGCCGTGTTTGCGGGCCATGTGGATCAGTGCCCGTTTGGTGGCGCCGATCGCCGCGTCGGCTGCCTTCTTCGCCATGGTGGACTTGGCGAGGAACTTCGGCCGGAAGTCCTCGACGGCGAGCCGGTCGTGATCCCGGACCACCGACTTGGCCCATTTGCGACCCGTGTCCTCACGCTGGCGTGCAATCTTCTGGTGGAGTTTCGCTGTCTGCCGCTTCGCCTGCCGGTAGCCCCTAGATCCGGCCTTGCCCTTCGGGGGCCTGCGCCGGGCCATCATCCGCTGGTAGCGGGCAAGCCCGGCGGCAGCCTTCTTCCCGTGCTGCGCGTGGGGAAGGTCGTGGGCGTCGCTGGTCGTGGTCGCTGTCTCCTTCACACCCCAGTCGATCCCGATCACCGCACCCGTCTCCAGGAGCGGCCGCACTTCGGCGGGGACGACGAAGGACGCGTACCAGTGGCCGAGACTGTCGCGGTGGATCCGCACCGAGGACGGGTCCGCCGGGAGATCGCGCGACCACACCACCGTTACGGCGATGCCGCCCGCCAGTCGCAGGCGGCCGCCCTTGATCCGGAAGCCGCGCTGCGTGTAGTTGAGGCTTAGGTCGGCCTGGTGCTTCTTCTTGTACTTCGGCATCCCGGCCCGCTGCCGCATCGGCAGCCGGGCCTTGATGTCCTTGAGCGCCTTGGCGCGGGACTTGCCGAAGTCCCGGATGAGCTGCTGCTGCGGAACGCTGCTGCCCTCACGCAGCCACCCGTTCACGCTGCGGGCCCCGGTCAGCATCTTGTCCAGCCGGGCCGGACCGCACTTCTCCTCCTCGGCATGCGCCTTCTTGGACCGGGCGCAGCACTCGTTCCAGACCCACCGGCACCGCGCCCACTCCGCTTCCAGAGCGGCACGAGCGGTGGACGACACGCGAAGCCGGTAGGTGTACCGGGCATGCCCGGCATCCTCGGCGGCCATCTGCGCTGTCGTCACTCGATCAACCTAAACGGGACCACTGACAATCCAGGAAAGCGCAGCTCGCAGTGGATGTGCAGCGCGCTCCGCCGCTACGCGGCCCAAATCAAGGACCCATTCCTCCCTGGGCTGGAGCCCTGTGCGTCCCAGGAGAAATCAGGTGAACATCCGGCCGGGGTGCGCCGGCCGGATGCGGGGGGCTGATCTGACGGGGTTACAGGTCTGACGAGGTGCAGGCCGGACAGGGGTCCTACACGAAGCGCTGGTTCGCCGAGCCGTTGCAGGTCTGCAGGCGCAGCGGCTCGTGGGCGGCGGCCACCGTCAGGCACATGCCCGGGGCGGCGGAGGGCCGGATGGTGGCTCCGTCACGGACGAACTGCTGGTTGGGGCCGCCGTGGCAGTTCCAGATGATCAGCGCGGTCCCGTTGCCGTAGTTGCCGGCGGGGGCGTCGAGGCAGCGGTCCTGGGTCAGCTGGATGTGGATCGACTTCTGCGCGGAGTCGTACCACCAGCCCTGGTTCCTGCCGCCGTGGCAGTCCCAGGCGATGATCTTGGTGTTGTTGGCGCTGGAGCCGCCGTTGGCGTCGAGGCAGTTGCCGGTCGCCTCGTTCTTGAGCGGCTTGTACAGGTCGTCCCAGGCCCCGGCCTGCAGGACGGGGGTGCCGGTGCTGGCCGGGTCGGCGCAGGAGGCCTCGCGCAGGCCGGAGGTGTAGAGCTGGGTCAGGCAGGACGCGAAGGCGCCGTGGCCGCGGTAGTTCGGGTGGAAGGACTGGCGGGCGGTGTTCTCGTCCCACGGGAAGTGGTCCCCGAGGTCCAGGTAGAGGCCGCGGGCCCAGGTGTCCTCCATGCAGACCTCGTGGCCGTTGAAGAGCCTCGAGTTGTCGAGGTAGGTCGCGCCCGCGGCGAGGGCGGCCGCGCGCATGCCCTTCTCGAAGGTGGGCACGGCGTAGTTGCGGCCCCAGGCGGCGTCGGAGTCGTAGCCTGCGCAGCCTCCGGGGAGCTTGCCCGGGAAGTCGGGGTTGTCGTTGAAGTCGGGGCCGATCGGGCTGGGGTAGCCCATCACGACCAGCTTGTAGTCGGAGTCCGCGTAGCCGGCGTCGCGCATGACCGTCTTGAGGTCCGCGATCGTCGACTCCACCTTGGGCTTGAGGCCGTCGACGCGCGCCTGCCAGCCCGGACCGTACTTGGGCTCGCAGGTGCCCTGGCTGAGCACCCAGCGTGTGACACAGTCGGTCATGACCGGGCCGAACTGCAGGTCGTCGTTGGCCCCGGCGACCAGCAGCACCATTTTGATCTTGGTGTTGCGGGCCTTGATGGCGAGGTTGTCGCTCTGGACCAGCTCGTCGGGGTACTGCTTGCTCCCGCCGATCCTGATGTTGCCGGTGTACCCGCCGGAGCAGGCCACGTTGAAGGTGAAGTCGGCCGGGATGCCGGTGCGGTGGATCGCCGAGTCGGGCGAGCGGTGGCACTGGTTGGCCGAGGTGTTGGTGGCGGGGTCGTAGTTGCCGACGCCCTCGCCCGAGATCTCGCTGTCGCCGAGCGAGATCAGGCCGGTCTTGCGGTCCGCGAGCGGGCGGATCGCGGAGTCTCCGTAGATGCTCGTCGCCTCGGCCGCCCGGATGGCCTCCAGTTCGGGCGAGAGGGGGGTCGCCGAGGACCCGGCGGCGGTCGCCGCGTGGGCCATGGGGGTGATGGCGGTGACTCCGCCGAGGACGGCCGCGACCGCCGCGCCGGCGGCGAAGGTAGATCTGAGCCTGGATTGTGTACGGGCACGTGCCATGAACGCCTCCCGGATATCAGTGTTACCCCCGGTATTTACTGGCCGGTAAGCGAGTTGGGAACAGTCCGAACAAGACAATTGCTCAACTTTTTGAGGAGGCACCACACATGACCCAGAATCAGCAGTCCCAGCAGCCCCCCGCCGGGTTCCGGATCGAGCACGACTCGATGGGCGAGGTACTCGTCCCGGCGGACGCCAAATGGCGAGCTCAGACCCAGCGCGCGGTGGAGAACTTCCCCATCTCGGGACAGCGCCTGGAGCGCGCCCACATCGAGGCGCTGGCCCGGATCAAGGCCGCGGCGGCCGCCGTCAACGCCCGGCTCGGCGTGGTCGACGAGGACATCGCCTCCGCGATCGCCTCGGCGGCCGCCGAGGTCGCCGAGGGACGCTGGGACGAGCACTTCCCCGTCGACGTGTTTCAGACGGGTTCCGGGACCTCGTCCAACATGAACGCCAACGAGGTGATCGCCACCCTGGCCACCGAGCGGCTCGGCCGCCCCGTCCACCCCAACGACCACGTCAACGCCTCGCAGAGCTCCAACGACGTCTTCCCGTCCTCCATCCACATCGCCGCCACCGCCGCCGTCACCCGCGAGCTGATCCCCGCCCTGGAGCACCTGGCCGAGGCGATGGAGCGCAAGGCCGCCGAGTTCTTCGCGGTGGTCAAGGCCGGGCGGACGCACCTGATGGACGCCACCCCGGTCACCCTGGGCCAGGAGTTCGGCGGGTACGCGGTCCAGCTCCGCTACGGCGTCGAACGGCTGCGGGCGGCGCTGCCCCGGCTGGCCGAACTCCCGCTGGGCGGCACGGCGGTGGGCACCGGGATCAACACCCCGCCCGGCTTCTCCGCCGCCGTCATCGCCGAGGTGGCCGCGGCGACCGGACTGCCACTGACCGAGGCCCGCAACCACTTCGAGGCCCAGGGCGCGCGGGACGCGCTGGTGGAAACCTCCGGGATGCTCCGTACGGTCGCCGTCTCGCTCACCAAGATCTGCAACGACCTGCGCTGGATGGCTTCCGGACCGCGCACCGGTTTGGCCGAAATCAATCTGCCGGATCTTCAACCCGGGTCCTCGATCATGCCCGGGAAGGTCAATCCGGTGGTCCCGGAGGCCGCCCTGATGGTCGCCGCCCAGGTGATGGGCAACGACACCGCCGTGGCGGTCGCGGGCGCCGCGGGCAACTTCGAGCTCAACGTGATGCTCCCCGTGATGGCCCGCAACATCCTCGAATCGATCCGCCTGCTCGGCAGCGTCAGCCGCCTGCTGGCCGACCGCACCGTCGACGGAATCACCGCCAACACGGCACGGGCCAGGGAATACGCCGAATCCTCGCCCTCCGTGGTGACCCCGCTCAACCGCTGGATCGGCTACGAGGAGGCCGCCAAGGTCGCCAAGAAGTCCGTGGCGGAGCGCAAGACGATCCGCGAGGTCGTCCTGGAATCCGGCTACGTGGAACGCGGCGACCTCACCCTCGAACAGCTCGACGAGGCCCTGGACGTCCTGCGGATGACCCACCCCTGAACCAGCCGGTCCGGATCCGCACAGGGGTCCGGATCCGGTCGTTTCCCGTCCCCGGACACCTCGGCGACCTGCCCGGCGGCCAGGTTCCGGGCCCCAGCCCTAAGATCTCCGCATGACAGGTCACGGAGGCCGCGGGGGCGGCAGAGCGCGGGGCCCGGAACGGGACTCCGCGCCGGGCGGGCACTGGCTGCCCGGTGAGCAGATCCTGTGGCGCTACCGCGACCACGCGCCCGGGCTCGAGGGCGGGGTCCACATCTGCCGGCCCGTGACCGTGGTGCGCGACACCGACGAGCTCCTCGCCGTGTGGATGGCCCCGGGCACCGAATGCGTCAAGCCGGTGCTCGCCGACGGGACCCCCGTCCACGAGGAGCCGCTCGCCACCCGGTACACCGCGCCGCGCACCACCGTGCGCTCGCGCTGGTTCGGGGCGGGCGTCCTCAAGCTGGCGCGCCCCGGGGAACCGTGGTCGGTGTGGCTGTTCTGGGAACACGGCTGGCGTTTCAAGAGCTGGTACGTGAATCTTGAGGAGCCCCGCTCCCGCTGGTCCGGCGGGGTCGACTCCGAGGACCACTTCCTCGACATCTCCGTATATCCGGACCGCACGTGGAAATGGCGGGACGAGGACGAGTTCGCGCAGGCCCAGCGGTCGGGTCTGATGGACGGCGAGCAGGCCCGGCGGGTCCAGGACGCGGGGCGGGCCGCGGTGGAGCTGATCAAGGCCTGGGGGCCGCCGTTCTGCGACGGCTGGCAGGATTGGCGGCCGGACCCCGCCTGGGGAGTGCCGGCACTGCCCGAGGACTGGGACCGCACTCCGGCGCATATGACCTCATGAGACCCTTGATGCGCCCCCGGGGGACAATCGTAGGATCGTCCTCCGCCAGATCGTCGGCAGGGGTGCCGTACGGTCTTTCTCCGGCAAATGACGCCAGGTGAGCGTGGATTGACCGGAGGCCGACGCACGACGAGAGGTAACGAGCGGGACCCGGAACCACGGGCTGATGGTGTCCCCGCCGCTGAGCGGGTATACCGCGACTGACCGAGTTGAGTGCAGCGCACATCGAGCGCAAACGGACGGAATGCCACGCGTGACGGAGTACCCCACCTCTCAGGAGGGCTCGCAGCCGGTTGCCTCCGGCGGTCGGACCGACGAGCCGAGTGCCTCCGGCGGTCCTACGGAGGAGCAGGGCCACGGCAAAGCCCAGGTCCCGGCGGCCGAGGCCGTACGCACGCATGCCCAGATCCAGGCCTCCGACTTCCCCCACCCCCGCGATGCGGCGCGCCCGCGCGACGGGGCCGCCACCCCCGGTGAGCCCGGAGCCGCCCCCGGGGCGGGCCCCGACGGTGACGCCGCACGCGGCATCGCGACGGCGGGCAGCTCCGCCGCGAGCGCCGGCCGAGCCGGTTCCGCGCCCGGCCAGGGCAGTGGCGGGTCCGGTTCCGCGCCCGTCCAGGGCAACGGCCCCGAGGCCATCGCGCGCCGCGAAGGGGACCGGCTGCGCTTCGTCGGGGCCGCCACCCGGCGGATCGCGCGCGGCATCGACCTCGACGAGATCGTGCTCGGGCTGTGCCGGGCCACCGTGCCCACCTTCTCCGACGCCATCCTCGTCTACCTGCGCGACCCCCTCCCCGTGGGCGACGAACGCCCCGTCGGCCCGGTCGTTTTAAGGCTCCGTCGCACCGACCGGCTCCGGCCGATCGACGAGTTCACCGGAACCGGCACCAGCGCCGCCGGCTCCGGAACGGGCGGCGGCACCTTCGGCGCCACCCCGGACGGCGAGCTCGACTTCAGCCAGCTCGCCCTGGTCGGCCCGCAGGGTGACCTGCCCGCCGCCGAGCTCTGCGAGATCCGCCCCGGCGGGGCGCTGGCCGAGGTGCTGCGCGGCGTCCGCCCCGTCTTCGGATCCTCCGCCGCCGCCCGCGCCGCGCTGCCGGAGCTGCTGGGCGCGGACCACCCCGTACCGCGCGGCCAGCGGGCCATCCTCGCGCCGCTGCGGGGCCGCCGCCGCGTGATCGGCGCGGCGGTGTTCCTGCGCACCCCCGAGCGGCCGGCCTTCGAGACGAACGACCTGCTGGTCGCCGCGCAGCTGGCCACCCACACCGCGCTCGGCATCGACAAGGCCGTGCTCTACGGGCGCGAGGCGTACATCGCCGACGAGCTCCAGCGCACGATGCTGCCCGACAGCCTCCCCCAGCCCACCGGGGTCCGGCTCGCCAGCCGCTACCTGCCCGCCGCCGAGACCGCCCGGGTCGGCGGGGACTGGTACGACGCCATACCCCTGCCCGGCAGCCGGGTCGCACTCGTCGTCGGCGACGTCATGGGCCACTCCATGACCTCCGCCGCGATCATGGGACAGCTCCGTACGACGGCCCAGACGCTGGCGCAGCTCGACCTGCCGCCCGCCGAGGTCCTGCACCACCTGGACGAGCAGGCGCAGCGCCTGGGCTCCGACCGGATGGCCACCTGCCTCTACGCCGTCTACGACCCCGTCTCGCACCGGATCACCATCGCCAACGCCGGCCACCCGCCGCCGGTCCTCCTGCACCTGGGCGGCCGCGCCGAGGTGCTGCGCGTACCCCCCGGCGCCCCCATCGGCGTCGGCGGCGTGGACTTCGAGGCCGTGGAGCTCGACGCCCCGGCCGGGGCCACCCTCGTGCTGTACACCGACGGGCTGGTCGAGTCCCGGCTGCGCGACGTGTGGACCGGCATCGAGCAGCTGCGCGAGCGCCTGGCGACCACCGCGCAGCTGACGGGCCTGGACCACCCGCCGCCGCTGGAGGCCCTGTGCGACGACATCCTGGACATGCTGGGCCCCGGGGACCGGGACGACGACATCGCGCTGCTCGCGGCCCGGTTCGACGGGATCGCGCCCAGTGACGTCGCCTACTGGTTCCTGGACCCGGAGGAGACCGCTCCGGGCCGGGCCCGCCGGTTCGCCCGCCGCGCGCTGAGCCGCTGGGGGCTGGAGGAGCTCCAGGACTCGCTGGAGCTGCTGGTGAGCGAGGTGGTGACCAATGCCGTGCGGTACGCCGAGCGGCCCGTCACGCTGCGCCTGCTGAAGACGGACGTGCTGCGCTGCGAGGTCGGCGACGATTCCCCGCAGCTGCCGCGCCAGCGCCGGGCGCGGGACGACGACGAGGGCGGCCGCGGCCTGTTCCTGGTCAACCGGATGGCCCGCCGCTGGGGTGCCACCCGGCTCAGCAGCGGCAAGGTGGTCTGGTTCGAGCTCCAGCTGCCGGGGACGCCCGAGCACCACTGACCGGGAGCCGCCACGGCACACACCACCGCCCCGCGGCTCGCTGCCTGCGGGGCGGTGGTGTTTCCGGGTCCTGCGGTCCTACGCTGCTGCGCGCCTACGGGACGTCCACCGGCGGGGCCGGCGGCGTCGGGGTCGGCTTCGGCGGGGTGGGCGTCGGCTTCGGCGGCGTGGGGGTGGGCGTCGGCTTCGACGGCGTCGGGGTGGGCGTCGGCGGCGTCGGAGTCGGTGTGGGCGTCGGGGTCGGCGGCGTGTTGCCGGCCGGCGGCGGGGTGCTTGTGGTCTGGCTCGGCGTGGTCGACGCGGAGCCGCTGCCGGTCGGCGTCTGGGCCTTGCCCATGTCCGCGTCGTCCAGGGAGAAGGAGTCGGTGTCCACGCCCTTGAGGGCGGCGAGCGTGTACTGCTTCCAGATCGCCGCCGGGAAGCTGGAGCCGCCCGCGCGGCCGCCGCCGGCGGTGCCGGTCAGCGAGGTCTGGGTGTGGGTGCCGGGCTCGTCACCGAACATCGCGACGACGGTGACCAGTTCCGGGGTGTACCCGGTGAACCAGGCGGCCACGTTCTTCTCGGTGGTGCCGGTCTTGCCGGCGGCCTCGTAGGCCGAGCTCTTCACGGCCCGGCCGGAGCCGTCCTCGACCACGCCGGTGAGCACCTTGGTGACGGTGTCGGCGGTCTTGCGGCTGATGGCCTGGCCGCCGACGCCCTGGACCGGCTTGTACTCGCGGTCCTTGTGCACGGCGGACTTGATGATGGTCGGCGTGACCTTCTTGCCGTGGTTGTCGAGGGTGGCGTAGACCCCGGCCATCTCCGCGGTGTCGGCGCTCATGGTGCCGAGCGACATGGCCGGCCGGTCCTCGGGCCAGCCGTCGCGGTCGTGCATGCCGAGGGCGAGCGCGGTGGTCTTCGCGTTCTTCGGTCCGACGTCCACGATCATCTGGGCGTACACGGAGTTCACCGAGGAGTTGGTGGCGTCCTGCACCGTCATCATCGGGGTGCCGAAGTCGTGGTCGTCCTGGTTCTGCGGGTTGAACGGGGTGTCGCTGCCGACCACGGGGCGCTTGCTGGTGCCGTCGTAGAGGGTGTTGGGGTTGATCGGCTTGCCGTCCTGCGTGGTCGCCTTGTTCTCCAGGGCGGAGGCGAGCACGACGGGCTTGAAGGTCGATCCGGGCTGGAAGTCCTTGCGCAGGGCGTTGCTGGCCCACTGCTCGCTCTGCCCCGTGCCGCCGTACATCGCGAGGATCGCGCCGGTCTTGGGGTCCACGGAGGTGGCGCCCGCCTGGACGGCGGCGTCGACCGGGCGGCCCTTGCGGTCGAGCTTGGATTCCAGCTCGTCCTGGACGGCGGACTCCAGGGCGGCCTGCTTCTTCGGGTCGATGGAGAGGGTGATCTCCCAGCCGCCGGCCTTGAGCTGGGCGTCGGTCATGCCGGTCTGCTTCTTGAGCTCCTCGTCCGCGGCCTGGACCAGGTAGCCCTTCTGGCCCTCCATGCCGGGGGCGGGCTTGGGCTTGATCGGCTCCTGGAACTTCATGTCCTTGCGCTTGGCCGGGTCCAGCTTGCCCATCTCGACCATGTTGTCGAGGACGCCGTTGAAGCGGACCATGACGAGGCGCTTGCCGTTCGGGCCGGCCGTCGCCCAGTCGTACTGGCTGGGGGCCTGGAGGACCGCTGCGAGGTACGCGCCCTGTTCCAGGGTCAGCTTGTCGGCGTCCACGCCGTAGTAGGCCTGGGCCGCGGCCTGGATGCCGTAGGCGCCCCGCCCGTAGAAGTTGGTGTTCAGATAGCCCGCGAGGATCTCGGGCTTCTCCATCTTCCGGTCGACCTTGAGGGAGATGACCATCTCCTTCAGCTTGCGGGTCGCCGTCTGGTCCTGGGTCAGGTAGAAGTTCTTGACGTACTGCTGGGTGATGGTCGAGCCGCCGGCCTTGCCCTTGCCGGTGACCGTGTTGAACAGGCCTCGGGCGATGCCCTTGAAGTCGATGCCGCGGTCCTCGTAGAAGGACTTGTTCTCGATCGCGATGAAGGCCGTCTGCACGTCCGCGGGGATCTTGTCGATCGGCACGATCTGGCGGTTGAGCATGCCGTCGCTGGTGTCGCGGGTCATGACCGAACCGTCGGCGTACTTGTAGATGTTCGTCTCTTTGAGCGCGTTGGCGTTGGGGTTCGGCGCGTCCACGTAGAAGTAGAGGCCGACCAGGGCCGCCATGCCGAGCAGGATCGCTCCGAAGAAGGTTCCGAGGATCTTCTTCCAGGTGAAGAACCGGCGTATGCCGGTCCGTTTGCCCGGCTTCCCGCCCTTGCCCTTGGCGCGCCCGCGCGGCGCTCGTCGCGCACCGCGCTGCTGCTGCGACTTTCGCGCTTCTGCTCGGCCCATCGCTCCCGCTCCGCTCGATTACCCCCCGACGTCAGCTCAGAAAGCTAACACCGCAGGTTGTGACAAAGGATGGCCAACCAACACCAATACCGGTCAATTCGGACGTGAGAATCAGCACCCACTCATACGGAACCGACGCACGGAAAGGCCGCGAGGTTGCCGGGAGCTGTCACTGGGCGCCGAAAAGTGATATCACTTTGATAGGGCGCCCGACCGGCGGCCACCGAAGGAAACGGGGCAGACCATGACAGAGAACAAGGGCGTCGCCGAAGCGGGCGTACGGGAGTTCCCCGCGCGGAGCGTCGGCGGCGGGCTCGCACTGCTGCTCGGACTGGCGGGAGTGCTGGCCGGAGTGGGCCTGGTCTTCACCGGCGCGACGGCCTCCACCGACGGCGCCAAGGCCGGCCTGATCGCCTGCGGCGTCCTCCTGACCATCGCCGCCGTCGTCGCCATGAGCGGGCTGAACACCGTCGCCCCGGGCGAGGCCCGCGTGGTCCAGCTCTTCGGCCGCTACCGCGGCACGGTCCGCACCGACGGACTGCGCTGGGTCAACCCGCTGACCTCCCGCCGCCCCCTGTCCACCCGGGTGCGCAACCACGAGACGCCCGTCATGAAGGTCAACGACGCCTACGGCAACCCGATCGAGCTGGCGGCCGTCGTGGTGTGGCGGGTCGAGGACACGGCGCGCGCCGTCTTCGAGGTCGACGACTTCACGGAGTTCGTCGAGACCCAGACCGAGACGGCCGTCCGCCACATCGCGATCGAGTACCCCTACGACGCCCACGAGGACGGCGGCCTGTCGCTGCGCGGCAACGCCGAGGAGATCACCGAGAAGCTGACCGCCGAACTGGCCGCCCGGGTCGAGGCGGCCGGCGTCCAGATCATCGAGTCCCGCTTCACGCACCTCGCGTACGCCCCGGAGATCGCCTCCGCGATGCTCCAGCGCCAGCAGGCGGGCGCCATCGTCGCGGCCCGCAAGCAGATCGTCGAGGGCGCGGTCGGTATGGTCGAGCTCGCCCTGACCCGCCTCGCGGAGCAGGAGATCGTGGACCTCGACCCGGAACGGAAGGCGGCGATGGTGTCCAACCTGATGGTGGTCCTGTGCGGGGACCGCGCGGCCCAGCCCGTCCTCAACACGGGCACCCTCTACCAGTGAGCCCCGACGGCGGCGGCAGCGGCACGGAGGCCGGGGAGGGCGCGGAGCCCGAACCCGAGGCCGGGCCGAAGCGGGCCCGCCAGGCCCGCAAGCAGGTGCTGCTGCGGCTCGATCCCCAGGTGCACGACGCGCTCGCGCGGTGGGCGGGCGAGGAGCTGCGCAGCGCCAACGCGCAGATCGAGTTCCTGCTCCGCCGCGCCCTGTCCGAGGCCGGCCGGCTGCCCGGCACGGCGGCTCCCATCCGGCCCCGCGGCCGCCCGCCGAAGCCTTCCGACTGACCGCCGCACACCCCGCGGACCCCTGAGGCATCTCGCCTCAGGGGTCTTTTTCAATCCGCGAAAACCCCCTCCGACCTGCGGAAACATCATCCACCCCGCCAGCTATACACCGCGCGTATACAGCGAGGGTATACACCGCATGTACAGTCGAAGCCATGTCCATCGGTCCCATCGGTCACACGCTGCTCGGTCTCCTCGAGGCCGGCCCCCGCCACGGTTACGACCTCAAGCGCGCCTTCGACGAGAGATTCGGGCACGACCGCCCGCTCGCCTACGGGCAGGTCTACTCGACCATGTCCCGACTCCTGAAGAACGGCCTCGTCGAGGTCGACGGACTGGAGAGCGGCGGCGGCCCCGAACGCAAGCGGTACGCCATCACCGACGCCGGGATCACCGACGTCGAGGCCTGGCTCGCCCAGCCCGAGAAGCCCGAGCCGTACCTCCAGACCACGCTCTACACCAAGGTCGTGCTCGCCCTCCTGACCGGCCGCAGCGCCCAGGAGCTGCTGGACAGCCAGCGCTCCGAGCACCTGCGCCTGATGCGCATCCTCACCCAGCGCAAGCGCAAGGGGGACCTCGCGGACCAGCTGGTCTGCGACCACGCCCTGTTCCACCTCGAAGCCGACCTGCGGTGGCTCGAACTCACCGCGGCCCGCCTCGACCAGCTCGCCCAGGAGATACGACGATGACCCCGGCCGGCACTCTGCTCAGCGCCACGCAGCTCCGTAAGGCCTACGGCCCCACCAACGCCCTGGACGGAGCCGACTTCTCCATCCACGCCGGCGAGGTGGTCGCCGTCATGGGGCCCTCCGGCTCCGGCAAGTCCACCCTGCTGCACTGCCTCGCGGGCATCGTCACCCCCGACTCCGGCACCATCACCTACGCCGGCCGCGAGCTCTCCGCCATGAACGACACCGAGCGCAGCGCCCTGCGCCGCGGCGAGTTCGGCTTCGTCTTCCAGTTCGGCCAGCTCGTCCCCGAGTTGACCTGCGTCGAGAACGTCGCCCTGCCGCTGCGCCTCGCCGGAGTCAAGCGCAAGGAGGCCGAACGCACCGCCCTGGACTGGATGGAGCGGCTCCAGGTCGAGGACCTCGACCGCAAGCGCCCCGGCGAGGTGTCCGGCGGCCAGGGCCAGCGCGTGGCCGTCGCCCGGTCCCTCGTCACCAGCCCCCGGCTGATCTTCGCCGACGAGCCCACCGGGGCCCTGGACTCCCTCAACGGCGAGCTGGTGATGCAACTGCTCACCGAGGCCGCCCGGTCCACGAACGCCGCCGTCGTCCTCGTCACGCACGAGACCCGCGTGGCCGCGTACTCCGACCGCGAGATCGTCGTCCGCGACGGCAAGTCCCGCGACATGGAGCGCGCCGTATGAGCCGCGGCGGACAGAGCGCGCTCCAGGTCTGGGCCCGCGACCTGCGCCTCGGCACCCGCTTCGCCTTCGGCGGCGGCCGCGAGGGCTGGACCCGCACCCTCCTGACCGGCGTGGGCGTCGGCCTCGGCGTGGCCCTGCTGCTCATCACCAGCGCGATCCCCGGCGCCATGGCCGCCCGCGACGCCCGCGCCGACGGACGCCAGACGTTCACCTCGCCCACCGCCGTACAGGCCGGCCCCGACACCCTGCTGATCGCCTCCGTCGACCAGTCGTACCGCTCCTACGGGGTCGACGGACGGCTCGTGCAGCCCGAGGGATCCCGGGCCCCGCTGCCGCCCGGCCTCAAGGAGTTCCCCGGGCCCGGCGAACTCGCCGTCTCCCCCGCCCTCGACAGGCTGATGAAGACCGACGAGGGCAAGCTGCTGCGCGACCGCCTCGACGGGAAGATCGTCTCGACCATCGGGGACGCGGGCCTGGTCGGCCCCGGAGACCTCTACTTCTACGCGGGCAGCGACCGGCTCGCCGAACTCCAGAAGACCTCGCCCCAGTACGTCAAGCGGGTCACCGCCTTCGAGAACAGCCTCGAGAAGCCGGCCCTGGACCCCGTCCTGACGCTCCTCGTGGTGCTGACCTTCGTCGCCCTGCTGATGCCGGTCGCCGTCTTCATCGGCGCCGCCGTCCGCTTCGGCGGAGACCGCCGCGACCGCCGGCTCGCCGCCCTGCGCCTGGTCGGCGCCGACGGCCGGATGGTCCGCCGGATCGCCGCGGGCGAAGCCCTCGCCGGATCGCTGATCGGCCTGGTCCTGGGCACCGGCTTCTTCCTGGCCGCCCGGCAGCTCGCCCCGGCCATGAACCTCTACCAGCGCAGCGTCTTCCCCTCCGACCTCAACCCGACGCCCTGGCTCGCCGCGCTCATCGCGCTCGCCGTGCCCGCCGCGGCGGTGGCCGTGACCCTGTTCGCCCTGCGCGGCGTGGTCATCGAACCGCTGGGCGTGGTCCGTACGACGACCCCGCGCAGGCGCCGGATCTGGTGGCGGCTGCTGCTCCCGCTGGCCGGACTCGGCCTGCTGGCCCCGATGATGGGCCGCGGCAACGACAGCGGGCAGTTCAACCAGTGGCAGGTCTCCGGCGGCGTGGTCCTGCTCCTCGTCGGCATCACCGTCCTGCTCCCCTGGGTACTGGAACGGGTCGTCGGCCGCATCGGCGGCGCGGGCCCGGTCTCCTGGCAGCTCGCCGCCCGCCGGCTCCAGCTCACCAGCGGCAGCGCCGCCCGGCTGGTCAACGGCATCGCCGTGGCGGTCGCCGGAGCCATCGCCCTGCAGATGCTCTTCGCCGGCACCCAGGGCTCGTACACCCGCGACACCGGACACGACCCCGCCCTGGCATCGATCTCCGTCATCATGCGCTCCCCCGACCGGGGCGAGCCCCTCAGCCGGACCCTGAGCGCGACCGAGGGGGTCACCCAGGCCGTCGCGCTGGGCTCCACCAGCGCCGCGCGCACCGCCAACAGGTCGTACGAGGAAACGGGGATCCAGCTCACGATCGGGACCTGCGCCGCCCTCCAGGTGGTCGCGGACCTGCCCTCCTGCAAGGACGGCGACGCCTTCGTCCTCACCGGCGGCGGCGGGGCCCGAGGCATGACCGGCGACACCGCCCAGCCGGGCGAGAAGCTCTTCGCCGGAAACATCTACGAGGGCGAGGAGGCGACGGCGCCGGTCGCCTGGACCGTGCCCGCCGACGCCCGGACGGCGGCGGCCCGCAAGGGCCCGCTGGGCAATCTGGAGACCGGGCTGCTCGTCACCCCGGCCGCCGCCCCGAAGGGCCTGGGCGGATTCCAGTCCTCCCAGGTCTACGTGAAGCTGGACCCCGCGGTGCCCGACGCGATCGAGCTGGCCCGGACCGCGGCCTTCAAGGCCGACCCGCTGTCCGTCCCGATGACCATCCAGGCCACCGAGGTCAACGACCGCTACGCCTCCATCCGGACCGGCCTGCTGGTCGGATCCACCCTCGTGCTGATGCTGATCGGAGCGAGCCTGCTGGTCTCCCAGCTGGAGCAGCTGCGCGAGCGCAAGAAGCTGCTGTCGGCGCTGGTCGCCTTCGGTACCAAGCGCTCCACGCTCAGCCTGTCCGTGCTGTGGCAGACCGCCCTCCCGATCGGCCTGGGCCTGGCCCTGGCCACGGTGGTCGGCCTCGCGCTCGGCATCGTCCTGATGCAGATGGCGGGGGTCTCCATCCGGATCGCCTGGACCCCGGTCCTGTCGATGATCGGCATCGGCGGCGGCGTGGCCGTCCTGGTCACCCTGCTCAGCCTGCCGGCGCTGATGCGCCTGATGCGCCCGGACGGGCTGCGCACGGAATAACTCCCCCGCGCGCGCAGTCCCGTACGCCCTTGTGCCCCTGCGCCCTTGTGCCCGCTCTCAGTCCGTCAGCCAGACGGGGAGCGGGCGCACGGCTTCGCGCAGCGCGTCGGCGACGGCACGGAACTCCGCCTCGCGGGCGGTTCCCGTCCGCATCGCCAGCGCGATGCGCCGCGAGGGCGCGGGCTCGGCGAAGTATCCGGTGGCCAGATGCTCGTTGCGGGCGGTCTCCAGGCGCAGTGCGGTGCGCGGCAACAGCGTGACGCCGAGCCCCCCGGCGACCAGTTGTACGAGGGTGGACAGCCCGGCGGCGGTGGTGGTGACGTCCGCCCCGGTGGTGCGTCCGGCGTCGTGGCAGATGTCGAGGGCCTGGTCGCGCAGGCAGTGGCCCTCGTCGAGGAGCAGCAGCTGCAGTCCGCGCAGTTCCTCGTGCGGGATGTCGCGGCGGTCGGCGAGCGGGTGCTCGCGCGGCGTGAGCAGGACGAAGTCCTCGTCGAAGAGCGGCAGTTCGGTGACTCCGGGGACCGCGAGCGGCACGGCGAGGAGCAGCAGGTCGAGCCGGCCGCCGGCCAGTCCCTCCAGCAGCGAGGCCGTCTGCTCCTCGTGCACCTGGAGGTCGAGGCGCGGGTAGCGCCGCCGGAAGAGCCCGAGGACGGTCGGCAGCAGGTACGGGGCCACGGTGGGGATCACCCCGAGCCTCAGCACCCCGGTGAAGGGCGCCCGTACGGCCTCGGCCTCCTCCAGCAGCCCGCCCATGGCGTCGAGCACGGCCCGGGCCCGGACCGCGATCCGCTCCCCGGCGGGCGAGAGCAGCACCTTGCGCGTGGTGCGTTCCAGCAGCTGCACGCCGAGGGCCTCCTCCAGCGCGGAGACGGCTCCCGAGAGCGCGGGCTGGCTCATCCCGATGGCGGCGGCCGCGTCCCGGAAGTGCAGGTGTTCGGCCACGGCGGCGAAGGCCCGCAACTGCGCGAGCGTCGCCTGCCGCGCCTGCTTCACCGATCCCGCTCCCCTGTTACCCACAGCCACTGATAGGCACCTCCGATCACTGGTCTCTAGACTAGCTATTTCCGCAATCAATGCAGCTGTGTCAGCATGTGAGATACGTCCAACCCCGCCGGAAAGCCCCCAAAAGGGTTACTTTCCCGTTCGCAAGGAGAGCGCGTGCTCACTGTCGGTGACAAGTTCCCCACCTACGATCTGACCGCCTGCGTGTCGCTGGAGGCCGGAGCCGAGTTCGCGCAGATCGACCACAAGTCCTACGAGGGCAAGTGGCGCGTGGTGTTCTTCTGGCCGGCCGACTTCACCTTCGTCTGCCCGACCGAGATCGCCGCCTTCGGCAAGCTGAACGAGGAGTTCGCGGACCGCGACGCGCAGATCCTCGGCGTCTCCGGCGACTCCGAGTACGTCCACCACGCCTGGCGCAAGGACCACGCCGACCTGCGTGACCTGCCCTTCCCGATGCTGGCCGACTCCAAGCACGAGCTCATGAAGGACTGCGGCATCCAGGGCGAGGACGGCTTCGCCAAGCGCGCGGTCTTCATCGTGGACCCGAACAACGAGATCCAGTTCTCCATGGTGACCGCCGGTTCCGTCGGCCGGAACCCCAAGGAGGTCCTGCGGGTCCTCGACGCCCTGCAGACCGACGAGCTGTGCCCCTGCAACTGGAACAAGGGCGAGAGCACCCTGGACGCCGGCGCGCTGCTGGCCGGTGAGTGAGCGATGTCCCTCGACTCCCTCAAGTCCGCCATACCGGACTTCGCCAAGGACCTGAAGCTCAACCTGGGTTCGGTCATCGGCAACAGCGACCTCCCGCAGCAGCAGCTGTGGGGGACGGTGCTCGCCTGCGCGATCGCCGCCCGCTCCCCGCGCGTCCTGCGTGAGCTGGAGCCGGACGCGAAGGCGGCCCTGTCGCCGGAGGCGTACACCGCCGCCAAGTCCGCCGCCGCGATCATGGCGATGAACAACACCTTCTACCGCACCCGCCACCTGCTCTCCGACCCGGAGTACGGGAACCTGCGCGCCGGCCTGCGGATGAACGTCATCGGCAACCCGGGCGTGGAGAAGATCGACTTCGAGCTGTGGTCGCTCGCCGTCTCCGCGATCAACGGCTGCGGCCAGTGCCTGGACTCGCACGAGCAGGTCCTGCGCAAGGCGGGCGTCGACCGCGAGACGGTCCAGGAGGCCTTCAAGATCGCCTCGGTGATCCAGGCCGTCGCCGTCACCCTCGACGCCGAGGCCGCCCTCACGGGCGAGTGACACCGCGCACGCACGCCCCGTAACGCACAGCAGGGCCCCCGCAGCCGTTCCCGGCCGCGGGGGCCCTGTCGTACGTTGCGGGCTCAGCCCCGCTTGTCGCCCTTGCGGGGTTCCGCCGACTCGATGACCGCCACCCCCAGGGCCGTGGCCCCGTGCGGGGCGGGGCCGACCGGGGAGAGGCCGTGGTGGAGCTGGTCTCGGGAGTAGGCCCGCAGGTAGACGACCACCGTATTGGTGACGGCGACCAGCGGGACGGCGACGACCGCTCCGCCGATGCCCGCGATCATGCCGCCGGCCGCCACCGACAGGACCACCGCCAGCGGGTGCACCCGTACCGCCCGGCCCAGGATGAAGGGCTGCAGTACGTGGCCCTCGATCTGCTGCACGGCCAGGACCACCAGGAGCACCATCAGCCCGGTGAACGGCCCCTGGGTCACCAGGGCCACGACCACCGCGAGGGCTCCGGAGACCACGGCGCCGACGAGCGGGATGAAGGCGAACAGGAAGATGAAGACGGCGAGCGGGACGGCCATCGTCACGTCGAGGAAGTACAGCCCGAGGCCGATGAAGATGGCGTCGATGAGCGCGACGAGGACGGTGCCGCGCACGTACGCGGTCAGGGTCCGCCAGGCGCGCGGTCCGGCGCCGGCCACGCCGGGGCGGGCGCTCGACGGGAGCAGGCCCAGCGTCCAGTTCCAGATGCGCTTGCCGTCGTAGAGCAGGAAGAGCGTGGAGAACATCGCGAGCAGCATGCCCGTCAGCACCTCGACGAGGACCGTCACGCCCTGCAGTCCGGCGGAGGTGATCTGCTCGGTGTTGGTGCCGATGGTCTCGCTGAGGTTCTTCGCGATGTCGTTGATCTGCTTCTCGGTCACGTGGAACGGACTGTCCAGTGCCCAGAGTTTGAGCTCGTTGATGCCGTCGCGGACGCGGTCGGAGAGCTGGTCGAGGTTGTCCATGACCTGCCAGACCACGAACCAGCCGACCAGCCCGATGACCACGAAGCCCAGGATCGCGGTGACGGCGGTGGCCAGGCCCCGCGGCATGCCGAGGCGGCGCAGCCGCACGACGAAGGGCTGGAGCAGGGCGGTGACGAGGAGGGCGGCGGCGAAGGCGAGGACGACCAGGCGGACTTCGCTGATCACCTTCATCAGGACCCACAGCATCCCGGCCAGGAGCAGCAGCCGCCAGCTCGCCTCGGCGGCCACGCGCATGCCCCACGGGATGACGGTCACCGGGTCGGGGCGCACGGGGGCGGCGGGGGCCGCGGACACGACCGGGGCCGGAGGGGCCACGGGGGGCGGCGGGTACGCGGGGGCCGGGGGGTGCGGGGGACGCGCGGGACGTTCGGGGTGCACCGGCAGGTCGCCGGAGGTCTCGGCTTCGACTTCGGCACGCCGCTCGTCGAGCCTCGCCTCCATCCGGCTCAGCTTGTTCCCGAGCCGGCCGAGCCAGCCTGCCGTCTTCGCCATGTCGTTCCCTTCCCCCCGCCCCGACCCGATTCTGCCCGGACACACCTCGCAAGACCGTACACGCGAGGAGCCCCGCACCGTAGGACGGTGCGGGGCTCCTCGGGGTTGAGGCGCGCGGGCGATCTCTTGTGCCGGCGGCCGACCGGTGGCTGTCCGGTGGCTAGTACCAGCCGTTGGCCTGGTGGAAGCTCCAGGCTCCGCAGGCGCTGCCGTAGCGCACGTTCATGTAGTTCAGACCCCACTTGATCTGGGTGGCGGGGTTGGTGCGCCAGTCGGCGCCGGCCGAGGCCATCTTCGAGCCGGGGAGCGCCTGGACGAGACCGTAGGCACCCGAAGACGAGTTCACGGCCTTGTAGTTCCAGGTCGATTCCTCGTTGATGATGTTGGAGAAGCACTGGAACTGCCCCGCCGGAACCATCTGCTGGGCGATGGCCTTGACCTCGGCGACCGTGTACGAGCTCTGGGCCGCGAAGTCGGAGGCGTCGCGGGCGGCGGACCGGCTGGCGACCTGCTCCTTCTCCTCGCGCTCCTTCTTCGCCTTGTCGTCGGCGGCCTTCTGCGCGTCGGCCTTCTTGGACTTGGCGTCCTGGGCGGCCTGGACGCGGGCTGCTTCCTCCGCCGAGCGCTTGGCGTCGGAGTCGGCGGCGTGGGCGATGGCGTCGGCCTGCTGCGTCAGGGACGCGTTCTGGACCTGGGCCTGGTCGCCGACCGGGATGTCAGTGAGGAGAGTCGTCCCCGACGCGGTCGTCTCAAGGTTGTTCGAGGCGGGGTCGCCAGTGGCAACGCCCACGACTGCGCCGACGGTGGTGACCGCCGTGGCCGAAGCCACAGCGAATCCCCGAACCGAGATCCGGCTCACACGGTGTCCTTCCAGCAGCGTCCGCAGTGACCGAGCGGGCGCAATAGTGCCCTCGACTCTGGCCTCCGTGGTGGTGCGGTCACTGGAGACGCGGGCCCGTGGGCAACTCCCTTGCGGGAGTGCCGCGTGTTGCTCCGGGCGGCATACGGCGAACGGCTGTGGAGTTAGTAGTACTGCGTGTACCTCACGGGAGATACAGGTGTGCCGTATGCGGGGCCTGACGGAAAACAGACTCTGCCGGACCTCGACGCCGCAGGGCAATTCTCCGTTGCGTGGGAAAGGTCACACCTGGCATGTCGCCGTTGTTTTCGCCAAAGCCCTGTGCACGAAGGCGCCGCCCGGCTAGGCTCCTGGGCCTTTGCCGGGCGGCGCCAACTCGCCTTCCCGCTATGGGGTTTTTACCCCTTTTCCGGTTACAGGGTCTCCAGCATCTCGGTGACCAGCGCGGCGATCGGGGAGCGCTCGGAACGCGTCAGCGTGATGTGCGCGAAGAGCGGATGACCCTTCAGTTTCTCGACCACGGCGACGACTCCGTCGTACCGGCCGACCCGCAGGTTGTCCCGCTGGGCCACGTCGTGGGTGAGAACCACCCGCGAATTGGCCCCGATTCGGGACAGAACGGTCAGCAGGACATTGCGCTCCAGCGACTGGGCCTCGTCCACGATCACGAAGGCGTCGTGCAGCGAACGGCCCCGGATGTGCGTCAGCGGCAGGACTTCGAGCATCCCGCGGCCCAGCACCTCCTCGATGACCTCGCGCCCGGCGACCGCCGAGAGGGTGTCGAAGACCGCCTGCGCCCAGGGGCTCATCTTCTCGGAGGCGTCCCCGGGCAGGTAGCCGAGGTCCTGGCCGCCCACCGCGTACAACGGCCGGAAGACCATCACCTTCTGGTGCTGCCTGCGCTCCAGGACGGCCTCCAGGCCCGCGCACAGCGCCAGCGCCGACTTCCCGGTACCGGCCCGGCCGCCCATCGAGATGATCCCGATCTCGGGATCGAGGAGGAGGTCGAGCGCGATGCGCTGCTCGGCGCTGCGGCCGTGCAGCCCGAAGGCCTCGCGGTCGCCCCGTACGAGCTTCACGTTGCCGTCGGCCGTGACCCGGCCGAGCGCCTTGCCGCGCTCG
Source organism: Streptomyces sp. NBC_00503 (assembly GCF_036346895.1). NCBI lineage: Bacteria > Bacillati > Actinomycetota > Actinomycetes > Kitasatosporales > Streptomycetaceae > Streptomyces > Streptomyces sp. NBC_00503. Next base: position 5,125,996 of record NZ_CP107855.1, on the reverse strand, counting down.
GACTGGATGACCAGTCCGGTGTGCACGGGCAGTTCCGCGGCCTCCGGTACGTAGAGCCGCTCCTCGCTGTAGAGGAGGTCCACCTGTTCACCGGAGAGGGCGAGCTCGCTCATGCCGGTCCAGCCGGCGTCCGTGATCGCGAGCTCGGCGCGGTACTCCTCCGCCATCAGCCCCACGGAGGAGGCCTTGATGCGCAGGGGGAGATCCTTCGAGACGACCGTGACGTCGTATCCCTCGGCCTGGAGATTGCGGGCGACCGCGAGGATGCGCGAGTCGTTGTCCCCCAATCGGAAGCCGGCGGGCAGGACGCTCTGGTCTGAGTGGTTGAGCTCGACACGCAGGGTGCCGCCCAGATCGCCCAGCGGGATGGGTGCGTCGAGGCGACCGTGGAGAACCCGGAACTCGTCGAGCAGGCGCAGGGCCTGACGGGCGAAGTAGCCGAGTTCGGGATGGTGCCTCTTTGCCTCCAGCTCGGTGATCACCACGATCGGGAGCACTACCTCGTGCTCTTCGAACCGCGTGATCGCGTTGGGGTCTGCCAGCAGAACGCTGGTGTCGAGGACGTAGGTCCGCCTGTCGGGCAGGCGGCTCTTAGTGCTGGTCACCACGGAAGGACGTACCCCCTCGGAAGAGGTCGGGCCATGAAGACCGGACCGGTCATCGGCACCCATGCGCGGGCCGACTTCCGGCCCTCCACTCCGTCCGTGCGAACCGCACGTGCGTCCTGGTGCAAAGGGCCTCCCGGGCGGACGACCCCATGCCGTCCGCTGAGACTCGACACCCGTGGATCGGGCGTCGACCTGCAAGGGGTATTCCCCGATTGGGTCCAGCCATGCCATGGCATATGACGGACGCTCGGTGAATCCCTGGTGAAGGCCCTGCGCGGAGGGTTCCCGGGGACACGAGGGGGCGCGCGGGGGTACGGGGACGGCGCGCCGCGGAAGGGTCCGGGCGCGCCGTGAGGTGCCGAGGGGGTCTCAGATATCCACAGGTCAGGGGCCTTACGGGACCACCTGCCGGGTGGTTCAGCTGCCGTAGCGCCGGTGGCGGGCGGCGTAGTCGCGCAGCGCGCGCAGGAAGTCGACCTTGCGGAAGGCCGGCCAGAAGACCTCGCAGAAGTAGTACTCGGAGTGCGCGCTCTGCCACAGCATGAATCCGGACAGCCGCTGTTCACCGCTGGTTCGGATCACGAGGTCCGGGTCGGGCTGGCCGCGCGTGTAGAGGTGCTCCGCGATGTGGTCGATGTCGAGGATCTCGGCGAGCTCCTCGAAGGAGGTGCCCTTCGACGCGTGCTCCAGCAGGAGGGAGCGGACGGCGTCGGCGATCTCCTGGCGGCCGCCGTAGCCGACGGCGACGTTGACCAGTATCCCGTCGACTCCGTGGGTGGCCTCTTCGGCTTCCTTCAGGACGTTCTGCGTCCCGGCGGGGAGGATGTCGAGGTTGCCCACGTGGTGGACGCGCCAGCGGCCGTCGGCGGCGAGGCCCCGTACGGTGTTCTCGATGATGTTGAGCAGCGGGCGGAGTTCGACCTCGGGCCGGTCCAGGTTGTCCGTGGAGAGCATCCACAGGGTGACGACCTCGACGTCCGTCTCGGTGCACCAGCCCAGCATCTCGGAAATCTTGTCGGCACCGGCCTGGTGGCCCTGTTCCGTGGTGCCTCCGGACGCCTTCGCCCAGCGGCGGTTCCCGTCCAGGATCACGCCGATGTGCTTGGGCGTCTCGTCATGGTCGATGCGGCCTTCCACCCGGCGTGCGTAGAGCCTGTACACAGGACGGCGTACCAGGTCGCGCAGCTTCAAGATCTTCCAGCCCCTCCGAGCGATTCCCCCGATGCGGAATGCGGTCCCCCCAGGTCCGCCACATTACTGCGCGGCGGGATCCGGTACCCAACTCGGTCCTGTCACAAGTCCGTGATAGGGAGGACAACGTGACTGAAAACAATCCCTATCGGGCAGAGCCCGCGCGCTACGACTCCATGGAGTACCGGCGCACCGGCCGCAGCGGCCTCAAGCTCCCCGCGATCTCGCTGGGCCTGTGGCACAACTTCGGCGACGACAAGTCCCTGGAGTCCCAGCGGGCGATCCTGCGCCGGGCCTTCGACCTCGGCGTCACCCACTTCGACCTGGCGAACAACTACGGTCCGCCCCCCGGTTCGGCCGAGCTCAACTTCGGCAAGATCTTCGCGCAGGACTTCGCGTCCCACCGCGAGGAGCTGGTGCTCTCCACCAAGGCCGGCTACCTGATGCACGAGGGCCCGTACGGGGAGTGGGGCAGCCGCAAGTACCTGCTCGGCTCGCTGGACGCCTCGCTGAAGCGGATGGGCGTCGACTACGTCGACATCTTCTACTCCCACCGCTTCGACCCCGAGACCCCGCTCGAGGAGACCATGGGCGCCCTCGCGTCCGCGGTCCAGCAGGGCAAGGCGCTGTACGTGGGCGTGTCCTCGTACACGGCGGAGCAGACGGCCGAGGCCGCGCGGATCCTGCGCGAGATGGGCATCCGCCCGCTCATCCACCAGCCCTCCTACTCCATGATCAACCGCTGGACGGAGGAGGACGGCCTGCTCGACACCCTGGAGGAGGCCGGCATGGGCTGCATCTCCTTCGTGCCGCTCGCGCAGGGGCTGCTGACCGGCAAGTACCTCAAGGGCATCCCGGAGGGCTCGCGTGCCACCCAGGGCAAGTCCCTCAACCCGGACCTGCTGTCCGACGAGGTCGTGCGCCGGCTGAACGGGCTGAACGACATCGCGCAGCGGCGCGGGCAGTCGCTGGCCCAGCTGGCCCTGAACTGGGTGCTGCGGGACGAGCGGATGACGTCGGCCCTGATCGGCGCGTCGAGCGTGAAGCAGCTGGAGGAAAATGTGGCCGCTCTGTCCGGAGCGGCGCTCACGGAGCAGGAGTTGAAGGAGATCGACTCCTTCGCGGTCTCCACCCCCGGCGCCAACATCTGGGCCCAGCGGGGCTGACCTGCACCTTTGCCCCAGGCCTCCTGGGGACAAAAAACGGGCCGGTCCGTGGGGGGGATACGGACCGGCCCGAGGGGGGGGTTCCACCATAACCCTTCGTAAAGCCTGCTGCGTGCATTGCCGCGAGATGATTACGCTCCGGAGCCGCCCGGCCGCGCTCCGGTGAGCCGCAAACACCCCCGGGAGGCCTGTGCGGCCTGGTCCGGGGCCCTACGGAACCTCGTGGCGGGCCCCGGGCGAGTCGTCGGCGGCCTTAGCCCCCAAGGGGGACCCGCCCCGGTGCACCGCCTTGACGCCCGCCCCGCCCGCTCCGCTCCCCCGGCCACAGGACTGGTGCCCCGGTCCGGTCGCGGCACTAGCCTGACCGCCATGGGGATCAGGGGACAGTGGCGGGACGGTGGGGGCACGCTGGTCGTCGAGTCGGCGACGGATGGGCGGGCGGTGGAGGGCCGGGCCGGGGCGGACGGGGCGGAAGTGCCCCTGGAGGTCGCGGCCTCGTACGCGGCCCGGACCCGCGGGCTGCTCGGGCGGGACGGGATCGACGGGGCCATGCTGCTCACCCCGGCCGCGAGCGTCCACACCTTCCGGATGCGCTTCGCCATCGACGTGGCCCACCTGGACCGCGACCTGAAGGTCATCGCGCTCACCACGATGCCCCCCGGCAGGCTCGGCCTGCCGCGGCTGCGCTCCCGGCACGTCCTGGAGGCCGAGGCGGGGGCCATGGCCGGCTGGGGGCTGCGCGTGGGGTCCCGGCTGCGGCTCCGTCTCACCTCGCGCTAGGCGCCATCCACCACCGGCGGTAGGTTGGGGCGGTTGAGCTGGGGTGGCATGGGGAGCGGCATGACCGAGAACGCGCACATCAAGGCGCTGGAGCAGATCATGCCGGCGACGCACGGAGCCGACGAGGACATCGACTGGCAGGCGGCCGAGGCCGTCTGGGGCAGCCGCTTCCCCGCCGATTTCGTCGCTTTCATGGGCCGCTTCGGCGCGGGCTCGATCAACGGCGAGGCGAGCGTCCTGCTGCCGCTGCCCAAGCCCGGGCTCCAGTGGGACCCGGCGCAGATGGCCGAGGAGACCGCCAACGCCCGCCAGGTCTGGGAGGCGGAGGGCGGCCGGGCCGCCTTCGACGTGGACCCCGAGTCGATCCTCGCCTGGGGCGTCACGGGCGGCTCCGACATCCTGTGCTGGCTCACGACCGATCCGGACCCGGACCAGTGGCCCGTTCTGGTCGTCGGCCGGCACACCGCCGACTCCTTCGCGGTGTACCCGTACGGCATGGGCGAGTTCCTGTACCGGCTGTGCTCCGACGAGTTCGACGTGAGCCCGGTCAGCATCACCTTCTGGGACAGCGGCCACCTCAGCTTCGTGCACTGGCAGAAGGCCCAGCGCCGCTGGCAGGAGGGGCGCAACCCCGAAACGGGCGAGCCCGACCCGTACGCGGGCGACTTCACCGACTGACGCGCCCGAAACCGACCCCCCGACCCGTTCCGTAGCCCGTTCCACGCCCGCCATGGCCGGAAACGGGCTTTTCGGCATGTCTACGCGCGTCCGAATTGTTGATCACATATCGGAAAACACCATTCGGAAATGCCGCACTTGGAGCATTGACCACAAGTGCCGACCCAATGGAACCAACCGCCCTTCCTCAGGAGAGAATTCCGGCCAACGGGCCACTGAGGGACACCACAGCCCGGAGCAACTCATAAGTAATAACGGGACTCAAAAGAAAATCAGGGGAATACACCCGTGCGACGAAGAATCTTCGGCACGTCCGCCACCGCCGTCGTCCTAGGCCTGCTGATACCGCTGGCCGGATGTGGCAGCTCCGGCGGCAGCGGCGCAGATGACAGCGGTACCCTCCGCCTCGTCGCCGCCGAATACGGCGACAACTCCGGCAACAGTTCCAAGGCGTTCTGGGACAAGGTGACGACCGAGTTCACCGCCGCCAACCCGGGCATCAAGGTGCACGTGGAGCTGCTCCCGTGGACCGACATCGACCGCGAGGTCTCCCGTATGGTCAAGGCCGGCAAGGCGCCGGACATGGCCCTCATGGGCGGTTACTCGGACTTCGCGGCACAGGACAAGCTCTATTCCGCGGACGAGCTCCTCTCGGTCACCGCGGAGGCGAATTTCCTCGGCCCGCTCGCCGACGCCGGCTCCGTCCACAACACCCTCTACGGCCTGCCCTTCGTGGCGAGCAGCCGCCTCCTCTTCTACAACGAGGGCCTCTTCAAGCAGGCGGGCGTCAGCGCCCCCAAGACCTGGACGGACCTCAAGGCCGCCGCCGTCGCGCTCAAGGCCAAGGGCGTGAAGACCCCGTACGCCATGCCCCTGGGCCCGGAGGAGGCGCACGCCGAGGCGCTGATCTGGGAGCTCAGCAACGGCGGCGGGTACGCCGACAACAGCGGCAACTACAGCCTGGCCTCCGACCAGAACATCCTGACCTTCAAGTGGATCAAGGAAAACCTGGTCACCCCCGGCCTGCTCGGCCCCGTCCCGCCGTCCCAGCTCAACCGGGCCGACGCCTTCGCCGCCTTCAGCCGCGGCGAGGTCGGCATGCTCAACGGCTACCCCTCGCTCGCCCACGAGGCGCGCGCCAAGGGCATCCAGGTCGGCACCGTCGCGATGCCCATCTCGAACAACCTGAGCCCCGGTGAGGCCCCGCCGACCGTGGGCGTGGCCGACTGGATGATGGCCTTCAAGCAGAACGGGCACCGCACCGAGATCGGCAAGTTCCTGGACTTCGTCTACCAGGACAAGAACCTCTCGGACTTCGCCGGCCGCTACCACCTGCTGCCGTCCACCGTCACCGCCTCCCGCACCCTGGCCGGCGGCGGCATGGACAACAACGACCAGCAGTTCCTGTCCGCCCTGCGCGTGGCCCAGCTCTACCCGGTCAACGACCCGTCCTGGGTGACCATCAGCGACACCATCAAGCGCAACATCGGACGCGCCGTGGACCCGGGCGGCGACCCGAAGGCCGTCCTGGAGGAGATCGCCGCGACGGCGACCGAGGAGACCAAGAAGCACTGACCCGGCCGTACCCCGAACGTCCTCACGGACAAAGGACTTTCGCCCCCTGCCGCAGCCCACCCCGCGCGGCATCATGGCTGCACGGCCCTTGATCCGAGGCCGCGGCCACGTCGCCCGCCGAGCGCCCACAAGGTGCCGGGGCGGCCGGCCGATCTCCTCCGGGGACCCGGTGCGCCCAGTGAGTGCGCCCGGTGCGGTGAACGCGCTAGCTGGCGCCCTGGTTCTGCGGGCTGAAGGCCGTGCGGTACTGCTCGCAGCTGGAATCCCAGGCCAGGGAGCCCTTGAGGGTGCCGTAGCCGGTGCGGGTCAGCGACCACTCCACCGTGTACTTGCCGGTGTCGCAGGCGATGCGCTTGCCGCCGGGAACCTTCGTACGGCCCGTGGCGGGCCGGTCCGTGAGCTCCTGGTCCATCTCCGCGGCCTTGGCGCGCTTCGCGTCGCGCAGCACCGCGTGCAGCACGATCGATTGCTTGCCGTCCTTCGTCGTCAGCACCTTCTTCACGCCCTGCGAATCCGATACCGACCACGCGAACTCGTACCCCGGCTCCCAGCGGAGGGTCTTCGGGTCCGGGACCTTGCGCGGGTAGTCCTCGGCGCCCTTGGGGCCGCGGCGGGTGACGGTCTCGTACTGGATGCCGGGCCGGAAGCGGAACTGCGCTTCCACCTTGTGCATGTCGTCCTTGGTCCACATCGACTTCATCGCCTTCTCCCCTCCGCTCGGGTCCTGGAGGTACGTCTCCGTGCCTCCGGCGGCGGCGGTGGCGGCGCCCTGGCCGAGGACCGGGGCGAGGGCCGCCGCGACGGTGGCGAGGGCCAGAGCGGCGGTGCGGGTGCGCTTCATGCCCGGACCAACGGGGCCCCGCGGCGGGCCGGAACGAGGCCGGGCGCGCTTTCACCCGTACGGGATCCGGAATATCACCTGATCAACCGCGCGTTGGCGAGTCCGAAGAAGACGTACGTGCAGAAGGCGTACGCGGGCGGACACGCGCGCACGGCGCGGATCAGGGGGAAGACGATGGCTGTGAAGGTGAACCTCGACGTGAACGGAACGGTGGCGGCCGGCTGGGAGCCGGTGCGCGAGGAGTTCGAGAGCTTCGTGGCGGCCGAGCTGATCTCGCCCGAGGCCCAACTGGCCGTCCACCACCGGGGGCGGCGCGTGGTCGACCTGTGGGCGGGCGAGGACACCGGCGCGGACACCCTGAGCGGGATCTTCTCGGTCACCAAGGGCGCGGCCCACCTGGTGGTGGCGCTGCTCGCGCAGGACGGCGCCCTGGACCTGGACCGGCCGGTACGGGCGTACTGGCCGGAGTTCACCGGCGGCGGCAAGGAGCGGCTGACGGTGCGGCAGCTGGTCGCGCACCAGGCCGGGCTGATCAATGTCGACGAGGGCCTCGACTACGAGGAGATGGCCGACGACGCGCTGATCGCGGCGCGGCTGGCCGGGCAGCGGCCGTACTGGGAGCCGGGGACGGCATACGGCTACCACGCCTCCGTGATCGGCGCGCTGACCGGCGAGGTGGTGCGCCGGGCGACGGGGCGCCGGCTGCAGGAGGTGTACGAGGAGCGGATCCGCGCGCCGTTCGGGCTGGACCTGTACATGGGGCTGCCCGAGGCGCTCGGGGAGCGCTGGCGGCCGGTCCTGGAGATGGCCCCGACGCCCGAGCAGTTGGCCGCGAGCGCTGCGGCACCGGCCCCGCCGGAGCTGCTGCCGGTGGCGTTCAACCTCCACCGCGATCCGCCGATGGACCTGGTCGCCTTCGCCAACCACCCCCGCGTACGGGCCCTCGGCCCGGCCTCGGGCGGCGGGATCGGCTCCGCCCGGGGCGTCGCTGGGATGTACGCGGCGGCGATCTCCGGGCTGGCGGGCCGGCCCGCGCTGCTGAGCCCCGAGACGGCCGCCGAGGTGGCCCGGCCGCACGGGGCGGAGCTGGGCCCGGACCGGGTGACGGCGGACGCCGACCACTTCGCGCTGGGCTTCGAACGCCAGCCGGCGGTCGGCCCGGCCGCCTTCGGCCACCAGGGCGCATCGGGCGGCCTGGGCTTCGCCGACCCGGAGACGGGTGTGGCGTACGGCTACACCCGTCGCCGTTTCGCCCACCCGGGCGGGATGGCCGCGGAGAACGGCCCCCTGACGGCGGCGGTCCTGAAGGCGGCACGGGAGAGCTAGTGCCGCGTCAGGCAGCGTTTGCCCGTAAAGGAGCGGCGTCCGGTGCGTGCTCTCGGCGTGCCGGCCGGAAGGGCTCGTACTGGACGTACTTGGCCTTTCGGCCGGTGCGGTGAGAGTGCGTGCCGGGCGTCGCAACGGGGCGAACGTTGCCTGACGCGGCACTGAACCGCCCCCCTCTCAGGCGCTGGGGCCGGTGACCACCGGGAAACCGGTGGGCCGGCCCTGGTCCTTCAGCCAGGCCAGGACCTGGTCGAGGGCTTCGACGGTCTGCGCGCGGTTGCCGCCGCCGTCGTGGAAGAGGACCGTCGGGCCGTTGCCCAGCTCGGACTTGACCGTGTTGACGATGGCTGCGGCGCCCGGCTTGCTGAAGTCCTTGCTGTCGATGTTCCAGCCGAGCGGCCGCATGCCGTTGGCGGCGGCCAGGGCCCGGCTCTCGGGGGTGAACGCGCCGCCGGGGGCCCGGTAGTACTCCACCTTGGCCCCGCCGCCCGCGGCCTCCTCGATCATCTTCTTCGCGTCGAGGATCTGCTGCTGCTGGTAGGTGAAGGGCTTGTGGTCCATCGCCGTGTTGTGGTCCAGGGTGTGGTCGCAGAGCCGGTGGCCGTCGGCGACCACCTTCTTGACCAGGTCCGGGTGGTCCTTGGCCTGCGGGCCGATCATGCAGAAGACCGCCTTCGCGTCGTACTTCTTCAGTACGGCGAGCACCTTCGGGGTCCACGTGGGGTCGGGGCCGTCGTCGATGGTGATGTTGACCGCGTCGCCGCCGCTCTCCGACGCGTGGGCTATCCCGTCGGGGACCTTCCCGACCGGGTTCCCGGGCGCCGCGGGGTCGGCGGCGTCTGCGCCCTTCCCAGGATCGTCCGACTGCCGGGAGACGTTCTGGTGGCGGGTGTCGTGGCCCCGGTCGACGACCGTCGTGACTCCCCAGATCGTGGCGGCCACCGCCGCGGCGGCCGCGCCGACGGCGACCCGGGCCCGTACGTCCTTCATGTGTGTGCGCGCCATGAACCCCATGAGCTGTCTCAACTCCCCATCCGACATCAGACGTCCGCGGCACGGAGGCACTCCCGGACACAGCCGGGAATACCTCCGTGCACTGGTCAGGACGTCGGTGGGCGAGGCGGGGTTCCAGCCGAATGGCCCATAAATTCCACGTTGTAGGACTTTGGTCCTTGATCGTCCCGATTTCCGTCCCGGCCGACTCTCCCTCCTCGCACTGTCGGTGACGGCATGTGCGGGCGGCGGAGGCGCCACGGAGGGCGGCCCACGCCCGGCGTTTGAGGCGCGGGGCGCGGGGGCGGAGCCCCCGAACGGGTCCGGGGCGGAGCCCCGCCACGCGGCGGAGCCGCACCAACTAGCGCAGCGGGAAGGGGCGGGGTGGGGGAAGGCCCCGCGCAGCGGCCGCATACGGCATACGACACGGGCCCGGCCCGGCGGGAAATCCCACCGGGCCGGGCCCGTCGTTCACGTGCAGGCTGCGGGCTGCAACAGCCACCCCGCCAGGGATCAGTGGGCGAGCGAAGCCGCCTGCGCAGCAGGGGCATCCTTCTCCGCGCCACCGCCGGAGGCACCCGCAGGACCCGCGCCCCGCAGCGGCACCTCCTTGACGAACCAGGCGGCCACGAAGCCCAGTACGGCGATCCCCGCACCAAGCAGGAACGCGGAGTGCGTCCCGGCAGCCACCGCATGCTGATACGCGTCCCGGACGACCTCCGGCAGCTTCGCCAGGCTCGCCGCGTCCAGCTGGGCCGAGCCGGCCTTGGTGGCGGCGGCGGGGCCGAGCCGGTCGGTCATGGTGCTGGTGACCTGGCTGGTGAAGAGGGAGCCCATCAGCGCGACGCCGAAGGAGCCGCCGAGGGTACGGAACAGGGTCGCCGAGGAGGACGCGACGCCCATGTCCTTCATGTCGACGCTGTTCTGCGCGACCAGCATCGTGATCTGCATCAGGAAGCCGAGACCGGCGCCGAGGACCGCCATGTACACACCGGACATCAGGCGGCTCGTCCCGGTGTCCATGGTGGCGAGCAGGAAGAGCCCGACGACCATGAGCGCGCCGCCGATGATCGGGAAGATCTTGTACTTGCCGCTGCTGGTGGTGATCCGGCCCGCGACGAGCGAGACGACCATCATCGAGAGCAGCATCGGCAGGAGCAGCAGGCCGGAGTTGGTGGCCGAGGCGCCCTGGACCGACTGCTGGAAGAGCGGCAGGTAGAGCACGCCGCCGAACATCGCGAAGCCGACGAGGAAGCCGATCACCGACATGAGGGCGAAGTTGCGGCTGCGGAAGATGTGCAGCGGCATGACCGGCTCGGCGGCCTTGGTCTCGACGTAGAGGAAGGCGGCGATGGAGACGATGCCGGTGACGATCAGGCCGATGATCTCGGCGGAGCCCCAGGCGTACTCGGTGCCGCCCCAGGTGGTGACGAGGACGGTGGAGGTGATCGCGATGGTCAGCAGCGCCGCGCCGAGGTAGTCGATCTTCCCCTGCGTCTTCTTCTTGGGAAGGTGCAGCACCGCGGTCACCATGGCGAGGGCCACGATGCCGAGCGGCAGGTTGATGTAGAAGGACCAGCGCCAGCCCATGTGGTCGGTGATGGTGCCGCCGACCAGCGGTCCGCCGATCATGGCGAGGGCCATCACGCCGGCCATCATGCCCTGGTACTTGCCGCGCTCGCGGGGCGGGATCAGGTCGCCGATGATCGCCATGACGCCGACCATCAGACCGCCGGCGCCGAGGCCCTGGATCGCGCGGAAGCCGATGAGCTGGCCCATGTCCTGGGCCATGCCGCTGAGCGCCGAGCCGATCAGGAAGATGACGATCGAGGTGAGGAAGGAGCCCTTCCGCCCGTACATGTCGCCGATCTTGCCCCAGATGGGGGTGGAGGCCGCGGTGGCCAGCGTGTACGCGGTGACCACCCAGGAGAGGTGTTCCAGGCCGCCGAGCTCGCCGACGATCGTGGGCATGGCGGTGCCGATGATCATGTTGTCGAGCATGGCCAGCAGCATCGCGATCATGAGGGCCATCAGGACGACCCGTACGCTGCGCGGCTTCACCTCCTCCGAGGTTTCCGCCGTCTTCGTCATTTCCACCATGTTCCACTCCCCTGGCGCACCCGCACCGGCCCTGGCACTTACTTGCCGCCCGGCTAGTTCACTACACTGGGGAAGGTAGACCCGTAACTAGCCGGGCGTCAAGTAAGTAGTTTGGGGAGAGCCATGTCCAGCAGCAGTCCGCAGCAGCGTCGCGGCAACACGCGGCAGCGCATCCAGGACGTCGCGCTGGAGCTCTTCGCCGAGCAGGGGTACGAGAAGACTTCGCTGCGCGAGATCGCGGAGCGGCTCGAGGTCACGAAGGCGGCGCTGTACTACCACTTCAAGACCAAGGAAGACATCATCATCAGCCTGTTCGAGGACCTGACCAGGCCCATCGACGAGCTGATCCAGTGGGCCGAGGAGCAGCCGCGCACGCTGGAGATGAAGCGCGAGGTGCTGCGCCGCTACAGCGAGGCGATGGCCGGCGGCGCCTCGCTGTACCGCTTCATGCAGGAGAACCAGGCCTCGCTGCGGGAGCTGAGCATCGGCGAGACGGTGAAGAAGCGGCTCTTCGCCCTGGTGGAGCTGTTGCGCACGGGCCAGGAGGACGCTCCCCTGACCGACCAGGTCCGGTGCGTGAGCGCCCTGTTCACCCTGCACGCCGGAATGATGTTCCTCCAGCACGTCGAGGGCGACCCGGAGGAGACCCGCCAGGCCGCCCTGGAGGTCGCCACGGACCTGATCACCCAGGCCCACCAGCACCTGTAGGCAAGGCCCCGGCAAGGCTCGCTTCCCTCCATTCACTCGATGGAGGGAACCGAACCCTGGATCGTCACTCTCCGTAGTCAAGTCGGCTACTTTTGGTGATGTGCGCTGCGGGCAGGTCGCGGCGCCCGAGCCGAAGGCACCGTCATGACACGTCTCGCCCTGACCCTCGCCACCGCCGCCGCGGCGGCCCTCTTCGCCACCGCCCTCGCACCGCGGGCACCGGCCCCGGCGGCCTCCCTCTCCTACGTGGCCCTCGGGGACTCCTACAGCGCCGCCTCCTGGGTACGCCCGTGGAACACCGACGGCTGCGGCCGCTCCGATCAGGACTATCCGCACCAGGCCGCGCGGCGGCTGAAGTTGAAGCTCACCGATGTCACCTGCTCGGCCGCGGAGGTCCGGGCCGGGCTGCTGGGGCCACAGTCCGAGCTCAAGGGGCCGCCGTCCGTGGCCCCTCCGGGAGGCTGGACCGCCAAGCCGGCCCAGATCAGAGCCGTTTCCGCGGGCACCGATCTCGTCACGGTCGGCGCCGGCGGCAATTCCGTGGGGTTCGCGGAGATCGTCGAGACCTGCGTGAAGCAGGGGTTGGCCTCCTTCGGGACGGGCACCCCGTGCACCGACCACTACACGCGGGGCGAGGCCGCCTCCAGGCTCGATTCCCGGTTCGCCGCACTGGACGCCGACTTCGCGGTCCTGCTGAAGGAGATCCGCACGCGCGCCCCGCGCGCCGGGGTCGCGGTCGTCGGATACCCGGCCGTCGTGGACCAGGCCGCGGGCTGCGGCTGGGGCTCCTGGCACCAGCTCGGCACGGTAGCCAAGGGGGACATGCCCTGGCTCGACACCCTGGAGCGCCGGGTCAACACCCTCCTGCGGGAGCAGGCCCGGCGGAGCGGCGCGGCGTACGTGGACACGTACTCCTCCAGCACCGGCCACGGGGTGTGCGCGACGGGTGAGCAGCGCTGGATGTACGGGATCAAGGACAGCCTGACCGGGCCGGGCGACCAGAGCGACCCGCCCTCCGAGCTCTGCCGGTCCATCCCGGCCCGGGGAGAGGCCTGCACGGTCCTGCACCCCAACCTCCGCGGCGCCACCCACCAGGCGGACCGCGTCACCGAGGCGCTGGCCGGGCTGGGGGCGAGGAGGGGCTGATCGGGGGGGGTGGCGGGGGCGGGGCACGGCGAGGAATCAGAATCGGAATCGGAAACACGGAGAAGGCTGAGGCTGAACGACATGCTGCTCGCCGGAAAGACCGCCATCGTCACCGGAGCCAAGCGCGGGCTCGGGCTCGCCATCGCGGAGCGGTTCGCCAAGGAGGGGGCGACCGTCGTGATGTCGGACGTCCTGGACGCGACGGCCGAGGCCGCGGAGGCCGGCGCGTTCTACGTCCGCGCGGACGTCAGCGACGAGGCCGAGGTCCGGGCGCTGATCGCCCACACCGTCGCGGAACACGGCGGGGTGGACATCCTGGTCAACAACGCCGGGATCGAATTCGCGAAGACCATCCTCGACACGACCGTCGAGGAGTGGGACCGGCTGATGTCGGTGAACATGCGCGGGGTGTTCCTCTGCTCCAAGCACGCCGTGCCGGTCATGGCCGCCCGGGGCGGCGGGGTCATCGTCAACCTGGCCTCCGAGCTCGGCGTGGTCGGTGACGCGGGCGTGGCGGCGTACTGCGCCTCCAAGGGCGGGGTGATCCAGCTGACGAAGGCCACCGCCATCGACCACGCGAGGGCAGGCATCCGGATCAACGCGCTGTGCCCGGGGCCGATTTCCACCGAACTGTTGGAGGACGTCTTCCGCTCCAGCCCGGATCCGGAGGCCATGCGCCGGGACTTCGAGAACCGCACCCTCCTCGGGCGACTCGGTCGACCGGACGAGGTCGCTTCGGCGGCGCTGTTCCTGGCCTCGGACATGTCCTCGAACATGACCGGCGCCAACCTGATCCTCGACGGCGGCTGGACCACCCGATGACGGGGCTCGAAATGCTCGACACCCCCTTGTTCGGTCTTCGCAAGCGCATACGATGGCGTGCTTGATCGGCTATAGGGGCGGGGGACGTGTACATGGGGCTCAGCCCTGAGTGGGAGAAGCTGTTCGGGCCCGTGCCCGGTTCGGGGCCGGCATCGGATTCCGGCGCGCAGATGACGCTGGCATCGGCCGCCACGCCGGGCGGAGGCGGTGGTGGTGGCGATGGGCTCGATGTGCAGCACGGGCCCTGGACCACCGCGGCCGGGGTGTCGGGGGAGCTGACCGGTGCCACCAACGCGGCCGTGACCCGGCTGGAGACCTCGCACGAGGGCGTCGTGGCCACGCTCGAGGGCTTCATGCTCCCGGCGATCCTCGGCGAGGTCCGCACCTCCTGGAAGGAGCGGCTGGAGGACGTCCGCGCCGAGTGCACCCGCATGGAGGCCTCCTTGAGGACCGCGGGCAAGGAGTTCGGCGAGGTCGACCACCGGGTCAAGGGCGGATTCGACGGCGTGCACCCCGGCAAGGAGCAGTGACGGCCCCGTGATGACCTGGCAGCACCTCAAGGACCTCAAGCTCATAGAGTTCGAGCAGGCCGCCGACGGCTGGGGCGATGTCGGCAGCCGCGCCTACGCGGCCAAGGAGCGCGTCGAGAACGAGATGCTCGGCAAGCTCCGCAACAGCCAGCAGGGCGCGACGGCCGACGCCGCCCTGGGCGACCTGGCCCGGCTGTCCCGCAACTACCAGTACATACACGCCGAGTGCGGGCTCATCCGTACCGCCCTGAACGGGTTCGCCAGCGACGTGGCCGAGCCGCGCAGCCGCCTGAACTCCGCCCTCCATGACGCCGACGCCCTCGGCTTCACCGTGCACCAGGACGGCTCGGTGTCCTACCCGCCGATCGCCGGACCCCCGACCAGCCCGTCCGCGAAGCTTCCCGAGGGGGGCACGGCGGCCGCCCCGAAGGGCCCCACGCTGTTCCCCGGGCCGACCGGCGGACCGCTGCTGCCGAGCCAGAACAGCCCGCTGTTCCCCGGCGGCAACCACGGGTCGTTCCTGGAGACCAACCCGAACAAGGCCAAGGCCGAGGCCATCGCGGACCACATCGCCTCCGCCGTCCGCGCGGCGGCGGAGATAGACACCCGCTACCGCACGGTCCTCTCCGAGCTCAAGGCCGAACGCGGCCTGAAGGTCGACGACGCCGTCTGGGCCGACGCGGCCAAGGACCTCCAGCACACCCGCGACGCGGCCGGTTCGTACCTCAAGGACTCGGACATCCCGCACGGCAAGTCCCCCGCCGAGAACACCGCCTGGTGGAACGGCCTCGACCAGGAGCGGCGCGACGAGTACGTCTCGCTCTACCCGGCGAGCGTCGGCGCCCTGGACGGCATCCCTTCGGAGATCCGCGACACGGCCAACCGCGTCGTCCTCGCCGAGACCCACGGCACGGTCCAGACGGACCTGAACGCGCTGCGCGCGAAGGAACCGCCCCGCTACGAGCCCTACATCAGCCCGATCACCGGCCGCGAGGTCAAGGGCGCGCAGATCGAGTCCAAGGCCTGGAAGGACTGGAACGGCAAGCAGAAGGAACTGCAAGGCCGCCTGAACGGCATGGACCAGATCCAGCAGCGCCTGACTTCCCCCAAGCCCGGCCGTCCCGAGGGTTACCTGTTGGGCTTCGACAACAGCAAGCTCGGCAAGGCCATCGTCTCCATCGGCAACCCGGACACCGCCGACAACGTGGTGACGTACGTACCGGGCACGGGGGCGAAGCTTTCGAACATCGGCGGGGACCTCGAGCGGGCCGAGGACCTTCAGAGGGCAGCGACACGCTCGGACGCCGGTCACCAGACCGCTTCCCTGCTCTGGCTCGGTTACGACGCCCCCCAGAACGTCCTCACGGACGCCACGAGCGACAGCTACGCCAACGACGCGAAGGATCCACTCGGCCGGTTCCTCACCGGAATCGACACCGCGCACACCGGCGGACCGGTGAACTCCACCGTCCTGGGCCACAGCTACGGCACGCTCGTCGCCGGCCAGGCGTTGGCAGCCCATCCCGACATCCCCGTGGACAACGTCATCTTCGTGGGCAGTCCGGGCGTCGGCGTGGACCACGCCAAGGACCTGGGCATCCCTCCGGACCACGTGTGGGCGGCGACCGCCGAAAACGACCCCATCAACCTGGCGCCCTCCACGAGCGAGGTCGTCGGCGCGCTACTTCCGGCCATGAACCCGGGGGGCTTCCTCGACCTCATAGACGACCACACCATCCTCTACGGGACCGACCCCACCACGGATGATTTCGGCGGGCGGACGTTCGACGTTCCGCCGGGCAAGGAGATCGGGTTGAAGGACGGCGCCCCGGCGCATTCCCAGTACTGGGACCCCGAGCCCCTCGGGCAGCTGGCCGGCATCGTGACTGGGAAGAAGAAATGACCGTACGTAAAGCACTGTCCGTCGTGGCGCTGGGTCTCGTCCTCGTTTTGGCGGGATGCACAGGAGCAGGGAAGCAGGAGAGGTTCTCGATGGACGATCAGCAGGCAGTCGCACGCGCGGAAGAGCTGGTCCAGCAGGCCCTGGCCGTCATGTCACCGAAGCCCACGCCGAAGCAGGACGGTCGCTACGGCGCCGGCACCTGCCTCGCCGACTCGGGTTCCACTGACCGCCACCAGGTGCACATCAGCTACGACTTCAAAGAGGTCCCGGGCTCCGCGGGGCGGCAGCTCGTCCGGCAGGTCCGTGACGCGTGGGTCGCCTTGGGCTACAAGTTCCAGGACGGCACTTCCGACGGCGACTGGTCGGACCCGGGCGCCACTGTCCACATGCGCACCGCGTCGGACGACTACTGGATGACGATGGGCAACAGCGTCACGAACGAGACGACGGGCGAGGGAGTCGCCTACATCATCGTCACCTCCCCCTGCTACGTCCCGAAGACCGCGGACGGCAGCCCCTCCCCCTCCGCGCAGGGCCTGTCCTCGGTCACGGCGGACGAGGCTTCCGAGCAGCGGGTCCTGGCGCACTCCAGCCGGATCTACGACGCCCTGCGCGTCCCGCACTCCGCGACGGCCGGCGCGCAGCTGCGTACGGTCGAGGACGGCGGTGCCACCTACGTCCACCACGCCTGGGCCACCGAGCCGCTGGCAGCCGACCGGGCGGCGCGGGCCTTCGAGCGGACCCGGGAGTACCTCACGGGGGCCGACTGGCGCGTACGCACCGCCCCCGGACGGCTGGTCGCGCTCCACCCGGCGGACGAGGTGACGGCCCAACTGGTCTCCGCACCGGACGGCGCCCTCCAGATCGGCGTCACCGGCCCGGCGGTTCCGGTGCTCCGGACCGAGGCCTGAGCGCCGGAACGGCCGGGGGGTGAGGCGCTCGCGGATGCGGGCGCCTCACCCCCTTCGGGACCGGGCTGGTGTCAGGCCTTGCCCTTGAGGGCGGTCACCAGCTGGTTCGTCAGCTTGGTCGCGCCCGCCGCGCCCTTGTCGGTGCCGCTGCTGACGAGCACGGTCACCACCGAGGTGCCGACCCGCGAGGCCACCAGCGTGGTGCCGCCCTTCCAGCCGGGGCTGGTCAGGGTGATGGCGAAGGCGCCGTCGCCCACGCCCTCCAGGGGCTTCTCGGTGACCGTCACCTTGCTGTGGGTGTCGGCGTCGGTGTAGCTCGGGCAGGCCTTGGAGATCATGCCGAGCGCGGCGAGGACGGTCTCGGAGGTCTTGTCGCGGTAGACGTCGATCTCCTGGGCCTGCTCGGAGGAGGAGTCCTTGTTCACGTAGGAGTCCTGCGCGAAGGAGACTCCGGAGATCCCGGTGATCTCGATCCACGAAGTCCCGCCGAGCTTGGTGCAGTCGGGGGTGGGGACGGAGGCGGTCTCGGGCAGCTGGTAGGTGTCGCCGGTGTCGCGCGCGGTGGCCGGGTCGGCGGCGTAGCCCTCGGCGAAGAACGTGGCGGGCGCGAGCGCCGCCTTGAGCTGCGTACCCGTCAGCAGGCCCTTGTTGGGGCCGTCGTCGGCGGCCGCGGCGGAGGGCTTCGCGGCGGCCGGCGAGCTCGCGGCCGGCGCGGCGGCCTTCGAGCCGTCGGGGGAACACGCGACCAGCGCGAGCGGGAGCGCCGCGACGGCGAGCAGCTTGGCGGTGGGGGATATCAGACGCACGGTGTGGTTCGACCTCTGTGTTCGCAGGCACGGCGCGCCGAATCGCCCCGGGCGCCGCGAGTTGGCTGGTCCCGGACGGGCCCCGGCCCTCGGACCGGTCCGGATCAGCTGGGGGACCCGCGCATCACATCGGGTAACCGGGGGTGGGACAAGGGGCCGGCACATGTCTTTACCTGCGGTTATGAAAGATTTTCCCAAACCGGACCGACTTCGTCCGGTTAGTGCCGGGCCCCCGACCGGCCTAGCGGTCTTCCCGCTCCTCGCGCCATTCCGTCAGCACGGCTTCGACGTCGAACTCCGTCAGGTTCAACGGCGGTCCGGGCGGCGGCCTGCGCAGGGCCGCCCGGATCTTGTCGTTGACCTCCGCCAGGATCTCGCGGACGCGGCGCTCGGTGCGGGCCGCCCGGACCGCTTCCCGCGCGTCCTCGGCCTCCTTGCGGAGCGCGAGCGCCGGCGGGAGGACCGCGAAGCCCTCGCCGTGGAGCTTTCCCTTGATCCACCACAGTTCGTCGTACGGGGCGTCGAGCGAGGCCAGCGGCTTGCCGAAGCCGGGCAGCTCCTCGAACTCACCGCGCTCGGCGGCCTGCCTGATCTGCCGGTCCACGAAGGACTCGAAGCTGACGCCGGGCGGTTTGCGGTCGGTCACCATGCCTCCTCGGGGGCATCGGGAGTCCCTGCCAGCATATCGCCGTCGCCCAGCAGGGCAGTTGCCGCCGAGTCGTCACCCCTTGATCCGGCGCTCCGCCTCCTCGATCGGGACGTCGTTGATGCTGGCCTCCCGGCGGCGCATCAGGCCGGCGGCGTCGAACTCCCACTGCTCGTTGCCGTGGCTGCGCCACCACTGGCCGGCCGCGTCGTGCCACTCGTACTCGAAGCGCACGGAGATGCGGTTGCCGGTGTACGCCCACAGCTCCTTGCGCAGCCGGTACTCCAGCTCGCGCTCCCACTTGTCGGCGAGGAAGGCGCGGATCTCGGCGCGGCCGGTGAGGAAGCGGTCGCGATTGCGCCAGGCGGAGTCCTCGGTGTAGGCGAGGGCGACGCGTTCGGGGTCGCGGCTGTTCCAGGCGTCCTCGGCGGCCTGCACCTTGGCGCGTGCGGACTCCTCGGTGAAGGGCGGCAGCGGCGGTCGTACGGAACCAGTGGAACCAGCGGAATCGACGGCAGTCACGACGGGACACCTCTCGGCCGGAGCAGGAGGCGAGAACGATCGTTCTCGCTCCCTCCGAACCCTAAGCAATCCCCGGTCGCCACCTCCCTCGAGCGCCGCGACCGCCGCTGGACGGCGGGCCTGCGCGGCGCGGTCGCGGGGAGCGCCGACCCGGTCGGGGCCCTCTTCGACCGCCTTGGATCCGGGTCCGGGTGCGGCGCTGCGGGCGCGCGAGGCGACGTACGCACTGGTCCGAGAGGCGCACACCACGGCCGGGCAGGTGAATCACGCGGCTGCCGGGTGACCAGGGCCGCGTCGCGCACTACCGGGTTGCATGATCAGCTTTTAACTGGTGTCGGGCCTTTTGTCCACCGGTAGACCGCATTCGGCGGTTACATGCCGGTTCCGTCGCCTTTCCTCGCGGAGGAAACACCCTTGTCTGCTTCCCGCTGCACGTCGGCCGCCCTGGTAGTCGCGGCCGTCACCGCGTCCTGCCTGCTGCCGGTCGCGCCGGCCTTCGCCGCCGGCTCGCCGCACATCCGGTTCTCCCAGCCGTACGTCCCCTCGATCGCCGCGGGCAAGACCGGCCGCGTGGTGATCGTGGCGGAGACCGATGGCGATCGGGCGCTCAGCAGCAGCTTCCGTATCACCGCGCCGGAGCGGACGACCTTCCCCGAGGCCCGCTTCTACTGGAACGGCGACCGCGCCGGAGCCCCCTGCACGCGCTCCGGCGACGCCCGCCAGCTGACCTGCGACGCCGGGACCCGCGCGGGCTTCGCCTTCCCGGCGGACAGCGACACCCGGCTGGGCGTACTCGTACGGGTGGACGCGGACGCACCCGAGGGCACGACCCTCGACGGCGGCGAGTGGGCGGCCGGGAGCGACTCCTCGCCGGGCCTGTACGCGGTGTCCACCCCGGTGACGGGCCCCAAGGGCGACGACGGG
The DNA here is from genome assembly GCF_036346895.1 of Streptomyces sp. NBC_00503. NCBI lineage: Bacteria > Bacillati > Actinomycetota > Actinomycetes > Kitasatosporales > Streptomycetaceae > Streptomyces > Streptomyces sp. NBC_00503. Next base: position 5,105,820 of record NZ_CP107855.1, on the reverse strand, counting down.
CACGACGGGCACGACGGGCACGACGGGAAGCCGGGCCACGAGGGCCACGAGGGCAAGCCCGGCCACCACGGCAAGCCGGGACCCAAGGGCGACAAGGGCGACCAAGGCGACAAGGGAGACAAGGGAGACCGGGGCGAGCGCGGCGAGAAGGGCGAGCGCGGCGACCGGGGGGACCGCGGCGAGAAGGGCGAACGCGGGGAGAAGGGCGACCACGGGCCGAAGGGTCCCCAGGGCCACAAGGGCCCGAAGGGCGACAAGGGTGACACCGGGCCCACCGGCCCCAAGGGCGACCAGGGTCCCAGCGGCGGCCCCCAGGGTCCGAAGGGCGACACCGGTCCGGCCGGCCCGAAGGGCGACCAGGGTCCGGCGGGCGGCCCGAAGGGCGACAAGGGAGACAAGGGCGACCGCGGCGACACGGGCAACACCGGCCCGGCGGGACCGACGGGATCGCGCGGTCCGGGCGGACCCCAGGGCCCGAAGGGCGACACCGGCCCGGCCGGAGGCCCGAAGGGCGACAAGGGCGACCGCGGCGACACGGGCCCGGCCGGACCTACGGGAACTCGCGGTCCGGGCGGACCGAAGGGCGACCAGGGTCCCAAGGGTGACCAGGGCCCGAAGGGCGACCGCGGACCCGGCGGACCGAAGGGCGACCAGGGGCCCAAGGGCCCGAAGGGCGACCAGGGCAAGCCCGGCAAGTGCAAGTGCGGCAAGGACCACGGCGGTAAGGACCACGGCGGCAAGGACCACGGTGGCAAGGACCATGGCGGCAAGGACCACGGCGGCGGCAACACGCACGGCAAGCCGACCGCCCGCATCGTCGGCGACAAGCTGCACATCCGCTCCGGCCCCGGCACGAACTACGGCAAGACCGGCGTGATCAAGCACGGCACCGAGGTCCAGGTGATGTGCAAGACCAACGGCACCGAGGTCGCGGGCAACTCCCTCTGGTACAAGCTCGCCGACGGCCGCGGCTGGATCGCCGCCCGCTACGCCGAGAACCTGAACCGCATCCCCACCTGCTGACCTGACCAGGCCTACCAGGCCTGACCAGGCCTGATTCCCCCTTCGGTGCGCACCGGGCTCCAAGCCCCGGTGCGCACCGAAGTCGTTTCCTGGCGGGGGTCAGCCGCCCCGCTTGGACCCCCGCCCAAACTCGCGGGCGATCTCCTCGCTCATCCCCCGCTGGATCAGCTTCTGGACGAACGCCTCCCGCTCCGCCACCGCGTTGGTCCCGTCGAGCTGTCCCGCGAAGGCGCGGTAGGCCGCGGCCACGAGTTCGTCCGGGGGCTCGGGGCGGGCGCGTGCGATGGCCCACAGCGCGTTCTCGGTGGTCATGTCCAGTTCCGTGTGGGTACGCACCCCCCGCCCCTCCATGCATGCGGCCAGCGCCGACGCGAAGTTGCGCATCAACTGCTCCCTGCTGATACGTCCTCTGCGCATGACTACAGCCCGCCGGTGTTCAGCAGCCGGTTCGGGGTGAACGTGTTCGTGTTGCCCGCGTCCTCGAGCGGGTTGTCGGTGACCGCGCCGACGGTGGTGTCGTCGGGCATCGTGCCCATCACCACGAGGGCCTGACTGGCGTTGGCGGGCGGGTTCTCGACCGCGTACCGCTGGTTGGCGGCCGGGAAGAGCCAGTCGGCGTCCATCGGATTGCCTTCCGAGACGGCCACGAAGGCCCCGGACTGGGCGAGGTTGTTGATGGCCGCCGAGACCTCGTTCATGAGGCCGTAGTAGCCGAAGCCGTTCCAGTTGTGCGCGAAGACGGCCACCGCGGGGCTCTTGTGGTGGGCGGCGAACGCCGCCAGGGCCGGAACTAACGCTTTCTTCACGTGGGTCTCCGGATGTCCGGGTCACGCTGCGCGTGACCGAAAGGGTCGGCCAAGCTGTCAAGATCGCAGCCAACAGTCAAAGGCGCCGGGATATGACGTGGCACACAGGCCCAACGCCCCCGTTCGCGGCCCTCAGGAGGCGAGGTACCCGGCGGCCCCCGCCACCGGCAGACTCGCCCAGGTCCGCGTCCCGCCACCCGGCTCGCGCGATTCCCCGAAGCCCCACGACCCGCCGCAGTCCTTGACCACCGCCGACATCACCCGCAGCGCACCCCGGCGGCGTGCCTCGCAGTGGGCGGCGAGGCGGGGGTGGGTGTGGGGGACGTGGCCGTCGTAGGCGGTGAGCCGGAGGAAGCCGTCGCGGTGGCGCACGGACAGGTACAGGCTCCGCCCCGGGTCCAAGTACCAAGCGGCAGCGACAAGTTCCCCGGCGACCTGCACGGCGGCGGGCGCGAGCGGATCGAGCCGGTGGGCGTGCAGGGCGGACCGTACGGTGCTGCGCGCGATCTGCGAGCTGCACGGCTCCCCCGGCAGGGTCAGGCTGCACGCCAGCCCGTCAGGGGAGGGCGGTTCGCCATCAGCGGCCGGAGCCGGGGCCGTCGGGCAGACGGCGAAGTGGGTGGCGGGCAGCGGCGTGAAGGGGCTGGGCATGACGGACTCCCTACGTCGTGACGTGGATGACGGTCGTTGCTCCCGCGGCGGGGGTAGTGGCCTGCCGCCGGGGCATGCGGGATCGCATGGCGGGGCGGTGCACTTCAACTCCCTTGCGTGAGCGGCGCATTACTGAATGTAGCGGAGCCGGGGCGCAATTGCGCCCCTGACTAGAAAAATTACCCCGCCGTCGTCAATGGCCATCGCGAACCGGCAGACTGCACACATGACAGCCAGGACCTCCCCAACGGAGCGCCAGCGACGTGTGGGCGCGGAGCTGCGCAGGATGCGCGTCGCGGCAGATGTCTCCGCCGAGTCGGCAGCCGCCGTACTGAACGTCAGCCGCTCCCAACTGTCGTCCATCGAACAGGGACTTCGGGCGGTCAGCGAGGACCGCCTGCGCACCCTGGCCGCGCACTGCGGCGTGGGCGACAAGGCTTACGTCGACAAACTGGGAACGCTGACACAGCCTCGGGAGCGCGGCTGGTGGGAGGCGTACCGCAGCACGATCCCGCCCGGCCTCCTCGACATTTCCGAGCTGGAGTGGCACGCGACCCGCCTCTTCTCGGTGCAGACCGTCCACCTCCCGGGGCTGCTCCACCAGAGCGCCTACGCCCGCGCCGTATTCGGCTCCGTACTCCCCGCGCTCCCGACGCACGAAGTCGAACTGCGCGTGGCGCACCGCCTGCAGCGACAGCAGGTGCTCGAGGGCGACGACGCCCGGCCCTACGACGCCTACGTGCACGAAGCCGCGTTGCGCATGCAGTTCGGCGGCCGCCGGGCCACACGGGAACAGCTGGAGCACCTGTGCGAGGTCTCGGAGCGGGACAACCTCACGCTCCGCGTCCTGACCGTTGAAACGGGCGCGTTCCCGGGCGCCGGGCACGCGATGCTCTACGCCGAGGGCGTCGTGAGTCAGCTCGACACCGTGCAGCTCGACTCCGCGCACGGACCGGAGTTCACACACACCGAGGCGCAGCTCGCCAAGTACCGGTCCCACATCGACTGGATGGACAAGCACGCACTGTCCCCCGACGCGTCCCGCGATTTCATCCACGCGGTCGCCAGCCAACTCTGAGGAGCCACCGATGGCCGACATCAGCTGGGAAGAAGCCTTCTGCGGCGAGGGAAACAACTGCTACCGGATCGGGGTGGACGGGGACGGCAACAGCTACATCGCCCTCTCCGGCCAGGAGGACACGTACCTCACCGACAGCCGCGAGGCCCTGCAACAGCTGATCCGGGACATCAAGGCCGGCAAGGCCGATCACCTGCTGTAGGTGCCGGGCGCCCGTCGGGGTTCAATGGGGCACGTTCGCCAGGTGGGGCGGAGTGTCCTGGGGGGACGGGAGAGAGTGGCTGTGCGCGTTCTTGCGGGCCGGTACGAACTGGCGGCATTCGTGGGCCGGGGCGGCATGGGGGAGGTCTGGGCGGGCCGGGACCGGGTGATCGGCCGCCACGTCGCGGTCAAACTACTGCCCCACAACCAAGGCGACCCCAGCGGCGCCGAGTTGTTCTTCCGCGAGGCGCGCACCGCGGGCGGCCTCAACCACCGCGGCGTCGTCACCGTCCACGACATGGGCCAGGACCCGGCCGACGGGACGCTGTTCCTGGTCATGGAGTACATCGAGGGCCGGGACCTGGCGGCGGTACTGCGCCAGGACGGCCCTCCCCCGGTCGCGGACGCGGTCGGGTGGGCCGCCCAGGGCGCGGCCGCGCTGGCCGCCGCGCACGCGGCCGGCATCGTGCACCGCGACCTCAAACCCGCCAACCTGATGCTCACCACGGGCGGCGAGATCAAGATCCTGGACTTCGGGATCGCCCGCTACATGGCGGCCAGCGACAAGTCCAGCAAGGTCATGGGCACGCTCGCCTACATGGCGCCCGAACGCTTCGACGAGCAGAGCGGTGACGCCCGCTCGGACCTGTACGCGTTCGGCTGCGTCCTGCACGAACTCCTCACCGGCAGCACGCCGTTCGAGGCCACTGGGCCGGTGGCGATGATGACCGCCCACCTCAACAAGGCCCCCGCCGCACCCGGCACGCTCCGCCCGGACGTCCCGCCCGCACTCGACGCCCTGGTCCTGAGCCTCCTGGCGAAGTCCCCCCGGGACCGCCCGGCCTCCGCGTCCGAGGTCCACGACGCCCTGCGCGCCCTGGCCGCCGTCCCGGCCGCGGAGCCCGTAGCCCCCGCATCCCCTCCCCCGGCCGCCCTCGGCGCACCCGACGACCTGCCCGCGGAGCCCCCGCCGGGCTTCGGCCCCTCACCCGACCCCCTCCACAGCCTGCCCACCGAGACGGCTGCGGCGCCCCCGCCCGGGCCCCCGCGTCCCATCGCCACGGCGATGGCCGCAGACCCCGTAGCGACGGCCGAAGAGGGCCAGGAGCCCCGACACCCCTCCCGTAGACGGGCGTTGTGGCTCGGCCTGGGCGCGGCCGCGCTGGCGGCGACCGGCACCACGGCCGCGCTGCTCTCCCGGGACGGCAACCACGGCACGCCCTCCGCCGGACCGGGCAGCAACACCGGGGCTCCCTCGGGCGGGAAGCCGAGTCCCGGACCGCGCGGCTGGCGCTTCGAAGCGAAGACCGTCCTGCCGACGCCCCCGGTCCTGTCGGCCGGCACCCTCCGCTTCACCGACGGCCACACGATCTACGGTCTGGACGCACTCACCGGAGCGGAACAGGCGCAGGTCGCCGTAACGAAGGAGGTGGGCGAACTCACGGCGGCCGAAGGCATGCTGTTCTTCGCCGACTCCGACGGGAAGGTCCACGGGCGCAGCGGCAGCGAGAGGTGGGTGTTCGCCGCCGGGGACTTCATCCCCGGCAGGCTCGCCGTGAGCAAGGGAAGGGTCTTCTTCGGCAGCAAGGACGGAAAGATCTACGCCGTCGACGCCAACGCCGGCATGGAGTTCTGGAACTTCCCCACGGGAGACAAGGTCTTCTGCGCTCCGACCGTGGCCGAGGAAACGGTCTACATCGGCGTCGCAGGCACGGAACCGGGCCTGTACGCCCTGTCCACGGTGGACGGCCGCAAGAAGTGGGCGTTCCGCGAGGGGGGCCTGTACTTCAAGACCCCCGCGGTGGCCGACGGCCTCGTCTTCGCCACCGCCAATGACGACACCCTCTACGCCGTGGACACCGCGACGGGCGCCAAAAGATGGTCCGTGCCCCTCAAGCGCGAGGCGGGCGCCGACCCCTGGTTCCGGCCGTCACCCCCGGTCGTCGCCGGGGACACCGTCTACGTCGGCGGCGGCGACAAGGCCCTCCACGCGCTGGACGCGAAGACCGGCGCCAAGAAATGGACCTACGACATCAACGGCCCCTTCATCCCCTCGACACCGACCGTGGTGGACGGAAGGGTCTACGTGGCCGACCTGGAGGACATGTACGGAACCGTCTACGCCCTCGACGCGACCGACGGCTTCCAGAAATGGACCGCCCGAACCGGCGCCCGGATCCACGCCCAAAACATGTGGAACGCCCCGCTCATCGCCAACGGCCTGGTCTACGTCACCAACGAAAACGGCCTACTGGCCATCAACGCCACCACCGGAGACCTCCCCGCCTGACCCCGAAAAAGGGACGGGCCCGCACGCGTTCACATCCGTACACTGCTGCGAGACGTACGACGGACGAGGAACAGGAGGTGGTACCGGTGAAGCTTGCCGAGGCACTTGCGGAACGCAAGGACACGACGCGGCGCGTGGAACAACTGCGGGCGCGCGTAGTCAGCAACGCGCGGTACCAGGAGGGCGAACCGCCCGCCGAGGACGCCGCACAGCTGCTGGCCGACGCCGGCGAGGCGATGGACACCCTGGAGTCCCTGATCCGGCGGATCAACCGCACCAACGCCACCATCGACATGGGCCAGGACGGCACCCTCACCGACGCACTCGCACGCAGGGACGTACTCCGCCTCCGCCACTCGGTGATCACCGCAGCAGCGGACGCGGCGGCGGGTACGGGCGAACGGGGCTACGGGCGCCAGCTGCGCTCGGAACTGGTGACCCTCGCAGCCCTACCGGTCGCGGAACTGCGCAGCCGGGCGGACGTCCTCGCACGAGAGATCCGCGAACTCGACGTGCGCATCCAGCGCACGAACTGGGAAGCCGACCTGCTGGACTGAACGGTCCGGCAGGCCGGGGCCATGGCCATGTGGAGCAGGTAGTCGCTTCGGAGGCGAGCACAACCCGAGGGCCGGCGGTTTTTCCGACCCACCTCTTGGTGTGTGAAGAGCAACGCAGGGGTTCGATTCCCCACTCACAGTGCAGCTCAGCACGGCACACAAGTAACAGTGCACAACACACGGCACATCACCACGTGCAGATCCGAAGCGGTGAGGGCGGGTTCGGGGCTCTCCACACGGCCTCTACCGGCGGTCGCAGTCGACATCACATCCGTCGACGGCGACCGCCGGTTTTGCTCTGCAGGCCGAGTCCGCCTACTGGCCGTCGGAGCCGCGCGGGAAGGTGATCTCGACCCGGCGGTTCTTCTTGCGGCCTTCCTCGGTGCCGTTGTCAGCGATCGGGTAGTCCTCGCTGTAGCCGCGCACGTCGAAGACGACACTGGGGTTCGTCACGGTCTTCGCCAGCTCTGCTTGTACGGCGTCGGCGCGCTTCTTCGAAAGCTCCTTGCCGTGCTCGTAGCTGCCCTGGTCGTCCGTGAAACCGAAGACGCGGACACGGGTGGCCTTCTGCGTGTTGATCTCCTGCGCGATGGCCTGTATCCGCGCGGCCGCCTGGGCGTTGAAGATCGCACTGTCCTCCGGGAACATCACCTCGGACTGCAGCGCCATCATGACGGTCTGATTCGTCTCCTGCCGCCGCTGCTCCCCTCCGAGATCCTCGACCACCTCGGCGATGTCCAGGATCTTGGCGGGGGCGAGAGTGCCGCCTTGTGGCATCTTGAGGCCTGGGGCGTTGGGGTCGATGGACACAGGGGCAGCGGCGGACGGTTCCGTTCCGGGGGGTACGGAGGGTGCGGGGTTGTCTGCATAGGCGCTCGTCGCACCGATGAGGTGGGCGCCTGCGATGACGAGCCCGGCGACTGCCGTGGCGGCGGTAATGCGGTGTCGGTTTGTCATGGGGTCACCCGGAGAGTTTGACGGTGGCCGTGGCGAAGGTGGGGAGCGTGAAATCGACCTCAGTGGTGGATGCCGGCGGAGCAGGGAACTGCGCGAAGAACGGCACCGATTGCCCAGCGTCGATCATGGTCAGACCCGTCGTGCACAGACACCTGCCCTCTGTGTCGCGCAGTACGTAGTACCTCTTCTTGGCTCCCTTGTCGACAAGCGTGACGCCCGCAACCGACGCTCCACTGTTGTTGTTCAGCTCGTTGCCACGCCAAGCTGCAACACTCGTGAAGGGCTGAGCGGATGTGTTCTTGAGCTGGCCGCTGACGGTGAGGAACCCGCCAGCATCGCGGACTGCGGAATTGACGGTCAAAACCACGCCGCCCTCACCGTTCACCGTCCCGAGAATCTCGGTCGGCGCAGGCTTGGGGCTGTTACTGGTGGTGGGCGCCGCAGTTCCATCGCCCTGAGGCGTCGACGCTTTCGGGCTCTCTTTAGCCTTGGGCTTGTCGTCACTACCAGTGCTACATCCGGCCACCGTGAGCGCCAAGGCCGCCAGAACCGCGACAGCCGCTCCCCCGCGGATCTTCACCGTGCGCCGAGTGTTCATCTATACCGCTTCCTTCTCTCGCTCATTTTCATGTGACCAGCCGCACGCTGAAGAGACGCCTCGCCAGCTTGGACAACTGCCCCGGATTCTGGGGGTCTAGCTTGAATGGTGATTCACCGGAGCACTTGATGCTGATCGACTCGGGCTCCTCCACACTGCCATCGGTGGGAGCAGGGGATGGAGCCGTCACGGGAGCTGACTCCAGGGAGCAGAGCGGCTTGATCACTGCCGTCGCCCTGGCTTTGCCGTGGACTGCATCGGTTCCAGGGATCACGGACTTTCCGACCGTTCCGTCGGTCGTCACGGAAACGCTGACCTTCGGAAGGGAGGCAACGCAATTGGCTGTTGCGTCGTTCATCTCGGCAAATCTCTCGGCCTCCGCGCAGGCATCCCTCGCATCGAAGGCCTGCCCGTTGAGGATCTTCTCCCAATCCGCCGGCTTGAGATCCGGCAGCTTGAGATCTCCGAAGACCCCGTCCCTCGCTTCACGGGCCGCCGCGAGGGCCGACGCGTCAGCGGCCTTCTGGGCATCGCTGCGCGTAGCGCCGGCCATGCCGACGACGAAGAAGGCCAGCGCCGCAAAGAGCAGGCCCGCCACCGCCACGATATAGACGGGGAAGGCCTGCCCGCGATCGCTCGGCCTTGCTTCCATCAGTGTCCGGCAGTGACAGCGGCGACAGCTGCAGCGATCCGGTTGGTGATGAGCTGCCCGATACCCGTACCGATGATCGCGCCGATGATCACCACGACCACCAGGATGATGCCCAGGTATTCGAACGCGGTCTGACCCCGATCGACGTTCGCGTAGCGCTTGCGGATCCGTGTCACCGTCGTGTCCGTCCATCCGCTGAGCCGGATCTTGGCCTCGACGGACGCTTTCATCAGCGAGTTGTGTGACATGAGGGTTCCCTCCCGGGCCGGTGCCGCTAGTGGCTTGCGGACGGTACGCCGAGTTACCTCTCGTTACCAAGGGTCCCGGGGCCCAATTACGGACCCACTGCGCACTCCGTCTACCCATGGCCACTCACCCCTGGACGGGCCGTTCCCAGCCAGCGCGCTATCGCCTCGCTGCGGGTCGTGCTCTGGAGCTTGGCGAAGATGCGGTTGATGTGGTTCTTGACCGTCTTCTCGCTGATGAAGCACGTGGCGGCGATCTGCTGGTTGTTCATCCCCGACGCGATGAGCTCCATGACCTCCACCTCCCGCGAACTGAGCCCGAAGACAACCGAGTTGTGCAGACGCTCAGAAGACTGTGCCACAGTTCGTTGCGGTTGCGAAGAGGTTCGGAGTTCCGCGAGCAACGTACTCGCCGCCGATGGCGTGAAATGGGGGCGGCCTTCGCGGACGTCCCGGACGGCTCGGATGAGGTCATCGGGGGTGAACTCCCCGTGGACCAGGTAGCCGCCCGCGCCCAGGAGCAGCGCCTCGCGGACGATTTCCGACTCCCGGCTGTAGGTGAGCATCAGGACCGGGGCCAGCCGAACGAGATGGGGCAGGGCCGAGATGCCGTCGACCCCCGGCATCCGGACGTCCAGCAGGACGACCTCCGGGGCGTGCAGTCGGGTCAGGCGCAGGGCCTCGCGGCCGTCCGTGGCCTCGGCCACCACCTCGATGCCCTCCGTCGCAGCGAGGAGGGCGGTCAGGCCGGCTCGGACCACCGGGTTGTCGTCCGCGATGAGGACGCGCAGCACGGGCATCACGCACCGCCGTCCAGTGCTGCCAGGGGCAACTCCACCCGGACCCGGCAGCCCACGCCGCCCGGGCCGGGTCCGACGTGCAGGCGGGCGCCGATCGCGGCCGCGCGTTCCGTCATGCCGAGCAGCCCGAAGTGGCCGTCGCGGGCGAGTGAGGGGAGGTCCGCAGCGGCCCCGCAACCGAGGCCTCGGCCGTCGTCCTCGACGGTGAGGGTGAGGTGGGTGGGGTCGGCGGCCAGGGAGACCGAGACACGCGCGGGTCCCGCGTGGCGGCGGGTGTTCTCCAGGGCCTCCGAAGCCACCCCCAGCAGATGTCGGGCCACCGCGGCCGGGACCACCGGGAGGACTCCCGTCGTGCGGAGTTCCGCGCCGTCCGTCAGGCGGCGGAGTTCCGGGAGCAGTGACACCCCGGGGGTGTCCAGGTCGCGCCGGAGGTCCGTCAGCAGGGCTCGTGACTCCGCGGCGGCGGTACGGGCGGCCGCCGACAGGGCTTCCGCCTGGCGGCGGAGCGTCGCCGGGTCGGTGGTGCGGGCCAGGGCGTCCGCCGTCAGGGCCAGGCCGTGCAGGGTCTTCGACACCGAGTCGTGCATCTCCCGGGCCAGGTGGTCGCGCTCCGCGCGGATGGCTTCGGTGACGGCCAGGCGGGCCCGGGTCTCGGTCAGGGCCTGGCTGGCGGTGCCGAAGCGGAAGAGGAGGTCGCGCAGGCAGGATCCCGCGGCTCCGGCCAGGAGGCAGAGCGCGGGCAGGACCAGCGTGTGCGCCAGTGCAGCCACCGCGACCGCCTGGACGGCCGCGTAGACCGCCGAGCCGCGCCACCCGTAGACCAGTCCGGCCAGGAGAGGGGTGCACAGGGAGACGAAGCCGAGGGGGGATTCGGGGGTGGCTGTGATGAGGAGGAGGGCGCTGAGGGCCATGTCCGCCGCCAGGAGCCAGCGGTGCCGGAGGAGGAGGGGGCCGAAGCGTTCCCAGTCGCGGAAGAGGGCGTAGGACAGCATGAAGGTGAGGACGATCGAGCCGGCGACCAGGTAGGTCGGGGCTCCGGGTGCTGTCCGGGCCAGGGCCAGTGGTGCGCCCAGGGCGATCATCGCCAAGCGGAACGCGAAGACCTGGCGGCACAGCGCTCGGAGCGCGTTCACCTGGAGGGTCGGGGAGGGAGGCCGGGCCGTGGGCGTGGGCAGCGCGTAGTCCAGTACCGCCATCGTGGTCACCCGCCCCCGAACAGTGCGCCGAAGTCGACGTTCGCGCCGTAGACGAACCCGCACACCAGCAGGATCAGCGTGCCCGGCAGCATGAACGTCGTGACGGCGAACGTGGCCTTCGGGACCGCCCGGGCCGCCCGCCGGCGGGCGTTCTGCGCATCCGTGCGCCGCATGTCCTCGGCGATCGCGATCAGGGTCTCCACGATCGGGGAGCCCAGTTCCTCGCCCTGCTGGAGGGCGGTGACGAACTGTGCCACCTGCTCGGAGTCGTTGCGGCGGCGCAGCTCGTCGAAGGCCTGGCGGCGGCTGACTCCCATGTCCATCTGCTGGAGGGTGATGCGGATTTCATCGGCCCACGGGCCCTCGTACTTGTCGGCCACGCGGGCCAGGGCCTGGCGGAAGCCGAGGCCCGCGCTGACGACGACCGCGAGGACGTCCAGGAAGTCCGGGAGCGTCCGCTCGATGTGGTCGCGGCGAACGCGGACGGCCGACCACAGGCCGGCCTCGATCCAGAACAGCCCGAAGGCCACCATGAGGAGGGCCGGGACCAGTTGGCCGTTGAGCAGCATCGCGAAGGCGCCGAGGGCGCCCAGGAACCCGTACACGGCGCGGCGGGCCGCGTAGCGGTCGATCGTGAGGCCCGCCGGGTTGCCCGCCGAGTCGATCTGGCGGCGTTTGCGCGCCACCCGGGCGGGGCCCATCAGGCGCAGGACCAGGGGCGCGTAGCGGATGCCCATCCGGTCGACGGCCGAGCCGACGGCCGTCGTACGGGTGGCGCCGACCTCCAGGGCCAGGGCGAGGTCGGTGGGGAGTTTGGCATCGGCGCGGTAGAGGCGGACGCCGTGGAAGATCCCGAAGACGGAGATGCCCACGACGACGGCCAGGAGCAGTGCGATCACGGTTTCAGGCTCCTCACACGTCGATCTTCGACATACGGCGGATGAGGACGAAGCCCAGGGTGAAGAGGCCGATCGACACCAGGACCGCCGTCTGACCGATGAAGGCGCCCGTCATGCGGTCCAGGGCGCCCGGCATCATCGCGTTCACCAGGAGGAGCGAGCCGAGCCCGATCGCCGGGACCAGGTACGCCGTCGCCGTCACCTGGGAGAGCTGGGTGCGGACCTCGCGCCGGGTCTCCTTGCGCTGTTCCAGGGTGACGGTGAGGTTGCGCAGGCTGCCCACGATCGCGCCGCCCGCCCGCGCCGACAGGACCAGGGTGGAGACCAGGACGACCAGTTCGCGGGAGGGAAGGCGTTCGGTGAGCTCGCTCAGCGACTCCTCGATGGAGTGGCCGATGGCGAGGCGGTCGGCGACGCGGGTCAACTCCTCGCCTGCCGGGGCCTCCAGCTCCTCCGCCGCGATGCCGATGGCCGTGCGCAGGGCCAGGCCGGCCTGGGTGGCGTTGGCCAGGATGCGGGCCAGTTCGGGGAGTTGGCTGATGAAGCGTTCGGTGCGGCGGGTGCGCTGCCAGGTGAGGAAGGCGTTGGCCGACCAGAGGCCGATGGCGCCCGCGACCGGGCCGAAGAAGGGGGCCAGGAGGGAGGCGGCCAGGAGCCAGACGGCCGCGATGGAGGCGAGCATGTAGGCGAAGAACTCCCCCGGGGTCACGTCCAGTCCGGTGGTCGCCAGCTTGATCTCGATGCGCTTGCCGAGCCGCGTGCGCCGCAGCCTGCGGTCCAGGGAGCGGAAGCGGCGTACGCGGCCGAGCGGCTCGGGGGCTCCGCTCGCCGAGAGCCGGTCGATGAGGGCGGCGCGCTGGGCGCGGCCCTTGGAGTAGGCGTGGACACCCCAGATCACGAACAGGCAGGAGAGCAGGGTGGCGCCGAGGGTGAGGGAGACGTACGGGTTCACAGGGCGGGCCCGCCGATCCTGCGCGACAGGGTGATGTCGGACGTGAGTGGGTCTTCGGGCAGGGCCACGCCGAAGGCCTGCGGGATCGGCTGGCTGTTCATGTAGAGGCGGTCCGCGATGCGGCGCGGCAGGGGGTAGTAGGCGAAGTAGCCCTGGACGCGGGTGTCCGCGCCCATCGGCTGGGGGACGAAGCGGCAGACCGGGATGATCCGGAACGGTTCGCGGCCGTGCGAGTCGAGGATGGAGATCTCGGTGATGCGGCGCGTGCCGTCGCCGAAGCGGGTCAGCTGGACGACGACGTTGACGGCGCTGTTGATCTGGTCCTGGAGCGCCTCGAAGGGGATCTCCACCTCCGACATGGAGGCGAGGGTCTGGAGGCGCATCAGGGCGTCCTCCGAGCTGTTGGCGTGGACGGTGGCCAGGGAGCCGTCGTGGCCCGTGGACATCGCCTGGAGCATGTCGAGGGTCTCGCCGCCGCGGACCTCGCCGACGATGATGCGGTCGGGGCGCATGCGCAGGGAGTTGCGGACGAGGTCGCGGATGGTGATCCGGCCCTTGCCCTCCACGTTCGCCGGGCGGGATTCGAGGCGGATCACGTGCGCCTGCTGGAGCTGGAGTTCGGCGGAGTCCTCGATGGTGATGATCCGCTCGCCCTCCGGAATCAGGCCGGAGAGGGCGTTGAGGAGGGTGGTCTTGCCGGTACCGGTGGCGCCGGAGACGATCACGTTCATCTTGGCCGCCACCAGCCCCGACAGCAGCAGGAGCATGTGCTCGTCCAGGGAGCCCAGGCCGACCATCTCGTGCAGGGTGAAGGCCCGGGGGAAGCGGCGGATCGTGAGCGTGGCGCCGGTCAGGGACAGCGGCGGGATGATGACGTTGACGCGCTCGCCGCTGGGCAGGCGGGCGTCGACCATCGGATTTGCCTCGTCCACACGGCGGTTGACGGTGGAGACGATGCGCTCGATGGTCTGCATCAGCTGGTCGTGCGAGGCGAAGCGCAGCGGGAGCTGCTCCACGCGGCCGGAGCGCTCCACGAAGATCTGGTCGGGCCCGTTGACCATGATCTCGGAGATGGTCGGGTCTTCGAGGAGCGGTTCGAGCACGCCGAGGCCCAGCGCCTCGTCGACGACCCGGCGGATCAGCTGGGCGCGCTCGGCGGTGGACAGGACCGGGCCCTCGCGGCTGATGATGTGGCCCAGTACGCGCTCCAGGCGCGCCCGGCGCTCCGCGGGCGCGAGCGCGGACATCTCCGCGAGGTCGATCTCCTCCAGCAGCTTGGCGCGGTACGAGGAGACCAGCCGGCCGTCCTCGCGGGGGCTGTGGCGGTCGTCGGGCGTGTTGACCCGGGAACGCAGGCTCATGGTCAGGGTCCCTTCGGGTCGTCGTTGGGCATGACGGCGGTGGCCGTCGCCGGGTCGGGGTTGAGCCCGGGGATGATCGAGTTGATCTTGATGGTCACCCGTGCGGTGACGGTGTCGGCGTTCTTGGTCACGCTGATGTCGGCACCCAGCCCCTCCCGGACGGCCGCCTGACCGGCGGCCGCTCCGCCCGAGCCCGTGTGGGCCTCGACGCGGGCCGCCGTCCGCGCGGCCGTCTCGGCCTGCTGGTGGACGTACGCGACCCAGCCCAGCTGGATGGCGCACAGCGCGACGAAGAGCAGGATGGGGACGAAGCCGATGTACTCGATGGCCACTTGGCCCCGGTCGGAGCGCTCCCGACTTCTGCGGTTCATGGTGACTCCCTCTCCATCGCCGCGCCGGCCGTGCCGTCGATCGAGCCGAAGCCGAGTCCGGGGTACAGCACGGGGATGTTGAGCGTGACGGTGGCCTTGTAGAGGTCCCCCGACGCACCGCAGTCCACGGACATGTTCCAGGCTCCGCCGATGTACTTGCCCGCCGCGGTCCTGCACTCCGCCGCCCCCTTCACCGCCCCGGCCCGCGCCGCCTCGTCCGCCGCGTTCCCGGCCAGCGAGAAGGCGTAGCCGATCAGCACGCACTCCCACACCGCCGCGACGAGCAGCAGGATCAGCGGCACGGTACCGACGAACTCGACGGCCACCTGGCCCCGGTCACCCCAACCCTGGCGACCCCGTCTCCGCGGCAGCGGCCCCCGCACCGCTCAGCCCTCCCGGCCGCGCCGCAGCCACGGCCCGAGCGCGCCGCGGTCGCCGCCGCGCAGCCTCGCCACCGGCCCGGAGGCCCGTACGGCCACGGCCGCGCCGGGCTCGGCGGGCGCGGCGGCCCCTGGCGCACCCGGAGCGTCGGGCGCCGTCAGCAGGCCCAGTTCCCCGGCCACCGCCCACAGCGCCTGCTTCACCGTCGAGCGGTTGTCCAGGTCCTGGACCCGGCCCGCGTCCACGACCGCCTGGAGTTCCTTGAAGGCGGCCGGCACCGGCGTGCGTACGGCCCGGGTCTTGGTGATCTTCTCGATCAGGGAGGGCTGGATCTCGGTGTTCTTGCTCCAGCGGTTGACGACCATCGCCGTGTCCTCCGCCTTGCGGACCTGGAGCCGCTCCCACATCCGGACCATCCGCTTGGCCGCCCGGACCGCGACCACGTCCGGGGTGGTGACCAGCACCGCCACGTCCGCCGTCTCCACCGCCGCCGCGTTGGCTCCGGTGACCTGGGTTCCGCAGTCGATGACGACGACCTCGTAGCGGGCGCGCAAGGCGGCGATCACGTGCCGGGCGGCCCGGTCGTCGACCTCCTCGCCCCGTTCGCCGTCCGCCGGGGCGAGGAGCAGCGCGAGCCCGGTGCGGTCGTCGTAGACGGCGTCCTGCAGCACGCGCGGGGAGATGTCCTGGATGCCGGCGAGGTCGGCGATGGAGCGCCGGAACTGCACGTCGAGGTACGAGCCGACGTCGCCCGCCTGGAGGTCCATGTCGACCAGGGCGGTACGCCGCCCCGCGGCGGCCGCGGCCAGCGCGAACTGCACGGCCGCGAAGGTGGCGCCGACTCCGCCCTTGGCCCCGGTGACCGTGACGACCTTGCCCCCGGGGCCGGTGGGCAGCTCCGGGCCCCGGCCCAGGTGGCGGCGTACCCCCACGGACCACTGGGCGGCGGCCTGGACGCGGGCCGCGAGTTCCTCGTAGGCCAGCGGCAGGCCGACCAGGCCGCGCGCGCCCGAGTCCATGGCGGCGGAGAACAGCGCGGGGCTCGCGTCCGAGGTGACCAGGACGACGCCGACCGCCGGGAAGCGCAGGGCGACCTCGCGGATGAGCTCCAGGGCCGGGAGCGGACCGATCCGCTCGTGCACGAGGACCACCTCGGGCAGTTCCTCGATCGACTCGGTGGCAAGCCGGCCCAGCATCTCGAGGAGGAAGGTGGAATCGGCGACGGGCGCGGCGGGCTCGGCGCCCGGGAGCTGGCTGAGGAGGGTGGCGATGACGCGGGCGGCTTCGGGATCGCCGACCGCGGGCAGGATCCGGGTGGTCATCCGCACCTCACCTGTCCCCTTCGAGGGTGTAGAAGTGGTCGCTCGGGCTGGGCGTCGAGTCGGTGCCGGGGGCCACCAGGGCCAGGCGCACGTGCTCCGCGAAGGACTCGGCGTACGCGACGCGCTCGGTGTCCTTGGTGGACAGGGCGAAGGTGATCGGGACGGCCTCGGCCGGGCCCTTCTTGTCGCTGTCCTTGTCCAGGGGCGTGAGCCGGCCGACGTTGATGACGCGGGCGTTGGCCACCATGACCACGGCCACGTCGGGGTCGGTCGGCTTCTTGCCCTTGAAGGTGCCCAGGATGTTGACCTTGGCGCCGGGGGTGATCTTGCCCGCCACGCCGGTGGACGCGTCGATCATGATGGCGATCTCCTGTTCGCCGGCCTGGAGCTTGGGCCGGTCGACGAACATGTCGCTCTGGAGCAGCGAGCCCTGTTTCAGGGCGGTGAGCGCCATCTTGTCCTTGAGCTGGCCGAGGTCGGTGACGGCGGTGTCCGACAGCCACCGCTTGGGAACCGAGACCTGCTCGAACTGGCCTGCCGCCAGCGGGGTGTACGGGGCGATGTCGCCCTTGACCCGGTACGCGACGACCTCGGCCCCCACCTTGGAGTTGACGTCGCCGATCAGCACCAGGACCCCACCGAAGGCGGCGAGGGCGCACAGGACCGACAGGATCAGCAGGATGACGCCGCGGCGCTGGCGTGAGTTCATGGCGGACTTACCTCGCCGTTCTTCAATCGTTCGGGCCGGTCAGAGTCTGGATCTGGATCTGGGGCGGAGCTGCGCGGCGGGAGCCGTCGGCGGGGGCGGCGCGGTGAGCGGCGCTGCGCAGAAGCCGCAGCGGTCGCCGATGAGTTCGAGGCCGCACCAGCGGCATTCGTCGCGGCGGACCGAGGCGACGAGCTGGTAGAGGACCGCGGGGTCCGGGATGGCGGCGGCGAACTCGACCAGTTTGGGCGTGGCCCACCAGGCGGCCGAGTCGGCCGGCAGCGGGTTCTCCATGACCCCCTGGACCTTCCAGGCGGGGGCCAGTTCGGAGACCACCCAGTCGGAGGCGAGCTGGCCGCGGGCGAAGGTGAGGTGGGTGGCGAAGTCCGGGCCCGAGGGCAGGGCTCCGCCGCCGTGCGCGCCGCCCGATCCCGAGCCCAGTTTGACGAGGTACGGGGCCGGGTTCGCCAGGACGGCGAACTGGGCGTTCGGCGCCCAGGACTTGGCGTGCGCCTTGAGTCCGACCGGGACCCGGTCCAGCTTGGCGACCGTGCCGAGCAGCGCGCCTGCGTAGATGTAGTGGGCGAGCAGCCGGGCGGCGGAGGCGAGGACTCCGGGGCTGAAGTCGCAGACGCTGAGCTGGCGCAGCTGGCGTACCAGCAGGGCGGTCGCCAGCGGCGGGAGATCGATGTCGACCAGCGCGATCCGGTCGGTTTCCAGGATGGCCCGAACGGTGTGCAGGCGCCGGGCCTCGGAGGCGGGCAGCCAGGTGGGTACGAGGACCACGAGATGGCCGTGGCGTTCCAGCAGGGCGGCCGTCTGCGCGAGTGCGCCCTCCAGGTCGAGCTCGTGCGGCGGCGCCAGCACGGCGGCCGCCGGAGTGTGCCGGTCCGGGGCCGGCAGCATCAGATCGGCGCTGGTGACAGCAATGGCGGTCGGCACGCGCATCCCCCCGTTCACCCGGTACTCCACGGGTGTTCCCCTGACCGCGGTGCGTGCGCGCATGCTGCGCGACCGCAAACGATCAACACCCTTCCCCCTTGCCCCAGCACCATATCCGCGTCCTTCCTGACAGGGCAGGGCCTTGCGAATTCCCGTGCCTCCGGCACGTGTCACAGGTGGCGGGAAAACCGGACAACCGGGAGCGGAAGGGGCCGGGCCGTCCGATCGGTTCAAGCCATATTGCAAACGCCCTTGACAGGAGCATTGGACTAGACCAACTTGGCGGCGGGGCACCCCACATGCCCTCTGACGCGCACCTCACATCCCCAACTCCCCCCACGGAGCACACGTGAACCGCATACGCTCCCTCGCCCTCCTGGGCGCGGCCACCCTGACCGCCGGCGGCCTCACCGCGCTCGCCGCCGGCACCGCGCAGGCCGCCGACGTGAACGTCGTCCGCAACGGAGGCTTCGAGTCCGGCCTCTCCAACTGGACCTGTACCTCCGGCAGCGGCGCCGTCGTCTCCTCCCCCGTCTTCGCGGGGTCCGCCGCCCTCAAGGCCACCCCGGCGGGCCAGGACAACGCGCAGTGCAGCCAGACCGTCACGGTCAAGCCGAATTCGACGTACACGCTGAGCGAGCAGGTCAACGGCTCGTACGTGTACCTCGGCGCGACCGGGACCGGCACCCAGGACGTCTCCACCTGGACCCCCGGCACCGGCGGCGGCTTCCAGAAGCTGTCCACCACCTTCACCACCGGCGCGAGCACCACGCAGGTCACCGTCTGGACGCACGGCTGGTACGGCCAGCCGGGCTATGTGGTCGACGAGTTCAGCGTCTTCGGCCCCGACGGCGGCGGTGGCACGGATCCCGCCCCGACCGTTCCCGGCGCCCCGGCCGGCACCGCCGTTTCCGGCCAGAGCTCCAGCGGGCTCACCCTTTCGTGGAACGCCGTCACCGGCGCCACCGGCTATTACGTGTATCAGGACGGCGTCCGCGTCCAGACCGTGACCTCGGGCACCTCCGCCCAGATCACCGGGCTCGCCGCGTCGACCTCGTACTCCTTCCAGGTGAGCGCGTACAACGCGGCCGGCGAGGGCACGAAGGCGGCGGCCGTCACCGGCACCACCACGAGCGGCGGGGGCGGCAACCCGAACCCGAACCCGGCGGTTCCCAAGCACGCACTGACGGGCTACTGGCAGAACTTCAACAACGGCGCGACCGTCCAGAAGATCTCCGACGTGTCCTCCCAGTACGACATCATCGCCGTCTCCTTCGCCGACGCCACGAGCACGCCGGGCTCCATCGCCTTCAACCTCGACTCGGCCGGCCTCGGCGGTTACACCGTCGCCCAGTTCAAGGCCGACATCGCCGCGAAGAAGACGGCCGGCAAGTCCGTCGTCCTCTCCATCGGCGGCGAGAAGGGCACCATCACGGTCAACGACACGGCGTCCGCGAACAACCTCGCGAACTCCGCGTACGCGCTGATGCAGGAGTACGGCTTCTCCGGCATCGACATCGACCTGGAGAACGGCCTCAACCCCACCTACATGACCCAGGCGCTGCACTCGCTCGCCTCGAAGGCCGGCTCCTCCTTCGTCCTGACCATGGCCCCGCAGACCATCGACATGCAGTCGACCCAGGGCGGCTACTTCAAGACGGCGCTGGCGGTGAAGGACATCCTGACCGTCGTCAACATGCAGTACTACAACAGTGGCTCGATGAACGGCTGCGACGGCAACGTCTACTCCCAGGGCACGGTGGACTTCCTCACCGCGCTGGCCTGCATCCAGCTCGAGGGCGGGCTCGACCCCTCGCAGGTGGGCATCGGTGTCCCGGCCTCCCCGAGCGGCGCGGGCAGCGGCTACGTCTCCCCGACCATCGTGAACAACGCGCTGGACTGCCTGACCAAGGGCACGAGCTGCGGGAACTTCAAGCCGTCCAAGACGTACCCCGCACTGCGCGGGGCGATGACCTGGTCGACCAACTGGGACGCCAAGGCGGGCAGCGCTTGGTCCAACGCGGTGGGCCCGAAGGTCCACGGCCTGCCGTAGGGGCACGCGGCCTGCCGTAGGCGGTAGGTGTGTGGGGATGAGCGGACACCGGGATTTTTGGCTGGTTTGCAATTCTTGACCCGGACATGCCATGAGAGCACGCTGTGCGCGTCCGCACGGCTACCCCCACACTCCCACCCAGGAGAACGCATGCGGCTCCACCACCGCCGAAGGGCCGCCGTCACGGCGGCCCTTCTCGCACTCGCGCTCGGCGCACCCGCCTACGGCATGAGCGCGACGGCAGCCCCACCGCCCAGCCCGTCCACCGCCACCCAGGACGAGTCGATCGTCCAGTACGAGATCCAGGGCCCGGCCACCGCGGCCGAACGCACCGCCCTGCTCCGCACCGGCGCCTCGATCGACGAGGTGGACGCCCGCTCGGTCGTCGTCAGCGCCGACACCGCGCAGGCCAGAAGCCTGCGCGCGCTCGGCTACAAGCTGACCGCCCTGCCCGGACCCCCGGACCGCTCGGAGGGGCGCGGCGTCGCCACCGGCGCCGCCGACTTCCCTTCGGCGGACTCGAATTACCACAACTACGCCGAGGCGAACGCGGAGATCGACCAGCGCGTCGCCCAGTACCCCTCGATCATGAGCAAGCAGGTCATCGGGAAGTCCTACCAGGGCCGGGACATCGTCGCCATCAAGATCAGCGACAACGTCGGCACCGACGAGAACGAGCCCGAAGTCCTCTTCACCCACCACCAGCACGCGCGCGAGCACCTGACGGTGGAGATGGCCCTGTACCTGCTCAAGGAGTGGGGCTCCAAGTACGGCACCGACGCCCGCATCACCAACATGGTCAACAGCCGCGAACTGTGGATCATCCCGGACCTCAACCCGGACGGCGGCGAATACGACATCGCCAGCGGCTCGTACCGCTCCTGGCGCAAGAACCGCCAGCCGAACACGGGCTCCTCGGCCGTCGGCACCGACCTGAACCGCAACTGGGACTACAAGTGGGGCTGCTGCGGCGGCTCCAGCTCCAGCAAGAGCTCCGAGACCTACCGGGGTCCGGCCGCCGCGTCGGCGCCCGAGGTCAAGGTCGTCTCGGACTTCGTACGCAGCCGCGTGGTCGGCGGCAAGCAGCAGATCAAGGCCGCCATCGACTTCCACACGTACAGCGAGCTCGTGCTGTGGCCCTTCGGGTGGACGTACAACGACACGGCGCCCGGAATGACCGCGGACGACCTGGCCGTGTACAAGAAGATCGGCACCAGCATGGCGGCCAGCAACGGCTACACGCCGGAGCAGTCGAGCGACCTGTACATCACGGACGGGACGATCGACGACTGGCTGTGGGGCAACCAGAAGATCTTCGCCTACACCTTCGAGATGTACCCGACGGACTCCGGGAGCAGCGGCTTCTACCCGCCGGACGAGGTCATCGACCGCGAGACCTCGCGGAACAAGGACGCGGTGCTCCAGCTACTGGAGAACGCGGACTGCATGTACCGCTCGATCGGCAAGGCCGCGCAGTACTGCTCGTAGTGGCCGGGCTGCTTTAGCGGCCGGATCCGCATGAGCCGGGGCGCCCCACCGCCAGGGGGGCGCCCCTTTCGCCGTCCGGCCCCGGGTCTAGTCCTTCTTCGCTTCCCCGGCGTTCCGCCAGATGGTGAGGTCGAGGGTGATGTAGCGGGTCTCCTCCTTGCCGCCCTTGCGGCCGTGGAAGGTCGCCACCGCGATGTGTCCGGCCTTGCTCAGCACGCAGACCTGCGAACCGTCCGTGAGCTCGTCGAGCCCGAGCTTCTCGGTGAAGCGGGTCACGGTGCGGCAGGTTTCCAGGGAGCCCTTCTCGGAGTTGTTCAGCAGGACCAGCTTGCCGTTGTCGCTGCCGAACTTCTCGTCTCCGAAGAGGGTGTCCCGGAAGTAGTAGAGGTCGCCGTGTCCGTAGAGGATGCCCGCGCCGCTCTGGTCCTCGGCCGGGCGCGGCGGGTTGTCCGCGAGCATCACCTGGTAGTTCTGGGGCACTTCGATGCCCTGGTACGAGACGGGCTGCGGGTCGACCGGCTTCTTCGCTCCGCCCGCCGAGGCGCTCCCGCTCGACCCGCTGCCGGGCTTCCCGGACGCACTGCCCTTGTCGGAGTCCGGCAGCAGGGAGCCGAGGACCGCGAGCCCGATGACCGCCGCCACGACTGCCCCGGCGACGATCAGCCCGGTCCGCTTGGGGCGGGGCTGCGGGGGCATCCCGGGCGCGAACCCCTGGGTGTGGAAGGGCGGTGGCGTGCTCTGGCCCGTCGGGTACGTGGGCTGCGCGTAGTGGGGCTGCGGGGGCTGGGGCTGCGGGTACGAGGGCTGCGCGGGCTGCTGCGGGTACGCGGGCTGCGCGTACGGGGCCTGCGGCCGGTACCCCGGCGGCACCGAACCCGGCGCGGGCTGCGCCGGAGCGGCCTGCGTGGGCGCGGCGTGCGGCGGCGCGTCGGACAGGGAGGTCGGGGTGTACGCGGCCCCCGGCGGCGGGGTCGGTGCCGGACCCGCCGTGGGCTGCTGCGGCGGCGGGGTCGGCGCCGGTGCGGGCAGCTGCTGCTGCCGCTCGGTCAGGGACCCGGCGACGGCGCGCGGCAGCCAGTCCTCACCCTGGCGCAGCGGGGCCTCGGAGGCCGCGTTGCACAGCTCGATGATCTCGCTCAGGGTCGGGCGGTCGGCCGGGTCGCGGCTGAGGCACCGGGTCACCACGGGCCGCAGCTCCTCGGGCAGGGCGCTGAGGTCCGGCTCCTCGTGCACGATCCGGTAGAGCACCGCGTGCGAGGGCCCGTCGCCGTAGACGGACGAACCGGTCGCCGCGTAGGCCGCGATCTGGCCGAGGGCGAAGATGTCGGTGGCCGCGGTGACGGTACCCGCGGAGGCCTGTTCGGGTGCCATGAACGCCGGGGTGCCGATGGAGACGCCGGTGCTGGTCAGGGCGGTGCTGTCGGCCGCACGGGCGATGCCGAAGTCGATGACGCGCGGCCCGTCGGAGGCCAGCAGGACGTTGGCGGGCTTCAGGTCGCGGTGGACGATGCCCGCGCCGTGGATGACGGTCAGAGCCTCGGCGACCCCGACGGTCAGGAGCAGCACGCTGCGCGGCGGCAGCGCGCCGTGCTGGGCCACGGCGTGCGCGAGCGAGGGCCCGGGCACGTACGCCGTGGCCAGCCAGGGCTGCGCGCCCTCGGTGTCCGAGTCGATGACGGGAGCCGTGTAGAGGCCCTGGACCCGCTCGGCGGCCCGCACTTCCTGCTGGAACCGGCGCCGGAACTCGGGGTCCTCGCCGAACTCGGACCGGATCACCTTGATCGCGATGGGCCGGCCGCCGGGCGTGTACGAGAGGTACACCTTGCCCATGCCGCCCGCGCCGAGCACCGCCGCCAGGCGGTAGCCGCCCACCACGGCCGGATCGTCCGCCTTGAGTGGTTGGAAGAAGCCGGCCGTTGGTGCTGTGCCCATCAGGAACCATCCCAGTATCAGCGGCGATTCAGCCCTTGCCGACGCCCCAAGTCAACGGAGAGGGTACCCACCCTCGGGCTCAGGCGGCGGAATCGAGGACCGCGAGGGCGTCGATCTCGATCAGCAGTCCGGCGGGCAGGCCCACGTACACGGTGGTGCGGGCCGCCGGGGCCTCCTTGAGTCCCTGCTCGTCGAAGTAGGTGTTGTAGATGCCGTTCATCTCGCCGAAGTGGCCGGTGTCCGTCAGGTACACGCGGATCATCATCACGTCGTCCCAGCTCGCACCGCCCGCCTCCAGGACGGAGCGGACGTTCTCCAGCGTCTGGAGGGTCTGCTCGCGCAGGGTGGGACCGGCGGGGGTGGGCGGCTGACCGTCCACGTGCGGGAGGAAGCCGACCTGGCCGGCGACCTGGAGGATGTTGCCCTTGCGCACCCCGTGCGAGAACTTCGCGGGGGGCGTGGTGTGGGTGCCGGGGGTGATGGCGGTCTTCTCGGTCATGACGGGTCTTCCTGTGCGGGGCCCGAGCCTGAGTACTCGCGGCCGATGGTGTCGGCGGTCTGCCGGACGAGCGGGAGCAGTTCGAGCAGCCCCTCGGCGGAGACGACCACGCCGGGGGCGGAGACGGACATCGCGGCGACCACGCGTCCGCCGGGGCCGCGGATGGGGGCGGCCAGGCAGTTCAGGGCCTCTTCGTGGCCCCCCAGATCGGTGGCCCAGCCCTGCGCCCGTACGAGGTCCAGCTCGCGCAGGTACGCGGCGGCGTCCGGGGTCGAGCGCGGGGTGTAGGCCGGGTACTCGATCCGGTGCGCGAGGG
The DNA here is from genome assembly GCF_036346895.1 of Streptomyces sp. NBC_00503. NCBI lineage: Bacteria > Bacillati > Actinomycetota > Actinomycetes > Kitasatosporales > Streptomycetaceae > Streptomyces > Streptomyces sp. NBC_00503. The sequence goes on along the minus strand of NZ_CP107855.1, from coordinate 5,081,544 downwards.
CGGTCCGCTCGGCTTCGGGGAGGTCGGCGACCAGCAGCTTCGCCACCGCCGCGACGGTCAGCGGCACGGGCCGGCCGATGCGCGAGTACATCCGGACCGGATAGCGGCTGTCGACCTTGTCGATGTAGACGACCTCGTCGTCCTGGTGGAGGGCCAGGTGCACGGTGTGGCCGGTGGTGCGGTTGAGTTCGACCAGGTGCGGGTGCGCGATGTCGCGCACGTCGAGGTTCTCGATGGACTCGGCGGCCAGCGCGAAGAGGGAGGCCCCGAGCCGGTAGCGGCCGTCGGTCTGCTTGTACACGAAGCCGTGCTCGTGCAGGGTGCGCAGCAGCCGCAGGGCGGTGCTCTTGTGCACGCCGAGCACCTCGGCGACCTCGCCGAGCCCGGCGGGGCCCTTGGCCAGGGCGGGCAGGATCCGCAGCGCCCGTTCCACGGACTGACTCAACTCCGCGCCCTCCGTTCCGCCGGGGCCCGTTGACCCGCCGTCATCCGGGATGTTAGACAGCATGCAGCGGCACACGCAACGACCGTTGCGCCATGCACAACGCCCGGGAGGCACGTACCCATGCCCAGCGACCCCGTCCAGGCCCTCGCCCAGGAACCGGTCGACCACCGGTTCAAGGGCCTCCCCCCGGACGCCGAGCGCGCGGGCCTCACCGTCGGGCAGCTCGCCGCCCAGCGGCGGGACCTCTTCTCCGGAGGGTTCACCACCCCCGTCCTGACCTTGGACGCCGACGCGCTGAGCCACAACCTCGCCGCCCTCAAGGCGTACACCGAGCGCCACGGCCTGGCCTTCGCGCCGCACGGCAAGACCTGCATGGCCCCCCAGCTGTTCCACCGTCAGCTCGAGCAGGGCGCATGGGGCATCACCGCCGCCGTGCCCCACCAGGCCCGCGTCTACCGCGCCTTCGGCATCCAGCGGATCTTCCTCGCCAACGAGCTCGTCGACGCCGCCGCCCTGCGCTGGGTCGCCGCCGAGCTCGCCGCCGACCCCGGTTTCCGGTTCGTCTGCTACGTGGACTCCGTGCGCGGGGTCGAGCTCATGGATCAGGCCCTCCAGGGGCAGCCCGCCATCGCCGTCGTCGACGTGGTCGTCGAGCTCGGCGCGGGCGAAGGCGCCCGTACGGGGGCCCGTACCGACGAGGACTGCCGGACCGTCGCCGACGCCGTGGACCGGGCGCCCACCCTGCGCCTGGTCGGCATCGCCGGGTACGAGGCCGAAGTCCCCGGCGCCGAACCGGAGTCCGTGCACGCGTACCTGCGCCGCCTGACCGCGCTCGCCGTCGAGTTCGACAAGGCCGGGCGGTTCCCCGCCGACCTCGACGAGATCGTGGTCAGCGCCGGCGGCTCCGCCTGGTTCGACGCCGTCGCCGACGTGTTCGCCGAGATCCCGGAGCTGTCCCGGCCGGTGCTCAAGCTGCTGCGCTCCGGCGCGTACGTCTCGCACGACCACGGCTGGTACACCCGCCTGACCCCCTTCAACCGGATCCCGGAGGAGGGCGCGCTGCGCCCCGCGTTCCGGCTCTGGGCGCAGGTCGTCTCCCGGCCCTCCCCCACCCAGGCGTTCGTCAACGCCGGCAAGCGCGACATCGCCTACGACCTGGGTCTGCCCGAGGTGGAGCTGCTCCGCGATCCGGTGACCGGCATCGAGCGGACCCCGGCCGCCGGCTCGGTCCGCGTCACCAAGCTCTCCGACCAGCACGCCTGGGTGGAGACCGACTCCGCCGACGACCTCCAGGTCGGCGACTGGGTGGCGCTGGGCATGTCCCACCCGTGCACGATCTTCGAGAAGTGGCCGCTGATCCCGGTGGTGGAGAGCGACGGCACCGTGGCCGAGTACGTCCGGACCTTCTTCTAGGCCGTGGACCTGGTCATCCGCGGGGCCCGCGTCGTCGACGGCACGGGCGGGCCCTCCTGCACCGCCGATGTCGGCGTCCACGCGGGCCGCATCGCCGAGGTGGGCAGGATCCGGGGCGGCGGGCGGGAGACCCTCGACGCCCACGGGCTGGTCCTGGCCCCCGGCTTCGTCGACATGCACGCCCACAGCGACCTGGCGCTGCTCCGCGATCCGGACCACAGCGCGAAGGCCGCCCAGGGCGTGACCCTCGAAGTCCTGGGGCAGGACGGCCTGTCGTACGCCCCCGTGGACGACCGGACCCTGACCGGGGTGCGGGCCGCCATCGCCGGCTGGAACGGCGCCGCGCCCGGCAGCACGGACATCGACTTCGACTGGCGGGACGTGGGCGGCTACCTCGACCGCCTCGACGCGCAGGGCATCGCCGTCAACGCCGCCTACCTCGTCCCCCAGGGCACCGTCCGCGCCCTCGTCGTGGGCTGGGGCGACCGGCCCGCGACCCCCGCCGAGCTCGACCGGATGCGCGCGCTCGTCGCCGAGGGCCTCGCGCAGGGCGCGGTGGGGATGTCCTCCGGGCTCACCTACACCCCCGGCATGTACGCGTCCGGCGCCGAGCTGACGGAGCTGTGCCGGGTGGTGGCCTCGTACGGGGGCTACTACTGCCCGCACCACCGCTCCTACGGGCGCGGGGCGCTCGCCGCCTACGCCGAGATGGTCGAGCTGACCCGCGAGGCCGGCTGCGCGCTGCACCTCGCGCACGCCACGATGAACTTCGGCGAGAACCAGGGCCGCGCCGGGGAGCTCCTGGGCCTCCTCGACCGCGCGCTGGCCGCCGGCGCCGACATCACCCTCGACAGCTACCCGTACACCCCGGGCTGCACCACCCTCGTCGCGCTGCTGCCCAGCTGGGCGAACGAGGGCGGTCCGGAGGCGGTCCTGGCCCGGCTGCGCGACGACGGCGAGGCCGAGCGGATCCGGTACGCGCTGGAGGTGGAGGGCGCCGACGGCTGCCACGGGGTGCCCGTGGACTGGTCGACGATCGAGATCGCCGGAACCACGGATCCGGCGAACGGGGCCCTGGTCGGCACCCGTCTGCCCGACTGGGAGACCGCCCGGCGGCTGCTGCTGGACGACCGGCTGGGGCCCAGCATCCTGCAGCACGTGGGGCACGAGGAGAACGTACGGGCGATCATGCGCCACCCGGTCCACACGGGCGGCTCGGACGGCATCCTCCAGGGCGCGAAGCCGCATCCCCGGGCGTACGGCACCTTCCCGCACTACCTCGGGCACTACGTGCGCGAGCTGGGCGTTCTCTCCCTGGAGGAGTGCGTCGCGCACCTGTCGGGACGCCCGGCGGCCCGGCTGCGGCTGCCCGACCGGGGGACCGTGCGGGTGGGCCACCGCGCGGACCTCGTCCTGTTCGATCCGCTGACGGTCGCGGCCGGGTCGACGTACGAGCGGCCGCGCGCGCTGCCGACCGGGATTCCGCACGTCCTGATCGACGGCCGTTTCGTGATGCGGGACGGGCTCAGGACAGACGTCCTGGCGGGGCGCGCGATCCGCCGGACGCCGCATGGTGGCCGCTAGATCTTCATACTTTCCACCTACGATGAGCGGCATGTACGCCTTTGTCCCTGCCGCGCTCTTCCTCGCCCTCTTCGGCCTGAGCGTCCGGGCCGACCGCCGGCGCTTTCGCAACGCGGTCTATCTGGGCCTCACCTTCATATTCGCGTCGATCGGGCTGCTGACCCTGGTGCCCGATCTGCCCCACGGCCTCGGCGGGATCATCGTCGCGCTGGTCTTCCTGGTCCCCGCCCTCGGTACGGTCGCACTCGGCGTCTTCCTGATCGGCAACGGCCTGACCATGGTCCGCAAGGAGGGCCGCCGCCCGGCCAACCTGCTCTCCTTCGTGGCGGGTGTGGGGATCTTCGCCCTGATCTCGTTCGTCCTGACCCTGGGCAACCAGGGCTCCCAGAGGTGGGACGCGGTGGTGGGGGGCGTGGTCTTCCTCGCCGGATACGTCTCCTTCCTCTTCCTCTGCTTCCTCGCCTACGCCTACCTCTACGGCCGGATCAAGGTGCGCGGGGACGTGGACTACGTGGTGATGCTGGGCTCCGGCCTGATCGGCGGCGACCGGGTCCCGCCGCTGCTGGCCTCCCGGCTGCGCAAGGGCATGGAGATCCACGACGCCCAGATCGCGCGGGGCGGCCGCGTACCGCTCCTGCTGACCTCGGGCGGCAAGGGGGCCGACGAGAAGGTCGCCGAGGCGCGGGCGATGGCCGACTGGCTGATCGCACAGGGCGTGCCGGACGACCACGTACGGCTGGAGGACCGCTCCCGCACGACGCAGGAGAACCTCGGGCTCAGCCGCGAGATCATGCTCGCCGGCGATCCCGGCTACCGCTGCGTGGTGGTCACCAACAACTTCCACGCCTTCCGCGCCGCGATGACCGCCCGCAAGGCCGGGGTGAACGGGCAGGTCCTGGGCTCGCCGACGGCGAAGTACTTCTGGCCGAGCGCGACGATCCGCGAGTTCGTCGCGGTGTTCTGGGAGCACAAGATCGCAAACCTCGGCATCTGCGGCGCGATCATCGCCCTGACGGCGACGCTGGCGGTCAACGCCGGGTGACGTCGGCGCCCGGGCCCGAGGTGCGTTCATGGCGTCACGGTCGGAGGATGGGGCCAGGGGGCGGCACCAGGAGGAGGCAGCCATGGACAGTGAAGCGGACCAGCAGCCCAAGACCAAGGGCCCGGCCAAGCTCTACTCGGGCGGGGAGCGCCCGTACGACCCCGAGGACCTCGTCATGGCGAGCGGCCGGGACGTGACTCCGGAGCGGGTCAAGAAGGCCCGCGAAATGATGGAGAAGGAAGGCCCGGCAGCGATCGAGCGCTACCTCCCGTAGGTACGTGCATACGGACGTATCCGAGGCGGGGTCAGCCGATGCGCTTGTAGGCGCAGGTGAAGGTGGCCCCGCCGAAGGAGAAGACCTTCGTCATGCCCTGGGGCGCGGGGGTCCACAGGACAGTGATCGCCCCTCCCCCTTCGAGCAGGTCCACCTCCACCAGCCCCTGGTCCCCGGACCCGGTGAAGGTGGTCTTCGCGTCGAGCTCGGCCTCGTTCTTCCAGCCGAACCCCACCCCGAGCTCGAACTCCTGGATGATGGTCCGCAGAGCGGTCCGCACTCTCAGCCGATAGCCCGTCGCGGTCGCGGTGAACTCGTCCACCGGCGCGGCACTCACCGCCAGGGCCCGCTGGGCCGGGCCCATGCCGACCGCGCCGAGGTAGGCGTCGTAGTGCTCCGGCGAGGTCAGCTCGAACTTGCCGATGAGATGGGGAATGTCCTCTGCCATAGGTCCCACTCCTACCGAAACCGCAGGTCAGACGGCAAATGGCAGCGGTCTGGGTGGCCGGAAACCGAATGGCGACACGCAGGCATATGAGATGACCTGTACTGCCGGATTGGCTTCATCGCCACCGATTCGTCCGGAACGGAAAAGGCCGGATTTCCCGTCACCCGTTGGGGTGGACACGCCACGGCTCAGCCGAAGTCGTACACCGTGACGGGTATGTCCTTCGCGCACAGGCGGGCGCTGATCAGTGGCTCGACGCGGGACCACTTTCCGCCCGCCAGGCCGCAGCCGATGCGGGGCATGTGGACCGAGGCGTCCAGCTCGGCGGCGCGGGTGGCCAGGGTGGCCAGGCAGCGGTCGATCGCCTCGTAGCGGACGGGCGGGCCCGCACTGCCGGTGCGGATGCCCCGTTGGCCGATCATGTTCGCGACCCAGAGGTCCGGGAGGACCTGGACGAGCTGGACCGCGCCCAGCGCGAAGTCGTTCCCGCTGCGTCCCCGGTGCCAGGCCCGGAACTCGGCTTCCGGCCCGCTCCAGCGCTTCGAGAGCGCGAGGACGAAGCCCTTCCCCCAGCCCCCGAGGTCGTTGCACACGTGCGCGACGATCTTCGGCCCCTTGGCCTGCGGGCTGGTCGCGTCCCCCCGGACGATCTTCAGCTGCGACATCGGCCTCACCCCTTCCCCCTCTTGCGGAAGGTACCCGGACCCGCTGACAACGCCGGAAGGCACCTGTCCCGCAAGGCTTGCGACCCCACCCTGCGGGCCTTAGGTCCACAGTCCGCGCAGCAGCAGGTTTATGCGGTTTTAACCGTGTTACAACTGGACTACCGCGCCGCAAATAGCGCATTTCCCCCCGCTGTTGCCCAGCCCACACAAGCGCTGCCCTTCCTTGGCAACACACCTGGTTTCCTCTGGAGGAAGCACCGTGAGTACAGCCGAGCAGACGGCCCCGTCTGCCAAGAAGAACTCCGCCGTCATGGCGGTCATGCAGCGCCTCGGCCGCAGCCTCATGCTGCCGATCGCCGTGCTGCCGGCCGCCGCGCTGCTGATGCGCTTCGGCAACGCCGACATGCTCGGCAGCGAGTCCCTGCCGGGCTGGGTGAACGAGATAGCCAAGTACATGGCGGCCGGCGGCAACGCCGTCTTCGGCAACCTGGCCCTGCTGTTCGCCGTCGGCATCGCGGTCGGCTTCGCCAAGAAGTCCGACGGCTCCACCGGCCTCGCGGCCGTCGCCGGCTACGTGGTCTTCTCCAACGTGCTGGGCACCTTCACCGACGGCAACGTCCCGCAGGTCGAGAAGGTCGTCGACCACCAAGTCGCCCTGGTCAACGCCCCGGTCAACGCCGGTGTCCTCGGCGGCGTCGTGATGGGCATCATCACCGCCCTGCTCTACCAGAAGTTCTACCGGACCAAGCTGCCCGACTGGGCGGGCTTCTTCGGCGGCCGCCGCCTCGTCCCGATCCTGTCCTCCTTCGCGGGCCTGGTCACCGGCATCGTCTTCGGTCTCATCTGGCCGGTGCTCGGCAAGGGCATCCACGGCCTCGGCGAGTGGCTGGTCAACTCCGGCTCCGTCGGCGCGGGCATCTTCGGTGTCGTCAACCGCTCGCTGATCCCGGTCGGCATGCACCACCTGATCAACTCCTTCCCGTGGTACCAGGCCGGCGAGTACAACGGCGCCCACGGCGACATCAACCGCTTCCTCGCCGGTGACCCCACGGCCGGACAGTTCATGACCGGCTTCTTCCCGATCATGATGTTCGCCCTCCCGGCGGCCTGCCTCGCGATCGTCCACTGCGCCCGCCCCGAGCGCCGCAAGGTCGTCGGCGGCATGATGTTCTCCCTCGCGCTCACCGCCTTCGTCACGGGCATCACGGAGCCCATCGAGTTCACCTTCATGTTCATCGCCCCGGTCCTCTACGCGATCCACGCGGTCCTGACCGGCGTCTCGATGGCGCTCACCTGGTCCCTCGGGATGAAGGACGGCTTCGGCTTCTCGGCCGGCGCCATCGACTTCGTCCTCAACCTCGGCATCGCGTCCAACCCGTGGGGCCTGGCCGGCATCGGCCTCTGCTTCGCGGCGGTGTACTACTTCGTCTTCCGCTTCGCCATCACCAAGTGGAACCTCCCCACCCCGGGCCGCGAGTCCGACGAGGAGCTCGCCGAGATCCTGAAGGCCGAGGCGAAGTAACCGTGTCCGAGCCGCGCACTCCCGGTCAGGGGATGCCCTGCGGGGAACGGCGGGAACTGATCGCCGGCGTGGCGCGGGAACAGGGTCGCGTCTGGGTCGCGGACCTCGTACGGGACCTCGGCGTCAGCCGGATGACGATCCACCGCGACCTCAAGCAGCTGGCGGCCGAGGGCCGCGTGGTGCGGGTCCGGTCCGGGGCAACCTCCCGGACCGGACCGGGCGGCCGGAACTGGTCGGCCTGACGGCCCGCTCCCCCGCCATTGAAGAGCCCCGCGGCGGGCGCACCACCCACGAGGTGGCAGCGCCCGCCGCGGGGCTCTTAGCCGTCCGGGGCCAAGCCGCCTGCGGCTAGAGGTACTCGCGGGCGAACTCCACCGCCCATTCGACCGCCGCCACCGGGACGCTGCCCGAGGAGGGGTCGACGGTGAGGCAGGCGGACTCCCAGTCCTTGTCGTGCTCGCGGTGGATGGCGAAGACGGCCGGGGCCTCGGCCCCGTGCACCGTGGCCCAGAACTCGATCGCCCGGTCGTCCCCGTACGAACCCAGCGCCTCGATCACCATGTCCCCGATCGTGAACTCCACTGCCCCACCCCTCAAACGATCTCGGACGGCAAGCCTCCACCGGGGCCGACCGGGCCGCATGAGTGCGCGTACTCATGCCACGTACCTAGATGGGCAGGCCTCAGGCGGCCGGACCGCGGACCGGCAGGGCTCAGCCCGCCGCCAGCAGGCGGCGCCAGCGGGGCCGCTCCGTCACCAGGCAGGCCGCCGCGAGCACGGTCACCGCGGCCGCCGCCCAGAGCGGCCAGGCGGCCCAGGACGCGGCCACCGCGGCGGCCAGCTGCAGCAGGACCAGGGCGATCGTCACCGCACCCGGGACCGGGACCATCACCTGCGCCTTGTCCCCCGGGGTGGCGAAGACGGTCGGGAGGCCGATCAGCAGCACCACACCGGCCACCGCCGCCGCCACCGACCAGCCGGCCAGCGCCCAGGGGGTGGCCACCCAGGCGCACAACTCCGTCGCGAACCGCAATACCGAGGCCAGGTCCGCCTTCGGCCCGCCCGCTCTCCCCTTGCCGCTCATCTCCCGCGCCCCCCGCTCTCCTTGATCACCGACGTGCGCCGTCGCGCGCCGCGCACACCCTAGGAGCAGACAGGGTGACGAGCGCAACACCGGTCCGGTGCCCACTCCCGCCCCCACTCATTCCGCAGGCCGGAGCGCGGGGCCGGCCCCGGTTTCCAAGGGTGCGTGCCGCTCACACCCGGCCTTCGCGCGAAAGGGGACATATCGGTCCACCGTCCGCCCCTCCACTTCGGAGCGAATACCGGAGCGCACCCGCACGCGGACCCGTAAGCTCCCGTCATGCAGGTGATCCAGTCAACGAAACTCGCCAATGTCTGCTACGAGATCCGCGGCCCCGTGCTCGAAGAGGCGATGCGGCTCGAAGCAGCAGGTCATCGCATCCTCAAGCTCAACACCGGCAACCCCGCGGCCTTCGGCTTCGAGTGCCCGCCGGAGATCCTTGAGGACATCCTCCGCAACCTGGGCAACGCCCACGGGTACGGGGACGCGAAGGGCCTGCTCTCGGCGCGCCGCGCGGTGATGCAGCACTACCAGACCAAGGGCATCGAGCTCGACGTCGAAGACGTCTACATCGGCAACGGCGTCTCCGAGCTGATCCAGATGTCGATGCAGGCGCTGCTCGACGACGGCGACGAGGTGCTCGTCCCGGCGCCGGACTATCCGCTGTGGACCGCTTCCGTCAGCCTGGCCGGCGGCACCGCCGTGCACTACCGGTGCGACGAGCAGTCCGACTGGATGCCGGACCTCGCCGACATCGAGCGCAAGGTCACCGACCGCACCCGCGCCATCGTGATCATCAACCCGAACAACCCGACCGGCGCCGTCTACGACGACGAGATGCTGCGCGGGCTGACGGACATCGCCCGCCGCCACAACCTGATCGTGTGCTCGGACGAGATCTACGACCGGATCCTCTACGACGGCGCCACCCACACGAACACCGCCGCGATCGCCCCGGACCTGCTGACGCTCACCTTCAACGGGCTCTCCAAGAACTACCGCGTCGCCGGCTACCGGTCCGGCTGGATGGCCGTGTGCGGGCCCAAGAAGCACGCCTCGTCCTACATCGAGGGTCTGACGATCCTGGCGAACATGCGCCTGTGCGCGAACATGCCCTCCCAGCACGCCATCGCCACCGCGCTCGGCGGACGCCAGTCGATCAACGACCTGGTCCTGCCCGGCGGACGGATCCTGGAGCAGCGCGACACGGCGTACGACCTGCTGACGCAGATCCCCGGCATCACCTGCGTGAAGCCCAAGGGCGCGCTGTACCTCTTCCCGAAGCTCGACCCCTCGGTCTACAAGATCAAGGACGACCGGCAGATGGTCCTCGACCTGCTGCGCGAGGAAAAGATCATGGTCGTGCACGGTACGGGCTTCAACTGGCCCGAGCCCGACCACTTCCGCATCGTGACCCTGCCCAACGCGAAGGATCTGGCCGACGCGGTGACCCGGATCGGGAACTTCCTGGAGGGCTACAGCCAGCCGTAGGGCGCGACGCGCGGCCCGACACGCCGCGCGTCCAAGATTCAACTCAACTTTAGACCGAATCCAATGTAGGATGGTCTCCTGACCACGCAGGAGGCCACCTCATGTACGAGCCGATCCGGACCAAGCCGGTCGATCCCCGCATGGGCGGCCGCCCCACCACCGAGTACCCGCGCAGCAGCCGCGCCGAAGCGCTGGACATCCAGCTCGGCGGCCACCTCGCCGCGCTGCTCGCCGTCACCGACGAGCTGGGGCTCGACGAGGCGGCCGTGGAGATCGCCCTCCAGGTGACCCGGCTGCGCGGTGCGCAGCCCACCCGCGCACCCCACCACCCCGGCCAGGCCCCCGAGAACGCCGCCCCGCTGCACCAGCGGGCCCACGACCTCGCCGCCCGCGCCCTGCTCGTCGCCGCGTCCCGCGCCGACACCACCGTCGCGATCCTCGCCGCCGAGCGCATGGACGCACACACCGCCGCGCTCGACCTCGTCGGCGCCCACTGACGGCCCCGGTCCGGGGCCGCGGAGGCTCCGGACCGGGCGCCATTGCCCTGCGGGGCTGGACCTGTAACCCGTTTCTGGTGCGGCTCGGAGCCCGGAAAGACCTGGGGCTCCGCCCCGGACCCCGCGCCTCAAACGCCGGCGGGGCTGGATCGTAAGCGTCGGCGGGGCTGAGATTGCCCGGCGGGGGTGTGATTGCCCGCCGAGGCCGGGATTGCCCGGCGAAGCCGGGATTTCCCGCCGGGGGTAGCGGGCTTTCCCCGCAGCCGGTACAACATGTCTGACAACTGCCTTGCCGGGGGGAACCAGACGATGCACCAGCCGAACGTCATGCGCCGCGCCGGGGTCGTCCTGGCCCTGCTGCTCGGGACCGCGCTCTTCGCGGGGCCGGTGGCCGCCGAGGCCGCTCCTCGGGCCCAACAGGCCTCGTACGCACAGCAGTTGCCGCAGCAGCGCTCCGCGTCGGTCGGCAGCGGGACCTGGCTCGTCCAGGGGCACCCGGCCAAGGCTCCCGAGTCGACGACCGGGAAGCCGAAGAAGTCCAAGAAGTCCAAGAAGAAGGGCTTCAAGGCGTTCGGGATCGTCCTCCTCGTCATCGCCATCGTCTTCATCGTGCTCGTGGGCCTGCTCATCTGGTACTTCGTGCAGCGGCGCAACCGCCGGGGTCACTGAACCTCCGCAGTCACGGCGCCGGCGCAGCCGCGGTGAACTCGGCTGCCGTGAACTCCGCCGCCGCGACCCCGCACCACGGGACCGTGTCCGGGGGCCAGACCGGCCCCAGGGAGGTTCCGTGTTCCGTCGCCCCCGGGGCCACGCCCGGGATCTTCACCAGGGCCTGGGCCCAGCGGTCGCCCGGAGCCCGGGTCTCCTTCTCGCGGAACTCCACGGTGACCACGTAGGCCCCCGCGCCCGGGAAGCGGTTCACCGCCTCCACCGAGGCCACGACACGGCGGCTCGCCGGATCGATACGGCAGTCGGTGATCCGTACGTCCTCCCGCGCCGCCGAGCCGGGCCGCGGCGCCGGCGCGCCCCCGGCCCACACGTACAGCCCCAGCGGGGCGAAGACCATCATTCCCGCCACACACACCAGGGCGACCAGCCAGCCCTGCCACTTCAACGCGCTCACGGCCATGGCACGATCCTCCCGGCCGCCCGCCCCGGTCACCAGCACCCACGGAGTCACACAGCATTTCGAAGTGGGACCGCCTGGCCACCCCCCGTTCATTCAACTCAGCGCGGAATGTGGGTTTCCGCGAGCACTCTGCACCCGTGAGACGCATCCTAGGAATCGCCCTGGCGGTCCTCCTGATCGGCGGCGTGATAGCCGCCATCGCTCTCGGGGGCAAGAAGCCGGAGGGCACGGCAACGAAGACCGTGCATGGCGTCATCGGTTCGGAGAAGTCCGAGTTCTTCCGCGACCCCGACGTCGTCAAGGCCCTGAAGGACAAGGGCTACACCGTGAAGACGGAGACCTCGGGCTCCTGGGCGATGGACCAACTCGCCCTCAAGGAGTTCGACTTCGCCTTCCCCAGCAGCAATGAGCCGGCCGCCGAGATCGAGGCCGCGGCCGGGGTGAAGGGCGCCCAGACCACCAAGCCCTTCTTCTCCCCGCTCGTGGTCATCGCCCGCGCCAACGCCGCCAAGGTCCTCACCGACCACGGCCTCGCGAAGATGACGGGCAAGAACACCGGCACGCTCCTCCTCGGCCCCTACCTGAAGGCCGCGGTCGGGCAGAAGAGCTGGCAGGAACTCCAGGGAGGCACCAGCGCCTTCCCCGAGCTGAACGGCACGGTGTTCATCCGGACCACCGATCCGGCCACCTCCAACTCGGGCGCGCTCTTCCTCGCCACGACCTCCAACGTCGCCAACAACTCCACCGTCGTCTCCGACGACGCCGGAATCGAGCGCACCGCACCCCTGATGCGCAAGATGATCTCCGTCCAGGGCGCCCAGCCGCAGTCCACCGACGACCCCTTCCGGGCCTTCCTCAGCGGCAGCGGCGAACCGCTCATCCTCGCCTACGAGTCCCAGGTGGCCAGCCTGCTCCTCCAGAAGCAGGATCCGGGCGACATGGTGGTCCTCTACCCGGACACCACCGTCAACTCCCCGCACACCTACGTGCCGATCAGCGAGAACGCCAAGGACCTCGGCGCCCTCCTGGTCTCCGACCCGGCCCTGCGCGCGCTGGAGATCCGCCACGGGTTCCGGCCGCAGGAGGGGCTGGCGGAGTTCACCGCCGCGACCACGCCGTACACCGCGTACCTCAACCCGGGGCTGACCGGCATCCGCCAGGTCGGCGCCCCGACCGTCAAGATCCTGATGGCGCTGGCCGCGCGCGCCAAGGGATAGGGGGGACACCACACGATGACACTGACACACCCCGACGAGGGCGCAGACAGCCCGCTCGTCCTCACCCCTCCCGAGCCCGTCGCCCCCGTCAAGCGGGAGCAGGCCTCCAGCCTCGTACCGCTCCAGGACGGGGTGCGCGACGAGATGGCCCGCCGGGCCGGGGAGTACGTCGGCTCGCTGGCCGGCATCGACAGCCGCTCCCCCGAGTTCGCCACCCGCATCGGGGAGATCACGGGCCTGGGCTCCGCCGACATCCGCAGCGCCGCCCAGCAGTCCAACCGGATGCTGGACCGCGCCGTACGCTCCCTGGGCGCGGACGGCGGCGGCGACGCCCAGGGCCGCGTGGCGAACTCCCTGGTCGAACTGCGGCGCACCGTCGTGGACCTGGATCCGAGCGACTCCCCGGCCAAGGGGTTCGGCAAGCTCCTCTCGAAGCTCCCCGGCGGGAACAGGTTCCGCGACCACGTGGCCAAGTACGCCTCCTCCCAGGCGACCCTCAACCGGATCGTCGGCTCCCTGCGCGGCGGCCAGGACGAGCTGCGCCGCGACAACGCGGCCCTGCACACCGAGCGGGCCCGGCTGTGGGAGACCATGGGCAAGCTCCAGGAGTACGCGGTGCTCACCGAGGCCCTGGACGCGGCCGTCGAGCAGCGGATCTCCGGCGAGGGCGACCCCGGGCAGGCCGACGCGCTCCGCGTCGACGTGCTCTTCCCCGTCCGGCAGAAGCACCAGGACCTGCTGACCCAACTGGCCGTCTGCGCCCAGGGATACCTGGCGATGGACGTGGTTCGGCGCAACAACGACGAGCTGATCAAGGGCGTCGAGCGGGCCGCGACCACCACGGTGTCCGCGCTGCGGATCGCCGTGATGCTGGCCTCGGCGCTCGAGAACCAGAAGCTGGTGATCAAGCAGATCGACACCCTGCGCGACACCACCGAAGACCTCATCCGGGGCAACGCGGAGATGCTGTCCACGCAGAGCGGGGAGATCCAGCGGATCGCCGCCGACCCGGCGGTCGGGGCCGAGACCCTGCGGACGGCCTTCGCGCAGATCTACAAGACCCTCGACGCCATCGACACCTTCAAGGTGCAGGCGACGGAGAACATGGCGGCCACCGTGGAGTCCCTGACCGGCGAGCTCCAGTCCGCCTCGGCGTACCTGGCGCGCACCCGCACCGCGAGCGCCCTCGAAGGGGGCGGGCGATGAGCATCCGCGGCGCCGTGGTGCGCAGACGGCTCGCCACCGCGGTGGCACTGGCCGCCACCCTGCTCGGGGCGGGCGCCTGCACCTCCGAGAGCGGCTCCGGCGGCTCCGGCGGGCCGAAGCAGTCGGTGTACCAGGAGGGCAAGCTGCGGGTCCTGGCCTCCAGCGAACTCTCCGACATGGACGAGGTGTTGAAGGAGGCCAAGAAGGCCACCGGGGTGAGCGTCGAGCTGACCATGTCGGGCACCCTGGACGCGGTCGAGCAGATCGCCACGGGCAAGGCGGACGGGAAGTACGACGCCGTCTGGCTCTCCTCCAACGACTACCTGCGGCTGCGGCCGGAGGCGGCCGGCAAGCTGTCGAGCGAGACCCCGGTGATGTCCTCGCCGGTCGCCATCGGTGTGAAGCCGCAGGCGCTGGCCCGGCTCGGGTGGAAGCCCGAGGAGGTCACCTGGTCGGCGGTCCACGAGGCCGTGGCCGCCGGGAAGCTGACGTACGGGATGACCGATCCGGTGCGCTCCAACTCCGGTTTCTCCGCGCTGATCTCGGTCGCCTCGGGGCTGTCGGGCGCGCAGGCGGCGCTGACCGACGCGGACGTGGCGAAGGCGCAGCCGAAGCTGAAGGAGTTCTTCACCGGGCAGAAGCTGACCTCCGGCTCCTCGGGCTGGCTGGCGACGGCGTACGAGAAGCGCGGGGACGTGGACGCGCTGGTGAACTACGAGTCGGTGCTGCTGTCCATGAACCGGGACGCGAAGACGGACCTGACGGTGATCCGGCCGCTCGACGGGGTGGTCACCGCCCACTACCCGCTGACCCTGCTGACCTCGGCCCCGGCCGGGGCCCGCGAGTCGGGCCGGGCGCTGACCGAGTACCTGAGCGGGGCCGCGGCCCAGAAGTCGATCACCGAGAAGACCTTCCGCCGTCCGGTGGCGGCCGGAGTGGCCCCGGCGGCCGGGCTGAACGCGGACAAGCGGCGCGAGCTCCCCTTCCCGGGCACCCGCTCGGTGGCGGACGGGCTGCTGGCCTCCTACGAGAACGAGCTGCGCCGGCCCTCGCGCACGGTGTACGTGCTGGACACCTCGGGCTCGATGGGCGACGACAACCGCATCGGGCGGCTGAAGGACGCGCTCACCGACCTGACGGGTACGGGGACTTCGGGGACCGGGCAGCGGTTCCGGGACCGCGAGGAGGTGACGCTCCTGCCGTTCGGCGACAAGGTGAAGAAGGTACTGACGCATGTGGTGGAACCGGGCAATCCGGGACCGGCCCTGGACGCGATCCGGGGGGACGTGAAGGCGCTCGAGCCGGACGGGGGCACCGCGATCTACGGCAGCCTGGAAGCGGCGTACCAGCAGCTGGGGCAGGGCAACGCGGAGGCCTTCACCTCGATCGTGCTGATGACGGACGGCGAGAACACCGAGGGCGTCGGGGCCAAGCACTTCGACACCTTCTACGCCGGGCTGCCGGAGGCGCAGAAGCACACGCCGGTCTTCGCGGTGCTCTTCGGGGACTCGGACCGCAAGGAGCTCGGCCACATCACCGAACTGACCGGCGGACGGCTCTTCGACGCCACCGGCGGCAACGGTTCACTGAACGGAGCCTTCGAGGAGATCCGTGGCTACCAATAGGCTCCTCGGATACCTGGAATCTAAGAAGAACCTGGCCGGCAGCGCCTGCGGACTCCTCGGCCTGGGCCTGACCCTCACCGGGGTCGCCGGCACCTACTGGCCCGCGGTGGTCGCCGGGCTGTACGCGGCGGGCGCGCTCATCGCCCCGCCGGACCTGCCCGAGCCCCCCAGGCCCCCGGAGCCCGCCGAGGAACTGGGCTTCGTACGGGAGGACTTCGCGCGGCTGCGGGAGTACGTGGCCGAGGTGGACCTGCCGGCGGAGCCGGCCGGGGTGCTGGCCGGGCTGCTGGAGCTCTACGCGGCGATGCTGGAGCCGGGCTGGGTGGCCGGCGTACTGGCCACCGATCCGGAGGCGGTGCACGCGCTGACGCGGGCGATCCGCACGGACGTGCCCGAGTGCGTGGACACCTACAACCGGACCCGCTGGTGGACCCGGCTCACGCCGGGCGGCGAATCACCGGAGCGCCACCTGGAGCGGCAGCTGTCGCTGCTGCGCGAGGAGGCGGAACGCCAGACGGCGGACCTCCGTGAAACGGAGGCCCGCCGTCAGCAGACGCACACGACCTATTTGGAAGGTCGCAGGGAATCCTAGGTCGGGGAATCCCGCGTCAGCCCGCGGCCGGGGACAGCCGGCTGCGGGAGTTCATTGGTGCCGGGGCTCAGCCCAGACGCTCGACGAGCGCCTCGTACTGGTCCCACAGTTCCTTGGGCGTGTGGTCGCCGTAGGTGTTCAGGTGCGCCGGGACCAGGGAGGCCTCGTCGCGCCAGACCTCCTTGTCGACCGTGAGCAGGAACTCCAGGTCGGAGGCGGGCAGGTCCAGGCCGTCGGTGTCCAGGGAGGCGACGGTCGGCAGGATGCCGATCGGGGTCTCGACGCCCTCGGCGGTGCCTTCGAGGCGCCCGACGATCCACTTCAGGACGCGGCTGTTCTCGCCGAAGCCCGGCCACACGAACTTGCCCGCGTCGTTCTTGCGGAACCAGTTCACGTAGTAGATCTTCGGGAGCTTGGACTGGTCCTTGTCCTTGGCGACGTCGACCCAGTGGCCCATGTAGTCGCCCATGTTGTAGCCGCAGAAGGGCAGCATGGCGAAGGGGTCGCGGCGCAGCTCGCCGACCTTGCCCTCGGCGGCGGCGGTCTTCTCGGAGGCGATGTTCGAACCGATGAAGACGCCGTGGTTCCAGTCGAAGGACTCGGTGACCAGCGGCACGGCGGAGGCGCGGCGGCCGCCGAAGAGGATCGCGGAGATCGGGACGCCCTTGGGGTCCTCCCACTCGGGGGCGATCGTCGGGCACTGCGAGGCCGGGACGGCGAAGCGGGCGTTGGGGTGGGCCGCCGGGGTCTCGGACTCCGGGGTCCAGGCGTTGCCCTTCCAGTCGATCAGGTGGGCGGGCGCCTCTTCGGTCATGCCCTCCCACCAGACGTCGGAGCCGTCGGGGGTGAGCGCGACGTTGGTGAAGACGGTGTTGGCGTACATCGTCTTCATGGCGTTGGCGTTGGTGTGTGCGCCGGTGCCGGGGGCGACGCCGAAGAAGCCGGCCTCGGGGTTGATCGCGTAGAGGCGGCCGTCCTCGCCGAAGCGCATCCAGGCGATGTCGTCGCCGACGGTCTCGACGGTCCAGCCGGGGACGGTCGGCTCCAGCATGGCCAGGTTGGTCTTGCCGCAGGCGGACGGGAAGGCTGCGGCGATGTACTTGGCCTCGCCCTCGCCGGCCGGCGGGGTGAGCTTGAGGATCAGCATGTGCTCGGCGAGCCAGCCCTCGTCGCGGGCCATGACGGACGCGATGCGCAGGGCGTAGCACTTCTTGCCGAGGAGGGCGTTGCCGCCGTAGCCCGATCCGTAGGACCAGATCTCGCGGGTCTCCGGGAAGTGCGAGATGTACTTGGTGGTGTTGCAGGGCCACGGCACGTCGGCCTGGCCTTCGGCGAGCGGGGCGCCGAGGGTGTGGACGGCCTTGACGAAGAACCCGTCGGTGCCGAGCTCGTCGAGGACGGCCTGGCCCATGCGGGTCATGGTGCGCATGGCGACGGCGACGTAGGCGGAGTCGGTGATCTCGACGCCGATGGCGGAGAGTTCCGAGCCCAGGGGGCCCATGCAGAAGGGCACGACGTACATCGTGCGGCCCTTCATGGAGCCGCGGAAGATGCCGCCCTCTTCGCCCTTGCCGGCGAAGAGCTCCTTCATCTCGGCGGGGGCCTTCCAGTGGTTGGTCGGGCCCGCGTCCTCCTCCTTCTCGGAGCAGATGAAGGTCCGGTCCTCGACGCGCGCGACGTCGGAGGGGTCGGAGGCGGCGTAGTACGAGTTCGGGCGCTTGGCCGGGTCCAGCTTCTTGAAGGTGCCCTGGGAGACGAGCTCGTCGCACAGAGCCTCGTACTCGGCCTCGGACCCGTCACACCAGACGATGCGGTCCGGCTGGGTGAGGGCTGCGATGTCGCCGACCCAGGAGACGAGCTCCTGGTGCTTGGTCGGGACGTCGGAAGTAGTGGTGGGAGCCGCGATGTCGCGCGCCACGATCGCTCCTTGTTGAGGGGTTGTTTGGTGTTGCCCCGTGGGGGCTGCGACCCGGACGCTTCGCGCATCGCTCATCCGGTGCCGACCGCACTCATCTGATCATCCGGTGGATGTGCGCATATGTCCAGGGGGCCTCTCACGTGAGCATTGCCACTCCGGTCAATCTTCCGTAAAGCGCACTAACGGAAACCTACGCAAGCGTAGGTAGCATGGTCGGCATGACTTCTGATGCCGCCGCCGTGGCCGAATCGGCAGCCGGGCCCGGGACCGAACCTGAGGCCAAGCCGCTGATGCGCGGCTGGCTGCACACCGGAATGTTCCCCGCCGTGGTGATCGCCGGCCTCGTCCTGATGGCCTTCACCGACTCGACCCGGGCCCGGGTGGCGTGCGGGGTGTACATCCTCACCGCGTGCCTGCTCTTCGGAGTCAGCGCCGTGTACCACCGCGGTACGTGGGGTCCGCGCGGCGAAGCCATCCTGCGGCGGCTCGACCACGCCAACATCTTCCTGATCATCGCGGGCACCTACACCCCGCTGACCGTGCTGCTCCTGCCGGACTCCTCCGGGCGGACCCTGCTCTGGGCCGTCTGGATCGCGGCCGCGGCCGGCATCGCCTTCCGCGTCTTCTGGGTCGGCGCCCCGCGCTGGCTGTACACGCCCTGCTACATCGCCATGGGCTGGGCGGCGGTCTTCTTCCTCCCCGAGTTCATGCGCACCGGCGGCATCGCCGTCCTGGTCCTGGTGATCGTCGGCGGCCTCCTCTACAGCGTCGGCGGAGTCATCTACGGCATGAAGCGCCCGGACCCCTCCCCGCGCTTCTTCGGCTTCCACGAGGTCTTCCACTCCCTGACCCTGGCCGCCTTCGTCGCGCACTACGTCGGCATCTCGATCGCCGCGTACCAGCACTGAGTGACGGCGGCAGCGAAGGGCTCCGCGGAGTGCCGGGACACGGCAGTGCGACGGGCCGGGTCCAGCTGCCAAGGTGGCCGCATGGGGTGGAGTTTCAAGCTGCACGGCGCACTGGCGGGCTCGCTGAGCGCGATCGCGGTCCTCTTGGGGGCGCTCACGTTCCTGCCCGGCCGGCCGGTCGCGCCGGGCTGGTGGCGACTGGCCGTCGTGGCCGCGATCCCGCTCCTCGCCGCCGCCCTCGTGCGGATCATGCTGACCCGGACGGACCGCGGCACGCGCTGGCTCGCCTTCCGGTGCCTGCCGGGCACCGTGCAGATGGGACTCGCCGCGCTGCTCCTCGGGGGCGCCGTGCTGGTCGGCCTGGGCTCCAGCAACCCGCTCCAGGATCCGCGCATCGTGGACAGCCGCTACTACGCCTGGGAATCCCACTCACGCATCACGCGCGAGGTCTCCCGCAGCACTTACGAGGCCGTCGCCGCCGACCAGACGCGCCTCTTCTCCCTCGGCATGCCCGCGGTCATGCTGGCCGCCGCGGCGGGCCTCGTCCTCGTCGCAGGGGAGCTGCGGCGGGACGAGGCCCTCACCCGTCAGCAGGCGTAACCGTCGCCGTCCGGGTCGAGGCGGAGCGGGTCGCTGCCGTTGACCTTCAGGCGGGGCGGGAAGGCGTGGGCGGCCAGCCAGTCGCAGCGGGCCTTGGTGGTCTCCTTCACCTCCGCCGGGAAACGGGTCGGCACGCAGACGTTGACCGTGCCGTAGTGCCGGTCGCAGCCGGCCACGGCCGGGGCCACCGGGACGGAGTCCCGCCGGGCCGGGTTGGATTTCGGGGCCGCCTGCGGGGCGTCCGCGAAATCGTGCACGTGCGCCGTGGGGGCCACCGCCGCCGCCGCGACCGAAGGCGCGCCGCCGAGGTGGACCCAGGTGGCGACCGACGGGATGCCGTTGGCGTCGACTCCGAAGAGCATGTACCAGCCGGGCGGCGCCAGGTTGGGGTTGGTGGTGACGTTCAGGTCGATGGTCGTGCCGTTGACCACCGACATCGGCAGGTCCACGAACCGCTGGTTGGGGTCCGAGGAGTGGGTGACCGCGGCCGGACGGATCAGCTCCGCCTTGGCGATCGGCCGGTCGACGGTGATCCGCTGCGTGTCCCCGTACACCCAGTCCGTGTCGATGACCGAGGTGAGCTGGGGGCGGGCGCCCTTGAAGAGGTACGGGGGCGTGTAGATCGACACGTTGTTGTTGTAGGTGCCGTTGCCCGGGTTGTCGCCGACCGTCATGACCCGCCCGTCGGGCAGCAGGAACCCGCCGGAGTGGTAGGTGCGCGGGATCGGGTCGGCGGGCAGCCCGGCCTGGTAGGTGTTGGTCACCGGGTCGAAGAACGAGGCCTCGTAGACCGGGTCGGCGCGGTCGTGCAGGGCGCCGCCGGTCTCCAGCACCTTGCCGTCCGGCAGCAGCACGGCCGACGGGTACATCTTCCCCTCGGCCCCGGTCTGCGGCCGCTTGCCCGCGCCCACGTCGACCAGGCCCTGGGGGATGTCCGGGCCCGCCGTGTACACCGGGTTCGCCGCCTTGAGGTCGATCAGGTCGGTGAGCCGGTTCGCCGCCGGGTTGGTCTCGTTGTTGCCGCCGCCGATGGTCAGGACCCGCTGGTCCTGGGCCGGGGGCAGCAGCACGCTCGCCGATTCGTCGCGCTGGTCCTTGTTGCGGAGGCCGGGCACGTCCGTGACGGTGTTCGCGTTGTAGTCGTAGATCGAGGAGCCGCTGCCCTGGGTCCCGTTGCCGAAGGTGTGGCTGCCTGTGTAGAAGAGCCTGCCGTCCTGCATGAGGACCATGGAGGGGTAGAGGCCCCAGTAGGACCAGGTCTGGTTGACCTCGTTCATCGGCAGCCACTTGTTCTGCGCCGCCGAGAACTTCTCCGCGGTCACGTTGCCCGTGGAGTCCTCCTTCAGACCGCCGAAGGTGATCACGTCGCCGTTGCCGAGGATGGTCGCGGACGGGTACCAGTGCCCGCCGTTCAGGTCGTTGGTCTTCGTGTACTTCTCGGTCGCCGGGTCGAAGACGTAGGAGTCCTTGAGGCCCTGGTAGCCGATCTTGCCGTCGGCGGACGGATAGCCCTTGTTGCCGCTCATCACCAGCACCCGGCCGTCGGACAGCTGCACGTGGCCCGAGCAGAACATGTCCACGGGCGTCGGGATCGTCTTGAACGAGCCGTTCGCCGGATCGTAGACGGCGGAGGTGAAGGTGCCCGCGTTGAACTGGGCGATGTCGTTGCCCGAACCGGCGATCAGCAGCACCTTGCCGTTCTTGAGCACCACCGCGTGCATCGAGCGCACCGGGTTCTTCGCGGGGATCACCTCCCACGAGCCCTTCGCGCACTGCTCCGCCGTCCCCGTGCAGCCGGCCTGCGGCGGGGTGGCGCCGACCTCCTCCACCGCGTAGTCGTCGCTGGTCAGCGCGCCGACCCCGTAGACGGACAGCCCCCAGGTGATCTTGTCGGTGCCGGGCGGAACGGCGGGCGTACGGACCTGCGTGCGCGCCCAGGCGGCGCTGACCGGCGGGTTGGCCAGGTCGGTCCAGTACTGCCAGCCCGCCGTGGCGTCGTGCCGGAACACCGTCACCGACACGTCCGGGGTGTCGGACTTGTACCAGGCCGACAGGTCGTACTGCTTGCCCGGTGTGACGGTGGGCGCGCAGGCCGCGTTCTCGGTGACCATCGCCTTGCGGTCACCACTGACCCGGCGGGCCAGGGCCACCTTCATCGCCTTGGTGCCGGAGTGCGCGTCGGCGACCGTGGCGAAGCTGAAGTCGTTGTCGCCCCAGCCGGACTTCTCCCAGCAGGACGGCATGTCGGCGCCGGGCACGCCGGCGGTCTCGAAACCGGGGTTGGTGAGCAGGTTGGGCGGTCCGGCCGAGGCCTGCTGCGGTGCGGTCAGCAGCAGGCCCGCGGTCATGGCCCCTACGGCCAGCAGGGCGGCCCGCCGCCCTGCCCGGCGCCGGATCTTCCATCGCATGAGCAAGATCAACTCCTCGACGTACGGCCTGACTTGCGCGGGAGGTAGACCAGTGCCTCCGTCGCCGCGAACCTCAGGACGAAGGTGGTGACCAGCGCGAGCGCCGTCGCGGTCAGCACGCCGAAGTCCAGCTTTGCGACGAACAGGGCGATCAGCGGGATCCGCAGCAGCAGATCGGCGTTGGCCAGCAGGGTGAACCGGCCGGCCCGGTCCGCCCAGTGGCGGTGGCGGCGGCGGTCGCGGAACAGCAGGGTCTCGATGAGGAGGAAGTTCCACATCACCCCGGCCTGGTTGGCCGCCACCTCGGCGAGCAGGTAGTTCATCCCCGTGTGCGTGAGCAGCCACAGCGCGGCCAGGTTCGGGACGAAGCCGGAGAGCCCGATGAGACCGAAGCCGATCATGCGGGCGAGCGGGGTCGCGGAGCGCAGCGCCGCCAGGTGGGTCAGGAAGCGCAGGCCCTCGCGGGCGGTGGACTTGGACTCCCCGGAGTAGCGGTCCTGGAAGACGAAGGGGACTTCGGCCACGCGCTCGGGTCGGCAGCGCACGGCCAGCTCCAGCAGGATCTTGTAGCCCAGCGGCTTCAGCGCCCCGCTCTCCCCGCTGATGGCGGTCCGGCGCATCGCGAAGAATCCGCTCATCGGGTCGCTGATCCCGCGCAGGGCGCGCGGGAAGAGCCCCTTGGTCAGCCAGGTCGCGCCGCGCGAGACGGCGATCCGGTAGTTCCCGGCGAGCCCGGCCCGGCTGCCGCCCGCGATGTAGCGGGAGGCGACGACCAGGTCGGCGCCGGTGCGCGTGCCTTCGCCGACGAGTTCGGGGACCAGGTGGGGCGGGTGCTGGAGGTCCGCGTCCATGACGACGATCCAGTCGGTGTCGGCCCGCTTGATCCCCTCCACGACGGCTCCGCCGAGTCCGCCCTCGGGGCGCTCCCGGTGCAGGACCGACACCGGGAAGGCGTGCTCCAGGGCGGCCCTCTCCACCACGGCGGGCGTGTCGTCGGTGGAGTCGTCCACGAACAGCACCGCACAGGGCAGGTGGGCGGGGAGCGCGGCGGCCAGCCGGCTCAGCAACTCGGCCACGTTCCCGGCCTCGTTGAAGGTCGGGATGATGAGGGTGACGCTGCCCTGGGCGGGCAGCTCCATGGGCTCCGCCGCGGCCGGGGCGTCGAGCTCCGGACCGGCCGGGGCGTGCGGGGTCCACAGGTCTTCGGTCATACCGGGTCAGCTCCCGTTGACGGCGCGGTCGGTGGCACCGGCGCCTGCGGCGGCCCGGTCGGTGCGGCGGATCTCGATGCGGTCCTCGCCCTCGCCGAAGACGGCGACCGGCGTCGAATGCTCCAGCGCGGCCTTCACGTTGGGCAGCGTCGCCGCGTCCCGGCGGACGGTGGGCGAGGAGACCACGTAGTCGATGTCCTGCCAGCCGTGCGGCAGGGTCTTGGTGACGGCGGGGTCGAGGTCGGCCTTGTAGAACCAGATCGCGCCGAGCCCCGGCGCGTAGCCGTGGTGCACCGCGTCCAGCCACAGCGCGTCGTCGACCAGCACCCTGGTCCGTGCGGGGTCGGGCACCTCGCGCCCGAGCCAGGCCGCGGCCTGCCGGTACGGGGCGTTCGCGTCGACGGTGAGCGCCGTGCGGTTGCCGTCGTACCAGCGCGGCAGGACGTAGGCGGCGGCGCAGGCGGCGAGGATCCCGACCAGCGCCCAGCGCCCGTAGGTGAGCGCGCGCCGCTCCCCCGCCGCGCGGCGGCGGCGCAGCACGGCGTGCGTGATGCTGGCCGCGCCCCCGGCGAGGACCAGCGCCAGGAAGGGCAGCGCCTGGATCACGTACATCGCCGGAAGGTAGCCGGAGGGCCGCATCGCGACGAGGCCGAGGATGACGGCGGCCAGGGCCGGGCCGGCGAGCGCCCGGGCGGTGACGGACCAGCGGACGGTGGCCAGCAGCAGGACCGCGCCGGCCAGTCCGCCGAGCGGCAGGACGGTGTCGTAGTACAGCCAGGACCGGAAGACCCCGTGCGAGCCGGAACCGGGGTCGAGGATGAAGCCGGAGCCGGGCCGGCCCATCTGGTAGGTGATGCCGTCGAGGAGGGAGACGTGCCCGGAGCCGGGCAGCAGCTCCCCGTTGAGGAGTGCGAAGAGCGGGTACGTCACGCCGATGAGCACGCAGGCGGTGACGGCCCCGGTGACGGCGAACTTGCGGGTGTCGCGGTGGCTGTGGCGCCACATCGTCACCAGCAGCGCCGGGAGCACCACCAGCATCGTCTCCTTGGTCAGGACGGCGGTGGCGGCCGCCAGCCCGGACCCGAAGTGGTGCCACAGGTGGCGGCTGGGGGACGCGGCGAGGCAGAAGGCCAGCAGCATCCACATGACGGCGATGTTGTCGAGGAAGATCTCCCGCTGGAGCACGACCGAGAGCGGGGAGAGCCCGAAGAGCCCCATGGCCAGGCCGGCCGCCCAGCGCGGCAGCCAGAGCCGGCGCGCGAGCACGTACATCAGGACGGAGCTGGCGGCGGACACGGCGAGCATCGAGAACCGCATGGGCGCCACGGTCATCGTGTCGGGCACGAAGAGGGACGGCAGGTAGGTCAGGCCCGCGATCTGGATCCAGCCGAGCGGCGGATGGTCGTACCAGTAGGTGTAGTGGGCCAGTCCGTGGCCCTGCTGGACGGCCCACGCCTGGGCGAGGTAGGTGCCCTCGTCGTCGCTGAGCGTCGGGAAGTTGGTGATGTTCCAGCCCTGTACGAGGACGATCGCGAGCAGCAGCGTCCCGCAGAGGACCAGGTCGGGCCGGGAGGAGCGGAAGCGGATCAGCGGTCCGCTGCGCTCGGCCCGGACGGTGGACACTGTGTCGGCGGCGCCGCGGCGCTGGGCGGGGATCCGGGCCGGGGCCGGGGGTGCGGTCGCGGTCGCTGCGGTCGGGTCGGTGGCGGCCGGCTGGGGCTCCGGATCGGTGGCCGTGGGCACGGTGGTGGTCACTGGTGAATGTCCTCTCGGCTCGCGGCGGACGCGGAAACGGACGCGGAAACGGACGCCCGGGCGGAGCCGACGGCGACGGCGGCCGAGGCGGGCGCCCCGGCGAGGTGGGCCCCCGTGTGGCTGGTCAGCTCCCACTCGTTGCGGCCGCGCTGCTCGCGCCAGACCGCGCGGATCGCGGCGCCGGCCAGCATCACCTGGTAGAACGGGCCGCCGATCACCAGCTTGAGGTAGTGCACGAAGCGCACCCGCAGCCCGTACTGGCGGCCGAAGTCGTGGAGGCCGACGATCTCGAAGACGAAGGTGACCATCGCGGTGATCATCGGCAGGAAGGTGACGATCGCGATGCCCACCGGCACGTCGAGGAAGAGGGCGATCGCGAAGTTCAGCGGGATGACGACCCCGGAGGTGGCCTGCAGGAAGGGCGTCATCAGGGTGTAGCGGGCCAGCCAGCGCTGGCCGCGGCCGGGCAGCTGCTGCCAGTCCTTCTTCCGGTAGACCTGGAGGAAGCCCTGGTTCCAGCGGGTGCGCTGCTTGAGCAGGCTCATCAGTGAGCCCGGGGTCTCCTCGCGGGTGACCATGTCGCTGTCGTAGGCGACGACCACCTTCTTGCCGACCGAGGAGAGCCGTACGCCCAGGTCGCAGTCCTCGGCCAGGCAGTTCGGGTCCCAGCCGCCGGCCTCGCGCAGCACCTCGGTGCGCACGAAGACGGTGTTGCCGCCGAGCGGGATGAACCCCTTCTCGGCGTGCAGGTGCAGCCGGGAGCGGAACCAGAAGAAGTACTCCAGGCAGTTGCGCAGGCTGTACCAGCTGGAGTGGAAGTTGATGAGCTGCACTCCGCCCTGGACCACGTCGGCCCCGGTGGAGCGGAAGGCGTGGTCCACGTGGGAGAGCAGCTCGGGGTGGACCTGGTCCTCGGCGTCGAAGACCCCGACGATGTCGCCGCGGCAGTGCGGGAGCGCGGTGTTGAGCGCCTTGGGCTTGTTCTTGACCTCGTGGTGGTCGGTGATGACCCGTACGAGGCCGGGTGCGCGGGCCGCGGCCCGTTCGGCGACGGCGGCGGTCTCGGGGTCGTCGTGGCCGACGATCACGATGATCTCGTAGTCGCGGTGGCTCGATTCGAGGAGCCGGTCGATGGTGTGCTCCAGGACCGCCTGCTCGTGGCGGGCGGGCAGGAGCAGCGAGAAGGCCAGCCGGCCGCCGCCGTCCGGGCGGTCGAAGCGGGTCGAGGCGAGCGTCTCCGGCGTGCGCCACGCGTGCATCTGCCACCAGAGCGTGAAGGCGGCCATCCAGAAGAGCGCCAGCGAAACGGCAGATATGAACACGGATGTGAACAAACTGTCCCCCACAGACATGCCGCAACCCCAAGCGGCGATCATCGAACCCCCCGGGGGCGGTGCCGTGCGGCCGGCTCCCCGGCCCACCGCACGCTCCTCCCCCGCTTCCCCCCTGCTCCCCCGCATCCCCCTGCGCGCACCCCCCGGTGCGCGCCGTCGGTGCCGACCGCGTCAACGGCGTCGGCAGCGCCGGCAGGGTTGCCGGCGCTGCCGAGAGTGACTGATCGGTGACTCCCGAAGCCACGAGACTAGGCACGAAAAATGACATCGGGGCGCCGCTCGGATAAAAACCACGTTTCCGAACCGGCCCTCAAACAAGCGGAATTGACGCTACTCCGGCTGTTTCAGGGATGAACCGCCCCCAACTGCTCCGCCAGCTCGACCGGATCTGTCGTAGGCCGCGCGCAGACGAAATGTCGACACACGTACGCCGTGGGAAGGTCGTGCACCAGCGTGCGCTCGGCCAGCAGGGGGAACTCACCACCGCTCCCGTCCGCCGCGCGCACCGGACCGGTCGCCACCACGGCCCCGGGAGCCGTCCCCAGCAACGCGATCCGGTGCAGTTCCGCCCGCGCCGGATCCTCCGGGTGACCGACGACCGCCACCTCGCGCGGACCGTCGACGAGCGCTTCGGCGACCGCCAGGCCGTGCCCGATGAACCGCGGGGCCCGCGGCCCGAGCGCGTGCACCACAGCCAGCGCCCGCTCGGCCGCCGTGCGGTGGGGCTCCGAGCCCGTGTGCGCGGCGTACGAGAGCAGCGCGCCCGCGGCAGCCGTCCAGCCGGAGGGAGTCGCCGTGTCGGTCGGGTCCTGCGGCCTGCGGATGAGCTGCTCCGCGTCGTGCGCGGTGTCGTACAGCGACCCGTCCTCGGCGGTGAAGCGGGCCAGGACCAGGTCCACGAGGAACCCGGCGAACTCCAGCCAGACCCCTTCCCCGGTGACGGACGCCAGGGCGAGGAACCCCTCCGCGACGTCCCCGTAGTCCTCCAGCACCCCGGCGTTGGGGCCCACCTTCCCGTCCCGGCTGGTCCGCGCGAGCCGGGCCCGCCCGTCCATGTGCACCCGTACGAGGAGGTCCGCGGCCTCGGTGGCCCGCTCGATCAGGTCGGGCCGGCCGAAGAAGGCCCCGCACTCGGCGAGGGCGGCGATGGCCAGCCCGTTCCAGGCGGCGACGATCTTGTCGTCCCGGCCGGGCGCGGGACGCCCGGCGCGGGCGGCCAGCAACCGCTCCTTGATCCCGGCGAGCCGCTCCGCCTCGATGTCCGGCCCCTGCGCGGGCAGTTGAAGTACGGAGGCCCCGTGCTCGAAGGTCCCCTCCTCGGTCACCCCGAAGCAGGCCGCGGCCAGATCCCCGTCCTCCTCCCCGAGCACCTCCCGCAACTGGGCGGGAGTCCACGCGTAGTAGGCCCCCTCGACGTGCTTCCCGGTGACCGGGTCCTCGCTGTCGGCGTCGAGCGCGGAGGCGAAACCGCCCTCGTGGGTGCGGAGTTCACGGACCATGAAGTCCGCGGTCTCCAACGCGACCCGGCGCGCGAGCTCGTCCCCGGTCGACCGCCACAGGTGGGCATACACCCGGCAGAGCAGCGCATTGTCGTAGAGCATCTTCTCGAAGTGGGGCACGACCCACTCCCGGTCCACGGAGTACCGCGCGAACCCGCCCCCGAGCTGGTCGTAGATCCCGCCCCGGGCCATCGCCTCACACGTATCGGCGGCCATCTGCAGCGCCCCCTCGGACCCGGTCCGGGCATGGAGGCGCAGCAGGAACTCCAGCACCATGGACGGCGGGAACTTCGGCGCCCCGCCGAATCCGCCACGCGCGGCGTCGTACTCCCGCGTCAGCCCGAGCAGCGCCTGCCCGAGCTCCTCGGGGCCGGGGGTGCCGGCCTTCCCGTAGTCCAGCTGCCGCCCCGCGAGGTCCCGCACGATCCGCTGCGCCACCTCGGCCACCTCCTCGGGCCGCCCGACCCAGGCGGTGCGCACGCCTTCGAGCACCTGCATGAAGGAGGGCGACCCGTGCCTGGGCTCGGGCGGGAAGTAGGTGCCGAAGTAGAAGGGCTCGGCGTCGGGGGTCAGGAACACGGTCATGGGCCAGCCGCCCTGCCCGGTGGCGGCCTGCACGGCCTCCATGTAGACGGCGTCGATGTCGGGACGCTCTTCGCGGTCCACCTTGACGTTGACGAAGTGCTCGTTCATGTAGGCGGCCGTTAGTTCATCTTCGAAGCTTTCGGAACTGAAAACATGGCACCAATGGCACGAAGAATAGCCAACACTGAGCAATACGGGCAGACCACGTTCACGCGCCTCCGCGAAGGCCTCCGGAGACCAGGGCCACCAGTCGACGGGGTTGTCGGCGTGCTGGAGCAGGTACGGGGAGGTCTCATTCGCAAGGCGATTCGGCATGCTCCCCATCCTGCCGCACCGCCTGGCGTACCCCTCATAACGGGGCCATCAGGCCGCCGGGTCGGCGCCTCCGATGCGATCAGCCCACTTCCATACCGGCACCACGCGGGAATGGTCCCAGGCCCCGCAGCCTTTCCTTCCCGATGCGATCACGAGGTGGGTGAAGACCGAGGCAATCACCTTCCGCTTCTCCTCGAACCCCATCTCGCCCGACTGCCACCGCAGCCGCATCGGCTCCGGCAGCCGGACCCGGCCCTGCCCGTCGACAGGAGAGAGCAGCCTCTCAACGGCTTCTTCCACGAGGGGGCCGCTGATGGCACATCGCCCGCAGCCTCGGCCCGCGGCACAGACGTAGTTGTAGGGGCTCTTACGGCTACGGGAGCTCTTGCTGCCGCCCATGGGCTGATCGCACACACCGCAGCGCAGGAACCCGGTGAGGAGATACTTCGGACTGGACTTACGGTCGGTCAATCGCGGGCTGAGGGGCCCCCGATGCATGTACAGGCTTCCTGCCGAGAACGTCGAGCAGAGCTCCGCCCACCGCTCAGGCGTGACTATGGCCTCCCATGCCCCGACCAACGGCTTCTCCGTAGCCGGGTCGATCAGCAACTCACCCCGGTTGGCACGGAAGCCGCAAACCCTCGGAGCCGTGATGATCTGCGTAACCGTCTGCGGGTTGGGACGGCCCCCACGCGTTCCCGTGACGCCCGACGCATTCCACTCTCGCGCCACGCGGCCCATGGAGCCACCGCCGATGCGGTCTTCGATCGCCTTGCGGACAAGCTCCGATTCCACCGGGTGCAGGGTCCGTCGGTCCTCCTGCCACCCGAAAGGCCGCGGCCCGCTGTGCGGCAGGCCGTCCATGGCCCGTGACCAGTGCCAGTCCTGGACGCGGCGGCTGCGCGTCTCTCCTTCGGCGACGGCCCCCTGGAGCGAGTCGGCCCCCTGCAGGAGACCGGCCTTGCTGTACGGATTCCGCAGGCCGTCCCTGTCGACGTACACCCTCCCCGGCGCCGAGGTAAGGGCTGCCGTGAAACGGATGAAGTCCTCCGGCCTGCGGTAGAGACGGTCGTCCGCGACGGCGACGACACCGTGCAGCGGACCGGCCGCGAAGGCGTGGCCACGGTGCAGGTCGGCAAGCAGGTGGTCGAACCCCGGGCGTTCCCGGTCGTCCTTGGTCGCGTTGCGCGCGTTGTCCGTGTAGGTGGCTACGACGACGCAGCCGTGCTCGCGGGCGGTGCGTTCGTTGATGCGGTGCTGGTGGCGTACGCCGCGCGCGTCGCGCTGTGGCGCGTCCTGCGAGGTGCGTGCGTACGAGGCGACGGGGATGAGCCCGCCCTCAGCGGTGTTCGCCATTCTGCCCATAACCCGTTCCCTTTTCGAGAGTTCGTCCGATGTTCCGCATAACGGACGAACCGAGGATCGGGTTACGTGTGCCGCAGGAGCGGGGCCAGGTCGTGGGTCCAGGTGTCGCGGGTGTGGGTCCAGGTGGTGGCGCAGTCGGCTCGGGACGGGGTTGCCAGGTCCTGGTGGCGGGCGGGGAACGCGCCGTAGACCGCGCAGCGGTGGGACTCCGCGCGGGTGGCGTCCGGGGCGTGTTCGTCCGTGGGGTCGGGGGTGGGGTCGGCGGCGGCCGCCCGGTCGTAGATCCGGGCCGATGTCAGGAGGGTCCGGTCGCCCTCGGGGTCGCGGACCAGCAGCGCCACCTGGGCGAAGCGGTCGGCGGCGTCCTCCTCGGCGCGGTCCCCGTTGTCCGGGAGGTCCAGCGCGTCGATCAGGGCGTGGCCCGCCTCGTGGTAGATCGTCTCGCGGACGGACTCGGCGAGGTCCTCGTCGCGGCCGGTCAGTTCGCGCTCCTCGGTCACGTCGTCGTAGCAGAGCTCGATGCGGTGGGTGTCCGGGTCGTAGCCGGTGCCCTCGCCCCGGCAGGACTTGGCGACGACGGTGACCGGGTGGGGGAGGTCTACGTAGTCGTTGAGGTCGGCGAGGGTGGCCTCGGTGAGCTGCCAGTTGTGCAGGAAGCGGGCGCTGTCCTCGTCGGCCGCCACGGGCTTCTCGTAGCGGAGCCGGAACCCGCTTTCGGGTACGGGTTCCTGCGGCAGGAGCTTGCATCCGGTAGCCGTCAGAAGCAGGGACGCCGTCGCCGCGCACAGGCCCGCAGTCCGCCAGTTTCTGCTCACCGAGCCACCCTATGCGACCAATTGCACGCCAACTCCCTCTGAACTAGCTCAGATTCCCTCGCGCTCGCGCCCGTCCCGGCGGACACTTGGCGCACGTTGCCGGAGCTCTCTGAGGGGGATGCCGATGCGGGACAGCCATCGCGTTGAGGCCGAGCGGCTGCTGGGGCGGGCCGTGGACGACGAGGCCCGGCGGGGGGCCGCCGGGGCGGCCGGGACCCCCGAGGCCCGGGCGGCGCTGCTCGCACGCGGCCGGGAGGCACTGGACTCGCTCGCCGCGAGCGCGGCCCCCGAGTACGAGGCGTACGTGCGCGCCCTGGAC
Organism: Streptomyces sp. NBC_00503; assembly: GCF_036346895.1. Taxonomy (NCBI): domain Bacteria; kingdom Bacillati; phylum Actinomycetota; class Actinomycetes; order Kitasatosporales; family Streptomycetaceae; genus Streptomyces; species Streptomyces sp. NBC_00503. The sequence continues at coordinate 5,050,278 of NZ_CP107855.1, read as the reverse complement.
GAGGCGGCGGCCGGAGAGGAGTCGCTCGGCGAGGCCTTCCGGCGGGCGAACCTCTCGACGGCCCTGCTGGTGACGGCCGTTGCCGCCGCCTCGGCCATCGGAGCCGACCTGGCCTTCGGGGTGGCCGCGGGCACCGCGCTGACCGCCGGTGCCGTCGTGGGCGTGGCCGGGGCGACGGCCACCGTGGCCAAGGTGACCGCCCTGCACCTGCCCGCCGCGAACCGGCGCGCCGGGGAGCTGGGGCGGCCCGGCGGGGCGGAGCAGCTGAAGCTCCAGTGGCTGTCGGCGTTGGAGGTGCGCGGGATACGCCCCTTCGTGGAGCAGCAGCGCAAGGTGGCGAAGAACGCCGCCCAGCCCATCACCCCCCTCCCCAAGGTGAACGGCACGGGCAACGGCATCCCGCTGCGCGGGGCCAACCGCAGCGCCGAGGCGCGGCGGCGGGCGGTGCTGGAGCAGTCCTTCGGGCAACTCCCGGAGGTGGAGGGCCTGTTCACGGGCCGTCGGGCGGAGTTGGGCCGGATCGCCCAGTGGGTGCAGACGGCCCGCGCCAGCACCGAGACCCGGCCGGTGGTCGTGGTGCTGCACGGCGAGCCCGGGGTGGGCCGCACCACGCTGGCGCTGCACGCGGCGCACGCGCTGCGGGACCAGTTCAAGGGCGCCTGCGTGGTGGACCTGCGCGGCGGCGGGGCCGCCGAGACCCCGCTGCCCACCCGCGAGGCGCTGCTGCACCTGATGAACCGGCTGGGCGCCCCCCGTGAGCAGCTGCTCTTCCGCGAGGGCTCCTCGGCGGAGCAACAGGTGCGCAGGCTGGGTGAGTTGTACCACCAGCACTTGCAGGGCACCCCGGTGACGGTGGTCCTGGACGATGCCGTAGACGCCGCGCAGGTACGGATGCTCGTGCCCGAACGTTCCGAGAGCCTGGTCCTGGTCACGGCGCGGGAGCCGCTGGAGCTCCCGGCGGACCTGGCGGCCTGGGTGCACCAGGTGCCGGTGACCCGGCTCGCGGAGGAGGCCGGGGCCGAGCTGGTCCGGGCGGGCGCGCACGAAGCCCCGTACGGGGAGGAGACCGTACGGGAGCTGCTCGCGCTCGGCGCCGGACTGCCGCTCGCGCTGCGCGTCCTGGCCCCTCTCGGGGCCGCCCGCAGCGAGAGCGAGGGGGCCGCGGACAGCGCCCCGGACGCGCGGGCGGCCGACGGCACCCTGGACTCCGCGCTCGACCTGGCCTACGCCGCCCTGCCCGAGGAAGGGCGGCGCCTGCTGCGCCGCCTCACCCTGGCGGGCCGGGCCTCGCTCGGGGCGGCGGCCGCGGCGGCTCTGATCGACGCGGAACAGGTGGAGGCCGGGCGGCTGCTGCGCGAGCTGGCGCAGGCGGGTCTGCTGGACCACGTGCGCGGGGACCGGTTCCGGATGCACGACGCGGTGCGCGCCCACGCGGCGGCGCGGCTGGCGGCCGACGAGGACCGGGCCGGGGCCGCGGCGGCCCACGAGCGGCTGATCCGTACGTACGCGCAGCTCGCCGACTCGGTGATCCGGATGGTCGACGGAAAGATGTCCACGCGCGCCAACGCCCTGTCGAAGTCGAGCACGGTCGGTGGCCACGGCTTCGCCTCCCTGGACGCGGCGCTGCGCTGGCTGGACGACGAGTCCAGCTTCATCACGGCGGCCCTGCGCCACTCCGAGGGCGTGGACCAGCAGGCGGTGCTGGACCTGCTGGGCGCGCTCTGCGACTTCTGCCTGCTGCGCGGGGACCTGTACCGGCTGGGCGAGATCAACGAGCTGACCCAGGCCGTCGACCAGGGGCTGCTGGTCCGCTCGGTGCAGTGGCGCACCGGTATCGCGGCGCGCCAGCTCGGCGAGCTCGACAAGTCGCGCACCACCCTGACCTCGCTGGTCGACCAGTACATGGAGGCCCACCAGGAGGCCGGCGCGGGCATGGCGCTGGTCTCGCTCGGCATCACCCTGCACCATCAGGGCAATCTCCCGGAGGCCTCGGCGCGCATCCGCGAGGCCCTGGTCCTCCAGGCCTCCGACGAGCTCGCGGGCGACCGCGCGTGGGGGCTGCACGCGCTCGGCGCCGTCGAACGCGACCGCGCGCACCTCGTGGAGGCCCTGCGGCTGCTGCGCGAGTCCCTGGTGCTGCACCGGGAGAGCGGGAGCGTGCACGGCGAGGCCTGGGCGCACTTCCAGCTCGGCCAGGTCCACCTGCGCCTGGGACAGGTGGAGCGCGCGGAGGCGGAGCTGCGCCTGGCGCTGGAGCTGTACGGGCGCACCCGCGACGACCGCGGCCAGGCCTGGGCGCTGACCCAGCTGGGGCGGGCCCGGGTGGTCGACGGGGATCCGGGGCCGGCCCTGGAGCGGCTGCGCGACGCGCTGGCCCGCCACCGGGAGGCGGAGGACGCGCGAGGCGAGGCGTGGACCCTGTACTACCTGGGGCAGGCGCTGGAGGAGGCCGGGGAGCGGGACCGGGCGGTACGGGAGCTGGAGCGGGCCCGCACGATGTTCTCCCGGATGCGCGACGTGTACGGGCTGGCGCACGCCCGCCACCACTCGGGCCGGGTGACGCGCGACCAGCGGGCGGCGCAGACGGGCAACCTGCGCAACTCCGGCTTCGCCCGCCAGCTGCTGGTGGACGCGCGGGCGGACTTCCGGCGGATCGGGCTGGCGCACGGGGAGGCGTGGACCTGCCTGGAGCTGGCGGTCGTGGACGCGGGCAACGGGCGGACCGCGCAGGCGCTCGACCTGTGCGAGGAGGCCGTCCGGCTGTTCATCTCCTACGGGGACCGGCGCGGGGAGGACTGGGCGCGCTTCCTGCGCTGCACGCTCCTGCCGTACGCGGTCCCCGGCGCCCCCGACGAGGCGCGCACGGAGCTGGCCCGCCTCTCGGCGGCCCCGCACCCGATGCGGGACGGGCGGCTGGAGGACTGCCTGGAGACCTACGCGGTGATCCTGGCGCGCGGCGTCGACCCGGCGGAGGGCTGGCAGGCGTGGCGGCTGTCGCTGGTGCCGAACCTGCACTCGCGGGAGATCATGGGGATCCCGGTGCCGCCGGCCGCGGAGTAGGGCGCGCCGGGGACGCGCGCGAAGGTCCGCCGTCCCACCGGTCTACGGGTGGGACGGCGGTCGCGCGAAGGACCGTACGTGCGGGGCGGGCCCCTACGGGGCGCGCGTGCCGTCCGCCGGGGTGGGCTCCGGGGCTTCCTTGAAGTCGACCCGGCCCATGTGCCGGCTCATCGACTTCATCAGGCCCCACACCCCGAGGGCGAGGGCCGCGAACACGATGAAGCCCAGGATTCCGGGGGTCACCTTGTTCTTGTCGAAGGTGTCTCCGGCCAGCGGAAGGAGCTGGACGATTGCTGCCTGCGTAGCGCTCATAGCTACGCATTCTCCCGGATGCCCGCGAAGAGGTCGGACTCGGGGAGGGAAGTGTCCACGAGCGACTTCGCCAGCTCGTACTCCTCGGTCGGCCAGACCTCCTTCTGGATCTCCATCGGGACGCGGAACCAGCCGCCGTCCGGGTCGATCTGCGTGGCGTGCGCGATGAGGGCCTTGTCGCGGATCTCGAAGAACTCGGCGCAGGGGATGTGGGTGGTCAGGGTCCGCTCCTTGCGCTCGAACTCCTTCCACCGCTCCAGCCACTCCGCGTAGGGGGACTCCATGCCGCGGGAGAGCAGCGCCTCGTGCAGGGCGACGGTGCGCGGCTTGTTGAAGCCCTGGTTGTAGTAGAGCTTCTGCGGCTGGTAGGCCGGGCCGAACTCGGCCTCCGGGTACTTCTCGGTGTCGGAGGCGTGCTCGAAGGCCACCATGGAGATCTGGTGGGTCATGATGTGGTCGGGGTGCGGGTAGCCGCCGTTCTCGTCGTACGTGGTGACGACCTGCGGCCGGAAGGCGCGGATCTTCTTCACCAGCTCGCCGGCGGCCTCGTCCACGTCGGCCAGCGCGAAGCAGCCCTCGGGGAGCGGAGGCAGCGGGTCGCCCTCGGGAAGCCCGGAGTCGACGTACCCCAGCCACTCCTGGTCGACGCCGAGGATCTCGCGGGCCTCGTCCATCTCCTTGGCGCGGACCTCGTGGATGTTCTCCTCGATGTACTTGTCGCCCTGGAGCTTGGGATTGAGGACGGAGCCGCGCTCGCCGCCGGTGCAGGTGACCACCAGGACGGACACCTCCTCGGACACGTACTTGGCCATGGTGGCCGCCCCCTTGCTCGACTCGTCGTCGGGGTGGGCATGGACGGCCATCAATCGAAGCTGCTCGGTCAAGACAGGATCCTCTTTGAGTCGTCAGGGCTGGCGCCTTCTATAGTGACCGAACCGGGGGGTCGAAAAATTCCGGGGGGTGGCCCCGGATTTCCGGTGTTCACCCCGTCTCGAAGGGAACGATCGATGAGCGCGGTGCGCGAGGGACTGCCCGAGGGCCGTTACGGCCGGTCGGCGGACGAGCGTGCCGATCGGAAGCTCAAGATCGTGGGGTCCGTCCTGGGGATCGGACTGCTGGGCGTGGTCGGCTGGATCGGCTGGGACTACGTCGCCGGTCAGAGCGTCAGCGCCGAGGTCATCAAGTACAAGGTGGTCTCGGACAACGCGGTCGAGGTGCACCTGGAGGTGCGCAAGAACGCCTCGGTCACCGGGGTGTGCACGCTCAGCTCGCAGGACGTGAACCACGGCGAGGTGGGCCGGGCAGACTTCACGTTCGCACAGAAGGACAAGCGCGTGGACGAGATGGTGACGCTGAAGACCACCAGCCGCGCCACGATGATCGACCTGATCGGCTGCCGGCCCGAGGGCACCGCGAACTGATCTCGAGCCGACCGCGAGCCGACCTCGAACCGGCCCGGGCGCACGGCAACACGCCGGGTGGTGGAGTCGTTCCTTCCGGTTATCTCCGGCCCGGTACGGCCCCGTCCGGCCCCGTCCCCGCTCGACCCGGGACCCCTGACGCACTTCACACGCTTGGTGTCCTCCCCCTTTTCTTCCCGAATTGTTAGGCTCGTGGTTTCGTCCGCCGCTGGCGGCTTTGTAGTCCCTGTACCGACGAGGAGCACCCGTGACCCAGACGAGCGAGAGCGTCACCTGGCTGACCCAGGCGGCGTACGACCAGCTGACAGCAGAGCTGGAGTACCTCTCTGGTCCCGCCCGCACGGAGATCACGATCAAGATCGCCGCGGCCCGCGAGGAGGGCGACCTCCGCGAGAACGGCGGTTACCACGCGGCCAAGGAGGAGCAGGGCAAGCAGGAGCTCCGCATCCGCCAGCTCACGCAGCTCCTGGAGAAGGCCAAGGTCGGCACGGCCCCCGCTTCGGAGGGAGTGGTGGCCCCCGGCACGCTCGTCAAGATCGCTTTCGACGGCGACGAGGACGACACCATGGAGTTCCTGCTGGCCTCGCGCGAGTACGCGTCCTCGGACTTCGAGACCTACTCCCCGCAGTCCCCGCTGGGCACCGGCGTGATGGGCAAGAAGATCGGCGAGGACGCCCAGTACGAGCTGCCCAACGGCAAGCAGGCCTCGGTCAAGATCCTCGACGTCAAGCCCTTCACGGGCTGATCACCCCCCTTTGTGAAATTCGCCCCGCCGAGCAACTGCTCGGCGGGGCGAAGTGCTTTCGGCGAAAGCCTTCCCCGGTGCTCAGGCCGTCGCCGAGCGGTACTTGCGCACCGCCAGGGTCCGGAAGACCACGATGATCAGGACCGACCAGAGGACGGACGCGACGACCGGGTGCTGCATCGGCCAGGCGTCGGGGACCGGATAGCCCTCGGGCAGGTTGCCGAAGAGCTGGCGCGAGGCCTGGACGGTGGCGCTGAAGGGGTTCCACTCCGCGATGTGCCGCAGGAAGCCCGGCATGTTCTGGGAGGGGACGAAGGCGTTCGAGATGAACGTCAGCGGGAAGAGCCAGATCAGCCCGCCCGAGGTGGCCGCCTCCGGGGTGCGCACCGACAGGCCGATCAGGGCGCCGATCCAGGAGAACGCGTACCCGAGCAGGAGCAGCAGGGCGAAGCCGGCCAGGACCTCGCCGATGTTGGTGTGGGTGCGCCAGCCGACGATCAGCGCCACGATCGCCAGGACGACGAGCGTGAGGGTGGTCTGGACGAGGTCGGCGAGGGTGCGGCCGGTCAGGACCGCGCCCCGGGCCATGGGCAGGGAGCGGAAGCGGTCGATGAGGCCCTTGTGCATGTCGTCCGCGATGCCCGCGCCCGCGCCGGCCGTGGCGAAGGTGACCGTCTGGGCGAAGATGCCCGCCATCAGGAACTCGCGGTAGGCGGCGGGCGAGGTGTTGCCGCCGACGGCTATGGAGCCACCGAAGACGTAGCTGAACAGGACGACGAACATCACCGGCTGGATCACGCCGAAGATGATCATCTCGGGGATGCGGGACATCCGGATCAGGTTCCGCTTGGCCATGACCAGGGAGTCCTTGACCCCCTGGACGATGCCGCCGCGCGGGCGGGGCGCCATCAGCTCCGGGGTCGTGGAGGTGAGGGTCATTTCACCGCCTCCTTGCTCGCCTTACGGGCCTTGCGGCCGCCCTTGGCTTCGGCTGATGGATCGGAGTCCTCCGCGTCGGCGTCCGCGAGCTCCGCGGCGTGGCCGGTCAGGGAGATGAAAACGTCGTCCAGGGTGGGACGGCGCAGGCCGATGTCGTCGATCTCGATGCCGCGCCCGTCGAGCTCGCGGATGACCTCGGCGAGCAGCTTGGCGCCGCCGGAGACCGGCACGGTCAGCTTGCGGGTGTGTTCCTCGACGGTGGTCTCGCCCTTGCCGAAACCGGCGAGGACCTCGCGGGCCTGCGCGATGTGCTCGCGCTCATGCACGACCACCTCGACGCGCTCGCCGCCCGTCCGGGCCTTGAGCTGGTCGGAGGTGCCGCGCGCGATGACCTTTCCGTGGTCGACCACGCAGATGTCGTGCGCGAGGTGGTCGGCCTCCTCCAGGTACTGCGTGGTGAGCAGCAGGGTGGTGCCGCCCGCGACGAGCTCCTGGATGATCGCCCACAGCGCCTGCCGGTTGCGCGGGTCGAGGCCGGTGGTGGGCTCGTCCATGAACATCACGGGCGGGCTCACGACGAGGGCCGCCGCGAGGTCGAGGCGCCGGCGCATGCCGCCGGAGTAGGTCTTGGCCGTGCGGTCGGCGGCGTCGCCGAGGTTGAACCGCTCCAGCAGTTCGGCGGCCCGGGCCTTCGCCGCCTTGGCACTCATCTGGTAGAGCTGGCCGACCATTTGGAGGTTCTCGCGGCCGGTCAGGTACTCGTCGACTGCGGCGAACTGGCCCGACAGGCCTATCGCGCGCCGCACTTCGTTGGGGTGCTTGAGCACGTCGATGCCCGCGACGACCGCTCTGCCGCTGTCGGGCTGGAGGAGGGTGGTCAGGACGCGCACGGTCGTGGTCTTGCCCGCTCCGTTCGGGCCGAGCAGACCGAGGACGGTGCCTTCGGGGACGTCCAGGTCCACGCCGTCCAGAGCCCGTACGTCGCCGAAGGTCTTGACCAGACCTTCGGCGTAGATAGCGCCTGGCATATGAATGCTCCCAGTGCGGATGGGGCCAGCAGAATCGTTACATTCCTACGCAAATCCTAGGGGCGGTGAGCGTCCCTCGCCCGGCCGCCGCCGATCGGGCGAACGCTATCGCGTCATATCGCGTTTCCGCTACGGGTGGTGCGGGGGGTGGTGGGGGTGGGACGGTGCCCCCGGCTAGCTCATGACCTTGTACCCCGCGCTGTGCAGCGAACGGGCGACCTCCGCGCAGTGCTTCGGCCCCTTCGTCTCCAGGTGCAGCTCCACCTCCACCTCCGTCAGCCCCAGCCGCGGGTCGGTCCGTACGTGGCTCACGTCCAACACGTTCGCATCCACCACTGACAACACCCCCAGCAGACCGGCCAGCGCCCCCGGGCGGTCGGTCACGCGCAGCCGCAGCGACAGGTAGCGGCCGGCCGCGGCCATGCCGTGGCGCAGGATCCGCTGCAGGAGCAGCGGGTCGATGTTGCCGCCCGACAGGACGGCGACGACCGGGCCGTCCCCGTACAGTTCGGGCTCGCTCAGCAGCGCGGCCACCGGGCTGCACCCGGCCGGCTCGACCACCATCTTCGCCCGCTCCAGGCAGAGCAGCAGGGCGCTGGAGAGCGCGTCCTCCGACACCGTACGCACGTCGTCGAGGAGTTCGCCGATGATTTTGAAGGGGACGTCGCCGGGCCGCCCCACCTTGATGCCGTCCGCCATCGTGTTCGGGTTCTCGATCGACACCGGATGCCCGACCTTCAGCGAGGGCGGGTACGCGGCCGCGCCGGCCGCCTGGACCCCGACCACCCGGACGTCCGGCCGCAGCGCCTTGACCGCCACCGCCACACCGGCCGCGAGCCCGCCGCCGCCGATGCCGACCAGGATGGTGCGCACCTCGGGGCACTGCTCCAGGATCTCCAGGCCGACCGTGCCCTGCCCGGCGATGATGTCGTGGTGGTCGAAGGGGTGGATGAACACCGCCCCCGTACGGTCCGCGTACTCCTGGGCGGCCGCGAGGGTCTCGTCCACCACCTGCCCGTGCAGGCGCACCTCCGCGCCGTATTCCTGGGTGGCCGCCACCTTCGGCAGCGGCGCCCCGACCGGCATGAAGACCGTCGAGCGGACCCCGAGCAGGGAGGAGGCCAGTGCCACGCCCTGCGCGTGGTTCCCGGCGCTGGCGGCGACCACCCCGGCGGCGCGCTGCTCGGGGCGCAGGCCTGCGATGCGGACGTAGGCGCCGCGCAGCTTGAAGGAGCCGGTGCGCTGGAGGTTCTCGCACTTGAGGTGGACCGGGGATCCGGTGAGGGAGGAGAGGTACCGGCTGCCCTCCATCGCGGTCACCCGGGAGACGCCCGAGAGCATCTTCTGGGCCCCCCGGACGTCGTCGAGGATGACCTGCGGGACGGGCTGCGGCACGCGGTAGTTCATGCGGCCAGTCTCGCAGCCCGCGCGGATCACGGCACGGGCCCGGTGCCCCGGCGGGCGCCGGGCCGGGAGACCGGCGAGCGCGGAGCCGGGCGGGTGCGCAGCACCGGCGCACGGCGGGTGCCGGGGCAGGCGCCGGGCCGAGGGTGGGGCGGTCGCCCGCGCAAGCGACGGCGGGTGCCGGGGCAGGCCACGGATGCGTGGCGGGACCGGGGCCGAGCGTGCGCCGGGCGGGTGCGCGGACCGGTGCCGGGCAGGTCGCCCGACGGGCGTCGGCCGGGCGTCGGCCGGGTGCCCGCGGAGGGCCGCTGCCGGGTACTGGACGGGGCCCCGAAGTGGCATCCCGACAGGTCCGTCCGCCGCTGCGGACGTGTCCGCCGAAGGGGGCGGACGGGGCCGTCGGCAGGTGCCCGGACGGGCGAAATCAGGCCATCCTGGACGGCCCGCACCCGGGTCCGCGCAGCGGCCGTATCAGTTCTTGTACGCGGAGTACGAGCCGCCGCACGTCCGCGTACTCTGTCCCCCATCCTTGTCGGCCCCAGCGAAGAGAGCCCACGGCCATGCCCTCCACCTCGGCCAGTTCCGACCTGCCCGCGCCGGCCGGCGCGCCCGCCGAAGCCGGTCTCCTCGACGCGCTCCAGCACCAGGTGGCGGTCTTCGCCCGGCGCGCCGAGCAGACCCGCCTGGGCGGGGTCGGCCAGGCCCGCAACTCCATGGACCGGGCCGCGTACCTGCTGCTGAACCGGCTCGACCTGGAAGGCCCGATGGGCGTCAAGGCGCTCGCCGGCGGCATGGGCATCGACTCCTCCACCGTCACCCGCCAGGTCGCGCCCCTCGTCGACAGCGGCCTGGTGAAGCGGGCCTCGCACCCCGAGGACGGGCGGGCCGTGGTGCTCGCGCTGTCCCCGCGCGGGCTGGCGCGGCTGGAGGAGGTCCGCTCCTCGCGGCGCGAGCTGATGGCCCGGGTGACGGACGGCTGGGACGAGGCGGAGCGCGAGTCGTTCACCGCTCTGCTGACCCGCTTCAACGTCTCGCTGTCCGAGCTGATGTCGGCCGCCTCCGAGACGGGCCCCGACGCGGGCGCCGACCCGGCTTCCGCGGCCGGACCCGCCTCCTGATCCAAGTGCTCCCGACCCCTTGACCGGGGTGGTCCCGCTGGCCGCACTATGTGGATTGTGGACCACGGGCCGGGCCCCTACGCCGAATTCGAAGCCTTCGTCGCCGGTGCGGCGGGGCGGCTCCTGCGCGTCGCGATCCTGCTCACGGCGGAGCCCGACCCCGGCCCGTCCGGAGCGGCCGACGCCCCCGCCGCGCGCGGACTCCTCGGGGGCGCGCTGGCCCGTACGTACGCGAACTGGCGCAGGCTGCGCGGGGACGACCCGTACGACTGCACCCGCCAGGAGCTGTGCGCCGCCTTCGCCCGCACCGGCCGCCGCCACCACGGCGGCTCCGGGGTGCTCGGCCGCCTGAGCCCGCTCGAGCGGCTCGTGCTGGTCCTGCGGCTCTACGAGGGGCTCGCGGAGGAGGTCACGGCAGCGCAGCTGGGGCTGCCGCCCGAGCGGGTACGGGCGCTCTGCGCGCGGGCCGTGGCCGAGCTGCGCAAGGCCCCGGGCGCGGCGCCGGGCTCCGGACCCGGCTCCGCGACGGGCTCCGGACCCTCCGCCGGACCTTCCGCCGGATCCTCCGCCGGGTCGGCCACGGCAGGTGCTGCGTGAGCAGCCGCCCGGATCCCAAGGAAGCCCAGGTCAGGCGGCTGCTGGAGGGCCCGTACCCGACGGTGCCGACCGATCTGGCGGCGGGAGCCGCCGCGCGCGGGGACCGGCTGCTGCGGCGGCGCCTGGTCCGGCGCCGGATCGCCTGGACCCTGCTGTTCGCGGTGGTGGCGGCCTTCGTGGTCTGGGCTTCGCTGACGCACGCCTGGACCTGGACGGCTCCCTCGAGCGAGGTCTCGCCGCCCTGGTGACTCCGTGGACGACTCCGCCCCCGGTGCCGGGCGGCAACGGGGGCGGGGGACGCGATCAGCGGGCGATCAGCGGGCGATCAGCGGGCGATCAGCGGGTTGTCATATCACGGTCATCGGACGGTCATCGGACGGTCGGTGCCGGTCAGCCCAGCGCCTGGGTCAGGTCCGCCACCAGGTCGTCCGCGTTCTCGATGCCGACCGACAGGCGGATCAGGTCCGCCGGGACCTCCAGGGCCGAGCCGGCCACCGAGGCGTGGGTCATGCGGCCCGGGTGCTCGATGAGGGATTCGACGCCGCCGAGGGACTCGGCCAGGGTGAAGATCTTGGTGCGGGCGCAGAGGTCGACCGCCTCCTGCTCGCCGCCGACGACCTGGAAGGAGATCATGCCGCCGAAGTTGCGCATCTGCTTGGCGGCGACCTCGTGGCCCGGGTGCTCGGGCAGGCCCGGGTAGAGGACCTTGTGGACCTTGGGGTGGCGGGTCAGCATCTCGACGACCTTGCCCGCGTTCTCCGCGTGCCGGTCCATGCGCACGGCCAGCGTCTTGATGCCGCGCAGCACGATCCACGAGTCGAAGGGGCCGGCCACGGCGCCCATCGCGTTCTGGTGGTAGGCCAGTTCCTCGCCCAGCGCCTCGTCGGCGGCGACGAGCGCGCCGCCCACGACGTCGGAGTGGCCGCCCATGTACTTGGTCAGCGAGTGCACGACCACGTCCGCGCCGAGCGCGAGCGGCTGCTGGAGGTAGGGGGACGCGAAGGTGTTGTCCACGACCAGCTTGGCGCCGGCCGTCCGCGCGATGTCGGCGACCAGGGCGATGTCGGTGATGCCCAGGAGCGGGTTGGAGGGGGTCTCGACCCAAATGACCTTGGTCTTCGGGGTGATGGCGGCGCGTACGGACGCCGGGTCGGAGGTGTCCGCCACCGACCATTCGATGCCCCAGCGGGAGACGACCTTGGCGAAGAGCCGGAAGGTGCCGCCGTAGGCGTCGTTCGGAATGACCACGTGGTCGCCCGGGGAAAGCAGCGTGCGCAGCAGGCAGTCCTCGGCGGCGAGCCCGGACGCGAAGGCGAGGCCGCGACGGCCGCCTTCCAGCGCCGCGAGGTTCTCCTCCAGTGCGGTACGGGTCGGGTTGCCGCTGCGGCTGTACTCGTAGCCGCCGCGCAGTCCGCCCACGCCGTCCTGCTTGTACGTGGACACCTGGTAGATCGGCGGTACTACCGCACCGGTCTGCGGGTCCGCCGCATTGCCCGCGTGGATCGCACGGGTCTCGAAGCTCTGGTGCTCGTGGCTGTCATCGCTCATGGCCCGATGCTAATGCCCGCCCGCCCCCGTCGCGGTTCGCTTGAACACCGGACCCGGCCCTCCCGGGCTCCTCCCCTCCCTATTCGCGTTCGCGCGGGTGGGTCTGGTTCGCTGGGGGCATGGAGATTTTGTGGTTCCTGATCGCGATGTGCATGGTTCTGGCCGTCGTCGGACCGTACGTTCGGCGCAGGCGGGGCGGTCTGCGCCAGGTCGCGCCCGGCAGCCCCGACGCAGCCGACCCCGCGGCCTACGGTTTCGCCCTCCAGGAGGAACTCGACGTCCGGATCCCCGGCCCGGACCAGGACCTGATGGACGCCCTCTCCAACGTCCGGCGCACCGGGCAGTGGCAGGCCGCCTCGCAGCTGCTGGCCGGCACCCCGAAGGAGGGCGAGGTGCGCTGGCAGCGCGTCCAGGCCTTCGCCGGTTCGGCCGCGCTGGAGCTCTCGCAGGAGCCCGGGCTCGGCGCGCAGTGGCTCAAGGCGTGGCGGCTGGAGGCCCCGAAGGACGCGGGCGGCGCGCAGGTGCACGCGGAGCTGCTGGCGCAGCAGCTGTTCCGGCGCCCGGAGGGCATGAGCGAGTCCGACGTCCGGATCATCGCGGAGGAGGCCCGGGATTCCTGCCACAAGGCCGCGCTGCTGGCCCCGGGCGACCCGGTCCCGTACATCATCGAGCTGGCGGTCGCCCGGGTACTGCACTACTCGGAGCCCGAGTACGACGCCCTGTGGGCGAAGATCATCGACCGGGCGCCGCAGCACATGGGCGCCCATCTGGCCGCGCTGAACTACTGGTGCGAGAAGTGGCACGGCTCCCGCGAGAAGGCCGACGCCTTCACCCACTACGCGGCCGCCCGCGCCCCGCAGGGCTCGCTGCTCGCGGCGCTCCCCCTCTTCGCCCTGTACGAGCACGTCCCCGACGTCGTCCTGATCCGCAGCTTCCACCAGAGCGCGGCCGTGACCCGCGCGGTGGAGGGCGCCCTGTACGCGGTCCACAGCGCGCGCCCCGACGACCCGATGCTGGCGCACGTACGCCACCTGCTCCTCCTCTTCCTGGTCGGCGGCGAACGCTGGGCGGAGGCGATGGAACAGGTCCGCCACGTGGACGGCTGGGTCGGCGCCCTCCCCTGGTCCGCCGACCCCGACCCGGCGGCCTCCTACGCGGTCTACCGCGCCCTGGCGGTGGCCGGCTACGAAGCCAACGGCGGCTCCCCGGCTACCCTCCCGCACTGATCCCGGCCGCACGGCACACGACGACGGCGAACGGCGGTCCGGGGAATCCCGGCCCGCCGTTCGCCGTTACCGGTAGACCACAAGGAGGGAATCCATGTTCTCGTACCGTCGCACGCCCGAGCTCCCCACCCGCGAGGAAGCGATCTCCGGTCGCGCCGAGCCGCTCTTCGGGCTGCCCGCCGTCCACACGGTGCTCGGCAACCCCCTCGCGGGCCCCTATCCCGCCCACCTCCAGGTCGCCGACTTCGGTCTCGGCTGTTTCTGGGGGGCCGAGCGGAAGTTCTGGCAGACCCCGGGGGTGTGGACCACCCTGGCCGGTTACCAGGGCGGCTTCACCGAGAACCCGACCTACGAGGAGGTCTGCTCCGGCGGCACCGGGCACACCGAGGTCGTGCGGGTCGTCTTCGATCCGTCGCTCGTCTCGTACGAGGCGCTGCTGAAGCTGTTCTGGGAGTCCCACGACCCCACCCAGGGCTTCCGTCAGGGCAACGACGTCGGCACCCAGTACCGCTCGGCGGTCTACACCCACTCCCCCGCCGACCAGGCCACCGCCGAAGCCTCCCGCGATGCCTACCAGCGGGTCCTGACCTCCTCCGGCTACGGCCAGATCACCACGGCCGTCCTCCCGGCATCGGAGCGCCCCTTCTGGCCTGCCGAGGCTCATCACCAGCAGTACCTGGACAAGAACCCCGGCGGCTACTGCGGCATCGGCGGAACGGGCGTCTCCTGCCCGATCGGTGTGGCCCGCGCCGACGGCTGAGCTGAGCCGAAGTCCGCGCCCCGGGGGCGGGGTCCCTCAGACCACCGTCACCCGGGCCTGCGCCCATGAGGTGTGGTCGAAGGCGGAGTTGGCGTTCGCGTCCTCGACCACCAGGTGGAGGAGGCGGATGCCGCGTACGTCGATGTCGATCGGGACCGGACCCGTGGCTCCCTTCAACGTGGGTGACGTGAACAGCGTGCGGCCGTCGCCGCGGACGATCGCGCGGGTGGCGCCGGCCGAGGACTGCTTCGTCGAGAAGTCGTCGATGCCGACGAGCGCGGTGAAGCGGTCCGCGCGGCCTCCCAGGTGGTAGACGATCTCCGACGGGGCGTGCACGCCGAGGCCCTTCGCGTAGGTCACGCCGCCGAAGGCGATCGGGGTGCCGTCGCCCGCCGCCTTCTTGCCGTTGGAGCTGTCGAGCTCGACCGGGCCCCAGCCGTTGGTGGCCGAGACCCACGGGAGGTCGCTCAGGTAGCTGTCCTCGGTGGGCGGCGCCGGCAGCGGGACGAACCGCGTGGCCGCCGTGAAGCGGAAGTCGGAGGTGGTCGAGTCCGCCGTGAACAGGGTCTCGGCGGCGGACGGCGGGGCCGTGAGGTTCCAGGTGGTGGCCAGCTCGGCGCCCGGGGCCAGGGAGTCCGTGGCCGCCGGGCCCGCCGGGGTGGCCGTCCAGCCCGCCGGGACGCGCAGGGCGACGCGGGCGTCCGGCCACGGGCGGCTCGTGCCGTTCGACAGCCGCGTCGTGACGGTCAGGGCCGTCGCGTCCGTCACCGCCGTCAGGCCCCAGGCGCGACGCGGGTACGTGTCCGACCACGACGCCCGGAGCAGGGCCGTCAGGGACGCGACCACCGACGGGTTCTTCGCCGCCACGTCCTGCTGTTCCCCGAGGTCGGTCGTCAGGTTGTAGAGCTCGAAGGCCCACTGGGAGTCGGCCGCCGTGCGGTCCCGCGCCGGGGCGAACCGTACGGCCTTCCACTGGTCCTTGCGGATCGCCTCGGCGATCCGTGTCGCCCTGCCGCCGTCCTGCGTGTTGGCCCGGCTGGTGACTCCCTGCTCGTCCCGGTACCAGTACAGGTGGC
This sequence comes from Streptomyces sp. NBC_00503, assembly GCF_036346895.1. Lineage (NCBI taxonomy): Bacteria > Bacillati > Actinomycetota > Actinomycetes > Kitasatosporales > Streptomycetaceae > Streptomyces > Streptomyces sp. NBC_00503. Next base: position 5,035,044 of record NZ_CP107855.1, on the reverse strand, counting down.
CGTGGAGGGGTGCGAGGGCGGCCGCGCCGTTCAGGACCGGGGCGGCGGACAGGCCGTCGATGTCCGAGGGGGCGGGGGCTCCCGCCAGTTCGGCGAGGGTGGGCAGGACGTCGTAGAGCGGGGTGGGGCGGGAGCTGGTGGTGCCCGCGGCGATCCGGCCCGGGGCCCAGGCGATCAGGGGGATGCGCACGCCGCCCTCGTACAGGTTGCGCTTGTAGCCGCGCAGCGGGCCGTTGGAGTCGAAGAGGTCGGGGTTCACCCCGCCCTCCTCGTGCGGGCCGTTGTCCGAGGCGATCAGGACGACGGTGCGGTCCGCGATCCCCCGCGCCCGCAGCCGGTCCACCACCGCGCCGACCTGCTGGTCGACGAGGCTCACCTGCGCCGCGTGCGCCTTGTTCGCCTGCGTCCACGACTGCGAGGCGTACGGGCCGACGTCGGGGATGTCGCTGGGCGCGTGCGGCAGGTTCGGGGCCAGGAAGAGCAGGAAGGGGTCCGGGCCGGCCGCGTGGGTGTCGATGAAGTCGAGGGCGCGGTCGGCGATCACGGCAGGGGCGAAGGTGCCCGTCGGGACGGTTTCCTTGGCGCCGTTGTGCCACAGGTAGGCCGGGTAGTACTCGTGGGCGTGGGTGTGGTCGATGTAGCCGTAGAACTCCTCGAAGCCGCGCGCGCCCGGGTGGCTGGGCTGGTCCCCGAGTTCGGGGCCGAAGCCCCACTTGCCGAACAGGCCCGTACGGTAGCCCCGCGCCCGCAGCACCTCCGCGAAGGTGGTGTCGCCGGCGCCGAGGCTGCCCTGGCCACCGCTGGAGGGGTTGGCACGGACGGCGGCGTGGCCGGTGTGCAGGCCGGTCAGCAGCGCGGCGCGCGAGGGTGCGCAGACGGCGGCCGCGGCGTAGGCATCGGTGAACCGGAGGCCCTCGGCGGCGAGTCGGTCGATGCGCGGGGTGCTGATCAGCTTCTGGCCGTACGCGCCGAGCTCGCCGTAGCCCAGGTCGTCGGCCAGGATCACCACGAGGTGGGGCAGCGCTCCGGTCCCGTCGGCGGACGCCGCTGCGGGCGAGGCCAGTTGGGGGAGGGCCGCGAGGCCGACGGCGGCCGCCGCCGATCCGGCGAGGAAATGGCGGCGGCTGGGCATGGCGAACTCCTGGACTGGTGCGGGTGGTTGACCGGTGCGGTGCGTAGATCATCCCCAACCGCGCGCGGCCGGGGCCATGCACGCGGCATGAAGAACATGTGACACCGACTACCGGATCCGCCCGCCCCGCCCGTCCTGCCCGCGTGAGGTCAGATCGTCGAGGTGTCGATCACGAAGCGGTAGCGGACGTCGCCCGCCTGCACCCGCTCGTAGGCCTCGTTGACCTCCTCCGCCCGGATCACCTCGATGTCCGAGCCCAGGCCGTGCTCCGCGCAGAAGTCGAGCATCTCCTGGGTCTCGGCGATCCCGCCGATCATCGAGCCGGCCAGGGTCTTGCGGCCGCCGATGACGGAGAACAGGTTCAGCGAGACCGGCTCCTCCGGGGCGCCGACGTTCACCAGGGCGCCGTCCACCTTCAGCAGGCCCAGGTAGGAGTCGAGGGCGATCGGCGCCGAGACCGTGGACACGATCAGGTCGAAGCGGCCGGCCAGCTCCTCGAAGGTGGCCTCGTCGTTCGTGGCGTGGAAGTGGTCGGCGCCCAGCTTGAGGCCGTCCTCCTTCTTGCGCAGGGTTTGCGAGAGGACGGTGACCTCGGCGCCGAGCGCGTGGGCGATCTTGACGCCCATGTGGCCGAGGCCGCCGAGGCCGACGATCGCGACCTTCTTGCCGGGGCCGGCCTTCCAGTGCTTGAGCGGGGAGTAGAGGGTGATGCCTGCGCACAGCAGCGGGGCGGCGACGTCGAGGGGGAGGCCCTCGGGGATGCGGACGGTGTAGTTCTCGTCCACGACCACGTGGGTGGAGTAACCGCCGTACGTGGGCTCGCCGTTCTTGTCGAGGGCGTTGTACGTGCCGGTCATGCCCTTGGCGCAGAACTGCTCCTGGCCGGCGAGGCACTGCTCGCACTCGCGGCAGGAGTCCACGAAGCAGCCGACGCCCACCCGGTCGCCGACCGCGAACTTGGTGACGTCCGGGCCGACTTCGGCGACCACACCGGCGATCTCGTGGCCCGGGACCATGGGGTAGATGCCCTCGCCCCAGCCGTCGGTGACCTGGTGGATGTCGGAGTGGCAGATCCCGGCGAACTTGATGTCGATGAGTACGTCGTGCGCGCCGACCGGGCGGCGCGGGACGGTGGTGCGCTCCAGCGGGGCCTTGGGCGCGGGGGCGGCGTAGGCGGCGACCTGGGTGACGGACACGGTGGGGCTCCTCGTAAAGCGGTGCTGCTGTTCTTTCGGTGGCACCAGCCTGCCCGGCCGCTGTGCGCCTGCCCATCCCCCTGTCCTGCCTAGGACTGGCGAACCTAGTACTGGCGGGGTCAGGCACAGCCCCCCGGCCCGCACCCGCGCGCGGTAATACTGGGGTAATGGACCAGCTTGACCAACGTGCCGAACTCGGTGAATTCCTGCGCTCCCGTCGTGCCCGGCTCCGCCCCGAGGACGTGGGCCTGCCCGACTACGGGCGCCACCGCCGGGTCCCCGGGCTGCGCCGCGAGGAGCTGGCGCAGCTGGCGGGGGTCTCGGTGGCGTACTACACGCGGATGGAGCAGGGCCACGGGCAGAACGTGTCCGCGGAGGTCCTCGACGCCATCGCGCGGGCGCTGCGCCTGGACGGCACGGAGCGCGAGCACCTGAGCCACCTGGCCGGCCCGCAGCCCCGCAAGCGCCGCCAGGCCCAGCGCGCGCAGCAGGTGCGGCCGGAGCTGCGGACGCTGCTGGACGCCATGGACGGGGTGCCCGCGTACCTGGTCGGGCGGCGGCAGGACGTGATCGGCTGGAACCGGCTGGCGGCGGCGGTCTTCGGCGACTTCGGCGCGCTGCCGGCGCAGGAGCGCAACCTCGTACGGCTGGTGTTCCTGGACCCGGCGACGGCCGATCTGTACGCGGACTGGGAGTGCCGGGCCTGCGAGGTGGTGAGCAACCTGCGCGTGTACGCGGGCCAGTTCCCCGACGACGAACGGCTGACGGCGCTCGTGGGCGAGCTGTCGGTGAAGAACGAGGAGTTCCGGCGGCTGTGGGCGGCCCACACGGTGGCGGACAACAAGATCCACGGTGTGAAGCGGCTGCGGCACCCGCTGGTGGGGGCGCTCAGCCTCTCCTTCGAGACCCTGGCCCTGCCGGGCGACCCGGCGATGTTCCTGGTCACCTACCACGCACCCCCCGGCTCCCCGTCGGCCGACGCCCTGCGTCTGCTGTCGTCCTGGTCGGCCTCCCCGGCCACTCAGGCCTCCCCGGCCCCGGCCGCCGCGCCCTCCCCCATCGCTCCCGGGGACGGCCGGAGCGCGAGCCAGAACATGAGCTAGAACGCGAGCCGGACCGCGAGCTAGAGCGTCAGCTGGAAGTAGCCCAGCCCGCGCTCGCGCCGGTAGCCGAGGGCGGTGTTGACGCCGAGCATCGGGGCGTTGTCGTCCGCCACCGAGGTGGCGATGTGGCGCAGGGCCGGGTGGTGGTCGGCCGTCTGCGCGAGCATGCGGAGCTTGACCGCGCGGCCCAGACCGTGGCCGCGGTGGGCGGGAACGACCGCCGTGTCGTACTGGAGGGCGCGCGGGCCGGCCGGGTCCGGCAGGGCCAGCTCCGTGTACGCCGCCACCTCGCCCTGCGGGGTGACCGCGGCGACCGTGGTCAGCGCGCCGCCCCGGGCCAGGATCAGCCGCTGGGACGCGTGCAGGCGCTCCGCCGTCCAGGTCGGGGTCCGCTGGTCGAGGTCCCCGCTCGGGGCGTCCTCCATGGCTCCGTGGGCCACGGCCGACGCCTCGGCCCAGGCGTCGGGGACCAGGCCGGGCCAGCACAGCAGCTCGTAGCCGGGCGGGGTGGGCGTCGAAGCCGGGGTCTCGGCCCCGAAGCGGGCGCGCGCCTCCTGTACGTCCTGGACGTACCAGGCCATCGGCAGCACGTTCTCGAAGCCCAGCGACCGCGCGAACGCCTCGCCCGGACCGTCCAGGTCCACTTCCGCCGACACCGAGGTCCGGCCCTGTGCGAGCAGCTCCGCCCGGATCCGCTGCCACAGGGCCGCGCCCGCGCCCCGCCGGCGCGCGTCCGGCCGTACCGTCAGCAGGTCCAGGTGCGCGGTGTGCTCGTTGCTCCCGTCCGTGAACAGGAGCAGGGAGGCGATCGCCTCCTCCGAGGCCCAGTGCACGGCCCGCCCGCGCGCCGGCAGTACCCGCAGCCGGCCGGCCACCTCCCCGCGGGACGGCGCCGGCAGCTGCGGCAGGTCGGCCGTCCGGGCGGCGGTCAGGACCGCCCACCAGTGGTCCACCTCGAGGTCGGTCGGGGGTGCGGAGAGCTCGGTGATCGTCGTCATCTTCGGACCCTAGACCGGCCGCCACCGCCCCGCACCGCCCATTTCCGCGGAGCCGGGAGACGAGCCGGGGGACGAGTCGGGCCGGGGGAACGCGAACGGCGGGGAGCCCCCTGGTCGGGGCTCCCCGCCGTTCGTCGCGGGGCAGTGTTCCTATCGGCGCGTCAGACGGCCGAGCCGGCCTTCCAGTCCGCCCAGCTCATGTTCCAGCCGTTGAGGCCGTTGTCCGGCTTGATCGTCTTGTCCGGGGAGTTGACGACCGTGACGACGTCTCCGATGAGGGAGTTGTCGAAGAACCAGGCCGCGGGCTGGTCCGGGTCGTTCGCGCCCTTGGCGTCGTTCAGGCCGACACAGCCGTGGCTGGTGTTGACGCTGCCGAAGATCGAGTCCGAGCCCCAGTAGTTGCCGTGCACGAAGGTGCCGGAGTTCGACAGGCGCATCGCGTGCGGCACGTCCTTGATGTCGTACTCGCCCTTGCCGTCGTCGTCCGTGAAGCCGACGGTGGCGCCGTTCATCCGGGTCTCCTTGAACTTCTCGGAGATCACCATCTGGCCGTTGTACGTCGGGTTCGCCGGGGAGCCCGCCGAGATCGGGATGGTCTTGAGGACCTCGCCGTCCCGTACGACCGTCATCTTCTTCGTCTTCGCGTCGACCGTGGAGACCTGGCTCCGGCCGATCTTGAAGTTGACGGTCTTGTTCTGCACGCCCTGGACGCCGGGGGCGCCCTGGACGCCCTCGAGCGCCAGCTTCAGCGTGACGGTGGAGTTCGCCGTCCAGTACTTGTCCGGGCGGAAGTCCAGCCGCTGCGTGCTGAACCAGTGGCCCACGACCTCCTGGCCGCTGCTGGAGGTGACCGTGATGCCCGCCTGGACGGCCTTCTTGTCCTTGATGGGCTTGTTGAAGGTGATCGAGACCGGCATGCCCACGCCGACGGTCTGGCCCTCGTCCGGGATGAACGAGCCGACGAAGCTGTTCTCCGGGGAAACGGTCGTGAAGGAGGCGTTCTCGTGCGCCTCGCGGCCCGCCTCGTCCTTCGCGGCGGCCGACAGCGCGTACTTGGTCGATTTCTTCAGCGCGCCGTCCGGCTTCCAGCTCTTGCCGTCGGCGGCTATCTTGCCCGCCACCACCGTGCCCTCGGAGCTCTTCAGCTCGACGGTGGTGAGCGTGCCGTCGACCACGGCGACGTTGGCCGCGTCGTTCAGGCCGACGTTGGTGGCGCCGTCCTTGGGAGTGATGGTTATTCGGGCCTTGGAGGTGTCCTTGGCCGCCGCGGCGTCGACGTCGGCCTTGGCCGATGCCTCGCCGTTCGCCTTCGGCGCGTCCCCGCCCCCCGCGTCATTGCATCCCGCGAGCACCAGTACGCCACCGAGTACGGCGGATACGGCCACCAGGGACCTTCTCCGACGCTTGCTGTCCGTCCTCACACGCCACTCCATCGTTGCAGGAACTCCCCGGACAGGGGGGAGTGACCCCCCTGCCTCCTTCCTGACAACGCGCGAACACCCTGGATCGGATCCACATTCCGTTCGAATGTGGTCAACCCCACCGTCAGGCGTTGTCAGCCTCTTCGTCGAGACCTCCATCTTCCTCGTCGATGTCCCACTCCATGGACTCGGGGTCGTATTCGACGGGCTCGCTGCTCCAGGAGGCCTGCGCCAGCTCGATTCCGGGGATGTCCGCGACCAGGTCGGTCGGGTCCACCAGGTAGGCCAGAGCCTCCGATTCGTCCTCCCGGACCGCCGCCTCCGCGTGGCCGCGCTCCTCGTCCGGCATGAACTCGTCGGCCTTGATGTGCGCGAGGGCGGCCCCGGTCAACGCCTCGACGTCCGGCACCTCTAGTACCAAATCAACTCGAAGTCGTACGAATCGTGATGTCTCAGAAGAGTTCATACGACGGAGAGTAATCCCGGCGCAGCCCCGGGTTTCCCCCGACCCGCCCGGACCCCACGGGGCCTTCTCCGCCGGACGGAACTCCGGTGGAGGACGGATGTAGCATCAGTCCACACGGCCAATTCGCTGCTGCCACAAGGGGGATCGCACCGTGTCCGCACGACGATCGACGCTCACCGCCCTCGGGGCGACCACCCTCCTCGCCGCCCTCTGGTTCGTCCCCTCGGCCAATGCCACCGCACCGGGACACGCGGGCAACGCCGGTACGCGTGCCGCGGCCGGTGCGCAGGCCCAGACCGGGTCCGTCTCCACGATTTCGACGGTCTCGACGCTCTCGGCCGAGGAGGCCTCCCTCGCGCTCGCCGACACGGGCAGCGTCGACACCACCCCGTACCTGCTGGCCGGCACGCTCTGCCTGGGCCTCGGGGCCGGCTTCGTGACCTTCTCGGTGCGCCGCTCGCGCACGGCCTAGGCCATCCCCTCCTCCTCCGGACGCACGGCCGCCATGCGGGCACGTACCCGCACGGCGGCGGTGGCGGCCGCCGGGCTGACCATCGGCGCGGGACTGGGACTCAGGGCCGTGGCGGCCGGGGACGTGGCGAAGTACGGCGGCGACGCGCTGTACACCGTCCTGCTGCTCACCCTCGTCGTCGCGGCCGCCCCGCGGGTGTCGCCCACCAGGGCCGCCGCGATCGCGCTGGCCGCCAGCTGGGCGGTCGAATTCCTCCAGCTCGGCCCGGTGCTGGCGGAGCTCTCCCGGCGCAGCACGCTCGCCCGTCTCGTGCTCGGTTCCACCTTCAACGCGCCCGACCTGTTCTGGTACGCGGCCGGCGCGGCGGCGGGCTGGCTCGTCCACACGGCGCTGCGGCGTTCGGCACGGCGCCGTTTCGGCGACGGGGCGGCCTGAGCCCGCGCGCAGGTGTGCGTACGCACCCGCCCGCGTACGGGAACGGGCCGCGCCGGGGGTCCTCACCCCGGGCGCGGCCCGTTTCCTCACTCATTCCGCGTGGATCAGGCCAGCGGGCCCGTCACGGACTCCACGGCGTCCACCAGGCCGCCCGAACGGACGAACGCGTCCGAGGCCGCCAGGTCGGGGGCGAGGAAGCGGTCCGGTCCGGGACCCTCCACGCCCGCCGCGCGCGCCGCCGCGATGGCGGCCCGGCTGGCCGGCGCCGGGGTGAGCCCGTGGCGCAGCTCGATGGCGCGGGTGGCCGCGTACATCTCGATCGCGATGATCCGGGTGAGGTTGTCGACGGCGGTACGGAGCTTGCGCGCGGCCGACCACCCCATGGAGACGTGGTCCTCCTGCATGGCGGAGGAGGGGATCGAGTCGGCGGAGGCCGGGACGGCGAGCCGCTTCATCTCGCTGACCAGGGCGGCCTGCGTGTACTGGGCGATCATGAGCCCGGAGTCCACGCCGGCGTCGTCCGCGAGGAAGGGCGGCAGGCCGTGGCTGCGGTTCTTGTCGAGGAGGCGGTCGGTGCGGCGCTCGGCGATGGAGCCGAGGTCGGCGGCGGCGATGGCCAGGAAGTCCAGGACGTACGCGACCGGGGCGCCGTGGAAGTTGCCGTTCGACTCCACGCGGCCGTCGGGCAGGACCACCGGGTTGTCCACGGCGGCGGCCAGCTCGCGGGAGGCGACCAGGGCGGCGTGCGCCATGGTGTCGCGGCCCGCGCCGGCCACCTGCGGGGCGCAGCGCACGGAGTAGGCGTCCTGGACGCGCGGGGCGGACTCCTCCTGGAAGTGCCCGATGAGCCCGGAGCCCTTGAGGACGGCGGCCATGTTGGCGGCGGATGCGCCCTGGCCGGGGTGCGGGCGGATGGCGTGCAGCTCGGGCTGGAGCACCTTGTCCGTGCCGAGCAGCGCCTCCATGGTCAGCGCGGCGGTGATGTCGGCGGAGGTGTACAGCTTGCCGAGGTCGGCGAGGGCCATGACCAGCATGCCGAGCATGCCGTCGGTGCCGTTGAGGAGGGCGAGGCCCTCCTTCTCGCGGAGCTCCACGGGGGCGATCCCGGCTTCGGCGAGCAGCTCGCCGGCGGGCCGGACGGTCCCGTCGGGGCCTTCGGCGTCGCCCTCGCCCATCAGGGCCAGCGCGCAGTGCGAGAGCGGGGCGAGGTCGCCGGAGCAGCCCAGGGACCCGTACTCGTGGACGACCGGGGTGATCCCGGCGTTCAGGACGTCGGCCATGGTCTGGGCGACGGACGGCCGGACGCCGGTGTGTCCGGAGGCGACGGTCTTGAGCCGCAGGAACATCAGCGCGCGCACGACCTCCCGCTCGACGCGCGGGCCCATGCCGGCGGCGTGCGAGCGGACGATGTTGCGCTGGAGCTGCGCGCGCAGTTCGGGGCTGATGTGCCGGGAGGCGAGCGCCCCGAATCCGGTGGACACCCCGTAGACGGGTTCGGGCTTGGCGGCGAGGGCGTCCACGATCCCGCGGGCGTGGCCGAGGGCTTCCACGGCTTCGGCGGAAAGCTCGACGCGGGCGTTGCCCCGGGCGACGGCGATGACGTCCTCGGCGGTGGTCCCGGACGTTCCCACTACGACGGTGTGCATATCCATATTCAGCACCCTACGGACTGAATCCCTTCATGTCACCCCTCTCCTTTCGACGCGGCGCTCGCACCGCTGCGCGGGCTTCGCACCGCTGCGCCGGACTCCGTCCGGCGGGGGCCCGGCGGCGGCTCCGGGGGCCCGGCAGGGCTGGAATCGCCTACGCCCGCCCCCGGAACCGGCGGCGTTCGGCAGGGTCCTGCGGGGCCGCGTCGGCCAGTCGGACGACGGCCGTGTCCCGGCCCGCCACCACCGGCTTCGGCGAGCGCGCCGCCTTGGCCTTGTACTGGGCCGCGTCGGCCAGCCGGAAGAGCCGCCGCGAGGACTTGACGGGGCCGATCGGGTCACCGGTGGAGGCGACCCCGCAGGCGACTCCCTCGCCCAGCTCCAGCTCGGCGGCGCGCAGGCACACCTCCTCGGTGACCCGCACCACCTCGTCCGCCGAGGGGCCCACGCTGACCAGGCAGAACTCGTCTCCGCCCAACCGGGCGACCAGCGCGCCCGGGAGCATCGCCCCGCACCGGCTGAGGACGGAGCCGAATCGTTCCAGCAGCCGGTCGCCCATGGCGTGACCGAGGGTGTCGTTGACCTTCTTGAGGCCGTTCAGGTCACAGACGACCAGGCTGACCACGGTCCGCCCGCCGCTGCGGCGGTGCTCCTCCAGCGCCTCGTCGAGCCGCATGTCCACGGCCCGCCGGTTGGCCAGCCCGGTCAGCGGATCGGTGAAGGCGAGCCGCCGGGCCTCCTCCAGCCGGTCGTTCTGCGCGAGCCCGGCCGCGACCACGGCCGCGAGGACGGTCGCGAACTCGGCGTCCTCCTCGTCGAAGTCGGGCAGCCCCTCGTCCCGTGCGACGTACAGCTCTCCCCAGGCGCGTCCGCTCAGCACGATGGGCGCGACCACGCAGGTCCCGCGGCCGCGCCGGCGCAGCGCCCGGCCGCGACTCCCGGGCCGGTCGCCGACGGCGCTCTCCACCCAGGCGTGGGGACCGCCGCCGCCGGCCCAGCGTTCGTGCAGGAACTCGGTGATCTCGGGGAAGTCGTGGACGGGGTACGACTCGTCCTCGGGGAACTCCTCCTCCCCCGCCCGGCGTTCACCCTCGTTCACGAGGACGCGCAGGCGCCCCCGTTCGCGCTCCCACGCCGAGATCGCGGCGAACGAGCCGTCCATCGCCAGCCTCGCCCCCCGCGCCGCGGCCCGCACACTGTCCCGCGGCGCGCACGCGGCCGCCATGGCCTGCGCGAGGCCCACGACGGCTCGCAGCCGTCCATCAACACCCATCACCCCAGGTTAGGGGGTTTGTCCGATTTAGTGACAATTGGCACGACATTCGGTGCCGACAAGATCACGCGCGGTGATGGGGGAACGGGCACCGCCGAAGCGGGATCACACCCCCGGCCAGGCCGGCTTCCGCTTCTCGTTGAACGCCGCCACGCCTTCCGCCCGGTCCCCGGAGAAGGCCACCGCGCGCCACGCCGCGTCCTCGATCTCCAGCCCGGCCGTCAGGTCCATCCCGTGCCCCAGCCGCAGCGCCCGCTTGGCGGCCCGCAGCCCGACCGGGGAGTTCGCCGCCATCCGCCCGGCCAGCTCCAGCGCCGCCTCGCGCACCGAGCCCGCCGCGACCACCTGGTCCACCAGCCCCAGGGCGAGCGCCTCCGCGGCCTCCACCCGGCGGGCCGTGAAGATCAGTTCCGCGGCCCTCGCCGCGCCCACCCGCCGCGGCAGCAGCTGCGTACCGCCGCCGCCCGGGATCACGCCGACCGACACCTCGGGCAGGCCCACCACGGCCGTCTCGTCGGCCACGATGACATCGCAGGCCAGCGCCAGCTCGAAGCCGCCGCCCAGGGCGAACCCGTGGACCGCCGCGATCGTCGGCATCGGCAGCTCCAGCACGCCCCCGTACGCGCCCCGCGTGGTGGGCCGCTGGCGCACCAGATCGGCGTCCGACAGGGAGTTGCGCTCCTTGAGGTCCGCACCCACGCAGAAGGCCCGCTCGGCCGCCGAGGAGAGCACGACCACCCGTACCGACGCGTCCGCCGCGAGCGCGGCGCACGCGGCGCCGATGGCCCGCGCCATGTCCGTGGACACCGCGTTCATCGCCTTCGGCCGGTCCAGGACCAGCTCGGCGACCCCGTCCGCGTGCCGGCGCACCTCCACGAACTCGGACACAGCGGATACAGACGCAGACTCGGACACAGGGCGGCCCTCCCGGTTAACGAACGTTACGCCGGGATCTTAGGCTTCCTTCGGGTCAGCGACCAGGGCTCCACGACGCCCAGCCCGCGCACCGGGCGCTGCCACATCGGCTGGAGCGCGAAGCGGTACGAGCCGCCGCCCTCCTCGGCTTCGGCCTCCTTCTCCGAGACCGGCGCCGCGCCCGTGCGGCCGAGTTCCTCGGCCATCGCCCCGTCCACCAGGACCGCGTCCTTGGGGGCTATGGAGGTCAGCCGCGAGGCCAAGTTCACCGTGGTCCCGAAGACGTCGCCCATCCGGGTCGTCACGGTCCCGAACGCGATGCCCACGCGCAGCTCCGGCATCTGCGGGTCGGCTTCCATCGTCTCGATCAGCCGCAGCGCGATCTCCGCCGCCGTCGCCGCGTCGTCGGCGCAGTACAGCACCTCGTCGCCCAGGGTCTTGATCAGCCGGCCGCCGTGCGCGGCCACCAGGTCCGCCGAGGTGGTCTCGAAGGACTCGACCAGCTCGCCGAGCTCCTCCTCCTCCAGGCGGCGCGTGAGGCGCGTGAAGCCCACCAGGTCCGCGAAGCCCACCGCGAGCCGCCGGTCGACCATCTCCTCGTCGTCGGCCACCTGGACGACCCGCCCGGTCGCGGCCGCCAGCTGGCGCCGCCACACGTAGACGAGGAACTCCTCCAGCTCCGGCAGCAACAGCTCGACCAGCGGGTACGTGACCTCCGTGCGGGTCATCCCCGGTTCCGGGGGCTCGGTCAGCCCCTCCAGGAAGGAGTCGATCTGCCATTCCGCGAGCCGTGCCGTGGTCTGCCCGGTGGACCGGGCCACCTGCACCGCCATCGGCTCGGACAGCAGCCCCGCCTCGACCAGACCGGCCAGGCGCCGCAGCGCCAGTACGTCCGCCTCCGTCAGGGCCTTGGCCTGGCCGATGTCCGCGAAGCCCATGGCCCGCCAGAAGCGGGACGCGAGCTCCATCGAGACCCCGGCGCTGCGGGCCGCCTGGAAGGGGGTGTACCGGCGCTCGGCGCCCAGGATCAGCTGCTCCAGGCGGATGGCGAGCGGGTCGGCCGTCGGCTGCGCCGTGTGGTCGACCTCGTGGTGGGGAGTGTGCTGGTCCCGTCCGATCGGGGTGGAGGGGCTGCCCTGGCCGGGCGCACCGCCGGCCGCCGCTCCGGGTGCGGTCGCGGAGGCGGGGGCGGGCGCGCTGGAGTGCGGGTCGTCGACGGTCAAGGGCCGCCTCCTGTCCATTCCGTGCGCACTGCCGAACCGGTTGATCACCGCGAGGACCGGGATCGCCTAAACCATACGGCAGGTGTGCCGTAGCTCACTCCCCTACTCCGTTACTCCGCCGACCAGCGGGGACCCCCCGGCCCGGCTATCGGACCGACCGCAGGTGGACGACGTCCCCGGCCCCCACGGCCTCGTGCTGTCCCTCGGCCGTCCGCACGACGAGCCTGCCGTCCGCGTCCACCGCTTCGGCCGTCCCGGTGAGGGTGCGCCCGCCGGGCAGCTCGGCACGCACGTGCTTGCCGAGGGTGGCGCAGCCCGCCGCGTAGGTCTCCTGCAGCCCGCTGGCCGCCGGATCCCCGCCGGCCGCGCGCCAGCGCTCGTACCACTGCTCCAGCGAGCGCAGTACGGCCTTGAGCAGCGGGTCCCGGTCGGTGACGGAGGCCTTGGCGAGCAGCAGCGACCCGGCGGTGTCCACGGGCAGCTCGTCGTCGGTCAGCGTCACGTTGAGCCCGATCCCGACGACGACCCCGTCACCGACCCGCTCGGCGAGGATCCCGCCGGTCTTGCGCTCCTCGCCGTCCACGGTGACCAGTAGGTCGTTGGGCCACTTGAGGCCGGTGTCCACCCCGGCGGCCTGCGAGAGCCCGGTCGCGGTGGCCACCCCGGCCAGCAGCGTCAGCCACCCCCACCGCTCCTGCGGCACCTGGGGCCCCGGCTTGAGCAGTACGGAGAAGAACAGCCCCGAGCGCGCGGGCGCCACCCAGCTCCGGTCGAGCCGGCCCCGGCCGGCGGTCTGCTCCTCGGCGACGAGCACGGCCCCCTCGGGGAGCTTGCCGGCCTGCGCGGCGAGGTCGCTGTTGGTGGAACCGGTGGCGGGCACCACCTCCAGCGAGGTCCACAGCCCTCCGTCGGTCACGAGGCTGCGCCGCAGCACGGCGGCGTTCAGCGGCGGCCGGTCAAGGCTCGACCAGCGGCCCGCGGAGGCAGAAGCGTCTGATGGCATCAGGATTCCCCGTCGTATGGCAGCCCCGGCCTGCTGACCGGTGAAGCGGTCATTCACGTTCCGTGATCACCCTACCGACGCACGGGCCGCGGAGCCGTCACGACCGTTCCGGTACGTGCACCCGCGCGGGTGAGCGCGTGCTCCCGGGTCCGCTCCAAGGCCGCTCCCCTAAGGGGGGCGGCGAGACCAGGCAACCCAGATCAGGTGTGTCAAACGCCGCACTGCCGAGCGCCATGCCCGCCGATACGCTACGCACCAGTAGCCAGTAGTAGTCAGTGAATTGCCAGGCAGTTGACACCACGCAGGGAGCCGCGACCCCGATGTCACAACCGTCAGAGCCGATCGACATGCACACCACCGCGGGGAAGATCGCGGATCTGCAGCGCCGCATCGAGGAAGCCACCCACGCCGGGTCCAGCCGGGCGGTGGAAAAGCAGCACGCCAAGGGGAAGCTGACGGCGCGTGAGCGGGTGGCCCTGCTGCTGGACGAGGGGTCCTTCGTCGAGCTCGACGAGTTCGCCCGGCACCGTTCGACGAACTTCGGTCTGGAGAAGACCCGGCCCTACGGGGACGGGGTCGTCACCGGCTACGGCACCGTCGACGGGCGGCCCGTCGCCGTGTTCTCCCAGGACTTCACCGTCTTCGGCGGGGCCCTCGGCGAGGTCTACGGCCAGAAGATCATGAAGGTCATGGACTTCGCCCTGAAGACCGGCTGCCCGCTGGTCGGGATCAACGACTCCGGCGGCGCCCGCATCCAGGAGGGTGTCAGCGCGCTGGGCATGTACGGGGAGATCTTCCGCCGCAACGTGCACGCCTCCGGCGTGATCCCGCAGATCAGCCTGGTCGTCGGGCCCTGCGCCGGCGGAGCCGTGTACTCCCCCGCCATCACCGACTTCACGGTGATGGTCGACCAGACCTCGCACATGTTCATCACCGGCCCGGACGTCATCAAGACGGTCACCGGCGAGGACGTCGGCTTCGAGGAGCTGGGCGGGGCGCGCACGCACAACAGCACGTCAGGCGTCGCGCACCACATGGCGGGTGACGAGAAGGACGCCATCGAGTACGTGAAGTCGCTCCTCTCCTACCTGCCCTCGAACAACCTCTCCGAGCCCCCCGCGTTCCCGGAGGAGGCCGACACCGAGGTCACCGACTCCGACCGCGAGCTCGACGTACTGATCCCGGACAGCGCCAACCAGCCGTACGACATGCACACCGTGATCGAGCACGTGCTCGACGACGCGGAGTTCCTGGAGACGCAGTCGCTGTTCGCGCCGAACATCCTCACCGGCTTCGGCCGCGTCGAGGGCCACCCGGTCGGCGTGGTCGCCAACCAGCCGATGCAGTTCGCCGGCTGCCTGGACATCGACGCCTCCGAAAAGGCCGCACGCTTCGTGCGGACCTGCGACGCCTTCAACATCCCGGTGCTGACGTTCGTCGACGTCCCGGGCTTCCTGCCGGGCACCGACCAGGAGTACAACGGAATCATCCGGCGCGGCGCCAAGCTGATCTACGCGTACGCCGAGGCCACCGTCCCCCTCATCACCGTCATCACCCGCAAGGCCTTCGGCGGCGCCTACGACGTGATGGGCTCCAAGCACCTGGGCGCCGACCTGAACCTCGCCTGGCCGACCGCGCAGATCGCCGTCATGGGCGCGCAGGGCGCGGTCAACATCCTGCACCGCCGGGCGATCGCCGAAGCGGAGGAGGCGGGCAACGCCGAGGAGACCCGGGCGCGGCTCATCGCCGAGTACGAGGACGCGCTGCTGAACCCGTACACGGCCGCCGAGCGCGGTTACATCGACGCGGTGACCATGCCGTCCGAGACCCGGGCGCACGTGGTGAAGGGACTGCGGCAGCTGCGCACCAAGCGGGAGTCCCTGCCCCCGAAGAAGCACGGCAACATCCCCCTCTAGGCCCTAGGAGGGCAGTCCTGTGGTGATCAAGGTCGTCAAGGGGAACCCGACCCCCGAGGAGCTGGCCGCCGCACTGGCGGTGGTCCAAGCGCGCGCGGCGGTACTGGCGTCGGTGCCGTCGGGCGCGCGCAGGCCGGCCGACGCGTGGTCGGCCCCGGGCCGGGTGGCGCGGCGGACGCTGCCGCAGCCGGGGCCCGGCGCGTGGGGCCGTACGTACTGGCCCGGACAAGGCTGAGTCCGGGCGTGAAGATGACGTGAACGGACGGTGGCGCCTGAGTACCCGTACTCAGGCGCCACTGCCGTTCCCCGGGCCAGGATCGGAACATGCTCTGGTCAGACCCGAAGAACGAGCCGCCCAAGGACATGCGCGACGCGCAGGCGATGGTCCGGCGGATGACCGTGGTCGTCGTCCTCGCGATGCTCGTGGTGGTGTACGTACTGGGCGTGGGCTTCTAGGCCGTCCCTTTCGGACCCGGGCGCGGGCTTACGGGCGTGCGGGCCCGCCCTACGATGACGGGCATGACTGCCGAAACCCGCCACGCCCTCGTCCTCGCCTCCGCCTCGCCCGCCCGGCTGAACCTGCTGCGCCAGGCCGGGCTCGCCCCGCACGTGATCGTCAGCGGGTTCGACGAGGACACGCTGAACCACGACGACCCGAGCGCTCTGGCCCTCGCACTGGCCGAGGCCAAGGCGGCCGTCGTGGCGGGCCTGGACGAGGCAGCGGGCGCCCTGGTGATCGGCTGCGACTCGGTGCTGGAGCTCGACGGCGAGGCGCTGGGCAAGCCCGCGGACGCCGAGGAGGCCACGGCGCGCTGGAAGTCGATGCGCGGGCGCGCCGGGGTGCTGCGCACCGGGCACTGCGTGATCGACACCGCGACCGGGCGTCAGGTTTCGGCCACGGCGTCCACGACGGTGCGCTTCGGCGAGCCGACGGACGCGGAGGTGGCGGCGTACGTGGCGAGCGGGGAACCGCTGCACGTGGCCGGGGCGTTCACCCTGGACGGGCTGTCGGCGCCGTTCATCGAGGGCATCGACGGGGATCACGGCAATGTGATCGGGATCTCCATGCCGCTGCTGCGCTCGCTGCTGGCCGAACTGGGCGTGTCGATCACGGACTTGTGGGCTTGAAGTCCCCGAAGTCCCCGAGCAGCGGCGGACCCGGCGGCGTGTCCTGCACGTCGTCGGCCGCACGGTCCGCTCCGCCGGGCCCGCCGGCCGGGCCCGCGCCGGCCGCGCCCTTGGCCCCGTAGAGGGTCATGCTCAGTACGAGCAGGCACAGGATCAGCATCATCACCGCGAAGGCGCCCCAGCCGACCAGGCCGACGACGAGGGCGCCGAGCACGCCGTGGGTGACGGCGGCGCTCACGAGGACCACGCGGGCGAAGGCGCCGGGGGCCCGGTCGCGGATCGCTGCGACGGCGAGCAGGACGGCGCAGAGCAGCAGGAAGCCGCCCATGCAGGCGCCCAGTGCATACGTTGCCTTGGACATGACATCCGGATTCATGCCCGCTATGGACATCGACTGGTTCTCGGTGGTCCGTCCCAGGACGATGTGGACGAAAACGAGCACCGCCGCTTCCACGACGAGGACGACCGCGGTCATTCCGGCCACGGATCTCCGCAGCACCACCCCACCCGCACCAGCCACGACGCCCCCATCCCCCACGACCACAAGCCCGTTCGACGCCCTGGAGGCTACTAACGGGTAAACCTTGGGACAAGGGGCCGCGTCACCTTCGTTACCGCGGGAGGGCCGGGCGGTGCCCGCGCGGCCCTCGGCAGGTAATTGCCAGGTCATTCGTAGGGACCCGACAAAGATTCACCCGGGCCCGCTAACCTGCCGGACAGAGACCCGGGACACGCGTCGGGGTTACTGTGCAGTCGGGGATCCCCCTGACGTGGGGCGTCACAAGGGTTTTCGACTCGAAGTCGACTCAAATCACACTCTGTGTGGGCAAGGTCACCATCGGGGAAGGGTCGAAAGGCCGTGTGGGCTGTCCCTAAACTCAGCTTGTTTCAAGGAGGGAGCCATCGTGCGCAAGGTGCTCATCGCCAACCGTGGCGAAATCGCAGTCCGTGTTGCTCGGGCCTGCCGGGATGCCGGGATCGGGAGCGTAGCCGTCTACGCCGATCCGGACCGGGACGCTCTGCACGTCCGAGCGGCCGACGAAGCTTTCGCGTTGGGCGGTGACACCCCGGCCGCCAGCTACCTGGACATCGCCAAGATCCTGCAGGCCGCAGCCGATTCCGGTGCGGACGCCATCCACCCCGGATACGGCTTCCTCTCCGAGAACGCCGACTTCGCGCAGGCCGTCCTCGACGCGGGCCTGATCTGGATCGGCCCGCCCCCGCAGGCCATCCGCGACCTCGGCGACAAGGTCGCCGCCCGCCACATCGCGCTGCGCGCCGGTGCGCCGCTCGTGGCCGGCACCCCCGACCCGGTCTCCGGTTCGGACGAGGTCCTGGCCTTCGCCCAGGAGCACGGCCTGCCCATCGCGATCAAGGCCGCCTTCGGTGGCGGTGGACGCGGACTCAAGGTCGCCCGGAACCTCGAAGAGATCCCCGAGCTCTACGACTCCGCCGTGCGCGAGGCCGTCGCCGCCTTCGGCCGCGGCGAGTGCTTCGTCGAGCAGTACCTCGACAAGCCCCGCCACGTCGAGACCCAGTGCCTGGCCGACAGCCACGGCAACGTGGTCGTCGTCTCCACCCGCGACTGCTCCCTCCAGCGCCGCCACCAGAAGCTGGTCGAGGAGGCGCCCGCGCCGTTCCTGACCGAGGCGCAGAACGCCGAGCTGTACGCCGCCTCCAAGGCGATCCTGAAGGAAGCCGGCTACGTCGGCGCGGGCACCGTCGAGTTCCTCGTCTCCGCCGACGGCCTGATCTCCTTCCTCGAGGTCAACACCCGCCTCCAGGTGGAGCACCCGGTCACCGAAGAGGTCACCGGCATCGACCTGGTCCGCGAGATGTTCCGCATCGCGGACGGCGAAGAGCTCGGCTACGGGGACCCGGTCCTGCGCGGCCACTCCTTCGAGTTCCGCATCAACGGCGAGGACCCGGGCCGCGGCTTCCTGCCGGCCCCCGGCACCGTCACCAAGTTCGCCCCGCCGACCGGTCCGGGCGTCCGCCTGGACGCGGGCGTCGAGAGCGGCTCGGTCATCGGCCCCGCCTGGGACTCGCTCCTCGCCAAGCTCATCGTCACCGGCGCCACCCGCGAGCAGGCGCTGCAGCGCGCGGCCCGCGCGCTGGCCGAGTTCGACGTGGAGGGCATGGCCACCGCCATCCCCTTCCACCGCGCGGTCGTCGCCGACCCGGCCTTCACCTCGGACCCGTTCACGATCCACACCCGCTGGATCGAGACCGAGTTCGTCAACACGATCCCCGCGTTCGTGGTCCCGGCCGTCGAGGACACCGAGGACGAGCCCGGCCGCGAGACCGTGGTCGTCGAGGTCGGCGGCAAGCGCCTCGAGGTGTCCCTGCCGTCCTCGCTCGGCATGACCCTGGCCCGCACCGCCGCGGCCGGCGGGGCCAAGCCCAAGCGCCGCGCCGCCAAGAAGAGCGGCCCGGCCGCCTCCGGCGACACCCTGGCCTCCCCCATGCAGGGAACCATCGTCAAGGTGGCCGTCGAAGAGGGCCAGCAGGTCAACGAGGGCGACCTCGTCGTCGTCCTCGAGGCCATGAAGATGGAGCAGCCCCTCAACGCGCACCGCTCCGGCACCATCGTGGGCCTCAACGCCGAGGTCGGCGCCTCGCTCACCTCGGGCGCCACGATCTGCGAGATCAAGGACTGACCTGACTGACCGCCGTTACCGCGTGCGGCGCCGATACGACAGCGGCCCCTGGGACCCGAAAGGATCCCAGGGGCCGCTTCTCGTCTGCGGGGCCCGGCTGCCGCCCGTCCCTCACCGCCGCCGCATGTCCGCCACCCTCGCGCGTTCGCGCTCGCCCGGCTGGGGGTCCGGGATCATGCCCGCGCTGCGGAGCTGGGCCGTGGGGCCGCCCCGACGTTGGACGGGGAGGGGGGACTCGCGGCGGGGGCGGCGGCCTGCCATGCCTTCGCCGGGCGCGCCGGGGGACGCGGCGGCGCCGGCCACCGTGATCTGGACCCCCTGGTCCGCCAGCGCCTGGAGCTCCGTGCCCGCGCGGTCGTCGTGCGGTGGAGGCTCGTCCGTGACCAGGCGGGTCATCACGTCGGTCGGCACCGTCTGGAACATGGTGTCCGTGCCGAGCTTCGTGTGGTCGGCCAGGACCACCACCTCCGCCGCCGCCTGGACCAGGGCACGGTCCACGCTCGCCGAGAGCATGTTGGACGTGGACAGGCCGCGCTCCGCCGTCAGGCCGCTCCCGGAGAGGAAGGCGCGGGAGACGCGCAGGCCCTGGAGGGACTGTTCGGCACCGCTGCCGACGAGGGCGTAGTTGGACCCGCGCAGGGTTCCGCCGGTCATCACCACCTCCACCCGGTTGGCATGGGCCAGCGCCTGGGCGACCAGGAGGGAGTTGGTCACGACGGTCAGACCGGGCACCCGGGCGAGCCGGCGGGCCAGCTCCTGGGTCGTGGTGCCCGCGCCGACGACGATGGCCTCGCCCTCTTCGACGAGGGAGGCCGCGACATCGGCGATGGCGGTCTTCTCCGCCGTCGCGAGATGGGACTTTTGCGGAAAGCCGGATTCGCGGGTGAAACCGCCCGGCAGCACCGCACCGCCGTGCCGGCGGTCGAGGAGTCCTTCTGCCTCCAGTGCCCGCACGTCCCGCCGTACGGTCACTTCGGAGGTCTGGACGACGCGGGCGAGCTCCCGGAGCGATACCGCTCCGTTGGCCCGCACCATTTCGAGGATCAATTGGCGACGTTCTGCAGCGAACACGAAACTGACAGTAACCCCAACGACCGTCTGCTTTCAGCTCTTTGCGCCGGAATTCCGAAGTTGTCCATACGGTGGGGCAACTAGTGGTATACGCGGTCGGCCCGCCGCGCACCTGCTCCGCGACGGGCCGCCAGTCCACACCAAAACCCTTGCACACAAGGGGCGTTACCGGGATCTATGCCTCGCCGGCGGCCTTCCGGGTGTGCAGCTGGCGCGCCACTTCCGCGATCGACCCGGACAGCGAGGGGTACACGGTGAACGCGTTTGCGATCTGCTCGACCGTCAGGTTGTTGTCGACGGCGATCGAAATCGGGTGGATCAGCTCGCTCGCACGCGGCGAGACGACCACGCCGCCGACCACGATGCCGGTACCCGGGCGGCAGAACATCTTCACGAAGCCGTCGCGGATGCCCTGCATCTTGGCGCGCGGGTTGCGCAGCAGCGGGAGCTTCACGACCCGGGCGTCGATCTTGCCGGAGTCCACGTCGGCCTGCGTGTAGCCGACGGTGGCGATCTCGGGGTCGGTGAAGACGTTCGAGGAGACCGTCTTGAGGTTCAGCGGGGCCACCGCGTCGCCGAGGAAGTGGTACATCGCGATGCGGCCCTGCATGGCGGCCACGGAGGCCAGCGCGAAGATGCCGGTCACGTCGCCGGCCGCGTACACGCCGGGCGAGGAGGTGCGCGAGACCTTGTCGGTCCAGATGTGCCCGGACTCCTTGAGCTTGACCCCGGACTCCTCCAGGTTCATGTTGCTCGTGTTCGGGATCGCGCCGACCGCCATCAGGCAGTGCGTGCCGGTGATGACCCGGCCGTCGGAGAGGGTGACCTCCACGCGGTCGCCGACCCGCTTGGCGGACTCGGCGCGGGAGCGGCCGATGACGTTCATGCCGCGGCGGCGGAAGACGTCCTCCAGGACGGCGGCGGCGTCCGGGTCCTCGCCGGGCAGCACGCGGTCGCGGGAGGACACCAGGGTCACCCGGGAGCCGAGGGCCTGGTAGGCGCCGGCGAACTCGGCGCCGGTCACACCGGAGCCGACCACGATGAGCTCTTCCGGGAGCTCGTCGAGGTCGTAGACCTGGGTCCAGTTCAGGATCCGCTCGCCGTCGGGCATCGCGTCCGGGATCTCGCGGGGGTGGCCGCCGGTCGCGATGAGCACGGCGTCGGCCGTCAGGATCGTCTCGGTGCCGTCGGCCGCGGTGACGATGACGTCGCGCGTTCCGTCGATGCCCTGCGGGCCGCCGAGCTTGCCGCGGCCCCGTACGACGCGGGCGCCGGCCCGGGTGACGGAGGCGGTGATGTCGTGCGACTGGGCGAGCGCGAGGCGCTTGACGCGCCGGTTCACCTTGCCGAGGTCCACGCCGACGACGCGCGCGGCCTGTTCCAGGGGCGGGGTGTCGTCGGCGACGACGATGCCGAGCTCCTCGTACGACGAGTCGAAGGTCGTCATGACCTCTGCGGTCGCGATGAGGGTCTTGGAGGGCACGCAGTCGGTGAGTACCGACGCTCCGCCCAGACCGTCGCAGTCCACGACGGTCACCTCCGCGCCGAGCTGGGCCCCCACGAGGGCCGCCTCATACCCGCCTGGTCCGCCGCCGATGATCACGATCCGGGTCACGAAAACTCCGCCTCACGTCTACCCGGCCGGCTGCCGCCCCGGCCGGGGCTTCCGGGGGGTCTCCCCGGGGGATGCTGTCCGTGCCCCATTGTCCCGCACGCATCAAGGTGCTTCACGCCCGGTCCGCCATCCGGGCCCTGCGGGGGGGGCAGGTCGGGGACAGGGCGGGAGCAAGGCCAGGCCAGGGCCCTGCCGGGGTCCGGACGCGGTCGCGGCGGGGCCCGGGCACGGTCGTGGCGGCGTCCGGGCGCGGTCGCGACGGGGTACGGGCATCCGGGCGGGCACGCGACGGAGGCCGCCCCTCCCGTACTCTCGACCCCATGTCGCTCTACGCCGCGTACGCCGGCAACCTCGACCCGCGGCTGATGACGCGCCGCGCTCCGCATTCGCCGCTGCGCGGCACGGGCTGGATCAACGACTGGCGCCTGACGTTCGGCGGCGAGCAGATGGGCTGGGAGGGCGCGCTGGCGACGATCGTCGAAGCGCCGCGCCACCAGGTCTTCGTGGCGCTGTACGACGTCGCACCGCTGGACGAGGACTCGATGGACCGGTGGGAGGGTGTCGGGCTCGACATCTACCGCCGCATGCGGGTGCGCGTGCACACCCTGGACGGCGAGGAAGCGGCCTGGGTGTACGTCCTGAACGGCTACGAGGGCGGCCTCCCCTCGGCCCGCTACCTGGGCGAACTCGCCGACGCGGCCGAATCCGCGGGCGCTCCCCACGACTACGTGATGGAGCTCCGCAAGCGCCCCTGCTGAGCCCGGTCCGGCCCCGGCGAAGGCGCCGCACGGCTCCCACACGGCTCCCGCACGGCTCCCGCACACCCCGCCGGGGACAATTGGTCGGAAACGACAAAGCAACGATCCGAATACCGTGAGCGGCGCCATCTACGCGCGTAGGCCATCACCGGCTACGCTCGTCTGCGTGAACGCATCTGTTACCGACCCCTTCGCCGCCGCCGACGCCGCAGCCGCCCGCCTGCGCGAGCTGACCGGCGCCGAAACCCACGATGTCGCGCTCGTGATGGGCTCCGGCTGGGCCCCCGCCGCAGAGGCGCTCGGTGCGCCCGAGGCCGAGTTCCCGGTCACCGACCTGCCCGGCTTCCCGCCGCCCGCCGTCGAGGGCCACGGCGGCAAGATCCGCTCGTACAAGATCGGCGACAAGCGCGCGCTGCTCTTCCTCGGCCGGACCCACTACTACGAGGGCCGCGGCGTCGCCGCCGTCGCCCACGGCGTCCGTACCGCCGTCGCCGCCGGCTGCAAGACCGTCGTCCTGACCAACGGCTGCGGTGGCCTGCGCGAGGGCATGAAGCCCGGTCAGCCCGTGCTGATCAGCGACCACCTCAACCTCACGGCCACCTCGCCGATCGTCGGCGCGAACTTCGTGGACCTGACCGACCTGTACTCGCCGCGCCTGCGCGCGATGTGCAAGGAGATCGACGAGACCCTCGAAGAGGGCGTCTACGTCCAGTTCCCCGGCCCGCACTACGAGACCCCGGCCGAGATCAACATGATCCGCGTCATGGGCGCCGACCTGGTCGGCATGTCCACCGTGCTGGAGGCCATCGCCGCCCGCGAGGCAGGCGCCGAGGTCCTCGGGATCTCCCTGGTCACCAACCTGGCGGCGGGCATCTCCGGCGAGCCGCTGAACCACGAAGAGGTGCTCCAGGCCGGCCGCGACTCGGCCGCGCGCATGGGCAAGCTGCTGACCCAGGTCCTCGCCCGGATCTGACCGAGCGACCCGACCGACGACGAGAGGTAGTGCAGGACGTGCAGGACGCGCAGGACGATCTGATCGCACGGGCCCAGGCCTGGCTGGCCGAGGACCCGGACCCCGAGACCGCGGCCGAACTCGCCGCGCTCATCGAAGCCGGTGACACCACCGCGCTCGCGGACCGCTTCTCCGGCATGCTCCAGTTCGGCACCGCCGGGCTCCGCGGCGAGCTCGGCGCGGGCCCGATGCGGATGAACCGCAATGTGGTCATCCGGGCCGCGGCGGGCCTCGCGGCCTACCTCAAGGCCCAGGGCCACGACGGCGGCCTGGTCGTCGTCGGCTACGACGCGCGCTACAAGTCGGCCGACTTCGCCCGCGACACCGCCGCCGTGATGACCGGCGCCGGCCTGCGGGCGGCCGTCCTGCCGCGTCCGCTGCCGACCCCCGTCCTCGCGTACGCCATAAGGCACCTGGGCGCCGTCGCCGGCGTCGAGGTGACCGCGAGCCACAACCCTCCCCGGGACAACGGCTACAAGGTCTACCTCGGCGACGGTTCGCAGATCGTCTCCCCGGCCGACGCCGAGATCGCGGCACAGATCGACGCGATCGACGCACTGGCCGACGTACCGCGCCCCGAGGGCGGCTGGCAGGACCTCGGCGACGAGGTCCTGGAGGCCTACCTGGCACGTACGGACGCCGTGCTGACCCCCGGCTCCCCCCGGGGCGTGCGGACCGTCTACACGGCCATGCACGGCGTCGGCAAGGACGTGGTCATGGCGGCCTTCGCCCGCGCCGGCTTCCCGGCCCCGGTCCTGGTGGCCGAACAGGCGGAGCCGGACCCGGCCTTCCCGACCGTGGCCTTCCCCAACCCGGAGGAGCCGGGCGCGATGGACCTGTCCTTCGCGACGGCCGCCCGCGTCAATCCGGACATCGTCATCGCGAACGACCCGGACGCCGACCGCTGCGCGGTGGCCGTCCCGGACGACTCCTCCGCCACCGGCTGGCGGATGCTGCGCGGCGACGAGGTCGGCGCGCTGCTCGCCGCCCACCTGGTGAGCAAGGGCGCTCGGGGTGTCTTCGCCGAGTCGATCGTCTCCTCCTCCCTCCTCGGGCGGATCGCGGACGCCGCGGGCGTGGGCTACGAGGAGACCCTGACCGGCTTCAAGTGGATCTCCCGGGTCGAGGGCCTGCGCTACGGGTACGAGGAGGCGCTCGGCTACTGCGTGGACCCCGAGGGCGTCCGCGACAAGGACGGCATCACGGCCGCCCTGCTCGTGGCCGAGCTCGCCTCGGTGCTCAAGGAGCAGGGCCGGACCCTGACCGACCTCCTCGACGACCTGGCGATGGCGCACGGACTGCACGCCACCGACCAACTGTCAGTGCGCGTGGAGGACCTGTCGGTCATCGCCTCGGCGATGGCGGCGCTGCGCGCCCAGCCCCCGCTCTCGCTGGCGGGCCTGCGGGTCACCTCGGCGGAGGACCTGAACGAGGGCACGGCGGCGCTCCCGCCCACGGACGGGCTGCGCTACTACCTGGAGGGCGAGTACAAGGCCCGGGTGATCGTCCGCCCGTCCGGTACGGAGCCCAAGCTGAAGTGCTACCTGGAGGTCGTGGTCCCGGTGGCGGAGGCCTCCGACCTGGCCCCGGCCCGCGAGCGCGGGCAGGAGGTCCTCGACGCGATCAAGAAGGACCTCGCGGCGGCCGCGGGGATCTAGCCCCGCCGATGCCCCCGACCGGCCCCGGACCCCTCGGTCCGGGGCCGGTCTGCGTTGCGGGCCACCGTCGCCGTCGCCGTGCCGTTCAGGAGCGGCCGGTGACGTGGCCGCCGTCCACGCGCAGGGCGTGGCCCGTGACGAACTCCGCGTCCGCGAGGTAGAGGACCGCCTCCGAGATCTCCGCGACCTCGCCGACCCGGTTCAGCAGCGCGAGGCCCCCGTACGCGTCCACGTCGGCGCCCTCGTGCAGCGGCGTGCGGACGATGCCGGGCGCCACGAGGTTGACCCGGATGCCGTCCGCCGCCAGCTCGGCCGCCAGGCTGACGGTCAGCCCGTGCACACCCGCCTTGCTCGCCACCGGCGCCGAGGCCGGGAAGCCGGCCAGGCCGTGGTCGACGAGGACGGTGCCGATGTTGACGACCGCGGCGCCGCGCCCCTGCCCGCGCACCGCCCGTACGAAGGCCTGGGTGGTGAGGTAGGTGCCCTTGAGGTTGTGGGTCAGGAAGCCGTCCAGCTCCTCCTCGGTGACCTCGGTGAAGGGCTTGGACGCGAAGGTCCCGGCGTTGTTCACGAGGACGTCGGCGCTGCCGAACCGGTCGAGGGCGGTACGGACGAGCGCCTCGCCGGTGGCCGGGTCGGCGATGTCGCCCACCACCCGGGCCGTGCGCTCCGGTCGGCCGAGGGCGGCCGCGGCCTTGGCGAGGCGGCCGTCCTCGCGGCCGCCCAGCACGACGTTGTCGCCGCGCTCCAGGAAGGCGCGGGCGATGTCCAGGCCGATGCCGCTGGACGAGCCGGTGACGAGGGCGGTGCGGGTGACGGGGGTACGGGTGACGGGGGTGCCGGTCGTGGTGCTCGTGGTGGCGGACATGATGCAAGTGCCTTTCGTACCCGGCCGGTTGCCCGGCCGGCGCGTTTCGCTGACACCAGAAACCTACGAGCCGTCAATCCATCACGCCACGACCGATTTTGGAGCATGCCATAATCCAGCGTTATGGATGTGGATCTGCGCGACCTCGAACTCCTGGAGGCGATGGCCGAGTCCGGCTCGCTGACCGCCGCCGCCGCGCGGCTCTACGTGAGCCAGCCCGCCCTGAGCCAGCGCCTGACCCGGCTGGAGGACCGGCTGGGCATGCGGCTCTTCGAGCGCACGGGCCGCCGCCTCGTGCCGAACCCGGCCGGCCGCAGGATGCTCGTCGCCGCGCGCCAGGTCCTCGGCGAACTGGAGTCGGCCACCCGCGACCTGCGGGACATCCGTGACGGCAGGAACCGCCGGGTGCGCTTCGCCGCCCAGTGCAGCACCACCTTCCCGTGGCTGCCGCCCGTCCTGCGCGCCTTCCGCGAGCGGGAGCCGGACGCCGAGGTGCGGATCGTCACGGTTCCCGGCGACGCGCCGGTCCCGGCCCTCCTCGCTGACCTCGTCGACGTCGCCCTGGTCACCAGGACGGACCCGCAGATGGACCGGGTGGAGCTGACCCGGATGTTCGAGGACGAGATGGTGGCGGTGGTGCCCGCCGGACACCGCTGGGCTTCGCGCACGCACGTGACGGCCCGCGACTTCACGGGCGTGGACCTGGTCCTCTACGACGTCTACGACCAGAGCCGGATCCCCTCGGAACCGCTGCCGATCCCCCGGGGCGCCCGCCCCGCCCGCATCACCACCATGCCCCTGGTGACCGACCTGGTCATCGAGATGGCGGCGGGCGGCCAGGGCGTGGCGATCCTCCCGAACTGGGTGGCCGCGCCGTACGCGTCCTCGCACGGCCTCGCCCTGGTGCGCATCGGGGCCGAACCCCTGACCCGCACGTGGTTCTGCGCCACCCGTCCCGGGCCCCTGCCGCCCCTCCAGGCCGCCTTCGTGGAGGAACTGACCACCCACCTCACGGGCCCCCGGCCCGCCTGAGGACGGCCGGGCGCCCGGCCCGGGGCCTGCGTCAGGAAGCGCCGGCCTTCGGGGTCGGGAGGACCACGTCGCCCAGGGTGGGGACCGCTTCCGGGCGGGAGCGGACGGCCGCGCTGCACGACCACGCCCGCGGCGGATCCGAGTCCGGGCCGCCCAGGACCACCGGTCCCTGCCCCGCCGACACCACTTCGCTCTCCGAGAGCGTGCACACGATCTGCGACAGGGCCCCCAGCGGCAGGTCCTCCGGCTTGCGGCTGAGCCGGACCGTCCCCGCCGGGTCGCCCGGCCGCGGATCCGCCGTGGTCAGCCCGGCCGGGACCCCGGTCGTGAAGCCGGCGTCGCGCTCCTCCGGTGACGGATCGCGCTGGAGCGCTTCCAGCAGGGCCTGGCTGACGAGCACCACGGCGTCCCTGGACGACTTCTTCTCCGGCATCGGCACCACCCGCTCGACGCCGACCAGTTGGGAGCCGCAGACCAGTTCCACCGTGGCCCGGATGCCCTGGACCGTGCTCGTTCCGGCCGACGGCTTGGCGGGGGTGTCACAGGACACCCGCGAGGGGGCCGCGCCCACGTCCACCGGCACGGTGCTCGCCTGGATCCCGCACCCGGCGACCGCGAGCCCCCCGACGGCGAGCCCGCACAGGACCGCGACCGCCGAACTGCGCACCGCGCCGAGCGCCGGACTGCGCTCCGGACCTCGCTCCGAACTGCGCTCCGAACTGCGCATGCGACTACGCCTCGTCTTCATGCGCGATCACCTTCCCCACGTCCATCGGCAGCCGCAGGGTGAACAGCGCACCGCCCTCCGCCCTGTTCGCGGCAGTGATGTCCCCGCCGTGGATGTGCGCGTTCTCCATCGCGATGGACAGGCCCAGACCGCTGCCGTCCGACTTCGGCCGGGACGCACTCGCCTTGTAGAAACGGTCGAACACGTGCGGCAGCACGGCCTCCGGGATGCCGGGCCCGTTGTCGCGCACCGCGATGACCAGCCACTCCCCCTCCACCAGCACGGAGACCCGTACCGGCGAACCGCCGTGCTTGAGCGCGTTGCCGATCAGGTTGGCGAGGATCACGTCGAGGCGCCGGGGGTCCAGGCGTGCCACGATCCCGCGCTCCGCGTCGAGTTCGACCGCGTCCAGCCAGGCCCGCGCGTCGATGCACGCCGTCACCATGTCGGCGACGTCCACATCGTCCAGCACCAGCCGGGCCGTCCCCGCGTCGAAGCGGGTGACCTCCATCAGGTTCTCCACCAGGTCGTTGAGGCGCCTGGTCTCGCTGACGACCAGCGCCACCGCCGGTGCGATCATCGGATCGAGGGTCTCGACCTCCTCCTCCAGCACCTCGGCGACCGCCGTCAGCGCCGTCAGCGGCGTGCGCAGCTCGTGGGACATGTCCGCGACGAACCGCCGGCTGGACTCCTCCCGCGCGCTCATGTCGGCGACCTTCTTCTCCAGCGCCTCCGCCGTCTTGTTGAAGGTGTGCGACAGATCGGCGAGTTCGTCCGTGCCCGACACTTCCAGGCGGTGGTCCAGCTCCCCCTCGCCGAGCCGCCGCGCCGCGTCGCCCAGGCGCTGTACGGGCTTGAGCACGGTCCGGGCCGCTGCCTGCGCGAGCAGCGCGGAGCCGAGCAGCGCGAGGCCGGTGGCGATGGTCAGCGACCAGGCCAGGGCGTTGAGGTCGTCGCGCTCCTGGGCGAGGGACTTGTACATGTAGCCGGTCGGCCCGCCGCCCACGATCCGGGTGCCGCCGACCAGGTACGGATTGCCGTTGGGCTTCGTCCGCTGCCAGTACATGTGGTACTCGGCGTCGTTGACCGCCGTCGTCTTCTGCCGGTCGTTGACCGCGTGCTGGAGCGACTTGGGCACGTCGGCCATCCGGAAGGCGTCCGGACCGGCCGCGCCCGTCACCGTGGTGTGGTCCTTGCGCTCGTGGACCAGCAGCACGCTGTAGCCGGGGCTGCTGCCCGCCATCATCTCGGCGGTGCGCTGCAGCTCCTCCTGCGTCGGATCGATGGGCAGCGCGGCGGCCCGGTTCTGCATCTCCTGGCGGAAGTCGCCGAGGACGGCGTCCTGGGTCCGGTCCAGTACGGCCTGGCGGTTGAGCCAGTACGCGATCCCGGACGCGGAGACGGCGGTCGTCAGCGCGACCAGGGCGAACACGATGAGGAGCCTCAGCCGCAGGCTGGTCCAGCGCCGGCCCGCGAAGAGGGCTTTGATCACTGAGGGGAGTCCAGTCTGTAGCCGACGCCCCGCACCGTACGGATCAGGGTGGGCGAGGAGGGCACTTCCTCGACCTTGGCGCGCAACCGCTGCACGCACGCGTCGACGAGGCGCGAATCACCCAGGTAGTCGTGTTCCCAGACCAGCCGCAGCAGCTGCTGGCGGGACAGGGCCTGGCCGGGGCGGCGGCTGAGTTCCAGCAGCAGCCTCAGCTCGGTCGGCGTGAGTTGGAGGTCCTCGCCGTTCTTGGTGACCGTCATGGCGTTGCGGTCGATGACCAGCGAGCCGAAGACGGCCGAGTCGGTGGCCTCGCGCTCGCCGCGGCGCAGCACGGCGCGGATGCGGGCGTCGAGGACCCGCCCCTGGACGGGCTTGACGACGTAGTCGTCGGCCCCCGACT
This sequence comes from Streptomyces sp. NBC_00503, assembly GCF_036346895.1. NCBI lineage: Bacteria > Bacillati > Actinomycetota > Actinomycetes > Kitasatosporales > Streptomycetaceae > Streptomyces > Streptomyces sp. NBC_00503. Next base: position 5,005,421 of record NZ_CP107855.1, on the reverse strand, counting down.
CCAGGCCGACGACCACGTCGATGTCGTCGTTGCGCGCGGTCAGCAGGATGATCGGCAACTGGTCGGTACGACGGATGCACCGGCACACCTCGAAGCCGTCGATGCCGGGCAGCATCACGTCCAGGACGATCAGGTCCGGACGCTGCTCGCGCAGCAGCTTGAGGCCGTCTTCTCCCGTCGCCGCAGTGGCCACACGGTGGCCCTGGCGTGACAGGGAGAGTTCGAGGGCCGTGCGGATGGCGTCGTCGTCCTCGATGAGCAACAGGAAAGGCACGGGCTCATTCTGTCCCATCGCCCCTCGGGACTTCGACCGTCCTGCCCACCCGATCCTCCGGGGGCCCCTGTGACAGGCCTGTGACAGTCGAAGGACACCCCGGTTATGTCCGGCGGGCAGTCTTCTACCAACGAACCAGACAGACTCCACGACGGGGGGCGCGAGATGAGCACGCTGCACGCCACCACCACCAGCGCGGTTGTCACGCGGCTGCACGATGTGAACCGCAGGACGGCCGTCCGAACGGCAACGGCCCCCACCCGGCGGCCGTCGCACGTGGTGGCCATCGACGCGAAGAACTACGAGCGCCCCTCCGTCCCCGCGCAGCGCACGCCGAGCTCCTCCTCCTCCAACGAGGCCGAGTTCACCGCGTACGTACAGGAACGGCGGGCCGCCCTGTACGCGACGGCCTTCCACCTGACGGGCGACCGCTACGAGGCCGAGGACCTGCTGCAGACCGCACTGTTCTCCACGTACCGCGCCTGGGACCGCATCAGCGACAAGGCGGCGGTCGGCGGATACCTGCGGCGCACGATGACCAACCTGCACATCAGCGCCTGGCGCCGGCGCAAGCTCAGCGAGTACCCGACCGAGGAGCTCCCGGAGACGGCCTCGGACACGGACGCGATGGGCGGTACGGAGCTGCGTGCGGTGCTGTGGCAGGCGCTCACCCGCATCCCGGAGCCGCAGCGCACGATGCTGGTGCTCCGCTACTACGAAGGCCGCACGGACCCGGAGATCGCCGAGATCCTGGGCATCAGCGTCGGCACGGTGAAGTCCAGCATCTGGCGCTCGCTGCGGCGGATGCGCGAGGACGAGGCCCTGAACTTCGGCGCCGACGAGGCGGAGTCCTTCGAGAAGCTCGTCGCGTAGAACCAACAGACCAAGGGGCCAGGGGGCCCGTCCTACGGGGGTGGGACGGGGGTCACGGGGGCAAAAGGCGGGATCAAGCGGATGGGGGTCCGCTGGTCCCGCCTTTTGGCATGCCGTGATCCAGCCTCGGCAGCCGCTACGCCGGGGCCGCGGCCCGGTGGCGCCCCGCCGCGGCGGCGGCCAGTCGCCCGAGGGCCTCGTCGCGGCCGCAGGCGTGCGCGCCCAGCGCGATGTGCCGTGCCACGATCCCCCGCTCGGCCCGCATCAGCCGCCAGCCCCTGCGCAGCAGGAAGAGGACGGACTTGCGGCCCTCCCGCAGGTCCCGCGCGAGGCGCCGACGGAAGGTCGTGGAGGGACGGCCCCGCAGGCAGATCGCATCCGCCAGCAGCCCCAGCTCCTGGCACCGCACCGCGACGTCCGCCGCGAAGATCCCCTCGGCTATGAACAGCGGGGTCCGCGAGATGTCCAGGGCTTCGGTCCCGGTCCGCGAGGACGTGGCGATGTCGTAGACGGGAACCTCCGTGCGCCCGGCCGCGCACAGTTCCGCGATCGCGGCCACGGCCGCCTGCGCGTCCCAGGACAGCGGGGAGTCCCAGTCGATGTCGTCGCTGCCCTCGACCAGGGGGAGGGTGGGATCGTCACCCTCCTTGTAGAAGTCGTCCAGGCGCAGCACGGGCAGCCCGGACCGGGCCGCCAGCGAGGACTTGCCGGATCCCGAGGGTCCGGTCAGAAGGACGACACGCGTAGGCAAAGGAGAGGTACGGCTCACGGAACACAAGTGTGAACTATTACCTCGCGCAGGGGACCTACCGAAAGACCCGTTGGTATCCAGGATCACACCTCCACTACGCTGCGTGCGCACGCGACTACGAGACCGTACGAGCCCACAGGCGGGAATCCATGGCACGTCACGCAGCCCCCAAAGCCCCCCAGACCAAGGCGCTGCGCACCGCAGGCCTGACCCTCTCGATGGCCGGTGCGGCCCTGGCGATGGCCGCCGGCGGCGCCCAGGCGGGGGAGCTCTCGGTCCCCGCGGCCCTGTCCGGGGTGGCCGATCCGATCTCGAACCTCAAGGTGAACCCGCTGGCCAACACCGGTGTGGACCCGCTGGACAACGGGGTGGCCACGAAGGTCGCGGACTTCCCGTCGGTGGGCACGGGCATGCTGACGGGCAGCCTGACGCGCGGTTCGTCGATCGGCGAGCTTCCCACCGCGGCGGCGTCCTCGCTGCTCGGCCCGCTGCTGCCGGGCGCCGTGAAGTAGGGGCGCCCGGAGCCCCGTAGGACACGAAGAGGCCCCGGCAGCGCGGGGGTCGCTACCGGGGCCGGTTTCGGGGGCGGGTCTAGTACGAGGATCCGCCCGCGCCTAGCGACCCGGTCGGGTGCCAGACGGTCTTGGTCTCCAGGAAGGCCGTCATGCGCGCCGTTCCCGGGTCCGCGATCCAGTCGTCCACAGGCTGTGGACGCAGAACGCGCTTGAGGTTGTCCGCCGCCGCGATCTCCAGCTCCTTGGCGAGCGCGGAGTCGGCGCCCGCCAGGTCGATCGCGTTGACGTCCTGGTGGGACGCCAGGTGCGGGGCGATCTCGGCGGCCTTGCCGGACAGGATGTTGACCACTCCGCCGGGCAGGTCGGAGGTGGCCAGCACCTCGCCGAGGGAGAGCGCCGGGAGCGGGGCCTTCTCGGAGGCGATGACGACGACCGTGTTGCCGGTGGCGATCACCGGGGCGATCACGGAGACCAGCCCGAGGAAGGAGGACTCCTGCGGGGCGACGACCGTGACGACACCGGTCGGCTCGGGGGTCGAGAGGTTGAAGAACGGGCCCGCGACCGGGTTGGCCCCGCCCACGATCTGGCCGATCTTGTCGGTCCAGCCCGCGTACCAGACCCAGCGGTCGACGGCCGCGTCCACGACCGCCGCGGCCTTGGACTTCGACAGCCCCTCGGCCTCGCCGACCTCGCGGACGAACTGCTCCCGGCGGCCCTCCAGCATCTCGGCGACGCGGTAGAGGATCTGGCCGCGGTTGTACGCGGTCGCGCCCGACCAGCCGCCGAAGGCCTTGCGGGCGGCGACGACCGCGTCGCGGCCGTCCTTGCGGGAGGACAGCGGGGCGTTGGCCAGCCACTTGCCCTTCGAGTCGGTCACCTCGTACACCCGGCCGCTCTCGGATCGCGGGAACTTGCCCCCGACGTACAGCTTGTAGGTCTTGAAGACGCTCAGACGGTTCTGGTGCTGATCAGACATCGAGGTAGCCCTCCAGGCCGTGGCGGCCGCCTTCGCGCCCGAAGCCCGATTCCTTGTAGCCGCCGAAGGGCGAGGTCGGGTCGAACTTGTTGAACGTGTTGGCCCACACCACACCCGCGCGGAGCTTGTTCGCGACCGCGAGGATGCGCGAGCCCTTCTCCGTCCAGATGCCGGCGGACAGGCCGTACTGGCTGTTGTTGGCCTTGGCGACGGCCTCGTCGGGCGTACGGAAGCTCAGCACGGACAGCACCGGGCCGAAGATCTCGTCGCGGGCGACGGTGTGCGCCTGGGTGACGTTCGTGAAGAGCGTCGGGGCGAACCAATAGCCGGCGGACGGCAGCTCGCACGCCGGGGACCAGCGCTCGGCACCCTCGGCCTCGCCGGTCTCCACGAGCGCGGTGATCCGGGCGAGCTGCGCGGCGGAGTTGATCGCGCCGATGTCGGTGTTCTTGTCGAGCGGGTCGCCCAGGCGCAGCGTGGACAGGCGGCGCTTGAGCGAGTCGAGCAGCTCGTCCTGGATCGACTCCTGGACCAGGAGGCGCGAGCCCGCGCAGCAGACCTGGCCCTGGTTGAAGAAGATGCCGGTGACGATGCCCTCGACGGCCTGGTCGATGGGGGCGTCGTCGAAGACGATGTTGGCGCCCTTGCCGCCCAGTTCCAGGGTGACCTTCTTGTCCGTACCGGCGACCTGGCGCGCGATGGCCTTGCCGACGGCGGTGGAGCCGGTGAAGGCGACCTTGTTCACGTCCGGGTGCTCGACGAGGGCCGCGCCCGCGTCTCCGTAACCGGTGAGGATGTTGACGACGCCCTTGGGCAGGCCCGCCTGGCGGCAGATGTCCGCGAAGAACAGCGCCGACAGGGGCGTGGTCTCGGCGGGCTTGAGCACGACCGTGTTGCCGGTGGCGAGCGCCGGGGCGATCTTCCACGCGAGCATGAGGAGGGGGAAGTTCCAGGGGATGACCTGGCCGGCCACGCCGAGGGGGCGGGGGTTGGCCCCGTACCCCGCGTGGTCGAGCTTGTCGGCCCAGCCCGCGTAGTAGAAGAAGTGCGCGGCGACGAGCGGCAGGTCCGCGTCGCGGGTCTCCCGGATCGGCTTGCCGTTGTCGAGGGTCTCCAGGACGGCCAGCTCGCGGCTGCGCTCCTGGATGATCCGCGCGATGCGGAAGAGGTACTTGGCGCGCTCGGAGCCGGGCAGCGCCGACCACTTCTCGAAGGCCTTGCGGGCGGCCTTCACGGCGCGGTCCACATCGGCGGCGCCGGCCTGCGCGACCTCGGCGAGGACCTCCTCGGAGGAGGGGGAGACGGTCTTGAAGACCTTGCCGTCCGCCGCGTCGGTGAACTCGCCGTCGATGAACAGCCCGTAGGAGGGGGCGATGTCGACGACCGACCGGGACTCGGGAGCCGGTGCGTACTCGAAGAGGGATGCCATGGTGATCAGTCCACCGTCACGTAGTCGGGACCGGAGTAACGGCCGGTGCTCAGCTTCTGGCGCTGCATCAGCAGGTCGTTGAGCAGGCTGGAGGCTCCGAAGCGGAACCAGTGGTTGCTCAGCCAGTCGTCGCCGACGGTCTCGTTGACCAGGACCAGGAACTTGAGCGCGTCCTTGGTGGTCCGGATGCCGCCGGCGGGCTTGACGCCGATCTGGATGCCGGTCTGCGCCTTGAAGTCGCGGACGGCTTCGAGCATGAGGAGCGTGTTCGCGGGGGTCGCGTTGACGCCGACCTTGCCGGTGGACGTCTTGATGAAGTCGGCCCCGGCCATCATGCCGATCCAGGAGGCGCGGCGGATGTTGTCGTACGTGGACAGTTCGCCGGTCTCGAAGATCACCTTGAGGCGGGCCGCGCTGCCGTCGGGGCGGACGCAGGCCTCCTTGACCGAGCGGATCAGCTCGTAGGTGTCGAGGTAGCGGCCGGCGAGGAAGGCGCCACGGTCGATGACCATGTCGATCTCGTCGGCGCCGGCGGCCACGGCGTCGGCCGTGTCGGCGAGCTTGACGGGCAGGGCGGCGCGACCGGCCGGGAAGGCGGTGGCCACGGAGGCGACCTTGACGTCGGCGCCGTTCAGGGCGGCCTTCGCGGTGGCCACCATGTCGGGGTACACGCAGACGGCGGCCGTCGTGGGCGTGGTGCGGTCGGTCGGATCGGGGTGCACGGCCTTGGCGGAGAGCGCCCGGACCTTGCCCGGGGTATCCGCGCCTTCCAGCGTCGTCAGGTCGATCATCGAGATGGCCAGGTCGATGGCGTAAGCCTTGGCCGTCGTCTTGATCGAGCGGGTGCCGAGGGAGGCCGCGCGGGCCTCCAGGCCGACAGCGTCGACGCCGGGCAGCCCGTGCAGGAAGCGGCGCAGCGCACTGTCGGACGTCGTCACGTCAGCGAATGCGGTGAGGGTGGTGGGCATGGTCACCACATGAGCATATCTACGCGCGTAGCGGCCTGTCACCCCCTCCTCCCTATTGATTCGGAATCGGACATCCCGTTTGCTGTTACACAGCGAAGACAGGAACAAGATCGTCCAGCAGTGGAGGGTCCGTAGATTCTTCTTCAGCAGCCCGCCACACCTGACCCGGTGGAAGACACACCGACCAGACTCAACGAGGCATGCGACTCTCCTCCACCTTCCTCACCATGCTTCAGGAGTCGTTATGCGTTCCGCCCTCGCCCTCCGCACCGCCATCGTCACCGCCGCCGTCGCGGGGACCCTTCTCGCTCCGGCTGCCACCTCCGCCTTCGCGGCGGCGACCGCGCCGCAGACCGCGCTCGCCGCGGCGGCGACCTCGGTCAACGGCCGGTACGAGGGCACGCCGGTCTACATAGGCGAGGGTCTGGTCGCGGTGCTGCGCAACAAGGCCGAGGGCCCGGAGGCCTGGATCCGCTACGTGGGCACGGACTGGAAGCCGGGCGACGTCTACATGGTCCGCGTCATGGACAAGCTGGACCGCACCCACACCAGCGCCGTGGTGAGCGGGCTGGAGCTCAAGCTCACCAAGGCGGACACGGCGGTCCCCGTCCTCACGGTCACCACGGCCGGTGTCACCAAGTCCTACCCGCTGCCGGCGGGCGAGGCCACCACGCCCGCGTCCTGCGTCTCCCCGGTCAAGACGGTGAAGCTCGGCGAGTACCGGTCCGCGGACCTGACGATGTCCCCCCAGGGCCCGAAGGCCTTCGTCCACAACCTGGAAGGGGACCCCGCGCCGCTGACCCTGGACCGCACCCACCCCAAGGGTCCGGACGCGGACACCCTGCGCATCGAGAACCCGAGCGGCGCCGCGCCGGTGCTCCGGTGGAAGTACCAGGCCGGCGACCCGGCCAAGAGCGCCTCCTTCCCCGCGCTCCCCAAGGGCTGCAAGGCCGAGTACCCGGTCAAGGACGACGAGCCCACCACCCCGGCCGACAAGTGCGTCTCCGAGATCAAGCAGGTCCAGGTCGGCAACTACCTGTACGCCGACCTGACGATGTCCCCCCAGGGCCCCAAGGCATTCGTCCACGACACCGAATCGGAGTCGGACCCCTGGACCGTGACGCTGACCCGCACCAACCCGACGGGGACCCCCCAGTACTACCTCCACATCGCGAACGCGAGCGGTGCCGCGCCCGTCATGGAGTGGAAGACCCAGGGCGGCGACTCCCCGGTCTTCAAGGCCTCCTTCCCCGCGCTCCCCAAGGGCTGCAAGGCCGCGTACGAGGTCCACGACGACGCCGCGCCGAAGCCCACCCCGGCCGCCACCCCCGCCGCGTCCTCGAACGTCTCCACCCAGACCAAGGGCCAGACCACCGTGGTTCCGCAGGGTGCGGTCGCGGCCGGTGCCGAGATCCCCGTCGCGACGGTCGCGGACACCGACGACACCACCACCCTGGCGGCGGGCGCCGGCCTCCTCGCCATCTTCGCCGCGCTGGGCACGGTCGCCCTGCGTCGCCGCCGCAGCAACGTCTGATGTAGCGGCCGCACAGCGGAAACGTCTTCCCTCCCCCTTCGGCGGGCCACCCTTGCGGTGGCCCGCCGGTCCCCGTTCAGGAGTTCCCCATGTCCCGCGCCATCCTCCGCGCCGCCCTGCTGCTCGCCCCGGTCGCCCTCGCCACCCTCACCGGCTGTGGCGGCGCCGCCCCCGCGGCCACTCCTCCGGCGCATGTCGTCCCGACTTCCGCCGCACCCGCACCCGCCACCGCCTCCGGCGCGGCCGGCGCCGCGCCCGCCGCACCGATGGCCGCCTCCGAGCCCGTACGGGTCCGCGTGCCCGCGGCGGGGGTCGACACCTCCCCGGTGCTCGGGCTCGGGCTGGCCGCCGACGGGACCGTCGAGGTGCCCTCCGTGGCGGACGGGGACAAGATCGGCTGGTACACCAAGGGCGTCACCCCCGGCGAGACCGGGCCCGCCGTACTGATCGGGCACTTCGACACCGCGCGTGGCCCGGCCGTCCTCAAGGACGTCGCCAAGGTCCACACCGGCGACGAGATCACGGTCACCCGGGCGGACGGCACGGACGCCGTCTTCCGCGTGCGCGAGCTGGAGCAGGTGGACAAGAAGAACTTCCCCACCGCGAAGGTCTACGGGGACACCGCGCGCCCCGAGCTGCGCCTGATCACCTGCGGCGGCGACATCACCGCAGGCCACCGCCCCGACAACATCATCATGTACGCCGATCTCGTACGTTGAGACGGCGTGAGGCAGAATCGGGCGCATGAGCAGCGAGCAGCCCACAGATGAACCGGTGTACGACGACCGGGTCTACCGCTCCCCCATGGCGACCGTCACCGGAGTGGCGATGCTCGCCCTGCTCGCGTGGCTCTGCGGGGACACCGTGGTGCGGGGCAGCGGGAACGCGCCCTGGATCGCCGTCGCCGTCGCGCTGTGCCTCGCGCCGCTCATCGTGGCCTTCACCATCCGCCCGGCCGTCTTCGCCAACGCGGACCGGATGCGCGTGCGCAACCCCTTCCGGACCATCGAACTGCCCTGGGGCGCCGTGGACACCGTCCGCGCCCGGTTCTCGGCCGAGGTGGTGGCCGAGGGGTCGAGGTACCAGCTGTGGTCGATCCCCGTCTCCCTGCGGGAGCGCAAGCGGGTGAACCGCATCCAGAACGGGCGGCCCAGCCGGCTCGGCGGGCTCATGGGCCGGAGCATGACCGCTCCCGGCGACGGCGCGAAGCCGCCGGTCGACGCGGCGCCGCGGGCCTCGGCCGACCAGAACGTGGACGAGCTGCGCGAGCTGCACGAGCGCGGCGCCTCGCGGGCCGGCGCCCAGGGCACCGTCAAGGTCGCCTGGTCCTACGAGATCCTCGTGCCGGCCGTGATCGGCCTGCTGCTCCTGATCGTGTTGCTCGCCACGGGCTGACCGGCCCTTTTCCCGGAACCGCGGGGACCGGACGGTGCGTCTCCACAGGCGTGCACCGTCTCAAGGGCAGCGGCAATGCCGCTCTTCACCTGCGGATCCGGCTTCTCTCCTGGGTCCTGCTGGCCGTTCACCTCTTCCTCGTCGGCTGGCTGATGCTGCGCCCCCTGAACGTCCCCTGGGCCGCCGCGGCCAATCTGACCCCGCTGGAGGGGATCCGGGCGGACCTCGCCTACGGGCCCCTGGAGGCGGCCCGCCGGATCGGCGCGGGGCTGGCGCTGCTGGCCCCGCTGGGGGTGCTGCTGCCGCTGGCCGGCGGGAGCGTGGGGCTGTCGCCGCTGGCCGCCTGGTCCTCGCTGGCCCGGACCGCCGCGGCGGGTGCGCTGGTCTCGGTCGGGGTCGCGATGCTCCAGACCGGGGTCCCGGGGCAGGTGGTCGACGTGGATTCGGTGCTGCTGAACACCCTCGGCGTGATGATGGCGCACCTGGCCGTCGTACCGGTGGTGCGGGCCCGGCTGCGGCGTTCCCCGAAGGGCGTGGCGAAGACCGGTCCGAAGGCCTCCGCGCAGGCCGCTCCGTCGGGGTCTCCTGCGAGGCCTCAGGGGGCTGCTCGGGTGGTCCCCGAGAGGGGCTCTCAGGGGGCGACCCCGAGAATTACCAGGGTCGGGCTCGGCCGCTGGAGCGACGTCCTCTCCGCGGTTCAGCGGGAGTATTGAGTCATCGAGGGAAAGCCTCCCGAGAAGACGAAGAACTACCGACGAACGACCGAGGAGAGACCATGAGCGCCCTTGCCCGCCCCCGTGACGGACGATGGATCGGCGGAGTCTGTGCCGGTCTTGCGCGCCGATTCGGAATATCCGCGAACACGATGCGCCTCATCTTCGTGGTGTCGTGCCTGCTCCCCGGCCCGCAGTTCCTGATCTACCTGGCGCTGTGGGTGCTCCTGCCGAACGACAAGACGGGCGCCGCCGGAACCGCCGGCTGGTAGTTCCCCGGCCGCCCGGTGGGTGGGCAGCCCGGTCAGCCAGCGGTCCGATCAGCTGACGGCCCGGTCAGCCGGCGGTCCGGTGCTCAGCCGGCCGTGCGGACCTTCTGGATCTGCTTGTCGGTCACCGCGTGCGGGACTTCGGGGGTCTTCCCGCTTCCCGTCACGTTGAGGGCCATCAGGCGAACGACGGTGTCCCCCTGGCGCACGACGACCAGGTGCACCTGGGCCGCGACGCCCGCCGCGGACACGGTCGTGGTCCAGCTGACGCTCTCGTCGCCGCCCGCCTTGTAGTCGACCGCCTTGACGTCGCGGTAGCTGCCGGCCTTCTTCTCGACGGTGGCGTTGAAGCCCGACGCGCAAGCGGGAACGGCGTCCTTGAGACGGGCGATCAGCGCCTTCGCGTCGGACTCGGTGTAGGAGCTGACCGAGGCCGAGACGGCGAGGCCCAGCTCCGTTTGCGAGCCGACGCCCCGGTTGACGGTTTCGCGTGCGGCCGGGTCGGGCTTGTCGCCCATGATGTCGGCGAGCGGCTGGCACGCCTTGCGGTCGGCCTGGGGCTGGCCGGTGGGGGCGTTGGGGTTCTTGCCGTTCGCGGAGATCTGGTAACCGGCCAGGTCCCCCTGTTCCAGGGCGGAGCGCTCCAGCCGGCTCGCGGCCCGCTTGGGCGCGGCCGTGCCGGAGGCACCCGCGGTGCCCGCGGCCCCGGGGGATCCGGCGGAGCCGGCCGATGCGGCTGGGCCGGGTGAGCTCGCGGAGCCCTTCGGATCCGCGGAATTGCCGCTCGCGGAGGTGTGCGTACTACTGCATCCCACTGCCGCGAACAGCAGGGCGGGGAGCAGCGCGGCCATGACGGTCCGAGCCTTCATGCGCATGATCGAATTACCTCATACCCCGTACGTCGGCGGGCAGTTGGCTGTGATCGTGGCACATGCCACGACGTGGCGCACACCTGCCCGAAGGGGTGTGCGCCACGTGTGCGTACGTGCGAATCCCGACAGGTGCGGGTCAGCCGCCGAGGTTGCTGAGGCCGCCGAGCGGCAGGCCCCCGAGGCTGCTGGTGAGCTGGCCGACCGGGTCGCTCGACTGGGGGGCCGCCTGGCCCTCCTCCGGGCTCACGTGCTGCTGGCTGGTGAGGCCCTGGACGGTGCCCAGCGCGTCGCCGAGGCCGACGGCGGGGACGGCGGCCGAGGCGGTACCGGCGGCGACGGCGGCGAAGGCGGCACCGAGAGCGGCGACACCGAGGGTCTTGGCAGCTGACTGCTTCATGAAGGATCGTCCTTGCGACGGGGAAATGAGCGGCTCCGCAAACTAGTCACTTCAAACCCCGGCCCGCAAACATCATTAAATACGAGAAGGCGTCCGGGAATTGCTCCTCCCGGACGCCTTCAGTCGGTCATGCCGTGGCCTATGCCGAGACAGAACCCCTGGTGGAAGCGGTCTGACGGAACAGCCATTCCGACTTCAGCTCCGCATAACCCGGCTTGATCACGTCGTTGATCATGGCCAGTCGTTCATCGAAAGGAATGAACGCCGACTTCATCGCATTGACGGTGAACCACTGCATGTCCTCGAGCGAGTAGCCGAAAGTATCGACGAGGTGCTCGAATTCACGGCTCATGCTGGTGCCGCTCATCAGCCGGTTGTCGGTGTTGACGGTCAGCCTGAAGTGCAGCTTGCGCAGCAGGCCGATCGGGTGCTCGGCGTAGGAGAGCGCCGCGCCCGTCTGCAGGTTCGACGTCGGGCACATCTCCAGGGGGATGCGCTTGTCCCGGACGTACGAGGCCAGGCGGCCCAGCGTCACGGACCCGTCGGCGGCGACCTCGATGTCATCGATGATCTTCACGCCGTGCCCGAGCCGGTCGGCGCCGCACCACTGCAGGGCCTGCCAGATCGACGGCAGGCCGAAGGCCTCGCCCGCGTGGATGGTGAAGTGGTTGTTCTCGCGCTTGAGGTACTCGAAGGCGTCGAGGTGGCGGGTGGGAGGGAACCCGGCCTCGGCGCCGGCGATGTCGAAGCCGACGACGCCGTTGTCGCGGTAGCGGTTGGCCAGCTCCGCGATCTCCAGCGCGCGGGCCGCGTGGCGCATCGCGGTGAGCAGGGCGCCGACGCGGATGCGGTTGCCGTCGGCCTTCGCGAGGCGCTCGCCCTCACGGAACCCGTCGTTCACGGCCTCGACGACCTCTTCGAGGGTCAGGCCGGCTTCCAGGTGCTGCTCGGGCGCGTAGCGGATCTCGGCGTACACGACGCCGTCCTCGGCCAGGTCCTGGGCGCACTCGGAGGCGACCCGGAAGAGGGCCTCCTTCGTCTGCATGACCGCGCAGGTGTGCGCGAACGTCTCCAGATAACGCGGGAGGGAGCCGGAGTCGGCGGCTTCGCGGAACCAGATGCCGAGCTTGGCGGCGTCGGTCTCGGGAAGGTTCTCGTAGCCGACCTTGTCAGCCAGCTCGATGATGGTCCCGGGGCGCAGACCACCGTCGAGGTGGTCGTGCAGGAGCACCTTCGGGGAGCGGCGGATCTGATCCGGGGTGGGCAGGTTGGGGGTCTCGCTCGTCATCTGGGCACTCTAGCTCCTACGCGCGTAGAGCGGGTGCGCTGGCGCGAGATCCGATAGGCAACATTGACCGCTCCCCTCCCGAAGGGAGTGATTCCTCCTCGGGGTGGCGTGGGGATTTTCGGCTCAAGCCGCCCGGCGAACCGGCGGTTCGTCGGGTCTTGCGCTCTCGGCGCCGACCGGGTTCAGACCTGCCCTGACGAGCATCACGTGTGCGGAGTTCTTGTCCCTTGGGGACACGGCTCCGCACGCGGTGCAGGTATAGGTGCGCATACCCAGCGGCAGTGCGTGCTCGGCTCTCGCTCCGCACTGCGCGCAGTCCGTCGCGGTGTACGCGGGGTGGACCAGGTGCACGGCACGACCGTGCTTGCGACCCATCTCCACCAGGTCGCCTCTTTCGGATCTTGCCGGTCAGGTCCGCGTCGTCCGGTGCCGTGCCTCGGTGCGCTGCCGGGTCTCCCGAGTATTGGACGCAGGGCTTCACTCTGTGCGGGGACCACGAGCGAACTCGCTCCCCTCAAACCCCGACGCCCCATCCGAACGGGTGACCGATGCATCGTGCTCACCAGATCGCCATCACCCCTGAAATACCTTGACCGTGCGAACAGCTGACGTACACCTCCGGGTCTGAGACTGTTTCGCCATGGCACAGCATGCGCCGTCGGCGCGCGGGGCCCGTCTGGGGCGGGCGGCCGGCGCGACCGGCTCGATTTCCACGGTCAGTGGTGTGGTGCTCCTGCTTCCCGGAGCGTCCAGATTGTCCCCCGGTCCGTTACGGCCGCTCGCCAGGGCACTGGCCCGCGCGGGCGCGGCGGACGGGCTGGTGACACACCAGGTCATCCACGGCGGGGGCACCCGGGAGGCGGAGGCCGAATGGGCGGCCGACGAGGTGGTCCGCAGGTACGGGGACGTGCCGGTGTGCCTGGCCGGATACGACGCGGGCGGCCGGGCGGCCCTCGTCGCGGCGGGGCACGAGGCCGTCAACTCCGTTCTGGCTCTTGCCCCTTCGCTGCCGAAACGGTCCGCCTCGAACTCCCCCGAACCGGTGAAACAGCTGTCGGGACGCCGGGTGTTGATCGTGCACGGCACCAACGACGCCCGCAGCGACCCGGAGTTGTCGTACCGGCTGGCGACCCGGGCGAAGAAGGCCAACCGCACGACGTGCCGCTTCGAGGTGCACTCCGACGGTCACGGGCTGCGCGAGCACCAGGCCGAGGTCGTGGCCCTGTCCGTGGACTTCGTCCTGGGCTCGGTGTTCAGCGGCCCCTACTCGCGCCCGGTCACCGACGCGCTGGCGGCTCCGCCGCCGCTGGGTCTGCGAATGCCGCTCGCCTCCGGCTACGGGCGTTCGCTGCGCGGCTGACGCCCCGCCGCCGACACCCCGCCGCCGGCAGCTGTCAGGTCCCCCATGCCCCGAGGCTGGTCATCCGCTCCGCGACCCGGTCCGGGGAAGGGCGGTCCATCCGGTCGGCGAGCCTGCCGTCGGCCAGGAACAGCACGGTGTCTGCGTAGGAGGCGGCGACCGGGTCGTGCGTGACCATGACGACCGTCTGGCCGGTGCCGTCGACGCTCTCGCGCAGCAGCGCGAGGATCTCCTTGGCCGTCACCGTGTCCAGGGCTCCGGTCGGTTCGTCGCCGAACAGCACGTCGGGGCGGGTGATCAGGGCGCGGGCTATGGCCACGCGCTGCTGCTGGCCTCCGGAGAGCTCGCCGGGGCGGTGCGCGGCGCGCCCGCTCAGCCCGACCCGGCCGAGCACCTCTTCCAGCCAGGCCGGGTCGACCTTCTCCTTCCCCAGGCGCAGCGGGAGTTCGATGTTCTGCCGGACCGTCAGCGCGGCCACCAGGTTGAACGCCTGGAAGACGAAGCCGATGCGCCCCCGCCGCAGCCGGGTCAGTTCGGTCTCGCTCAGGCCGTTCAGTTCCGTGCCGCCTATGTACGCCGACCCGGTGGTCGGCGTGTCCAGGCCCGCCGCGCAGTGCAGGAAGGTGGACTTGCCCGATCCGGAAGGGCCCATCACGGCGGTGAACGAGCCGCGCGGGACGCCCACCGTCACTCCGTCGAGGGCGCGGACCTGGCTGCCGCCCTTTCCGTACACCTTGGTCACCGCGTCCAGCCGCAGCGCGTGGTCCGTCGTCCGGTCGCCGCCGCGGGGCGGTGCGCTCGTCATGGTCGGCTTCATGGACGCCGGTCCTCTCGTATCGGGGTCGAAGGGGTCGAAGGAGTCGAAGGGGTCGAAGCAGGGGGGCGGTACGGCTAGTCGACGGCCGCCGTCAGCCGTACCGCGGGGGTCCGCAGGGCCAGCCGGGCCGGTACGAGTACGGCGGCCAGCGCGACCACCAGGCAGGCGGCCGAGGTCGCCAGGAACGGCACCAGCGGCACCACCACCTGCGCCCCCGGTACGAGTTGGCGCAGGGCGGCCCACAGTCCGGCCAGGCTGACGGCGACCACGCCCGCCGCGAGGAGGCCGCCGACCGCGACGACGAGCAGCGCCTCGCCCGCCACCATGGCCAGTAGTTGGCGCGGGGTGGATCCGGTGAGCCTGAGCAGGGCGAACTCGCGGCCGCGGCGGCGGGTGGACATCACCAGGGTGTTGGCCACGGCGACGCCGGTGTAGAGGACCGCGATGCCGCCGATGAGGTAGAGCGCCGTACGGGCGTCGTCCTGGCGCTTGGTGTCACCGGCCGCCGTCCACGCGGCGATCGGTACGGCGCGGGCGGCCTGGCCCTCGAGGAGCGTGTCGAGCTGTCCTCGGACGGCGGCCCGGTCGGCTCCGGCCGCGAGCTTCACGTAGACCGCACGGGGCAGTTCGCTGCCCGCGTGGGCGGGGGTGAGCACCGCGCCGTTGCCGCTCGTACTGGTCTTGAAGACGGCGGCGACGGTGAGCTCGTGCCCGGTTCCGTCGCCCATCCAGACCTCGACCTTGTCTCCGACCGCCCGGTTCCAGGACTGGTCGACGGCGATGGAGCGGTCGTCGAGCTTCTTCGCGTCGCCGGCGACCACGGGCAGCGCGAGCACGTTCCCGATCGCCGCCGGATCGACGGTCTCGGCGGAGTACGGGATCAGCGCCCCGCCGCCGGAGGGGTCGGCGAAGGCGTCGGGGCCGGGGACGGTGAAGACGGTGGCCGGGGTGGAGACGGCCACCGAGACTCCGGGGAGCGCGGACACCTTGTCGACGAGCTCCCGGGTCAGGCCGGGGGCGTGGGCGGGGGTGACCACGAAGTCGGCGCCCGCCACCCGGGACGCCGCCTCCTTGGCGCGGGCGCCCTCCAGTGAGCCGGAGGTGCTCCACAGCGAGCACACCAGGCCGACGGTGATCAGCACCGGGGCCGCGGTGGACGCGGTCCGGCGCACCGAGGTGACGGTGTTGGCCCGCACCAGGACGGCCCCCGCGCCGCGCGTCCTGGCGAAGGGCGCCGTGGCCGCCTTGGCGAGCAGCGGGATCACCACGGGCGAGAGCAGGGCGAACGCGAGGATGAGCGCGGGGCCCACCGAGGTCGCCAGGCTGGCCCAGTACAGCGGCGGCAGCAGCGGGGCGGCGGCGATCAGGCCGATGCCCGCGGCGAGGGCGCCCAGCCCGCCCAGCCAGCGCGGCCAGGTCATGGCCTTGGTGTCCACGGCGACCTCGCGCAGCGCCTCGATGGGGCGGACCCGGCCGGCCCGCAGGGCGGCGGCCCCGGCGCCGGTCACGGCGAGCAGGATTCCGAGGAGGAAGACCACGGCGAGCAGGACGGCGGAGGCCGCGTCCACGGTGACGGTGAACCAGCTGGGGGCCATGCCCTCGGAGGCGAGCTTCCCGGCGAGCGCGGGCGCGGCGGCCAGGCCGAGCAGTACGCCGGTCCCCGAGGCCAGGGCGCCCACACCGACGGCCTCGGTGAGGACCAGGCGGCGCACCTGGCGCGGGGTGGCTCCCGAGACCCGGAAGAGGGCGAGTTCGCGGCGGCGCTGGGCGACGGAGAAGGCGAAGGTGGAGCCGACGACGAAGACGGAGACGAAGCCGCCGACTCCGGCCGCCATGCCGAGCATGGTGGAGACGCCGATCAGTGCGGACTCGTCGGCGCGGTACTGCGGGTCGGCCTTGCCGCGGGCGGAGCCGGTCAGCACCTCTCCCCGCGGGCCCACGGCGGCCCGTACCGCGGCCGCGTCCGCGTCGGTCACCAGGGCGTCGATGCGCGGCGAGATCCGCGCGGCCTCGGCCTCGGCGAAGAACACGGGCTGCTCGAAGGGCAGTTCGGCGACGGTACCGGCCACCGTGTACGGGCGCTGCCCTTCGGCCGTCTGTACGAGGACCCGTGCGCCCGGCTTCGCACCGGACCCT
The DNA here is from genome assembly GCF_036346895.1 of Streptomyces sp. NBC_00503. Taxonomy (NCBI): domain Bacteria; kingdom Bacillati; phylum Actinomycetota; class Actinomycetes; order Kitasatosporales; family Streptomycetaceae; genus Streptomyces; species Streptomyces sp. NBC_00503. The sequence goes on along the minus strand of NZ_CP107855.1, from coordinate 4,988,854 downwards.
GCGCCGACCACGATCTGGCCGTCGCCGACCGGGGCCCGGCCGGCGGTCAGCCGGTAGCCGCCGAAGGCCGCCGAGGTCCACGGGTGGCCGACCGAGCCGGCCGGGCCGCCCGCGAGCTGGGCGTAGAAGGCGCGGTCCACGGTCACCGTGCCGGTGGCGGACACGGCGGCCACCACCTCGGCGGGCAGCGCGCGCGGCTCCTCCAGGGGCAGGCTCTGGGTTCCGCCCCACTCGGCGGGGACCGTGAGGTCGGGCAGCGCCCGGACCACGACGGGGGCGCCGGCGAAGCGGCCGGGGCCGCGTTCGGGGCTGTGGGTGGTGGCGGCGAGGACCAGGCCCATGGCGGACATCAGCGCGACACCCAGGGCGAGCGCCAGGAAGGTCCCGCCGAAGGAGGCCCATCTGCTGCGCAGCGTGAGCCAGGCGATGTTGAGCATGTGCGGTACTCCCGTGGGCGGTTGGGCCGGCGCGAAGGCCGGTTGACCAGCCGGGCCCGAGGGTGCCACAGCAGCCGGGGCGGCATCAGGGGGTGTCCGACTGGTGGGCGCTGTCCGGCCTGGTCAGGGAGGTGCGGGCGGCAGTGACGGGCGGGCGGAGCGCCCGGGGTCGTGATGCCGGTGCTCGCACGGAGCGGTGCCGGTGGCCGGTGGCTGGTGGCCGGTGCATGGTGTCGGTGGTCGCGCGGGGCCGCCCGTACCGGCCGCACCGTCCCCTCCCGGTCGGACGACACGGGCGGGCCCGGCGCAACCACCTGAGGCACGCGACCGCGCGAGGGTGCGTTGCCATGACGGCGAGGCACGGACTCGTGGAAGCCCGCACCCTCCCCCGAGAACGCCGTGGTACCACTGTGCCGGTTCGGCATATGCTCGCGAAGATCGAAGGGCATCGTCTTGACGCCTTGCGGGAACACGAGGGGTTTACGAATCATCACAGGCCGGGACGAATATGGACATGCCAGCGGATGAAGCGGACCAGCTGAGCCCCGCGGCCCGACGCTTGTACGGGTACGCGGCCGAGCGGCACGCCTTCACCGAGGCCGAGGCCGCGCAGCTGCTGGGCGACCCGGCCGCCGTCTCCACCGCCATCGCCGAGCTCACCGCGGCGCACCTGCTCCAGCCCCGCCCGGACGCCTCGGGGGACGGCTCCGGGGACGGCTCGGGGGACGACTCGACGGACGGTCGCGCCGACGGCCAGGCCGACGGCCAGTCCATGGAGTCCCCCGACAGCGCCCCCGTGCGCTGGAGCGCCGTGTCCCCGCGGGCCGCCACCGCCCGGACGCTGGCCCCGCTGGCCCTACGGGTGCGCGAGACCCACGACGAGATGGACCGGCTGCGGGCCCTGCTGGAGACGCTGATCCCGCAGTACGAGGCGGGCGCCTCGCAGCGGGACCGCGACGGGGTGGACAGCCTGGAGATGATCACCGACCAGGACGCGCTCCGGGACCTGCTCCAGGGATTCTCCGCATCGGCCGAGTGCGAAATACTCACCTGCCATCCGGGTGGCGGCCGTCCGGCCGAGATCCTGGCGGAGGCGGTGCTGCGGGACGAGGCGCTGCTGACCCGGGGCGTGCGACTGCGCACGATCTATCAGCACACCGCCCGCTACTCTCCGCCGACGGCCGCGTACGTCGAGCGGGTGACCGCGCTCGGCTCGCAGGTCCGTACCGTCGGCGACGGCCTGATGCGGATGATCCTCATCGACCGGCACACCGGCCTGATGGAGGTTCAGGGCGACACCAAGGCGGCGCTGCTGGTGCGCGAGCCGAACGTCGTCCACTTCATGGTGCAGACCTTCGAGCGCTCCTGGGCGGCCGCGGAGCCCTTCACCACCACCATCGGCCCGGATCAGGCCCGTTCCATCTCCGAGGAGCTCCGCCAGACCATCGTGCGGCTGCTCGCGGAGGGGATGGAGGACAAGATCATTGCCCGGCGGCTCGGCATGTCCGAGCGGACCTGCCAGCGCCACATCGCCGAGATCATGCGCGCCGTGGGCGCCAAGTCCCGCTTCCAGGCGGGGTACCTGCTGTCGGCGGCCATCGCCCCGGCCCCGCTCACGCCCCCGGCCGCGGCTCCGGAAGTTCCGGGAGCTCCGCGATGAGGCGCCCGCGCCGCGACAGCAGGAACCTCTTGAAGTGAGCCACCGGCGGCGTGTCCGGATGTCCGTCCAGCCAGGCCACCCCGATCTCGCGGACCGCGCGCGGAGCGGTGACCGTCAGCTCGACCACCCCCGGCCGGGCCACGGCCGGCGGCGGCAGCAGCGCGACGCCGAGCCCGGCCGCGACGAGCCCGCGCAGGGTCTCGGCCTCCTCCCCCTCGAAGGCCACCCGGGGGGTGAACCCGGCCTCCGCGCAGAGGTCGTCGGTGATCCGGCGCAGGCCGTAGCCGGGCTCCAGGGTGACGAAGGTTTCCTCGGCGGCCTCGGCCAGCCGGATCCGCTTGCGGCCGGCGAGGCGGTGGTCGTCGGGGACCACCAGGCGCAGCCGCTGCTCGTCGAGGCGGCGGGCCACCAGATCGGGGGCGTCGGGCAGCGGCGAGGTCAGGCAGAGGTCGAGCTCGCCGGCCCGGAGCTTCTCCAGCATGGCTTCGCCGTAGTTCTGGACCAGCGAGAACCGTACGCCCGGATGGTCGGCCCGGAAGGCGCGGATCAGCCCGGGTACGGTCTCGGGTCCCAGGGTGTGCAGGAACCCGAAGGCGACCTTGCCGAAGGACGGGTCCGCGTCCTGCTGGACGGAGCCCGCGGCGCGGGCGATCTCCGCGAGCGAGCGCTCGGCGGAGGCGAGGAAGGTGCGGCCGGCCGTGGTGAGGGCGACGGTGCGGCCCTTGCGGGCGAACAGCGCGACGCCCAGGTCCTGTTCGAGGCGGACCATGGCCCGCGACAGGGTGGACTGGGGAACCCCCAGCTCGTGCGCGGCTCGGGTGACGTGCTCGTGCCGGGCGACGGCGACGAAGTACGCGAGGCGCGGGGCCAGCGCATGTGTCACGGCCATGTCTTCTTCGTAACGACTCATCGATAGGCACCCATCTGACCTGTACTGATGCACCAGTGGATCGATTATCGCGAATCCGTGCATTGGACGCATGAAAAGACCGGCTCTACGGTCGTACACATGCCTCCCGCTCATACCGGGGCACCCACCACCGTGGGTGCCTCCACCTCGCCTTTCCCCGCCGCAGTCGAGACCCCGGCCGCCGGGACCTCCGCCGCCACGGCCTCCGCAGCCGAGACCCCGGCTCCCGAAGCCCGTGAGCCCGGCCGCCCCGGCTACCGCCGGATGAGCCTCGCGCTCTTCGCCGCGGGCCTGGCCACCTTCGCCCTCCTCTACTCCACCCAGGCCCTGCTCCCCGCGATCTCCGCCGGCTTCGGCGTGACGGCGGGTCAGGCCAGCTGGACGGTCTCGGCGGCCACCGGCGCCCTCGCGCTGTTCGTCCTTCCGCTCAGCGCGCTGTCCGAGCGGTTCAGCCGGACCCGGATGATGACCTGCTCGATGGTGGTGGCCGTGGGCGTCGGCCTCCTCGTCCCCTTCGCGCCGAACCTGGAGTGGCTGATCGCGCTGCGCGCCGTCCAGGGTGCGGCGATCGCCGGCATCCCGGCCTCGGCGATGGCGTACCTGGCGGAAGAGGTCAAGCCGAAGGCGCTGGTCGCCGCGATCGGCCTGTTCGTCGCGGGCAACTCCATCGGCGGCATGAGCGGCCGCCTCGTCACGGGCTGGGCGGCCCAGGCCTGGGGCTGGCGCGGCGGGCTGCTGACCGTCGGCCTGATGTCGCTGGCCTGCGCGGTGGCCTTCCTGGTCCTCCTCCCCCGGGCCCGGTTCTTCCGGCCGGCGTCGCTGAACCCGCGCGCGGTGGGACGTACCGTCTCCGGGCACCTGCGCGACCCGCTGCTGCTGCGCCTGTACGGGATCGGCGCGCTGTTCATGACCGTCTTCGGCGCCGTCTACACCGTCATCGGCTACCGCCTGGTCGAGGAGCCGTTCTCCCTCGGGCAGGGCGTCATCGGCTCGATCTTCCTGGTCTACCTGGTCGGTACGGTCTCCTCCGCGGCCGCCGGACAGCTGGTGGCCCGCACCGGCCGGCGCGGGGCGCTGTACCTGGCGGTGACCACGACCGCGCTGGGCCTCCTCCTCTCCCTGTCGGACTCCCTGCCCTCCATCCTGCTGGGCCTGGTCCTGATCACGGCCGGGTTCTTCGCGGGCCACGCGGTGGCCTCGGCGGCGGTGAGCCGTACGGCGAAGACGGGCCGCGCGCAGGCCTCGGCGCTCTACCAGTCGGCGTACTACATCGGCTCCAGCGCCGGCGGCACCCTGGGCGCCCTCGCCTACCACTCGGCGGGCTGGGGGGCCACCGTCGCCCTGGCCCTGCTCGCGGTCGTCGGCGTCGTCTCGATCACCCTGTACGGGTCCCACGCGGCCCGGGCGGCGCACGCGGCGGCACTGCCGGCCCGCTGACCGGTATGACCGGCTGACGGACCCGGGTGGCATGATCGCCGGTCATGCCCCTAGTCAACATTCACCTGGTCCTCGGTGACACGGTCAGCATGATCTGTCCGGCCCGCGTCGTGGAGGACCGCGCCGACGGCCTACTGCTGTGGATCGCCCCGGGCACCCCGGTCTGGCGCGCCGAACTGCCGCCCGGCACCCACCTGCGGGACCTGCCGCCGGGCGGCTCGTACCCGCTGCGGCCGAGCCGGTGGCGGCGCGGGGGCGCCCTGATACTCCAGCCGGCCGGGGCCGGGCACGCGGTGTGGTGGACCTTCACCGAGGAACAGGAGTTCCGGGGCTGGTACGTGAACCTCGAGTCCCGCGCGCGGGCCGGTGCGGACATCCGCGTGACCGACCACGAACTGGACATCACGGTCGCCCCGGACCGGGCGTGGCAGTGGAAGGACGAGGAGTCCTTCGCCGCGAAGACCGGCCACCCTGTGTACTGGACGCCGGCCGAGGCCGAGTCAATACGCGCGGAGGGCGTCCGCGTCACGACCCTGGTCGAATCGGCCGCCTACCCCTTCGACGGCGCCTGGTGCGACTTCCGCCCACCCGCGACCTGGCCCCTCCCGGACCTCCCGGAACTGCCGCCGAGCCGGGACAGCCGCTCAGCGGAGGACGAGGCCTGACCTGGCACTTCCCCGGGTCGTCGCGTGCCGGGCTGCGGTTGTCAGAGGGCTCGGGTAGTTTCCGAAGCATCCGGAACTACCAGGGGGATCAAGGGACATGACGGAAACGACCGACCGCGGGACCGGCTCCGAGCTGGATGCGGCCCTGGACCGGTACCGGGTGGAGCTGACCGGGTACTGCTACCGCATGCTCGGATCGGCCTTCGACGCCGAGGACGCCGTGCAGGACACGTACATCCGTGCCTGGCGCAGCTTCGACAAGTTCGAGGGGCGGTCCTCCCTGCGGTCGTGGCTGTACCGGATCGCCACCAACGTCTGCCTGGACCTGCTGAACGCGGGGAACAAGCGCGCCCGCCCCATGGACCTGACCGCCCCCCAGCACCAGGCCTCCGCGATCCTCAACGAACGGCCCGAGGTGACCTGGCTGGAGCCGGTCCCCGACGGCCGGGTGCTCCCGCAGACCGCGGACCCGGCGGAGATGGCGCTGGCCAAGGAATCCGTACGGCTCGCCTTCGTCGCGGCGCTCCAGCACCTGCCGGCCAAGCAGCGGGCGGTGCTGATCCTGCGCGAGGTGCTCGCCTGGAAGGCCGACGAGGTCGCCACCCTGCTGGACACCACCGTCGCCTCGGTCAACAGCGCCCTGCAGCGGGCCCGCGCCACGCTCGCCGCGACCCGGATCCGCGAGAGCGAGGCCGCGGACCCGCTCGACGCCGGGCAGGTCAAGCTGCTGGAGCAGTACCTCGCCGCCTTCGAGGCGTACGACATCTCGCGCCTGACCACCCTGCTCCACGAGGACGCGGTGCTGTCGATGCCGCCCTTCGACCTGTGGCTGCGCGGCCACGAGGACATCGCCGCCTGGCACCTCAACCAGGGCATCGGCTGCAAGGGCTCGCGCCTCGTACCGACCACGGCGAACGGCATGCCGGCCTTCGGCCAGTACCGGCTCCGCGAGGACGGGCAGCCGGGGTGGACCCCGTGGGCGCTGCAGGTCCTGGAGGTCTCAGACGGGAAGATCGTCGGGCTCAACGCCTTCCTGGACACCCCCCGGTGGTTCCCGCTCTTCGGCCTCCCCGAGCAGCTCGACGAGTCCTACGAGGTGCAGGAGGGCGCGTAGGGCAGGGACGGCCCCGGTGATCCGGAAGGGGACGCCGAGGCGGCGGGCGGTCAGGGCCGCGCGGGCGAGCGCCTGGACGGTCGAGAGGGTGGGTGCGGCGACGGCGCTGACGTCGCACACCACCCCGTCGGGCCCGTCCCGGCACAGTGTGCGCACGCGTGCGCACAGCTCGGCGGTATCCGGCTCCAGCTCCTCCAGTGCCACGGTTCTGATCTCCACATAAGGGCAGACCGCCGACCGTGCCCGAACTCATCGGTAGGGCGGAAGAAGCCGCCTACGGCCGCGGCCAGGAGAAGCTGTCGAGGATCAGGTCGAACGGCTCGGGCAGGTGGAGCGCCTCACCGAACTTGGCCGCCGCCAGGACGCGGTACTTCCCGTCGCTGGGCTCGCCGTAGAGATGGATGGTGGGGATGCCGCTCGAGTGCGGGTCGATGAGGAGGTAGAGCGGGACGCCTGCCGCGGCGTAGCCCTTGAGTTTGGCTACGCGGTCGTTGGCGGCGTTCGACTTCGAGGTGATCTCGACGACGAGCTCTGCGGCGCCTGCGGGGACGAAGTTCTCCCCCTTGGGAACCGCGTCCCTCGGGACGACCGCAAGGTCCGGGATGTAGAGGCCGCTGCGGCTCGGAACGGCCAGATTGAGGGTCTGGAAGACGTCCCAGTCGTCAGGGATCTTGGCGTAGAGGCGCCGCTGTACCAATGCGGCGATCAGGTTGTGATTGTTGACGGGCGGTGGTGCCACGGTGACGATCCCCTCGATGATCTCCACCTTGCAGCCCTCCGGCCAGTCCATCTCCTCCCAGAGGCGGACGACCGAATCCCAGTCGTCACCGCTCGGAGGCTGGTGCTCGACTGCGAGTGCGCTCATGGTGTGCTCCTATCGCTTCGTCACCGATCCCAGCATGCAGAACGGGACCGGCGGTCGTCCACCGGTCCCGTTCAGTCGTACGGGTGAGGGGATCAGGCGATGCGGTCCAGCACGATCGGGGTGGCGGAGAAGGGGGTGCCCGGTGCCGCGATGTCGACGGTGCCGTCCAGCGCCGCGAGGGCGTACTCGAACTTCTCCGGGGTGTCCGTGTGCAGGGTCATCAGCGGCTGGCCCGCGGTCACGGTGTCGCCCGGCTTCGCGTGCAGCTCGATGCCCGCGCCCGCCTGGACCGGGTCCTCCTTGCGCGCGCGGCCGGCGCCCAGGCGCCAGGCGCCGACGCCCACCCCGTACGCGTCCAGGCGCGTCAGCACGCCCGAAGCGGTGGCGGTGACCACGTGCTGTTCGCGGGCCACCGGCAGGGCCGCGTCCGGGTCGCCGCCCTGGGCCGCGATCATCCGGCGCCACACGTCCATCGCCCGGCCGTCGGCCAGTGCCTTCGCCGGGTCGGCGTCCTTGATGCCCGCCGCGTCCAGCATCTCCCGCGCGAGGGCCAGGGTCAGCTCGACGACGTCCGAGGGGCCGCCGCCCGCCAGGACCTCCACCGACTCGCGGATCTCCAGGGCGTTGCCGGCGGTCAGGCCGAGCGGGGTGGACATGTCGGTGAGGAGGGCGACCGTCTTGACGCCCGAGTCGGTGCCGAGGCCCACCATGGTGCGCGCCAGCTCGCGCGCGTCCTCGATGTTCTTCATGAAGGCGCCGGTGCCGACCTTCACGTCCAGGACGAGGGAGCCGGTGCCTTCGGCGATCTTCTTGGACATGATGGAGGAGGCGATCAGCGGGATGGCCTCGACGGTGCCCGTGACGTCGCGCAGCGCGTAGAGCTTCTTGTCGGCCGGGGCGAGGCCGTCGCCCGCGGCGCAGATGACCGCGCCGGTGGTGTCCAGGACGTGCAGCATCTCCTCGTTGGAGAGCAGCGCGCGCCAGCCGGGGATGGATTCCAGCTTGTCCAGGGTGCCGCCGGTGTGGCCGAGGCCGCGGCCGGAGAGCTGCGGTACGGCAGCGCCGCAGGCGGCGACGAGCGGGGCCAGCGGCAGGGTGATCTTGTCGCCGACGCCGCCCGTGGAGTGCTTGTCGGCCGTCGGGCGGGAGAGGGAGTCGAAGTTCATCCGCTCGCCGCTGGCGATCATCGCGGCGGTCCAGCGGGCGATCTCGGCGCGGTTCATGCCGTTCAGCAGGATGGCCATCGCCAGCGCCGACATCTGCTCGTCGGCGACCACGCCGCGCGTGTACGCGTCGATGACCCAGTCGATCTGCTCGGGGCTCAGTTCGCCGCGGTCCCGCTTGGTGCGGATGACGGAGATGACGTCCATGGAAGTGCTTCCTTCTACGCGCATAGAGAGAGGGGATTCCGGTTACGGAAGGACGGACGGCCCTCCGCCCGGCAGGGCGGAGGGCCGTCGTCGTGACTATCTGAGGTGGTCGGGCCCGAAGGCCTGCGGCAGCATCGCGGAGAGCGGCAGGATGCCCTCCGGCGTCTCCACCTGGAGTTCCGGGCCGCCGAACTCGAACAGCAGCTGGCGGCAGCGGCCGCACGGGACGAGGATCTCGCCCTTGCCGTCCACGCACGTGAAGTGCGTCAGCCGGCCGCCGCCCGTGGCCTGGAGGGAGGAGACCAGACCGCACTCGGCGCACAGGCCGAGTCCGTAGCTCGCGTTCTCGACGTTGCAGCCGACGACGGTACGACCGTCGTCGACCAGCGCGGCGACGCCGACCGGGAAGCCCGAGTACGGGGCGTACGCGCGGGACATGGCGTCCCGGGCGGCCTCGCGCAGGGTCTCCCAGTCCACGGCGCCGAGCACCTCGTGGGGCGCCGTCACTTGCCCTGGCCCTTGCGGTAGGGCATGCCGTCCGCCTTGGGCATCCGCAGGCGCTGCGCGGACAGCGCGAGCACGAGCAGCGTGGTCAGGTACGGGGCGGCGTCCACGAACTGGCTGGGCACCGCGTCGGTCAGCGCGTACCAGAGGAACAGCAGCACGGCGAAGACCGCCGAGACGCCGGCCTGGACGTACTTCTTCTTGTAGAGCTGCCAGGCGACGACCAGGACCAGCAGGATCGCGATGAGCAGCAGCATCGCGTGGACGTTCTCGGCGCCGCCGCGCAGCTTGAGGCTGTCGGTGAAGCCGAAGAGGCCCGCGCCCAGCGCCATGCCGCCCGGCATCCAGTTGCCGAAGATCATCGCGGCGAGACCGATGTAACCGCGGCCGCCGGTCTGGCCCTCCTGGTAGATCGGGCTGGCCACGATCGACAGGAACACGCCGCCCAGGCCCGCCAGGGCGCCCGAGACGATCACGGCGATGTACTTGTACTTGTAGACGTTGACGCCGAGCGATTCGGCGGCGACGGGGTTCTCGCCGCAGGAGCGCAGCCGCAGGCCGAAGGTGGTGCGCCACAGCACCCACCAGGTGCCGGGGATGAGCAGCAGCGCGACGACGGTCAGCAGCGACAGGTTGGTGACCAGGCCGCCGATGACGCCGGCGAGGTCGGAGATGAAGAACCAGTGCTTGCCCTGGAGGGTGGCCATCCAGTCGGACAGCCCCGGCACGGTGATCTTGTAGATCTCCTCGACGCGAGGGGACTGCTTGGAGGAGCCGCCGGGCGCGTCGGCGAAGGTGAAGTTCGACAGGTACTGGGTGAAGCCCAGCGCCAGGATGTTGATGGCCACACCGGAGACGATGTGGTTCACGTTGAAGGTGACCGTGATGATCGCGTGCAGCAGGCCGCCGATGGCGCCGCCGATCAGGCCGACGAGGACTCCGGTCCACGGGCCCCACTGGTAGCCGGCCCAGGCGCCGAACCAGGTGCCGAGGATCATCATGCCTTCGAGGCCGATGTTGACCACGCCCGCGCGCTCGGCCCACAGGCCGCCGAGTCCGGCGAGGCCGATCGGCACGGCGAGGGAGAGCGCTCCGGAGACCTGGCCGATCGAGGTCAGGTCGTCGGCGCCGCTGATCACGCGGACCAGCGAGATCAGCGCGAGTCCGCCCGCGACGATCAGCATGGTCCACGGGAGGGTGAGCTTCTTGCGTCCGCCCTGCTTCTTGGGCGCGGCGCTGGTCGCGGAAACGGTGCTGGTGCTCACGCCGAGACCTCCTTCTCGGTCTTGATCGCGAGGCCTGCGGCCAGTTCCTCGCCGACCTTCTGCTGCTGGCGGCGGATGCCGTAACGGCGGACGAGCTCGTAGGAGACGACGACCGCGATCACGATCAGGCCCTTCATGATCGTGCCGATCTCCTTGGCGTACCCGGCCGTGTCGAGCGAGGCCGAGGCCTTGTCGATGAAGGCCATCAGGAACGCGGCGAAGAAGATGCCGATCGGGCTGTTGCGGCCGAGGAGCGCGATGGTGATGCCGGTGAAGCCGACACCGACCGGGAAGGAGAGGCTGTACGTGTGGCTCTCGCCCAGCAGGACCGGCATGCCGGCGAGGCCGGCGACGGCACCGGAGATGAGCATCGAGGTGATGATCATCTTCTTGGCGTCCACACCGGAGGCCTGCGCGGCGGACTCGCTGGCGCCGGTGGCGCGCAGGTCGAAGCCGAAGCGGGTGCGGTTGAGGGTGAACCAGTAGACGATGCCCAGCGCGAAGGCGACGAAGGTGAACCCGTAGATCTCCAGGCCGTCGCCGAAGGCGAGGGCCGGGAACCAGCCGGACTTGGGGATCTCACCGGTGGTCAGGTCGTTGGAGCCCGCGGGCTGGACGCCGAGGTTCTTCGGCAGGATCAGCCAGGCGATCAGGCTCGTCGCGATGGCGTTCAGCATGATCGTGGAGACGACCTCGCTGACGCCGCGCTTGGCCTTCAGGATGCCGGCGATGCCGGCCCAGGAGGCACCGACCAGCATGGCGACGACCACGATCAGCAGGATGTGCAGCGGGCCGGGCAGCGTGACCGCCGCGCCGACCACCGCGGACAGCATCGCCGCGAGGCGGTACTGGCCGTCGACACCGATGTTGAAGAGGTTCATCCGGAAGCCGATGGCCACGGCCAGGGCCGCCAGGTAGTACGTACCGGCCTGGTTGATGATGAGGACCTGGACGTCCTCGTAGCCGGCGTTCTCCACCATGAGGCGCAGCGGTTCGATCGGGTCGACGCCCGTCGCCGCCAGCACGATCATGGTCAGCGCGAAGGCGGTGACCAGGGCGAGCGCGGGGCCGGCGAAGCCGAGGAGCAGCCGGTCCTTGTCGAATTTCTTCATCGGGCCTCGTCCTCCGGAGAGTCGGTACGGGCATCCGTGCCGGCGTCGGAGCGGTTGTCGGTGGCTTCCAGGTGCCCGGAGGCGGCGCCCGTCATGGCGGTGCCGAGTTCCTCGGGGGTCACGGTCGCGGGGTCGGCGTCCGCGACCAGGCGGCCGCGGTAGATGACGCGCAGGGTGTCGGACAGGCCGATCAGCTCGTCCAGGTCGGCGGAGATCAGCAGGACCGCCAGGCCTTCGCGGCGGGCCGCGCGGATCGCGTCCCAGATCTGCGCCTGCGCACCGACGTCCACACCACGGGTGGGGTGGGCGGCGATGAGGAACTTCGGGTTGTGGCTCATCTCGCGGCCGACGATCAGCTTCTGCTGGTTGCCGCCGGAGAGCGAGGAGGCGGTGACCTCGATGCCGGGCGTGCGGACGTCGTACTCGCGCACGATCCGCTCGGTGTCCTTGCGGGCGGCCTTCGGGTCGAGGATGCCGTGCTTGGAGTTGGGGGCCTCGGTGACGTGGCCGAGGATGCGGTTCTCCCAGAGCGGGGACTCCAGCAGCAGACCGTGCCGGTGGCGGTCCTCGGGGATGTAGCCGATGCCGCCCTCGCGGCGCTTGCGCGTCGCGACGGTGGAGATGTCGGTGCCGTCCAGCGTGATGGTGCCGCCGTCCGGGATGCTCATGCCCATCAGGGCCTCGATGAGCTCCGTCTGGCCGTTGCCCTCGACGCCCGCGATGCCGAGCACCTCACCCTTGTGGATGGTGAGGTTGATGTTGGCCAGCACCTCGCGGACCACGCCGTCCGGGTCGGTCGCGGCCAGCCGCAGGTCCTGGACCTTGAGCATCGGCGTGGTGGTGACCGTGGACTCGCGGGTCTCGGGCGAGGGGAGTTCGGAGCCGACCATCAGCTCGGCGAGCTGCTTGGTCGTGGTGGTGCGCGGGTCGGCGGTGCCCACCGTGGTGCCGCGCCGGATGACGGTGATGTCATCGGCGACCTTCAGGACCTCACCCAGCTTGTGCGAGATGAAGATGACGGTCAGGCCTTCGGCCTTGAGCTCGCGCAGGTTGTCGAAGAGGGCGTCGACCTCCTGCGGCACGAGCACGGCGGTCGGCTCGTCGAGGATGAGGATCTTGGCGCCGCGGTAGAGGACCTTGAGGATCTCCACGCGCTGCCGGTCGGCGACGCCGAGGTCTTCGACCAGGGCGTCGGGGCGCACGCCGAGGCCGTACGCGTCCGAGATCTCCTTGATCTTCTTGCGCGCCTTCGCGCCGATGCCGTAGAGCTGCTCGCCGCCGAGAACGACGTTCTCCAGGACGGTGAAGTTGTCGGCCAGCATGAAGTGCTGGTGCACCATGCCGATGCCGCGGGCGATGGCGTCGCCGGGGCTGTGGAAGGAGACCTGCTCCCCGTCGATCGCGATGGTGCCCTCGTCCGGCTTCTGCATGCCGTAGAGGATCTTCATCAGGGTCGACTTGCCGGCGCCGTTCTCACCGACGAGGGCGTGGACCGTGCCCTTGCGGACGGTGATCGCGATGTCCTTGTTGGCGACGACGCCGGGGAAGCGCTTGGTGATGCCGTGCAGTTCTACGGCGGGGGGCGGGCTGGACGCGTTGATGACGCACTCTCCTTGGCGCGGAAGGAGCTGAAGGCAGGGAGGGGGACAGGGCGGGGAGAGAAAGTATCGCGTCCACGATGCTTCTACGCGCGTAGCACTGTCGAAAGTGAAAACTTGCGGCCAACCGGCCACAAGATCACACGAAACCACGTGAGACGGATCGGGGCCCGGGAGCGATAGAGACCGCTTCCCGGACCCCGGAGACCACGCTTACCGCATGTCAGACAGTGCCTTACGGCGCGGTCTTGACGGTGATCTTCTTGGCGATGATGTCGGCCTTGGCCTTCTCGACCGCGGCGACGACGTCCGCCATCTTCTTGTACTCGGGGTTGGAGTCGGCCAGGCCGACGCCGTCCTTGTCGAGGCCGTAGCGGACCTCACCGGACTCGGGCTTGCCGTCCTGGACCGACTTGATCAGGTTGAAGACGGAGAGCGAGACCTGCTTGGTGACCGAAGTCAGGATGTGGTCCTTGTACTTCGCCAGACCGGCCTGGTTGTACTGGTCCGAGTCGACGCCGATGGCCCACTTGCCCTTGGCGGCGGTGGCCTCGATGGCACCGGAGCCGGCCAGACCGGCGGCCGCGTAGACCACGTCGGCGCCCTTGTCGAGCTGACCCTCGGCGGCGGCCTTGCCCAGGTCGGGCTTGGCGAAACCGTCGAAGTTCGGCGGCTGGGTCAGGTACTGGGTGAGCACCTTGGCGTTCGGGTTGGTGTCCTTGACGCCCTGGGTGAAGCCCGCCTCGAACTTCTTGATCAGCGGAACCTCGACACCGCCGATGAAGCCGACCGTGCCGGTCTTGGACGCCTTGGCGGCGGCGACGCCGGCCAGGTAGGAGCCCTGCTCCTCGTTGAAGACGAGGTTGGCGATGTTCGGAGCGGTCACCGAGGTGTCGTCGATGATGCCGAAGGTGGTCTTCGGGAACTTCTCCGCGACCTTCTTGATGGCCGGAGCGTAGGAGAAGCCGACGCCGATGACCGGGTTGTTGCCCTTGCGGGCCAGCTCGGTCAGGCGCTGGACCTTGTCGGCCTCGCCCTCACCGTCGGTGGGCTCCGCCTCGGCGCCCTTGACCTGCAGGTCCTTCTCGGCCTGCTGGAGGCCGGCGTAGGCGGCGTCGTTGAACGACTGGTCGCCGCGGCCACCGATGTCGTACGCGATGGCGACGGACTTCTCCGCGGAGGAGGAGGGCGACGACGAGTCCGAGGACTTCTTACCGCCACAGGCGGTGGCCGAGAGGGCCAGCGCTGCGGACGCGATGCCCACGGTGGCGATCCTGGTGATCCGGCGCAAGGGGAGGCTCCTTCAAAACCTGACCGAAGCGCCACGACCGGCGCTGGTTTCGCCGAGATCGTAACGCGCGTAGATGTCAGTTAAAGGCCCGTTCATGAGTCGTTATCGGATCGTCGTGAACCAGACAGTGACCGATCGGTAACTCCTGCCCCGTCCAGCCCTTGTGTACCAAGGGCTGGACGCTACCGGTCGGTCGGCTGTGAATGCTGTACTGATTTCGGCCAGTCGGTGGCGGTGAGTCAGCCCGCGGGCCTGCCGTGGCGCGCTTCCAGCGGCCGGCCGTCCAGCAGGGCGGCGGCCGTGAAGAACTCCACGCCGACCCCGATCGCGGCCTCGTCCACGTCGAAGTCGCCCCGGTGCAGGTCCCGCTTGGCCGTGTCGCCGGGGGTGCGGACCCCCAGCCGGGCCATGGCCCCGGGCACGTGCTCCAGGTACCAGGAGAAGTCCTCGCCGCCCAGGCTCTGCTCGGTGTCCTCGATCGAGTCCGGGCCGAGCCGGGCGGCCATCGCCTCGCGCAGCAGTTCGGTGACCACCGGGTCGTTGACCACCGGGGGCACACCGCGGACGTAGGTGATCTCCGACTTGGCCCGGTGCAGGGAGGCGATCTCGTCGATGGCCGCGTGGATCTGGTCGGGGGCCTCGTGCCAGGCGTTCAGGTCCAGGCAGCGGATGGTCCCGGACAGCTCCGCGTGCATCGGGATGACGTTGCAGGCGTGTCCGGCCTCGATCCGGCCCCAGGTGACGGACATGCCCGAGCGGGCGTCCATCCGCCGGGCCAGCACGGCCGGCAGGTCGATGGCGAGCCGGGCGGCCGCCGTCACCAGGTCGGTGGTCAGGTGCGGACGGGCGGTGTGCCCGCCCGGCCCTTCGAGGGCCACCTCCAGCCGGTCGCAGGCCGAGGTGATGGGTCCGCTGCGCAGACCGATCCGCCCGGCGTCGACCCGGGGGTCGCAGTGCACGGCGATGATCTTGCCCACGCCGTCCAGCACCCCGGAGTCGATGGCCTCGGTGGCGCCGCCCGGCAGGACCTCCTCGGCGGGCTGGAAGAGCAGCCGC
The DNA here is from genome assembly GCF_036346895.1 of Streptomyces sp. NBC_00503. Classification (NCBI taxonomy): domain Bacteria; kingdom Bacillati; phylum Actinomycetota; class Actinomycetes; order Kitasatosporales; family Streptomycetaceae; genus Streptomyces; species Streptomyces sp. NBC_00503. The sequence goes on along the minus strand of NZ_CP107855.1, from coordinate 4,973,570 downwards.
ACCGGCCGGGGCAGCAGGCCCTGGCGGTCGAGCTCGGCGAGGACGAGGCCGGCGCCGAGGACGACGGCCGTGTGCACGTCGTGGCCACAGGCGTGGGCGCGGTCCGGGACGGTCGAGCGGTACGAGACGTGCGTCTTGGCATCCGGGATGGGCAGGGCGTCGATGTCCGCGCGCAGGGCCAGCATGGGCCGCACCCGGTCCCAGGTCCCGACGTCACAGATGAGGCCGGTCCCCGATTTCAGCACCTTCGGGCGCAGGCCCGCTTTCTCCAGCCGGGCCTTGATCGCCGCCGTGGTGCGGAACTCGTGGTGTCCCAGCTCGGGATGCATGTGCAAGTCCCGGCGGAAGGCGATCAGTTCGGCACGCAGGTGGTCCGGAAGCTTGCCGGGCAGCTCGGGCCGGTCGGGCTTGCCGGGCAGGGCGGTCTGGGACTCGCGGGACATCAACTGGTTCACCCGTTTAAGGGTAGGCGCACCTCCACCTCAACTGGCTGGAGATCACCAAAAGTTCATGCCGTTAGGGGAAAGAAACCCGGCCTCTGGACGCATGACCGGATGTGAGCGGGGGTAAACTCGCGCGCTCACTCCGGCCCTCATCTGCCCGCCGGGGCCGCCTGAGCAGGAAGTCTGTGCACATCGCGGGCCGTGTCGGTGACCCCGGCGAGAAAACCGCGGGCCCGCGCCGAGGCGCTCTGCGTGAGCCAGAGCGGATCGACATCGCATACGGCCACCGTCACACCGGTACCGGTGAGGGCGTAGGGCAGCGTGTGGACGACCGTGGACGGAAAGCTGACGATCGTACGGCCGACCGGTCCACGCCGCGCGATCAGCTCCAGCGGCAGGTCCGGACGTACGATCTCCAGCCCCGTCGCCTCGCTCAGCGCGCGCAGCTTCTCCGGGGACTCCCTGCGGTGCGCGAAGTAGCGCGTGGCCCCGTGCTCCAGGGCCAGGGCGCGGACCGCCTCCCGGTAGCGGTCCGGATCGACCACCCCGGTCTCCACCAGCGAGGTCCCGACCAGATCGGTGCCCTTGGTCAGGCGCGGCGGGCCGAAGCGGGCCCGGGTCCAGGCGAAGTCGTTGAGCCGGACGGTCATCGCTGCGTGCGGGGCGCTCACCGGCATCGAGGTGAACACCTCGACGTGGCGGCTGCCGCCCGGGCGCGGGGTGAACCGCCGCCGGGCGTTCGCCGACACCGGTGCGTACGCCAGCTCGCGCAGCCGGCCCGGCAGTCCGCCGCCGCCGACCCGGTGCCAGCGCACGAGCCGCTCGCCGCGGGAGGTCTGGGCGACGAACTCCATGGTGGCCGTGCCGTCGTCGACCACGACGAGCTCCTCGGCCCGTACCAGGGTCAGCAGGAGCTGCACGTACCGCGAGAAGGGATCCCCTATCACCACCCGCCGCGCCGCCCGCACCTCGCGCGCGAGCGCGGCGAGCGCCTTCACCGGTGCGAAGCGGCCGCCGCGCGCCTCCTGCCAGCGCACCTCGTGCCCCTCGTCCCGCGCCAGCCCCGCCATCCGGCGCAGCTGCCCGCGGGACATCGGGTCGGTGGGCGGCAGCACGACGATCCGCACCCCCGTCCCCTCCCCTTCACCCAGGCGCTGCTTGGCGGCCCGCGCGGGCGGACCCTCGCCGTCCGGCCCGGGCGGCCCTGCGGCGGAGCGGGAGGGCTGGCGCGGCACGCCGTCGAGCAGCCTGCCGGGCTCGGATGCCGGTCCGCTGCGCGCGTGGGCCCACTCGAGGACGTTGAGGAGCTGGACGGGGCTCTCCACGAAGGCCAGGGTCCGGGCGGGGGCGGGGGGGTGTGCGGGGGCTGAGCGGGTCACCGGGAACTCCTCGTCAGAGGGCGGAAGGGGACGACACGCCGGGTGTACGGGGCGGGCGGGGCGGGGGCGGGGCAGGGGTGGAGCGGGGCAGGGCAGGAGCGGGGCGCCCCGGGTCCGGGGGCAGCCGGATCCGGGGCGCCCCGCCGTTTCACACCGCGGCGAGCTCGCCCTGGACGCGGCGGAGCTTCTTCATCGGGCCGAGCTCGGACTCGTAGACCCGCTTGACCCCGTCACCCAGGGCCGTCTCGATCGTCCGGATGTCGCGGACCAGCCGCGACAGGCCGCCCGGCTCCACGGACGCCGCCTGGTCGGAGCCCCACATCGCCCGGTCGAGGGTGATGTGGCGCTCGACGAAGGCCGCGCCGAGCGCGACCGCGGCCAGGGTGGTCTGCAGGCCCGTCTCGTGGCCGGAGTAGCCGATCGGGACGTTGGGGTACTCCTCGCGCAGGGTGTTGATGACCCGCAGGTTGAGCTCCTCGGCCTTGGCCGGGTAGGTGGAAGTGGCGTGGCAGAGCAGGATGTTGTCGCTGCCGAGCACCTCCACCGCGTGCCGGATCTGCTTCGGGGTGGACATCCCGGTGGACAGGACGACGGTGCGGCCGGTCGCGCGCAGGGCGCGCAGCAGCTCGTCGTCGGTCAGCGAGGCGGAGGCCACCTTGTGCGCGGGGACGTCGAACTTCTCCAGGAAGGCGACGGCCTCGGTGTCCCACGGGGAGGCGAACCAGTCGATGCCGCGCTTGGCGCAGTGCTCGTCTATGGCGCGGTACTCGGCCTCGCCGAACTCCACACGGTGGCGGTAGTCGATGTAGGTCATCCGGCCCCAGGGGGTGTCGCGCTCGATGTCCCACTGGTCGCGCGGGGTGCAGATCTCCGGGGTGCGCTTCTGGAACTTCACGGCGTCGCAGCCGGCTTCGGCGGCGGCGTCGATGAGGGCGAGCGCGTTGCCGAGGTCGCCGTTGTGGTTGATGCCGATCTCGCCGACGACGTACACGGGCTGACCGGGGCCGGCGGTGCGCGAGCCGAAGGTGCGGAGGCGGGCGGCTGCGGGGCTGGACTTCATGGCAGAGCTTTCCTTCGGTACGGGGTGCGGGAGCTGGGCAGGCACAGGAGGTGCGGGGTCGGGAAGTGCGGGAGGGGTGAGGACCGGCGCGAGTGCGCGGGCGCGGGCCAGGTCGTGGGGATCGTCGATCTCCAGGACCCGGGCGGGATCGGTGGCGACGGGCACGGTCCGCCCGAAGAAGCGGTGGCGGGCGGTGCGGAACCCGGCGGCGGACATGGCGTAGGCGGCGCCGGTCTCCAGCAGGTCCTGGGGACGGTCCTGGCGGCGGGGGCGGTACGAGGCCTCGTGGTTGACCCCGGCTCCGGAGCCGTCGGCCCCGGCCCGCCAGAGGAAGCCGTGGAAGGGAGCCACGGTGAGCGCGGAGTCGGCGTCGCCGGATACGACGGCGGCGGCGACCGACTCGACGTCGGAGGCGGTGATGAAGGGGCTGGTGCACTGGACCAGGAGGACCACGTCGACGGTGACCGAGTGCAGTTCCTCGAAGGAGTTGAGCGCGTGCAGCACGGCGGCTTCGCTGGTGGCGGTGTCCCCGGAGATCCCGGCGGGCCTGCGCAGGGCGTCGGCCCCGGCCGCGCGGGCGGCGGCCGCGATCGCATCGGAGTCGGTGGACACCAGGACGTCGGTGACGCTGCCGGCCCCGAGGCAGGCCCGGACGGCCCGTACGACCAGCGGCATCCCGCCCACGTCGGCGAGGTTCTTGCCCGGTACCCCCTTGGACCCCCCGCGGGCGGGGATCACGGCCAGCACCCGGCTGGTTCCGGGCTGTCGGGCGGCATCGGCCCGGACCGCGGCGGCGGCGGCGGCGGCGCCGGCGCCGGCGCCGGTGTCCGCTTCGGTACTGACGGCGACCCCGGATCCGGCCGCGCGGGCGCTCACAGCTCCCCCAGCCGGCGGATCACCGGCGCGACGCGCTGGACGCCGTGGCGGTAGGCGCCGCGGGCGGCTTCGCGCAGGTGGGCGCGGAGCTTGCGGCGCAGCCGGGACTCACCGGCGGCCGCCCGGACCGAGCCGGGCAAGGGCCGTCCGTCGGGGCCCAGTTGGTGCCGGGCCAGGATCCCGGGCAGGTATCCGGGAGCGGTGGTCGGCGTGTAGTGGGGGGCGAGGGCGGGCAGCCGGCCCCGCTCCAGCAGGGCCGCGAGGCGGCTGCGGGCCGCGGCGTACGCCCCGCCTCCCGCGTCGCCGGCCGCAGCGGGGGCCACGCCCTGCGCCGCCAGCCACTCGGGGTTCCCCCGGGGCAGCAGTCCCGCGTCGAGCTGGGTCCAGGAGGCCAGGCAGCCCGAGCCGAGGAAGTGGTGGTTGCCCAGGGCTTCGCGGATGCCGAGGTCGGTCAGGACCGCCGTCGGGATCCCGCGGTGCAGCGATTCGAGGGCGGCCGTGGAGGAGACGGTGACCAGCAGGTCCGCGGTGTCCAGGACCTCGCCCATGTTCCCGTACACCAGGCGGCAGTTGGCGGGGAGGCCGCCGGGCAGCCGTTCCGCCAGGCGCTGGTACGGGTGCTCCTCGAGGTGTGTGGTGTGCTCCCCGGGGCGGCTGCGCAGTTTGATCAGCACCTCGCGCTCCGGGTGCAGCCGGGCGTGCTCCGCGGCGCGGCCCAGCAGGTAGGCGCGGTCGGCGCGGCCGTCCGGCACGGACGGCTGGACGGCGAAGACCACCCGGTGGGGTGTGTCGCCGACCGGCTGGTGGGGCGCTCCGCCGAGGAACGGCAGCGCGGTCTCCACGACGGCCCCCGCATCCGCGCCCGCGCCCTCGTACACCTCGCGGAACCGCGCGGCGTCGTGGCGGGAGTTGGCGAGGACGAGGTCGGCTCCGTGCCGCAGCAGCAGCCCGTCGGCGAGCTTCTCGTAGACGACCCCGACGTACCCGGTGACGAACACCGGCCGTGCGCCCGGTTCGGGCCACAGCGCCCGGGCCCCGTGAAGGACTGCCTGCACGGCGCCGCCGACCAGCGCGAGGACGACCACGTCGTAAGGGGCCGGGCCCGGGTGCCCGGGCTCGGAGGGCGACGAGGACCCCGGCTCGGCCAGCTCCGCGAGGAACCCGGCGCAGGTCACCTCGGTCAGCCGGTCGGCCCGGACGCCGACCTCGCCGAGCTGGCGCGCGGTGGGTGTGGCACGGCCCCGCAGCAGGAAACCGGTGAGGTGGACGGAGCCGGGCTCCGGGGCGAGGCGGCGCGCGGTGAGCGCACCCCATTTCCACCGGGTGTCGGAATCTGCGAGTACGGCCACTCGGAGGACGGCACGATCGGCCGCACGATTGCTTGCTGGCACCCGGCAGAAGTTATTCCGCCTTTCCGGTGATCGGCCCAACGAACGCACAACAGCGGGTTAACAACCCGTCGACGAAATGCGAAAGGGCCAGGAAACACCCCGGTTAAGACACCCGCCGTGCGTCGTTCACATGGAATCCGCGTCCGGGTCACGGTAAATGGTGAGCGGCGCTCTAATGTCTCCCGAGTGCCCAAGCTCTCCATTGTCGTGCCGTTCTACAACGTGCAGACATACGCGCCGGATGCCCTGAAAAGTCTCGAACTGAACGCACGGGACGATTTCGAGTTCCTGCTGGTCGACGACTGCTCGACGGACGGGACGCCCGCACTCCTGGAGCGTGCGGCGCGCGAGCTGCCCGGCGCCGTGCTCCTCAGACACGAGCGCAACGGCGGGCTGGCGACGGCCCGCAACACCGGCCTGGACGCGGCCCGCGGCGAATACATCGCCTTCCTGGACGGGGACGACTGGCTGGCGCCCGGCCACCTGGCCCGGACACTGGCCGCCATCGAGGCTCTGAGCTGCGACTTCGTCCGTAACGACCATGTCAGGTGCACCGGCCGGGAGCGCTCGGTGCAGCGCGTCCCGTACGGCCCGGAGTCGTTCGTGGCCGATCCCCGCACCGGCATCCTGCCCGCCTCCCGGGCCACCTCGGTGGACTATCCGTTCGCGTGGGCGGGGATGTACCACCGGCGGCTGCTGGACCGAGGGCTGCTGCACTTCACGGACGGTCTGCGGACGGCCGAGGACCGGCCGTGGATCTGGCGGCTGCACCGGGAGGCGCGGTCCTTCGCGGCGGTGGGCCTGCCCGGGATCTTCTACCGGCGCGGAGTTTCCACCTCGCTCACACAAATCGGGGACGAGCGTCAGCTCGATTTCATTCGAGCATTTGACCAGGTGGTGGAGGAGACGGCCGCCGACCGGGAATCCGATCTTCTCCTCCCCAAAGCCGTCCGGACGTACTGCGCGATTATCGCGCACCACATCGGATCCATCGAAAGGTTCGAACCGGCCGTGGCCAGGAAACTCCGTTCGATGAGCGCGGCCGCGCTCGGGCGCATGCCGCAGGATGTGCTGGACCAGGCCCTTTCCTCGATGGACGCCGAACGCTCCGCCCTGCTGCGCCGGCTCCGCCGCCGCACCCCGTCGGGAGCGGCAGCGTGAGTCTCACCCAGATCTTCATCGCCTCCACCCTCTACGGGACGGCCACGCTCGCCGCGGCCGTCGACGCCGGCAGCTTCCCGCCCGCCGACCGCCGGATCCTGCTGACCAGCAACCACTCCGTCGCCGCCGAGATCAACCCCCGGCTCGCCGACATGCCCGGCTTCGCCACGCTGAGCACCCGCTTCGACCAGGTGCTCGACTGGAACACCGTCATCGAGCCGCAGCACCCCGGCTCCTGGTCGCCGCGCGCCGACGACGTCCCGCTGTGGGAGCGGTACCTGCGGACCCTGTGGGGTCTCGGCGAGGACCGGGTCGAGCTGATCGTGGAGTCCCTCCAGGTGCCGCCCGCGCAGGCCCTGTGCCAGCTCTTCCCGGGCGCCGCCGTCGACGTCTACGCCGACGGGCTGATGAGCTACGGACCCACGCGCGTCCGGCTCGACCCGCAGATCGGGATGCGGGTGCGGCGGGTGCTGCACCTGGACCTCGTACCGGGGCTGGAACCGCTGCTCCTCACGGAGTTCGGGGTGCCGGCGGAGCTGGTGCCGACCGACGAGTTCCTCAAGGTGCTGGCCGCACTGGCCGCGTCGGCTCCGGACGGCGGGCAGCTCCCCGCGGCCCGGGCCGCGGGCGAGGCCCCGGCGCTGCTCCTGGGCCAGTACCTCTCGGCGCTCGACCTCATCTCCGCGCAGCAGGAAGAGGACCTGCACGCCGAGATGGTGCGCGGCGCGTACGCCCTTGGACACCGGGAGCTGATCTTCAAGCCGCATCCCAGCGCCCCGGCCGTCCACTCCCGCCGGGCGGAGGCGGAGGCCGAGCGGCTCGGCGCCCGCCTGACCGTCATGGACACTCCCGTGCTGGCCGAGATCCTCTACCAGCAGTTGCACCCGGCGCTGGTGGTCGGCTGCTTCTCCACCGGGCTGCTGACGGCGTCCACGTTGTTCGGGCTGCCCGTCGCGCGGGCGGGGACGGGGACCGTACTGGCCCGGCTCACCCCGTACCAGAACAGCAACCGGGTCCCGCTGACGATCGTGGACACGCTGTTGCCCGACCTGGCCGACACCGCGGCCGTGCGCGGCTGGACCGCCCCGGGACCCGCCGAGGTGCAGTCCCGCCTGGGCGGTCTGCTGACCGCGGTCGGCTTCGTGATGCAGCCGCGGATCCTCACGCAGCACCGCGCGGCGGCCGAGGAGTACCTGACCCGGCACCTGGACGCCCGTACCTGGCGCTATTTCACCCGGCGCCGCCTGGCGAGCCAGGGCCTGCCCGGCGGCATCCCCGCGCAACTGGCGTTCCTGACCCGCAGCCCGGTCCTGCGCAGCGCCGTGCGCCGCGCCCGCCGGGTCCGCCGTCTGAGAGGCAAGCGATGACCGCCACCGTGGTACCGGGCGCGCGCACCGATGCGAAGTCCGGGCCGAAGTCGGGGCCGAAGTCCGGCTCCGACCGGCTCCGGGCCCTGGACGGGCTGCGGCTGCTCGCCGCCCTCATGGTCTGCGGGTACCACTACGGCGGCCGCGGCGGGGAGGTGGCCAAGTCCTGGGGCGCCTCGCCGAACAAGTTGTTCCCCAGCGCCTCGACCTGGCTGGCGTACGGCCCGCTCGGCGTGCAGATCTTCTTCATCATCAGCGGCTTCGTGATCTGCATGAGCGCCCAGGGGCGCACGGTCCGCGAGTTCGCCGCCTCCCGCGCGGCCCGCCTCTACCCGGCGTACTGGGTGGCGATCGCGCTGGTCACCGTGGCGGTCGAACGGGTCTCGCCGTCGGACCTCCTGCTCAACCTGACCATGCTCCAGCAGCCGCTGGGCGCCGACCGGGTGCTCGGCGTGTGCTGGACGCTCTGGGTCGAGCTGCGCTTCTACGTCCTCTTCGCGCTCTGTGTGATCCTGCCGGGCGGAGGCCGCCGGCGGACGCTGCTGTTCTGCGGCGTCTGGACGATCGCGGCGGTGCTCGCGAACGTCGCCGATCCCATGGGCAAGGGATTCCTCAGCCAGGCCCTGATGCCGCAGTACGCGCCGTTCTTCATCGGCGGCATCGGCTTGTACCTGGTGCACCGCGACCACCGCGACAAGCTCGCCTGGGCCGCGGCCGTGACCGGCTGGCTGATCGGGCAGCACTACGCGGTGGCGGGGCTGTGGCACGCGCCGAACCCGAAGGCCTTCTCGTACCGCAGCTCGCTGGTGATCATCGCGATCGTGACGGCCGGCTTCGCGGTGGTCGCCCTGGTCGCGCTCGGCAAGCTCGGCTGGGCGCGCTGGAAGTGGCTGACGGTGGCCGGGGCCCTGACGTATCCGTTCTACCTGGTCCACGAGCATCTGGGCTTCGTGGTCATCAAAGCCCTGCACCGGACGGCGGGCATCCCGGCTCCGGCCACCTTCGCGCTGACGGTGGTGTTCATGCTGGGCCTGGCCTGGGCGATCCACCGTCTGGTGGAACGTCCCTTCGGCCCGAAACTGCGCAGAGCCCTCAGCTGACGGCGAGCTTGGCGGCGAAGCCCAGGAACAGGACTCCCGCCGCCGAGCTGGCCCCGGCGGACAGCCGCTTGCGGCGCCGGAAGGCGGCGGCCAGGCGGGTCCCGCCGAATATCAGCGTGGTCAGGTACAGGAAGCTGCCGATCTGCAGCAGGCCGCCGAGCAGCAGGAAGGACAGCGCCGGGTAGGCGTAGCCGGGGTCCACGAACTGCACGAAGAAGGACATCAGGAACAGGATGGCCTTCGGGTTGAACACGCTGATCAGCAGCGCCCGCCGGTAGGGCCGCTCGGCCCCGTCCCCGGCGGAGCCGTCGGCGGCCTCGGCCACCGGAGCCCCGGCCCGCTCCTGGGCCCCGTCCCGCTCGCGCCGCGCGCGCCACATCGTCCACGCGCCCCGCAGCATTCCGACGGCGAGCCAGGTCAGGTACCCGGCGCCGAGCAGTTTGACGATGCCGAAGAGCATCGGGCTGGTCTGGAGCAGGGCCCCGGCGCCCACGGCGGCCAGGGTCATGAGGACGGCGTCCCCCGTGAACACGCCGAAGGCCGCGGTGTACCCCTTGCGCACTCCGCGGCGCGCGGCGACGGAGAGCACGTAGAGCGAGTTCGGGCCCGGCAGCAAAATGATCAGCACGAGGCCGGCGAGATACGTCGGAAGGTCTGTGACACCCAGCATGTGCAGGAGTGTCCCATAGGGACGCACCTGTCGCGCCAGTGAGTTTCACAGTGTGGTCCCCCCGCTGGAGCGTGTGTGCGAGTGCGGGTTCCGCAGTGGCTGCGAGCCTCCCCGGACTGGTAGAACCTCCCCTGCCCACAGGCGCTGGTCACAATGGCGCAACATCGCCGCCGTCCCTGCAACTGTCGACGCCCGCCAGGCATCACCTAGATACACGTCGTAGAAACCGGGGGACTGCAATGCACCGACAGAAAGTCATAATCCGAGCTCTTGGCCTGGCCACCGCCGTCGCACTCGCCGCGACCGCCTGCGGTCCGCAGAAGGCGGAGTCCAAGGGCTCCCCCTCCGCGCCCGCTTCGCCCACGGCGGTCGCCTCCACCTCGCCGTCCTCGGACGCCAAGCCCGGCGACGCGTCACCGTCCGCCTCGCCGTCCACCTCGCCTTCCGAGTCCGCTTCCCCGTCCGCTTCCGCCTCCGCGAAGCCGACCGTCAAGCAGGTGATGTCGAACGGCGACGACAGCGACCAGGTGCGCGATCTCCAGGCCCGGCTGCGTCAGCTCAAGTTGATGTCGGTCGCCCCGACCGGCTTCTACGGTTCCAAGACGACGGCCGCGGTCAAGTCCTTCCAGTCGAAGAACGGCCTGACCGCCACGGGCGGCGTGGACGAGCCCACCTGGACGAAGATCCAGAGCCTGACCAAGAAGCCCACCGCCGACGAGCTGAACCCGTCGACCGTCAACGAGGCGGACGCGCCCGACCCGCGCTGCATGACGGGCCGGGTGATGTGCATCAGCAAGGAGAGCCGCACGCTCGCCTGGATGATCGACGGCAAGGTCGTCTCCACCATGGACGTCCGCTTCGGCTCCGAGAACACCCCGACCCGCGAGGGCGTGTTCGACGTGGGCTGGAAGGCCAAGGAGTGGACGTCGACGATCTACCACACGCCCATGCCGTACGCGATGTTCTTCAGCGGCGGCCAGGCCGTGCACTACTCGGCTGACTTCGCCGCCCGCGGTTACGCCGGCGCCTCGCACGGCTGCGTGAACGTCCGGGACAAGGCCAAGCTGTCGAAGCTGTTCGACGCCGTCCAGGTCGGCGACAAGGTCGTCGTCTACTGGTGAGCCGGACCGGCCGGCCGGTCGGAGATTGAGGGCGCGGGCGGGATCGGGGGAACGAATCCCGCCCGCGCCGGTTGCGCAGAGCCCAGGGGTACGGGGGGAACCCCGGCTCATGCGCGGCCGATGACCAGTCGGCTCGATATGTACTGCGCCGTCGGTTCGAAAAGTGTTACAGCCGGTGCGAGGGATCGTTTCAGGACACTGTCCGATACCCGGTCCCGCGCCCGGACACCGCTCAACTGCGGACGTGCAGCCCCAGTGAGCCGTCCACGCCCTGGGCTCCGCCGGCCGGCTCGGCCGGGGTCAGGGTGGGCGCCCCCGTCGAGGTGCTCCCGCCGACCACGGCCGGCGCCTCGCCCCGCGGAGCGCCGCCGGCGCTCCCGTCGAGGATCGTCTGGCAGTAGCGCGGGATCCGCAGGAGCCCCTTGGCCAGCCGTACGAGCTTCTCGCGGCGGTCGCCGTCGAGCTTTCCCGCCCGGAAGTCCCGGCACATCCCGACCGCCCCGGTCCGGCTGTCCCGGTCCTTGTCGGCATTGTCCGTGCCGCCTTCGAGGAAGCGGTCCCGGGATTCCCTGCCCGGGGTGGAGCCGTTGGCGCTCGGACCGGTCGCACTGCCGCCACCCGTCCCCATCCCACCGGCGGCGGCATCGGGTGCGGACGGAGTACGCCCGTCCGCGCCGAGGGTGCTGCCCGGGTCCGCAGTGGCACCCGGAGTCCCGGAGCCGGGCGTCCGGGTGGACTTCGGCTGCGGGATCAGCGTCGGGTCCGAACCGCCCGCGGCCGCCGAGGAGTCCCCGGTGCCCACCGACACGGCCGGGGCCCGGCCGGCGCTCTCGTAGGTGTCGTGGTCCAGCAGTCCGGCGCCGGCCGCGGCCGCCAGGCCTCCCACGGCCACGCTCGCCACGGCCGCCGCGAGAACGAAGCGGACCGGGCGGTGCCGTCGGGGGCCTGAACCGGAATGCGAACCGGAACCGGAAGATACGCCCGGGCCGTGGCCGGAACCAGACCCTGCGCCCCGGTGCGTTCCGGGCGGGCTGAGCTCCACCACGGTCTCGGCGGAGCCGAACATCCCGGCGCCCCCGGACTCCGTCAGCGGCACCGTGCCGCGCGCGGCACGGAAGGCAGCGAGCGCGGCGGCTTCTCCGGGCAGTTCCCCGCCGACCGACGGGGGCGGCTCGGCCAGTGCGTCGAGGGCGGCGCGCAGCCGCTCCGCGCGGGCGCGGGCGTGGTGCTCGGCGCCAGGTGTGGCCGGTTCTCCGCGCAGCAGTCTGTCCGCCGCGGCTCTGTCCAGCCACCTGTCGCGCTCGTCGGCCATCACATGTCCTTCTGCGTCCGCCAACGTGAATGCGTCACACCGGTTTGTTCTACGAGGCCCCCGCCATGGCCGCGCTGCGCCGGTACGGCATCGAGATCCCTCCCGCCCCCGCCGTCCCGTGCCTGGTCACCAGTACCGCGGCCGCTGCCATTATCTCCGAGCCCGAAGCCGGTTCCGGAGCCGATACCGGAGTCCGACCCGAAACCGCCCTCCGCGCAGAGCAGCTCGGCCAGCTTCTTCAGGCCCCGGTGCGCGGCGGTGCGTACCGCTCCGGGGCGCTTGCCCAGCGTCTCGGCCGCGGTCTTGGCGTCGAGGCCGACCACGACCCGGAGGACCACGGCTTCCGCCTGGTCCTGCGGGAGCTGGGCTATGAGGGCCATGGTGCGGCTGGTGGACAGGGCCTCCATGGCCTCGGCCACGGTGTCGGAGTCGGCGGCGCGGCCCGTCAGTTCGGTCTCGTCGCCGCCCACGGCGGGGCGGCGGCCGCGCATCCGGATGTGATCGAGGGCACGGTTGCGGGCGATGCGGGCGGCCCAGCCGCGGAAGCGGTCGGCGTCGCCGGTGAAGGAATCGAGGTCGCGGGCGATCTGCAGCCAGGCTTCGGAGGTGACGTCCTCGGCGTCGCCGTCCCCGACGAGCGTGCGGACGTATCCGAGCAGGCGTGGGTGCACGGCGCGGTACACAGTACGGAACGCGATCTCGTCGCCGTCTTGTGCCGCGAGCACCGCGGTGGTCAGCTCCGCGTCGTCCCCCAGCAAAGTCCCCAACCCGTTCACTGTCCTGTACGTGTGGCGCAAATCAGCACGTTACGGGTTTCAAGCACCTTCGTCCACGAGTTGTACAACGAGCAACCAATCCTGCGCGGAGCGAGGTGTGACACAAAACGCACCCAAGGCGCTGACAGGGGTACGGGCTTGTCGCACGAGTCCGTGACGGATGGCGGCCGGGGCCTCTCCTGTGGGGGGTGGCGGCCTCGGCCGCCCTCCCCTTTCCCGGCCTTCTCCCAGCCGTCTCCCGGGTCATCATGCCCCGCGCCACGCGCGGCCCGGCAGGCAGCCTTCGCCCCGGCCGCACGCCCCCCGGATGGCGCCTTGTCATCCTTTCGGCTCACTTCCGGGTGAAAACCCCGGATGGGTACGACACACCCGGCCCCACGTCGATAGCGTGGCGGTACACCCGCGCCACGCCACGAGGAGCCCCCCGCTGTCCAGCCACCTTCCGGCACAGGCCCGCGGCAGCTCCGATCCCCCTCAAGACTCCGGGCTCGCGCGGTTCAACGCCCTGTCCCCCGAAGCCGCCCACTCCGTACTGCTGCACTGCTGCGGCAGCACCCGCTGGGCCCAGCGGGTGGCGGCCCACCGCCCCTACCCCGACCACGGCGCGCTGCTCGCCGCCGCGGACGAGGCCTCGTACGACCTGTCCCAAGCGGACCTCTCGGAGGCACTGGCCGGCGAGTTCCCGCCGGAGCTGGAGCCCGGGGCCTCGTACGCCGCCCTCCTGGCGCTCGACGCGGCCCACGCGGAGTACGAGCGGACGTACCGCCACGCCTTCGTGATCTGCCTCGACGGGCACACCCCGGAGGAGCAGGCGGACGAGCTGCTGGCCGCGATCCGGCGGCGGATGGACCTGGAGGTGGACGAGGAGCGCGCGATCTCCGCCGATGAGCTCCGTCGCGTCGCGCAGGTCCGGCTGGCCGACCTGACACACTGGCTGACCTCGGCAGATGGGGTATCTGCTGCCGAATTCGGGCTATTCGCCCCTGTGGGATAGTCCGTCCGTGCCTGTTTGATCACACCGACGGCCCCCGCGCAAGGGAACCGACAAAGCGTCGCTACGATGTCCGGGGCCGGAGGACCGTACCCGGCCGGGCCCGACCGACAAAGAAGCCGGCTGGCCCCCGCCCCGCTTCCGGAGGGTTTTCCGTGCCGGCTGGAACGTTGTACCGCGGCCGGGAAGGAATGTGGTCCTGGGTGGCTCATCGAGTCACCGGCGTCCTCATCTTCTTCTTCCTGTTCGTACACGTCCTCGACACCGCTCTCGTCCGCGTCTCTCCCGAGGCGTACGACGATGTCGTGGCTACCTACAAGACTCCGATCGTCGCGCTGCTGGAATACGGCCTCGTCGCCGCAATCCTGTTCCACGCGCTCAACGGTCTCCGTGTCATCGCCGTGGACTTCTGGTCCAAGGGACCGCGCTACCAGAAGCAGATGCTCTGGACCGTGCTGAGCGTCTGGATCGTGCTGATGGCCGGGGCCGTTTACCCCGTGCTGCACCACGCCTACCTCGAACTGTTGGGGAAGTGACACGCATGTCTTCTGACACTTCTCCCGCCGGCATGACCAAGGCCATCGGCGACGTGGAGGGGGTCTCCCTCTACGACGTCGAGAACCCGGCGCCGTACATCGAGGCCCCGCGCAAGCGCACCAGCAAGACCCCGCGCTCCACGCGCGGCAACTTCGAGATGGTCGCGTGGCTCTTCATGCGCCTCTCGGGCATCGTGCTGGTCGTCCTGGTCATCGGCCACCTGCTGATCCAGCTCGTCCTCGACGGCGGCGTCTCCAAGATCGGCTTCGCCTTCGTGGCCGGCCGCTGGGCGTCCCCGTTCTGGCAGGTCTGGGACCTGCTGATGCTGTGGCTCGCGATGCTCCACGGAGCGAACGGCCTGCGTACCGTCATCAACGACTACGCGGAGCGCGCCAACACGCGGCTGTGGCTCAAGGGCCTGCTCTACACCGCCACCGTGTTCACCATTCTTCTGGGCACGCTGGTGATCTTCACCTTCGACCCGAACATCCGCTAGGCAACGGGGCTGAGGCGAAACCAATGAAGATCCACAAGTACGACACCGTCATCGTCGGGGCGGGCGGCGCAGGCATGCGCGCCGCCATCGAGTCGACGAAGCGCAGCCGCACCGCCGTGCTGACCAAGCTCTACCCCACCCGCTCCCACACGGGCGCCGCGCAGGGCGGCATGGCCGCCGCGCTCGCCAACGTGGAGGACGACAACTGGGAGTGGCACACCTTCGACACGGTCAAGGGCGGTGACTACCTGGTCGACCAGGACGCCGCCGAGATCCTGGCGAAGGAGGCCATCGACGCGGTCCTCGACCTCGAGAAGATGGGCCTGCCGTTCAACCGCACCCCGGACGGCACCATCGACCAGCGCCGCTTCGGCGGCCACTCGCGCAACCACGGTGAGGCGCCGGTCCGCCGGTCCTGCTACGCCGCGGACCGCACCGGTCACATGATCCTCCAGACCCTCTACCAAAACTGTGTCAAGGAGGGCGTGGAGTTCTTCAACGAGTTCTACGTCCTGGACCAGCTCCTGGTCGAGGAGGACGGCGTCAAGAAGTCGGCCGGCGTGGTCGCGTACGAGCTCGCCACCGGCGAGATCCACGTGTTCCAGGCGAAGTCCGTCATCTACGCCTCCGGCGGCACCGGCAAGTTCTTCAAGGTGACCTCCAACGCGCACACCCTCACGGGTGACGGCCAGGCGGCCTGCTACCGCCGCGGCCTGCCGCTCGAGGACATGGAGTTCTTCCAGTTCCACCCGACGGGCATCTGGCGCATGGGCATCCTGCTGACGGAGGGCGCCCGCGGTGAGGGCGGCATCCTCCGCAACAAGGACGGCGAGCGCTTCATGGAGAAGTACGCGCCGGTCATGAAGGACCTCGCGTCCCGTGACGTCGTCTCGCGCTCCATCTACACCGAGATCCGCGAAGGCCGCGGCTGCGGCCCGGCCGGTGACCACGTGTACCTGGACCTGACGCACCTGCCGCCGGAGCAGCTCGACGCGAAGCTCCCGGACATCACCGAGTTCGCGCGCACCTACCTGGGCATCGAGCCGTACACGGACCCGATCCCGATCCAGCCCACCGCGCACTACGCCATGGGCGGCATCCCGACCAACGTCGAGGGTGAGGTCCTCATGGACAACACCACCGTCGTCCCGGGCCTGTACGCGGCCGGCGAGGTCGCGTGCGTATCGGTGCACGGCGCGAACCGCCTGGGCACCAACTCGCTGCTGGACATCAACGTCTTCGGCAAGCGCTCCGGCATCGCCGCGGCGGCGTACGCGCACGCCCACGACTACGTCGAGCTGCCCGAGAACCCGGCGCAGCAGGTCATCGACCAGGTCGAGCAGCTGCGTGCCTCCACGGGCAACGAGCGGGTCGCGGACCTGCGCCTGGAGCTCCAGGAGACGATGGACGCCTGCGTGATGGTGTTCCGCACCGAGCAGACGATCAAGACCGCGGTCGAGAAGATCGCGGAGCTGCGCGCGCGCTACAAGAACGTCTCGGTCCAGGACAAGGGCAAGCGCTTCAACACGGACCTGCTGGAAGCCATCGAGCTGGGCAACCTGCTCGACCTGGCCGAGGTCATGGCCGTGTCCGCGCTGGCGCGCAAGGAGTCCCGCGGCGGTCACTACCGCGAGGACTACCCGAACCGCGACGACGTCAACTTCATGCGCCACACCATGGCGTACCGCGAGGTCGACGACAACGGCCAGGACTCGGTCCGCCTGGACTACAAGCCCGTCGTCGTCACCCGCTACCAGCCGATGGAGCGTAAGTACTGATGGCCACCCCGACCATGTCCAAGACGGACCAGATGGAGGCGGCGGCCGCCGCTTCGCCGTTCATCACGGTCACGTTCCGGATCCGCCGCTTCAACCCCGAGATCTCGGACGAGTCGCAGTGGCAGGACTTCCAGATCGAGATCGACCCGAAGGAGCGCGTGCTCGACGGTCTCCACAAGATCAAGTGGGACCTCGACGGCACGCTGACCTTCCGCCGGTCGTGCGCGCACGGCATCTGCGGCTCCGACGCGATGCGGATCAACGGCAAGAACAGGCTCGCCTGCAAGACGCTGATCAAGGACATCAACCCGGAGAAGCCGATCACGGTCGAGGCCATCAAGGGCCTCACCGTGATGAAGGACCTCGTCGTCGACATGGAGCCCTTCTTCCAGGCGTACCGGGA
Organism: Streptomyces sp. NBC_00503; assembly: GCF_036346895.1. NCBI lineage: Bacteria > Bacillati > Actinomycetota > Actinomycetes > Kitasatosporales > Streptomycetaceae > Streptomyces > Streptomyces sp. NBC_00503. The sequence continues at coordinate 4,956,709 of NZ_CP107855.1, read as the reverse complement.
CGTCATGCCGTTCCTGGTCACCAAGGGCAACGAGCCGACGCGCGAGCGCCTGCAGTCCGCCGAGGACCGCGAGCGCTTCGACGACACCACCAAGTGCATCCTGTGCGCCGCGTGCACGTCCTCGTGCCCGGTGTTCTGGAACGACGGCCAGTACTTCGGCCCGGCGGCGATCGTCAACGCGCACCGCTTCATCTTCGACTCGCGTGACGAGGCCGGCGAGCAGCGCCTCGAGATCCTGAACGACAAGGACGGCGTGTGGCGCTGCCGCACGACCTTCAACTGCACCGACGCGTGCCCCCGCGGCATCGAGGTCACGAAGGCGATCCAGGAAGTGAAGCGCGCCCTCATCACGCGCCGCTTCTGATCCCGTCGTAGTCAGTCGTACGAGGGCCCCGCGCCCGGTGTTCGCACCGGGCGCGGGGCCTTCGGCGTATCGGCGCCGCCGTCTCAGCCCCGCCCTCTCAGCCCCGGCGGATCTGGCTGGTGATCGTCGGGTCGGTGATGGCCGTGTCGTCGGCCAGCAGCATCGCCTTGCTGAGGACGACCGCCAGGGTCCGGTCGCCCTCGTAGGGCAGGTAGCCCGCGTCCGGGGAGGCGCCGGCCTTGGGCACGATGCACAGGTACTGGTCGTTCGGCTCCATCAGGATGTTGCCGGAGCCGAGGTGGATCTTGTACCTGCGCAGCTCGCCCCGGACGTGCAGGAACCTGCCCTCGACGTGGCAGCGGTCCGCGATCGCCAGCCTCGGCACCAGCCGCTCCAGCAGCGTCCGCCGGGTCTCGGCGCTCTGGCCGAGCTCGCCGAAGCCGTACGAGGTCCAGTACTCCCGGAAGCGGCCCTCGGGACCGCCGTCGGACCAGGTGGGATCGTTGCCCACGCTGGCGACCCCGACGAACAGGTCCACGTCGCGCAGCACCTCGCTGAGCACGAGCTCGGGTATCTCGGTGAGCGGGAGCGGGTCGACCGGTGCCCGGCCGTCGCGCAGCCACATGCGGTACTCGCCGCCGTAGGTGCTGGCGGAGTTCTCCGGGGCGTCGATCGGTTGAAGTGCTCTCCCGGTTGAAGCCGGGAGATTCCTGCCTACCTTGCGGTGGCGGGCTTGACGCGCTTGGCGCGCCTGACGACTGCCCTCCCGGCAGCCGGGATGAGCGCGAGGCCCATCCGGTACAGGTGCAGGACGTTGCGGGCCGCGTTGTGGTCGGCATTCCCGGCCCATCCGCAGTCCGGGTTCTTGCACGCGAACACGGCCTGGGACTCCCTGCTCCCGGGCGTGGTGAACCCGCACGCCGAGCAGCGCAGGCTGGTGCCGGGGGCGGGGACCTTGTGCAGGGTGCCGCCGCGCCGGACGGTCTTGTACGTCAGCATGATGACCGTCCGACCCCACGCCTCCCCGCTGATCGCGCGGTTCAGCCCGGACTTCTGGGCGACGTTCCTGCCCGGCTGGTCCACCGTGCCCTTGGCGGACTTGACCATGTTCGTGATGGTGAGTGCTTCGACCACGACGGTGCCGTAGGTGCGGGCGATGGCGGTGGTCGTCTGGTGCTGCCAGTCCAGAGCCCTGCGCTTGGCTTTCGCGCGGAGCCCTGCGATCTGGTCGTAGGTGCGGTGCAGTCGACGGCTGGTGTGCTCGCCGGGCTTACGGTGCTGCTTACGCCGTGCGGCCCGCTGCTCCAGGTCCAGCAGCTTTGCCTGCTCCTTGTCGGTCAGCCATTCGCCGTGCTCGTACGTCTCACCGTCCGACAGCGCGATGGGCACGGTGACACCCACGTCGATACCGACATCCGGCCCATGGTGCGGCTCCGGCTGGACCTCCAGGGTCTGGATGCGGAAGGCAATGTGCCAGCCGAGGACGTCCCTGATCAGCCGCGCCCCGGTGATCCGGTTCTCCCCGTTGGCACGCTTGCCCACGGGCAGGTCTTTGGTCCACCGGAAGCGGACCCGGCCGATCTTCGGCAGGTTGACCATGCCCCACCTGCGGTGCACGCGGACGATGTTCAGATCCCGGCCCTGCGGTACGTCTACAGACATCACCGTGCGGACCCGGCCCTTGAAGTCCGGGGCGCCCGCACGGCCCTCCCAGCAGTTCTTCCACGCCTGGAAGTACGTCTTCAGTACCGCTTGCGCGGCCTGCGCCGGAAGAACAGCCAGGAAGTCGATGTCCTCACGAGCCTGGCGGATCGCGGCGTCCGCATTCGCAAGCGTCCGCTTCTCCTTCGGCATCATCCGCCACCAGGCATGCAGCAGGTTCCACATGGTGCGGGCCGCATGCGCCTGATCATCCGCCTTGCGAACCCTGGCAGGCGACAGCGCGAGCCGGGCACGGTGCCCGAACCGCCGTTTCACTGCCGCCCGTTCACTCACAATCCCGACGATAGCGTTGGTTCGTGCCACCTCAATGGGAGCCGAATCCCGATGCCAGAAGCGGTCGTCATGTTGTCTGCAACCTGCACGTTCGCTTGGCTTTCATTGCGAAATACGGCGGAACGCGTTCACCGGTGCCATGCCGACGATCAGGGTCGCTGTAGGAGATCAGCACGCTGCGCCGCAGGGTGGCGAGCGCAGCGTCCGGGACAGTCCGCCCGGCGGCGAGCCAGCCGTGCACCCGGGCCGACCAGCTGCCACCGTAGGTGCAATAGGTCCGCCCCAGCTGCTCGAAGGCCTGCCGGGTCGCTTCGTCGGGGTCGGCCGCCATGTCAGCCACCCACCAGGGCGACGAGCTTGAGAAAGGTGACCTCGGTGCCGAGCGGGAGGTCGATTTCCTCGTCCAGGTCCGTGATCTGGCGCTCCCCCACCAGGACGAGGAAGCCGTTGCGCCCGAAGGCGGCGAGGGCCGCCTCGGTCTGCGCCTGCGGATCGACCGGGCCGTCCGCCTCGGCAGGGCGCACGAGCCGGCTCCCGGCCGCGGCCGGGGCCGCTGCCGGCCTGGACCGCGCCGCCTTGGCCTCGGCCACTTCCTGAAATATCCGCCTTCGGATCAACTCGCGCAGCGCGAGCCTCTCTTCGGTGATTTCCATCCCCCAGCCGTCACCACGGCCCCCGGCAGTCGTCTCGTCGACGAAGATCACGCTTCCCATGCCAGGAGATTAGGAGGGGGCACTGACAATCGGCCTACTGGCCCGGGGAAGGCTGTGTAAGGATCGACATCATGAGTGAGCAGCAGCCGAATCCGTACGCGGGCGACCCGAACCAGGTTGGCGGTCAGGGAGACAACAAGTGGGGTCCCGGCACGCCGAGTTACGGCGCCCCGGCGCAGCCCGGATACGGCTACCCGTCGGCCGGGCCGCCCCAGCCCGGCTACGGCTACCCGCCGGCCGACCCGTCGCAGCCCGGATACGGGTACCCGCAGCCCCCGGCCTACCAGCCGACCATCGGCGGCGCGGGCATGACGGCGCCGATGCCCCCGATGCCCTCCGCGGGGTACGCGGCGGCCGGGCTCTCGCTGGGCGACATCACCATCGCCGGGGACCAGATCATCACCCCGTCGGGCAACATGCCGCTCAGGGGCGCCATCTGGAACGCCACGGACTTCTCCCGGACGGAGGAGAAGATCCCGGCGCACGCGATCGTGCTGGCCGTCATCTTCTTCCTGTTCTGCCTGCTCGGCCTGCTCTTCCTCCTGATGAAGGAGCGCCGCACGACGGGCTACATCCAGATCACGGTGAACAGCGGCGGCCGCCACCACTCCACGATGATCCCGGCCGTGGACCCGGGCACGTACATGTGGGTGATGAGCCAGCTCAACCAGGCCCGCGCGCTGAGCATGTGACCCGACCCCGGGGCCCCGGGCCCTGGGGGCGACCCGGTAGGACGGCCCCTAGCCGGCGGCGGGGGCCCCTTCCGTGTCGAAGGTGTAGAACTTGCGGTGGTCCAGCATGTCGGCCGGGGTCACGTCCGTCCACGGCGACATGACGCCGTGCAGGTCGACCACGTCCTTTGTCGCAGTGGCGGGCAGGTACGTGGACTTCGGGTTCCGCCGCTGCCATTCGGCCCAGAGCATGTCGATGAAGGCATGGTGCATCCAGAAGACCGGGTCGTTGGGGGATGCCGCGGTGGCCATGTGGCCACCGATCCATACGTGGACGCGGTTGTGGAGGTTTGCGCCGCGCCAGCCTTCGAGGTGGTTGCGGAAGCCGTTGGAGGTGCTGTTCCAAGGGGCCGCGTCGTACTCGGGCATGGCGAGGACGGCGTTCACCTCCGCCTTGGTCGGCAGCTCGGGTACGCCCGCGCCGAGGGTGCGCCGCAGGTACTGGCGCTGGTCCACTCCCACGGTGATGGGCCACTTGCCCGCCCCGTAGGAGAAGGGCCCGTCGAGTACCTGCCCGTCCCGTGCCCGGCTGGTGCCGCCCATGAAGTCCGCGGCCCAGAGGGAGGAGCTGGGGGTCCGGTCGACGGTCCAGTCCCAGTACGGGAGCGAGACCTTCGGATCCACCTTCTGCAACTGGGCTTCGAAGCCGAGCAGGAAGCGCCGGTGCCAGGGGAGGAAGGAGGGAGCGCGGTGACCGACCCGGGTGCCGAGGTCGGAGTCGTTCATCAGGAAGGCGTTGTGGGCATCGACGTACCGGTCGTAGACGCCCGTCCGCTTGAGTTCGAGCAGCGCGTTGGTGAAGGCGCGCTTCTCCTCGGCGGTGAGCTTGGCCTGGCTCTTGCGGACGGTCATACGGCGACGCCGCCCTTCGGTGCGAACGGAACGAGGGCTGCGCCCTGGAGGTCGCGGATGGCTGCGCGGGCGGCCTCCACTGGATTCGGATACGTCTGGTAGTGGTTGACGACGCTGACCCAGGTGCCGTCCGCATTGGGCATGATGTGCAGTTCGTTGCCGTCGATCTTGACGGTGGGCACGCCGACGCCGTGGTGGCCGCCCGCGCCGAGAGCGATCTGGATGCGGCGGCCCTCGAAGACCTCGTCGATGCCGCCGGCAGGTATGGAAGCGGGCGAGCCGGACGCCGGGGAGCCGGACGCCCCGGCCGCCGGGGAGCCGGCCGACTTGGACGTGCAGGCGGTCAGCCCGAGAGCGGTGGTTGCGCCGGCAGCTATGCCCAAGGCATGCCGGCGGGTGATCTTCTTCATGGCTCGAAGAAATACCAGAGGCGCGTGAACGGCCGACCGGCGCCCCGGAGTTAATCCGGTCCGGCCCGACGGGAACGGTTCGCTTGAACCTGTTCAAAACCTGCTCTACAGTCAGTGACGTCAGCAGTTGAACATGTTCAAGGGGGCTGAGGGCAATGGACCTCACCGTGGTCGCGTACGTCATCTACCTGCTCGTAAGCATCGGACTCACCGTCTGGGTGGCCCGCACGCTCAGCCGCAACGGCCGCATCTTCATCGCCGACGTCCTGCAGGGGAACGAGAAGCTCGCGGACGCCGTCAACCAGCTCCTGGTCGTCGGGTTCTACCTCGTCAACATCGGCTTCGTGACCCTCTACCTGCGGTCGGCCGAGGAGATCGTCGCGGCCCGCGGGCTCTTCGAGGCGCTCTCGGTCAAGCTCGGCGTCGTCCTCCTGGTCCTCGGCTTCATGCACCTCAGCAACGTCTGGGTGCTGAACAAGATGCGCCGCCGCGGAATCATGGAGCGCCAGCACACCCCGCCGCTCCCCCCGCAGGGCTGGACCACGCCGGGCGCCCCCCAGGGCTGGCCCGCTCCCACCCGGGGCTGATCCCGATGACCACCACCGCGACCCGGTACCTGACGGTGCTGTACGACGCGAACTGCCCGCTCTGTGTCCACATCCGGCACTGGCTGCTCTCACAGCGCTGGCTGGTCCCACTGCGGCTCGTGCCCGCGGCCTCGGCCGAGGCCCAGCAGCGGTACCCGCAGCTCGACCACGCCGCGACGCTCCAGGAGATCACCGTCATCGGGGACTCCGGCCAGGTGTGGACCGGGACGGACGCCTTCATCGTCTGCCTGTGGGCGCTGACCGAGCACCGGCCGAAGGCGAACTGGCTGGCCACACCGGCCGGCCGGCCCTTCGCCAAGGCCGTCATGTACACCGCGTCCAAGTGGCGGGAGGCCGTACGGGACGACTCGGGGGACGCGGCCGCCGCCACCGGGCAGGACCCCGAGGAACCGGCCTGTGACGACCACTGCCCCGTACCCCGATAGGGTCATACACCGTGACTGATCAGAAGGCTCCCAAGAGCGAGCAGACCCGCACTCTCATCCTCGAAACCGCGCTCCGCCTCTTCCAGGAGCGCGGGTTCGACAAGACGACGATGCGCGGTATCGCGAAGGAGGCCGGGGTATCGGTCGGCAACGCCTACTACTACTTCGAGTCGAAGGAACACCTGGTCCAGGGGTTCTACGACCGGATCGGCGCCGCCCACCTGGCGGCGGTCCGGCCGATCCTGGACAACGAGACCGATCTCCAGAAGCGGCTCGCGGGCGTGCTGACCAGCTGGCTGGACATCGCGGCGCCCTACCACGAGTTCGCCTCGCAGTTCTTCAAGAACGCGGCGGACCCGGAGAGCCCGCTCAGCCCCTTCTCCCCGGAATCGGAAGCGGCCCGCAACCAGGCCATCGACATGCACCGCGAGGTGCTGGCCGGCGCGAAGACCAAGGTTCCGGACGAACTGGCCGACGTGCTGCCGGAGCTGATGTGGCTCTCGCAGATGGGCCTGGTCCTCTACTGGGTCTTCGACCGTTCCCCGAACAGCGAGAAGACCCGGCGGCTCGCCCAGCGCGGCGCGCAGCTGACGACGCGGGGCATCATCCTGGCCCGGTTCCGGGTGCTGCGCCCGCTGGTGCGCGAGGTCCACGAACTGTTCACGGACTTCCTGCCGGGCATGGCCGAGAAGGCCGTGTCGGGCAAGTCCGGCTCCCGCAGGCGGGCCTCGGACCCGGACGCGGGCCCCGAGCCCGGTCCGGAGGTCTAGGGAGTGTCTGTTCGGATCGCGCCGGGGCCCCGTGCTCGCACGGAGCCCCGTACGGCCGTTACAGCCAGTTGAGCTCCCACAGGCGCCAGACGCCCGTGCCGTCCGAGAGGAACTGCGCGCCGGTGACGGCCTCGCGGGACATCACGTAGTCCTTCTTCTGCCAGATCGGCAGCATCGGGACGTCCTGGGCGACGAGCTTCTGGAGCTCGCGGAAGTCGTTGGCCGCGCCGGCCCGGTCCGAGAAGGACTGGGTGCGGGTGATGAGGTCGTCGACGGCCTTGTTCGAGAAGCCGTTGTTCATCGAGGAGTCGGCGCCGACGAGCGGGGCGAGGAAGTTGTCCGCGTCCGGGAAGTCCGCGATCCAGCCGATCGTGTAGGCGTCGAACTCGCCGGCCGCGTACCCCTTCTGGAAGTCGGCCCACACCTCGACCTGCTTGATGTTCAGGTGGAACAGGCCGGTGGACTCCAGCTGCTTCTTGATCTCCTCGGCCTCGGCGATGTTCGCGCCGCGCACGTTGACCCCGAGGTTGATCGTGACCGGGGCGGTGATCCCGGCGTCCTTGAGGAGCTTCTTCGCGGTGAGCCCGTTGGGCGTCGGCCACGCGTCGAAGAAGGGCGTGCTGTGCGCGGCGATGCCGGCCGGAACCAGCGAGAAGAGCGGGGTGACCGTGCCCTTGTAGACCTCGCCCGCCACCTTGGGGCGGTCCAGGACCGCGGCGACGGCCTGGCGGACGGCGGGCTGCGCCGCCGGGGAGCCGGCGCGGACGTTGAAGACCATGCTGCGGGTCTCGGTGCCGCCCGTGGCCTCGTAGCGGGTGTCCTTCAGGCCCGGGTTGAGGGCCGCGAGGGTGGCCGGGGGCATGTCGCGGTGGGCGACCTCGATCCCGTGGTCGTTCCAGGCCTGCTCGAGCTCCTTGGAGTCCTTGTAGTACCGGACGGTGACGGACGTCTTGGAGATCTTGCCCTGGCCCTTGTACGAGGCGTTCGGCTTGAGCTCGGCGCTGGTGCCCGGCACGTAGGCGCCGAGGGTGAACGGGCCGGAGCCGTCGGCCTTGTTGCCCTCGCGCAGGGCCTTGGCCGGGTACTTGTCCTTGTCCACGATCGAGGCGGCGCCCGTCGCGATCTTGAACGGGAAGGTGGCGTCGCCCGCGGAGAGGTTGAAGGTGACCGTGTTGCCCTCGGCCTTGACCGAGTCCAGGGTGTTGAACAGCGGCGCCGGACCCTGGTCGGAGTTGATCGCCTTGATCCGGTCGAAGGAGTACTTGACGTCCTCGGCGGTGACCGCGCGGCCGGAGGCGAACTTCAGGTCGGGGCGCAGCTCGCACTGGTACGTGCTGAGCTTCTCGCCGACGAACTTGCAGGCGGAGGCCGCGTCGGGCACCGGGGTGTCCGAACCGGACCGGATGGTCAGCAGCGACTGGTAGACGTTGCTGAACAGGGCCCAGGAGCCGGCGTCGTACGCCCCGGCGGGGTCGAGGGAGGAGACCACGTCGCTCGTGCCGACACGGATCGCCTTGCCGCCGCCCGCGTCCTGCGGCAGCAGCTGCCAGGTGGCGACTCCGGCGACGGCCAGGCCCAGCCCGGTCGCGATGACTTTCGAGCGGACAGACCGCAACATCCTTGACCCCACCCCATGTGGCCGTACACCGCTGCGCACGACCGACTATCCGATTATCGGTCATCCCATCATGGAATTTCGGCCTCGGGAAGGCCGATTCACGGCGGGTCGCTAACGATTGAGGTAAGTCAAGCCTGATATGACACGAGTTCGACGATTGTGATGTCCGACGGGGCTCCGACCCGGACCGGCGGCCCCCAGGCCCCGGCGCCGCGCGATACGTACAGCTGGGTGTCGCCGTAGCGCTCCAGCCCGGCGACGGTGGGATTGGCGAGCTCGGCGATGTAGTTGCCGGGCCACAGCTGGCCGCCGTGGGTGTGCCCGGACAGCTGGAGGTCGACCCCGTGCCGGACGGCCTCGTCGATCACGATGGGCTGGTGGGCGAGGAGCACGGCGGTACGGGCCCGGTCGCGGTCCCCGAGGGCCGCCTCGAAATCGGGACCCTGGCCCTCGCTCTCCCCCGCGACGTCGTTGACCCCGGCCAGGTCGAAGTACGGCAGCGGGCGGCGGGCGTTCTCCAGGGGCATGAGGCCGAGCTCGCGGACGTGCTCCACCCACGGGGCGGCGCCGGAGAAGTACTCGTGGTTGCCGGTGACGAAGTACGAGCCGTGCCGCGCGCGCAGGTGCCTGAGCGGCTCGGCGGCCGGCCCGAGGTCGTGCACGGTGCCGTCGACGAGGTCACCGACCACGGCGATGAGGTCGGGCTGGGTCCGGTTGATGGTCTCGACGATCCGGGCGGTGTGGGCGCGGCCGAGGATCGGGCCGAGGTGGATGTCGCTGACCACCGCGATGCGGAAGCCGTGCCCGGCGCGGGGCAGCTTCGCCAGGGGCACCTGGACCCGCTTCACGCGGGGGCCGCGCAGGACTCCGTAGGTGCCGTACCCGACGGTGCCGACCGCGGCGGCGCCGGCGGCCCCGGCCACGGTCCGCGCGAAGCGGCGGCGGCTGAGGGCCGAGGGGGGCTCGGGGGTCTGCCCGGCGGGGGCGGGCTCGGCGGGCGCTGCGGGGGCCGTGGGCGCGGCGGGGGCTGCGAGCGTGGCCTGCGGCGCGGTTCCCCTCCCCACCCCTTCCCGCCGCGCCGGATCGTGCGGCTCCGCCGCGAGGCGGGGCTCCGCCCCAGCCCCCGTCCGGGCCGCGCCCCCGGCGGCATCATCCGCGGCCGGCGGGGTGGCCGCGGTCGACCGGCGGAGCCACACCGCACGGATCGGCTCCGCGACCAGCATCGCCATCGACAGGTACAGCAGCACCGCCAGCCACATGAAGCCCGGCCAGGCGACCGTGCGCTGGAGCCAGAAGGGGACTCCCGCACGGCCGGCGACCAGGGCGGCCACCGCGAGCAGCGGCAGGGCGAAAGCCAGGGCCGTGCCCGCGCGGCGGGTACGGCTGCCCGGGGCGGTGGTGTCGCGGACCAGGCGGGTCCAGAGCCAGCGGTGCACCAGGACCAGGAGGGCCAGTACGACCAGGGCTACGGCCGCGAACAGGAGGATCGTCACGCGTCCGGCCCCTGACGTGATTCGCGCCGCAGCGCCCTCACCCCGCGCAACCCGATCACTCCGACGGCCGTCCCCAGGAGAAAGGACGCCACCGCCAGGAGAAGGTGGACCCAGAAGTACGCGGTCGGGCTCCCTGCCTCGTCGAATGCCAGACCGCTGCCGTCCTTCCACAGGTTCCGGACGAAAGACACCCAGATGAACCAGCTCCACACTCCGAAGGCGAGCAGGAACCAGGAAGCGGCGCGGCTGAGTTTCATGAGCTCAGTATCGGTTTCGTCCCCAGGACGGCCGCGCCGGGGTGGGCTGTCCCGGCGGTGGTTGCGGCGGGTTGGCCGGTCCGTGCCGGTGGTCACAGCATCGGGATGTACTTTCACCTGCGTGTCTGCCAAGAAGACCGCGTTGACGGTCCTTTCCGCCGCACTGCCCGCGCTGCTGCTCCCGGCTCTGTTCGTGTCGCCCGCGCACGCCGCGCCGACGCCCTCGCCGACGCCGCCGGCCGACGGGAAGGGGCAGCCGGCCAAGGCGCCCGCGCCGCCCGCCTCGATGTCGACGGTCGGCGGAGCCTCGCTCGGGCAGCCCGGTACGCAGGTCAACCTGTTGCCCGGCGCGCCCGCCCTGCCGGCGAACCTGACGGGCCGCTCCTGGATCGTGGCCGACGCCGAGACCGGTGAGGTCCTGGCGGCGCACAACGCGCACTGGCGGCTCCCCCCGGCCTCCACCATGAAGATGCTCTTCGCGGACACCGTCCTGCCGACCCTGCCCAAGGAGACGGTCCACAAGGTCACCGAGCAGGAGCTGTCGGGGGTCGGCGCCGGTTCCAGCCTGGTCGGCGTCAAGGAGGACACCGAATACAGCGTCCACGACCTGTGGCTCGGGGTGTTCCTGCGCTCCGGGAACGACGCCGTGCACGTACTTTCGGCCATGAACGGCGGCGTCGAGAAGACCGTCAAGGACATGCAGGCGCACGCCGAGGAGCTCCAGGCACTGGACACCCACGTGATCTCACCGGACGGCTACGACGCTCCGGGCCAGGTCTCCAGCGCCTACGACCTCACCCTCATCGCCCGCTCCGGCCTGCAGAAGGCGGACTTCCGGGAGTACTGCGGCACGGCGAGCGCGAAGTTCCCCGGCAAGCAGGAGGCCGGGAAGCCGCGCGAGACCTTCGAGATCCAGAACACCAACCGGCTGATGACGGGTGCGGGCGGCCTCTCCCCCTACAAGGGCATCGCCGGGGTGAAGAACGGCAACACCACCATGGCCGGCTCCACCTTCACCGGCGCCGCCCAGCGCGGCGACAAGAAGCTGCTGGTCACCGTGATGAACCCGGGCACCGGCGGCGCGAACTCCGTGTACGAGGAGACCGCCGACCTGCTGGACTGGGGTTTCGCGGCGGTCGGGAAGGTCAAGCCGGTGGGTGAGCTGGTGCCGCCGAAGAGCGCCGACACCACGTCCCACGGCTCCCCGGCCCAGTCCCACGAGAACAACCCCTCGGCGGCCGGCGGCTCCGGCAGCAGCGGGGTCGCCACCGCCCTCGGCATCGCGGGCGGGGTGCTGGCGGTGGTGGGCGGCGGGGCCTACGTGCTCAACCGGCGTCTGCCGCGAGGCCGCGGCCGCCGCGCCCCGGGCCGCGAGGCCCCGTAGAGCCGACCGGCCACGGAGCCGGATCCGGGATCAGCCGGCCGCCGGGACCGTCCCCGGCCCGGACTTCCCCGGATCCGCCTCCGGGGCGGGCTCAGGCTCCGGGACGGGCTCCGGCTCCGGGACGGGCCCCGGCTCCGGGTCCTCGACCCCGTCGCCGTCCGCGTCGTCGCGGCTCGCCGTCCAGGCCGCGCAGAACAGCAGCAGCTTCGCCGTCAGGTTGATCCAGATCAGCAGGGCGATCGGCACACCGAAGGCCCCGTACATGCTCTTCGTGGCCACCTCCCGCATGTAGCCGCTGAGCAGCAGTTTCAGCAGCTCGAAGCCGGCCGCGCCGATCAGGGCCGCCTGGATCAGGCGGCCGCGCGGGGGTTCGACGCCCGGGAGCAGGGTCAGGACGTAGAGCAGCAGCAGGAAGGCGGCCAGGACGCCGACGAGGAAGGCCGCGGTGCGCAGCAGGCCGCCGCCGACTCCGTCACGCGGCAGGCCGATCCAGTTGCCGGCCTTGCCGACCAGGCTGGAGCCGACGATCGAGGCCGCGGCCGAGGCCAGGACCGCCCCGCCGAGGCCGATGAGGACCAGGGCGTCCTTGCCCTTGCGGACGATGGGGTTTCCCTCGTCCTCGTCGTCCTTGTCCCATACGGCGCGCAGGCAGCCGCGCATCGAGCCGACCCAGCCGATGCCGGTGAAGAGCAGGATTCCGGCGGCCACCAGCCCGACCGTGCCGGCGTTCGCGACCAGCGCGTTGATGTCGAGCTGGTCGGAGATGCCGGGCACCTGCTCGGCGAGGTTCTTCTGGAGCCGGTCGAGCTGGTCCTGGCTGAGCAGCGCCGCGCCGATCGCGGCGGCCACGGTGATCAGGGGGAAGAGCGCGACGAAGCTGATGAAGGTGATCGCGGCGGCGAGCCGGCCCCAGTGCACCCGGTCGAGCCGCTGGTACGAACGCCACAGGTGGGTCCGCATCAGCGCGGACATCAGGGTCCCGATCACCGGGATTTTCGTCAGCCAGTCCATGCCGTCACCGTAAATGAGCTGTCGGAAATAGCCGGGATTGCCGCAATTGGGGACTACGGTCGTCGATTGTGACTTTTCGCCCGACGGCTCGGCCGTTCCACGCCCTGATCCTGCGAAGGATCAGCTTCCGGTTCCGGTTCCTGCGTCAGGAACGGCGTACGGTCGCCTCGCCCGCGGCGGCCGCCGGGCTGTCGGTCGCCGAGCCCAGCTGCGCCGGAACGCCCGGTGCGCCGCCCCCGAACGGATACTCCCGCAGCTTGCGCCAGACCCCGTCCGAGCCCTGCTCGTAGAGGGCGAAACCGCCGCAGGTCCACTCCGCCGCATAGTCCGCGAGGGTGCTGAACGCCAGGTCCATCGCCTCCTCGGAGATCCCGTGGGCGACCGTGACGTGCGGGTGGTACGGGAACGCCAGCTCCCGGCTGAGCGGCCCCTGCTCGTCGCGGACCCGGCCCTGGAGCCGGGTGCAGCCCGTGCCGCCCTCGACGACCTGGACGAAGACGACCGGCGAGAGGGGCCGGAAGGTTCCCGTGCCGGCCAGCCGCATCGGGAAGGGCCGTCCGGCGGCTGCGACCTCGGCCAGGTGGGCGCGGATCTCCGGCAGCCGCTCCGCGGCCACCTCCGTCGGCGGCAGGAGGGTGACGTGCGTGGGAATGCCGTGCGCGGCGGCGTCCCCGAAGCCCGCGCGCAGCTCCTGGAGGCTGCTGCCGTACGGCTCCGGGACCGCGATCGAAACGCCGAGCGTTACGGTCCCCACGAATCTCTCCTCCGCCTGTCGTTCCTGTGCGTCGTCGGTGCGCGGCCTGTGGGCCGAGCGGGTGCTGCCGCACCAGTGTGGCGGCAGCACCCCCCGGATCGCCAGGGCCCTCTTCCTCTTCCGTGCGTCTCAGTGCTTCGCGGGCAGGAATCCGAGGTGGTCGTAAGCCTGCGCCAGAGTCTCCGACGCGACCGCGCGAGCCTTCTCCGCGCCCTTGGCCAGCAGGTTGTCCAGGGTCTCCGGGTCGTCCAGGTACTCCTGGGTGCGCTGCTTGAACGGTGTGACGAAATCGACCATCACTCCGGCGAGATCGGTCTTGAGCGCGCCGTAGCCCTTGCCCTCGTACGCGGTCTCCAGCGCGGCGACCGACTCACCCGTGAGGGTGGAGAAGATCGTGAGCAGATTGCTGACGCCGGGCTTCTCCACCGGGTCGAAGCGGACGACGGCCTCGGTGTCCGTGACGGCGCTCTTGATCTTCTTCTCGGTGGCCTTGGGCTCGTCGAGGAGGTTGATCAGGCCCTTGGGGGACGACGCCGACTTCGACATCTTGATCGCCGGGTCCTGGAGGTCGTAGATCTTCGCGACCTCCTTGACGATGTGCGGCGCGGGCAGCGTGAAGGTCTTGCCGAAGCGCTGGTTGAAGCGCTCGGCCAGGTCGCGGGTCAGCTCGATGTGCTGGCGCTGGTCCTCGCCGACCGGGACGGCGTTCGCCTGGTAGAGCAGGATGTCGGCGACCTGCAGGATCGGGTACGTGAACAGGCCGACGGTGGCGTTGTTGGCGCCGCCCTTGGCGGACTTGTCCTTGAACTGGGTCATCCGGCTGGCCTCGCCGAAGCCGGTGATGCAGTTCATGACCCAGCCGAGCTGGGCGTGCTCGGGCACGTGGCTCTGGATGAAGAGCGTGCAGCGCTCGGGGTCCAGGCCGGCGGCGAGCAGCTGCGCGGCGGAGAGCCGGGTGTTCGCGCGCAGGTCCTTGGGATCCTGCGGCATGGTGATCGCGTGCAGGTCGACGACCATGTAGAACGCGTCGTGCGTCTCCTGTAGGGCGACGTACTGGCGGATCGCTCCGAGGTAGTTCCCGAGGTGGAACGAACCGGAGGTGGGCTGGATACCGGAGAGCGCGCGGGGACGATCAGAAGCCATGGCTTCATTCTCTCAGGTGCGATGACGGGCTCGGGCCCGCCTTTGACCGGATCTTGCCCGGCCCGGCCGGCCTCCCGGGGCTCCGCCCCGGACCCCGCGCCTCAAACGCCGGCGAGGCTGGATTTTCCCCTGCGGGGGCTCGAATTGCCCGGCGGGGCCGGAATTGCCGCTGCGCGGCATATTCCAGCCCGTCCGGCGTTTGAGGACCGGGTCCGGGCGGAGCCCGGGGAACGGTGGAAGGGCGGGTCGGGGACGAGCCCCGCAGGGCCCCGCCCCCTCCACCGCGTCGCTACGCCAGCGGGAGCCCCGGGGCCGGGAAGGCGGCCATCAGGTCCGAGACCTCCGCGCGGATCGCGGCCAGGGCCTGCTCGTCCCCGTCCGCGGCCGCGGACACCGCACGCGAGATCCAGTCGGCGACCACCGGCATGTGCTCGGTCGACAGACCCCGCGACGTCAGCGACGGCGTACCGATCCGGATCCCCGACGGGTCGAAGGGCTTGCGCGGGTCGAAGGGCACCGTGTTGTAGTTCACGACGATGCCCGCCCGGTCCAGCGCCTTCGCCGCGATCTTGCCCGGGACCCCGCGCGAGGTCAGGTCCATCAGGATCAGGTGGTTGTCCGTGCCGCCGGAGACCAGGTCGAAGCCCTGGGCCAGCAGTGCCGCGGCCAGCGCCTTGGCATTGGCGACGACCGCGTGGGCGTACGAGACGAAGGAGGGCTGCGCCGCCTCGTGGAGGGCCACGGCGATACCGGCCGTGGTCTGGTTGTGCGGGCCGCCCTGGAGGCCCGGGAAGACCGCCTTGTCGATGGCCTTCGCGTGCTCCTCGCGGCACATCAGCATCGCGCCGCGCGGGCCGCGCAGGGTCTTGTGGGTGGTGGTGGAGATGACGTCCACGTGGCCGGCCGGGGAGGGGTGCGCGCCGCCCGCGATCAGGCCCGCGATGTGCGCGACGTCGGCGACGAGGATCGAGCCCGCCTCCTTGGCGATCGAGGCGAAGGCCTCGAAGTCGATCGTGCGCGGGAGGGCGGTGCCGCCGCAGAAGATCAGCTTGGGGCGCTCGGCCAGCGCGAGTTCCCGTACGGCGTCGTAGTCGATCAGACCGGTGTCCGCCTGGACGCCGTACTGCACGCCCCGGAACCAGGAGCCGGTCGCCGAGACGCCCCAGCCGTGGGTCAGGTGCCCGCCCATCGGCAGGGCCATGCCCATCACGGTGTCGCCGGGCTTGGCGAAGGCCAGGTACACGGCGAGGTTGGCCGGGGAGCCGGAGTACGGCTGCACGTTCGCGTGGTCCACCCCGAAGAGGCCCTTCGCCCGCTCGACGGCCAGGGCCTCGATGCGGTCGATGTTCTGCTGGCCCTCGTAGTAGCGGCGGCCCGGGTAGCCCTCGCTGTACTTGTTCTGCAGCACGGTGCCGGAGGCTTCCAGCACGGCGGCGGACACGTAGTTCTCGCTGGGGATCAGGCGCAGGGTCTCCGCCTGGAGGGTTTCCTCGGCGGCGACGAAGGACGCCAGCTCGGGGTCGGTGCTGAACAGGGCGGGGTGGTGGCTCGCGCTCATGGCGGCTCCTCCGGGGTCGATGTCAGATCTCGTCCCCGCGAGGCCCAGGCGAGCGGCCCTGTATGCGGTCGTGCCCGCACGACTCCCCCGGAGTTCGTTCTCCGTACGCCAGTCGCCGTGCGTACGCACACCTTAGCGGGCGCGCCACGAGAAAGGTTTCTCCGGCCGGTATACGACCCAGGATGCAGAGTGACGCCACCCTCGTCACAGGCCATGAACGACGATCGGAGACCCCGTGTCGACAACTGCTGATGCCATCCGTTCCGCCGACGCGCACAGCGCGCACAACTACCACCCCCTGCCCGTCGTCGTCGCGACCGCCGAAGGCGCGTGGATGACGGACGTGGAGGGCCGCCGCTACCTCGACATGCTCGCGGGCTACTCCGCGCTCAACTTCGGCCACGGCAACCGCCGCCTCCTCGATGCCGCCCGCGCCCAGCTGGAGCGGGTCACCCTCACCTCCCGCGCCTTCCACCACGACCGCTTCGCGGACTTCTGCACCGAGCTGGCCGCGCTGTGCGGCAAGGAGATGGTGCTGCCCATGAACACGGGCGCGGAGGCCGTGGAGACGGCCGTCAAGACCGCCCGCAAGTGGGGGTACGAGGTCAAGGGCGTCCCGGACGGCCACGCCAAGATCGTGGTCGCGTCCGACAACTTCCACGGCCGCACCACCACGATCGTGTCCTTCTCGACGGACCACGACGCCCGCGACCACTTCGGGCCCTACACCCCCGGGTTCGAGATCGTCCCGTACGGGGACCTCACCGCGCTCTCCCACGCCGTCACCTCCAACACGGTCGCCGTGCTCCTGGAGCCCATCCAGGGCGAGGCGGGCGTCCTCGTACCGCCCGCCGGATACCTCCAGGGCGTACGGGAACTGACGCGCGAGCGGAACGTCCTCTTCATGGCGGACGAGATCCAGTCGGGGCTGGGCCGGACCGGGAAGACCTTCGCGTGCGAGCACGAGGGAGTGGTCCCGGACGTCTACATCCTCGGCAAGGCCCTGGGCGGCGGGGTCGTCCCCGTCTCGGCGGTGGTCGCCGACCGCGACGTCCTCGGCGTGTTCAAGCCGGGCGAGCACGGCTCCACCTTCGGCGGGAACCCCCTGGCCTGCGCCGTGGCCCTGGAGGTCATCGCGATGCTGCGCTCCGGCGAGTACCAGCAGCGCGCCACCGAGCTCGGCGACCACCTGCACCGGGAGCTGAACCTGCTGGTCGGCGGCGGTGCGGTGACCGCCGTACGGGGCCGCGGGCTGTGGGCGGGCATCGACATCGACCCGGCGCGCGGCACCGGCCGGGAGATCTCCGAGAAGCTGATGGACCTCGGGGTCCTGGTCAAGGACACCCACGGGTCGACGATCCGGATCGCACCGCCGCTGGTGATCAGCAAGGAGGACCTGGACTGGGGCCTGGACCAGCTCAGGTCGGTCCTCGCCACCGAATAGCGGCTCCTCTCAGAGGATGCTGCGCCTACAAGATGCTGCGCCTACAAAATGACGTGGGGCAGGAAGCGGGCGTACTCGTCCGTGACCGGCCCCGCCGATTCGCGGATGCCGAGCCCCGCCGCCTCGTCCTCGACGACCCACGCGCCGAGCACCACCCGGTTGCCGTCGAAGTCGGGCAGCGGGGCGAGGGCCTGGAAGACGTACGTCTCGTCCGGCTCCGGCACGAACGGCTCGCCGCCCACCGGATGCAGGGTGACCCCGGCGCCCTCGCGCCCCAGCAGCGGCTTCGCCGCGTAACCGCCGGTCTCCGCCAGCTCGCGCGGGCCGTCGAGGTAGGCGGGCAGCAGGTTCGGGTGCTCCGGGAAGAGCTCCCACAGGACGGCCAGCAGCGCCTTGTTGGAGAGCAGCATCTTCCACAGCGGCTCGATCCAGGCGGTGGTGCCGGAGCCGCCGCCGTGGTCGTAGCTGCCCAGCACCTGCGGGGCGAACTCGTCGGTGACCAGCCACTCCCACGGGTAGAGCTTGAAGCACGCGCGGATGAAGCCCAGCTTCTCGTCCACGAACCGGCCGGACAGGGCGTCCCAGCCGATCCTCTCGACGGACAGCGCCCGCGCGTCGATGCCGGCCTGCTCGGCGGTCTCCCGGAGGTAGGCGACCGTCATCAGGTCCTCGCCGAGCTCGTCGGTCTCGGAGTGCGCGAAGTGCAGCGGGCCGGGGGGCAGCAGTTCCGCCTGCCGGCGCCAGGCCTCGACCAGCCGCTCGTGCAGGGAGTTCCACTGGTCGGCGCCCGGGAAGCGCTCCTCCATCCAGAACCACTGCGGGCTGGCGGCCTCCACCAGGGAGGTCGGGGTGTCGGCGTTGTACTCCAGCATCTTGGCGGGGCTGCCCTCGGCCCCGTCGTAGCGCAGGTCGAAGCGGCCGTAGAGCGAGGGCTGTTCGGCGCGCCGCCGCCAGGACTCGGCGATGAGCGCGGCGAGCTTCGGGTCGGTGATGCCGAGGTCCGCGAAGCGGTCGTGCTCGACGATGTGCTCCGCCGCCGCCAGGCACATGGCGTGCAGCTCCTCGACCACGTTCTCCAGCGCCTCCACCTCGGGCAGCGAGAAGGAGTAGTACGCGCTCTCGTCCCAGTAGGGGCGCAGGGAGTCGTCGGGGTAGCGGGTGAGCGGGTAGATCAGCCCCTGTTCCTCGACGGTCTTCTGCCAGTCGGGGCGGGGTTCGATCGTGTGGCGCTTCATCGGTGTGCGTTCCCTCGGGTATCGGGCGGCCGGGCTCGGTCAGCCGCCGCTGGAGCCGGAGCTCTTGTGCCCGCCGATGCCGCCGCGGGTGACGGCCGATTTGTCGAAGCTGCCGCCGGAGGCCTTGCCGCTGCGCACGGAGCCGCCGTAGTAGTACGTGCCGCGGCTGGTGGTGCCGCCGCTGCCGGTCTTGCAGTACTTGTCGTCGAGCTTGTCCAGCGTGGTCCGGTCGACGCAGCGCCTGTCCGGTTCGCTGCTGTTGCCGCAGGCCACCAGGGTGGCTGCGAGCAGGCCCATGCCTCCGAGGACGACGGCGCCGGAACGCATGCGGCGCTGCTTGGTGCGGCTGCTGGTGTCCATGTCTACTGCTCCCCCTAGGGCCTGTGCTGCCGACAGAGTAGAGCGGGTCCCCGGACCGATGGAATCCGGCCGTCCCCCGATCCGCGGGACTAGAGTCGCTTCGTGCTCATTGGGATGGTTTGCGCGCTCGGTGCGGCGGTCTG
Organism: Streptomyces sp. NBC_00503; assembly: GCF_036346895.1. Taxonomy (NCBI): domain Bacteria; kingdom Bacillati; phylum Actinomycetota; class Actinomycetes; order Kitasatosporales; family Streptomycetaceae; genus Streptomyces; species Streptomyces sp. NBC_00503. The sequence goes on along the minus strand of NZ_CP107855.1, from coordinate 4,937,441 downwards.
CTTCGGCACGGCGTCGGTCCTTCAGGCGGTGGCGGCGCGGGCGGCGGAGCCCGGGACGGGCTCGGGGGTCGACACCGCCCTGCTCCTACGGGCGCTGCGCCAGTGGCGCTACCTCGCCGGACTGGGCCTGGACGGGCTCGGCTTCGTCCTCCAGATCATCGCCCTGCGCCACCTCCCCATCTACGCGGTGGGCGCCGCCCTCGCCGCCAGCCTCGCGGTGACGGCGGTGGTCGCGGCGCGGCTGCTGCGGGTCCGGCTCAGCGGAACGGAATGGGCCGCGGTGGCGGTGGTGTGCGGGGGGCTGGTGATGCTCGGACTGTCCTCGGGAGAGGAGGGCTCCCAGGCCGGTTCGCTCGCGCTGAAGCTGGGGCTGCTGGGGGTGGCGGGGCTGGTGCTCGTGGTCGGAGCCGTGGCGGGCGGGCTGCCGGACCGCAGCCGGGCGCTGGCGCTGGGCCTGGCGGCCGGGACGGGCTTCGGGGTGGTGGAGGTCGCGGTCCGGCTCATCGACGAGGTCTCGCTGTCGGCCCTGTCCAACCCGGCGCTGTACGCGCTGCTGCTGGGCGGTGGTTCGGCCTTCCTGCTGCTCACCTCGGCCCTGCAGCGGGGCTCCGTGACGGTGGCCACCGCCGGGATGGTGCTGGGCGAGACCCTCGGCCCGGCGGCGGTGGGCGTGGCCTGGCTGGGCGACCGCACCCGCGAGGGTCTGACCTGGCTGGCGATCACCGGCTTCGCTGTCTCCGTGGCTGGCGCCCTGGCACTGGCCCGCTTCGGCGAGCCCCCGGCGCAGGAAGGGGAGGAGTCCGGGCCGACGGAGGCCTGAGGCGGTCTCACGGCAGCGCGGCGACCAGCGCGGCCAGGGTCGCGGACCAGGCGCTCTGGGTCGGGGTGCCGAAGCCGACGACCAGGGCCTCGCGCGGGGCCGCCGTCGCCTCCGGGTGGCGGAAATAGGACAGCGACTGGAGGCCCAGGTCCTGCCAGGCGGCTGCCCGCAGGGCCGCGCGTTCCCCGCCCGGCTCCAGGTCCAGGACCGCGTGGAGTCCCGCCGCGATCCCGGAGACCGCCACCCGGTCCCCGACCGCCGCCACCAGCTCGTCCCGGCGCCGCCGGTACCGCAGCCGCATCCCGCGCACGTGCCGGTCGTACGCCCCCGACCGGATGAACTCCGCGAGCGTCAGCTGGTCCAGCGCGCTGGAGCTCCAGTCGGTCCGGCCCTTCGCCGCGACCACCTCGTCGAGCAGCGCGGGCGGGACCACCATCCAGCCCATGCGCAGCCCCGGCGCCAGGGACTTGCTCGCCGTGCCGAGGTAGACCACCCGGCCCGGGTCCAGCCCCTGCAGCGCGCCCACCGGCTGGCGGTCGTAGCGGAACTCGCCGTCGTAGTCGTCCTCCAGGATCAGCCCGCCCGTGGACCGGGCCCAGTCCACCGCCGCCGCCCTGCGTACCGGGGTCAGCGCGGCGCCCGTCGGGAACTGGTGCGCCGGGGTGAGGAGCACCGCGCCCGAAGCGGGGGACAGCGAGTGGGTGTGCGCTCCCGCCGCGTCCACCTCCAGCGGCCGGGTCCGCAGCCCCGCCGCGGTCAGCAGGTCCCGGTGCTCGTCGAGCCCGTAGCTCTCCACCGCCACCTCCCGGACCCGGCGCGCCCGCAGCAGCTTCGCCAGCACCATCACCCCGTGCGCGAACCCGGAGCACAGCACGATCCGTTCCGGGTCCGCGTGCACCCCGCGGGCCCGTGCCAGGTACCCGGCCAGGGCTTCGCGCAGTTCCACCCGGCCGCGCGGGTCCCCGTACCCGAAGGCCTCGTTGGGGGCGTCGGTCAGGGCCCGGCGGGCCGCCGACAGCCAGGCCGCGCGCGGGAAGCCGCCCAGGTCGGGGGTGCCGGGGAAGAGGCTGTACGAGGTCCTCGCGCGCACGGGGCGCCGTACGGGCGCGGCCGGAGCGCTGCGCCGCTCCCGGGCCCGTTCCGCGACCCGGGTCCCGGAGCCCTGCCGGGCCGTCAGCCAGCCCTCGGCGACGAGCTCGGCGTACGCCTCGGCGACGGTGTTGCGGGCGATCCCCAGATCGGCGGCGAGCGAGCGCGAGGAGGGCAGCCGGGTCCCCGGGGCGAGCCGCCCGCTGCGCGCGGCCTCGCGCAGCGCCTCGGTCAGCCCGGCCCGCAGACCGCGTCCCGCGGACAGCTCCAGGTGCAGGTCCGCGCCGAAAGTGGCCCAGGATTCCGTCATGGATATGGACCATACCGGCGGGCCGCCTGCTTCGTAGGGTGGGCTCATGACCACTCACGTGCACACCACCGACCTCGCCGCCGAACACGCCCCCCGCGGCAACTGGGGCCAGCACTCCCCCGAGATCTACAAGGCGGTCCTGGCCCTGGAGATCGCCGCGAAGAAGGGCCTGGACCCCTCGCTCGTCGAGCTCGTCAAGATCCGCGCCTCACAGCTCAACCACTGCGCCTTCTGCCTCGACATGCACACGAAGGACGCCATCGCGGCGGGCGAGAGCGTCGAGCGGATCGTGCTGCTCGGCGCCTGGGAGGAGTCGCGGCACTTCTACACCGAGAAGGAGCTCGCCGCGATCGAGCTGACCGAGGCCGTCACGGTCCTGACGGAGGGCTTCGTGCCCGACGAGGTGTTCGAGAAGGCGTCGAAGCACTTCGAGGAGAAGGAGCTGACCCAGCTGATCGCCGTGATCGCGACGATCAACGTCTGGAACCGCTTCGGCGTCACCTACCGCATGGCCCCGGGCCACTACACCCCCGGCATGTACAACAAGTAGTCGGCGGACCGGTCCTCCCGGCCGCGTCAGCCGGCCGGGCGGAAGGCTGCCAGGGCGGCGGCGTGGTGCTCCTGGGTGAGCGTCCACTCGGGGGCCGGGCCGGCCGTCAGGACGGCCCACTTCTTGCCGTCCTGCGCGAAGAAGACCCGTTCGATCCCGCGCCGCCTGCCGTGCGATTCCGCGCTGTCGTACTCGTAGACGAGCTCGCCGGCGTCGGCGGCGCCGGGTGCCGGGCCGACCCGGATCTCCTGGTAGCCGGAGGTCTGGGCCCGCAGGTACGAGGAGGCGCCCTGGACGGCTCCGAGCGGGCTCAGGTCGGCCTCGCTGACCTGGAAGATCTGGACCAGGGAGGCGCGGTCGGGCGAGCGGTAGAAGACTCCCGAGGCGGCCTCCTCCCTGACCCAGCCGACGGGCACGGCGACGGTGAAGCCCTTCGCGTCGCGCACCGTCTCGTGCGCGGTGCTGCCGCTGGCGCCGGGGCTGGGGCTACGGGTGGGACTGGCGCTGGGGCTCGGTCCGGAGGCAGCGGTACCGGTGGGCGCGGGCGCGGCGGATGCGTCGCCGGTCGCCGGAGCGCTCGAAGCGGTGAGCCCCGGGGGCACGGGCTCGTCCCCCCGCTCCCGCTCCACGAACCAGACGGCCGCCGCGCCGATCGCGAGCGCGGCCACCGCGACCACCGCCGTCGTGGGCGTCAGCCACCGGCCGCGCGGCCCGTCGGGGCGCGGGGGCCCCGGCGGTACGGGCCCGGGCGGCACGGACCCCGGGTACGGGTCGTACTGGGGCAGGGGCTGGTGACCCGACGGGGCTCCGGGCCCGGGATGGACCGGGGCGTAACCGGGCGGGACGGGCGGGACGGAAGGTGCGGAAGGTGCGCCTGGCGGCCACGCCTGGCCCGGGGCGGGGCCGGGCGGCGGGCCCGGAGCGGGCGTCGGGGGCGCAGTCGGCGCCGGTGCCGGTGCCGGGGCGGGCGCCGGGGCCGAGGCCTGGGCCGGGCCGTCCGAGACCCAACGCTGGGTCTGCGGGTCCCAGCGGGGTGCGCCCTGCGGCTGCGAGGCCACGGCTCAGCCCCCCAGCGAGGTCAGCAGCCCGGCCAGCGCCGTGGCCGCGCTGACCGATTCCACCAGCGGGGCCCAGCGTTCCAGCGCCCCGCGCAGCCGGGTGACCAGGCCGGGGCGGATCTCCGCCGCCCCCTCCAGTCCCTCGGCGACCCCGTCCAGTTCGGTGTCGAGCGCCGTCCGGTCCGCGCCGCGCGGCAGCCGTACGAGGGCCGCGCGCAGCTCCAGTACCGCCTCCAGGAGCGCCTCCGGTGCGACGGCCCCGGCCGCCGTGTCCCCGTGGTGGACGGTGTTGGTGTTGTTGCTGCCCCCGATGCTGAAGGCGCTGCCGGTGATTCCGCCGATCCGGACGGACGGCTCGGACCCGCCCGTGCCCGTACCGGTCCCCGTACCGCTGTCGTCAGTTGCCACCGCTGCTCCCCCTGCCCCTGCCGCCGCCGTGGCGGACGGTGTTGGTGTTGTTGCTGCCGCCGACGCTGAAGGTGCTGCCGTTCACCGACTGGATGAACGTGCCGCCTTCGGCCACGTTGACCGCCCGCGCCGCGAACTCCTCGGTGTGCCAGCCCGCCTCGTGCAGGGCGAGCACGATCCCCCCGACGACCCGGTCCTGAATGGTCTTCAGGAAGCGGTCGAGGTCCATGAGGTGGAACAGCGAGCCGTTGTCCTGGGAGGCCAGGTCGCGCACCGACACCCGCGGCCCCTCGGGCCGGGCGCCGCCGTGCCCGGCGGTGGCGATCCGCCACCAGCTGACCAGGCCGCGGCCCAGGGTGGCGACGGAGGCCGCGATGGATCCGGGGGTGTTGCGCACGGCCCAGACGGCCTTGCCGAACGCGTTGTTGTTCCGGTGGCGCTGGGCGTCGGCGTCCGCGTTGTGGAAGGTGACGTGGACGGGGAGCAGCACGTGCGGGGCCACTTCCAGCATCATCATCCCGCCCTGCGTGTGGACCCGTACGAAGACGGTGACGACGAGGTTCTCGTCCCAGCCGCCGACCCGGACCCGCAGGAAGTGCCGGCGTCGTTCGCCGCCCTCCTCGATGGCGGCGGCCCGCTGTTCGCCGTACTGGCCGTGGACGACCTGGGCGGTGTCGCGGTGCGGCAGTCCGGCGGCGGGCAGGAACACGCACTCGTCCACGACCAGTTCGCGCATCCGGTCCCCGACGGCGGCGGCCGACTCGGGGGAACCGTGCGGCGAGGGCACCCGCAGGCGCTCCAGCAGCGGCACGACCTTGCCGAGGATGTGGGCGTTGGTGACCGGGACCGGCTTGCGGTCGGGTCCGAGGTCCTCGCGCGGGCGCAGTTCCACGGACAGCTGCCAGGGCATGTAGGGATCACCCGCCCCGCAGAACGGGTCGTTGACGTCGTACATGATCACCGGCGCGAACTGCTCGGCCCGGATGCGCTGGCGGATCCGCTGGAAGCGGGCTCCCTGGGCGGCTTCGGCCGGGTCGCCCGCGTGGTCGGCGTAGCGCTGCGGGTTGAGGTCGGTGGCGATGGTCCGGAAGACGTACCCGCGCTGGAGTCCCACGACGGTGGCCACGGCGCCGAGGACCACGGGCAGCCACCAGGCGGTGGCGCTGCCGCTGAGGGCGCTGCCCGACGGGGCGAACGGCAGGCCCAGGATCCCGCCCGTGTTCCCGAGGGAGCTCAGCAGCGCGAGGCCGCCGAAGCCGAAGGCGAGCAGGATGAGGACGATCATCCACCAGACGTAGATGCGCAGGATCAGGGCGAGGGCGCGCAGCAGCGGGACGCTGCGGCCGCGCAGCCAGTCGGCCAGGCTGAGCATCAGGAACGGGAAGACCAGTACGGCGAGGGCGCCGCCGGTGAGCAGGGAGCCGACGAACCAGGCTCCGAGGACCCCGGCGGCCCAGCCGAGTTCGGCGCGGCGGGCGCGCAGCGCGTGGGCGAGCACCCGGGAGGCGTCGTAGCCGTAGGAGGGGGCGACGACCCGCTCCTCGTGGACGTACAGCTCGTCGATGACCCGGTCGCGGTAGCCGGCGTCCAGGTAGGTGCCCGCGCACAGGAAACGGCCCGCTTCGCTGAGGGAGGGGTGGACCGGCGGGCGACCGGCGGGCGGATCACCCCAGGCGCCGCTGTCGGGCCGGCGGGGAATCGGGATCTCGGTCACCGGTCGACCTTAGGTTTTCCCTACACCCCGCGATAGAAAGAATCACGCCAAAGCGCCCCGTGCCAGGTTTGGCCGGGGCGCTTCGACGTACGTACTAATTCGCTCAGACTGATGTGCCCACAGGACGCGCTCAGCCTGAATGCGCTCAGATCAGGCCGAGCTCGCGCACCGCGTCGCGCTCCTCGACGAGCTCCGCCACGGACGCGTCGATGCGCGCACGGGAGAACTCGTTGATGTCCAGGCCCTGGACGATCTCGTAGCGGCCGTCCTTGGTGGTGACCGGGAAGGAGGAGATGATGCCCTCCGGCACGCCGTAGGAGCCGTCCGACGGGATGCCCATCGAGGTCCAGTCGCCCGCCGCGGTGCCGTTGACCCACGTGTGGACGTGGTCGATGGCGGCGTTGGCGGCCGAGGCGGCCGAGGACGCGCCGCGGGCCTCGATGATCGCCGCGCCGCGCTTGGCGACGGTCGGGATGAAGTCGTCCGACAGCCAGGCCTGGTCGTTGACCAGCTCGGCGGCGTTCTTGCCGGCGATCTCCGCGTGGAAGATGTCCGGGTACTGGGTCGCCGAGTGGTTGCCCCAGATGGTCAGGCGCTTGATGTCGGAGACGGCGGCGCCGGTCTTGGCGGCCAGCTGCGAGATCGCGCGGTTGTGGTCCAGGCGGGTCATCGCGGTGAAGCGCTCGGCCGGTACGTCCGGGGCGGCGGCCTGCGCGATGAGCGCGTTGGTGTTGGCCGGGTTGCCCACGACCAGGACCTTGATGTCGTCCGCGGCGTGCGCGTTGATCGCGGCGCCCTGCGGCTTGAAGATGCCGCCGTTGGCGGAGAGCAGGTCACCGCGCTCCATGCCCTTGGTGCGCGGGCGGGCGCCGACCAGCAGCGCGACGTTGGCACCCTCGAAACCCTTGTTCGGGTCGTCGAAGATGTCGATGCCGGCGAGCAGCGGGAAGGCGCAGTCGTCGAGCTCCATGGCGGTGCCCTGGGCGGCCTTCATGCCCTGGGGGATCTCCAGAAGACGGAGCTTGACCGGCACGTCCGCGCCGAGCAGGTGGCCGGACGCGATGCGGAAGAGCAGCGCGTAGCCGATCTGGCCGGCGGCGCCGGTGACGGTGACATTCACGGGAGTGCGGGTCATGGCCTTCTCCGTTAGACAGCTGGCGGTGGGGCGTCCCTGCCCCATGTGCTGGGAGGACGCCGCTCCGTGGCCCAGTAAATCTTGACGTGAAGAGACATCCGCCGTCAGGCTATCCGACCCTGGAGCACCCCAATCCCCCGGCCCGTGTGGTGCGTGGCACACGGGTGGTGCCAGGACGCCCTCCGGACGCCCGTCGGAGGCTCTCCTGGGCGCCCGCCGGACCGCGCGCGGACGGTGCCGCGGCGGCCCCGGTGCGGACCCGGTGCGGGTGTGTCACACCTGGAAGATCTCCCCGGTCCGGTGCCCTTCGACGGACTTGACGTAGGCGTTGGCGGCCCGCGCCACCGGTACCGCGTCGAATCCCGCGAAGGTGTCCCCGTAGATGCCCATGGACTCCTCGAAGACGGTCGGGCTGACGGCGTTGATCCGCTGCCGGCCGGGGAGTTCGATGGCCGCGGCCCGTACGAAGGCCTCCACCGCGCCGTTGACGAGCGAGGCCACCGATCCCGTCAGCAGGGGCTCGCGGGCCAGGATGCCGGTGATCAGGGTGAACGAGGCGTGCGCGGGCAGCCGTACGGAGCCCTGGCGGACCAACTCGATCTGGGAGACGGCCTTGCCCTCCAGGCCCGCGCGCACGTCCTGGGTGCTCAGCTCGCCGAGCGGCTTCCACGGGACGCTGCCGGCCGCGACCGCCACCGCGTCCACGGGACCCACCGTGTCGTACATGGCCCGGATGGACTCCGGATCGGTGATGTCCACGTGGACGTCCGCGTCCTTGCGGGAGGCGGTGACGACCTCGTGACCGCGCCCGCGCAGGGCCTCCTGAACCGCTCGGCCGAGGGTTCCGTTCGCTCCGATGACTACAACCTTGATCGCGTTCATGACGTCGAGCATCGCCAGGAATGATCGCGAAGTCCACCGGTGGCGGCCGGGGCGGCGGCCGCCGGGACGGGCGGGGTGCTCGGGGCGGGCGGGGCGGTCAGCGGACCGTGAAGCGGACCGCGCTCTCCAGGAACGGGATGTGCAGCCACGGCTTGGGCTCCATGACCAGCGCGAGCAGCACGATCGCCACGCCCAGCAGCCCGTACGTGACCATGTCCGTGAACCGGGAGCGCACCGCGAGCATGCCCACGGAGGGCAGTATCCGGCGCAGCACCGAAGCCGCGATCAGCGCGATGCCGATCATCAGGCAGCCGAGGCGCGGGTGGCCCATGGCCGTGGCCAGCAGCCCGCCCGCCGTGGCGGCGAGGACCGCCAGCATCGGCCACTGGCGGGCCGGCGCGGGCGCGCCGCCGGGCGCGGCCCGGCCGCCGCCCTCGGGGCGGGCGGTGTCCCGGGTGACGGAGGGGAAGCGGCGGGAGCGCGCCGCACCGGCGGCGGCCTCGGCCTTCTCGGCCTTGGCTCCGGCTCCGGACCCCGATGCGGGCCCCGCGGCGGACCCGGCCGGCTCCCCCGGCCCCGAGGGCGCCGCAGGCTTCGTAGAGCCCGCGGATCCCTCGGAGTCCGCGCGCTCAGCCCGCACTGGGGACGATCCGCTCGGCGGCCTCGACCACGTTGACGAGGAGCTGGGCCCGGGTCATCGGGCCGACGCCGCCCGGGTTCGGGGAGATCCAGCCGGCCACGTCCGCGACCCCGGGGTGCACGTCCCCGACGATCTTGCCGTTCTCGTCGCGGCTGACGCCGACGTCGAGCACGGCCGCGCCGGGCTTCACGTCCTCCGGCTTGACCAGGTGCGGCACACCGGCCGCCGCGACGATGATGTCGGCCTGGCGCAGCTGGGCGGCCAGGTCGCGGGTGCCGGTGTGGCACATCGTCACCGTGGCGTTCTCCGACCTGCGGGTCAGCAGCAGGCCCATGGAGCGGCCGACCGTGATGCCTCGGCCGAGGAGCACGACATGCGCGCCGTTGATCTCCACGCCGTGGTGGCGCAGCAGCTGGACGATCCCGTACGGGGTACACGGCAGCGGGCCCGGCTCGTTCAGGACCAGCCTGCCGAGTGACATCGGGTGCAGGCCGTCGGCGTCCTTCGCCGGGTCCATCAGCTCCAGGACGCGGTTGGTGTCGATTCCCTTGGGAAGCGGGAGTTGGACGATGTAGCCCGTGCACTCCGGGTTGTCGTTCAGCTCGCGCACGACCGCCTCGATGTCCTCCTGGGAGGCCGTCGCGGGCAGTTCGCGCTGGATGGAGGCGATGCCGACCTCGGCGCAGTCCTTGTGCTTGCCGTTGACGTACCAGCGGCTGCCCGGGTCGTCGCCGACCAGCAGGGTGCCGAGGCCCGGGGTGATGCCCCGGGCCTTGAGCGCCGCCACGCGGGCGGTCAGTTCGGACTTGATCGCGGCTGCGGTGGCCTTGCCGTCGAGAATCTGGGCAGTCATGGCCCCATCCTCCCGGATGAGGCGGTCGCGGATCCAGTCGCATCCGCCCCGCGACCGGTCCGATTCGTTGCACTTGCACAACGAGTGGGCGGGCGGGCGCGACGCGGCTGGACAAGTCCACCCCGTTCGCACGACGATGACCGGAAGATGTGCCGCGGGCAGTGCCGGGGGGCGGGCCGCACCACTTGCAGCGAATCCTCCTAGCGTGCCGTGCGTCCCCGCACTTCCACGGAGGAACACCCCAAGATGAGTTTCGGCGACCCGAACAACCCGTACGGGCAGCAGCAGCCCCAGGGCCAGCCCGGTTACGGCTACCCGCAGCAGGCACCCCAGGGCGTTCCGCCCCAGGGCTACGCCTACCCGCAGCAGGCCGGCTACCCGGGCCCGGCCGGCTACCCGGGTGCCAACGTGCCGATGCCGGGCGGCGTCAAGGGCGCCCGCGTCATCCTCTGGATCCTCGGCATCCTGGAGGCCCTGGGCGGCCTGCTCGTCGCGGTCGGCGGCGCGCTGTTCGCCTCGGCGTTCTCCAGCTCTTCCAGCTCCTCGGCGAGCGACGCGGGCACCGCCGCGGCCGGCGTGTTCGTCGTCCTCGGCATACTCATGGTCGGCATCTCGCTGTGGCCGATCCTGACCGCCGCCAAGATGGCCAAGGGCCGCGGCGGCGTCCGGGTCTCCGGCATCATCTTCGGATCGATCCAGACCCTCTTCGCCGGAGGCGGCCTGCTCGTCAGCATCGTGACGCTCAGCAACCTGAACGACTCGGGCGTCGCCCCCTTCATGTTCACGCTCGTCATCCAGGGCGTCTCGCTCGGTCTGGGCCTCTGGATCCTGATCGGCCTGGCCAACTCGGCCGCGGGCGTCTACTTCAAGCGCCCGCAGTACTAGGACCGCCGCCGCGGCCGGTACGAAGCCTCGTAGCCTCGTACCGGCCGCGCATACGGCGAAGGCCGCGCACCGCATCGCTGCGGTGCGCGGCCTTCGCCGTATTGCCGGGGACTCAGTGGAAGAAGTGCCGGGTCCCGGTGAGGTACATCGTGACGCCCGCCGCCTTCGCGGCCTCGATGACCAGCTCGTCGCGCATCGAACCGCCCGGCTGGACCACGGCCTTGATACCCGCGGCCGTCAGGATCTCCAGCCCGTCCGGGAAGGGGAAGAAGGCGTCGGACGCGGCGTACGAGCCCTGCGCGCGCTCGGCGCCCGCCCGCTCGACCGCGAGCTTCGCGGAGTCGACGCGGTTGACCTGGCCCATGCCGACGCCGACCGAGGCGCCGTCCTTGGCGAGCAGGATCGCGTTGGACTTGACGGCGCGGCAGGCCTTCCACGCGAAGGCGAGGTCGGCGAGCTCGTCGGCGGAGAGGGCCTCGCCGGTGGCGAGGGTCCAGTTGGCCGGGTCGTCGCCCTCGGCCTGGAAGACGTCCGCCTGCTGGAGGAGCACGCCGCCGGAGATGGGCTTGAGGTCGCCCGGCTGGTGCGGGTGGCCCTCGACCTTCAGGACGCGGATGTTCTTCTTCTTGGCGAGGACCTCGACGGCGCCCGGCTCGAAGCCGGGGGCCACGATGACCTCGGTGAAGATTTCGGCGACCTGCTCGGCGAGCTCCACGCTCACCGGGCGGTTGACGGCGATGACGCCGCCGAAGGCGGAGGCCGTGTCGCAGGCGTGCGCCTTGCGGTGGGCCTCGGCGACGTCCTTGCCCACCGCGATGCCGCACGGGTTGGCGTGCTTGATGATCGCGACGCAGGGCTCTTCGTGGTCGTAGGCGGCGCGGCGGGCCGCGTCGGTGTCCACGTAGTTGTTGTAGGACATCTCCTTGCCGTGCAGCTGCTCGGCATTGGCGAGCCCGCCGGGCTGGCCGTCCGTGTACAGGGCCGCGGCCTGGTGCGGGTTCTCGCCGTAGCGGAGGGTGGACTTGCGCTCCCACGCGCCGGCCAGGAACTCGGGCAGCGCGTCCGTTTCCTGGGGGGCCTCCGGGGCGTACGCGTTCGTGAACCAGGAGGCCACGGCGACGTCGTACGCGGCGGTGTGCTGGAAGGCCTCGGCCGCGAGCCGCTTGCGGGCGGTGAGGTCGAAGCCGCCGCCCTGGGCGGCGGTGAGCACGTCGGCGTAGCGCGCAGGGCTGGTGACCACGGCCACCGAGGGGTGGTTCTTGGCGGCGGCGCGGACCATCGACGGGCCGCCGATGTCGATCTGCTCCACGCACTCGTCCTCGGTCGCGCCCGACTGGACGGTCGCGAGGAAGGGGTAGAGGTTGACGACCACCAGGTCGAAGGGCTCGACGCCCAGCTCGGCCAGCTGGTTGCGGTGGTCCTCCAGGCGCAGGTCGGCGAGGATGCCGGCGTGCACGCGCGGGTGCAGGGTCTTGACCCGGCCGTCCAGGCACTCGGGGAAGCCGGTCAGCTCCTCGACCTTGGTGACGGGCACCCCGGCCGCGGCGATCTTCCCGGCGGTGGAGCCGGTCGAGACGAGCGCGACGCCCGCCTCGTGCAGGCCGCGGGCCAGCTCTTCCAGCCCCGTCTTGTCGTAGACGCTGATGAGGGCGCGCCGGATCGGGCGCTTCGAAGCGGTGAGGTCTGCGCTCTCTGCGGTCACGGTCTCTGCGGTCCCTGCGGCCTCTGCGGCGGTCACTGGATTGTTACCTTTCGTCCCTCGATGCTGTAGCCGTGCCGGGCCAGGCGCCCCACGACCTCGACGAGCAGCTCGCGCTCGACTTCCTTGATCCGCTCGTGGAGAGCGGCTTCGTCCTCTTCGTCCCGGATCTCGACCACACCCTGGGCGATGATCGGACCGGTGTCCACGCCCGTGTCCACGAAGTGGACCGTGCAGCCGGTGACCTTCGCCCCGTAGGCGAGTGCGTCCCGTACGCCGTGGGCGCCCGGGAAGGCCGGGAGGAGGGCGGGGTGGGTGTTGATGAACCGGCCGCCGAAGCGGTCGATGAACTCCGCACCCACGATCTTCATGAACCCCGCCGAGACCACGAGGTCCGGCGCGTGCGCGTCGGTGGCCTCGGTCAGGGCGGCATCCCACTGCGCGCGGGTCGCGTACGCCTTGACCGGGCACACGAAGGTGGGGATCCCCGCCTTCTCGGCACGTTCCAGGCCGGCGATGTTCTCGCGGTCGGCTCCCACGGCGACGACTTCGGCACCGAAACCCTCGGATCCGCCGGGGTGGGCGTCGATGGCGTCGAGCAGGGCCTGGAGGTTGGTGCCGGAGCCGGAGACCAGCACGACCAGGCGGGAGACGGCCATGGGAGGCCCTTTCTCGGGCGGGGGCACCCCCGGCGTGAGCTGGGGGCACGTCGTTCGTCTTGTGCGGTCGTACGAAACTTCGGGTCGCCGAGATGGGCGGACCCTACGAAGCCACCGACCGCCTGCAACGATACCGGCACACCGGACGGCCCCCGAGGGACGGGGGGACGGGTGGGCGGTAGCGTCTGGCCTACAAGCCGCAAACAGGCCTCCGACGTCCCAGCGACGTCCATGACACAGGGGATGAAACACACCCGATGCCGGATCGCCGCCAGCCCGACCGCTCCACCGACGACAATCCCTTCGCGGCGCCCCCGGAAGGCCGGCCCGACCAGCCCTGGGAACCGCGCGACGGCGGTGACGGCGGACCCGGGCACGGGCCGGGCGAGGCCCCCGGATCCGGACCGGCCCGCTGGGATCCGACGGACCCGATCCAGCGACGGGCGCGGTACGCGCTGCTGGCCGGCATGTGGGGCTTCTTCTTCGTGGTCATGGACATCCCCTCGATGGGGCTGCTCCTCGGCGCACTGGCCCTGTACTGGGGGATCAGCGCCCTGCGGGGCACACCGGTGAAGCCCGCCGGGGAGGACGGAGCGGCCACCGCCACGGTGGCCGATGTGACCGGGGGGCCGAGCCGGGCCACGGAGCCCGCCGCGGCCCAGGGCGGCCTGGCGGCCCTGGGGGCCGCCGCCCGGCCCCAGCGGACGGCGGCGGTGAGCGGCCTGGTCGCCGCCTCGCTGGCGGTGCTGCTGGCGCTGTCCTCGTACGCCGTGCACCTCGCGTACAAGGACTTCTACGTCTGCGCGCAGGACGCCCTCACGAAATCGGCGGAGATGCAGTGCAACGACCTGCTGCCGGACAACTTCATCGGAAAGATGATCAAGATTCCGGGGTAGTCGGACCGGCTATTCGGATTCCTGCCCGGGTTCCTTCCCGGAGTCCCTCGTCCCGGTGACCGGTGCGGCTTCCGTTTCGGGCCCCGGCCTGAGGCGGGTCAGGACCCGCGCGCCGGTCACGGCCGGGGCGAGCGGGGCCGGGACGGCCGGAGCCGGAGCCGGCAGGGGCTCCGCGGCGGGCGGCGGGCCGGCGGGCATCGCCGGGATCCCGCTGGTCGCGGGGGTCCCCGGGGGCGGCGGGGTCGCTGGAATCGCGACGATCGGGATCGGAGTCAGGTCCAGCTTGAGCCCGGGCATGACCAGTACGGGCCGCTTCGGCGGCACCGGTACGGGCCCGGGCGCCCGACCCGGCGCGGACCCGGCGCGGGGCTCCTCCTCGAGGGGCTCCGGCGGGTTCGGCGCGGAGGAGAAGTCCGGGATCAGGGTGCCCGCGGCCCGGCGCAGCGCCGCCCAGCGGACCTCCCGTACCCCGCTGTCGTGCCAGGCCTCCGCTCCGTCGGGGGCCTCGGACATCCCCCTCGCGGGCCGGTTGCGCCACGCGTGCACCGTCACGGCCACCGGGACGGCGAGCGCCAGGGTCCAGACCAGGGCCGCGCCGCCCGCCTGCCACCAGACCGGCCCGAAGGCGGCCAGCTCCCGGGAGCCGAGCGGCCCGGCCGAGGCGGCGGCGAGCCCGGCCGTGGCCAGGGCGCACACCAGCGCGCCCAGGGCCGCGGTGAGCGCGGTCTCCCCGTACGAGACTTCGCGCGCCCGGCGCACCGCGAACCAGCCCACCGCCAGCCCGGCCACCACCGGCACCGCGGCCGCGGCCCAGGTCAGCGGCGTGCCGGGGCCCTGCGCGGGCAGCGCGGCGAGCAGCGGGAAGCGGGGCAGCGCGGGCGAGCCGCCGAAGCCGAGCGGGGTCGCGGTGGCCGAGGCGCCCAGCGCGAAGCCGGGGCCCAGGGCGTAGGCGGCGCCCCAGACCACGGCGTTCGGGATCAGGGTGAGGGCCAGCAGCAGGACGGCGAAGCGGCCCGACCAGAATCCGGTCAGCGCCGCGAAGGACCCCTGCACCTCCGCCCCGTGCCAGGCCAGCGAGGCTCCGACCAGCAGTGCTCCGCCGCCGAGCAGGACCAGGACCCCGCCGACGCCGGCCCGCAGCGCGAGTGCGTAGCGGGGGCGGGTGAACCGGCCGGTCAGCGGCCCGAGCGGTCTCCCCCGGGCCTCCCAGACCCCGCCGGCGGCGGCCAGTGCGGCCACCAGCGGGAGGTGCCAGGCCGCGCTGAGCGGGTCGGCGGGCATCGGCCCGGAGGCGGCGTACACGGTGGCCAGGGCGCCGACGCCGAGGTAGCCGCAGAGCACGGCGGAGAACACCACCGAGGCGGGCAGCGGCTCCGCGCCCCGCTCCTCCTCGGCGGCGCTGCCGAGCCGGGCGGCACGCCGGATGAGCAGCGCGGGCAGGGCGATGAGCAGCAGCGGGGTCACGCCGACGGGGGCGGGGACCCCGGAGAGGGTCTCGTAGCGGACCAGGTCGGTCCCGTGGGCGAGCAGCCAGAGGCCCGCGGCGAGGTGCAGGGCGCCGCCGGGGCCGCTGTCGGGGTAGGGGGAGCTGATCCACAGGACGATGACGAGCACGGCGAGGAAGCCGAGCCCCAGTCCCGCGGCTACGGCTCCGCCCACGACACACGCGGCGGCCGCCGGTGAACGGCGCCGGGCGGGGGCCCTTGGGGGCGTGGGCAACGAGGTCCCGCGTTCGGTCACTTGGGTCACCCGCTCATGGTGCCAACGACACGCGCTATGGGCGGGTAACAGGCGAATGCCCGTGGTGTCGCTCAATATACGTTTATGTACTTTTTCGCTCAGGGCGTCCGGGTCGCGGGGAGTGTGGCATGACACAAAGCGTCACGGAGCTGAGCCTCCCCACCCCGAAGGAACGCCGACGCCTGCGCGAAGCGGCCGAGCTGACGCACGAGGAGGTCGCGGCGGCGGTGGGGGTCACCGCCACCACGGTCCGCTCCTGGGAGACCGGCCGCACCCACCCTCGGGGCCGCAAGCGCGAGGCCTACGTGAAGCTCCTGACCCGCCTCGCCACGGTCACTGACCCTGCGTCGGACCAGGGGGAGCAGGCGGAGCAGGTCGACGCGGACGGGGCTGCGGCCGTGGTTGCGGCCGCGCCTGACGGGGCCTCGGAGTCCGAAGCGGACCCGACGGCCGGTACGGAGCCGGCCGCCGTCGCCGTTCCCGACACGCCGACCCGGCCCACCCGGCCCGCCTGGGCCAACGGCGCCGAGGTCGAGCCCGAGGTCGAGGTCGAGGTCGAAGCCACTGCCGTGACCGGCGTGTCGGAGGAGTCCGAGGCGGTAACCGGAGCCTCGGAACCCCACACGGACGAGGCGTCAGCCGCCAACTCCGCCGAGGGGCGCTTCGGGTTCCGTGCCCATGCCTTCGGGCGCCCCGTCGGCGCGCAGACCCGGCCCAAGGCCGCCGTCAAGCGGGCCGCGAAGCCCCCCGTCGGAGTGCCCCGGCACGAGGCCAAGGCCACGGTAAAGGCCGCGGTCGGCGGTGGCGGCGGCCTCGCCACGCTCCGGTCAGGAGGAACGGTTCCTCCCGGTCCGGGCACGGGTCCGGGCACGGGTCCGGGCACGGGTCCGGGCACCGGAATGAGCATCAACGGTATCGGCAGCGGCACCGGTCCGGGCAGCGCCGGGCCGGGCGACGAGAACCGCGGCACGAGTGCCCGTACCGCCCCCGAGGACTCCGCCGCGGACGCCCCCGAAGGCGCTGGAGACGGCGACGGGGCGGACGAACGCCCGCCCCCGAAGGTCCCCGCGCCGGAATCCGCCTTCGACGCGCTCTACAACCGCACCGCCCCCGCCCTCACCCGCCAGGCCTACCTCCTCACCGGCCGCCGCGCCCTCGCCCGCGAGGCCGTGGAGCACGCCTTCCAGCAGGCGTGGGGCCGCTGGCCCGAGGTGGCCACCGACCCGGACCCGGTCGGATGGGTGCGCGCGGCGGCGTACGAATACGCGCTCTCGCCCTGGCACCAGTTCCGCAGGGCCCACAAGCACCCCGACAAGCCCCCGGCGGACCCCGGCGACCGCGTCCTCATGGACGCGATGCTCGCGCTGCCGCCCGCCCACCGCCGGACCGTGCTGCTCTACGACGGCGTCGGGCTGGACCTCCCCGACACCGCCGCCGAGACCGAGGCCTCCACGCCGACCGCCGGCAGCCGCCTCGTCAACGCCCACGACGAGCTCGCCGACCGGCTCCCCGAGCTGGCCGACGTGGCACCCGGGAAGCAGTCCGCACTGCTGCGCGAGCGGCTCGGCGGCCTGAGACCGGCCGTCGCGCTGGAGCCGCGCTCCGCGGCCGTCGTCCGGGCGGCCGGCGAGGGCCGGACCCGGCGGTGGACCCGCGCGATCCTGGGGCTGACGGCGGTGATCGCCGCCGCGACGGCCTACACGGCGGTGACCGCGCCGACCGAGTACGTGCCCGAGCGCGCCCCCGGCGCGAACGTGTCGGGCGTGCCCCCGCACGCCGGCCCGCAGCAGCTCTCGGACGAGGGGCGCCAGCTCCACGAGAAGCTGCTGAACGACCCGGCGGCCGGCCCGGCGAGGGTCTCGCCGAAGCCGGAGTAGAACGGGACCGGACCGGACGGGACCGGACGGGACCGGACCGGACCGGACCGGACCGGACCGGACCGGACCGGACCGGACGGGACGAGAACGGGCGTGGCCCGCACCCCCTCACAGGGTGCGGGCCACGCCCGTCACTACGTACAACTGCGGCAGCAACTGCTGCCGTCGCGAATTACTTCGCGGCGTTGAGGATCTCGCGCGCCAGCTTGGCCGTCTCGGTCGGCGTCTTGCCGACCTTCACGCCCGCGGCCTCGAGGGCCTCCTTCTTGGCCTGTGCGGTGCCAGAAGAACCGGAGACGATGGCACCGGCGTGGCCCATGGTCTTGCCCTCGGGGGCGGTGAAGCCCGCGACGTAGCCGACGACCGGCTTGGTGACGTTCTTCGCGATGAAGTCCGCCGCACGCTCCTCGGCGTCGCCGCCGATCTCGCCGATCATGACGATCAGGTCGGTGTCGGGGTCCGCCTCGAACGCCGCGAGGGCGTCGATGTGCGTGGTGCCGATGACCGGGTCGCCACCGATGCCGACGGCGGAGGAGAAGCCGAGGTCACGGAGCTCGTACATCATCTGGTAGGTCAGCGTGCCCGACTTGGACACGAGACCGATGCGGCCGGGCTTGGTGATGTCGCCCGGGATGATGCCGGCGTTGGACTGGCCGGGGGTGATCAGACCCGGGCAGTTCGGGCCGATGATCCGCGTCTTGTTGCCCTTGGACGTCGCGTACGACCAGAAGGCGGCGGAGTCGTGCACCGCGATGCCCTCGGTGATGACGACGGCCAGCGGGATCTCGGCGTCGATCGCCTCGACCACGGCGGCCTTGGCGAAGGCCGGCGGGACGAAGAGGACGGAGACGTTGGCGCCCGTCTTCTCCATCGCCTCGGCGACGGAACCGAAGACCGGGATCTCCGTGCCGTCGAAGTCGACGGTGGTGCCGGCCTTGCGCGGGTTGACGCCACCGACGATGTCGGTGCCGTCAGCCAGCATCAGCTTGGTGTGCTTCATGCCCGTGGCACCGGTCATGCCCTGGACGATGACCTTGCTGTCCTTGTTGAGGAAGATAGCCATGTGAGTCTGTGACCTCTGCCCTTACTTCGCAGCCGCGAGCTCGGCGGCCTTGTCGGCCGCGCCGTCCATGGTGTCCACGCGCTGCACCAGCGGGTGGTTGGCGTCCGAGAGGATCTTGCGACCCAGCTCGGCGTTGTTGCCGTCGAGACGGACGACCAGCGGCTTGGTGACCGCCTCGCCCTTGTCCTCGAGCAGCTGCAGCGCCTGGACGATGCCGTTGGCGACCTCGTCACACGCGGTGATGCCACCGAAGACGTTGACGAAGACGGACTTGACGTCCGGGTCGCCGAGGATGATCTCGAGACCGTTGGCCATGACGGCGGCGGAAGCGCCACCGCCGATGTCCAGGAAGTTGGCGGGCTTGACGCCGCCGTGGTTCTCGCCGGCGTAGGCGACGACGTCGAGGGTGCTCATGACGAGACCCGCGCCGTTGCCGATGATGCCGACCTCGCCGTCGAGCTTGACGTAGTTGAGGTTCTTCGCCTTGGCGGCGGCCTCGAGCGGGTTCGCGGCCGCGTGGTCCACGAACGCCTCGTGGCCCGGCTGGCGGAACTCGGCGTTCTCGTCGAGCGAGACCTTGCCGTCGAGCGCGATGACGTCGCCGTTGGCGACCTTCGCGAGCGGGTTGACCTCGACGAGGAGCGCGTCCTCGGCGATGAAGGTCGCCCACAGGGTCACGAGGACCTCGGCGACCTTCTCGGCAACCTCGGCCGGGAACTGCGCCAGCGCGACGATCTCGCGGGCCTTCTCGATGGTCACGCCCTCGTTGGCGTTCACCGGGACCTTGGCGAGCTTCTCCGGGGTCTCCTCGGCGACCTGCTCGATGTCCATGCCGCCCGCAACCGAGGCCATGGCCAGGAAGGTGCGGTTGGTACGGTCCAGCAGGTACGAGACGTAGTACTCCTCGAGGATCTCGGGAGCCGTCTCGGCGATCATCACCTTGTGGACCGTGTGGCCCTTGATGTCCATCCCGAGGATGTCCGTCGCACGAGCGACGGCCTCGTCGGGGGTGGCGGCGAGCTTGACGCCACCGGCCTTGCCGCGGCCGCCGACCTTCACCTGTGCCTTGACGACCGACTTGCCACCCATGCGCTCGGTGGCCTCGCGGGCTGCCTCAGGCGTGTCGATGACTTCACCGGCCAGCACCGGTACACCGTGCTTGGCGAAGAGGTCCCTCGCCTGGTACTCGAACAGGTCCACGCGCGTCCGTCCCTTGTCTTCAAAGATTCGCAGTGATTCGCGGTTATCTGCTATCTGCGTGGGCGTGCCGCGGAGGGCAACGTGACGGCGCTGTCACAAGGAAGGCGCACACGGTGACCGTGGACGCGGCATGTCCGTCCCGCAGGTTATCCCCGTGGGACGTAGGTCCCTAAATCGCAGATCACACCTGAGCGGTGATACCTGTCACAGATCGCCTCACGGTTGAACTGCATCTTCGTGCGATCTGCCGATGTACGGGCGGGATCAGGACCCTCCGACCGGTCCGGGCAGGGGCCGCTTCTCCAGGGCCGCGGCCATCACGTCCGGGAACAGGTCGGGGGTGCAGGCGAAGGCCGGGGCGCCCAGTTCGGCGAGGGCCGCGGCGTGTTCGCGGTCGTAGGCGGGAGCACCCTCGTCGGACAGCGCGAGCAGGGTCACGAACTCGACGCCCGCGCCCTTCATCGCCGCGACCCGCTTGAGCATTTCGTTGCGTATGCCGCCCTCGTAAAGATCACTGATGAGGACGACGACCGTGTCGGCGGGCCGGGTGATCCTGGACTGGCAGTAGGCGAGCGCGCGGTTGATGTCGGTGCCGCCGCCGAGCTGGGTACCGAAGAGCACGTCGACGGGGTCGTCGAGCTGGTCCGTCAGATCCACGACAGCGGTATCGAAGACAACGAGCCGGGTCGAGATCGAACGCATCGAGGCCAGCACCGCCCCGAAGACGGAGGCGTAGACGACCGAGGCCGCCATCGAACCCGACTGGTCGATGCAGAGGATGACCTCCTTCTTCACCGACTGCGAGGCCCGGCCGTAGCCGATCAGCCGCTCGGGGACCACGGTGCGGTACTCGGGAAGGTAGTTCTTCAGGTTCGCCCGGATGGTCCGGTCCCAGTCGATGTCCGCGTGCCGGGGGCGGCTGATCCGGGCCGACCGGTCGAGGGCACCGGTGAGCGTGGCCCGGGTCCGGGCCGCGAGCCGCTTCTCCAACTGCTCGACCACTTTGCGGACCACGGCGCGGGCCGTCTCCCTGGTCGTCTCGGGCATCGCCTTGTTGAGGGAGAGCAGGGTGCCGACGAGGTGGACGTCCGGCTCCACGGCCTCCAGCATCTCGGGCTCCAGCAGCAGCGCGGACAGCCCCAGCCGCTGGATGGCATCCCGCTGCATGACCTGCACCACGGAGGCGGGGAAGTACGTCCGGATGTCCCCGAGCCACCGGGCCACCTTCGGCGCGGACCCCCCGAGCCCGCCCGACCGCTCCCCCGCAGCCTTGCGCCCCCCACCATCCCCGCCACCGCCGTACAACGCCCCGAGCACGGAGTCCATCCCGGCATCCGCCCCGCTCAGCACACACCCGGTCCCATCGGCCTCCCCCCCGAGCACCATCCGCCACCGCCGCAACCGCTCGTCGCCGACGCCCGCCATCTGCCATCCCCTGCTCTCGTAGTCAGCACATCAATCAGCCCCGCCTGGTCCGCCCACAGCCCGTCCGGCGTTTGAGGCCCGGGCCCGCGCAGCGCCCCACTTCCAGCCCGTCCGGCGTTTGAGGACCGGGTCCGGGCAGCGCCCAACCCCCAGCCCGTCCGGCGTTTGAGGACCGGGCCCGCGCAGCGCCCAACCCCCAGCCCGTCCGGCGTTTGAGGACCGGGCCCGCGCAGCGCCCAACCCCCAGCCCGTCCGGCGTTTGAGGACCGGGCCCGCGCAGCGCCCAACCCCCAGCCCGTCCGGCGTTTGAGGACCGGGTCCGGGCAGAGCCCGGGGAACGGTGGAAGGGCGGGTAGGGGACACGCCCCGCGCAGCGGCACCCCCACAGCCCCGGCCACAGCCCCGGCCACGGCACCGGCACCGGCACCGGTCAGCCCGGCGCCCCCGCCAGGAGCAGGCGGTGGACCAGGTCCACCACCGCGTCCGCCCGGACCGGGTCCAGCTCCGCCCCGAAGCCCGCCGGAGCGGACCCCGCACCCCGCCCGGCGGCGGAGGGTCCGGCCCCCGGCCCCCGCCGCACCAGCTCGCCCAGGGTCCGTTTCACGCCCGGCTCGTACGCCCCGAACGTCCGCCGCAGCAGCGGCAGTACGTCCACGAACGCCCGCTCCGGCACGGATGTCAGCCACGCGTCGATCAGACCGAGCAGCCGCTCGTCGTGGACGAGCAGCGTGCCGCCGCCCGAGCCGCCGCCCGCGAATCCCTCGATCCAGCCCGCCGCGTCGGCCGGCGCGGACGCCGGGGAGAGCGAGAGCCCCATCAGCCGGGCCGTCTCCTGCGGCGGCAGCCGCCCGTCGTCGAGCAGCAGCCGCGCGGCCCGGCCGCGTATCAGCCCGGGGACGGTGTCCCGCCCGGCCAGGCTCCGCAGCACCGTCGACCACCGCTCCCGCAGCCCCTCGGCCCCGTGGGCCCCACCAGCCCCATCCGACCCGTCGCCCCCGTCGCCTCCCAGCAGCCCGATCGCCGCGTGTACGGAGTCCACGTGTCCCCGCAGCTCCGCCGCCGCGTCGGCGTCCAGCCCGGCCGCGCAGGCGGGCGGCAACGCCACGCAGATCCGCTCCGCGAGCCCGGCCGCGACCGTGCCCAGCGCCGCCGCGTCGGTGCCGCGTACGTCCCCGTACCGCAGGGAACGGGCCAGCGCGGGCAGCGCCTTGGCCAGTCCCGCGACATCGGTGTCCAGCGCGGCCAGGTCGGCCAGCGCCCGCAGCACGGCGGGCAGCGCCTGCGAGAGCCCCGCCAGCAGGCACCGCTCGGCCAGGGCGGTGACCTCGCCCAGCTCCCGGGCGCTCTCCGCGTCGGCCTCGGCCCTGGCGGTGGCCGCCCCGAGGACGGTGGTCCCCCATATGCCCGCTTCGGCGATCCGCACCGCGAGCTCCGGTTCCCAGCGGAGCCGCCAGGTCTCCCGGAAGGTGCCGGTGCTCCCCCGGGAGGCCGCCGGGACGCCCCAGTCGATGCCGAGCAGCCGCAGCCGGTGCAGCAGCAGGGACTTGGCCGCGTCGGAGTCCTTGCGCAGATCCAGTTCCAGGTCCCGCTCCTGCGCCTCGGCCTTGAGGCGCAGTGAGCGCTGCTGGCGGGTCAGGTCCCGCTGGAGCGGTACGGCGGGTGCCGCGTCGGGGACTTCGCCGAGCACGTCCCCGACGACGAGCCGGTCCTGGATCAGCGCGAGCGGTATGTCGGAGCCGTCGCACATGACCGCCCGGACCGCTTCCAGGGTCTCCGTCAGCCCCGGTACGGGTCTGCCCCGCATCGCGGCGAGGGTGTCGGCGAGCCGGACCGCTTCGATGACGTGCGCCGGGGAGACCTGCCGGTCCTCGGCGCGCAGCAGGTCCGCGACCTTGGTCAGCCACCGCTCGACGGGCCGGTCCCGGGCCGCGAAGAGGTGCGCGTACCAGCCGGGCGAGGTGATGCCCGCCCCGTACCCGCCGGCTCGGGCGAGGCGCCGGTGGGTCCAGGGGACCCAGGTGGTCTCCACCTTGACCTTGGGCACTCCGGTGAGCAGTGCCTTGTCGGCGGCCGCGGTGGTCTTCGCCCGCAGGGCCGGCACGTGCCAGGCTCCGCAGACCACGGCGTACCCGTCGCCGAACTCGCGGCGCGCTGCCCGCATCCGCTGGCGCATGTGGGCCTCGCGCACCAGGTCCCGGTGGTGGCCGCCGGCCCCGTACTCCTCGCGCAGGGCGCCCATGGCTTCGCCCAGCGCTTCGAACACGGCCAGCGGGTCCGCGCCGCCGGAGCCGCCCCGGTGTTCGACCACGTCCTCCCACCAGCGCTCGGGGTCGTCGTACCCGGCGGTTTCGGCGAGTACGGCCAGGGGGTCCAGCCGTACGGTGCGGCCGGAGGGTCCGGGCGCCTCCCCGCCCTCCCCCGCGTCCTCCCCCGAATCCCCTTCGGCGTCTCCCCCGAGGTCGGCCTCCCCGGCCAGGGCCAGGGAATGGGCGGCGGGCAGGTCGATGAACCGGACCGGCACGTCCCGCGCCTGGGCCCACCGGATGGCGGCCCACTCCGGGGAGAAGCCGGCCAGCGGCCAGAACGCGGCCCGCCCGGGGTCGTCGGCGGCGTGTGCGAGCAGGGCCACGGGCGGCCGCATCCCGGGGTCGGCGGCGAGCGGCAGCAGGGCGTCTCCCTCGGGCGGCCCCTCGATCAGCACCGCCGAGGGCTGCGCCGCGTCGAGGGCGGCCCGTACGGCGCGGGCCGAGCCGGGCCCGTGGTGCCGTACGCCCAGCAGCAGCGGCCCGCGCTGCGCGGTCCGCGGGCTCATACGGTCACCTCCCGGCAGGCGCGGTAGAAGTCCTTCCAGCCCTCGCGCTCGCGCACCACGGCCTCCAGGTACTCCTGCCAGACCACCCGGTCGGCGGCCGGGTCCCGCACGACGGCCCCGAGGATCCCGGCGGCCACGTCGGAGGGGCGCAGGACGCCGTCCCCGAAGTGGGCGGCCAGGGCGAGGCCGCCGGTGACCACCGATATGGCCTCGGCGGTGGACAGGGTGCCGCTGGGCGACTTCACCTTCGTCCGTCCGTCGTCGGTGATGCCGCCGCGCAGCTCGCGGAAGACGGTGACCACCCGGCGGATCTCCTCGAGGCCCTCCGGCGCGGCGGGCAGGTCGAGGGCACGGCCCATCTGGTCCACGCGGCGGGCGACGATGTCGACCTCGGCGTCGGCAGTGGCGGGCAGCGGCAGGACGACGGTGTTGAAGCGGCGGCGCAGTGCGCTGGAGAGCTCGTTGACCCCGCGGTCGCGGTCGTTGGCGGTGGCGATGAGGTTGAAGCCGCGCACGGCCTGCACCTCCTGGCCGAGCTCCGGTATCGGGAGGGTCTTCTCGGACAGGACGGTGATGAGGGTGTCCTGGACGTCGGCGGGGATGCGGGTGAGCTCCTCGACGCGGGCGGTCATTCCGTCGGCCATGGCCCGCATGACGGGGCTGGGTACGAGGGCTTCGCGGCTGGGCCCGTGGGCGAGCAGGCGGGCGTAGTTCCAGCCGTACCGGATGGCCTCCTCCGGGGTGCCGGCGGTGCCCTGGACGAGCAGGGTGGAGTCTCCGCTGACGGCTGCGGCGAGGTGCTCGGACACCCAGGTCTTGGCGGTGCCGGGGACTCCGAGGAGCAGCAGGGCGCGGTCGGTGGCCAGGGTGGTGACGGCGACTTCGACGATGCGGCGCGGGCCGACGTACTTGGGTGTGATGACGGTGCCGTCTTCGAGCGTGCCGCCGAGCAGGTACGTGGCCACGGCCCACGGGGAGAGCTTCCAGCGGGCCGGGCGGGGCCGGTCGTCGGCGTCCGCCAGGGCTTTCAGTTCGTGCGCGAAGGCGTCTTCGGCATGCGGTCGCAGTGCCTCGGCGGTGGTCTCGTTCTCGGTCGCGGTCATGGTCCCCCTCCAATGCTCGGCAGCCATGTCCGACTGCTGGCTCCACGATGCACCCGACCACTGACAACGCCCCCTGGACCCCGCGTTGTTGCAGGTCAGAGCGATTGTCAGTGGGGGTCTCTACGGTGGAACACATGACAGAGCAGGGGGTCCGCTGGACAGCGGAACAGGTACTGGCTCTGGCTCCTGACGACGCATCACGCAAGGCGGGGGCCAGACTCGGCGGGGCGGGGCCGTGGTCACAGACCGGAGGTTCCGCTTCCGGTGCGGTGTGGGGTTTGTGCAAGGGCAGCGGCAGCAAGCCGTACCGGACGGTCGTCGACCTGTCGGGCCCGGCGTACAAGTGCTCCTGCCCGAGCCGGAAGTTCCCCTGCAAGCACGCGCTGGGGCTGCTGCTGCTGTGGGCTACGGAGGGGCTCGCAGACGCGGCGGGGGCGCCGAGGGGGGACGGGATGCCCGACGGGGCGGCGGCTCCGGACTGGGCCGGCGAGTGGCTGGCGGAGCGGGCGGCGAAGGCCGCCCGGACCGCGGCCGACCGCTCCGCCGAGGCCGGGCCGGCGGACGCGGAGGCCGCCCGGAAGCGGGCCGAGCGGCGGGCGGTCCGGATCGGGGCGGGGGTCGCCGAGCTGGAGCAGCGGCTCGCGGACCTGGTCCGCGGCGGCCTGGCCGGACAGGAGCAGGCCGGGTACGCCGCCTGGGAGGAGACCGCCGCCAGGATGGTCGACGCCCAGGCGCCGGGACTGGCGGCCCGGGTGCGGGAGTTGGGGACGATACCCAGTTGCGGCGCCGGATGGCCCGCCCGGATGCTGGAGGAGGCCGCGCTGCTGCACCTGCTGGACCGGGCGTGGCTGGGGATATCCGCATTGCCGGAACCGCTGGCCTCGACGGTCCGCGGCCGGGTGGGACTGCCTTCCGGGGCGGGGGGCGAGGTCGTACGGGACCGCTGGCTCGTGCTGGCCCAGTACGACACGGCGTCGCCCGACGGCCGCCTCACCACCCGCCGGATATGGCTGCGCGGGCTGGCGAGCGGGCGGCCGGCCCTGGTCCTGGACTTCGGCCCGCCCGGGCGACCACCCGGGCTGGCCCTGCCCGTCGGGCTGGTGCTGGATGCGGAAGCCCGCTTCCGGCCCGGCTCGGCGGGACTCCGGGCGGACCTCACCGAACGGTTCGCACCGGCCGAGCCGTGCGGGGCTGCGCCGACGGGCGTGAGCACCGGCGCGGCACTGGAGGCGTACGGCGCGGCACTGCGCGAGGACCCCTGGCTGGAGTCCTGGCCTGTGGTGCTCGGCCCTGTGGTGCCGATACCGGGAGGACAGCGGGGGGACCAACCAGGCGAAGCAGCCTGGCAATTGGCGGACGTGGAAGGGGCGTCCGCCCTGCCCGTGCCCTTGACCGGGGCCGGGAGCCGGCCCCGTGCGGGGCTGTGGCAACTGGCCGCGCTGTCGGGAGGCGGGCCGGTGACGGTGTTCGGCGAATGCGGACACCGCGGTTTCACCCCGCTGACGGCCTGGCAGCCGGACTCCTCGGAGCCGGTGGTGCTGACTTCGGCCTGAGCGGGGCGCAGGGGGAAGAAGCGGCGGCGCATGGGCGCCGACGTGCAGGAACGACTGAGCCGGGGGGCTTTTGTGGACGACAACCACGCCAGTTGAGACCGAAGTCGTGGCGATGACCACGGGGGAATTCGAGCTGCTCCGGTCCCGCGGAGGGGGCGGGACCGGAGCACGCCACGCGCACGAGGGAAGGACCCGATGACCACGACGACGAAGACCACGACCACCACAACCACGCACTCGGGCACGAACACCGGCACACCCACGGGCACGGGCACGGCCACAGCCACGCCCACCACCACGGCCGCCGTCCCGGACTGGGACGAGTTGGTCGGAGCCGCACTCCTGGGGACCGAACGCCGCCAGGGCAGTCCCGGGGCCCTGCTCGGGGCCGCGGCCGTGCAGACGGTCCGGCGCCGGGCCGGTCTGCGGCCCGCCGAGGCGGGCCCGCGGCTGGAGCCCGCGCCGCACGATCCCCGGCCCATGCCGCCGGAGGCGGCCCGGCGGCGGCTCGCGCATCTGCTGGCCGGCCGGACCGCCGCGGGCAGCGGCGGCGGGCGGCGGGGGGCCGCCCCGGATCTGACGGAGCTGCTGCCGCAGTGGCTGGCCGCCGCCGGACACCACGGCTACCGGGCACCGGCGGCGCTGGTCCCCGCGCTCCTGGACGCGGCGCGGGCCCGCACCGACCTGCGCCCCCAGGCGCTGGCCCTGGCCGGGACGCGCGGGCTGTGGCTGGCCCGGCTGAATCCGGACTGGCGGTTCGCACTGCGCGGCGGTTCCGGCGGCGCCGGGGAACTCCCCGCGCCGACGGACGCCGCAGGGGTGGAACGCCTGTGGCAGGAAGGGCTGTTCGCGGAGCGGGTGGCGCTGCTCGGTACCGTACGGGCCCACGAGGCGGCGGCCGCGCTCCGCCTGCTGAGCACCACATGGCCCACCGAGCGGGCCGAGGACCGGCTGATGTTCCTCGACTCGCTGCGGGTGGGCCTCTCGCCGGGAGACGAGCCGTTCCTGGAGGCCGCGCTGGCCGACCGCAGCCGCAACGTCCGGGCGACCGCCGCCGAACTGCTCTCCGCGCTGCCGGAATCGGCGCTGGCCGGACGGATGGCCGAGCGGGCCCTGGTCTGCGTAGGCCCGGAGGGGGTGACACCGCCGGTCGAGTGCGACGCGGGCATGCTGCGCGACGGGGTGGTCAAGCGGCCGCCCGCCGGGCGCGGGGAGCGGGCCTGGTGGCTGGCGCAGCTGGTGGAGGCCGCTCCGCTCTCCTGCTGGCAGGAGCGGTTCGGGGGGCTCGGCCCGGCGGAGATCGTGGCGCTGCCGACGGCCGAGGGCTGGGCGGAGGAACTCCATGCGGCCTGGTGCCGGGCGGCGGTCCGCCAGCGCGATCCCGCCTGGTGCGAGGCCCTGCTGGGCTCGGCATCGGCCCCGCCCGCGACGGGCCCGGCGACGGCTTCGCTCGCCGAGCGGGCGAAGCTCCTGTCGATCCTCGGCGAGGAGGAACGGGCGGCGTGGGTCGCGGAGTTCATACGGGCCCACGGGCTGTCGGAGGCGTTCCAGCTGCTCGGGGTCTGCGTGGTGCCGTGGGCGGGAGAGCTGGGGCGGGCCGTGGTGGAGGCGCTGGACAGCGCTCGGGAGGCGGGCGGCTACCCGTGGAGCTTCAGCGGGGTGATGGGACTGGCGGAGCGCTGCCTCGACCCCGCGGAGGCAGGGCTGCTGGACGCGGTCGCGGTGGCAGCGGCTCCGGCCGAGCCGGGGGGCGCGGAGGCCTACTGGTCGGAGGCCTTCCAGCGCCTGGTCGCCACGCTCCGCCTCCGCGCGACGATGCACGCCGAACTCACCCCGCAGGGTCCATGACCCCGGGGCCGTGCGCGCCGGACCGTGCGGGGTCGGTCCGCTCGGCCGGCGCCGGGCGGACCTTGCCCGTAAGGGCTACGACGTCTGTCGGACGTGCCCGTTCACCCAGGCCACGATCTCCGTGGTCGTCGCGCCCGGGGTGAAGATCTCCGCCACGCCCTTCTCCTTCAGCGGAGCGATGTCCGCCTCCGGGATGATCCCGCCGCCGAACACCTTGATGTCGGCCGCGTCGCGCTCCGCGAGGAGTTCCAGCACGCGCGCGAACAGCGTGTTGTGGGCTCCCGAGAGGATCGACAGGCCGATCGCGTCGGCGTCTTCCTGGATCGCGGTGTCCACGATCTGTTCGGGGGTTTGGTGGAGGCCGGTGTAGATGACCTCCATGCCGGCGTCCCGCAGGGCCCGCGCGATCACCTTGGCACCCCGGTCGTGGCCGTCGAGACCCGGCTTGGCCACCACCACACGGATCGGACCGGTCACACCCATCGCACTGCCTCCCGAGTGAACGAACGTTAAGTACAGCATCGCGCACACCCCCGTTTCGCGGTCAACCGGGAGGGGGAAATCACACGTGGGATGGCGTGCCGCCGCTCCCGTGCCGCCACACCGTGCCGACAGCCGCACGGCACGGCGTGGCCGGCCGTCGCGGGCTCCTGGCACTTTGTCCCGGTCCCAAGGCAGTTGGGGGGAGGCCGTCCATGGGGCTGTCCACGTCCGGGGCCGCGCTGCGGGCCGGCCTGTTGGAAGCGATCGTGCTCGGCGGGCACATCCTGATGTATCCCACGGGGATCCGCCAGGAGCGACGGCCCGCCACCACCGGCGAGCGTCCGCCCGTCCTGCTCCTGCACGGGTTCACCGACAACCGTTCCGTCTTCGTCCTGCTGCGCCGCGCCCTCGGGGCGGGCGGCCGGCGGCAGGTGGAGACGTACAACTACTCGCCCTTCACCCTCGACCTGCGCGTCACCGCCCGCCACCTGGCCCTGCGCATCGAGGAGCTGTGCGAGCGCACCGGGCAGGAGCGGGTGGACCTGGTGGGACACAGCCTCGGCGGGCTGGTGGGGCGGTACTACGTCCAGCGGCTCGGCGGCGACGCCCGCGTCCGCATGCTCGTCACGCTCGGAACCCCACATTCCGGAACCCGCGTCGCGCCCTTCATGGACGCACATCCGCTGGTCCGCCAGATGCGCCCGGACTCCGAGGTGATGGCCGAACTGCGCGCACCCGCGCCCGGCTGCCGGACGCGCTGCGTGGCGTTCTGGAGCGAGTTCGACGAGCTGATGGACCCGACCGAGACGGCCCGCATCGAGCATCCGGACCTGCTCGCGGAGAACGTGCAGGTCACCGGCATCGGACACCTCGCCCTGCCCGCGCACCCGACGGTCATCGCGGCGGTCCGGCGCGCACTCGACGGGCCCGGCCCGGCCGCCCTCGCCCACCCCGGCGCGGCCTCCGTCGCCTGATTTCCCGACCCCGGAAATCGGCCCGCCACACCCTCTCTAATCGAACGCATTTCGAACTCAAGGCCAAGGGTGCTTCTTTGGGCGACCGAAAGGCGGCCGAATGCCCGGTTCCCTCAAGGCTGGAACCCGCCGAAGATTGTCGTTGCGAGTAACCGCCGGGTACAGTCACGCCACTGCTCTCCTCCGAGGAACCCCAAATTCCTCGGCCACCCAGGCCCCCCGTTGCCGAGGCGAAAGAGAAGTTGGTGAACGACCGCCCATCGTCGGGCCAGTACCCCAACCATGGGTACGACGGCCTTTCCACCACCACTTTCGCTGGTGATTCCGCGTACACGTCCCAGGAATCACAGGGTCAGGGCTATAACTACGCCGCTTATGGCTCGTACGAAACCAGTTCCTACGACACTGGTTCCTACGACACCGGCGGGTACGACACGACCGCCTGGACCACCCCGCAGAGCAGCTATCCCCAGCAGCCGCAGGCCGGTTACGACACCGCCGACGGTTACGACGGATACCTCTCGACCGTCCCCGCCCAGGCCGTCTCCACGGACTACCAGTCCACCGCCTTCGGCTACGACGCCTCCGCCGAGCAGACCGGCCACTGGTCGGTCCCCGGCTACGCCGCCGAAACCGGCACCTACGACGCCACCGCCTGGAACACCGGCGCGCAGCAGCAGGAGCAGGAACAGCAGCAGGACTACTCGTACGGCTACGAGCAGCCCCAGGAACAGGCGCAGGCCCAGCAGTACGCGTACGAGTACGAGTACGAGACGTACTCCGCGTACGAGGAGCCCGCATCCGCGTCCTACACCGAGACCTCCGTCTTCGGGGTCATCGCCGACGAAGTCACCGGCGAGTTCGCGTTCGACCCCGAGCTCGAGCTCGAGCTCGATGACGAGGGCGACGCCGCCGAGTTCCGGGTGCACGACCTCCCCACCCAGGCCATGCCCGTCACGCTCGCGGCCCCGGCCGCACCGCGCCCCTCGCGCCGCGCCGGCAAATCCGGCAGCGCGGGCAAGTCGGGCAGCGTCGGCAAGTCCGGCAGCGGAAGTCCGGCCGCCGGTGGCAACACCCGCCGCCGCACCCCCGCGAAGCGTTCCGCCCTGCTGACCGTGGCCGTGCCCTCCGCCTGCGTGATGGGCGTCGCGGGTGTCGCCGCCGCCTCCGTGGGCGGACTGACCGGTCCGGAGAAGCCTTCCGAGGAGACGACCACGATGGCCGCGCCCGACCCGGCGTCCATCAAGCCGGTCGCGGCGAACAGCAAGCTGGACACGCAGCTCACCGCGCTGAGCGCCGACGCCGGCGATTTCGCGAACCGTGCGAGCCGCACCCAGGAGCGCATCGACCTGCGCCTGCGCCAGGACGAGGAAAAGAAGAAGAAGGCGGAGGAGGAGGCGGCCAAGGAAGCGGCGCGCCCCAAGTTCGTTCTCCCCGTCGAGCAGCACGGCCTCAGCGCGGGCTTCGGCCAGGCCGGCGTCAACTGGATGTCCGTGCACACGGGCATCGACTTCCCGGTTTCCTACGGGACTACGGTCATGGCCGCCACCGACGGCACCGTGCGCAGCCAGTGGAACAGCGCCTACGGCAACATGGTGATACTCACCGCGCCCGACGGCACCGAGACCTGGTACTGCCACCTCAGCAGCGCCAAGATCCGCTCCGGCAAGGTCAAGGCCGGCGATGTAATCGCGTACTCCGGCAACTCCGGCAACTCCACCGGTCCGCACCTGCACTTCGAGGTGCGTCCGGGCGGCGGCACCCCGGTCGATCCCCAGGCATGGCTCCGCAGCCACGGCCTGGACCCGAACTAAGAGGAACCGGACCCCGGACCGGCGGCCGCGCGGCCGGCAGGCCGGTCATCCCCTCCGACCGGCCTGCCCGCCCACCGCTTCCTAGAGCTTCTGCACCGGCGCGTACCGCAGCAGCAGCCGCTTCGGCTTCTCGTCCCCGAAGTCGATGGTGGCCTGCGCGTCGGCGCCCGCCCCCTTGACCTCCATGACGGTGCCCAGCCCGAACTGGTCGTGCGTGACCCGGTCCCCGACCACCAGCGCGATGACCGGCTTGTCGGAGGCCCGGCGCGTCGCGAACCCGGACGGGCCCGACTTCGAACGCGACGAGGACAGGAACGACTCCGGCGAGGTCCCGAACGAGCTCTTCGAGCCGCCGCCCGAGCCCGAAGACCCGTACCCGGAGCTCCGCATCGGGCCCGCCGGCTTCTGCGCCGCGCCCGTCCGCTTCCACTGCAGGTATTCGGCCGGGATCTCCTCGAGGAACCGCGACGGCGGGTTGTAGGAGGGGGTGCCCCAGGCGCTGCGCATGGAGGAGCGCGTCAGGTACAGCCGCTCGCGCGCCCGGGTGATGCCCACGTACGCGAGGCGGCGCTCCTCCTCGAGTTCCTTGGCCTGGCCCAACGCCCGCATGTGCGGGAAGACCCCGTCCTCCATGCCGGTCAGGAAGACCACCGGGAATTCGAGGCCCTTGGCGGTGTGCAGGGTCATGAGGGTGATGACGCCGTTGCCGTCGGTGTCCTCGTCCGGGATCTGGTCGGAGTCGGCGACCAGCGCGACCTGTTCCAGGAACTCCGACAGCGTGCCGGGGCCCACGGGCGGTCCGCCGTTCTCGGCGGCCTCCGCCGCGGCGGCCTCCCGGGCCTGCTCGAACTCGAGCGCCACGGCAGCCAGTTCCTGGAGGTTCTCGATGCGCGTCTCGTCCTGCGGGTCGGTCGAGGCCTGGAGCTCGGCGAGGTAGCCCGTACGCTCCAGGACCGCTTCCAGGACCACCGCCGGGCCCGCGCCCGAGTCGACGATCGTGCGGAGCTCTTCCATCAGCACGTTGAAGCGCTTGACGGCATTGGTCGAGCGGGCGGCCATGCCGAAGGCCTCGTCCACGCGGCGCAGAGCCTGCGGGAAGGTGATCTTCTCGCGCATGCCGAGGGCGTCGATCATCGCTTCCGCGCGCTCGCCGATACCGCGCTTGGGCACGTTCAGGATGCGGCGGAGCGGGACGTTGTCCTCGGGGTTGGCCAGGACGCGCAGGTACGCGAGGACGTCCCTGACCTCCTTGCGCTCGTAGAAGCGCACGCCGCCGACGACCTTGTAGGGCAGTCCGACGCGGATGAAGATCTCCTCGAACACGCGGGACTGCGCGTTGGTCCGGTAGAAGATCGCGACGTCGCCGGCCTTCGCGTCGCCCGCGTCCGTCAGCCGGTCGATCTCGTCGGCGATGAACTGGGCCTCGTCGTGCTCGGTGTCCGCGACGTAGCCGGTGATCACCGCGCCCGTGCCGGCCTCGGTCCACAGGTTCTTCGCGCGGCGGTTCTCGTTGCGCTCGATGACCGCGTTGGCGGCGGACAGGATCGTCTGCGTGGAGCGGTAGTTCTGCTCCAGCAGGATCGTGGTGGCGTCCGCGTAGTCCTCTTCGAACTGGAGGATGTTGCGGATGGTCGCGCCGCGGAAGGCGTAGATCGACTGGTCGGCGTCACCCACGACGCACAGCTCGGCCGGCGGCAGGTCCGGGTATCCGGTGCCGACCAGTTCGCGCACGAGCGTGTACTGGGCGTGGTTGGTGTCCTGGTACTCGTCGACCAGCACGTGCCGGAAGCGGCGCCGGTAGTGCTCGGCGACCTCCGGGAAGGCCTGGAGCAGGTGGACGGTGGTCATGATGATGTCGTCGAAGTCGAGGGCGTTCGCCTCGCGCAGCCGCCCCTGGTACATCGCGTACGCCTGGGCGAGGGTCTTCTCGAAGCCGTCCACGGCCTGGCCGGCGAAGGCGTCCTCGTCGATCAGCTCGTTCTTCAGGTTCGAGATCTTGGCGTTGAAGGCCTTCGGCGGGAACTTCTTCGGGTCCAGGTCCAGATCGCGGCAGACGAGGGCCATCAGCCGCTTCGAGTCGGCCGCGTCGTAGATCGAGAACGAGGAGGTGAAACCGAGCCGCTTGGACTCGCCGCGCAGGATGCGCACGCACGCACTGTGGAAGGTGGAGACCCACATGGCGTTGGCGCGCGGGCCGACGAGGCCCTCGACGCGCTCCTTCATCTCGCCGGCGGCCTTGTTGGTGAAGGTGATCGCCAGGATCTGGCCGGGGTGGACCCCGCGCGCGCCGAGCAGGTGGCCGATGCGGTGCGTCAGCACGCGCGTCTTGCCGGAGCCTGCGCCGGCCACGATGAGCAGCGGGGATCCCGCGTGCACCACGGCGGCGCGCTGCTCCGCGTTCAGCCCGTCGAGGAGCGCCGCCGGGTCGATGACGGGCCTGGGGGCGCCGTCCCGGTAGTACGCGTCCCCGCTCATGGGCATGTCGAACCGGCCCCCGAAGAGATCGTCCGCGCCCGTCTCGGGGGCGGCGTGATCTTCGGGCGGCGGCGGGACCTCGTCGGAGGGGGAGAGGTCGGCCAGGAAGCTGTCGTCAAAGAGGCTGCTCATCGCCTTCCGAGTTTAGAGGGCGGGACCGACAGCCGGTCCCGGCCCGGGAAATTCGACGGCATATGCACGGCGAATCCTGTGCGGGCCCTTCCGAGGCACCCCCTCCGCGACTAGCGTGCCCCGCCAACCGGAAGGAGGTGCCGGCCGTGCATTCGTACGGATTCCCCTCGCTCCACTCCTCTCCCCACCGCAAGCCGCGCGCCCGAAGACATCCCCACGCCCCCGCCGCCGTCGTCACGACCGCGGCCCTGTCCTCCTTAGGACTGCTCCTCCCCCACCAGGCCTCGGCGGCGCCCGCGCCCCGCCCCTCGGTGGAGGAGGTACGGGCCCGCGTGGACGAGCTGCACCGGCAGGCGGGCACCGCCACGCAGGCCTACGACGCGGCGGCCGAGCGGACCGAACGGCAGCGGGCCCTGCTCTCGGCGCTGATGGACCAGGTGGCCGCCACCACCCAGAAGCTGAACGAGACCCGGCGGCTGCTCGGCAGCTACGCCGCCGACCGGTACCGCGGCGCCGGCCCCCTCGGCGGGACGGCGACCCTGTTCCTCGCCGAGGACCCGCAGGCCTTCTTCACCCGGGCCCACCTGCTGAACCGGCTCGACGGCCGCGAGGACGCACAGCTCGCGCGGTACACGCAGGCCAGGGCCGAGACAGCGAGCAAGCGCCGGGAGGCGGCCAAGGTCGCCCTGGACCTGGAGGCCGCGCAGGAGGAGTTACGGGCGCGCAAGCAGGAGGTGCAAGGCCGGCTCTCCGAGGCGAACACCCTGCTGGCGAAGCTCACCGCGGCGCAGCGGGCGCAGGTGGCGGGCGTACGGGCCCCCGCGGGCTCGGGTGACCTGCCCGCCGACTCCCCCGCTTCGGTGGCCGGCGCCAAGGCAGTGGCCTTCGCCCGGGCCCAGCTCGGGAAGCCGTACGTCTGGGGCGCGACCGGCCCGAACTCGTACGACTGCTCCGGACTGACCCAGGCCGCCTGGCGTGCGGCGGGCGTCACGCTGCCGCGTACCACCTGGGACCAGGCCGAGGCGGCGCCGCGGATCGCGACGAAGGACCTGCGCCCCGGTGACCTGGTGTTCTTCTACGGGGACATCAGCCATGTCGGGATCTACATCGGCGGCGGCCGCATGATCCACGCCCCGCGGCCGGGTGCGTACGTCCGCGAGGACTCGGTCTTCTACCAGCCGGTCCACAGCAGCGTCCGGCCGGGCTGAGACCGTCAGGGTCCGGCCGGGCTGAGACCAGCGGCATCCTGCCGGGCTGAGACCCCCCGCCACCCGGTCGTATTAAATACTCCGCGCGCGGCGTGGCGGGTGAGCCGTCCGGGCGGGATGCGTTCGGGGCCGTTATTCCGGCCCGCGTGGCCGGGGACCACTGCGGAGTCGCTGCCGGGGACCGCTGCAGAGTCCCCGACGGCTCCTGCACAGTCCCCGACGGATCCGGAGGGCTTCTCCCCGAGCCCTCCCGTGTCCCTCCCCGAAGGAGCCCCCTCGTGATCGCGTCCCCGATCCCGTCCCCGATCCCGCACCCGAGCCGCCGGCTGGCCGCCCGTCTCACCCGCGTCCTGCTGCCCGCGTGCGGAGCCGCCGCACTGGTGGGGACAGTGGTGGCGCCCGCGTCCGCGGCGGCCGCGGCCACGCCCGTGGCCTGCAGCGCGGCCTCGCTCTCCGCCGCCATCACCGCGGCCAATGCCTCGGGCGGCTCGCTGTCGCTGGCCACGGGCTGTACGTACGCGCTGACCGCGCCGCTGCCGGCGATCAAGGGGACGGTGGCCATCGAGGGTCATGTCGCCACGATCACCCGCGCGCCCAAGGCACCCCCGTTCGGGATCCTCGTGGTCGACCGGGGCGGCAACCTCACCATCAGCCATGTGATCATCACCGGCGGGAACGCGGCCGGGAGCTTCGGCGGCGGCATCCGCAACGACGGAACCCTCTCGGTGGCCGCGTCGATCATCAGCAACAACAAGGCCGACTACTCGGGCGGGATCGCCGGGACCGGCGGCTCGACCACGACGATCACCAACAGCTTCATCACCGGGAACACGGCGACGCGCAACGGCGGCGGCTTCGCCAACGACGGGCACATGACGATCACGCGGTCCACCGTCAGCGACAACACGGCACTGGAGAAGGGCGGCGGGGTGGCCAACGACGGGGTCCTGAAGATCGACCGGTCGGCGTTGACGAACAACTCCGCGAGCGGCCCGGCCGGACTCGGCGGCGGGATCGCCAACTTCGGCGGCCCCGGGGCCTCCACCACCCTCGACGGGGCCATCGTGACCGGCAACAGGGCCACGGCGGGCACCGGCGGGGTCTACAACAGCGCCGGGACGATCGCTTCGCGCGCGAGCACCACCTCGCTCAACCAGCCCAACAACTGCATGAAGAGCGCCCCGGCCGTACCCCTCTGCTCCAACTGAGCCACGTCCGGCGCCCATCGGCGTGTCGGTCACACAGCGCCAGCCTCCGCACGGGGCGCCCGGCGTGGCGCTCACCCTCCGTATCAGGGCGAGTTGACGGACCACCGTCGGCTCGCCCTTCGGCCTGCTCCGGCAGGGGAGTTCGAGTCGCCGATTCCGCCATCCGGACCTAGCGTCAAGCCATCGAGGGGCATTTCCTGCCTTTTGCGGACAAACAGTTCGCGGCTGCACCTCGGGGACCCGGAGGAATCACCATGCGTGCGATACGTGTCGCATCCGTCGCCCTGCTGTCCACCGCCGCTCTCGCGCTCGCCGCGCCGATGGCCGCGGCCAATGACGGCGGGACCACGCCCAACGTCACGTCGTTCGGCTTCACCGTCTCCCCCACCACCGTCGCCCCCGGCGGGACCGTCACCCTCAACGCCACGGGGTGCCAGGAACCGCTGGTCAAGGCCTCGTCCGGCATCTTCGACGCCGTCGAGCTCAACGAGGGCAAGCCCGCCACCGCCAAGGTGGACGCGGATGCCAAGCCGGGCGCCCAGTACGAGGTCACCTTCGACTGCAAGGGCGAGAAGGGCACCACCACCCTCACGGTCGCGGGCCACTCGACCGGCACGGGCACCACCACCCCCTCCAAGGGCGTCAAGGCCGGCCTCGGCGGCGGTGCGGGCGGCCTGAACGGCACCGAGATCGCCGCCGGTTCCGCACTGCTCGCGGCCGCGCTCGGCGGTGGCGTGTACCTCATGCGCCGTCGCGCCGACGGCAACGCCTGAGCACGGGCCCCCTGGCCGCGGGCCTCCCGACCGAGGCCTCCTGCCCCAGGGCTCCTGGGCCAGGACTCCTGAGACAGGACTCCTGACCGCTGGGCCCGTCCGACTCGCCCCTGACGACCGGACGGGCCCGGCCCAAGACCTCCCGCCCCCCGCAAGGAGACGCATCACATGCCCCGCCACCAGGAGCGTACGAAGCCTCGCGGCGGCTGGGGCGTCGTCGCCGTGGTCGCCCTCAGCGGCACCTTCCTCCTCACCAACGGCCTCGAAGCGAACGGCGGTCCGCCGCAGCCCGCGAACGCCGCCACCCTGGTCACCGACCCCGTCCACGACGAGGCCGCCCGCCGCCTCCCCCCGGCACCCGCGCCGCTGAAGCCCTCCCCGCCGACCCGGATCCGGGTGCCCTCCGTACAGGTCGACGCCCCCGTCACCCGCGTCGGACTCGACGCCGAGGGCTGGGTGGACGCCCCGCCGCCGCAGGACAAGAACCTGGCCGGCTGGTACGAGGGCTCCCCCGCCCCCGGCGCGCGGGGCACCACCGTGATCGACGGCCACGTGGACAACCAGCAGGGCCCGGCGGTCTTCTACAACCTCGGCTCGCTCAAGCAGGGCCAGCACATCGAGGTGGACCGGCAGGACGGCAGTACCGCCGTGTTCACGGTGTACGGCATCGAGGTCGTCGGCAAGAACGCGTTCCCGGCCCAGCGCGTCTACGGCTCCAAGGGCGCCCCGGAGCTCCGCGTGATCACCTGCGGCGGCGGCTTCACGAAGAAGACGGGGTACGACGGCAATGTCGTCGTCTTCGCCCGCCTGACGTCGATCCGAAAATAGCCACGATCTAGGCTCGTCGGCATGACTGTTCTCATCAACGCCTTCCTCGGCCTGCACATCATCGGGATCGCCTCGCTCCTCGGCGGCTTCCTGACCCAGATGAAGGCGATGAGCGCCGGCACCGCCCGTTTCGTGCCAGCGATGCTGCACGGCGCGCTGACCATGCTGGTCACCGGCGTGCTGCTCGTCGGCTTCCGCGAGATGGACGGCGGGACGGTCAACAACATCAAGATCGGCGTGAAGCTGGCGATCCTCTTCGTGGTCCTGGCGCTCGTCTACGTCAAGCGGGACGAGGAGCGGGTGGAGAAGGCGCTGTTCGGTGCCGTCGGCGGACTGACCATGGTCAATATCTTCATCGCCGTTCTCTGGCACTGACCACGGACGGCCACTGACCGGCAAGACCCGGTCGAATGCGGGCACTTACGATCATCTCGTCATCCGACCGTTACCTCCGGGTCTAGCGTCCTCCTCCAAGCACCGAGAGAGGAAGGACGTGAGGCCCTCGTGGCCAGTCATCGAAAGCCCAGGCAGCGCCCGCTTTCCGGCAGCACCGCACGGACCACCGTACGCACCACCGCCGCCACCCTCGCCCTCGCGGGCGCTGCCACCGCCACCGCGTTCGAAGGCACCTCCCAGGCCGACCCCCAGCCGACGCCCTCGCAGGTCAAGGCCGAGGTGGACCGGCTCTACGAGGAGGCCGAGGCCGCGACCGACCAGTACAACGGGGCGAAGGAGAAGGCGGACGAGGCGGAGCGCGCGCTCTCCGGACTCCAGGACGAAACCGCCCGCAAGACCGACCAGCTCAACACCGCCCGCAGTGCGCTCGGGTCGCTGGCCACGACCCAGTACCGCAACGGAACCCTGGGCGCCGCCGTCCAGCTGGCGATGTCCGCCAGTCCGCAGGAGTACCTGGACCGGGCCACCCTCATGGCGCACGCCGGCAATCGCAGCGCCGTCGAGATCGCCGTCGTGCGCCGCAAGCTCGACGAGGTCGGGCGCCTCAAGGAGCAGGCCTCCGGACGCCTCGCCGACCTGCGCGCCCGCCAGGGCGAACTCGCCGGGCACAAGGCCGAGATCGAGAAGAAGCTGACCACCGCGCAGCAACTGCTGGCCAAGCTCACCGCCGAGGAGCGCGCGGCCTACGAGGCCCGCTCCGGCGGCAGCGCCCCCACCGGCGCACAGACCCAGGCCCCGCCGCCCTCCGACGGATCGCGCGCCGCCCGCGCGGTGGCGTTCGCGTACGGGGCGATCGGCAAGCCTTACGTATGGGGCGCGACGGGACCGGACTCGTTCGACTGCTCGGGCCTGACCCAGGCGGCCTGGCGCGCGGCCGGGGTCTCCCTCCCGCGCACCACCTACACCCAGATCAACGCCGGGCAGCGGGTCTCCCGCGACCAGCTGGCCCCCGGTGACCTGGTGTTCTTCTACTCCGGGGTCTCCCACGTCGGCATGTACATCGGCAACGGCCAGATGATCCACGCCCCGCGCCCCGGCTCGACGGTGCGCCTCGCCCCGGTGGACTCGATGCCCTGGGCCGGCGCGTCCCGCCCGGCGTGAGGACCGCTCCGGTTCCACGGGCACCCGCTCCGCCTGCGGGGGCAGCCGCTACGGCGCCTTGACCACCGAGGTCAGCCAGCCGAAGGTCTGCGGCAGCTGCTTCGACCACGAGTCGAGATTGTGCCCGCCGGTGACCTTCTCCGCGTGCACCACCGTCGGGTTCTTCGCGATGCCCTTGAGGTCCGTGCCCGACAGGTAGCCGTCCTGCTCGGCCCCCGACATCCACAGCGAGACCGCCGGCGGCGCGGGCGCGGCCGTGAGCAGGTTCTTCAGGTTGTGGACGCGCCGCATCTCCGGGTCCTGGGCCACCAGCGAAGTGGACTCCTGGCCCGGGTCGTTGTAGCCGGACAGGGAGACGGCCGCGCTGTAGCGGTCGGGGTGCAGGATCGCCAGCTTGGCGGCGCAGTACGCGCCCGCCGAGTACCCGGCCACGCCCCAGGTGCGGGCCTCCTCCGAGGCCCGGAAGTTGTCGACGACCATCTTGCGGACGTCGACGCTGAACCAGCTGTCGGCGTTGACCTTGCCGGGGATGTTGGCGCAGCCGGTGTCGGCCTGGCCCACCAGCATGGCGCGCGGCGAGACCAGGATGAAGGGCTGCACCTTGCCGCTCTTCATCAGCGGCTCCAGCACCTCGTGCGCCTTGAGCCCCTGGAACCAGGACTTGCCCGTCCCCGGTATGCCCGGGATCAGCTCGACCACCGGGAACTTCTTGTCCTTGAAGGCGGGGTCCTCGTACTGCGGCGGGAGCCACACCATGACGTCGCCCTTGACCCCGGAGATCTTGCCGTTGAGCTCGGTCTTCTTGACCCGGCCCCCGACGCCGTCGACCGGCTCGAACTCCTGGAGCACCTTCGGCTCCGCCTTGACCTCGGCGGCCTTCTTCCCGCCGAGCCCGTCGGGCCCCAGGTCGGGGGCGGCGGTGACGTACTTGCCGGTGCCCATCAGGTCGCCCCAGGAGGCGTAGAAGTTCATGTCGCGGTTCACCGCGATGAACACCAGGGTGACGGCCGTGACCTGGGCGAAGACCACCATCAGGCCGCGCGAGCCGACACGTACGACGGCGGGGCCGCGCACCTTGCTCCACACGAACAGCGGCAGGACGACGGCCAACACGGTCAGGGCGACCACCGTCGCGAAGAGGGGGGTCCCCGTCAGACTCATCACGCCACCCAAGAGGGCAGCGCGAGGCCACCCGGTTGCTCCCCACCCCTGCGTCGTGGATCACATGGGCTCAGGGCAAATGCGCTGGTACCGGGCGCGCTTGGGCCAAATCCGCTCAGACCAGCCGACGGGCCGTGGCCCAGCGGGTCAGCTCGTGGCGGTTGGACAGCTGGAGCTTCCTCAGGACCGCCGAGACGTGCGATTCGACCGTCTTGACCGAGATGAAGAGCTGCTTGGCGATCTCCTTGTACGCGTATCCGCGCGCGATCAGCCGCAGTACCTCGCGCTCGCGCTGGGTGAGGCGGTCCAGGTCCTCGTCGACCGGCGGGGCGTCCGTCGAGGCGAAGGCGTCGAGCACGAAGCCCGCCAGTCGCGGCGAGAACACCGCGTCCCCGTCCTGGACCCGGAAGACCGAGTCCACCAGGTCGGTGCCGGTGATCGTCTTGGTGACATAGCCGCGCGCACCGCCCCGGATGACTCCGATGACGTCCTCGGCGGCGTCCGACACCGACAGCGCCAGGAACCGTACGGGGTCCTCGGCGGCCGACATCAGCGGGGCGCAGCGGCGCAGCACCTCGACGCCGCCGCCGCCGGGCAGGTGCACGTCGAGGAGCACCACCTCGGGGCGGGTGGCGGTGATGACGGTGACGGCCTGGTCCACGTCGGCGGCTTCGCCGACGACCTCGACCCCGGTCCGCTCGGTCTCGCCGATCTCGGCCTGGACCCCCGTGCGGAACATCCGGTGGTCGTCGACGAGCACCACCCGGACCCGCCTGCTGGCCGCACCGGTGGTCGCGTTCGCGCTGTCCTCGGTCATGCTGCCTTCGCCGCCCTCTCCATTTCCAGCTCGACTTCCGTGCCGCCGTCGGGCGCGGACCGCAGCCGCGCGGTCCCGCCGTTGCGCTGCATCCGGCCGATGATCGATTCTCGTACGCCCATCCGGTCGTCCGGTACCGCGTCCATGTCGAAGCCCGGTCCGCGGTCCCGCACGGACACGAACACCGTCTGGCCCTCGACCTCCGCGTACACCTGG
This sequence comes from Streptomyces sp. NBC_00503, assembly GCF_036346895.1. NCBI lineage: Bacteria > Bacillati > Actinomycetota > Actinomycetes > Kitasatosporales > Streptomycetaceae > Streptomyces > Streptomyces sp. NBC_00503. Next base: position 4,895,576 of record NZ_CP107855.1, on the reverse strand, counting down.
ACGGGGCCGCCCTCGCCACCGTACTTGGCGGCGTTGACCATCGCCTCGCGCGCGGCCTGCATCTGTGCCGCCAGCTTCTCGTCGAGGGGGCAGTCGCCGACGACGACCACCTCGATGGGGACCCCGTGGTGGTCCTCGACCTCGGCGGCGGTCTTCTTCACGGCCTCGGCCAGTGTCGTCGGCTCCTCGGCCTCGTCCTTGCCGGTGCCCTCGGGCTTGTACAGCCAGTTCCGCAGCTCCCGCTCCTGGGCCCGCGCGAGGCGGCGCACCTCTCCGGAGTCCTCGGCGTTGCGCTGGATCAGGGTCAGGGTGTGCAGCACGGAGTCGTGGACGTGCGCGGCGACCTCGGCGCGCTCCTGGGCGCGGATGCGCATCAGGCGCTCCTCGGAGAGGTCCTGGGTCATCCGGATCAGCCAGGGGCCTGCGAGGAGGGCGACGCCGACGAGGACGGCGAGGGTGGCGGTCAGTACGTTGCCCAGCTGGGCGGCGGAGCCGCGGACGACGATGAAGACCGTCAGGCCGACGCCGACCAGGGCCACGCCCGCGAGCGCCCGGGCGGTCTGGAGCAGCCGGACGTGCCGGCCGGCGGCCTCGTTCCAGTGGGCGCGGCGGGCGTTGTCGGCCTGCCGCCAGACGAGGACCACACCGGCGCCGACCAGCAGGAGCGGCCACACGTACCGGCCGGAGGCGCCGCCGACCTGGACCTTGGAGATGAAGATGCCTGCGCCGACGCACAGCGCGACCAGTGCGGTGATCTGGCCCCGCTCGGGCTTGCGCAGCCGCCGGGTGCCGTCGGGGAGGGTGTCGAAGTAGGAGCGGTGGCCGCTGCGCCCGCCGACGCCGAGCGGTACGAAGACCCAGAACGCGGCGTACAGCAGCACGCCCAGGCCGTCGCCCCACATGAACAGGCCGAAGAAGGCGAGCCGGACCCAGATGACGGGCACACCGAGGTGTCCGGCGAGTCCGCGCGCGACGCCGCCGAGCATCCGGCCGTCGGCGCTGCGGTAGAGCTTGCGCGGCGGCGCCTCTTCGGAGTCGGGTGCGTACGGCGGACGGGGGGCGGCTGCTACGGGCATGTCACCGATGGTCACACGTGCACGGTGCCCGGGACATCAGGGCAGCCCCCCAGTTCTCTCGGGGGGATATCAGGGTTGCGCCAGGGTGGATCCGGATGCCCGTCGCGGCGGCGGGCCGTCACCATGGACGCATGACCGACGTGCACGAATCCCCGCCACCGGACGCAGGCTCCGGTTCCGGCGCGAGCGCCGCAGCCATCCCGCCGCCCGCCGAGCGCCCTCCCCTGCGCCGCAGCCGGCGCGACAAGGTGCTCGCGGGCGTCTGCGGCGGGCTGGGCCGGTACTTCGACCTGGACCCGGTGATCTTCCGGATCGTGCTCGGCGTCCTCGGGGTGACCGGCGGCGTCGGTCTGATCTTCTACGGGTTCGCGTGGCTGCTGCTGCCCCAGGAGGGCGAGGAGGACAGCGAGGCGAAGAAGCTCCTGACGGGCCGGGTCGAGGGCGCGACCCTGGCGGCGGTGTTCGCCGCGCTGGTGGGCTGCGCCCTGTTCCTGTCGATGCTGGACAACGGCGGCCTGGCGGTCTTCTCCGTCCTGGCGGCCCTGGCGCTGGGCGGCGCGGCGTACTGGTCGCAGCACCACCGCAAGAACCTCGCGCCGGCCCCGGAGGAGAAGTCCGCCCCCGGCGCCGACTTCGTCTGGCCGGCGGCGACGCGCACCGGCCACCGGACCGCGCACAGCCCGGCGCCGCCCGAGACCCAGGCGCCGCCCGCGCCCGGCGGCCCGTCCTGGTGGCGGGATCCGCTGGTCAAGGACGGCACGACGGGACCGGTCGGCTCCACCGGGTACCTGTGGGGCCCCGACGACTCGGCCTCGCCCACCCCGGACGGTCCGGCGGCGGCCCCGGGCGGGGACCGCGTCCGCAGGGCTCCGCGCGGCGGCATCGGCGGCCGGGTGTTCGTCCTGGCCGTGCTGGCCGGGGGCATCGCCACCGCCTCGGTCTGGGACGGCAGCACCTTGAGCCATGCGCTCCAGGTCGGTTTCGCCGCCGCCCTCGCCGTCTTCGGGCTCGGGCTCGCGGTGAGCTCGGTCGCGGGCCGCACCGGATTCGGCACCGTGCTGCTCTCGGTGATCACGGCCGGGCTGCTGGCCGGGGCGGTCGCGCTGCCCAAGGAGATCGGCACCGACTGGCACGACGTGACCTGGCACCCGGCCGCGGTGGCCGACGTGGCGCCGAGGTACGAGGCGGGCACCGGACTGGCCACCTTGGACCTGAGCCACCTGAGCGTGCCCAAGGGCACCACCCTGCCCGTCAACGCCTCCATCGAGGCGGGCCGGCTCCGGGTGGTCCTGCCGAGCGGGGTCACCGCGCAGGGGGAGGTCGCGGTCGAGCTGGGCGACATCCAGATGCCCGGCGATCACGGCAACCAGATACGCATCAAGAACGGCGGGGAGACCCGGCAGGTGACCCTGCCGCCGGCGCCGGGCTCCGAACCCGGCGGGACGATCGAGCTGCACCTGACCGCGGGTGTGGGACAGGTGGAGGTGGACCGTGCGCACTCATGAGTTCCAGCCGGGACGGCTGATCGCGGGCCTGGTCCTGATGGCGGCCGGGGCGCTCTACCTGCTCGGCGCGGCAGGCGAGGCCGACCCGCCGTGGTTCCTCGTCCTGCTGATGACCCTGGGCGGGCTCTCGTTCGCCGCGGTGGTGGGCCTGGTGACCTACGCCGTGCGCCGCGACCGGCGCGACCGGATCACCGAGTCCAGCGAGAGGTAGGGCGCCCCGGCGAGGACCAGCGGGAGCCAGGCCATCAGGTAGATGAGGTCGTTGCCGTAGTAGTACGGGGTAACGGCCCAGGACACCGTGAGCCACAGGCTGAGCGAGATCAGCGCTCCGCCGACGGCCGCGACGCGCGTCAGCAGACCGGCCAGGACACCCAGGCCGACCAGGAGTTCCCCGATCGCCAGGGCGACGGCGAAGCCGACGGGTGCCTTCAGCGCCAGGTCCACCAGGGCCGGGATCGCGGAGGTGTCGCGCACCCCGCGCATCAGCTCGCCGATGGAGCCGTCGCCGGTGGCGGAGAGGAACGCGGAGTCGGTCAGCTTGTCCAGACCCGCGTAGACGAAGGTCACGCCGAGGAAGATCCGCAGGGGCAGGAGCGCGTGGCGGGCGGCGACCGCGCGCAGGCCCACGGGCTCGTCGGCGCGCGCGCCGGAAGGGACGTCAGTTCGGGTCACGCGACATGTGTACCCGCTTCACTCGGCCACGTCGATGGTGCAGCGGTTGGATTCCACTCCGGCGGCCGTCACCACCTGGATCTCGATCCGTCCCGGTTCCACTTCCGCGGGCACCGGCACGGTCAGCACCGCGTCGGAGGGATTGGTGAACCCGCCCGCCACCGGGACCAGCGGCACGTGCACGTGGACCGCCCCGACGCGTACGACCAGCCGCGCCAGCATCTCCGGCGTCTGCGCCCCGGGCGGCACGAAGCCGACGCCCCGGATCTCGATGTCGTCCCCGGGACGGATCGCCGCGTCCAGGTCCCCGGGTTCGCGTCTGCGCACCACCGAGAGCACCAGCGGGCGGCTGCCCTCCGCGTACTTGGCCGCCAGGTACACGGCCGCCGACAGTGCCACCAGCAGCGCGAGCGCCCACGGCAGTTGCGGCAGCCGGTCCGGGAACCGGGCCAGGGACACGGCCGCGAAGGCCAGTACCACCGTGGAGACCAGCACGTACTGCGCGTCCGGGAAGGAGCCCCGGCCCGCGTCGTCCGTCAGCAGGTCGGCCCCGGTCGGACGGTCCGCCGGCAGCTTCTGCAGCCGCTGCCCCATGATCCGTACGGAGACCACGCGGCGCACCAGCACCGCGACCCCCGAGGTCAGTGCGAGCACCGCCAGCAGCGGCAGGGCCCGCCCGAGCGCGAGGCCCGCGTACAGCGCCTGGCGTTCCGGTCCGGGCTCGGAGGCCGCGAGCCGCAGCGCGGGCAGCAGCGTCGCGAACGCGGTGAGGACCAGCCAGGCGCTGGGCACCGCCTTCGAGGTGGAGAGCCGGTTGTCCTCGCCGACCAGCGGGGCCAGCAGCCCGCCCCGCAGGGTCTGCGCGCGGGCCGCCACGGTCAGCAGCGCGGCCAGTATCAGCGCGGCCAGCAGTGCGGCGGTGCGCGCGGTGGACCAGCCGGTGCCGAGCGCGGTGCCGACCTGGACCAGCAGCAGGACCCCGGCGGCGATCCACACGGCGAGCACGGCCCGCCGCGAGAGCAGGTACAGCCAGGAGTGCCCGGCTTCCCGCCCGCGGTCGGCGACCGTCCGGGCGGACAGGGTCAGCTCGTCGGAAACCCATTGGCGGGAGGCCCCGAGCGAGTGGGCCACCGCGGCCGGCAGCCCCTGCCCGGCGGCGAACTCGTCGCGCTTCTCCAGGAACGCGGCGATCGCGCGCCGGTGCCCCTCTCGTGAGCAGTCGTCGCAGGCACAGGCCGCGGTATGAGTGCCTCTGGACATCTCTTGGACAGCCACGGACGTGCCGCCTCTCTGAACTACGGTGCAATGCCAGCGAATTGTGCACCACTGCGGCAGTGCTCCGGATTGCGCACGATGTCAGAGCAGGTGATTAACCGTTCATGATGTTGACGCCACCGCTTCCGGCCGCTTCCAGCAGCGGCTGGCAGCTCGCCCAGGCCGCGAGATCGGACCCGAACCGCTCCCGGGTGGCGACCGCGCCGTGATGGCCGATGAGCACCGGTTTCCCGGCCGCCCGCGCGATCAGCTGCACCTGCGCGGCCCGCTCCGCCGCGATGAACCACCAGGCCGCGGCCTCCACCGAGCCGCCGACCGTCAGCAGCCCGTGGTTGCGCAGGATCAGCGCCTTGTACGGGCCGAGCGCGTCCGCGATCCGGCCGGAGTCCTCGGCGGCGGCGTACTCGTCGAGGAGCGCGTGGTCCTCGTAGAAGGCGCAGGCCTCCTGCGTGATCGGGGCGAGCAGTTCGCCGAGGGCCGCGAGCGCCCTGCCGTACGGGGCCTGCGTGCGCACGACGGCGGCCACGGCGGGCCGGGCCCGGTGGACGGCGGCGTGCACGCCGAAGGCCAGCTGGTTGACCCGGCGCTCTCCCTGGCGGACCCGGCCCTCCCCGTCGACCAGCAGCAGGTCCTGGGGGCCGAGGGCGCCGAAGGGCCGGCCGAAGGGGTTCACCCAGTAGCAGTCCTCGAACTCCGGGTCCCGCACGGTGACGTGCCCGCCCACCCCGTCCTCGTAGCCGAGCCGCCCCAGCAGCCGCAGCACCCCGGCGAGCCGCTCCTTGCGGTGCGCGCGCTCCTCGGCGGCGGTGGCGAACACCGGCGGCATCTCGAAGCCCAGCCGCTCCACGGGCACGGGTCCGGGTGCGGGTGCACGTCCTGGCTGCTCGGCCATGGCCCCTCCTTCAAGGTCGCGGCGCAAGGTACCGGCGAGCGGCCGAAGAGGCCATACACGCGGCGAGGCCGCCGCTCCCGGGCAGGGAGCGGCGGCCTCGTCACATGCGGCTGACGGGTGGGACTACTCCCACTCGATGGTGCCCGGGGGCTTGCTCGTGCAGTCCAGGACCACGCGGTTCACGTCCGGCACCTCGTTGGTGATCCGGGTGGAGATCTTGGCGAGGACCTCGTACGGCATGCGCGTCCAGTCCGCGGTCATCGCGTCCTCGGAGGAGACGGGGCGCAGCACGATCGGGTGGCCGTAGGTGCGGCCGTCGCCCTGGACGCCGACGCTGCGGACGTCCGCGAGCAGGACGACCGGGCACTGCCAGATCTCGCGGTCCAGGCCGGCCGCGGTGAGCTCGTGGCGGGCGATGGCGTCGGCCTCGCGGAGCAGGTCCAGGCGCTCCTTGGTGACCTCGCCGACGATGCGGATGCCCAGGCCGGGGCCCGGGAAGGGCTGGCGCTGGACGATCTCGGCGGGCAGGCCGAGCTCCTGGCCGACCATCCGGACCTCGTCCTTGAACAGCTGGCGCAGCGGCTCGACGAGCTCGAACTCGATGTCGTCGGGGAGCCCGCCCACGTTGTGGTGGGACTTGATGTTGGCGGTGCCGGTGCCGCCGCCGGATTCGACGACGTCCGGGTACAGGGTGCCCTGGACGAGGAAGGCGACCGCGGGGCCGTCCTCCTGGAGGATCTCCAGCTGGGCCTGCTCGAAGACGCGGATGAACTCGCGGCCGATGATCTTGCGCTTGGTCTCCGGGTCGGAGACCCCGGCCAGCGCGTTCAGGAAGCGCTCCTGGGCGTCGACGACCTTCAGCTGCACGCCGGTCGCGGCGACGAAGTCCTTCTCGACCTGCTCGGTCTCGCCCTTGCGCATCAGGCCGTGGTCGACGTAGACGCAGGTGAGCTGCGAGCCGATGGCCTTCTGTACGAGGGCTGCGGCGACCGCCGAGTCCACGCCGCCGGAGAGGCCGCAGATGGCGCGCTTGTCGCCGACCTGCTCGCGGATGGCCGCGACCTGCTCCTCGACGATGTTGCCGGTGGTCCAGGTCGGGGCCAGGCCCGCGCCCCGGTAGAGGAAGTGCTCCAGGATCTGCTGGCCGTGCGTGGAGTGCATCACCTCGGGGTGGTACTGCACGCCGTACAGCTTCTTCTCGTCGTTCTCGAAGGCCGCGACCGGTACGACGTCGGTCGACGCGGTGACGGTGAAGCCCTCGGGAGCGGCGGAGCAGGCATCGCCGTGGGACATCCACACCGACTGGCTCTCGGGGGTGCCCTCGAAGAGGGTGGAGCCGGTCTTGGAGACGGCCAGCGGGGTGCGGCCGTACTCGCGGGAGCCGGTGTTGTCGACGGTGCCGCCGAGGGTGACCGCCATCAGCTGGAAGCCGTAGCACATGCCGAAGACGGGGATGCCGGCCTCGAAGAGCGCGCCGTCGAGCTGGGGGGCTCCCTCCTCGTACACGGAGGACGGGCCGCCGGAGAGGATGATCGCCTTGGGGTTCTTGGCCAGCATCTCGGCCACGGGCATCGTGCTGGGCACGATCTCCGAGTAGACCCGTGCCTCGCGGACTCGGCGGGCGATGAGCTGGGCGTACTGGGCACCGAAGTCGACGACGAGAACCGTGTCCGGAGCGCTGTCGTGGGTGGCGGAGATGGCTTCAGGCACGGGGCAGGCCTTCCGGCGGAAGAGGGGGTTGTTTTGTCGATTCTAACGGGGGAAGGGTGGGCCTCTTCGTCTCACCATCCGAACCGCTTGGCCCTCAGCGCCGCGGCGGGCCATAATCGGCTCGTGCGCAAGCAGCTGAGCTTCCTCTTTACCTATGGCACCGGCCGGTCCGGTCGCCATGGGTCATCGTGATGCTCGCTTGAGCCACTGACTTCCCAGAGCGCCCCGGTCCGGACAGGACCGGGGCGCTCTGGCGTTCCGCTCCTGCCGGCGAGATCGATCCCACGAACCGCAGGAGAAGAGACCCATGAGCGTCACGACCACCCCCGAGCAGCTGATCGCCGATTCCCGCGAGCGGATCGATGCCCTCGACGACCGGATCATCGGACTGATCCAGGAGCGGATGGCCGTCTCGACCGTCATCCAGGAGGCCCGGATCACCTCGGGCGGCCGCCGGGTGCACCTGTCCCGGGAGATGGAGGTGCTGGGTCACTGGAGCGACGCCCTCGGCAAGCCCGGCACCACCCTCGCCATGACCCTGCTGGAGCTGTGCCGCGGCCGCGTCTGAGGCCGCGCGGCCGGGAGGTCGGGGCGGGCTCGGAGGTCGGCCGGTCGGCCGTTCGTCACCCGTCCGGACCGTGACCGCCCCCACCGCCCTTCGTTGATGCGGGTGTCCGTGCCAGCCAGGCGCGGAACCGCAACACCACGCGTGGCTCCGACGGAGCGATGAGACGTGCGCCCTGAGGAGCGCGCGTCGTGGGACCTCGCTCCTTCGCGTGACCGGACGGCAGGGGACAGCAGCCCGGTCACCCCATAAAGGACGGCCGGCCCGGGGGACGCCCCGGACCGGCCGTTCTTGCTTTCTACGGAGTTACGCGGCTACGGAGCTACGCGCGCGCGGCGGCCCTGCGGCGGAACGCCACGAACAGCGCGCCACCGGCGGCGACGAGCACCGCTCCGCCGATCGCGATCGGGCCGGCGGTGCTGCCGGTGGAGGCCAGGCCCCCGTTGGGCTTGGCGTTGTTGCCCGCGCCGGGAGCGGCCGAGGCGGAGGTGCTCGGAGCCGGGCTCGGCGCGGCGGTACCGGTGCTCGGACCCGGGGTGGGCGTGGTGGTGGAGCCCTTGGCGTTGATCACGAAGGCGGCCCGGTTGTTGGCGTGGTTCGGGTCCCAGCTCTGGGGCTTGGGGTCCGCGTCGCCGTGCCACTGACCGACCGAGACCGAGCCCTTGGCGTCCTCGACGAGCTTCTCGATCTTCAGTTCGAACGGGAAGGAGACCTTCCCCTTCTCTCCGACGACGTAGTCCGACGCGCAGGAATAGCGCGGGGCACCCGTCCGCTCCTCGCGGTGCGTGCCGTCCGCGTTCAGGCTGCTGCACTCCTTCGCGGCCTTGGTGACCTTCGCACCGGCCGGAATCACGATGTCCGTGATGGCCACGCTCTCCCCGGAGCGCAGGTAGGCGACCCAGGCCGGGCCGTTGTTCTGGAAGCCCAGGTCGGCCTTGACCGTCTCGCCCGCCTTGCCCTTGAGGGAGACGGGGGTGGCCGCAAAGTCGGCGGTGTTCGTCACGTGGAGGTCGAACTCGCGGTAGTTGTCCTGCGGGTTCAGGTCAGCGGAGAGCCGCGCGGCCTTGGCGGGCTGCTCCTTGAGCGTCAGCTTCTTGCCCGTCTGCTGCTTGCTGGACGCCCCCGGGAACTTCGGCTCCCCGCCCTTCTCGTACACCGCGTAGGTAACGATCTCGTTGAAGGCGTACGGCGCAGCCTTGAGCGTCAGCGGATCGGTCTCGTAGATCAGGCCCGCCTTGATCTCGTCGTCGACGGTGCAGACCGTGGTGCTGTCCGGGTCCTGACCCGGGTCGCCGCCGTAGGAGCAGTTGTCGTACCGCTCGACGAGGTCCAGGCCGTGGGTGTCGTGGATGACCAGGGACAGGCCCTGCGCGGATTCGGTGCCGGTGTTCGAGACGACGATGGGCAGGGGCTGCGTTCCGCCCGGCTTCATCTCCTCCTTGAGCCCGGCGTCCGCCAGCACCAGGTCGGGACCGCCCACCTTGACCTTGGTGGTGGCCGGCCTGAAGGTGGCCCCCTTGGCCGAGCCGGTCATCGTCAGGTCGACGACGGTGCCGAGCTTGGCGTCCTTGGCCGCGCTCACGTCCAGCGCCGCGACCGTGTAGTCGTGCGGCCAGAGGCCGTACTGCGTGCACGTGACCGCGGTGTCCGTCAGCTTGCAGTCGGCCACGCCGTGGTTCTCGCTCAGCGAGACGTCCGCGATGCCCTTGAGCTTGGTCAGGTCGACCGTGAAGGTGATCGGCCCGTCGAAGGAGTTCGACGTGGGGTTCTCGATCCGGAAGTCGACGGTCGTCTTCTGTGCCTCGCCGCCCTGGGCGGGGTGCGGCCGCAGTCCGATCCCGGACGGGGCGCTGAGGGTGAAGACGGGGTCCGCGGCGTTCGCGGGGGTGGTGGCCAGCCCCACGGCCACCAGGCCGCAGGCGGCCAGCAGGGAGATGCGCTTTCTCATGCCCCCTTGACCATCGAACACCCGTCGCAGTTGCACATCCGACCATGTGACGGACACCACAGACGTGAATCCCGGATTCCGGTACAACCATCAAGCTTGAACATCTGTCACTTATGTACCGCGGTGGGACGGCCCTCGGAGGGGGAGCGCCGTCCCACCGCGTTTTTCATTCCGCGGCCGTCACCCGCGGCGGGATCTCCGGGACCGCCAGGAACGGCAGGCGCAGCGCCCCGAAGGCCTCCTTCGGGACGGCCGGACGGGCCGGTTCCACGGCCGACAGGCGGGCGTAGGCCCGGCCCTGCTCCGGGCGCGGGTCGCGTTCGCCCTTGTTCGGCCAGTAGGACATCGCCCGTTCCGCCTGCGCGGTGATGGTCAGCGAGGGGTTGACCCCGAGGTTCGCGGAGACCGCCGAGCCGTCCACGACCGAGATACCCGGGTGCCCGTAGAGCCGGTGGTACGGGTCGACCACACCCTCCTCGGGCGAGGCGCCGATCGGGCAGCCGCCGAGGAAATGGGCCGTCAGCGGGGTTCCCATCAGCTCGCCGACGTTACTGCCCGCAAATCCGTTGATTTCCTCCGCAAGCAGCGTGGCCGCCTGAGTGGCCTCGGCGATCTGTACCGGATTGGGTGCTCCGTGGCCCTGGCGGGCGGTGAGCAGGCCCTTCCCGAGGCCGCCGGGCTTGCGGTAGGTGGTCAGGGAGTTGTCGAGCGACTGCATGACCAGGCCGATGATGGTCCGCTCCGACCAGCGCCGGTTGGAGAGCGAGCGCAGCAGCTGCACCGGGTGCTTGGCGGTGCGCCCGAACCAGGCCCGGACCCGGTGCGGGGAGTACGGCACCTGGAGGATCGTCATGAACCCCATGGCGTTGGAGCCCTTGCCGTAGCGCACCGGCTCGATGTGGGTGTCGGCGTCGGGGTGCACGGAGGAGGTGATGGCCACGCCCCGGGTGAAGTCCGCCCGCCCGTCCTTGCCGTGCCGCTTGCGGTAGCGCCGGTCATCGGTCTGAGCGCCTACGAGGCCTTCGGAGTTGGTCCGGGTCAGCTCCCCGAGCCGGTCCGACAGGCGGGGAAGCTCGCCGAGGTCCTTCATCGTGTGCAGCAGGGTCTGGGTGCCGTACGTGCCCGCCGCGACGACCACGTAGCGGGCGCGCAGCACCTTGGCCTTGCCGCGGCGGCGGCCGTCGGTGGGGACCGTGCGGACGCGGTGGCCGCCGGCCGGGTCCTCGGAGAGGGCGGTGACGGTCGTCATCGGGTGGATGACGGCTCCGGCCCGCTCGGCGAGGTGCAGGTAGTTCTCGTTGAGGGTGTTCTTCGCGCCGTGCCGGCAGCCGGTCATGCACTCGCCGCACTCGGTGCACGCCTTGCGGGCGGGGCCGGCGCCGCCGAAGTACGGGTCGGCGACCTCGTCGCCGGGCCGGACCTTCGCCTGGTCCGCGGCGTCGTCCCCGTCTCCGAAGAAGACGCCGACGGGGGCCATGTGGAAGGAGTCGGCGACGCCCATGACGGTGGCGGCGGCCTTGAGGTGCACGTCGGAGGGGGTCATCGTCGGGTTCAGCCGCACCCCCAGCATCCGCTTGGCCTGGTCGTAGTAGGGGGCGAGCTCCGCGTGCCAGTCCGTGATGGACGCCCACTGCCGGTCCTCGAAGAAGGCGGTGGGCGGCACGTACAGGGTGTTGGCGTAGTTGAGCGAGCCGCCGCCCACTCCGGCGCCCGCGAGCACCATCACGTTGCCGAGGAGGTGGATGCGCTGGATCCCGTACAGGCCGAGGGCCGGGGCCCACAGGTAGTTGCGCAGGTCCCAGCTGTTCTTCGGCAGGCTCTCGCGGGTGAAGCGGCGGCCCGCCTCCAGGACGCCGACCCGGTAGCCCTTCTCGGTGAGCCGCAGTGCCGAGACCGACCCTCCGAAGCCCGATCCGATGACGATGACGTCGTAGTCGTACGCGTCTTCGTCGATGTCTGCCTCTGCGTCGTCGTACGACACTGCGGTGCCTCCCAAACGGATCGGGCCATCGGACTGGACTGCCAGGACTGCCAGGACTGCCTAGCGGAGTCGGAGCGCCTTCATGACCTTGAGGCTGCGGGTCATGAACGCGGCGTACTTCTCGTCGTCCATGCCCAGCGAGGGCGCCATCGGCAGCAGCCGCTGGTGGGCGACGGTCTGGGCCTCGGTGTACTTGAGGATGCCCTCGGAGCCGTGGCGGCGGCCGAGCCCGGAGTCCTTCATGCCGCCCATGGGGGCGGCGGCGCTGCCGTAGGCGGGGGCGTAGCCCTCGTTGATGTTCACGGTGCCGGTGCGCAGGCGTGCGGCGACGGCGTGGCCGCGGCGGGAGTCCTTCGTCCAGACGCTGGAGTTCAGGCCGTAGGCCGTCCCGTTGGCCTGGGCGATGACCTCGTCCTCGTCGGTGAAGCGGTAGACGGAGACGACCGGGCCGAAGGTCTCCTCCCCGCACACCGCCATGGGCGCCTCGACGCCTTCGAGGATGGTCGGCTCGTAGAAGAGCGGGCCGATGTCGGGGCGGGCGACGCCGCCCGCGACGAGGGTGGCGCCCTTGGCCACGGCCTCGTCCACGTGCCTCGTCACGGATTCCAGCTGGCGCGTGCCGGCCAGGCAGCCCATCTCCGCGCCGTAGGCGAGGGAGGAGCCCAGGCGCATGGCCTTCGTGCGGGCAGCGAAGCGGGCGATGAACTCGTCGGCGATCGAGGCGTGCACGTACAGGCGCTCGATGGAGATGCAGAGCTGGCCCGCGGAGGAGAAGCAGGCGCGGACGGCGCCGGCGGCGGCCTTCTCCACGTCGGCGTCGCGCAGGACGAGCATGGCGTTCTTGCCGCCGAGTTCGAGGGAGACCCCGACCAGGCGGGCGGCCGCGCCCTGGGCGACCTCGCGGCCGGTACGCGTGGAACCGGTGAACGAAACGTAGTCGGCGTGGCGGACCACCTCGGGGCCGACGACCGGGCCCTCGCCGAGGACGATCTGGAACACCTCCGCCGGCAGCCCCGCCTCGATCATCAGGTCGCGGGCCCACAGCGCGCTGAGCGCGGTCTCGGTGTCGGGCTTCATCACGACGGCGTTGCCCGAGACGAAGGCGGGCAGGGCGTCGCCGATGGACAGCTCGAAGGGGTAGTTCCAGGGGGCGATCTGGCCGACGACCCCGCGCGGCTGGCGCAGCTCGGTGACCTTGGTGAGGGTGGGCATGGCGCCCGTGTGGCCCTTGGGGCGCAGGTACGAGGGGGCCTTGCGGCCGTAGTGCCGGGCGGAGATCGCGACGGCCTGGACCTCTTCGTGGGCGTGCAGACGGGCCTTGCCGGTCTCCAGCTGGATCAGGTCGAGCACCTCGGCCTGGCGCGAGAGGACCAGGTCGTGGAAGCGCAGCAGTACGGCGGCCCGTGCGCGGACGGGCACTGCGGCCCAGGCGGGCTGCGCGGCGCGGGCCGCGGCGAAGGCCTCGGCCACCTCCCCGGGGGTGGCCTCGGGAAGGTCCGCGAGCTTGTCGCCCGTGAAGGGGCTGTGGTTGGCGGTGCGGCCGGAGCCGGCCACTCCGCGGATCAGCCGGGCGACCAGTTCGGGGGTCACCACGTCGGCGGCGCTCCGGGCGCCGGCCGGGGCGGGGGCGACCGGGTTGGTGGGCTGCGGGGCGCTGCGGAGGGCCGGGGCCTGCGTGTCCGTCATGCCGGTGAGCGTATTGCGCCCGGGGGTGCTTTGGGTACCCGCCGGTAACCGGATTTTGCCATTTCCGCCAGTGATCGCTGGCAGGATGGCGGAAATCCGGGGCCCGGGGCGGCCTCCGGCCCGGCAGGGGCCCCGAATCGTGACCCGTCCGGGGCCCCTGCGCTCAGCCTGCGGACCCGGCCGGGCTCAGCCCTCGGACGCCGGCTGCCAGCCGGTGAGCACGGTGTCGAACTGCGACCGGGCCGTCTGCCAGTCGGCGGCCGGGCTCGACATGTACACCGCGTACTCGGTGCCGTCCGCGCCGTAGTACATCTGCTCGATCGCACGCCGGGGCCCTGTGAACGCCCCGGTCTTCTCCGTCCAGGTGAACTCCCACAGGCCGGCCTTGACCTGCCCCCGGAAGCTGTTCTGGTGCAGCGTCACGCGCACGTAGTCGGAGCGCTTGGCCAGCTGCTTCTCCAGGTCCAGCAGGTGCATGTACGGGTTGTCGAACTCCGGCTTCGGGTTCACGGCGAGCCGGATGAAGTGCTTGCCGCCGTCCGGCGTGTAGTCGATCTGCCCGCCGTCCATCCGGCGGGTCCAGCCGTCCGGGACGAAGAGCGAGAAGCCCTCCGGGTCCTCGACCTTGTGCCAGCCGGCCGGCGCGACCGCCGCCTTCTCACCCTTGGAGTCACCGTTCCCGGGCGACTTCCCGGACGCACTCGCGCTCCTGGACGGATCCGCACCGGCCCCGTCCGCGCTCGCGTCCCCGATGTACTTCAGCACCCCGAACACCCCCGCGCCGCCGAGCACCGCCGCCACCAGGGCGACCACCGCCGCACGCCGGACCCGGCCGACGGCAGGGCCGCCCCGGCCCTGGTCCGGGCCGTGGCCGTGGCCCTGACCCCGGTCCGGGCCGTAGGCCTGGGGTCCCGGGTGCGCCCCGGCGGGCAGCTCGGCCGTGTCCGCCGACCCGCCCCGGACGGGGGCCAGCTCCTCGAAGCCGACCGCGCGCGTGGGCACGTACTCCTGCGCCGACTTCGGCTCGCGGCCTTCCATCGCCTCCAGCAGCATCTGCTCCACATCGGCCGCCGACGGCCGGTGCGCCGGGTCCTTGCGCAGCAGCGCCGTGATGACCGCGGCCAGCGGGCCCGCGTGGGCCGGGGGCGGCAGCTCGTCGTTCACCACGGCCTGGAGGCTGGAGATGGGCGAGGTCCGGCGGAACGGCGAACGGGCCTCGACCGCCGTGTACAGCGTCGCGCCCAGCGCCCACAGGTCGGAGGCCGGGTCCGGGGGCCCGCCCGTGACCCGCTCGGGGGCCAGGTAGTCGATGGAACCGACGAGCTCGCCGGTGCGCGTGATGGAGGAGTCGCCCTCGATCGCGGCGATCCCGAAGTCCGCGAGCATCACCCGCCCGTCCTTGGCGAGCATCACGTTGCCGGGCTTCACGTCCCGGTGCAGTACGCCGACCGCGTGCGCGGCCCGCAGGGCGCGCAGCACGTGCAGCCCGATCCGGGCCGCCTCCCGGGGCTCGATCCGTCCGGCCGTCTTCGCCGAGTCCGCGAGGGAGGGTCCGTCGATGTACTCCATGACGATCCACGGCCGGTCGTCGTGTTCCAGCACGTCATGGACGGTGACGACGGCCGGATGCTGGATCCGGGCCGCGGCCCGCGCCTCCTTCTGGGTCCGGGCGTGCAGGACCTCCCGGTCGGCCTGGGCCACGTACAGGCCGGCCGTCAGCTCCTTGACGGCGACGGTTCTGTGCAGCAGCTCGTCGTGCGCGCGCCAGACCTTGCCCATGCCGCCCCTGCCGATGGGCTCCACGAGCCGGTACCGGCCTGCGAGCAACGCACCCGCACCTGTCTGCTGTTCCACGAAACCCCGCCGCCGCTCTGTGCACTTCCGGTCAGACTACGGAGCGTGCGGGCGCTGCCGGAACCTCTCGGCGGCGGTGCGGCCGCACTGTGACGCAATCGCCGTACTAATGGCTCGTCAGGAGGCGTTCACCCACCGGATTTGTAACTGGCCGTCGCCTGTTCGAAAGCCTCCGTGACCTTGCCCTCCTGGTCGAGCGGGCCCGTGACCAGGACGATGTGGTACGAACCTCCGAGCGCGACGACGAAGTTGCGGGCCACGACGGACCGGCCGTTGCCGTCGATCCACGTGTACCGGCCGGTGACGCGGAGCTGGTTGCCGACCTTCGTGGAGCGGATGTCGCTGACGCTGGACCAGGTGGAGGACCGGTACGGAGCCAGCTCGGACTCCTTGTCCTTCTGGTACGTGGCCGGGTCCGGGTTGCCCTCCACCTTGTCCCGGCCGGGGACGACGGTGAGGGCGAAGTCCCCGTCGACGTAGCGCACCTGTCCGGACTCGTTGATTCCGCGCCGCTCCCAGCCGTTCGGGACCGTGATCGCGAAGTGCTCGGCGTCCTGCTGGGTGGTGTACCCGGACGGGGCGGGGGCGTTGGTCTGGGCGGCGGGCTTGGACTCCGGCGGGCTGGCGGAGGGCCGCGGCGCGCCGGTACCCGGGCTCCGGCTCTGCCCCGCACTCGGCGTCTGCCCCGAGCTGGCGGGCGGCTTGACCCCGGCGGCCCGCTGCCCGGCCTGCGGTTCGGCGGAGCGGGGCATGAAGAACATGGCGTAGGCCACGGCTCCGGCGAGCAGCACGAGGACCCCGAGCAGCAGCGAACGCCCCAGCGCACGCGGCTTGTGGGGGTGTTCGGCACTGCGGTGGCGGCCGTGCAGATCGGCCCGCCGCCGTACGACGGGCAGCCGCGCGGGATCCGGCTCCGGCATCGGGAGCAGCATGGCGAAGCCGCCGTCGGGCTCGGGCGCGGAGCGCACGAGGGAGCGCAGCCAGCCGCGGAGCTCCTCGAAGTCGGGTCGCTCGGTCGGGTCCTGACGCAGCAGCGACTCCACGATCGGCCGCAGCGGGCCGCACTCCTCGGCGAAGGCGGGCGGCTCGGCGCAGACCATCTCCACGAGCTCGGCGACGCTGTCCTCCGGGTACGGGGCATGGCCCTGCACCGCCCGGTACAGCAGAGCCCCGAGCCCCCAGAGGTCGGTGGCCGGCCCGACGGGTGCGGCCAACTGCCACGGCCCGTGCACGGCCTGCGCCTGCTCGGGCGACCACCGCTCGGTGACGGCCCCGACCACGGCCATCCGCGTCTGCCGGGCCCGCTCGGCGGCGAGCCCGCCCCTGGGACCACTCCCCCACCCGCCGGACCCCTGCGACGGGGCGGACGCGGGGGCGTTCGCCGGGGTCGTCGCCGGGGGCGTCGCCGGGGCACCGGTCGCGTAGTTGCCCGTCCGGGCGATCGCGGGGCCGGTCGTGTAGCCGGTCGCCGGGCTGCTCGTCCGACCGGCTGCCGGACCGTCCGCCTGGTTGCTCGCCCGGCCGGTCGCCGGGGCCGAGGACGCCATGGGGGGCCGCCCCTGCCCGGGCCCGGAAGGCCCGCCCGGACCCACCGCCGGGAGGCCGGGCCGGGCCGGAGCACTGCCGGGAGCACTGCCCGGCGCCCCGGCCGGGTCCTCCGCCTGGCGGTAGCCCTGCGGCAGCGCGAGTTGCGCCGGAAGCGCGGGACGGACCGGCGGGGTCCGCGGCTCCGGCTCGGCCGGGGGCTCCGCCTCCGCCGGGGGCTCGGCCGGGGGCTGGGCCTCGGCCGGGAGCTGGGGCTCGGCGGGGGGCTGGGGCTGGCTGCGCGGGGTGGCGCCGTGCCAGGCCGCGCCGCTGACGGGCCCCCCGTACGGGTACGAGTACCCCTGCGGCAGCTTCGACCCCTCGGGCCTCGGCTCCGCCGCGGTCTCCGCGGCCTCCGCGCCTGCCTCCAGCGCGGGCTGCGCTCCGGCCTTGCGCTGCTCGGTGATCCGCGCGGCGGCCTGCGCACCGGCTCGGTACGCGGCGATGGCCCCGGCCCGCGCGGCGGCCTTCGGGTCGGGCCGCTCCCCGGTCGCCCCGGGGCCGATGTGGTCGTTGTACCGCGGCCCGGTGTCGTACCCGGGAGCCACGAGGGGCGCGTACTCGGCCCTCCCGCCGCCGCTCTCCGGGGCAGCCGCCCCGCCCCCGGCCCCGGCGACACCCGCCGCCGAGCCGTACCCGGAGTCGTCCCGCCCCGAGCCGTACCCGGCCGCGGTGTCGTACCCGGCCTCGTCCCGCCCGGAGTCGTACCCGTGCCCGGCGTCAGCCCGCCCGGCCTGGTACCCAGCGGCGTCCCGCCCGGCCTGGTACCCGGCGGCGTCCCGCCCGGCCTGGTACCCGTACCCGGAATCGTCCCGCCCGGCCTCGTACCCGGCGACGCCCTGCCCGGCCTCGTACCCGTACCCGGCCCCGGAGCCCAAGGCGTCCTGCGCGGAACCGACGGCGCCCTGCTCGTACCCGTACCGGGCGACCTCCCCGGAACCGGCCGCGGCCGGCCCCGGACCGTGCCCGGAGACCTCCCCGGAGCCGGAGTCGAAGCTGGAACCGGAACCGGCACCGCCAGCGCGTGCTGAGCCACCAGCTCCGGAGCCGTATCCGCCGGTCCCCGGGTCAGCCGGCGGTCCCGCGAGGGAGCCCGCGCCCGCGAAGCCCTCGGCGTCCGGCGACGGGACCGGGTCGTACCCGCACAGCGCGTCCTCCGCGGCACCCGCCGCCAGCCCCGTCAGGACGACGCGGCCGTCCTCGCAGATCAGGACCGTCCGCGTGGTGATGTTCCGGTGGGTCCAGCCGTGCGCGTGCAGCACCCGCAGCGCGGTCAGCACGTCCGCCGCGACCTCCGCCGCCCGGTACGGGCTCAGCGGTTCCTCGGCGATCAGTGCCGCCAGCGGTCTGGCCGGTACGAGTTCGCTCACTATCCACAGCGACCCGCCCTCCGCGAACACGTCGAAGACCTGGTCCAGCCGCGGATGGTCCGGCACGGACGCCGCCGCCTGCGCCGCCGCGATGGCCCTGCGCACGGCGGGCAGTTCACCCGGAACCCGGGCCCGCCGCCCCGCACCGCCGCCGCCAGCGCCGGCCGGATCGTCCAGGGTGCCGTCCAGCAGCTCCGCGTCCACGACCTCCGGCAACGGCACCTGCCGTACCAGGACTTCCTGCCCGCTCCGGGTGTCGAAGGCCCTGGTCTCTATCAGTTCGTACTCGTCGGACGGCGGCAGCGGCAGGCGGTAGCGGCTGGCCAGGATCCGGCCCGCATAGTCCTCCACTTCGCCTCCCCCGAGAGCTGTGGACCCGTCCCCATGGCCCGGCTGCCACGATACGTCGCCCAGGGCGCCCGCGTCCCGGCCCTGGCAAGGCTCGCACCCAAGGCTCGTAACCCGGGGCTCACGCCCGGGGGGCCGGCGTCAGTTCAGCGGCTGGAACGTCTCGAACGCCGTCTTGCGCATCTGCGAGCACTCCGCGGCGTCCCACTGGTCTGCCGCGCAGCTGATCATGATCGCGTAGCCGTGCTTCGCGTCCATCCTGAACCCGCGGTCGAGCACGCGGACCCTCGTGCCCTTCTGGTCCCGCTCGAACTCCCAGTCCGCGACGGTCGGGTACCCCCGGTAGTCCACCACGTCGACCCGCAGCAGCTTGTAGTTCGTGCTGCTGCTCGCCACGGCCGGAGCGAGCTCCAGCCACGCGGCGCGCGCGTCCTGACCCGGCTTGGCGTTGAAGTCGACCTGGATGCGCGGGAAACCGCCGTCACGGCTGTATATCGCGCCGTCGTTGTCGCCGATCGTGTCGGTCTGCTTGAAGCCCTGGGGCATCGCCATCGCGAAGTGCAGCCCCGGCTCCGTCACCATGACGTACCCGGCCGGGAGTCCGCCCCCGGAGCCCCCGGGTGTGGCGCCCTGCCCCTGACCGCTGCTGGTCGTACCGGTGCCCGTACCCGTACCGGAGCTCGCGCCGGGGCTCGGCGAGCCCGCACCGCCGTTGGCGCTGGTGCCCGGCTGCCCGGACTTCGGCGAGGGGGTGGGGGCCGGTGAGGCTCCGCCCGCCGGGCTGGACGCGGACGAGGGATTGCCGCCCTTGCCCTCGTTCTTCGCGCCGCCCTTCTCGTCACCGTTGAAGGCGTACGCGATGAGTGACCCTATGACCGCCAGGACGACGACCAGGCCGGCTATCGCGAGCACGATGGTGCGGCGCGGCATGACGTCGGTGAGCGGCGCCGGGACGGGCGCGGGGCGCGCGGTCGGGGGCGTCACCCCCGTCGTGGGCGTGGCGGTGACGACCGCGGCCGCCTTGCGGGCCGACTTCAGCGCGGCACGGGCCCGCTCGCGCTGTTCCCGCTCCCGGCGCTCGCGGTCCTTCTTCTCTGCCTTCTCCGCGGCCTTCGCCGCCTTCTCGGCATTCGCCTTCTCCGCGGCCTCCTGTGCCTCGGCGAGCGATATCTGCCGGGTTTCCTCGGCGCTCGGCGCCGCTACGGGGGCCGGCTCCTCCGGTGCATCGATCACGGCGGTGAGCATCGCCCGCGCGCGGTGCTCGTCGAGCCGGTGGGCGGGGTCCTTGACGAGGAGTCCGTAGATGACCTCGGTCAGCGGACCGGCGTTCTTGGGCGGGTCGACCGGCTCGGTCATGACCGCGGTGAGGGTGGCGAGGGCCGAGCCCTTGTCGTACGGGGGCGTCCCCTCGACCGAGGCGTACAGCAGCCCGCCGAGCGACCACATGTCCGCGGGCGGACCGGGGCGCTGGCCGCGGGCCCGCTCGGGGGAGATGTACGAGGGCGCGCCGACGAGCATGCCGGTGGAGGTGACGGACGGGTCGCCCTCGACCTGGGCGATGCCGAAGTCGGTGAGGATGACGCGGCCGTTGCCGTGGTCGGCGAGGAGCACGTTGGAGGGCTTCACGTCGCGGTGCAGGATGCCCTGGCGGTGCGCGGCGCGCAGTACGTCGAGGACGGCGAGGCCGACTTCGGCGGCGCGACGGGGGGTGAGGGGACCGTTCTCACGGATGAACTCGGCGAGGGACGGGCCCTCGATGAGCTCCATGACGATCCACGGGCGGCCGTCTTCGTCGACGACGTCGTAGACGGTCACCGCGCCACCGCTGCGGATCCGCGCGATGGCCTTGGCCTCGCGCAGGGTGCGGGTGATGAGGCGGCGCTTCTCGTCCTCGTCCACGCCGGTGCCGAAGCGGAGTTCCTTGACGGCGACGGTGCGGCCGAGGGTCTCGTCCTCGGCGCGCCAGACCGTGCCCATGCCGCCCTTGCCGAGGACGTCGCTGAGCCGGTAGCGACCCGCGAGGAGCCGGCCCTCGTCCTGAGCGCCCTGTCCCGCCTTGACCACGGCCGCCTTGACGGCCGCGGCCACCTCGTCGGCCTTGCTCACCGCGGCAGGCTTCGCCGCCGGAGCCGGAGCCGGAGCCGCGGGCTTCGCGTCCTCGGGCTCAGCCTTCGGGGCTGCCTTGTCGGCCGCCTTCTCGGGCGCCTTGTCGGGCGCCTTCTCGGGCGCCTTGTCGGGCGCCTTCTCGGGCGCCTTCTCGGGCGCCTTCTCGGCCGCCTTCTCGGGCGCCTTGTCGGCCACCTTCTCCGGCGCCTTCTCAGCAGCCTTGGCCGCGCCGGACCGCGCCGCCGGAACGGCAGCCCCACCCGCGGCGGGCTTCGCGTCCTCGGGCTCCGCCACGGCAGTCTTCGCCACCGGAGCCTTGCGCAACTCCGGCTTCGCCGCAGCAGGCTTCGCGTCCTCCGGCTCCGCCGCGGCGGGCTTCGCGTCCTGCGGTTCCGTATCCCCGGCCGCCGACGCGGCCTTGGCCCCGGCCCGGGCCGTGCCGCCGCGCTTCGCGGTGGGGGGCTTCGGGCCCGCGGGCTTCTCGTCCGCGTGATCGGCTGCCGGAGACACCGGCGATCCCGTCCCGACAGACGGCTCCGGCGACTCGGTGTGCTCCGGCTTCGACATGCGTCCCCTCTGCGATCGTGCCGCCTGTTCCGGTTGTCCCGGCAGTGGCCGGGGTCCCCGGTAACCCGCCCCGGCAGAACCCTCATTGTCCCTTACTCCGCAACGGACGGGAGCCCCGGGTCCGTGGTTCCCCCCTCCGCATTGCGGAGTTACAACGGGACGATGTCCGGTGCCCCCAGCCTCGCGGCGTCCGCCGTCTGGTCGTCCGGCTGGCGCTGCGATTCCCGCTCCGCCTGCACCCGCTTTTCGTAGTGTTCCACTTCCTTCTCGATCTGCTGCTTGTCCCACCCCAGTACCGGAGCCATCAACTCCGCGCACTCCCGCGCCGATCTCGTCCCCCGGTCGAAGGTCTCGATCGAGATCCGCGTCCGCCGCGTCAGTACGTCGTCGAGGTGCCGCGCGCCCTCGTGCGAGGCCGCGTAGACCACTTCGGCCCGGAGGTAGTCGTCGGCGCCCGTCAGCGGCTCCGCCAGCGACGGATCCGCCGCGATCAGCGACAGCAGTTCCTCCGTCAGCGAGCCGTACCGGTTCAACAGGTGCTCCACCCGCACCACGTGGAGCCCGGTCCGCGCCGCGATCCGCGCCCGCCCGTTCCAGAGGGCCCGGTACCCCTCCGCCCCGACCAGCGGCACGTCCTCCGTCACGCACTCCGCGACCCGCTGGTCCAGGCCGTGCACGGCCTCGTCCACCGCGTCCTTGGCCATCACCCGGTACGTCGTGTACTTGCCGCCCGCGACCACCACCAGCCCCGGCACCGGATGTGCCACCGTGTGCTCGCGCGAGAGCTTGCTCGTCGCGTCCGACTCCCCTGCCAGCAGTGGCCGCAGGCCGGCGTAGACCCCCTGGACGTCGTCCCGGGTGAGCGGTACCGCCAGCACCGTGTTCACGTGCTCCAGCAGGTAGTCGATGTCGGCGCTCGACGCCGCCGGATGCGCCTTGTCCAGGTCCCAGTCGGTGTCCGTGGTGCCCACGATCCAGTGCCGGCCCCACGGGATGACGAACAGCACGGACTTCTCCGTCCGCAGGATCAGCCCCGTCGAGGAGTGGATCCGGTCCTTCGGGACGACCAGGTGGATGCCCTTCGACGCCCGTACGTGGAACTGTCCGCGCTCCCCGATCAGCGCCTGGGTGTCGTCCGTCCACACCCCCGTCGCGTTGACGATCTGCTTCGCGCGGATCTCGTACTCCCCGCCGCCCTCCACGTCCTGGACCCGGGCGCCGACGACCCGCTCGCCCTCGCGCAGGAAGCCGACGACCCTCGCCCGGTTGGCGCACTGCGCCCCGTACGCGGCGGCCGTCCGCACCAGCGTCGCCACGTAGCGCGCGTCGTCCATCTGGGCGTCGTAGTACTGCAGGGCGCCCACCAGCGCGTCCTTGCGCAGTGCCGGAGCGATCCGCAGGGCGCGCTTGCGCGAGAGGTGGCGGTGCGTCGGCAGCCCGCGCCCGTGGCCGCTGGAGAGCGACATGGCGTCGTACAGGGCGACCCCGGAGCCCGCGTAGAACCGCTCCCATCCCTTGTGCTGCAACGGGTAGAGGAACGGCACCGGCTTCACCAGGTGCGGGGCGAGGCGCCCCAGCAGCAGGCCACGCTCCTTCAGCGCCTCCCGCACGAGGCCGAAGTCGAGCATCTCCAGGTATCTGAGCCCGCCGTGGATGAGCTTGCTGGAGCGGCTGGACGTGCCCGAAGCCCAGTCCCGCGCTTCCACCAGGCCGGTCGCCAGACCGCGGGTCACGGCGTCCAGGGCGGTCCCGGCCCCCACCACGCCCGCGCCGACCACCAGCACGTCCAGCTCCCGCTCGGCCATTGCGGCGAGCGCCTCGGCGCGCTGCGCCGGTCCGAGCACCCCCGCCCCGCCCCCCATTCCCCTTCCGAACCCCGCACCCGAGCCCGCTCCCGTACCCGACCCTGCGCCGTTCCCTGTCCCTGTCCCTGTCGTGCTCACAGCCGCCTGCCTCCCGTTACGCGGGCCGCCCTGCCCGCCCCGTGGGGTCATCCCACCCGTCGTGGGTGATCCCGCTCACATCGCCCGTTCACGATTCTGTCCGCCCGCACCCACATCAGCCACCGCCTGTGGATAACACGACGGCGACCGCCACCTCTGAATGCGACATATCTGTCATATATACGCCTAGTCTGACATTGCGCCAGCTCTCCGCATCCACAGGACTTGCGCGCTCCGCCCCCTCATGCATGTCAGGGAAGGGAAGGGACGGCACCCCCATGCCCGCAGATCTCGCCGTCATCGGACTCGGCCATCTCGGTCTCCCGCTCGCCCAGGCAGCCGTGGCCGCCGGGATCGAGACGGTCGGCTACGACAGCGGTCCGGCGACGGACTCCACCCTCACAGCCGCCGAGATCCGCCGCATGTCGGCGGCCGGCTTCCGGGTCACCACCAACCCCGTAGAACTCGGCCGGGTCCGCACCGCCGTCATCTGCGCCCCCACCCAGCTCGGCGCGGACCGTGCACTCGACCTGTCCGCGGTCGGCGAGGCGGGCCGTACGCTCGCCGCCCGGCTGCGCCCCCACACCACCGTGATCCTCGAATCGGCCGCCCACCCGGGCGTCACCGAGGAGTACCTGCGCCCGATCCTCGAATCGGGCTCCCGGCTGCGCGCCGGCCGGGACTTCCACCTGGCCTACTCCCCCAGCCGCCTCGACCCCGGCAACCGCACGCACGGCATCTCCAACACCCCCAAGGTCATCGGCGGCCTCACCCCCGCCTGCACCGAGTCGGCGCACGCCTTCTACGCCCGCCTCACCGACAAGGTGGTCCGCGCCCGCGGCCTGCGCGAGGCCGAGACCGTACAGCTCCTCGAAACGAACTACCGGCACGTCAACATCGCCCTCATGAACGAGATGGCGGTGCTGTGCCACGACCTCGGCGTGGACCTGTGGGACGTCATCCGGTGCGCCGAGACCAAGCCGTACGGGTTCCAGGCCTTCCGCCCCGGCCCCGGGGTCGGCGGCCACGGCGTCCCCCTCGACCCCAACTACCTCCCCCACACCACCCGCACCCCCGGCCACCCGCTGCGCATGATCGGCCTGGCGCAGGAGATCAACAACCGGATGCCGCAGTACGTCATCCAGCGCAGCGCCACCCTCCTCAACGAGCACGGCAAGTCCGCCCGCGGGGCCCGCGTCCTCCTCCTGGGCGTCACCTACAAGCCGGACCTCGCCGACCAGGAGGGCTCCCCGGCCCGCGAGATCGCCAGCCGCCTCCTCGACCTCGGGGCGCTGATCAGCTACCACGACCCGTACATCGGCGGATGGCGCGTCAGGGACCAGCCGGTTCCCCGCGCGGAATCGTTGTACGAGGCCGCCGCCAACGCCGACCTGACGATCCTGCTCCAGCACCACCGCACGTACGACCTCCAAGGGCTGGCGGTGAAGGCCCAGTTGCTGCTGGACACCCGCGGAGCCAGCCCGGTGGGCGCCGCGCACCGGCTGTAACCAGCCGCCGGTCACGGCCCACGACGGCCGAAATCCCCTCCTGGGACGCCGTAGGCGGCTGCTAGCCTGCGGCGACTTATCTCGCACATACGTCCCATGCACAGACATGCGGCTTTCCCGTGCGCCCGAAAATCCCTGGGGGGGATTTCTCCATGAGCCAGCAGATCCAGCCGCCCGCGCCCGAATCCGCGACGCCGCCGACCGCACCCGACGCCGTCCCCGCGCCCCCGGCTCCGGCCCAGGCCCAGGCCGGCTTCCCGGCCCAGTCCGGCGCCGACTTCCTGGCCCCGGCCCCGGTCCGCACCGGCAACGTGGGCCTCGGCATCGTCGCCGCGCTCGTCGCCGCCCTGGTCGCGGCCGGTGCGTACGGCGCCATCATGAACGCCCTGGAACGCCAGTTCAGCTACGCCGCGATCGGTGTCGGTCTGCTCGTCGGTTTCACCGCCGCCAAGGTCGGCGGCCGCAACCCGGTCCTGCCCGTGGTCGCGGCCGTGTTCTCGCTCGGTGCCGTCTACCTCGGTCAGCTGTTCTTCGTCGCGCTCTTCATCGCGAAGACGGCCGGCACCGGCCTGGGCGACGTCATCGACGCCATGGGCGTCAGCGGCATCAACTCCGCCTTCCAGGAGGGTGCCGACGCCATCGACTACCTCTTCATCCCCCTCGCCGGCGTCGTCGCGTTCAGCGTCGCCCGCAAGCTGAACTCCTGACGACCGGGGCGGTCCGCCGCTCCCACCCCGGCAGCCGAGCCCGGAACACCGGGCCGGCCTGCCGCCGTGCCGCCGTGCCGCCGTGCCGCCGTGCCGCCGTGCCGCAAGACGGTCCACCCGCGCCGCCGAGCGCGGCGAGTCCGCCCGCCGCACCCCCGCCGAGCAGCCACTCCCTTGATCGAAAGCCCGGACCGGAACCCTGTCGCCCACAGAGCGGCCGGTCATATGATCCGCGCGTGTCCGCTCACCCCCCGCTCGGCCGGCCCGTGTCCGAACCCGCCGACCGCATCCCCGCCCTCGCCGCCCTGCGCACCCACGTCCACCGCCAGGACTGGGCTGCCGTCGCCGCGGCCTTCGCCGCGCTCACCGACGAGGACGACCGCGCCGTCGCCTCCCGCGTGGTCGGCGACCAGCAGAACGCCGAGGCGTTCCTCAACCGGGCGATGGCCGAGGACCCCGGAGATCCGCTCGTACGGACCCTGCTCGCCGAGCGGCAGATCCGGATCGGCTGGGCCATCCGTACCGCCGCCTCCGCCCAGCACCTCACGGCCGCGCAGTTCCAGCAGTTCCACGGCTACCTGCGGCGCGCCGAGATGCTCCTCATCGACGTCTGCGCCGAGCACCCCCGGTACGCCCTCGCCTGGTACCTGCGCATCACCACCTCCCGCGGCCTCGTACTGGGCCTCGGCGAGACCCGGCGCCGTTACGAGCGGCTCGCCGAGCACCACCCGCACCACTACGCGGGCCAGCAGCAGCTCCTCCAGCAGCTCTGCCCCAAATGGGGCGGGACCTGGGAGGCCGCACACGGCTTCGCCGAGGAATGTTCCAGGTCCGCGCCCCCCGGCAGCCCGAACGGCGCCCTGGTGGCCGTCGCGCAGATGGAGCAGTACCTGGAATCGCACGGGAAGGGCGAACTGCGGGGCGCGGAGAGGTACCTCAACGCCCCCGAGAACCGTGCGCGCCTGATGGCGGCCGCCGAGCACTCCGTGTTCCACTCCGCCGCCCGGGCCGACGCGTACGTCCACACCGACGCCCACAACGCCTTCGCGGCCGCCCACAGCGCGGCCGTCCGACCCGCCGACGCGGCCCCGCACTTCCGGGTCCTCGGCGACAACGCGAGCGAGTTCCCGTGGGGGTACCTCGGCATCGGGGACCACACGGCCGAGTTCGCCCGCCACCGCGAGCACGCCCTGGCAAAGGGCTGAGGGATACGAAGATGACCACCGACACGGACGGCATCGTCACCACCACGGTGAACGGCATCCGCACCCTGCTGGCCCCCCGCCCCGGCCCCCTCACCGCCGGGCTGCTCTTCCGGGTCGGCAGCGCCGACGAGACCCTGGCCACCAGTGGCATCACGCACCTCGTCGAACACCTCGCCCTGCACCACCACGGCTTGGGCGACCTGCACTACAACGGCGCCACCGCCCCCACGTACACCCACTTCCACGTCACCGGCTCCCCCGCGGACATCACCGAGTACCTGAACGGCGTCTGCGCCGCCCTGCGCGACCTGCCCATGGACCGGCTGGAGACCGAGAAGGAGATCCTGCGCACCGAGGCCGCCGGCAAGAACAGCGGCCCGGCCCACTCCGCGGCCCTGTGGCGCTACGGGGCGAACTCCTACGGCCTCGTCGCCTACCCCGAGTTCGGCCTCTTCAAGATCACCGAGAGCGATGTGCGCGACTGGGCGCGGACCCGGTTCACCCGGGAGAACGCCGTCCTGTGGATCGCCGGCGACGCCGCCCTCGAAGGCGTCGAAGGAATAGAAGGCCTGGGCCTGGGCCTCGACCTCGGCCTCCCCTCCGGCGAGTGGCGCCCCGCGCCCGAGCCCACCTCCGCCCTGCCCAGGACCCCCGCCTACTTCCACGGCGAGGACGGCGGCGTCTGCCTGACCGCCGTGGTGCCCCGCTCCACCGGGGCGACCCTGTTCGCCGGGGTGCTGAGCAAGGAGCTCTTCCGCGAACTGCGCCAGAAGGGCGGTTACTCCTACACGGCGGCCGCCGACTACACCATGCGCGACGCCGATCACGCGACCGTCCTCGCGTACGCCGACTCGCTGCCCGAGAAGCAGGACGCCCTGGTCGGAGCCTTCGTGGACGTCCTCGCGAAGCTCCGCGCCGGCCGCATCGAGGAGTCCGACCTGGACTCCGTACGGGCCTCCGCGCTGGCCCGGTTCGAGGTCCCCGACCTCGCCGCGGCCTGGCTGCCCGGCCGCGCCGTGGACCTGCTGCTGGGCCGCCCCCACCTCAGCACCGCCGGGGCACGGGCGGAGATCGAGGCGGTCACCGCCGCGGACCTGCGGAAGGTGGCGCGCGCCGTCTGGGCGGACGCCCTGATGCAGGTGCCCGACCGGGCCGTGGACTGGGCGGGGCTGACGGCCGCACCCAGCCAGTCGGCGGAGCTCGTCACCGGACGGCGCCATCCGTCCGTGGAGGACGACGCGGTGTACCTCGTCGTGGGCACCGAGGGCATCAGCGGGGTCAGTGCGCACGGCAGGGCCACCGTCCGGTACGCCGACTGCGTGCTGCTGCGGACCTTCCCGGACGGAGGCCTGCAGCTGATCGGCCGCGACGGCATCGCGCTCACCGTCGAACCCACCCTCTACAGGATCCGCCGGTCCGACCTGTCCGTGGTGGACGCCTCCGTCCCGCCGTCGGCGGTGGTCGCGATGGAGCCCCGCGACCCCTCCCGGATCCCGCGGCCCGGCAAGCCGACCCTCGCCACGTCCTGGCGCAACCCGCGCTCCGGGCTGTTCACCGCCGCGATCTGGGGACTGGGCGTCCTCTCGGTGGCCCTGGCCGTCGTCACGTGGGTGCTCGCCTTCCGCGCGACCGACCGGTCCATCGCCCCGGGGGACCAGGACTGGCGTGCGGTCAAGGTCACCTGCCTGCTGACCGTGGCCTGCGCCGCCGCCTTCGTCACCCGACTGCGCCGCCGCGGAGGCCGGTCCGCCGCACGGGTCCGAGGGGCGTCGTGATCACCGAAACCACCGCCGACGGCGTCCGCACGCTCCTGGAGGGCAAGAACTGACCGGCCGGGCCCGCACGCGCCGGAGGGCCGGCACCCCTGACGGGATGCCGGCCCTCCGGCGTGCGTGCGTGCCCTGCGGGGGTACGTCAGCGGCTGTGCTGCGAGTCCGCGATCGTGACCTCGACCCGCTGGAACTCCTTGAGCTCGCTGTAGCCGGTGGTGGCCATCGAGCGGCGCAGCGCGCCGAAGATGTTCATCGAGCCGTCCGGGGTGTGCGACGGGCCGGTGAGGATCTCCTCGGTGGTGCCGACCGTACCGAGGTCGACCTTCTTGCCGCGCGGCACGTCCTCGTGGACGGCCTCCATGCCCCAGTGGTTGCCCTTGCCGGGCGCGTCCGTGGCACGGGCCAGCGGGGAGCCCATCATCACGGCGTCGGCGCCGCAGGCGACGGCCTTGGGGATGTCGCCGGACCAGCCGACGCCGCCGTCGGCGATGACGTGCACGTAGCGGCCGCCGGACTCGTCCATGTAGTCGCGGCGGGCCGCGGCCACGTCCGCGACGGCGGTGGCCATCGGGACCTGGATGCCGAGCACGTTGCGCGTGGTGTGCGCGGCGCCGCCGCCGAAGCCGACCAGGACGCCCGCGGCGCCGGTGCGCATCAGGTGCAGGGCCGCGGTGTAGGTGGCGCAGCCGCCCACGATGACCGGGACGTCGAGCTCGTAGATGAACTGCTTGAGGTTCAGCGGCTCGGCGGCGCCGGAGACGTGCTCCGCCGACACGGTGGTGCCGCGGATCACGAAGATGTCCACGCCCGCGTCGACGACGGCCTTGGAGAACTCGGCCGTGCGCTGCGGGGAGAGCGCGGCGGCGGTGACGACGCCGGAGTCGCGCACCTCCTTGATCCGCTGGCGGATCAGGTCCGCCTGGATCGGAGCGGAGTAGATCTCCTGGAGGCGACGGGTCGCGGTGGCCTCGTCCAGCTCCGCGATCTCGTCGAGCAGCGGCTGCGGGTCCTCGTACCGGGTCCACAGACCTTCGAGGTTCAGCACGCCGAGGCCGCCGAGCTCACCGATGCGGATGGCGGTCTGCGGGGAGACGACCGAGTCCATGGGAGCGGCCAGGAACGGGAGCTCGAAGCGGTAGGCGTCGATCTGCCAGGCGATCGAGACCTCCTTCGGGTCCCGGGTCCGGCGGCTGGGGACGATGGCGATGTCATCGAACGCGTACGCCCGGCGGCCGCGCTTGCCGCGCCCGATCTCGATCTCAGTCACGTGTGGTGGCCTTTCCTCTGGGTCTGCCCGTCCAGTATCCCCGAACCCCGGGGACTCGCGTTCCGGTGACCGCTGTACGGACGCACGCAGCGGGCACGGCGAAGGGGCGGACCCGTCCGGGCCCGCCCCTCCCTCACTGCTCCGATCAGCCCTTGCGGCTGTAGTTCGGTGCTTCCACCGTCATCTGGATGTCGTGCGGGTGGCTCTCCTTGAGACCCGCCGACGTGATGCGGACGAAGCGGCCGCGGTCCTGGAGCTCGGGAACCGTGCGGCCGCCGACGTAGAACATCGACTGGCGCAGGCCGCCGACGAGCTGGTGCACGACCGCGGAGAGCGGGCCGCGGTACGGGACCTGGCCCTCGATGCCCTCGGGGATGAGCTTGTCGTCGCCGCCCACGCCCTCCTGGAAGTAGCGGTCCTTGGAGAAGGACTTGCGGTCGCCGCGGGACTGCATCGCGCCGAGCGAGCCCATGCCGCGGTACGACTTGAACTGCTTGCCGTTGATGAAGAGCAGCTCGCCCGGGGACTCCTCGCAGCCCGCGAGCAGCGAGCCGAGCATCACCGTGTCGGCGCCCGCGACGAGGGCCTTCGCGATGTCGCCGGAGTACTGGAGGCCGCCGTCGCCGATGACCGGGACGCCGGCCGCCTTGGCGGCGAGCGAGGCCTCGTAGATCGCGGTGACCTGCGGGACGCCGATGCCGGCGACGACGCGGGTGGTGCAGATCGAGCCGGGGCCGACGCCGACCTTGATGCCGTCGCAGCCGGCGTCGATGAGGGCCTGGGCGCCGTCGCGGGTGGCGATGTTGCCGCCGATGACGTCGACCGTCGAGTTCGACTTGATCTTGGAGACCATGTCGCCGACGAGACGGGAGTGGCCGTGGGCGGTGTCGACGACGATGAAGTCGGCGCCCGCCTCGATCAGGGCCTGGGCACGCTCGTACGCGTCGCCCGCGACACCGACGGCCGCGCCGACGAGCAGCCGGCCGTCCTTGTCCTTGGCGGCGTTCGGGTACTTCTCGGCCTTGACGAAGTCCTTGACCGTGATGAGGCCCTTGAGGATGCCGGACTCGTCGACGAGCGGCAGCTTCTCGATCTTGTGGCGGCGCAGCAGCTCCATGGCGTCCACGCCGGTGATGCCGACCTTGCCCGTGACCAGCGGCATCGGGGTCATGACCTCGCGCACCTGGCGGCTGCGGTCCGACTCGAAGGCCATGTCGCGGTTGGTGACGATGCCGAGCAGCTTGCCGGCCGGGTCGGTGACCGGGACGCCGGAGATGCGGAACTTCGCGCAGAGCTCGTCGGCCTCGCGCAGCGTCGCGTCCGGGTGCACCGTGATCGGGTCCGTGACCATGCCGGACTCGGAGCGCTTGACCAGGTCGACCTGGTTGGCCTGGTCGACGATGGAGAGGTTTCGGTGCAGAACGCCGACGCCGCCCTGGCGGGCCATCGCGATGGCCATCCGGGCCTCGGTGACCTTGTCCATGGCGGCGGAGAGCAGCGGGACGTTCACACGGACGTTGCGCGAGATCAGGGAGGAGGTGTCGATCGCGTCCGGCGACATGTCCGAGGAGCCAGGAAGCAGCAGCACGTCGTCATACGTGAGGCCGAGTGTGGCGAATTTGTCGGGCACTCCGTCGGCGTTCACAGTCATGACACCTTCCCATATGGTCTTGCTCGGCGCGGATGTCCATGCTAACGGGATCCCGACGCGTCTCATTCCACGACCAAGGTCAAGGCCAAGTTTCGTTGTTTCCTACGAAAAAAGCCGGTCGTCCTACTGCTCGGCGAGCGCACGGAGCCGACTGAGCGCCCGGTGCTGGGCCACCCGTACCGCTCCGGGGGACATTCCGAGCATCTGGCCGGTCTCCTCCGCGGTCAGCCCGACCGCGACGCGCAGGACGAGGAGCTCGCGCTGGTTCTCCGGAAGGTTGGCCAGCAGCTTCTTCGCCCAGGCGGCGTCGCTGCTCAGCAGCGCGCGCTCCTCCGGGCCCAGCGAGTCGTCGGGGCGCTCCGGCATCTCGTCGGAGGGCACGGCCGTGCTGCCGGGGTGCCGCATGGCGGCCCGCTGCAGGTCGGCGACCTTGTGCGCGGCGATGGCGAAGACGAAGGCCTCGAAGGGGCGCCCGGTGTCCCGGTAGCGCGGCAGGGCCATCAGGACGGCGACGCAGACCTCCTGCGCGAGGTCCTCCACGAAGTGACGAGCGTCACCGGGAAGTCGCGAGAGGCGGGTTCTGCAATAGCGGATGGCGAGGGGGTGCACGAAGGCCAGGAGGTCGTGCGTGGCCTGCTCGTCGCCCTCGACGGCGCGGCGTACGAGCGCGGTGACGGTGCCGTCACCGCCGCCCCTGGCGGCCCCGGTGGAGCCGGTGGCCGCGGGGGATCCCTGGGCCTCGTCGTCGCGCATCAATCCATGGTGCCTTGGCGCCGGAGTATTCGTGGCACTGCGGCCCGTGTTGTGCATCGAAGCGTTATGCGGGGTGGGTGCACCGGAACTCATGCTCTGGCCCTCCCCTCCCGCTCGGCCGAATCGTCCCCGAGGCGACATCTCCAAGGATGCGCCACACCCTCAAGCATGCGGCATCGCGCACGAAGCGACACGTCCCCCGGATTGTGCCCCGCCAATCCCGGGTTCGCACCAGGGTTCGACGGGACGGAAGGCGGGACTTGTCCGACCCCGGCGGGCCGGGGCGCCGGCCCGGCACGTCGGCCGGGTGCGCGGGCCGCGGCGCCGCCGGCCGGTGAGGGCCGGCGGTCGTGCGGTCAGCGGACCAGGCCCCAGCGGAATCCGAGGGCCACGGCGTGCGCCCGGTCCGAGGCGCCGAGCTTCTTGAACAGCCGGCGGGCGTGCGTCTTGACCGTGTCCTCGGAGAGGAAGAGCTCGCGCCCGATCTCCGCGTTGGACCGGCCGTGGCTCATGCCCTCCAGCACCTGGATCTCGCGCGCGGTGAGCGTGGGCGCGGCGCCCATCTCTGCCGAGCGGAGCCGGCGCGGGGCCAGCCTCCAGGTCGGGTCGGCGAGGGCCTGGGTGACCGTGGCCCGCAGTTCGGCGCGCGAGGCGTCCTTGTGCAGGTAGCCCCGGGCACCGGCGGCGACCGCGAGGGCCACGCCGTCCAGGTCTTCGGCGACCGTCAGCATGATGATGCGGGCGCCGGGGTCGGCCGAGAGCAGCCGGCGAACCGTCTCCACACCGCCGAGTCCGGGCATCCGTACATCCATCAGAATCAGATCGGAACGGTCGGCACCCCAGCGGCGGAGGACTTCCTCGCCGTTGGCAGCCGTCGTCACACGCTCGACGCCGGGCACGGTGGCAACCGCGCGACGGAGCGCCTCTCGGGCAAGCGGGGAGTCGTCGCAGACGAGGACGGATGTCATGACCGCCCTCCGCAGCTGCTGATGCGCGTCACCTTGAGCCTCCAGGCTGGTACGTATCGTCACCTGTGCGGTCGATGCTCCCGGACACCTGTCCGAGAACTTCTTGGTTCAACCGCCTTCGCACTCTCAACGATGGTCACTCGAAAGAGTTACGGGTCGGACGGACACCTTCGGCACTCTACGTGAGGAAGCGAACACAAGGCGGGCACCGCTCTCCGCGTGTCCTCCAGATGACGGTATGCCCTATTTGGCGGCTTTCCTTCCGTTTGGCGCATGTCTGAGGCTAGATTCCCAATGAGTCATATTTACATCTACTACGACAGTAGGTGTGGAGACATGGACCGTATCCGCCTCAGTACCGGCACCAAGAGGACTACCAATGGCAGATTTCTCCCGCCTCCCCGGACCGAACGCCGACCTCTGGGACTGGCAGCTGCTGGCTGCCTGCCGCGGGGTCGACAGCTCCCTCTTCTTCCACCCGGAAGGCGAGCGGGGCGCGGCCAGGAGCGCGCGCGAGGCCTCGGCTAAAGAGGTCTGCATGCGATGCCCGGTGCGTTCTGAATGCGCCGCGCACGCACTCGCCGTCCGCGAGCCCTACGGGGTGTGGGGCGGCCTGACCGAGGACGAACGCGAAGAACTGATGGGCCGCGCACGCCATCGCCTGATCCCCGCGACCACCGCGATCCCGACCGCGATCGGGCCGATCGCTCCGCACTGAGCGGGTCACGGAACGCGCGAAGGAACGTTTCCTTCAACCCCGCGGCACGCACAGGCGCGCCGCCTCCGGCCCGGGTCGCCACCCGACCGGCCGTACCGCCGTACGGTCCTTCGCGTGGCGGCCCGATCCGGCCGCCCCTCAGCGCTGCGCGGCCCGCTCCAGCTCGGCCAGGGTCGCGGCCACCGCCGGCACCCGGGCCAGGTCCGGCAGGGTCAGCGCCACGACCTCCCGCTCCACGGCGGGTTCCACGACGAGAGTGCTCACGCCCTTGGCCCGTACGGACTCCACCGCGAGCTCGGGCAGCACCGCGACCCCGAGCCCGGCCCCGACCAGGCCGACCACGGCCGGGTAGTCGTCGGTGGCGAAATCGATGCGCGGGGTGAAGCCGACGGCCTCGCACACGTCCACCAGATGGCGGCGGCAGCGCGGACAGCCCGCGATCCAGGGGTCGTCGGCCAGCTCCGCCATGCCCACCTGCCCGGCCCCGGCCAGCCGGTGCCCGTCCGGGACCAGCCCGATGAGCCGGTCGGTCAGCAGCGGCCGGACCACGAGGTCCTCCCACTCGGCCGCCGACCCGGCGGCCCCGCCGTAGCGGAAGGCCAGCGCGAGATCGCAGTCGCCCTCGCGCAGCATCTCGACCGAGCGCGGCGGCTCGGCCTCCACCAGCGAGATCCGGGTGCCGGGGTGCGCCGCGCGCATCGCCGCCAGCGCGGTCGGCACCAGGGTGGAGCTGCCGCTCGGGAAGGAGACGAGCCGGACCCGGCCCGCGCGCAGTCCGGCGATGGCCGCGACCTCCTCCTCGGCCGCGGTCAGCCCGGCGAGGATGCCGGCGGCATGCCGGACCAGCGCCTCACCCGCCTGGGTGAGGCGCATTTCGCGCCCGGTGCGGATCAGCAGGGGGGTGCCCGCGGACTGTTCCAGCGCCTTCATCTGCTGGGAGACGGCCGGCTGGGTGCAGCCCAGCTCGCGGGCGGCGGCGGAGAAGGAACCGGTTCCGGCGACAGCGCGCAGAACTCGGAGATGACGTGCCTCGATCACTCTTCGAGCATAAGGGCTACTTTGATGGCGGAGCGAATTATCCCGTGACGCTTTGAGGCCGTTCGGCTAGCGTGGATCCATGCATCTCATCTCCGTGAACCTCGGTCGCGCGACGGCCGTCGAGTACACCGACGCGGAGGGCGGGCTGACCGGACACGGAAAGCTCCCCGCCCCCGGCCCCGTCCGCGTCTTCGCGCCGGGACCCAGGGGCCCCGGCGCGAGCGGGGTCGAGGGCGACGACGTCTGCGACCTGCGCCATCACGGCGGCGACCACCAGGCGGTGTACGCGTACGCACGCGAGGACCTGGACTGGTGGGGGCGCGAGCTGGAGCGCGAGATGCCCGGCGGGATCTTCGCCGAGAACTTCACCACCTCCGGCGTCGACGTGAACGGCGCGCTGCTCGGCGAGCGCTGGCGGGTCGGCCCCGACCTGGTCCTGGAGGTGGCCGCGGCCCGCATCCCGTGCCGGACCTTCCAGGGGGCGCTCGGGGAGCAGTCCTGGGTCAAGCGGTTCACCCAGGAGGCCCGGCCGGGCGCGTACCTGCGGGTGATCGAGGAGGGTTCCGTCTCCCCCGGCGACGCCGTCGAGGTGCTGCACCGACCGGACCACGAGGTGACGGTGGCGTTCTGGTTCCGCGCGTTCACCACCGAGCGGGAGCTGCTGCCGCGCGTCCTGGCGGCGGGCGACGCACTGGCCCCGTCGTCGCGGGACAAGGTCCTGGAGTACGTGCGCAAGCAGGGGCTGCGCGCCGGAAGCGACCCCGCGGGCGACTAGGTTGCGCCTATGACGACTGCGTTGATTACGGGATCCACGGCGGGCATCGGCGCCGCCTTCGCCCGGCGGCTCGCCGCCCAGGGGCACAACCTCGTCCTGGTGGCCCGGGACACGAAGCGGCTCGGCGAGCAGGCCACCGAACTGCACGACCGGCACGGCATCGAGGCCGAGGTGCTGGCCGCCGACCTCTCCACGGAGGAGGGCATCGTCGCCGTCGAGAAACGTCTCGGCGACCGCAAGCACCCGGTCGACCTGCTGGTCAACAACGCGGGCTTCGGCAACAAGGGCCGCTACCTCGAAGTGTCCATGGCCGACGAGCTGACCATGCTGAAGGTGCACGTCGAGGCCGTACTGCGGCTGACCTCGGCGGCGACGGAGCCGATGCGCTCGCGCGGACGCGGCGGCGTGATCAACGTGGCCTCGGTGGCCGCCTTCCTGCCGCGCGGAACCTACGGGGCCAGCAAGGCCTGGGTCGTGCAGTTCACGCAGGGCGCGGCGAAGGACCTGACCGGTTCGGGCGTGCGGCTGATGGCGCTGTGCCCCGGCTTCGTGCGGACCGAGTTCCACGAGCGCGCCGGCATGGGCACGGACAACATCCCCGGCTGGATGTGGCTCGACGCCGACAAGCTGGTGGCCTCGGCCCTGGCCGACCTGGCGCGGGGCAGGACCGTGTCGATCCCGGATCCCCGGTACAAGGCGCTGATGAGCGTGGTGAAGCTGACCCCGCGCGGGCTGCTGGGCGGGGTCTCCTCGCGTACGGGCCGCAAGTACGGCCCCCAGTGACCGCCCGGTGACCGGGCCGCAGCGGCCTTCCGGTAAACGCGGCATATGGGTGGATTCTCCCTAAACTGGATGTGTCCCATCCAGCGCGGGAGGCGACGCGATGACATTCGTACAAGTAATCGATTACGAGACCACGCGGTTCGACGAGATGAACGCCCTGATCGACCGCTGGGCCGAGCAGGCGAGCGGTCGGCGCACGGTCACCCACACGATGATCGGCAGGGACCGCGATTCCAAGACCCACTACGTCGACCTCGTCGAATTCCCCTCGTACGAAGAGGCCATGAGGAACTCCCACCTTCCGGAGACGGACAGGATGTTCCAGGAGATGGTGGCCCTGTGCGAGGGCATGCCGAAATTCATGAACCTCGAGGTCGTCCGCGACGAGTACCTCAACAAGCTGGTGGTGAACCGGTTCTTCGAGGAGGTCGCGGGCAAGGGCAACTTCGATGTGATCGAGGAGTGCATCGCGGCCGATTACGTCACCCACGACATCATGGACACCACGGGTGAGGGCAACGGCCGGGACGGCCTGCGCAAGACCGTCGGCATGTGGCGGGACGCCATCGACTTCAGCTTCGACATGACGCGCCAGATCGCCGAAGGGGACTGCGTCACGACGCTCTGGGACTTTCGGGGCACCCACAAGGGCGAGTTCATGGGGGTCGCACCGACCGGCAAGGAAGTCAGCATGTCGGGCTGTACGACCAGCCGCATCGAGAACGGCCAGATCGCCGAGGACTGGTGGTACTACGACGCCCCGGGCCTGATGCGCCAGATGGGGATGATGCAGTAGCACCCCGCCGGTCATACCGCAGGGAACGGGAAAAGCCCCGGCCGCCAAGGCGACCGGGGCTTTTTCAACCCACCTCTGACGAGGTCAGTGGCTGTGGCCGTGACCGTGGCCGTGACCGGCGTCGCCCTCGTCGTCCGCCGGCTTCTCGACGACCAGGGTCTCGGTCGTGAGCAGCAGGGAGGCGATGGAAGCGGCGTTCTCCAGCGCGGAACGGGTGACCTTGACCGGGTCGATGACGCCGGCCTTGACCAGGTCGCCGTACTCGCCGGTGGCGGCGTTGAAGCCCTGGCCCTTGTCGAGCTCGGCAACCTTCGCCGTGATGACGTAGCCCTCGAGGCCCGCGTTCTCGGCGATCCAGCGCAGCGGCTCGACGGCGGCGCGGCGCACGACCGCGACACCGGTGGCCTCGTCGCCGGTCAGACCGAGGTTGCCCTCGAGGACCTTGACGGCGTGGACGAGCGCGGAGCCACCGCCGGAGACGATGCCCTCCTCGACCGCGGCGCGGGTCGCCGAGATGGCGTCCTCGAGACGGTGCTTGCGCTCCTTGAGCTCCACCTCGGTGGCGGCGCCGACCTTGATGACGCAGACGCCGCCGGCGAGCTTCGCCAGGCGCTCCTGCAGCTTCTCGCGGTCCCAGTCCGAGTCGGTGGACTCGATCTCGGCCTTGATCTGGTTGACGCGGCCGAGGACGTCCTCGGACTTGCCGCCACCGTCGACGATGGTGGTGCCGTCCTTGGTGATGGTCACGCGGCG
This sequence comes from Streptomyces sp. NBC_00503, assembly GCF_036346895.1. NCBI lineage: Bacteria > Bacillati > Actinomycetota > Actinomycetes > Kitasatosporales > Streptomycetaceae > Streptomyces > Streptomyces sp. NBC_00503. The sequence goes on along the minus strand of NZ_CP107855.1, from coordinate 4,857,800 downwards.
CGCGGAACCGAGTACGTCCAGACCGGCCTGGTCGAGCTTGAGGCCGACCTCCTCGGCGATGACGGTGGCACCGGTGAGGGTGGCCATGTCCTGGAGCATCGCCTTGCGGCGGTCACCGAAGCCGGGCGCCTTGACGGCGACGGCGTTGAAGGTGCCACGGATCTTGTTGACGACGAGGGTGGAGAGCGCCTCGCCCTCGACGTCCTCGGCGATGATCAGCAGCGGCTTGGTGCCACCGGCCTGGATGACCTTCTCGAGCAGCGGCAGGAGGTCCTGGATGGAGGAGATCTTGCCCTGGTTGATCAGGATGTACGGGTCGTCGAGGACGGCCTCCATACGCTCCTGGTCGGAGACCATGTACGGGGAGAGGTAGCCCTTGTCGAAGGCCATGCCCTCGGTGAACTCCAGCTCCACGCCGAAGGCGTTGGACTCCTCGACGGTGATGACACCGTCCTTGCCGACCTTGTCCATCGCCTCGGCGATGAGCTCGCCGATCTGGGTGTCCTGCGCGGAGAGCGAGGCCACGGCGGCGATGTCGGACTTGTCCTCGATCGGGCGGGCGGTCGCGAGGAGCTCCTCGGACACGGCCTTGACCGCGAGGTCGATGCCCTTCTTGAGGGCGGCCGGGGAGGCGCCCGCGGCGACGTTGCGCAGGCCCTCGCGGACCAGCGCCTGGGCCAGCACGGTGGCGGTGGTGGTGCCGTCACCCGCAACATCGTTGGTCTTGGTCGCCACCTCCTTCACGAGCTGCGCGCCCAGGTTCTCGTACGGGTCGTCCAGCTCGACCTCGCGGGCGATGGTGACACCGTCGTTGGTGATGGTGGGCGCACCGAACTTCTTGTCGATGACGACGTTGCGGCCCTTGGGGCCGATCGTCACCTTGACCGTGTCGGCAAGCTTGTTGACGCCGCGCTCGAGGGCGCGACGGGCGTCCTCGTCAAACTTAAGAATCTTCGGCATGGGAGCGGTTCAGCCCTCTCGTTGCGATCCCCGGCCGCTCACCGCGACCGCCTAACCCAGAACGAACTACGCCCCTCGCCGCCCGGCATCAGCAGGGGTGACCAGGGGCGTAGCTCAAAGCAAAACTGGAGAAGTGATTACTTCTCGACGATCGCGAGCACGTCGCGGGCCGAGAGGACGAGGTACTCCTCGCCGTTGTACTTCACTTCGGTGCCGCCGTACTTGGAGTACAGGACGACGTCGCCGACGGTGACGTCCAGCGGGAGACGCTGGCCGTCCTCGAAGCGACCCGGGCCCACGGCAAGGACGACGCCCTCCTGGGGCTTCTCCTTCGCGGTGTCCGGGATGACCAGGCCAGAGGCCGTGGTCTGCTCGGCGTCGAGCGGCTGGACCACAATGCGGTCCTCGAGCGGCTTGATGGCAACCTTGGAGCTGGTGGTCGTCACGATCTGACCTCCCCCTTCGGAGATCCGGGGTTAACTGTCTGAGGTGGCGACCAGGTCGATCCGTCGTCGCGGGAGCCGGACCTGCCTGTCGCTGTGTTGGCACTCACCAGGGGCGAGTGCCAGACGCGAGACTATTCCGGCGATTAGCACTCGGTCAAGCGGAGTGCCAATACACGCCGCTGGTTTCGCCGCCCGGGCCGCCCCGGAGCGCCCCGTAACCCCGCCCCCTCGGGGCGTCTTCGAGCCCCCGCTTCCCCTCCCCCGGCCGCGGCGGACCACGTCCCGCCGGGTCGTGGGGGTCCTGTATGTGAGGCTTGGGGCATGCGCATTCTGGTCGTCGAAGACGAAGTGGGGCTCGCCGAATCGCTGCGGCGCGGGCTCGCCGCCGACGGCCACTGGATCGACCTCGCCCACGACGGACACCGCGGCCTGGACCTCGCACTCACCGGCGGCCCGTACGACGCCGTCGTCCTGGACCTGATGCTCCCGGGCCTGTCGGGCTACGAGATCTGCAAGCGGATGCGCGCCCACGGCGACCCCACCCCCGTCCTGATCCTGACCGCCAAGGACGGCGAGTACGACGAGGCCGAAGGGCTCGACTCGGGCGCCGACGACTACCTCACGAAGCCGTTCTCCTTCGTCGTCCTCGCCGCCCGGCTGCGCGCGATCACCCGCCGCGCCGCCGGCCCCCCGCAGAGCGCCGTACTCCAAGCGGGCGACCTGGTCCTGGACCCGCGCGGCCGCCGCTGCCGCCGCGGCAAGCACGAGATCGAGCTGACCGCCCGTGAGCTCGGCGTCCTGGCCTGCCTGATGGAACAGCCCGGCCGGGCCGTCGCCAAGCAGGACATCCTCGACGAGGTCTGGGAAGGTCCGCACGGCATCGACCCGAACATCGTCGAGGTCTACGTCTCCTCCCTGCGCCGGAAGATCGACGTCCCCTTCGGCCGCCGCTCGATCCTCACCGTCCACGGCACCGGCTACCGGATGGCCCCGGACGGTGGATAGGCCGTTCCGGCGCCCCGGACGGCCGTCGCACCCCCGGCGGCCCCGCCCGCGCCTGGGCAGCCTGCGCGCCCGCGCCGCCGCGGCCGCCGCCCTCGCGATGGCCGCCGTCCTCGCCACCGGCGGGCTGTGGCTGTACACGGTGCTGCGCGCCAACCTCATCGAGAACACCACCGGCCGCACCGAGCTCGCCGCCCGCAAGGTCGCCTCCCAGCTCGACAGCGGGATCCTTCCGGCCGCCGGCCGGCTGCCCGCGCCGGAGGGCGGGGTGGACCTGGTCCTCGTACGGGACGCGAACGGCCGGACCATCGCCACCAGCGGGGACCTGAAGGACACCCCCGAACTCGGCGAGCTGCGTCCCGCCCCCGGCAGCGACTCCCGCTCGGCCGTGCTGGCGCCCGCGCGCCCCGGCGCGGAACGGCGCGCGGTGGTCGCCGTGGAGGCCCCTGGTCCGCGCGGGGCGCGCGATCCGCACACCGTGTACGCCATGACGGTCCTGGGCGACGTGGACGCGGCCGACCGGTCCGTCGCCCTGGGCCTGCTCGCCGGCGCGCCCCCGCTGATCGCCTTCTCGGCGGCCCTGGCCTGGTGGGTGACCGGCCAGGCGCTGCGCCCGGTGGCCGCGATCCGCACCGAGCTGGCCGCGGTCACCGCCAGCGAGCTCGACCGCCGGGTCCCGGACCCGGGCGGGGCCGACGAGATCGCGCAGCTGGCCCGGACCGTCAACGCCACCCTGGACCGGCTGGAGCGCAGCGACGCCCGGCAGCGGCAGTTCACCGCCGACGCCTCGCACGAGCTGCGCAACCCCCTGGCGGCCGTCCGGTCCCGGCTGGAGGTGGCGCTGCGGGATCCCGACCGGGAGTCGGTGGCGGCCGCGCTGGCCGATACCGAGCGGCTCCAGGGCATCGCGGCCGATCTGCTCCTGCTGGCCCGGCTCGACGGCGGACCCGCGCCGCGCACCGAGCCCGTGGACCTCGCGCTGCTGGCCGCCGAGGCCGTGGCGCGGCGCCCGGATCCCCGGGTCGCGCTACGGCTGGACGCGCGGGCCCCCGTACCGGCTGCCGGGGATCCGGCGCGGCTGGAGCGGGCGCTGGCCAATCTCGTGGACAACGCCCTGCGGTACGCCCGGACCGGGGTCACCGTCCGGGCGTCGGCGAGCGGCGACGGCTGGGCGCTGCTGGAGGTCGCGGACGACGGGCCGGGCATCCCGGAGGCGGACCGGGACCGGGTCTTCGAGCGCTTCGTGCGGCTGGACGCGGACCGGGGCCGGGCCAGCGGCGGCACCGGCCTGGGCCTGGCCATCGCCCGGGAGATCGCGCGGGCGCACGGCGGCGACCTGCGCGCGCTCCCCGCGGCCGCCGGAGCCACCGGCGCGCGGCTGGTGCTGCGCTTGCCCCAGTCGGCCCCGCCCTCATTCAGCCCCGGCAGGGGGTCCCCCCGGACGAAGTCTGGGGGAGTTTGAGGCGCGGGGGCCCGGGGGCAGCGCCCCCGGCAACGGCGCCGCACCCGCCCCCCGGCACCAGCCCCTGAAAGCGGCTTCAGGACCCTCAGGTTTCCTTCAGCACCGCTGCATCAGCATCGACATCCATGAGTGCGCACCGCAGGAAGCCCCAGGAACCGCAGGCCCCCGCGACCCGGCGCCGCAGGCCCTCGCGCCGGACCCGGCTCACCCGGACCGTGCTGGCGGGAGCCTGCGCGCTGGTGGTGCTCATGGGCTGCACCGCCTGGTACCTGTACCACGACCTCGTCTCCACCATCGGCAGCTCCAAGGCCCTGGAGGGGGCCGAGAAGTCGAAGTACGGAGATGTGAACATCCTCCTGATGGGCCTGGACAGCCGCCGCGACCAGAACGGCGAGCCGCTGCCCGAGGACGTCCTGGACAAGCTGCACGCGGGCAGTTCCGACATCGGCGGCTACAACACCAACACCCTGATCCTGCTCCACGTACCCGGCGACGGGGGCAAGGCGAAGGCCTTCTCGGTGCCGCGCGACGACTTCGTCGAGATGCACGGCGTGCCCGGGTTCACCGGCAAGGCCAAGATCAAGGAGGCCTACGGGCGGGCGAAGGCCAAGCACGAGGAGCAGCTCGCCACCCAGGGGGTCAAGGACCGGCGGCAGCTGGAGCACGAGGGGCGCGAGGCGGGGCGCAAGGCCGAGCTCGACACGGTCCGCGCCTTCCTCGGCGTCCCGATCGACCACTTCGCCGAGCTGAACCTGGCCGGTTTCTACCACCTGGCGAGCGCCCTGGACGGCGTACCGGTGTGTCTGAAGCACCCCGTGAAGGACAGTTTCTCGGGCGCCGACTTCCCGGCGGGGCGCCAGAGCCTCGACGGTCAGCAGTCGCTGGCCTTCGTGCGGCAGCGGCACGGCCTGACCATGGGCGATCTGGACCGCACGAAGCGGCAGCAGGCCTTTCTGGCGGGTGCGACGTACAAGCTGAACCAGGCGGGGACCTTCACCGACCCGGTGAAATTGATCAAGTTGATCGACACCGCGAAACAGGACGTCGTCACCGATCAGGGGTGGGACCTGCTGTCGTTCGTGAAGCAGGCGAAGAACCTGTCGGGGGGCAACGTGGAGTTTGTGACCCTTCCCATCGAAGGCTTCGACAGGAACCATGGCGCCGAGATAAACGTCGTAGACGATATGAAGATAAAGCGACTCATTGCCGAGCAGATCGGGCCCAAGGCCGCTGCGAGCCCGAGCGCACCGGGCGCCGCTCCCTCCTCGGCAGGGTCGCCCGCCCCGGGGGCCTCCCCCTCCCCCGCCCCGTCCCAGACGAGCAGCGGAACCCCCGCCATCGATGGCGGCGGCGTCCCGTGCGTGGACTGAAACCCCTGACGACGGCGGGCGCGCGGCGCCGCACCGAAGCGCTGCTGCTCGTCCTGGTCGTCGTCATCGCCGTGTCCGGCCACGCCAGCGCGGGGCTGGCGATGAACGACGCGCTGCCGCCCAACCTCACCGGCTTCACGATCAGCATGTCGCTGCTCGCGCTGGTGGGGCACCTGGCCGTGCGCCGGTTCGCCGCGTACGCGGATCCGCTGATCTTCCCGCTCGCCATGCTGCTGACGGGGCTGGGGCTGGTGCTGCTGCACCGGCTCGACCAGGGGTACATCGAGCGGTACAAGTCGACGGCGAACGCGCCCGGCCAGCTGCTCTGGTCGGTGGTCGGCGTCGCCGCGTGCATCCTCGTGCTGTGGGTCCTGCGCGACCACCGGCTGCTCCAGCGGTTCATCTACATCACGATGGCCGTCGCACTGGTGGCGCTGATCGCGCCGGCGTTCTTCGGCGCGGACACCTACGGGGCGAAGCGCTGGATCCGGCTCGGCGCGCTCTCGGTCCAGCCCGGCGAGTTCGTGAAGATCATGATCGCCGTCTTCTTCGCGGGCTACCTGGTCATCCACCGCGACGCGCTGGCCCTGTCGGGCCGCAAGTTCCTGGGCATGCGCCTGCCCCCGATGCGCCAGCTCGGACCGATCGTCACGGTGTGGATCATCTCGCTGCTCGTGCTGGTCTTCGAGCGCGACCTCGGTACCTCGCTGATCTTCTTCGGCGTCTTCGTGGTGATGCTCTACGTGGCCACGGAGCGCACCAGCTGGATCGTCTGCGGTCTGCTCATGGCCTCGGTGGGCGCCTTCGTCGTGGGCTCCACGGAACCGCACGTCAAGGGCCGCGTGGCCGCCTGGCTGAACCCGCTGTCGTACTACTGGAAGGACCGGCCGCCGGGGGTCATCTCCGACCAGTCGGCGCAGGCGCTGTTCAGCTTCGGCACCGGCGGCATCTCGGGCACGGGGCTCGGCATGGGCAATCCGGAGCTGATCAAGTTCGCCGGCCGCAGCGACTTCATCCTCACCACGGTCGGCGAGGAACTGGGCCTGGCCGGTGTCATGGCCGTCCTGATCCTCTACGCGCTCCTCGTGCAGCGGGGGCTGCGGATGGCCCTGGGCGCCCGCGACCCGTTCGGCAAGCTCCTCGCCGTGGGCCTCTCCTCCGCGCTGGCCCTTCAGGTCTTCGTGGTGGCGGGCGGGGTCACGGGCCTGATCCCCCTGACGGGCAAGGCCCTGCCCTTCCTGGCGGCGGGCGGCTCGTCGCTCCTGGCCAACTGGGTCATGATCGCCCTGCTGCTACGGATCTCCGACAGCGCGGAACGCCAGCGCGAGGCGGATGCCAGGGGCCCGGTGGAAACGACGATCACCCCGGCGGTGTCGGGTCCGGGCCCCACGGGTTCCTGGCGCGGCCGAAGAACGGCCTAGAGGTAGTCCTCCAGGCGCCCGATCCGGTAGCCCTGCTCCTGTATCCGCTGGAGCATCCGCGTGGTCATCTCGATCTCCGTCGTGCCCTTGAGCTCGGCGGGGCCGCGGAAGTGGGCCAGGATGATGTCGCCCGGTTTGAGGGCGGAGCCCTCGGCGTACTGGAAGTTGTTGATCTGCATCGACACGCGCCACAGGAGGAGCTGCGATATCCCGCACTCGTTCGCGGCCCTGAGGGTGTCGTCGTTGTAGTTGCCGTACGGCGGGCGGAAGCGGGTCGGCTTGGTGCCGAACCGCTTCTCCAGACGCTCCTGCTGACCGCATATCTCCTTCTTCTGTGCCGCGAAGGAGAGGGTCTTGAGGTTCGGGTGCGTCAGCGTGTGGTTGTTTATCGTGCTGTTGGATCCGTTGTCGCGGAGCTTCTCGAAGTGGCCGTAGTCCGACGAGGCGATGTTGTCCGTCAGGAACATGCTGATCGGCAGCTTCAGATCGGCCGCCATCTTCAGGAACTCGGGGTTCTTCTCCGCGCCGTCGTCGAACGTCAGGAAGACGACCTTGTCGTCCGCCGGGACGGGTATTCGGTCGATGACCTGGACCCGGCCCGGCTTGGCGGGCGGGATCTGGGGTTTGACGGCGGGCTTGGGGGCGTACTGGACGGGGGCGTTCAGGCCCCACTTCCGGTACGCCTCGTCACCCGCGACCGCCGAGCCCGCCGTCCCCGAGGGGGAGGCCGGGGCGGAGGGCGACGGGGAGGTCCTTTCCTCCGTCGCCTTGCGGCCCATTCGTTCGATGGGGTCCACGCTGTCCCCGCACCCCGTCAGGGACAGCGCGAGCGCGCCGGCCGCCAGCGTTCCGGCTACCAACCGGCGCGCGTACCTCACAAGTAGTCCTCCAAGCGGGCCACGGCATACCCCTTGTCCGTGACGGTCTTCATGACATGACGGATCATGTCAGTCATGCTGCCCTTCCAGTCTTCCTTGCCCCGGAAGTGCGTGAGGATGATGTCACCGGGGTGCAGGTCGCGGTCCCACTCGCGCCAGTCCATCCGGTCCGGGAAGGCCTCCTCGTTCCAGAGGGGGACGTGCTTGATCCCGCAGGACTTGGCCGCGCGCAGCGTGTCCTCGTTGTAGTTGCCGTACGGCGGGCGGAACAGGGTGGGCCGCTTGCCGAACTGCTTCTCGATCGTGTCCTGCTGACCGCAGATCTCCTGACGCTGCTTCTCGTAGGAGAGCGCCGGCATGTAGCGGTGGTTGAGCGTGTGGTTGTTCAGGGTGACGCCCGCGTCCTGCATCTGCTTGAAGTACGGGTAGTTGTCCCGCACCAGGTAGTCGCTCAGGAACGCGGTGTACGGGAGCTTGAGCTCCTGCATCATCTTCAGGAACTCGGGGTCCTTCTCGGCACCGTCGTCGATCGTCAGGAAGACGACCTTCTCCTCCGTGGGGACGGTGGTGAAGACCGGCGGCAGGCTGTCGCCGTCCTCGACCTCGAAGCCCTTGCGGGTGGTGATCTCGGGCTTCTCCTTGGGCACGGCCGGGGCCATCAGCGGCGGCTTGGCCAGCCCCCACCGTTTGGCGGCGACGGCCCGCGCCTGCTGGGCGGCCTTCAGCTTCTCGGCGTAGTTGCCGAGCGCACCGGCGGCGCCGGGCCCCTCGGCGCCGGCGGCTGCCTTCGCCTTGGCGGCCTTGTCCGGCGCTGCGGAGCCGCTGGATCCGCACCCCGTCGCCAAGCCGGCGACCAGCAGTGCGGCCATGGCGGCCATCCCCAACCGGCCTCGCGCAACTGCCGCGATCCGGTGACCCTGTTGCGTCTTATGTTCCTTTTGTCGGACTAGCTGCATAGCTGGGCATCTTTGCACCTGTCACGCACCCGCCCCTGTCGACACCTCGGCGGGAACCCGACCTTCCACCGAGTGGCCGACAATGGACCCCGTGACCCCCGAAGACTTCGCCGCGCTCCTCACCCCCGAGGGCAGCGCCCTCCTCGACTCGCTCCGGGAGTACGACCCCGCCCAGGAGCTCGCCGTAGCCACCCGGCTGCGCCGCGAGCACCCCGCCCCGCTGGTCTCCGCCGCCCTCGGGCAGGCCCGGCTGCGGCAGCGCGCGGTGGCGAAGTTCGGGGCCGAGGACGCCCACCGGATGTACTTCACCCCCGGCGGCGGCGAGATGGCCACCCGCGCGTCGGTGGCCTCGTACCGCGCCGAGCGGCTCGCGGCCCTGGGCGTACGGAGCCTCGCGGACCTGTGCTGCGGCATCGGCGGCGACGCCCTCGCCCTGGCCCGCCTCGGCATCCGCGTACTGGCGGTGGACCACGACCCGCTGACCGTCGCCGTCGCGCGCGCCAACGCCGAGGCGCTGGGACTGGCCGACCTGATCGAGGTCCGGGAGGCGGACGTCACGGAGGTCGACACCGCGGGCTACGACGCCGTCTTCATCGACCCGGCCCGGCGGGGCGGGCGCGGCCGGATCTTCGACCCGGAGTCCTACTCCCCGCCGCTGTCCTGGGCGATCGCCACCGCCCGCGCCGCCGAGTTCGCCGCCATCAAGATCGCGCCCGGGATCCCCCACGAGGCGGTCCCCGCCGAGGCGGCGGCCGAGTGGATCTCCGACCAGGGGGACGTGAAGGAGGCCGTCCTGTGGTTCGGGACCGCCCCCGGCGAGATCCGCGCGACCCTGCTGCCCGGCCCGCGCGCGCTGGTGACCGCCGATCCGCTGCCCGACCCGGAGGCCGGTCCGGTCGGCCGCTACCTCTACGAGCCCGACGGGGCCGTGATCCGGGCCCACCTCGTCGCCGAGGTCGCGGAGCAGCTGGGCGGCCGGCTGATCGACCCGACGATCGCGTACATCACCGCCGACGAGCTGCACGAGACCCCGTACGCGACCTCGTACGAGATCACCGACGTGCTGCCCTTCGGCCTCAAGAAGCTCAAGGCGCTGCTGCGCGAGCGCGGGGTCGGCATCCTGACGGTGAAGAAGCGCGGCTCGGCGATCGAGCCGGAGGAGCTGCGCAGGAAGGTGAAGCCGCAGGGGCCGAACTCCGCGACGGTGTTCCTGACCCGGGTCGCGGGGGCGCCCTCGATGCTGATCGGCTCGCCGACGGCCAGGCCCTGACGGGGCTCTAGGTCGTCGGGCGGGTGGGGCCGCCGAAGGCCCGTACCGCCCACCGGTAGTGCGCGCCGGCCTTGCCGAGGCCCAGCAGGCCGGTGATCCACAGGATCATGCCGAGGCCCATCATGTACGCGACCTCGCCGTAGGTGTCCGCGCCCGGCCGGGCCGTCACCGCGGTCCCGAAGGTCACATAGAGCCCGAGCGCGCCCAGCAGGAACGAGGTCAGCAGCCAGGTCAGGCTGCGCCCCGGGGCGCGCACCTCGGCGTCGGCGGCCGGGTCCCGGCCCAGCTCCGCCCACGCGGACATCAGCCGGCGGATCTGGCGGTCCTGCTTGGCGCCCCAGGCGAACCAGAACCCGGCCGGTATCAGCACGCCCACGCCGAGCACGGCGAAGATGAGGCCGAAGAGGTACGAGAACAGGTCGTGGGTCTCGAAGGCCATCAGGGCCATGCCGACGAAGGTCCAGCCGAGGGCGAAGACCGCCGAGACGGCCCACAGCAGCAGCAGCCTCCCGAAGCCGAGGCTGCGCCGCCCGAGTTCGCTCAGGAAACGGGCACGGTCGGCCCGTACGGCATTCTCGTCCAGCCAGGCGCGCAGGTGCGCGGGAGGGGGCGGCGGCGGCAGGTCACGGCGGGGCATGCACATGACCATAGCCGCACGCAGGGCGGCTTCCGCCGAGCCCCTGCCCGGAGGCTCAGCCTCCGGGTCCCTCGACGGCCTCCACCGATTCGAAGCGCCAGCGGTGGACCGCCCGGGTGATCAAATCGGCGTCGGGCTCGGGGAGTTCGGGCAGGTCCGCACCGACCCCCTCGGGGGTCTCCCACCAGGTGATCACGAGCACCCGGTCCTGCGGGGCCCGGAACACCTCGCGCCGCACCGGCTCCTGGGCCAGCACCCGCGAACGGGCCCACTCCAGCAGCTCGTTGCCCCGCCCGGGCACGGACCGGGCCTCCCACATCAGCGCGACGGTGCTCACGAGTACAGGTTGTCCTTGCTCAGCTCGTGCACGTGGTCGTGGCTGTGGCTGTGGCTGTGGCCGTGGTCGTGGCTGTGCCCGTCCCCGCTTCCGTCCCCGTCTTCGTGGGAATGGCCGGAAGAACGGCCGGGAACGTGCGGGTCCGTCACCGGAAGCGAGGAGTCCGCCGACAGGTCCCAGTCCGAGGCCGGCCTGTTCCGCTTGACCATCTCCGCGCCCAGCGCCGCCACCATCGCGCCGTTGTCCGTGCACAGCCCCGGCCGCGGCACCCGCAGGACGATCCCCGCGGCGTCGCAGCGCTCCTGGGCGAGCGAGCGCAGCCGGGAATTGGCCGCGACACCGCCGCCGATCATCAGGTGGTCCACGCCCTCGTCCTTGCACGCGCGGATCGCCTTGCGCGTCAGCACGTCCACCACGGCTTCCTGGAAGGAGGCCGCCACATCGCGCACCGGCACCTCCTCGCCCGCCTTGCGCTTCGCCTCGATCCAGCGGGCGACGGAGGTCTTGAGTCCGGAGAAGGAGAAGTCGTACGCCGCGTCGCGCGGCCCCGTCAGCCCGCGCGGGAAGTTGATCGCCTTCGGATCGCCCTCGCGCGCGAGGCGGTCGATGACCGGACCGCCGGGGAAGCCCAGCTGGAGCACGCGCGCGATCTTGTCGAAGGCCTCGCCGGCCGCGTCGTCGATGGTCGCGCCGAGCGGGCGCACGTCGGAGGTGATGTCGGGGGCCAGCAGCAGCGAGGAGTGCCCGCCGGAGACCAGCAGCGCCATCGTCGGCTCCGGCAGCGGCCCGTGCTCCAGCTGGTCGACGCAGATGTGCGAGGCCAGGTGGTTCACCCCGTACAGCGGCTTGCCCAGCGCGTACGCGTACGCCTTCGCGGCCGAGACGCCCACCAGCAGCGCCCCCGCGAGGCCGGGCCCGGCGGTGACGGCGATGCCGTCGAGGTCGCGGGCGCTGACCCCGGCCTCCTTCAGGGCGCGCTCGATGGTGGGGACCATGGCCTCCAGGTGCGCGCGGGAGGCCACCTCGGGCACGACCCCGCCGAAGCGGGCGTGCTCGTCGACGCTCGACGCGATGGCGTCCGCGAGGAGGGTGGTGCCCCGGACGATGCCGACGCCGGTCTCGTCGCAGGAGGTCTCGATGCCGAGGACGAGCGGTTCGTCAGCCATGGGTCGTCTCACCTTGTACGGGTCCGTCCGCGGGGACGGAGGTTGCGGGGTCGGAAAGGCGCATCACGAGCGCGTCGACGTTGCCGGGCTGGTAGTAGCCGCGCCGGAAGCCGATCGGCTCGAAGCCGAAGCGCGCGTACAGCTTCTGGGCCCGGGTGTTGTCCACCCGCACCTCCAGCAGCACCTCGGCGCACTCGAAATCGCTGGCGGCGCGCAGCAGGTCGGTCAGCAGCCGGGCGCCGAGCCCGGTGCCCCACTGGTCGCGGGCGGCGGCGATGGTCTGCACGTCGCCCAGGTCTCCGGCGGCGGCCAGCCCGGCGTAGCCGACGATGCGGCCGTCGTCGGCTTCGGCCACGACGTAGCGGCGGGTGGCACCGGGGCCGCGGGCGTGCGCGAGCTCGGACCAGAACATCCCGGCGGACCAGGCGTCCTCGGGGAACAGCTCGTGCTCCAGCTCCAGCACGGGTTCGATGTCCCACCAGCGCATTTCGCGCAGTACGGCGGTGGTGGCGGTCACTTGGGGGTGACCACCTTGTAGTTCTTGGGCACCTGGGCGTCGGGGCGGCGCAGGTAGAGCGGGGTCGCGGGCAGGAACTCTTCCCCCGCCGCGAGGCGTTCCACCGCCAGGGCCGCCAGCGCGGCGGCGCTCTGGTGCTCCGGGGCGCGGGCGTCGGTGAAGACCTCCGGGTAGAGCTGCGCGCCCTGCCCGACGGCGGGCAGTCCGGCGACCCGCTCGGCGATGTCGGCCGGCCGGTCCACCGCGGGCTCGCCGACCCGGGTGCGCGGGTCCTCGTACCGGGCCCAGTAGACCTCCTTGCGCCGCGCGTCGGTGGCCACGGTGAAGGGGCCCTCGATCCCGGCGGCGCCGGCCGCGTAGGCCAGGCCGTCGAGGGTGCACAGCCCGTGCACGGGCACGCCGAGGACGGCGGCGAAGGTGGAGGCGGTGACGAGTCCGACCCGCAGCCCGGTGTAGGGGCCGGGGCCGACGCCGACGACGATGCCGGTGACGGCTTCGAGCTTGACCCCCGCCTCGGCGAGGACCTTGTCGACGGAGGGCAGCAGGAGCTCCCCGTGGCGGCGGGCGTCGACCTGGTTCGACTCGGCGAGGACGGACTCGCCGTCGTGCAGGGCGACGGTGACGGCGGGCGTGGCGGTATCTACAGCGAGCAAGAGCACGCGAACAGCCTACGACTCCGGGGCCCCGGGCCCTTGCGGCCGGTCTGGGAGCAGCCCGGCTGCTACCTTCGACCCAGGTGTCACCGATCAAGGTGTCGGGACGCCCCAGACCATGCGGAGAGGTGGACCAAGGTGGCACGCAGCAGCTCGGGAATCGTGGCCGGGCTCACCGTCGCGGCACTCGCCGCGGTCGGCTTCCTCGGCTACCAGGCCTCCGCCACCGCCCCCGCGCACCCGCAGAAGGCCGTCGCGCAGAGCCCCTCGCCCGCCCCGAGCCCTTCCGGCGCCGCGAAGGCGGACCCGGCCAAGCCGGTGGCCGTCCCGGCGGGCTCCGGTACCGGGATGCGCGTCGTGTACTCGATCGGCGCGAAGCGCGTGTGGCTGGTGGACGCCGCCGGCCAGGAGCCGAAGTCGTTCACGGTGATGCCGAGCACGGTCCATCCGGCGCCGGGCAGCTACACGGTCGGCAACCGCACGGGCACGGTGACGGGCTCGGACGGGGTGCCGATCGAGCACGTGGTCCGGTTCGCGAGCACGCAGGGCATCACGGTCGGTTTCAGCGCCCGCGTGGACAACACGCTCCCGGAGCCCGATCCGGGCAAGAAGACCGGCGGGGTCCGCATGACGCGCGCGGACGGCGACGCGATGTGGGCCTTCGCGACGATCGGCACCAAGGTCGTCGTCGTCTCCTGACGTTCGCCCGAACGGGGGACGCGCCCAGGCCCCTTCCCGGGCCTCCCCCGCCCTTCAGGCCGCTTCGGACTCCGCAGCGGCCTGTTCGCCTTCACCGGCCTCTTCGGCCTCTTCCCGTGCGGCTTGCGCCCCTACGGCCGCCTCCGCGGCGGGATCCGGATCGCCGCCGCTCTCGCGGGCGGGCGGTGTCGACACGGCGCTGGCGGCGACGCCGGCGGCGAGCAGCGCCCCCATGGACACGCCGGACGGGCGGGGCGGCCGCGCTCCCGGTGCCGCCGCTCCCGGTGGTGCTGCTCCTGCTGCCGACATGGCTGCCTCCTGGCCGGGGCCAGCCTGTACTTAGGTACGCCTAACCAGCCCTCGCTACCATGTGACCACGTGCCGTGGCGCGCGCGCAATATCTTGCCGACGAGTTGTCGGTACGTTAACCGCGAACTTTCATTCCGAGAGGACGCCCGCGAGGGTCTCCAGACCCGCGCCGGCCGACCAGCGCCCGCCGATCCCGCGCACGGTGACCTCCCGGACGTCGTCCAGGACCTCCTCGTGCCCCACCGCCCGCCGGATCACCACGTGCAGCCGGTCGTCGGACAGCTCCTCGACCTTGCCGTCGCCCCATTCCACGACGACCACGGACTCGGGCAGCGAGACGTCGAGGTCCAGGTCCTCCATCTCGTCGAGCCCGCCGCCGAGCCGGTACGCGTCCACGTGCACCAGTGCCGGGCCGCCGGTCAGCGACGGGTGGACCCGCGCGATCACGAAGGTCGGCGAGGTCACCGCCCCGCGTACGCCGAGGCCTTCGCCGAGTCCGCGGGTCAAGGTGGTCTTGCCGGCGCCGAGTTCCCCGGTCAGCAGGACGAGGTCGCCGGGGCGGAGCAGACCGGCGATCCGGCGGCCGAGGTCCTGCATGGCGTCGGGCGAGCCGACGGTGATGTGCGCTTCGGCTCCCGCTTCAGGAACCGCTGCCTGCGGTACTTCTTCCATGACCGGAAACGTTAGCCGGTGCGGGCACCACCGCGGTGCGCGCCAGCAGCCCGGTGAGCAGCCGGGTCACGGTGTCCGGGTGTTCCAGCATCATCAGGTGCCCGGCGGACTCCAGGACGACCAGCTCCGCGGAGGGCAGCGCGTCCTTGATGATCTGACTGTGCCCGGGCGGGGTGACCATGTCGCTGTCCCCGGCGATGACGGTGACGGGGATGTCGGCGAACCGCTGGAGCGCGGCGGTCTTGTCGTGCGTCTGGAAGGCCGGGTAGAACTCGGCGACCACGTCGATGGGGGTGCCCTCGATGAGCCGCTCGGCGAAGCGGGCCACGCCCGGGTCCACGTCGGGCGAGGCGAAGGAGTACATCTTGACCATGCCGGCGAACAGGTCGGCGGTGGCCCGGCGGCCCTTCTCCACCAGCTCCACCTGGGAGCCGAGCGCCTTGAGCACCCCGGGCAGCAGGCGGCGTACCGCCCCGAAGCCCACGGAGGGCAGCCCGTACGTCACCTCGTGCAGGCGGCCGCTGGAGGTGCCGACGAAGGCCACCCCGGCCACCCGCTCGCGGACGAGCTCGGGGAACTGCTCCGCGAGTCCCATGATGGTCATGCCGCCCATCGAGTGACCGACCAGGATCAGCGGGCCCTCGGGGGCGGCCGCGTCGATGACGGCCTTCAGGTCGCGGCCGAGCTGCTCGATGGTCACCGGCTCGCCCTCGGCCTGGGCCAGCCCGCGGCCGCTGCGGCCGTGGCTGCGCTGGTCCCAGTACACGGCGCGGACCTGACCGCGCAGGGCCGCGCGCTGGAAGTGCCAGGAGTCCTGCGCGAGGCAGTAGCCGTGGCAGAAGACCACGGTCGGCGGGGCCGGGGCCTTGCGGCGCAGCCGGCGCCGCTTGCCCTCTTCGGGCAGTTCGTCGATCTCGTAGTAGAGCGGGGTGCCGTCCTCGGCCCACGCCTGGCCGGGGGCGCCGCGCAGGGAGCCGTAGTCCCCGGTGGCGTCGAGGGCGAGGCGCGCCTTCATGCGCATGCCCCGCCCGACGGTGATCCGTTCGACCGCGACTCCGGCGGCCGCGCCCGCGGCTATCACGCCGATGGCCGCTCCGGCCCAGCCGGCCTTGCGCCAGTTCTCGCTCACGCCGCCGCCCTCACTCAGCCGTTGCGGTACTTCCGTCGCGGTACACCCGGGGAACCCTGACCCCGATACGTGTGACGATCTCATACGCGATCGTGTGCGCCGCTTGAGCCCAGTCCTCGGCGGTGGGCTCGCCGCGTTCGCCGTCGCCGAAGATGACCACCTCGTCGCCGGGCAGGACCCGGTCCTCGGGGCCGATGTCCACGACGAACTGGTCCATGGCCACGCGTCCGGCGGCGTGCCGCGTCCGGCCCCCGAGGAGGACGGGGCCGCGGCCCGAGGCGTGCCGCGGGATGCCGTCGGCGTAGCCGGCCGGGATGAGCGCGAGCCGGGTCTCGTCCTCGGTCACGTAGTGGTGCCCGTAACTGACCCCGTGTCCGGCGGGGACCTCCTTGACCAGGGCCACGAAGGCCTTCAGGGCCATGGCGGGGCGCAGCCCGAGCTGGGCGGGGGTGCCGAGTTCGGGGGCCGGGGAGACCCCGTACACGGCGAGGCCGCACCGGACGAGGTCGAAGTGGCTCTCGGGCAGGGTCAGGGTGGCGGGCGAGTTGGCGATGTGCCGGACCTCGGGCTCGATGCCCTCCTTCTCGGCGTACGCGAGCATGTCGCGGAAGGCGGTGAGCTGGAGCGCGATGGAGGGGTGTCCGGGCTCGTCGGCGCAGGCGAAGTGGGACCACAGCCCGGTGACGTGGACGGTGCCCTCGGCCTGGGCGGCGACGGCCGCACCGACGAGCTCGGCCCAGTCGGCGGGCTGGCAGCCGTTGCGGCCGAGGCCGGTGTCGGCCTTGAGCTGGATCCGGGCCGTGCGCCCGGCGGCGCGGGCGGCCGCGCGCACTTCCTCCAGGGCCCACATCCCGCTGACGGCGACGTCCACGTCGGCCTCGATGGCTTGCCGCCACGGCCCGCCGGGGGTCCACAGCCAGCACAGGATCCGCCCGCCGACCCCGGCGGCGCGCAGCGCGAGCGCCTCTTCGGGGGTGGCGGTCCCGAGCCAGGTCGCACCGGCTTCGAGGGCCGCCCGGGCGCAGGGCACGGCGCCGTGCCCGTAGGCGTCGGACTTGACTACGGCCATCACCTCGGCCCGGGGCGCCCGCTCGCGCAACGCGCGCACGTTCGCCCGTACGGCGTCAAGATCGATCTCGGCGTACACGCGCGTGGGTGTCTCGTTCATCCCCCACAGTCTCTCAGAGGCCGACCGTCGCGCTCGTCTGCGGCTCCACATCCGGCTCCACCTCCGGCTACGGCTCCACGCGCGGCCGCGGTGCGCCGGGGCACCGGTGGCCCGGCGGGCGGCTCACCCGGCTGCTCAGCCAGCGGCTCAGCGGCTCACCCGGCCGCTCAGCCGGCGGCCACCTCGCGCCAGGCGGCGGGCAGGGCGGCGGCGATGTCGTGGGCCAGCAGCGGGCCGCCGTCCGAGGCGATGCGGCCCGCGAGACCGTGCAGGTACGCCGCCACCGACGCCGCGTCGGCCCCGGACAGCCCGGCCGCCAGCAGCGACCCCGCCAGGCCCGACAGCACGTCACCGCTCCCGGCCGTCGCCAGCCACGCCGTGCCCGTCGGGTTCACCCGTACCGTCCGCGCGTCCCCGGAGCACACCAGCGTCGTCGACCCCTTCAGGAGCGCCGTCGCCCCGTACCGCCCGGCCAGCTCCCGCACGGCCGCCAGCCGGCCCGCCTCCACCACCTCCCGGGCGACCCCGAGCAGCGCCGCCGCCTCCCCCGCGTGCGGGGTCAGCACCGTCTCGGCCTGCCTCGCCCGCAGCGCCCCGGGGTCCAGCCCGCGCAGCCCGTCCGCGTCCACCAGGACCGGCACGGGCTGCGCCAGCGCCTGGGCGACGGCCGGGTCCTCGCCCTCGCCCAGCCCCGGACCGACCACCCAGGACTGGACCCGGCCGGGCCCGATCAGCGTCTCGGGGTAGCGGGCGAGCACGGCGTCCGCCACCGCCGGGGGTCCCACGTACCGCACCGCGCCCGCGCCGCCCCGCAGGGCCCCCGCCACGGCGAGCACCGCCGCACCCGGGTACCGGGCGGACCCGGCGATGATCCCGACCACGCCCCGCCGGTACTTGTCGCTGGTCCGCGCGGGCACCGGCAGCAGCCGGGCCACCTCCGCGTGGAGCGGAGCCTGTGCGTCGGGCGGCTCCGGGAAGGACAGCCCGATGTCCACCAGGTGCACCACCCCGGCCCGGGTGGCCCCCGGGTCGATGAGCAGTCCCGGCTTGTGGGCCCCGAAGGTCACGGTGACATCCGCCCGTACGGCCGCCCCCGCCACCTCCCCGGTGTCCGCGTCCACCCCGCTCGGCAGGTCCACGGCCACCACCGGCGCGCCCGCCGGGATCCGCTCCACCAGCGCGGCCGCCGCCGGCCGCAGCCCGCCGCGCCCGCCGATGCCGACCAGCCCGTCGAGGACCAGGTCCGCCCGGTGCGGCACCTCCTCGGCGAGGCGGCCTCCCGCGGCCCGCAGCGCGGCCAGGCCGCCCGCGTGCACCCGCGCCGGATCCATCGCCACCGCCGTCACCCCGGCGCCGCGCCGGGCCAGGCGGGCGCCCGCGTACAGGGCGTCGCCGCCGTTGTCCCCGGGGCCGACCAGCAGGACGACCCGGGACCCGTACACCCGGGGCAGCAGCCGGGCGCAGACGGCGGCCAGTCCCGCCGCCGCCCGCTGCATCAGGGCGCCCTCGGGCAGCCGGGCCATCAGCTCGCGCTCGGCGGCCCGTACGGTCTCCACGCTGTAAGCAGTACGCATGGCACCACCCTGCCCGCTATCCCTCGGCGATCACCACCGCGGAGGCGATGCCCGCGTCGTGGCTGAGGGATATGTGCCAGGACTTCACGCCCAGCTCCGCGGCCCGCGCCTGGACCGTCCCGGACACCCGCAGCCGGGGCTGCCCGCTGTCCTCGACGTACACCTCGGCGTCGGTCCACAGCAGCCCGGCGGGCGCGCCGAGGGCCTTGGCCAGTGCTTCCTTGGCCGCGAACCGGGCGGCGAGCGAGGCGGTTCCGCGCCGTTCGCCGCCCGGCAGGGTCAACTCGGCATCGAGGAAGAGGCGTTGCGCCAGGCTCGGCGTCCGTTCCAGTGCCACGCCGAACCGCTCGACCTCGGCAACGTCAATCCCCACACCGATAATCACAACGCACCCCTACGAAGCCATTTATTCGACGGTCACCGCTGCGCCCCATTGTCGGCGACCTGCTCCGTTCGCTGCGCTCACTCCACAGTCACCGACTTCGCGAGGTTACGCGGCTGGTCCACCTCATTGCCCCGCGCGGTCGCCAACTCGCACGCGAAGACCTGCAACGGCACGGTCGCCACCAGCGGCTGGAGCAGCGTCGGAGTGGCCGGAATGCGGATCAGGTGGTCGGCGTACGGGACGACCGCCTCGTCGCCCTCCTCCGCGATCACGATGGTCCGCGCCCCGCGCGCCCGGATCTCCTGGATGTTCGACACGATCTTGTCGTGCAGCACCGAACGCCCGCGCGGCGACGGTACGACCACCACCACCGGCAGGTCCTTCTCGATCAGCGCGATCGGCCCGTGCTTGAGCTCGCCGGCCGCGAAGCCCTCGGCGTGCATGTACGCGAGCTCCTTGAGCTTGAGCGCACCCTCCAGCGCCACCGGGTAGCCGACGTGCCGGCCCAGGAAGAGCACCGTGTTCTTGTCGGCCAGGGAGCGCGCGAGCTCCCGTACCGGCTCCATCGTCTCCAGTACGGTGTCCACCGCCGCGGCGATGTCCGACAGCTCCCGGATCACCGCCCGGATCTCGTCGCCCCACTTCGTACCCCGCACCTGCCCGAGGTACAGGGCGACCAGGTAGCAGGCCACCAGCTGCGTCAGGAACGCCTTGGTCGAGGCGACGGCCACCTCGGGTCCGGCGTGCGTGTACAGCACGGCGTCCGACTCGCGCGGGATGGTCGAGCCGTTCGTATTGCAGACGGCCAGCACCTTGGCACCCTGCTCGCGCGCGTGCCGCAGCGCCATGAGGGTGTCCATGGTCTCGCCCGACTGCGAGATCGCGATCACCAGCGTCCGCTGGTCCAGGATCGGGTCGCGGTAGCGGAACTCGCTGGCCAGCTCCGTCTCGCACGGGATGCGGGTCCAGTGCTCGATGGCCAGCTTCGCGATCATGCCCGCGTGGTACGCCGTACCGCACGCCACGATCACGACCTTGTCGACCTCGCGCAGCACCGAATCCGGGATGCGCACCTCGTCGAGGGTCAGCAGTCCGCTCGCGTCGATCCTGCCCAGGAGGGTGTCGGCGACAGCCTTCGGCTGCTCGGCGATCTCCTTGAGCATGAAGTAGTCATAACCCCCCTTCTCGGCCGCCGAGGCGTCCCAGTCCACGTGGTACGCCCGCACGTTCGCGGCCGAACCGTCGAAGTTGGTCACCGTGACACCGTCGCGGCGGAGCTCGACGACCTGGTCCTGCCCCAGCTCGATCGCGGACCGCGTGTGGGCGATGAACGCGGCCACGTCCGAGGCGAGGAAGTTCTCACCCTCTCCAACGCCCACGACCAGGGGCGAGTTCCGGCGCGCGCCGACCACCACGTCCGCGTCGTCGGCGTGCACGGCGACCAGGGTGAAGGCCCCCTCCAGCAGCCGGCACACCTGCCGCATCGCCTCCGCGAGGTCCCCGGAGTCCTCGAACCGCTCCGCCAGCAGGTGCGCCACGACCTCGGTGTCCGTCTCGGACTCCAGCCGGTGCCCGCGCCCGGCCAGCTCGGCCCGCAGCGCGGCGAAGTTCTCGATGATCCCGTTGTGCACGACGGCCACGCGCCCCGAATTGTCGAGGTGCGGGTGGGCGTTGACGTCGGTGGGCCCGCCATGGGTCGCCCACCGGGTGTGTCCCAGCCCCGTGGAACCGGCCGGCATCGGGTGCCCGACCAGTTCCTTCTCCAGATTGACCAGCTTGCCGGCCTTCTTGACCGAAGCGAGAGCGCCGTCCGCGAGCACGGCGACACCCGCCGAGTCGTAGCCGCGGTACTCCAGCCGCTTGAGTCCGGCAATGACCACATCGAGCGCCGACTGCGCTCCCACGTAACCCACGATTCCGCACATAAGCCGCAGGGTACGCCGTAGTTGGCTCCCCGCCCGGTACCTGAACAAGACGAAAACCCCGCCCCGGCGAATGTGCCGGAGCGGGGTTGACGCATGCGTGGCCGAGCATGCGGGACCTAAGGTCAGCCGAGCTTCTTGACCTGCGCCGCGACGACGGCCGTCGGCTGCTCGGCGGTGCCGGCGAGGCTGACGGCGGAGAAGGTGGCGAGGGTGTTGCCCTTGCGCACGACCACGAGCTGCGTCGTGAACGCCTCGCCGTCCGCGTCACCCGCGATGGTGTAGGCGATCGCCTCGTCGCCGGCGGTGACCGGGGCGGCCGGGGCGACCTTGGTGACCTTGCCGGCTTCGCCCGCCTGGGTGGCCGTGTAGCCGGAGGCGCACGGCGTGCCCGCGCTCTTGAGCGAGGCGAAGGCATCCTCCGCGCCCTTGCCCTCGTACGACTGCAGGGTGACGGCGGTGGCGGTCGCGCCGAGGGCGTCCATACCGGCCTTCAGCTTCTCCTCCGGGCTCGCGTCCGCGGCCGGAGCCTTGCCCTTGGCGACGACCTTGACCCGCGCGGTGCCGGAGGAGGAACCGATCGCCGTCATGGACTGCGCCTTGACCAGCGGGAGGCATGCGGGCTTGTCGCTGGTGGCCCCGGCGCCCGCCTTGGCCTCCTCGGGCGTGGCGGCCTTGAAGACGTAGTCGGGCAGATCGGCCTGGACCAGGAGGACACCGCCGAGCTCGGCGTCCGTCTTGCCCTTGACGGCCGGGGCCGCCGGAGCGGAGGCGGACGGCTTCGTGTCGTCCTTCTTGGCGTCGGCCTTCTCCGTGCCGCCGCACGCGGTGGCGAGCAGCGCCAGGGACACGGCCGAGGCGGACAGGACGGTACGGCGGACGAGAGTGCTGCGCATGTGTGGTTCCCCCCACGGGAATGGTCTGCGGAAACGGGCAGCGCGCCGCGGCGCCCCCGGAACGGGGCGGCGGTACGAGCTGCGGTGCTCAACACCGTACGTGACCGGATGCCCCGCGCCAGCATTGATTTGCGCGCCCCGCCCATCGTGATCCCACTGAGACCGCACAGTGCCCCAATCCGGACCGCCCCCGGTACAACCCGCCCACCCCGGGCCATAAGGCCCGGCGGCACGTGACCGACCACACCACCCACAACCGCCCCCGAGCCCCGACAATGGCCCTGTGATCACTTCGCCGCCACGAAGCACGCCGGACGAAAGCGCAACGGAGCGCCCCGTCGGATCGGAGCACCCCGCGCACCCCGAGCCTGCCGCGCACCCCACGCGCCGCCGGGGCCACGAGGCCTCCCCCTACGTGGACCTCACCCGCGCGGAGTGGAGCGCCCTGCGCGAGCGGACCCCGCTGCCGCTGACGGCCGGCGAGGTCGAGCGGCTGCGCGGGCTCGGCGACGTCATCGACCTCGACGAGGTCCGCGACGTGTACCTGCCGCTCTCCCGGCTGCTGAACCTGTACGTGGGGGCCACCAGCAACCTCCGCGGCACCCTCAACACCTTCCTCGGCGACGCCGGCAACGGCCAGGGCGCGCAGCAGGGCACCCCCTTCGTCATAGGGGTCGCCGGCTCCGTGGCCGTCGGCAAGTCCACCGTGGCCCGCCTCCTCCAGGCCCTGCTCGCCCGCTGGCCCGAGCACCCGCGCGTGGAGCTGGTGACCACGGACGGCTTCCTGTACCCGATGAAGGAGCTCCAGCGGCGCGGGCTGACCGCCCGCAAGGGGTTCCCGGAGTCCTACGACCGCCGCGCGCTGACCCGCTTCGTCGCCGACATCAAGGCCGGCAAGGACGAGGTCACCGCCCCGGTCTACTCGCACCTGATCTACGACATCGTCCCCGGCGAGCAGCTCGTCGTGCGCCGCCCCGACATCCTGATCGTCGAGGGGCTCAACGTCCTCCAGCCGGCGCTGCCCGGCAACGACGGCCGCACCAGGGTCGCGCTCGCCGACTACTTCGACTTCAGCGTGTACGTGGACGCCCGCCCCGAGGACATCGAGCGCTGGTACCTCAACCGGTTCCGCAAGCTGCGCGAGACGGCGTTCCAGAACCCCTTCTCCTACTTCCGCAAGTACACCCAGGTCTCCGAGGAGGAGGCGCTGGAGTACGCGCAGACGATGTGGCGGACCATCAACAAGCCCAACCTGCTGGAGAACGTGGCCCCGACCCGCGGCCGCGCCACCCTCGTCGTGCGCAAGGGCCCGGACCACAAGGTGCAGAAGCTGAGTCTGCGCAAGCTCTGACGGCGCCTCGCGGGCTACTGTGCGGCCATGCTGCATCTACGGATGATCATCCCGCCCGACCGCACGGACGCGGTGGTCCGGATCATCGAGGGGACGGTCGGCACCACCCATCTGGCGGTGCTGCCGGGCGCGGCCCGCATTCCCGCGGGCGACATCGTGCTGTGCGACGTGGCCCGCGAGGCGGGCGACGAGCTCCTGCACGAGCTGCGCATGCTCTCCATCGACAAGGACGGCTCGATCGCGGTCGAGAACATCGACCTCTCCCTCTCGGAGCGGGCCGACCGGGCCGAGGAGGAGGCCCCGGGCGAGGCCGCCGACGCCGTCCTGTGGGAGCAGCTGACCGGGGCGACGCACGAGGAGTCCACCCTCTCCATCACCTACGCCGCCTTCATGATCGTCGCGACGATGATCGCGGCCTGCGGTGTGGTCCTCGACAACGCCATCCTGATCGTGGGCGCGATGGCGGTCGGCCCCGAGTTCGGCCCGCTCGCGGGCGTCTGCACGGGCCTGGTGCAGCGCGCCCCGAGGCTGGCCGCCCGTTCCCTGGTCGCCCTGCTGGTGGGCTTCGCCGCCGCGATGGTCGCGACCACCGTCTTCAGCCTGGTGATGGACGCCCTCGGCCTGTTCCACGCGGGAATGCTGGACAAGCCCCGTCCCAACACCAGCTTCATCTGGCAGCCGGACCCGTTCTCCTTCGTCGTGGCCCTGCTCGCCGGCGTGGCCGGGGTGCTCTCGCTGACCTCGGCGAAGTCCGGGGCGCTGGTCGGCGTCGCGATCTCGGTGACCACCGTCCCGGCCGGCGCCAACGCGGCCGTGGCGCTCAGCTACGGGGAGTTCGCCCAGATGTGGGGCTCGGCCGAGCAGCTGCTGCTGAACCTGTGCGGAATCATGCTGGCCGGCGTACTGACCCTGCTGGGCCAAAAACTCCTGTGGCGCACCCAGCGCGGCCACTGGCGCCGCCCGCAGCCCAAGGCCTGATCCCGGGCCCCCGAAGGGCCCCGGATACGGGACCGGCCCCGCGCTACGAGGCTTCGTAGCGCGGGGCCGGTTCCATGACAACCGTGCGGGGTCTAGCCGAGGGCCGACTTCACCGCGTCGGCCAGGCGGCCGGCGACGGAGCGGGCCTGCTCGATGTCGGCGGCCTCCACCATCACCCGGACGAGCGGCTCGGTGCCCGAGGGGCGCAGCAGTACGCGCCCGGTCGAGCCCAGCTCCCGCTCCGCGTCCGCGACGGCCGCGGCCAGCTCGGCCGAGGTCGTGACCCGGGACTTGTCCACGTCGGGGACGTTGATCAGGACCTGCGGAAGCCGGCTCATGACCCCGGCCAGCTCCGCGAGCGACTTGCCGGTGGCCGCGATCCGCGCCGCCAGCATCAGGCCGGTCAGGGTGCCGTCGCCGGTGGTGGCGTGGTCGAGGATGATCACGTGGCCGGACTGCTCGCCGCCCAGCGCGTACCCGTGCTCCTTCATCGACTCCAGGACGTACCGGTCGCCGACCCCGGTCTGCACGACCTGGATGCCCTCGGCCTCCATGGCCAGCTTGAAGCCCAGGTTCGACATCACGGTGCCGACCACGGTGTCCTCGCGCAGGTGCCCCGCCTCGCGCATGGCAAGCGCGAGCACGGCGAGGATCTGGTCGCCGTCGATCTCGGCGCCGTTCGCGTCCACGGCCAGGCAGCGGTCCGCGTCCCCGTCGTGCGCGATGCCCAGGTCGGCGCCGTGCTCGACGACGGCCTGCTTGAGCAGACCGAGGTGGGTGGAGCCGCAGCCGTCGTTGATGTTCAGGCCGTCGGGCTCGGCGCCAATCGTGACGATCTCGGCGCCGGCCCGGGTGAAGGCCTCCGGCGAGACGAAGGCGGCCGCGCCGTGCGCCTCGTCCAGGACCACCTTGAGGCCGTCGAGGCGGTTCGGGAGGACACCCATGAGGTGGGCGACGTACTTGTCGAAGCCCTCGGTGTAGTCGGAGACGCGGCCGACGCCGGAGCCGGTGGGCCGGTCCCACGGAGCGCCCGTGCGGTGGTCCTCGTAGACGGACTCGATCCGGTCCTCGAGCTCGTCGGCCAGCTTGTGCCCGCCGCGCGCGAAGAACTTGATGCCGTTGTCGGGCATGGCGTTGTGGCTGGCCGAGAGCATCACGCCGAGGTCGGCGCCCAGCGCACCGGTGAGATACGCCACCGCCGGGGTGGGCAGCACACCGACGCGCAGGACGTCCACGCCCGCGCTCGCGAGGCCGGCGACGACTGCGGCCTCCAGGAATTCACCGGAGGCACGGGGGTCCCGGCCCACTACGGCGGTGGCGCGGTGACCCGCGAAGGTGCCCGCCTCGGCCAGTACGTGTGCGGCCGCCACGGAGAGGCCGAGCGCCAGCTCGGCCGTCAGATCCGCGTTCGCGACGCCTCGTACACCGTCCGTCCCGAAGAGTCGTCCCACTGTTGTCCTCCCGAGTTCACACTGCGTTTGTGACCACTTGTGCCATGTATCTGCCGCTTGTGGCAGTAAACGAACCGCCCCGGCAGCACGGAGAGTGCTGCCGGGGCGGATTCGTTGCAGAACAGCAGGCGCAGATTAACGCTTGCTGTACTGCGGAGCCTTGCGGGCCTTCTTGAGACCGGCCTTCTTGCGCTCGACCGCACGGTCGTCGCGGGAAAGGAAGCCGGCCTTCTTCAGCGCCGGGCGGTTGTTGTCGACGTCGGCCTCGTTCAGCGCACGAGCGACACCGAGGCGCAGGGCACCGGCCTGACCGGAGACGCCGCCACCCGAGATGCGGGCGATGACGTCGTAGCGGCCGTCGAGCTCGAGGAGCTTGAAGGGCTCGTTGACTTCCTGCTGGTGCACCTTGTTGGGGAAGTAGTCCTCAAGGGTGCGGGCGTTGATCTTCCACTTGCCGGTGCCCGGAACGATCCGGACGCGGGCGATGGCGTTCTTGCGACGGCCCAGGCCGGCGGCCGGCTGGGGGTCGCCGAAGCGACCGGCAAGGGACTCCGAGGTGTAGTCGCCCTCGACTACGTCAGCGGACTCGGTGGTGTATTCCTCGACGTTGCCCTCGAACTCTTCTTCGATGACAGGGGTCTCGGCGGTGGTCTCGGCCACGATGCTCCTCAGAATTTTCTACGTCTTAGGGGGTGGCCGGAACTACTGCGCGACCTGGGTGATCTCGAACGCCACCGGCTGCTGCGCAGCGTGCGGGTGGTTCTCGCCCGAGTAGACCTTCAGCTTCGAGATCATCTGACGGCCCAGGGTGTTCTTGGGGAGCATGCCCTTGATGGCCTTCTCGACGGCCTTCTCCGGGTTGTTCGCCAGGAGGTCGTCGTAACGCACGGAGCGGAGACCACCCGGGTAACCGGAGTGGCGGTACGCCATCTTCTGGGTCGCCTTGTTGCCGGACAGGTGAACCTTGTCGGCGTTGACGATGATGACGAAGTCGCCCATGTCCATGTGGGGGGCGTAAGTCGGCTTGTGCTTGCCCCGCAGGAGGGCAGCGGCCTGGGTCGCCAGACGGCCGAGGACAACGTCCTGAGCGTCGATGACGAGCCACTGGCGCGAGATGTCGCCGGGCTTGGGGCTGAACGTACGCACGCGTATGCCTTCGCTTCTTCAGTGGTGGGTCATCCCCGGGGGGTGAGCCCGAGGGACGGGTCCTGACATGGGTCACCACGGACGATCACGACAGCCCTGGTTCACATCGGAGACGCAACCCGTGTGTACCGCTGGTCATCGGCCCGGTGGACCGGCGTAAGGCAGTTCACGTGAGAATGAGCAAGCCAATACGCATAACGAACCAGCAGGGTACCCCTGAAGACCTGGAAGGGTCAAAACGCGGTCCGCGATCCCGTCTCGACGGGGGTTGCGGCGCACTCCGGTTCGGTCCTGGGTGGGGACCCCGTAGTTCGTACTGGGTCCAGAGTAACCCGGATCGGACGCAGCGAACGCCGGGCCAGCAATCCGGCCAGCGAGCACAGGGTCACCATGTCCTTGAAAGCACGCCGCTTGTGCTCGAACTCCGAGGGCCACGGGATGCCCGCGGTCTGGGGCACCAGGGCCAGCCAGAACCAGGGCGAGCGCGGCATCGAGCCCGCCCGCACCCCCGACACCAGCAGCAGCGGGAGCACCACCAGCAGGTAGTGGTCGAAGGACGGCCGCGACACCAGGAATGCGGCCAGCATCACCATGCAGGCCGTCTCCACCAGCCTCAGCTCACCCCGGTCCCCGTCCGTCTCCACGGGCCGCCGCCACCGCCGCCAGGCCGCCCACAGACCGCACCCGGCCCCCGCGAAGGCCAGCAGCACCGCCAGCGGCGCCGGCACCCCCAGCCGCGGCAGCGCCGCGATCGGCGAGGCGTCCCAGGGCAGCGCGTAGGAGTCCTGGCCGTGCAGCAGGAACGGCAGCGTCTTGGTGAAGAACAGCATCGGGTGCGGCATCATCAGCGCCCCGGCCAGCGACAGCCCCAGCGGTACGCCCACCGCCACCGCCAGTCCCCGCCACTGCCGCGCGAGGACGAAGAGCAGCCCGATCGGCACCAGCATCGGCTTGCACGCGATGGCCAGGCCCACCACCAGCCCGGCGGCCCCCCAGGAGCGCCGGTGCGCCAGCAGCAGCGCCACCGGCAGGGCGGCGGCCGAGATGGCCGTCCAGTTCCCGATGAGCACGAGGTTGATGTACGGCTTGTAGGCCAGCGCGAACAGTCCGAAGCCGCCCACCGCGAGCCGGGAGCGCACCGGCACCGAGAACAGTTTCAGCGCGGCCCACCAGCCGATCCCGACCAGCCCGGTCATCCCCAGCGGCAGCACGCAGCGCAGCAGCGGGGCCGGCAGCAGCGCCTCGGGGATCGCCATGATGACGGCGCTGGGGAGGTAGAGGAAGCGCTTGTCCTCGTACGGGGACACCCCCGCGAGCAGGGCGTCCGCCGCCTTGACGACGAAGGCGTTGTCCGAGCCCCAGTTCACCCGCAGGCTCGCCGAGACCGCGACCGCGAGCAGGATCACCAGGGTCACGGCCCGCCAGGACCGGGGGGCGGGCCGCAGCAGCCACGCCACCCGCCGGTCCCAGGAGGACGGGGTGTCCCACTTCATGACCCACACACTCGGCCGCAACCCCACGACGACTTCCCCTCGACCAAGCCGGGGGGAGGCCTCCCCCTAGCGCTTGCGCTCGACCCTACGTTCGTCCCAGACGGGCTCCGTAGTCTCCCGCACAACACCGTCCGAACCGAAGACCAGATAACGGTCAAATGTGCGGGCGAACCACCGGTCGTGCGTGACGCACAACACAGTGCCCTCGTAGGCCTCCAGCCCGTCCTGCAGCGCCTCCGCCGATTCCAGGTCCAGGTTGTCCGTCGGCTCGTCCAGGAGCAGCGCCGTCGTACCCGCCAGTTCCAGCAGCAGGATCTGGAAACGCGCCTGCTGGCCGCCCGAGAGCCTCTCGAAGGGCTGGTCCCCCTGGCGCTCCAGCTCGTAGCGGCGCAGGGCGCCCATCGCCTGGCCCAGCGGCTTCGCCGCCTCCGTCCACAGGATGTCGACGAGTGTGCGGCCGAACAGCTCGGGGTGGGCGTGGGTCTGCGCGAAGTGGCCGGGCACCACGCGGGCGCCGAGCTTCCACGTACCCGTGTGCTTGACGTCCTCCCCCGCCATCAGGCGCAGGAAGTGGGACTTCCCGGAGCCGTTCGAGCCCAGGACCGCGACCCGCTCCCCGTAGAAGACCTCCAGGGAGAAGGGCTTCATCAGCCCGGTGAGCTCCAGGTTCTCCACCGTGAGCGCGCGCACGCCCGTACGGCCGCCCTTGAGCCGCATCCGGATGTCCTGCTCGCGCGGCGGCTCGGGCGGCGGGCCCGCGTCCTCGAACTTCTTGAAGCGGGTCTGCATCGCGTGGTACCGCGAGGCCATGTCCGGGCTGCTCGCAGCCTGGCCGCGCAGTCGCAGCACCAGGGCCTTCAGCCGGGCGTGCTCCTCGTCCCAGCGCCGCTTGAGCTCCTCGAAGCGCGCGAAGCGCTCCTTGCGGGCGTCGTGGAAGGTGGAGAAGCCCTCGCCGTGGATCCACACGTCCGAGCCGTTCGGGCTCGCCTCCAGGCTGATGATCTTCTCGGCGGCCTGGGTCAGCAGCTCCCGGTCGTGGCTGACGAAGAGCACCGTCTTGCGGGTGGCCTTCAGCTGGTCCTCCAGCCACCGCTTGCCCGGGACGTCCAGGTAGTTGTCCGGCTCGTCGAGCAGCAGCACCTCGTCCGGCCCGCGCAGCAGCGCCTCCAGCACCAGGCGCTTCTGCTCACCGCCCGAGAGCGTGCGCACCTCGCGGAACTGCGCCGAGTCGTACGGGATCGCCAGCGCGGCCATCGTGCAGACGTCCCACAGGGTCTCCGCCTCGTACCCCTGGACGTCCGCCCAGTCGCTCAGCGCCTGCGCGTAGGCCATCTGGGCGGCCTCGTCGTCCACGGTCAGGATCAGCTGCTCGGCGTGGTCCACGGCCTTCGCGGCGGCGCGGATCCGCGGCTGGGCCACCGAGACCAGGAGGTCCCGTACGGTCGTCTCGTCCCGTACGGAGCCCACGAACTGCGACATCACGCCGAGGCCGCCGGAGACGGTGACGCCGCCGCCGTGCGGCTGGAGCTCACCGGAGATCATCTTCAGCAGTGTGGTCTTGCCGGCCCCGTTCGCCCCGACGAGGGCGACGACCGCTCCCTCCCCCACCCGGAAGGAGACGTCGGGGAGCAGAACCCGCCCGTCGGGAAGGTAGTACTCCAGGTGGCTGGCTTCGAGATGTCCCATGCCGGGCATTGTCCAGGTCCGCCACCGTTCCACCCAAACTGATTAGCAGCAGCCCTTGCCCGGCAGGGTGCGCAGGTTCCGCGCCTCCTTGCTGCGGGCGGCCAGCAGCTCGTCGGCCGGGTAGCCGACCTCCTCCAGGGTCAGCCCGTGCGGCTTGACCACGTGCACCGAGGAGTCCCGTACGGCCGCGGCCAGCACCTTGCCGGGCCAGTCGGTCGTCCGGTGGCCGTCGCCGACGTGCAGCAGGGCTCCGACCAGCGAGCGCACCATGTTGTGGCAGAAGGCGTCGGCGCGGACGGTCGCGGTGATGATCCCCTCCGCGTCCCGCTCCCAGCTGAGCTGCTGGAGCGTACGGATGGTCGTGGCCCCCTCGCGCTTCTTGCAGTACGCGGCGAAGTCGTGCTCCCCGACCAGCTGGGCGGCGGCCTCGTTCATGGCGTCCACGTCCAGGGGCCACTGGTACCAGAGCACGTGCCCGCGGCGCAGCGGGTCGACGCCGGCCTGGTGGTCGCCGACGCGGTAGGCGTAGCGGCGCCAGATCGCGGAGAACCGCGCGTTGAACCCGGCGGGGGCCTCGGCGGCCTTCCACACCCGGACGTCGTGCGGCAGCCGGCCCGCGAGGCGCCGCAGCAGCTTGTCCTGGTGCTCGGCCCACACCTCGTCGCGTACGTCGAACTGTGCGACCTGCCCGCGCGCGTGCACGCCCGCGTCGGTACGCCCGGCCACGGTCAGCTCGACCGGGTCGGGAAGCCGCATCACGGTCTGCAGCGCGGATTCCAGCTCGCCCTGGACGGTCCGCAGCACGCGCTGCTTCGCCCAGCCGGAGAAGTCCTTGCCGTCGTAGCTCAGGTCCAGCCTGACCCGGACGTGTCCGGGCTCCACCTCGTCACTCACGTGAGCGATCCTCTCAGACATACGGAAACGCAAAACGGGCCCGCCCCGGAAGGGGCGGGCCCGTTCAGAGCCGATCAAGCGAGCTCCGATCCCGAAGGATCAGGCCTCCTTGGTCTCCTCGGCGGTGACCTCGACAGCCTCCGCCTCCTTGACCGCGCGCTTGGTGGCGGCCTCGGCCTCACCAGTGGCCTGCTGGGCGACCGTAAGGGCCTCGACCAGCTCGATCACGGCCATCGGGGCGTTGTCGCCACGACGGTTGCCGATCTTGGTGATGCGCGTGTAACCACCGGGGCGGTTCTCGTAGCGCGGGGCGATCTCGGTGAACAGCGTGTGCACGATGCTCTTGTCCGTGATCGTCTGCAGCACCAGGCGACGGTTGTGGATGTCGCCCTTCTTGGCCTTGGTCACCAGACGCTCGGCGTAGGGACGCAGGCGACGGGCCTTGGCCTCGGTGGTGGTGATGCGGCCGTGCTCGAAGAGCGCCTTCGCGAGGTTCGCGAGGAGGTGCTTCTCGTGCGCGGCGCTGCCGCCCAGACGGGCACCCTTTGCGGGACGCGGCATGGTCATACTCCTTCATATCTGCACCGGCCGTGTCAGGTACCGGTGTCAGTTCCCCCGCGGCGGATGCCGCGGGAAAGTTCTTAGTACTGCTCGGGCTCGACGTTGCGATCCCCTGGGCCGGAGCCCAGCCGACTAGTACTGCTCGGTCTCGACGAAACCGGCGTCCGCGTCGTCGTCGGCGCCGAAGGCGTCGGCAGCGGCGGTCGGGTCGAATCCGGGCGGGCTGTCCTTGAGGGCCAGGCCCATGCCGGCGAGCTTCGCCTTGACCTCGTCGATCGACTTCGCACCGAAGTTGCGGATGTCGAGCAGGTCGGCCTCGGAGCGGGCGACGAGCTCACCCACGGAGTGGATGCCCTCGCGCTTGAGGCAGTTGTACGAGCGGACCGTGAGCTCGAGCTCCTCGATCGGCAGCGCCAGATCGGCGGCCAGGGCCGCGTCCGTCGGCGAGGGGCCCATGTCGATGCCCTCGGCGTCGATGTTGAGCTCGCGCGCCAGACCGAACAGCTCGACCAGGGTCTTACCGGCGGACGCCATGGCGTCGCGCGGGCGCATGGCCTGCTTGGTCTCGACGTCGACGATCAGCTTGTCGAAGTCGGTGCGCTGCTCGACTCGGGTCGCCTCGACCTTGTAGGTGACCTTGAGGACCGGGCTGTAGATGGAGTCGATCGGGATGCGACCGATCTCCTGGCCCAGCTGCTTGTTCTGGACGGCGGAGACGTAGCCGCGACCGCGCTCGACGGTCAGCTCCATCTCCAGCTTGCCCTTGCCGTTGAGCGTGGCGAGGACCAGGTCCGGGTTGTGCACCTCGACACCGGCCGGGGGCGCGATGTCGGCAGCGGTGACCAGGCCGGGACCCTGCTTGCGCAGGTACATCACGACCGGCTCGTCGTGCTCCGAGGAGACGACCAGCTGCTTGATGTTGAGGATGATGTCGGTGACGTCTTCCTTGACACCCGGCACGGTGGTGAACTCGTGCAGGACGCCGTCCACGCGGATGCTGGTGACAGCGGCACCCGGGATCGAGGACAGGAGCGTGCGGCGCAGCGAGTTGCCGAGGGTGTAGCCGAAGCCCGGCTCGAGCGGCTCGATCACGAACCGCGAGCGGTACTCGTCGACGACCTCTTCGGTCAGCGAGGGGCGCTGAGCGATAAGCATGTGGATTCCTTCATTCGTGGACGCCCACTATTTGACGCCCGACGGATGCGGCCCCGATGGGTGCACGGGTCCGCTCACACGTGGCACTACGAACTACAAGGGTACGGGCGGTACGTCCCCCGCGAAGGGTTCGTACCGCCCGGACACTCAAAGACGCACAGGCGCGAAGCCCGGCGCCGCCGAATCAGACGCGGCGACGCTTGGGCGGACGGCAGCCGTTGTGCGGGGTGGGGGTGACGTCCTGGATCGAGCCGACCTCGAGGCCAGTGGCCTGGAGGGAGCGGATCGCGGTCTCACGGCCGGAGCCGGGACCCTTGACGAAGACGTCGACCTTGCGCATGCCGTGCTCCTGCGCGCGACGGGCGGCCGACTCAGCGGCCATCTGCGCGGCGAAGGGGGTGGACTTGCGCGAGCCCTTGAAGCCGACGTGGCCGGCGGAGGCCCAGGAGATCACGTTGCCCGCGGGGTCCGTGATCGAAACGATGGTGTTGTTGAACGTGCTCTTGATGTGGGCGTGCCCATGAGCGACGTTCTTCTTTTCCTTGCGGCGCACCTTCTTGGCAGCGCCCTGACGACCCTTGGGGGGCATCTAAATCTCCTACGGGAGGTGGTCGGTCCTACAGCGCAAGACCGCTGAACAGGACTACTTCTTGCCCGGCTTCTTCTTACCGGCGATCGCGCGACGCGGACCCTTGCGGGTACGGGCGTTCGTGCTGGTGCGCTGACCGTGCACGGGCAGGCCACGACGGTGGCGAACACCCTGGTAGCACTGGATCTCGACCTTGCGGCGGATGTCGGCCTGGATCTCGCGGCGGAGGTCACCCTCGGTGCGGAGGTTGGCGTCCACGTACTCGCGGATCTTGACCAGGTCTTCTTCGGCCAGGTCACGAACGCGGGTGTCGGGGTTCACACCGGTGGCCGCAAGGATTTCCTTGGACCGGGTGCGACCGACACCGAAGACGTAGGTGAGTGCGATCTCCACACGCTTTTCGCGCGGGATGTCAACACCGGAAACGCGTGCCATTCAATGGCTCCTGTGTGTTCGGGGGTCTTCAGCAGAACCGAACCCCGGCCGCCGACCACACCTGATGGGTGGTGGTACGTCCGGGTCCCCGGCCCCCGCCGGAGGTGCCGCCGGCCCTGGTCGGGGCTAGGCGGGTTCTGCGTATGTACGTTTTCTTACGTCGCGCGAAGAGCTGCGTAGTGCAGGTCGGTCGGCGTGCGTCAGCCCTGGCGCTGCTTGTGGCGCAGGTTGTCGCAGATGACCATGACCCGACCGTGACGGCGGATCACCTTGCACTTGTCGCAGATCTTCTTGACGCTCGGCTTGACCTTCATGTTGGTGAGGTTCTCCGGGTCAGTGCCACCACCCGCGCCGGGACGGAATGTCCGGACGGGAGTGAAGACAAGATCTACTTGTATCGGTAGACGATCCGGCCACGCGTCAGGTCGTACGGAGACAGCTCCACGACGACCCGGTCATCAGGGAGGATGCGGATGTAGTGCATGCGCATCTTGCCGCTGATGTGCGCGAGGACTTTGTGACCGTTCTGGAGTTCCACCTTGAACATCGCGTTCGGGAGGGACTCGATCACGGTGCCCTCGATTTCGATGGCACCTTGCTTCTTGGCCACGCTTCGCCTTTCGAATCGGCTACCTTGATCAGCTCCCCCGCCTTCGCATGAGGACATGCGGGTGCAAAGGAGCCGACGAGTC
Source organism: Streptomyces sp. NBC_00503 (assembly GCF_036346895.1). Taxonomy (NCBI): domain Bacteria; kingdom Bacillati; phylum Actinomycetota; class Actinomycetes; order Kitasatosporales; family Streptomycetaceae; genus Streptomyces; species Streptomyces sp. NBC_00503. The sequence goes on along the minus strand of NZ_CP107855.1, from coordinate 4,823,540 downwards.
AGTCTACGTCAGGGCCCACCGAAAGACGAATCCGGAAAGTGTGCCCTACAGGATAGATCATCAATCCTGGTCAGCGCGGTCGACCGGCCGCCCGGCCCTACCGCCCGCCCTAGCCCAGCGGGTCGGGCGCGGTGGTGATGCCGTACTCCGCCAGCTTCGCCTTGCCGCAGTCCGGGGAGGTCAGCACGATCGGGCCCTCCTCGGTCAGGGCGATGGAGTGCTCCCAGTGCGAGGACCAGGTGCCGTCCGTGGTGATGACCGTCCAGTCGTCCGCCAGTACCTCCGTCTGGGCGGTGCCCAAGGAGACCATCGGCTCGATCGCCAGGCACAGGCCCGGGACCAGCTTGATCCCCTTGCCGCGCTTGCGGGAGACGTAGTTCAGCAGGTGGGGGTCCATGTGCATCTCGGAACCGATGCCGTGGCCGCCGTAGTCCTCGATGATCCCGAACTTGCCGAGGCTGTGCTCACCCGTGGAGGGGCGCGGCTGGCGCTTGATGTACGTCTCGATCGCCTTCGAGATGTCCACGAGCCGGTTGCCGAGCTTCATGGCGGCGATCCCGGCCCACATGGACTCCTCGGTCACCCGGGAGAGCTCCAGCAGCTCAGGCGCGTGCCCAGTGCCCACGAAGGCGGTGTACGCGGCGTCGCCGTGCCAGCCGTCGACGATCGCACCGGCGTCGATCGAGATGATGTCGCCGTCCTTGAGGACGGTCTTGTCGTCCGGGATGCCGTGGACGACGACCTCGTTGGCCGAGGTGCAGATGGTCGCGGGGAAGCCCCCGTAGCCGAGGAAGTTCGACTTGGCGCCGGCGTCCGCGATGACCTTGCGGGCCACCATGTCCAGATCCCGCGTCGTGGCGCCGGGCACGGCCGCCTCACGGGTCGCCGCGTGGATCGCGGCGACGACCAGCCCCGCCTCGCGCATCTTCGCGATCTGCTCGGGGGTCTTGATCTGGACCATGGGAATTGCCTTCCACCTTCGGTTCGACGGTCGCATCAACAGTACGGCCGCGGCGTCCTGGGGACACCGCGGCCGTGGCTGCACTAAGGAAAACACTGCGCTGCGGGGGAACGCAGCAACTACTTCTTCAGGGCGTCCATCGCGCGCTGCGTGACGTCCTTGACCTCGCCCAGCGCCGGGATCGTCGACACGAGGCCCTGGGCCTTGTAGTAGTCGATGATCGGCTCGGTCTGGGTGTGGTAGACCTCGAGCCGGTTGCGCACCGCGTCCTCGGACTGGTCCTCGCGGACGTACAGCTCGCCGCCGCAGACGTCGCAGACGCCTTCGACCTTCGGCGGGGCGTACGCGACGTGGAACACGTGCGAGCCGTCGTTGCGGCAGGTGCGCCGCCCGGCGAGACGCTTGACGACCTCGTCCTCCTCGACCTCCAGGTCGAGGACGGCGTCGAGGTTCATGCCCTCGGCCTTCAGCATCACGTCGAGGGCCTCGGCCTGCGACACGTTGCGCGGGAACCCGTCGAGCAGGAAACCGCCCGCGGCGTCCGCCTGCTCCATGCGGTCCTTGGCCATGCCGATGGTGATCTCGTCCGGGACGAGGTCGCCGGCGTCCATGAACGCCTTCGCACGACGGCCGAGCTCGGTGCCCTGACTGATGTTGGCCCGGAACAGGTCACCCGTGGAGATGTGCGGGATCGACAGGGTCTTGGCAAGCACGGCCGCCTGCGTTCCCTTGCCCGCACCGGGCGGTCCGACGAGGACGATTCGCATCAGCGGAGGAACCCTTCGTAATTACGCTGCTGGAGCTGGCTCTCGATCTGCTTCACGGTTTCCAGACCCACACCCACGATGATCAGGATGCTCGTCCCGCCGAACGGGAAGCTCTGGTTCGCTCCGAAGCCCGCCAACGCCATCGTCGGCACGAGAGCAATGAGACCCAGGTACAGCGACCCCGGCCAGGTGATCCGGTTGAGTACGTAGCTCAAGTACTCGGCGGTAGGCCGACCGGCGCGGATACCCGGGATGAAGCCACCATACTTCTTCATGTTGTCGGCAACTTCCTCGGGGTTGAACGAGATCGCCACGTAGAAGAACGCGAAGAAGACGATCAGGAGGAAGTACGCGGCGATGTAGTACGGGTGGTCGCCCTTGACGAAGTGCTTCTGGATCCACGTGGCCCAGCCGGCGGTGGAACCGCTGAACTGGACGATCAGTGCCGGGATGTACAGCAGCGACGAGGCGAAGATGACCGGGATGACACCGGCCTGGTTCACCTTGAGCGGGATGTACGTCGAGGTACCGCCGTAAGCACGGCGGCCGATCATGCGCTTCGCGTACTGGACGGGGATCCGTCGCTGCGCCTGTTCGACGAAGACCACCAGGGCCACCATCGCGAGGCCGACCAGGATGACGATGCCGAACTCGACCCAGCCACCCGCGATCTTGCCCTGGAGCTTGATCTGCCAGAGGGCGCCGACGAAGCCCGCGGCGATCGAGATGAACATCAGGATCGACATGCCGTTGCCGATACCGCGGTCGGTGATGAGCTCACCGAGCCACATGACGAGGCAGGTACCGGCGGTCATGGTGAGCACCATGACGACGGTGGTGAAGATCGACCGGTCGGGGACGATCTGGTCCTTGACCGCGCAGCCCTGGAAAAGGGCGCCGCTGCGGGCAGTGGCGACGAGGCCGGTGCCCTGCAGGATCGCGAGCGCGACCGTCAGATAGCGCGTGTACTGAGTGATCTTCGACGTGCCGGCCTGACCCTCTTTTTTGAGGTTCTCCAGCTTCGGGATGACCACGGTCAGCAGCTGCAGAATGATGCTCGCCGTGATGTACGGCATGATGCCGAGCGCAAAGATCGTGATCTGCAGCAGCGCACCGCCGCTGAACATGTTGACGAGACCGAAGAGGCTGTTGCTGCTCCCGGCCGAGTCGACACAGATCTGAACGTTCTTGTAGCTCACACCAGGTACGGGCACATGCGACCCGAGCCGATACAGCACGATGATGCCGAGCGTGAAAAGCAGCTTCTTGCGCAGGTCGGGCGTCTTGAACGCCCGGGCGAACGCGGTGAGCACGGTGCCTCCTGCGACCCCCGCGCTACTGCGTCAGAGGTGACGGTCTGAGGGATCGACGAATAAAGACAAGCAAAGGTGCAGGCCACCATACCGGCGTCTGCGCCCCCCGTGGAACGACCAACCGGGGATGCCCCATATGTGAGGCATCCCCGGTCGGGTTTCTAGCTATTTGTCACTGAGTTCGTCTTAGACGAGCTCGGTCACGGTGCCACCAGCGGCGGCAATCTTCTCCTTGGCGGAGCCGGAAACGGCGTCAACCGAAACCTGCAGCGCCACGGAGATCTCGCCCTGGCCCAGGACCTTGACGAGGCTGTTCTTGCGAACCGCGCCCTTGGCGACCAGGTCGGCCACCGTGACCTCTCCACCCTCGGGGTAGAGAGCGCCGAGCTTGTCCAGGTTCACGACCTGGAACTCGGTGCGGAACGGGTTCTTGAAGCCCTTGAGCTTCGGCAGACGCATGTGGAGGGGCATCTGCCCACCCTCGAAGCGCTGCGGGATCTGGTAACGGGCCTTCTGGCCCTTGGTACCACGACCAGCCGTCTTACCCTTCGACGCCTCACCACGACCGACACGGGTCTTCGCGGTCTTGGCGCCGGGGGCGGGACGGAGGTTGTGGGCCTTCAGCGGGCTGCTTTCAGCCATGTTAGTCAACCTCCTCAACCGTCACGAGGTGGCGGACGGTGTGAACCATTCCGCGGAACTCGGGGCGGTCCTCCTTGACGACGACGTCGTTCAGGCGCTTGAGCCCGAGCGAACGCAGCGTGTCGCGGTGGTTCTGCTTGCTGCCGATGTACGACTTGATCTGCGTGACCTTGAGGCGAGCCATTACGCACCCGCCCCAGCACGCGCACGGAGCAGAGCCGCGGGAGCGACGTCCTCGAGGGGCAGACCACGGCGAGCCGCGATCTCCTCGGGACGCTGCAGGCCCTTGAGGGCCGCCACGGTCGCGTGCACGATGTTGATCGCGTTGGAAGAGCCGAGCGACTTCGACAGGATGTCGTGAACGCCGGCGCACTCCAGAACGGCGCGCACCGGGCCACCGGCGATAACACCGGTACCAGGGGCGGCCGGCTTCAGCAGCACGACGCCCGCGGCGCGCTCGCCCGTGATCGGGTGAGGAATGGTGCCCTGGATGCGCGGAACCTTGAAGAAGGACTTCTTGGCTTCCTCGACACCCTTGGCGATGGCCGCGGGAACTTCCTTGGCCTTGCCGTAACCGACACCTACAGTGCCGTCACCGTCGCCCACCACGACCAGCGCGGTGAAGCTGAAGCGGCGACCACCCTTGACAACCTTGGCGACGCGGTTGATCGCGACAACGCGCTCAACGTAAGCGGTCTTCTCGGCGGCAGGGCCACCGTCGCGACCCTTCCGGTCCCGCCGCTCGCCGCCACCGGCACCGCTTCCGCGGCGCTGGGGTCCAGCCATTGGATTACCTCTCTCTGTTACGTCCGTGAGTCCCGGAAAACGGGGCTTAGAACTTCAGCCCGGCTTCGCGGGCGGCGTCAGCCAGAGCGGCAATGCGCCCGGCGTATCGGTTGCCACCGCGGTCGAACACGACGGTCTCGACACCCGCGGCCTTGGCACGCTCGGCGACGAGTGCGCCGACAGCCTGGGCCTGCGAGCTCTTGTCGCCTTCGCCACCACGGATCGAAGCGTCCAGGGTCGACGCCGACGCCAGGGTGTGACCCTGGAGGTCGTCGATGACCTGAGCAACGATGTTGCGGTTGGAACGCGTCACGACGAGGCGCGGACGCTCCGCCGTACCCGAGACGTTCTTGCGGATGCGGATGTGGCGACGGGCCTTGGCGGCACGCTTGTACGCGTCGCCCTTGGCGATCTTTACACCGTATGCCATGGCTACTTACCAGCCTTTCCGACCTTGCGGCGGATGACTTCGCCGGCGTACTTGACACCCTTGGCCTTGTACGGGTCGGGCTTCCGCAGCTTGCGGATGTTGGCGGCGACCTCGCCGACCTTCTGCTTGTCGATGCCCTCGACCGAGAACTTGGTGGGCGACTCGACCTTGAAGGAGATGCCCTCGGGCGCCTCGATCAGGATCGGGTGGCTGTAGCCAAGCTGGAACTCCAGGTTGGAGCCCTTCGCGGCGACGCGGTAACCGACACCGCTGATCTCAAGAGCCTTGACGTAACCCGTGGTCACGCCGGTGATCATGTTCGCCACCAGCGTGCGGGACAGGCCGTGCAGGGCCTTGTTCTGACGCTCGTCGTTGGGACGAACGACGTTCAGAACGCCGTCCTCACCCTTGACGATCTCGATCGGCGCCTTGATGGTCAGCGCGAGGGAACCCTTGGGGCCCTTCACAGCGACCGCCTGGCCGTCGATGGTGACGTCCACACCGGCGGGAACCTGGATGGGGAGCTTGCCGATTCGCGACATTGCTTTTCCTCCGTTCCCGACTACCAGACGTAGGCGAGGACTTCCCCACCTACGCCCTTCTTGCCTGCCTGCTGGCCGGTGAGCAGACCGTGGGACGTGGAGATGATCGCCACGCCCAGGCCGCCGAGCACCTTCGGCAGGTTGGTGGACTTTGCGTACACACGCAGACCGGGCTTCGAGATCCGCTTGATGCCCGCAATGGAGCGCTCACGGTTCGGCCCGAACTTCAGCTCGAGGACGAGGTTCTTGCCGACCTCGGCGTCCTCGACCTTCCAGCCGGTGATGAAACCCTCTTGCTTGAGGATCTCTGCGATGTGCGACTTGATCTTGCTGTGCGGCATCACCACGGTGTCGTGGTACGCCGAGTTAGCGTTACGCAGACGCGTGAGCATGTCTGCGATCGGGTCAGTCATGGTCATGAAGTGGCCTTCGGCCTCTCTCGCCGGGGTTTCCTGTATGCGCCATCCCTCTCCCCACTCAGTGGCGGGACGGGTGCGGTGCGGGGACCTACGGCGTAGTAAGTCGTTATGGGCGGCGGACGCCCAACCACACAAGCCTAAGGCATGCGCGGCCGGGCATCCGCCGACCAGATGCTTACCGAGAGTGCCTGGAAGTTCCCAAGTCCTTGCGGACGAGAGGGAATTACCAGGAGCTCTTGGTCACGCCCGGCAGCTCGCCACGGTGAGCCATCTCACGAAGGCACACGCGGCACAGGCCGAACTTGCGGTACACGGAGTGGGGGCGACCGCAGCGCTGGCAGCGGGTGTACGCACGCACACCGAACTTGGGCTTGCGGGCAGCCTTCGCGATGAGAGCCTTCTTCGCCATCTCGCTTACGCCTCCTTGAAGGGGAAGCCGAGGTGACGAAGGAGGGCGCGGCCCTCGTCGTCGTTGGTCGCCGTGGTGACCACGGTGATGTCCATACCCCGGGTACGGTCGATCTTGTCCTGGTCGATCTCGTGGAACATGACCTGCTCCGTGAGACCGAAGGTGTAGTTGCCACGGCCGTCGAACTGCTTCGGCGACAGACCACGGAAGTCACGGATACGCGGCAGCGCGAGCGACAGCGTACGGTCCAGGAACTCCCACATGCGGTCACCGCGGAGGGTGACGTGGCAGCCGATCGGCTGACCCTCACGCAGCTTGAACTGCGCGATGGACTTGCGGGCCTTCGTGACGGCCGGCTTCTGACCGGTGATCGTCGTCAGGTCCTTGATGGCGCCGTCGATCAGCTTGGAGTCGCGGGCGGCGTCGCCCACACCCATGTTGACCACGATCTTCACGAGGCCGGGAATCTGCATGACGTTCTCGTAGGAGAACTCTTCACGCAGCTTGCCCGCGATGTCCTCGCGGTACTTCGTCTTGAGACGCGGAGTGGTAGCCATCAGATGTCCTCACCCGTCCGCTTGGCAACGCGGATCTTGTTGCCCTCGTCGTCGAAGCGGAAGCCGACGCGGGTAACGACCTTCTGGCCGTCCTTCTCCACAACCAGCTGAACGTTGCTGACGTGGATCGGCGCCTCGGTGATCACGATGCCACCGGTCTGCGAACCACCAGCGGTCTGACCGGCCTTGGTGTGCTTCTTGACCCGGTTGACACCCTCGACCAGGACGCGGTTCTCAGTAGGGATGGCCAGAATGACCTTGCCCTGCTTGCCCTTGTCCTTACCGGTGATGACCTGAACCAGGTCGCCCTTCTTGATCTTCATGCTTACAGCACCTCCGGCGCGAGCGAGATGATCTTCATGAACTTCTTCTCGCGCAGCTCACGGCCCACCGGGCCGAAGATACGGGTGCCACGAGGGTCGCCGTCGTTCTTCAGAATGACGGCGGCGTTCTCGTCGAAGCGGATGTACGAGCCGTCCTGGCGGCGGCGTTCCTTCACGGTGCGAACGATGACCGCCTTGACGACGTCACCCTTCTTCACGTTGCCACCGGGGATCGCGTCCTTGACGGTGGCAACGATGACGTCACCGATGCCCGCGTAGCGGCGACCGGAACCACCGAGAACACGGATGCAAAGGATCTCCTTGGCACCAGTGTTGTCGGCGACACGCAGTCGCGACTCCTGCTGGATCACGTCTATCTCCTGTTTGTCTGCCGGTTCCCGGCGGGGGCATCACTCCGAAGAGCTACCGCCCCCACCGAGCCTGGCGGAACGAACCTGAGGGGCCCCCGGGCTTGATGCCCGGGGCCTCAGATACTTACTTGGCCTTCTCGAGGATCTCGACGATGCGCCAGCGCTTGCTCGCCGACAGCGGACGCGTCTCCATGATGAGGACGCGGTCGCCGACGCCGGCAGCGTTCTGCTCGTCGTGAGCCTTGAGCTTGTTCGTACGGCGGATGACCTTGCCGTACAGGGCGTGCTTCACGCGGTCCTCGACGGCGACGACGACAGTCTTGTCCATCTTGTCGCTGACGACGAGGCCCTCACGGGTCTTGCGGAAGCCGCGGTCCTGGGTCTCAGTCACATTCTTCTCGCTCATCAGGCGCTCTCCACCGTCTCGATGCCGAGCTCGCGCTCGTGCATCAGGGTGTAGATCCGGGCGATGTCCTTGCGGACGGAACGGAGCCGGCCGTTGTTCTCGAGCTGGCCCGTGGCAGCCTGGAAGCGAAGCTTGAACAGCTCTTCCTTGGCCTCGCGCAGCTTGCCAACGAGCTCCTCGTTGCCGAGCTCACGCAGCTCGGACGCCTTGGTTCCCGTCGCCATCACGACTCACCTGCCTCGCGCCGAACAATCCGGCACTTCATCGGAAGCTTGTGAGCAGCGCGGGTGAGCGCCTCACGAGCAATCTTCTCGTTCGGGTAGGACAGCTCGAACATGACCCGGCCCGGGTGCACGTTCGCGATCCACCACTCGGGAGAACCCTTACCGGAACCCATGCGGGTCTCGGCAGGCTTCTTCGTCAGGGGACGGTCCGGGTAAATGTTGATCCAGACCTTGCCGCCACGCTTGATGTGGCGGGTCATCGCGATACGAGCCGCCTCGATCTGGCGGTTCGTCACGTAGGCGGGGGTAAGCGCCTGGATGCCGTACTCGCCGAACGAGACCTCAGTACCGCCCTTGGCCATACCACGGCGCTTCGGGTGGTGCTGCTTGCGGTGCTTGACCCTACGAGGGATCAGCATGTCGGTCAGGCCTCCGTTCCGGTGCTCTCGGCCGGAGCGGCGGCGGGAGCGTCGGCCTTGGGGGCCTCGGCACCAGCAGCCTGCTGCGGCTTGCGGCCACCACGGCCGCCGCGCTCGCCACCACGGCCACCACGGCCGGCGGGACGGTCGCCAGCGCCTGCGGCACCACGGGCCGGGCGGTTACCCGCACGGGCCGCAGCGTTCTCGGCGCGAACCTCGGCGATGTTCTTGACGTCGCCCTTGTAGATCCAGACCTTCACACCGATACGGCCGAAGGTGGTCTTGGCCTCGAAGAAGCCGTAGTCCACGTTCGCGCGGAGGGTGTGCAGCGGCACACGGCCTTCGCGGTAGAACTCGGAGCGGGACATCTCGGCGCCGCCGAGGCGACCGCCACACTGGATCTTGATGCCCTTGGCGCCGGCCTTCATCGTGCCCTGCATGCTCTTACGCATGGCGCGACGGAAGGAGACGCGGGAGGAGAGCTGCTCGGCAACGGCCTGGGCAACCAGCTGAGCGTCGAGCTCGGGGTTCTTGACCTCGAGGATGTTCAGCTGGACCTGCTTGCCCGTGAGCTTCTCGAGGTCACCGCGGATGCGGTCGGCCTCGGCGCCACGGCGGCCGATGACGATGCCCGGACGAGCGGTGTGGATGTCCACACGCACGCGGTCACGGGTGCGCTCGATCTCAACCTTCGAGATGCCGGCGCGCTCCATGCCGGACGTCATCATCCTGCGGATGGCGACGTCTTCCTTGACGTAGTCCTTGTACAGCTTGTCGGCGTACCAACGCGACTTGAAGTCGGTGGTGATGCCGAGCCGGAACCCGTGCGGGTTTACCTTCTGGCCCATTACCGGGAACCTTCCTTGCTGCTGACGACCACGGTGATGTGGCTGGTCCGCTTGCGGATCCGGTAGGCACGGCCCTGTGCACGCGGACGGAACCGCTTCAGGGTCGGGCCCTCGTCCACGTACGCCTCGCTGATGACCAGCGTGGAGGCGTCCGGGTGGTTGTAGTTGTGTGCGGCGTTGGCAATGGCGCTGTCGAGCACCTTGCCAACCGGCACGCTCGCGGCCTGCGGGGCGAAACGCAGGACCGCCTGAGCCTCCGTGGCATCCATGCCACGGATAAGGTCCACCACTCGGCGGGCCTTCATGGGCGTGACGCGGATGTACCGCGCCTGGGCCCTGGCTTCCATGGTTGTCCCTTCGGTGTAAGTCATAGTCGTAACCACCCCGCCTTTAGCGGCGCTTCGACTTCCGGTCGTCCTTGACGTGGCCGCGGAAGGTGCGAGTCGGCGAGAACTCGCCGAGCTTGTGGCCGACCATCGACTCGGTGACGAACACCGGGACGTGGATCTTGCCGTTGTGCACCGCGATGGTGTGACCCAGCATGGCCGGGATGATCATCGAGCGACGGGACCAGGTCTTGATGACGTTCTTGGTACCGGCTTCGTTCTGTACGTCCACCTTCTTGATGAGGTGTCCGTCGACGAAGGGTCCCTTCTTGAGACTGCGCGGCATCTAAACCCGCTCCTAGCGCTTCTTGTTCGTCTTGCGGCGGCGGACGATGTACTTGCTCGAAGCCTTCTTCGGCGAGCGAGTACGACCCTCCTTCTGACCCCACGGGGAGACCGGGTGGCGACCACCACTGGTCTTACCCTCACCACCACCGTGCGGGTGGTCGACCGGGTTCATCGCGACACCGCGGACGGAGGGGCGAACGCCCTTCCAGCGCATACGGCCGGCCTTGCCCCAGTTGATGTTCGACTGCTCGGCGTTGCCGACCTCGCCGACCGTGGCGCGGCAGCGGGCGTCGACGAGACGGATCTCACCGGACGGCATACGAAGGTGGGCCATGGTGCCCTCCTTCGCCAGCAGCTGCACGGAGGCACCAGCGGAGCGGGCGAACTTCGCGCCACCACCGGGACGGAGCTCGATCGCGTGGATCGTGGTACCGACCGGGATGTTGCGGAGCGCCAGGTTGTTGCCGGGCTTGATGTCGGCCGTCGGGCCGTTCTCAATCCGGTCACCCTGCTTCAGGTTCTTCGGCGCAATGATGTAGCGCTTCTCACCGTCGGCGTAGTGCAGGAGCGCGATGCGCGCCGTGCGGTTGGGGTCGTACTCGATGTGCGCGACCTTCGCCGGCACGCCGTCCTTGTCGTGACGACGGAAGTCGATCACACGGTAGGCGCGCTTGTGGCCGCCACCCTGGTGTCGAACCGTGATCCGACCGGTGTTGTTACGGCCGCCCTTGCTGTGCAGGGGGCGGACCAGCGACTTCTCCGGCGTGGACCGCGTGATCTCGACAAAGTCGGCGACGCTGGAGCCACGACGGCCCGGGGTCGTCGGCTTGTACTTGCGGATACCCATTTCTCAGTCCTCGTCCGATTCCGGACGACTAGACCTCCGTTAGGAGGCCTGGCCGCCGAAGATGTCGATTCGGTCGCCCTCAGCGAGGGTCACGATGGCGCGCTTGGTGTCAGCGCGCTTGCCGAAACCGGTCTTGGTGCGCTTGCGCTTACCCTGACGGTTGATCGTGTTGACCCCGGTGACCTTGACCCCGAAGACCGCCTCGACGGCCTGCTTGATCTGGGTCTTGTTGGAGCCGGGCGCGACGATGAACGTGTACTTGTTCTCGTCCAGCAGCGCGTAGCTCTTCTCCGAGACAACCGGCTTGATCAGCAGGTCGCGCGGGTCAGTGAAGGTCTTGCTGGTAACGGTCGCCTCAGACATCAGGCGTCGCTCCCTTCGGTCTCATCGGCCTTGGGGCCAGACACGAAGGACTCGAAAGCGGTCTGAGTGAAGACCACGTCGTCAGAGACGATCACGTCGTACGTGTTCAGCTGGCCCGGCTCCAGGATGTGAACCTGGGGCAGGTTGCGGGCGGACAGCCACGCGGCCTCTTCGGAGCGGTCGACGACCAGGAGCAGGTTCTTGCGCTCCGAGATCTTGCCGAACAGCGTCTTGGCGGCCTTCGTGGAGGCGGCACCCTCGACCACGCCGGTGACGACGTGGATGCGGGAGTGACGCGCGCGGTCCGAGAGGGCACCGCGGAGAGCGGCGGCCTTCATCTTCTTCGGGGTCCGCTGCGAGTAGTCACGCGGCTGCGGGCCGTGAACGACGCCACCGCCGACGAACTGCGGAGCGCGGGTCGAACCCTGGCGCGCGCGGCCGGTGCCCTTCTGGCGGTACGGCTTGCGGCCACCACCACGGACTTCGCCACGACGCTTGGTCTTGTGCGTGCCCTGACGGGCAGCAGCCAGCTGAGCGACAACGACCTGGTGGATCAGCGGAACGCTGGTCTTCGCGTCGAAGATCTCCGCGGGGAGCTCGACGGTACCGGCCTTGTCGCCTGCCGGCGAAAGGATGTCAATGGTGCTCATTACCTCAAGCCCCCTTGGCCGCGGTACGGACCAGGACGAGGCCGCCGTTCGGACCGGGGACCGCACCCTTGATCAGGAGCAGACCCTTCTCCGCGTCAACCGCGTGGATGGTCAGGTTCTGGGTGGTGACACGCTCGTTACCCATACGACCGGCCATGCGCATGCCCTTGAAGACACGCCCAGGGGTGGCACAGCCACCGATCGAACCGGGGGAGCGGTGCTTGCGCTGCACGCCGTGGCCGGCGCCGAGGCCCTTGAAGTTGTGACGCTTCATGACACCGGCGAAGCCCTTGCCCTTGCTGTTGCCCGTGACGTCAACCTTGACGCCGGACTCGAACACAGCAGCGGTGATCTCCTGGCCGAGCGTGTACTCGCTGGCGTCGGAGGTGCGGAGCTCCACCAGGTGGCGGCGCGGGGTTACATCGGCCTTGGCGAAGTGACCCTTGAGGGGCTTGTTCACCTTGCGCGGGTCAATCTCGCCGAAGGCGATCTGGACCGACTCGTAGCCATCGATGTCGTTCTTACGGACCTGGGTAACGACGCAGGGCCCAGCCTTGACGACAGTGACCGGGACGACACGGTTGTTCTCGTCCCAGACCTGGGTCATGCCGAGCTTCTCGCCCAGGACGCCCTTGATCTGCTTTGCCATCTTCTCCGTGCCTCTCAGAGCTTGATCTCGATGTCAACGCCGGCCGGAAGGTCCAGGCGCATCAGCGAGTCAACGGTCTTGGGCGTCGGGTCGAGGATGTCGATCAGGCGCTTGTGAGTGCGCATCTCGAAGTGCTCGCGCGAGTCCTTGTACTTGTGCGGCGACTTGATGACGCAGTACACGTTCTTCTCAGTGGGCAGCGGCACCGGGCCCGCGACCGACGCACCAGTGCGCGTCACCGTCTCGACGATCTTCTTCGCCGACGAATCGATGACCTCGTGGTCGTAGGCCTTGAGCCGGATGCGGATCTTCTGTCCCGCCATGGCTACTCCGTAGTCCTGTCTGTTGTGGAAACGCTCTGGCGCTCGGCCGGCTGCGGATGACTCCGCCGCTTTCCTCCGACCCACGCGGTCGGGCGTGTCGCACTCCCTCTAGAAAAAATTCCCATACGGAAATTCCCTCATCCAAGGGGGTGCGGTCCCAAGACCGCAGATCGGGGGCAAACACCCACCGAGTGCCTGGAAGGCACCGTGCTGACGCTTCCCAGAAGATTCCCGTACGTCCGCCCCATTGCTGCCCCGAAAGGCAGGTAAGGCGACGAGTACTGTGGGACTCGCTTCCGGTCCTCCCGGCGGGAGGCGCGCAGCATCGGCACTCAGCCGAGCAACTTGAGTAGTCTGCCATACGAGACGCGTACTGCGCCAATCGGGCCGAAGAGACTACTCCGCCGCGCGTACGCGTCAAATCGCGACGCGCGGCCGGGTTCCGGCAGGACCGGCCGGAGCGCCGTGATCGTCCCCGGAACCGCGCCAGGAAGTGTTGATCACGGACATTCCGGTCCCCGTACGGGTCCACGCCGGTGACCTGGGCCCCGCAGCGATCTCCTACGGCAGTTTCAGCAGGTCGGCGAAGGCGGGCCGGGTGATCGCCTCGGCGAGCTGGACCCGCCAGTCGGCCAGCGGCTCCAGTCCGGCCTCGGCCCAGCGGCCGTGACCAAGGACACTGAAGGCCGGCCGCGCGGCGGGCCGGGCGAACGCCGCGGAGTCCGTCGGCCGGATCCGCTCGGGGTCCAGGCCGCCGAGCCGGTAGGCCTCCCGGGCCAGCCCGAACCAGGTGGTCCGGCCGCCCGCGGTGCCGTGGTAGACCCCGCCGGGGGCCCGCCCGTCCAGGGCGGCGGAGCCGAGCTCCACCAGGCGGCGGGCCAGCGCGTAGGACCAGGTGGGCTGGCCGTGCTGGTCGTCGACCACGTCGAGGGTGTCCCGCCGGGCGGCCAGCCCGAGCATGGTGGCGACGAAGTTCGGCCCGTGCTCCCCGTACAGCCAGGCGGTGCGGACGACGTAGCCGTCCTTCGGCAGCAGCTCGGCCACCGCCCGCTCTCCGGCCAGCTTGGAGCGGCCGTAGGCGTTGACCGGGCCGGTCGGGGCGGATTCGGGGTACGGCTGCGAGGCGTCGCCGGGCAGCACGTAGTCGGTGGACACGTGCAGCAGCCGCGCGCCGGCCTCGGCGCAGGCCGCGGCGAGAACGCGAACGCCCGTACCGTTGACGGCGGTTGCGGCCTCCTCGGCGCTCTCCGCGCCGTCCACATCGGTCCAGGCGGCGCAGTTCACGACCACGGCCACGCCTTCGACCGCGGCCCGGACGGCCCCCGGGTCGGTGATGTCGAGGTCGGCGCGGCCGAGCCCCTCGGCCCGGATCCCGGCCTCCCGGAGTGCGGCCAGGACGTCCCGGCCGAGCATCCCGGCGGCGCCGGTGACGAGCCAGCGCGGGCCGTCGGGGTCAGCGATCACTCGCGCGGCGTTCGCTTCTGCGGTGCTCACTTGAGCAGCGCCGCCTTGGCCTTCAGGGGCTCCCACCAGGCACGGTTCTCCCGGTACCAGTCCACGGTCGCCGCGATGCCCTCCTCGAAGGTGACCTGCGGTGCGTAGCCCAGCTCGGAGCCGATCTTGCCGATGTCGATGGAGTAGCGCAGGTCGTGGCCCTTGCGGTCCTCGACCCGTTCGACCATGTCCCAGCCGAGGCCCGCGGCCTCCAGCAGGACGCCGGTGAGCTCCTTGTTGGTCAGCTCGACCCCGCCGCCGATGTTGTAGACCTCTCCCCCGCGCCCCTTGCGCATCACCAGGTCGATGCCGCGGCAGTGGTCGGAGACGTGCAGCCAGTCGCGCACGTTGCCGCCGTCGCCGTACAGCGGGACCTTCTTGCCGTCCATCAGGTTCGAGACGAACAGCGGGATGACCTTCTCCGGGAACTGGTGGTGCCCGTAGTTGTTGGAGCAGCGCGTGACGACCACGTCCATCCCGTGCGTCCGGGCGTAGGCCAGGGCCAGCAGGTCGGAGGAGGCCTTCGAGGCGGAGTACGGGGAGTTGGGCGCCAGCGGCCACTCCTCGGTCCAGGAGCCCTCGGAGATCGATCCGTACACCTCGTCGGTGGAGATGTGGACGAAGCGGCCGACCCGGTGCTTGCGGGCGGCGTCCAGGAGGACCTGGGTGCCCACGACGTTGGTCATCACGAAGGGGCCCGCGCCGGCGATCGAGCGGTCCACGTGGGACTCGGCCGCGAAGTGCACGACGACGTCGTGTCCGGGCATCACCCGATCGACGGCCTCGGCGTCGCAGATGTCGCCCCTGACGAAGGCGTATCCCCTGTGGTCCGCCACCGGCGCCAGGTTCGCCTCGACGCCGGAGTAGGTCAGCTTGTCGAAGACGGTGATCCGCGCGGCCGGGTCCGCGACTAGCTGCTGCCTGACGAATTCCGAGCCTATGAAACCGGCACCGCCGGTTACGAGGATGCGCATAATCCGAAGAGTAGCCGCCTGTCGAACGCCGTTCGCATAGGTTCTCCACATGCGAGGAATCCTCTTAGCCGGCGGCACCGGATCCCGACTCTGGCCGCTGACCCGGGCCGTGTCGAAGCAGCTGCTGCCCGTCTTCGACAAACCGATGATCTACTACCCGCTCTCCACCCTGGTCATGGCCGGGATCAGCGAGATCCTGATCGTCACCACCCCGGACGACCGCGAGCAGTTCGAGCGGCTGCTCGGCGACGGTTCGCAGTTCGGCCTCCGGCTGGAGTACGCCGTCCAGGAGCGCCCCGAGGGCATTGCCCAGGCGTTCGTGCTCGGTGCCGATTTCATCGGCGACGGCTCCGTCGCCCTGATCCTCGGCGACAACATCTTCCACGGCAGCGGCCTCGGCACGCGGCTCGCCGAGCAGGCCGGCGCCAAGGGCGGCCGGGTGTTCGCGTACCCGGTCGCGGACCCCACGGCGTACGGAGTGGTGGAGTTCGACGCGAAGGGGCAGGTCGTCTCCATAGAGGAGAAGCCGGCCGTTCCCAAGTCCCGCTACGCCGTACCGGGCCTCTACTTCTACGACAACCAGGTCGTCGGGATAGCCCGCGGCCTCAAGCCCAGCGCCCGCGGGGAGCTGGAGATCACCGCGGTCAACGATGCCTACCTCCGGGCCGGCGAGCTGCACGTCACCGTCCTCGACCGGGGCACCGCCTGGCTGGACACCGGAACCTTCGTGGCGATGGTCCAGGCCTCGGAGTTCGTGCGGGTGATAGAGGAGAGGCAGGGGTTCAAGATCGGCTGTGTCGAGGAGGCCGCCTGGCGGGCGGGGCTGATCGGCTCCGCGCAGCTGCGCGCGCTGGCCGAGCCGCTCACCAAGAGCGGCTACGGGGACTACCTGCTGGGACTGCTCGAAGAGGAGGCCGCCCTGTGAAGTTCCGCGAGCTGGGGATCAAGGGGGCCTACGAGATCGTCCCCCAGCAGCACGGCGATCCGCGCGGCATGTTCATGGAGTGGTACCGCTTCGACCGCCTCGCCGAGGTGGTCGGGCACCCCCTGAACCTGGCGCAGGCCAATCTCTCGGTATCCGAGCGGGGGGTGGTCCGCGGCATCCACTTCGCCGACGTCCCGCCCGGCCAAGCCAAGTACGTCACCTGCGTGCGCGGGGCCGTCCTCGACGTCGTCGTGGACCTGCGGGTCGGCTCCCCGACCTTCGGCCGCTGGGAAGGGGTCCGGCTGGACGACGTGGACCGTCGCGCGGTCTACCTCCCCGAGGGGCTCGGCCACGGCTTCTGCGCGCTGAGCGACGGGGCCACGCTCTCCTACCTCTGCTCGGCGACCTACAACCCGGCGGGCGAGCACGCGCTCCACCCGCTCGACCCGGGCCTGGGCATCGACTGGCCGGCACCGGTCCCGCTGCTGTCCGCGCGCGACGAGGCGGCCCCCTCGCTGGCCGACGCGCTCGCGTCCGGGCTGCTCCCCCGGTACGACGCCTGCCTGGCGTTCACCGAGTCGCTGCGCGAGGGGTGAGCGCGGGCCGCGCGCGCAGCCCCGTAGGGCTCCCTGGAGCTCCGCATGCAGAAGGGCCCCTTCCCTGTCGCGTGAACGACGGGGAAGGGGCCCTTCTGTCAAACATGGTGCCCGCGTCAGCGAGCTACCAGGTCAGAGCACGAATTACTTCGTGATCTTGGTGACCTGGCCGGCGCCCACGGTACGACCACCCTCACGGATGGCGAACTTGAGGCCTTCCTCCATGGCGACCGGCTGAATCAGCGTGACCGTCATCTCGGTGTTGTCGCCCGGCATGACCATCTCCGTGCCGGCCGGCAGGGTGACAACACCCGTGACGTCCGTGGTACGGAAGTAGAACTGGGGACGGTAGTTGTTGAAGAACGGGGTGTGACGGCCACCCTCGTCCTTCGACAGGATGTACGACTGGGCCTCGAACTCGGTGTGCGGGGTGACCGAACCGGGCTTGATGATGACCTGGCCGCGCTCGACGTCCTCGCGCTTGATGCCACGGAGGAGCAGACCGACGTTCTCGCCCGCCTGGCCCTCGTCGAGCAGCTTGCGGAACATCTCGATACCGGTGACCGTGGTGGTGGTCTTGGTCTCCTTGATACCGATGATGTCGACGGTCTCGTTGACCTTCAGGACACCACGCTCGATACGGCCGGTGACGACGGTACCGCGACCGGTGATCGTGAAGACGTCCTCGACGGGCATGAGGAACGGCAGCTCGGTGTCACGCGGCGGGGTCGGGATCGCCTCGTCGACGGCAGCCATGAGGCCGAGAAGCTTCTCGCCCCACTCCTTGTCGCCCTCGAGCGCCTTCAGCGCGGAGACGCGGACGACCGGAAGGTCGTCGCCCGGGAAGTCGTAGTCGGAGAGGAGCTCACGAACCTCGAGCTCGACGAGCTCCAGGATCTCCTCGTCGTCCACCATGTCGGCCTTGTTCAGGGCGACGACGATGTACGGAACGCCGACCTGGCGGGCCAGGAGCACGTGCTCCTTGGTCTGCGGCATCGGGCCGTCGGTGGCGGCGACGACGAGGATCGCACCGTCCATCTGCGCGGCACCGGTGATCATGTTCTTGATGTAGTCCGCGTGACCCGGGCAGTCGACGTGGGCGTAGTGACGCGCCTCGGTCTGGTACTCGACGTGCGCGATGGAGATGGTGATACCGCGCTGGCGCTCTTCGGGAGCCTTGTCGATCTGGTCGAAGGCCGAGGCCTCGTTCAGGTCCGGGTACGCGTCATGCAGCACCTTGGTAATGGCGGCCGTGAGGGTCGTCTTACCGTGGTCAATGTGACCGATGGTGCCGATGTTGACGTGCGGCTTAGTCCGCTCGAACTTCGCCTTCGCCACGGGGTCCTCCTGGAGAGTGGTTCTGTACGCCTTACAGATCGGCGCCAGGTGATCTTTGCTGGATAGCCGGTTCCCCCGGGGCAACGGAAGGGTTACTCCTGTTGCCCCAGAGGCTCCGGTGACAAGCCTAAAGCGTGTACTCGGAAGAGTTACTCGCCCTTGGCCTTCGCGATGATCTCCTCAGCGACGTTCCGGGGAACCTCGGCGTAGGAGTCGAACTGCATCGAGTAGCTGGCGCGACCCGAGGTCTTGCTGCGGAGGTCTCCGACGTAGCCGAACATCTCCGAGAGGGGCACGAGGCCCTTCACGAGGCGCGCACCGTGACGCTCCTCCATGGCCTGGATCTGGCCACGGCGGGAGTTGATGTCACCGATGACGTCACCCATGGACTCCTCCGGCGTGGTGACCTCGACGGCCATCATCGGCTCGAGGAGCACGGGAGAAGCCTTGCGCGCGGCCTCCTTGAACGCCTGCGAACCGGCGATCTTGAAGGCGAGCTCGGAGGAGTCGACCTCGTGGTAGCCACCGTCGAGAAGAATGACGCGAACGCCGGTCATCTCGTAGCCGGCCAGGATGCCGAACTTCATGGCTTCCTGCGCACCGGCGTCGACCGAGGGGATGTACTCCCTCGGGATGCGGCCACCGGTGACCTTGTTCACGAACTCGTACGCCGGACCGTCGGGCTCGGTGATGGGCTCGATCGCGATCTGCACCTTGGCGAACTGACCGGTACCACCGGTCTGCTTCTTGTGGGTGTAGTCGTGACGCTCCACCGTCTGGCGGATCGTCTCGCGGTACGCGACCTGCGGCTTGCCGACGTTGGCCTCGACCTTGAACTCGCGCTTCATACGGTCGACCAGCACCTCGAGGTGCAGCTCGCCCATACCACCGAGGATGGTCTGGCCGGTCTCTTCGTCCGAGTGAACGTGGAAGGAGGGGTCCTCCTCCGCGAGAGACTGGATGGCGACACCCAGCTTCTCCTGGTCACCCTTGGACTTGGGCTCGATGGCGACCTGAATGACCGGGGCCGGGAAGTCCATGGACTCCAGGATGACCGGGTTCTTGTCGTCACACAGCGTCTCACCAGTGGTGGTCTGCTTCAGGCCCATGACGGCGACGATGTCACCGGCGCCCACCGCATCGATCTCTTCACGCTTGTTCGCGTGCATGCGGTAGATCTTGCCGATGCGCTCCTTCTTGCCCTTGACGGAGTTCAGCACCGCAGTGCCGGCCTCCAGGCGGCCCGAGTAAACCCGGACGAAGGTGAGCTTGCCGAGGTGCGGGTCACGCATGATCTTGAACGCGAGCGCCGCGAGGGGCTCGTCGTCCGAAGGCTTGCGCTTCACGACGACCTCGGCGTCCTTGACGTCGTGGCCTTCGATGGCCTCGATGTCCAGGGGCGAGGGGAGGTAGCGGACGACGGCGTCGAGCAGGGGCTGAACGCCCTTGTTCTTGAACGCCGTGCCACAGAACACCGCGGTGACGGTGGCGCCACTGTCACCCTTGGAGCCGATGATGATGCGACGCACAGCGGCGTGCAGCTGCTCGACGGTGGGCTCGACGCCCTCGAGGAACAGCTCCATGATCTGGTCGTCGTTCTCGGCGACCGTCTCGACCAGCTTGGCGTGCCACTCTTCAGCGGCTTCCTTGTGGGTGTCCGGGATGTCGACGATGTCGTACATCTCGCCCTTGGTCGCCTCGGCGGACCAGACGAACGCCTTCATGGTGACCAGGTCGACAACGCCCTGGAAGTCCATCTCGGCACCGATGGGGAGCTGCATGACGATCGGAACCGCACCGAGGCGGTCCTTGATCATCTCGACGCAGCGGTGGAACTCGGCGCCGGTACGGTCCAGCTTGTTGACGAAGCAGATGCGCGGCACGCCGTAACGGTCGGCCTGACGCCATACCGTCTCGGACTGCGGCTCTACACCGGCGACACCGTCGAACACGGTGACGGCGCCGTCGAGGACGCGGAGCGAACGCTCCACCTCGACGGTGAAGTCGACGTGACCCGGGGTGTCGATGATGTTGATCGTGTGGTCAACGTCTTCGAGGGGCCAGTGGCAGGTCGTCGCGGCAGACGTGATGGTGATACCACGCTCCTGCTCCTGCTCCATCCAGTCCATCGTGGCAGCGCCGTCGTGGACTTCACCGATCTTGTAAGACACACCGGTGTAGAACAGGATGCGCTCGGTGGTGGTCGTCTTGCCCGCGTCGATGTGGGCCATGATCCCGATGTTGCGGACCTTGGCCAGGTCAAGCGAAGTGGTAGCCATAAGGCTTCGGTCTTCTCTCGGTCTCGATGTGGGGTGGGACTACCAGCGGTAGTGCGCGAAGGCCTTGTTGGACTCGGCCATCTTGTGCGTGTCCTCACGCTTCTTGACGGCCGCACCGAGGCCGTTCGAGGCGTCGAGGAGCTCGTTCATGAGGCGCTCGGTCATGGTCTTCTCACGACGGGCGCGGGAGTAACCCACGATCCAGCGGAGCGACAGGGTCGCAGCGCGACCCGGCTTGACCTCGATCGGCACCTGGTAGGTGGCGCCACCGACACGGCGGGACTTGACCTCAAGCGACGGCTTGACGTTCTCCAGCGCGCGCTTCAGCGTGATGACCGGGTCAGCGCCGGTCTTCTCGCGGAGGCCTTCCATGGCGCCGTAAACGATGCGCTCGGCGGTGGAGCGCTTGCCGTTCAGGAGGATCTTGTTGATGAGCGACGTCACCAGAGGAGATGCGTAGACCGGGTCGATGATGACCGGGCGCTTCGGGGCGGGGCCCTTACGAGGCATTTCTACTTCTCCTTCTTGGCGCCGTAGCGGCTGCGGGCCTGCTTGCGGTTCTTGACAGCCTGGGTGTCAAGCGCACCGCGGATGATCTTGTAACGAACACCCGGCAGGTCCTTCACACGGCCACCACGCACGAGCACGATGGAGTGCTCCTGCAGGTTGTGTCCCTCACCCGGAATGTAAGCGGTGACCTCGATGCCGGAGGTCAGACGCACGCGCGCGACCTTACGGAGCGCCGAGTTCGGCTTCTTCGGGGTGGTCGTGAACACGCGCGTGCAGACACCGCGACGCTGGGGCGAAGCCTCAAGCGCGGGGGTCTTTGTCTTCTCGACCTTGTCCTGCCGGCCCTTACGGACCAGCTGCTGGATCGTAGGCACTACTTCTCCGGTTTCTGTGTGCCGTGTAGTGGAGCTAACCTGGAACATTTGCCGACCCACGCGGTCGGGTGTGTCGGATCCGGCGGACCTCCACGCAAGCGTGGAAACGCATGAATCACGGTGGCCGAATACGGCTCGAGTGCGGTTGGTGGACACGCACAGGAGCCCAGGCACACCCCAGGCACAAGGTCTGAGCGTACCTACCGCATCCACTCCGGTCAAAACAAAAGCCCCTGGCCCCGAACGCCGAAGGGCCCACCGGCCAGTCGCCACACGGCCGAGACCCCTGTGTGGCCCCCACGATGTGCGGATGTGGTGCGGATGTGCTAAACGCCGCCCTACGGGGCTGCGCGCGCCGGCCGCCGCCGGGAGGCTTCGAACATGCGCCCCGCACCCCCGGCGCGAGCGGCGCACGCCCCCGGCGCGGGCCCTCCCCAGCGCGCCGGGCCGCACGGGTCCGGCCCTCCCGGCGAACTAGGCTGCGCTCCGATTCGTCCCAAAGCACACGACGGGACCCCATCGCAGCAGGGAGCGGGACATTGGGGACGGCCACCACCCAGCCGACGACGACCGAGGGTCCGCCGGAGCTCCTCCACGGCCCGCCGCAGAGCCCGCCCGGAGCCCCGCCCCGCCCCCCGGCCGCCCGCGGCCGCCGGGCCCTGCGGCGGGCCGGCGCCCCCCTGCTGGCCTTCCTCATCGCCTCGGGCGCCTCATGCGCGTCCTGGGCGGCCCGGGGCACGTACCCCTTCGGCGCCACCGGCCGCGCCATCAACGACCAGGCCAACCAGTACGTGCCCTTCCACCGGGCCCTGTGGGACCTGGTGCACGGCCAGGCGGCCGGAGACCTCCTCTTCACCTGGCGCGGCGGCTTCGGCGAACCGTTCCTCTCCGACTACTACACCTACCTCTGCAACCCCTTCTCCTGGCTGACCGTCCTGGTCCCCCGCGACCGGGTCGACCTCGCCGTCTTCGCGATCACCCCGCTCACGATGGGCGCCGCCGCCGCCGTGATGGCCTGCTACCTCGGCAAGCTGCACCCCGGCCCCTGGTGGCAGCGGGGCGTCCTCGGAGCCGTCTACGGGCTGTGCGGCTGGGCGCTCAGCGACGCCTCGTACATCCCCATGTGGCTGTGGGGCCTGGTCGCCCTCCCCCTCCTCGGCATCGCCGCCGAGTGGTGCCTGGAGCGGCGCCGCTGGCCCGCCGCGACCCTGCTGGTCGCGCTCGCCTGGTTCGGGAACTTCTACACCGCGATGATGGCCACGATGGCCGCCTGCGTACTGCTCGCCATCCGCCTGATCCTCATGGACCTGACCGGCGCGCAGCGGCTGCGCGCCGCGGGGCGGGCCGCGACGGCCACCGCGACGGGGATCCTGCTGACCCTGCCGCTGCTGCTGCCCGCGTTCCTCTCCAGCGGGGCCGCGCAGCCGACCGGAGCGGGCGCGTTCCATCCGGTGCGGATCGAGGTGTTCCTGACGGGCATGCTCCCCGCCACCCACCTGTGGGGCGGCCGGCCCCGGCTCTACGTGGCCTCGCTCGGCCTGATCCTCGCCGGGTCCTTCCTCCTCAACGGGGCCGTCGCCAAGCGGACCCGCCTGGTGTGGGCGGTGGCCACGGGGCTGGTGGCGGCCTCCTTCCAGTTCCCGCCGACCCAGTACCTCTGGCACGGGCTGGCGGTGCCCAACGGCAACCCCTACCGCGAGGCCTTCGTCTTCAGCGGGATGCTCGTGGTCCTGGCCTGGC
Organism: Streptomyces sp. NBC_00503; assembly: GCF_036346895.1. Taxonomy (NCBI): domain Bacteria; kingdom Bacillati; phylum Actinomycetota; class Actinomycetes; order Kitasatosporales; family Streptomycetaceae; genus Streptomyces; species Streptomyces sp. NBC_00503. Next base: position 4,800,387 of record NZ_CP107855.1, on the reverse strand, counting down.
TGTCGCTGGCCGCCGGGCCCCGCCCGCGGCAGCTGGCGCTGAGCTTCGGGGTGCTGGTCGCCGCCACCGCCGTCCTCAGCCGCACCAACGACTTCGGCGGCGCCACCTGGCCCGCGGTCCTGGGCGGCGGAGCGGTGTCCCTGCTGGCCCTGGTCCTGCTGACGCAGGGCGACAGGCGCCCGGTGCTGATCCCCGTGGCCGCCGCCCTGATGATCGGCGTGGTCCTCACCGAGTCCACGGTCGCCGCGGTCAACGCCGACCTGCGGCGGGCCCGCGAGCCCTGGGCCGCGCCCGCGGTCACCTCGGGCCCTTCGATCACCCGCCACTTCGAAGCCGCCCGCCAGGTGCACGGCTGGCCCGCGTACCGGACCGACTCGGGCTCGCCGC